>NZ_CP171640.1:0-2400000 GCF_043950245.1 Agromyces sp. MMS24-K17 | reverse complement strand
GACCCGGTGACGGCGGCCTCACCGGAGTCGAGTGCGAGGGCAAGGAGTTCCTTCCCGACCAGGCCGACGTTGTTCGGTGCCCCGTCGGCGTCGATCTCGGAGAACACCTCAGGACCCTCGGCGACCACCCCGGTGCCGTCCGGATCGTCGAGGTGCGGCGACCAGCCGAGGAAGGAGGACTCGACCGTCGGTTGGCCGGCGTCCCCGACGAAGTTAGTCGCGCTTCCGATGACGTACCACCCGGCGCCGGCCGGGATCTCGTCGGCGTCGCGAGTGTCGGTGACGGTGACCTCGGGCAGGGTCCCGGTGAACTGGCGGACGGTCGCGGTGGACCCGTCCTCGGTGAGCGTGACCGCGTCGCCGGCGACGGTGAGGGCGAGCACACCCGGCTCGTCGATCTCGGCGATCTCGACCTGGACGGCGACGCCGTTCCCGTCGATCTCGTCGGCCGCCGCCATGCCGGCCACGCCGGTGAGGAGCGCGCCGCCGAGCGTCACGGCTGACGCGCGGAGCAGCAGGGTTCTGGTTGGCATCGGATGCTTCTTCCTGTGTCGTGGATCAGGGTTTCGTTCGAACGAGCCGTCAGCAGGTCGCTGCGGTATACGGCGCCGTCACCTCGGTCGTGACCGGCGTGCCATCGAGTTCCCCGGACGCTTGGACGGTCGCGCTGCCGGCGGGCACTCCCCCGAGCCGGCTGCTGAAGGCCTGCGCGACCGACTTCCCGGCCGCCGCCTTGAGCCCGGCCTTGCTGCCGTACGCGGTCTGGATGGTGAGGTCGACCGGGACCTCGTCGGCGTTGGTCGCCTGAACCGCGACGACGACCTTGCCGGCTACGCAGCGGGTCGTGGCGACCGCCGTGATGGCGAGGCTCCGCTCGGGCTCGTCGAGTCGCGTGTTCTCGGTCTCACCGAGCACCAGAGGTGACAGCGCGATCCAGTCGATGTTCGGCGCGCTGCCGGTGGCGTTGCTGAAGACCAGAGACCCAGATGCGGTGGTCAGATCGAGCGCGACGGTGTGCGTCCAGTAGCCCTTCCACGAGTAGTTGTGACGGAACGCTTCGCGCTGCGTCGCCCCGCCGGTCTCGGTGATGTCGAGCTTCCGGCTGATGACGTCGGTGTTGTAGGCGTGGCCGGTGTTCCGGTCGGCGTTCGCGTATCGCACCGACAGGTCGTACTGGCCCTCGGGGGTGCCGGCGGGACGGGTGACGGTCATGGTGTTGGCCGCACCTCCGCCGATGAACCCGACGTTGCTGCCCGACTCGTTCGTGGGCTGCGCGCTCTTCTGGACCTTCGCCGCGCCGGCGAGCTGGACCTTCGTCGCGTCCTCGGCTTCGATGCGGATGGTCGCGGTGTCGCCGTCGTTCGCACGGACCGTGGTGAGGCGGTCGAGGTCGATCGCGTCGCCTGTGCTGACCGTGATCTCTGAGATTCCCTTCGCGAGGTGAACGCGAGCGGTCGACTGCCAGGACCCGGCCGCGTCGGCTTCGAAGCCGGCGAGTTCGCGACCGTTGATTTGGACCTCGACGTCGGCAGCCGCCGGGGTGGTGTAATCGAGCTTCAGGTCGTAGTACCCCTCGGTGCGCGCGGCGATGTAGAAGGTCGCGTCATCACCGTCCGACAGTTCGACGCTGCCGCGGACGCCTTCGGTGTCGAACCGCGTCACACCGTCGGTACGGGCAAGGAGTGCCGGGTACGCCATCGTCTCCGCACCGTCGACGAGTTCGAGGTCGAACTTGTCGAGCGAGATGTCGGAGCCCGGCAGGAGCGTCGTCCCGTCCTTGCTCATGCGGATCGAGAGCTGGTGGGCGCCCGCTGGGAGGTCGACGAGCGTCTCGGCGCGGCCGCGGTATCCCCAGCTGAAGCCCGCCTCGTAGTCGATGGTTCCGGCGAAGGCGCCGTCGACGAAGAGGGCGTGCTGGCCGGGTCCGATGCTCGGACCGTTGACGCCGGCGATGACCCCGAGGCGGTAGGTGCCGGCCTGCGGCACGGTGACGTTCCACGTCAGCGACGAGTTCACCTTGTTGGTGCTGCCGACGTCGCGTTGACCCGATGCGGCGAACAGCCAGTCGTTGCCCATCGACTGCGCGTACGCGGTGACGTTGGCGAGTTGGGTGTTCTCGGCTTCGACGGAGGTCCGCCAGGTGGGGTCGACGACCGGTTCCTGAGCGAGCGCCGGGGTGATGACGAGCTGGTAGGCGGAGAGCCGGTCGTCGTTGGGCACGGTGAAGGAGATCGGGCCGTCGGTGCTGACTCGGTCGGCGGCGACGATGCGCGGCGCGGTGGCCTCGCCTTCCTGGCCGGTCCATTCGGCCTCGCGTACCTGGATGTCGACCTCGGAGCCGAAGACGTCGTGCGGGAGGGTGCCGAGGTCGAGCGTGACGTCGCTGCTGCTGCCGCCGAAGAGGACGGTGGCAACTCGCGTGTCTTCATCGATCGCCGCGATCCCCTGAAGGGTGTCGACGACGTTGAGCTGGGGCGGGGTGAGCGCGACGGTGTCGCCGGTGAGGTCGCCGTACCACTTGAGGAGCCACCAGGCGCCGTTGGCGCTGTTGTTCTTGGCCATGTTGTCGTTGAGGTTGCCAGCGTAGGTCCAGTAGGCGGTCTGCGCGTCGACCTTGGTGTCCTCGAACATCGCGAGCCACTGGATGATCTGCCCGGGCACGGACATGTCGCGGCGCATCGCGTATTCGGTGATGTTGACGGGGAGCGGCCCGATGCCGAGGTCGCGTTCGATCTGGCGGTAGGCGTCGTAGTGCGAGCGATAGGTCGCGAGGTTGTTGATGCCGAGTTCGTGCCAGGTGAACATGTCGGGCAGGACGTGGTTGTCGCGCGCGTAGGTCAAGATGTCACGGGTGCGTGTGGCCTGCCAGCCGGTGTCTCCCATCCCGGCGATCTTCGCATCGGGGATGATGCTGCGGATGGTCTCGTAGGTGACCTTCCAGTCCGCGAGGAACGTGTTCTTCATCGTTCCCCAGTTGTTGTACCAGTTGCCGCCGTCGGGCTCGTTGAACGGAGTGAAGACGTACTTCTCGGGGTGGTCGGACTCGGTCTTGATCGACGTCACGACGGTGCGGACGATGTCGAGGTAGGTATTGAAGTCCGTCGGGCGCTTGCCGCCGTTGTACGACCAGTCCGGGTAGTAGTCCTGGATATTGACCATGATGTACTCGCCACCGGTAGCGAAGAACTGGTCCTCGATCTCGAGCGGGTCGCCGTTGGGGTGCTGCTGACCGTGCGGCGCCTTCTGGGTGATGTTCGTCGGGTGCGCACCGGCCGAGATGGCATAGGTGGGCACGCCGTCGTCGCTCAGGCCGTACAGCATGCCGGATGCGCCTCCGCGGAACTCACCGGTCGACTGCGAGAAGTCGACCCGGAGTGGGTCGCCTGTTGCCGCTGTGGCGGGCTGGGAGGTGACGATCGCGCCGGTCGTGATCACGGCCGCGGCGGCGAGGGCGGCGACGCCTCGCTTGGCTCGCGTGCGCGATGGGCTCGAAAGGAGGGATGGTGTCAGCGCCATGAGGCACTCCTTCGTGCTGGATGGTGGCCCGCCGCGGTCGCGACGGGCCTGTTCGGTGGAGCAGATGGAGCAGATGGAGCGGACCGGCTCGGTTGAGCCGGTCGGTGCATGGCCGGACCCGAGGGGCCCGGCCACGCGCGAGGTCACTCGAAGAGCGCGTTGACCTTGTCGTTCGCCTCGGTGAACGCCTCGGGACCGACCGATCCCTTGAGGTAGGCCTCGATGGTCGCGGTCATGGTGTCGTTGACGTCGGACCAGTGGTCGGCGATCGGCAGGAGCTTCGTGGTGCCGTCGGATACCTGCACGGTGAAGGCGCTGATGTCCCAGCCCTTGTCGGCGAACGCCTGCTCGGCGAGCTCCGTCGACGACTTGATAGCGGGGAACACGACGGCCGACTCGGCGACGACGTCCTGGCAGTCGGTCGAGGCGAGGTACTTCACCCACGACCAGGCCGCGTCGGGGTTCTTGGTCCCGGCCCAGATGCCATCGGAGAGGCCGTTGAAGAGGCTGGCGCGGGCGCCGTCGACGCCGGCCGGGGTCGGGAAGACCTTGGTGGCGACGTCGTCCTGGCCGAGGTAGGAGGTGTTCATCCAACTGCCGTCGGTGACGAGGGCGTACCGGCCGGCCAGGTAGCCGTTCAGCGGGTCCTGCTCCGACAGGGCGATGTCGACGCTCGGCATGTAGCCCTGATCGATGAGGCCCTTGTACCAGGCCATGGTGTCGACGAACTCGGGCGCGTCGAAGTTCCACGACGTGGTCCACGGGGTCTGGTCCCCGAAGTACCACTCGTTGCTGAGCGCGTAGGGCGCCCACGTCTGCTGGCCGCTCGCGTTGAGGCCGTTTCCGCTGAGCGCGAGGCCATACGTCGCGACGTGCGCCTTGTCGAAGCCGGCCTCGTCACCGCGGACACCGTTCTCGTCGATGGTGAGGTGCGCGACGAGTTGCTCGAACGTGCCGCCGTCGGTGGTGTTCCAGGCGAGGTCGGTGAGTTGGCCGGCGGTGTATCCGGCGTCGGTGAGCATCTGCTCGTTGTAGAAGGTCGCGACGGTGTCGAAGTCCTTCGGGAGGCCGTAGCGTCCGCCGTCCTGTCCGACCCAGAGGTCGGCGAGGCCATCCTGGTAGATGCCGAGGTCGATCCCGTCGGCTTCGACCTTGTCGGAGAGGTCGAGGAGCTGGCCCTGGGAGACAAACTCGGGGAAGTACGAGAGGTGGTCGGCGAAGACGTCGGGCGCGGTGCCCGAGGCGAACCCGGTGGTCAGGCCCTGCCAGTAGTCGGCCCAGCCGTACTGCTCGATCTTCACGGTGACGCCCGATTCGGCTTCGAAGTCGTCGGCGCACTGCTGGTAGGCGGGCTGCTGGTTCGTGTCCCACAGCCAGTAGGTGATCGTCTCGGCCGAGGCATCCGAGCCGCCGTCGCCCGCTGCAGAGCAACCGGCGAGGACGAGGGGGGCGACTGCGGCGACCGCTGCGACCGCGACGGCGCGGCGCATGCGAGGTGCGTTTCGCATTGATGGACCTTTCTGGTGATCGGTGGTGCGTTTCGATGGACGGGCCGCGCGAGGACGCGGCCCGGGGTGGAGGATCGAGGCCGTTACTTGATGCCGGAGTAGCCGAGGTTGTCGATGAGCTTCCGGCCGAAGGCGACGAACAGGATGAAGACGGGGAGCGCGGCGATGAGGGTTCCGGCCATGAGGCCGGCCCAGTCGGGGCCGGTCTGCGGGGTCTGCGATCGGAAGATGCCGAGCGCGACGGTGAGAACGCGGGATTCGTCGGCCCGGCCGACGAGCAGCGGCCAGAAGTACTCGCCCCAGGCGGTGATGTAGGTGAGTAGCCCGAGGGTGAAGATCGGGGTGGTCGACATCGGCAGGATGATGCGGAAGAAGATCCGGATGTGTCCGGCGCCGTCGATCTTCGCGGACTCCTCGACCTCTCGGCTGATGCCGAGGAAGAACTGTCGCATGAAGAAGATCGCGAACGGCGTCATGAAGAAGAACGGCAGGATGATGCCGGCGAGCGTGTTCAGGAGTCCGAGGTCGCGGATCAGGATGAAGTTCGGCAGCTGGACGAAGATCGGCGGGATCATGAGCGCGGTCAGGAAGAGGAAGAAGACGGCGTCGCGGCCCTTCCACTCGAGTCGAGCGAACGCGTACGCCGCCATCGAGGAGAAGAACACCTGGCCGACGGTGATCACGGTCGCGACGATGACCGAGTTCCGCAGGTAGAGCCAGAAGTCGATCGAGCCGGTCGTGCCGCCTTCGGCAGCGGCCTCCTCCGGGGTCGCGAGCCCGAACACGCGCTCGAACGCGCCCCAGGTGAAGTCGACGGGCAGCAGGCTGCCCGGGTTCGAGTACAGCGCGGTGTTCGTCGAGAGGGCGGTGCGGAGCATCCAGTAGAAGGGGAAGAGCGTCACGATCAGGAGGACCACGAGGGCGGTCCAGGCGAGGATCCGCCCGACGCTCGGTCGGCGGCGGCGCGGCGGCCGCCGCGTGGTCCGGCCGTGCGGGCCGACCTCGTCGGCGACGGTCGCGTGGGTGTCGACCATCGGGGTGACGTCACCATTGAGCAGGGTCATTCGAGTGTCCTCAGGCCAGGTCGGATTGGTTGGAGCGCATGATCTTCAGCTGGAAGTACGCGATGAGCGCGAGCACCACCAGGAGGAAGACGGAGAGCGCGGAGGCGTACCCGAGATCGAACTTCTCGAAGGCCTGCTGGTAGATGTAGTAGTAGATGACCCGGGTCGAGTTGATCGGTCCTCCGCCGGTGGTGACGGCGACGGTGTCGAAGATCTGGAACGACCCGACGACGGTGATCACGAGCACGAGCGCGAGCACCGGCCGCAGCAGCGGCAGCGTGATCGAGCGGAACATCCGCGGCTCGGATGCCCCGTCGAGTGATCCCGCCTCGTAGAGCTCCGACGGGATGGTCTGCAGCCCGGCGAAGATGAGCAGCGCGGTGTAGCCGACGAATCGCCAGACGTTGATCAGCGCGATGGTGGGGATTGCGAGGGCCTCGTCGCCGAAGAACGCGACGCGGTCGCCGCCGAGCCAGTCGATGAACACGTTGATGATGCCGGTCGAGTAGTCCATCATCCAGAACCAGACGAGGGCGACGACCACATTCGCCACCAGGTACGGCAGCAGGATGATCCCGCGGATCACGGCGGACCGGGTGAGCCGGTGCATCAGCACCGCGATGCCGACGGCGAGGACCGTCTGCACGCCGATGTTGATCACGACGTACTCGAGCGTCACCCAGAGCGCGTTCCAGAACAGTTCGTCTTGGAACATCCGCTCGTAGTTCGCGGTGCCGATGAACTCGCCACCGCCGATCAGGTTCTGGTCGGTGAAGCTGAACCAGATACCGCGGATGGCGGGGATGAGGAAGAAGGCGACGAAGCCTATGGCGGCGGGGGCGATGAAGAACAGGGCGACCCGGAGGTCCCCGCGGCGTCGCCGGGACCGCTTCGCGGCTCCCGGTGCGATCGGGACGAGGGCTCGGGTAGCGGTCATGGCAGCCGCACCGCCTTCACGAGGACGGCTTCGTCGACATTCATGGCAGGGAACGGCAGCCCGATGTCCGCGAGAAGCGCCCCGCTGAATTCGACCCCGCTCGCCCACCACGTCGGATGGATCTGCGGGACGAACGCGTCACGGGCCCTCGGCCCGTCGGGAACGACACGATAGGTGCGGTCGCGGTCGAGTCCCGGCAGCCGCACCCGTCCCGCCGGCCACGTGACGTGCCGGTCGCGGAGGGTGACCGAATACAGCGCCTCGCTGCGGTCCGGGCGGACCGCACCGTGCAACCAGAGGTCGCCACCCTCAAGGGAGCGTCGGTGCACGGTGCCGGTGTGCACCAGGTCGCGGACCTCGCGGTAGTAGGCGACCCACTCGCCGAGGAGAGCACGCTCAGCCGCGGTCGCCTCGGCGAGGTTCCACTCGATGCCGAAGTGCCCGAAGAGCGCGGTCGCGGCCCGGAACGGCAGGTCGAGACGCCGGCCGGTGGTGTGAGCGCGATCGGCGCCCACGTGACTGCCGACCAGTTCCGGCGGGAGGAGCTGCGCCGTCCACCGCTGGATCTGCTGGCGCTCGTGCGCGTCGATGCAGTCGGAGGCCCAGACCCGATCGGTGTGCTCGAGGATCCCGAGATCGACGCGCGCACCGCCGGAGGAGCACGACTCGATCTCCAGCGCAGGGAACGTGCGGCGGATCTCGTCCATGAGTCGGTAGGTCGCGAGCGTCTGCTCATGCACGCCGGCATGGCCGGTTCGCGTCGAGCCGGCGTCGATGAGATCGCGATTGTGGTCCCACTTGAGGTAGTCGATGCCGTACTCCGCGACCAAGTGAGAGATCTGGTCGCGGAGGTGCGCGTACGCCCCCGGATGCGTGAGGTCGAGGACCTGCTGTTTGCGTGCCTCGACGGGAAGCCGCCCCGGCACCTGCAGCAGCCAGTCGGGATGCGAGCGTGCGAGGTCGGAATCGGGGTTCACCATCTCAGGCTCGAACCAGAGCCCGAACTGCATCCCACGCGACCTGACGGCCTCGACCAGGCGAGCAAACCGGCCCTCTCCCCAGACCTCCTCCGACAGCGTCCAGTCGCCGAGGCCCGACGTGTCGTCGCGCCGCGTCGAGAACCATCCGTCGTCGAGCACGAACCGCTCGACGCCGACTCCAGCCGCGAGGTCGGCGAGTTCGGTCAGCCGATCGAGGTCCTGGTCGAAGTAGACCGCCTCCCACACGTTCATTACGACGGGCCGCGGAGTCTGCGGGTGCGACGGGCGTGCACGGAGGTACTCGTGGAAGCGCGCGGCGACGGCATCGTGACCCGCGCCGTACGATGCGTACACCCAGGGCGACTCGTACGCCTCTCCCGGCGCGAGCACGATCTCGCCCGGCAAGAGCAGTTCACCCCCGAGCAGGAGCCGCTCGCCTGAGAACGCGCGCTCGGCGACGAGTCGGTGGTTGCCACTGAAGGCGACGTGGATGCCCCACCCCTCGCCCGAGGCGAAGTCGAGGTCAGTCGTGCCGGCCGTGAGCAGGGTCGCCGCATCGGCGCCGGTGCGTCCGTGACGCCCCTCGCGGAGGTGGCTGCCGACGGTGAAGGCGCGCTGCTGGGGCACGCGCTCCTTGCCCCAGCGACCGGCGAGGTCGTGGAGGACATCGGCGCGGGTCGGCACGGGCAGCGCGAGCTGCAGTCCCTCGACCCAGTACCCGGACGCCCCGACGTTCCGCACGGCGGCGCGGAGGCGCACGAGGCCGCTCGCCTCCTGCTGGATGTCCAGTCGAAGCTCGAGCCCGGCCTCGCGGTCCTCCGCGTCGATGACGATCGAGCCACCTTCGCCAGCGCGTTGTTCGTCGACGGAGATCGTGACCGGGACGAACTTCGGCGACCAATCCCGACCGCCGCGATGGCCGGCCAGGCCGACCGTGCCGGTCCACCCCGTCCAGCCCTCGGGCAGGATCGACACGCTCACGCCGCGATCGACGCCGTTCGTCGCGAGCGGCGCACGCGACGCCTGCTCGAGGAGTCGGAGCTCGCGCTCATCGAGGTCACCGGGGTCGGCGCCCCAGTGCAGGACGACCGGAAGCGCGTCCGTCGGGAACGCGAGGATCAGGGCGGCGCCGGAAGCGGCGAGCCGGACGATGGACGGCCATGCCGCCGATGCGTTGATCGGGTCCCGGTCGACAGTCGTGATACTCAAGCCTCATTGCCTCTCCGCGTGCCCGGCGATGGGCATTCTGCAAACGTTGGTCAGACGGTAGCATGCGGAAACTGCGTTCTGCAAACGTTGGTCAACGAGAGTTCAGGAGTGAGTGAGATCGCAGAGCGAGGGCGGTCAGGGATTCACTGCCGCGCTGCTCTCGCGGATGACCAGCCGCGGCCGTGCGGTCGAGTCACCGGGCCGCTCCCCCGTGGCCAACCAGGCTTCGAGCTGGCCGAAAGTCCGACGCCCGAGATCGGTGAAGTCCTGAGCGACCGTCGTGAGCGCGGGCGACCACATCTGCGCGAACGGCTGGTCGTCGAACCCGATGATGCTCACCTCGTCGGGAATACGCCGGCCGCGCTCCTGGTAGGCCCGGGCGACGCCGATCGCGACCTCGTCGTTGCCGCAGAGGATCGCCGTGACATCCGGATCGTCGACGAGTCGCTGCGCGGCGTCGTATCCCGACGTCGGCGAGTACTCCGCGCGGATGATCGGCGGCACCTCGGCCCCGGCGTCCTCCAACGCCTGCAGCCAGCCCCACTCACGGCCGCTGCGCGCCCGCGTCGACGGAATCGCGACGTGGTGGACCGTGCGATGCCCGAGGCCGAGCAGGTACTCAGTCGCCTCACGACCACCCGCGGCATCATCGAGGAAGGCGTGCGGTCGAGCACTCCCCTCCCGGATCGCGCCGGCCGCCGCGACGACCGGCAGTGCCTCGGGCAGTGCGTCGAGGGTGGCGCTGCCGACCTCGTCGAACTCGATCACGATGGCACCGGCGAGCGGCTGCGACATGACCGAGTTGACCGCCCGCGCGATCTCCTGCGGGTCGATCGACTCGATCACCGCGATCAGCACCACGTACCCCGACGCGCGCGCCGCCTCCTCGATGCCCTGCAGCGTCGCCGCGTAGCCGAAGCGCGCCGTATTCCTGGCGAGCACCGCGATCGTTCGAGCGCTTCCCGCTGACCAGCGTTTGGGCCGCCGCGTTCGGGCGATAGTCGAGCTCCTCGACCGCGGCCATGACCTTCGCCCGGAGCTTCTCGCTCACCGGCGTGCGACCCGTGATCACGCGTGACACCGTGGAGAGGCTGACGCCGGCCTTCGCGGCGACGTCGACGAGTCCTGGCATACGTTGGTCGAGAGTCACGAGAGCAGGATATCGACGCGAGCACCGCGGAGGACGCGCACGCGCAGCGCTGGGAAATGACGAAGGCCCGGTCTGAATCAGACCGGGCCTTCGTGCCACTTGGTTGCGGGGGCAGGATTTGAACCTACGACCTCTGGGTTATGAGCCCAGCGAGCTACCGAGCTGCTCCACCCCGCGGCACAAGAAGAAACTCTAGCACGGCATTCGGGCGCCTCCAAATCGAGCCCGCGACCACTCCCCGAGGCATCCCGATCCAGTTT
The DNA here is from genome assembly GCF_043950245.1 of Agromyces sp. MMS24-K17. Classification (GTDB taxonomy): domain Bacteria; phylum Actinomycetota; class Actinomycetes; order Actinomycetales; family Microbacteriaceae; genus Agromyces. Next base: position 2,389,376 of record NZ_CP171640.1, on the reverse strand, counting down.
GTAAGGATTCTTTTGTAAATAGTCCTTCCATATCCGTCGGATTCTCGATACGTTCTCCGAAACCACCCGCGTCCGAGGGCCACGAGCCTGCCGGGCGCCGCCGGCGATCGGAACCATCGCACCACCGCACCCATGCAACGACGCTCGATGCGAAAGGACCTGATGAGCTCCCAACGATCACTCCCGCGCGCCCTGCGCACGGCCCTGGCCGTCGCCGCGACGGCCGCGACGGCCGCTGCCCTCCTCGGCGCGGCTGCCCTCCCGGCCCAAGCCGCCGCCGGCGGCAACGGCAACGGCAACGGCGGCAACTCCGGTAAGGCCGGCAAGCCCTCCCCTGCCCCGGCCGCCGCGCCGGGCCTGAACGGCTACCGCTCCGTCGGCTACCTCATGGCCGACGCCCCCGTCACCCGCGGCTTCGAGGTCGCCGACCTCGTCGCCACCGGCGCGATCGACGACCTCACGCACCTGAACTACGCGTTCGGCAACGTGACGAGCGACCTCGTGTGCGACATCCTCGACGTGCCCGGCGAGGGCGACGCGCAGAACGACTTCCTGCGCCTCGTGCCCGCGGCGGACTCGGTCGACGGGGTCGCCGACTCCCCCACCCAGGCGCTGGCGGGCAACTTCAACCAGCTCCGCGAGCTCAAGGCGAGGCATCCCGACATCGAGGTGCTCGTCTCGCTCGGCGGCTGGACCTGGTCGGATCACTTCTCCGAGGCGGCGTCGACCGCCGAGGGGCGCGCGCGCCTGGTCGAGAGCTGCGTCGACCTGTACCTGCGCGGCGACCTCCCCGTCATCGACGGGAAGGGCGGCGACGGCGCGGCCGCGGGCGTCTTCGACGGCATCGACATCGACTGGGAGTGGCCGGTCACCGGCGGCGAGACCACGAACGCCCGGCCGGAGGACAGGGAGAACTTCCTGCTGCTGATGGAGGCGTTCCGCACCGCCCTCGACGACCTCGGCGCGGAGACGGGTGAGGACTACCTCCTGACGGCGTTCGCGCCGGCCGGCGGCTGGAACGCGGGCCAGGGCGGATGGCTCGACCCGCGCCTGTTCGCCGCGGTCGACTTCCTGAACGTGCAGGGCTACGACTTCCACGGCGGCTGGGTGCCGAACCAGACGGGCCACCAGGGCAACCTGCACCCCGACGGCGACCACAACTGGGGCCTCGGCCTCGACGGCGCGGTCGGCATGTACGAGGCCGCCGGCGCCGACCCGTCGCAGCTGAACGCGGGCCTCGCGGCCTACGGCCACGGCTGGTACGGCGTGACGGATGGCTCGTCCGGCTGGCAGCCCGCCGCGGGCTACGTCGGCACGAAGACGTACGCCCAGCTCCGCACGCTCGGCACCGCCCACTTCGACCCCGTCATCGGCGCCTCGTGGCGCTACGACGGCGACCAGTGGTGGAGCTACGACGACCCCGCCTCGGTGAACGCCAAGGCGGAGTGGGTCGCCGAGCAGGGCTACGGCGGCGCGATGTGGTGGGACCTCTCGGGCGACTACCGGAACGAGCTCGGCGGCACGCTGGGCGCCACGCTGCGGGCGGCGGCTCCCGGCCCGCTGTCGGATGCCTCGTGCGCGGCGCCGTGGTACGCCACCGCGGTGTACACGGCCGGCGACGTGGTGTCGTTCGGCGGCGTCGAGTACCGGGCGAAGTGGTGGACCCGCAACCAGGCGCCCGGCGACGCGCGCGGCCCGTGGCAGGCCATCGGCGGATGCGGCACCGCACCCGCTCCCGTCCCGGTGGCCTGCGCGCCCGCCTGGGACGCCGCGACCGTCTACGTGTCGGGCGACCGCGTGAGCCGGGCCGGGGTGACCTACGTCGCCCAGTGGTGGACGAAGGGCGAGCGCCCAGGCACCGTCACGTGGGGCGCGTGGGACGTGGTCGGCCCCTGCCGCTGATCCCGCCCGACCGACGGTGGCCGGCCCGCTGCGCGGGCCGGCCACCGGCGTGCACGGGATCGTGGCGGTCACCGCTCCGCGTTGACCGCCACGATCTCGATGCCGAGCGGGATCCACTTCGTGTCGGGCCATCCGTACATGCCGTCCTCGAGTGGCACGACGGCCGGGAAGATCCGCCACGGCAGCCGGTAGTGCTCCTCGAATTCCTCGACCGCGAGGCCGGCGGCGCGGAGTGCGCCGAGAGTCTCGGAGAGCGGATGCGTCCATTCCCACGTGCGGGCGTGGGCGATCGAGGCATCCGCGTCGGCGTAGTCGCTCGGGTCGTCGAGCACGTCGGGGCCGTCGGACACGTAGGGGAACCGCACGGCCGGCAGGCCGGCGTCCGCGTCGGGCTTCCCGTCGTAGTCGAAGATCCACGCCGTGGGGTGGCCGTCGGCGAAGTAGAGTCGCCCGCCGGGCTTCAGGAACCACGCGACGATGCGCGCCCACTCGGCGACGTCGGGCAGCCAGCCGATGGTGCCCCACGTCGTGAAGACGAGGTCGAACCCCTCGGGGTCGGGCAGCATGTGCCTGGCGTCGTAGACGTTCGCCTGGATGAAGCGGGCACGGTCGGCGAGGCCGAGCTCGGTCGCCGTGCGTCGCGCCTCCTCGATGGCAGGCTCCGAGAAGTCGATGCCGACGACCGTGGCGCCGAGGTTCGCGAGCGACAGCGTGTCGGAGCCGAAGTGGCACTGCAGGTGCAGGATGCGCACGCCCTCGAGCCCGTCCGGGAACAGCCGCGCGATGCCGGCCGCAGCGATCGGGTCGAGCTGGCTGCCGCCGGCCCGGAGGGACGCACGGTCGTACATCTCGCTCGCCACGTGCACCGGGACGCGGTCGTCCCAGTTCGCGCGGTTGTCGTCGAGCCAGTCGCCCGACCGCAGGTCGACGGTCACTGGCCCGTGCCGCTCCCGTCGGTCGTGCCCTCGGTGCCGGTCGTGCCCTCGGTCGTCGAGCCCTCGTCGGCGAGCACGACGAGCTCCGAGATGATCTCGGCCAGCTCGGCGTCGGCCGCGCCGTACGCCGCCCAGTTGCCCTCCGCGAGCGCCTGCTGCTTGTTCGCGAGCGCCTGCTTGGCGCGGTTGAGCAGCGCCTGCAGCTCGGAGTTCTGCGCCGGCTGGTCGGTCGGCGGCACCTGCTCGCCGGTGTCCGGGTCGACGGTGGGCTCCTCGCCCGGCTCCACCTGGTTGTCGCCGGCCGCCGCACCCGAGTCGCCGCCGAACAGCACGTTCAGCGCCTCGTCGAGCGTGTCCTGGAACGCGATCTGGTCGCCGAAGGCGACGAGCACCTTCTGCAGCAGCGGGTAGCTGGTGCCACCGGTCGAGCGCACGTAGACGGGCTGCACGTAGAGCAGGCCGCCGCCGACGGGCACGGTGAGCAGGTTGCCGTTGATCACGTCGGACTGGCCCTGCTTCAGCAGGTTCAGCGACGCCGACACCGTCGGGTCGGAGTTGAACGTGTTCTGCACCTGGCCGGGACCGGGCACGTTGTCGTCCTCGGGCAGCGACAGGAGCCTGAGCTTGCCGTAGCCGTCCGCGCGTTCGCCCTTCGTGGTGCCGGCATCGGAGTCGACGGCGAGGTAGCCGCGCAGCACGTTGCGGCTCTGCTCGCCCCGCGACTCGGGGATGAACGTCGAGTACAACGAGTACGACGGGGCGTCCTGGCCCGGCATCTGCATCGTCAGGTAGTACGGCGGCTGCAGCAGGGTGCTGTTCTGCGCGGCCGTCGGGTCCTTCGGCGTGGTCCACGCGTCCTCGCGGGAGTAGAAGGACCCCGCGTCGGTGACGTGGTAGCGGCCGAGCACGGCGCGCTGCACCTTGAAGAGGTCCTCGGGGTAGCGCACGTGGCTCATGAGGTCGCCCGACATGTCGCTCATCGGCTTGAGCGTCGACGGGAACACCTTCTGCCAGGTCTGCAGGATCGGGTCCTCGTCGTCCCACGCGTAGAGGGTGACGGAGCCGTCGTACGCGTCGACCGTCGCCTTCACCGAGTTGCGGATGTAGTTGACCTCGTCGAACGCGAGCTGCGGGGCGAGGCCCTCGCTGTCGGCGATCGCCTCGCTCATGCTGACCTTGTTCGAGTACGGGTACTGGTCGGTCAGCGTGTAGCCGTCGACGATCCAGACGACGCGGCCGTCGACGACCGACGGGTAGGTGTCGCTGTCGAGGGTGAGGTAGGGCGCGACCTTCTGCACGCGCTCGACCGGGTCGCGGTCGTACAGGATCTGCGAGTCGGTGTTCACGGCGTCGGAGAGGAAGATCTGCTCCGACTGGAACTTCAGCGCGTAGATCAGCTTCGTGAACGCGTTGTCGAGCTTCGGCCCGCCGTCGCCGTCGAAGGTCGTGTAGGTCTGCTCGCCGCTGTCGCCGCCGGCCGGGTAGTCGAGCTCGACCTTGTCGCCGCCCTCCGGGCCGCCGACGATCGAGTAGGCCGGCGAGTTCTCGCCGAAGTAGACGCGCGGCTGGAAGTCGCCGAGCGCACCCGTGGAGGGGATGCCGGACTGCAGGAACACGGGCTGGCCGTCGGCCGAGCGCTGGTTGCCGGCCGCCGCCACGAGCCCGTAGCCGTGGGTGTAGACGATGTGCGAGTTGTACCAGGTGCTCGCGTCGTTCAGGCCCTCGAGGTTCACGTCGCGGATCGCGACGACCGTGTCCTGCGTGCCGCCCTCGAGCTGGTAGCGGTCGACGTCGAGGTCGTCGGGGAACTGGTAGTACTGCCGGTACTGCTCGAGCTGGCGGAACGCCGGGCCGATGACGGCCGGGTCCATGAGCCGGATGCTCGCGGTGGTCTCCGCGTCGGCGCGGAGCGCGCCGGGCTCGGCGTCGGTCTTCGCCTCGTACGGGATCTCCTCGATGTCCGCGACCCCGTAGGCGTCTCGGGTGAGGTCGATGTTCCGCTGGATGTACGGCGCCTCCAGCGCACGCTCGCTCGGGTCGACCTGGAAGCGCTGGATGATCCACGGGTAGAGGCTGCCGATGAGCAGGCTCGAGATGATGAGCAGCACCGTGCCGACGAGGGGCAGGCGCCAGCGCCCGATGATCGCGGTGATGAAGAAGAGGATGGCGACGGCGGCTGCGATGGCGGCGAGGATGCCCCGACCCGGGATGATCGCGTTCACGTCGGTGTACGCGGCACCGGTGATGAGCGAGCCCGTCTCGCTCACGGTGGCGTACTGGTCGAGCCAGATGCTGACGGCCTGGAGCAGCAGGTAGATGCCGACGGTGATCGCGATCTGGATCCGCGCGGCCTTCGCGATCACGATCTCGCGACCCGAGATGCGGATGGCCCCGTAGAGGTAGTTCGTCGCGATCACGAGCAGCGCGGACAGCAGCACCACGGCCGACGCGAAGCCGACGATCGAGCGGTAGAACGGCAGCTCGAACACGTAGAAGCCGACGTCGAAGCCGAACTGCGGGTCGTACTCGCCGAACGGCGTGCGGTTCAGCCAGGTGAGCGTGAGCTCCCAGCGGCTCGCCGTGGAGACGCCGGCGAAGATGCCGAGGACGGCGGGGATGCCGTACATGGCGAGGCGGCGCAGGGGCTCGAAGACCTCCTGGTACCGGTCGAGCTGGCTGTTCAGCTTCGCGTAGACCGGCCGGGTGCGGTAGGCGATGTTGATCGACAGCCACACCGGCACCGCCATCGCGGCGAAGCCGACCAGGAACAGCACGATGCGGGCGATCCACTCGGTGGTCAGCACGTCGAGGAATCCGAGCTGGTCGAACCAGAGCACCTCGGCGTACAGTCCCGCGAACGCGAAGAACCCGATCACGAAGACCGCCACCACCCCGATCGTGATCAGGATGGGCGCACGGCGCCGTGGAGCCCTCTGCTGCTGCGTCTCAGTTGACAACTCTCGGCCTCATGTTCGGTCGGGACGGGATCGGGAATCAATCCTAGGCGGGCGCGGCTCGGAAAGGTCCCAGCGGACGTTCAGCTTGCGACGCACGTCGGGAAGGCTCCGAGGTCGTCGCCGCTGCCCGCCGCCTCGACGATCGCGCGAGCCTCGTCGAGGTCGGAGACGGCGAAGACCTGCAACCCGTCGGGCACGTTGCCGACGACCTCGTCGCAGTTGTCGGCCGGCGCCAGGAACCACTCGGCGCCCGCGTCCTTCGCGCCCCACAGCTTCTGCCGGATGCCGCCGATCGGGCCGACCTCGCCGTCGGCGTCGATCGTGCCGGTGCCGGCGACGATGTCGCCGCCCGTCATCGCGCCGGGCGTGAGCTTGTCGACGATGCCGAGCGCGAACATCATGCCCGCGCTGGGGCCGCCGACGTCGTCGAGCCGGATCTCGACGTCGATCGGGAACTCGTAGTGCATCCGCACTCCGACGCCGATCACCGTGGTGCCGTCCTGCTCCTCGGGCGTGACCTCGACGACCTGCTCGACGCCGTCGCGCACGATCAGGAACCGGCCCGGGGCATCCGTGCCGTTGTCGGCGATCGCGGCGCGGAGCTCGTCGACGGAGTGCACGGGCGTGTCGTTGACCGCCTCGATCACGTCGCCCTCCTCGATGACGCCGTCGGCGGGTGAACCGTCGAGCACGCTCGAGACCGTGACGTCGCGAGGGAAGTCGTACCCGAGCTCGATGAGCGCCGCGGCGATCGCCTCCTGCTGCGAGTCGACCATGTCGGCGGTGTTCTGCTCGTCGCGCTGCTCCTGGGTGACGCCCGGCGGGTAGACCGCCTCGACCGGGACGGCCGACCGCGTGCGGTCGAACCAGGCCGCGACGACCTCGAACCAGTTCGGCGTGCGGCCGGGGCTGCCGTAGATGCTGACCGTGAGCAGGTTGAGCTCGCCGCTCGTCGGGAAGGTCTCGGCGTCGGGGATGTCGATCAGCGGGATCTCCTCGCCGTCGTGCTCCGTCGTGCCCAGGGTGTCGTAGACGGGCCCGGGCTGCTCGATGACGTACGGGGACGGCAGCAGCGCGAACACCACGCCGATGACGATCGCGACGACGAGGAACCAGCGCCCGACGCGCTCGCGCAGCGGACGGCGCGGGGCCGGCGGCTCGTCGCGCCAGCGGGGGTCTTCGGACAGCGGGGTGTCGTCGTCGAAGATGCTCAACCCTGTCCTCTCGGCGATGCCGGCGCGCCTCCGGTGCTGTTCGCGACGGGCGGACAGCCGGAAGCCCCAGCCTAGGCCATTTCCCAGCGCCGGAGCCGGTGGGCGGGGTTAGCGTTGGAGGACACCTAGGAGAGGCGGCGGCAGTGGCCGAAGACGACGACCGCGACCGGAATCCCGAGGACGAGTTCCGCGACATGCTGCGGGAGCTGCTCTCGGGCTCGGGCGGCATCGACCCGTCGCGCCTGGCCGGCGCGGCCGGACTGCCCGACGACCCGGCGAGCATCGCCGCCCTGTTCGGCCAGCTCCAGCAGGCCATGCAGCAGCAGGGCGACGGGATCGACTGGTCGGCCGCGCTCCGCCAGGGCGAGCAGCGCGCCGCCGCAGGCCAGGTGCAGGTGTCCGACGAGGAGCGCGCCCGGATCGGGCAGGCGCTCCAGGTCGCCTCGCTCTGGCTCGACGAGGCGGTCGACGTGACCTCCCTGCCGGCGCCCGCGGAACTCCTCACCCGTCGCGCGTGGGTCGCGGCGACCATGCCCGTCTGGACCCAGCTCGCGGAGCCGGTCGCGACGAGCATCGCCGACGCCCTCACCCGCGTGATGACCGAGCAGGCCCCCGAGGAGATGCGCGGCATGATCGCCGGCGCCAGCCGGATGATCCGCGGCGTCGGCGGCGCGCTGTTCGCCATGCAGCTCGGCCAGGTCGTCGGGGAACTGGCGACCGAGGTCGTCTCCGGCGGCGACATCGGCATCCCCCTCGTGGAGGACGGCCACGCCGCGATCCTGCCGCAGAACGTCGCCGAGTTCGGCACCGACCTCGAGATCCCCGCCGACCAGGTCGAGCTCTACCTCGCGGTGCGCGAGCTCGCGCACGCGCGCCTCTTCCGGCACGCGCGCTGGCTGCGGCTCCACGTGATCACCGCGATCACGGCGTTCGCACGAGGCATCGACATCGACACCGAGCGCCTCGAGGAGCTCGCCGAGGGCTTCGACCCGTCGAACACCGAGGCCCTCCGCGACGCGGTGGCATCCGGCGCGCTCATCAGCCCGCGCAGCCAGTCGCAGCAGGACGCGCTCGACCGGCTCGAGACGATGCTCGCCCTCATCGAGGGCTGGGTCGACGTCGTCACCGCCGACGCGACCGAGCGCCTGCCGAAGGCCGCGCAGGTCGGCGAGACGATCCGCCGGCGCCGCGCGTCGGGCGGGCCCGCCGAGTCGGCGCTGGCGACGCTCGTCGGCCTCGAGCTCCGCCCGCGCCGCCTGCGCGATGCGGCAGCGATGTGGCGGAAGGTCACCGAGGCGGTCGGCATCGAGGGGCGCGACGCGCTCTGGGGCCACCCCGACCTGCTGCCCACCGCGGCCGACCTCGACGACCCGGCCGCCCTCATCGCCCGGCTCACCGGCTCCGACGAGGCCGAGGCGATCGCCGAGGACGAGTTCGACCAGGCGCTCGAGGACCTGCTCCGCGGCGACATGCCGGCCGCGCCCGGCGAGGACGGCGAGGAGCCGCCCAAGCCGGCGAGCTGAACGGCTGCGCGGGCCCTCGCGGGCCGGCGAGTCGCCGGCCCGCGACGCCTCGCTCCGGCGACGGCCGCCGCCCTGTGGATGGTTCGCCCACCGCGACGACCCCGTGGGGCAGGCTCGCCGCATGGCCCCGCGCATCGACCCGTCCGTCCCGCTCGTGTGGCGCACGCCGACGCAGCTCCAGCTCGGCGCGCCCGACGCGCTCGTGCTGCTCGACTCCCCCGGCGACGCCGTGCTCCAACTGATCGCCCTGCTCCGGCACGGGGCATCCGACGCCACCGTCCACGTGCTCGGCGACGGGCTCGGCCTCGACGATGCGGCCGTCGACGACCTGCTCCGCCGCGTCGCGCCCGCCCTCGAACCCGCGACCGACCCATCCGCCGCGGCGCCCGCGCTCGTCGCCGTCGACGGCGCCGGGTCGGTGGTCGACGCCGTCGCCGACGCGCTCCGCGAGCTCGGCCACCGGGTCGTGGCCGTCGACGACGCCCGTCCCGGTGAGGTCGCGGCGGTCGTGCTGTTCGCCACCTGGGCCGTGCCGTCGTCGGCCCACCGGCCCTGGCTCGCCGCCGACATCCCGCACCTGGCGGTGATCCGCACCTCGGCGGGCGTCGCCGTCGGTCCGTTCGTCTCAGCCGACGACGGGCCCTGACTGCGCTGCGTCGACCTCGGACGGAGCGACGCGGATGCCGCGTGGCCGGCGATCGCCGCGCAGCTCGCCGGCCGCCCGCTGCCGCCGATGGGCGTCCGCCTTCGTCACGACACGGTCGCCGCGGTCGTCGCCGCGGTCGACGACCGGCTCCGCACCGGGGCATCCGACCTGCGCGGGAGCGCCCTCGTCATCGCCCCCGGCGGGCGGCGGATCCAGCCGATCGAAGCGCATCCGGCGTGCGGATGTCGAGCTCCCGGAGGAATCGCGACGGCTCCCGCTCCCCGCGCTGGCCGCCGAGTCGTGCCGCCCAGCTCAGCGACAGCCGTCGCCGCGCTCGGGTGATGCCGACGTACAGCAGCCGCCGTTCCTCGTCGATCGCGTCGAGCCCCTTCGCGTAGGCGATGGGCAGGAGCCCCTCGCTGAGGCCGACGAGGTGCACCTCGTCCCACTCGAGGCCCTTCGCCGAGTGCAGCGTCGCGATCGTGACCGACTCCACGGTCGGCTCGTGGTGCGTCTCGGCTCGCGTGCGCAGGTCGTCGGCGAAGCGCCGGAACGACGTGTCGGGCGGCGCGTCGTCGACGAGCCGGGCGATGGCGTTCAGCGACTCCCACCGGCCGCGCACCGCGCCCGGTCCCTCCGGCGGCTGCGCCGACCAGCCGATGCCGCGTAGCACGTCGCTCACCGACTTGAACAGCGGCTCGTCGACCGGCGCGACCGCGGCGGCCCGCAGCGCGTGCACCGCCTCCTTCACCTCGGGGCGGTCGAAGAAGCGCTGCGCCCCGCGCACCCGCACCGGCACGGATGCCTCGGCGAGCGCCTGCTCGTGGATGCCGGTCTGCGAGTTCACCCGCACGAGCACGGCGATCGACTCGGGCTTGACGCCGGCGTCGATGCGCGCCCGGATCGCGGCGGCCACGCCGCGCGCCTCGGCGAGCTCGTCGGGGTATGCGGTCGCCGTGGGTTCGGGCATCCGCTCCGCCGCACGCTCGCGCACCGCGTCCGCCTCCGGCGCCGCCTCCAGGCGGAGCGCCCCCTCGCGGCCCCGCATGAGCCGGTTGGCGAGCGCGACGATCGGCTCCGACGACCGGTAGTTGCGCTCGAGCCGCACGACTGCGGCACCCGGATGCCGCCGCTCGAACCCGAGCAGGAACCCGGCGGACGCACCGGCGAACGTGTAGATGGTCTGGCTCGCGTCGCCGACGACGCACAGGTCGCGGCGATCGCCGAGCCAGAGCTCCAGCAGGTGCTCCTGCGCCGGCGAGACGTCCTGGTACTCGTCGACGACGAAGTGCCGGTACTGCTCGCGCACCTGCATCGCGACCGCCGGCTCCGACTCGATCATGCCCGCAGTGGCGAGGAGCACGTCCTCGAAGTCGAGCATCCGCCGCTCGTCCTTCAACGACTCGTACGCGGCGATGAGGTCGAGGTGCTGCTCGACGGTGAGGTCGCCGGGCGCCCCCCGCGACGTGACCCGGGCCTCGTACTCGGGCATGCCGAGCAGCGAGACCTTGCGCCACTCGATCTCGGCGGCGACGTCGCGCAGGGTCGCCGTGTCGACCCGCACCTTGGCCCGCTCGGCGGCCTGGCCGAGCAGCCGGCCCTTGAAGTCGAGGATCTGCGGCGCCGAGCCGCCGACGACGATCGGCCAGAAGTGGTTCAGCTGCGCGAGCGCGGCCGCGTGGAAGGTGCGAGCCGGCACCCGGCCGGCGCCGAGGACGTGCAGGCGGGAGCGGAGCTCGGCCGCGGCCCGTGCGGTGAACGTGATCGCCATGACGCGGGCCGGGTCGTACGACCCCGACGCCACCCCGTACGCGATGCGATGCGTGATCGCCCGGGTCTTGCCGGTGCCGGCGCCCGCGAGGATGCAGACCGGCCCCGAGAGCGACTCGGCCGCGACGCGCTGCGCCTCGTCGAGGCCCGCGAGGAGCGGGTCGGCCGACGCGGTCACGGCGTGCCGCCGATCACCGTGCCGCCGATCACTCTGTCGCCGATCACGACGTCGTCCACGGGGCATCCGAGTCGATGGGTCCGCCGTACCAGCGCTCGAGCAGCCAGCGCGCGATCGACGTCGCGCCCGGCAGCACGACCTCGCCGCGCGCGGCGTCGAGCTCGTCGCGGCTGAACCAGCGGAGCTCGAGGATCTCCTCGCCGTCGGGGCGGGCCGTCGCGGGCGACGCACCCGCCGCGACCCGGGCGGTGAAGCCGAGCATCAGGCTCGCCGGGAACGGCCATGGCTGCGAGCCGGCGTACGCGACACGGTCGACGGCGAGCCCAGCCTCCTCGGCGATCTCGCGCACGACCGCGGCCTCGAGCGACTCCCCCGGCTCGACGAAGCCGGCGAGCACCGAGTAGCGCTGCTGCTCCCACATCGCGTTCGACCCCAGCAGCACGCGCTCGTCGTCGTCGGTGACGAGCACGATCACCGCGGGGTCGGTCCGGGGGAAGTGCAGGCTGTCGTCGACCTCGCACCGCCGAACCCAACCCGACTGCTCCACCCGCGTCGCGGCGCCGCATCGTGGGCAGCGCGGGTGCCGTTCGTGCCAGTTCGCGAGCGCGACCGCCGTCGCGGCGAGCGCGCCCTCCCCGTCGGCCAGCGTCTCGGCCGCGGCCCGGAGCGGCGCCCAGCGCGCGGCCTCCGGCTCGAGCGCGTCGGCCTCGTCGGCGCCGAACACGCGGAACTCGACCGGGTGGCCGTCGACGCGCCCGAGGTATCCGCGCAGCCGTGCGGCCGGAAGGCCCGCCGGCGCGCGCAGGTCGAGGGCGGGAGCGGAGCCGTCGACGCGTTGCGCCAGCAGCACCCGACCGTCGCGGACGGCCACCACCCGGGCCGACGGATCGGCATCGAAGGACGCCTCACGACCGGTCGCCGAGCGGCCGACGTCGTCGCGGTCGAACACGCCGCGGGCGAGCGGCGGGGCTGACGGTTCGGGCATGACCACCTCTCGTCACGTCGCAGCCGGAGTCCGCGGGAAGGCGTGGCGGTCGGCTGCGCAGCGCGGAACCCTGCTTAAGCTGTGTGCCATGGCCAGACCTCCACTCACTCTAGCCGCGTTGGCCACGGCGGCGGTGCCCGGACTGGAGGTCCGCGCCGCCGGTTCGCACAGCCGGCGCAGCAACGGCGGCTACGACGCCGTCCGCCTCCAGGCCGTCGACGGCCGGGAGCTGCTCATCCGCGCTCCGCGCTCGCAGGCGGCCGAGTCGGAGCAGTCCGCCGACCTCGTCGCACTGCGCTCCCTGACCGCCGGCGTGCGGTCGCGCCTGCCGTTCGCGGTGCCCGAGGTCGTGGGCCAGGCGCCCATCGACGGCACCCGCGCCGTCGTCACCGGGTTCGTGCCGGGCGTGCATGCGAGCGCCGACGAGCTGACCGGCCGATCGCGGCTCGCCGAGTCGGTCGGCCTGGCGATCGCGGCCATCCACCAGCTCCCGGCGGGCTTCATCGCCGACGCCGGCCTCCCGCGGCGCACCGCGGGCGGCTGCCGCGAGGCGGTCGTCGAGGTCATCGACCGGGCCGCCGACACCGGCCGGCTCCCCGCGGCGATCCTCCGCCGATGGGAGGAGGCGACCGACGACGACGCGCTGTGGCGATTCCAGCCGACGGTCGTGAACGGCACGCTCTCGGCCGACTCGATCCTGGTCGACGCCGAGCGCGTCACCGGGGTGATCGGCTGGTCGGGCCTGTCGGTCGGCGACCCCGCGAACGACCTGCACTGGCTGCTCACCTCGCGTGGCGAGCACGCCGAGCGCGCGCTCGAGGCCTACACGGTCGCCCGCGAGGGCGGCGCCGACGCGCACCTCGCCCAGCGGGCGCTGCTCTACGGCGAGGTCGAGCTCGCGCGGTGGCTGCTGCACGGCGTCGAGCAGCGCGACTCGTCGATCGTCGACGACGCCGTGAACCTGCTCGACGGGCTCGCGTCGAGCGTGCACGACCGGTCGAGCGAGCCGCTCTCCCCCGACACCGGGCCGATCATGACGGTGTCCGACGTCGAGGAGATGCTCGACCGCACTCCCCGTGAGCACCGGCTCCGCGAGGCGGGCGGCGCGATGCTCACCGACAGCTACGACTTCGCCGACCTCGCGCGCGGCCGCCACGCGTTCGACGAGCATGCCGCCGTCGGCGACGCGACCGCGCCCATCCCGCTCGACCTGAGCGACTGGGGCGACGCGGCACCGGCCGACGCCGCACCGGCCGACGCGGCGCCCGCCGACACGACGCCCGTCGAGCCCGCGCCCGCCGACCGCGAGATCGGGTCCGGCCCTCAGGCCGAGCCGACCCGCTCCGCCGTCTCCCCCACCGGTCCTGCGCCCAACGGCCCTGCGCCCACCGGCCCTGCGCCCGCAGGTTCCGCGGCCGCCGATCCCGCCGCCGCGACCGCCGAGGCCCAGGCCCGCCGGATCGCCGATTCGTCGTAGAGCTCGTCGGGCCGGATGACCCGGTCGTCCTCGACGAAGTAGAAGACCGCGTCGATCTCCTCCGCCGGGATGCCGGTCCACGCCGAGTACGCCAGCCGGTACAGCGCGAGCTGCGTCTGCTTCAACTCGAGGTCGCGGGCGTCGCGCGGCGCCCGCCCGGTCTTCCAGTCGACGACCTGGTGGCGGATGCCCCGCTGCCCGAGCTCCGAGCCCGGGTCGACGTCGTAGACCGCGTCGATCTTGCAGATGAAGACGTGCTCGTCGATCGGCAGGTGCAGTTCGAGCTCCACCGCCGAGGGCCGGCGCGACCCCCACTCGGATGCCTCGAACGTCGCCTGCAGCGCCCGCATCCGGGCCGCACCCGCCTCGCCGAGATGCGCGTCGTCCGCTGCGGCGGCGCCGAGCGCCGACGGCTCGCCCGAGTCGTCGGAGAACGCGAGCGCGTCGACCAGGTCGAGCGCGTCCAGCGCGGCGGCCTCGCCCTCGCCGGTCGCGCGATGCTCGACCCAGCGATGGAACAGCGTGCCGAGCCGGGTCGCGCGGAACGGGCGCTGCGGCATGGGCCGGGCGAGGTCCGCGGCCACCGCGGCCGGGTCGTCGACCCAGTCCTTGAACCGCGACGCGGGCACGCGCGCGGGGATCCGGGCGCACCGGGCCCGTCGAGGCGACGGCGACGCTCTTCGAGCAGGAGGTCGAGCTCTTCCCGGAGCCGCCGGCCGACGCCCTCGCCGGTCGGTCCCTCGGCGGCCGCGCGCACGGCCGACGCGGCGGCCTCGACCCGGGGTCGACGGGCACCGAGCGGGTTGAGCGGCCAGGTTGCGGTCGCGGCGGCCGCGGCACGCGGGTTCTCCGGTTCCACCGGTGCGACGGGCAACTCGTCGCCCACCGTGCCGCCGACGGCGACGACCTCGCGCAGGAACGGGCTCGGCGGTCGGGGCCTCTTCTGCGACGACCACCACGAGCCGCTGAGCAGCAGGTCGGACCGGGTGCGGGTGAGCGCGACGTACGCGAGCCGCCGCTCCTCCTCGGCGTACTGCTCGCGGTTCTCGGTCTGGAACCCGAGGAACGCCTCGTCGAACTCCGCCTGCGTCTGCGATCCCCGCCACACGAGCTCGGGCAGCTCGGCCCGGTCGCCCTTGAAGTCGTTCGGCAGTTCGCCGAACGCGAGCCATCCGCGCGTGGACCGCGGCTTCGCCGGCAGTTCGTCCTCGACCATCCTCGGCACCGCGACGACGTCCCACTCGAGGCCCTTCGACCCGTGGATCGAGAGCACCTGCACCGCCCCCGGCTCCGGGTCGTCCTGCCGGGGGGCGAGCCGGTCGCGCTGCTCGGCCTCCTTCAGCCAGCCGAGGAACGCGCCGAGCGTGGGCTGCTCCGACACGTCGACGAACGACGCGAGCAGGTCGTCGAACGCCTCGAGGCTCGGGGCGCCGAGCGGCTGGTCGGCGTTCGCGGCGACCTCGACGTCGAGGAGGAGCTCCTGCTGCACGAGGCCGACGAGGTCGACGAGGCCCACGCCGGCGCGGCGCCGGAGCCACTGGAGCTGGGCACCGGCCCGTCGGATGCGGGTGAGGCCCTCCTCGCTGAACCCCGCGAGCGCGCGGTGCGTGTCGGGCGCCGCGAGGAGGAAGTCGACCGCGTCGACGATCGACGGCGACTCCTCGGCGGCGATCGAGGTGCGCAGCTCGGCACGCACCTCGTCGTCGAGGCGCCGGCTCGAGGCATCCCGATCGCCCAGCCACCTGGCGAGCCCGCGCAACTGCACCAGGTCGGCCGCACCGATGCGCCACCGCGCGCCGGCGAGCAGGCGCACGAGCTCGGCACCGGCGGTGGGGTCGTGCAGCACGCGCAGCGCGCACACGAGGTCGGCGATCACGGGCTGGTCGAGCAGTCCGGCGACGCCGAGCACCTGCACCGGCACGCCGCGGGCGCGCAGCGCCGACGCGAACAGGGAGACGTGCGTCAGCGTCCGGCACAGGATCGCCCCGGAACGTCGCGCGCCGGTCGCGGGGTCGTGCAGACGCTCGGCGAACCATCCGGCCACCCGCTCAGCCTCGGCCTCGATCGTCTCCGACCAGGCGACCTCCAGCCGGCCGTCCTTCGCGAACGGCGACGCGGCGAGCGGCGCCTTCGGCACCCCGCCGCCGTCGAGCGGCGCGATGAGGGCGTTGGCGGCGTCGAGCACGACGCGCGGGTTCCGCCAGCTCGTGGACAGGTCGAACACCGCGGCCGCCCCCGCCGACGCGAAGTCGGCGCCGAACCGCGCCAGGTTCGCCGCGCTCGCGCCGCGCCAGCCGTAGATCGACTGGTCGGGGTCGCCGACGGCCATCACCGGCGCGTCGCGGAACAGCGCGGCGAGCAGTCGCGTCTGCACGACGCTCGTGTCCTGGTACTCGTCGAGCAGCACCGACCGGTAGCGGTCGCGGTAGTCGGCGACGACGTCGGGATGCTCCGTGCAGATCTGCAGGGCGAGCGCGACCTGGTCGCTGAACTCGACGTACCCGCGCTCGCGCTTCACGGCCGCGTACCGGTCGGCGAGGTCGAGCAGCGGCGGCAGCGAGCCGACGACCTCGAGCCCCTTCGTGAGGCTCTCGAACGGGGTGCGCTTGCGCGGACGCCCGATCGGGAGGTCCTCCATGGCGAGGAAGTCGACCGTGTACGCGCGCACGTCGCGACTGTCGGCGACGTTCTCGGCGAGCGCCCGGCTCAGCGACAGCACCGCCGAGGTGATCGTGTCGAGCGAGGCGTCGAGGTCGACGAGCCGCTCGTCGGTCGAGGCGGCGGCGACCGAGCGGGCGAGCTGCCAGGCGGATGCCTCCCCCAAGACGGCGGCGTCGGGCTCGCGCCCGATGCGCAGGGCGTGCTCGCGGTAGATGCCGCTCGCGAACGAGTGGTAGGTACCGACCGCCGCCGCTTCGAGCGGGTCGAGGTCGATCGCCGCGATGCCCGCGCGCACGAGCTGGTCGACCCGCTCCCGCACGCGGTCGGCGAGTTCTCCCGCGGCCTTGCGGGTGAACGTGAGCCCGAGCACCTGCGGCACCTCGACGTGCCCGTTGGCGAGGAGCCAGACGACCCGGTTGGCCATGGTCTCGGTCTTGCCGCTGCCTGCGCCGGCGACGACGAGCGCGCGGCCCGCCGGGTCGGCCTCGATCACGGCGCGCTGCTCAGGCGTCGGCGGGTGCAGGCCGAGTCGCTCGGCGATCTCGCCGGCGCGGAGCGGCGCGGTCGGCGACGGCGCGACGGCCGGCGGCGCGGCCCCGATGGGCGCGGCCGGGTTCGCGGCGCTCACGCGGACACCGCCGGCACGAGCTGCACCCGGTAGTGCCAGTCGCCGAACCTCGAGCGGAACCCGGTGTCGAGCGGCGCGTCGAACGTCGCGCCAGACATCGTGCGCGCGACCTCCTCGAGCCGGGCGCGGAACTCGGCCTCGGCCTCCTCGTCGAACGGCTGCTGCGCCCGCTCCGAGAACGCGACCCCGCGCGCGGGCTTGGCCACGTAGACGAGCTTCGCGCCGCCGTGCCGCCCGCCGTTCGGCACGACGCCGTCGCGCGCCGCGAGCTGGTAGGCGGCGAGCTGCGGGTGGCGGGCGGTCTGGTCCGCGCTCGGCGGCGTGCGCCCGGTCTTCAGGTCGACGATGACGGTGGTGCCGTCGGGAGAGGATTCCACCCGGTCGATCGTGCCCGACAACCGCACCCGGCCGACGACGACGGTGAACCGGCCCTCGGCTTCGAGGAGCACCTTCCCCTCGTCGGCGAAGGCCGTGAGGTAGTCGGCGGCGCCCTCGGCCATGCGCCGGGCGCCGCGCCGCTCCCGCTCGGCGACCCAGCCCGCCTCGAAGCGCAGCTGCCGCCACCGCTCCTCGACCGCCGCCCAGATCGTCTCCACTCCGGTGTCGCCGTCGGGCCGTGCACCGGCCTCCTCGACGACGGCGTGCACGAGCGTGCCGATCGACGCCGCGATCCCCGACGGCGGGGAGGCGACGTGGTCGATGAACCAGCCGAGCGGCGACTCCTCCGCGCGATCGATCTGCGACGGCGAGACGGGAACGACGGCCTCGTCGTCGCCGTCGAGGTCGACGACCGGCGCCTCCGTCGAGGGGGCGCGCAGGCCGTACCACTCGTCGGGGTGCGCGCCGGGGATGCCCGCCTCGGCGAGCATCGCCAGCGCGGACGCGGGCTCCCGGGCGCCCGAGTCGACGAGCTCGCGGCGGAGCGCCCCGACCATGCCGCGCAGGTGCAGCGGCCGCCGCCGGGCGGTGCGCAGCCGTTCGGGGGCGAACCCGAGCAGCTGCGACGGCAGCTCGTCGTCGTTCGCGGTCGCCGAGAGCACGAGCTGTCGCCTGGCCCGCGACGCCGCCAGCGCGAACAGGCGCAGCTCGTCGGCCCGCACGCCGGCGCGCACGGCCTGCGCACCGTCGGGCTCCGGCGCGGGCGAGCCGGCCATTGCCGCGGCGACCGAGGGCGCGAGCAGCCCGGTGTGCAGCAGCGTGCCCCGGGGCCGGAGGTTCGGCCACACTCCCTCCTGGAGCCCAGCGACGACGACCACGTCGAACTCGCGCCCGACGAGCGCCGAGGGCGTGCCGACGAACACGGTGTCGGCCGAGCGGCGCGGGGCGAGGGTGTCCTCCGGGAGCTCGCTCGCCAGCTGCTCGTCGACGAAGCGCACCGCCGGGGCATCCGGCTCGCGCTCGACGAAACGCTGGGCGGCGGAGAACAGGGCGACCACCGCGTCGAGGGCGCGGTTCGCCTCCTCGGCGATCACGCCGGTGCCGGCCGCCTGCGCCGCCCACTCGTCGGCGAGGCGGCTGCCGTCCCAGAGCGACCAGAGCACCTCCTCGACGGTGCCGCGCACGGCGACGGCGCGTGCCGCGGCGAGCAGGCGGGCGAGCCGGCCCGCCCGGCGCGCCGGGGCGGCGTCGATGGTCTCGAACCCGCCGGGTGCGCCGAGCGCGTCGACGAGCAGTTCGTCGCCCGTCCGGTCGCCGCCGGCGGCGAGCTCCTCGTGGCGGAGCGCGAGGCGGAGGCGGCGCAGGCCCACGCCGTCGAGCCCGCCGACCGGCCCGGTGAGCAGCGCCACCGCGCCGTCCGCGGTGAGCGGCTCCCGGTCGAGCACCACGGATGCGGCCGCGAGCAGCGCCGCGGCCGCTGGCGCGTCGCGGAGCGCACCGCCGGCCTGCGCGACCCCGGTGGGCACCTCGGCGAGCGCGAGCCCGCGCACGAAGGGCGGCACGTCGCCGCCCGAGCGCAGCACGACCGCCATCTGCGACCACGGGATGCCGTCGAGCAGGTGCCGTTCCCGCAGCACGGCGGCCACCGCCTGGCACTCCGCCGCGTGCGACGCGGCCTCGAGGCCGAGCACGGGCGCGAGCGGGTCGTCGTCGGCGCCCTCCTCCCTGGCGAGGCGGTGCGCACCGCCGAGTGCGGTGCCGACGTGCTGCGTGACCTGGGCGACGAGGTCGCGCAGGGCGGGCCGGCCGCGGTGGCGCGCACCGAGCACGATGCGCTCCGCGGCACCGCCGACGACGGTGCCGAGCGTGCCGAGGAGTTCGGGCCGACCGCCGCGGAACCCGTTGCCCGCGACATCCGGATCGCCGAACGCGACGACCGCGACCCCGCGCGCGGCGAAGGCGCCGAGCAGCGCGGCGGTCGACTCGGTGGCCTCCTGCGCGTCGTCGACGACGATGAGCCGGAGCTCGGCCAGCGTGCCGAGGGCCGCCGCGGCGGCCGGGTCGTGCGCCGAGTCGCGGACGATGCCGGCGGCGAACGCCCCGAGCTCGGAGGAGTCGAACGCGTCGCCGCGGGCCACCGCCTTCACGTCGTCGTACTCGTCGAGGAACGCGCCGGCGGCGATCCACTCGGGCCGCCCCGCGCGCCGGCCGAGCGCCGCGAGTGCCGGCCCGTCGACGCCGTGCTCGGCGGCGCGCATGAGGAGCTCCCGGAGTTCGGCGCGGAAGCCCCGGAGCCGACGCACGTCGGGGCCGAGCGCGTCGGGCCAGTCCGGTCCGCCGCCGTCGCGGATGCCGCCCTCGAGCAGCTCGGCGAGCAGCTGGTCGTGCTCGGCGCCCGTGAGCAGGGCGACCGGCCGGCCGAGGTGGGCCCGCACGACCTGGAACGCGATCGAGTTCGCCGTGCGGGCGAGCGGCCCCCTGGTCGCCTGCCCGAGGCGCACGGCGAGCAGGTCGCGCAGCGTCGTGGCGGTGCCGCGGCTCGCGGCCAGCACCAGCACCTCGGCGCTCGAGTACCCCCGCTCGCGGATGCGCTCGACCACGGCGTCGACGGCGAGCGTCGTCTTGCCCGATCCCGGGGCGCCGAACACGGCTGCCGACCGGCCGTCGGCGAGCCCGAGCACGCGGGCCCGGTCGGCCTCGGCGATCGGATCCGCGGCGGGTGCGGCTGACGGCGCGGCGGACGGCTCCGCGGCCTGATCCGGGACGGCCGTCAGGGTGCTCGCCTCGGCGGGGGTCGACTGCATGCGGCCACGGTAACCCGTTCCGCCGACAGTGAACGCGGAGGGCGCGCCCGGACGCGTGCCATAGTGTTGGCTCACCGACAGAAAGGCGCACAGTGGACGTTCGCATCGGCATCCAGAACTCCCCCCGCGAGCTCGGCTTCGAGACGGAGCAGGCGGCGGCAGAGGTCGAGCAGGCCGTGGCGGCCGCGCTCGCCGGGCAGAGCGCGCTGCTGCGTCTCGTCGACGTGAAGGGCAGCGTCTACGTCGTTCCGTCCGCCGCGCTCGCCTACGTCGAGATCGGCTCGGAGGAGTCCCGCCGCGTCGGGTTCGTCGCCTGATGGAACTCCTGTTCGTCACGCTCGGCGGCGCCATCCTGGGCCTCGCCGCGCGGTACGCGCTGCCCCGCCGGCACACCTACGGCACGGTCCTCGTGCCGGCCGTGGGCGCCGGGGTGGCCGCGATCGTCTGGGTCGGCCTCACGTGGCTCGGCTGGGCGTGGGACGGCGCCTGGATCTGGGTCGTCGCGCTGGCCGCGGCGGGCGTCGCCTCGGCGCTCGTCGCCCTGCTGCTCGGCCCGCGTCGCGATCAGGCCGACGCCGAGCTCTTCGAGCGCCTCTCCCGCCCGGGCACCGCGGCTCGCCGCGCCTGACCATCCGCTCGGATGGCGCGCCTCAGGCCGTGAGGCCGAGCGCGTCCATCCGCCGGGTGTGGTCGCCGATGAGCTCGGTGAACACGGGCTCCACCTCGTCCTGGAGGTGACTCGGCCGCTCGGCGGCGCGGAGCGCCGACCGGGCGACGAGGAGCGTGTCGCCGACGACGCGCCGGCCCCACAACGCCAGCCGGTCGCCCAGCCCGGGGATCTCCGCGATCGCCGGCAGCAGCTGCGCCTCGAGGCGCGGGCCGAGGGCCGCCTCGCCGAGGATCGCGCGAACCCGCGTGCGGAGGTCGGCCGGCAGGCCGCCGGCGAGGCGGATCGAGAAGTCGTCGAGCAGGCCGCTGCTCAGGTGGATCGCGAGGAGCAGCTCGTACCAGTCGTCCCCGGCGATCGCGGCGCGGAAGCGGTCGAGCCCGGCGCTGAACGGCGCCATCATCGACACGGGCTCGACGCCCTCCCGGCGCAACTCGGCGATCAGGGCATGGTGGGCCCGCAGGGCGATGCCGGCCGCCGCCGAGACGCCCTCCTTCGCCGCGAGGTCGGGCGCGCGCATCACGGCGAGGGCGAGGCCCTCGAAGAACTCGAGCTGGAGCGCCGCGGCCTGGCCGAGGAACGCCAGCGGCTCCGGCGTCAGCGCGGTGAACTCGACCTTCGTGAGCCCGGTCGGGGCGACCACGGGACGCAGCGCCGGCTCGGGGTGCGCAACGCGCCGTCTGGACCACATCACCACCCGTTCAGCATATCTCCGGGCTCGTCCACGCCTCTCCGATAGGCTGGAGGGGTGTGCGCGGGCGATGGATCCGCGCCCCGGGCGCCTGCAGACGAAACCAGGGCGCTCCACCCCCGAACCATGACAGGCAGACCGTGACCACATTCTCCGAGCTCGGCATCGCGTCCGACATCGTCGACGCACTCGCCGGGAAGGGCATCGTCGATGCCTTCCCCATCCAGGAGCAGACCATCCCCCTCGCCCTCTCCGGGCAGGACATCATCGGCCAGGCGAAGACCGGCACCGGCAAGACCTTCGGGTTCGGCCTGCCGATCATCCAGCGCCTCGGCGACGACCCCGAGCCCGGCGTGAAGGCGCTCGTCGTCGTCCCGACCCGCGAACTCTGCGTCCAGGTGACGGAAGACCTGGAGCTCGCGACCTCGAACCGCCCGACGAAGGTCGTCTCGATCTACGGCGGCAAGGCCTACGAGGGCCAGATCGAGCAGCTCAAGGCCGGCGCGCAGATCGTCGTCGGCACCCCGGGCCGCCTCCTCGACCTCGCGTCGCAGCGCCTCCTCTCCCTGAAGGCGGTGCAGGAGGTCGTCCTCGACGAGGCCGACAAGATGCTCGACCTCGGCTTCCTCTCCGACATCGAGAAGATCTTCGCGCAGACCCCCGCGGTGCGGCACACCATGCTCTTCTCGGCCACCATGCCGGGCCCGATCGTCGCGCTCGCGCGCCGGTTCATGACGCGCCCGATCCACATCCGGGCGACCGACCCCGACGAGGGCCTCACGCAGGCCAACATCAAGCACCTCGTGTACCGGGCGCACTCGCTCGACAAGGACGAGGTGATCTCGCGCATCCTCCAGGCCGACGGCCGGGGCAAGACGGTGATCTTCACGCGCACGAAGCGTGCGGCGGCGAAGCTCGTCGAGGAGCTCAACGACCGCGGCTTCAACGCCGCCGCCGTGCACGGCGACCTGAACCAGGACCAGCGCGAGCGCGCCATGGCCGCGTTCAAGGCCGGCAAGAAGGACATCCTCATCGCGACGGATGTCGCGGCTCGCGGCATCGACGTCGACGATGTGACCCACGTCATCAACCACACCATCCCCGACGACGACAAGACCTACCTGCACCGTGCCGGCCGCACGGGCCGTGCCGGCAAGACCGGCATCGCGGTGACCTTCGTCGACTGGGACGACCTGCACAAGTGGGCGCTCATCAACCGGGCGCTCGAGTTCGGCCAGCCCGAGCCGACCGAGACCTACTCGTCGAGCCCGCACCTCTACACCGACCTCGACATCCCCGCGGGCACGAAGGGCCGCCTGAAGCCGGCCGCGCCGGTCGCGTCGCCGAGCCGGTCGAGCACCGCCGGCCGCAGCGAGTCGGCCGACGGCCAGACCCGCCCGCCGCGGACCCGCACGCGCACCCGGACCCGTGGTGGCGCCGCGGGCAACGGCTCCGCAGCCGGCGGTTCCGCCGCTCCCGCCGAGGCGCACGCCGACGCGGCGCCGGCGACCGGCGCGACCGCGACGCGCGACGCCGGATCGGGCACCCACGACGGCAAGGGCCACGAGCACCACGACGGCAACGCGGCCCCGCGCCGCCGCCGTCGTCGCCGGGGCGGCTCCCGCGCGGGCGGCGCCCCCGCCGCGCCGCAGGCGTAAGGACTCACCGGACGGCCGGTCGCGCGAGGCGCGACCGGCCGTCCGCCGTCCCGGCACCGCGCACCGCGCACAGCGCACAGCGCACAAGCGCACAGCGCTCGGCGCCCAGCGCTCGGCGCCCAGCGCACAGCGCGCCGCGCTCCGCGCGGACGGCCTACGGCAGCACCGGCGCCGAGCCGGTCGCCTCGTCGACGATCCGCGCGACGACCTCGGCCGGGGTCCGGTGCTCGCCGAGTCGGTTCGCCTTGCCGGCGCCGTGGTAGTCGCTCGAGCCGGTCACGGCCAGGCCGTGGCGGGCGGCGAGCGCGCGCAGCGGCTCCTTCGCGTCGGGACGGTTCTCGGGGTGGTCGACCTCGAGGCCGAACAGGCCCGCTTCGACGAGTTCGGCGATCTTCGACTCGGGCATCACGCGCTGCGCGCCCCGGGTGCCCGGGTGCGCGAGCACCGGCACGCCGCCGGCTGCGCGGATGAGGCGCACCCCCGTGACCGGGTCCGGTGCGTAGTGCGGCTGGGCGTAGCCGGCCCGCGGGTGCAGGATGCCGGCGAACGCGGCCGAGCGGTCGACCACGTGCCCGCGCGCGACGAGCGCGTCGGCGATGTGCGGACGGCCGATCGTGGCGCCCTCGGCGGTCTGCGCGAGCACGTCGTCCCAGGTGAGGTCGTAGTCGCGCGAGATGCGCCGCACGATCTCCTCGGCGCGGGTGAGCCGCGACTCCCGGATCATCGCGGTCTCGGCGAGCAGGCCCTCGTGCAGGGGATCGACGAGGTAGCCGAGCAGGTGCACGCTGACCCACTGCTCGCGCGTCGACAGCTCCATGCCGGGGATGAGCGCGACCCCGGTCACGGGCACCGCCGCGGCGGCCTCGGCCCAGCCCGCGGTCGAGTCGTGGTCGGTGAGGGCGATCGCCGGGAGCCCGATCCCGGCGGCCTCGGCGAGCAGCCCGGCGGGATCGACCGTGCCGTCGGAGACCGTGGAGTGCACGTGCAGGTCGGCTGGGCCCATCCCCCATGCTATGGCCGCCGCTCCGACTCACAGCGAACGCGCAGCGCCCCCGCGCGGACGGCCCCCATCCGGGTGCCGTAGGTTGGATGGATGCTCTCCCGCGCCCTCGGATGGATCGCCGTCCTCGCCGGGTTCGTGCTCGCAGGCATCCTCGTCTGGCCGCAGGCGGTGGGGCTGAACGACCAGTGGATCGCCGCCCACGTCGTGGCGCTCCGGGGTGCGGGAGCGATCGGCGCGGTGGCGCTCGCGGTGGTCGCCGCCGCCCTCACGCTGGTCCGGCCGGTGCGCCGCGCGGCGATCGCGGTGGCCGCGATCCTCGCGTTCTTCGCGGCCGGCAACGCGGCGGTGCTGGCCGTGCGCGGGTTCGGCGGCGGTGCGGATGCCCCGACAGGCGCCGCGGCGACGGCCGACGGCGACGTGACGGTGCTGTCGTGGAACACCCTCGGCGAGGTGCCGGAGGTGGGCGTGGTCGTCGACCTCGCGGTGTCGGAGGGCGCCGACGTGATCGTGCTCCCGGAGACGACCGAGGAGTTCGGCGAGGACCTCGCCGTCGCGATGCGCGACGCGGGCGATCCGATGTGGGTGCACACGCAGTCGTTCGACCACATCTCGAAGGCGCGCTCGACGACGCTGCTCGTCAGCCCGCGGCTGGGCGACTACACCGTGGTCTCGGCCGAGTGGCCGGGCCCGCCCGACAACACGAACACGCTGCCGACTGTCGTGGCCGTGCCGGTCAACGGCGTGGGTCCGGAGATCATCGCGGTGCACGCCGTCGCGCCCATCCGCTGGGAGCTGCGCAACTGGCGCAGCGACCTCGACTGGCTCGCGAGCCTCTGCGACCCCGACGGCAGCGGCCTCGGCACCGCGGGCGGCGGCGATGCCGGCGTGATCATGGCGGGCGACTTCAACGCGACCCTCGACCACTTCGCCGGTCGGGGCGTCGACGGCGGCAACCTGGGCGCGTGCCACGACGCGGCGGCCGCGACCGGCTCCGCCGCGCTCGGCACCTGGCCGACGGATGTCCCGAGCTGGCTCGGCAGCCCCATCGACCACGTGCTCGCGACCGACGACTGGCAGGTCTCGTCGTTCCGCGTGGTCGACGAGCTCGACGACGCCGGCAGCGACCACCGCCCGGTCGTCGCCCGCCTGGCGCCGACGGGCTGACGACGCCGGTCCGCCCCGTCGACGTCCAGCCGGCGGTGCGAGAATGGACGGCATGTCCGAGACGACCGACACCAGCACCGCACCCGCCGAGCCCACGTCAGAGGAGAGCGGCCGCAACGCGAACCGGTCGACGACCCCCACCTCCGAGGGCTTCAAGGACTTCATCGGCAGCGGTTGGGCCGAGCGCGACGAGCCGCTGCCCTCCGCACGCGAGTCGGCGGCGTTCGCGGCCGAGCGCCGGTCGAAGGTGTCGGCGGCGTTCCCGGGGCAACGCCTCATCCTCCCCGCCGGCGACATGAAGCAGCGCGCGAACGACACCGACTACCCGTTCCGGGCGCACTCCGCGTTCGCGCACCTCACGGGCTGGGGCTCCGACGCCGAGCCGGGCGCCGTGCTCGTCCTCGAGCCCGAGGGCGGCGAGGGCCACGTCGCCACGCTGTACTTCCGCGAGCGCGCGGGCCGCGACACCGAGGAGTTCTACGCGAACCCCGCCATCGGCGAGTTCTGGATCGGTCCGCGCCCGTCGCTGGCGCACGTCGCCGCCGACCTCGCGATCGCGACGCGCGACCTGGGCGAGCTGTCGCGCGTGATCGACCGCGTCGACACGTCGACGCTCGTGCTGCGCGAGGCGGATGCCTCCCTCACGGAGCAGGTCGACCACGCGCGCATCCGCTTCGCCGCGGAGCAGGCCCTCTCGACCAACGCGCAGGACGCACCGTTCAGCCTCGAGGTCGGCGGCGACCACGAGCCCGACGGCGAGCTCGCCCGCGTGCTCTCCGAGCTCCGGCTGGTGAAGGACGCCTACGAGGTCGCCCAGCTCCGCGTCGCGATCGACGCGACCGAGCGCGGCTTCGGCGAGGTGCTCCAGGAGCTGCCCCGCATCACGAGCGAGGTGCGCGGCGAGCGCGTCATCGAGGGCGTCTTCGCGACCCGTGCCCGCCTCGACGGCAACGACGTCGGCTACGGCTCGATCGCCGCGGCCGGCCCGCACGCGACGATCCTGCACTGGACGCGCAACGACGGTCCGGTGGTGCCCGGCGACCTCGTGCTGCTCGACGCGGGCGTCGAGGCCGACAGCCTGTACACCGCCGACATCACGCGCACGTTCCCGGTGAACGGCACCTACTCCGAGGTGCAGCGCAAGGTCTACGAGGCCGTGCTCGAGGCGGCCGACGCGGCATTCGCGATCGTGCGCCCCGGCATCGTGTTCCGCGAGGTGCACGCCGCCGCCATGGCCGTGATCGCGCGGAAGACCGCCGAGTGGGGCTTCCTCCCGGTCTCGGCCGAGGAGTCGCTCGAGCCCGACAAGCAGTACCACCGCCGCTACATGGTGCACGGCACGAGCCACCACCTCGGCCTCGACGTGCACGACTGCGCGCAGGCGCGCCGCGAACTGTACCTCGACGGCGTCGTCGAGGCCGGCATGGTGTTCACCATCGAGCCGGGCCTCTACTTCCAGCCCGACGATCTCACGGTGCCGGCCGAGTTCCGCGGCATCGGCGTGCGGATCGAGGACGACATCCTCGTGACCGCCGACGGCGCGGAGAACCTCTCGGCGCGGATCCCCCGCACGGCCGACGAGGTCGAGGCCTGGGTGCGCGGCGCCGGCCGCTGATCCCGGCCGGACGGCGCGCGCCGCGGGGTCAGCTCCGCGCGGCGCCGTCGCCCGTTCCGCCGGCGTCCCCGTCACCCGACGGTGCCGTCGAGCGCTGCGCATCCGCCGACCCCGACGCATCCGTCGACCCCGGGTCATCCGCTCCATCCGACGCATCCCGCTCGCCCGCGGCATCCGACGCGTTCGGGTCGATCCGCTCGCCGTAGCGTGGCGGCGCCGCCTCGGCGGCGGCCCGGGCACGGGCGCGCCGGGCCGCGTCCTGCGCCTCGCCGTAGGTGATGGGTGCGGCGGCCGGCTCCGACGACGATTCCGGCTGGGCCGGTGCCGCGCGGGGCGCCGGCGGCGTCGGGTCGGGCCGCCACGGCGGCGCGGCGACGACGTCGGCGGTGGCCGCGTCGACGCCGAGGACGCTGCGGGCACGCTCCACGTGCGCCGGCTCGGCGATCACCGCGTAGCGGGTGGCGAGCACCTGCATGACCGAGGTGAAGTCGCGCCGGCGGCGGTTCACCGAGTACGACACGAGCCCGAAGATCGCCCCGAACCCGGCGCCGATGAGGATCGCCGACCCCAGCAGCCCGAGGCCCGCACCGGTCGGCGAGAAGATGAAGAAGAGCAGCCCCAGGAAGGTGCCGAGCCAGGCCCCCGACAGGGCGCCGGCGCTCGCCGCGCGCCCCCACGTCAGCTTGCCGGTGATGCGCTCGACGCTCGTCAGGTCGGTGCCGACGATCGCCAGCTCCTTCACCGGGAACTCGGCCTTGGCGAGCCGGTCGACGGCGCCCTGCGCCTCCTGGTAGGTCTCGAAGCTGGCGACGGTGACGCCCTTCGGGAGGGTCGGGAAGCGCTGCGCCACGCGGCCGCCGAACGGCGATGGGGTGCTCATCGGGTCATTGTCCCACGGCCCGCCGGGCGCGGGCGGGAACCCCCGGCCCGGGACTAAGTTGGTAGGCGTGAGCGCCACGAGAGTCTTCGTCGCCCGACTCGCCGGGTGCGCCGTCTTCGACCCCGCCGGAGACCGGGTCGGCCGGGTGCGCGACGTCCTCGTCGTGTACCGCCGCAACGACCCCCCGCGGGTCGTCGGCCTCATCGTCGAGGTGCCCGGCAAGCGCCGCGTGTTCCTCTCGATCGGGCGGGTCACCTCGATCGCCGGCGGCCAGGTCATCACGACCGGGCTCATCAACCTGCGCCGCTTCGAGCAGCGCGGCGGCGAGGTGCGCGTGATCGCCGAGATGCTCGGCCGCAAGGTCGTCTTCAACGACGGCTCCGGCGACGCGACCGTCGAGGACGTGGCGATCGAGGAGCTCGAGCCCGGCGAGTGGGAGGCCGCGCAGCTGTTCGTGCGGCGCGCGAAGGGCGCGTCGCCGTTCTCCAAGGGCCAGTCGGCGTACGTCACCTGGCGCGAGGTGCGCGAGGCGACCGCGACGGGCGAGGCGCAGTCGGCCGAGCAGCTCATCGCCACCTACTCCGAGCTGAAGCCCGCCGACCTCGCGAACACCCTGCTCGACCTGCCCGCGCAGCGCCGGCAGGAGGTCGCCGAGGAGCTGCCCGACGACCGACTGGCCGACGTGCTGGAGGAGATGCCCGAGTCCGACCAGGTCGAGATCCTCTCGAACCTCGGCGACGACCGCGCGGCCGACGTGCTCGACCACATGGAGCCCGACGATGCCGCCGACCTCATCGCGCAGCTCCCCGAGGAGCGCGGCGAGCACCTGCTCGAGCTGATGGAATCCGAGGAGGCCGACGATGTCCGCTTCCTCCTCGCCTACGGCGCCGACACCGCCGGCGGCCTGATGACGACCGAGCCGATCATCGTGTCGGCCGACGCGACCGTCGCGGAGGGCCTCGCGCTCATCCGGCGGCACGACCTGCCGCCCGCGCTGGGCGCGGCCGTCTGCGTCACCCTGCCGCCCTACGAGCCGCCCACCGGCCGGTTCCTGGGCATGGTGCACTTCCAGCGGATGCTCCGCTACCCGCCGCACGAGCGCCTCGGATCCCTCCTCGACCAGGGCCTGGAGCCCGTGCGCGCCGACACCTCGGCCGCCGAGGTGAGCCGCATCCTCGCCAGCTACGACCTGGTCTCGGTGCCGGTCGTCGACGAGAAGCATCGACTCGTCGGGGTGGTGACCATCGACGACGTGCTCGACTACCTCCTGCCCGATGACTGGCGAAGTCATCCCGGCGAAGCCGACGTGACGCGCAGGGCGACCGCCCGCGCGCAGCTGACCACGGGGAGCATCCCCATCCCGAACGGAAGGAGGGCAGGAGATGGCACGCGCTGACGCCGAGGACCGGCGATTCGACACCCCGAAGGGTACGCGCCGATCCGTGTCCTTCCGCGGGAACGTGGACAAGGACCGGTTCGGCCGGTTCTCCGAGGCCTTCGCCCGCGGCATGGGAACCTCGGGGTTCCTCATCGGCATGACGGTGTTCGTCGTGGTCTGGCTCGGCTGGAACACGTTCATGCCGGTCGAGGTGCAGTTCGACCCTCGTGCGACGAACTTCACCCTGCTGACGCTGATCCTCTCGCTGCAGGCGTCGTACGCCGCGCCCCTGATCCTGCTCGCGCAGAACCGCCAGGACGACCGCGACCGCGTGCAGATCGAGCAGGACCGCCAGCGCGCCGAGCGCAACCTCGCCGACACCGAGTACCTGGCCCGCGAGGTCGTCGCGCTCCGGCTCGCGGTGCGTGAGCTCGCGTCGAAGGAGTTCATCCGCGCCGAGCTCCGCCAGGTGCTGGAGGAGCTCGACCGTCGCGACCAGGAGGAGGCCGACCGTGCCCCCGCTTCCGCCTCCTGACGCGGCGGACGCCCCGGGCGCATCGCCGGGCCCCGGCGCGGAGTCGGACCGCTCCGCCCTCGAGCAGCGCGTGCACGCTGCCCTCGGCGGCGTGATCGACCCCGAGATCCGCAAGCCGATCACCGAGCTCGACATGGTGGGCGGCGTCACGGCCGGCGACGACGGCCGGGTGCGCGTCGACGTACGGCTCACGATCGTCGGATGCCCCGCGAGCGACCGGATCGAGCGCGACGTGCGCGACGCCGCCGAGTCGGTCGCGGGTGCGGGCAACGCCGAGGTGGTGCTCTCGGTGATGACGCCCGAGCAGCGCGCCGCGCTCACCGAGCGGCTGCGTGGCGGCCGGGCACGGGGCAACCCGTTCGGGCCCGGCACGCTGACCCGCGTGATCGCGGTCACGAGCGGCAAGGGCGGCGTCGGCAAGTCGACGCTGACGGCGAACCTGGCGGTCGCGCTCGCGACGCGCGGACTGTCGGTGGGCCTGGTCGACGCCGACGTGCACGGGTTCTCGATCCCGGGCCTGCTCGGACTCGTCGACGAGCACGGCACGGCGGCGCGCCCCACGCGGGTCGACGACATGATCCTGCCGCCCGTGGCGCACGGCGTGAAGGTGGTGTCGATCGGCATGTTCGTCGAGCCGGCGGCACCGGGGGCCCGGGCTTCCTCGACGGCGGTCGCCTGGCGCGGCCCGATGCTGCACCGGACGCTGTCGCAGTTCCTCACCGACGTGTACTTCGGCGACCTGGACGTGCTCCTGCTCGACCTGCCGCCCGGCACGGGCGACATCGCGATCTCCCTCGGGCAGCTGCTGCCGAACGCGGAGGTGCTCGTCGTGACCACGCCGCAGCCCGCCGCGGCCGACGTCGCCGAGCGCTCGGGCGTCGTCGCGCGGCAGACCGGCCAGCGGGTCATCGGCGTGGTGGAGAACATGGCCGCGATGACCGGCGCCGACGGCGCCCTGCTCGAGCTGTTCGGTTCGGGCGGCGGCGAGGAGGTCGCCCGCCGCCTCTCGGAGGGGCAGGACGACCCGGTCCCGCTGCTCGCGAGCGTGCCGCTCAGCGTGGCGCTCCGCCGCGGCGGCGACGACGGCGTGCCGGTCGTCACCGCCGAGCCCGACGACCCCGCGGCCCGCGCGATCGAGCAGGTCGCCGCGGCGGTCGCCGCACGGCCCCGCTCGCTGCAGGGCCGCCGCCTCGACGTGTCGGTGCGGTGATCGGATGTCCCGTCGGCGGCAGGTGCACGGCGGGAACGGCCCCGCACGCGGCCGGCTGACGACGGCGGGTGCGATCGGATGCCTCGCGCTGACCACGTGCCTCGCCCTCACGGCGTGCGCGGCGGGCGGCGGCGACGCCGAGCCGACCGATCCGGCCGGCCTCGACGGCATCACCGCGACGGTCGGGCAGGGCCGGGTGGATGTCTCGAGCGGACGGATCTTCGTGCTCGTCGCCAACGGCCGCGATGAGCCGGTGACGGTCGAGTCGGTCGCCGTGCACACCGACGGCTACGAGCCGGGCATCGGCAAGGAGAAGCCGACCGTGTTCCCCGCCGGTCGCGAGATCGCGATCCGCCTGGAGCCCACCGCGGCGGTGTGCGACGCGCCCGTCGCGCCGATCACGGTCGAACTCGACGTGACGAGCGAAGCGGGCACCGCGCACGGCGTGCTCGAGGCCGACGACCCGTACGGCGCGCTCCAGCGCCTGCAGGACCAGGCCTGCCTCGCCGAATCGGTCGCGGCCGTGGCCCTCGTCGAGCTGCCCGACCACCTGCGCAGCACCGGCTCGGGTGCGGATCGCCGCGCGGTGATCGACGTGCAGGTGACGCCGGTGGGCGGCGACGGCACCTTCCACGTCGCGGGGGTGCGCGGCACCACGCTCATCAACGCCGAGGGCGGGTTCAACTGGGAGCTCGACGTCGACGTCGCGGGCACGGATGCGCCGTCGGTGATCGAGCTGCCGGTGCGCCCGGGCCGATGCGACGCGCACGCCGTCGCCGAGGACAAGATCGGCACCATCCTGCCGTTCCAGGTCACGACCGGGGACGGCCGCGAGGGCCAGCTCGGGATTCCCGCGAACGACACCCTCCGCGCCGAGCTGTACGCCTACTACTCCGAGCGCTGCGGCCTCCCCGGCTCCTGAGTCGCGGTGGTTTCGACGGGCTCAACCACCGCACCGGTGGTTGAGCCTGTCGAAACCACGCCGCGCGCGCCGCCCCTCGCTACGCGCCCACCGGCCCGGGCTCGACCGCGCGGGCCAGCAGTTCGATCAGCAGTCGCTCGGTGATCGGGGCGGGCAGCGCCTCGATGAGCGCCATGACCGGCGCCAGGCGCCCGGGCAGGCCGCCGGCGAGGCCGAGCGTCGAGAGGATCGCCCACGCCGACTCGCTGTCGAGCCCGAGCCCGAGCCCGGCCGCTCCCGCGCCGCCCGCGCCGCCCGAGGCATCCGCCCCGCCGCCCGTGAGCGCCGCGACCAGCCCGGCCGCCTCGGGCGAGCCCGCCGCGACCGCGGCGAGCGCGTCGGCGCCGTCGACGCCCGGCACGCCGCGTACCGTGTCGGCCGCGGCCGTGAGCGTGGGCAGCAGCGCGGGAAGCACCGACTCGGTGACCGGGGTGACGGTGAGGTGCGTGGTGCGCGGCAGCGGGTCGCCGCCCGCCTGGCGTACGGCGGGCTGCGCCTGCAGCACCCAGCCGGCTTCGCGCGCGGCATCGGCCCAGTGGTGCGGGTCGACGCGGCGCTCGGCCGGCACCCGCTCGTCGGTCGCGACGGCGAACAGCGGCCCGACCGGGTCGCCGACGACGCGCAGGCCCTCGATGCCGTCGACCGCGGCCCGCAGGGCGTCGGTCGCGCGCAGGGCCTCGGCCGTGAGCTCGGCATACCCCTCGACGCCGAGCGCCTCGATGATCGCCCACCCCGCGGCGAGCGGTCCGGCGGGCTTCGAGCCGGCGAGCGTCGGGTTCACGACCGGGTAGCCCGGCCACTCGGTCGTCGCGAAGTACTGGTGGCGTTGCAGGTCGCGGCCGCGGGTGAGCAGCACCGACACGCCCTTCGGCGCGTATCCGTACTTGTGCAGGTCGGCCGACAGGCTCGTGACCCCGGGCACGGTGAAGTCCCACGCCGGCAGCGCGCGGTCGTCGCCCGCGAACGCGAGCGCGAAGCCGCCGATGCAGGCGTCGACGTGCAGCGGGATGCCACGCGCCGCAGTGAGCGCGGCGACCTCGGCGACCGGGTCGAGCGCGGCGAACGGGTACGACGGCGCCGAGACCACGACGAGGGCGACGTCGTCGCCGAGCCGGTCGCCGATCGCGGCCGGGTCGGGGCGGCCGGTCGAAGCATCCACCGGCACCGGGTCGTAGGCCAGGCCGAGCACGTGCGCGGCCTTGCGGAACGCGGCGTGCGCGGTGATCGGGGCGACGAGCCGGGGCCGCAGGGCATCGGGGTCGGCGCCGGAGCGCGCACGCGCCGCCGCCCAGGCGTCGCGGGCGGTCTTCACCGCGAGGATGCAGCTCTCGGTGCCGCCCGACGTGACCGAGCCGACCACGTCGCCGTCGCCGTGGAACGCGGCGCGGGCGAACCCGACGACGCCGCGCTCCATGGCCGCGACCGAGGTGAAGGTGGTCGGGTCGAGCCCGTTCACGGGCTGGACGGCCCGGGCGGCGTCGGCCGCGAGGGCGTCGAGCTCGGGCCTTCCCGAGTCGTAGACGTAGGCGAGCACGCGGCCGCCGTGCGTGGGGGCGTCGGCGGCCCGGAGGTCGGCGAGCTCGGCGAGGATGTCGGCCGGTTCGCGGCGAAGCCCGGCCATCACGCCACCCCCGCCACGGGTGCGGCGACCGCGTCGCGGTCGACGTCGGCCTTCGTGAGCGGGTACCTGGCGATGAACCAGAGGCTCGCCACGACGAGGATCGCGGGGATCGCGCTGAACCCGGCGACGATGCCGGCGACGGCGAGCGGCGACTGCTGCACGGTCTCGGCGCCCGTCGACTCGAGGTAGCCCGACAGGGCCAGCACCGCGGTCAGCAGGGTCGCGCCGAGCGCCATGCCGGCCGTCTCCCCCGCGGTCCAGACGCCGCTGAAGCTGCCGGCGCGGTCGCCGCCGTCGGTGCGCGTGTCGTGCGAGATGACGTCGGGCAGCATCGCCATGGGCAGCGACTGCATGCCCGCGTAGGCGGCGCCGGCGAGCGCGACCGAGGCGTACGCCCATGGGCCCGGCGCCCACCAGAGCCCGACGAGCGACGCGGCGGCGACGGCGAACACGGCGCTGGCCCAGGCGAATCCGCGACGCTTGCCCACGCGTCGCGCGAACCGGCCCCAGAGCGGTGCGCAGACCACGGCGGGCGCAATGAGCGCGACGAAGAGGAACGTCACGGCGCTCTCGTCGCGGAGCACCCAGGTCGCGACGAACTGGGCGCCGGCGAGCATCATGCCGGTCGCGAGGCCCTGGAGCACGAAGGCGGCGAGCAGGAGCCGGAACGGCCCGCTGCGGCGCAGCGCGTCGATGCCGGCGCGGTACGCGGCACGCAGGCCGCCCGACGCCGGGGCATCCGGCTTCGCGGCATCCGCCTCGGGCCGCACGCCGCGCGGCGCGACGGTCGCGGCGACCAGCATGCCGCCGCCGATGAGCAGGCCCGACACGATCGCCATCACGAGGTAGCCGACGTGCTCGTCGTCGAACGCCGAGCGGATCTCGGGGCCGCCCGCACCGAAGAGCAGGATCGCGACGGTGAGCACGACCACCCGCCAGGTCAGCAGCCGGGTGCGCGCGTCGTAGCCGTGGGTGAGCTCGGCGGGCAGCGCGATGTACGGCACCTGGAACAGGCTGAAGGCGGTCGCGGTCGCGAGGAACGCGACCATCACCCACACGGCGGATGCCGCGGGCGCGAGCCCGGCGGGTACGGCGAAGGTGACCGCGAAGCCGACGGGCAGCGCGATGCCGCCGACGACCATGAGCGTGCGGCGGGTGCCGGAACGAACGAGCGCCCGGTCGCTCCGGTCGCCGATCCACGGGTCGATGAGGACGTCCCACACCTTCGCGAGGGTGACCACGGCGCCGGCGAGCAGCGCGGCCACCCCGAGGGTGTCCGTCAGGTAGTAGACGAGGACGAGTCCGGGCAGCGTCGCGAACCCACCGGTGCCGAGCGATCCGATCGCGTAGCGGGCGACGACGCCGCGCGGGAGGGGACGCTCCGGTGCGGTCATGAGAGGCATCGTACCTGCGCCCATCCAGAACTGGGACATCTGACCTAGACTTTGCCGCATGCCTGCCCAGACGGCCTCCCCCGCCCTGTTCGCGAGCCTGATCGACGACGTCGTCGCCTCGGGCTCCGACACCGTTCCCGTGCCATCCCCCGCGACCGGCGAACGCCACCACGACCTCCCCCGCTCCACGGGCGACGACGTCCGCGACGCGGTGTCGCGGGCGCGGCTCGCGCAGCTCGCGTGGGCGCGCGCCGGCTTCGCGCACCGCCGCCGCGTGCTCCTGCGGGCCCACGACCTCATCCTCGAGCGCCGCGAACTGCTGCTCGACCTGGTCCAGATCGAGAGCGGCAAGACCCGCGGCCAGGCCCTCGAGGAACTCGTGCAGGCCGCCGCCGTCACCCGCTACAACGCACTCGAGGCGCAGCGCGTGCTCCGCGGCCGCCGCGTCCGCGCCGGGCTGCCGACGCTCGTCACCACCCGCGTGCGCTACCGCGCGAAGGGCGTGGCCGGCGTCATCACGCCGTGGAACTACGCCCTCAGCCTCGCCGCGATGGACGTCGTTCCCGCGCTGGCGGCGGGCTGCGCCGTCGTGCAGAAGGCCGACGACCAGGGCGCGCTCTCGATCCTCGCGCTCCGCCGCGCGTTCATCGACGCCGGCGTGCCCGAGGCGCTCTGGGCCGTCGTCACCGGCTCCGCCGACGAGGCCGGCGAGGCCCTCACCGACACCGTCGACTACATCTGCTTCACCGGCTCCACCGCGACCGGTCGCCGCATCGCCGGGAAGGCCGGGCGGCGCCTCGTCGGCGCCTCGCTCGAGCTCGGCGGCAAGAACCCGATCATCGTGCTCGACGACGTCGACCCGGTGCAGGCCGCGGCGGATGTCGCGTACGGATGCTTCTCGGCGATGGGCCAGCTCTGCGTGTCGATCGAGCGGATCTACGTGCACCGGAAGATCGCCGGCCCGTTCACCGCCGCCCTCGTCGAGCGGCTCTCCGACCCGAAGCTCGGCTCCGCCCTCGACTTCGACGCCGACTACGGTTCGCTCGCGAGCGCCGCGCAACTGACGCGCGTGACCGCCCACCTCGACGACGCGCTCGCGAAGGGCGCGACCGTGCTCGTCGGCGGCAAGCCGCGCACCGACGTCGGCCCGTGGTTCTTCGAACCCACGGTGCTCACCGGCGTCACCCCCGAGATGGACGTGTACGCGGCCGAGACGTTCGGCGCGATCGCCTCGCTGTACCTCGTCGACGACGAGGTGGAGGCGGTGCTCGCGGCGAACGCGAGCGAGTACGGCCTGAACGCGTCGGTGCTGACGCGCTCCTCGAAGACCGCGAAGCGGGTGTCCGACGCGCTCGTCGCCGGCAGCGTCAACATCAACGAGGGCTACCGCGGCGCGTTCAGCTCGGTCGCCGCCCCCATGGGCGGCGTGAAGGCCTCCGGCCTCGGCCGGCGCAACGGCCGCGAGGGGTTGCTCCGATTCGTCGACCCGGTGACGGTGTCGCGCACGACGGGGGTGCTGGCCCTACCGCGCACCGGGGCCGAGTTCCGCGCCCTCGAAGGGCCGTTCCTGCTGCTCACGCGCGCGTTGCGGGCCATCCGCCGCAGCTGACGGCGCGGGCGCTCGCGCGTCGGGTCAGGTCGCCTCGGTGTCGAACGGGGCGGCCTCGCCGGCGCCGAGCCCCTCGCGCTTGCGCTTG
This sequence comes from Agromyces sp. MMS24-K17, assembly GCF_043950245.1. Classification (GTDB taxonomy): domain Bacteria; phylum Actinomycetota; class Actinomycetes; order Actinomycetales; family Microbacteriaceae; genus Agromyces. Next base: position 2,352,844 of record NZ_CP171640.1, on the reverse strand, counting down.
CGCTCGAGGTACGCCGAGTTCTCGTTGACCGCGGCCCGCGCCACGACCGGGCGCTGCTCGGGTTCGGCGAAGGGGTCGACCTCGACGAGGGCCTCGCGGATGATCCGGCGCGGGTCGTACTGACGCGGGTCGAGCTTCTTCCAGTCGACGTCGTCGAACTCCGGCCCCATCTCGTCGCGCATGCGGTCCTTCGCGCCGTTGGCGAGGTCGCGCAGCGAACGGACGAGCTGGCCGAGCTTGGCTGCGTAGTGCGGCAGGCGCTCCGGACCCAGCAGGAAGACGGCGATCACCCCGATGATGAGGAGTTTCTCGAACGTCAGGCCGAACACCCCTCCAGACTAGTCGGCGGCGAGGCGTCGCATCGCACCTCCCGGCGGCCCCTATCCTTGGAGATCGAGCGATACCTTGGAGCCGCACGTGTCCGAACACGACCTGAACTGGAAGTACGTCGACGAGTCGGTCGTCGAGAGCGACGCCGTCGCGCGCGCCAGGCAGCAGTCGCTGGAACTCGGCATCGACGCGGTCTCCCCGGCGGTCGCCGCCCAGCTCGGCGTGCTCGCCGCCGCCAGCCGGGCCGAGGCCGTGATCGAGGTCGGCACGGGCGTCGGCGTCTCGGGGCTCGCGTTCCTCCAGGCCGCCCGCGGTGCGCTCCTCACCTCGATCGACAGCGAGACCGAGTACCAGCAGCACGCGCGCACGAACTTCGCGGATGCAGGCGTCGCGCCGGCGCGCATCCGGCTCATCGCGGGCCGCGCGAGCGACGTGCTGCCCCGCATGAACGAGGCGTCGTACGACATCGTCTTCATCGACGCCGACCCCGATTCCGTCATCGAGTACGTCGAGCACGGCCTGCGGCTCGCGAAGCCCGGCGGCAGCGTGATCGTCGCCCGCGCGCTGTGGAAGGGCCGCGTCGCCGACCCTGCGAAGCGCGACGAGACCGCGGTGGCGTTCCGCACGCTCATCGCCGAGCTCGCGGCCTCGCCCGCGGTGACCACGGCGATCTCACCGGCCGGAGACGGCCTGCTGCAGCTGGTGAAGCTCGGCTCCTAGTCCATCCTCGGCGATGCCCCTGGAGCCGCGCGGGGCATCCGCTCGCTGCTGGAACGCGCCGGGAAATGAGGGAGCCCGGGCCGCCGAAGCGACCCGGGCTCGAGGAGACCCCTGATCAGGCAGGGTTCACGACGCCGCCGAGGACGTCGTAGAGCTCCTTGGCCTCAGCATCGTTCACCGAGACGACGAGGCGGCCGCCACCTTCGAGCGGTACCCGCACGATGATGAGACGACCCTCCTTCACAGCCTCCATCGGCCCGTCTCCGGTGCGTGGCTTCATGGCCGCCATTGAGCTTCCCCTTTCGTGGCTTCAGCCTCCATTATCCCCCGTGGATCGGACTCTCCGGAAATCGCGGTCCGGCTGTGGACAAGCGACGACGCGCGGGCGGGCCCGCGACGGGGCTCACGGCAGGCTCGCCGCCCGGATCACGGCGGCGTCCAGTCGTAGTCGGCGACCGCCCAGCACACCGTGAGCCACCAGTACTGCAGGGCGAGCATGACGATGACGAGCGACCACCGGTACCACCGCGCCCGCGGGATCGCGAGCACGCCCACGAGCGGGAACATGGGCGCGAGGATCCGGAAGGTGCTCGACTGCGGGAAGAACACGGCGAGGAGGTACAGCGCGTAGCTGCCGAGCCAGAGCCGGAGGTCGACCCCGAGGCGGCGCGCCCATGGTGACCACAGCACCAGCGCGAACCCGATGATCAGCGCGATCGGGACGATCGTGCCGAGCGGCTGGTGCAGCCACCAGTCCCCGCCCTGGAACCACGCCGTGAACGGCACCAGCTCGACCGGGCCGAGGTATGCGCTCCGCCAGGCCAGCTCCGTGTCGGTGTACGCGCGCGGGTCGCCGGTGCCCGCCCAGGCGATCAATGGCCAGGCCAGCCCCATGACGCCCGCGAACACCGCGGCGCCCGCCGCCTGCCAGCGTTCGCGCACCGGGAACGGGTCGCGGGCGCGGGTGAACCAGCGCACGAGCCAGTGCAGCCCCAGGGCGAGCGCGAACGCCAGCGTGCCCGGCCGGGTGAACGCCCAGACGAGCACGACGGGGAGCAGCCATCCGTACCGCCGGTCGACCAGCAGGAGCAGCGCGACCGCGAGGAGCAGCAGCCCGAGCCCCTCGGCGTAGCCGACCTGGAGGATCGGCGAGACCGGCGCCACGCAGAAGAGCACCACGGCGTACATCGCCCGGTCGGGCTCGAGGAACCGCGACATGAGCCGGTGCAGCACGAGCGCCGTGCCGAGGCCGGCGGCGAACGAGACGAGCACCGATCCGACCGGCCAGGGCACCCACGCGAGCTCGAGCAGCCGCACGATCGCCGGGTACATCGGCAGGAACGCCCACGCGTTCTCCCCCACCCGGCCGTCGTCGGTGAGCGGCAGCTCGGCCGGGTAGCCGTAGAGGCCGATCAGCCGGTACCAGTGGGCGTCCCACAGCTGCGAGTACTGCCAGAGGTCGGGCTGCGCATCCGTCCAGGCGTTCTGCCCCTGCCCGGCGGCGAGCACGAGCAGGAAGACCGCCGACACCGCCCGGGCGCCGAGGTACACGAGCACGACCCGCGCCCACCACGGCAGCACGCGCCACCGCACCCGCGGCGACCAGCGGGTCGTGCGGAACGGATCGACCTCCCGCGGGCCGGACGCCGTGTCGGTCACGCGGCGCCCGTCAGGCGGCGCCCGTGAGCCAGGCGCGCAGCGCCCGCTCCGTGGAGTGGATCTGGTCGACCGAGACGCGCTCGTCGTCGGCGTGGGCCTTCAGCGGGTCGCCGGGCCCGAAGTTCACCGCGGGCACGCCGAGGGCGCTGAAGCGCGCGACATCCGTCCAGCCGTACTTCGGCGCCGGGTCGCCGCCCACGATCGCCACGAACTCCTGCGCGAAGGGGGCGTCGAGCCCGGGCCGCGCGCCGTCGGAGCGGTCGACGACGGTGAGCTCGTACTCGGGGAACAGCGCGCGCATCCGCTCGATCGCCTCGCCCGACGTGCGGCTCGGCGCGAAGCGGTAGTTCACGTGCAGCATGACCTCGTCGGGGATGACGTTGCCGGCGACCCCGCCGGAGACGCCGACCGCGTTCAGGCACTCGCGGTAGGCGAGCCCGTCGACGTCGATCGTCTCGGCCTCGAACGCCGCGAGCCGCGCGAGGGCGGGCCCGAGCTTGTGGATCGCGTTGTCGCCCACCCAGCCGCGAGCCGAGTGCGCGCGCACGCCGTAGGCGCGCAGCTCGAACCGGATGGTGCCGTTGCAGCCGCCCTCGATGCGCGCGTTCGACGGTTCGCCGAGGATCGCGAAGTCGGCCTCGAACAGGTCGGGGCGGTTGCGGGCGAGCCGGCCGAGGCCGTTCAGCTCCTGCGAGGTCTCCTCGTGGTCGTACCACATCCACGTCAGGTCGTACACGGGCTCGGCGAGCTCGGCGGCGAGCTTCAGCTGCACGGCGACGCCGGCCTTCATGTCGGCCGTGCCACGGCCCCACAGGTACCGTTCGCCGTCGTGGTCCTCGAAGCGCGTCGGCACGTTGTCGTTGATCGGCACGGTGTCGATGTGCCCGGCGATCGCGACGCGCTGCGCGCGGCCCAGGTTCGTGCGGGCGACGACGCAGTCGCCGTCGCGGATGACCTCGAGGTGCGGGTACGCGGCGAGCGCGTCGACGATGAGGTCGGCGAGCGCCCGTTCGTCGCCCGATTCGCTCGGCACGTCGCAGATGGCCTGCGTGAGCGCGACGGCGTCGGCGGACAGGTCGAGGGCGGGGAAGGCTGCAGGCATGTCCCCATCCTACGAGCGCGGGGGCGGGGCATCCGGGGCCTCGGTACGCTGGGGGCATGCCCGCGAACGACGCCTCGACCACGCACGCCCGCCCCGCCTGGGGCGCCGGCCTCGCCACGATCGCCGCCGACGGCACCGTGCTCGACACCTGGTTCCCGGCGCCGGGGCTCGGCGCCGCGCCCGAGGGCGCCGCGCTGCCCGAGCAGTGGGCTGCGCTCGCGGGCGCCGACGAGCGCCGCGCGGTCACGGTCGAGGCCGTCGTCGTCGAGGTCGACCTCGACGCGCCGCCCGCCGGCACGTCCGACGCGTACCTGCGCCTGCACCTGCTGTCGCACCTCGTGGTCGCGCCGAACACGATCAACCTCGACGGCGTCTTCGGGCACCTGCCGAACGTGCTGTGGACCAACGCGGGCCCCGTGCACCCCGACGACTTCGCCCGCCTGCGGCCGGCGCTGCAGCGCGCCGGCATCCACGCGACCGGGCTCGACAAGTTCCCCCGCCTGCTCGACTACGTGACGCCCGAGCGGGTGCGCATCGCGGATGCCTCGCGCGTGCGCCTCGGCGCGCACCTGGCGCCCGGCACGACCGTGATGCACGAGGGGTTCGTGAACTTCAACGCCGGCACGCTCGGCTCCTCGATGGTCGAGGGGCGCATCTCGCAGGGCGTGGTCGTCGGGGACGGGTCCGACATCGGCGGCGGCGCCTCGATCATGGGCACCCTGTCGGGCGGCGGCACGCAGCGCGTGTCGATCGGCGAGCGGGCGCTCCTCGGCGCGAACTCCGGCATCGGCATCTCGATCGGCGACGACACCGTCGTCGAGGCGGGCCTCTACGTGACCGCCGGTACGAAGGTGTCGCTCGTGCCCGGCACCGGCCAGACGCCGCGCATCACCAAGGCGGTCGAGCTCAGCGGCGTGCCGAACCTGCTGTTCCGCCGCAACTCGCTCACCGGCCAGGTCGAGGTGCTCTCCCGCACCGGCGAGGGCGTGCTGCTGAACGCCGCGCTGCACGCGTAGCAACGCGCGGCTCCGCCGCGTGCGCGGGGTACAGTGTTGCTCCGGGCGGCCGACGGCCGCCCGCCCCGTGATCACGAAGGAGTGACGTGGGTACCGACGCCCCCCGCACGCACCGGCGCGTGCTCGCCCCCATCCTCGTCGGCCTGCTCGTGACCGTGCTCGTCGTCGCCCTCGGCGCCGCCGGCCTCGGCGTGTGGACCGTGCAGCGGTCGTTCCCCACCACGAACGGGCACGTCGACCTCGTCGGCCTCGACGCCCCGGTCGAGGTGCTCCGCGACGCGAACGGGATCCCGCAGGTCATCGCCGAGACCGACCACGACCTGTTCCTCGCGCAGGGCTACGTGCACGCGCAGGACCGGTTCTGGGAGATGGACTTCCGCAGGCACGTGACGGCGGGGCGGCTCAGCGAGTGGTTCGGGTCGTCGCAGGTCGGCACCGACGCATTCATCCGGACGCTCGGCTGGCGCGCGGTCGCCGAAGCCGAGTACGGGCTGCTCGACGAGCCGACGCGGGCGCTGTACGACGCGTACGCGGCCGGCGTGAACGCCTACCTCGACGAGCGGTCGGGTGCGGACCTCTCGCTCGAGTACGCGGTGCTCGGGCTCCAGCGCGCCGGGTACGAGCCCGAGCCGTGGACCGCCGTCGACTCCATCGCGTGGCTCAAGGCCATGGCGTGGGACCTGCGTTCGAACCTCGAGGACGAGATCGACCGAGCCCTGCTCACGACGGCGCTGACGCCCGCCGAGGTCGCCGCCCTGCACCCCGGCTACGACTTCGCGACGATGCCGACCATCATCGGCGGCCAGCCCTCCGCGCCCGCGTCGGCCGGCGGACCGGTCGCGCTGCCCGAGGGCGCGTCGGCCGCGTTCGCGGCCCTGCGCGCCACGCTCGACGGGTTGCCCGACCTGATCGGGCCGGCGGGCGGGGAGATCGGCTCGAACTCGTGGGTCGTCTCCGGGGCGCTCACCGACACGGGCAAGCCGCTCCTCGCGAACGACCCGCATCTCGGGCCGACGATGCCGTCGATCTGGGTGCAGATGGGCCTCAAGTGCCGCGTCCGCAGCGACGCCTGCCACTACGACGTCGCCGGGTACACCTTCTCGGGACTGCCGGGCGTGATCATCGGGCACAACGACCGCGTCGCCTGGGGCTTCACGAACCTCGGCCCGGACGTCGCCGACCTGTTCGTCGAGCGCGTCGAGGGCGACACCTACGAGCTCGACGGCCGCATGGTGGCGCTCACCGTCCGCGAGGAGGTCATCGAGGTCGCGGGCGGCGACCCCGTCGCGATCCGGGTGCGCTCGACGGCCCGCGGGCCCCTCGTCACCGACATCTCGCCCGACTTCACGGCCATCGCCGAGGGCTACCCCGCCGCGACCGGGCAGGCCGAGGGCGCCTACGAGCTCAGCCTGCAGTGGACGGCCCTCACGCCCGGCACCACCGCCCAGGCGATCTTCGCGCTCGACCGCGCCGCCGACTGGGACGGCTTCCGCTCCGCCGCGTCGATGTTCGACGTGCCGAGCCAGAACCTGATCTACGCCGACGTCGACGGCAACATCGGCTACCAGGCGCCGGGCAACATCCCGATCCGCGCCGCCGGCGACGGCACCCTGCCGCTGGCCGGCTGGACGAGCGCGAACGGATGGCTCGGCCGGGTGCCGTTCGGCGACCTGCCGAGCGAGCTCAACCCGGCGCGCGGGTACATCGTGACGGCGAACAACGCCGTGCGCGCCGACGGCCCGTTCCTCACGGCCGACTGGGACTACGGCTACCGTGCCAGGGCGATCGAGCAGGGCATCCGCGCGCACCTCGACGCGGGCGAGCCGCTGACCGTCGAGCGCATGGCCGACCTCCAACTCGACGTCGCCGACCAGAACGCCGCCGCGTTCCTCGAGGTGATCGCCGGGCTCGACCTCGATGGCGACGCCGCGCGCGGCGCCGCGTTGCTGGCCGACTGGGACGCCCGCGCCGATGCCGACAGCGCGGGCGCCGCGTACTTCGCGGTGTTCTGGCGCACCCTCCTCGACCGGATGTTCTCCGAGCTGCCCGAGCAGACCCGGCCCACGGGCGGCGATCGCTGGTACGCCGTCGTCGGCACCCTGCTGCAGGACCCCGCCTCCCCGTGGTGGACCGACCACCGCACCGACGCGACCGGCCGCGACGCCGTGCTCGCGTCGGCGCTCGCGGCCGCCTGGACCGAGGCCGGCGACCGCCTCGGCAGCGACCCGGCGAACTGGCGCTGGGGGCGCCTGCACACGCTCACCCTCACGAACCAGAGCTTCGGGAAGTCGGGCATCGGCCCCGTCGAGTGGCTCTTCAACCGCGGGCCGTACGAGCTCGGCGGCGGTTCGGGCATCGTGAACGCGATCGCGTGGGATGCCACGGAGGGCTACGAGGTGAGCTGGGTGCCGTCGATGCGCATGGTCGTCGACCTCGCGGACTTCGACCGGTCGCGCTGGATCAACCTCACGGGCGCCTCCGGGCACGCGTTCTCGCCGCACTACACCGACCAGACCGAGCTCTGGCAGGCCGGCGAGACGCTGCCGTGGGCGTTCAGCCCCGAAGCGGTCGACGAGGCCGAGCTGGACACGCTGGAGCTGCGGCCCGCGACCGGCTGAGCCCGGCGGGACGCGAACGGGCCCGCCCCCGGAGGGACGGGCCGTTCGACGGGCGGGCGCGAGGCCCGAGGGCTCAGCCGCGCGGGTAGTGCCGCTCGGGGTCGCCCGTGTACAGCTGCTGCGGCCGGCCGATCTTCGTCTGCGGGTCGAGGTTCATCTCGCGCCAGTGCGCGATCCAGCCCGGCAGGCGGCCGATCGCGAAGAGCACGGTGAACATGCGCGTCGGGAAGCCCATCGCCTTGTAGATGACGCCGGTGTAGAAGTCGACGTTCGGGTAGAGGCGACGCTCCTTGAAGTAGTCGTCCTCCAGGGCGAACTGCTCGAGCTCCTTCGCGATGTCGAGCAGCGGGTCGTCGACGCCGAGGCCGGCGAGCACCGCGTCGGCCGACTCCTTGACGAGCTTCGCGCGCGGGTCGTAGTTCTTGTAGACGCGGTGCCCGAAGCCCATGAGCTTCACCCCGTCCTCCTTGCGCTTCACGCGCTCGACGAAGCGGCCGACGCCCTCGCCCGACTCCTGGATGCGGGCGAGCATCTGCAGCACGGCCTCGTTCGCGCCGCCGTGCAGCGGGCCCGAGAGCGCCTGGATGCCGGCCGAGATCGAGGTGAACAGGTTCGCCCCGGTCGAGCCGACGAGCCGCACGGTGGAGGTCGACGCGTTCTGCTCGTGGTCGGCGTGCAGGATCAGCAGGCGGTCGAGCGCCTGTGCCAGCGTCGGGTCGACGACGTACGGCTCGGCCATGTTGCCGAAGTTCAGCCGCAGGAAGTTCTCGACGAACGACAGCGAGTTGTCGGGGTAGAGGAACGCCTGGCCGATGCTCTTCTTGTGCGCGTACGCGGCGATGACCGGCAGCTTCGCGAGGAGCCGGATGGTCGTCAGCTCGACGTGGTCGGGGTCGTTCGGGTCTGAGGTGTCCTCGTAGTACGTGGACAGCGCCGCGACCGCGCTCGAGAGCACGGCCATCGGGTGCGCCGTGTGCGGCAGCGCCGAGAAGAACCGCTTGAGGTCCTCGTGCAGCAGCGTGTGGCGGCGGATCTTCTCGTCGAACGCGGCGAGCTCGTCGGCGGTCGGCAGCGACCCGTAGATGAGCAGCCAGGCGACCTCGAGGTACGTCGAGTGCGACGCGAGCTCCTCGATCGGGTAGCCGCGGTAGCGGAGGATGCCGCTGCCGCCGTCGATGTACGTGATCGCCGACCGCGTCGATGCGGTGTTCACGAAGCCGTAGTCGAGCGCGGTGAGCCCGGTCTGGCGGGTGAGGGCCGACACGTCGAGGCTCGATGCGCCGTCGACGGCGGGGAGGATCGGCAGCTGCGCGGAACCGCCCGGGAACGACAGCGTCGCGGTGCGGGGCTCCTGCCCGGCCGCTTGGTTGTTGACGTCGCTCACGGCGCCTCCTGTGATCGTCACTTCCCGGTCACCTCTCCGGCTGGGCGCCACTCGACGCTCGCAGCCCGAATACAGCCTAGACGGGGAGGCGGCCTACTGTGGCATCCGCCAATGGAACGCGGCATCCGTTGGCGGTCGCCGAGAGCGATGCGACTGCGGCCGCGCCGCGCGGCCGCGTCAGGCGGCGGCGTCAGGCGGCTGCGGAGCCCGCGAGCCGGTCGGCTGCGGCACGGACGCGCTCATCCGTCGCCGTCAGCGAGAGCCGCACGTGCTGCGGGTGGTGCACCCCGTAGAAGTGCCCCGGGCCGGCCACGATGCCGAGGTCGGCGAGCCGCGCGATCGACTCCCAGGCGTCGCGCCCCTCGGTCGCCCACAGATACAGGCCCGCCTCGCTCCGGTCGATGCGGAACCCGGCCGCCTCGAGCGCGGGCTTCAGCACGTCGCGACGGGCGCGGTAGCGCTCGCGCTGCTCGGCGACGTGCGCGTCGTCGCCGAGGGCCGCGACCATCGCCGCCTGGAGCGGACCCGGCAGCATGAGGCCGGCGTGCTTGCGGACGTTGGTGAGGCGCGCGATGAGCGCCCGATCGCCCGCGACGAACGCGGCGCGGTAGCCCGCCATGTTCGACTGCTTCGACAGCGAGTAGATCGCGAGGGTGCCCGCCGGGTCGCCGTCGGTGACGCGCGGGTCGAGCAGGCTCGGAACCGGTTCGTCGTGCCACGGGGCGTCCCAGCCGAGCTCCGCGTAGCATTCGTCGCCGACGATGACGGCGCCGAGCTCGCGCGCCCGGTCGCGGGCCGCACGCAGCTCCGCCACGTCGAGCACGCGGCCGTCGGGGTTGCCCGGGCTGTTCAGCCACACGAGTCGGGTCGCCTCCGACCACTCGGCCGGGTCGTCCGACGCGAACGCGGTGGCGCCTGCGAGCACGGCGCCGATCTCGTACGTCGGGTACGCCGCCCGCGGGTGGACGACGACGTCGCCCTCGCCGACGCCCAGCATGAACGGCAGCAGCGCGACGAGCTCCTTCGAGCCGATCGTCGGGAGCACGGATGCCTCGTCGAGCCCGGTGACCCCGCGACGACGCGCGAACCAGTCGACGATCGCCCTGCGCAGCGCCGGCGTGCCGATCGTCGCGGGATACGCGTGCGCATCCGTCGCCTCCGCGAGCGCGTGGCGCACGACGTCGGGCGTCGGGTCGACCGGCGAGCCGATCGAGAGGTCGACGACGCCGTCGGGATGCTCCTCGGCACGCTCCCGGTACGGGGCCATCAGGTCCCAGGGGTAGTCGGGAAGCGCCCCGAGCGCCACCTCAGTGCCCCTGCGGGGGCAGCGCGGCGACGAGCGGGTGGTCGGTCGGGATCACGCCGACCTTGGCGGCGCCGCCGGGCGAGCCGATCTCGTCGAAGAACTCGACGTTGGCCTTGTAGTAGTCGGCCCACTCCTCGGGGAGGTCGTCCTCGTAGTAGATCGCCTCGACGGGGCAGACGGGCTCGCAGGCACCGCAGTCGACGCACTCGTCGGGGTGGATGTACAGCGAGCGCTCACCCTCGTAGATGCAGTCGACGGGGCATTCGTCGATGCAGGCGCGGTCTTTCACATCGACGCAGGGCAGGGCGATGACGTAGGTCACGGTGGGTGGCGTTCCCTTCGAGAGGCTGAGAGGTCCAGTCTAGGCTCCGGCGGCGGCCGGTGTCGTCGTGCGTCGCAGGGTGGACAGATTCGGCCAGGCGATCACGAGCACCACGATGAGCGCGGGCCCGACGGCCCAGACCGTGCCGAGCAGGTCGCCGACGATGAGCACGCTGCCGCCGAAGCCTGGCAGCGACAGCAGGCCGACCGCCGTGATGACGCCGAGGCCCGCGGCAGCGGCCGCCCAACGGCCCACGATGATCCGCAGGCCGACGACCAGGCAGGCGACCCCCACGAGGGCGGCGATCAGCCCCCACGGGATCGCGACGTCGCCGATCACGATCGTGTGGCGGTGCCCGATGGTGCCGAGCGCGCCGTAGACGAGCCCCACGAAGGCCGAGATCACGAGCGTCGCGACCCGGGCTCCCGTGCCGCCGCTCATCCGGCGGCCGTCTGGGTCACGGTGTAGGTCACGGTGCCGTCCTGGTCGCCGACGACGAACACGTCATACGTGCCGTTCGTGCGGACGGCGACCGCCTCGACCTCGACGCCCTGCAGGTCGGCCTGCTCGGTGAACCCGGCGGCGTCGAGCGCGGCGGTCGCGTCGGCGACCGGGTCGGTCGAGTCCGTCTCGATGGTCACGAACCAGCCCTCGTCGCCGCCGGTGCCGGCCGCGACCACGATCTTGCCGTCGATGAGCGGCACCTCCGACGGGAAGCCCTCCGGCAGTTCGCCGAGGTTGACGTCGAGGTCGCCGCCCGTCGCGCCCTCCACGGCGCCCTCGACCGCGTCCTCGACGCTGCCGGCCGGGTCGAACGGGTTGAAGAAGCAGCCGCTGAGGCCTGCGGCGAGCGATGCGGCCACGACGGTGGCGATGACGGTGCGACGGATGCGCAGGCGGGACATGCGGGGCCTCCTCGGCGATGACGGGGTCGGGGGCGGCTGTGGATTCCGACGTTGCGCGCGGGCAACGCTCCCCCGTCGTGGAGTCTAGCGGCGCGAGCCCGCCGCGTCCGTGCGGGCGGTGCCGTAGCGTGGGGCACGGCGGCGCGGGCCGCGGAGAGAGGATCGACGACGATGCCGGAGACCGAGCGGACCACCCCCGACCAGACGACGCCGGAGGCCGCGACGACCGCGGGCGACGCCGTGCGCGTCGAGCGCGATGGCGGCCTGGCCGTCGTCGTCATCGACCGGCCGTCGTCCCTGAACGCCCTCTCCCCCGAGGTGCTCGACGCGCTCGCGGCGGCCTTCGCCGGCCTGGCGGCCGAGGGGCCGGACGTGCGCGGGGTGATCCTCACCGGGGCGGGCGGCCGCGCGTTCGTCGCCGGCGCCGACATCCGCGCGATGTCGGGCATGGGCGTCGAGGAGGGCACCGCGACCGCGCGCCGCGGGCACGCCGTGGCCGCCGCGATCGAGGCGCTCCCGGCGCCCGTCATCGCCTGCGTCGACGGCTTCGCGCTCGGCGGCGGGCTCGAGCTCGCGCTCGCGTGCGACTTCATCTACGCGACGGATGCCTCGGCCTTCGGCCAGCCCGAGGTGCTCCTGGGCCTCATCCCGGGGTTCGGCGGCACCGTGCGGCTGCCGCGGGCGGTCGGCGCGGCGCTCGCGAAGGAGCTCGTCTACACGGGTCGCCGGATCGGCATCGACGAGGCCGTGGCATCCGGCCTGGTCCTGCGCCGCTTCGCCGACCGCGACGCGATGCTCGCCGCCGCCCGCGAGACCGTCGCCGCCGTGTCGGCCAACTCGCCGAGCGCCGTCGGGATCGCGAAGCGCGTGCTCGTGGCCGCCGCGGGCACGCCGACGGCGACGGCGACCGACCTGGAGGTCGACGGCTTCGCCGACGCGTTCGGCACGGCCGACAAGCAGGAGGGCGTGGCGGCGTTCCTCGAGAAGCGGAAGCCGGCGTTCGGCGGTTGACCGCTGACCGCCGCGCCGGCGCCGATTCGGCTCTCGCCGGCCCGCGACGCAGCTCGGTCAGCCCAGGCGGGCGTGCAGCCAGGCCATGCCGTCGAAGCGCACGCCATCGGCGCCGAACATCTCGAGGTGCAGGTGCGGGCCGGTCGACTGGCCGGTCGAGCCGAGCACGCCGACCTGCTGGCCGGCGGTCACGTGCTGGCCGACGACGACCTGGAGCGAGCCGTACTGCATGTGGGCGTACGAGCTCGTGATGACCTGGCCGTCGATGTTGTGCTGGACCTCGACGTTCACGCCGAGCCCGCCGCCGTTCTCCGTGGCGAGCACCACGACGCCGTCGGCGATCGACATGATGGGCGTGCCGTTGCCCGCGAGGAAGTCGACGCCGTCGTGGTTCGTCGAGCAGCCCGCGCAGGGCGCGGAGCGCGGCCCGAAGCCGTCGCTCGTACGTGACGGGTCGACGACCGGCCACACGATCGCCTTCGCCTGGTCGAGCTGCACGGTGCCGAGGCCGGCGACCGCGGAGCTGATGGGCGGCGGAGCGACCTCCACCCGGTAGGACTCGGCGGCGACCTGGGTCATCGTGGCGGAGTCGGACACCGCGAGCTTCTGGCCCGGACCGACGATCCGATCGGCCACGGTCGGCTCGTAGATGTTCGCGACCGGCTCCGCCGAGGTGGCGGTCAGCGCGAGCGCGGGCATGCTCGTCGCGAGGAGCATGCCGCCGGCGAACGTCATCGCGAGGGTCGGGAGCACGGCACGTCGGGTCGAGCGGGGGAAACGGGCAGCGGGGTGGTTCCGGCCTGCCGAACGGCGGCCGCGGAGCTTCGAGGTCATATGGAGCGCGTGAGTTTCGTATCGGGGGAATCGGGTATCGAACAGGTACGTGAAAAGACCTCGGTTACCGTACGTACCGTTTCTGGGAAGACCCTGCCCGGTTCATCCACGAATCATCCGAACGTATGGACGCGCTCACATTTCGCCCGCTCGCGCCGCCGTCGCACCGACGCGCCGCGGGGCTGCCGAGCCGTCGCGCCGGAACGACGCAGGGCCCCGGGCGTACGCCCGGGGCCCTGCACTGCCGACCTGCGGTCAGCCCTGCTTCTTGAGGCGACTCGTGAGCCGCGCGCGCGCCGTCTGGTCGAGCTCGACCTTGCGGATGCGCACCTTCTCGGGCGTCACCTCGACGCACTCGTCCTCGCGGGCGAACTCGAGGCACTCCTCCAGGGTGAGCTGACGCGACGGGGTCATCGACTCGAAGGTGTCGGCCGTCGACGAACGCATGTTCGTCAGCTTCTTCTCCTTCGTGATGTTCACGTCCATGTCGTCGGCGCGCGAGTTCTCGCCGATGACCATGCCCTCGTAGACCTCCTCGGTGGGGTTCACGAAGAACGACATGCGCTCCTGCAGCGCGATGATCGCGAACGGCGTGACGACGCCGGCGCGGTCGGCGACGATCGAGCCGTTGTTGCGGGTCACGATCGAGCCGGCCCAGGCCTCGTAGCCGTGCGAGATCGCGTTCGCGATGCCGGTGCCGCGCGTGATGGTGAGGAACTCGGTGCGGAAGCCGATGAGGCCGCGGCTCGGCACGATGAACTCCATGCGCACCCAGCCGGTGCCGTGGTTCGACATGCCGTCCATGCGGCCCTTGCGGGCGGCCAGCAGCTGGGTGATCGCGCCGAGGTACTCCTCGGGCGCGTCGATGGTGAGGTGCTCGAACGGCTCGTGCGTCTTGCCGTCGACCTGCCTGGTGACCACCTGCGGCTTGCCGACGGTGAGCTCGAAGCCCTCACGGCGCATCTGCTCGACGAGGATGGCGAGGGCCAGCTCGCCGCGACCCTGCACCTCCCACGCGTCGGGACGGCCGATCTCGACGACCTTCAGCGACACGTTGCCGATGAGCTCGCGGTCGAGGCGGTCCTTCACCATGCGGGCGGTGAGCTTGTGGCCCTTCACCTTGCCGACGATCGGCGAGGTGTTCGTGCCGATGGTCATCGAGATGGCGGGGTCGTCGACGGTGATCGCCGGCAGCGGGCGCACGTCCTCCGGGTCGGCGAGGGTCTCGCCGATGGTGATCTCCTCGATGCCCGCGACGGCGATGATGTCGCCGGGACCGGCCTCCTCGGCCGGGAAGCGCTCGAGCGCCTTCGTCTTGAGGAGCTCGGTGATGCGCACGTTCGAGTGCGTGCCGTCGTGGCGGACCCACGCGACCGTCTGGCCCTTGCGGATCCTGCCGTTGAAGACGCGCAGCAGCGCGAGGCGGCCGAGGAACGGCGATGCGTCGAGGTTCGTGACCCATGCCTGCAGCGGGGCCTCGTCGTCGTACGTCGGGGCCGGCACGTGCTCGAGGATCGCGCCGAAGAGCGGCTCGAGGTCGTCGCTGTCGGGCAGCTCGCCGTTGGCGGGGCGGTTCAGCGAGGCGCGGCCGGCCTTGCCCGAGGCGTAGACCACGGGCACGTCGAGGATCGCGTCGACGTCGAGGTCGGGCACGTCGTCGGCGAGGTCGCTCGCGAGGCCGAGGAGCAGGTCGTGGCTCTCCTCCTCCACCTCCTCGATGCGGGCGTCGGGACGGTCGGTCTTGTTGACCAGGAGGATCACCGGCAGCTTCGCCTCGAGCGCCTTGCGCAGCACGAAGCGCGTCTGCGGCAGCGGGCCCTCGCTCGCGTCGACGAGGAGCACCACGCCGTCGACCATCGACAGGCCGCGCTCGACCTCGCCGCCGAAGTCGGCGTGGCCCGGGGTGTCGATCACGTTGATCGTCACGGGGCCGTTCGTCGCGTGCGCGCCGTTGTACTCCACCGCCGTGTTCTTGGCGAGGATCGTGATGCCCTTCTCGCGCTCGAGCTCGTTCGAGTCCATCGCACGCTCGTCGACGTGCGCGTGCTCGGCGAACGAGTGGGTCTGCTTGAGCATCGCGTCGACGAGCGTGGTCTTGCCGTGGTCGACGTGCGCGACGATCGCGACGTTGCGCAGGTCGGAGCGGGTGGCATTCGCCATGGGTGGAATCCTCGCGGTGGGGCATCCGCCGCCGGGCTCGCGAGCGGGCTCGCGATCGGCAGCGCGATGCGCTGGTGGAAGTCTGGGGAGCGCAGGACCGGCCGTATGCACGGCGTGCGCGACAACCAGCCTACCGCGCCTTCCCGAGTGGACGCCGAACGCCCGGCCGCAGGTGCGGCCGGGCGTTCGGTGCGGGCGGTCCGGCGAGGGACCGACCCGGGCTACGCGCCGAGCGGGATGTTCGCGCCGGGGATCGCGTCGAGCAGCGCACGCGTGTACTGCTCCTTGGGGTTGTCGAAGACCTCGTCGGTCGTCGCCGCCTCGACGATCCGACCCCGCTGCATGACGCAGACGTTGTCGGCGATCACGCGCACGACCGCGAGGTCGTGGGTGATGAAGAGGTACGTGAGACCGAGCTCGGCCTGCAGGTCGGCGAGCAGGCGCAGGATCTGGGCCTGCACGAGCACGTCGAGCGCCGACACGGCCTCGTCGAGGACGATGATCTCCGGCTTGAGCGCGAGCGCACGCGCGATGGCGATGCGCTGGCGCTGGCCGCCCGAGAGCTCGTTCGGGTAGCGACCGATGAGCGTGCGCGGCAGCGACACCTGGTCGAGCAGCTCGAGGACCCGGGCGCGACGCTCGGCCTTCGTGCCGACCTTGTGCGTGAACAGCGGCTCCGCGATCGTGTTGCCGATGTTGCGCAGCGGGTTCAGCGACCCGTACGGGTCCTGGAACACCGGCTGCATGCGGCTGCGGAGGCCGAACAGCTCGGCACCCGCGAGCGACGCGACGTCCTTGCCGCCGACGAGGATGCGCCCCTTCGTGGCGTCCTCGAGCTTCAGGATCATCTTCGCCACGGTCGACTTGCCCGAACCCGACTCACCGACGAGCGCCGTCGTCGTGCCCTTCGCCACCTGGAACGACACGTCGTCGACGGCGGTGAAGTCGCCGGAACCGCGGATCTTGAAGACCTTCGTCAGGCCCTCCACCACGATCGCCGGCGGCTGCGACTGGGCCGACTCGAGCGCCTCGGCGCGCGCCTCGGCGGTCGCGATCAGGTCGATCGAGTCACCGGCGGCGGAGGAGGCATCCGCGGCGAAGGACGTCTCCGCCTCGTGGAGGCCGCCCGACGCCTGGATGCGGCGCGAGGCGAGGCTCGGCGCCGCGGCGACGAGCCGCTGCGTGTACGGGTGCTGCGGGTTCTGCAAGATCTGCACCGACGGGCCCGACTCGACGATCTTGCCCTTGTACATCACGACGAGCTGCTCGGCGCGCTCGGCCGCGAGGCCGAGGTCGTGCGTGATGAACAGCAGCGTGGTGCCGAGCTCGCGCGTCAGCGACTCGAGGTGATCCAGGATGACCCGCTGCACCGTGACGTCGAGCGCCGAGGTGGGCTCGTCGGCGATGAGCAGCATCGGATCGGCCGCGAGGCCCATGCCGATGAGCACGCGCTGGCGCATGCCGCCCGAGAACTGGTGCGGGAACTGCTTCAGGCGCCGGTCCGCGTCCTGCAGGCCGGCCTGCTTCAGCACCTCGACCGCGCGCTTGCGCACGGCCTGCTTGCCGGTGGCGATGCCGTTGGCCTTGATGGCCTCCTCGACCTGGAAGCCGACCGACCACACCGGGTTCAGGTTCGACATCGGGTCCTGGGGGACGAAGCCGATCTTGCGACCGCGGATCGCCTCCATCTCCTTGGCCGAGGCCTTGGTGATGTCCTGGCCGTCGAGGAGGATCTGGCCGCCCGTGATGCGGCCGCTGCCGGGGAGCAGGTTGATGATCGCGTGCGCGGTCGTCGACTTGCCGGAACCCGACTCGCCCACGATCGCGAGGCTCTGGCCGCGGTAGAGCGTGAGGTTCACGCCGTCGACGGCGGTGACCTCGCCCTCCTGCGTCTTGAACCCGACCTTCAGGTCCTTGATCTGGAGGAGCGGACGCTCCTGCCCGTCAGCCTGCACGTTCGTTCCGTTCTGGAGGTCGCTCATCGGCGGGCCCTCGCCTTCGGGTCGAGCGCGTCGCGGACGACCTCGCCGAGCATGATGAAGCTCAGCACGGTCACCGACAGGGCGATCGACGGGAGGATCAGCGTCTGCGGCGCGGTCCGGAGGTCGCTCTGCGCCTGCGAGATGTCGTTGCCCCACGACATGACCGTCGACGGGAGGCCGACGCCGAGGAACGAGAGCGTCGCCTCGGCCACGATCGCCGACGCGAGGCCGATGGTCGTGATGACGATGACGGGCGCGATCGAGTTCGGGAGCACGTGACGCAGCAGGATGCGGAACCGCGACACGCCCAGGGCCGTGGCGGCCATGACGAAGTCGGAGTTCTTCACCCTGAGGATCTCGGCTCTCAGCACGCGGGCCGTCGCCGGCCACGCGAAGATGCCGATCGCGAGCGAGATCACCCACACGTTCGCGTACTTCGAGAAGACCGACATGATGACGACGGCGGCGAGGATGTAGGGGATCGAGAAGAAGATGTCGCCCAGGCGGGAGAGCACCGAGTCGATCCATCCGCCGTAGAAGCCCGCCATGGCGCCCATGGTGATGCCGAGGATGGCGATCAGGGCGGTCACGATGAGGCCCACCGACAGCGACGTCGACGTGCCGTGGATGATCCGCGAGTAGATGTCGCAGCCCTGCTTCGTGAAGCCGAGCGGGTGTCCCTCGGTCGGCCCGGCGTTGCTGTTCGACAGCTGGCAGTCGTTGTTCGGCGGCACCTGCGTGAACAGGCCCGGGAACAGCGCGACGACCACGACGAGCACGATGAGCGCCGCGGAGATCCAGAACATCGGACGGCGACGGACGTCGAGCCAGGCGTCGCGCCACAGGTTCGAGGGCTTGCCCTCGGTCTTGACGGCGTCGACGACGGCGACTGGGGTTTCCTCGACCGGCGCAACGTAGTGCTGCTGGTCGATCCTGGCGTTACTTGGCATAGCGGATCCTCGGGTCGAGAACGGCGTACAGCAGATCGACCAGCAGGTTCACCACGAGGTAGATCAGCACCATGACGGTCACGAAGGAGACGACGGTCGGTCCCTCTCCGCGGATGATCGCCTGGTAGAGCGTCCGGCCGACGCCGGGAACGTTGAAGATGCCCTCGGTCACCGTGGCGCCCACCATGAGCACGCCGAAGTCGACGGCGAGGTAGGTGACGACGGGGATGAGGGAGTTGCGCAGGATGTGCACCGGCACGATGCGCCCACGTGCCAGGCCCTTGCTCGCGGCAGTGCGAACGAAGTCCTGGCCACCCGTGTCGATGACCGACGCACGGGTGAGGCGCACGATCTGCGCGAGGCTGATCGTCGCGAGCACGATCGCCGGCAATATCAGGTCCTGGATGGGAGCGCCACTGCTCACCGTGGGACTGAACCAGCCGAGTTGGATGGCGAAGACGTACTGCGCGACGAACGCGATCACGAAGATCGGCAGCGAGATCAGGATGAGGCTCACGACGAGGGCGCTGGCATCGAAGATGCCGCCCTTGCGGAGGCCGGAGACCAGGCCGACGCTGATGCCGACCACCATCTCGATGAGCACCGCCATGATGGCGAGCTGGATCGTGACGGGGAAGGTGCGGGCGAGGATGTCGGAGACGGGCTCACCCGAGAACGAGGTGCCGAAGTCGCCGCGGAAGATCCCGCCGAGGAACAGCAGGTACTGGACGATGAACGGCTGGTCGAGGTGGTACTTCTCGCGAAGCGCCTCCAGGACCTGCGGGGGCGGGGTCTTGTCGCCGAACAGCGCGACGATCGGGTCGCCGGGCATGGCGAAGACCATGAAGTAGATCAGGAAGGTGGTGCCGAGCAGCACAGGGATCGCCTGCAGCAGTCGGCGCACGATATAGCCGGCCATGGATCAGGCCCGCCGTTCCGTGGTAGTTGGCATGTTGATGAACCCTCATCGTGGTTGGGACTGCTCTCACGATGCTACGCCGGATGGGCACGGCACCGGGGGAAACGTGGATGTGGGGCGGCAGCCGGATGGCTGCCGCCCCACGGGCGCCTCAGAGTCTAACCCCGGGGCGACCAGGATCGAGAATTACTCGCCCTTGGTGACCTCGTAGTAGAGGGGCACCGAGTTCCAGCCGAACTGGACGTTCGACACGGCCTCCGACGAAGCGCCGTTGACGTTCGAGTACCAGAGCGGCACGGCGGGGAGGTCCTGGAAGAGGATCTCCTGCGCGGCCTGGAACTTCTCGTTCGCAGCGGCGAGGTCGGTCTCGGCGAGACCCTCGCTGAAGAGCGCGTCGACCTCGGGGTTCGAGTAGTCGCCGTCGTTCGAGCCGGCACCCGTGCCGTACAGCGGGCCGAGGAAGTTGAACAGCGCCGGGTAGTCGGCCTGCCAACCGCTGCGGAACGCGGTCTGGATGGTGCGGTCGGTGATGAGGGTGCGAGCCTCGGCGAAGGTCGGGTACGGAGCGCCCGACGCGTCGATGCCGAGGTTGTTCTTCAGCTGGTTCGACACGGCGTCGACCCAGCCCTGGTGGCCACCGTCGGCGTTGTACGCGATCTGGAAGGTGCCGCTCCACGGGGCGATGGCGTCGGCCTGGGCCCACAGTTCCTTCGCCTTCTCCGGGTTGAACTCGAGGACCTCGCTACCGGGGATGTCCTCGGAGTAGCCGTCGATGACCGGCGACGTGAAGTCCTTGGCCGGGGTCCGGGTGCCCTCGAAGATCACGTCGGTGATCTCCTCGCGGTCGATGGCCATCGAGATGGCCTGACGACGGAGCTTGCCCTCCTCGCCGCCGAAGTGCTCGAGGCGCCCCGGGATGGTGAAGGACTGGAAGATGGCCGCGGCCTGGTTGACGGCGCGGTCGCCGAACTCGTCCTCGTAGGTCGCGAGCGCCGACTCGGGGATCGCGTCGAGGATGTCGAGGTTGCCGGCCTGCAGGTCGGCGTACGCCGCGTCCTGCGAGGCGTAGAAGATGATCGACAGGCCGTCGTTCTGCGCCTTGCGGTCACCGTCGTAGTCCGGGTTGACCGTCAGGTCGATCTTCTCGTTGTGCTGCCAGGCGTTCTCGCCGTCGAGCATGTACGGGCCGTTGCCGATGGGGTTCGCGCCGAAGGCGTCGATGTCCTCGAAGGCCGACTCGGGCAGCGGGTAGAACGCCGAGTAGCCGAGGCGCAGCGGGAAGTCGGACTCCGGCTGGTTCAGCTCGACGGTGAACGTGGTGTCGTCGACGACCACGAGGCCCGGGAGCTCGGGGACGGACTCGTCGTAGCTGAAGCCCTTGATGCCCTCGAAGAAGTACTGCGACAGCTGCGGGCCGTTGGCCGTGTCGGCGCCGTAGTTCCAGGCGTCGACGAACGAGTTGGCCGTGACCGGCTCGCCGTTCGTGAACTTCAGGCCATCGCGGATCTTGATGGTGTAGTTCTGCGCGTCCTCGGTCTCGATGGACTCGGCGACGTCGTTGTGGGGGGCGCCATCCGCGTCGTAGTAGACCAGGCCCGCGAAGATCGCGTCGAGGATCTTGCCGCCGCCGACCTCGTTGGTGTTGGTGGGCACCAGCGGGTTCTGCGGCTCGGAGCCGTTCGTCGTGATGATCGCGCTCGAGGCGCCGTCGGTCGAATCGCCCGAGTTGCTCGTGCAGCCGGTGAGCACGAGCGCTCCAGCCGCAGCAAGAGCAACGGCGGCGACGCCGATTCCCTTGATCTTCAATGTTCCTCCTGTGAGATGGGCGCGACGACGAAGAGCTCGTGGCGTCCGTCGGCGCGAATGCATCCAGAGTAAGTACCGCGTGCCTCCAAACGAGCAACGAACGGGGAAACCGTTATCGGGCCGCAACCTGCGACCTGTTCGAGGGCCAACGGATGCGCAATGCACGCCGATTCCTTGCGCATCCGAGCAGCATGCGAGGATTTCCGCATGTCCTCCGCCCGTCGCCTGCGTGTCGAGATCGCCATCGTGCTCGGGCTCTCGCTCGGGGCATCCGCCGTGTACTCGATCGTGTCGATCATCTCGCGCCTGACCGCGGAGACCCCGCTGTCGCAGCAGTCGGCATCGATCAACCAGTCGCGGTCGAGCCGCGAATGGCTCGACTTCACCTACCAGTTCCTCGACGTGTTCTTCGGGCTCTTCGTCGTCGCGCTGGCGCTCTACCTGCTCTGGCAGCCCGGCCGGTCGCCGTTCCGGCGCATCGGCTTCGACCTGACCCGCCCGTGGCGCGACCTCGGCGCGGGCGTCGCCCTCGTCGCGGTGATCGGCGTGCCCGGGCTCGCCCTCTACGCCGCCGGCCGGGCGCTCGGCTGGACCGTCGCGGTGGTGCCCGCACCACTCGACCCGCACTGGTGGACCATCCCGATCCTCGTGCTGGCGGCCCTCAAGGCCGCGCTCACCGAGGAGATCATCGTGGTCGGCTACCTGTTCACGCGGCTGCGCGAACTCGGCGTCGGGCCGTGGGCGACGATCCTCTCGAGCGCGCTCCTGCGCGGCACGTACCACCTGTACCAGGGGTTCGGGCCGTTCGTCGGCAACGCCCTGATGGGCGTCGTCTTCGGCTGGTGCTACACCCGGTGGGGCCGCACGATGCCGCTCGTGATCGCGCACTGGATCCTCGACATCGCCTCCTTCGTCGGGTACCCGCTCGCGGCGGCGTGGTGGCCGGGGCTGTTCGCCCCGGCCTCGTGATCAGCCCGTGATCGGCTCGCCCGCCGGGCTCAGCACCCACCAGACGTCGCTCACCCCCTGGCCGTTCACGTCACCGGCGGCCTGGTCGCCCGCGAAGTAGTACAGCGGCCAGCCGTTCAGGGTGAGCTGCGACTCGCCGTCGGGCGTGTCGATCTCGCCCAGCTCGCCGGTCACGCCGTCGAGCGACGGCAGCTCGTCGCCGGCGTACACCGGCGGCCAGTTGTCGAGGCACTGGCCGGTGCAGGCCGAGGTGTCGGTGCCCTGGGTGTCGTTGTCGAACTGGTACACGGTCATGCCGTCGCCGTCGACGACGATCGTCCCGAGGTCGGAGTCGGCGGTCGTCAGCGACGTCACGGCGACGTCGTCGTCCGCTCCCTCGTCGCCGTCCTCCGTCTCGGCCGGGGTCGAGGCGGACATGTCGGAGTCCTCCGTCGCGGTGTCGGAGGAGCCGCCCGACGAGCAGCCGGCCAGCCCGAGGAGGGCGAGGGAGGCCACGGCCAGGCCGATGGCGAATCTCGACTTCATGGGAGTTCCCTTCGATCGGACGCGACCGCGTTCGCGGCCACGCAGGGAACACGGGATCCGGCGTCCCCGGGTTCACCACGAGGCGCGATCGGGCGGATCCGGCGCGCCGCGGGCGGCGCCCGGGGTCGCTCCCCGTCGGTCAGCGCACGATCGCGGTCGTCGCGCCGAGCCCGTACGGGGCCGGCTCGTCGCCCGACGAACCATTCGACGGGCAGCCGGTGAGCAGCAGCGCGGTCGACGCAGCGACGACCAGGCCGAGCACGATCCGGAGCTTCATCGGGATCCCTCCCTGTCGATCCGGGACCACGGCTGCGGTCCCGACGGGAACACGAGGCCGGCGCCGCCGGGGTTCATCCCCCACCGGATTCGTCCCCCACCGGGGTTCATCCGTCGCCGAGCTCGGCGCGGAGCACGGCGTCGCCGCCGGCCGTGCGGACCTCGACCGACCGGATCTCGCCCAGCTCGACCGCCGTCGCCGCCTCGATCCGCATCGCACGCCCGGGCACCGCGTTCCAGCTCGACACCTGGCTCTCGCGCCCGTCGGCGTCGGTGACGACGAGGGCGTACGCCCACGGCCCTTCGCCGCCGCCCCAGGCCGACGCGTCGTCGTACGCGCAGCGCATCTCGATGCGGGTGCCCCAGTCGACCGCGGTGAGGTCGACGGATGCCTCGATCGGCGGGCTCCCCTCGACCGCCGCGAGCTCGAGGGTCGCGCCCGGCCGCCCGGGCCCGGCGAGCGCGAGCGGCACGACGATCGCCGCCACCACGACGGCGGCCGCGGCGAGCGCGATCGCGACGACGCGCCTCCGGGTGCGGCGGCCCCGCGCCGAGCGGGCGACGACGCGGTCGACGAGGTCCGACGGCGGCGAGGCATCCGCGACCGCACCCGCCCGGGGCTCGGCCGCCGGCGCGGCATCGGCATCGGCATCGGCGTCGGCCTCGACCTCGACGTCGACCTGGCCGGGCGCGATGCGCCCGAGCAGTCCCGGCATCGGGGCGAGCTCCGCGACGGCCGCCCGGCAGCGGCCGCACGCCTCGAGGTGGGCCTCGTAGGCCCGGCGATCGGCGGGCGTCAGCGCACCGAGCACGTAGGCGGCATCCCAGTCGGCGAAGCGCTCGTGGTCGCGGGTCATCGCGTCACCCCTCGTTCCTGCATCGCCAGCCGCAGGGCGCGGAGCGCGTAGTGCAGCCGCGACTTCGCCGTCCCCTCCGGGATGTCGAACTCGGCCGCCAGCTCGGCCGTGCTCCGCCCGCCGAAGTACGCGGCGACGACGATCGCCCGGTGGTCGGCGGTGAGCGTGGCCAGCGCATCCTCGATGAGGAGCCGTTCGAAGAGCGCGTCGGTGCGGTCGACCGCGGGCCGCTCCGGCGGCTCGCCCACGCCGACCTCGTGCCGGCGCCGGGCGCTGCGCGCCTCGTCGATCACCAGGTGGCGGGCGACGGTGAACATCCACGACCGGACGGTGGCCGGGTCCTGCTCGAGGATGCCCGGGCTCCGCCACGCGCGGAGCAGCGTCTCCTGCACGACGTCGTCGGCCGCCGACGTGCTGCCGCACAGGTGCACGACGTAGCGCCAGAGCGTCGCCGCGTGCGCGTCGTGCAGCTCCCGCAGCGCCGCCTGGGCATCGACCACGTCGCCACCTCCGCTGGGTGAACGAGGCCGGTGCCCGGATGGTTCATCCGCGCGCGCCACCGCGCCGGCGGGCGCCGGCCGGGGCGGGCCTCGGACCGACCCGCGCTCAGCGCCGGTCGGGCGCCTCGCGCGGCACCGGCAGGCGCGGGACCACGGCCGGCGGGTGCGGGCGGCTCCGCGGGACGTGCGCGACGGTGGCGAGGTCGGGCGCGCCCGCGAGGACGACGGGTCGTGCGGCGGTCGGGGCGGATGCCACGGGCTGCGGCTCGTCGTCGGCGCCGGAACGTGCGACGTCGAACCAGGCCCGCCGCGTCGGGCTGCACACGACGCCGTACGCCTCGTCGCCGAAGACGCCGCCGCGGGAGAAGTCGGTCACGGCCTGGGCGCGTCGGAGCGCCTCGGCGGTGGCCGGATCTCGTCGTTCGAGCCGGCCGGCGCGCCGGTCGAGCGCGAGGCCGTCGGACGCGAGCAGGGTGGTGCCGACCAGGACGCCCGCGAACGCGAGCGTGGCGGCGAAGCTGAGCAGGTCTGCGAAGGCCATGGCATCCCCCGATCCGAGAGAACCTCAGTGTACGCCCGGATCAGGGTCCGGGGACCGACCTGAGGCCGAGCGAGTCGGCGAAGCCGAGCATGTCGGCATGGACCTCGCACACGCCTTCCTCGCCCACCGGCTCACCGCCCACGCGCACGACCGCCTCATCGCCCCCAGCGAGGCCGAGCTCGCCGCCGCGGAGGCCCGGGCGCTCGCCCGCCGCCGCGCCGCGCTCGACCGCGCCGAGCAACGCACCTACACCGAGCGTGGCCGCCACCGGGCGGCCGCACCCCGCCCGGTGCACGCCTGACGCCGCACCGGGCGGTCGAGCCTGTCGAA
Source organism: Agromyces sp. MMS24-K17 (assembly GCF_043950245.1). Lineage (GTDB taxonomy): Bacteria > Actinomycetota > Actinomycetes > Actinomycetales > Microbacteriaceae > Agromyces. The sequence goes on along the minus strand of NZ_CP171640.1, from coordinate 2,327,822 downwards.
CCCGACGAACGGGGTGGTTTCGACAGGCTCAACCGCCGAACGTCCTACGCGAACGCCTCCACCGGCGGGCAGGCGCACACCAGGTTGCGGTCGCCGAACGCCTGGTCGATGCGGCGCACCGGCGCCCAGTACTTGTTCCGCACCAGCGACCGCACCGGGTAGACCGCCTGCTCGCGCGTGTACGGGTGCGTCCACTCCCCCGCGATGACCGACTCGGCCGTGTGCGGCGCGTTCCGGAGCGGGTTGTCGTCGGCCGGCCAGTCGCCGCGGCCGACGGCGTCGGCTTCCGCCTTGATCGCGATCATCGCCTCGATGAACCGCTCGAGCTCGGCGAGGTCCTCCGACTCGGTCGGCTCGACCATGAGCGTGCCCGCGACGGGGAACGACATGGTCGGCGCGTGGAATCCGTAGTCGACGAGCCGCTTGGCGATGTCGTCGACCGTGACCCCGGTCTCCGCCGTCAGGGGCCGCACGTCGAGGATGCACTCGTGCGCCACGAGCCCGTTCTCGCCGGTGTACAGCACCGGGAAGTGGTCGCGCAGGCGCGCGGCGACGTAGTTCGCGGCGAGCACCGCCGACGCCGTCGCCTCCTTGAGGCCCTCGGCGCCCATCATGCGCACGTAGGCCCACGAGATCGGCAGGATCGACGGGCTGCCGTATGGCGCCGCCGACACCGGTCCGCCGCCGTGCACGAAGCCGCCGGCGTGGTCGGGGCGCTGCGCGAGCGGGTGGCCGGGCAGGAACGGCGCGAGGTGCGCCTTCGCCGCGACCGGGCCGACGCCGGGGCCGCCGCCACCGTGCGGGATGCAGAACGTCTTGTGCAGGTTCAGGTGCGAGACGTCCCCGCCGAAGTCGCCGAAGCGGGCGAAGCCGAGCAGCGCGTTCAGGTTGGCGCCGTCGACGTACACCTGGCCGCCGGCGTCGTGCACGGCCTGCGTGATGTCGGCCACGTCGTGCTCGTACACGCCGTGCGTCGACGGGTAGGTGATCATGAGCGCCGAGATGGATGCCTCGTGCTCGGCGATCTTCGCGCGCAGGTCGGCGAGGTCGACGTTGCCGAGCTCGTCGCACGCGACGACGACGACCCGCATGCCGGCGAGCACCGCCGAGGCCGCGTTGGTGCCGTGCGCGCTCGACGGGATGAGGCAGACGTCGCGCTGGGTGTCGCCGTTCGCGAGGTGGTAGCCGCGGATCGCGAGCAGGCCCGCGAGCTCGCCCTGGCTGCCGGCGTTCGGCTGCAGCGACACCGTGTCGTACCCGGTCACCTCGGCGAGCCACGACTCGAGCTGCTCGATCAGGCCGAGCGAGCCGACGACGTCGGCCTCCGGCGCGAACGGGTGCAGGTTCGCGAACGCGGGCCAGGTGACGGCCTGCATCTCGGTCGCCGCGTTCAGCTTCATGGTGCACGAGCCGAGCGGGATCATGCCGCGGTCGAGCGCGTAGTCGCGGTCGGCGAGGGTCTTCAGGTACCGCATCATCTGCGTCTCGGACTGGTGCGTGTTGAACACCGGGTGCTGCAGGTACGACGACGTGCGACGCAGGCCCTCGGGGATCGCGTTCGGCAGGATCGCCGCCCGATCGAGCGAGCGCTCCTCGGGGCCGCCGAACGCCTGCACGACCGCGTGCAGGTCGGCGAGCGTCGTGGTCTCGTCGACGGCGACCTGCACGGTCGCCTCGTCGGCCTCCCACAGGTGGATGCCGAGCTCGCGCGCCCGCGCGACGACGTTCCGGGCGAGGCCCGGCACGTGCACGCTGAGCGTGTCGAAGTACCCGTCGGTCGCGACCCGCTGCCCGATCTCCTCGAGCCAGCCCGCGAGGAGGCGCGCCTTGCCGGCGACCTCGGTCGCGATGTGACGGATGCCCCCGGGCCCGTGGTACACCGCGTACATCGACGCCATCACGGCGAGGAGCACCTGCGCCGTGCAGATGTTCGACGTCGCCTTCTCGCGGCGGATGTGCTGCTCGCGGGCCTGGAGGCTGAGCCGGTACGCCGGCGCGCCCGAGGCATCCACCGACACGCCCACGAGGCGACCCGGCAGCTGCCGCTCGAGGCCCTTGCGGACCGCCATGTAGCCGGCGTGCGGGCCACCGAAGCCCATCGGCACGCCGAAGCGCTGCGACGTGCCGACGGCGACGTCGGCGCCGAGCTCGCCGGGGCTCGTGATGAGCGCGAGGGCCAGCAGGTCGGCGGCCGCGACGACGAGCGCGCCCTGAGCCTTCGACGCGGCGATGAGCGCCGAGGGATCCCACACGCGACCCGACGCGCCGGGGTACTGCACGAAGAGGCCGAAGTGCTCGCCGAGGTCGGCGACGCGCTCCGGGGCATCCGCCTCACCTGAACCGAAGCGGTCGGCGAGGGCGACCTCGACGAGCTCGATGCCGACCGCCTCCGCACGCGAGCGCAGCAGCGCGAGCGTCTGCGGCAGCGCGTCGGCATCGACGACGAAGCGGTTCGAGCCCGACTTCGAGGCCCGGCGTGCCAGCAGCATCCCCTCGACGACCGCGGTGCCCTCGTCGAGCATCGACGCGTTCGCGATGTCGAGCCCGGTGAGGTCTTCGACCATCGTCTGGAAGTTGATCAGCGCCTCGAGGCGGCCCTGCGAGATCTCGGGCTGGTAGGGCGTGTACGCCGTGTACCAGCTCGGGTTCTCCAGCACGTTCCGCTGGATCACCGCGGGGGTGATCGTGCCGGAGTAGCCGAGGCCGATCATCGACGTGCGGACCGTGTTCTGCGCGGCGAGGGCCGCGAGCTCGGCGAGCGCCTCGCGCTCGGTCGCGGCCGCCGGGATCGCGGAGGAGACGACCTCGCCCATGCGGATCGAGGTCGGCACCGCCGCGGCCATGAGCGCGTCGATCGAGTCGTGGCCGAGCTCGGCGAGCATGCGCTCGCGGTCGGCGAGGGTCGTGCCGATGTGCCGGCGCCCGAAGGCGTCCACGTCGAACGTCGAGGGGGTGTGCTGCATGAGGGAGGTGGGTCCTTGCCTACTCGCCGACCAGGGCGCGGTACTCGTCGTGGGAGAGGAGCTTCGGCAGCGACGCGGTGGTCGCCTTGATCAGCCAGCCCTCGCCGAAGGGGTCGCTGTTCACGAGCTCGGGCGCGTCGACGACGGCCTGGTTGGCCTCGACGACCTCGCCGTCGATCGGCGAGTACAGCTCGCCGACCGACTTGGTCGACTCGATCTCGCCGACGACCTTGCCCGCGGCGATCGCGGTGCCGGCGGCGGGCAGGTCGACGTACACGACGTCGCCGAGCTTCTCGGCGGCGTAGTCGGTGATGCCGATGGTGACGGTGTCACCGTCGACCTTCACCCATTCGTGCTCCTCGGTGTACAGCAGGTCGGTGGCGTCGGTCACGGGATGCTCCTCGATCGGGATGGCTGGTGGTGGGTGTTCGGTGGTGCGCCGGCCGACGGCCGGCACCGGGTTCAGGGCTGGCGCTTGTAGAACGGCAGCGGCACGACGGATGCCTCGATCCGCGTGCCCCGCACGTCGACGGCGAGCGTGGTGCCGAGCTCGGCGTGCGCCGGGTCGACGAACGCCATCGCGATGGGGTGGCCGAGCGTCGGCGACAGCGCACCGCTCGTCACGGTGCCGACGGCCTCGGCGTCGCCGTCGACGCCGGCGACGACGTCGTAGCCGGCGCGGGGCGCGCGGCGGCCCTCGGTGATGAGGCCGACCAGCACCGGGGCATCCGCCGCCGGGCCCTCCTCGCTGGCCGCGCGGCCGACGAAGTCGCCCTCCTTGGCGAGCGCGACGACGCGGCCGAGGCCGGCCTGCGCCGGGCGGATGTCGCGGCCGAGCTCGTGGCCGTACAGCGGCATGCCCGCCTCGAGGCGGAGCGTGTCGCGGCTCGCGAGGCCGCACGGGGTGACGCGCGGACCGCCGGTCTCGCGGAGCGCCTCCCACAGGCCGGACGCGCGCTCGGGGGCGAGGTAGAGCTCGAAGCCGTCCTCGCCGGTGTAGCCGGTGCGGGCGACGAGCACGGGCTCGCCCTGGTACTCGGCGGCGATCGCCCGGTAGTACTTCAGGCCGTCGAGCGCAGCGAGGAAGTCGTCGCGGTCATTGCCCGGGCCCTGGAGGCCGAAGCCCTCGGTCTCCTGGAGCACGGCGAGCGCGTCGGGCCCCTGGATCGCGATGAGCGCGACGTCGTCGCTCTCGTCGAACACGTCGGCCTCGAACGGCGCAGTGCGGTCGCGGAGCTCCCCGACGACGACGTCGCGGTTCGACGCGTTCGCCACGACCATGTAGCGGTCGTCGCCGGTGCGGTACACGACGAGATCGTCGACGACGCCGCCGTCACGGCCGAGCAGCAGCGTGTACTTCGCCTGGCCGATCGCGATGGCCGACAGCTTGCCGGCGAGCGCGTAGTCGAGGGCGTCGGATGCCTCGGGCCCGACGACGAGGATCTCGCCCATGTGGGAGAGGTCGAACAGGCCCGCGCGCTCGCGCACCGCGTGATGCTCGGCGAGGTCGGACTCGTAGCGGACCGGCATCTGCCAGCCGGCGAAGTCGGTGAACTGGGCGCCCGCGGCACGGTGCACGGCATCGAGCGGGCTGCGGCGTTCGGGGATGGTTCCGAGGTCGGTCACGAGTTCTCCAGGATCACGCGGATCACGCGACGGATGCCGCGTCGGGAACTCCCCCTCTGTCATGGGCCTGAGAGTTTCACGCCGGAGCCGGGGCTCGTGGCGCTTTCACCGTGGGCGGGACGAGGCAGAGTTGCTCGATCCACTTTTCAGAGTGGCCTCGTCATCGCGGTGATATGACCTGAGAGATTGGCGGGGAGGCTTGCTCCTTCGGTGCCTGCGCCCGCCTGTTCCCAGTCGGTGCCGGCTCTCCCGCGATGCGTCGATGGCCCGGTATTCGGTTCTGGGGTCGATCCTAGCCGACGGGCGGCGCGGTCACGCGGTCGTGATGATCGCGATCGCCGCGTCGCGGAGCGCGGGGACGGCGAGCACCGCGACGATGAGCAGGTTCACCACGACGGTGGCGGCGAAGACCGTGCGGAAGGGCTGCTTGCGCGTCTTGTGGCGGTAGCGCTGCTGCGCGAACAGGCCGCCGGGCCAGCCGCCGAGGAGGTCGAGCAGGTGCAGGGTCGCCTCGGGCACGCGCCAGGCACCCGCGAGCGCGGCGCGCTTGTCCTTCGCGTAGGCGACGAATGAGGCCGTGGACAGGGCGAGGTACCCGAGCGGGACGACGAACGAGACATCGAACCACAGCACGCCGGCGAGGAGCGCGACGGCGAACGCGCCGAGGACGAACGCGGCGCCCGTGCCGAGATCACCCACGGGCTGCCGGACCTGCTCCGCGCGCGCCCAGGCGGCGCGGACGCGGCCGTCGGATGCGACCTCCGAGCGGTAGTCGATCGGCGTGCCCGGAGCCGGACGGCCTCGCGCACCCTCGAAGGCGGAGATATGCACGAAGACGCGGGGGCCGCCGCCGTCGGGTCGGATGAAGCCGAATCCGCGGTCGTCGTTCCATTCGGCGAGGGTGCCTCGGGCGGGGGTCGGGTTCGGCATGACCCGATGCTAGGGCCGGAACGACGCACGGCGGATGCACCCTGATGAGGGCACGTGACGTCACGGGTTTGTGTTCGGGTCAGAGTGACTGTAAGCTGCATCCAGCACTTAAGGTCAGATCGACTTGAAGGCGTCCAGGGATCTGGGAGGTGAACGCATGGCCCGTCAGCATGCCGACGACGCGCGCCTCGCCGTCTCGACGGTCATCTTCGCGCTCGAGCCCGGCGCGACCCCCGACGCCCGCCACGCGGCATCCGACCGCCGTTCGCTCTGGATCCCCCTGGTGCGACGGCTCCGCGAGCCCGGCAAGGACCGCTGGGCGCTCCCGGGCGGATGGCTCGGCCGGGGCGAGGCCCTCGAGACCGCCGCCGCCCGCACCCTCGAGGAGACGACCGGCGTCACGCCCGCGTACCTCGAGCAGCTCTACACGTTCGGCGCCCCCGACCGCTCCCCCGACGAGCGCGTCGTCTCCGTCGTCTACTGGGCGCTCGTGCGACCCGAGGAGACCACCGGCGCGATCGACGACCCGAACGTGCGCTGGTTCGACCCCGACGACCTGCCCGACCTCGCCTTCGACCACAACGCGATCGTGCAGTACGCGCTCGCGCGGCTGCGCACCAAGCTCGGGTACTCGCAGATCGCGCACGCGTTCCTCGAGCCGACCTTCACCCTCGCCGAGCTCCGCGAGGTGTACGAGACCGTGCTCCGCCGCCCGCTCGACCCCGCCAACTTCCGGCGCACGGTCGAGGCATCCGGCGCTCTCATCGAGACGGGCGAGGTGCGCACCGGCACCCGCTACCGCCCGCCGAAGCTGTACCGCCCCGCCGAGCCGGCCGACACCGGCGCGAACGGGCTGTTCCGAGTCCCCATCGCACCGCACCTGAGGAAGAGCCCGTCATGACCCTCATCGATCCCGCCACCACGACCGACGCCGACCTCGCCGCCACCCGGCTCGCGGCATCCGTCGACCGCACCATCCGGCTGATCTCGACCGGCGCGACCTCCGGGTCGACGTGCGCGCCCGAGCTCGCCGACGGGCCGTGGTCGTTCGACCGCGGGCCCGTGGCCTACGGCCCCGGCGCCTCGCAGGGCGACGTCATCCCGACCGGATCGCCCCGCCAGGGCGCACTGCCCGCCGCGTACCGCGAGGCGTCGAACGACGAGCTGCACGCGCGCATCCGCGCCGCGAAGGCGACCCTCGGCGACCGCGTCGTCGTGCTCGGCCACTTCTACCAGCGCGACGAGGTCGTCGAGCACGCCGACTTCGTGGGCGACTCGTTCCAGCTCGCCAACGCGGCCCTCACGAAGCCCGACGCCGAGGCGATCGTGTTCTGCGGCGTGCACTTCATGGCCGAGACGGCCGACATGCTCTCGAAGCCCGAGCAGGCCGTGATCCTGCCGAACCTGGCCGCCGGGTGCTCGATGGCCGACATGGCCGACGAGTCGAGCGTCGAGGAGTGCTGGGAGCAGCTCGCCGACGTCTACGGCGACCTCGACACGCCCGACGCCGACGGCCGGGTGCCGGTCATCCCCGTCACGTACATGAACTCCTCGGCGGCGCTGAAGGGCTTCGTCGGCCGGCACGGCGGCATCGTCTGCACGTCGTCGAACGCGCGCACGGTGCTCGAGTGGGCCTTCGAGCGCGGACAGCGGGTGCTCTTCTTCCCCGATCAGCACCTCGGCCGCAACACCGCGAAGGCGATGGGCGTGCCCCTCGAGCAGATGCCGATGTGGAACCCGCGCAAGCCCCTCGGCGGCAACACGGCCGACGAGCTCGGCGACGCCCGCGTCATCCTGTGGCACGGGTTCTGCTCGGTGCACAAGCGCTTCACCGTCGACCAGATCGCGAAGGCGCGCGCCGAGCACCCCGGCGTGCAGGTCATCGTGCACCCCGAGTGCCCGATGCCGGTCGTCGACGCGGCCGACGCCGCCGGCTCGACCGACTTCATCGTGAAGGCGATCGCCGCGGCGCCCGCCGGCACGACGTTCGCGATCGGCACCGAGATCAACCTCGTGCAGCGCCTCGCCGCCGAGTACCCGCAGCACGAGATCTTCTGCCTCGACCCCGTCGTGTGCCCGTGCTCGACGATGTACCGGATCCACCCCGGCTACCTCGCCTGGGTGCTCGAGGAGCTCGTCGAGGGCCGCGTCGTCAACCGCATCCAGGTCGGCGACGACGTCGCGGCTCCTGCCCGCCTCGCGCTCGAGCGGATGCTCGCGGCCAAGCCGCCGGTCGCGGCGCCCGCGCCCGTCGCCGGAGCCTGACATGACCCGCGTCCTCGTCGTGGGCGGCGGCATCGCCGGGCTCTGGACGGCGGTGCGCGCCGCCGACGCCGGCTGCGAGGTCGAGCTCGTCACGAAGGCCGAGCTCGTCGAGGGGTCGACGCGGTACGCGCAGGGCGGCATCGCCGCGGCGCTGTTCCCGGACGACTCGGCCGATCGCCACTTCGCCGACACGATCGACGCCGGCGCGGGCCTCGCCGACCACGAGGCCGTGCGGGTGCTCTGCGACGAGGGCCCGGCCCGAGTGCGCGACCTGATCCGGTTCGGCGTCGACTTCGACCGCGGCAGCGACGGCGGCCCGGCTCGCGGCCTGGAAGCCGCGCACTCCCGCGCCCGCATCCTGCACGCCGGCGGCGACGCCACGGGTGCGGCGATCGAGCACGCCCTCGTCGCCACCGTCCGCCGGCGCGCGGTCGCGATCGTCGAGGGCGCCATGCTCGTCGACCTGGTCGTCGAGCACGGCCGCGTCGTCGGTGCGCGCGTGCTCAACCGCGACGGGGCGCTCCGCGAGCGCCGGGCCGACGCGGTCGTGCTCGCCACCGGCGGCACCGGATGCCTCTACCGGCACACCACCAACCCGGCGGTGGCGACCGGCGACGGCGTGGCCGCCGCGTGGCGCGCGGGCGCCCGCGTCGCCGACCTCGAGTTCACGCAGTTCCACCCGACCGCGCTCGCCGCACCCGGCACGCCCCTGATCTCCGAGGCGGTCCGCGGGGAGGGCGCGGTGCTCCGCGACGAGGACGGGCACCGGTTCGTGCTCGACGTCGACCCGCGCGGCGAGCTCGCGCCCCGCGACGTCGTGGCCCGCGCGGTCTGGCGGCGCATGCGCGAGCAGGGCGGCGCAACCGTGCGGCTCGACGCGACCGCGCTCGAGGCCGCGGAGCCCGGGTTCCTGGCCCGCCGGTTCCCCGGCATCGACGCGTCGGTCCGGGCCGCCGGCTTCGACTGGGCGCGGGAGGCCGTGCCGATCACGCCCGCCGCGCACTACGCCATGGGCGGCGTGGCGACCGACCTCGACGGCCGCACCAGCCTGCCCGGCCTCTACGCCGTCGGCGAGACCGCGCGCACCGGCGTGCACGGCGCCAACCGGCTCGCGTCCAACTCGCTCCTGGAGGCGGCGGTGTTCGCCGAGCGGGCGGCCGCCGCGATCGCCGAGGCCCCCGCCGCTCGCGGCGAGGTGCCCGACGCGGGGCGGGACATCCGCCTCGCCGCGCACCCCATCCCCCAGGCCGTGCCCGTCGACCGCGCGGCCCTGCAGGAGCTGATGTGGGAGCGCGCCGGACTCGTGCGCGATGCCGAGGGGCTCGCCGAGGCATCCGCGACGCTCGCGACCTGGCGTGCGCCCGAGGTCGTCGACCGCCGCACCGCCGAGGACCGCAACCTGCTCGACCTCGCCCGTCTCACGGTCGACGCCGCGCTCGCCCGCCGCGAGAGCGTCGGCGCCCACTTCCGCAGCGACGCCCCCGCCGCCGCGACCCCCGCCGATGCTGCGGCGACCACCGCCGCCACGCCCCGACCCGACCGAGAGGCCGCCTGATGACCGACGTCCGCGAGATCGACCGGATCGTCTCCGCCGCGCTCGACGAGGACGCCCCCTGGGGCGACCTCACCGGCGACACGCTGATCCCCGTCGACGCCACCGCGACCGCCGACCTCGTCGCCCGCGAGGGCGGCGTGCTCAGCGGCATCGACGTGTTCGCCGCCGCGTTCCGGCTCGTCGACCCGCGCATCGCGGTCACGGCCCTCGCCGCGGACGGCGACCGGTTCGAGGCGGGCGACGCCCTCGCCCGCGTCGCGGGGCCGGCCCGGGGCATCCTCCGCGCCGAGCGCGTCGCGCTCAACCTGACGCAGCGCATGAGCGGCATCGCGACGCTCACGGCGCGCTACGTCGAGGCGGCGGCGGGCACGCGGGCCCGCATCGTCGACACCCGCAAGACCACGCCCGGCCTGCGCAGCCTCGAGCGCCAGGCGGTGCGCGACGGCGGCGGCCGCAACCACCGCCGGTCGCTGTCGGACGCGATCATGGCGAAGGACAACCACCTCGCGATCCTCACTGCGGGCGGCGCCGACCTGGCGACGGCCCTGCGGGCGGCGCGCGAGCGGATGCCCCACACGACGCACCTCGAGGTCGAGGTCGACCGGCTCGACCAGGTCGAAGCGGTGCTCGCCGGCGGCGCCGACACCGTCATGCTCGACAACTTCACGCTCGACGACCTGCGCGCGGGCGTCGCGCTCATCGACGGACGCGCCGTGGTCGAGGCATCCGGCGGCGTGAACCTCGACACGGTCGCGGCGATCGCGGCGACCGGGGTCGACGTCATCTCGGTCGGCGCGCTCACCCACTCGGTGCGCTCGCTCGACCTCGGACTGGACGTGGTCGTCGCACCGTGATCTTCCTCGACCACGCCGCCACCACGCCCGTCCGCCGCGAGGCGCTCGAGGCGATGTGGCCGTACCTCACCGGCTCGTTCGGCAATCCGTCGAGCCGGCACCGGCTGGGTGACGAGGCGGCCCAGGCGCTGGCGTGGGCGCGCGACGAGGTGGCCGCCGTGCTCGGCTGCCGGCCCGGGGACATCGTGTTCACCTCGGGCGGCACCGAGGCCGACAACCTCGCCGTGAAGGGGCTCGCACTCGCGAACCCGCGCGGGCGCCACCTGGTGATCTCGCCGATCGAGCACGAGGCGGTGCTGGAGTCGGCCGATCACCTGGCCCGCGTGCACGGCTTCGACGTCGACCGGGTCGAGGTCGACGCGGGCGGCGTGGTGCGGCCCGAGGCACTCGAGCGGGTCATCCGGCCCGACACGACGCTCGTGTCGATCCAGCTCGCGAACAACGAGGTCGGCACCGTCCAGCCCGTCGCCGAGCTCGCGGCCATCGCGCACGCGCACGGCGCCCTCATGCACACCGACGCGGTGCAGGCCGCCGGCTGGCTGCCGCTCTCGCTCGACGCCCTCGGGGTCGACGCGCTCTCGCTCGCCGGGCACAAGGTGGGCGCCCCGAAGGGCACGGGCGTGCTCGCCGTGCGCGGGCGGCTCCCGCTCGAGCCCGTCGTGCACGGCGGCGGCCAGGAGCGCGGCCGCCGGTCGGGCACCGAGAACGTCGCCGGCGCGGTCGCGTTCGCGACGGCGCTGCGGCTCGCCGAGGCGGAGCGGGCGGATGCCTCCGCGCGCGTGCGCGATCTCGCCGACCGGCTGATCGCCCGGGTGCTCGCCGAGGTGCCCGAGGCCCGGCTCACCGGCGACGCGGTCGACCGGCTGCCCGGCACCGCGTCGTTCGTGTTCCCCGGCACCGCCGGCGAGGCCGTGCTGCTCGAACTCGAACGCGACGGCGTGCTCTGCTCGAGCGGGTCGGCGTGCGCCGCCGGCAGCGACGAGCCCTCGCACGTGCTCACCGCGATCGGCGTTCCCGCGGAGGTCGCGCAGACGGCCGTACGGTTCACGCTCGGCGCCGAGACGACCGCCGACGAGGTCGAGGAGGCCGCGTCGGCGGTCGAGCGAGCCGTCGCGGCGGTGCGCGGCATCGGCGCGTAGGCGCTCGGCGAGGCATCCGCGCCCTTCGGGACGGCATTCGCCCGGAGCATCCGCTCGCCCTCGACTCACATCCGAGGGCCGTCCGCGTGACGCAGATGTCACCCAGCGGAAACACCACCGGAAATCGACTGGAACGTCGAACCCGCACCATCGAGCGTATGAGCTCGCCATCGGAGATCGCGACCCGGCCGCAGGCCGGGACGACCCGCACGGTCTGCTCGTACTGCGGGGTCGGTTGCGGCATCACCGTCACGACCGCGCCGGCCGGCACCACCGACCTGCTCGCCGTCGCCAAGGTGGCCGGCGATCCCGCCCACCCGACCAACCACGGGCGGCTCTGCACGAAGGGCGCGACGCACGCCGACCTCATGGCCGCCCCCGGCCGCATGACCACCGCGTTCGTGCGTCCCGCCCGCGGCGAGGCCGCCGTGCCGGTGCCGCTCGACTCCGCGGTCGCCGAGGCCGGCCGCCGGCTCCGGGCGATCGTCGACGAGCACGGGCCCGACGCCGTCGCGCTCTACGTCTCCGGGCAGATGTCGATGGAGGCGCAGTACCTCTCGAACAAGCTCGTGAAGGGCTACCTGCGCGGGCTCAACATCGAGTCGAACTCGCGGCTGTGCATGGCGTCGGCCGGCACCGGGTACAAGCAGTCGCTCGGCGCCGACGGGCCGCCCGGGTCGTACGAGGACCTCGACCACGCCGACCTGTTCTTCGTCATCGGCTCGAACGCCGCCGACTGCCACCCGATCCTCTTCCTGCGGATGGCCGACCGGCTGAAGCAGGGCGCGAAGCTCATCGTCGTCGACCCGCGGCGCAGCGCCACCGCCGACCGCGCCGACCTGTTCCTGCAGATCAAGCCCGGCACCGACCTGGCGCTCCTCAACGGCCTGCTCCACCTGCTCGTCGAAGACGGCGCGATCGACGAGGCGTTCATCGCCGCGCACACCGAGGGCTGGGAGCGGATGCCCGAGTTCCTCGCCGACTACGACCCGGCGACGGTCGCCCGGCTGACCGACCTCGACGAGGGAGACATCCGCACCGCCGCCCGCTGGATCGCGGAGGCCGGCGAGTGGATGACGCTCTGGACGATGGGCCTCAACCAGTCGACCCACGGCACGTGGAACACCAACGCGATCTGCAACCTGCACCTCGCGACCGGCGCGATCTGCCGCACCGGGAGCGGGCCGTTCTCGCTCACCGGGCAGCCGAACGCGATGGGCGGCCGCGAGATGGGCTACATGGGCCCGGGGCTGCCCGGCCAGCGCGCCGTGTTCAACCCGGCCGACCGCGCGTTCGTCGAGGAGCAGTGGGGCCTCGAGCCCGGCACCATCCGCGCCGAGGCCGGCACCGGCACGATCGACATGTACCGCCGCATGGCCGACGGCGAGATCAAGGCCGCCTGGATCATCTGCACCAACCCGGTCGCGAGCGTCGCGAACCGCAAGACCGTCATCGAGGGCCTCGAACGCGCCGAGCTCGTCATCGCGCAGGACGTCTACACCGAGACGGCGACGAACGCGTACGCCGACATCCTGCTGCCGGCGGCGCTCTGGGTGGAGTCCGACGGGGTCACCGTGAACTCCGACCGCACCGTCTCGCTCGTGCAGCGGGCGATCGAAGCCCCCGGCGACGCGCAGCCCGACTGGCTCACGATCTGCCAGGTCGCCCGCGCGCTCGGCTTCGACGAGGGCTTCGAGTTCACCTCCAGCGAGGAGGTGTTCGACGAGATCCGCCGGTTCTGGAACCCGCAGACGGGCTGGGACCTCCGCGGCGTCGACTACGAGCGCCTGCGCCGCACCCCCGTGCAGTGGCCCGCGCCCCCCGGCGACGACGCCGACCGGCACCCGATCCGCTACCTCAACGACGGCATCAGCCAGCGGCCGCACGTCGAGGACGACGGCACCGTGCCGCGGCTCGCGTTCGCGACCCCGTCGCGGCGGGCGCAGTTCCTCGCCCGGCCGCACATGGACCCGGCCGAGATGCCCGACGACGACTACCCCTGGGTGCTCGACACCGGCCGGCTGCAGCACCAGTGGCACACCATGACGAAGACGGGCAAGGTCGCGAAGCTCAACCGGCTGAACCCCGGGCCGTTCGTCGAGGTCCACCCCGAGGACGCGGCCGCGCAGGGCCTCGCCGAGGGCGACCAGGTCGAGGTCACGTCCCGGCGCGGGCGGGTCGTGCTGCCAGCCGTCGTCACCGACCGCGTGCGCCGCGGCACCCTCTTCGCCCCCTTCCACTGGAACGACGAGCACGGGGAGTACCTCACGATCAACGCCCTCACGAGCGACGCGGTCGACGCCGACTCGCTCCAGCCCGAGTTCAAGGTCGCCGCGGTCTCGATGCGGCGCGTCGGCCCCGCACCGAGCGCAGCGCTCGGCGACGGGCAGGGGGCGGATGCCTCGGGCGCGGCGACGGCAGCGGCGGATGCCCCGGACGGGGCGGCCTCGGGCGACGCGGGCACGATCGCCGTCGGCGGGCTCGCCGGCCTCGTCGCGTCGACCCCGCCCGTGCCGACCGCGGCGGAGCAGACGTACCTCGCCGGCTTCCTCGCCGCGCTCGCGGCGACCCCGATCGCCCCGGAGAGCGTGCCCGTGCTGCCGCCGACCGCGCCGCTGTCGATCGAGGTCCGTGCCTGGTTCGACGGCCTGCTCGCGGGCACCTACTCGCGCGTCGCCGTCGCCGGCGGAGCCGGCGGAGCGGTCGTGGCGACGGCGCCCGCGTCGGGCGACGACGGCGGGGCATCCGACGAGGTGACGGTGCTCTGGGCGTCGCAGACCGGCAACGCCGAGGACGTCGCCCGGCTCGCCGTCGCCGAGCTCGGCACCCACGGCGTGCCCAGCCGGCTCGTCGACATGGCGGCGTTCGACGCCGCCGACCTCGCGAGCGTGAAGCGCCTGCTCGTGATCACCTCGACCTTCGGCGACGGCGGCCCGCCCGACAACGGCGCCGGGTTCTGGGAGCGGCTCCGCACCGACGACGCCCCGCGGCTCGACGGGCTCCGGCACGCGGTGCTCGCGATGGGCGACTCGAACTACGACGACTTCTGCGGCCACGGCCGCAACCTCGACGACCGGCTCACGGAGCTCGGCGCCACGGCGCTCGTCACCCGGGTGGACTGCGAGCCCGACTACGACGCATCCGCCGCCGGCTGGCTGGCCGACGTCGTGGCCGCGCTGACCGCTGACGCGGGGGCCGCGGCCGCGCCTGCGGCCGGTGCCACCGCCCCGCCCGTGGCACCGCCGGCGCCCCTGGGCGGCGCCCCGGCCACGACCCCCGAGGTCTTCACGCTGGCGGGCGACGGCGGCACGGTCACCGTCGCCGCGCCGCGGAAGGTCTTCACCCGCGACGCGCCCGTCCGCGCCGCGCTCACGACGAACCGGCTGCTGAGCGGCCCCGGCTCGCAGAAGGAGGTGCGCCAGTTCGGGTTCGATCTCTCCGGCTCGGGTGCGGTGTACGAGGCGGGCGACGCGCTCGGCGTGCTCGCGGCGAACAGCGGCGGCCAGGTGGCCGAGTGGCTGGCCGCCACCGGGCTGCCGGCGGGCAGCGTCGTCGAGGTCGACGGCGTCGACACCACGCTCGGCGAAGCGCTGCACACGCACTTCGACATCACCAAGGTGAGCTCCGAGCTGCTGCGGTTCCTCGCGGCCCGCAACCCCGACCAGCGCCTCGGCAAGCTCGCCCGGCACAAGACCGAGCTCGAGCAGTTCATGTGGGGCCGCCAGGCCGTCGACCTGCTGCGCGAGTTCCCCGTGCGCGCCGACGTCGAGGAATGGGTGCGCGTGCTCAAGCGCCTCGCGCCCCGCCAGTACTCGATCTCGTCGAGCCCGAAGACGAACCCCGACGAGGTGCAGTTGACGGTCTCGGTCGTGCGCTTCGAGACCGAGGGGCTCGCCCGTGGCGGCGTGTGCTCGACGTTCCTGGCCGACCGGTCGGCCGACCGCACCGTGCCGGTGTTCCTGCAGCGGTCGCCGAGCTTCCGCCCGCCGCGGAACCCCGAGGCGCCGCTCATCATGGTCGGCCCGGGCACCGGCATCGCGCCGTTCCGCGGCTTCCTGCACGACCGCCGTGCCGACGGCCACACCGGCCGCAACTGGCTGTTCTTCGGCGGGCAGCACGCCGCGTCCGACTTCACGTACAAGCACGAACTGCAGGAGATGTTCTCCGACGGTTTCCTCACCCGCCTCGACCTGGCGTTCTCACGCGACCAGCGCCAGAAGGTCTACGTGCAGGACCGCATGCGGGAACACGGCGCCGAGCTCTGGCGCTGGCTCAACGACGGCGCGCACTTCACCGTCTGCGGCGACGCGGCCCGCATGGCCAAGGACGTCGACGACGCGCTGCTGTCGATCGCCCGCGTGCACGGCAAGCTCAGCGAGGACGGCGCGCTCGCCTTCAAGAAGCAGCTCCAGGCCGAGAAGCGGTACGTCCGCGACGTGTACTGACGGCCGGGGGCCGCAGCGGTGCCGTGGCGCGGCCCGTGTCGGTGGTCGCCGCTACCGTGATGGATGCATAGCCATGGTTCGGCCGGATCGGGAATAGCCCGTCCGCATCATCCGGTTGGCCTTCCTGTCGGCGCAGCGATCGCGACCGGCTTCGCCGCATCGACGACCACCTCCTTCCGCGCCGCTGGCGGCGCGCCTGAACACCTGGGGACCCACTTGACCGAACGCGCCCTCCCAGACCTCGACCAGTCCCTCGCCACCACCTCGACCGACGCCGCCGGCGACGCCACGGCCGCCGCCGAGGATGCCGCCGTCCGCGCCCACCAGCCCGCCCACGGCGCCCGCAACACCCGCGTCATCTGGCTGCTGCTCGCCGCCACCTTCGTCGTCTTCCTCAACGAGACGATCATGGGCGTCGCGATCCCGCACCTCGTCACCGACCTCCGCATCACGCTCGAGGCCGCCCAGTGGCTCACCACCGGCTTCATGCTGACCATGGCGATCGTCATCCCGATCACCGGGTTCCTGCTGCAGCGCTTCGCCACCAAGCCCATGTTCATCACCGCGATGAGCCTGTTCTCGGCCGGCACCGCGCTCGCGGCGCTCGCGCCGGGGTTCGAGGTGCTGCTCGCCGGCCGCATCGTGCAGGCCACCGGCACGGCGATCATGCTCCCGCTGCTCATGACGACGCTCATGACCGTCGTCGCGCCCTCCGACCGCGGCCGCTTCATGGGCCGCATCTCCATCGTGATGTCGGTGGCCCCGGCCATCGGCCCGACGATCGCCGGGCTCATCCTGACGTTCCTGTCGTGGCGGTTCATGTTCCTGCTGGTGCTGCCGATCGCGCTCGTGATGCTCGTCATCGGCGCCCGTCGGGTCGAGAACGTCAGCGAGACGAAGCGCCTGCCGCTCGACGTGCTCTCGGTCGTGCTGTCGGCGCTCGGCTTCGGCGGGCTCGTGTACGGGCTCAGCCTGATCGGCGGCGAGTCCGCCGGCACGGCGCCGGCCGGCGCCATGTGGATCGCGCTCGGCGTCGGCATCGTCGGCATCACCACGTTCATCGTGCGCCAGCTCGTCCTGCAGCGTCGCGACCGCGCCCTGCTCGACCTGCGCACCTTCCGCTCGGCGAACTTCGCGGTGTCGGTGGCCCTGATGGTCGTCGTGATGGCGACCCTGTTCGGCACCCTCATCGTGCTGCCCGTCTACCTCCAGAACGTGCTCGAGCTGGAGCCGCTCGCGACCGGCCTGCTGCTCCTGCCCGGCGGCCTGGCGATGGGCCTGCTCGGCCCGACCGTCGGCCGTCTCTACGACAAGGTGGGGCCGCGCCCGCTGCTGGTGCCGGGCAGCATCGGCGTGAGCGCGGTGCTCTGGCTGCTCACGACCGTCGGCCCGACGACGCCCGTGTGGCTGGTGCTCGCGGCGCACGTGTTCCTGTCGCTGTCGCTCGCGTTCATGTTCACCCCGCTGTTCACCTCGGCCCTCGGGTCGGTGGAGCCGCGGTTCTACTCGCACGGGTCGGCGATCATCGGCACCGTGCAGCAGGTCGCCGGCGCCGCGGGCACGGCGCTCTTCATCACGGTGCTGGCCTCGGTGCAGGTCGAGCAGCTCGCGGCCGGCTCGACGGCGGTCGCCGCCGAGGCCGCCGGCGTGCAGCAGGCGTTCCTCATCGGCGCGGTGATCTCGCTCGTCGCGATCGTGGGCGCGTTCTTCGTGCGACGGCCGGCGGATGTCCCGGCCGGCGAGTTCGCCGGGCACTGAGCCGCACCGTACGAGTCGGCGCACGACGGAGGGCCGGGGCATGATGCCCCGGCCCTCCGTCGTATCTGCGGCGCGGTCTCGGGCGCCTTGCGCGCCACTTCCCGGGCGCGCGCGCCCGTTCGGTCGGCGCGCAAGCCCGGGAAGTGGCGCGGGCGCCAGCGCCGCGCGGGTCCTGGTGCCGGCGGTCGGCCGTCAGCCGCAGTCGGGGCGGCAGCTCCGCTGCGAGAGCGCGTCGACGAGCACCAGGCTGAGGTCCTCCGGCTTCGAGGCCGAGTACGCCGCGCCGCCGGTGGCCTTCGCGATGCGCTGCATCGCGTCCATGTCGGTGTCGGGACCGAACCCGATCATGATCACCGGCACCGGCTGCTTCGGGTCGTTCATCTTGCCGAGCTCGGCGAGGAGCGTGTCGAGGTCGATGCCGTTCTCGTCCTCGTTGCGGCCATCGGTGATGAGCAGCACCGAGTTCACCTTCGCGGGGTCGTAGGCCTCGCGCACGCGCTGCACGGCCGCGAGCGTCGTGTCGTACAGGCCGGTCGCGCCGCCGAGGCGCCCGGGCAGCGAGTTGATGATGCCCGCGATCTCCTGCGTGTGCGCCTGGTCGGCGAGCGGCGCGATGGGCGACAGATCCTCCCAGTCGAGCTCGCCATTGCGCTGGGTGGAGAACACCCACACGCCCATCTCGACCTCGCCCGAGAACTTCTGCATCGCGCCGAGGGCGGCCTGCTGGAAGATGTCGATGCGGCGCAGGCCGTTCTCGGCCGGCTCCTCCATCGATCCGGAGACGTCGATGACGGCGAGCATCCGCGATCGCAGCGTGAGCACGCCCCACGCCCGCAGGATCTCGACCTGCGCGGCGCCGTCGAGCCCGGCCGCCGGTGCCGGCGGCTGCGGCGAGACGCCCTGGATGTCGAGGTCGCCGGTGCCGTCGATGGCCCGGAACCCGGCCGAGCGGAACGCCTCGGGGTTGTGGCGCAGCGTGCCCTCGAACGCGCCGATGAGCTCGGCGCGCGTGCCCTCGGCATCGCCCAGCGCGATGAACGGGTAGTCGAGCGCCACGGTGCCGTCGGCGGGGTACGCCGCCGCGAGCGGCTCGGTGCCGTCCTCGAGGTTGTGCTCTGCGACCAACCGCTCGCTCGTGATGACGACGGTCGCGTTCGGCAGCGACGACAGCGCGCTGAACGCCGACCCGGTCGAAGCGGGGATCGCCTTGCCGAGCTCGATCATCGCGCCCGCGAACTGGCGGGGGTCGTCGGGCGAGCTGTGCGCCTTCAGCGCCAGCAGGCCCGCGAGGCTCGCGGCGGATGCCTCGGGGTCGGGCAGGAGCGCCGGCAGCCCGCCGGCCAGCACGCGCGCCCAGGTGACGGGCTCGGAGGCGAGCTCCTCGGTGCGGGTCGCGGGCGCTGCGAAGACGATCGGCGACGTGGCGATCGTGCCCTTCGTGGTGAGCTCCGGCGCCGGACGCCCCAGCGAGGACGCGGTGGTCGCGGCGCGGTCGAGCCAGACGCTGGAGTCGGGGATCCAGATGTCGGCATCCAGGCCGCCGCCGGAGACGAGCGCCGCGGTGTCGGCGGCATCCTGCGCCTTCACCTCGGTCTCCACGCAGCCGTCGCGCGACGCGTCGAAGACGTCGGCGAGGTCGTCGACGACCGGCGCGACCGACGGGTCGGCGACCACGACGAGCTCGTCGACCGTCTCGCAGCCGGTCTCCGCGGACGCGAAGAGCGGATTGAGATGGCCGCCGACCCAGAGGTAGACGCCGCCGCCGACGAGGCCGATCACCGCGACCGCGGCGACGATGGAGACGATCAGGGCGCGCGCCGGCTTCTTCACCGGAGACGCAACACTATGCCGGCCCACAGGGACTCCCTACTATCCGGAGCCGAAGAGGGGGGACGCTGCCGGATGCTGAACGGGTTCCCCCGTCCAGGGGGAGGGTTCAGAACAGTGTAGGCGATACCTTCTCGACTTTCGGCAGTCATTCCCCGGGACTAGCCTCGGCGGCGAAGGGGGCGCTCATGATCATCCATCCCGTTCCGGAGGCCGAGGCGACCGGAGACGTCGCCCGCGTCTACCAGGAGGACATCGACGAGGTCGGCTACGTCCCCTCCCACACGAAGGCGATGGCGCTGAATCCGCAGGCCTGGGACGCATTCCACGCACTGACCCGCGCCGCTGCGAAACCGCTCGGCCTGCGCCGCTTCGAGCTCGTCACGCTGGCCGCCGCCCGCGCCACGGGGTCGCCCCACTGCCGGCTCGCGCACGGCGCGAAGTCGCTGCGCGCCGGGCTGTTCGAGGCCGACCAGCTCGAGCGGATCGCCCGCGACCCCGACGACGCCGGGTTGACCGACGCCGAGGTCGCGATGATGGCGTACGCCGAGCGCGTGGCGAGCGACCCCCGCGGCATGACCGACGCCGACACGCAGCGCCTCCGCGACGCGGGGTTCTCCGATGCGGAGATCGTCGACGTCACCGTCGCGGCCGCCGCTCGGGTCTACCTCGGCGTCGCCCTGCAGGCGCTCGCGGTCGAGCCGGATGTCCCGCCGATCCTGTCGCCCGCCGTGCGGGAGGCGCTCGTGGAGGGCCTCTGAGCGGATGGGCCCGCCGGAGCGGTTCCGCGACCGTCGCGATGCCGGGCGAAGGCTCGGGGCGCGGCTGGCCGAGCGCCGGCCGGTGGATCCGGTCGTGCTCGGGCTCCCCCGCGGCGGCGTGCCCGTGGCCGCGGAGGTCGCCCGCGCGCTCGACGCCCCGCTCGACGTCCTCGTCGTGCGCAAGGTCGGGGTGCCGGGCCGGTCGGAGGTGGCCATGGGTGCGGTCGGCGAGGGCGGGGTGACGGTGCGGAACGGCGACGTACTGCGCGCCGTGGGCATCGGCGGGTCCGAGTTCGACGCCGCGGCCGCACGTGAACGCCGGGAGGTCGAGGCACGCGTGACCCGGTTCCGCGAGGGACGCCCGCCGACCTGGCCGCGTCACGTCGCGGCTCCCCTCGCCGGTCGCACCGCGATCGTCGTGGACGACGGCATCGCCACCGGCGCGACCGCCCGCGTCGCCTGCCGCATCGCGCGGGCGCTGGGCGCCGCCCGGGTGGTGCTCGCGGTGCCGGTCGCGCCGCCGGACGCCCTGCGCCGCCTGCGCGCCGCCGACGGCGCCGACGAGGTCGTCGCCCTGCTGACCCCGCACGGGTTCATGGCGGTGGGCATGCACTTCGTCGACTTCCGCCAGACGCCCGACGACGAGGTGGTCGCGCTCCTCCGCGAGGCGGCCGATCGACGTGCGGGCGACGGCAGCGAGGCCGACTGACGGACGCACGCCGGCCGACGCGCGCGGATACGCGACCTCCGCCGCGCCGCCTCCGCCGCGCCGACTCCTCCGCGCCGACTCCTCCGCGCCGACTACGCCGCGCCGACCGCCGCACCCGGCGCCGTGCCGACCACGACCGACGCGTCGCGCTCGTCGTCGCGCACCACCCGCACGTCGAGGCCCGCCGCGGCGAGCACCGCGGCCGAGGCTGCGGCCTGCTCCTCCCCCGCCTCGACGAGCAGGTGCCCGCCGGGCCGCAGCCACTCGCGGGCGGATGCCGCGACCCGGCGGTGCACGTCGAGCCCGTCGGCGCCGCCGTCGAGCGCGAGGCGGGCCTCGTGGTCGCGGGCTTCGGGCGGCATCGTCGCGATCGCGGCGGTCGGCACGTACGGCGCGTTCACCGCGAGCACGAGCACCCGGCCGCGCAGGTCGGCGGGGAGCGCGTCGAAGAGGTCGCCGCCGAACACGCGTGCGCGGCGCGGCTCGAGCGTGCGACGGGCGACGCGCACGGCGGCCGGGTCGAGGTCGGCGGCGACGAGGTCGACGACCACGCCGGCGGCAGCGCTGCGCTCGAGGATCGCGGCGCCGATCGCGCCGGTGCCGCAGCAGAGGTCGACGACCACGGGCGGTCGTCGAGCCGGGGCATCCGCGCCGCCCGGGGCATCCGCACCGCCCGACGCAGCCGCCGCTGCCGCTGCACCCGCGCCGAGCACGAGCCGCACCGCCTCGTCGACGAGCGCCTCGGTGCGCATCCGCGGCACGAACACGCCGGGCTCGACCGGGATGCGGAGCCCCGCGAAGTCGGCCCAGCCGACGACGACCTCGAGCGGCTCGCCGGCGACCCGGCGTGTTGCGAGCGCCTCCAGCCGACCCGGATCGCCCGCGGCGGCCTCGCGCAGCATCGCCGCCTCGTCCTCGGCGAAGACGCAGCCGGCGGCGCGGAGGCGGGCGACGAGCGGATCGGTCATCCGCTCATCGTCCCATCCGCCGGACCCGGCCGAGGACACGAGGCCGGCGGCCGGCGACCGGCGACCGGGACCCGCTACTTGAGCAGCCGAGAGAGCACGCGATCGGCGAGCGGCTTGCCGCCGGTCTGGCAGGTCGGGCAGTACTGGAAGGTCGAGTCGGCGAAGATCACCTGCCGCACGGTGTCGCCGCACACGGGGCACGCCTCGCCGGTGCGGCCGTGCACGCGCATGCCGCGCCGCTTCGCGTCCTTCAGGTCGGCGGGCGGGCGCCCGGATGCCGTCGCCGTCGCCTCGGCGAGCGTCTCGCGCATCGAGCGGTAGAGGGTCTCGACCTGCTCGGGCGTGAGCTTCGCGGCGAGCAGGTACGGCGACAGCTTCGCGACGTGCAGGATCTCGTCGGAGTAGGCGTTGCCGATGCCCGCGAACACCGACTGGTCGCGGAGCACCCCCTTGACCTGGGTGCGCCGGCCGTCGAGGATCGCGGCGAAGTCCGCGACGGTGAAGTCCGGCGCCGTCGGGTCGGGCCCGAGGCGGGCGATGCCTGGCACGTCGGATGCCTCGCGCACGACGTACACCGCCAGCGACTTCTTCGTGCCGGCCTCGGTGAGGTCGAACCCCGAGCCGTCGTCGAGCCGGACGCGCAGCGCCAGCGGCGACTTGCCCGGCTTCACCGGCGTCTTCGGCACCTCGTCGTACCAACGCAGCCACCCGGCCCGGGCGAGGTGGAACACGAGGTGCGCGCCCCCGGCGTCGAGGTCGAGGAACTTGCCGTGGCGCGCGACCGCGGCGATGGTGCGCCCCTCGAGGGCGGAGATCGGCGGGTCGAACGTCTTCAGCGCGGAGATCGACGCGACCCGCACCGACGCGAATGCGCGGCCCACGGCGTGCTCGCCGAGGAAGTCGACGAGCGCCTGGACCTCCGGCATCTCGGGCACCCTGCCATCGTGGCATCCGGCTCCGACATCGGCCAGCGTCGGATTCGGCCGGCGTCGGAACGGCTCAGGCGGCGCTCGCGCACGCCAGCGAGCCGATGAACTCCGTGAGCAGCGCCGCGCCGTCGTCCCACG
The DNA here is from genome assembly GCF_043950245.1 of Agromyces sp. MMS24-K17. Classification (GTDB taxonomy): domain Bacteria; phylum Actinomycetota; class Actinomycetes; order Actinomycetales; family Microbacteriaceae; genus Agromyces. Next base: position 2,304,955 of record NZ_CP171640.1, on the reverse strand, counting down.
AGCCGAGCCCGCTGGCCACGTTCACGTGCCCGACCGGGCCGACCGAGACGATCCCCGCACCCCACGCCTGCGCGGCGCGCTCGGCGAAGGCGTAGGAGCCGTAGGGGTCGTCGGTACTCGCGACGACGAGCGCCGGCACCCCGAGCGGGCCGTCGGCGACGCCGAACTCCGCCGCCTCCGCCGGGTAGGCGGGGCCCTCGGGGTCGGCTGGCGCCACGAGGAACGCCCCGGCCACGACGCCCGGGTTCGCGGCCAGCCAGGTCGCGACGGCGAGGCATCCCATCGAGTGGGCGACCAGCACGGTGTCGGCGTCGGGCGCGGTCGCGTCGATCGCACGGAGCCAGTCGTCGAGGCCCGGCTCGTCCCACGAGGCGGGGCGGATGCGCACCGCGCCCGGCGTCGCCGCCTCCCAGTGCGTCTGCCAGTGCTCCTCGCCCGATCCGCCGATGCCCGGCACGATCACCACACGCGTCATCCCCGCCTCCTCCGCTCGCTCGCGCCGGCGGTCGGACCGCCCGCCGGGGTTCCACCGTGCCATGCCCGCGTGCTCCCGCACACCCATGGAGCGTCACGCAGCGTCGTCTTCCTGCCGACCTCGGTGGAACGGCACGGCGACGATGCGCTACGCTCGCCCCATGCACACGTCGACCTGCTCCTGGTGGCGCGCCTCCTAGGCGGCCACGAGCGTTTCGACGTACGACGACCGCCCCGAGGGCGGTCGTTTCGCGTATGCGGACCGGGCGTCCGCGGGGCCCCGACCGGAGAACCCCATGACGCGACTGCTCCAGACCATCCTCGCCGCGGCCGACGGCACCGGCGTGGCCGACGACGAGTTCGACGCCGCGCCGCCGCCGTTCGCGGTGCTCCACCGCCAGGACGACGACCACGTGGACGTGCTCGTCGGCGACGTCGTCGACGTCGACCGGCTGGCCGACATCCCGCTCGACGGCGACGAGGTGCTGGCCCTCGTGCCGTTCCGCCAAGTCCGCGAGCGCGGCTTCGCGGCGCACGACGACGGTGCCCCCCTGCGCTGCCTCGTCGTGCGCGACCGCGAGCGCGTGCCGCTCGCCGAGGCGATCGCCCTGCTCCCGGCGCCCGTCGCCGTGACCGACCTCGACGTCGACCTCGACGACGACACGTACGCCGAGGTCGTCCGTCGCGTCATCGAGGACGAGATCGGCCGCGGCGAGGGCGCGAATTTCGTGATCCGCCGCGAGTTCTCGGGTGCCGTCGCGGCACCCGCCGCGTCGGCGGTGCTCGGCTGGATGCGCGCCCTCCTCGAGCACGAGCGCGGCGCGTACTGGACGTTCGCGGTGCACACCCCGGCCTGTCGGCCGCGGGCGCGACGCCCGAGCGGCACGTCAGCGCGATCGACGGCGTCGTGTCGATGAACCCGATCAGCGGCACCTTCCGCCACCCGGCGGCCGGCGCGACCGCCGACGACCTCGTCGCGTTCCTCTCCGACGTGAAGGAGCGGGAGGAGCTCGTCATGGTCGTCGACGAGGAGCTCAAGATGATGAGCGCCGCCTGCCCCGACGGCGGCCGCATGCGCGGCCCGTTCCTGAAGCGGATGTCCCGCCTCACGCACACCGAGTACCTCCTCGAGGGCACTTCGGAGCTCGACCCGCGCGAGGTGCTGCGCCTCACGATGTTCGCGCCCACCGTGACCGGGTCGCCGATGGGCAACGCCTGCACCGTGATCGCCCGCCACGAGGCGCACGCCCGCGGGTACTACGCCGGCGTGCTCGCCCGGTTCACCCCGAACGCGCGCGGCTACGACCTGGACGCGCCGATCCTCATCCGCACGGCCTACCTCGGCGACGCCGGCCGCGTGCGCGTGCCCGTCGGCGCGACGCTCGTGCGCCACTCGCAGCCGGCCGGCGAGGTCGCCGAGACCCACGTGAAGGCGGCCGGCGTGCTGACCGCGATCGGCGCGATCCCGCGTTCGGATGCCTCGGGCGCCACGATCGGCGCGCTCGACGCCGGCGCCGCCGACGACCCCCGCGTGCGGGCGCTCCTCGCGGAGCGCAATGAGGGACTGGCGCCGTTCTGGAGCACCGAGCAGGCCGCACGTCCGGCCCGGGACGCCGACGTGCTCGTGGTCGACGCCGGCGACGACTTCACCACCATGCTCGCCCACCAGCTCCGCCACCTCGGCTTCGGCGCCCGGGTGGTGCCGTGGCACGAGGCGCCGCTGGAGGCATCCGAGGACCTCGTGGTGTTCGGCCCTGGGCCGGGCGACCCGCGCGACCAGGCCGACCCGCGCATCGACCGGCTGCGCACCCTGGTGGCGGCCCGGCTGAGCCAGGGCCGGCCGTTCCTCGCGGTGTGCCTCAGCCACCAGGTGCTCGCCGACCTCGCCGGCCTGCCGCTCGCGCCGCTGCCCTCGCCCCGGCAGGGGCTGCAGCTCGAGGTCGACGTGTTCGGCGAACCCGCCGCCATCGGGTTCTACAACACGTTCACCGCGCTCGCGCCGTCGGGCTCGTCGACGCCGCGGTTCGGGCTGGAGGTCGCCTCCGACCCCGCGACGGGCGCGGTCGTCGCGCTGCGCGGGGCATCCGTCGCCTCGATCCAGGGGCACCTCGAGTCGGTGCTGTCGCCCGACGGCCTGCGGGTGCTCGAGGGCCTGGTCGAGGGCGTGTTCGCGGGCGACCGGGTGGGCGCGGTCGGCTGAGCGGGGAGGCCCTCCCCCGACCCGCTTATCGGCGGGAGCCGCCCCTTCGCAACCCCCTTCCGGAGCGGAGCGATCCGCGATTGGGTCGCTGCACAACCCGAAAGGCGGATGATCATGGATTCGAACGTATGGATCTGGGTCGTGGTGGGGATCATCGTGCTCATCGCGATCGTCGTCATCGCGGTCATCGTGATCGCCGGCGGCCGAGGGCGTCGCGAGCAGGCGCAGCGTGATCGCGCGGCTCGCATGCGCGCCGAGGCGGCCGAGACCGAGCGCCGCGCCCGCGAGCGCGAGGCGGCGGCCGCGGAGGCCGACGCACAGCGGCTGCAGGCCGAGGCCGAGCAGGCGCAGGCGCGCGCCGATGCGACGCGTGCGCAGATCGACGCGGAGCGGCTGGCGGCGACGAGTTCCGACCAGGTCGACGAAGCCTCGTCCCTGCGCGCCCGCGCGGCCCAGCAGGCGGCACGCGCCGACAAGGTCGACCCGGATGTCACGGCCGACCGCGACGGCACGCGGAACGGTGCCGTCGACGACCGCACCGTCGACGCCGACCGCGATGGCACTCCGGACGACCGGGCCACGACCGTCGATCGCGACGGCCGGCACGTCGATCGCGACGGCCGTCCCATCGACCGGGCCGCCACGCCGGCCGCGCCGAGCGAACCCGCGGTCGAGCGAGGGCGCGACTGACGACGCGGCGGAATCCGCCCATGGGCGGCGGCGGCGCGCCCGACTAGCGTGGGGGCATGCCGAACGGACGCGATGACCGGGTGACCCTCCTCCTCGACGAGGAGGGCCCCGGCATCACGTCGTCCGACGACGCCGCCGACCTCGTGGGCACGGCCCTCTCACGCGGGGCGGACGTGGTCGCCATCCCGGTGGCGCGACTCGACGACGCGTTCTTCGAACCGGCCACCGGCTTGGCGGACGACCTCGTCGACACGCTCGCCGCGTACCGGCTCCGGCTCGTCGTCGTCGGCGACGTGACGGACCGAGGTGGCGCAGGCGGCGCGTTCGACGCCTGGGTGCGCGACGCGGAGCGCCGCGACCGGCTGCGGTTCGCCGCGGATGCCACCGCGGTCGCGCGCCTCACCGGCGGCGCGCGGTGAACGGAACTCGGCTCTCGCCCGGCGCGATCATCGGCATCGTCGTCTCGAGCGTGCTGACGGTCGCGACCGTGGTGGCGGGCGGGGTGGCCCTCGTGCTGTCGGTGCCGATGCTGACGACCGCGCTCGCGGAGGCGAGCGGCGCCGGCGGTTCCGGGGGCGCCGGCGGCTCCGGTCCGTGGTCGGCCGACGGCGACGAGCCGCTTCCGGCGGTGGAGCGGTTCTCCGCGGAGGAGACCGCGTACTCGTTCCCCGCCGCGCTCGAGGTGTACTCCGACGGCCGCCTCGACGACCAGTGCGCGGCCGAGCACGAGCTCGGCTGCTGGCAGGTCGCCGTCATCCCCGAGGCCGACTGCGCGCTGCTCGCGATCTCGACGGCGTTCAGCAACGACGAGGACGACCCGTACGGCACGGAGCACCACGATCTCAGCCGCACCGACGTGCACGCCGGCGACGTGATCGAGGTCGCCTACGGCGACGACGACTACGCGTTCGGCTGGGTCAGCGACGTGACGTGCATCGAGTCGTCGGGGCCCGGCCCGACCGCGACGATCACGGCGTTCGGCGTCGGGCGCGCCGCGAGCGGATCGGTCGCGTAGCGACGAACGGCGCCCGCTCGGGCGCCTATCGCGCCGGGCGCCTGCCGCTCAGGCGACCTGCTCGGCGTCGCGCGGATCGGCGCGACGGAGCCCGTCGGCGTCGAGCGCGAACTCGTGCACCGACACGTTCGCCGCGTGGCCCGGGTAGTCCTCGGGGCGCGCGGAGAGCACGACGTTGAGGGCGTTGATGACGCCGCCGTGGGTCACGACGAGGGTCGTGGCATCCGGCACCGCGACCCGCTCGAGCGCCTCGGTCACGCGCGCGACGACCTCCGGGCGCGTCTCGACGCCCGGGTACCCGTCGGGCCAGCGGCGGTGCAGCTCGACCCACGTGATGCCCTCCGCGGCGCCGAACGCCTGCTCGGCGAACGCGTCGTCGAGGTCGACCGGCAGGCCGAGCGCGTCGGCGATCGGGGCGGCCGTGTCGGCGGCGCGCGCGAACGGGCTCGAGACCACGCGCGCGATCTCGGAGGCGTCGGGCGCCGACGCGATGGCCGCGGCGGCCCCGCGCGCCTGGGCGCGCCCGGTGTCGTTCAGCGGAATGTCGGTGCGGCCCTGGATGCGGCCGGCGACGTTCCAGTCGGTCTCGCCGTGGCGGACGAGCAGGATGCGGGTGGTCACCCGCTCGACCCTAGCGGTCGCCGCCGTCACCGCCGCCGTCGCCGTCACCGCGGAGGGGCAGCACCTCACCGCCGGTCTGGCAGGTCGGGCAGTACTGCGCCGTCGTGCTCGCGAACGAGAAGTCGCGGATCGTGTCGCCGCACACCGGGCACGCCTCCCCGGCGCGCCCGTGCGCGCGCATCGACGCCACCTTCGCGGCCTTCAACGCGTCGATCGGGATGCCCCGCCGCGCGTCGACCGCGCCGCCGATCACGCCGACCGTGGCCGCGAAGAGCCGGTCGGCGTCGTCGGCGGAGAGCGCGGCCGCGTGGCCGACCGGCGAGACCTTCGCCCGGTGCAGGATCTCGTCGGAGTAGGCGTTGCCGATGCCGGCGAGCGACTCCTGGTCCTGCAGCACGGCCTTCACCTGCTTGCGCCGGCCGGCGACCGCGCCGTCGAAGTCGGCACGGGTGAAGCCGGCGTCGGCCGGGTCGGGGCCGAGCTTCGCGACCGCGGGGACCTCGGCGGGGTCGTCGACCACCCAGCATCCGAGGGAGACCCAGCCGCCCGAGTCGGTCAGCTCGAGCACGCTGCCGCCGTCGAACGCGAAGGAGACGAGGGTGGGCGGGAGCGGGGCATCCGCATCGCCGGCTCCTCCGGCCCACCGCGCCCAGCCGTTGCGGCCGAGCGACACGACGAGGTGCGCACCGCCGTCGAAGCCGACGTCGAGCAGCTTGCCGTGCCGGGTGACCGCGGCGACGCGTTCCCCGACGAGCGACGCGGGCTGGCGGGCCCGGGTCTTCGTGACGCGGAACTCGACGACGTCGACGTCGGTCAGCGCGCGGCCGCGGAGCCGCTCGTCGAGCTCGTCGGCGAGGGCCTGGACCTCCGGGGACTCCGGCATGCCGCCAGCCTCGCATATCCGCGGCGGGTCCGGGAGGGCGGCGGCGCGAGGCTCGGTCCGCGATCGGATGCCTCGGCGCGCCGGCCGCGGAACCGCTGGCCGAGCACGATGCCGGCGAGCACGAGCGCGAGCCCGGCCACCTGCCGGGCCCCGAGCACCTCGCCCGCGACGACCACTCCGAGCAGCACGCCGGTGACGGGGTTGAGCAGGCCGACGAGCCCGACGGCGCCGGCGTCGAGGTGCCGCAGCGCCGTGAACCAGGCGACGAAGGCGAGCGCGGTGGCGATGATGCTGATGTACGCGAACCCGCCGATCGCCGCCGCGTCGAGCACCGGCGGCGCTCCCTCGACGAGGAGGGCGGCGGGCACGAGCAGCGCACCCCCGGCGATGAGCTGCCACGACGTGAGCGAGAGCACGTCGACGTCGCCGCCCCAGCGCTTGGCGAGGATGAACCCGAACGACGACATCGACATCGCCGCGATCGAGGCGACGACGCCCCACGGGTCGATCGGAGCGCCGCCGCCCGCCAGCATCAGCCCGACGCCGCCGAGGCCGACGACCCCGCCGGCGAGCGCGAGCGCGCGGGGGCGCTCGGCGACGAGCAGCCAGGCGAAGAGCATCATGACGATCGGCGAGGTGGCCATGATCGTCGAGGCGACGCTCGTGGGCAGCAGTTGCGCGGCGACGTAGACGAGCGCGAAGAACGCGCCCATGTTCAGGGTGCCGAGCACGAGGGCGCGCCACCACCAGGCGCCCCGCGGGAGCCGGCGGCGCAGCAGCAGGAGGAGCAGCCCGGCGGGCAGCGCCCGGAGCACCGCGCCCCAGAGCGGGGCGTCGGCGGGCAGCAGGTGCCTGGTGACGAAGTAGGTGGACCCCCAGGCGATCGGGGCGACGGCCGCGATCGCGATCCATCGCAATCTACCTTCCATGGAAGACAGTATAGCTTCCACGGAAGGTAGAGTCGAGGGATGTCCCGACCGAACGACCGCGTGGCGCAGATCATGGCCGAGTGGGCGCGCGAGCGCCCCGACCTCGACGTCGCCCCGCAGGGCGTGATCGGGCGCCTGCACCGCCTCGCGAACCACCTCACCGAGGACCTCGTCGTCGTCTACCGCGAGTTCGGCCTCGCGGAGGGCGAGTTCGACGTGCTGGCGACGCTCCGCCGCGCCGGCGCCCCGTTCGAGCGGACGGCCGGCGAGCTCGCCGCCTCGACGATGGTCACCACGGGCGCGATGACCAAGCGGATCGACCGGCTCGAGGCCCGGGGCCTCCTCACCCGCCGGCAGAGCGACACCGACGGGCGCGGCCGCGTCATCGCGCTCACCGCGGCCGGACGCGACCTCATCGACCGGGCGTTCACCGCCCACCTCGCGAACGAACGCCGGCTCATCGACGAGGCCCTCTCCCCCGCCGACGCCGACGCCCTCGCCGGGGTGCTCGCGCGCTGGCTCGCGACCTACGAGGGCTGACGCACCGGAGGTCCGAGCGGGCCGCCGCGCGGAGGTCCGAGCGGGCCGCCGCCGCGTCCGCCTCCGTCGCATGCCGCCCGCGACATGCGACGTCGCATACGGTTGCCGGATGCTCCGTCGCCTGGCTTCGCGCCTCTACTGGGCCTGCAGCCGGTGGCGCCTCGCCGGCGAGCCGGCACCCGATCGCCCCTCGATCCTCATCGGGGCGCCGCACACCTCCAACTGGGACTTCGTGCTCATGCTCGGCATCGCCGGGCACTACGACATGGACATTCGCTGGCTCGGCAAGAAGAGCCTGTTCGCCGGCTGGCGGGGCCCGATCATGCGCCGCCTCGGCGGGATCCCCGTCGACCGCGCCGATCCGGGTCGCGTCGTGGACGAGGTCGTCGCGCGCATCCGCGCGGGCGAGGTCTTCGGCCTCGTCGTCACGCCCGACGGCACGCGCGGCGCCAATACGACGTGGAAGTCGGGGTTCTACCGCATCGCCCGCGAGACCGGGCTGCCCGTCACGCTCGGCTTCGTCGACCGCACCACCATGACGACCGGCCTCGGCCCGACGTTCGAGCTCACCGGCGACGTGCGTGCCGACATGGACCGCATCCGCGCGTTCTACGCCGACAAGGCCGGGCTCCGCCCGCACCTGCGCACCGAGCCGCGGCTGGCCTCCGAGCTCGGCGAGGCGTGACGGCCGGCCCCGGGCTCCGGCCGGGTCATCCCGCCAGCGGCTTCTCCATGCTGATCACCTCGGGGTCGTCGCGGAAGTAGCCGTAGTTCGGGATGCGCCGCCACCCCGACGTCTCGTAGAGCCGCACCGCCTCCGGCTGCTTGCTGCCGGTCTCGAGGCGGAGCGCCGAGTAGCCGACCTCGGCGGCGAGCGCCTCCACCCGCGCCATCAGCGCTCGGCTCAGCCCCAGGCCGCGAGCCTCGGCGGCCACGAACAGGCGCTTGACCTCGCCCGTCGTCGCATCCAGCCGCCCCACGGCGACGCAGCCGACCGGGTCGCCGTCGACGTACGCGACGAGGGCCGGCGTGCCCGGCGCGATGCCGGGACCGGTCACCTCGGTGGCGTAGCGCTCGCGCACCTCCGCCTCCTGGGCCGCCACGAGCGCCCGGAAGCCGGCGTCGTCGTCGCCCACCCGGGAGATCACGGGCCGTGCGGCCGCCGGCCGCACGAGGAACGCGTCGATCGCATCCTCGCGCTCGAGCACGAAGCCGTGCCGCTCGTAGAGCCGCCGGGCCGCGCTGCCCTGCAGCACGTCGATGCGGAACGGCCGCGGGTCCGGCCCGGGGCCCGGCTCCGGATCGGGCTCGGCGAGCACCGCGCGCAGGACCGCGCCGCCGATGCCCAGCCCCTGGTGGTCGCGGGCGAGGTAGAAGTGCTCGATCCAGCGGGAGTCATCGGTCGGGCGGACCGCGATCGAACCCGCGTCGGCACCCCCGACGACGATCACGCGCGTGCGCGCGGCGGCGAACTCGTCACGGAGGCGCTGGCGCACCCGCACGTCGTCGTAGCGGCCGAGGCGGCGCAGGTCGTCGCCGAGCACGTCGGCCTTCAGCTCCGCGATCCACTCGACGTCGGCCGGGGTGCTCGGGCGCAGGTTCCACTCCACCGGGCAAGTGTAGGCGGGGTCAGGGGCGCGGTTCGTCGCCCAGCCGGCGCAGCAGGTCCGCGAGCGCGTCGCGGTCGCGGCGGTCGAGCACCCGCAGCGTCTCCGCCTCGCTGCGGACGAGCTCGATCATGGCGGAGTCCACGCGGGATGCCCCGTCGGGGGTGATGCGCACGAGCACGCTGCGCCCGTCGTTCGGGTTCGGGCGGCGTTCGACGAGGCCCCGGCTGCGGAGGTTGTCGAGCCGGTTCGTCATGGCCGCGCTGCCGATCATCGTCGCGCGGATGAGCTCGGCCGGGCTGAGCTCGTGGGGCGGCTCCGCCCGCCGCAGCGCGGCGAGCACGTCGAACTCCCACGTGGCGAGCCCGGCGTGCTCGAACGCCGCCGCGCGGATCGAGGTGAGCCGCAGCGCCACCCGCCGCAGCCGCGACATGACGTCGAGCGGCGTGAAGTCGATGTCGGGCAGTCGCCTCGACCAGGCGTCGATGAGGAGGTCGACCTCGTCGTCCCGGTCGTTCCGCTCGCCCATGGTTCGAATGTAGCGGCACCGACGCCGCCGGCCGGGCCGCCGTCGGGCGTCATCTCGTCGGTCCGGCGGCACGAGGTCGCCGCGCCCGAGCGAGCAGATGACGCCCGACCTGCGCGCGAGCTAGCCCTGGCCGCCGACCGCGGCCTCCGCGAGGCGCTCGGCGCCCTCGGTGAAGGCCTTCGCCAGTTCGGTGTCGCCGAGGCGGGCGCCGACGTTCGCGAAGACGGCTGCTCCGATGGTCCGGCCGACGACGACCTCGTCCTCGAGCCGGTCCCAGTTCGGCCGCGGCCACGGGCCCGGCCACTTGCGCGGCCACGGCGTGCCGCACCAGTCGTCGATGAACTCGGTGACGAATCCCGACGAGGACTCGCCGCGGACCTCCGCCTCGATCGCGAAGCGGGCGACGTGCGCGGCCGCCTCGGCGGCCCGGACGGCGACCTCGCCGACCGGGGGCAGCGGTTGCGGATTCAGGGCGACCGCGTCGACCCGGGCACGGGCCCCGATCCCGGCGGGCAGGTGGGTGTGCGGGATGATCGCGTCCCACGCGGCCGGTGGAACCCGGCCGAAGGCGATGAGGATGTCGACGGCACGCATGATGGCCTCCTTGCAGTACGGGTGTCGTGTGCACCCGTCCTACGCGCGCCGCCCGCCACCGGCCAGCGGGACCGCCCTGAGCGAGGTTCAGGGCCGGTCCCGTTGACGGCGCGGCCTACGGCGCGGTGAAGTCGAGCTTCGCGTCGGCGACCGCGATGACCGACCACGTGCCGCCGGCGGCGTCGGTGAACGCGTAGGCGGGCACGACCAGCACGCTGCCGTCGGGCTGCCACTGGCTCGCGAGCCCGAGCCGGGCGCTCACGATCTCGACGTCGTTCACCGGCCACGAGACGGCCGTGCCCTCGGTCGGCGTCGCCGGCGGCTCGGTCGGCGGGACCCAGGTCGAGCCGTCCGACGACACCGAGCCATCCGACGACGCCGGGCCGTCCGTCGCGACCGAGTCGTCCGCCGCGATCGCCTCCTCGCGCATCGCGTACGGCATCGCCGTCACCTGGGCGCCGAACCGCGGGTCGGAGAGCCGCTCGAACGCCTCCTGCTCGCTGACGACGGGGTAGTCGCCGATCGGCACGAGGTCGGCGAGGAACCCGTTGACGCTCATGACGCCGTCCTGCGTGAGCTCGAGCGACCACCCCTGGTCGAGCCGCTGCCCGTCGACGACCGGCCACGCCTGCGCCGACCGGGAGGCCGCGCCCTCCCACGTCTGCGACGCGAACTCGAAGGCGGCCGGGTCCTTCCCGGCGGCGACGATGACGGAGCGGAGGGCGTCGATCGCGGCCTGCTCGCTCGGCAGGTCGCCGGTCGCGACGCACGGCGCCGACCCGTCGCCGCAGTCCCACGGGTTGATGCGCGGGTCGGAGTACCAGAAACTCAGCGTCGCATCCAGGTTCACCGACAGCGACGGGGCCGTGCCGTCCTGCACGCCCACGACCCACGCCCCGTTCTGGAGGGCGGGCGTGCCGCTCAGCCCGAGGCCCGCGGCGAGCGCGCCGACCGTCTCGGCATTCGACGCCGAGCGGGCGTCGTAGCCGTACCCGGCCGCACTGCCCGCGGTCGTCGAGAGACCGGACGCGTGGAAGCTGTTCCGCCCCCAGCCGCCGGGATAGATGCCGGCCGACATCTTGGCCGCGTCCGGCGCCACCGCGCCCGCATCGGCCGACCGGGCCTCCTCGGTCGTGCCGGTCGCGCCCGGCAGCGTGATGGGCGGAGCCGCGCCGGCGAGGGTCGACCCGCCGGTGCCCGCGCCGATCGCGTAGCCGCCGACGCCGACGGCGCCGACGATCGCGATCGACGCCGCCACGGCGGCGACCGCCACCCAGCGCGGGCGACGGCGCTCGCGCTCGGCGGCCAGGTCCACGGTGGATGCGGCGCCGGATGCCTCGGGCGAGGCGCCTGCCGTGGTGCCGGCGCCTGCCGTGGCATCCGCCACCGCCGCATCGACGGTCGGGGCATCCGCCGCCGCGCGGGCGACGACCGCGTCGGCGAACCCGGCCGCGGGTTCGACGCCGGCCGCCGGGTCGGCGGCGCGCAGTCGCTCGACCGGGTCGAGTTCGTCGCGGTGCTCGCGGTCGTCGCGGTCGTCCATGTCGATCAGCCTCCGTGATTGGTCTCTCACCCACGTATGTGTGGCGGGCGGGCCGGACCTTGCACCGCGCGGGCTAGAACGTCAGGCGCTCGCCCCAGGCCTCGCGGAGGCGCTTGCGCGCACGCGACAGCGCCGCATCCGCTCCCGACCGCGAGATGCCGAGCACCTCGGCGAGCGCCTCGCCGTCGAGGCCCTCCCAGGCGTGGAGGAGGAGGATGCGGCGGTCGCGCTCCCCCACGCTGAGGAGCGCGCCGCGCAGCTCCTCGTCGAACAGGGCGCTCAGCTCGGGGTCGTCGCCGACGCGCGAGGCATCCGTCTCGGGCACCCGGTCGACCGGCAGGTCGACGAGCTTCCGCCGGTGGTTCGCGAGCGTGAACCCGGCCGTGCGGTACAGCCACGGCAGCACCGCATCGCGCGGCACGTCGTCGCGGCGTCGCCACGCGGTCGCGAAGACGTCGGCGGCGAGGTCCTCGGCGTCCTGGCGCGGCCCGCGCCGGGCGAAGTAGCGCACGAGCGCCGTCGAGTGCTCGCGGACCGCCGCGGTGAACCAGGCGAGGTCGCCGTCGGTGGCCTCGGGCATCGTCACCCCTTCGGTCGTCGGGTCGGCATCGGCGGCAGCACTCGCGGTGGTCACATCCTGCTTGTGTCGCGACCTGGCCGAGTCTTGCACGCGACGGTGGAACGCCGTGGGCGCCCTGCCGGGCCGCCCGCCGCTCAGCCGCCCTGCGCGCGCAACGCGGGGAACAGCCGTACGAGCACCGCGTAGACCGGGCCGCCGAGGAAGAGCAGGAACAGCCAGAAGAGGCCGACCTGGGGCACGAGGAAGGCCAGCACGCCGGCCACGAGCAGCGTGAACGCCATCGCGACGCCCCGACCGAGGTCGACGGCGCCGCGGGCCTCGTCCCGCAGCAGCGACGGATCGTGGACGAGCACGAGCTCGATGCCGATCATGCTGAGCGACAACACGAACATGGTGCCGATGTACAGGGCGTAGAAGCTGCCGGACTGCGTCGGCAGCTCCGAGATCGCGTTCGCCGCGAACGGCAGGAACACGATGCTCGCGAGCCACAGCAGGTTCATCCAGATGAGCCCGCTGGAGTATCCGGCCACGAGTTCGAACACGCGGTGGTGGACCATCCAGAACCGGCCGATCACGAAGAACGTGACGATGAACCCGATGAACGACCCGAGGTGCTCGACGAAGAAGTCGGCGAACGTCTCGTCGGCCCCGATGTCGCTCGCGAGGTCGACGAGCGGCAGGATCAGCAGGGTGATCGCGATCGCCACGGCGGCGTCGGAGAAGTTGACCAGCCGGTCGAGTCCGCGGTCGGTGCGGAACCGGGTCATGGGCGCTCCCCTCCCTGGCGTTGCGTCACACGCTAGCGCGCCCGCGATCCGAGGGGTGGATGCCTCGTGCACAGCGCCGCCGACGGGCGTCGGGATTACACTCGGCTCGGTGAACATCACCCTGCTGCAGCGGTTCGTGGCCCTCGAGGCGGAGGGCCTGCACGCGCCGCGTGCGGCGAAGGCGCTCGGCATCCCGCTCGCGTCGATGTACTCGACGATCGACAAGCTCGAGGCCGAGGTCGGGCACCCGCTGGTCAAGCGCGACAAGTCCGGCTGGACGCTCACCGAACCGGGCAGCCTGTTCCTCGAGGAGGCGAAGCGGGAGATCGCCGCGGCGCCGCCCCCCGCCGCGAAGCCCGCCGTCCCCGCGGGCGGCAAGGCGAAGGCGTCGAAGGGCAAGGGTCGGGCGCCCATCGTCAAGGGCCAGCCGAAGCCGTACAAGAAGCGGCAGGGGCGCTAGCGAGCCACGGCGCCGGCCCGAGGCATCCGCCCCGCTACGACTCGGCGACCCGACCGGCCTCGACCCGCCAGTGGCGGTCGGTGCGCACGGTCGCGAGCATCCGGCGGTCGTGGGTCACGAGCAGGAGCGTGCCCTCGTAGGACTCGAGTGCCTGCTCGAGCTGCTCGATCGCCGGCAGGTCGAGGTGGTTCGTCGGCTCGTCGAGGACGAGCACGTTGACGCCGCGAGCCTGCAGCAGCGCCAGCCCGGCGCGCGTGCGCTCGCCGGGCGACAGCTCGCCGACCGGGCGGGTCACGTGGTCGGCCTTGAGCCCGAACTTCGCGAGCAGGGTGCGCACCTCGCCCGATGCGAACTCGGGCACGAGCGCCTCGAAGGCCGTCGCGAGGGGCTGCTCGCCCTCGAGCTGCGAGCGGGCCTGGTCGATCTCGCCGACCTGTACGTTCGCGCCGAGGCTCGCCGTGCCCTCGTCGGGCGCCTGCGTGCCGAGGAGCGCGCGGAGCAGGGTCGACTTCCCGGCGCCGTTCGGGCCGGTGATGCCGATGCGCTCCCCCGCGTTCACCTGGAGCGACACGGGGCCGAGGGTGAACGAGCCCTGCCGGAACACCGCCGCGCTCAGCGTCGACACGACCGTGCTGGACCGCGGCGCCGACCCGATCGTGAACTGGAGCTGCCACTCCTTGCGCGGCTCCTCGACCTCCTCGAGGCGCGCGATGCGGCTCTCCATCTGGCGGACCTTCTGCGCCTGCTTCTCGCTCGACTCGGTCGCCGCCTTGCGCCGGATCTTGTCGTTGTCGGGCGACTTCTTCATCGCGTTGCGCACGCCCTGGCTCGACCACTCGCGCTGCACCCGCGCTCGCGCGACGAGGTCGGCCTTCTTCTCGGCGAACTCGTCGTACTGCTCGCGCGCGTGCCGGCGGAGGGTCGCACGCTCCTCGAGGTACGCGTCGTACCCGCCGCCGTAGACGCGGTTGGTGCCCTGCGCGAGGTCGAGCTCGAGAACCCGGGTGACGCAGCGCGCGAGGAACTCGCGGTCGTGGCTGATCAGCACCACGCCGCCGCGGAGCCCGCGCACGAACGCCTCCAGCCGCTCGATGCCGTCGAGGTCGAGGTCGTTCGTGGGCTCGTCGAGCAGCACGAGGTCGAAGCGCGAGCAGATGAGGGCGGCGAGGCCGACGCGGGCCGCCTGGCCGCCGGAGAGGCCGGTCATGAGGGAGTCGACGTTCGCGCTCTCGGCCGCGTCGCTGCCGAGCCCGAGGTCGGCGAGCACCGCCGGCAGCCGGTCGTCGAGGTCGGCCGCGCCGGACGCGAGCCACCGCTCGAGCGCGACCGAGTACTCCTCGCCCGGGTCGATCCCCGCGGGCGGTTCGGGCTCCGCGAGCAGCGCCGCGGCCGCATCCAGGCGAGCGGATGCCTCGGCGCACCCCGTGCGCCGCGCCACGTACTGCCCGATGGTCTCGCCCTCGACGCGCTCGTGCTCCTGCGGCAGCCAGCCGACGAACGCATCGGCCGGTGCCAGCGACACCGTGCCCGCGAGCGGGGCGATCGCCCCGCCGAGGATGCCGAGCAGCGTCGACTTGCCGGCGCCGTTCGCGCCGACGACGCCGACCACGTCGCCCGGGGCGACGGTGAGGTCGAGGTCGTCGAAGAGGGTGCGGTGTCCGTACCCGCCGGCGAGGCCCTGGGCCACGAGTGTTGCAGTCACCCGTCAACGGTAGACGAGGCGTACGGCGCCGACCGACCCGCCGTCGGACCCCCTGCGTATGCTGGCGCCGTTCGCAACCACGCATGAACGGGGAGTACTCATGGCCGTACGCGTCGACCTCAACATCTCGCTCGACGGGTTCGCGACGACGACGGACCAGACGCCCGAGAACCTGTTCGGCGACGACTGGGGGCGCCTGACGGCGGCCTACGTCGCGACCAGGACCTTCCGCGAGCGCGTGCTGCACGACACGTCGGGCGAGGGCACCACCGGCGTCGACGACGCCTACGCGCGGGCGTACTTCGCCGAGGTGGGCGCCGAGATCATGGGCGCCGGCATGTTCGGGCTGCACAACTTCGGCGACGACCCCGACTGGAAGGGGTGGTGGGGCGACGAGCCGCCGTTCCACGTGCCGGTGTTCGTGCTCACCAACGGCGCCCCGCGGCCCCCGATCGAGATGGCGGGCGGCACGACGTTCCACTTCCTCTCGGCGACACCGCAGGAGGCGCTCGACCTCGCACTCGAGGCCGCGGCCGGCAAGGACGTCCGCGTCGGCGGCGGCGCCACCGTCGTGCGCGACTTCCTCAGGGCCGGGCTCGTCGACCGACTGCACGTCGCGATCGCACCGATCATCCTCGGCAGCGGCATCCGCCTGTGGGACGACCTGCGCGGCCTGGAGACCGGCTACGAGGTCCACGCGGAGACGGCCGAGAGCGGCACGGTGCACGTCACGTTCGCGCGGTAGGCCCTCGGCGGACCCGCCCGCCTATGCCGTCGCGATGCCGGCGATGTGGGTGTTGAACGGGAGGAACGGGGTGCGCACCCGGTAGCGCTCGATCTCGAGATGCGCGAATCCCGCGGCACGCAGCGCTCCCTCGAGGTCGCGTTCGCAGGAGCATCCCTCGAACGTCCACGTCCACGCCCACGGTCGACGGAGGACGCGCTGCGCGACGCGGGTCGCCGTGCCCTCGGGCGCGACCACGTGCTCGACGAACCGGTAGGTGCCGCCCGGTCGGAGGATGCGGCGGACCTCGGCGAGCACGGCCGCCGGATCCGTCACCGTGCACAGCACCAGCGAGGAGATCACCGTGTCGGCGCTGTCGTCGGGCAGGCCGGTGTCCTCGGCCATGCGGTCGCGGAGGTCGAGGCGCACGCCGTGCTCGCGCGCGGCCTCCTCGAGCGGGGCCTGCATGGCGTGGTTCGGCTCGATCGCGGTGAGGACGCTGCGTGGGCGCAGGTAGCGGAGGTTGGCGCCCGCCCCGGAGCCGAGCTCGACGACCTCGCTCGGCAGCTCGCCGAACACGGCGCGCTTGTGCGGGCCCAGGCTGCGCTCGAGCACCGGGTCGAGCATCCGGAAGAACGCGGCGTTGAAGCGTCCGCGCAGGGCGTGCTGCTCGAACTCGGCACGGCGCGGAAGGGTGGCGGTGGTGTGGTCGGTCATGGGTTCAGGCTGCGCCGCCGTGCCGCCCCGCGCAGGCGTGGTTCCACCCCAGTTCACCGGTCGCCCTGAGCCGCGTGCCACGCCGCGATCTGCGCTCGGGAGCGGAACCCGAGGCGGAGGAGGATGCGCTCGACGTGCCCCTCGGCCGACCGCTCCTCGATGCCCAGTCGCGCCGCGATCTGCCGATTCGTCAGGCCCTCGCCGATGAGGGCGGCGACCTCGCGCTTCCGCGGCGTCAGGGTTCGGTCCGCCCGTCGCGACGCGCGCAGGCCGAGGAACCGGCGGATCGGCGCCACCACGCTCGCCGTATCGCCCTCGTAGGGCAGGTGGGAGCGGCCGGGCAGCAGGACGAGCTGGGCGTTCGGGATGCCCCGGGCGAGCGCCTCCGCCTGCGCCACCGGCGCCGCGCGATCGTCGATGCGGTGCACGATCAGGGTCGGCGCCTCGACCTCGGCGAGCAGCTCGCGGACGTCGAGTTCGTAGCCCAGTCGGAGGAGGGCCCGCGCGGTCGGGGCATCCGAACTCGCGCGCTGGTAGCGGGCGAACCGCTCCCGCGACGCGGTCGGCGCGTCGGGAGCGAAGATCTCGGTCAGCACGTCGGAGGCGAGCCCCCAGTGGGTGTCGATCAGGCCGAGGACGTGCTGCTGGATGCGGGGCGACGCGACCATGGCACCGGACGCCCAGCCCCCGTAGAGCACGAGTCGCCGGACGGTGTCGGGATGCGCCGCCGCCCACGAGATCGCGACCAGGGCGCCCATCGACGTGCCCATGAGGTCGAACCGCTCCGGGGCGACCGTGCCCGCCACCGCGGCGAGCTGCGCGAGCTCGCCCTCCATCGAGGGTGGGCGCCGCGCCGGGCCGGAGAGCCCGCATCCCGCCCGGTCGTACCTGACGAGCCGGCCCCCCTCCGCGAGCGCTTCGTAGAACGCCCGCTCCTCGGGAAGCTCCCAACTCGATTCGAGGTGACTGAGCCATCCGCTCACGTACAGCAGCGGGCGACCGGTGCCGACGGTGGCGTAGGCCAACTCGGTGCCGTCGCGCATGTTGAGGCGGGCGATGTGCTGCTGCACGGGTTCATTATCGCGATGACCACGCGCGACCGCCGGGGCCTGCGCCGTCGCGCAACCCGATGGGTTCAGCATTCTCACCGCTGACGCCCAGACCGGTGCCATACCGCCGCGATAGGTTCTCCACAGACACCAGACCTCGCGCGGAGCGTGCCATGACCGACGACATCACCCTGGGCCTCACGCTGAGCGGCGGGGCCGCCTTCGGCGCTGCCCACGTGGGCGTGCTGCAGGAGCTCGCCGAGCGAGGCATCCGCCCCGGGATCACCGCCGGTACGAGCTCGGGTGCCCTGGTCGCCGCGGCCTACGCGGCCGGGTTCGACGTGCACCAGATCGAGCGGGTCGCGCGCTCGTTCCGCTGGCGCGACATCGCGCGGTGGTCGTTCGCACCGCGCCTGGGGCTGCTCGACGCCGGCGCGCTCCACGACGCCGTGCACCGCGTGTTCGGCCACGATCCGCTGATCGAGGCACTCCCCCGCCGGTTCGCGGCGGTCGCGACGGATCTCGGGGCGCGGCGCACCGTGACGATCGACCAGGGTTCGCTGAGCACGGCGCTCCGGGCGACGATCGCCGTGCCCGGGCTCCTCGCTCCCGTCCGGCGCGACGGCGCCTGGCTCGCCGACGGCGGCATGCTCGACAACGTGCCCGTGGCCGCCACGCGCGCGCTCGGCGCCGACCGCGTGATCGTCGTCCACCTCCATGCGAAGTGGGAGAGCGTGCGCATGATGCGCACGACCGGGCGCGTGGCCGACCTCGAACGCGACCCGTCGGTCGTGCTCATCCAGCCCGAGATGGAGCGGATGGCCCAGTGGACGATGGCCGACGCGCCGCGCCTCATCGCCGAGGGGCGCCGGGCCGCGGCCGCGGCGCTCGATGCGGCCGCACCATTCGCGACCGCGTCGCCGTCCCACGCTGCGGATGTGCCCCGGCATGCACCGCATCGCACGCCCCTCGTGGCGCACCACCCGCGATCGCGGAGTCGCGCCGAGGTTCGCTGAGACGTTTCCCGCGACACCGCGCGACGAAGTCGCACGAGTCGACGGGATCGACGCGGCGGCAAGCGACCGTTTGCGCGACTTGGTTGCGCGAGGGAAGCCTCGACGAGTCAGACGTTGAAGCGGAACTCCACCACGTCGCCGTCCTGCATGACGTAGTCCTTGCCCTCCATGCGGGCCTTGCCCTTGGCGCGGGCCTCGACGACGGAGCCGGTCTCGACGAGGTCCTCGAACGAGATGACCTCGGCCTTGATGAAGCCGCGCTCGAAGTCGGTGTGGATGACGCCGGCCGCGGCGGGGGCCTTCCAGCCCTTGCGGATCGTCCACGCGCGCGACTCCTTGGGGCCGGCGGTGAGGTAGGTCTGCAGGCCGAGCGTGTCGAAGCCGATGCGCGCCAGCTGGTCGAGGCCCGACTCGTCCTGCCCGGTCGAGGCGAGCAGCTCGGCCGCCTCCTCCGGGTCGAGGTCGATGAGCTCCGACTCGATCTTCGCGTCGAGGAACACGGCCTCGGCGGGCGCGACGAGCGCCGCCAGCTCGGCCTTCTTCGACGCATCCGTCAGCACCGACTCATCCACGTTGAAGACGTAGATGAAGGGCTTCGCGGTGAGCAGGCCGAGCTCGGCGATGGGCGCGAGGTCGATCTTGGACGCCGAGAGCGGCGTACCGCCCTGGAGCAGGTCGCGGGCCTCGACGGCCGCGGCGAGCACCGACGGGTCGAGCTTGCGGCCCTTGACCTCCTTCTCGTAGCGCGTGATGGCGCGTTCGAGCGTCTCGAGGTCGGCGAGGATCAGCTCGGTGTTGATCGTCTCCATGTCGTTCTTCGGGTCGACGGTGCCCTCGACGTGCACGACGTCGGAGTCCTCGAACCCGCGCACGACCTGCGCGATCGCATCCGCTTCGCGGATGTTCGCGAGGAACTTGTTGCCGAGCCCCTCGCCCTCGGATGCCCCGCGCACGATGCCGGCGATGTCGACGAACGACACCGTGGCCGGCAGGATCCGCTCCGAGCCGAAGATGCCGGCGAGCGTCGCGAGGCGGGGGTCGGGCAGGTTCACCACGCCGACGTTGGGCTCGATCGTCGCGAACGGGTAGTTCGCCGCGAGCACCTGGTTCTTGGTCAGGGCGTTGAAGAGGGTCGACTTGCCGACGTTGGGGAGGCCGACGATTCCGATGGTGAGTGCCACGGGCGTCCAGTCTACCGGCGACCGATCGGGCAGCATGCGTGCCCCGGCGGATGCCCCGACATCCGCGTTCTCGGAACCTCGCCGCCGCGACGCTGGAACCGGCAGGGCGGGAGCGCAGCGTGACGGAACGAATGGACGTGTCGACGACGGGAGTCGGGCGCACGCGTCCGTCGCGGCCGCCACAGGCGACGAGCACGACGGACTCCCCGAATCAGGGGCGCGACACCGCCGGAGGCTCGCCGCTGGTCGCGCACCTGCTCGACCTCCAGCGGACCGCGGGCAATCGCGCGATCGCCACCGTCCTCGGGCCGGCCGCCGCGAGCACGCCGCGCACCGTCGCGATCCAGCGCATCGAGCGTTGGCAGTCCCGGCCGAGCGGCCAGGATGCGCACCGGTTCGATCCGGCGCTGACGAAGCTGAGCTCGCTCGTGGAGACTGCGGCCACCACCGCCCAGAACCTCGACAACCTCTCGCCGAGCATCCGGAAGTTCGCGATCTTCCACGCTGCGTACGACAAGTACGCGCTCGATCCGAGCAAGGTGCCGCGGCTGCTGTACGCGCGCTACGGCTACGCCGTGGAGGAACTCGTCAACATCGACGTCGACCACGGCGCCCTCCAGGCGTCGCTTCCACCCGGCACCCGGGCGCAGACCCAGGGCGGGCGCGGCATGACCCGGCCCGACGTGGTCGTGTCCGAGGGCGATGGGCCGAGGCAGCGCGATGTCGCGTGGTTCGACATCAGCTCCGCACGGGAAGACGACACGCTCCACATCTGGAACAAGGTCGGCTGGGATCGGATCCGATACACGGGCGAGGCGCAGTACACGCGGCTCGTGCCGACCGCACTTCGTTCAGGAGGCTCGAGCAACCGCGACGCGAGAGCGATCGCACGGGGCGTGAAGGCTCAGCGGAGGGAGGAACTCGCGCGCTGTACCGAGGTGGACGGATTCATCGACCGCCTCTATGCGCGAAGCCCGCAGGCGTTCGCGCGACGGAGGCTCTCGATCGAACTCGGCCTCACCCGGTACTTCGGCCTCGCCGAGAAGCTGACACCGCGGTCCACCCGAGCGGTGTTGAACCTCATCGGGCGAGCGGTCTTCAAGCAGGGCAACTACTGGACCGTCCGCTTCTACCAGGGGACGACCGGAAGCGACCGCTCGGACTGGCCGCACCAACTCGTGACCACGACCGCCGCGCCGTCGGCGGACCGGATCGAGGAGGTGCTCGACGCCGTGGTCCCGCAGCCGCGGGGGGCCAAGCGTCGTCTCGATGACACCGGATGGCGCGACCGCGATCGCGACGAGGTCGACCATTCCTCGGAGTACCACGCCGACGCCGACGCCGAGGACCCGATGATGGTGGAGGTGACGACGACACGTGGCGTCAAGCGCGCCCGCGATCGATGAACGCCACGCCGCGCATGTCCGAGGCCGGCGATCGGGGCCGGACATGGACTCACGGTGCCGACGTCACCGCCGGGACATCCGCCTCGACCGGGGCATCCGCCCGCGTGCGCCGCCGCGGCTGCCACAGCGTCAGGGTCACGCCGACGACCACGAGCGCTCCGCCGATCGCGGCCGCGACCTCGAGCGACTCGCCGAGCGCGACCGCGATGACCACCGTGAACACGGGCAGCAGGTTCAGGAAGATGCCGGCCTTCGTCGGCCCGACCTTCGCCGCACCGATGTTCCAGAACGCGTAGCCGAGCACCGACGGGAACAGCACGATGTACGCGACGCCCAACAGGGCTGCGAGGTCGGCGGGCGGGGTGACGCCCATGATCGCGACCACGGGGACCATCGTGAGGGTGGCGAGCACCGCCTGGACGGCGGTCGACGTCACCGGCGGGGTGGTCAGGCGCCGCGAGATGAGCGAGTACACGGTCCAGGCGAGCACGGATGCCACGACGAGCAGGTCACCGACGCCGAACCCGTTCGCGAGGACGCTGCCGAGGTCGCCGCCCGTGAGCACGATCGTCACGCCGACGAAGGCCAGGCCGATGCCGACGCCCTGCAGGCCGCTCAGCCGCTCGCGCAGCACGAGGGCGGCGCCGAGGGCGATCATCGCCGGGTTGATGGCGCTGATCACCGACGCGGTGACCGCGCCCGTCAGGCCGAGCGCCGAGTACAGCAGGATCGTGTACCCGGTGAGTCCGAGCAGCGACTGCAGCAGGTGCAGCTTCCATTCGCGGAGCGCCCGCCGCCAGTCGGGCCGTTCCAGCGCCCAGGCGAGGAGCACGAGCGGCACGGCCGCGAACGCCCAGCGGAAGAACGTGAGCGACACCGGCGAGACCTGGTCGCCGATGAGCGCGCCGAACACGAAGTTGCCGGCCCAGAACAGGTTCGCCAGCGCGAGGAAGACGTAGACCCGGGCGCGTTGCACCAGTCAAGGGTACGTGGGTCGCCGACGGTGGTTGAGCTTGTCGAAACCACCCCCACGGCTCCACGGGTGGTTTCGACAAGCTCAACCACCGGGTTTCGACCGGCTCAACGACCGAGCCGGGTGCGGAAGCACCGCGTCAGGTACGGCACCGCGAGCTCCTCCGCGCCGGCGAGGTCGGGATGCGTCGCCAGCAGGGTGTCGAGCGCCGCGAGGGTCGCGGCCTGCTCCGAGGCATCCGCCGTGATGAAGTGCGAACGCGACCGCACGAGGTCGAGGAAGCCGGCGCGGGTCATCCGCGCGGTCCACGCGACCGTGTGCTCTTCGATGGGGCCGAACGGCGGGCCGACCGCGACGTACTCCTCGAACGACGCGCTCGCGTCGTGGCGCTCGTGCATGATCTCGCCCGCCTCGCGCAGCCAGCCGACGCGGGTGTCGCGGCTGTTCCACACGAGCCCGAGCGTGCCGCCGGGCTTCAGCACGCGGGCGATCTCGGGGACCGCCCGCTCGGGCTGGAACCAGTGCCACGCCTGCCCGGCGACGACGGCGTCGACCGAGGCGTCCTCGACCGGGATGTCCTCGGCGGTGCCGAGGATGCGCGGCACGCCGGGCACCTGCACCTCGAGCTCCTCGAGCATCTCCTCGACCGGGTCGACCGCGATCACCTCGCGGTCCAGCGCGACGAGCGCCTGCGTGAGCTTGCCGGTCCCGGCCCCGAGGTCGAGCACCCGCGCGGCATCGCCGACGAGCCACGACACCGCCTCGACCGGGTAGCCCGGTCGAGCGGACTGGTAGACGGATGCCGCGAGCCCGAAGCTGCGTGCGCGCTCGTCGCTCATGCGGCCATTCCATGCCCGCGGCGAGGCATCCGTCAACTGTCCGAGGCGCGTGACAGGATGCCTCCGTGCCAGTGGACTTCACCGCGATCGACTTCGAGACCGCCAATTCGTCGAGTGCGTCGGCCTGTTCCGTGGGGCTGGTGAAGGTCCGCGACGGGCGCGTCGTCGACACGGAGTACTTCCTGATCAGGCCGCCGTTCCCGCACGACGAGTTCAACGAGTGGAACATCCGCATCCACGGCATCCGGCCCGAGATGGTGGCGGATGCCCCGGGCTGGGACGTGCACCTCGACGCCTTCCGCGCGTTCGCGGGCGACGACTGGCTCGTGGCCCACAACGCCGGATTCGACATGGGCGTGATCCGGGCCGCGACCGAGGCCTTCGGCCTCGCGGTGCCCGAGCACGCGTACCTCTGCAGCCTGCAGGTCGCGCGGCGTACGTACTCGCTCGACTCCTACCGGCTCCCGGTCGCGGCGATGGCCGCCGGCTTCGAGGACTTCTCCCACCACAACGCCCTCGCCGACGCCGAGGCATGCGCCGCGATCATCTCGCACGCCGCCCGCCGGCACGACGTCGACGACCTCGCCGCCCTGGCGAAGATCACCGGCGTGCGCGTCGGCGCGCTCGGCGCCGCGACCGTGCGGGCCGACCCCGCGGCGCACGGGCCGATGGCGCTGCAGTAGCGCGCAGCCCCCGTATCGAGAGCCCGCCGCCGTCCTTCCCGCGCGATGTCGGCGGCCCCTGCGACACTCGTCGCATGGAGATCCTGCTGCTCATCATCGGCCTCGTGATCGCGGTCCTGCTCGGGGCGATCGTCGTGGTGCTCGTGCGGCGACCCGCCGGCAGCGCCGTCGACCCGAACCTCGCGGCGGCCCTGCGCGACGAGGTGCGCAACGGCGGCACCGAGCTCCGTGGCGAGCTGGCCGGGCAGCGGGCGGAGCTCCGGCAGATGCTGGGCGAGGTCGCGCAGCAGCTCGACGCGCGCCTGCAGGCGACCGCGGCGGCGCAGTCCGACGCCCTGAACCACGAGCGCGTCGCGCGGCAGACGTCGGCGAACGAGCTCCGCACCACGCTCGACGCGTCGCTCACGACGCTCAGCGAGCAGTTCCACGGGTCGTCGAAGGCATCGGCCCAGGCCCAGGCCGATCTCAAGGCGGCCGTCGAGACGCGGTTCGACGCCCTCCGCGGCGCGAACGACGAGAAGCTCGAGCAGGTGCGCGCGACGGTCGAGAAGCTGCAGTCCGCGCTCACCGATGCCCTCGCCGTGAACGCCGAGCGCGTCCAGGCGCTCACCGAGGCGAACTCGGCCAAGCACGTCGAGCTGCAGCAGTCGCTGCGCGACGAGCTCGACAAGCTCCGCACGGGCAACGAGGCGAAGCTCGAGAAGATGCGCGAGACGGTCGACGAGAAGCTGCAGGGCACCCTCGAGAAGCGGCTCGGCGAGTCGTTCGCGCTCGTGAGCGAGCGGCTCGAGCAGGTGCAGGCGGGCCTCGGCGAGATGAAGAACCTCGCCACCGATGTCGGCGGGCTGAAGCGCGTCCTCACGAACGTGAAGAGTCGTGGTACCTGGGGCGAGGTGCAGCTCTCCCGACAGCTCGAAGACCTGCTCACGCCCGACCAGTACGAGCAGAACGTGGCGATCCGCCCCAACTCGCGCGAGAACGTCGAGTTCGCGGTGAAGATGCCCGGCCGCAACGACGGCGACCGTCCGGTGTTCCTGCCGATCGACTCGAAGTTCCCGCAGGAGGACTACGAGCGGCTGCTCGAAGCCCACGAGGCGGGTGAGAAGGCGCAGATCGACGCCGCCGCGAAGGCCCTGGAGCGCGCCGTGATCGCGCAGGCGAAGACGATCGCCGAGAAGTACATCGAGCCGCCGCTCAGCACCGACTTCGCGATCATGTACCTGCCGACCGAAGGGCTGTTCGCCGAGGTCGTGCGCCGCCCCGGGCTCGCGAGCCGGCTGCAGAACGACCACCGCATCCTCATCACCGGCCCGACGACGCTCGCGTCGCTCCTCACGAGCCTGCAGATGGGCTTCCGCACGCTCGCGATCGAGAAGCGCAGCTCCGAGGTGTGGCAGGTGCTCGGCGCCGCCAAGGCGGAGTTCGGCAAGTACGCGCAGGTGTGGGACAAGCTCGGCAAGCAGCTGCAGACCGCCCAGAACACGGTGACCGAGGCCGGTCGCCGTACCCGCGCGGTCGAGCGCAAGCTGCGCGACGTCGAGATCGTCGACCTCGGCGTCGAGGCAGCCGCGATCGAGGGCCTCGCCGACGACGGCATCGAGTCGGCGGCCGCCCTCCTCGCTGCGCCGATCGCCGATGACTTCGACGGCGCCGACATCGACCCGGAGATCCGCTCGATCTGACGGTCGGCACGGGCCGCACCCGGTGCGCGGGTCGCGGCGCGCGGGTCGCGACCGCGCGGCCGCGATCACGCGGCCGCGGTCGCGCGCGTGCGTCGCCGCCTCAGTCGCGCGGGCGCACCCGAAGGGTGGCCGCGTCGACGTTCCGCCGCACGATCCGCAGCGGTCGCGACGTGAGCCGCTCGCCCTCCACCCGCAGTTCGACCGGCCCATCCAGCCGGAGTCCCTGCGGCGCCTCGAGGAACCGCAGTCGCCCGAGATCTCCGCGGTCGCGCGCCTCCTCGCGGAGTACCCGCTCGCGCGCCTCGGCGCCCTCGGGCCCCGAGAGCTCGTCGTCGACCCCGACGAACGTGTGGCCCGCCACCGCTCGGCCGGTCTCCGGGTCGTAGAGCACGCTGAGTCGCTGCCGCGTCCGCTCGTCGCGATCGCTGCTCGCCGTCTCGTCGATCATCTGCCCGTCCTCCTCGTCCCGAACCGTCCGGTTCACCAGAAGTTGCGCGAGACCCGCCCGCGCGCATACGAGTTCATGACGAACATGCGCACGCTGACGCTCGTGACCCCGTCACGAGCGACCACGGGCGGTCCGTCGTCGCCGAAGTTCTCGACCCCGCTGTCGCTGACGATCTGCGAGACGCCGAACCGGGCGAAGGTGCCGTCGTCGTCGTCGATGCTGTTCACCGAGGTGAGCGCGACCTCGACGACCGTCCGGCCGGGATGCGTCACCTGGAAGGTCCAGGTGTGCGTGTAGACGCCGCCGCTCGACGCCCATGGCGAGTTCAACGATTGCCCCAACATGGGTCGGGTCTACCACCCGCCCCGACGGGCGGACTCAGTGCGCTCCCTGACCCGGCGCCGAGCGCTCCGGCCGCGCCCAGGCCGCGCTCAGGCGGCGATCAGGCTCAGCACGTTGCCGGCCGGGTCGCGGAACCAGCAGATGTCCGGGCCGTCACCGGTCGCCGTGCCGTGCGCGATCCCCCGGCTGTCCGTGCCGAAGTCGTTCGGCGCCTCGTAGATCTTCGTCGAGACGCCGGCCGCGTTCAAGGCGTCGACGGCCGCGTCGAGGTCGTCGACCTCGAAGTTCAGGATCGTGAACGACGCCGGTTCGTGGTTCGGCTTGCCGTACACGAACACGCCCTGCCCCGATGGCAGGGTGATCCACAGCCCGCCCATCGACTCGTCGACCGCCAGCCCGAGCGCGCCGCTGTAGAACTCGCGCGCCGCGTCGACGTCGTCGACGCTGAACCCCGGGAACGCGCCCTTCGCCTGCAGCCCCATGCCGTCCTCCTCGCCTCGTTGCGCGGCCAGCCTCGCACAGCGCCCGGAGTACGCCAACCCCTCCCCCTCGGGAGTCCGCGGGTCACGCGCCGGTCGGCTCCTCACCCGCCGGCGCGCGTTCGTCGCCCACGGGCGCGACCCCCTCGCCGTGTCGCTCGTCGACCGGCGCCTCGAACCCCGCGGCGGCCCCGGCACCCGTCACCTGGGAGGCATCCGGATGCCCTTCGAGCGGGTGGGACAGCTCGTCCTTGCCGAGGCGGGCGATGGCGAGCGTCGCGAACGCGAGCAGCGGCGGCACGAGCCCGGCGATGAGGAACGCAGGCGCGAGCCCGATCGCCTCGCCGACGGGGCCCGCGACGGCCATCGACAGCGGCATGAGGGCGAGCGACACGAAGAAGTCGAGGCTGGAGACCCGGCCCAGCATCGCGGGCGGCACCCGCCGCTGCAGGAGGGTGCCCCAGAGCACCTGCGCGCCGTCGAAGAGCACGCCCACGAGGAACAGGGCGATCACCATGACCCACAGCGACGACGTGACGCCGATGATCGCGAGCGGCGCCGAGCCGACGCCCCAGGCGAGGATCATCAGCGTGAGGTAGCGGCGCGGGATCCGCATCGACGCGACCGTGAGCGACCCCACCGCGCCGCCGAGCCCGAACGCGCCGAGCGCGATGGCGAACGCGCCGGCGCCGCCGCCGGCCTGGTCCTTGACGGCGAACGGCAGCAGCACCTCGATCGGGCCCATGATGATGAGCACCAGCACGATCGAGAAGACCAGGGTGGCGAGCAGCCACCGGGTCGACAGCAGGTAGCGGAACCCGTCGCGCAGGTCGACGAACGTCTGCCGCACGGGGTGCAGCACGACCTCGCCGGGGTCGCGGCGCACCGGCGTCGTGCGCATGACGCCGAGCACCACGACCGCGACGACCTGCAGCGCGCCGACCGCGGCGAACGCCAGCCAGGGGCCCTGCACGGCGATGAGCAGGCTCGCGATCGCCGGGCCGGCCGCCTGGTTGACGGCGGGCCGCAGCACGCCCTCGACGCCGTTCGCCGCGAGCAGCTGCGACTCGGGCAGGATCGCAGGCAGCCACGCCGAGTACGCGGGGTAGAAGAAGCCGTCGGCGACTCCGAGCACGAACGAGATCACGGCGATGTGCCAGACCTCGATGACGCCGGTCGAAGCGAGCACGGCGGCGACGGCGAACGCCGCGCCGCGCACGATCTCGACGACGATGAGGATGCGTCGCTGCGGGATGCGGTCGGCGGCGACGCCGCCGAACAACACGGCGATGACGAGTCCGAGGCTCGAGCCGACTGCCACGAAGGAGAGGTCGACCGGCGTGCCGCCGAGTTCGACGACCTGCCAGACGGCGGCCACCAGCCACGCGCCGGCCGACAGCAACGACGCGGCGAGCGCGACGACGAGCAGCCGGTACTGGCCGACCGAGAACGGTCGCAGTGCGCGGGGCAGGCTCGTGGCGCGAGTCATCCGTTCATCTTCGCCGAACCCGCCGACGCCCGCCGGTGGGATCCGGTCAGCGGTCGGCCGGGTCGAGCCACTTCTCGACGAGGTGCTCGGCCTGGACGCGCCGCAGCGTGCCCGACTTCGAGCGCAGCACGACCGACTCGGTGCGGATGATCGGCCCCTCGCGCTTCGCACCGAGGCAGAGCGCGCCGTCGGTGACGCCGGTGGCGACGAAGAACGTGTTGTCGCCGGCGACGAGGTCGTCGAGCCCGAGGATGGCGTCGACGTCGAGGCCCGCGGCGCGGCCGCGCTCGGCCTCCGCCTCGTCCTTGGGGGCGAGCTTGCCCTGCATGAAGCCGCCGAGGGCCTTGATCGCGCAGGCGGTGGTGATGCCCTCGGGGCTGCCTCCGATGCCGACACACATGTCGATGCGGGTGTCGCGGCGCGCGGCGTTGATGCCGCCGGCGACGTCGCCGTCGAGGAGGAGCCGGGTGCCGGCGCCGGCCGCGCGGATGTCGGCGATGAGCTGCTCGTGGCGCGGCCGGTCGAGCACCGCGATGCGGAGGTCGCCGACGTCCTTGCCGAGCGCCTTGGCGAGCGCGCGCACGTTGTCGCCGATGGGGCGCTCGATGTCGATGACGCCGATGCCCTCGGGGCCGGTGACGATCTTGTCCATGTAGAACACGCTCGACGCGTCGAGCATGGTGCCGCGCTCCGACACGGCGAGCACCGACAGCGCGTGCGAGCGGCCGGCTGCGGTGAGGGAGGTGCCGTCGATCGGGTCGACCGCGATGTCGCAGGCGGGGCCGCTGCCGGAGCCGACCTGCTCGCCGTTGAACAGCATCGGCGCCTCGTCCTTCTCGCCCTCGCCGATGACGATGACGCCGTCCATGTCGACGGTGGAGAGGAACGCGCGCATCGCGTCGACCGCGGCCTTGTCGGCCGCGTTCTTGTCGCCCTTGCCGATCCACGGCACCGCCCGGATCGCCGCCGCCTCGGTCGCGCGCACGAGTTCGAGCGCCAGGTTTCGGTCGGGGTGGTGGAACAGGCTGGCTGCGTCGATGCTCATCGGTGAGGTCCTCCAGGCGTTCGTCTTCGGGTCGTCCGTACCCTTCGAGCTTAACGATTTCAGCCTCTGGAAAACGTCTTCCGGCAGCGATCGAGCGTGAAAGTTCGCCGGTTCTTAACGAACCTGTCGCGGCGTCACGACGATCCCGCGACCCTCGACCGCCACCCAGGTCGACGCCTCGTCGGCGGTCGCCGCCTCGAGCACGGCGCCCGCGCCGAGGTCGAGGGCGGTCACCGCCGCGACGATGCACGCCGCCGGCCCCGCGCAGAGGTCGTCGAGCCCGAGCACCCGCCCGACGTCGACGCCGGCTGCCACGATCCGCTCCCGCTCCGGTTCGGACTGCGGCGCGAGCCGCGCCGACATGCCGCCGCCGAGCGCCCGCACCGCCGCCGCCGTGAGCACGCCCTCGGGCGCGCCGCCGACGCCCACCACCACGTCGAGGTCGGTCCCGCGCTGCGCGGCACGGATGCTCCGCTCCACGTCGCCGTGCTCGAAGAGCTCGACCACCGCGCCGGCCGCGCGCGCCGCGGCGACGTACCCGGCGTTCCGCGGCCGCTCCTGCACCGCCACCCGCACCGCCGACACGGCGACGCCGCGCTCCGCCGCGATCGCACGCACGAGGTCGCCGAGCGGACGATCGAGCGAGGCATCCGGATGCCACGACACGAGCTTCTCGAGGTAGTGCGCCGGCCCCAGGTCGGCGAAGGCCCCGCGCGGCGCGATCGAGGCGACCGCCATCGCGCCCGGGCGCCCGGCTGCGGCGAGCCGCGTGCCGTCGACCGGGTCGACCGCCAGGTCGATCTCCGGCGCATCCGCCCCGCCCCGCCCGAAGCGCTCGCCGAGGTGCAGCATCGGGGCGTCGTCCTTCTCCCCCTCGCCGATGACGACCCGCCCGTCGCCGTCGACGCCGGCGAGCACCGCGCGCATCGCGTCGACCGCGGCGCCGTCGACTGCGATCGGGTCGCCCGACCCGACCAGCGGGCGCACCGCGAGCGCTGCCGCGACCGCCGCGTCGACGAACCCCGCGACGGTCCGGTCGTCGATCACGGGCGAGGCATCCGGGTGCGCATCCATGCCCCCATCCTCTCGCCTCGCGGGCGCCCTGAACCGCCCGCGCCGCCTCGGTAGACTCATGAGGATCCCATCATCTTCCGAAGGAGCCAGCATGCCCATCGCCACCCCCGAGCAGTACGCCGAGATGCTCGACACCGCCAAGGCCAAGGGCTTCGCCTTCCCGGCCTTCAACGTGTCGAGCTCGCAGACGCTGAACTCCGTGCTGCAGGGCCTGACCGAGGCGGGCTCCGACGGCATCATCCAGGTGACCACCGGTGGCGCCGACTACTTCGCCGGCCACACCGTGAAGGCCCGCGCGACCGGCGCGCTCGCGTTCGCGAAGTTCGCGCACGAGGTGGCGAAGTCCTACCCGATCACCGTGGCGCTGCACACCGACCACTGCCCGAAGCCGGCGCTCGCCGACTTCGTGCTCCCGCTCATCGCCGCCTCCGAGGAGGAGGTCAAGGCCGGCCGCAACCCGATCTTCCAGTCGCACATGTGGGACGGCTCGGCCGTGCCGCTGACCGAGAACCTCGAGATCGCGAAGGAGCTCCTCCCCCGCATCAAGGCCATCAACGCCATCCTCGAGGTCGAGATCGGCGTCGTCGGCGGCGAGGAGGACGGCGTCGCGCACGAGGGCTCGAACGACGCCCTGTACACGACCCTCGACGACGTGGTGCAGACCGTCGAGGCGCTCGGCCTCGGCGAGCAGGGCCGCTACATCGCCGCCCTCACGTTCGGCAACGTGCACGGCGTCTACGCGCCCGGCAACGTGAAGCTGCGCCCGTCGCTGCTCAAGGAGATCCAGGACGGCCTCGCCGCGAAGTACGGCACCGGCCCGAAGCCGCTCGACCTCGTCTTCCACGGCGGCTCGGGCTCGACCGACGAGGAGATCGCCGAGGCGGTCGCCAACGGCGTCGTGAAGATGAACATCGACACCGACACCCAGTACGCCTTCACCCGCTCGGTCGCCGGCTACATGCTCGGCAACTACGACGGCGTGCTGAAGGTCGACGGCGGCGTCGGCAACAAGAAGCAGTACGACCCGCGCGCGTGGGGCAAGGTCGCCGAGTCGGCCATGGCCGTGCGCGTCGGCGAGTCGACCCGCCAGCTCGGCTCGGCCGGCCAGTCGATCACCGCGTAGGGGCACGGATGACCCAGGACGAGGCCGCTCGGACGCCGGGATCCCCGGCGCCCGCGGGCGACGGACCCGGTGCGGCGGCGACGCCCGCACCGGCGCCGGCCGACGAGCGGTCACGTCCGCGCCCGAAGTACGGCGAGTACGCCCCGCCCGGGTGGACGTGGCAGCCGCCGACCGACGACCGCGACGAGGCATCCGGACCGGCCGCGAGCGCTGCGTCGCCCGCGCCAACTGCGGCCGCGCAGCCGCAGTCGCATCCCGGGCCGGCGCCGGCCGCCGCACCCGGCCTGCCTGCCGAGGCCGGCGCCGAGGCCGCCCCGGCTCGCCCCGAACGCCCCGTCGACCGCATCGCGACGATCGGCCTGCTCGCATTCGGCGCCTTCGGCGCGTGGAACACCGCGACGAGCTACCAGTTGCTGCCGCAGTCGTTCCAGGTCGTGTACGAGCAGCAGGGCGTCGGCGACTTCGTCGCGCCCGAGTGGCTGCCCACGCTCACGACCGTCGGCATCATCGTGCAGCTCGCGCTCTACGCGGCCGTGCTCGGCTGGTCGGTGCTGCGCATCCGCCGCCGGAAGGTCGCCTTCTGGGTGCCGATCGCGGGCGGCCTGCTGTCGGTCGTGCTGACGCTCGTGCTCTGCGGGATCGTCTTCTTCAACGACCCGACGTTCCTGGCGTACGTCGAGCAGATGAGCGGCACCGCGCCCTGACCGGCGGTCGGGCGCGCACGCCGCGCCCGAGTGGGAACGCACGAAGGCGGCGGCCGGGATGTCCCGGCCGCCGCCTTCGTCGTCTCCGCGGAGTCGCGGCAGGAGTCGCCGCGTGCCCGCTAGCTCCGCCCGACGGCGGCGCGCGCCGCGAGCGCCGCCGCGAGCCCGCCGGCCGCCGGGGCATCCGCCGACTCCTCCTCGTCCATCGGCGCCGCGAACTGCGCCTGGTAGAGCCGGGCGTAGGCGCCGTCGGTCGCGAGGAGTTCGCCGTGCGTGCCCTGCTCGACGATCGAGCCGTGCTCCATCACGATGATGAGGTCGGCGTCGCGGATCGTCGAGAGCCGGTGCGCGATGACGAAGCTCGTGCGGTCGGCGCGGAGCGCGGTCATCGCCTGTTGGAGCAGCAGCTCGGTGCGGGTGTCGACCGAGCTCGTCGCCTCGTCGAGGATGAGCACCGACGGGTCGGCGAGGAACGCGCGGGCGATGGTGATGAGCTGCTTCTCGCCGGCCGACAGGTTCGACGCCTCGTCGTCGAGCACGGTGTCGTACCCGTCGGGCAGGGTGCGCACGAACCGGTCCACGTAGGTCGCGCGGGCCGCGGCGAGGAGTTCCTCGTCCGTGGCATCCGGCCGCCCGTAGCGGATGTTGTCGCGGATCGTGCCCGCGAACAGCCAGGTGTCCTGCAGCACCATGCCCATGCGCGAGCGCAGCGCGTCGCGGGTCATGTGCGTGGTGTCGACGCCGTCGAGCGTGATACGCCCGCCGTCGAGCTCGTAGAACCGCATGATCAGGTTCACGAGGGTCGTCTTGCCCGCCCCCGTGGGGCCGACGATCGCGATCGACTGGCCGGGCTCGGCGACCAGCGACAGGTCGTCGATGAGCGGCTTCGCGGGGTCGTAGCGGAACGAGACGTCCTCGAACACGAGCCGGCCGGTGGTCGCCGCGGGGCGCTCGGGTTCGACGGGGTCGGGCACCTCCTCGTCGGCGTCGAGCAGCTCGAACACGCGCTCCGCGCTCGCGACGCCCGACTGCAGCAGGTTCGCCATCGAGCCGAGCTGGCTGAGCGGCTGGGTGAACTGGCGCGAGTACTGGATGAACGCCTGCACGTCGCCGAGCGAGATCGTGCCGCCGGCGACCATGAGCCCCCCGACCACCGCGATGGCGACGTAGACCAGGTTCCCGACGAACATCATCGCGGGCATGATGATGCCGCTGACGAACTGGGCGCCGAAGCTCGCGGCGTACAGCTCCTCGTTCTCGCCGTCGAACCGGGCGCCGACCTCGCGGCGGCGGCCGAACACGCGCACGAGCGAGTGGCCCGAATAGGCCTCCTCGACCTGCGCGTTCAGCGTGCCGGTGCGGGCCCACTGGGCGACGAACAGCTTCTGCGACCGCTTCGCGATGAGCGCCGTGATGACGATCGTCAACGGGATCGTGATGAGCGCGATGAGCGCGAGCACCGGCGAGATGACGAACATCATCACCATCACGCCGATGACGGTGAGCAGCGAGGTGAGCAATTGGCTCATCGTCTGCTGCAGCGTCTGCGAGATGTTGTCGATGTCGTTCGTGACGCGCGAGAGCAGCTCGCCGCGCTGCATCTTGTCGAAGTACGACAGCGGCAGGCGGTGCAGCTTCGCCTCGACGTCCTGGCGGAGCCGGAACACCGTGCGCTGGGTGACGCCGTTCAGCACGTAGCCCTGCGCCCAGCCGAACAGCGCGGCCACGACGTAGAGTGCGAGCACCCACGCGAGCACCGTGCCGACGGCGGCGAAGTCGATGCCCTCGCCCGGGTGCAGGTTCATCGACGCGACCATGTCGGCCTGCTGCTCGTTCCCCTGGGCGCGCAGGCCGTCGACGACCTGCTGCTGGGTGGCCCCGGCGGGCAGCTGCGCCGAGATGACGCCCTCGAAGATGAGGTTCGTCGCCTGGCCGAGGATCTTCGGGCCGAGCACCGACAGCACGACGCTGACGACGCCGAGGAGCACGACCCACACGATCGCCATGCGCTCGGGCCGCAGCCGGCCGAGCAGGCGCTTTGCGCTGGGGCCGAAGTTCTTCGACTTCTCGGCGGGCATGCCCATGCCGCCCATCGGGCCACCGCCCATCGGGCCGCGGCGCACGGGGGACGGACGGGCGCGGGCGCCTCGGGCGCGGGCGCCTCCTGCGCGGGCGCTTCGGACGCCGTGGGCTCGGTCCCGGTTCCGGTCTGCTGCTCGGTCACGCGGCCGCCTCCTCTGCGCTCAGCTGGCTCCGGACGATCTCGGCGTACGCCTCCGAGGTCTCGACGAGCTGCTCATGGGTTCCGCGGGCGGTGATCCGCCCGTCCTCGACGACGAGGATCTGGTCGGCGTCGACGATGGTCGCGACGCGCTGGGCGACGACGAGCAGGGTCGCGTCGGACACCTTGCGGGCGAGCGCGGCGCGGAGCCTCGCATCGGTCGCGGTGTCGAGCGCCGAGAACGAGTCGTCGAACAGGTAGATCGGCGGTCGCTTGACGAGCGCCCGGGCGATCGAGAGCCGCTGGCGCTGGCCGCCCGACACGTTCGTGCCGCCCTGCGCGACGGGCGCGTCGAGCGCGCCCGGCATCGCGGCGACGAAGTCCCGGCCCTGGGCGGTCTCGAGCGCCGTCCACAGCGCCTCGTCCGAGGCATCCGGATCGCCGTACCGGAGCGTCGTCGCGACCGTGCCCGCGAAGAGGTACGGCTTCTGCGGCACCAGCGCGAGCTGCGCGTTCAGCACGTCGGGGTCGAGGTCGCGCACGTCGACGCCGCCGACGAGCACCTGGCCCTCGGTCGCGTCGAACAGCCGGGCGGCGAGGTTCACGATGGTGGTCTTGCCGGCGCCGGTCGAGCCGATGATCGCGGTCACCTTGCCGGGCTCCGCGGTGAAGCTGACGTCGCGCAGCACCGGGTCCTCGGCGCCCGGGTACGAGAACGTGACGTCCCGGAACTCGAGGGTGCCCGGCGCGGGCAGCGCGCGCACGCCGTCGGCCGGCTCGGCGACGCTCGGCTCGGTCTCGAGGACCTCGCCGATGCGGCCGGCCGACACGGCGGCCCGCGGCAGCAGGAACGCGATCATCGTCGACATCATCACGGCCATGAGGATCTGGATGAGGTAGCTGAGGAACGCCGTCAGCGCGCCGATCTGCATCTCGCCCGACTCGACGCGGAACGCGCCGAACCACAGCACCGCGACGCTCGACGCGTTGAGCACGAGCATCACGATCGGGAACACGAGCGCGAACAGGCGGCCGGCGCGGAGCGCGGTGTCGGTGAGGGCGGCGTTCGCGGTCTCGAAGCGGTCGGACTCGATGCCCTCGCGCACGAACGCGCGCACGACGCGGATGCCGGTGAGCTGCTCACGCAGCACCCGGTTCACCTGGTCGATCTTCTTCTGCATCGACTGGAAGAGCGGCACCATGCGGCTGATGATGAGGCCGACGGCCAGCAGCAGCACGGGCACGGCGACGACCATGATCCACGACAGCGCGAGATCCTCGCGGAGCGCGAAGATGACGCCGCCGATCGCGAGGATGGGCGCGGACACGAGCATGGTGCAGCTCATGAGCACGAGCATCTGCACCTGCTGCACGTCGTTCGTGGTGCGCGTGATGAGGCTCGGCGCGCCGAAGCGCGACACCTCCTGCTCGGAGAAGTCGCCGACGCGGGCGAAGATCGCCTTCCGCAGGTCGCGCCCGAACGCCATCGCGGCGCGGGCGCCGAAGTAGACGGCGGCGATCGCGCAGGCGACCTGCAGCAGCGTGATGCCGAGCATGAGCGACCCGGTCGACAGGATGAAGCCGGTGTCGCCCGTGACGACGCCGTCGTCGATGATCTCGGCGTTCAGGCTCGGCAGGTACAGCGACGCCATCGACTGCGCGAACTGGAAGACGACGACGCCGACGAGCAGCGCCCAGTACGGCTTCAGGTGGCGGGTGAGCAGTTTCCAGAGCATGTGGCCGGTCACCTCTCGGTCGGGTCGGATGGAACGGATGGATCGGGCGTGGCGGATGCCTCGGGCGGTTCGGATGCCTCGGGCCGGTCGGATGCCTCGGGCGACGCCTCGCCGGGCGGCTCCGCGATGCCGCGCACGATGAGGTGCGCGAGTTGGGCGGTGTCGAGGTCGGTGCCCGAGCCGAGGTGCGGCATCGCCGACGAGAACGCGACCATGCGCACGAACCCGAACACCTGCGCGGGCGACACCCGCAGCCGGTCGAGGTCGGGCGCGAGCAGGCGCTCGAAGATGCCGATGATGACGTCGGGCTCGACGGCGGGCGGGTGCTTCCGCCGCTGCATGCCGAGCGATGCGAACACGCCGAAGATGCCGGCGAACCGGTCGTGGAAGCGGTCGAGCACCATCCGCAGCTTGAGCTCGAGCGGCAGGCCCGGGTCGATCGCGCGGATCGCGGCGCGGAACGGCTCGGGGTCGAGGAACGCCTCGACGGCGGCGTCGATGATCGCATCCTTGTCGGCGAACACGCGGAACAGGGTGCCCTCGGCGACGCCGGATGCCTCGGCGATCTGCCGGGTCGTGACGTCGCCGCCGTGGGCCACGAGCAGGGGCACCGTGGCGCGCGCGATCGCGGCGCGGCGCTCGTCGACCGGCAGCGGCTTGGCGCGCGGAGCGCGCTCCTGGGTGGGGGTCACGAGTGCCGATCCTACGCCGGAGTGAGCGCTCACTCCACACCCTGCGCGACCTGTCCGCCCACAGCGGAACACCCGCCGTCCACAGCCCTGTCGCGGGCCTCGCCCGCTGCACTACCGTGACGGGGTGCCGACCCCTTCCAGCCTCGCCGGCGACCGGATGTCCCGCATCGCCTCGCGCGTCTCGACGATCGAGCTGCTGTTCGACCTCGTCTTCGTCTTCACCATCAGCCAGGTCGCCGAGATCGTCGTGCACCACCCCGACTGGACGGGCGTGGCGCAGGCGGCGATCGTGCTCGCGCTCGTGTGGTGGATGTACGACGCCTACGCGTGGCTCACGAACCAGGCCGCGCCCGACACGACCTTCGTGCGGCTCGCCCTCATCGCGGCGATGGCGGCGTTCCTCGTGCTCGCGCTCGCCATCCCCGACGCCTTCGGCGCGACCGGCGTGCTCTTCGGCGCGGCCTACGTCGTCGTCTCGATCATCCACGCCGCCCTCTTCATCCATCGCGGCGGTCGCGGGGCCGCCCGCCGCATGCTCGTCGTCGGCCCGGCGAACGTGCTCGTCGGCGTGCTGCTCATGGTGTCGGGCACCGTGGAGGGCCCGCTCGACTGGGTGCTGTTCACCCTGCCGTTCGTGTTGTTCCTCGGCTCGGCGCTGCTCAGCGCCCGCGGCGGCTTCGACCCCGGTGCCTCGCACATGGTCGAGCGCCACGGGCTGCTCATGATCATCGCCTTCGGCGAGTCGATCATCTCGGTCGGCGTCGTCGCCACCGAGCACGACCTCGACGCCGCGCTGCTCACGGGCACCGTGCTCGCGGTCGGCGTCGTCGCGGCGCTCTGGTGGTGCTACTTCGCCGGCGACGACCGCCTCGCGGAGGAGGCGATCGCGTCGGCAGCGCCGAGTCGGCGCACCGGGCTCGCCCTCCTGTCGTTCTACCTCGAGCACCTCGCGATGATCTTCGGGCTCGTGCTGCTCGCCGCGGGCCTGCACGGCCTCCTCGCCGAGGCGACCCACCCGGTCGAGGCATCCGCCGCGTGGCTCACCGGCGCAGGCGCCGGCCTGTACCTGCTCGCCGACGCGACCTACCGCCGGACCCTCGCCATCGGGCCGGCGGGCTGGCGAGTCCTCGGCGCGGTCGCGGCGACGGCCACGGCCGCCGTCGGGCTCGCCGCATCCGGCCTGTTGCAGCTCGGCGCGCTGCTCGTCGTCATCGTCGGCGTGCTCGCGATCGAGGCGGCGCGGCGGCGCCGGGGCGCGACGGAGCGCCGCGCCGAAGCGGCGGCGCGCGCCTAGACCGTCGCCGCGCTCCGGCGCCCGCCGAGCGCGCGGTCGTCGCGGTTGCCCGCGAGGTCCTTGCGGAGTTCCTTCGGCAGCGAGAACATCAGGTCCTCCTCCGCCGTCTTCACCTCCGCGACGTCGCCGAACCCGGCGTCGGCGAGGTCGATGAGCACCTCCTGCACGAGCCCCTCGGGCACGGATGCCCCACTCGTCACGCCGATCGTCGAGACGCCGTCGAGCCACTCCTGCTTGATCTCGGTCGAGTAGTCGACCCGGTACGCGGCCTTCGCCCCGTACTCGAGGGCGACCTCGACGAGCCGCACGCTGTTCGACGAGTTCGCCGAGCCGACGACGATCACGAGGTCGGCGTCTTGGGCCACCTTCTTGATCGCGACCTGGCGGTTCTGGGTGGCGTAGCAGATGTCGTCGGAGGGCGGGTCCTGCAGGTTCGGGAACCGCTCGCGCAGCCGCCGCACCGTCTCCATGGTCTCGTCGACGCTCAGCGTGGTCTGCGAGAGCCACACGACCTTGTCGGGGTCGCGCACGTCGATGTTCGGCACGTCGTCGGGGCTGTTCACGATGGTGACGTGGTCGGGCGCCTCGCCCGCGGTGCCCTCGACCTCCTCGTGGCCTTCGTGGCCGATGAGCAGGATCTCGAAGTCGTCGCGCGCGAAGCGCACGGCCTCGCGGTGCACCTTCGTCACGAGCGGGCAGGTCGCGTCGATGGCGTGCAGGCCGCGGTCGGCGGCCGAGTTCACGACCGCCGGCGAGACGCCGTGCGCGCTGAACACGACGTGCGCGCCCTCGGGCACCTCGTCGACCTCGTCGACGAAGATCGCGCCCTGCTGCTCGAGCTCGGTCACCACGTGGATGTTGTGCACGATCTGCTTGCGCACGTACACGGGCGCGCCGTAGTGCTCGAGGGCCTTCTCGACCGCGATCACCGCCCGGTCCACGCCGGCGCAGTAGCCGCGTGGAGCGGCCAGCAGCACCTTCTTGGGTCGGGGGGCGGGGGTATCCTTGAGCCGGCCTCGCACGCTCGGAATCCTCGGCATGCCGAGGCCGATCCGCGGGGCATCCGTCGTGCTCGTCACGATGCCATCCTACCCGCGGGCTCGTCACCGACCGCCGGGAGCGACCATGGCCGAGGGCCCACCCACCACGCGCGAGGCGCCGTGGAGCGTGTCGACCGTGTCGACGAAGATCCGCGACTGGATCGACCGGCTCGGCACCGTCTGGGTCGAGGGCGAGATCACCCAGTGGGGCATCTCGGCCGGCAACGTCTACGGCAAGCTGAAGGACTGCGACGTCGACGCGACCGTCTCCTTCACCATCTGGTCGTCGGTGCGCACGCGCCTCACCGAGCAGTTCACGCAGGGCGACCGGGTCGTCGCGCTGATGAAGCCGAACTGGTGGGTGAAGGGCGGCTCGCTCACCATGCAGGTCTACGACGTGCGCCACGTGGGCCTCGGCGACCTGCTGGAGCGCATCGAGAAGCTGCGGGCGACGCTCGCCGCGGAGGGCCTGTTCGACCTCGACCGCAAGCGCCGGCTGCCGTTCCTGCCCGGCGTGGTCGGACTCGTCACCGGGCGCGACTCCGACGCCGAGCAGGACGTGCTGCGCAACGCCCGCCTGCGCTGGCCCGCGGTCGAGTTCCGCACCGCGTACGCGGCGGTGCAGGGCGACCGTGCCGTGCCCGAGGTGGTGGCCGCCATCGAGCGGCTCGACGCCGATCCCGAGGTCGAGGTCATCATCGTCGCCCGCGGCGGCGGCGACTTCCAGAACCTCCTCGCCTTCAGCGACGAGCGCGTCGTGCGCGCCGCCGCGGCCGCGCGCACGCCCATCGTCAGCGCGATCGGCCACGAGGCCGATCGCCCGCTGCTCGACGAGGTCGCCGACCTGCGCGCCTCCACCCCGACGGATGCCGCGAAGCGCGTCGTCCCCGACGTCACCGACGAGCTCGCCCGCGTGGAGCAGGCCCGTGCCCGCCTCGGGATGCGCCTCACGGCGCTGCTCACCCGCGAGGTCGACCGCATCGAGCACCTGCGGTCGCGACCGGCGCTGGCCGGCACCGGCTGGATCATCGACCGCCGCGCCGAGGAGGTCACCCGGTGGGTGGCCCGCGGCACCGACCTCGTCGAGCGGTGCATCGAACGGCACGCCGGCCGCACCGCCGAGCTCCGGGCGCAGCTGCGCGGCCTGTCGCCCCAGGCGACGCTCGACCGCGGGTACGCCATCGTGCAGGGCCCCGACGGCCACGTCGTCCGCGACCCCGCGGCCGCGCCGTCGGGGACCGCGCTCACCGTCACGCTCGCCGACGGCCGCCTCGCGGCGGAGTCGCTCGGCGCCACCGAATAGAATGCCTCACATGCCCTCCTCCCCCGCGGACGTCTCCGCGCTCTCCTACGAGCAGGCGCGCGACGAGCTGATCCAGGTCGTCGCCGAGCTCGAGCAGGGCCAGGCGACCCTCGAGCACTCGCTCGAGCTGTGGGAGCGCGGCGAGGCCCTCGCGGCCCGCTGCGAGGAGTGGCTCATCGGCGCGAAGGCCCGGCTCGACGCCGCGCGCGCGTCGCGCCAGGCATCCGACGCCGCCGACCCGGGCGACGAGCGCTGATGGCCGCGCCCCGCCCGCCGCGCGTCGTCGCCGAGCTCGGCCGCCCGGAGACGCCGGAGGAGACCGCCGCCCGCAAGGCGGAGAACTCGCGCAAGCACCGCCAGCGGCAGACGCTGCGCAACCTGGTGCTCGCGCTCGGCGCGAGCCTCCTGGTCATGCTCGTCATCGTGCTCATCGTGCCGCGCAGCGACACCCCGATCGAGCGCGACGTCGACGTGGCCGCCGTCGCCGAGCAGGCGCAGGCCGTCTCCGGCGCGCCCCTCGCGGTGCCCGAGCTACCCGAGGGCTGGCGGGCGAACGCCGCCGAGCTCCGCCGCAGCGACGCCGACGGCGTGACCGCCTGGTACATCGGCGAGCTCACCCCGAGCGACGAGTACGTCGGGCTCTACCAGGGCCTCGAGGCCAACCCGACCTGGGCGGCCGGGCTGCTCGCCCGCACGCTCGCCACCGGCACCGTCGAGATCGACGGCGTCGAGTGGACCGTGTACGACAACCGCGACTCCGGCGACGATGTCGGCAACGCGCGCTACGGACTGGTCACCGAGGTGGGAACGACGACGTTCGTCCTCCTCGGCACCGCGACCGACGAGGAGTTCGCGGCGTTCGCCGCGGCCCTCGTGCCGACCATCGAGGCTCAGCAGTAGCCCCGACCCGTCCCGCCCCAAGCGAGAAGAGGAGCGCCCCGTGGCCCAGCCCGCATCGACCCGCACCCAGACTCCCGCGGAGGCGTGGCGCGACCTGCGCCGCGGCAACGAGCGCTTCGTCACCGGCACGCCCGAGCACCCCCGCCAGGACGTCGAGCGCCGGGCTGAGCTCGCGCACGTGCAGCGCCCCCGCGTCGCGGTCTTCGGATGCGCCGACTCGCGCCTCGCGGCGGAGATCATCTTCGACGTCGGCCTCGGCGACGCGTTCGTCGTGCGCAACGCCGGCCAGGTCATGTCGGAGTCGGTGATCGGGTCGCTCGAGTACGCCGTCGGCGTGCTCGGCGTGCCGCTCATCATCGTGCTCGGCCACGACGAGTGCGGCGCCGTCCGCGCCGCCATCGACTCGCAGGCCGCCGACGCGACCGAACTCCCCCCGCACATCGCCTCGCTGGTGTCGCGCATCGTCCCCGCGGTGCGCAAGGTCGCGGGCGTCGCGGCGGATGCCCCGATCGTGCCCTCCGACGTCGACGCCGGGTTCGTCGGGCGCGAGCACCTGCGCGACACCGTCGCCGAGCTCCTGGAGCGCTCGGAGATGATCAGCGACGCGATCGCAGCGGGTACGCTGGCTGTCGTCGGCGCGAACTACCGACTGGTCGAGGGTCGCGCCGAGACCGACGTCGTCGTCGGCCGCATCTGAGCCGGCGACCCGGGCCCGCGAACCCGCGGCACGCCCGGGGCATCCGGCAGCAATCGAAAGGGAAGCACACCGTGGTGGACAACGCCGCCGACTACCGTATCGAGCACGACACGATGGGCGAGGTGCGGGTCCCCGCGGCCGCGCTCTACCGCGCGCAGACCCAGCGTGCCGTCGAGAACTTCCCGATCTCGGGCAAGGGCCTGGAGCCCGCCCAGGTCGCGGCGCTCGCCCGCATCAAGAAGGCCGCCGCGCAGGCCAACGCCCAGCTCGGCGTGCTCGACCAGGACGTCGCGAACGCGATCGTCGAGGCCGCCGACGAGGTCATCGCCGGCCGCCACGGGTTCATCGAGCACTTCCCGGTCGACACGTACCAGACCGGTTCGGGCACGTCGTCGAACATGAACATGAACGAGGTCCTCGCGACCGTCGCGACGCAGAAGCTCGGCCGCGACGTGCACCCGAACGACCACGTGAACGCCTCGCAGTCGTCGAACGACGTCTTCCCGACGTCGGTGCACATCGCCGTCACGGCCGCGCTCATCGACGACCTCATCCCGGCGCTCGACCACCTCGCCGTCGCCCTCGAGGCCAAGGCGACCGCGTGGGCCGACGTCGTGAAGTCGGGCCGCACCCACCTGATGGACGCCACGCCGGTCACGCTCGGCCAGGAGTTCGGCGGCTACGCGCGCCAGGTTCGCCTCGGCATCGAGCGCGTGCGCACGGCGCTCCCCCGCGTCGCGGAGGTCCCGCTCGGCGGCACGGCCGTCGGCACCGGCATCAACACGCCGGCCGGCTTCCCGCAGCTCGTCATCGAGCTCCTCCAGCGCGAGACCGAGCTGCCGATCACCGAGGCGGCCGACCACTTCGAGGCGCAGGCGAACCGCGACGGCCTCGTCGACGCGTCGGGCGCGCTCCGCACGATCGCCGTCAGCCTCACCAAGGTCTGCAACGACCTCCGCTGGATGGGCTCCGGCCCGAACACGGGCCTCGGCGAGATCTTCATCCCCGACCTGCAGCCGGGCTCGTCGATCATGCCGGGCAAGGTGAACCCGGTCATCCCCGAGGCCGTCCTCATGGTCGCCGCGCGCGTGATCGGCAACGACGCGACCGTGGCGTGGGCCGGGGCATCCGGCTCGTTCGAGCTGAACGTGCAGATCCCGGTGATGGGCACCGCGCTGCTCGAGTCGATCCGCCTGCTCACGAACGCGTCGCGCGTGCTCGCCGACAAGGCGATCGACGGCCTCGAGCCGAACCTCGACCGCCTGACCGCGCTGGCCGGCATGTCGCCGTCGATCGTGACCCCGCTGAACAAGCTCATCGGCTACGAGGCCGCGGCGAAGATCGCGAAGCACTCGGTGAAGCAGGGCATCACCGTGCGCGAGGCGGTCATCGACCTCGGCTACGTCGAGCGCGGCGAGCTCACCGAGGAGCAGCTCGACACCGCCCTCGACCTGCTGTCGATGACGCGTCCGCCGCAGGCGAAGTAGCCCTCGTCGCGGAGGGGCCCGGCCGGTCGGCCGGGCCCCTCCGTCGTTCCGGGGCCGAACCGGCCCGTTCCGCGACGGGCGTAGGTTGGTGCCATGGACCATGGAGGCACGCAGATCACGTCCGTCGCCGACCTCGAGGAGCTCGTCGGCACCCCGCTGCCCGCCGTGCGCGGCAAGACCCGCGACCGCCTGCACGACATCCACCGGCAGTGGCTGGCCGCTTCGCCGCTGTGCTTCGTCGCGACGGCCGACGCCGAGGGCAATGCCGACGTGTCACCGAAGGGCGACCCCGACGGCCGCCTCGCGCTCGTGCTCGACGACACGACGATCGCGATCCCCGAGCGCCCGGGCAACCGTCGCGCCGACGGCTTCCACAACCTGCTCGCGAACCCGCACGTCGGACTCGTGTTCGTCATCCCGGGCCGCGGCGACACGCTGCGCGTGAACGGCCGCGGCCGCCTGCTCCGCGACGCGCCCTACGCCGACCGCTTCGCGGTGCGCACGCACGTGCCGCAGCTCGTGCTCGAGGTCGCCGTCGACGAGGTGTTCTTCCACTGCTCGAAGGCGTTCCTCCGCTCGAAGACCTGGGAGCCCGAGTCGTGGCATCCCGAGGCCGCGCCGCGCCGCGCCGTCATCGCGCAGACCCTCGAGCGCCCCGACGACGACCTCGCCGAACTCGAGGCCTACTACGGCCCGTCCTACGCGGAGAAGCTCTACGGCTGAGGCCCGACCGCCGACGCCCGGACGCGCGACGAGGGGGCCCGGCCGCCGTGCGGCCGGGCCCCTCGCACGGGCTCAGGCGAGCTCGTTGCCGTCGAGCATCTCGCTCACGAG
The DNA here is from genome assembly GCF_043950245.1 of Agromyces sp. MMS24-K17. Taxonomy (GTDB): domain Bacteria; phylum Actinomycetota; class Actinomycetes; order Actinomycetales; family Microbacteriaceae; genus Agromyces. The sequence continues at coordinate 2,260,643 of NZ_CP171640.1, read as the reverse complement.
CGCCGCGATCGCGCTGCGCTCGCTGCGGGTGAGCGTGATGTGGGCGAACAGCGGGTGCCCCTTCAGCGTCTCGATGACGGATGCCACGCCGTCGTGCCGCCCGACCCGGAGGTTGTCGCGCTGGGCGACGTCGTGCGTGAGCACGACCCGGGAGTTCTGGCCGATGCGGCTGAGCACCGTGAGCAGCACGTTCCGCTCGAGCGACTGCGCCTCGTCGACGATCACGAACGCATCGTGCAGGGAACGGCCGCGGATATGGGTCAGCGGCAGCACCTCGAGGATGCCCCGCTCGATGACCTCGTCGAGCACGTTGTCGCTGACGAGCGCGCCGAGCGTGTCGAACACGGCCTGCGCCCAGGGGTTCATCTTCTCGGCCTGGTCGCCGGGGAGGTAGCCGAGCTCCTGCCCGCCGACCGCGTACAGCGGGCGGAACACCATGATCTTCTTGTGCTGTTGGCGCTCCAGCACGGCCTCGAGGCCCGCGCACAGTGCGAGCGCCGACTTGCCGGTGCCGGCCCGGCCGCCGAGCGACAGGATGCCGATCTCCGGGTCGAGCAGCAGGTCGATCGCGAGCCGCTGCTCGGCCGACCGGCCATGCACGCCGAAGACCTCGCGGTCGCCGCGCACGAGCCGCACCGTGTGCTCGCCGACCACGCGGGCGAGGGCCGAGCCGCGGTCGGAGTGGATGACGAGACCCGTGTTGACCGGGAAGGCCCCCGCGGCCGGCGTCTCGAGCGAGTCGTGCTCGTACAGCTTCGCCATGTCGTTCGAGCCGAGGTCGATCTCGGCCATGCCCGTCCAGCCGCTGTCGACGGCGAGCTCGGCGCGGTACTCCTCCGCGTCGAGGCCGATCGCGGCCGCCTTCACGCGCAGCGGCAGGTCCTTCGAGACCACGGTGACGGGCACGCCGTCGTTGTGGAGGTTCGCCGCGCACGCGAGGATCCGCGAGTCGTTGTCGCCGAGCTGCAGTCCGCTCGGCAGCACCGACGGGTTCGAGTGGTTGAGCTCGACGCGCAGCGACCCGCCGTCCTCGCCGACGGGGATCGGGAAGTCGAGGCGCTCGTGCTCGACGCGCAGCTCGTCGAGGATCCGCAGCGCGGCCCTGGCGAAGTACCCGATCTCCGGGTCGTTGCGCTTGGCCTCCAGCTCGGTGATCACGACGACGGGCAGCACCACCGGATGCTCCGCGAACCGGAACAGGGCCCGCGGATCCGACAGGAGCACGGAGGTGTCGAGCACGTACGTCCGTTCGGCCTGCTGCACGGTGCCCGGGGCATCCCCGGAAACAGCGACGCGGGGCTGCGCCACAGCGCTCCCCGCGTTCCGACCGACGGCCTTCGACGACTCAGGTGAGGTCACAGTCGCTCCTGACCCCGAGCGATTCCCGCTCGGCTCTCGCGCCTGGTCGGACCTCCCGCACGAGCGGTTCGACCCGGCTCGATCGGACACCCTGCCCGATGAGCCGAACCTACGTCCGCCCGCCGACATCCGTGGAATCGACACGCGGCGCGTCATCTGCTGTTCACGAACGGATGCCTCGTCGTAACCCGATGGCCCGAGGCATCCGCCCCGCCCGAGGCATCCGCCCGGCGCGTCGTCAGTAGGAGGCGGCCGTCGAGTACGAGACGAACGCACCCCGGAGCATGTCGAGCGTCTCGCCCGAGGTCGCCGCGTGCACGCTGAGCCGGACCTTGCCCAGCCGGGTCGTCGCCGTCACGCCGTGGTTGTGCAGCGAAGCCCCGAGGAGGGCGACCTGCTCGGCCGGCGGCTCGAGCACCACGATGCCGGCCCGCTCGCGCTCGTCGCGCGAGGAGACCACCGCGATGGCGAACTCGTCGGCGAGCTCGATGACGTCGCTCACGCGCTCGGCGATGGCCGCGTTGATCCCGGGCACGCCGGCGGCGGCGATCTCCTCCATCGCGGCGGCGAACCGGGCGGCCGCGATCGGGTCGGGGTTCGAGACGCGGTAGGCGCGGGCGTCGGGTGCGGGCGGCGGCACGAAGCCCCACGGCTCGACCTCCTCTGTGCCGCTGAAGCCGGAGAAGACGGGGGTGAGCTGCTCGAGGGCACGGGCGCTGAGCGCGAGGAACCCGGTGCCCCAGCCGGCGCGGCACCACTTCTGGCCGCCGGTGGCGATGACGTCGGCGACCTCCCACGGGGCGTCGACGACGCCGAAGCCCTGGATCGCGTCGACGATGAGCAGCCGATCGCCGATGACCTGGCGGATGCCGTCGAGGTCGCACAGGTACCCGGTGCGCGAGTCGACGAGGCTGACGGCCACCGCCGCCGTGCTCGCCTCGAGCTGGTCGCGGATCACGCCCGGCGTCACCTTGCCGTGGTCGGTCTCGAGCCACAGCGGCTGCACCGAGTGCAGCGCCTCGTGCGCACGCTGCGCGGCGATCGTCAGGCTCGGGAACTCGTCGGCCGAGAGCAGCACGCTGCCCGTGAGTCCGAACATGGCGTGCATGAGCCCCTGCGTCGTGTTGGGCTGCGCCACCACCTGCTCGGCGGGGAACCCGGTCAGCGCCGACGCCGCGGCGCGCAGCCTGGCATCCTGCTCGCCGAACGCGTCGAGGCTGCCGTGCCTGGCGCGTTCGAGCACCTGGGTGAAGGCGAGCACCTCCTCCGCGGCGGCGGTCGACAGCGGACCGACCCGCCCGTAGTCGAGGTAGCCCGGCTCCTCGGTGAATCCGTCGGTGAACCCGTCGATGGTCACGGCGTCATCCTCCTCGTCGCTCATCTTGGCAGACGCGGGTGTCGCGACGTCATCCCGTTGCGGCCCGCGATCACCCCACATCTGGGGGTGCGTGCGCCGCTCAGCCGCCGAACCGGCGGTGCCGGGTCGAGTAGTCGCGCAGCGCCCGCAGGAAGTCGACGCGCCGCAGGTCGGGGCCGAGGGCCTCCACGAAGTAGAACTCGCTGTGCGCCGACTGCCACAGCATGAAGTCGCTCAGCCGCTGCTCGCCCGACGTGCGGATCACCAGGTCGGGGTCGGGCTGTCCGCCGGTGTAGAGGTGCTCGCCGATGAGGTCGGGCGTGAGCGCCTCGGCGAGGTCCTCCAGGCTCCGGCCCTCGGCGTGGTGGGAGGCGACGATCGAGCGCATCGCGTCGGTGATCTCGGTGCGCCCGCCGTAGCCGACGGCGAGGTTCACGTGCAGGCCGCGCTTGTCGGCCGTGCGGTGCTCGGCGGCGTCGAGCGCGGCGATGAGCGGCTCGGGCAGGCCCTTGTCGCTCCCGACGTGCTGCACCCGCCAGTCGCGGTAGTGGCTGAGCTCCTCGGCCAGCTCGGCGATGATCTCGAACAGGTCGCTGAGCTCGTCGGAGTTGCGGTTGCCCAGGTTGTCGCTGGAGAGCAGGTAGAGGGTGACGACCTGGATGCCGAGGTCGTCGCACCACTCGAGGAACTCCCGCATCTTCGCGGCGCCCGCGCGGTGCCCGTGCGAGACGGAGTCGTAGCCGAGCTGCTTCGCCCACCGCCGGTTGCCGTCGATGATCATCGCGACGTGGCGCGGTGCGGTGGCCGGGTCGAGGTCGCGCCGCAGCCGACGTTCGTAGACGCGGTAGAGGAGGCCGCGACCCGTCGACCGATCGCTGTTGTTCACGCGCCTACGCTACCGCGCCGGAGGCGCGACGGCCGGTCCATGTCCCCGGGCGACACCTCACGGCCCGCTGTGATCGGCTTGCCCCTACGCTTGGCGCATGACCCAACCTGATCGTCGCGAACCCGAGGACGTGGCCGAGCACCTCGAGCACCCGATCGCGCAGCTCGACGCCGCCGACGCCGCCGTCGCCCTCGACGATCGCGAGGGTCCGGACCTGCCGAACATCCCCCTGCTCGACGCATCCGTCGCCGACCCGGCGGAGATCAAGCCGACCTGGCGCGGCTGGATCCACGCGGGCACCTTCCCCGTGGCGATCGCCGCGGGCATCGTGCTCATCGTGCTCGCCGAGGGCGCACCCGCGAAGTGGGCCTCGGCCGTGTTCATGGCGACCTCGCTGCTGCTGTTCGGCAACTCGGCGCTGTACCACCGCTTCAACTGGAAGCCGCGCACGAAGGTGATCCTCAAGCGGATCGACCACGCGAACATCTTCCTGCTGATCGCCGGCACCTACACGCCGCTGTCGGTGCTCGCACTGCCGGAAGACAAGGGCATCGTGCTGCTGTCGGTCGTCTGGGGCGTCGCCCTGCTCGGCATCGGGTTCCGCGTGTTCTGGATCGGCGCCCCGCGCTGGCTGTACGTGCCCATCTACGTGCTGCTCGGCTGGGCGGCCGTGATGTACCTCGTCGACCTGGTGAACGCGAACGTCGCGATGATGGTGCTCGTCGTCGTCGGCGGCCTGCTCTACACCGCCGGCGCGGTGGTCTACGGCATCAAGAAGCCGAACCCGTGGCCCGGCACGTTCGGGTTCCACGAGATCTTCCACACCTGCACGGTGCTCGCGTTCCTCTGCCACTGGACGGCGTCGCTGCTCATCGCGCTCGACCCGCTGCCGACCTCGATCGGCGGCTGACGCCGGAGGGCGAGCCGCCCGCGCACAACGCCTCGAGCGGTGCGCCCCGCGGGGTCAGCGCACGGGCGGGTCGGATGCCTCGTCGTCGCCGTGCTCGGCGGTCGACGCGGCTCCGCCCTCGGCCCGCGCGGCCTCCTCGGCGTCGAGGCGCTCCTGCGCCTCGGCCCGGTAGTTCACCCGGCGGATGCGCCGCACCATGTCGAGCACGAGCAGCAGGACGATCGCCATGATCGCGAAGGTCGCGATGAACCCGACGATGCCCGGCGTCACCTGGTTCTCGTCGAACTCGCCGTCGGCGGCGAGCAGGAGGCCGAGGTGGACGGCGACGGCGCTCATCGGGCGGATCCGGGGGTGGTGCCGAGGTCGGATCGGACGGGCGCGACGAGCATGGGGTCCCTTCACGGGCGGGGGTTAGGCTGGTCTGCACAGCCTAGTCGATCGGAATCGGAGGACCCCGCGAGGTGAGCAGCGAGCAGGCGACGGCGCTCGACCAGCGCTACGGTCGCACCCGACGCAACCGCTCCCGCGACCGACTCCTCCTGATCGTCGCCGGCGTCGTCGCGGCGCTGGTGCTGGTCGCGTGGGTCGTGTGGGCCGGCCTCGACGGGTCGAAGCCGCAGGTGCAGGCGTTCGACCTCGGGCACGAGCTCCTCCCCGACGAGCGCGCCGTCGAGGTCACGTGGCAGCTCTCGGTGCCCGCCGGCAACGACACGGCGTGCATCGTGCAGGCCCTCAACGAGGACTTCACCGTGGTCGGCTGGAAGGTCGTCGAGATCCCCGCCTCCGACCGTCCGCTGCGCACCTTCACCGAGCGCGTGCGCACCGCGCAGGAGGCCAACACGGGTTTGATCTCGGAGTGCTGGCTGACCTAAAATTGGTCATTCGCCTCGACATCCGTCGGGGCGACATGTCTATCCCCGGACGGTCCCCCCGGACCGGTCCGACCTCAGGAGTGTGCACCATGGCACAGGAAGCCACCGTCACCTGGCTCACCCAGGACGCCTACGACCGGCTCGCCGCCGAGCTCGAGCACCTGTCCACGACGGGTCGCACGGAGATCGCGAAGCGCATCGAGGCGGCTCGCGAGGAGGGCGACCTGAAGGAGAACGGCGGGTACCACGCCGCGAAGGACGAGCAGGGCAAGCAGGAGGCCCGCATCCGCCAGCTCACCGAGTTGCTCAAGCACGCCGAGGTCGGCGACGCCCCGCAGTCGTCGGGCGTGGTCGAGCCCGGCACCGTCATCACGGCGATCATCGCCGGCGACGAGGAGACGTTCCTGATCGGCAGCCGCGAGATCGCGGGTGACTCCGACCTCGACGTGTTCAGCGCGCAGTCGCCGCTGGGCGCCGCGATCCTCGGCCTGAAGGTCGGCGACAAGGTCGCCTACACCGCGCCCAACGGCCGGGAGATCCCGGTCGAGATCACCGCGGTCGAGACCTGGGCCGGCCAGTAGGCCACGCCCGCTCGGCTCGAACGCACGAGGCGGATGCCCCACCGGGGCATCCGCCTCTCGCGTACTCGGGCGCGGACCCGGACCCGGACCCGGACCGACGTCCTCAGTCGGCCTGCACGACCGGGTCGTAGCCGGCCTTGCGGAGGATCTCGACGACCTCCTCGCGGTGGGCAGGGCCGCGGGTCTCCACCGAGATCTCGATGACGACCTCCTGGATCTGGAGGCCGTGGCCGTGGCGGGTGTGCAGCACCTCGACCACGTTCGCCTGCGCGTCGGCGAGGAGCCCGGCGACGCGCACCAGCTGGCCCGGGCGGTCGGGCAACCCGATCCGCACCGTCAGGTAGCGCCCGGAGGCGGCGAGGCCGTGGGCGATCACGCGCTGCATGAGGAGCGGGTCGATGTTGCCGCCCGACAGCAGGGCGACGACGGGCCCGTCGGAGGTCACCTTGCCGGTCATGAGGGCGGCGACCGACACCGCGCCGGCCGGCTCGACGACGAGCTTCGCGCGCTCGAGCAGCACGAGCAGGGCGCGGGCGATGTCGTCCTCGCTGACGGTCACGACCTCATCGACCGTGTCGCGGATGATCTCGAAGTTCAGCTCGCCCGGGCGGTAGACGGCGATGCCGTCGGCGATCGTCGGCAGCACCGGCACGTCCCGCCGCTCCCCCGCCGCGAGCGACACCGGGTACGGGGCCGCGTTCTCGGCCTGCACGCCGACGACCCGGATGGTGCGGCCGAGCACGGCGGCCTGCTGCTTCACGGCGCTGGCGATCCCCGCGATGAGGCCGCCGCCGCCGATCGGGACGACGATGGTCGCGGCATCCGGCACCTGCTCGAGGATCTCGAGGCCGAGCGTGCCCTGTCCGGCGACGACGTCGTGGTGGTCGAACGGCGGGATCACGACCGCGCCGGTGCGCTCGGCGAACTCGACCGAGGCGGCGAGCGTCTCGCCGAACGAGTCGCCGACGAGCACCACCTCGGCGCCGTAGGCCTTCGTCGCCTCGAGCTTCGGCAGCGCGACCCCGACGGGCATGAAGATGGTCGCGGCGATGCCGAGCTCGCGGGCCGCGTACGCGACGCCCTGCGCGTGGTTGCCGGCCGACGCCGCGACGACGCCGCGCGCCCGCTCCTCGGGGCTCAGCGCCGACATGCGGTGGTACGCGCCGCGGAGCTTGTAGGAGCCGGTGCGCTGCAGGTTCTCGCACTTGAGGTGCACCGGCACGCCGAGGCGGTTCGCCAGGTAGCCGAACGACTCCATCGGGGTGCGCCGGGCGACGGCGGCGACGATCTCGCGCGCGGCCTGGAACTCGGCGAGCGCCGGCCCGGCGATCGTGTGGGTCACGTCGTTCATTCCCCTCGTCCGAAGGACGGCTTCTGCGGCACGGTGCGCCACAGCGGCGCCCGTGCGGGTCCCGCCGACGGCGGGGCATCCGACTTCCAGCTGCCGCCGGAGACGTACAGCACCATCACGTTCACGACCGCCGCGACGGGCACGGCGAACAGCGCACCGGGGATGCCGGCCAGCAGCGATCCGGTCGCGACCGCGACGACGACGCCGAGCGGATGCACCTTCACGGCGGTGCCCATGATGAGCGGCTGGAGCACGTGGCCCTCGACCTGCTGCACGAGCAGCACGACGCCGAGCATGATGAGCGCGATCACGGGGCCGTTGTAGATCAGCGCGACGAACACGGCCAGCGCGCCGGTGACGACGGCGCCGACGATCGGGATGAACGAGCCGAGGAAGACGAGGATCGCGATCGGCACCGCGAGCGGCACGCCCAGCAGGAACGCGCCGAGGCCGATGCCGACGGCGTCGATCGTGGCGACCAGGATCTGCACCTTCACGAAGTTCTGCAGCGTGCTCCACCCGGCGCGGCCGGCGCCGTCGACCGCGGCCCGCGCCCGGCGCGGGAAGATCGTGACGACCCAGCGCCAGATGCCGCTGCCGTCGATGAGGATGAACAGGGTCGCGAAGAGCGCGAGCAGCATGCCGGCGAAGAAGTGGCCGACGGTCGAGCCGAGCGACAGCGCTCCGCTCACGAGGACGCTGCTGTCCTCCTGGAGGGACGAGTAGAGCTGGTCGACCCAGGCGTTGAGCTGCGCCTCGGTGATGTGGAACGGGCCCTCGAGCAGCCAGGCCCGGAAGTCGTCCCAGGCGACGAGGGACTGGGCGGCGAGGTCGTCGGAGCCGCGCGCGATGAACGTGATGCCGAGCGTGAGCAGCCCGCCGACCACGACCAGCGCCGAGACCATGGCGACCGTCACCGACAGCCACTTCGGCCAGCGGTGCCGTTGCAGGAACTGCGAGAACGGCACGAGCAGGGCGCCGAGCAGCACCGCGACGAGGATGGGGATGACGATGAGGCGCAGCTGGATGATGAGGAACACCACCACGGCGAGCACACCGCCGACGAGCAGCAGCCGCCACGACCAGGCCGCGGCGAGCCGCATGCCGAACGGGATGCTGTCGGTCGCGTCGCGGTGCTCGGCCGGCTCGACGACGCCGGCCTCCGACGCGGCGATTCCGGCCGCGCCGGTCGTGCCGCCGGCCGCCTCGGGCGCCGCGCTGCGGCGCCTGCGCTTCGTGAACCTGCTTCGAGCTCGCCCCGCCCGCTCCGTCATCGCTCCAGTCTAGGCGCGGCCCATACGGCGAGCGGCATGCTTCGGGCGGGCGCGACGCCGGCGGGCGGGCGCGACGGCGGCGGCGGGCGCAGGAGGCCCCTGCGGAGCGGCGGTCGCGCGACCTGCGGTCGGATGTCGCACCCTGCCGGTACGGTCGGAGCGATGTCCGACACCGTCAGTCCGGCGCTCGCGCGCCGCATCGCCCTCGCCGCCCAGGGCTTCGGCCGCCCGCTGCCTCCCGCCGCGGGCACCCGCCAGGTCGCGGGCGTGCTCGACCGGTTGTCGCTGCTGCAGATCGACTCGGTCAACGTGTTCGAGCGCAGCCACTACCTGCCCGCCTTCAGCCGGGTCGGCGCGTACGATCGCGCCGCCCTCGACCGCCTGACGACGGGCCGCCGCGGGCGAACGGTCGAGTACTGGGCGCACGAGGCCGCGTTCATCCCGCGCGAGCTCTGGCCGCTGTTCGGCTTCCGCCGCGACGACTACCACCGCAAGGGCCACGCCTGGGGCGGGTGGGTCGCCGAGAACCGGCACCTCGCCGAGTTCCTCGTGGCCGAGCTCACCGCGAACGGCCCGATGCGGGCGAGCGAGATCGAGCACGACGCGAACGAGCGGCGCGGCCCGTGGTGGGGCTGGTCCGACGTGAAGCGCACCCTCGAGTGGATGCTCCGCACCGGCGAGGTCGTCTGCATCGAGCGGCGCCGCTTCGAGCGCGTGTACGCCCTGCCCGAGCAGGCGCTGCCCGCCGGATTGCTCGGTGTCGAACCCGACCGGGCCGACGCCGTGCGCGAGCTCGTCGGTCTCGCGGCCTCCGCCCTCGGCATCGCGACCGCGGCCGACCTGGGCGACTACTGGCGGTTGAAGGGGGTCGACGCGAAGCCTGCGATCGCCGATCTCGTCGACGCGGGCACCCTCATCGAGGTCACCGTGCCCGGGTGGACGACCGGGGCCCGACCGACGCCGGCGTACCTGCACCGCGACGCCCGCCGTCCGCGGCGGGTCGACGCGACCGCGCTGCTGTCGCCCTTCGACCCCGTGGTCTGGTTCCGGCCGCGCACCGAGCGGCTCTTCGACTTCCACTACCGCATCGAGATCTACACGCCCGAGGCCGACCGCAAGTACGGGTACTACTCGCTGCCGCTGCTCGTCGACGATCGCGTCGTCGGCCGGGTCGACCTCAAGAGCGACCGCAAGGCCGGCGTCCTGCGCGTGCAGTCGGCGTGGACCGAGCCGGGCGCGCCCGACGAGACCGCCGCACGGCTCGTGCCGGTGCTGCGCCGGGCGGCCGCCTGGCAGGGGCTCGACGAGGTCGCGGTGACGGGTCGCGGCGACCTGGCGCCGGCGCTCGCGAGCGAGCTCGCGCGGGGCTAGAAGCTGCGCCCCATCTTCTCGAGGCGCTCCACGCGCTCGGCGATGGGCGGGTGGGTGGCGAACAGGCGGTCGACGACCCCCGGCTTCAGCGGGTCGGCGATCCACAGGTGCGCCATCGAGGAGTTCTGCCGCTGCATCGGCCGGCCATAGGCCTCGAGCTTCAGGAGCGCCCGGGCGAGGCCCTCGGGGTGCCGGGTCGTCATCGCGCCCGTGGCATCCGCCAGGTACTCGCGCTGGCGCGAGATGGCGAGCTGCACGAGGCTCGCGACCAGTGGCGCGACCAGCATCGCGACCAGGCCGAAGATCAGCACCACGGGGTTGCCGTTGCTGTTGCGGTTGCCACCGAAGAACGCCATGCGCACGAGCATGTCGCTGATGAAGCCGACCGCGACGACCAGGCCGAACACGACCATCGAGAGGCGGATGTCGTAGTTGCGCACGTGGCCGAGCTCATGCGCCATGACGCCCTCGAGCTCGGTGTCGTCCATGATCTCGAGGAGGCCGGTGGTCGCCGCGACCACCGCGTGCTGCGGGTCGCGGCCCGTGGCGAAGGCGTTCGGCGCGGGGTCGGAGACCACGAACACGCGCGGCATCGGCGTGCCGGTCGTGATCGCGAGGTTCTCTACCGTGCGCCACAGTCGCGGATGGTCGGCCTTGCTCGTGATCTCGACCGCACCCGACATGGCGAGGGCCTGCCGGTCGGCGGTGAAGTACTGGATCAGCGCGTACGCGCTCGCGATCACGATCGTCAGGATGAAGATCCCGAGCGACTGGTACACGTAGGCGGCCAGCCAGCCGAGCCCGCCGATGATCAGCAGGAAGAACAGGATCGTGAAGACGGTGTTGCGCTTGTTCTTGGCGATCGCGCGGTACATCGGGGGAAGTCAGCGCTCCGCGGTCAGAACTGCACGCGCGGCGGCTCGGCGATCGCCGCGTTGTCGGTGACCTCGAAGAACTCTCGCTCGTGGAAGCCGAGGCCCCGCACGAACAGCGTGTTCGGGAACACCTTGATCTTCGTGTTGAGCTCGCGGACGCCGCCGTTGTAGAACCGGCGCGAGGCCTGGATCTTGTCCTCGGTGTCGACCAGCTCGGACTGCAGCTGCAGGAAGTTCTGGCTGGCCTGCAGCTGCGGGTACGCCTCGGCGACCGCGAAGATCGACTTCAGCGCCTGCTGCATGTGGTTCTCCGCCGCCGACGCGTCGGCCGGGCCCTGCGCCTGGAGCGTCTCGGCGCGCGCACGCGTGACGTTCTCGAAGACCGCCTTCTCGTGCGACGCGTAGCCCTTGACCGCCTCGATGAGGTTCGGGATGAGGTCGGCACGGCGCTTCAGCTGCACCGTGATGTCGCTCCACGCCTCGTCGACGCGGACGTTCAGCGTGACCAGCGAGTTGTAGGTCGCCCAGAGGTAGATGCCGACGATCGCCGCGAGGACGACGACGATGATGACGGGAATCAGCCATTCCATGGCAGGGACGCTCCTCTTGGGGTTCCGGACGGTGTCCTCATCCTACCGACGCGTACCCCGAGGCCTGTGCGTTTCCCATGCGACTCGGAGGAAGCGCGGGAACCCCACAGCCTCCGCACGGGCACCGCTCAGGCGGTACCTCCGCCGGCCCCTCAGCCACGGACGCCGACCGGGGTGCCGAGCACCCGCTCGAGGTACGGGTTCTGGAAGACGCCAGCCGGGTCGAGCTCGTCGCGCACGCGCAGGAAGTCGTCGAACCGCGGGTACGCCTCGCGGAGGTCGTCGTCGGTGCGGGCGTGCATCTTGCCCCAGTGCGGGCGCCCGCCGTGGGCGCGCATGATGGCCTCGACCCCGGCGAAGTACTCGGTCGGGTCCTCGCGGAAGTACCGGTGCACGGCGATGTACCCGGTCTCGCGGCCGTAGGCCGTCGACAGCCAGTTCTCGTCGGGAGCTGCGGCCCGCACCTCGATCGGGAAGCCGATGCGCCAGCCGCGGGCGTCGATGAGGGCGCGCACCTCGCGGAGCGCCTCGGGCACCTCGGCGAGCGGGATCGCGTACTCCATCTCGCGGAACCGCACCGACCGGTTCGTCACGAACACCGACGGCGAGGCATCCGTGAACTCGCGGTCGCCGGTCAGCTTGTCGGCCAGGTTCGCGAAGGCGGGCGTGAGCGCCGGGAAGGCGCGGTCGAGGCCGCACACCATCCGGTAGACGCCGTTCGCGAGCAGCTCGTCGTCGATCCAGCGGGAGACGCGGCCGAGCGGACGTCGCTCGGCGTCGCCGGGCAGGCGGGTGTTCGTCTTCGTCAGCGCGGTCGTCGTGTGCGGGAACCAGTAGAACTCGAAGTGGTCCGCGCCGCGGACGCGGTCCATCCAGCCGTCGAGGACCTCCTCGAGGGGCTCGGGCCGCTCGACGGCGTGCAGCAGGAACCGCGGCACGAGCTGGAGCGTGACATCCACCAGCACGCCGAGGGCTCCGAGTCCGAGCCGCACCGCGGGCAGCAACTCGGGCCGCTCGTCGGGCGCGACGCGGATCAGCTCGCCCTCACCGGTGACGAGGCGGGCCGCGACGATCTGGGTCGCGAGGCCGCCGAAGGCCAGGCCGGTGCCGTGCGTGCCGGTCGAGGTCGCACCCGAGATCGTCTGCCGGTCGATGTCGCCCATGTTCTGGAGCGCGAGGCCGTAGGGCTCGAACAGCTCGGGGAGCCGGTGCAGGCGGGTGCCGGCGGCGAGCGCCAGGCGTCCGGCCGAGGCCTCCGAGTCGTCGACGACGCCCGCGAGCCCGGTGAGGTCGAGCTGCACGTCGGGCGCGACGGCGATGCCGGTGAAGCTGTGGCCGGCGCCGACGGGCTTGACCCGCAGGCCCTCGCCCGCCGCGGTCGTGACCGCCTGCCGCACGGCCTCGGCGCTCGTGGGTCGCTCGATGCGCTTCGGCCGCACCTGCTCGGTGCGACCCCAGTTGCGCCAGGCGGCTCCGTTCGTGGTCACAGGAACGCCTTCCCCTCTCCCCGGTAGGTGGGGATCTCGTCGATCACGCGGTCGCCGTCGACGAGGGCGAACGCGTTCAGGTGCTCGGCGAGCTCGCCGGACTTCGTGTGGCGGAACCAGACCCGGTCGCCGGCGCGCATCCGCGTCACGGCGGCGCCGCTCAGCGGCGTCTGCACCTCGCCGGCGGCCTCGCGGGGCTGGTAGTGCAGCCCCTCGGGCCAGACGATGCGCGGCAGCCGGTCGGGCTGCGGCGGGCCGGACGCGATCCACCCGCCGCCGAGCACGGTGCGGTACTCGGGCCCGGGCGACCGCACCACGTCGAGTGCGAACGCGGCGGCGGGCGCGGGCGTGAAGTGGGCGTAGCCGTCGAACAGGTGGCCGCCGAGGATGCCGCTGCCGGCGCCGATCTCGGTCACCGACGGGTCGGCCGAGGTGGCCTCGAGCGATCCCGTGCCGCCGCCGTTGACGAACTCGAGGTCGGCGATGCGGCGCACCGCGGCGACGGCGCTCGCCCGGCGCTCGAGGAGCTCGGGCATCGACCTCCCCTGCATCCACCGGTTGACGGCGCCCTCGACGGGGCGGCCCGCGGGGCGGTTCACGACGCCCGCGATCTGCGCCTCGTACGACATCATGCCGACGAGGCGGAAGCCGGGCCGGGCGAGCACGTACTCGGCGAGCGCGGCCGCCTGCTCGGGCTGGTGCACGGGCGAGCGGCGCACGCCGAGGTGGCCGAGCACGGGCGCCTTCCACGAGGCGTCGAGCTCGAGGCAGACGCGGATCTCCTCGCGCCGCTCGGGCGGCAGCACCGAGTCGACGAGGTCGAGCTGGTCGGGCGAGTCGATCATGAGCGTGATGCGCGAGGCGAGCGCCGTGTCGGTGGCGAGGCGGCGGATGCTGCCGCGTTCCGCGGTCGGGTAGCCCACGACGAGGTCGTCGACGGTGTCGGCCAGCCAGATCGCCTCGGCGAGCGTGTACGCCAGGACGCCGCGGTAGCCGGGCAGGGCGAGCAGCGCCTCGATGACGCCGCGCACGCGGATCGACTTCGACGCGACGCGGATCGGGGTGCCGTTCGCGCGGCGCACGAGGTCGGCGGCGTTGTGCCGGAGCGCGCCGAGGTGGAGGGCGCCGACGGGGGCGTCGAGGTCGGCGGTGGCGCGGGTCATCCCACCCCAGTAGGCGGCGGGGTCGCGCCAGGGCTCGGCCGCGGCCCGCTCGAGGATGCCGGTGCGCGCGCCCGTGGCGGGCCGGGCGAGGTCGAGCGCGCTCATCGGACGCCCCGCACCTTCGCCACGGCCGCGGCGCCGCCGAGCGCGCACAGCGCCGACAGCACGAACACGAGCGTGAACGAGCCGGTCATCAGGACCGCGGCGGCGCCGATCAGCGGGCCGAGGGCCTGCGGCACGGCGGTGGCGATGTTCATGATGCCCAGGTCCTTGCCGCGCGCGGCCGGGTCGGGCAGCACCTGCGTGGCGAGCGCCTGGTCGACCGAGAGGAAGCATCCGTACCCGAGGCCGAGGATGCCGGCCGCGACCATCGCCGCCGTCAGGTCGGGCACGAACGCCAGCAGCAGCGCGGCGACCGCCTGCAGCACCGACGCGACGAGCACGAACGCACGGCGGCGGCCGGTGCGGTCGCTGAGCCGGCCGAGCACGAGCGAGGCGATGATGACGAACACCATGTAGATGGCGGTCAGGACGAGCAGGTCGTCCTCGGCGTGCGCGTCGTCGAGCTGGAACATCAGGAAGTACAGCAGCAGGCTGGTGCCGAGCGCGTTGCCGACCGACACGAGGATGCGGCTCAGCAGCGTCCACCCGAAGTCGGGGTACTGCCGCGGGCTGATCCACAGGCTGCCGAGGATGCCCCTGGCGGTGACGCGGGCGCGCTCGGCGACGGCGAGCGGGCGGTCGGGCCGGGCGAGGAACGGCAGGGCCAGCACGACGAGGGCGACGGCGAGCACCGCGTAGCCGGCCTCCTGGCCGGTGACGAGCATGGTGACCACGACGAGTCCGACGATGATGCCCACCGCCTGCGGCGCCGACATCCACCCGGAGACGAAGCCGCGCTGGTCGACGGGGACCTGGTCGGAGATCGTCGCGGTCAGCGCGGCCGTCATGACGCAGAAGCCGATGGTCGCGGCGACCCAGCAGGCGCCGATCGCGAGGATGTCGTGCTGGAAGCCGAGCGCGACGAGCGAGATCGCGAAGAGCACCGCGCCGACGGCGATCCACGGGCGGCGGCGGCCGAACCGGGAGGTGGTGCGGTCGCTCAGCGCGCCGGTGAGCGGGTAGGCGATGATCGTGGCGACCGCGGCGATGCCGGAGACCACGCCGAAGGCGAGCACGCTGTCGGTCCAGTGCTCGGGGTGCAGCACCGCGTCGATCTGGGCGGGCAGGAGGAGCTGGACGGGCGCGAGCTGGGCCATCCAGATGCCGAACCACGCGGTCGCGAACGCGGCGATCCAGCCGGCGCCCACCTTCCGCACGGGCTCGGCGAACGCGCCGGTCGTCGGGGCGACCTCGGAGCGCTCGGCGTCGACGTCGGTCATGCGGGTTCCGCCATTCTCGAGAGGGCATCGGCGGCCGCGACGACGACCCGGCGGGCCGCCTCCTCGTCGCGGTCGACGAGCCAGGTGGTGGTGAGTCCGTCGGTGAACGCCACGAGGGTGCGCGCGACGTCGCGCACGGGCAGGAGCCAGCGCGCGCCGGCCGCCTGGGCGGCGACCTCGAGCGCCTCGGCGGCGAGTTCGGTGTAGCGCGCGTACTGCATCACGGCGAGCGGGTACCGCTCGGGCGAGCGCAGCGCGTAGAGGGTGAGCTCGAGCATCGCGAGCTCGCGCGCGGGTTCGGCGCGCAGGTGCTCGAGGTAGCGCAGGAGGCCCGCCTCGAGGATGGCGCGCAGGTCCTCGTCGCCGTCGATCGCGTCGGGGACGACGGCCTGCTGCTCGCGGGCCACGACGGTGCGGATGACCTCGTCGATGAGCTCGTCGCGCGACTCGAACGCGTAGTGGAAGCTGGCCAGGCTCATCTCGGCCTCGGCCACGATCGCGCGCGTGGTGGCGTGCGCGATGCCCTCGCGGGCGACCACGCGGATGGCGGCCTCCACGAGCGCGGCACGGCGCTCGGCGGCGGGGATGCGACTCATCGGTGCTCCCTTCGCGCCGTCGCCATCTGGAAGTGGGACATTCGTCCCAGTCGCATCATTATGCACGAACGCCGCTAGCCTCGCATCATGCGCCTCGGAGTCCTCGACGTCGGATCGAACACCGTCCACCTCCTCGTCGTCGACGCCCACCCCGGCGCGCGGCCGATCCCGGCCGCCTCCCACAAGGCCGTGCTGCGGCTCATGCGGTACCTCGAACCCGACGGCTCGATCGGCGAGGCCGGCGTGCAGGGCATCCTCGACGCGATCGGCACCGCCGTGGACGCGGCCCGCGCCGACGGCATCGAGGAGCTCCTCCCCTTCGCGACCTCGGCGATCCGCGAAGCGGCCAACGGCGAGGAGGTGCTCGCCCGCATCACCCGCGAGACCGGCGTCGAGCTCCAGGTGCTCTCGGGCGAGGATGAAGCGCGGCTGACGTTCCTCGCCGTGCGGCGCTGGTACGGCTGGTCGGCCGACCGCATCCTGCTCTTCGACATCGGCGGCGGCTCGCTCGAGATCGCGCAGGGCCTCGACGAGGAGCCCGACGTCGCGCTCTCGGTGCCGCTCGGCGCCGGCCGCTCGACCATCGAGTTCCTGCCCGACGACCCGCCCACCGACGCGCAGGTCGCCCGGCTGCGCGCGCACGCCCGCGAGGTGCTCGCCGACGTCGTGCGCGACTTCCCGCTGAAGCCGCGCGCCGATCACATCGTGGGCTCGTCGAAGACGATCCGCTCGCTCGCCCGTCTCGCCGGCACGGTCGGCGAGGGCCCCGGAGCATCCGAGCGCGCCGTGCTCACGCTGAAGGGCCTCGACGACTGGACCCCGCGCCTGGCTCGCATCCCCGCCGACGCGCGCCCGGCGCTGCCGGGCATCACGACCGACCGCACGTTCCAGATCGTCGCGGGCGCCGTCGTGCTCAGCGAGGCGATGCGGGCGTTCAAGGTGGCCGAGCTCGAGGTGTCGCCCTGGGCGCTGCGCGAGGGGCTGATCCTGCGGCGGCTCGACCACCTGGGCTGAACGCGGGCGCGGGCCGAGTGCGCGGAGCGCCGGCCCGGGTCGGGTCGGCGCCCTACGCCCGGCGCAGGACCTCCGCGGTGACCCGCGCCGAGAAGTACAGGCTCTCGACGGGGATGTGCTCGTCGGCCGTGTGGAACTGGCCGAACACGTCGAACCCGTCGGGCACCCGCAGCGGCACGAACCCGTAGCCGGCGATGCCCAGCCGCGAGAGGTGCTTGTTGTCGGTGCTCGCCGGGAGCAGGTACGGCACGACGACCCCGTCGGGGTCCTCGCCGGCGATCGCGTCCTGTAGCACGCCGACGAGCGGCGCCGCCGGGTCGGCGTCGATCGGCGGGATCCAGCGGCCGAAGTCGACCTCGACGCCCGGGCCGGCGAGCGCGTCGAGCTCGGCCCGCACCTCGTCCACGTGCCCGGGCAGGATGCGCACGTCGAGCGCGGCCTCGGCGAGCGCCGGGATCACGTTCGTCTTCGAGCCCGCCGTGAGCACCGTCGGCGAGACGGTGTCGCGGAGCGACGCGCCGATCAGGTCGCCCGTGAAGCCGAGGGCTGCGAGCTGCTCGTCGATCCGCTCGTCGTCGAAGGCGATACCGGATGCCTCGCCGAAGCGCTCGAGGAGCTCCGCGACCGCGGGCGTCCGCGTCACCGGGAACCGGTGCGCGCCGATCCGGGCGACCGCGCCGGCCACCCGCACCACGGTGTTGTCCGCCGTCGGCCGCGACCCGTGCCCCGGGCGTCCGGTGGCGCGCAGCCCGACCCACGCGACGCCCTTCTCGGCCGTCGCGACGAGGTAGGCCCGACGCGTCTCGCCGAGCGGCACCGAGAACCCGCCGACCTCGCTCAGCGCCTCGGTGGCCCCGGCGAAGACCTCGGGATGGTGCTCGACCACCCAGCGGGCACCCCAGACACCGCCCGCCTCCTCGTCGGCGAAGAACGCGAACACGAGGTCGCGCGCGGGCACCACGCCCTCCTGCCGGAACGCCCGCGCGACCGCCAGGATCACCCCGGCGAAGTTCTTCATGTCGACGGCGCCGCGCCCGTAGAGGAGGCCCTCGTCGATCTCGGCGCCGAACGGCGGGCGGGTCCAGTCCTGGCCGTCGACCGGCACGACGTCGAGGTGCGCGTGCACGACGAGCGCGCCGCGGGCCGGGTCGGCGCCGCGCAGCCGCGCGAACACGTTGCCGCGCCCGGGATGCGACTCGAGGTAGGTCGTCTCGTAGCCGACCTCCTCGAGCGCATCCCGGACGTAGCGGGCGGCACGCGCCTCGCCGTCGCCGACGGTCTCGAGATCGCCGGTGTTCACGCTCTCGATGCGGATCAGGTCCCGGATGAACCGGAGCGCCTCCGCCTCGAGCGCCGAGCCGGCCGGCGGGATGCGTTCGCCCATGCGTCGATCCTCCTCCGCCGGACTAGCCGGCGGCCTTCCACGCGCCGACGAGCGAGTCGAGGCGCGAGTCCGCCCCGAACGTGATGCCGTGCACGGTCTCCTGCGTGCCGAGGATCGAGGTCAGCTCGTGCACCGGCACCTGGTGCACCTGCTCGGCGATGCGGGCCTGCGCCTCGGCGAGCACCTCGTTGCGGGCGGCCGGGTCGGCCGTGGCGGCCTGCTCCTGCAGGAGCGACTCCAGCTCGGGGTCGTCGAGGTGCAGGCGGTTGGTCGCCGCGATCGAGTAGGTGGTCCGCAGCACGTCGCCGTCGGCGCGGGAGAGGTTCTGCCACGACAGGTCGAAGTCGCCGGCCTCCTGCAGCTTCAGGAACTCGGGCACCGCCCCGCCGACGAGGTTCACCTCGACGCCGACGTCCTTCAGCTCCTGCTGGATGAGCTCGAGCGAGGTCTGGTTCGGGCCGAAGTTCGTGATCCAGGCCAGGTCGAGCGAGAGGCGCTGGCCGTCCTTCGCGCGGATGCCGTCGTCGCCCAGCGTCCAGCCGGCGCCGTCGAGCAGGTCGGCGGCCTCCTCGGGGTCGTACGCGTAGGCGTCGCCCTGGTCGGCGAAGCCGGGCGTGGTCGCGGCGAGCGAGCTGGTGGCGACGGCGAAGAGGTCGTTCAGCGCGGTGTCGCGCACGAGCTCGGGGTCGATCGCCGCGGCGATCGCCCGGCGCACGTCGAGGTCGGCCACGATCGGGCGCGACTCGTTGAAGTAGACGCCGAAGGTCGCTCCCGGGTTGCCGCGGGACACGATCGGGAAGCCGCCGTCCTCGATGACCTGCACGTCGTTCGGCTGGACACCGCCGATCACGTCGACCTGCCCCGAGGTGAGGCTGCCGGTGCGCACGCCCGCCTCGGGCACGACCTGGAAGGTGACGGTGTCGAGGTGCGCGGCGCCGTCGTTGCCGAGGGAGGCCGGACCCCAGGCGTAGTCGTCCCGGCGCTCGAGGACGGTCTCGACGTCCTTCGTGTACTCGCCCAGCGTGAACGGCCCGCTGCCGACGACGGCCTTCCCGTCGGCGCGCTGCTCGAACGGCGTCGCGCGAGTGGACTCCGCGACGATGCCGAGCGACACGGTCGCGGCCCCGGCCGGGAAGGCGGCGTTCGGGGTGGCGAAGTGCACCTCGACGGTGTCCTCGTCGACCACGACGGTCTCCTCGTACCCGATGAGGAGGGGCGCGCCGGGGCTCTGCGCCCCCGCGGCGATGACGTCGTCGAGCGTGCCCTTGACGTCCTCGGGCGTGAACGGCGTGCCGTCGGAGAAGGTCACGTCGTCGCGGAGGTCGAACGTGAAGACCGTCGCGTCGGCGTTGCTCGACCAGTCGGTGGCGAGCCACGGCTCGAGGCCGCCGGTCTCCGGGTCCTGGTACAGCAGCGAGTCGACGAGC
Source organism: Agromyces sp. MMS24-K17 (assembly GCF_043950245.1). Taxonomy (GTDB): domain Bacteria; phylum Actinomycetota; class Actinomycetes; order Actinomycetales; family Microbacteriaceae; genus Agromyces. Next base: position 2,240,764 of record NZ_CP171640.1, on the reverse strand, counting down.
TGGCGGGTGACGTACAGCGTGTCGTTGCCGGAACCGGTGCCCGACGGGTTCAGCGAGACCGGGTCGTTGCCGATGGCGAAGACGAGGTCGCCGCCCTCGGTGACGGCGTCGGTGGTCGGGGCGGCGGCCTCGTCGGCACCGGCGCAGCCGGCGAGGACGAGGGCCGCGGCCGCCGTGGCGGCCGCGAGCGCGGCGGGACGGAGGAAGGACATGCGGTGCTCCTGGTGGGATGGGCGGGCCGGACGGCCCGGGTCGGATGGTGGTCGGTGGGAGTGGTGGTGATGGTCGCGGCGGGTCGGCGGAGCCGTCAGGCCGGGGCCGTCCCGGTCCGCGCGGAACGCCCGGGGATCGCGTCGAGCAGCTCGCGGGTGTACGCGTCGCGCGGAGCGCGGAAGACCTCGACGGTCTCCCCCGCCTCGACGACGCGGCCGGTGCGCATGACGGCGACCTCGTGGGCGATCCGGCGCACGACCGCCAGGTCGTGCGAGATGAACAGGTAGCTCACGCCGAACTCGGCCTGGATGTCGGCGAGCAGCGTGAGCACCTGGTCCTGGATCGACACGTCGAGCGCGGAGACCGGCTCGTCGAGCACGAGCAGCTCGGGCGCGACCGTGAGCGCCCGGGCGATCGCGACCCGCTGGCGCTGCCCGCCCGAGAGCTCCGCCGGACGTCGCCCGAGCACCGTGCGCGGCAGCGCGACGACGTCGATGAGCTCGGCGACCCGCCGTCGGCGGTCGGCGCGGGTGCCGAGGCCGAAGGCCTCGAGCGGGTCGGCGACGATCCGCTCGATCGGCAGGCGGGGGTTGAGCGAGGCGTACGGATTCTGGTGCACGAGCTGCGCGCGCCGCCGGAACTGCCGCAGCGCGCCACCCCGCAGGCCGGTGATGTCGACGCCGTCGAACTCGATGCGCCCCTCGGTCGGGTCAGCGAGCCGCAGCGCGAGGCGCGCCGTCGTCGACTTCCCCGACCCGGACTCCCCCACGAGCGCGAGGGTGCGGCCGCGCGGGATCGCGAAGCTCACCCCGTCGACGGCGCGCTGCACGCCGCCGCCGGCCGCGCGTGCGACCGGGAAGTCCTTGACCAGCCCGTGCGCCGACAGCACGCTCGGGCCGCCGGGGGCGAACCCGCCGTCGCCGGTCGGCCGCTCGCCGAACGGGTCACCGGGGCGGCCGGTCACCACGACGGCCGGCCGGACCCGCGGCGGGGCATCCGGGGCATCCGCCTCGTCGACCGACTCGGCCGTGGCATCCGCCCGCCGTCCGTCGAGGCTCGGCGCGGCCCGGATCAGGGCGCGGGTGTACGGATGCGTCGGGGCGCCGAGCACCTCGGCCGGCGTGCCCGACTCGACGACCTCGCCCTGCGACATCACGACGATGCGGTCGGCGCGATCGGCGGCGACGCCGAGGTCGTGGGTGATGAGCAGCACGCTCGTGCCGAGCTCCTGCTTCAGGCGGTCGATGCGGTCGAGGATGTGGCGCTGCACGGTCACGTCGAGCGCGCTCGTGGGCTCGTCGGCGATGAGCAGGGCCGGGCGCGCGATGATCGCGATCGCGATGAGGACGCGCTGGCGCATCCCGCCCGAGAGCTCGTGCGGGTACCTCGCGGCGGTGGCCTCCGGCTCGGGCAGGCCGGCCTCGGCGAGCGCGTCGACGGCGCGCAGCGCGGCGGTGCGGCGGTCTGCGAGCCCGTGGATGCGCAGCACCTCGGCGACCTGGTCGCCGACGCGACGCACCGGGTTGAGGCTGACCGTCGGGTCCTGCGGCACGAACCCGATCGACCGGCCGCGGATGCCCCGCAGCTCCGCCCGGCCGGCCCTCGCCAGGTCGCGGCCGCGGAATCGGACGGCCCCGCCGGCGATCGAGGCGGATGCGGGCAGGAGTTGCACGATCGCGTGCGCGGTCGTCGACTTGCCCGACCCGGACTCACCGACGATCGCGACCGTCTCGCCCGCGGCCACCTCGAGGGAGGCCTCGCGGACGCCGTCGATGACGCCGCCGTCGGCGGTGCGGTAGCGGACGGCGAGCCGGTCGATGACCAGCAGCGGCTCGGTGCCATCGGCGGCCCGGGGCGTGGCATCGGTGGCGGGCGTGGCATCGGCGGCGCTCATCGGGTGCGCCTCCCTTCGACGTCGAGGGCTCGCGAGACCCGGTTGGCGGACAGCACGGTGACGACGATCACGAGGCCGGGGAGCGTCGTGAGCCACCACGCGGTGCGGAGGTAGTCGCGTCCGCCCGACACCAGCGCGCCCCACTCGGGCGTCGGCGGCTGGGCGCCGTACCCGAGGAACGACAGCGCCGAGACCGCGAGGATGGCGCCCGCGAACTCCAGCACCGCGAGCACGAGGACCGGGCCGACGGAGTTCGGCAGCACGTGGTGGAACAGGGTGCGGCCCCAGCGGTTGCCCGCGGCTCGGGCCGCATCCACGAAGAGCGAGGTGCGCACCCGCAGCACCTCCGACCGCGAGATGCGCGACACGGTCGCGATGCCGGCGAAGCCGACCGCGACGGCGACGTTCACCGTGCCGAAGCCGAGGGCGGTGACGATCGCGAGCGACAGGAGCAGCGCGGGGATCGCGAGCAGCACGTCGGCGAGCCGCATCACGGCGTCGTCGACCCAGCGGCCGACGAACCCGGCGACGAGGCCCAGCAGGGTGCCGAACACGAGGCCGACGGTCACGGCGATGGCCGCGGCCGAGACCGTCAGCGAGGCGCCGTGCACGACCCGGGTGTAGAGGTCGCGCCCGAGTTGGTCGGTACCGAACCAGTGCGCGGCCGACGGGGCCTGCAGCCGGTCGGCCGGCACGCCGTCGAGGGGGTCGCCGGGGGCGAGCACCCACGGCGCGACCGCCGCGACGACCACGAGCAGCAGCCAGACGACGGCGACGACGAGGGTGGGCCGGCGCAGCACCCACGCCACGCGGTGGCCGGCGCGACGCGCCGCGCCGGCGGAGCGGCTGCGGACCGCGTCGGCGAACCGGGCACCGGCGGTCGCGGCGAAGACGTCCTGCGACTGCTCGTGGCGCTCGGGGACGAGCGCGGTGGTGTCGCTCATGCGGCCTCCCCCGTCGCGACGGGCGCGAGCGCCGGCGTGGCTGCGGCGCGGCGTCGCCGGACCTGGCGCGCTCCGAGGATGCGCGGATCGAGTGCGGGGTACACCAGGTCGACGGCGAGGTTCGCGACCACGAACGCGGTCGCGGCGAACAGCACCACGCCCTGCACGACGGGCACGTCCTGCTGCTGCACGGCGCTCGCGGTGACCCGGCCGATGCCGGGCCGCGAGAACACGGTCTCGGTCACCACGGTGCCCGACAGCAGTTGCCCGACGATCAGGCCCGTGACGGTGAGCGCCGGCAACGCGGCGTTCTTCAGCGCGTGGCCGAGGTGCACGCGGGCACGCGTGGCGCCCTTCGCCCACGCGGTGTCGACGTACGGCTCGGCGAGGGTCGAGGCGATGCCCTTCGAGAGGAGCTGGGCGATCATCGCACCGGTCGGCACGGCGAGCGTGATCGCCGGGAGCACGATCGACGCGAACCCGCGGTCGCCGACCGCCGGGAACACCGGGATCGTGAACGAGAACCACTGGAGGAGCATGAGCCCGAGCCAGAACGCGGGCACGGCGACGCCGAGCGGCGGCAGGCCGAGCAGCACGTTCGCGAGCCAGCGGTGCCGGGTGAGGTTCGCGGCGATCGCGAGCCCCGCACCGAACACGAGCGCGAGCAGGAGCGCCGCCCCCGAGATCGCGAGCGTCGGCGGCAGGGCCTCGCCGATGATCTCCGACACCGGGCGCCCGTTCACGAGCGAGGTGCCCAGGTCGCCGCGCAGCACGGCCGCGAGCTGGTCGAGGTACTGCACGACCAGCGGCCGGTCGAGGCCGTACTGGGCGCGGAGCGCGTCGAGCTGCTCCGGGCTGAGGTCGTTCGCGTCGGCGCCGGCCAGCAGCGACACCGGGTCGCCGGGCAGCGCGTAGAGCACGAGGAACGAGACCGTGTAGGCCGCCCACAGCACGCCGACGGCCTGCAGCAGGCGCACCCCCGTGTAGCGCAGCATCAGGCGGGCCATCCGTCCGCCTCGAGGCGGCGGACGATGCGGCGGAACGCGACGCGCACGCGGCGCTCGCTCAGGCCGCCGGTGGGCGCCCCCCGGCGGGCGGCGGTCGTGCCGCGGCGGCCGGCGGGCTCGGCGACGGCCGGTTCCGGGGCGACGACCGGGAGCACGACGTCGGAGCACGCCGCCGCGGCCGCGAGCACGGCGGGCGCCCAGTGGGCGCTCATCCCGAACGCGGGCAGCAGGTCAGCGCTGCGCATCGTCGCCACCGCCCTGCGGTCGCGCGGCCGGGGCTGGCGCGGCGCCGGGCGTCCAGCCCAGCTCCGGTGCGATGCGCGTGACCACGTCGTCGAGGATCTGCCGGTAGTCGTCGATCGAGAACTCGTAGGGCAGCTCGAGCCGCAGGTCGGTCACGTCGGCCACGACGGGGTCGGCGAGCAGCTGCTCGAGGATCTGCTCCGAGCTGCCGACGAGGTCGGGGGCGAAGCGGATGCCTCGCTCCCCGTGCGGCGCCAGGGTGCGCTCGTGGCGGCTCGCCCGGTAGTCCTCGTACCGTGCGCGCGTCGCCCGGTCGGCGCCGTCGGTCGGCACGATGACGCGGCCGAGCGCCACCCGCGGCCCGCCGTCGCCGCGGAAGCTGCGTCGGTACTGCTCGAGCACGCGCGACTGCACGCCCGCGAAGGAGGACGCGCCCTCGGGGTCGCCCGTGACGATGTTGCCCGTCAGCAGGCCCAGTCCGTGCTCGCCGGCCCAGGCGGCGGAGGCGGGCGACCCCGCGCCGTACCAGACCCGCCCGCGCAGGCCCGGGCTGTAGGGCTGGAGCCGGGGACGCTGGACGTTGCCCGGCGAGTGGATCACCGTGTCGGGCCCGCCGAGGTACGCGCCCTCGAGGTTGCCGAGCAGCCGCTCGATGCGGGCGTAGGAGAAGTCCTGGCCGGTCCAGTCGCCGTCGAACACGCGCTCGCCGATGAGCTCGACGTGCGGCGGGCGGCCGGCACTCACGCCGACCTCGAGGCGTCCGCCCGACAGCACGTCGGCGGTCGAGAGGTCCTCGGCGAGGCGGAACGGGCTCTCGTAGCCGATCGGGATCACGCCGACGCCGAGGCGGATGCGCGAGGTGCGCTGCGACGCGGCGGCGAGGAACACCGCCGCCGACGAGACGCCGTGCTCGAGGTGCCGCTGGCGCACCCACGCGCCGTCGAAGCCGAGGCGCTCGCCGTACTCGAACAGGCGCAGCGTCTCCTCGAGGCCGACCTCGGGCCGGTCGTCGTCGTAGTTGCCCGGCGTGAGGAAGGCGATGGTGCGCAGCCGCGGGCGGCGCTCGCCCGCGGCGGTGGTGTCCGCGCCGGGGGCGGTCTCCCTCGTCGGGAGGGTGTCGGTGGTCGACGTCACGGGGTACCTCGCTTCGGTCGTTGGGCGTCTGCGCCCACTGTCGGGGGTTCCCGACAGGGCCGCCAAGCCGTGTCGCGAAGCGTGACCCCACGTGAACGACGGTTGCGACGCAGGTCGCGGGATGACGTCGCCGGCGTCTCCACGGAGACGCTCCGTGACGCCCGCGCCGACCGGTCGATGAAGGCGTGTTGCGTTTGCGGCGGCGCGTGACGAGGTGCCTTGCGGACCGCCCGGACGCCCCGGAAGGTGGCCGTCATGACTCGACGACCCACCATCGCCGTCGCCCTCGACGGGGCCGGCTGGCACCCCGCCGCCTGGCGCGATCCGTCGGCCCGACCGGCCGAGCTGTCCACCGCCGGCTACTGGCGTTCGCTCGCGCAGCTCGCCGAGCGCGCCGACGTCGACCTGCTCACGATCGAGGACTCGCTCGGCCTGCAGACCCGGCCCTTCGGCGCGGACGACACCCGCACCGACGAGGTGCGCGGCCGGCTCGACGCCCTCCTCATCGCCTCGTTCGTCGCCCCGGCGACGAGCCGGATCGGCCTGGTGCCGACCGTGACCACGACCCACACCGAGCCGTTCCACGTCGCGACCGGGCTGCAGACCCTCGACTTCGCGAGCCGCGGTCGTGCCGGGTGGCGCCCCCAGGTGTCGAGCTCGCCGCACGAGGCGAAGCACTTCGGCCGCCGGGTCATCCCGCCGTTCGATGCCGAGGCCGTGCGCCGCGGCGACTCCGCGCTCGTCCGCGAGCTGTTCGGCGAGGCCACCGACGTCGTCGAGGTCGTGCGCCGGCTCTGGGACAGCTGGCAGGACGACGCGATCATCCGCGACGAGGCGACCGGCCGGTTCATCGACCGCGACCGCATCCACGGCGCCGAGTTCGAGGGCGAGTGGTTCTCGGTGACCGGCGCCTCGATCGTGCCTCGGTCGCCGCAGGGCCAGCCCCTGATCGCCGCCCTCGCGCACCAGACGATCCCCTACGAGTTCGCCGCGACGAGCGCCGACCTCGTGTTCGTCACCCCGCACGACGACGCGGGCGCCCGGTCGATCCTCGCCGAGGTCCGCGACGCCGAGGCGCGCACCGGACGCACCGGCCGCCCGCTCTCGATCATCGGCGACGTGCTCGTCGTGCTCGAGTCCACCGAGGCGGCCGCCCGTGCGGCGCTCGACCGCCTCGACGAGCAGCACGGCGCGCCCGTGGCATCCGACGCCCTCGTCTTCGCCGGCACGCCCGAGCAGCTGCTCGAGCTGATCGCCGCGTGGGGCGACGCCGGCTACGACGGCGTGCGGCTGCGCCCGGCGCGCCTGCCGCGCGACCTCGAGCAGATCGCCGACTGGGTGGTCCCCGGGCTCGACCGGCCGGATGCCCCGGGCCGCACGCTCCGCGAGCGCCTCGGCTTCGAACGCCCCACCAACCGCCACAGCCACGAGGAGGTCGCCGCATGACCACGCCGAAGCGCCAGGTGCACCTGGCCGCCCACTTCCCGGGCGTGAACAACACCACCATCTGGTCGGACCCGCTGCACCGCAGCCAGATCGACTTCCGCGCGTTCGAGCACTTCGCCCGCAACGCCGAGCGGGGCCGGTTCGACTACGTGTTCCTCGCCGAGGGCCTGCGCCTGCGCGAGCACAAGGGGCGCATCCACGACCTCGACGTCGTGGGCCGGCCCAACACCCTCGCCATCCTCGCCGCGATCGCCGCGGTCACCGAGCACGTCGGCGTCGTCGGCACGCTGAGCTCGACGTTCAACGAGCCCTACGAGCTCGCGCGCCAGCTCGCGACCCTCGACCACCTGTCGGGCGGCCGCGCCGGCTGGAACGTGGTCACCAGCTCCGACGCATTCCACGGCGCCAACTTCCGCCGCGGCGGGTTCCTCGACCACGGCGACCGGTACCACCGGGCGAACGAGTTCGTCGCGCTGGCGAAGGAGTTCTGGGACTCCTGGTCGGCCGACGCGATCGTGGCCGACCGCGAGAGCGGGCGCTTCCTCGCGGACGACGCGATCGAGACGGTGACGCACCGAGGCCCGCAGTTCGACGTGTCGGGCCGCTTCAACGTGCCGCGCAGCCCGCAGCGCTATCCCGTGATCGTGCAGGCCGGCGACTCGGCCGACGGCCGCGACTTCGCCTCCGAGCACGCCGAGGTGATCTTCTCCCGGCACAGCGAGTTCGAGGACGCGAAGTCGTTCTACGCCGACGTCAAGGGCCGGCTCGCCGGGTGGGGCCGCACCGAGGACTCGCTGAAGATCCTGCCCGCCGTGACGTTCTCGATCGGCGACACCGCCGCCGAGGCCGAGGAGCGCGCCCGCGAGACGGCGCTCGCGCAGGTCGGGCCGCAGACCGCGATCGCCGTGCTCGAGCAGGTGTGGGGCACCGACCTCTCCGACCGCGACCCCGACGGCCCGCTGCCCGACTTCGATCCCGACCCCGAGGGCGCCGTCGCGAAGGGCTGGGCCGCCCGGTTCCCCAACGCCCAGCAGGTCGCCACCGCGTGGCGCGAGCAGGCCGAGGCCGAGTCGCTCAGCATCCGCGAGCTCGTCATCCGCATCTCGGGGCGCCAGTCGTTCGTCGGCACCCCGTCGCACATCGCCGCCGAGATCGACCGGTACGTGCAGGAGCGCGCGACCGACGGCTTCGTCGTCGTCGGCACGACCTCGCCGCACGGGCTCGACGAGTTCGTCGACCGCGTCGTGCCCGAGCTGCAGGAGCGCGGCGTGTACCGCACCGAGTACGAGCCCGGCGCGACCCTGCGCCGGAACCTCGGGCTCCCCGAACCGCGCGACGCGGCCGACGCCGAGGGGGTGCGACGTGTCGGCTGAGCCGGGCGTGCGCGCGACGGGGCGGCGGGTGCCGCTGTCGATCCTCGACCTGGTGCCCGTCTCGGCCGGATCCGACTCGGGTGAGGCGCTGCGCCGCACGATCGACCTCGCCCGCCGTGCCGAGGAGTTCGGCTACGCCCGCTACTGGCTGGCCGAGCACCACCTGAACCCGGGCGTCGCGGGTTCGGCGCCGCACACCCTCCTCGGCATCCTCGCCGCGTCGACGTCGCGGATCCGGGTCGGCACTGCAGCTACGATCCTCGGCAACTACGAGCCGCTGCAGGTGGCGGAGGCGTTCGGCACGGTCGCGTCGATCTGGCCCGGCCGAGTCGACCTCGGGCTGGGCCGGTCGGGCTTCCCGCCGTCGGATGCCGCGGGCGGGCCGGGCGCCGCAGACGCCGCGGGCGTCGCGGCGGCTCCGGTCGCCACCCCCGCCACCGAGCCCCCGATCGGCGCACCGAACGCGATCGTCGACGGGCTGGTGATCCCGCCCGCGCGCCCCTTCCGGTTCGACCGGGCCCGCTTCGCGCTGCACGCGCGGCTCCTCGGGCGCACCGCCGGCGACGGCGGCCGGTTCGCCGACGACGTCGACGACCTGCGGGCGTTCCTCGCGGGCGGGTACGTCGGCGACGGCATCCCCGTGACGGTGCTGCCCGCCGAGGGCTCCGACGTGGAGCTCTGGGTGCACGGCTCCAGCGCGGGTGAGAGCGCCCGGCTCGCCGGCCGGCTCGGCCTCCGCTTCGGCGCCAACTACCACGTCGCCCCGGGCGGGGTGCTCGAGGCGCTCGCCGAGTACCGCACGCACTTCCAACCGTCGGCGGAGCTCGCCCGGCCGCACACGATCGTGTCGGTCGACGTCGTCGTCGGCGAGACCGACGACGAGGCGACGCGGCTCGCGGCCGGGTACGCCGAGTGGGTGCTGTCGATCCGCGAGGGTCGCGGCGCCGTGGCGTACCCGTCGCCGGAGGACGCGATCGGCCACGACCTGCTCGGCGACGCCGAGCGCGCCGCGGTGCAGGACCGCCTCGACACCCGGTTCGTCGGCTCCCCCGCGAAGGTCGTCGCGCAGCTCGAGACGCTGCAGCGCGTGACCGGCGCCGACGAGCTGCTGGTCACGACGATCACGCACGACCACGAGCGGCGCGTCGCGTCGTACCGGCTCCTGGCCGAGGCGTGGCGGGCGGATGCCACGCGCCACGCGGGGCCGACGGCGGATGCGTCGGACGCCTCGGATGCGTCGCGCGCCGCAGGCGTCGACGGCGAGTCCGGATCCGCGACCGCGCCCGTCACCGACGCCGCCGACGCGGCCCTCGCCCGGGCGTGACGCGGTGACCACGGCCGCCGCGCACGGCGTGCGCCTCGGGGCCGCCCCGACCACGCCGAGCTCCCGCTACCTCGATGAGCTCGCGCGGGATGCGGCGCGGAGGGCCTCGCTCGCCGCGCCCATCACGTCGGCGCACGCCGGCGCTCCCGCGGCGCTCCGGCGTGCGCTCGCCGAGTCGGTCGACGCGTCCGCGCCGGACCTCGCCCGGCTCGCCGCCCGCATCTTCGCCCTCGCCGAACCCGGGTTCGCCGAGACGGGGAGCGTCGCGGCGATCGTGGACGTGCTCGAGGGTGCCGGCGTACCCGTCGCGGTCGGCGTGCACGGCCTGCCGACGGCGTTCGTCGCCGATCTCCCGGGGAGCGACGCCGACGGCCCGACCGTCGCCCTCCTCGCCGAGTACGACGCGCTGCCCGGCATCGGGCACGCCTGCGGGCATCACCTCATCGCCGCGTCGGCGGTGGGCGCGTTCCTCGCGCTCGCCACCGCGCGCCGCGCCGATCCGGCGACCGTTCCGGGCCGGGTGCTGCTCATCGGCACGCCCGCCGAGGAGGGCGGCAACGGCAAGGAGCTCCTGGCGCGCGCCGGCGCGTTCGAAGGGGTCGACGCCGCGCTGATGGCGCATCCGTTCGACGCCGACGTGGCCGACCCGAGCTTCATCGGCCGGCGCATCGTGCGCGTGGCCTACCGGGGCGTGGCGGCGCACGCCGCCGCCGCGCCCTTCCAGGGGCGCAACGCGCTCGACGCGGTCGCGCTGAACTACCAGGCCGTCGGGCTGCTGCGCCAGCACCTCGTGCCCGGCGACCGCATCCACGGCGTCGTCGTCGACGGCGGCGACCGCCCGAACGTGGTGCCCGAGCACGCCGAGCTCGAGTACTACGTCCGCTCCGAGACGACCGAGAGCCTGAGCGAGCTGTCGGCGCGCGTCGACGACATCGCGCACGGCATCGCCCTCGCGACGGGCACCGGCGTCGAGGTGCGCTGGGATCCGCAGCCGTTCAGCCTGCCCATCCGGCACAACCGCCCGCTCGCGGAGCGCTGGGCACTCTCGCAGCGCGAGCGCGGCCGCACGGTGCGACGCGCCGCCGACCTGCCGACCGGCGCGAGCGCCTCGACCGACTTCGGCAACGTCAGCGTCCGCCTGCCGGGACTCCACCCGGTGGTCGCCGTGGCACCGCCGGGCATCGCCCTGCACACGCGCGAGTTCGCGGAGGCCGCCGGCTCCCCCGAAGCGATCGGCGCCGCCGCGGACGCCGCGTACGGGCTCGCGGCGACGGCGGCCGACCTGCTCGTCGACGCGGCGCTGCTCGCCGAGGTCCGCACGGCGTTCGCCGAGCAGGGCGGGCCGCTCGACGTCGAGGGCACCTTCGCGTGAGTCCGACCGCATGACGGGCGCGTCGACCGAGGCGGCCCGACTCGACGGCCGCGTGCTCGCGATCGGCGTCGCCACCGCGTTCACGACGCTGCTCGACCAGGCGGTGTTCTCGTACGCGGTGCCGGGGCTGCGGGACGACCTCGGCGCCGACCCGGCCCAGGTGCAGTGGCTGGTCGCCGGATACTCGCTCGCGTTCGGCCTGGCGCTCGTGCCGGGCGGGCGCATCGGCGACCTGTTCGGCCGGCGGGTGCCCTACCTCACCGGCCTCGCCCTGTTCGGCGTCGGCGGGGTGTTCGCGGCGACCGCCGGCGACCCGGTGCTCGTCATCGTCGCGCGGCTTGTGCAGGGGTTCGGCGCCGGCCTCGTGAACCCGCAGGTGCTCGGCTGGTTCCAGGACCGCTTCACGGGCGCGGCGCGGGCGAAGGCCATCGGTGCGTACACCACCGCCGGCTCGATCGCCGGGCTGACCGGACCGCTCCTCGCCGGCTGGGTGCTCGCCGCGAGCCCGCCCGACGCCGGGTGGCGGTTCGTGTTCCTGCTCTCCGCGCCGCTCGCCGTCGGGCTGCTCACGGTGGCCTGGGTCATCCTGCCCGCCCGCGGACGAGCGCCGGATCCCGGCGCGAAACGTCAGGGGGTGGATGCCCCGGGCCTGGCGCTCCTCGTGGCCGCGACGCTCTGCCTCATGCTGCCGACCACCGGCGGCACGCCGGGCGGGGCCTGGTGGCTCGTCGGCGCCGCGATCGCCGCGGTGGGCTTCATCCTCTGGGAGCGCCGTGCAGGGCGGACCGGTGGCGCCGTGCTCGACCGGTCGCTCGCCCGCTCGCGCGGGTTCCTGCTCGGCACCGGCGTCGCGACGCTGCTGTTCGGGTCGGGCCTCGGGATCGGCATCGTCACCACGCTGTTCCTCATCGACGGGCTCGGCTTCGACCCGTTCGCCGCCGCACTCCTGCTCGGTCCTCGTGCCATCGGCACGGCGATCGGGTCGGCGCAGAGCTGGCGCGTGGCCACCCGGGCCGGCCGGCGAGGGACCACGATCGTGCTCGCAGCGGGCGCCGTGGCGCTCGCGGTAGAGGCCGCGCTCGTCGCGACGGCGTCGATCCCGCTGGTGCTCCTCGCCCTGGTCGGCGTCGGCACGGTGCACGGCGTGCTCTCCGGCCTCGCGATCCCCGCGAACCAGACGCTGACTCTCGAGCACGCGCCGCCCGACCGCGCCGGCGTCGGCGCCGCGTTCATGCAACTCAGCCAGCGGCTCGCCGCGGCCGTCTGCCTCGCCGCCGGCACGGGGCTGCTCCTCTCGGCTGGGACCCCCGCCGAGGGGTTCGTGCGCGCCGCGATCGTGTTCGCGGTGGTCGCCGCGGCCGCCGCGGCGGTGTCGCTCGTCGACGTCGGGAGCCCCGGCCGCCTGGTGTCCGCGGCGCCGCCCGCAGCATCGCCTGCAGCGGCGCACGAAGCGCCGCCTGCGGGATCGTGCGCCGGGTCCTCGGCGCCCCGTTCCGGAGCCTCCGATGACGCCCCGTGACGCCCGCGCGACATGTGCCGTCACGACGTCCGCGGGGCCTGTGCGGCGTGCCAGCATGCCGGACATGACCGACACGCTCATCGACCTCGACCGCTCCGCCATCGACCGGGCCGCCTTCGCCCGCGAGTGGGAGGAATGGCACCGCGCCCACGAGACCGCCCGCGCCGACGGCCACGGCTTCCTCGCCGTGACGGGCCTGCACTGGCTCGACGGCACCCCGCAGCGCATCGACGGCGTGCCGGGCGCCTGGTCGACCGGCGAAGCCGGCCCGGTCGTCGACCTCGCCGAGGGCGAGCAGCTCGAGCTCGACGGCGAGGTGATCACGGGACGCCACGCGTTCGGCGTGCTCGCCGAGCGGTCGGGTCTCGACCTCCGGTCGGGACGCCTCGTGATCGAGCTCGCCAAGCGCGGGGGCAACGACATCGTCCGCCCGCGCGATCCCGAGTTCCCGTTCCTCACCCGGTACGCGGGCACCCCCACCTACGTGCCGAACCCGCGCTGGCTCGCGGCCGGCCGGTTCGTGCCGTTCGCCGAGCCGCGCGACGTGACCGTCGGGGCGGCCGTCGAGGGCCTCCAGCACGTGTACGCGTCGCCGGGGGAGGTCGAGTTCGTGCTCCGCGGCGAGACGTTCCGGCTCACGGCGTTCAATGGCAAGGCGCCCGGCAGCCTCTTCGTGCTCTTCACCGACGCGACCAGCGGCCTCACGACCTACGCGGCGAACCGCAGCCTCGCCATCGACGCCCCCGACGCGGACGGCCGGGTGGTGCTCGACTTCAACCGCGCGGTGAACCTGCCGTGCGCGTACACCGACTTCGCGACCTGCCCGCTGCCCCCGGCCGAGAACCGGCTGCCCGTCGGCATCGAGGCCGGCGAGAAGACCCCGATCGATCGACAGGCGGCCTGAACATGCGGTTCCAGCTCCTCGACATCGTCCCGTACGTCGAGAACCCCGTCACCGGGCGGCTCGTGAGCCCGGCCGAGCGGCTCGACCAGGTCGTCGAGCTCGCCCGCCGGGCCGAGCGCCTCGGCTTCGACGCGTTCTCCGTCGGCGAGCGTCACTCCGGCCGGTTCCTCTCGTCGTCGCCGACGGTGCTGCTCGGCGCGATCGCCGCGTCGACCTCGGCGATCCGGCTCAACTCGGGCGTCACCGTGCTGTCCGTGCTCGACCCCGTGCGGGTCGCCGAGGACTACGCCACCATCGACCAGCTCTCGCGCGGGCGTCTCGAGCTCACGATCGGCAAGGGCAACGAGGTCGCCCAGTTCCCGCTGTTCGGCCTGGAGATCGACGACCAGTGGGAGCTGCTCGCCGACAAGTACGCGCTGCTCCGCCGCCTCTGGCGCGAGACCGAGGTCGACTGGGACGCCACGCCGTACACGCGCGCGCAGCGCGGCACGACGACCCTGCCCCGCCCGTACGCCGGCGCGCCCCGCGTGTGGCACGGGTCGGCGACGACGCTGGCATCTGCGGCGCTGGCTGCGAGGTGGGGCGACCCGCTGTTCTCGGCGAACGCGATCCAGCCGCTGCGGAACTACGCGGTGCTCGTGCGCCACTACCGCGACGAGGTCGCCCGGCACGGACACGACCCGCGCTTCGCGTACGTGGGTGCCGGAGCCGGCGCGCTGTTCATCGCCGACACCACGCAGGAGGCGAAGCGGCTCTACGGCCCGGTCTACGAGGCGCTCGTCGCCGCGACGAACGTGCCGGGCAACAACTCGCCGTTCCGCGACATCGACCACGCCATCGCCGAGGGCCCGGCCCTCGTCGGCAGCCCGCAGCAGGTCGTCGACAAGATCGGGCGCTTTCACGAGGCGCTCGGCCACGACGTGCAGTCGGTGAGCCTGCCGACGACGCTGCCGATCGAGCAGCAGCACGAACAGCTCGAGCGGCTGGCCGGCGAGGTGTTCCCGGCCCTGCGGCGCGAGTTCCCCACCACGCTGTGGGGGCCGGGCGACCCCTACGCCGATCGCCCCGCGTTCGCCGGCGGCGCGCAGCCGGATGCCGCAGCCGCCGTCGAGGCCACCGGCCATGCCGCCCGGCCCGCGACCACGGCGGCGGCCCGATGACGGCATCGCCCTTGGTCGGCGTCCGCGCGGGGATCCGGCCGGCCCGCGCCGACGAGTCGCCGGCGGTCGCCGACCTCACCGAGCGGGCGTTCGCCGCCGGCGCGTACGGCCACCTCGCGGTGAGCCCCGAGCGGCGCGCGTTCGTGCGCGACGTCGCCGGCCGGGATGCCTCGGGCACGGTGCTCGTCGCGGAGGTCGACGGCCGACTCGTCGGCACCGTCAGCCTGGTGCGCGCGGGCACGCCGCAGGCGCGGCTCGCGACCGGCGACGAGGCCGAGCTCCGGCTCCTGGCCGTCGAGCCGGCCGTGCAGGGCGCCGGGCTCGGCCGGCGGCTCGCGCTCGCCGCGCAGGAGGAGGCGCACGCGTGGGGCGCGAGGGCCGTCGTGCTCGACACGGGAAGCCGGAACACCGCGGCGCAGCGGCTGTACGAGCGGTTGGGCTACCGGCGGTTCGCGGGCGCCGATGCTGTGGTTTCGACAGGCTCAACCACCGATGCGGGTTCGACCGGCTCAACCACCGGTGGCATCGAGCACGTCGCCTATCGCCTGCCGATCCGGCAGCGCGCCGACGTGGTCGTCCGCCTCGTCCGCGACGCGGAGGTCGAGGAGGCCGCCGCGCTCTCGCTCCGCGCGTACGAGCACGACTACGACCTGTCGGCCGAGTACCGCGCCTCGATCCTCGCCGTCGGCGAACGCGCCCGCGACCACCAGGTGTGGGTCGCACTCGACGCCGCGACCGGACGGCTGCTCGGCACCGTGGCGACGCCGCGGCGCGATGCGACCATCTCGCCGCTCGCCGAACCGGGCGAGCTCGACTTCCGGCTCCTCGGGGTCGACCCGGCCGCGCGCGGCCGCGGCATCGGCGCAGTGCTCACCGGGCATGTCATCGAGTTGGCGCGCCTGCGCGGCCTCGACCGGGTCGTGATGAACAGCGGACCGCAGATGACCGGGGCGCACCGTCTCTACGAGCGCCTCGGCTTCGCCAGGCTGCACGAACGCGAGCGCGAGATCGACGACGGCGGCCGCCGGTTCCGGCTGCTCGCCTTCAGCATCGACGTGCCCCGCGAGCCGATCGCGCTCGCCTCGTGACCGACCTCGACGTCGTCGTGGTCGGCGGCGGGGCGATGGGCTCGGCCGCGGCCTGGGAGCTCGCGAGCCGCGGCCGGCAGGTGACCCTGCTCGAGCGGTTCGCACCCGGCCACGTGCACGGCGCCTCGCACGGGGCATCCCGCAACTTCAACGTCGCGTACGCCGAGCCCGCCCACGTCGCCCTCCTCGTCGAGGCGGAGCTGCGCTGGCGCGAGCTGGAGCACGAGACCGGCGCGCGGCTGCTCGACCGGGTCGGCATCGTCAACCACGGCGACCACCCGCGGCTCGATGAGGTGCACGCGGCGCTCGGCGCCGCAGGCATCCCCAGCGCGTTCCTGCCACCCGAGGAGGCGGCGCGCCGCTGGCCGGGGCTGCGCTTCACCACGCGGGTGCTGCACACCCCGAGCGCCGGGCGGCTCCACGCGGATGCCTCGGTGCGCGCCCTGCAGCAGGCCGCCGCCGCGCGGGGCGCGGAGATCCGCCACGAGACGCCGGTGCGGGGCATCCGCGTGCTCGACGACGACCTCGTCGAGGTGACCACCGACGACGGGCCCATGACCGCCCGGCGCGTCGTCGTGGCCGCCGGCGCCTGGACCGCGAAGCTCCTCGGCGGCATCGTGCCGCTGCCGCCGCTGGTGGTCACGCAAGAGCAGCCCGCGCATTTCGCCGTGCTCGACGCGTCGTTCGAGTGGCCCGGGTTCAACCACCGGCCGGGACCCGGCGACGACTGGTGGTACTCGGGGGTCTACGGCATGGAGACGCCCGGCGAGGGCGTGAAGGCGGGCTGGCACGGCGTCGGCCCCGTGATCGACCCCGACGCGCGCGACTACGCCGCCGAGCCGGTGCAGCTCGCCGCGCTCCGCCGGTACGTGCGCGAGTGGATCCCCGGCGCCGACGCCGACCGGGCGGTCGCGATCAGCTGCACGTACACGACGACGCCCGACTCGGTGTTCCTCCTCGACGCGGTCGGCCCGGTCGTGGTGGGCGCGGGGTTCTCGGGGCACGGGTTCAAGTTCACGCCCGCGATCGGGCGCGTGCTCGCCGATCTCGCCGAGGGGCGCGCGGCACCGGAGGTGTTCCGGCTGGGGCGGTTCGCCCGGGTCTGATCCGGATGGGCCGGGTCGCACGCACCCGGCCCACCCGCGCTCCCCGGGGTCCGAGCGGTCACGCCGCCTGCCGGCGCACCTCCTCGACGAGGCTCCGCCGCACCCGGCGATCCTCCTCCGACTCGATGAGCCCGACCACGTGCAGCGTCTCGACCCCCACCCGCCGGTAGGCGTCGACGGCCTCGGCGACGCGGCCGACCGACCCCACCAGCAGCCCGTCGAACACCCGGTCGACGTATGCGGCGCCGGCGGCGCGCAGGTCGTGCTCCGACGCCAGGTCGCGCTCCCGCGCTCGCGCGAACTGCGCCGAGGCCGCGAGCACCTCCGCCGGCGTGCCGGCGACGACCTCGTGCGCCCGGGCACGGAGCTCGGCCGCACCGTCGACGGCTTCCCGATCGGTGTCGGCGACGTGCACGAAGAACTGCTTCCAGTAGCCGAGCCGGCGGCCGTGCGCGGCAGCCAGCCCGTCGACCTCGGCGACGACCGCGGCCGCCGCCTCCGGCGTCGGATAGGTGCCCGCGTACACGTCGGCGTATCGGGCGGCCAACGCCTTCGCCTCCGGTGACGACCCCCCGACGGAGATCGGCGGGCGGGGGGCCGCGGCCGGGCGGAAGCCGGTCCACGCGTCCTCGACCCGGTAGAACTCGCCTTCGTGGTCGAACGGCTCCTCGCTGACGAGCGCCCGGGTGAACACCTCGAGGTACTCCCCCGCCCGCCGGTAGCGCTCGCGCTTGCCGAGCCGGTCGCCGTCGCGGCGGACGTCCTCGTCGGACGACCCGATCACGATGTGCGCGCCCGCCCGGCCGCCCGACAGGCGGTCGAGCGTGGCGAACTGGCGTGCCGCGACAGTCGGCTCCGTGACGCCCGGCCGGTGCGCGAACGTGATGCCGATGCGCTCGGTCGCCGCCGCCGCCCAGGCGCCGACGAGGGCGGGATCGGCCCACGCGCTGTACAGGTGCACGAGTGCGCGGTCGTAGCCGTCGGCCTCATCGAGCCGGGCCTGCCAGGCGATGTGCGCCGGCTCGACCTCGCGTGCTCGCGGGTCGGGGGTGAAGTTGCGGGCGCGGCGCTCGGCCAGGTCGTCTCCGACGACCGGAGCGGAGAGCACGCCGCCGACGAGTTCGATGGGCATGGGGCGATCCTCATTTCGTGATTCAGGGGGAATGGTGCGGTCATCCGACCGACGACGGGACGATCCGCCCCGACCGGACCTCGAGGACCCGGGAGCAGAGCGCCTCGACCGCCGCCGGGTCGTGCGAGATGAACAGGATCGCCACGCCGGTCTCCCGCCGGAGGCGGTCCAGGAGGCGCAGGATCGCCGCCCGGTTGACGGAGTCCAGGGCCGAGACGGCCTCGTCGCAGACGAGGACGTCGGGCTCGGTCGCCAGCGCTCGGGCGAGGGCGAGCCGCTGCCGCTGGCCGCCCGAGAGCTGCGACGGCCGGCGATCCGCCAGGCCGGGCGGCAGTCCGACCCGGCCCAGCAGGTCGTCGCGACGGCCCGCCCGGTCGGCCCGCGGCGCGCCGGCCGCGGCCGACGCCTCGTCGAGGAGCCGGCGCACGGTCCACCGCGGGTCGAACGGGTCGACCGTGTCCTGGTGCACGAGCTGGATGCGGCTCCGGCGGGGCCGGCGCGCCGATTCCGGTAGCCCCGACCACGCACCGCCCAGCAGGCGCACCGCGCCCGCGTCGGGTTCGGCGTACCCGAGTGCGAGCCGGGCGATCGTGCTTTTGCCCGCACCCGACGGCCCGACGATGCCGACCGCCTCGCCGGCCGCGATCGAGAAGGCGAGGTCGACGACCCCGGCCGCGCCGCCGGGGTGCGCGAACGAGACGCCGTCGAATTCGAGCACCTTCGGGCCGGGAACGGGAGGTGCCGCGCGCCGGCGGACCGGCCGCACCGCGTCGGCCAGTGCCGCCGTCGCCGGATGCCCGGGCGCCAGGAGCAGGTCGCCGGCCGAGCCGGACTCCACGATGCGCCCGGCATCCATCACGACCACCCGGTCGGCGATCGCCTGGACGGCCGCGAGGTCGTGGGTGATGAGGAGGACCGCGCCGCCGGCATCCCGCCGCTCAGCGAGGAGCCGGAGGACGCCGTCGCGGGCCGCCAGGTCGAGCGATGCGCTCGGCTCGTCTGCGACGAGCACGGGCGGGTCCGCCGCGAGGGCCGACGCGATGAGCGCCCGCTGGCGCTGCCCGCCCGACAGTTCGTGGGGTCGGTCACCGAGCCTCGTCGCGAGTTCGCCCGCGTGCGCGGCGCCGAGCAGTCGCGTCGCGAGGGCGACCCGGTCGCGACGGGCGACCCGGCCGTGGGCCCGGGCCGAATCCACGATCTCCAGCCCGATCGGCCGCAACGGGTCGAGCGAGCTGAGGGCGTCCTGCAGGACGAAGCCGGCGAGGCGACCCCTGACCCGGTTCCAGTCGCGTTCGCGGATGGCCCGGACGTCGAGGCCGGCGAGCCGATGCTCGGCGGCGGTCACGGTCGCGTCCGCCTCCAGCAGGCCGAGCACGGCCTTCGCGAGCGTCGACTTGCCCGAGCCGGATGCCCCGACCACGGCCAGGCACTCGCCCGCGGCGACCGCCAGCGAGACGTCGGAGACCGCGTCCACGGCCGCGCCGCCGTATCGCACGCGCAGGTCGCGGACGACCAGGCCCGGGCCGGCCCGGTGGGCCGCGCCGGTCGCGTGGGCTACGCCGGTCGCGTGGACCGTGCCGGTCGCGTGGACTCGCGGCCGGCCGGGCATCCTGAGTCGGGCCAGGTCGCTCACCGCTCCACCTCCCCGCCGAGCCGTCGTTCGAGTGCCCGGCCGACGGCGGTCACCGCGAGCACGACGACCGTGATCGCCAGGCCCGGGAACAGGGCGACCCACCACGCCGCGCCGATGACGTTCCGGCCCTGCGCGAGCGTGAGCCCCCATTCCGCCGCGGGCGGGGCCGCGCCGAACCCGAGGAAGCTGAGGCCGGCCGCGATGATGATGTTCGTGCCGGCGCTGATCGTGGCGAGCACCACGACCGGGCCGACCGCGTTCGGCACGACGTGCCGGAGGGTCGCGACCACGGGACGCACCCCGAACCCCGTCGCGGCCTCGACGAACAACGACGTCTGCACGACGCGAGCCCGCGCCCGAAGCAGCCGGGCGAACCCGGGCGCCGATCCGACCCCGATCGCGACGGCCGCATTGACCGGGCCGGGACCGAGGACGGCGATCACGAGCAGCGCCAGCAGGATCTCGGGGAAGGCCAGGCCGACGTCGGTGACGCGCATGAGGAGGTCGTCGAGCCACCGCGGGCCGAGGAGCGCCGCCCCCGCGACGACGAGCCCGAGCAGGAGGCCGACGATCGTCGCCCCCACGCCGATGGCGAGGGACGGACCGGTGCCGTGCACGAGGCGGGCGAGCAGGTCGCGACCGAGCTCGTCGGTGCCGAGCACGTGCGTCGCGCTCGGGGGTCGGAGCACGGCGGCGAGGTCCGTGCGGGCCGGATCGACGGGGGTGAACACGCCGGGCGCGACCGCGGCGACGAGGAAGACGCCGAGCACGGCCACCGCCGTGACGGTGCCGATCCGCGTCGCGGGAACGAGCGCACCGGCGCGCGCTCGGTCGATCCCGGCGGTCACGGCGGTCACGCGGTCACCTCCTGGGCTGGTGCGAGGGGCCGGCCGTCCGGTCGGCGACGCCCGCCGTCGCGGTCACGGCGCAGCCGCGGGTCGACGATCGGGGCGAGCGCCTCGACGGCCGTGGTCGCGACGGCGAACGCGATGGCCGAGACCAGGACGATGCCGGTGATGACGGGCACGTCGCGCGTCACGACGGCATCGACGAGCGCCCGGCCGAGCCCGGCGCGGGCGAACACCGTCTCGACGAGCACGGCGCCGCCGACGAAGCCCGCGACCGCCCACCCGGCGAGGGTGGTCGCCGGGATGGCGGCGTGACGCAGGCCGTGCCGGGCGACCGCGCCGAACCGCGACCGTCCGCGCGCTCGGACGCTCAGCCAGAACGGGCGGCGCTCCGCGTCCTCGAGCGACCGGAGCATCACCTGGCCGAGCACGCAGCCGATGGGCAGCCCGAGGGTGATCGCCGGCAGCACGAGCGCCGAGGGCGACCCCGACCCGGTGGCCGGCAGGAGGCGGAGCTGGAACGAGAAGACGCTGAGCAGCAGCAGGCCGACCCAGAACGCGGGCGTCGAGCTGCCGACGAGTGCGATGGTCGAGACGACCCGGCGCCCGGCCGGCCGCGCGGCGCCGCCCGCGATCGTCAGCACGAGGGCGAGCACCGCCACCACGACCGAGGCGCCTGCGGCCAGCTCGAGCGTCGGCGGGAGCTTCTCGCCGATCACGTCGGCCACGGGCCGGCCGAGCCGATACGAACGGCCGAGGTCGAGCACCGCCAGCCGCGCGAGGAATCCGAGGTACCTGACGGGCAGCGGTTCGTCGAGCCCGAGCTGCTCGCGGATGGTCGCCCGGAGTTGCGGGGTCGCGCCGACGTTCGGTCCGAGCAGCGCGTCGACCGGGTCACCGGGCAGCAGTTCGAGCGCGAGGAAGGAGAGGGTGGCCGCCGCCCACGCGACGGCGACGAGCCCGGCGAGGCGCCGGCCGCCCCATGCGAGGAGGCGGCCGGCGCTCGTCAGTCGAGCGGTGTCCATGCGTCGTAGAGGCCGGGCAGCACGGCGGTGCCGTACGAGAGGCCCTGCACGCCGTCGGCGTGGGCGGTGAGCACGGGAGCGCCGTAGGCGGGGATCCCGTACACGCGATCGATGATCAGCTCCTGCGCCGACCGGTAGATCGGCTCACGGGCCGCCGGGTCGGTCTCGAGGATGCCGTCGGCCAGCAGCGCGTCGAGCTCCGGGTCGGTCGCGTGCGAGCCGTTCCCGCCGCCGTCGGCGAGTTGCTGGTCGGAGCCGTAGATGGTGCGCAGCACGTCGGGGTCGGCGCCCGACCAGGCGAAGGCGACCACGTCGTAGGCGCCGGTGTTGCGCACGTCGATGTAGGTGCCGTCGCCGATCGGCGTGATGACGAGCTCGATGCCGAGCGTTCGGAGCGCCTCCTGCACGGCGGTGTCGTACGTGATGCGCTCGGGCCGCTGGTAGGTCGGGTCGTAGATCAACTCGATGCTGAGCCGCTCGCCGTCCTTCTCGAGGTAGCCGTCGGCGTCGCGCTCGGTGTAGCCGAGTTCGGCGAGCAGGTCGGCTGCGCCATCGGGGTCGTAGTCCCAGGCGTCGCCGAGGTCCGGGTGCGCGGCGAACGTCGCCGGGTTGAGCGGGGCGGTCGCTGGCGCGTACGCGCCCTGGAAGATCGCCTCGGTGATCGCGTCGAAGTCGACGCCCTCCTGGATGGCCCGTCGGGCGCGTTCGTCGTCGAAGGGCGGGTGCGAGGTGTTCAGGAAGTAGGTGTACGGGATGCCGGTCGGGTCGGCGCTCTCCAGCACGATGCCGGGCGTCGCCTCGACCGTCGCGAGGTCGGTGGTCGCGACCTGGTCGATGAAGCCGACCTCTCCGCTGGTCAGCGCGCCGAGGCGCACCGAGCTCTCGGTGAGGAACCGGTAGTCGACCTCGGCGAGGTGCGCCGGCCCGTCGTGGGCGGCCCCGTCGGGCGCCCAGTCGTAGGCGTCGTTGCGGGTGAAGCGGAAGCCCTCGCCGTCCTGCACGGAGGCGAACTCGAACGGCCCGGTGCCGACCTGCGCCGGACCGCCCTGGCAGAGGTCGTCGCCGTACTCCGCGATGGAGGCGGGCGAGTGGAAGCCGAGGTTGGTGCTCGCGACCGCGGAGAGGAACGGGCTGTAGGGCGAGTCGAGGTGCACGGCGACCGCGTGGTCGTCGAGGATCTCGGTCTCGCGGTACGGGGCGATGAGGGCGCCCGCGTACTGCGATGCCGTGGCGGGATCGACGATGCGGTCGAGGTTGGCCTTCACGGCCTCGGCGTCGAACGGAGTGCCGTCGTGGAACGTCACGTCGTCGCGGAGCTCGAAGGTGTAGGTCAACCCGTCGTCGGAGACCTCCCACGACGAGGCGAGCCACGGCGAGAAGCTGCCGTCGGGGTTCTGTGCGACGAGCGAGTCGTAGACGTTCCGCAGGACGGCGGCGGTGATGCCGGCAGGGCTGACCTGGGGGTCGAAGCAGTCGATGACGGTGCCGAGGCCGATGGCGAGCGAGCCGCCGTCGACGGGGTCGCCGCCGGCGGCGGCGCCCTCGGTCGGCGTCGCGCACGAGGTCGCGGCGAGGGCGCACGCGGCGGCGAGCGCGACGGCGGCGGCGCGGCGGACGATTCGCCCGGGCGGGCGGGCGGATGGAGCGGGCATGGGGGTCCTCTCGAACGGGGGCGCGTACGAGGTCCCAGTCTTCGGCGGGTGCTCCGGGGCAGCCAGTTCCCGGTTCATACGGTGATCCGCGGTCACAGGCTGGGCGCGTGCGCCCGGCCGCCGTGCCACCCGATCAGGAGGCCTCGACGAGCTGCGGAGCGGTCCGGATGCGGTCCCGGTACGGCACGACGTCGCGCGGCCCGCCGGTCGCCCGGCCGGTGAGCAGCGCCCGGTCGCGCGGCGTCCGGCCGCGCTGCAGGACGACGAGCTCGCCGCCGCCGAGTCGCAGGGCCGACTGCCAGGCGGTCGCGGAGTCTCCGCCGACGCGATAGGTCACGTCGTGGTCGGTCAGCACGTCCATGCTCTGGCAGACCCACCAGTCGGCCAGGTCGGGCGCGACCTCGTGCAGCGTCGCGTAGAGCCGTCGGAGGCGAGGATGCCCCTGGTGCACGGCGGTCTGCGAGCGGAAATGCCCGAGGTGGCGGCGGAGCACGTCGAGCCGCTCCGCCCCGAGCAGCGCCTCGGAGCGCCGGGGGTCGGCCAGCAGCAGGACGAGGTTCCGCTCGTCGACCGGCAGGCCGAGCGGGTCGCCCCAGAGTCCCGTGAAGGCGCGGTTCCAGGCGAGCAGGTCGAACCAGCCGTCGACGGCGAAGGCGGGTCCGTGCTGCCAGTCCTCGACGATGAACGCGAGCGCAGCGGCATCCGCCTCGGTCCTGGGCGGGGTCGCCGGGGTGGCGTAGCCGCCGAGCGACAGCAGGTAGTCGAACGCCCCGTCGGACAGTTGGAGGGCGCGCCCGATCGAGGCGAGCACCTGGCGCGAGGCGCTGACGCGCCCCTGTTCGAGCCAGGTGTACCAGGCGACGCCGACGCCGGCGACGGTCGCGACCTCCTCGCGGCGGAGCCCGGGCGTGCGGCGGCGCGACGTCGTCGGCAGCCCGACGCGCTCGGGCGGGGTGTGCTCCCGGTGGGCCCTGAGGAACTCGCCGAGCGCCCGGGCCTCGGGCGAGATGCGGTCGGTGGCGGTGAGGGTCATGGGGTCCTTCCGTTCCTGGGACGCCGACGGCGGATGCCCCACGGCCGGGTCGGCCGCGAGGCATCCGCCTGCGCACGGGTCGTGACGTGCCCTACGGGCGCGGCAGGCCCGGCGGGTTGATCTCGGAGGTCTCGACGGCCTCCGAGGTGAGCGCCCAGCGCTCGAGCACCTCGGCGTAGGTGCCGTCGTCGATGATCGACTGGAGCACGAGCTGCACGGGCTCGATGAGGCCGTTGCCCTTGGCGGTGCCGGCGGCGATCGGCGCGGTCTCGGGCCAGCCGCCGTTCAGGGTGCCGACGAGCTTGGTCTCGCCGGTCGTCGCAGCCTTGTACGCGGCGGTCGCGTTCGGGCCGAAGCTCGCGTCGGCGCGGCCGGACGTGAGGGCGAGGTCGCCCGCGGCCTGGTCGTCGAAGTAGAGGAGTTCGGCCGGCTTCTCGCCGTCGGCCTCGAGCTCCTCGTTCCAGGCGAGGAGGATCTTCTCCTGGTTCGTGCCCGAGCCGACGACGATCTTCAGGCCCGAGATGTCCGCTGCCCCGTCGATCTTCGCGATGTCGCTGTCGGCGCGGACGTAGAAGCCGAGCAGGTCCTCGCGGTAGCTCGCGAAGTCGTAGAGGTCCTTGCGCTCCTCGGTGACGGTCACGTTGGAGGCGATGAGGTCGTACTTGCCCGACTGGATGCCGAGGGGCCAGTCGGCCCAGTTCACGGCGACGGGGTTGTACTCGAGGCCGAGGCCGTCGGCGATGAGCGAGCCGAAGTCCGCCTCGGTGCCGATGACGGTGGCGTCGTCGTCGGACGCGAGCACGCCGAGCGGCGCGGCGAACGGCGAGATCGCCACGGTCAGCTTGCCGGCCTCGATCGGCTGGAAGCCGCTGGCCTCGAGGGCCTCCACGGCGGCCGCGACGGGCTCGATCGTGGGTCGGTCCGCCGCGTTCTGCGAGGTGAGGTCGAACTGCGTGGCTGCTGCGACCTGCTCCTCGGTGCCGGATGCCTCGCTGTCGGCCGCGGCCGAGTCGCCCGATGAGCCGACGGCCCACCAGATGCCGCCGCCGACGAGGGCGAGTGCCGCGACGCCCGCGACGATCACCCCGACCTGCTTCTTGTTGATTGCCATGAGGGACTCTCCTGTGGTGTGTTGCGTCGATGTGTTCGTGTCCGAGCACCGGGTCGGTGTCTCGGATCACCCGGTGCCGCATGGCGGTGCGGCGCCGGGTACGCTCCTCGCGAGCGTGTGGTGCGCCGGTGCTAGAGCACCTTCGCGAGGAAGTCTCTGGTGCGCGGCTGCTTCGGGTTGAGCAGCACCTGCGCGGGCGTGCCCTGCTCGACGATCTCGCCGTGGTCGAGGAAGACGACGCGGTCGGCGACCTCGCGGGCGAAGCCGATCTCGTGGGTGACGACCACGAGCGTGGTGCCGTCGCGGGCGAGGCCGCGGATGACGTCGAGCACCTCGCCGACGAGCTCCGGGTCGAGCGCGCTGGTCGGCTCGTCGAAGAGCAGCACCTTCGGCGAGAGGGCGAGCGCGCGCGCGATGGCGACGCGCTGCTGCTGGCCGCCGGAGAGCTGGCGCGGGTAGTGGTCGGCCTTGTCGGCGAGGCCGACGCGGGCGAGCAGGGCCTTCGCGAGCTCGCGCGCCTCGGCCCTGCCCTGGCGGCGGAGCGCGATGGGCGCCTCGACGATGTTCTCGAGGGCGGTGAGGTGCGGGAAGAGGTTGAAGTTCTGGAACACCAGCCCGACCTGGGTGCGGCGGCGCAGGATCTCGGCCTCGCGCAGCTCGTGCAGCCGGTCGCCCTTCAGCTCGTACCCGATGTACTGGCCGTCGACCGTGATCGAGCCGCGGTCGACGGTCTCGAGGTGGTTGATCGTGCGCAGCAGGGTCGACTTGCCCGAGCCCGACGGGCCGATGAGTACGACGACCTCCCCTGGCTCGATGGCGAGCGACACGTCGCGCAGCACGGTGTGCGGTCCGTACGACTTCGAGACGTCGGTGATCTCGACGCGGCCGACGGTGGCGGTCCGCCGCGTGGGCACGAACTGCTCGTCGAACGACGGGGCGAGGGTCGGCGCGGCCGCCTGGACGCTGGTCTGGGCGCTCATGCGGCACCTCCGGTTCGGGTCTGGTCGGACTGGCGGCTCGACGCACCCGCGACGACGGGTCGGGGCGGGCCCGAGGGCCCGGGCGGGGCATCCGACGGGCCGTCGTCGCCCAGGCGACGCCACTGCTCCGCGATCCACCGGCGCGACCGCTGGAGCGGCGTCGGCGGCAGCTCGCGCAGCGCGCCGCGCGCGAAGCGGCGCTCGACGTAGTACTGGGCGATCGACAGGACCGTCGTGATGATCGCGTACCAGACGACCGCGACGAGCAGCAGCGGGATGACCCGCTGGTTGCGGTTGTAGATCACCTGGACGGTGTAGAACAGCTCAGGCAGCGCGACGATGAACACCACCGAGGTGCCCTTCACGAGGCCGATGATCTCATTGAACGCGTTCGGCACGATCGCGCGCGCCGCCTGCGGCAGCGTCACGCGGAAGAAGCGGATGCGTCGGGGCAGGCCGAGCGCCGCGGCCGCCTCGAGCTGGCCCTGGTCGACCGAGAGGATGCCGGCCCGGATGATCTCGGCCGAGTACGCCGCCTGGTGCAGCGACAGGCCGATCGTCGCCGCCGCGAAGGCGCTGAGCAGCGTCGTGGTCGGGAACTCGACGAGCCAGAAGTCGGTCGTGAACGGGGTGCCGAGCCCGAGCGTCGGGTAGAGGTAGCCGAGGTTGTACCAGACGAGGATCTGCACGACGAGCGGCACGGACCGGAAGAACCAGATGTACCACCACGCCGCGGCGTTCAGCAGCGGCGACTTCGACAGGCGGAACACCGCGAGCACCGCGCCGAGGGCGAACCCGATGACGCCGGAGATGACGGTGAGCTGCAGCGTGAGCACGAGCGACTGGAGCACCGAGGGCGCCAGGAAGTACTCGGCGAAGACGTCCCACTGCCACTTCGGGTTCGAGGCGAGCGACCAGAGGAACTGCAGGATCACGAACGCGACGAGCACCGAGGCGACCCAGCGGCCCCAGTGCTTGACCGGGACGACCTTCGTGCCGTGCGGCGCGTCGGCGCCGGGCGCCGGCGGAACGCCGCCGGCGGCGGGGCGTTCCGGGCTGGCTTCCGGGCCGGTCGCGGCGGCGGCCGCTGCCGTCGGGCTCGCGACCTGTCCAGCGACCGCCGCGGCTTCGGCGGAAGCGACCACGTCGGCGCCTGCCGCCCGGCTCACGCCGGAACCCCCTCGGTCACGAGCGACTTCGTGAACGCGTGCGCGTCGAGCACCTCGCCGTAGTGGGCGGGGTCGAACTGCGGCGTGTAGCCGAGGGCCAGGTACAGCCGCACCGCCTCGGGCTGGCGCGGCCCGGTGGTCAGGTAGACGTCGGTGTAGCCGCGGCGAAGGGCCTCGGCCTCGAGCTCGGCGACCACGATCCGGGCGAGGCCCTCGCCCCGCCGGTCGGCGCGCGTCCAGATGCGCTTCAGCTCGGCGGTCGTCTGGTCGTAGCGCTTGAACGCGCCGCCCGAGACGGGTTCGCCGGCGTCGAGGAGCACGACGAACGCGCCGAACGGCGGTGCGAACTCGGCCGTCGGGTAGCGCTCGAGCTCGGCGCTCGCGGGTTCGCCGAAGATGTCGCCGTAGCGCTCGTCGTACTCGCGGGCGAGGTCGGCGATGAGCGGCTTGGCGAGGGCGTCGTCGGGGTCGACGAACCGCACGTCGAGTGCAGGCATCGCGTGCTCCTCTCAGGTCGGTGTGGCCGCCGCGGGCGGGTCGCCGCGGTGGTCGGACCGACGATATGGAGGCGTTCGCGGGGCCTGCAATCGGGCACTTCACGCGAAGAGAGAATTCGTCATGGCGTGTCGCCGCATGTGCTCGCGAGTCGTCGGAGGGGTATTCCCTCGTGACGTCCGGTGACCTCGCATGACCACCCGGCGTCAGGAGCGTGCGCGGATCAGCGTTCGGCTCGGCGTCTCGCCGAACAGCTCCCGGTACCCGCCCGCGAATCGGCCCTGGTGCGTGAATCCCCACGCAGCGGCCACGGAGGCCACCGTCACATCGTCTGCCGGGTCGAGGAGCGCGCGACGCGCTCCGTTCAACCGCACCGCGCGCAGCCGCTCGAGCGGCGTCGTGTCGAGGTGCCGGCGGAATGCGGCCTGCAACCCCCGCGTCGAGAGACGCCCCGCGTCGGCGATGTCGCCGATCGTGATGGGTTCCGGCGCATGGTCGTCGATGTACGCCAGCGCCCGGTGCACGCTGTCGGGCATCGCCCCTCGGCCGTCGACCGGCCGGTGCGCGCCGTCGGGGAAGAACGAGGCGAGCATCATGGTCACGCACAGCTCCTCGGTCGTCGCCCGGATGAGGTCGTTGTCGAACGCGTCCGTACGGAAGAAGCCGTCGGCGAGGTAGTCGAGGAACCGGTCCCAGCGGGCGGCGAGCTCCGGCGACGGAGCCTGGACGAGGTGGCCGTACGCCGGGCCGCCGTCGGAGCGCACCCGCCGCGAGACGAACCGGCGGTACACGTCCATCGGCACCAGCAGCGCGTCGACGTCGCTGCGCTGCCAGGAGGAGGTGACGGGCCCCTCAGGCGCGAGCACGACGGGGCGCTCGGTGACGACCGCACGGCGTCCACTGGTCACCTCCAGCGGACGCTCGCGCGTACGGAGCACCAGCATCCCGCCGGTATCGTCCACGGTCGCGGTCGAGGGGAGTGCGAAGTGCATGCGGGTCAGGTTGAACGCGTGGTCGCCGTCGAAGCGCTGCTCCATGATGAACGGCTCGTCGCCGGGCCGGCGTCCGAACCGGACGGATGGGTAGGCGAGCCGGAGCTGCGCCTCGGCGGCGTCGACGTCGATCGTCGTGAAGCGCAGGTGGATCCCGGCCACGACGACCTCCTCTCCGCGGTCCCCTGAGATCCATGATCCGGATTCCGCACTCCGGTGTTCGCAAATCGCACCAACTGTCCCTCATTCGGGGGCGACGCCGGGAAACGGGGATACCGTCGCCGCAGAGGGGCTGTTCGGATACCGCACCCGATCCCGGGGGTGAGCCAACGATCCTTGTGAGGATCGGAGACGATGACATGGGTGCACTGCATCTGGAGGGCGTGGGCGCCGTCAGCGTCGAGGACGAGCTGCTCGACCACGTCTTCACTGTGATGATCGCCAAGCTTCGGCGCCACGAGCCGGTCGTGCTCACCTGGTCGGACGAGTACGGGCAGGAGCAGCGCGTGTTCGTGACACCGGTCACCTTCGTCCGTGCCGAGTTCGACACCGGCGCGCGTATCGCTCGCGACAAGGTGTGGCTCGATCGCCTCATGATGGCCGCCAACAGCCAGGGCGGGCTGTCGCTCACTTCCGCGGTCCTCGACCGCGCGGGCACGCGGATCCCCACAGCCCATCTGCCGGTCGCTTCGCGGCCGCCGGCCGCCTGAGCACGCGTCGAACGCCGTCGTCAATCCCCTCCCGGCGAGCGCCGGGGCGGCTTACCGTGACCTCGGTCGGACCCGGGGCCCTGAGCGGAGCGCCTCCCGGGCCGACCGGGAAGGCGGTGGACGATGACGGGCTGGAACGCGGACACGCTCGCGAATACGGCGGGGCCGGGCGCCGTGACGATCGTGGAAGGCACGTCCTTCTGCGTCTCCGGGCCGAACGGCGACGTCGTACCCGACCTGCCGCAGGGCGCGTTCTTCCGCGACACCCGCGTCGTCTCCCGGCTCACCCTCCTCGTCGACGGCTCCCCCGTGGAGCCCCTCTCGTCGCTGTCGCCCGAACCGTTCCGCGCCGTGTTCGTCGGCCGCGCCGGTCACGTGCCCGGCCGCGCCGACACCCCCCTCACCGTCGAGCGGGATCGGCGTATCGGCACCGACCTCGTCGAGACGATCACGTTGCGCAGCTACTCGCGCGACCCGATGCCGGTGCGCCTCGAGGTCGTGTTCGAGGCCGACTTCGCCGACATCTTCGAGGTCAAGGAAGGTCGCGTCGGCCGACACCCGCACCCCGTGCTCGAGGAGGAGTCCGGGCGGTACCGCCTCGGCCCCGCAGGAGACGAGGGCGACGGCAGGTGCCACCTGCTCCTCGCGTCCGACGGCACCGCCTTCCGCGGCGACCGACTCGGACTCGAGGTCGTGCTCCCCCCGCGCGGCACGCTGTCCCGCACGCTGCGCGTGGTGCCCGAGTACGCCGTCGGCTCGGATGCCGCGCCCCACGTCGACGCGGCGGACCCGGAGCCCGAACGCCGGTTCCTGGCCTGGCAGTCCGACTCCCCGGTGTCGACGCTCGAGGACGGCACCGTGGAGCGGGTCATCCGCCAGAGCCGGCGCGACCTCGGCGCGCTGCGCATCTTCGATCCCGCCCACCTCGACCGGCCCGTGGTCGCGGCCGGGGTGCCGTGGTTCATGGCGTTGTTCGGCCGCGACTCGCTGCTGACCTCGTACATGTCGCTGGCGCTCGACCCGTCGCTCGCGCTCGGGACCCTGCAGACCCTCGCGAGCCTGCAGGGCACGCGCGAGGACGCGGCCTCCGAGGAGCAGCGCGGGCGGATCCTGCACGAGGTGCGCCTGGGCGCCACCACGAACCTCGCCCTCGGCGGCGGCTCGGTCTACTACGGCACCGCCGACGCGACCCCGCTGTTCGTCACCGTGCTGGGCGAGCTCGCACGCTGGGGCGGGCTGCCCCAGGACGCCGACGGACTGATCGACGCCGCCGACCGCGCGCTCGAGTGGATCGACCGCTACGGCGACCGCGACGGCGACGGGTTCGTCGAGTACGCCCGGCTCAACGACCACGGGCTCGTGAATCAGGGCTGGAAGGACTCGTGGGACGGCATCACCTTCGCCGACGGCACCCTGGCCGTCGCCCCGATCGCGCTGTGCGAGGTGCAGGGGTACGTGTACTCGGCGTTCGTCGCGCGCGCCCTGCTCGCCCGCATGCGCGGCGACGAGGCATCCGCTGCGGTGTGGGACCGCCGCGCGGCCGACCTGAAGCAGGCGTTCAACGAGGCGTTCTGGCTGCCCGACCGCGGCTACTTCGCCCTCGCGCTCGACCGCGACAAGCGACCCGTCGACGCGTGCGCGTCGAACATGGGCCACTGCCTGTGGAGCGGCATCGTCGACGACGACAAGGCCGCCCAGGTCGCCGCCCACCTGCTCTCACCCGAGCTGTTCTCGGGCTGGGGCGTGCGGACGCTCGCCACCGACATGGGCGCGTACAACCCCGCGAGCTACCACAACGGCTCCGTCTGGCCCCACGACAACGCGATCATCGCCGCCGGGCTCATGCGCTACGGCTTCGTCGACGAGGCGAACCGCATCGTCACGGGCCTGTTCGACGCGGCCTCGCACGTGGGCGGCCGGCTGCCCGAACTGTTCTGCGGCTTCGCGCGCGACGACTATCCCGAGCCGGTCGCCTACCCGGCCTCCTGCTCGCCGCAGGCCTGGGCCGCCGCCACCCCGCTGTCGCTGCTGCGGACCATCCTGCGGTTCGACCCGTCGCTGCCGACCGGCGACGTCTGGATCGCGCCGACCTCCGCGGACGTGCTCGGCGACATCCACCTCCGGAACGTGCCGTTCGCCGGCACCCGCATCGCGCTCGACACCTCGAGCATCGGCACCTCCGTCACCGGCCTGCCCGCCGGCGTCACCCTGCACCACGAGCCGCGCCCGGCGGCCGGAGTGCCCACCCGAAGGGAACCCTCATGAGAATCGGCATCATCGCGCCCCCCTGGATCCCGATCCCGCCGAAGGCGTACGGCGGCATCGAGTCGTTCATCGACACGCTCGCCCGTGCCCTGCAGGACGCGGGGCACGACGTCGTGCTCGCCGCCTCCGACGACAGCACCTCGCCGGTGCCTCGGCTCGCCGGGTTGGAGCCCTCCGACCCCGCCACCATGGGGGTCACCGCGCACGAGCTGCGCCACCTGCTGCGCGCCTTCGCCGGGCTGGGCGAGGCCGACGTCGACGTCATCCTCGACAACACGCTCGCCGGCCCGATCATCGCGAAGACCGCGGCGACCGTGCCGGTGGCGACGGTCGCGCACGGCCCGCTCATCCCGCTCGAACAGGAGCTGTACCTCGCGGCGGCCGACGAGGTCGCGTTCGTCGCCATCTCGCACCGGCAGGCCGCGCTCGCGGGGCCGGTGCCCATCGCCCGGGTCATCCACCACGGCATCCGCGTCGACGACGTGCCGGTCGGGCGCGGCGGCGACACTGCCTGCTTCGTCGGGCGGATGCATCCGACGAAGGGCATCCCGCAGGCGATCCGGGCGGCGGAGCTCGCCGGCATCCCGCTGCGCATCGCCGCGAAGATGCAGGAACCCGCCGAGGAGGAGTACTTCGCCGAGGTGGTGCGGCCGGCGCTCGGCCGCAACGCCGAGTACGTCGGCGAACTGGACAGCGAGGAGAAGCTGGAGCTCATGGGCGGCTCGTGCGCGCTGCTGAACCCGATCCAGTGGGACGAGCCGTTCGGCCTGGTGATGATCGAGGCCCTGGCCACCGGCACCCCGGTCGTCGCCACGCCGCGAGGCTCGGTGCCCGAGATCGTGGACCAGGGCCGGACCGGGTACGTGGCCGCGGAGCCCGCCGCCCTCGCCCGCGCCCTCGTGGACGCCGCGGACCTCGACCGCTCGGCGTGCCGCCGGGCCGCGGAGACCCGCTTCGCGGACGCCCGGATGGCCGCCGACTACGCCGCGTTCTTCGCCGACCTCGTCGGCCGGAAGCGCGGGCCCGAGCGCGCCGGCGCGTCGCGGCCGGCCGCGATCACCCTGGAGCGAGCGAGGTGGTGCTCCCGCCGGGATTCGAACCCGGACTGCTGCGAGTTTAAGTCGCCTGCCTCTGCCGATTGGGCTACGGGAGCGCACGTCCACGCTATCGCCCACGGCCCGGAGGGACGCACCGCCCGCGGCGGCCCGACCCCGGTCGCCGTCATGGCGCCGGACGGGCGAAGGGGGCCGCATCGGATGGATGCGACCCCCTTCGACGGTCGTGTGCGCGACGCGGCGGCTCAGCCGGCCGCGACCGGCTCCTTGGCCGACTTCTTCGCGGCCTTCGCCGGCTCGGCGGCGGGCGCCGGAGCGGCCTCGACGGCCGGCTTCGGGCGCGAGGCGAACGCCTCGAACTGCGCGCGCGGCGTCTGGGTCGCGGCGAGGGACACGATGTCGCGGCCGAGCCAGAAGTTGTTCCACCAGCCCCAGAACACGCGGAACTTGCGCTCCCACGTCGGGATGGCGAGGCCGTGGTAGCCGCGGTGCGCGAACCAGGCGATGACGCCCTTCAGCGCGAGCTTGCCCGACTGGAACACGCCCGAGCCGATGCCGAGGCCGGCCACGGCACCGAGGTTCTTGTGGACGTACTCCTTCGGCTCCTCGCCGCGCAGCACCGCCACGATGTTCTTCGCGAGCAGCTTGCCCTGGCGCACCGCGTGCTGGGCGTTCGGCACGCAGTAGCCGCCGACGCCGCCGCCCGTGAGGTCGGGCACCGCGGCGATGTCGCCGGCGGCCCAGGCGTCGGCCACGAACTCGTCCTCGTCACCGACGCGGAGGTCGGCGCGGGCCTGGATCCGGCCGCGCTCCTCGACCGGGAGGTCGCTGGTGCGGACGATGCCCGGGTTCGCCATGACGCCGGCGGTCCAGACGATCAGGTCGGACTCGAAGCTCTCACCCGTCGACAGCTCGACGACGCCGTCGACCGCGCTCTTCAGCTGGGTGTCGAGGTGGACCTCGGCGCCGCGCTGGGCGAGGTGCTTGAGCACCCAGTGGCTGGTCTCGAGCGAGACCTCGGGCATGATGCGGCCCATCGCCTCGATGAGGTGGAAGTGGGTCTCCTCGAAGGTGAGCTGCGGGTAGTACTTCAGCAGCGAGCTGGCGAACGAGCGGAGCTCGGCGAACACCTCGATGCCGGCGAAGCCGCCGCCGACGACGACGAACGTGAGCAGGCGCTCGCGCTCGGGGCCGGCCGGGAGGGCCGCGGCCTTGTCGAAGTTCGTGAGGACGCGGTCGCGGATCGCGACGGCCTCCTCGATCGTCTTCAGGCCGATCGCCTGGTCGGCGACGCCGGGGATCGGGAAGGTGCGCGAGACGGCGCCGCCCGTGACCACGACGACGTCGTACTCGAACTCCCACGGCTCGCCCAGCTCGGGCGTGATGGTCGCGGTCTTCGACGCGTGGTCGATGCCGGTCACCTTGGCGGTGATGACGTTGGTCTTCTTCAGGTGACGGCGCTGCGCGACGACCGAGTGGCGCGGCTCGATCGAGCCGGCGGCCACCTCGGGCAGGAACGGCTGGTACGTCATGTACGGGAGCGGGTCGACGATGGTGACCTCGGCCTCACCGGCGCGCAGCCACTTCTCGAGCTTCCATGCGGTGTAGAAACCCGCATAGCCGCCACCGACGATCAGGATCTTGGGCACGCTGAGACTCTCTCCTCGACTCGGGGGGTGCGAACTCACCGCTCGGAGGAACGTCCGGTTCGCCTGATGTGCCTTGAAGCTCCGATGCCCAATAGCGCTGCAAGCGTACCAAATCCAGCTGTGAGCGAGAGCGGCACCGTGATGTAGGCCAGCGTCCACGGCGTCGGCAGGAGCGTCTGGGCGCTGTCGGCACGTGGCAGCGGGGGGTCGGCATTCGGCACGATGGGCTGCTGGGTCGCCTCGGGGTCGGGCGTCTCCGCCTCCGCGCGGCGGTGCAGCACGATCCACTCCTCGAGGCTGCCGAGCGGGTTCGCGTCGACGCTGGGGACGTCGGCCGTCAGCGCGCGCACGGGGTCGATCAGGCCGTAGCCGTACAGCGGGCTCGGCACCTGCTGGCCGTTGGGGTCGGCCGTCTTGATGACCCGGTTGATGACGTTGTTCGCGTCGAGGTCGGGGTACTCGGCCCGCACCAGTGCGACGAGGCCCGACACCAGCGGCGCGGCACCGCTCGTGCCGCCCCAGACCACGTGGCTGCCGTCGGGCATGACCCCGACGAGCTCCTCCGACGGCGCTGCGACGGCGATGCTGATGCCCTGCGAGCTCGCGTCGAACGACGCGTTCTTGTCCTTGTCGACGCCGGCGACGGTGAGCACGCCGGGGATCGTCGCGGGAGCGCCCACCTCGGTCGTCCCGCTCCCCCGGTTGCCTGCGGCGGCGACGATCACCACGTCGTGCTCGAACGCGTAGAGGAACGCGTCGTCCCAGCTCTCGGGCCAGTCCCGGGTGTTGCGGGTCAGCGACATGTTGATGACCTTCGCGCCCGCGTCGACCGACCACTTCACCGCTGCGGCGATCTGGTCGTCGTTCGAGATCGCCGATCCGGTGTCCTCGCCGAAGGCGACCGATGCGGCGAGCAGCTGCGCCTCCGGGGCGACGCCGATGACGCCGCTGCCCGGCCCCGTACCGCGTCCGGCGAGCAGGGAGGCCACGAGCGTGCCGTGCTGGCTCTCGTCGCCCACCGGCGTCTGCCCGTCGGGACTGCCGATGCCCGAGACATCCGTGCCGCCGACCACCACGCCCTGCAGCTCGGCGACCGAGCCCTTCACGCCGGTGTCGATGACGGCGACCTTGACGCCGGAGCCGCGCGACGTGTTCCAGGCCGTCGTGAAGCCGTACTCGGTCAGCCAGTACTCGAGGTCGCGCACGGTGTCGGCGCGGGCGGGCGCGACGCCCACGCCGAGCAGGGCGACGGCGGCGACGAGCACGGCGGCCCCGCGGAGCGCACCGCGGCGGATGCGTCCGGCGGGGCCGGCCGGCCGGCTCACTCGGGGTCCACCCCGTAGTCCGGGCATTGGCACACCTCGGGCGTCCACGCCGACCGCGCGAGCGCGAGGTCGCCGATGGGGTTCGCGCCGGGACCGGCGGCCAGGGCGTGGGCGGCGACCGCGTGCAGGCACTTCACGCGCGTCGGCATGCCGCCGGCCGAGACGCCCGCGATCTCGGCGACCTCGCCGAACTGCTCGCGGTCGGCGAGGTAGTCGACGTGGGCGCGCGCGTAGCCGGCCGCGACGTCGTCGTCGGCCGCGAGCAGCTCGTTGCACTCGACCATGAGCTGCGCGGCCTCGAGGAAGCTCATCGCCGCCGTCGCGACCGGGTGGCTCAGGTAGTAGAACGTGGGGAACGGCGTGCCGTCGGCCAGGCGCGGCCTCGTCGACACCACGGTCGGCGCACCGCACACGCAGCGCGCCGAGATGCCGACGACGTCGCGCGCCGGGCGGCCGAGCTGCGCGGAGACGATGCGGATGTCCCGCTCGGTGACCTCGTCGAAGGGCGGTCGGGTCATCGGTCCTCCTCGGCGGCGGGCTGGTCGCCGGGCGCCTGGGTCGGGTCGGGCTGGGTCGGGTCGGCCGGGGCGGGGTCGGCCGGGTCGGGCGCGAGCCCGACGGTCATCACGGAGGTCAGCATCGAGCGCAGCCAGTCGGGCTTCGACTCGGTGACCTCGGCGGACACCGCCTCGCCGGTCGCGGCCTTGGCCGCCTCGGTGCGATCGTCGAGCACGAGGTAGCTGACCTCGCCGGGCATGACGTAGTAGAGGCGCTCGCGCGCCTGGGTGATGATGAACGTCTCGTCGTCCCACCGCTCGCGCTCGGCGCGCAGCTGCTGCACCTCGGCCTCCTGCCCGGAGACCTTGGCGCGCAGCTCGGCGATCTCGCGGCGCTGGTCGGCGAACGCGGCGATGGTCGGCGCGAGCACGACGACGCCGACCACGAGCACGCCCATCATGATGACGGTGAAGCCCGAGAAGCGGATGCCGCTCAGCCAGCCGGTGCGCAGCGCGGCGGCCTGCCGGGCGGCCGCGAGCCGGCGTGCGGCGCGAGCGCGACGGGACTCCGCCTCGGCCGGAGAGGCCGCCTGCGGCCGGGAGGGGCCGGTCGGGCGGGTCGGGCGACGGTCAGCTGCCATCGTTCCTCCTCGCCTGCCTCCGAGCCGCCGGGTGACGGCTCCTCCCCCGGATACGACGGTGGCGGGGCGACTCGTCGCCCCGCCACCGTCGATACGTCACGCCGTGAAACGGGGGAACGCGGAGCGACCCGCGAACACTGCGGCGTCGCCGAGCTCCTCTTCGATCCTCAGGAGCTGATTGTACTTCGCGACGCGCTCGCTGCGGGCGGGCGCGCCAGCCTTGATCTGACCCGCGTTCGTCGCGACCACGAGGTCGGCGATCGTCGTGTCCTCGGTCTCGCCGGAGCGGTGCGACAGCATCGCGGTGTAGCCGGAGCGCTGCGCGAGGCTGACGGCGTCGAGCGTCTCGGTGAGCGTGCCGATCTGGTTGACCTTCACGAGCAGCGAGTTCGCGACGCCGCGCTTGATGCCGTCGGCGAGGCGCTGCGGGTTGGTGACGAACAGGTCGTCGCCGACGAGCTGCACCTTCGAGCCGAGCGCGTCGGTGAGCGACTTCCAGTTGTCCCAGTCGTCCTCGGCGAGCGCGTCCTCGATCGTGACGATCGGGAAGTCGCGCACGAGCTGCTCGTAGTACTCGATGAGCTGGTCGGCCGACCAGTCCTTCTGGTCGAGGCGGTACACGCCGTCGTTGAAGAACTCGGTCGCCGCGACGTCGAGGCCGAGGGCGATGTCCTTGCCGGGGGTGAAGCCGGCCTTCTCGATGGCCTTGACCAGGAAGTCGAGGCCCTCGCGGTTGCTGGGCAGGTCGGGGGCGAAGCCGCCCTCGTCGCCGAGGCCGGTCGCGTAGCCGGCGGCCTTCAGCTCGCCGCGCAGCACGTGGTAGGTCTCGACGCCCCAGCGGAGCGACTCGGAGTAGGTCTCCGCGCCGATCGGCGCGAGGAAGAACTCCTGCATGTCGATGCCGTTGTCGGCGTGCTCGCCGCCGTTGATGACGTTGAACAGGGGCACGGGCAGCACGTGCGCGTTCGGGCCGCCGAGGTAGCGGAAGAGCGGCAGGTCGGCCGACTCGGCCGCCGCCTTCGCGACGGCGAGGCTGACGCCGAGGATGGCGTTCGCGCCGAGGCGGCTCTTGTTCTCGGTGCCGTCGGCCGCGATGAGGGCGGCGTCGACGAGGCGCTGGTCGCTGGCGTCGAGATCCTCGATGGCCGGGCCGAGCTCGTCGAGGACGGCGTCGACGGCCTTCTGGACACCCTTGCCGAGGTAGCGCGACTTGTCGCCGTCACGCAGCTCGTACGCCTCGAAGGCGCCGGTGGAGGCACCCGAGGGCACCGCGGCGCGGGAGAGCGAGCCGTCGTCGAGGAGCACCTCGACCTCGACGGTGGGGTTGCCGCGAGAGTCGAGGATCTCGCGAGCTCCGACTGCTTCGATGAATGCCACAGTGAACTCCTCTGTGCGTGGGGTGGTTTCAGGAAGACGCCGTCGTGATCCCGCGCCATTCTAGCCACGGCAGGCATCGGACGGGGTTCCGCGACGGCTCGCGTCAACCCCTACCGGCGGTGCCGGCGGAGGCCTATGGTCGCCGTGTGGCCGGCGGCCGCCGGCCCCGACGGTTGGAGGAGCGATGACCGATCCGCTGCGCCCCGAGGGCGAGTACACCGAGTCCGAGGTCCCGGGCGAGCCGATCCCGGAGCCGCCGCTGGTCGAGGGCGAGTACACCGACTCGCAACTGCCGGCCGACGCCCGCTTCCCGAAGGAGGAGGAGGGACTCGTCGACGGCCGCGGCGACCTCGACGCCGACGACATCGACGACCCCGACTTCCAGCGGGGCAGCCCGTCCTAGCTAGCCTCCGAGCTCGCGGAACTCCAGCTCCGCGGCATCCGTCACCGTCGACGACACCGTCGCGAACGCGTCGAAGCCGTCGGCGGTGACGCGGTCGAGCAGGCCGCGCAGGTTCTTCACGCGCCGCTCCAGCCGCACGCGGGCGCCGGATGCCACGAGCTCGGCCTTGAGGGCGACGAGGCGCTCGAACGGGACATCCGCATCGTGCACCAGCACGACCGCGCGCGGCCGGGCGTCGTCGGCGACCTCGAGGAGGTCGACGATGCGCTCGAAGCCGATCGAGAACCCGCAGGCGGGCACCTCCTGGCCGAGGAACCGGCCGATCATGCCGTCGTAGCGGCCGCCGCCGCCGAGCGAGTAGCCGAAGTCGGGGTGCGCGATCTCGAAGATCGTGCCCGTGTAGTAGCCCATGCCGCGCACGAGGGTCGGGTCGAACTCGATGGCCGCGCCGGGCAGGGCCGCGCGGAGCGCGCGGAGGTCGGCGTACGCGTCGAGGTCGAGCCAGGCGGGCGGCGGCACACTCTGCCCGGTCTGCGACGCCTGGCGATCGTGCAGGTGCCAGTCGGCGCCCTGGAGCTGGCGCAGCTCGTCGGCCACGTCGGCCTTGGCGACGCCCAGTTCGGCGAGTTCGGCGGCGACCCCGTCCGGGCCGATCTTGTCGAGCTTGTCGATCGTGATGAGGGCGCGCTCGCGCAGCTCGTCGGGAACGCCCCACGAGCCGAGGATGCCGGCGAGGATGCGCCGGTCGTTCAGGCGGATCGCGCAGCCGGCGAGCCCGAGGGCGTCGAGCGCGGCGAGCGTCGCGGTGAGCAGCTCGAGCTCGGCCAGCGGGCCGGCCTCGCCGATGATGTCGATGTCGCACTGCACGAACTGGCGGTAGCGGCCCTTCTGGGGGCGCTCGGCGCGCCACACCGGCGCGATCTGGATGGCCCGGAACACGGGCGGCAGCACGGCGCGGTGCGTCGCGTAGAACCGGGCCAGCGGCACGGTCAGGTCGTACCGGAGGCCCAGGTCGGCGAGCGCGAGCGCGTCGCCCGACTCGGCCGCCGCGCGCAGGTGGTCGCTGCTGAGGCCGCGCTTCATCACGGCGAAGGCGAGCTTCTCGTTGTCGCCGCCGAGCCCGGCGTGCAGGCGCGACGAGTCCTCCATCACGGGCGTCTCGATCTCGTCGAAGCCGTGCGCCGCGTAGACCCCGCGGATCACGCCGAGGGCGTGCTCGCGGCGGGCCTTGTCGGCGGGGAGGAAGTCGCGCATGCCGCGCGGAGGGGTGACGGGTGCGGCCATGGCGCCCATTCTTCCAGTCGAGGCAGGCGGGCTCGAACCGCGGGCGCCGCGCCGCGTCGCCCGCGACCCGCCGGGCCCGGCCTTGCCCTGCGCGGCGGACCTCCGCTAGCCTCCCTCGCATGCAGCTCTCCGGTCTCCTCCTCCTTCGCCGCCGCGGCGAGGCCTGAGCGACCGGCTGCCTCGACGCGGCGTCCGCCCCTCCCTGCCGGTCATCCACGACCACCAGGTGAGGAAGACCACGACATGACCGCGACCGCTCCGCGCTGGAACCGCCAGCGCCCCTCCTCGATGCCCTCGCACCGCTACCGCGACGTGTTCTCGCGCGTCGCCGTGCCCGACGACGACCGCCGCGACTGGCCGTCGGCACGCGTCGAACGCGCCCCGCTGTGGGTGCCCGTCGACCTGCGCGACGGCAACCAGGCGCTCGCCGAGCCGATGGACCCCGCCCGCAAGCTGCGCTTCTTCCGCGAGCTCGTGCGCATGGGCTACCGCGAGATCGAGGTCGGCTACCCGTCGGCCTCGCAGACCGACTTCGACTTCGTGCGGCTGCTCGCCGAGACCGACGAGGCGCCCGACGACGTGACGCTGGTCGTGTTCACGCCGGCGCGCCCCGAGCTCGTCGACCGCACGATGGACTCGATCCGGGGCATCCGCAACGACGTCGTCGTGCACCTCTACGTCGCGACCGCGCCCGTGTGGCGCGAGCGCGTGCTGCGCCGCGGCCGCGACGAGCTGCGTGTGCTCGTCGCCGCGGAGAGCGCGCGCGTGCGACGTGCGGCCGGCGACGACCCGCGGGTGCGCTTCGAGTTCTCCCCCGAGGTGTTCAACCTGACCGAGCCCGACTTCGTGCTCGAACTCGCCGACACGGTCACCGACGTGTGGGATGCCTCGCCCGAGCGGCCCGTCATCGTGAACCTGCCCGCGACCGTCGAGGTCGCGACCCCGAACGTGTACGCCGACCAGATCGAGCACATGCACCGCAACCTGCCCCGCCGCGACGGCGTCGTGCTGTCGGTGCATCCACACAACGACCGCGGCACCGGCGTGGCCTGCGCCGAGCTCGCGGTGCTCGCGGGGGCGCAGCGCGTCGAGGGCTGCCTGTTCGGCAACGGCGAGCGCACCGGCAACGTCGACCTGGTGACACTCGGCCTCAACCTGCACGCGCAGGGCGTCGACCCGATGATCGACTTCTCGCGGCTCGACGAGGTGCGGGCGACCGTCGAGCACTGCAACCGCCTGCCGGTGCCCGTGCGGCACCCGTACGCCGGCGACCTGGTGCACACCGCGTTCTCGGGCACGCACCAGGACGCGATCCGCAAGGGCTTCGCGCACCACGCCGCGCGGGCGGCCGAGCTCGGCGTCCACCCGGCGGATGCCCCGTGGGAGGTGCCCTACCTGCCGATCGACCCGGCCGACGTCGGGCGCAGCTACGAGGCGGTGGTGCGGGTGAACAGCCAGTCCGGCAAGGGCGGCGTCGGCTACGTGCTCGAGCGCGAGACCGGCGTGGTGCTCGACGCCGACGAGGAGCGTGCGTTCGCCGCGCTCGTGCAGGCACGCGCGGAGGAGACCGGTGCGGAGCTCGGCAGCGCCGACATCGTCGCCCTCTACCGCGCGGCGCGGGTGGGAGCGGCGTCGTGAACGGGCCGGGACGCGTCCTCGTCGTCGGGGCGACCGGCGTGCTCGGTGCACCCGCGACCCGTGCGCTCGCCGCGACCGGGCGGACCGTCTTCGGCACGAGCCGTCGCGCCGACCGGCTCGCCGCGGTCGAGCGGGCGGGCGGCCGCGGGCTCGTGCTCGACGTCTTCGACCCGGTGTCGGTCGACGCGGCGCTCGAGGCATCCCGGCCCGACGCGATCGTGTTCCTCGCGACCGACCTCGCCGGGCTCGACTTCGGTGCGAACGCGCGGCTGCGGCTCGAGGGCGCGCCCGCCCTCGTCGCCGCGGCGCGCGCCGCCGGCGTGCCCCGGTTCGTCGCGGAGAGCGTCGCGTGGGCGGCCGACGACGACGCGCCGGTCGCCGCGCTCGAGCGGGCCGTGCTCGCGCACCCCGGCGGCGTCGTGCTGCGCTTCGGCCTGCTCTACGGGCCGGGCACGTGGTACGCGGCCGACGGCTCGTCGACGCGGGCAGCCGGCGACGGCGAGGTCGTCGCGACGACGGATGCCACGAGCTGGGTGCACGTCGACGACGCGGTGTCGGCGACCGTCGCGGCCCTCGACTGGCCGCCCGGCGTCGTACCGGTCGTCGACGACGACCCGACCCGGCTCGCCGAGTGGGGTCCGGTGCTCGTGCGCCGGGCCGGCTTCGCCGGGGAGCCGCGGCTCACGGCGCGCGCCCCGGGGCGGGCCGTCGACGGCGCGCGGGCCCGAGCGCTCGGGTGGGCGCCCGCGCACCCGTCGTGGCGGGACGGGCTCGGGCTCGACTGAGGGCGCGCGCCGGGCGCGCTCCGGGCGCGCGCGGAGCAGGCACCGGGAGCTCAGCTGCCGGTGCGCTCCTGCGCGGCCGCCTCCACCGCGTGCACGTCGTCCTGGAACCGGCGGATGGCGGCGCGCAGCGCTCGCTCGGGGTCGAGGCCGCGCCCGCGGGCGTCGGCGACGAGTGCGAACAGGTGGTCGCCCAGGGCGTCCTCGTCGACGGCCGCCTCCGGCGGGAGCGAGGCATCCGATCGGCCGGCGGGCGCGACGTCGAGCTGCTCCGCCTTGCCGAGCACCTTGTCAGCGAGCGCGAGCGCGGGCATCCCCTGCGGCACGCCGTCGAGCACGCTCGTGCGATGCGGCTTCTCGGCGGCCTTCAGGTCTTCCCAGAAGGCGACGACGTCGGCGGCCGTCTCGGCCTCGCGGTCGCCGAACACGTGCGGATGCCTCGCGACCATCTTGGCCGTCATGTGGCGGGCGACGTCGTCGATGTCGAAGTCCTCGCCCGCGGTGTGCGCGGCGAGGTCGGCGTGGAAGAGCACCTGGTAGAGCACGTCGCCGAGTTCCTCGATCATCTCGGCGCGGTCGCCCGACTCGATCGCCTCGACGAGCTCCCAGCACTCCTCGACGAGGTAGCGGACGAGGCTCTCGTGCGTCTGCTCGGCATCCCAGGGGCATCCGCCCGGCGCGCGCAGGCGCGCGACCATCGCGACGAGCTCCTCGAGGCCGGGGTGGGCTGCTGGCGTGCCGGTCATGCCCGCCAGCCTAGGCCGCGCGACCGCGATCGCGGGGCCGCTCAGTGCACGAACGCGAGCAGCAGTCCGACCGCGATGAACAGGATGCCGAACACCCGGTTCACGGTGCGCTGACCACGGGCCGAGCGGGTGAACCGGCGCATCGCGTGCGCCGCCACCGCGAAGAAGCCCCACATCACGGCGATGTCGACCAGCACGACGGTCGCGGCGATCGCCGCGTACTGCGGCGCGAGCGGCTCCCCCGGCCGGATGAACTGCGGCAGGAAGGCGAGGAAGAACACGATCGCCTTCGGGTTCAGCAGGTTCACCCAGAGCCCGCGGCGGAACATCGACCAGCGCGACTCGGATGCCTCGGGGCCGATGCCGCGCTCGGCGGCGAGGTCCGCGTCCGCGTCGTCCGGCGCCTCGGGCGCGCCGGAGGCGTCGTCGACCGCGGGCTTCGCGAGCAGCTGCCGGATGCCGAGGTAGACGAGGTACGCGGCGCCGGCGTAACGGATGACGTCGAACAGCACCGGCGAGCTCGTGACGAGCACGCCGACGCCGAGGGCGACGATCACGATGTGGATGACGAGCGCCGCCT
The DNA here is from genome assembly GCF_043950245.1 of Agromyces sp. MMS24-K17. Classification (GTDB taxonomy): domain Bacteria; phylum Actinomycetota; class Actinomycetes; order Actinomycetales; family Microbacteriaceae; genus Agromyces. The sequence continues at coordinate 2,197,015 of NZ_CP171640.1, read as the reverse complement.
GCTGGCCGAGGATGCCCCAGATCGACCGGCCGAACCCGTACGCGAGCGAGTTCCCCATGGTGTTGATCGCTCCGGCGCCGGGCGTGAAGCTGATCACGACGCAGGCGGCGAGGAGGGTCAGCCAGAGGGGGAACGACACCGGCCAAGCGTACGCGGCGCGCGGAGCCCCGCTCGTCGGTGCGAGCCCTCCGCCGATAGGATCCGACCAGGAGCGCCGGGAAGCCTGGTCGGCCGGCACCGCGCCGCACGGCGCGGGTCGTACGTCCGTCAGCGACCGCCCCGGCGGCCGCCAGCCATCGGGGGTCCCATGCACCTGCTCCGCTCCGAACGCCTCGCCGCCGTGCTGCTGCTCGCCGCCGCCGCGCTCGGCCTGCTGCTCGCCAACCTGCCGGTCGGGCCCGCCCTGCTCGACCTGCTGCACGCCCACGTCGGGCCATCCGCCGTCGGGCTCGACCTCAGCGTCGGCCACTGGATCAGCGACGGGCTGCTCGCGGTCTTCTTCTTCATCGTCGCGGTCGAGCTGAAGCGCGAGCTCGTCATCGGCGAGCTGAACTCGCTCGCGAAGGCGATGCTGCCGGCGGTCGCGGCCGTCGGCGGCGTCGTCGTGCCGGCGCTCGTGTTCCTCGCGTTCACGTGGGGCACGCCGACCGCGAACGGCTGGCCCGTGCCGACGGCGACCGACATCGCCTTCGCGCTCGGCATCCTCGCGGTGTTCGGGCGCTGGCTGCCGATGCGGGTGCGCGTGTTCCTCCTCGCGCTCGCGGTCATCGACGACCTCATCGCGATCCTCATCATCGCGTTCTTCTTCACGGCCGATGCGAACCTCGCCTCGCTCGGGTTCGCGGCCGTCGCGATCGCGCTGTTCGGCGCGGTCAGCCGGGTGCTGCGCCCGCGGTCGCCCTGGATCCTCGGGCGGCGGGCGCAGTGGCCGATCGTGGTGCTGCTCGTCGTGCTCGCCGTGATCGCGTGGGTGTTCGTCTTCCGCTCCGGCGTGCACGCGACGATCGCCGGCGTCGCCCTCGGCTTCGTGATGTCGCGCCGCCCGGGCGGCCGGGCGGCGCACGCCCTCGAACCGTGGTCGAACGCGGTCGTGCTGCCGCTGTTCGCGATGACCGCGGCGATGGTGCCGGTGCCGCAGGTGAGCGCCGCCGACCTCGACCCGGCGTTCTGGGGCATCCTCGCGGGCCTGCCGGTCGGCAAGGTCGTCGGCATCACGCTCGCGGGCGTGCTGTCGGCGCTCGTGCTGCGGAGCCGGAGCAGGAGCAGTCGTCGCATCGGGTCTGAGCCTCGCGCCGCGGGCGGCGGGACCACGCCGCTCACCACCGTCGACCTGCTCGTCGTCGGCACGCTCGGCGGCGTCGGGTTCACCGTGTCCCTGCTCATGAACGAGCTCGCGTTCGCGGGCGACCGCTCCGTCGCCGACCAGGGGACGCTCGCGGTGCTGCTCGGGTCGGGCATCGCGATCGTCGCCTCGGGATTCGCCGTCTCGGCCCGATCGCGCGCCTACCGGCGGCAGGGTCGGGCGCACGAGGGCGTCGGCGGGGCGCTGTCGCGATAGCCCGAAGGTCCGGTGGTCGAGCCGACCAGCCGGTGGTTGAGCTTGTCGAAACCACGCCCGCAAGGTCGAGCCCGTCGGGTGGTTTCGACGAGCTCAACCACCGGCCTTCGACGGGCTCGACCACCACCGAACGAGCTCAACCGGCAGCGGGTGCCGCCACCGCCGGCTCGGGGACCGGGAAGATCGCCTCGATGAGCCGCGACACCCACGCGATCAGGTCGGCATCGCCCGGCGCCTCGCCGCCCGGCGTCGGGAACGGCACCAGGATGACGTCGTTCTGCGCGAACAGCTTCGCGCCCGGGTACATCCGCTCGAGCCGCACCCGACGGGAGTCGGGGATCTTCGCCGGGGCGAGCCGCAGCTTCGTGCCCGTCGCGATGACGTCGCTGAGCCCGGCGAGCTGCGCCTGCCGGCGCAGCCGGGTCACGGCGACCAGGTTCTCGACCGCCTCGGGCGGGGCGCCGTACCGGTCGGCGAGCTCCTCGACGACCTGGGCGACCTGCCCCTCCTTCGCGGCGGGGCCGCTCGCGGCCGACAGCTTCTGGTACGCCTCGAGGCGCAGCCGCTCGCTGTCGATGTAGTCCTCGGGGATGTGCGCGTCGACGGGGAGCTCGAGCCGGAGCTCGGTCTGCCCCTCCGCGACGTCGCCGCGGAACGCCGACACCGCCTCGCCGATCATCCGCAGGTAGAGGTCGAACCCGACGCCCGCGATGTGGCCGGCCTGCTCGGCGCCGAGCAGGTTGCCCGCGCCGCGGATCTCGAGGTCTTTCAGGGCGATCTGCATGCCGCCGCCGAGCTCGTTGTTCGCGGCGATCGTCGAGAGCCGGTCGTGCGCCGTCTCGGAGAGCGGCTTCAGCGGGTCGTAGAGGAAGTACGCGTAGGCCCGCTCGCGACCACGGCCGACGCGGCCGCGGAGCTGGTGCAGCTGCGACAGGCCGTACTTGTCGGCGCGGTCGATGATGATCGTGTTCGCGTTCGAGATGTCGAGGCCGGTCTCGATGATCGTCGTCGAGACGAGCACGTCGAACTTCCGCTCCCAGAAGTCGCTCACGATCTGCTCGAGCACGTGCTCGTTGAGCTGGCCGTGCGCGACGGCGATACGGGCCTCGGGCACGAGCTCGGCGAGCTGGGCGGCGACCCGGTTGATGCTCGAGACGCGGTTGTGCACGAAGAACACCTGGCCCTCGCGCAGCAGCTCGCGACGGATCGCCGCGGCGACCTGCTGGTCGGTGTAGGGCCCGACGAAGGTGAGGATCGGGTGCCGGTCCTCCGGTGGGGTCGCCAGGGTCGACATCTCGCGGATGCCGGTGACCGCCATCTCGAGCGTGCGCGGGATCGGGGTCGCGCTCATCGCGAGGATGTCGACGTTCGTCTTCAGCTTCTTCAGCGCGTCCTTGTGCTCGACGCCGAACCGCTGCTCCTCGTCGATGATCATCAGCCCGAGGTCCTTGAACTGCACCTTCTCGGTGAGGATGCGGTGCGTGCCGATCACCAGGTCGACGGTGCCGTCGGTGATGCCGGCGAGGGTCTCGCGCGCCTCCTTGTCGGTTTGGAACCGGCTGAGGGGGCGCACGCGCACCGGGAACCCGGCGAACCGCTCGGAGAACGTCTCGAGGTGCTGCTTCACGAGCAGCGTGGTCGGCACGAGCATCGCGACCTGCTTGCCGTCCTGGATGGCCTTGAACGCGGCGCGCACGGCGACCTCCGTCTTGCCGAATCCGACGTCGCCCGCGAGCAGGCGGTCCATCGGGATGGGCCGCTCCATGTCGGCCTTCACCTCGTCGATCGTCTGGAGCTGGTCGTGGGTCTCGGCGTACGGGAACGCCTCCTCCAGCTCGTGCTGCCACGGGGTGTCGGCGCCGAACGCGTGGCCCTTGGCGGCCATGCGCGCCGAGTACAGCTTCACGAGCTCGACCGCGATGTCACGGACCGCCTTGCGGGCGCGGCTCTTGGCCTGCGCCCAGTCGCTGCCGCCCATCTTCGACAGGCTCGGCGCCTCGCCGCCGACGTACCGGCTGAGTAGGTCGAGCTGGTCCATCGGCACGAACAGGCGGTCGTTGCCGTGCCCGCGCTTCGACGCCGAGTACTCGATCACGAGGTACTCGCGCACGGCCTTCGGCTGCTGCTGGATGCCGGCCGTGCGGCTCGGGCCGGTCGGGCGCGAGCCGGTCGCCACCTCGCGCTGCACGAGCTCGATGAACCGGCCGATGCCGTGCGTCTGGTGCACGACGAAGTCGCCCGCCTTGAGCTGGAGCGGGTCGACGACGTTGCGGCGGCGGGTGGCGAGCTTCTTGCCCTGCCGCACGTCGTACCCGGCGGCGCGGCCGTAGAACTCGGACTCGGCGAGGAGCCCCAGCTTCGCCTCGGGCACCTCGAAGCCGCGGGTCGAGTCGGCGCGCACGAGGAACGCGACGCCGGGCTCGGGGTCGTCGGGCACCTCCTCGACGATGCGGGCGGCGAGCCCGGCCTCGGCGAGCACGTCGCGGGCGCGCTCGACGAGCCCCTTGCCGGCGGCCGCGACGACGAGGCTCCAGCCGTCGCGGAGCCGCTCGGCGACGTGGTCGACGGCACCGGCGACGTTGCCCTGGAAGCTCGGCATGGCGTTCGCGGCGACGCGCACGTACGAGGCATCCGCCCGCTCGACGTCGTCGGCGGCCTCGCCGGCGTCGAAGCTGGAGAAGGTCCACCAGGCGCGGCCCGGGTCGGTCGCTCCGGGCGCGCTGAACAGGGTCGCCTCGCGGAGCGCCCGCAGGGTGAGGAAGTCGCCCGCGTCGAGGTCGATCGGCGCGTCGGCGCCGAAGGTCGCGGCGCTCCACGCGGCCGAGAGGAACTCGCGGTTCGTCTCGGCGAGGCTGACGGCGCGGCTCGCGACCCGCTCGGGGGCGAGCACGGCGACCGCGGCACCGGCGGGCAGGTAGTGCGCGATCGGCACGAGCCGGTCGATGAGCGCGGGCGCGAGCGACTCCATGCCCTCGACCGGGATGCCCTCGGCGAGCTTCTCGAGCATGCCCGCGAGGCTCGGGAACTCGTGCGACATCTCGCGCGCCCGCTGGCGGACCGCCGGGGTGAGCAGCAGCTCGCGGCTGGGCGCGAGGGCGACGTGGTCGACGGGCTCGGGCAGCGAGCGCTGGTCGGCGACCGAGAACGCGCGGATCTCCTCGACCTCGTCGCCGAAGAACTCGACGCGCACGGGATGCTCCGCGGTCGGCGGGAACACGTCGAGGATGCCGCCGCGCACCGCGAACTCGCCGCGGCGCGACACCATGTCGACACGGGCGTAGGCGAGGTCGACGAGCCGGAGCGAGATCTCGGAGAGGTCGTGGCCGCGTCCTCCGGCGCGCAGCTCGATCGGCTCGAGGTCGGCGAGGTTGTCGGCCAGCGGCTGGAGGGCGGCCCGCACCGAGGCGACGACGACGAGCGGATGCCCCGCCTCGCGCCGCCCGCTCGCCGCGAGCCGGCGGAGCGCGTGCAGCCGCCGCCCGACCGTCTCGGCCGAGGGGCTCAGGCGCTCGTGCGGCAGCGTCTCCCACGCCGGGAACTCGATCACCTCGGCGCCCTCGGGCAGGTAGGGCGCGATGCCGGCGCGCAGCGCCTCGCCCTCACGGCTGGTCGCGGTGACGACGAGCAGCACCGGCGGACGGCCGTCGGCCGTGCGACGCTCGAGCAACCCGGCGAGGAGTGGGGCGTCGAGCCCCGATGGGGCGGAGAAGTCGGCGTTCCGCAGGGCCTCGGCAAGGGCGCCGTCGATCGTGGAGGCGCGCGAAAGCGCCGTGTTCAGGCCATGCAGACTCACCCGCCGAGTCTACCGGCGACCCTCCGACACCCGGCCGTCGGCGGCCGACGATCCGGCCGGTGTGGGAGGGGCGCCGGTAGCATGGGCGCGCCCCGCCACCGACCCGAGGAGACCACCGCATGATCATCGCCGCCGCCGACGGATCCGCGCTCGGCAACCCCGGGCCCGCCGGCTGGGCGTGGTACGTCGACGAGGGCTGCTGGGCGGCCGGCGGCTGGAAGCGGGCGACGAACAACCAGGGCGAGCTGAAGGCGGTGCTCGAACTGCTGCGCGCGACGGCGCACCTCGATGACGAGCTGCTGATTCAGTGCGACAGCCAGTACGTCATCAACTGCGTGACGAAGTGGATGCCCGGCTGGAAGCGGAAGGGCTGGCGCAAGGCCGACGGCAAGCCGGTGCTCAACCAGGACCTGCTGCTCGAGCTCGACGCCGCCCTCGTCGGGCGCCGCTATCGGTTCGAGTGGGTGCGCGGCCACGCCGGCCACCCGGCGAACGAGGCGGCCGACGTGCGCGCCCGCGCGGTGGCGACGGCGTTCCAGCAAGGCGGCCGCGACCTCCCCAGCGGGCCGGGTTGGACGGGCGACTGCGAGCCGACCGGCACGGGCCGGGCGGATGCTCCGGGCCGCATCGGAGGCGATGCCGCCGCCGTGCTCGCACTCGACGCGGAGGACGAGATCGCGGCCGACGCGACCGACGCGCCGACCACGCCCGCGGCGGCGCTCGCGGAGGAGCGCCTGGAAGAGGCGGCGCTGTTCGACTTCGACGACCCGGCGGCCGACTGGCTGACGATGACGCTCGAGCTCACGAGTGAGGAGCACACCCGGCTCGTCGAGCGCGCCCGGGAGGCGGGTCGGTCGCCGGAGGAGTTCCTGCGCGGCCTCATCTGACCTCGGTCGCGCCGAGCGCGTCGATCACGGGGCAGTTGCCCGGCACCGGCGGCCGCTCCGCGAGCCCGACGAGCGCCGCGCGCACTCGCAACAGGTCGTCGATGCGCCGGTCGAGGTCGGCGAGCCGCTCGTCGAGGAAGCCGTCGATCGGCGGCGGGGCGCCGAGGTCGGAGAGGGCGAGGAACGCGGCGATCTCCGTCAGCGTGAACCCGAGCGCCTTCGCCCGGCCGATGAAGCGCACCCGCGCCGCCGTCGCCTCGGGGTACCGCCGGTAGCCGCTGGAGCTCCGGTCGGGTTCGGGGATCAGCCCGCTGCGCTCGTAGAACCGGATCGTGCTGACCGGCACCCGCGCCGCGGCGGCGAGGTCGGAGGTCTGCATCACGCCGCCGCGGCCGCCGTGTTCGCCCGTCGGGCGGACGCCCGCGGATGCTCGACCAGGCCGATCGCCTGCAGGATCCCCCAGGTCACCTCCAGCGCGAGGAACCCGACGATCACGGTGCTCGCGCCCGACGCCAGGGCGAAGGTCATCCATGCCGAGAACGCTACGCGGCCGACCGTGTCGATCGCGATGAGCGGGGCGACGGGGTACCGGATACGCGCGATCGCCCACATGGTCACCGCCGTGCCCATCATGGCGGTGAACATCAGGTGGGCGGGACCGAACTCCGGCACGGGCGCGCCGCCCGCGCCCAGCAGGTCGTGCAGCCGGCGCTGCAGGTCGAGCATCCCGGCGGCGGTGAGCGGCGTCGCGAAGGCGATCGTCACGACGAGGTCGTACACGGCGCCCGCGCGGCCGAAGCGCACGGGCGCACCGGTGACGGCCGGTTCGGCGCCGGCGGGCCGGGCGTCCACGTGCGAGCTGGCGGGGATCTGCGTCAGGTCCATGCCGACATGGTGAACCCTGCACCACGGTGCAGGGTCAAGTCGGTCAGGCCACGCCGAGCCCGTCGAGGGCGTCCTGCACGATGGTCAGCCCGGCGAGGCCGGGCATCCCGCTGATCGAGTCGTCGACCTTGCGCGCGGCCCGCCGTCCGGCGTCGCCGCTCATGAGCTGGGTCATGACGTGCCGCACCTCCTCGCGGGGCTGGATGCTCGACCCCACCGGCGCCCAGAACCGCGACAGCGCGAACCTCGTCACCTGCTGCGCCCGCCGGCTCGCGGCCAGGCGGGCGCGCGCCTGCGACGTGTAGAAGGCGACGTGCCGCGCCTCCTGCCGCGCGATGCGGCCGAGGAGCTCGGCGAGCACCGGGTCGGCCTCGAGCTCCGCCATCCGCTGGTACGCGGTGATGGCGCTCCACTCGTTCGCGGCGCCCCACGACATGTGCACGGCGATGAAGTCGGCGCCGACGAGCGCGCCCGCGATCGACTGCTTCACGGGGTCGAGGCGGTCGCGCCAGCCGAGCTTCAGCCGGCTCGCCTTCAGCGCGTCGTAGTCGACGGTGACGCCGTGCACGCCGAGCACGGCGGCGAGCGCCTCGCCGTGCCAGAACTCCTCGCGGTTCCACATCGTCATGAACGCGCCGACCTCGGGCTCGCGATGCGACGGCGTGGTCAGCAGGTCGCGGGTGTAGCAGACCGTGTGGTACTCGACGTCGGCCATGTACCTGAGCGTCCGCAGCGTCGCCGGCGGCAGCGGATGCGACCGGAAGTGCTCGAGGTCGAGGTCGTCCCAGTCGAGGCGCACGCTGGTCGCGGCGTACCGGTCGATGTCGAATGCCACGGCGCCCTCCCCGCCGCCAGTCTAGGCTCGGGCCGCCTCGGCGAGCCGGGCCAGCCGTGAGGCCGCCGCGTCGATCGCGGCGGGCTCGATGCCGGGCAGCGCGGCGACCGGGGCGAGGGCGCCCACCACGCCGGATGACCCGGCCGGGAACACCTCCCGGACGAACCCGGCCGCGTCGGTCGGGATGCGGTCGTCGATGCCGATCGGGAGGGGGTCGGCGCGCAGGGCCCGGTTCGCGCGGCGCGCGGCGCGGGCGGCGTCGGCCGGTGCGCCGGAGCGAGCGGATGCGTCGCGGCCGGCGGATGCGTCGCGGCCGGCGGATGCGTCGCGGCCGGCGGATGCGTCGCGGCCGGCGGCGGGGTCGAGGCCGGCGGTGGAGCCGTGGCCGGCGGCGGGGCCGAGCCGGGCGGATGCCTCCTCGAGGAGGAAGGCCTCCTGCCGGGCGTGCACCCCGTCGAGGCGGCGGTACAGGGCGGCGGAGGCATCCGACGCGCCTGACGCGAGCCGCGCGTAGGCCGCGCGCAGGATCGCCTCGCTCGCGGCCAGTGCGACGAGGTGGCCCGCGACGACCTCGGGGCCGGCGAGCATCGAGCGCAGCGCGCGGCCGACGACGCTGCGCGAACCGGCGTCCGGCACGGTGGCGGGCTCGGCGGGGGCATCCGCGCCGGCCGACGCGGCCAGCAGCGCGTCGAGTGCGTCCGCGATCCAGAACCGCTCGTACGACCAGGTGACGAGGAACGCCGTGACGCGCGCGTCCTTGTGGGTCGGCGTGACGAGCACGCGGCGCAGGTACGGCATCGTGCCGGCCTCGAGGTCGCGGAGCACCCGCACGAGGTCGCGCTCGGACTCGGCGAGCGGAGCCGCATCGCCGATCGCGGCGCGATGGCTGCCGTGCGCCGTCCGCGTGTACGCGGCCAGGTCGAACGGCGCCGGGTCCACGTCAGCTCGGCGAGTGGAAGCGCTGCTGCGCCGCGACGAGGCCGAGGTCGACGACGGCCTCGACCGCGTCCGAGGCATCCGACAGCAGGTTCGGCAGCGCCTGGCGCTCGGCGCCCGCGAAGTCCTTCAGCACGTAGTCGGCCGGGTCCTGCCGGCCCGGCGGGCGGCCGATGCCGACCCGCACGCGCGTGAACTCCGCCGAGCCGGTCGCCTTCTGGATGTCGCGGAGCCCGTTGTGCCCCCCGTGCCCGCCGCCCTGCTTGAGCTTGATCGTGTCGAACGGGATGTCGAGCTCATCGTGCACGACGACCAGCCGGTCGACCGGCAGCGAGTAGAACTTCAGCAGCGCCGACACCGGGCCGCCGGAGGTGTTCATGTAGCTGTTCGGCTTCGCGAGCACGAGCTTGGGGCCGCCGGGCCGGAGGAACCCCTCGGCGACCCGCGAGGGCGTCTTGTGGCTCTTGAACGTCGCGCCGATGCGCGAGGCGAGCTCGTCGAGGGTCAGCTGGCCGACGTTGTGCCGGTTGCCGGCGTACTGCGCGCCCGGGTTGCCGAGGCCGACGACGAGCCAGGTGTTCTCGGCCATCGCGGCATCGTCCTTCCGTGCGCCCTGCCTGCGGAACCACGCCATCCGCGCTCCGATCCGAGGGGTGAACGGGCCCGATCGGCCCGCATCGAGCGTACCCGGTGCCGCCCGCCTCGGGCCGCGTCAGCCCGCGTCAGCCCGTGTAGGTCGACTGGTCGGTGCCGGTGTAGGCGACCGAGTCGGCGACGAGGCCGAGCAGCGGCAGCCGGAGCTGCGCGAGTCGCCCGAGGGCGGCGGGATCGGGCGCCGACAGCGTGTCGATGACGTGCTCGACGCCGTCCTCGAGGATCGCGGTGATCGACGGCGTCCAGATGGTGACGTGCCCGTCGACGGTCAGGGTGGTCGCCGTCGTGCCGAGGCCGCCGTCGCCGGTGGGCACGTCGAGCCCGAACCCGTCGATGACGACGCGATCGGCGGTGATCTTGAGCGCTCGGGCGGTGGTGCCGTCGGCGAGGTCGACGGTGACGACCTCGATCGCGTGCAGGCCCCCGATCGCGAGCGTGCTCGCGGTGAGCGTCGCGGGGTGCGCCGTGAAGACCATTCCGGCGGGGTCGGCCGGGGCGTCGGGCACGGGGGCGGCGGGCGGGGTGGCGCCGCCGGCCGAGCCGGACTCCGACGGCGTGGTCGGTGCGGTCGTGCCGGGCGTCGCGCCGGGGTCGGCGGCGCCCGGTTCGGCGGTGCCGGGCTCGCCGCTCGCGGGCGGGGCGGTCGCGCCGGGGTCGGTGCCCGACGGGTCGTCGGCGGCGCCGGCCGGGTCGTCCTCGCCGGGGCACGGCTCCGCGTCCCAGAACGCGAGGAAGCCGCCCGTGGTGCAGCCGAGCTCGGTGCGGAGCGCGGTCGCGTGGGCGGTGCCGCCGCCGAACACGAGGATGGCCGCGGCGAGGGCCGCGGTCGCGGCGCGGCGGGTGCGCGCCCTCACGCGCGGTCCGCGACGGGAGCGGGCGCGACGGGCGCCTCGACGGATGCCTCGGCCGGCAGCTCGGCCGGCTCGGCCGCCTCGACAAGCTCGGCCGCCGGCTCGCGCCGGCGCCACGAAGCGACGACGACGCCGCCGATCGACCCGAGCAGGAAGCCGACGAAGAAGCCGCCGAGGTTCACGCCGACGAGCGAGTACACCGAGATGATCAGGGCGACGATGCCGTAGAACACGTGCTGGGCGGGCGAGAAGATCGCCAGCGCGCCGCAGACCACGAGCACCGCGGGCAGGATCATCGCCTGCGCGCCCTCGATGCCGACGTGCACGGTCATGCCGCCGAGCTGGAGCTGCGAGGAGAAGAACATCGCGAGGCCGCCGACGATCGTGATGAGCCCGCCGATGGCCGGCCGCGAGCGGAACCAGGTGGCGAAGGCCCCCGACGACCCGGCGCGGACGTCGTCCGCCGGGGCATCCGGTGAGTCCGGGGCATCCGTCACCGCCGCCCGGGAGGCCGGACCGTCGACGATCGCGAGGTCGCGGCGCCGGCGGCCTCTGGTGGGCGGATCGGTCGGCGCGTCGAACGGCGACACGAGGGCGTCGGGGTGGGCATCCATCGTCAGGACTCCTTCGTCGTGGTGGATCGGGGCATCGCGGGCGGCGGGGCGGCAACGCGGTCGCGCGGGCGGACTCCCGCCCGCGCGACCGCCGGGCCTCCTAGAAGCAGGAGGCCGTGCCGTCGGTGACGACCGCGAGGTGCAGGCCGGCGAGGTTGAAGGTGCCCGCCGTCGTGCTGTACGACGTCTGCTGGAGGCCGGTGATCTTCACGCCGTCGGCGTCCTGGGCGAACTCGCCGGCGGTGCCGGTGTGCAGGCCCTTGACCGTCGAGGCGTCGAGGCCGATGCGGATGTTCGTGAACGTCGCGTCGCCCTTGAGGTCGGACATCGCGATCTGGAGGTCGTGCGCGGTCACGACCTTCTCGCCCTGGCCCGCCTCGATGCGCAGGCCGATCGGGCCGAGCACGTCGACCGACTGGCAGAGGTTCTTCAGCGTGGCGTCGGTGATGTTCGAGATCGCGACCGGGGTCTGCCCCTTGGCGTCGCCCTTCATGCCGGCCGTGGTGAGCGCGACGCCCGCGTACTGCGAGAACCCCGAGCCCGAGAGCTCGTCGGCCGAGATCTTGAAGGCCTTGCCCGAGACGGCGAACGAGACGGGCACGGCGCCCTGGGCGACCCCGCCCAGGAGCAGGCTCGCGGCGATGCCGACCGGGACGGCGGCGAGCGCCACCCGCCCCGCCCGGGAGCCGGTGAGGGACTTCAGCTTCATGGATCCTCCTTGATGCGACAGAAGCGTGCGGCGGACGCCGCGGCGGGCAGCGCCTTCGCCGCCCGAGGAGCGAGTGTAGGCATCCTGTTGACCCTTGGTCAATAACTGTTGACCCTCAGTCAGCAAGAACTTCGGCGATTGTTCCGCGGCACCGCCCCGCTAGGCTCGCCCCATGCCCGCCGCCCCCGACGAGCCGCCGACCGCGCGTCGCGCCCGCCTCTCCCCGGACGAGCGGCGCGCCCAGCTCGTCGCGCTCGGCGTCGCCGCCCTGGCGGAGCATCCGCTGCAGGAGATCGACCTCGCGGGCCTCGCGGCCGAGGCCGGCGTCTCCCGCGGGCTGCTGTTCCACTACTTCGAGTCGAAGCAGGGCTTCCAGCGCGAGATCGTGCGCACCGCGCGCGACAGCATGCTGCGGGCGACGGAGCCGCGCCCCGACCTGCCGCCGCTCGACCGGCTGCACGACACGCTGCTGCGCACGGTGGGGTTCGTGCGCGACCACCGCGGCACGTTCGTCTCGCTCGTCCGCGGCACGGCCAGCGGCGACCCGGCGATCCGCGAGGTCGTCGAGCAGGCGCGCAAGGCGCAGGCGGCCCGCGTGGTGGCCCTCCTCGCCGAGCGCGAGGTGACGGCCTCGTCCGAGCTGCGCACCGCGATCCGCGCGTGGATCGCCTTCGTCGAGCAGCTCCTCGTCGACGCCGCGCACGCCGACGGCCCGCCGCCCGAACGCCTCGTCGCGCTCGCGGAGGGGGCGCTCGAGGGGGTCGTCCGCTTCGTCGACCAGGCGGCCGCGGCGGCGCTGTTCGACGCCTGACGCGCGCCCCGGCCGGCGCCCCGCCCGGAGACGACGAAGGGCCCGCACCCGGCGGGGCGGCTGCTGATGCGGCCATCCCACCGGGCACGGGCCCGGACGCTGCTGCGCGAGATTACTCGGCGGCGGCCTCCTCGGCAGCGGGCGCCTCGGCCTCGGCCTCGGCAGCGGCCTCGGTGGCCTCCTCGCCGAGGTCGACCTTCTGCGGGGCGTGCACGTTGACGACGAGCGACTCGGGGTCGCTCACGAGGGTCGCGCCCTTGGGCAGGACGACGTCCTTCGCGTGGAGCTGGGTGCCCTCCTCGAGGCCCTCGACCGACACGACGAGGTTCTCGGGGATGTGGGTCGCCTCGACCTCGAGCGACAGGGTGTGCGCGTCGAGGTCGGCGATGGTGCCGGGAGCGGTCTCGCCCTCGACGTGCACCGGAACCTCGACCTGGACCTTCTCGCCGCGCTTCACGACGATGAGGTCGAGGTGCTCGATGATCTGGTGCACCGGGTCCTTCTGCACGTCCTTGACGAGCGCGAGCTGGCTCTTGCCCGCGATCTGCAGGTCGAGCACGGCGTTCGCCTTGCGGATGAGCAGGCCGGTCTCGTGAGCCGGGAGGGTCACGTGCACCGGCTCGGTGCCGTGGCCGTACACGACGGCGGGGATCTTGCCGGCGGCGCGGAGCTTGCGCGCGGCGCCCTTGCCGAAGGACTCGCGGACCTCGGTCTGGATCTTGTTGTCTTCGTCCATGATGGATCTCCTTGCGGGCTCTCGGCCCAGATGGGTGTCTGTCTTCAACTCGAACGCATGCGCGTGAGGAACAGCCGTGAAGCTCGCTTCCACCGCGTCGATCACGGATGCCCCTGCCGGACGGGCCGGCGGTGAGGCATCCCTCGCCGAAGTTCTCGAAACCCCGAGTCTACCGGATGGGCTGCGAGCCCGCTGGGGACGAGGTTCCGGCCCGGGTGCGAGGCCGCCGGCGGGCTCCACTCCCCCGACGGGCTCGCATCCGGGCCGGACCGCGGCCGGCTCGCCTCAGCGGTGCGCGACCGGCGGTGCGAGGCGGTGCCGCACGTCGTCGACGAGCGCCTCCGGACGGAGGCCGATGTCGACGACGATCCCGCGCTCGTCGGGCTCCAGCGGCTCGAACGCCTCGAACTGGGAGTCGAGCAGGCTCGCCGGCATGTACTCGTGCGTGCGGCCGGCCTGCCGGTCGGCGATGAGGTCGCGCCCGCCGGCGAGGTGCACGAACACCGTGCCGGGGGCGTCGGCCACGAGCCGGTCGCGGTAGCGGCGCTTCAGCGCCGAGCAGGCGACGACGACGGGCCGCCCGGCGGCCAGCTCGTCGCCGATGAGGGCGGCGACGGTCGCGAGCCACGGGCCGCGATCGTCGTCGTCGAGCGGATGCCCCGCCGCCATCTTGGCCTTGTTCGCGGCGGGGTGCAGGTCGTCGGCGTCGTGGAACGGCACGCCGAACGCGGCCGCGAGCGCGGCGCCGATCGTGGACTTGCCGGAGCCGGAGACCCCCATGACGATGAGCGGGACCTCGAGGCGGGCCGCGGGCGCGGCTCCGGCAGCGCCTGCGGCTCCGGCCATGGCCTCGGTGCTCACGCCGCCGCCCCGAAGTCGAGCAGCACCTTCGACGACCGCGACGCGTCGGCGGCGACCTCGAACGCCTCCTCGGCGCGATCGGCCGGCAGCACGTCGGTGACGATCCCGTCGACGGCGAGCGAGCCGTCGGCGAGCGCGTCGAGCACGGCGTCGAACTCCCCCGCGAACCGGAACGAGCCGACGAGCGCGAGCTCGCGCGTGATCGCCGTGGCGAGCGCGGCGGGCACGTCGCCCGCCTTCTGGAGCCCGAGCAGCACGACCGTGCCGCCCCGCCCGGCGGCCTGGATCGCGCTCGCGAGGCCGGGCACGGTGCCGCTGGACTCGACCACGACGTCGGCGTGCAGGGCGGCGATCGCCTCGGCGTCGGTCGCGTCGATCGCCCTCGCGCCGTTCCGCTCGGCGAGCCGGCGGGGCAGGTCGTGCAGGTCGGTGGCGGCCACCTCGGCGGCGCCGTGGTGGCGGGCGACCGCGATGACGAGCTGGCCGATCGGGCCGGCGCCGATCACGGCGACCCGCTTGCCGCGCACGGCGCCGGCCCGCTCGAGGCCGTGCCAGGCGACGGCGGCGGGCTCAGCGAGCGCCGCGCGCTCGAACGAGAGGCCGTCGGGCAGGGCGTGCAGCATGCGGGCGGGCAGCGCGACCCGGCGGGCGAAGCCGCCCTGCGTGTGCGGCAGGTGCATGGCCGAGCCGAGGTAGGTCGACGCGGGGGCGAGGTTCGGCCGCGACGCCGGCCACGGGGTGGCGCCGTCGCCGTGCGCGGTGAGCGGGTGCACCGCCACGCGCGTTCCGGCGGCCGGTCCGCTGCCGTCGGCCGCGGGTGCGAGCACCGTGCCGGCGACCTCGTGGCCGAGCACGAGCGGCTCGCGGAGCACGGATGCCCCGGCCGCGCCGTGCCGCCAGTAGTGCAGGTCCGAGCCGCACACCCCGCCGTAGGCGATCTCGACGATCGCCTCGTCGGCGGCCGGGCGCGGCTCGCCCAGCTCCTCGACCCGCAGGTCGCCCGCCGCGTGCGCGACGACGCCGATGTTGCCCATCCGTTCCTCTCCTCCCGGCCCGCGGCCGGATCCGTGCTGCTGCGGCTCGTTCGCCGTGCGGGCCCGACCGGTCACGCCGTCGGGGTGACCAGTCGCATGCCGGCGACCTCGACCTCGACGACCGTGCCCGGCGCGATCGGCGACTGCGCGATCGGCGCCCCGGTCATGATCACGTCGCCCGGACCGAGCCGGAGCCAGCCCGCGACGTACGCGAGGCACTCGCGGATCGGCACCGGCAGCGTGCGGCTGCCGGCCTCGGCGACGGGCCGCCCGTCGACGCGGAGCGCGAGCGCCACGTCGTCGAGGTCGGCGTCGGTGTCGATCCAGGGGCCGAGCGGCGTGTAGCCCTCGCCGCCCTTCGTCTCGAAGTTGCGCGGGTCGACGGCGGTGCGGTCGGGGCTCGACAGGTCGTTCACCGCGGTGACGCCGAGCACGTACTCGTGCGCGTTCGCGGCGGTCAGCCCGTCGGTGTCGCGGCCGATGACCACGGCCACCTCGCCCTCCGCGACCGCCGTGCCGGCGTCGCGGCGGAGCGTCACCCGCTCCCCCGACGCGACGACCGTGCGCGGGCTCTTCAGCCACGCCTGCACGGGCGACGGGTGCCCGGGTCCGTTCTGCGCGATGCCGACGACCACGAGCGGCGCGGCCGGCGCGAGCGGCTCGCCGACGAGCGGGGCGGATGCTCCGCCCGGGGCATCCGCCGGCTCGTGCCCGGCCGCGAACGCGAGGTACGGGTCGTCGACGGCGATCCAGCGGCCGTCGTCGGCGAGGCGCGCGTGCACCACCGCGCCGGCCGCGTCGAGGAAGCGTGCGATCCACATCAGACCACCGCCGTCATGCCGCCGTCGACGTAGATCGTCTGGCCGTTCACGAAGTCGCTCGCGCTGCTCGCCAGGAACACGAGCGTGCCGACGAGGTCCTGCACGTCGCCCCAGCGCCCGGCCGGCGTGCGGCCGCGCACCCACGACGAGAACTGCTCGTCGTCGACGAGGGCCCGGGTGAGCTCGGTGGCGAAGTAGCCCGGGGCGATCGCGTTGGCCTGCACGCCGTGCGGCGCCAGGTCGGCGCAGAGCCCCTTGGTGAACATCGCCACCGCACCCTTGGTCGCCGCGTACGGGGCGATCGACGGGCGGGCGAGCTGCGACTGCACGCTGCCGACCTGGATGAGCTTGCCCGAGCCTCGGGCGATCATGCCCGGAGCGACCCGGCGGGCGACGTGGAACACGCTCGCGAGGTTCGTCTGCACGAGGTCGTCCCAGTCGGCGTCGGCGAACTCGGCGATCGGCGCGCGGCGCTGGACGCCGGCGTTGTTCACGACGATGTCGGGGGTGCCGAGCTCGCGCTCGAGCCATCCGATGCCCTCGTCGACGGCCGCCGCGGAGGCGACGTCGAAGGTGGTGCTGCGCACGTCGGCGCCGGTGGCCGCCGCGATCTCCGCGGCGGCCCGCTCGGCCTTGGCGGCGTCGCGGCCGTGGACGACGACCGTCGCCCCGGCGGCCGCGAGCCCCTCGGCGAGCGCCCGCCCGATGCCCTGGCTCGAGCCGGTCACGAGCGCGACCCGGCCGGTCAGGTCGAACGCGGCGACCCCCGTCACCACTGGATGGCCTTGATCGACAGCGTGTTCGCGTCGACGTCGTCGCCGGCCTCGGTGCTGGAGACCTTCACGGCGTCGTCGAGGCGCATGAGGTCGCGGCGGAGGGTCTCGGGCACGAGGAACGTCGACGCGATCGTGATGATCGCGAGCACGGCCATGTAGATGGCCAGCAGCACCCAGTTGCCGTCGCTGACGGCGATGAGGTATGCGCCGAGCACGCCCGCCACGCCGCCGGCGATGACCGCGGAGAGCTCGCGGGCCATGGCGACGCCGAGGTAGCGGTGGCGGTTGCCGAACAGCTCCGGCAGCATGGCGCACTGCGGGCCGAGCATGGTGTTGACGGCGACGCCGATGCCGATCGCGACGGTCCCGATGGCGATCCAGTAGTTGCCGAGCGAGAGCAGCCACCAGGCGGGCACCGAGTACACGAGCATGAACACCGCGCCGAAGCGGTAGACCGCACGACGGCCGAACCGGTCGGAGAGGGCGCCGGTGATCGGCACCGAGAAGATGCCGATGAGGGAGCCGAGGGTCACGCCCCAGGTGAGCAGGCTCTTGTCGGCGTCCTGGCCGACGGTCGCGACGAAGAACGCGAGCGCCAGGGTCTGGAACATGTACGACCCGCCGTTCTCGGCCATGCGCAGGCCGATGCCGACGATGACGCCGGGCAGGCCCTTGGTGAAGATCTCCTTGACGGGCTTCTCGGCGATCTGCTCGTGCTTCTCGAGCTCGATGAACGTCGGCGTCTCGCGGAGGCGGGCGCGGATGAACAGGGCGACGAGGATGAGCACGAACGACGCGAGGAACGGCACGCGCCAGCCCCACGACAGCAGCGCGTCCTCGGGCAGGAGCGTGATGAGGCCGAAGACGACGGCGGCGAGCAGCGTGCCGGCCTGGATGCCGACGAACGGCAGCGCCGAGAAGAAGCCGCGGCGGCGCACGGGCGAGTACTCGGCCATGAGCACGGTCGAGCCGGCCTGCTCGGCGCCGGCGCCGAAGCCCTGGAGCAGGCGCAGGGTGACGAGCAGGATGGGCGCCCAGATGCCGATGGCCTCGTAGGTCGGCAGCAGGCCGATCGCGGTCGAGGCGCCGCCCATGAGCAGGATCGTGACGACGAGCACGACCTTGCGGCCGACCCGGTCGCCGAGCCGGCCGAAGAACAGGCCGCCGAAGGGGCGGGCGAGGAAGCCGACGCCGTAGGTGGCGAACGCGGCGACGGTCGCCATCGCGGGATCGCCCTGCGGGAAGAACAGGACGTTGAAGATCAGGGCCGTCGAGAGGCCGTACAGCGCGAAGTCGAAGTACTCGAGCGCGCTGCCGATGCTCGACGCGAGGGTCGCGCGCTTGAGGTTCGCCGCGTACTCCGGATCCTCGGTGGACGGGGTCCGGGTGGTGTCGGTCTGGGTCACTGCCATCTCCTTCGATCGGCTCAGGGGTCCCGATGTGCTGGCCACAGTACCAACAGGATGGACGTTGTTCAACATTGTGAACAGAATCTGGACGGGTGGTCGTTCCGGATGTCCCGCGCGAGCGGGTCCGGGCAGGGACGACGAACGGCCGGGGCATCCGCCCCGGCCGTTCCGATCCTCCGCGCCGCGCTCCGTGCGCTCCGTGCGCTCCGCGGCGCGCGCTCGCGCCCGCTACCGCTTCGTCGTGCGCCCGCTCAGCGGGTTCGTGAGCGCCGCCGCGGCATCCGCGAGCGCGGCCGCGACCCGGTCCACCCGCTCGGGCGTCGCCTCGGCGACGGGCAGCGCGACGCCGAGCGCGAGCTGCGGGTCGCTCGGCGACCAGCCCTCGAGCGGCACGGCGACGCCGACCACGCCGGGGAACGACTCCTCGTCGTCGAGCGCCCAGCCGCGCTCGCGGGCGGCCGCGAGCTTGGCCAGCAGGCCCGGCAGGTCGCGCACGCTGTGGTCGGTGAGGTGCGGGAACGGCACCGCGTCGGCGAGCAGCGCGGTGATCTCCTCGTCGTCCATGGGCATGAGCAGCGCGTTGCCCGTCGCGCTCAGCGCGGCGGGCAGGCGCGAGCCGAGCGGCGTGCCGAAGCGCACGCTCCGGGAGCCCTCGTGGCGGGCGAGGTAGAGCGCGTCGCGGTCGTCGAGCATGACGACCTGCACCACCTCGTGCACGAGCACCGGCGACGCCGCGCAGACCCCGTAGAACTCGCGCACCTGGTTGAACTGCGCGGCGAACGCGCCGCCGAGCTCCACCGTGCGGCGCCCGAGCTGGTACCCGAGCGGCACGCGCTGCACCATCTGAGCGGCCTCGAGCGCGAGGCAGAGGTTCGCGGTCGAGGACTTCGCGAGCCCGAGGGCGGTCGCGATCTCGGTGAGCGTCAGCGGGCCCGGCGCCTCGGCCAGGAGGCCGAGGATCGCCAGGCTGCGGGTGACGGCCGGCGCGGGGTCGCGTCCCTGGCGGTCTGCGGATGCCTCGCTCATCGCTTCCTCTCCGACCGCGCCCGGCGCGGCGTCAGTAGAACTCGACGGTGTCCACCACGGCCCGCATCGGCCGCCCGTCGAGGAACCTGGTGGCGTTCTCGGCGAACCGCCGGGCGATGCGCTCCTCCTCCGCGTCGTTCAGCGCCGCGGTGTGCGGGCTCACGAGCACGTTGGGATGCGACCACAACGGCGAGTCCGTCGAGAGGGGCTCGGCCTCGAAGACGTCGAGCGCCGCGAAGGCGACCCGGCCGTCGTCGAGCGCCGCGACCAGCGACGCCTCGTCGACCACCGTACCGCGGCCCACGTTGACGACGATGGCGCCGGGCCTGACGTTCGCGAGCACGCGTTCGCCGACGAGGTGGTGCGTGTGCTCGGTGCCCGGAAGGGTGACCACGATCGCGTCGACGTCGGCGACGGCCTCGGCGAGCTCCTCGATCGGCACGAGCCGGTCGACGCCCTCGACGGGCTCGCCGGTGCGGGTGGTGCCCCAGACGCGCGCGCCGAGCGCATGGAAGCGGCGGGCGCACTCGGCGCCGATGCCCCCGAGGCCGACGACGAGCACGGTGAGCTCGTCGAGCTGGCGCATCTGCCAGCGACCGGGCCAGGTGCGGGTGCGCTGGTCGTCGAGGAGGCGCGGCAGGCCCTTGGCGCCGGCGAGCACGCCGAAGACGGCGAACTCGGCGAGCGGGCCGCCGTGCACGCCGGCACTCGTGGTGAAGGCGATGCGGTCGAGCGCCTCGCGGTCGAGCCCGGCGTCCTTCACCTGGCCGCCGCCGCCGGCGGCCGTCGTCATGACCCAGCGCAGGCGGGGGTTCGCCGCGGCGGTGCGGGCGAGGGCGGCGGGGTCGACGTCGGGGATGCCGAACAGCACGTCGGCCGAGTCGACCATGCGGTCGAACGCGAGCTGTTCGACGGGCGTGCGCACATGGGCGGGGTCGCCCGACCAGTCGGCG
Organism: Agromyces sp. MMS24-K17; assembly: GCF_043950245.1. GTDB lineage: Bacteria > Actinomycetota > Actinomycetes > Actinomycetales > Microbacteriaceae > Agromyces. Next base: position 2,176,866 of record NZ_CP171640.1, on the reverse strand, counting down.
GGTCCGCGCATCGGCTTCTCCAGCGCGTGGTCGCGGACGACCTCGAGCCGGGGCTCGAGCTCCTCGACGAGTCGGCACAGCTCCTCGGCGAGCGGCACCGCCACGACGGCGCGAAGTCGGTTCTCGGTGTCGGCCATCCCGGCCCTCCCTCCAGGCGGCATGAGCGGCGCCGCCCTCCCATCGTACCCGATTGTTCAACCTGTTGAATCCTGTTCTACCTGTTGAATGACTGGTAGCCTGTGGGCATGTCCACTGCTTCCACCCGCGCCGACGAGGTCGTCGGCGTCCTCGGCCTCGGCGCGATGGGCGCCCCCATGGCCCACCGCCTCGCGGGCGCGCGCGCCCGCGTCCTCATCCACTCCCGCACCCGCCCCGACGACCTCGGCGGCGCCGAATGGGCGGCCACGCCCCGCGAGCTCGCCGCCGGCGCCGACGCCGTGCTCGTCATGCTGCCCGACCTGCCCCAGCTCGAGGCGCTCCTCGACGGGCCCGACGGCCTCCTCGCCGATGCCGGCGACCTGCTCCTCATGATCGGCTCCACGTCGTCGGCCCCCGGCGTGCGCGACCTCGCGGCCCGGCTCGCCGAGCGCACCGATGGCCGCGTGCGGGTCGTCGACTGCCCGGTCTCGGGCGGCGTCGACGGCGCGACCGCCGGCACCCTGTCGATCATGCTCGGCGGCGACGACGCCGACGCGGCCCGCGCCGCCGCGCTCCTCGCCCCGTGCGGCACCCCCGTGCACCTCGGCCCGCTCGGCGCCGGCGAGGTCGCGAAGTCCTGCAACCAGATGATCGTCTCCGCCACGATCCTCGCCCTGGGCGAGGCATCCGTGCTCGCCGAGCGCTCGGGCATCGACCTCGACACGCTGTGGACGCTGCTCGCCGGCGGCTACGCCGGCTCCAACCTGCTGGCCAGCCGCCGCGAGAAGCTCGTCACCGGCGACGACTCCCCCTCGGGCATGGCCTCGTACATGGTCAAGGACCTGCGCTTCGCCGACGAGGTGGCCCGCGCCACCGGCACGAACCCCGTGCTGCTCCCGGCGCTCCGCGCCGCATTCGACGAGCTCGTCGCGGCGGGCCTCGGCGACCGCGACATCGCGGTCACCCGCCGGTTCGTCGCCGAGCGGGGCGCCTCGGCCTGAGCGGGTCGCGCCGCACCGGGCGCAGCGTCGGGATGCCCCGCGGCCGCCGCCGCACCGCGCTGGCTATCCTCGAACCATGAGCTCGCGCCTGCACGACCTGGTCGTGGACTCGCTGGGCGGCCGCATCGTGGCCGGCGACCTCCGGGCGGGCGCCACGATGATGGCCGTCGACGTCGAGTCCGAGCTCGGCGTCTCCCGGTCGGTCGTCCGCGAGGCGGTGCGCGTCCTGCAATCCCTCGGACTCGTGGAGAGCGTGCGCCGGGTCGGCATCCGGGTCCGGCCGCAGGCCGACTGGAACGTCTTCGACCCCGCGGTGATCCGCTGGCGACTGGACTCCGACCGGCGCGGTTCGCAGCTGCGATCGCTCACCGAGCTCCGGTCGGCCGTCGAGCCCGCGGCGGCCGAGCTCGCCGCCGCCCACGCGCCCGAGGCGCTCGCCGGCGACCTGCTCGCGACCGCGGAACGCATGGCCGACGCAGGCCGCGAGCGCGACACGGTCGCCTTCCTCGAGCTCGACATCCGCTTCCACGCGCTCGTGCTCGCCGCGTCGGGCAACGAGATGTTCGCGAGCCTCGCCGACGCGATCGGCGAGGTGCTGCGCGGCCGTACCGAGCACGGGCTGATGCCGGCGCAGCCGCACGAGGACACGCTGCGGCTGCACCTCGAGGTCGCCGCGGCGATCCGCGATCACCGGCCCGACCTCGCGCGCGCGTCGATGGAGCGCATCATGCGGCGAACCACCGGCGAGCTGGATGCCGCGTGGACCGGCCAGCCGCGGGCCGCATCGCCTCGCGCGTGAATACGTATGATTTATTCGCTACACTGAGTTCGTCCCCGATCCCCGCACCGGCCCTGCGCCGCGGGCCTACGCTGGGACGCGAAATCCACACCCAAGGCGCCGCGGCCGCGGCGGAGGAGGAACCATGGCTGAAAGCCAGGCAGCAGCGAACATCGGGGTCGTCGGCCTCGCCGTGATGGGGTCGAACCTGGCCCGCAACCTCGCCAGCCGCGAGGGCAACACGGTGGCGGTCTTCAACCGCTCCCCCGAGCGCACCCGCACGCTCGTCACCGAGCACCCCGAGGCCGGCTTCATCGCCGCCGAGTCCTACGACGAGTTCGTCGCCTCGCTCGCCAAGCCCCGCACCGCCATCATCATGGTGCAGGCCGGCAAGGGCACCGACGCCGTGATCGACGAGCTCGCCGCCCGCTTCGAGCCCGGCGACATCATCGTCGACGGCGGCAACGCGCTGTTCACCGACACCATCCGCCGCGAGCGCGCCGTGCGCGAGACCGGCATCAACTTCGTCGGCGCAGGCATCTCCGGCGGCGAGGAGGGCGCGCTCAACGGCCCCTCGATCATGCCCGGCGGCTCCGACGAGTCGTGGGTCACCCTCGGCCCGATCCTGAAGTCGATCGCCGCGATCGCCGAGGGCGAGCCCTGCGTCACGCACGTCGGCCACGACGGCGCCGGCCACTTCGTGAAGATGATCCACAACGGCATCGAGTACGCCGACATGCAGCTCATCGCCGAGGCATACGACCTCATCCGCCGCGGCACGGGCAAGACGCCCGCCGAGATCGCCGAGGTCTTCGCCGAGTGGAACAGGGGCGAGCTCGAGTCGTACCTCATCGAGATCACCGCCGAGGTGCTCAAGCAGGTCGACGCCGCGACCGGGCTCCCGCTCGTCGACGTCATCGTCGACGAGGCCGGCTCGAAGGGCACCGGCGTCTGGACCGTGCAGACCGCGCTCAGCCTCGGCACGCCCGTGTCGAACATCGCGGAGGCCGTCTTCGCCCGCGGCCTCTCGTCGCACCCCGAGCAGCGGGCCGTCGCCAAGGGCCTCACCGGCCCCGACGAGGCCGACCGCATCCCCGCCGACGAGGTCGACGCGTTCATCGAGGACGTGCGCCTCGCGCTCTACGCCTCGAAGATCGTCGCCTACTCGCAGGGCTTCGACGCGATCCGCGCCGGCGCCGTCGAGTACGACTGGAACATCGACCTCGGCGCCGTGTCGAAGATCTGGCGCGGCGGATGCATCATCCGCGCGCAGTTCCTCAACCGCATCGCCGACGCGTACGACGAGACCCCGGACCTCGAGCTGCTGCTCTCGGCGCCGTACTTCGCCGAGGCGTTCACGCGCGCGCAGGCCGCCTGGCGTCGCGTCGTCGTGCGCTCGGTCGAGACCGGCATCCCGGCCCCGGCGTTCGCCTCGTCGCTCGCGTACTACGACGGCCTGCGCGCCGACCGCCTGCCCGCCGCACTCGTGCAGGGCCAGCGCGACTTCTTCGGCGCGCACACCTACAAGCGCGTCGACAAGGACGGCGTGTTCCACACGCTGTGGTCGGGCGACCGCTCGGAGATCGAGACGGAGCCGAGCTGGCACTGAGCCCGCTCCCACGCCGACCGCGGCCGCCCCGGGATCCCCGGGGCGGCCGCGGCCGTTTCCGCCCGGCTCGCCGGGCCGGGGTAGCATGGGCCTCCCATGACCAGCGACTGGCATCCCGAACTCGCGGGCGACGACGACGCCGCCCCGGTGCGCGGTCCACGGCGGCAGCGGATGCTCCGCGTGGTCGTGCTCGTGGCGCTCGCCGCGATGGTGCTGCCGCTCGTGCTCTCGGCGATCGGCGTCGCCCGGTCGGCGGCGGTGAACGCCTGCACCGCGTTCGTCGCCGCGTTCGACCAGAGCGCCTCCGGCGCGCGGGTCGCGTTCGACCTCTTCGGCCGCGGCGGCCCGGGCTGGATGTGCTTCGCCGAATACGCCGGCGACGAGCGGCTCGTCGCCAACCTCGGGCTGATCCCCTCCGGCGCGCGGCTCCCGGCGCCCGGTCAGGACGTCTGAGCCGCCGACTCGTCGGCGAACACGCGCTTGTACTTCCGCCCGTCGGGCAGCTCGATCGTGCGCGCCACGAGCAGCCCGCGCGTGACGCGCTGGTAGATCGCCTGGGGCGTCACCCCGAGCCGCGCCGCGGCCTCCGCGACGCTCTCCCCCGGCAGGTCGGTCGGCACGCTCGACGGCCGTTCGCGCTTGCGCGCCCGGCTGGCCTCCTGGCGCGCCCCGATCGTGGCGTCGTCGCCCGCCCAGCGGTACTTCGCCGCCGACGCGCTGAGGCCCGACGCATCCGCCACGTCGTCCCAGGTCGCGCCGGCCGCGACCGCGTCGCGCACCGCGGCGAGCACGGCCGGGTCGCGCTCCAGCGCGGCGACCAGGTCGCGGATGCCGCGCACCCGGTCGAGCGCCGCCGCGCGGCCGTCGGCCGGCGCCGGGGCCTCGCCCGACTCCAGCGCGGCGAGGCGCGCGAGCGCCGCGGCCGCGTCGGGAGCGAGGAAGCCCATGCGCCCGGCCCGCTCAGGCCCGGTCGTTGATCAGCGCGTTGCGCACCTCGCGGCGCAGCACCTTGCCGATGAGCGACTTCGGCAGCTCGGTCGCCTGCACGACGCGCTTCGGCACCTTGTACGGCGTGAGGCTCTCGCGGGCGAACGTGCGGATCGCCTCGGCGTCGAACGTCGCGCCGGCGCGCGGCACGACGACGGCCACGACCTGCTCGCCCGAGTGCGCGTCGGGCAGGCCCACCACGGCGACGTCGTCGATGTCGGGATGGCGGCGCAGCGCGTCCTCCACCTCGCTCGGCGAGACGTTGAAGCCGCCCGTGATGATGAGCTCCTTGATGCGGTCGACGATGCGCACGAAGCCGCCCTCGTCGATCGTCACGATGTCGCCCGTGCGGAACCAGCGCGTGCCGCCCGCCGGGTCGTCGACGAAGACCGCGTCGGTCTCGTCGGGCTTGCGCCAATACCCGCCGAACACCTGCGGGCCGCGCACGACGAGCTCGCCGGGAGCTCCGGGCGCGACATCCGTCATCGGGTCGTCGGGGTCGACGACACGCACCTCGGTCGACGGCAGCGGCAGGCCGACCGTGCCCGCCTTGCGGGTCGGCGCGACCGGGTTCGCCATGAGCACCGGGGAGCACTCGCTGAGCCCGTAGCCCTCGACGAGGTACCCGCCCGAGCGCGCCTCCCACGGCTCGACGACGTCGGCCGACAGCGGCATCGCGCCCGAGATGGCGATCTCGATGCCCTGCAGCGAGACGCCCGAGGCATCCGCCGCGGCCGTGAGCCGCTGGTAGATCGGCGGCACCGCCGGCAGGAACGTCGCCGGGCGCTTCTTCACGACCTTCAGGATCAGCTCGGGATCGGGCTTCGGGAACAGCACCAGCCGGCCGCCCATGCTCATCGCGAAGGTGAGGCACAGCGTGAGCCCGTACGCGTGGAACATCGGCAGCACGGCGTAGACCACGTTCGTGCCGCGCGGCACCGCCGGCACCCACGCCCGCGCCTGCGCGGCGTTCGCCAGCAGGTTCGCGTGCGAGAGCACCGCGCCCTTCGGGTTGCCGGTCGTGCCCGAGGTGTACTGGATCAGTGCGACGTCGTCGGTGCCGGGCGCGAAGATGTGCGCGTCGATCGGCGCGCTGCGCGTCAGGTCTTCCCAGCGCGTCGTGCCGGTCACCTTCGTGGTGAGCGCGGCGCGCGACTCGCGGGCCTTCGCGATCGGCAGGCGCAGCATCGCGCGGGTCGCGAACGGCATCGCGCGGGTCACGTCGACCGAGACGATCGTCTCGACGTGCACGTCCTTCGGGAACGCCTGGATCGTGCCGACCACCTTGTCCCACGCGATCGCGACGCGGGCGCCGTGGTCCTCGAACTGGTGGCGGAGCTCGCGCGGCGTGTACACCGGGTTGTGCTCGACGACGATCGCGCCGAGGCGCAGCACGGCGTAGAACGCGACGATGTGCTGCGGGCAGTTCGGCAGCACGATCGCGACCGGGTCGCCCTTCTGCACGCCCAGCAGCCGCAGCCCCTCGGCGACGCGCTCGATCTCGGCGCCGAGCTCGGCGTACGTCGTATCGCGGCCGAAGAACTCGAGCGCGACGTGGTTCGGGTAGGTCTCCACCGAACCGCGGATGAGGTCGTAGAGCGAGCCCTCGGGGGCCTCGATCTCCTCCGGCACCCCGTCGGCGTAGCTGCCGAGCCAGGGGCGCGGCGTCGAGATGCTCATGCCGCGCCGTCGAACATGCTCGTCACCGAGCCGTCCTCGAAGATCTCCTTGATGGCGCGTGCGAGCAGCGGCGCGATCGGGAGCACGGTGAGGCGGTCCCAGCGCTTCTCCTCGGGCACCGGGAGCGTGTCGGTGACGACGACGCGGTCGATGAAGTCGGACTGCAGCAGCTCGACCGCGGGCGGGGAGAACACGGCGTGGGTCGCGGCGACGATGACGCCGGTCGCGCCGGCGGCCTTGAGCGCCTCGGCGGCCTTCACGATGGTGCGGCCGGTGTCGATGAGGTCGTCGACGAGGAGGCAGACGCGGCCGTGCACGTCGCCGACGATCTCGTGCACCGAGACCTGGTTGGGCACCAGCGGGTCGCGGCGCTTGTGGATGATCGCGAGCGGCGCGCCGAGCTTGTCGCTCCAAACGTCGGCGACGCGCACGCGGCCCATGTCGGGCGAGACGACGGTGAGGGTCGACGGGTCGACCGTCTCCTTGAACTCCTTGAGGAGCACCGGCATCGCGAACAGGTGGTCGACCGGGCCGTCGAAGAAGCCCTGGATCTGGGCGGCGTGCAGGTCGACGCTCATGATGCGGTCGGCGCCGGCGGCCTTGAACAGGTCGGCGACGAGGCGGGCCGAGATCGGCTCGCGGCCGCGGCCCTTCTTGTCCTGCCGGGCGTAGGGGTAGAACGGGGCGACGACGGTGATGCGCTTCGCGGACGCCCGCTTCAGCGCGTCGACCATGATGAGCTGCTCCATGAGCCACTCGTTGATCGGAGCGGCGTGCGACTGGATGACGAACGCGTCGGCACCGCGCACGCTCTCGTCGTAGCGGGCGTAGAGCTCGCCGTTCGCGAAGGTGCGTGCGTCGGTCGGCACCAGCTCGATCTCGAGCTCCTCGGCGATGTGCTGCGCCAGCTCCGGGTGCGCGCGACCCGAGACGAGCACGAGTCGCCTCGATCCGGTGGTCTCCATGCCCGACATGTGTGCTGTCCTTCCCACCGGCCCGAGCCCGCGCTAGTCGGCGTCGGTGCCGCCCGATCCGGCCTCGCCGGCCGCCTCGGCGGCGGCCGTGCCGGGTCGATGGGCGAGCACCCACCCCTCGATGTTGCGTTGCGGCGCGACGTTCACGGCGAGGGCACCGGCGGGAACGTCCTTGCGGACGACCGTGCCTGCGCCCGTGTACGCGCCGTCACCAATCCTAACGGGCGCCACGAAGACGCCGTGCGAGCCGGTGCGCACGTGCGAGCCGATCTGCGTGCGGTGCTTGTTCACGCCGTCGTAGTTCGCGGTGATCGAGCCGGCGCCGATGTTCGAGCCCTCGCCGACCTCGGTGTCGCCGACGTACGACAGGTGCGGCACCTTGCTGCCGCGGCCGATGTGCGCGTTCTTCGTCTCGACGAACGTGCCGATCTTGCCGTCGGCGTCGAGCACGGTGCCGGGGCGCAGGTACGAGAACGGGCCGACCGAGGCGCCCTCGCCGATGACCGCGAGGGTGCCGTCGGTGCGCTTCACCTCGGCGCGCGGGCCGACCTCGCAGTCGACGAGGGTGGTGTCGGGGCCGACGATGGCGCCCGCCTCGACGACCGTCGCCCCCTTCAGCTGGGTGCCGGGGCGGATCGTGGCATCCGGCTCGATGCGCACCGCGAGGTCGATCCACGTGGTGGCCGGGTCCTCGATGGTGACGCCGGCGAGCTGCCAGCCGCGCACGATGAGCGCGTTCAGCCGGGCGGCCGTCTCGGCGAGCTGCGCGCGGTCGTTGATGCCGGCCACGAGCCACGACTCCGACACGGGCACGGCGTCGACCTCGCTGCCGGCCGCCCGGAGCAGCTCGATCAGGTCGGTCAGGTACTTCTCGCCCTGCGCGTTCGCGGTCGTGAGCGCGGCGAGGCGGTCGCGGAGCGCGGCGGCGCCGAAGGCGTAGACGCCGGCGTTCACCTCGTCGATGAGGCGCTCGGCGTCGCTCGCGTCCTTCTGCTCGACGATGCGGTCGAACGCGCCGGCGTCGTCGCGCACGATGCGGCCGTAGCCGGTGGGGTCGTCGAAGCGCGCCGAGAGCACCGACGCGGCGACGCCGGCGTCGCGGTGGCGGGCGAGGAACCCGGCGAGGGTGTCGGCGTCGAGCAGCGGCACGTCGCCGTTCAGCACGAGCACGTCGCCGTCGAAGTCGGCGGGCAGCGTGGCGACGGCCTGCTCGACGGCACGGCCGGTGCCGGGCACCTCGTCCTGGTCGACGATCACCGTGCCGGGCAGCTCCGCCTCGACGGCCGCGGCGACGAGGTCGCGCTCGTGGCGCACGACGGCGAGCACCCGGTCGGCGTCGAGGGCGCGGGCGGTGGCGAGGACGTGGGCGATGATCGGGGCGCCGGCGAGCGGGTGCAGCACCTTGGGCAGGGCCGACTTCATGCGGGTGCCCTGACCGGCGGCGAGGACGATGATGGCGAGGTTCTGATCCGTCATGCTCCGCCACCAGGATTCGAACCTGGTCCTCACAGCTCCAAAGGCTGTCGTGCTGCCGTTACACCATGGCGGACCGCGCGGCCGGATGCTCCGCTGGGGAGGCCCGCCGCGCCGCCTCAAGTCTGCCATGGGGCATCTGGCTCGCCGCGCGTCGCGGAGCCCGCGCGGATGGGAGGATGGGCGGATGACCGACAGCGACGAGGTGGACCGCATCGTCGAGGACTGGGAGCGCGAGCGCGGCGACCTCGACTTCGCGCCGCTCCAGGTGTTCTCGCGAGTCGACCGGCTCTCGAAGCACCTCGACCGGGCGCGCAAGCAGGCGTTCTCGCAGTCGGGCCTGGAGTCCTGGGAGTTCGACGTGCTGTCGGCGCTGCGCCGCGCGGGCACCCCGTACCGGCTCTCGCCGAAGGCGCTGCTGCAGCAGACGCTCGTGTCGAGCGGCACGATGACGAACCGCATCGACCGGCTCGTGGCGCGCGAGCTGGTCAGCCGCCAGGGCGACCCGAGCGACGGGCGGGGCATCCTCGTCGAGATGACGCCCCCGGGCCTCGCCCGGGTCGATGCGGCGATCACGCGGCTGGTCGATGCCGAGGCCCTGCTGCTGCAGGGCCTGCCGGCGGCCGAGCAGAAGCGCCTCGCGGGCCTGCTGCGCAAGCTCAGCCTCGGGTTCGACTGAGGGCGGACGCCCCGGGGCCGCCGCTCGCTCGTCTCGTTTGTTGATAATGGTTTTCATTATCGAGTAGCCTCGCCGCATGACACGAATCCATGCCTCCCCCGTCCGCCGTGCCGTCCGACGCGCACCGCGCCTCGCTGCCGGCGCGCTCGCGCTCGGCGCATCGGCCGCCCTGCTCGCGGGCTGCGCGTCGGCCCCGGCCGCCGCGCCCGCCGCCGACGTCGACCCGTCGACCCCCGCCGAACGCGAGGTCGCCGCGACCCGCGTCGTCGCCGCCTACGACGGCGGCCTCCTCGTGCTCGAGGGCGACACGCTCGAGGTCGTCGCCGACCTGCCGCTCGACGGGTTCCTCCGACTCCACCCCGCCGGCGACGGGCGCCGCGTCGCCGTCGCCACCGACGACGCCTTCCGGTTCCTCGACACCGGCGTGACCGTCGAGGAGCACGGCGACCACGCGCACTACCGCGCCGTCGACCCCGAGCTCACCGCGCTGACCGTGCCCGCCGAGCACCCCGGCCACGTCACCGTGAACGGCGGGATCACCGCGCTCTTCGCCGACGGCACGGGCGACGTGGTGCACTTCGAGTCCGAGCGCCTGCGGCGCTCCCCGGCCGACGTCGACGCCCTCGGCGCCGAGGTCCACGAGAGCGCGGCCGCGCACCACGGCGTCGCCGTCGCGCTGCCCGACGGCGGGCTGCTCACCACGATCGGCACCGAGGAGTCCCGCACGGGCGCGCACGTGCTCGACGCCGACGGGAACGAACTCGCCCGCGCCGAGGACTGCCCCGGCGTCCACGGCGAGACCGTCGCCGCCGACGGCGTGGTCGTGCTCGGCTGCGAGGACGGCGTGCTCGTCTGGCGCGACGGCGCGTTCGCGAAGGTCGCCGCGCCCGACACGTACGGCCGCATCGGCAACCAGGCCGGCAGCGCCGAGTCGCCGATCGTGCTCGGCGACTACAAGTCCGACCCCGACGCCGACCTCGAGCGGCCGACCCGGGTCAGCCTCGTCGACACCGTCGCCGGCTCGATCCGGCTCGTCGACCTCGGCACGAGCTACACGTTCCGCTCGCTCGCGCGCGGCCCGCACGACGAGGCGCTCGTGCTCGGCACCGACGGCGCCGTGCACGTCATCGATCCGGTCGCGGGCACCGTGATCGCACGCATCCCCGTGGTCGACGCATGGACCGAGCCGACCGCCTGGCAGGAACCCCGCCCCGCCCTGCGGGTCGAGGGACACCGTGCCTACGTCACCGATCCCGACCGCGCGACCGTGCACGTGGTCGACCTCGACCGCGCGGAGGTCGTCGCCTCGGCCGTGCTGCCGCACGTGCCGAACGAGCTCAGCGGTGTCGGCGCCGGGCACTGATCGCCGCATCGCCCCGAGACGACGGATGCCCCGCGAGCACGCTGCTCGCGGGGCATCCGCACCGGCCGTGGCCGAGGTCGCGGCGGCTACCGGCGCATGACCTTCCGCGCCAGCCAGTTGCCGAGGTACTGCACGACCTGCACGAACGCGACGATGAGGAGCACCGCCGCCCACGTCACGACGGGCTCGAACTGCCGGTACCCGTAGACCTGCGCGAACGAGCCGAGGCCGCCGCCGCCGATCAGGCCGGCGACCGCCGACATGTCGATGATCGCCACGAGGATGAACGTGTATCCGAGGATGAGCGGTCCGAGCGCCTCCGGCACCACCACGGTGCTGAGGATCCGCCAGGGCGCGGCGCCCATCGCCCGGGCCGCCTCGATCACGCCGGGGCGCACGGTCAGCAGGTTCTGCTCGACGATGCGCGCGATCGCGAAGGACGCGGCGAGCGACAGGGCGAAGATCACCGCGTTGATGCCGATGCCGGTGCCGACGATGGCGCGCGAGAGCGGCTGCACGGCGGCGATGAAGATGATGAACGGGATCGGCCGGAAGAAGTTGATCACGACGTTCAGCGCGTTCGACACCGCCGCGTTCGGCAGCAGGCCGCCCTTGCGGGTCACGTACAGTCCGGTTCCGAGCAGCAGGCCGCCCGCGCCACCGAACAGCAGCGTGAGCGCCACCATGTAGAGCGTCTCGACGGCGGCCTTCCAGAACTGCGGCTGCAGCTCGATGAGCGAATCCATCAGCGGGCCTCCGTCACGTCGACGAGTTCGGCGATGCGGGCGAGCGCGCCGTCGATCGCGGCGTCCTCACCGCGGATCGCGAGGGTCAGGTGGCCGAACGCGCGGCCCCGGATGTCGTTGATGCCGCCGTAGACGAGCTCGAACTCGAGCCCCGCCTGCGCGAGCTCGAGGAACACGCGGGCCTGCGAGGCATCCCCGTCGCGGAACGAGAAGGTCGCGATACGGCCCTCGTGGCGTTCGCGCAGCACCGCGAGCTCCGCCGGCGACGGCACGCCCTTGACGACCGTGCTCACGAACCGCTCCGAGGCCGCGTTGCGCGGCTGCGAGAACACGTCGAACACGTCGCCCGACTCGATGACGCGGCCGTCCTCCATGACGGCGACCTTCGTCGCGAGCGACTGGATCACGTCCATCTCGTGGGTGATCACGACCATGGTGACCCCCTGCTCCCGGTTCACGCGGGACAGCAGGGCGAGCACCTCCTGGGTGGTCTCCGGGTCGAGCGCGCTGGTCGCCTCGTCCGCGAGCAGGATGCTGGGCCGGGTGGCGAGCGCACGGGCGATGCCGACGCGCTGCTTCTGCCCGCCCGAGAGCTGGTCGGGGTAGGCGCGGGCCTTGTCGGCGAGGCCGACGAAGTCCAGCAGCTCGTCGACGCGGGCCCCGATGTCGGCCTTCGCCCAGCCGGCGACCTTCAGCGGGTAGGCGACGTTCTGGCGAACGGTCTTCGCGTCGAACAGGTTGAACTGCTGGAAGATCATGCCGATGCCGCGGCGCACCTCGCGCAGCTCCCGCTCGCTCAGCGAGGAGAGCTCGCGGCCGTCGACGGTGACGGTGCCGCCGGTGACGGGCTCGAGCGCGTTCACGAGGCGGACCAGCGTCGACTTGCCGGCGCCCGAGTAGCCGATGATGCCGTAGACGTCACCGGCCTCGATGTCGAGCGAGACGTCGTCGACGGCGACCACGGGGGCGCCGCCGCGCGCGGACGGCGGGTACGACTTCGTGACGTTCCTGAGGCTCACGAGGGCCATGGTTCCTCCTCGGATGGCTGCGGCGGCGGGGGACGACGGCGCATGCGGGTGGGTGGGGCGGATGCCCCGCACGCACGCCGACGGGCGGTGCGCACGCGCGCACCGCCCGGCGGTGTGGATCGGGTCGATCAGCCGTTGTGGGCCTTGGTGTCGGCCTCGACGTCCTTCAGCGACGAGAGCAGGTCGTCGACCGGGACCTGGAGCGTCACCGCGGTGCCGCCCGAGGACTCGAGGAGACCGGCCTGGACCTTCTCGTTCGTCTGGAAGATCTCGACGAGCTTCAGGTAGGTGGGGTTGTCGGCGTCCTCCGCGCGGGCCGCGAAGATGTTGACGTAGGGCAGCGCGTTGGCGTCGCTGGGGTCGTCCTTCGCGATGGCGTCCTCGAACGAGAGGCCGGCGTCGGCGACGAAGTCGTTGTTGATGATCGCGGCGGCCACGTCGGGCAGCGAGGTCGGGGTGAGCGACGCCTCGAGCGCGGTGACCTTGACCTTCGACTTCGCCTCGTCGATGTCGGAGATCTTCGAGAAGATCGAGCCGCCGTCCTTCAGTTCGATGAGCCCGGCCGACTGGAGCACGAGCAGGCCGCGGGCCTGGTTGGAGTCGTCGTCGGGCACCGCGACGGTCTCACCGGCGGGGATGTCGTCGACCGAGTCGTACTTCGTCGAGTAGAGGCCGAGCGGGTAGATCGCGGTGGAGCCGATCGGCACCAGGTCCTCGTCGGCCGACACGTTGTAGCTCGCGAGGTAGACGATGTGCTGGAACTGGTTCAGGTCGACCTCGCCCTCGGTGAGCGCGGGGTTCGGCTGCGGGTAGTCGGAGAAGTCGACCAGCTCGACCGTGATGCCCTCCTCGGCGGCCGCGTCGACGAAGGGCTGCCACTGCGCGTCGCCGGCACCGACGATGCCGATCTTGACGGCCTCGTCGGCGGCTCCGTCGCCCGAGGCGTCGGCACCGCTGGCGGCGCAGCCGGCCAGGAGCAGCGGCGCCGCGACGAGGGCGGCGATGAGGGAGGCGGCGCGGGATGCGCGGGGCATGGCGGGTCCTTTCGTCGGTGGTACCCGTGATCAGGCGCGGGTGTGCGCAGGCGGACATGGCTCCGCCACGGATGATGTCGGTGGGGGCGTCGATGCCGCGATCGCGGGTACCCCTCGACCCTACGTGAAGGATCTGCGTGCGCAGGCCGCGTGTGACGTTACAAGTCGAAGGATCTGCGCGTTCAGGCTTCGAGCTGCTCGGATACTTCGAGCCAGCGCGTCTCGAGGTCGGCCACGGATGCCTCGAGCTCGCGCAGCCCGTCACCGAGGGTGCCGAGGCCGACGTAGTCGGACTGGTCGTGGCGGGCCAGGTGCTCGTGCTGCTCGGCGATCTGCGCCTGCAGCTTCTCGAGGCGGCGGTCGATCGAGCTCAGCTCCTTCTCGGCGGCGCGTCGGTCGGCGCCCGTGAGGGTCGTGGCGGGGCCGGCCGCGGCGGCCGGGGCCGCACCGGCCGGAGCACCCCCGGCGCCCGACGCCGACCCGGCGGCCGACGCCCGGCCCGGGGCATCCGGCCCGCCCGTCGCCTCCGCGCCGCGGCGCAGCTCGAGGTACTGCTCGACGCCGCGCGGCAGGTCGCGCAGGTGCCCGTCCATGACGGCGACCTGCCGGTCGGTGACCCGCTCGACGAGGTACCGGTCGTGCGAGACGACGAGGAGCGTGCCGGGCCACGAGTCGAGGAGGTCCTCGATCGCGGCCAGCATGTCGGTGTCGAGGTCGTTCGTCGGCTCGTCGAGGATGAGCACGTTGGGCTCCTGCAACAGGATCAGCAGGAGCTGCAGCCGGCGCTTCTGCCCGCCCGAGAGGTTCTTCACCGGCGTCGACAGCTGCGCGTTCGTGAACCCGAGCCGCTCCAGGAGCTGGCCCGGCGACAGCTCGACCGCCTTCGACCCGCTGCCGATCTGGTAGCTCGACCGCAGCTCGGCGACGACCGCGCTCACGCGGTGCTCGCTCCACTCCGCGAGCTCGGCGAGCTCCTGGCTGAGGGTCGCGACCCGCACGGTCTTGCCCCGCTTCACCCGCCCGCTCGTGGGCTCGACCGCGCCGGTGACGAGGCCGAGCAGCGTCGACTTGCCGGCGCCGTTGACGCCCAGGATGCCCGTGCGCTCGCCCGGCGCGATGCGCCACTCGACGTCGCGCAGCACCGTGCGGGTGCCGCCGCCCGGCGCCGGGAACTCGACGCCCGCGTCGAGCAGGTCGACCACGTCCTTGCCGAGCCGGGCGACCGCGAGCCGGGACAGCTCGACCGGGTTGCGCACCGGCGGCTCGTCGGCGATGAGCTGGTTCGCGGCCTCGATGCGGAACTTCGGCTTCGACGTGCGGGCCGGCGCGCCGCGGCGCAGCCAGGCGAGCTCCTTGCGCATGAGGTTCTGCCGCTTCGCCTCGGTCGCCGCCGCCATGCGGTCGCGCTCGACGCGCTGGAGCACGTAGGCCGCGTAGCCCCCCTCGAACGGCTCGACGATGCCGTCGTGCACCTCCCAGGTGGCGGTGCAGACCTCGTCGAGGAACCAGCGGTCGTGCGTCACGACGACGAGCGCGCCCTGGCCGGCCGCCCACCGCTGCTTCACGTGCCGCGCGAGCCAGGCGATGCCCTCGACGTCGAGGTGGTTCGTCGGCTCGTCGAGGAACAGCACGTCCCAGTCGCCCACGAGCAGGGCCGCGAGCCCGACCCGACGGCGCTGGCCGCCCGACAGGTCGCCGACGCGCCCCTGCCACGGGACATCCGCCAGCAACCCCGCGATCACGTCGCGCACCTTCGCGTCGCCCGCCCAGACGTGCTCGTCGATGCCGCCGACGACGGCGTCGGCGACGGTCAGGCCGGGGTCGAGCACGTCGGCCTGGTCGAGCATGCCGATGCGGATGCCCCGCCGCTGCGTCACCCGGCCGCCGTCGGGATCGAGCCGGCCCGCGAGGAGCTTCAGCAGCGTCGACTTGCCGTCGCCGTTGCGGCCGACCACGCCGACGCGGTCGCCCTCGTCGATCCCGAGGGTCACCTCGTCGAAGACGGTGCGGGTGGGGAACTCGAGGTGCAGGCGCTCGGCGCCCAGGAGGTGTGCCATGACCCGACGAGCCTAGTCGTGCATGAGGCGGGCGCCGGGCACGGGCCCGCGCACGCGCAGCGCGGTGTGCCCCGCGGCCGACAGCGCGACCTGGAGCTCGATCGCCGCCTCCGACCCGGCGGCGAGGAACGCGAGCGTCGGCCCCGACCCCGAGACGATCCCGGCGAGCGCCCCGAGCCCGCGGCCCAGGTCGAGCACCTGCGCGAGGCCCGGCGCGAGCCGCACGGCCGCACGCTCGAGGTCGTTCGCGAGGGAGTCGGCCAGCTGGTGCGCGTCGCCGGCGCGCAGCGCCTGCAGCACGGCCGTGTCCACGACGGGCGGCCCGTCGGGCGCCTGCCAGCGCGACTGCTCGCGCAGCTCGTCGAGCTCGCCGTACACGGTGGGCGTCGACAGCCCGTGGTCGGCGGTGACGAGCACCCAGTGGAACTGCCCGGTCGCGAGCGCCGGGTTCAGCCGGTCGCCGCGGCCGGTGCCGATCGCCGTGCCGCCGGTGAGCGCGAACGGGACGTCGGCGCCGAGCTGCGCGGCGAGCGCGTGCAGCTCGTCCTTCGAGAGGCCGGTGCCCCACAGCGCGTCGCACGCGACGAGGGTCGCGGCCGCGTCGGCCGAGCCGCCGCCCATGCCGCCGGCGATGGGCACGTGCTTCGTGATCTCGAGCCGTGCGCCGCCCGGCACGCCGGCCGTGCGGGCCAGCAGCCGGGCCGCGCGCACGGCGAGGTTCGTGCGGCCGGTCGGCACGCCGGTCGTGTCGATGCCGCCGCGGAACGAGACCGTGATCTCGTCGTCGAGCCAGGCGCGCACGTCCTCGAAGAGCGACACGGCCTGGTACGCGCTCGCGACCGAGTGGTAGCCGTCCTCCTCGAGGGCGCCGACCTTGAAGTACAGGTTGATCTTGCCCGGCGCCCGGACGTGCACCGCTCCATCGGCCGCCGCGATCGTCATGGGACCACGCTAGCCGAGGCCGTCGCTCGGGAAGCGGGCCGCGCGCGCGATCGCGAGGAACTCGGCGACGCCCAACTGCTCGCCCCGCGCCTGCGGGTCGACGCCCGCGCGCTCCAGCACCTCGGCCGCCGTCGCCGATGTGCCGCCGAGCACGCCCGACAGGGCCTGGCGCAGCATCTTGCGGCGCTGCTGGAAGGCGGCGTCGACGATGGCGAACGTGGCGCGCCGCTCCTCCTCGGTGCCGGCCGGGTCGCCGGGCGGCGCGGTGCGCTCGAAGCCGACCAGCACGGAGTCGACGTTCGGCACCGGCCAGAACACGAGCCGCGACACCTGCCCGGCGGTGCGCCAGTCGCCGTACCACGCGGCCTTCACGCTCGGTGCGCCGTAGACCTTGGACCCGGGGGCGGCGGCGAGCCGGTGGCCCACCTCCGCCTGGACCATCACGATGCCCGACCGCAGCGACGGCAGGTGCTCGAGCAGGTGCAGCAGCACCGGCACCGACACGTTGTACGGCAGGTTCGCGACCAGCCGCACGGGCGGCTCGCCCGGCAGCTCGACGACCTTCAGTGCGTCCTCGTGGACGACGGTGAGGTCGGTGCCGGGCTGCATCAGCGCGGCGGTGTGCGGCAGCTGCGCCGCGAGGCGGCCGTCGATCTCGACGGCGGTGACGGACGCGCCGGCCTCGAGGAGGCCGAGGGTCAGCGACCCGAGGCCCGGGCCGATCTCGAGCACCGTCTCGCCGGGCTGCACGCCGGCGGACTGCACGATGCGCCGCACCGTGTTGCCGTCGTGGACGAAGTTCTGCCCGAGCTTCTTGGTCGGGGTGACGTCGAGGATGCCCGCGAGGTCGCGGATCTCGGCGGGCCCGAGCAGGCGCGGCTGCGCCGGCGCCCCCTCGACCTCGTGCCGGTGCATGTCAGCCCCCCTCGCCCCTGGTCACGGGGTCATCCTGCCACGAGCCGTACACGCGCACCGTGTTCGACGCGAGGTCGGCGCAGAGCTCGTCGAGGTCGGCGCCGAGCACCTCGGCCATGAACCGCACGGTGTGCGGCACCAGGTACGGGGCGTTGGGCCGTCCGCGGAGCGGGGCCGGCGTGAGGTACGGGGCATCCGTCTCGACGAGGATCCGGTCGCGCGGCATGACCCGCAGCGCCTCCCGCAGGTTCTCGGCGTTCTTGAACGTGACGTTGCCGGCGAAGCTGGCGTACCAGCCCTCGTCGGCCGCGAGGCGGGCGAGGTCCTCGCCGCCCGAGAAGCAGTGGAACACGGTGCGCTCGGGCGCGCCGACGCGCCGCAGGGTGCCGACGACGTCGTCGTGGGCGTCGCGGTCGTGGATCTGCAGCGCCGCGCCGTGGCGCTTCGCGATGTCGATGTGCGCCTCGAACGAGCGGAACTGCGCGGGCCGGCCGACCTCGTCGGTGCGGAAGAAGTCGAGCCCCGTCTCGCCGATGGCGCGCACGCGCGGCTGCGCCGCGAGCTCGTCGATCACGGCGAGCGCGTCGTCGAGCGCCCCGGATGCCTCGAGCTCGGGCGCCTCGTTCGGGTGCAGTGCGACCGCGGCGAGCAGCCGCGGCTCGCGCGCGGCGACCTCGGCCGACCAGCGGCTCGTCGCGACGTCGGTGCCGACCTGCACGGCGCCGGCGATGCCGACCGCGGCGGCCCGGTCGAGGTGCTCGGCGACGGAGAGCGCCATGGCGCCGTCCGCGATCTCGAGGTGGGTGTGGTTGTCGTACACCGGGATCGCGAGCTCCTCCGGCGACGCCGGGTACTCGGCGGCGGCGCGGCCGCCCTCCGACCGGGTGCGCAGGTGCTCGGGGGCGGCGTCCGTCACTCGCCCGCCTCGATGCGCGGGAACAGCGCCTCGAGCGTGCCGACCCGCTCGCCGACCGTCCACTCGTGCGCCCGGTCGATGCGCTGCTCCTGCACGCTGCCGGGCGCGCCGAGCGCGGTCCACAGCTTCGCCGTCGCCTTCGGGAGCACCGGGGAGAGCAGCACCGCGAGGGTGCCGACGCCGTGGTACGCCGTGGCGAGCACGGTCTCGAGCCGCTCGCGGTTCGCGGGGTCCTTGGCGAGCGCCCACGGCTCCTGCTCGGTGATGTAGCCGTTCAGCGCGTCGACGAGCTCCCACACCGCGGCGATCGCCTCGTGGATCGCGAAGCGGTCGATGGCCTCCCACGAGGCATCCGTCGCCCGTCGCTCGACCTCGGCGATGGCGAGGTCGACGTCGGTCGGGGCGACCGCCGCGGGCACGGCGCCTTCGAAGTACCGGTTCACCATCGCGATCACGCGGGAGGCGAGGTTGCCGAAGCCGTTCGCGAGCTCGGCCTGGTAGCGGGCCGAGAGGTCCTCCCACGAGAACGAGCCGTCCTGGCCGAACGAGATCGCGCGCAGGAAGTAGTAGCGGAACGCGTCGGAACCGAACGTCGAGGTGATCTGCTCGGGCGCGATGCCGGTGAGCTTCGACTTCGACATCTTCTCGCCGCCGACGAGCAGCCAGCCGTGGCCGAACACGCCGCGCGGCACCTCGAGGCCGGCCGCCATGAGCATGGCGGGCCAGATCACCGCGTGGAACCGCAGGATGTCCTTGCCCACGAGGTGGTGGGCCGGCCAGCGGCGGGCGAACTCCTCGTCGTCCTCGCCGTAGCCGACCGCGGTGACGTAGTTCAGGAGGGCGTCGAACCAGACGTACACGACGTGCGACTCGTCCCACGGGACCTTCACGCCCCAGTCGAACGTCGACCGCGAGATCGACAGGTCGGACAGGCCCGAGCGCACGAACGAGACGACCTCGTTGCGGGCCGACTCGGGCTGCACGAAGCCGGGCTGCTCCTCGTAGAGGGCGAGCAGGCGGTCGGCGAACGCCGACATGCGGAAGAAGTAGTTCTTCTCGTGCAGCAGCTCGACGGGCTTCGAGTGGATCGCGCAGACGAGCTGGCCGGCGTACTCGCCGGTGCCGTCGACGAGCTCGGACTGCTGCTTGTACTCCTCGCAACCGACGCAGTAGTACCCCTCG
The DNA here is from genome assembly GCF_043950245.1 of Agromyces sp. MMS24-K17. GTDB lineage: Bacteria > Actinomycetota > Actinomycetes > Actinomycetales > Microbacteriaceae > Agromyces. The sequence continues at coordinate 2,157,364 of NZ_CP171640.1, read as the reverse complement.
TACTCGCCGGTGTAGATGTGACCGTCGTCGTAGAGCTTCTGGAGGAAGCGCTGGACGTTGCGCTCGTGCCGCTCGTCGGTGGTGCGGATGAAGTCGTCGTTGGCGATGTCGACGGTCTCGAGCAGCGGCTTCCACGCCTCGGCGACGAGCTTGTCGGCCCATTCCTTGGGGGTCACGCCGTTGGCCGTGGCGGTGCGCAGGATCTTCTGGCCGTGCTCGTCGGTGCCGGTGAGGGACCAGGTGCGCTCACCCGCCTGCCGGTGCCAGCGCGCGAGCACGTCGGCGGCCACCTCCGTGTACGCGTGCCCGATGTGGGGCACGTCGTTGACGTAGAAGATGGGCGTGGTGATGTAGAACGAGGAGCCGTCGGCCATCCCTCGATTCTAAAGGCGGACGGATGCCTCCCCGCGCGCGTTACTCGGTGCTCGGGGCGCCCGTCGCCGCTCCCGCCGTGGAGGCCCCGCGGGCGTCCCTCGCCGCCCGTTCCTCCGCGTGGCGCCGGCGCACGCTGCCGTCGGCGATCGCGGCGGGCACCTGCTCGACGACGTCGACGTGCCGGTGCGGCGTCGGTACCCCGAGGGTGACGTCCTGCTCCTTGAGGTCGGGCTCCTGGCTGCGCTGCCCGGGGTACGACACGATGTGCATCCCGAGCACGATCTTGCCGGGGGCGTCGCGGCGGTCGAGCGACCGGTACGCGTCGGCGATCCGGTCGAGCCCGAAGATGTCGGCGATGGGCAGCCGCACCTTCCGGTCGGCGATGGCGTGCGCGATCCGCTCGAGGGCCACCCGGTCGCCCGGGCCGACGACGATGGCCTTGCCGGTGTCGACGGCCGCGTGGTCGAGCGTCGTGAGGGTGCGCGAGGCGGGCACGCCGAGCTTCGCGGCCTCGTCGGCCTCGCCCCCGAGGAAGTCGAGGAACGCGGCGATGGGCCCGGGGACGGCCGCGCGGACCCGGTCGGCCAGCCCCGGCCCGTAGGCCATGGGGAGGATGCCGAACTGGCGGAGGAAGTCGAATCGCGCGTCGGCGGTGGTGCCGACCACGGTCGCCCCGCGGAGGCGCGCCAGCTGCGCGGCGAGGCATCCCACCCCGCCCGCGGCGGCGGTGACGACGATCGTGTCCCCCTCGCGGATCTGCAGCGAGTCGATCGCCTGCCAGGCGGTCGCGCCGGCGATCGGCAGCGCGCCGGCGACCTCCCACGGCACGCCGTGCGGTCGTCGCACCACGGATGCCTCGGGCGCGACGACGTGCGTGGCGTGCGCGCCCGCCTCGACGAGGCCGATCACCTCGTCGCCCTTCGACAGCCGCATCACCTCGGGGCCCGCGGCCACGACCACGCCCGCGAACTCGCGGCCGGGCCAGGCCGGCAGGCCGGGCAGCCGGCCCTCGGGGGCCTCGCCGCGCCGCTCGAAGCTCTCGATCGGGTTCACGCCGGCGGCGAAGACCTCGACGAGCACGTCGGCCGGGCCGGGCGACGGCGTGACGACCTCGACGACCTCGAGCACCTCGGGGCCGCCGAACCGGGAGTACCGCACTGCGTTCGACATGTCGCACCTCCACGTGCGCGATGGCGAGCGCATCGACGCGCGTACCTCCATTGTCCCCCTGTCGGGGGTGAATGGACCCGTCGGTCACGACCCCTTGCGGGCGGCGAGCGCCGCCTCGTAGAGTTCTCGGCGCCCGAGGCCGGTGCGTGCCGCCACCTCGGTCGCGGCATCCTTCAGGCGCGTGCCGGATGCCTCGAGCGCGAGCACCTGCTCGAGCGCCGACGCCGGGTCGGCCACCGGGGCGTCGGCTCCGCCGACGACGATGCAGATCTCGCCGCGGACCCCGGCCGACGCCCACTCGGCGAGCTCGGCGAGCGTGCCCCGGCGGACCTCTTCATGCAGCTTCGTCAGCTCGCGGCAGACGGCCGCGGGGCGGTCGGGGCCGAACGCGGCGGCGAGCGCCTCGAGGGCGGTCGCGAGCCGGCTCGGACCCTCGAAGAACACGAGCGTGCGACGGTCGGCGGCGAGCTCGGCGAGGCGGCGCGACCGCTCCCCCGCCTTGCGCGGCAGGAAGCCCTCGAACGCGAACCGGTCGGTCGGCAGGCCCGACACGGCGAGCGCGGTGACGGGCGCGCTCGGCCCGGGGATGACGGTGACGTCGACGCCGGCGGCGACCGCGGCCTGCACGAGCGGGAAGCCGGGGTCGGACACGGTCGGCATGCCGGCGTCGGTGAGCACGAGCACGTCGCCGTCGCGGGCGAGGTCGACGAGCTCACCCGCCCGCTGCCGCTCGTTGTGCTCGTGCAGGGCGATGAGCCGGGGCCGGTTCGCGATGCCGAGGCCGGCGAGCAGGCGCTGCGTGACGCGGGTGTCCTCGGAGGCCACGACCTCGGCGTCCTCGAGGGCCTGGCGGAGCCGGACCGATGCGTCGCCGAGGTTGCCGATCGGCGTGCCGCCCAGGATGATCATGCCTCCAGTCTGGATGATGGACCGGCCGAGGCGCTGTCCTAGGCTTCGATGCATGACTGCCGAGACGGATCCGGAGCGCGCGGGCGAGGGCCCCGCGACCGACGCCGTCGGGGTGGTGGAGCGGGAGCCGGACGCGACGGACGCCGGCGCGCCCGAGGCATCCGACCCGCCCGAGCCATCCGAGCCCGAGGGCCCGCGCGGCACCCGCATCGACGACTGGTGGGCCAGGCAGCTCGCCGTGCCGTGGAAGCGCACGCTCTGGACTTGGGGCGGCCCGCTCGCCGTCACGCTGCTCGCCGCCGTGCTGCGGTTCTGGGGGCTCGGGCACCCGCACCGGATCGTCTTCGACGAGACCTACTACGTGAAGGACGGCTGGACCCTCTGGCACAACGGCTACGAGTCGGCGTGGCCGGAGGGGTCCGACGCGGCGTTCGCGCGCGGCGACACCCTGTCGTTCCTCCAGGACCCGGCGTACGTGGTGCACCCGCCGCTGGGCAAGTGGCTGATCGGGCTCGGGATGGCCGCGTTCGGCGCGGGCGACGCGTTCTGGTGGCGCGCGACGACCGCGCTCGCCGGCACGATCGCCGTGTTCCTCGTCACCCTCGTCGGCCGGCGCCTGCTCGGCACCACGATCGCCGGCGTGATCGTGGGCCTGCTGTTCGCGATCGACGGCAACGCGATCGTGATGAGCCGGGTCGCGCTGCTCGACAACTGGGTCATGCTGTTCGGCCTCGTCGGGTTCTGGTTCGTGCTGCTCGACCGGGATCGGTCGCGGCGCCTCCTCGAGGCCCGCGTCGATGCCGACCGGGCGGCGGGCGCCGAACCGCACTACGGGCCGGCGCTGTGGAACCGGCCGTGGGTGCTCGCCGCCGGCGTCGCGTTCGGCGCGATGTGCGCGGTCAAGTGGTCGGGCATCTGGTTCCTCGCGGCCTTCGGCCTCTACCTCGTCGCGGTCGACGCGTTCGCCCGTCGTCGCGCCGGCCTGCCGTTCTGGATCAGCGGCGCGATCCTCAAGCAGGCGCCGGTCACCTTCGTGCTGCTGGTGCCGATCGCGTTCGCGGTCTACCTCGCGTCGTGGACGGGATGGCTCGTGACCGACGGGGGCTACTACCGGCACTGGGCCGACGACCCGGTGAACGCCTGGACGGGCGCGTTCGCATGGGTACCCACCGCCCTGCAGAGCCTCTGGCACTACCACCAGGCCGCGTACTCGTTCCACCTCGGCGTGCACTCGGAGCATCCGTGGGCGTCGAACCCGCTGACGTGGCTCGTCATGGGCCGGCCGACGAACATGTACTACCGCGACGTGCCGTGCGGCACCGATTCGTGCGCGGAGTCGATCATGGGCATCGGCAACCCGCTCATCTGGTGGGGCGGCGCCCTCGCCGTGCTCTACCTCGTGTACCGGCTCGTGCGGCGCCGCGAGTGGCAGGTCGGGATCATCCTGCTCGGCCTCGCGGCCGGGTACCTGCCGTGGCTCGGCTACCTCGACCGCACGGTGTTCCAGTTCTACTCGATCGCGTTCCAGCCGTACCTCGTGCTCGCGCTCGGGTTCGTGATCGCGCGCATCCTCGGCCGCCCGACCGACCTCACCTGGCGGCGCGAGCGCGGCCTCGCGGTCGTCGCCGTCTTCCTGTTCTGGACGGTGTGCGTGTCGGCGTTCTTCCTGCCGCTCTGGACGGCCATGCCGATCTGGCCCGAGTTCCGCACCCTGCACTTCTGGCTGCCGAGCTGGGGGTAGGCCCGGCCCTCCCGGCCCGGCCCATCCCAGCCCCTCCCGGTCCAGCCCGGCCCACCCGCCGAGCCGAGCCCCGCCCGTTCAGCCCAGCCGCGTCGCGTCCAGCACGATGCGGCCGCGCGACGCGCCCGCCTCGAAGCGCCGCACCGCGTCGGCCGCGTCGGCCATCGGCACGACCCCGTCGATGACCGGCACCACCCGGCCGCTGCGCACGAGCCGATCGAGCGCGCGCAGGTCGTCGCCGTCGGCCTTCGCCGCGAGCACGCGCAGGTGCCGCCGTGTGCCGAGGTCGCGCAGCGCCGTCGAGGCGAGTCGCGGCAGCGGCCCCAGCGTGCGCCCGCCCGCCCCGGTCGACATGACCAGCGAGCCGCGCGGCGCGAGCCGGGCGACCAGGTCGGCGACCGGCCGCTGAGCGGTGAGGTCGACGACCAGGTCGTAGCCACGGCCCCAGTCGGCGGCGGGGTGGGTGCGCTCCACGACGCCGGCGGCCCCGGCGGCGCGCACCAGGTCGAGGCGGTCCCGCGATGCGGCGGCCGTCACGTCCGCGCCGTACGCGGCCGCGATCGAGACGGCGAGCAGGCCCACGTTGCCCGAGGCGCCGGTGACGAGCACGCGACGGCCCGCGAGGGCGTCGAACGGATCGGGCGCGGCGGATGCGTCGGGCCCGGCGGATGCCTCGCTCCCGGCGGACACCTCGGGGACGTCGGATGCACCGCCCGAGGCGGAGGCCTCGCCTGCGGCGTCCCGCCGCCCGGACACCCCGAGCCGGAGCGCCTGCAGCGCCGTGACGCCCGGCAACGGCAGCGCCGCGGCCTGCACGAGGTCGATCCCACGCGGGACGCGCGCGACGACCGAGGCCGGCAGTACGGCGAACTCCGACCACGCGCCATCCGTCTCGCCGTGGACGCGGTCGCCGGGCGCGACGCCCTCGACGCCCTCGCCGACCGCGGCGACCGTGCCCGCGACATCCCTGCCGAGGACCGGGCTCGAGGGCCGCGCGAGGCCCGAGGACAGCCGGATCAGCCGCGGCTCGCCGCGGAGCAGGAACGCGTCGGCCGCGTTGCCCGAGCTCGTCGCCACGCGCACGAGCACCTCGCCGGCGCCGGGCGCCGGCACGGGACGCTCGACCACGGCGATCGCGTCGGGCCCGCCGTAGCGACGCCGGCCGACGGCGAGCATCGTCGCGGGGAGGGTCTCGTTCGCGTTCATCGCGCCGTCGCCTCCACCCGGGCGGTGACGAGCACGACCGCGCCCGCCTTGTGGCCGCCGTCGACACGGCGATGGGCGTCGGCGACCCGTTCGAGCGGCAGCACCCGGTCGACGACCTCCCGGATCCGGCCCTCCGCGACGAGCCGGCCGAGGAGTTCGAGGTCGGCGCGCTTCGCCGCGGCCGAGCGGAGCCCGGTGAACGCGATCGCCGTGCGGCGGCGCCGCAGCAGCTTGGTGGGCACGGCCAGCGCGAGCACGCCGAGGCTCGGCACCGTCGTGAGGTACGCGCCGCGCGGGCCCAGCAGCGGCCGGGCCGTGCCGAAGCTCCAGCCGCCGACCGCGTCGAACACGACGTCGTAGCCGGAGACACCGCGCGCGACCAGGTCGGCCTTCGCCGTCGCCTGGGCCGGGCCGGCCGTGCGGTCGATCACGAGGTCGGCGCCGAGCGCGCGCACCAGGTCGAGGTTCGGGGTGCTGGTCACGGCCGTGACGCGGGCGCCGAGGGCCTTCGCGACCTGCACGGCCGACGAGCCGACCGCGCCGGCGGCGCCGACGACGAGCACCTCGTCGCCCGGGCCGACCCGGCCGAGGTCGCGCAGGAACGGCGTCGCCGTCAGGAACCCGTCCACGACGGCCGCCGCGCCCGCATCGTCGAGCCCCGCCGGAGTCGGCACGACGGCCGCGTCCTCCGCGATCACGAGGTATTCGGCGTTGCCGCCCGAAGCCGGTGCGAGCGTGCCGTGCACGCGGTCGCCGACGGCGAACCACCGGGCTCCCTCACCGAGTGCGTCGACCACGCCGGCGAAGTCGCCGCCCGGCACGGCGTGCCGTGGCCGGCGGAAGCCGGAGGCGATCCGGGCGTAGCGCGGGCTGCCTGCCCGCATGACGGCGTCGGCGGCGCCGACGATGGTCGCCCCGACCCGCACCCGGATCTGCCCGGGACCGGGCTCGGGCATCGGCACCTCGGCGATGCGGGCGACCTCGGGCGGGCCGTACCGGTCCACGATGACGGTGCGCATGATCATGCCTCCTCCTCGGGGAACTGGAACACGTCGTCGAGTCCCACCCCGAACACCCTCGCGATCTGGAAGGCCAGTTCGAGCGACGGCGAGTAGCGTCCCTGCTCGATGGCGATGACGGTCTGCCGGGTGACCCCGATCCGCTTGGCGAGGTCGGCCTGCGTCATCTCGTCGTGGGCGAAGCGCAACGCGCGGATCGCGTTCGTCACCCGGGTCGGCTTCACCATGCCTGGAACCCGCCCTGCCGGTAGGCGACGAGCTTCGTGACCGACGAGAGGATCGCCGAGAGCACGAAGCACAGGTAGATCGCGTTCGCGATCCAGAACCAGTCGAGCTGGAACCAGGCCATGACGAGCGCGGCGAGCGCGCCGATCACGACGAACGAGTTGCCGACGCGCTCGCCGGTGCGCTCGATCTCGCGGTCGCGCTGGTCGCCGCGGGTCTGCTCGCTCGGCCAGGCGATCTCGACGAGGATGCGCACGACGATGCCGGCGACGATCGCGCCGCCGATGGTCCACACCATCGGCCAGACGTAGTCGACGTCGGCGACCGGCGTGCCGGCGACGAGCGACGGCAGCACGAGCGAGAGGTACACCCCGTAGCCGACGACGGCGATCACGAGGAACGACCAGACGCCCTTCTCCTCGTACGACATGCGGACCTCCCGGTGCGGCGACCGGCCGGCTGCGCCGGCCTGTCAAGAATGTTTGACACGCCCAGTGTCAAGCACAGCCGACACCGTGTCAAGGATTCTTTACATCCACCGGGACGGATGGCTCGCCGCGGTCGAGCCGCTGAGCCCGGCGCCTAGTGCCCCGCCCCGCCGTCGACGAGCTTCAGCCCCACCACGCAGCCCACGAGCCCCGCGATGAGGGCGAGCTTCGCCCACGAGACATCCGTGTCGCCCGTGACCATCGCCCAGATCACCGTGAGCGCCGCACCGATGCCGACCCAGACCGCGTACGCGGTGCCGGTCGAGATGTCGCGCATCGCCCACGCGAGCCCGCCCATCGACAGGGCCAGCGCGCCGAAGAACACGACCGACGGCCAGAGCTTCGTGAAGCCCTCCGACTTGCCGAGCGCGGTCGCCCAGACCGCCTCGAGGACACCCGACAGGATGAGCACGACCCACGCCATGACCGATCACTCCAACGTGCCAGTCTTGTCGCGTTCCGGGTACTGGGTGCCCTCGTCCGGCGTCGCACCGTGGGCGACGTGCCCTCAGGCTAGCAACGCCGGCTGATCACGCCCTGTGCACGTCAGCCTCGGCTCAGGCGTCGAGCACGCGCGCGAAGTGCTCCACCACGGGGAACGGCTCGTAGAACCCGTGCAGCAGCCGCCGCCAGTCCTGGTAGGCCGCCGACCCGCGGAAGCCCACCTCGTGCGCTTCGACCGATTCCCAGTGCACGAGCAGCAGGTACTCGTTCGGCGTCTCGATCGAGCGCGACAGCGTCAGGTCGACGAACCCGGGCATCGCGGAGATGATGGCGGATGCCTCGGCGAACGCCAGCTCGAACTCGGCCTCGCGGCCGGGGACGACGGGCAGGATCGCGTGCTCGAGCACGGGGGCGCTGGTCATGCGTCGAGGCTACCCGCGGGCCCCGGCGTCGCCGGCACGGCGGCGCTCCGATAGCGCCGCGGCTTGCCCTCCCCGAGGTCGGCGACGTGCGCGACCCGCTCGACGGCGACGGGCCGGCCCAGCAGTGCGTGCAGGGCCGCCTCGACGCGCACGGCGTCGCCACCGGCGATGCGCGCCCGCACCGCGCCGTCGGCCGCCTGCTCGACGGTCCAGCCGAGCGCGCCGTGCGCCTGCAACTGCTGGGTGAGGTCGACGCACGGCACGAGCGCGCCGTCGCCCGCGACGAAGCGGGTGTGCTCGCGGCCCTCCAGGTCGGCGATGCCGAGCGCGCCGTCCGCGAGGCGGACGAGCCGCCCGAAGTCGCCGGTGCGGTAGCGCACGAGCGGCAGCAGCGGGTTCTCCCCTGCGGTCACGACGAGTTCGCCCGCCTCGCCGTCGGGCACGGGATGCCCCGCCTCGTCGAGCACCTCGACGTGCACGCGCCGGTCGAGCACGCGGAACGGCCCGTCGTCGCTTCGCACCGCGATCGGCCGGGTCTCGTGGAGGCCGTAGACGTCGAGCACGGGGCATCCGAACGCCGCCTCGAGTTCGGCGCGGAGCGGGCCCGACAGCGCCATCGCCCCCGAGAACAGGGCGAGCGGGCGGATGCTCCGCCGCAGGTCGGGGGCGAGGAGCTCGGCCAGGCTCGTCGGGTCGCCGGTGACCACCTGCGGGTCGGCGTCGGCGAGGAAGGCGGCGCGATCCGCGCCTGCCGGCCATTCGGCCGGGTGCAGGTTGATGCGCGCCATCGCCCGCTGCCCGAACCCGCTCACGATCGACGCGTAGGTGAACGCGGTGCGCTGGTGCACGACGTGGGCGAGGGCCATCCGCTCGCCGTCGGGCCGCCAGTCGACGCCCTCGCGCGCGACCAGGTCGACGAGCAGGTGGAACCCGCGGGCGACCTCCTCGACGTCGTCGGGCACGACGAGTGCGGCGCCGGTCGACCCGGAACTGGAGCCGTGCACCATCCGCCCGAAGTCGGCGTCGAGCGGCACGAACGCGGCCACGTCGGCGACGAGGTCGGCGCGCGAGCTCGTCGGGAAGTCCTCGAGCCGGTCGAGCCCGGTGCGGCCGCGGTACCGGATGAGTCGCCGCGCCACGGCGAGGTGGTCGTCGAGCCACCCGTCGAGCGGCAGCGGATGCCTCGTGCGCTCGACCTGCTCGGCGGTGAGCCGGTCGCCGGTGGCGTGCACCCAGGCCGGTGCGTGGGGGTGCCGGCGCCAGCGATCGAGTCGCGCGGCGCCCTCGGCCGTCAGGGTGGGCCAGCGCTCGGCGTCGGCGAGCACCGCGGAGTCGCCGGGCCGGTACTCGGGCAGGGCGAGCGGGTCGGCGGCGTCGGGGTCGCGGCCGGGGTCGGGGGCGGGGCCGGGGTGCGCGTCACTCACGCGAGTACCTCGCCGCCGCCTCCTTCGCGCGCGCCTCGGCGAGGCGCCGCGCGACCTCGGCGCGATGCCGGTGCTCGGCGAACGCGGCCGCGAGCGCCTCGTTGCGCTGCAGGGAGTCGTGCGCGGCGAGCAGGTCGCGCGCGGTCGCAGCATCCTCGCCGGCGGGCAGGTAGCCGGCCCAGAGCAGGAACGTGCGAGCCGCCTCGTCGCGGCGCTCGGCATCGGCGAGCCAGTCCAGCGGGTCGGCGACGGGCGCCACGCGCAGGGCCAACGCGTCGACCGCGATCTCGAGCCTCGTCCGGACCACGTCGCCGAGGGCCGGGGCGAACGGCTCGACCAGTTCCTCCGAGGCGATCAGCCAGAGCGCGAGGCCCGCGCCGCGCCGTACCCGCGCGTCATCGGCGAACGGGATGCACGCCGGCCGCCGCTCGAGCACGTCGCCGGCGAGCGCCGCGATCGAGAGCCGGTCGTCGAGGAACGCGCGCGGCGCGCTCGACAGGCGGGCGGCCACCGCGGCGAGCGGGGGTCCCGGCCGGGCGCCGGCCCACGCGGCCGCCTCGTCGTCGCCGCGGTCCGCCCATGCGGCGAGCAGGTCGTCGACCTCAGCCATGCCGTTCCTCCCGTTCGTCGTCCCGGTCGTCCATCCGTGCGGCACCGCGAGCCATCCGTTCGCCTTCAGGGGTCATCCGTGCAGCACCTCCGCGAGCCGGACGCACGCGGCCGGGGCATCCGCCATCGCGTCGAGGTACACGACCTCGTACCCCGCCGCGTCGGCGAACGGGGCGACGGTCCGGAGACGGTCGAGCAGCAGGAGCGTGCCGGTCGTGAGCTTCGTGCGCACCTCCGCCGCGACCTGCGCGTACGGCTCGTTGCCGTCGCCGAACATCGACGTGAGCCCTTCGTCGGAGATGACCACGACGTGGCGGCGCTCGCCGTCGCGCGGCGGCGCGAGTCGCGCGTAGCGCTCGCCGAACCGGTCGAGGGGGAACGAGGTGCTGCGCCCGAAGTACCAGGCGAGTCCGGCGACGACATCGACGGGGTCGCGCACGAACCGCACGCTTCCGGCGACCTCGCCCGGGCCGGAGAAGCTGGTCACCCGCACCCGACCGCCGCCGCGCAGCACCGACAACGCGAGGATGGTGCCGGCGAGCACCGCGGGCGATCCGCGCCTGGGCGTCGGCATCGACGCCGAGGAATCGAGGTACAGGTCGAGTGCGATGCTCGCCTCAACCGGTTCGGGCTCGTCCACGAGCGATGACCGACGGCGCGTGGTGACTCCCGCGATCGGATCCGGACCGGCCTGCAGCGTCGCCGCCCAGTCGAGGTCGGCGAGGTCGTCGCCCGACTCCCAGAGCTCGAGCGGCCCGGGCAGGTCGGGGGCCGGCCGGTCGGGGCGGCGCTCGGTGACGGGCCGCACCCACCTCGCCGCCTCGGTGCGGTACCAGGCCGCGATCACCGCGTCGGAGTCCGACGCGTCGTACAGGTCGAGCGTCGCGGCGACCCCCAGGCTCTGCCCGCCGCCGGACCCACCACCGGGGCCGTCGCCCGCGCCGGGCACGCTCCCGGCCGATCCGGGGCGCCCGCCGGCGCGCGCCACATCGATGGGATGCCGCGGCGTCGCGTGCAGCCGGCGGTCGCCGAGGATCCGGCCGAGCTCCGCGGCGGTCGCCGGGCCGGTGTCGGCCGCGCACGCCCCACCGCCGCCGCCCGCGAGTCCGGCGAGCGCCGCTCCGGCGACGGCGGCCGCGCGGTCGGCGTCGGCGTCGGCGTCGGCGTCGCGCTGCTCGAAGAGGTAGGGCGCGGCGAGCATGCCGAACGACAGCGCTCCCGACACCGGGTCCGACGCGAACCCGCGGACGAGGTCGGCCGTGAGCGCCGCGTCGAGCACGGGGTCGGTGCGGACCGCGTCGGCGAGCTCGGCCTGCACGGCCTCCGCGGCGCGCCGCGCCTCGCGGAGCCGCCGCTCGCGATCCCGGAAGCGCTCCTCGAGCGCGTCGATCGACGCCTCCGCCGCGCCGCGCGGCCGCGCCGCGCGCTTCCGTGCCGGCGGCTCGACCGGGCAGAACGATCCGGCCGGCAGCCGCCACACCAGTTCGTACGCGCGTCGGAACACCCACCAGAGCCGGTCGTCGCCGTCGAAGGATGCCGCGAAGGTGGTGCGCCGGGCGCGCACGATGCCGGGTTCGCGGTCGGGGTGCGCCGCACGCTGCAGCTGCGCGACGCGCGCGTCGACGAGCAGGTCGTTCCAGAGGTTCGCGAGCCGTGGGATCCAGTCGGGGCTCGTCGGGCCGTCGCCGCTCGCCGCGATCGCCCTGGCCGCCTGGTGGCGGATCTTCAGCCCGTCGATGCGGGTGCCCGGCGCGAGCACGTGGTGGCCGAGCTCATGGGCGAACAGCGCCTCGAGGTCGTCGGCGAGCCCCGCCCCCGCGATGCCGTCCGGGTCGATGCCGACGGCGGGCGGGAACCCGAACCAGGCGAACGAGCCGACCTCGCCTGTGGCGCCGGGCCGCAGCTCGGGTTCGTGCATCCGCACGCCCCAGAGCGCCTGCGCGCGCGACCAGGCCGCGAGGCCGTCGGCGTCGAGCCGGGCGACCGCGCCGGCGCCGGCGACCGGCTCGCCCGTCACGCCTCCTCCACGCGCACCCACGCCAGGTGCGTGTCGGGACGGCACTCGACCACGGCCGTTCCGCGCGGCGCCGACGATTCGGGCTCGGCGTCGAGCCGGCCGAGCCGCGACCCGAACACGTCGGCGTCGAGCCGCCACCACTCGCCGGAGGCCCGCACGGCGAACGCTCCGGGCTCGTCGAGGGGGCGCCAGGCGTCGGGCGGCGCGATCCAGGCGTCGGCGAACCCGGCGAAGCCGCCCGCGGCGAGGACGTACCCGCGGGCCGCGTCGCGCCCCTGCCACCAGAACCGGTCGAGCGACTGCCGGGTGGCGAACTCGCCGAGGCCGGCCGCGTCGAGGCCGAGCGCGGCGGCGATCGCCGCGCGCAGCCGCACGTCCGTTCCGGCGGCCGCGATGCGGCCGAGCGCGTCGTCCCGCAGGTCGAGTACGCCCGACCGCCAGCCGGCGACCCCGGCGAGCGCGACGAGGTCCCCCCGGGAGGGCGCAGCGGATTCCTCGGTGGCGGATGCCCCGCCCGCCGCCGACCACGCGGCGACGCCCTGCGCGAACGACGACCGGAACCGCATCGCATCGCCGCCCCGCCGGGTCGCGACCTCGGCTGCGAGCGCGACGTCGAGGCCGGCGGCGCGCGCCGCCCGCTCGGCGGCCGCCACGACGTCGTCGTCCGCCCACGTCGCCGTGCGGTTCACGAGGTGGCCCGGGCGGCGGATCATCCGACGCCCTCGGCCCAGCGCAGGTACGCCGTGTACCGCTGGTGCAGGTACTTCAGGGCGATGAGGTCGTCGAAGTGCCGGCCGTAGAGCTTGCCGGTCGCCGCGATCGCGCGGATGCGCGACTCGACCTCGGTGAGGCGGCGGGAGGCCTCGATCGCGGGGAGCCCGTCGAGTCCTCGGTCGAGCTCGGCGAGCAGGTCGCCGACCGGGTCCTCGGCGCCGAGCCGCGCCGCGTCGTACTCGCGGCACGACCGGTCGAAGAGGTCGGAGAGCCAGCTCGTGGCATCCGTCGCCAGCTCCCGCTCGGCGCCGATGTCGAACCGCGGGTGCCCGAGGTTCGGCTGCAGCTTCCCGCGCAGCGCGAACGGGAGCACCGCGCGCACGTCGCCGACGCCCACCTCGTGCCGGCCCCGGAACCAGGCGACGGCCTTCGCGTAGACGATGAGCGTCTGCAGCGCGCGCACCGACAGCCCGTTCAGCGTCTGCGCGCCGAGGTCGACCTCGAGGTCGGCTCCCGTGTTCGCATCGATCGCCTCGCCGACCCGGCCGCCGCCCGTCGTCACCGTGTCCTTCGTGCGGTACTCGAACCGCCGGCCGCCGTGCTGGACGAACTCGAAGTGGCTGAAGAAGTACTCGAGGCGCCGGCGCACGTCGTGCGGCATCGGCACGGCGCGGATCGCCGACCGCATCCGCTCCTGCTCGTCGGGTGCGAAGACGAGCTCGGCGGGCACGTGCTCCTCGGGCTTCTCCCCCGCCTCGACGCGCGCCACGAGCTCGTCGAAGAACCGGCTGTTGAAGCCCGCGGCGGGCACGGTCACGTCCATGCGGTCGCGGAGCGCCTGGATCACGGGGAACGTGCCGCCGCCGGCGTCGTCGTTGGCGGTGAAGAACCAGCTCTCGACGCCGCGGTCGGGGCTCGTGCGGCGCATCTGGTCGTGGCTCTCGACGTACCCCTCGGCGACCATGGTGAGCAGCGCCGACTGCGTCTTCGTCGGGATGCGGTTGTACTCGTCGACGATCTTCACGGGCCGCGTGAGCCAGTCGCGCCACGCGATGCCGATGTCGGCCAGCCGCGACGCCTGCACGAGGTCGCGCGGCAGCGGGATGCCGACCAGGTCGCCGATCGTGAGCTGCGGCTGGCCCTGCTGCACGCCCCGGCGCACGTCGTCGGGCGTGGAGCCGGCGAGCACGCCCATGAGCACCGCGACGGTCGTCTTGCCGCGGCCCGGCCCGCCGATGAGCAGGCACTTGCCGCCGACGGCGAACGTGAGCAGCGGCAGCAGCACGTTGGACGAGAAGGACGCCTCGCCCGGCAGCGTGAGCTCGGCGCCGGCGTCGCCGAGCGGGATGGACAGCACCGGACCGTCGGCGAACTCGAGGTCGTAGTAGGGCGAGATCACCGCCCGGTTGACGATCCAGTAGTACGCCTGGCGGAGCTTCTCGTCGAGGGTCGGCGCGGGCGCCGCCTCCGGTTCGAGGAAGAGGTCCTCCGCCGAGATCGGACCCGCTGCCGTCGCGACGCCTGGGGCGGTGGGGGAAGCGGAGACTCGGTTCCAGCGATCGGTCACCCGGTGATCCTACGGCGGGCGTCGGATGCCCCGTCGACGCGTCGGCAGGATCCCGTCGCACGACGGCAGTCGGGGCATCCCCCGCGCGCGGGCGCCTGCCGCAGGATGGACGCATGGACCTCACCCCCGACACCGCCCTCATCGTGATCGACGTCCAGCAGGGCTTCGACGACCCCGGCTGGGGCCCCCGCGACAACCCCGACGCCGAGGCGAACATCGGCCGGCTCGTCGACGCGTGGTCGGCCGCGGGCCGCCCGATCGTGCTCGTGCGGCACGACTCCCGCGAGGCGGGTTCGACGCTCGCGCCGGGCGCGCCCGGCAACGCGCTCAAGGCGGTGGTGGCGGATGCCCCGCACGACCTCTTCGTCACGAAGCACGTGAACTCCGCGTTCTACGGGCAGCCCGACCTGCACGGCTGGCTCTCGGAGCGGGGCATCCGCTCGCTCGTGGTCTGCGGCATCCAGACGAACATGTGCGTCGAGACCACCGCGCGCATGGCCGGCAACCTCGGCTACGAGGTGGCGCTGCCCATCGACGCGACGCACACGTTCGACCTCGAGGGGCCCGGCGGCGAGCGCATCGCGGCGGCCGACCTCGCCCGCGCGACCGCGGTGAACCTGCACGGCGGCGGCTTCGCCGAGGTCGTCGCGACGAGCGACCTCATCCGTGTCGTCGCATGACACCCGGCGGACGGGTGCCACGCCCCGCGCGGATAGCCTGATCGGCATGGCAGACCGCGAATACGGCTTCAAGACGCGTGCGATCCACGCGGGGAACATCCCCGACGGCGTGACCGGTGCGCGTGCGCTCCCCATCTACCAGACGAGCGCGTTCGTCTTCGACGACACCGCGGACGCCGCGGCCCGCTTCGCCCTGCAGAAGTACGGCAACATCTACTCGCGCCTCGCGAACCCGACGGTCGCGAGCTTCGAGGAGCGCGTCGCGAGCCTCGAGGGCGGCCTCGGCGCCGTCGCGACCGCGTCGGGCCTGTCGGCGCAGTACATCACCTTCGCGTCGCTCGTCGGCGCGGGCGACCACATCGTCGCGAGCGCGAACCTCTACGGCGGCTCGATCACCCAGCTGGATGTCACGCTCCGCCGCTTCGGCGTCGAGACGACGTTCGTCGCGAGCGCCGACGCGGCCGACTACGCCGCCGCGATCCAGGACAACACGAAGGCCCTCTTCGTCGAGACGATCGCGAACCCCTCGGGTGAGATCGCCGACCTCGAGGCGCTCGCCGACGTCGCGCACGCGCACGGCATCCCCTTCATCGTCGACTCGACGATCGCGACCCCCTACCTCAACCGCCCGATCGAGTGGGGCGCCGACATCGTGACCCACTCGGCGACGAAGTTCCTCGGCGGCCACGGCACCACGCTCGGCGGCGTCGTCGTCGAGTCGGGCCGGTTCCACTGGCACTCCGAGAAGTTCCCGCTGTTCGGCCAGCCGGTGCCGACGTACGGCGGCCTCGAGTGGAGCGGCAACTTCGGCGAGTACGCCTTCCTCACGCGCCTGCGCGCCGAGCAGCTCCGCGACATCGGCCCGGTCCTCGCGCCGCACTCCGCATTCCTCCTCGCGCAGGGCGTCGAGACGCTGCCGTACCGCATTCAGGCGCACGTCGACAACGCCCGCGTCGTCGCCGAGTGGCTCGAGCAGGACCCGCGCATCGAGCGCGTGTTCTGGGCGGGCCTGCCGAACCACCCGCACCACGACCGCGCGCAGAAGTACCTGCCGCAGGGCCCGGGCTCGGTGTTCAGCTTCGAGGTGAAGGGCGGCCGCGAGGTCGGCCAGAAGCTCATCGAGTCGGTGAACCTCGCCTCCCACCTGGCGAACATCGGCGACGCGAAGACCCTCATCATCCACCCGGCGTCGACGACGCACGCGCAGCTCACCGAGCAGCAGCTCGTCGAGGCGGGCGTGCTGCCCGGCGTCGTGCGCCTGTCGGTCGGCATCGAGGACGTCGACGACATCATCTACGATCTCGACCAGGCGCTCACTCAGGCCACCCAGGCCGGCGCGACCGGAGGTGCACGATGACCGACACGCTGACGACCGAGGTGGCCGACGACCTCGAGACCGTCCGCTTCGCGAACGGCCTGTCCTGCGAGCTGCCCGCGAGCTCCCCGCTCGCGAAGCTGCTGCGCTCGCAGCGCACCTGGGTCGGCCCCGACGCCAAGGCGCGCCTGAAGATCCTGAACGCGGCGAAGTCGGTCGCGATCGTGGGCGCCTCGCCGAAGCCGCAGCGGTCGAGCTTCTTCGTTGGCACGTACCTCCAGCAGTCGAGCGACTACCGCCTGTACTTCGTGAACCCGATGGAGACCGAGATCCTCGGCCAGCCGGCGTACGCGAGCCTGAAGGACCTGCCCGAGGTGCCCGACATCGTCGTGGTGTTCCGCCGCGGCACCGACATCCCGCAGGTCGTCGACGAGGTCGTCGCCGCGGGCGCGAAGACGATCTGGGTGCAGCTCGGCATCTGGAACCAGGACGCCGCCTACTACGGCGAGGAGCAGGGCCTGACGGTCGTCATGGACCGCTGCATCAAGGTCGAGCACGCCCGCTTCCACGGCGGCCTGCACCTGCTCGGCTTCGACACCGGCCAGATCTCCTCGCGCAAGACGATCCGCTGAGCGGACGCCGGCTGCGGCCGGTCCGGCAGCACCTTCGGATGCCCCGGTGCGTCGATAGGCTCTTCGAGTGCTGATCGACCACCGGGGCATCCGCGTCGCGCTGCTCGGGCCCGTGCTGGTCGAGGGTCGCGACGGCGTGCTCGCCGAGCCGCCCGGCGTCCTCGCGAAGGCGCTGCTCGCGACGCTCGCGGGCGCCGACGGCCGCGCGGTCGACCGCACCCACGGCGTGGACGGCATCGTCGACGAGATCTGGGGCGACGAGCCGCCGCGCAACAGGAAGCAGGCCCTGCAGACGCTCGTCTCCCGGCTGCGCACGACGTGCTCCGAGGGGCTCGTCGCCTCGCGGCCCGGCGGGTACGCGCTCGCCCTCGCGCCCGAGGCGACGGATGTCGGGCTCGCGCACGCGCTCGGGCGCGACGCCGCCGCGCACGCGCGCGACGGCGACCACGAGGCGGCCATCGGGTGCCTCGATCGCGCCCTCGTGCTCTGGCGCGGCGAGCCCGGGCTCGACCTCGGCGCGGCTCCCGCCGGTGCGGCGCTCGCGGAGGCGACGGCCGCGCTCCGGGTGGGGCTGCGCGAGCTCCGGGCCCGCTGCCTGCTCGACGCGGGCGACGCCGCAGCGGCGGTCGCCGAGTTGGAGCCCCTCGCCGCGGCGCATCCGCTCGACGAGCACCTGCAGCACACTCGGCTCCGCGCCCTCGCCGCCGCGGGCCGGCGCACCGATGCGATCGCCGCGTTCGCGACGTTCCGCTCGGCGTTGCGCGACGACCTCGGCATCTCGCCGGGGCCGGCGCTCGTGGCGCTGCATGCCGATCTCCTGCGGGCGGATGCCACGGGCGAGGCATCCGGACCGCCCCCGGGATCGCGCCCATCGGAGGCGGCCCGCCGACCCGACCCGTTCGAACGCGCCATGCCGCGAACGCGCATCGGCGTGCGCGCCGCGCCGAACCCGCTCATCGGTCGCGTCGACGACGTCCGGCACGTCGAGGCGCTGCTCGCGCAGCACCGGCTCGTGACGATCCTCGGCACAGGCGGCCTCGGCAAGACCCGGCTTGCGCAGGAGGTCGCCGCCCGCTCCGACGCGCCGGCGGTGGTCGTGGTCGAGCTCGCGAGCATCCGGGCCGACGCCGACGTCGTGCTCGCGCTCGCGTCGACCCTCGGCATCCGCGAGGCGAGCGCCGCGGGCAGCCGGCTCGGCGAGCTCGCCCGGCGACCCGACCTGCGCGACCGCATCGTCGAGAAGCTCGCCGAACGCCCGACGCTGCTCGTCGTCGACAACTGCGAGCAGGTCGTCGAGGGCGCCGCGTCCTGGGTCGCCGACCTCCTCGGGGCGGTCCCCGGGCTCCGGGTGCTGGCGACGAGCCGCAGCCCCCTCGAGATCGGCGCCGAGCGGACGTACCGGCTCGACCCGCTCAGTGCGACCGCCGACGGCGACGGCTCGGGCCGCGGCCGCGGCCGCCCCGACGGTGCCGAGGCGGGCCTGGGGCCCGCGGTCGAGCTGTTCGTCGAACGGGCGCGCGCAGCCCGTCCGGGTGCCGCGCTGCCGCGCGCGGCGATCGGCCGGCTCTGCGAGCGCCTCGACGGCCTGCCGCTCGCGATCGAGCTCGCCGCGGCCCGCATCCGCTCGATGGGCGTCGAGCAGATCGAGGCGCGCCTCGGCGACCGGTTCGCGCTGCTCGCCGGCGGCGACCGCTCGGCGCCCGAACGCCAGCGCACGCTGCTCGCCGTCATCGAGTGGAGCTGGGCGCTGCTCACGCCCGCCGAACGGCTCGCGCTGCCGCGGCTCGCGTGGTTCGTCGACGGCTTCACGCTGGAGGCGGCCGAGTCGGTGCTCGACGATCCGGCCGCCGTCGACGTGCTCGACGGGCTCATCGCGCAATCGCTGCTGTCGGTCGCCGACGGCTCGCCCGCGGATGCCGGGGCCGGCGCCCAGGCCGCCGCCGCCGCCGCACCGCGCTACCGCATGCTCGAGACGGTGCGCGAGTTCGGCCAGTCCCGCCTCGGCGACGACGAACGGGAGGCGGTGCTCGGCGCCGTCGACCGGTGGGCGCGCGACTTCTCCGAGCACGCGCTCACCACCCTCCGAGGGCCGGGTCAGATCGCGGGCCTCGCCCGCACCTCCGCCGAGCAGGACAACCTCGTCGCGGTGCTGCGCCGCGCCATCGAGCGCCGGGACGCCGCGACGATCCTGCCCGTGTTCTCGTGCCTCGGGTACTTCTGGACCGTCCGCAGCGCGCACTCCGAGATCATCGCGTTCAGCGGACCCGTCCTCGACGCGACCCGCGGCTTCCGCCCGACGGCCGCCGACGCCACCGCCGCGACCCTCGCGTTCACGCTCATCGGCGGCACGAACCTCGCCGTCTTCACGTCGACCGGCCTGCGGGCGCTGGCCCGGCTCCGGGCCGTCGCGCGGCTCGGGCTCCCGCTCCCGCCCTGGCTGGAGGCGATCGGCGGATTCATCCTCGCCGCGCCCGACCTCGCGCTCGCGAAGGAGCGCATGGACGCGATGGCCGAGTCCGACGACCCCGAGACGGCGCTGCTCGCCAACGTCCTGCGCACGCAGTTCGCCGAGAACGCCGGGGAACCCGAGGCCGCCCGCGCAGACGGGCAGCGGGCGTACGCGCTCGCGACCGAACTCGGCGACACGTGGGCGCAGGCCATGTCGGCCCTGCTGCTCGCCGAACTCGACGCGCAGGACGGCGATGCCGAGGGCACGCTGCGCTGGGCGCGTCGGTCGCGCACGTCGCTCCTCGCGATCGGCGCGTCCGAGGACGTCCGCCAGGTCGACTGGCGCATCGCCACCGCCCTGCTCACCTCGGGGCGCTACGCGGAGGCGGCGGAACGGTTCGACGCCCTGTCCGAGGCCGATCCCTCGTTCCCCGACGGCGTCGAGCTCTCGAAGATGACCGGCCTCGGCCGGGCCGAGCTCGCGCGCCTCGACGGCCGGCTGGGTGAGGCGGTCGTGCTCGCCCGCGAGGTCGTCGACGGCTACGTCGACTCGAAGATCCGCTCCTCGCCGTGGTTCCTGCTCACGCTCGCCGGGTTCATCGCCGGGGGTGCGCGGTCGGGATGGCCCGAGGCCGACCTCGCCCGATGGGCATCGACCCTGCGCCGCCAGGCGACCGCGACGATGCGCGCCCGGCCGGGGTTCGTCGACCGCCCGGTGCTCGGCACCGTCGCGGTCGGCTGGAGCGCCTGGGCCGCGGGGCATCCGCCGCTCGCCGACCGCGCGGCCGAGCTGTTCGCCCTCGCCGAGGCGCTGCGCTCCCGGCAGGACCTCCCGTCGCTCGCACGGGCCTCGATCGAGGAGACCGTCGTCGCCGGGGTCGGACGAGCGGCCCTCGCCGCCGCGCGCGCCCGCGTCGCCGCGATGAGCCCCGACGAGCAGACCGAACGGGCCCGCGCCCTGCTGGCCGAACCCGTTCCGTCGGAGTGACCCCCGTGCGGCGGCCGGGAGCACCCGACCGCCGCACGGGACATCCGTCACGCCTTGCGCATGTACGCGCGCACCGTGAGCGGGGCGAAGACCGCGACGATGACCGCCGCGCCCACCAGCGACCAGGCCGCGTCGGCGCCGAGGCCGGCCCCGCCGACGAGGTCGCGCACCGCGGTGACGAGGTGCGAGATGGGGTTGATGTTCGCGAACCACTCGAGCGGCGCGGGCATGGTCGACGGGTCGACGAACGCGTTCGAGAGGAACGTCAGCGGGAACAGGACGATCATCGAGATGCCCTGCACGCTCGAGGCGCTGCGCGCGATCACGCCGAAGAACGCGAAGATCCACGACACGCTCCACGAGCACAGGATGACGAGGATGCTCGCGCCCACGACGCCCCACAGCTCGCCCTCGGGACGCAGGCCCATCACGAAGCCCATGGCGAAGGTGAGGACGGTCGCGATGAGGTACCGGACGGTGTCGGCGAGCAGCGCGCCGGACAGCGGGGCGATGCGTGCGATGGGCAGCGACCGGAACCGGTCGAACACGCCCTTCTCCATGTCCTCCCGCAGCTGCACGCCCGTGACGATCGACGTCGAGATGACGGTCTGCACGAGGATGCCGGGGATGATGATCGGCAGGTAGCTCTGCACGTCGCCGGCGACCGCGCCGCCGAAGATGTACGTGAACATCAGGGTGAAGATGATCGGCTGCAGGGTCACGTCGAACAGCTGCTCGGGCGTCCGCTTGATCTTCAGCAGGCCGCGGTGGGCCATCGTGAAGGTGTGCGCGAGGGACTCGCGCAGGCTGACCCGGTTGCGGAGCCTCCGCTCCGAGGCGGGGACGATGCGGGCGCCGGCGGTTCCCGTGGCGGTGACGTCGGCGCGGTCGGTTGCGGCGGTGGCGATGGCGGTCATGCGCGGCTCCCTTCGAGTTCGTGGTCGGGCTGGGATGCGTCGGAGGCGTCGGATGCCTCGTCCTCGACGCCGTGGCCGGTGAGGGTGAGGAAGACCTCGTCGAGCGTCGGCTTCTGCACGCTCATCTCGGCGAGGTGGATGCCCGCATCGCGGAGCGTGACGAGCAAGTCGGCGACGAGGTCGGCGTCCCGCATCGGGGCGGTGACGCGGGCGGCCTCGGGCGAGACCGTCGCGGCGACGCCGAGCACCCGCTCGACGGCGACGCGCACGTCGTCGACGTCGGCCGCGTCGACCGGGCGGAGGTGCAGGCTCGCGGTGCCGACCGAGCCTTTGAGCTCGTCGGCCGTGCCCTCGGCGACGACGCGGCCGCGGTCGATGACCGCGATGCGGTCGGCGAGCTGGTCGGCCTCGTCGAGGTACTGCGTGGTGAGCAGGACGGTCGACCCGGTCGCCACGAGCCGGCGGATCGTGTCCCACATCTGGGCGCGCGTGCGCGGGTCGAGGCCGGTGGTCGGCTCGTCGAGGAAGATGAGCGGCGGCTGGGCGATGAGGCTCGCGGCCAGGTCGAGGCGCCGGCGCATGCCGCCGGAGAAGTGCTTGAGCGGCCGCTTGGCGGCGTCGGTGAGCCCGAACTCCTCGAGCAGCTCGGCGGTCTTGCGCTTCGCGTCGCGGGGGCCGAGGCCGAGGAGGCGCGAGAACAGCATGAGGTTCTCCTGGCCCGACAGCGTCTCGTCGACGGAGGCGTACTGGCCGGTGACGCCGATGAGCTGGCGGACGACCTGCGACTCGCGCTGGACGTCGTGGCCGAAGATGCGGGCACGCCCCGCGTCGGGCCGGAGGAGGGTGGCGAGCATGGAGATCGTGGTGGTCTTGCCGGCGCCGTTGGGGCCGAGCACGCCGTAGACGGACCCGGTCGCGACGCGCAGGTCGACGCCGTCGACGGCGCGGTGCTGGCCGAAGACCTTCACGAGGCCGTCGGCTTCCACGGCCCAGTCGGGCTGTCCCGTGATGGCGGTGTGGGGTGTGGTGGTCATGGGTCCATGGTCGGATGCCCCGCTCACGCGGCGCTTGCACGGCGCTGACACGGGTCGGGGCCGCTGTCAGCGGGGCCGCACGGTCCGGTTTCGCGGGCCGGATGCGCGGCGCATGCGCATCTGCGCACGCGACGCCGGATCCGTGCACGCCGTCCCCGGAGATCGCAGGATGCGTGGCCCGCGCGGCGTTTCCGTGCGCGACCTGCGACGTAGCCTGTGCTGGTGACAGCGTTCGTCTCAGCCCTCGACCTCTTCTCCATCGGGATCGGGCCGTCGAGTTCCCACACGGTGGGGCCGATGCGGGCGGCGCGCGCCTTCGCGACGGGGCTGGAGGCCTCGGGCCGACTCGACGAGACGACGCGCGTCACGTGCACGCTGTACGGCTCGCTCGGCGCCACCGGCCTCGGGCACGGCACGCCCGATGCGGTCGTCGCGGGGCTCGCCGGGCTCCGCCCCGACGACTGCGACCCCGACGACGTGCGCGACGCGTGGCTCCGCCTCGGCGAGGACGGCGGCGAGGTGCGCCTCGCCGGCCGCCACCCGATCCGGATGCGCCGGGCGGATGTCTCGCTGGAGCCCCGCACGCGCCTGCCCGGGCACCCGAACGCCCTCACGCTGCAGGCGTGGGGCGACGGCCCGCTGCCGGTCGCCGAGGAGACCTGGTACTCGGTCGGCGGGGGCTTCATCCGCCGCGACGGCGACCCCGTCGCGCAGGCGGAGGCGCTGCGGCATCCGCTGCCCTACTCGACCGCGGCCGAGCTGCTCGCCCTCTGCGACGCGCACGGCGTCTCGCTCTGCGACGTCTCGCGCGCGAACGAGGTCGCCGTGCACGGCGAGACCGGGATCGACGCGGGCCTCGACGCGATCTGGGACGCGATGGCGGCCTGCGTCGACCACGGCCTCGAGGCCGAGGGCACGCTGCCCGGCGGCCTCAAGGTGCGCCGGCGCGCCGCCGACATGCGCCGCCGGCTCGAGGAGGCCGACCGGCTCGCCGCCGAGCGCGGCGGCGACCGCGACACCGCCGCCGAGTGGCTGTCGGCGTTCGCGCTCGCCGTGAACGAGGAGAACGCGTCGGGCGGGCGGGTCGTGACCGCGCCGACGAACGGCGCTGCCGGCATCATCCCGGCCGTCGGCCTCTACTACCTGCGCTTCGTGCCCGGCGCCGACCGCGCCGGCATCCGCCGCTACCTGCTGACCGCCTCCGCGATCGCGAGCCTGGTGAAGAAGAACGCCTCGATCTCGGGCGCGGAGGGCGGCTGCCAGGCCGAGGTCGGCTCGGCCTGCGCGATGGCGGCGGGCGGGCTCTGCGCCGTGCTCGGCGGCACGCCCCACCAGGTCGAGAATGCGGCGGAGATCGCCATGGAGCACCACCTCGGCCTCACCTGCGACCCGGTCGCCGGGCTCGTGCAGGTGCCGTGCATCGAGCGGAACGCGATCGCCTCCTCGACTGCCGTATCGGCCGCGCGGCTCGCCCTGCACGGCGACGGCACGCACGTCGTCTCGCTCGACGCGGTGATCGAGACCATGCGGCAGACCGGCCGCGACATGAAGCGCAAGTACAAGGAGACGAGCGAGGGCGGCCTCGCGGTGAACGTCATCGAGTGCTGACGGCCGCGGGCGGGGGTGCCCGCCCCGACCGGTTACGCCCGATTGCAGGGCGGTCGGCGTCGCCGCCCGGCCGGGGCTAGCGTGCGACCATGACCGCACTCGTGCCGCCCGCCGACCTCGTCTCCTCCGCCTGGCTCGCCGACCACCTCGGCGATCCGCGCCTCGTCGTGCTCGATGCGACCGTGGTCGGGTCGGAGACGGCGGCCGGGTTCCGCTGGCTGAGCGGGCTCGACGCCCACCTGGTCGACGGGCACGTCACCGGCGCGGTGCACGCCGACCTGCTCGAGGAGTTCTCCGAGCCCGGCACCGGCCCGCTCGTCTTCACGCGCCCCGACCTCGACCGGCTCGCGCGCGCCGCACGCGAGGTCGGCATCGACGACACCACGACGGTCGTGGTGTACGACACGGCGGTCGGGCAGTGGGCGGCGCGCCTGTGGTGGTTGCTCCGCTCGGCCGGGTTCGCGCGGGTCGCGCTGCTCGACGGCGGTCTCGGCGCGTGGCGCGCGGCCGGCGGCGAGGTGCGCACCGGATACGAGCCGCCGCGCGAGGCCGGCCCGCTGACCCTCGCCGGCGCAGAGCAGTACTGGGCCGACCGCGACGAGGTGCGTCGGATCGTCGACGGCGACGCGCCGGGGTCGCTGGTGTGCGCCGCACCGGCGAGCGACTTCCGCGGCGAGACCGGTCGCCGCGAGCGGAAGGGGCACATCCCGGGGAGCGTCAGCGTGCCCGTCGTCGCCGTGCTCGACCGCGACGACCGCACGTACCTCCGGGACGATGCGCTCGAGGGCGCACTCGTCCCCGTCGCCGACGGGGGCCGGGTCGTCGTGTACTGCGGCGCCGGCATCGCGGCCGCGGCGACCGGATTCGCGCTCCGGCTCGCCGGCCGCACCGACGTGGCCGTCTACGACGGCTCGCTGGACGAGTGGGCGGCCGACCCGGCCGCGCCGATCGTCAGCCTCGCCTGACCGAGGCCCCAGAGGGACCGAGGCCCCAGCGGGACCGAGGCGCCGGAGGGGTCGGGCCGGCGCCCCGCGGTGTCCCGTTCGCGGAACGCCGGCCCGGGTCCGTCCCCTCCGCCCGGGTCAGCAGGCGCAGGTGATGCCGAGGTCGCCGGCCGGGCCGAGCGCGAGGCCGGTGCTCGCGACGTTGGTCAGCGGGTCGGCCGCGCCCTGGCGCGTGCCCTCCTCGGTGTCGACGGGGAAGCCCTCGCGCACCCAGTACTCGAATCCGCCGATCATCTCCTTCACCGGGTGGCCGAGCAGCGCGAACTCGAGCGCCGCCCGCTGCGCCCCGTTGCATCCGGGACCCCAGCAGTAGACGACGACCGGGGAACCGGGCGCGATCAGTTCGGCCGCCCGCTCGCGGATCTGCCGCGTGGGCAGGTGCACGGCGCCCGGCACGCGTCCCTGCGCCCAGGAGGCGTCGTTCCGGGTGTCGACGACGGTGAACCCGGGCTCGGCCTCGGCGAGGCCGGCGCGCACGTCCGACACGTCGGTCTCGAAGGCGAGGCGGGCGCTGAAGTGCCCGACGGCCTCCTCGGAGGTCGCGACGTGCTCGAAGATCGTTGCGGTGGCCTGCGTCGTGGTCATGTCACGAGCATGGCAGCGCTCCGCGGTCGACTCCCGATCAGATCCCGTCGGCCGCCCGCGATATCCGGCCAACCGGGAGGACCGCTTCCGCGGGCCTGCCGGTCAGCCCGCGAAGAACGCCGTGACCGCCCCGCCGAGCGCGGCCAGGTCGTCGACGTGCGCGACCTCGCGGGCCGAGTGCATCGACAGCAGCGGCGCACCGATGTCGACCGTGCGGATGCCGAGGCGCGTCGCGGAGATCGGCCCGATGGTCGACCCGCACGGCACCTGGTTGTTCGACACGAACGGCTGCGTCGGCACGCCGGCCCGCTCGCACACGCCCGCCCAGAGGGCCGACCCGACGGCGTCGCTCGCGTAGCGCTGGTTGGCGTTGAGCTTCAGCAGCGGGCCGCCGCCGAGCACGGGACGGTTCACGGGGTCGTGCTTCTCCGGGTAGTTCGGGTGCACGGCGTGCCCCGCGTCCGACGACAGCAGCCACGAGCCGGCGAACGCGCGGCGCCGGTCCTCGTCACCGGCGCCGAGCCCGTCGGCGATGCGCGCGAGCACGTCGACGAGGAACGGCCCCGCCGCGCCCGACCGCGACTCCGACCCGAGCTCCTCGTGGTCGAAGGCGGCGAGCACGCTCACGTGCGGGGCATCCGCCGGCGTCGCGAGCAGGCCCACGAGCCCCGCGTGCACGGAGGTCAGGTTGTCCATGCGGCCCGCGGCGAAGAACACGTCGTCGAGGCCGAAGCGCGCGGGCGCGGCCGTGTCGGCGACGACGAGGTCGTGCCCGACGATGTCGGTGCCGAGCACGCCGGCGAACCCGCCGAGCAGGGCGAGCAGGTCGCCCTCCTCCCCGGCGCCCCAGATCGGCTGCACGTGCCGCTGGCGGTCGAGCGTGAGGTGCTTGTTCGCTTCGCGGTCGAGGTGGATCGCGAGTTGCGGGATGCGCAGCAGCGGGCCGGTGCGCACGAGGTGCACCCGGCCGTCGGCCGTCGCGATGCGGCCGGCGAGCTCGAGCTCGCGGTCGAGCCACGAGTTCATGAGCGGGCCGCCGTAGATCTCGACCGCGGCCTGCAGCAGCCCGGCCGACTCGCTCGACGGGTTGGGCTTGAGCTTGAACCCGGGTGAGTCGGTGTGCGCGCCGAGGATGCGGAACGGCGTGACGGCATCGGCACCCTCGGGCTGCACCCAGGCGATGACGGCGCCGTCGCGCACGACCACGCGGCGGCCCGGGCCGGTGGGCCACGCCTCGGCCTCGTCGAGCCGCTCGAAGCCGGCCGCCTGGAGTCGCCGGGCGACCTCCTCGGCGGCGTGGTACGACGACGGCGAAGCGGTGATGAAGTCGGCGAGGTCGGCGACGTGGGCGGCGGGGTCGACGGGCGCGGTTCCAGCGGGCATGGTTCCATCATGCCCCGGATGGCATGCAACGACGCCGGCGGATGCCTCGGGGGGTCGCCGACCGCGGCCGCAGCGCGGGTGCCGCGCCCGTGCCCGCGCCCGCGGACTAGGCGAACCGGATCACGGCCTGCAGCCGCGCCCGCACCTCCATGACCTCGGTGCCGCCGAGGTGCGCCGACCCCGGAAGCCCCTCGCGCACGGCACTCCCCACCCGCGACGCCCGCACGAGCGCGACGACGGCCCCGCGCACGCTGCCGCCCAGCTGCAGGGGCTCCGCGGCGTGCTCGTCGGGCACCACGACGAGCAGCGCGGTGGGGCGCACCTTCGCGGCCCGCGCGATCGACTTGGCGCGTGCGGCGAGCGCCCGAACCGGCCGCTCCGCCCCGACGCCCTCGCCCACGACCTCCCCGCGGCGGAGTGCGACCGGCCCGCCCCAGTCCTCCGACTGGATCGCGAACAGCCCGGTCGGGCCGAGCACGAGGTGGTCGAGCTTCGGCGGCAGGCCGTGGCCCGCGGCATCCGTCGCGATGTCGTGCCAGACCGTGTACGCGATCCCGAGCGTCGACAGCGAGCGCGCCGTCTGCTCCTCGGCGAGCGCGTCGGCGAGGAGGTGGCGGATGTCCCGCGGCGCGCTGCGGACGAGCGCGGGGTCGTACGGGTCGTCGAGGGTCACGCCGCGGCCCGCCCATTCCCGCACGCGGTCGAGGTACACCTGCCGGGAGAACCCGCCGGGGTGCCCGTACGTGCGCGCGAGCGGCCGGGAGTCGCGGCGCGGGTGCGGTGCCGCCGGGGCCCAGGCCTCGCGGGTGGGCGCGGCGGTGCCGCGTCCGCGGTCGAACGCTTCCCTGGCCGCCGGCGTGCCGATGAGCTCCCACGCGTGCTGCACGAGGTGGAACGCCGCCGGGTCGCCGCCCGTGTCGGGGTGCGCGGCGCGGAGGGCGCGCCGGTAGGCGGCCCGCAGTGCCGCCTCGTCGGCGTCGTGCGATACGCCGAGGACCTCGTAGGGGGACGCGGAGAGCGGACTGTCTGCCATTGGGCTCGCTTTCGATGTGCGAATCGAGGATACTCGCGCACGCCGTGGGAGCGCCGTACCCGAGTCCGAGGGGCCCCGGCGATAGACTCCGCGCGAGGGCGCGTGCGGGGGTCCGCGCCGACGGGAGGCGTCTCATGTTCGACGTGAACTACTGGGCGGTCGTCATCGCGACGCTCTCCACGCTCGTCATCGGGTCGATCTGGTACACGCCGAGGGTGTTCGGCACCCGCTGGGCGGAGCTCGCGAAGGTCGACCTGCAGAACGGCGGCAGCGCGGCCGGGGCGATCATCACGACGATCATCGTGAGCTTCATCTCCGCGTGGGTGTTGGCGATCGCGACGCAGACGGCGTGGCTGGCGTTCGGGGGGTCCTACTTCTGGCTGGCGCTCTCGGTCGGCACGATGCTGTGGGCGGGCTTCACCGCGGCACGGTTCATCACGCACGACGCGTTCGAGGGTCGCCCGCCCGCCCTCACCCTGCTGAACATCTCGCACGAGCTGGTGACGGTCGTGGTCATGGCGATCATCATCGGCGTGTGGCCGCCCGCCGGAACGGTCTAGGAGCGCGGTCTAGCCCAGGTCGTCCGCGGCGTCCGCGGCCCCGCCCGCTTCCGCGGCCTCCGCGGCCTCCTCCGCCGGCCGCAGCATCCCGTCGTGCACGAGCTCGCGCACCTCGGGCGCGAGCTCGGCCCAGAGCGCGGCCGCATCGACCTCGAGCAGGTCGGCGATCGCGTCGGAGAGCACGCCGACCGGCAGCGTGCCGTCGGCGGCCCCGACGAGCGCGGCGATCGCGGTGCCGGCGTCGACGACGCGCCCGAATCCGCCGCCCTGCCGCAGCAGGATCACGGTCGGCTGCTCGGCGCCGGGCCAGTGATGGCGCTCCTCCGTGACGTCGGGCGCCGTCTCGAGGGCGAGGTCGCGCAACTGCGCGTCGTCGAGGGCGTCGACCACGTCGGATGCCTCGAGCACGCGTTCGAGGTGCCCGCCGAGTCCTCCGGGGTTGTCGCCGGCCGGTCCGTGGCGGCGCTCGGCCCTGGCCAGGGTGGCCGTGCGGCCGGCCTCCGGCCGGCGGAGGAGCACGTACCCGAACCCGACCGTGCGCACCCCGCGCGCGGCGAAGTCGTCGAGCCAGGCGGCGTGCAACGCCTCGAACGCGGCCGTGCCGGGTCGCGTGCCGCCGTCGCGGATCCACGTCTCGGCGTACTCGCTGGGGTCCTGCTGCTCGCGTTCGACGATCCAGTACTCGAGCCCGCTTCCGGCCAGCCAGCCGACGACGCGGTCGAGGCCGTCGGCGCCGTCGCGGTACTCCCAGTTCGCGAGGAACTGGGCGATGCCGCCCGGCTCGAGGTGGTCGGCCGCGCCGCGCACGACCTGCTCGACGATGCCGTCGCCGACCAGCCCGCCGTCGCGGTACTCGTACGCCGGCACGCCCTCGACGCGGGGCGTGATCACGAAGGGCGGGTTCGACACGATGCGGTCGAATCGCTCGCCGCGCACCGGCTCGTAGAGGCTGCCGAGGCGGAACTCGATGCGCTCGCCGCCGTCGAGCGCGGCGGTGAACCGGGCGAGCGCGAGCGCCCGCTCCGAGATGTCGGTGGCGACGACGCGCTCGCTGAACCGGGCGGCGTGCAGCGCCTGGATCCCGCTGCCCGTGCCGAGGTCGAGGGTGCGCCGCGCCGGTCGCTGCAGCAGCAGCCGGCTGAGCGTCGTCGAGGCGCCGCCGACGCCGAGCACGTGGTCCTCGGGCAGGGCGCCGCCGACGGCGAGCTCCCCGGGGTCCGACGCGATCCACCACTCCCCGTCGCCCGCGGCGTCGGCGAACGCGTACGGCCGCAGGTCGATGAGCGGTCGCACGGCTCCCTCGTCGTCGGATGCCCCGAGCCCGAGTTCGATCGCGCCTCCGGCACCGAGCCGCGGCAGCGCCTGGTCGAGGTCGGCCGCCGCGACGGAGCGGCCGAGCAGCAGGAACCGGATCAGCGTCGCGAGTGCCCGATCCGCGGCACCGGCGCCGGCCAGCGCACGCTCGGCGGGCACGCGGTGCCCGCGCCGGAGCGCCTCGCCGGGATGCGTCGACGCGAGCGCCGCGGTGCGGTCCCAGAGGGACTCGATCGCCTCGACCGTGTAGCCGGCGGCGGCGAGGTCGTCGCGCAGGGCGGCGACGAGCGCCGACGTCGCAGCGTCGACCGGGTCGGCGGCGAACCGCGAGGGCAGTCGATCGCGGGCGGCGAGGGGTGCGGCATCCATCGCACCCATTCAACCAGCGGGCCGCGCGGGGCGTGGCATCCGCCCGTCGCGTCACCGTGCGTCACCCGATGGCCACCCGGTCGTCATCTGGGGCCGCCGCCCGTAACCCGGATGACACACGCTCCACGTAGCGTGGCTAGCATCGTATGGAGCGAGGGGAGGTCGCCATGGCCGAATCGACGACATTGGAACGGCTACGCCAGGACGCGCGCGACGAGCTCGCCGCGCTGATCGAGCTGCGCTGCCGCCTCGGCGAGGACCCGTGGTCGTTCCTGCCCGATCTCCCGTCGGTCGACGAGCAGGTCGTCGCCACGCTCCGCGAGGACCTCCTCCAGTCTTCGCAGTGGAGCATGGCGCGCGCCCGCGCGCATCACCCGACGGCGCGGGAGGGCGACGTCGAGCGGTTCGAGTACGACATCCTGCGCGCGATCGCGCTCGAGCACCCCGACCTCAGTCGCGCGGTGTGGTCGGTGCTCGATCGGGTGCCGACGATCTGGTGAGTTCCGCCCGGCGCTGCACCGCCATCCAGGTGAAGAACCCGAAGATCGTGAACGCGCCGTACACGAGGTAGAGCGTCGCCGACGCCCAGTACCCGGCGCTGATGAGCAGCGGCACCCCCACCGCGTCGACGGCGACCCAGATCAGCCAGAACTCGGTCCAGCCCTTCGCCATGCCCCAGGTCGCGAGCAGCGACCCGACGAAGATCCACGCGTCGGCCCAGACCGGCTCGAACGACCCGAGCGCGCGGAAGATCGGCGTGAGCACGAGCGTGCCGCCGATCATGCCGACCACGAGCCCGATGCGCACGCGCCAGCCCGCCCAACGCGGCTCGACGCCCTCGGCGGCGCCCTGGTGGCGGTGCTGGGCCCAGCGGATCCAGCCGTAGACCGACACGATGATGAACATGACCTGCCGACTCGCCTGGCCGAGCAGGTTCACCGGGTTCGGCGTGTGGAAGACCGCGCCGAGGAACACC
The DNA here is from genome assembly GCF_043950245.1 of Agromyces sp. MMS24-K17. GTDB lineage: Bacteria > Actinomycetota > Actinomycetes > Actinomycetales > Microbacteriaceae > Agromyces. The sequence continues at coordinate 2,126,188 of NZ_CP171640.1, read as the reverse complement.
GTGAGCAGCAGCAGGTTGCCGACGATGCCGACCGGCCATGCCCACACCTTCCGTCGCAGGCCGCCGATCGCGCTCGCCAGCCCGAAGAGGTTGCCGATGATCTCGCGCCAGAGGATCTGCTGGTCGCCGATCACGAGCGTGGCGTCGAACAGCCACTCGATGGGGTTCATCCGGCGAGCTCCTTCAGGGCTTCGGCGTCGTGGACGGGGAGGGCGCACGTGAAGTGCTCGCACCGGTACGCGCTGGCACCGGTCGGCCCGGCGACGCGGGCCTCGAAGAGGTCGAAGCCGGCCTCCGCGAACCCGCGCGCCTGCGCTTCGGTGACGACGACGGCGACGGATGCCGCCTGCCGGCGGGTCGCGTCCGCGAGGGCGCGCACCCGGGCGGATGCCTCGCCGGTGTCGGATGCCTCGTCGCGGTCGGATGCGTCGCGGTCGGATGCGTCGCGGTCGGATGCATCTCCAGCGTCGGTGACGACGGTGACGACCTGCACGAGCGGCGCGTCGAGGTCGGCCATGAGCCGGAGCGCGCCGCCGAACGCGATCGGGCGCGGCAGGGCGAGTGCGGCGACGCGCGAGGTCGCCCGGCGCGCCGCCTCGAGGTAGCCGTCGCCCGCGCCGAGCGCGTGCAGGAGCCGGGCGGCGTCGGCGATGGTGGTCGGCCCCGACGGGGCGGCGCCCTCCGCCGGATCCGCGGGCAGCGCGAGCCCGCGCGCGGCGAGCACCGGGTCGGCGCCACCGGGTGCCGCGAACTCGGGCGGATCGCCGTGGAGGGTGGCATCCACCAGCCGCCGTGCTGCCGCGGCGTACGCCGGCTCCCCCGTCGCCAGCGCGACCCGGAGGAGCCCCTGCGCGAGCATGCCGGAGTCCTCCAGTGCCGCCGACGCGGTCGACGGCCGACCGTCGCGGCTGGCGCGCAGGAGTCGGCCGTCCGCCCCGACGTGCCGCGCGAGCAGCCAGTCGGCGGTGTCACGGGCGAGGGCGACCGCAGCCACGTCGCCGAGGAGGGCGCCGGCCCGCGCGAGCGCGCCGATCGCGAGGCCGTTCCAACCGGTGAGCACCTTCTCGTCCAGCGCCGGCGGCGCCAGGCCGACCCGGCCGTCGGCGTCGCGTGAGTAGTACCCGCCTTCGTCGCGGACCCCGTCGATGATGCTCTCCGAGTCCTGTGCGCTGGCGAACCCGCCGCTCGGCAGCCGCATGGTCGTGGACAGGAAGCGGATCAGGTCGCGGGCGAGGGCGGCGAGTCGGCTGTCGTCGGCGGAACTTCCGGGAGTGCCGGGAGTAGCAGGCCCGTCTGGGTTGCCTGCGTCGCCGCCTGAGATCAGGAGGTCGACCGCGACATCGAGCAGCAGCGCATTGTCCGACAGCATCCGCTCGTAGTGCGGCTCGCTCCAGTCGGCGCGCGTGGCGTACCGGAAGAACCCGCCGTCGACGGGGTCGCGCAGCGGCGACGCCCCCATCCGCAGCAGGGTCCGCCGCGCGAGCGCCGCCCGGTCGCCGCCGAGCCTCGCGAGGAACGACAGCACGGGTGCCACGGGGAACTTCGGGGCCCCGCCGATGCCGCCGTACCGCGGATCCTCGCCTGCGGCGAGCTGGGCCGCCGCCTCGTCGAGCGCGTCGCGTCCCGGCAGCGCAACAGCGGGAGCAGGTACGGATGCCTCCGCCACCGCCTCGGCGACGGCCGACGCCGTCTGCTCGAGCTCGGTGCGTCGATCCCGCCAGGCCTCGGAGACCGCGGCGAGCACGTCGCGGAAGGCCGGCATGCCCTGCACGGGCTGCGGCGGGAAATAGGTGCCGGCGTAGAACGCGCGGCCGTCGGGATCCGCGAAGACGGTCAGCGGCCAGCCGAGCTGTCTGGTGAACGCGCTCGCAGCGGCGAGGTACGCGCCGTCGACGTCGGGATGCTCCTCCCGGTCGACCTTGATCGCCACGAACCCCTCGGCGAGCGTCGCCGCGATCGCGGGATCGCTGAAGCTCTCCCGCGCCATCACGTGGCACCAGTGGCACGTGGCGTAGCCGATCGAGATGAGCACCGGCACGTCACGGGCCTTCGCCTCGGCGAACGCGCGCTCGCCCCAGGGGTACCAGTCCACCGGGTTGCCGGCGTGCGCCCGCAGGTAGGGGCTCACCGCATCGGCGAGACGTTCGGCCATGCGCCCAGCGTATTCGCGTGCCACGTCCGCCGACCGGGTCGCGCGCAATCCGGCGTCGCCGTCGGCTCGGCCAAGGCGTGTGCGCACCGCCCGCAGCGTTGCGCGTTAAATGCAGAAGAGCCGCCCCAACGGGGCGGCTCTTCTGGAAAGAATGTCCGGCGGTGTCCTACTCTCCCACAGGGTCGCCCCTGCAGTACCATCGGCGCTGCGAGTCTTAGCTTCCGGGTTCGGAATGTGTCCGGGCGTTTCCCTCGCGCTATGGCCGCCGAAACTCTGTCACTCGCACACCAACGCTGGGGTTGGTGTGGGTGGTTTCGGTCACCACCCCGGTCCGTGTTGCCACGTGGGGTGGGAAGTCTGTGTTGTGTTGTTGGGTTCGTCTGTCGGGAACCACATGGTGGACGCGAGTCATCAGGCCATACACACCAGCCTTTACAAACGGTGTGTATGTAGTGAGTTTTCAAGTTATCGGCTTATTAGTACCGGTCAGCTGCACAAGTCGTTAGTCCTTGCTTCCACATCCGGCCTATCAACCCAGTCGTCTACTGGGAGCCTCTCCCCCGAAGGGATGGAAATCTCATCTCGAGGCCGGCTTCCCGCTTAGATGCTTTCAGCGGTTATCCATCCCGAACGTAGCTAACCAGCGGTGCTCCTGGCGGAACAACTGGCACACCAGAGGTTCGTCCAACCCGGTCCTCTCGTACTAGGGTCAGATCCTCTCAAATTTCCTGCGCGCGCAGAGGATAGGGACCGAACTGTCTCACGACGTTCTAAACCCAGCTCGCGTACCGCTTTAATGGGCGAACAGCCCAACCCTTGGGACCTACTCCAGCCCCAGGATGCGACGAGCCGACATCGAGGTGCCAAACCATGCCGTCGATATGGACTCTTGGGCAAGATCAGCCTGTTATCCCCGAGGTACCTTTTATCCGTTGAGCGACAGCGCTTCCACAAGCCACTGCCGGATCACTAGTCCCGACTTTCGTCCCTGCTCGACCTGTCAGTCTCACAGTCAAGCTCCCTTGTGCACTTACACTCGCCACCTGATTGCCAACCAGGTTGAGGGAACCTTTGGGCGCCTCCGTTACTCTTTGGGAGGCAACCGCCCCAGTTAAACTACCCACCAGGCACTGTCCCTGAACCGGATCACGGTTCGAAGTTAGATATCCAGAGTGACCAGAGTGGTATTTCAACAATGACTCCACGAACACTGGCGTGCCCGCTTCAAAGTCTCCCACCTATCCTACACAAGCCACACCGAACACCAATACCAAGCTGTAGTAAAGGTCACGGGGTCTTTCCGTCCTTCTGCGCGTAACGAGCATCTTTACTCGTACTGCAATTTCGCCGAGTTCGCGGTTGAGACAGCTGGGAAGTCGTTACGCCATTCGTGCAGGTCGGAACTTACCCGACAAGGAATTTCGCTACCTTAGGATGGTTATAGTTACCACCGCCGTTTACTGGGGCTTAAATTCTCAGCTTCGCCTTGCGGCTAACCGGTCCTCTTAACCTTCCAGCACCGGGCAGGCGTCAGTCCGTATACATCGTCTTGCGACTTGGCACGGACCTGTGTTTTTAGTAAACAGTCGCTTCCCACTGGTCTCTGCGGCCCTGCAGCGCTTCCTGGAGCAAGTCCATTCACGCCTCAGGCCCCCCTTCTCCCGAAGTTACGGGGGCATTTTGCCGAGTTCCTTAACCACGATTCTCTCGATCTCCTTAGTATTCTCTACCTGACCACCTGAGTCGGTTTGGGGTACGGGCGGCTGGAACCTCGCGTCGATGCTTTTCTCGGCAGCATAGGATCACCCACTTTTCATCCGCATCGCGTCTCAGCCATCACGAGTCGCGGATTTGCCTACGACTCGGCCTACACGCTTGCCCCGGGTCAACCATCGCCCGGGTTGGGCTACCTTCCTGCGTCACACCTGTTATCACGCTCACCGCACCAGACCGGGTCCCACGCTCCCCATCCCGGTGCCCCCGAAGGGACGATGGAATGGTTCGGATGGTTAGCATTACTGGATTGGTGTGGGCGGTTCTTCGCCGGTACGGGAATATCAACCCGTTGTCCATCGACTACGCCTGTCGGCCTCGCCTTAGGTCCCGACTTACCCAGGGAAGATTAGCTTGACCCTGGAACCCTTGGTCTTCCGGAGGACGGGTTTCTCACCCGTCTTTCGCTACTCATGCCTGCATTCTCACTCGTGTGCCGTCCACGGCTGGTTTCCACCGCCGCTTCACCCGGCACACGACGCTCTCCTACCCATCCACACGACTGGACCACGAAGGCCTATCGATTGTATGAATGCCACGACTTCGGTGGCGTGCTTGAGCCCCGTTACATTGTCGGCGCGGAATCACTTGACCAGTGAGCTATTACGCACTCTTTCAAGGGTGGCTGCTTCTAAGCCAACCTCCTGGTTGTCTGTGCAACTCCACATCCTTTCCCACTTAGCACGCGCTTAGGGACCTTAGTCGGTGGTCTGGGTTGTTTCCCTCTCGACGATGAAGCTTATCCCCCACCGTCTCACTGCTGCGCTCTCACTTACCGGCATTCGGAGTTTGGCTGACGTCAGTAACCCGTTGAGGCCCATCGGCCATCCAGTAGCTCTACCTCCGGCAAGAAACACGCAACGCTGCACCTAAATGCATTTCGGAGAGAACCAGCTATCACGAAGTTTGATTGGCCTTTCACCCCTATCCACAGCTCATCCCCTCCATTTTCAACTGAAGTGGGTTCGGTCCTCCACGACGTCTTACCGTCGCTTCAACCTGGCCATGGATAGATCACTTCGCTTCGGGTCTAGGACCTGCGACTGAATCGCCCTATTCAGACTCGCTTTCGCTACGGCTCCCCCACACGGGTTAACCTCGCCACAGATCACTAACTCGCAGGCTCATTCTTCAAAAGGCACGCCGTCACAGTAACAAGACTGCTCCGACGGTTTGTAAGCAAACGGTTTCAGGTACTATTTCACTCCCCTCCCGGGGTACTTTTCACCTTTCCCTCACGGTACTTGTCCGCTATCGGTCATCTGGGAGTATTTAGGCTTATCAGGTGGTCCTGACAGATTCACACGGGATTTCTCGGGCCCCGTGCTACTTGGGATACCTCTCCGGCCGGCCAGACATTTCGACTACGGGACTCACACCCACTCCGGTACGGCTTTCAATCCGTTTCGTCTATACCTGACACGTCACCGCGGCAGTCCGGCAGAACTGCCTGAAAGGTCCCACAACCCCGACCATGCAACCCCTGCCGGGTATCACACATGACCGGTTTAGCCTCTTCCGCTTTCGCTCGCCACTACTCACGGAATCACGGTTGTTTTCTCTTCCTGTGGGTACTGAGATGTTTCACTTCCCCACGTTCCCTCTACCCGCCCTATATATTCAGGCGGGAGTCACCAGGTCACCCAAAGGGCCTGGCGGGGTTTCCCCATTCGGAAATCCTCGGATCACAGCTCGTTTATCAGCTCCCCGAGGCTTATCGCAGATTACGACGTCCTTCTTCGGCTCCAGATGCCAAGGCATCCACCGTTTGCTCTTAAAAACTTGAAATCACATGAGTTTCAGAAACCACCACCCCAAAGGGCGGCGGTGACCAATGATTAGTCAGAACACCACCCGAAGGTGATGTCCAGAACAAATCTTTGTGAAACCACACACCACCACCACCCCGAAAGGCGACGACGATGCGAGTTTCTAAGATGCTCGCGTCCACTATGTAGTTCTCAACAGACGAACAGCACCCCCACCCCCACCAACCAACCGGTCAGCAGTCATGAAGGCCTGCAAGAGTCCAACACCCGACTCCGAAGAGCCGCGCCCGGTCCCTCAGGACCCAACAGCGTGCACGTGCCGGCCTCACCAACCCGAACCGTTCCAACCCCCGAAGAGGCGTACTAAACCCGAATCAACTCGAACCGGCACCTATGTCAATGTTCCACCCATGAGCACCCAGCAGAACACATTCGGTCCTGATCTGGGCACCTGGAACCAGCAAGCTGGTCCAGTGCTCCTTAGAAAGGAGGTGATCCAGCCGCACCTTCCGGTACGGCTACCTTGTTACGACTTAGTCCTAATCACCGATCCCACCTTCGACGGCTCCCTCCCACAAGGGGTTAGGCCACCGGCTTCGGGTGTTACCGACTTTCATGACTTGACGGGCGGTGTGTACAAGGCCCGGGAACGTATTCACCGCAGCGTTGCTGATCTGCGATTACTAGCGACTCCGACTTCATGAGGTCGAGTTGCAGACCTCAATCCGAACTGAGACCGGCTTTTTGGGATTCGCTCCGCCTTACGACATCGCAGCCCTTTGTACCGGCCATTGTAGCATGCGTGAAGCCCAAGACATAAGGGGCATGATGATTTGACGTCATCCCCACCTTCCTCCGAGTTGACCCCGGCAGTCTCACATGAGTCCCCACCATAACGTGCTGGCAACATGCGACGAGGGTTGCGCTCGTTGCGGGACTTAACCCAACATCTCACGACACGAGCTGACGACAACCATGCACCACCTGTAACCGAGTGTCCAAAGAGTTCCACATTTCTGCGGCGTTCTCGGTCATGTCAAGCCTTGGTAAGGTTCTTCGCGTTGCATCGAATTAATCCGCATGCTCCGCCGCTTGTGCGGGCCCCCGTCAATTCCTTTGAGTTTTAGCCTTGCGGCCGTACTCCCCAGGCGGGGCGCTTAATGCGTTAGCTACGACACGGAAACCGTGGAAAGGTCCCCACATCTAGCGCCCAACGTTTACGGCGTGGACTACCAGGGTATCTAATCCTGTTCGCTCCCCACGCTTTCGCTCCTCAGCGTCAGTAAGTGCCCAGAGACCTGCCTTCGCCATCGGTGTTCCTCCTGATATCTGCGCATTCCACCGCTACACCAGGAATTCCAGTCTCCCCTACACCACTCAAGTCTGCCCGTACCCACTGCAGGCTAGAGGTTGAGCCTCTAGATTTCACAGCAGACGCGACAAACCGCCTACGAGCTCTTTACGCCCAATAATTCCGGACAACGCTCGGACCCTACGTATTACCGCGGCTGCTGGCACGTAGTTAGCCGGTCCTTTTTCTGCAAGTACCGTCAAGACCCCGAAGAGCCCCTTCTTCCTTACTAAAAGCGGTTTACAACCCGAAGGCCGTCATCCCGCACGCGGCGTTGCTGCATCAGGCTTGCGCCCATTGTGCAATATTCCCCACTGCTGCCTCCCGTAGGAGTCTGGGCCGTGTCTCAGTCCCAGTGTGGCCGGTCACCCTCTCAGGCCGGCTACCCGTCGACGCCTTGGTGAGCCATTACCTCACCAACAAGCTGATAGGCCGCGAGTCCATCCCAGACCGAAAAAACTTTCCACCCCCCACCATGCGGTGAAAGGTCATATCCGGTATTAGCTCCGATTTCTCGGGGTTATCCCAGAGTCCAGGGCAGGTTACTCACGTGTTACTCACCCGTTCGCCACTAATCCCCCCAGCAAGCTGGAGATCATCGTTCGACTTGCATGTGTTAAGCACGCCGCCAGCGTTCGTCCTGAGCCAGGATCAAACTCTCCAAAAAAAATGGTTCCCAACAACCCGAAGGCCATCAGGGAGTTCAAATCACTGACAGAGAAACAACTGACTCAAAAATCAAATTGTCCATCAATCAAAGGAATCCCACCCACTCCGAAGAGCAGGTCGGGGTTCAAAAAATTGGCATTGAACATAGTGCACGCTGTTGAGTTCTCAAGAAACGGACGCACCAGGGTTACAGCCACAACGACCAGCCCCCAGGGCAACCTATCCAATGTACCACCACACCCCGACCACCAGAGCACCGAACCGGGCTCCACGCGGGACACTCCCAGCCCCGTCCGCGCCGAAGCACCGGACTCACTGGTTGAGGTGGAAGAATCTTAGGCTTGAAATCACCGAGTCGCAACGCGACTACGAGGTTATTTGGCTAAGACCAAGCCGCCTCACCCGACCCGACTCGCTGTCTCGCGCTCCGGGCCGCCGTGGCGACAGATAGAAACCTACGCGCCCCCACCCCACCCACCAAATCAACCACGCATCCCGGGCGTGTCGCGACCCCACGCACCCGCTCGATCCCCAGCACGACGGGCGAGACGTCCCCGAACCCACCGCCCGGAGACGCCGCCGGCGCCGTTCCATGAACGGCGCCGGCGGGCGGATCGGGGATGCGAGCTCAGTTGAACTCGTCCGGGTGGGCGCTCACGCGGCCCTCGCGCTCGAGCGCCGTGATCGCCTCGACCTCGGCGTCGTCGAGGGTGAAGTCGAAGACGTCGAAGTTCTCGGCCATGCGCTCGCGCCGGTTCGACTTGGGGAAGAGCACGTGCCCGCGCTGCAGGTGCCAGCGGATGACGACCTGTGCCGGCGTCTTGCCGTGGGCCTCCGCCGCCGCGACGACCTCGGGCAGCTCGAAGAGCGGGTACTTGCCCTGGCCGAGCGGACCCCACGCCTCGACGACGATGCCATGCTCCTCGGCGAAGGCGGTGGTGTCGGGCTGCTGGTGATAGGGGTGCAGCTCGATCTGGTCGATCGCGGGCACGACGTCGGTCTCGTCGACGAGGCGCTCGAGGTGGTGCGCGAGGAAGTTCGAGACGCCGATCGAGCGGACGCGCCCGCCCTCGCGCAGGTGCTCGAACGCACGCCAGGTCTCCACGTACCGGTCGCGCGCGGGCGTGGGCCAGTGGATCAGGTAGAGGTCGAGGTACTCGAGGCCCAGCCGGTCGAGGCTGCGCTCGAACGCCGCGGGCACCGACGCGGTGCCCTGGTCGTCGTTCCAGAGCTTCGTCGTGATGAAGAGCTCCTCGCGAGGGATCCCCGAAGCGGCGATCGCGCGGCCGACCCCCTCCTCGTTGCCGTAGATCCGGGCGGTGTCGAGGTGGCGGTAGCCGACCTCGAGCGCATCGAGGACGATCCGCTCGGTCTCGCCCGGGTCGACCTTGAACACGCCGAAGCCGAGCTGGGGGATGGAGTGGCCGTCGTTGAGCTGGATGCGGGGCACCGGGGAATCCGTCATGCCTCCATCCCAACACGGGCCCGGGACATCCGACAGGGATTGCGCCCGCAGCGAAGCGCGGGCAGCGCGCGGGCCGCGCCCGTCGCGCGTCATACGATGGAGGGCCATGCCCGCGACCGTCGCGACCATCTCCTACCCTCCCGAGCTGCCCGTCTCCGCGCAGCGGGAGGAGATCGCGCGCGCCATCCGCGACCACCAGGTCGTCATCGTCGCCGGCGCGACCGGCTCGGGCAAGACGACCCAGCTGCCGAAGATCTGCCTCGAGCTCGGGCGCGAGTCGATCGCGCACACCCAGCCGCGCCGGATCGCGGCGCGCACGATCGCCGAGCGCATCGCCGAGGAACTGGGCAGCGAGCTCGGCGGGCTCGTCGGCTACCAGGTGCGGTTCACCGACCGGGTGAGCGAGGCGACGCGCATCAAGGTGATGACCGACGGCATCCTGCTGAACGAGATCCACCGCGACCGCGAGCTCCGCCGCTACGACACGATCATCATCGACGAGGCGCACGAGCGCAGCCTCAACATCGACTTCCTGCTCGGGTTCCTGAAGCGGCTCCTCCCCCGCCGGCCCGACCTCAAGGTCATCGTCACCAGCGCGACGATCGACCCCGAGAGCTTCGCGCGCCACTTCGCGGCGACGACGGATGCCTCGGGCGCGCCGCTGCCCGAACCGCAGCCGGCCCCCGTGATCGAGGTGTCGGGACGCACCTACCCGGTCGAGGTCCGCTACCGGCCGCTGGTCGCCGACGCGGATGCGGCGGACGACGCCGACGACGAGGGCGCCGCCGCGGAGGACAAGGACGTGCAGCGGGGCATCCTCGACGCCCTCGACGAGCTGGGGCGCGAGGCGCCCGGCGACGTGCTCGTCTTCCTGTCGGGCGAGGGCGAGATCCGCGACGCGGAGCAGGCGGTGCGCGCGCACGCCGCCCGGCGCGGCGCCGCCGACGTCACCGAGGTGCTGCCGCTCTACGGCCGGCTGTCGTCGGCCGACCAGCACAAGGTGTTCGAGCCGTCGAAGGTCGCGGGGCTCCGGCGTCGCGTGGTGCTCGCGACGAACGTCGCCGAGACGAGCCTGACGGTGCCCGGCATCCGGTACGTGGTGGACGCCGGCACGGCCCGCATCAGCCGCTACTCGGTGCGGTCGAAGGTGCAGCGCCTGCCGATCGAGGCGATCTCGCAGGCGTCGGCGAACCAGCGCTCGGGGCGATCCGGTCGCACGAGCGACGGCATCGCGATCCGCCTCTACTCCGAGGCCGACTTCGAGCGCCGCCCGGAGTTCACCGACCCCGAGGTGCTGCGCACCAACCTCGCGGCCGTCATCCTGCAGATGGCGTCGCTCGGGCTCGGCGCGATCGAGGACTTCCCGTTCCTCACGCCGCCCGACGCCCGCGGCATCCGCGACGGGCTCGACCTGCTGCGCGAGCTCGGCGCGATCGAGGGCGACGACGCCGACGCGCGCGGCCCGCGGCTCACCCGCGTCGGCCGGCAGCTGTCGCGGCTGCCGATCGAGCCGCGCTTCGCGCGCATGGTGCTCGAGTCGAAGGCGCAGGGCGTGTCCCGCGAGGTGCTGGCGATCGTCGCGGGCCTCACGGTCCAGGATCCGCGCGAGCGCCCCCTCGCCGGCCGCGAGCAGGCCGACGCCTCGCACGCCCGGTTCCGCGACCCGACGAGCGACTTCCTCTCCCTGTTGAACCTCTGGAACCACCTCGAGGAGCAGCAGCGGGAACTGTCGGGCAGTGCGTTCCGGCGCCTCTGCAAGGCCGAGTACCTGAACTACCTGCGGGTCCGCGAATGGCAGGACCTCTATCGACAGCTCGTGCGGCTGGCGAAGCCGCTCGGGCTCCACGTCGCGCGCGAGGCATCCGCCCCGAACCCTGACGGCATCCACCGCGCGCTGCTCGCCGGGCTGCTGTCGCACCTCGGCGTGCGCGACGACGCGCGCACCTCGACCGGCCGCGGGGGCGCGGGCGCCGCGCGCGAGGCCGACCGCAAGGGCCGGCGGCAGGTCGCCGAGTACCTCGGCGCGCGCAACGCGCGGTTCGTCGTGTTCCCCGGTTCCGCGCTCGCGAAGAAGCCGCCGGCCGCCATCATGAGCGCCGAGCTCGTCGAGACGAGCCGCCTGTTCGCGCGGACCAACGCCGCCATCGACCCCGCCTGGGCGGAGCCGCTGGCCGGCCCGCTCGCGAAGCGCTCGTTCAGCGCCCCGCGTTGGGAACGACGTCAGGGCTCGGCCGTCGCCGACGAGAAGGTGCTGCTGTACGGCGTGCCGATCGTGCCGAAGCGGCGCATCCAGCTCGCCCGCGTCGACGCCGAGCTCGCGCGCGAGCTGTTCATCCGGCACGCCCTCGTCGAGGAGGACTGGGACTGGAACGCGCTCGACAAGCGCGTCTTCGGGTTCGTGCGCCGCAACCGCGACCTCCGCCGGGAGCTCGGCGAGCTCGAGGAGCGGACGCGGCGCCGGGACATCCTCGCCGGCGACGAGGCCGTGTTCGCGTTCTACGACGCGCGCGTGCCCGCCGAGTCGACCGACGCCCGCGCCTTCGAGAAATGGTGGCGCGGCGAGCAGCGCCGCCGGCCCGACCTGCTCACGATGACGTCCGCCGACCTCCTCGGCGAGGAGGCGACGACGGGTGACGACGGGTTCCCCGACCGCTGGCGGCAGGGCGACCAGACGCTGCGCCTCGCGTACCGGTTCGAGCCGGGCGCGCCCGACGACGGGGTGAGCGTGCTCGTGCCGCTCGTGCTGCTGCCGCGCCTGGAGGCCGCCGGCTTCGACTGGCAGGTGCCGGGCCTGCGCGACGAGCTCATCACCGCGATGCTGCGCACGCTGCCGAAGGTGCTGCGCCGCCAGGTCGTGCCGGCCGCCGAGTGGGCGACGAAGATCGCCGCGGAGCTGCCGAGCGGCCCGGAGGACGGCACGCCGCGGGAGCCGTTCGCGCAGGTGCTCGCGACGACGATCCGACGCCTGACCTTCGCCTCCGTCGATCCGGGCGACTTCGACCTCGAACGAGTGAGCCCGCACCTGCGGATCACCTTCCGCGCCGTCGACGAGCGCGGGCGCGCCGTCGGCGACGACCGCGACCTCGCCGCGCTGCAGGCGCGCCTCGCTGATCGTGCCGGTCGCGCGGTCGCGGCGACGTTCCGCGGCGACGGCGCCGAGGGGCGCGGCGGCGGGCGCGGGCGCGACACCGGCTCGGGCGGTGCGGCCGCCGCCTCCGGTCGGGATGCCTCGGGCGGTCGGGATGCCTCGGGGCGCGGTCGCACGCCCGACCCCGGTCGGGGCCCGGCGACCGTCGAGTTCCCCGAGCGTACCGGCCTCACGACCTGGGACTGGGACGAGCTTCCGGCCCACGTCGACACCCGGCAGGGCGGCAACGTGGTGCGTGCGTATCCGGCGATCGTCGACGACGGGGCATCCGTGTCGCTCCGACTGCTGCCGACCGCGGAGGAGCGCGATCGCGCGACCCGCCGGGGCATCCTCCGCCTGCTCGTGCTCGCGACGCCGTCGCCGGTGGCGTACGTGCAGGAGCACCTCTCGAACGACGAGAAGCTCGCACTCGCGGCGAGCGCGTACGCGGGTCCGCGGGCGCTGCTCGACGACACGCTCGCGGCCGTCGTCGACGGCGAGCTGCGCACCCGCCATCCGGACGGGCTGCTGCGCACCCGCGCCGAGTTCGAGGCCGCGCGCGACGGCGTGTCGGGGGTCGTGATGGACCGCATGTTCGCCGCGGTCGGGCTCGTCGCCCGCACGCTGAAGCTCGCCCGCGAGGCCGACCGGGCGATCTCGAAGGCGGCGAGCCTCGCGCTGATGGCGCCGCTCGCCGACGCCCGCGCGCAACTCGAGGCGCTGGTGCCGAACGGGTTCGTCTCGACGGTCGGGATCGAGCGACTCCGGCACCTGCCGCGGTACCTCGAGGGCATCGTCGTGCGCGTGCGGCGCCTGCAGGAGAATCCCGGGCGCGACCGGCAGGCGACGACCGAGTTCGACGTCGCCCGCACCGCGTTCGAGAAGGCCGGGGGCACGGTGCCGATCGACCCCGAGGCATCCGCCCCGCTCGTGCGCGTGCGCTGGATGCTCGAGGAGTTGCGCGTCGGGCTGTACGCGCAGGAGCTGCGCACCGCCGAGACGGTCTCGCCGCAGCGCATCGCGAAGGCGCTCGCGGGCTGACGACGGCGTCGTGCCGCGCCGCTCACCCCAGCTCGGCGTAGCGCGCCGCGTACTCCGGCCGCAGGGCGTCGAAGCGCGCGAGCCACGCCGCGCGATCGCGCGCGGCCGTCGGGTCGGCGAGGTGCCCGTGGAGGGCCTCGAGGTAGGCGTGCCACCCCGGCGCGGTGCCCGCCTGCGCGACCTGCTCGTGACGGAGGCGCAGGACGGTGCGGGCCGCGTCGGCGGCGCCGCGGCGCTCGGCCTCGCTCCCGGCCGCCTCGAGGGTGACCGTCACCCGCGAGGGGTGCTCGCCGACGACGACCCAGGTCGTCGTGAACCCGTGCGGCGGGTCGCAGGCCTCCACGACGCCGTCGCAGTACACGTCGCCGTCGACGCCGAGGGCCTGCCAGTGCCCGCCGAGCCGGAGGTCGCCGCGGTAGCCGGCCATCCACCGGGCGAGCCGGCCGGGTTCGGTGAGCGCCGACCACAGGTCGGCGGCGTCGGTGTCGTAGGTCTCCTCGAACTCGAGGAGCCAGCCCGGCTCGTCCCGGCTGATGCGGCTCGTCACGGACACGGGTCACTCCCCTCGTGCTTCGTGGGCCCGCCGATCGCGCCGGCCGCGCGCCACCTCGGTGTGCAACGCGGCGAGCGCGCCGGTCCACCTCGCCCGGTAGCGCTCGAGGGCCGCGGATGCCGCGTCGACGCCTTCGGGGTCGAGCGCGTAGAGCCGCCGGGCGCCCTCGGGCCGGGCGGTCGCGAAGCCCTGCTCGCGGAGGATGCGGAGCTGCCGGGAGACCGCGGGCTGGCTGATGCCGAACTCGGCGCCGATGACGTCGACGACGTCGCCGGCCGGCCGCTCGCCGTCGGCGAGCAGGTCGAGGATGCGGCGGCGCACCGGGTCGCCGAGGACGTCGAACGCGTGCACGGCGGCATTCTATCATTCTGTGCTTATATCAGCCGGAGTGGATGCATCTCGGCTGAGCTCCGCCCGGCCGATACGATCGACTGTCGTGGGGAGTTACACCGAGCTGCTGAAGACGCCCGGTGTCGCGCGCATCATCGCCGCCCAGCTCACCGCCCGGTTCCCGTCGGGCATGCTGTCGCTCGCGTTCCTGCTGCACGTCGAACAGCAGACCGGGTCGTACGGGTCGGCCGGACTCGTGCTCGCGGCCACCTCCGTCGGCCAGGCCGTCGCCGGCCCGCTCACCAGCCGGCTCATGGGCCGGTTCGGCATGCGGCCCGTGCTCATCCTCACGCTCATCGTCTGCACCGCCTCGGTCGTCGCGATCGCCGTCATCCCACCCGCGCTCCCCGCCTACATGATCATCGGCCTGATCTGCGGCCTCGCCACCCCGCCCGTGCAGCCGGCCGTGCGCACCATCTACCCGAAGATGGTGAACTCCCGCCAGCTCACCCCGCTCTTCTCCCTCGACGCCACCGCCCAGGAGATCATCTGGGTCGTCGGCCCGGTCGTCACCACCTTCGTCTCGACGCAGATCGGCACGATCTGGGGCATCCTGCTCGCCGCCGTCATGATGGTCGCGGGCGGCACCTGGTTCATCTCCTCCCCGAGCTCGGGCGGGTGCGCATCCCCCGCTCGAAGCGGCGCCTCGGCGCCGTGCTCGCGCGGCCCGCCGTGCTGCTCGCGACCGTCGTCGGGTTCCTCCTCATCGGCGCGTGCGCCGCGATCGAGGCCGGCGTCGTCGCGGTGTTCGGCCACGACGGCGCCGAGGCCGGCATCGTGCTCGCCATCTTCTCGATCGGCAGCATCGGCGGCGGCCTCCTCTTCGGGCACCGGCCGATCGGCCCCTGGGCCACCGCGCGTCGCATGCTCATCGTGTTCGTCGGCACCGCGCTCGCGGCGTTCGGCATGAACTTCCCGTGGCTGTCGGTCACCCTGTTCATCGCCGGCGCCGGCATCGCCCCCGTACTCGCGGTGCTCTTCGCGATCGTCTCCGCGAGCGTGAAGTTCTCCGACACCGCCGAGGCCTACGGCTGGGTCGGCACCGGCCAGCTCATCGGCGCAGCGCTCGGCTCGGCGCTCGCCGGCTTCCTCATCGACGGCTTCACCGCGGTCGGCGCGTTCTGGGCGGCCGGCATCCTCGCGTTCCTCGGCCTCCTCGCCGGCATCATCGGGCGACGGTGGCATCCCGACCTGCGCGGGCGCGACGCGAGCCCCATCCCCGACACCGAACCGGTGCCCCTGACACCCAGTTGACCGGAGGCCAGCCATGTCGCTCCCCCTCGCACCCACCCTGCCGCTCCTCGACGGGGCCCGGATCCCGCAACTCGGCTTCGGGCTGTACAAGGTGCCGGCCGCCGACACCCGCCGCCTCGCGCTGGAGGCCATCGATGTCGGGTACCGCCACCTCGACACCGCCGCGTTCTACGGCAACGAGCGCGAGACCGGCGAGGCCGTGCGCGACGCGCCCGTGCCGCGCGACGAACTGTTCGTCACCAGCAAGGTGTGGAAGGACGACAACGGGTACGACGAGACGCTGCGCGCGTTCGACGACTCGATGTCGCGGTTCGGGCTCGACCGGCTCGACCTCTACCTCATCCACTGGCCCGTCCCCTCGACCGACCGCTACGTCGACACCTGGCGGGCGCTCGTGCGGCTCCGCGAGGAGGGACGGGTGCGCTCGATCGGCGTCGCCAACTTCCACCCCCACCACATCGAGCGGATCGTCGGCGAGACCGGCGTCGCGCCCGTGCTCGACCAGGTCGAGCTGCACCCGTGGCTGCCGCAGCGCGAGGTGCGCGCGTACGACGCGGAGCGGGGCATCCTCACCGAGTCGTGGTCGCCGCTCGCCCGCGGCCGCGTGCTCGACGACCCGACCATCGCGCGGATCGCCGCCGCGCACGGGCGCACGCCCGCGCAGGTGGTGCTGCGCTGGCACGTGCAGCAGGGGCTCGTGGTGATCCCGAAGGCCTCGTCGCCCGCGCGGATCCGCGAGAACCTCGACGTGTTCGGGTTCGAGCTCGGCGCCGACGACCTCGCGGCGCTCGCGTCGCTCGAGTCGGGCGAGCGCACGGGGCGCGACCCCGACCTGGACTGAGCGGGCCGGCGCCCCGCTCGCCCCACCCCGCCCCGCCCCGCCTCGCCTGACGACCGGGCCGGGCGTCCGGTTGGGTCCGCCCGTCGATTCCCAGCGAAGCGGAATCCGATCGTGACCGGACTCCCAGCCAGCCGTGACCAGCCGCGGAAATAGCCTGACCGCATGAGACGACTCGCACCCGCGGCGGCCGTTGCCGCCCTCCTCGTGGCCCTCCTCGCCGGCTGCTCCGCCGGGTCCTCCTCGAGCGATTCGAGCAGTCCCGGCGGGGTCGCCGGGCAGCCCGCACCCGACGCCCCCGTGCAGGAGGGGCCGGCCGACCTCGACGGCGAGTCGGGACAGTCCGACGACGCCGCGGACGCCGGCGACCAGGCCGATCGCGAGGTCGTCACCACCGGCTGGATGTCGGTCACCGTCGACGACCCGATCGCGAGCGCCGAGGACGCCGCCGACGCGACCGCCGCCGCGGGCGGCCGGGTCGACCACCGCTCCGAGACGCCGGGCACCGACACCCAGCCGGCGTCGGCCGACCTCACGCTCCGCATCCCGAGCGCGAAGCTCGAGGACGTCATCGCCGAGCTCCGCGGCTACGGCACGGTGAACTCGATCTCCCTCGACGCCACGGATGTCACGGGACAGACCGAGGACCTCGACGCCCGCATCGAAGCCCTCGAGGCGTCGATCGACCGGCTCACGACCCTGCTCGGCCAGGCGACCACGACGACCGACCTCATCGCGATCGAGTCGGAGATCACGACCCGACAGGCCGAGCTCGACAGCCTCACCGCGCAGCGCGACCACCTCGCCGACCAGGTCGCCTACTCGACGCTCACGCTGCAGCTCGTCACCGAGGGCGTCGCACCCGAGCCCGCTCCTGCGAGCTTCTGGGACGGCTTCATCGCCGGCTGGACCGCGCTCGTCGCGTTCGCGTCGGGACTCCTCGTCGTGATCGGCGCGCTGCTGCCGTGGCTGCTCGCCCTCGCAGTGATCGGCGCCATCGTGCTCGTCATCGTCTGGCTGGCGACGCGCCGCCGGCGCGGAACCGGGCACGGCGGCGGCGCGGCCGATGGCGCCGGCGCCGGCGCCGGCGCGGCCGCTCCCGGGGGCGCCACCGGCACGGATGCCCCGCCTCCGCCCTCGGCGTAGGCTGGCGCGGTGACCCCCGAGACGCTGCTCGACGACGACCTCCTCGACCGGTTCCGCGAGCGGGCGGCCGACTACGACGCCCGCAACGCGTTCTTCGACGAGGACCTCGCCGAGCTCGCGGAACGCGGCTACCTCCGCGCGCTCGTGCCGACCGGGCTCGGCGGGCTCGGCTGGCGGCTGGAGGACGCGGTACGCGCGCAGATGCGACTCGGGGGCGCCGCGCCCGCCACCGCGCTCGCGGTGAACATGCACCTCGTGTGGACGGGCGTCGCGAAGGTGCTGGCCGATCGCGGCGACGACACCCTGGCGTTCCTGCAGCGCGAGGCCGCGGCCGGCGAGGTCTTCGGGTTCGGCATCAGCGAGGCCGGCAACGACCTCATGCTCTTCGGCTCGCGCACGGTCGCCGAACCGCAGCCGGGCGGCGGCTACCGGTTCACCGGGCGCAAGATCTTCACCTCGCTCTCGCCCGCCTGGACCCGGCTCGGCACGATGGGCCTCGACACGACGTCGCCCGACGGCCCGAAGATCGCGTACGCGTTCATCGACCGCGACGACCCCGACGTGCGCATCCTCGACGACTGGGACACGCTCGGCATGCGCGCCAGCCAGAGCCGCACGACCGTGCTCGACGGCGCGTTCGCCGCGCCCGATCGCGTCGTGCGCCGCCTCGATCCCGGCCCCAACGCCGACCCCCTCATCTTCGGCATCTTCGCCTGCTTCGAGCTGCTGCTCGCCTCGGTGTACACGGGCATCGGCGGCCGGGCGCTCGACCTGGCGATCGCGGCCGCCCGCCGGCGCACGTCGATGAAGGCCGACGGACGGTCCCTCGCCGACGACCCCGACATCCGGTGGCGCATCGCCGACGCGGCCCTCGCGTACGACGCCATCGAACCGCAGCTCGTGCAGCTCGCCCGCGACGTCGACGACCTCGCCGACCACGGCCGGTTCTGGTTCGCGAAGCTCTCGGGCGCGAAGGTCCGGGCGACCGAGACCGCCAAGCACGTCGTCGACCAGGCGGTGCGGGTCGCCGGCGGCTCCACCTACTTCACCGGCAACGAGCTCGGCCGCCTCTCGCGCGACGTGCTCGCCGGCATCTTCCATCCGTCCGACGACGAGTCGGCCCACGCGACGATCGCGAACGCCTGGCTCGGCCCGATCTCCTGACGAGGCATCCGCCCCGTCGCTAGACTGGCGCCGACGCGGCCGTGTGCGCCGCACCGAGGCCTGGAGGTTCGGATGAACGGCGTCCTCTTCGTGATCGCCATGGCGTTCTTCGTGTTCGGCATGTGGCTGATGGGATCGGCCTTCGCGATGCCCGGCCTGGAGGCGATCGTCTTCTTCGGCGGCATCCTCTGCGTCGCGCTCGCCCTCGCCATCCCGACCACCATCCTGGGGCGCGGTCAGGGCAACTGAGCGGCCCCCGAAGCGGCGTGGCGCCGACACTCGCCGGCGGGGTTACCATTGGCGCCGTGGGAATTCGCATCGAGAAGGTCGACCTGCCGGGCATCGGCGTCCGCCACGACCTCGTGACCGTCGGCGGCCGCCGCATCAGCGTGGTGTCGCACCGCGACGGCGAGCGCGACCTGGGCGTCTTCGACGAGGACGACCCCGACCGCTGCCGCGACACCATCCCGCTGAGCGACGACGAGGCGGCGGCGCTCGCCGACGTGCTCGGCGCCTCGGTCATGCTGTCGCGCCTGACGAGCCTGTCCGACGACACCGCGGGCCTCTACACCGAGCAGATCGCCCTGCCGACCGACTCGCCCTACCTCAACCACACCCTCGGCGACACGAAGGCGCGCACCCGCACGCACGCCTCGATCGTCGCCATCATGCGCGACGGGGTCGTGATCCCGTCGCCCACCCCGACCGAACCCCTCCGCGCGGGCGACGTGATCGTCGTCGTCGGCACGCGCGAGGGCCTCGACGGAGTCGCACGGCTGCTGGCCAACGGCCCGAACTGATCGGGGCCGCCCGTGCACGAGACCACGCTGCTCCTCATCGAAGTCGGCGCGCTGCTCCTCGGCATGAGCCTGCTCGGGCGGATCGCCCTGCGCATCGGGATCTCGCCCATCCCCTTCTACCTCGTGCTGGGGCTCGCGTTCGGCGAGGGCGGCATCTTCCCGTTCGACGCGAGCGAGGAGTTCTTCCAGACCGGCGCCGAGATCGGCGTCATCCTGCTGCTCGCGCTTCTCGGCCTGGAGTACACGGCCGACGAGCTCCTCGGGAGCCTGAAGTCGGCCCGCAAGGCGGGCATCGTCGACGCCCTGCTGAACGCGATCCCCGGCGCGCTCATGGCGCTCGTCCTCGGATGGGGCCCGGTGGCGGCGGTCGCCCTCGCCGGCGTCACGTGGGTGTCGTCGTCGGGCGTCATCGCGAAGCTGCTGCGCGACCTCGGCCGACTGTCGAACCGCGAGACGCCGGGCATCCTCGCCGTGCTCGTGATCGAGGACCTCGCGATGGCGTTCTACCTGCCGGTGCTGAGCGCGATCGTGGTCGGCGTCAGCCTCGCCCAGGGTGCGATCTCGGTGGCGATCGCGGTGGCCGTCGTGGCGCTCATCCTGTTCGTCGCGCTCCGGCACGGGCACATCGTCTCGCGGCTGTTCCCGGCCGACGACTACGAGCCGCTGCTGCTCGGCGTGCTCGGACTGACCATGCTCATCGCGGGCCTGGCGGCCGAGGTCAGCGTGTCGGCGGCGGTCGGCGCCTTCCTCGTGGGCATCGCGATCTCGGGGCGGGTCGCCGAGAACGCCGGGCAGCTGCTCACCCCGCTGCGCGACCTGTTCGCGGCGATCTTCTTCGTGTTCTTCGGCCTCGCGACCGACTCCACGGGCCTGCTGCCGATGCTGGTGCCGGCGATCGTGCTCGCGGTGATCACGATCGGCACCAAGCTCCTCACGGGCATGTACGCCGCCCGGCAGGCGGGGGTCGCCACGCTCGGCCAGTGGCGCGCGGGCCTGTCGCTCGCGCCGCGCGGCGAGTTCTCGATCGTGATCGCGGGCCTCGCGGTGGGCTCGGGCGTCGCGCCGCAGCTGGCGCCGCTGGCGACGTCGTACGTGCTGATCACGATCATCGCGGGCACGTTCCTCGCCCGCCTGCCCGACGCGGCGTGGTTCCGCCGGGCGGTGAAGCGCCGGGCGGTGCGGGCGGGCTGAGCGGGCGAGCCGGCGCGCGGCGCAGGGGCCGCAACGCTTTGCCGCGTCGCGCCGGCCGACGCACTATGCCGCGTCGTCCTCCGCGAGCAGCTCCCGCACCCGCGGCACGACCTGCGTGCCGTAGCGCTCGATGGTCTCCATCATCGCCTCGTGCGGCAACGTGCCGTTCGAGTACTTGAGGTCGAACCGGGTCGCGCCGATCGCCCGGACCGCCGCGGCGATCTTCTGCGCGACCGTCTCGGGACTGCCCGCGTACAGCGCCCCGTTCGGGCCCGCCTCCCCCTCGAAGTGCTCGCGGGTCGCGGCGCCCCAGCCGCGCTCGCGGCCGATGCGGTTCATGATCCGCTCGTAGTGCGGCCAGAGCAGGTCGCGCGCCGCCTCGTCGGTCTCGGCGACGAGTCCGGGCGAGTGGATCGCGATCGGCTGCTCGGGGTGGCCGAACTGGTCGAGCGCCTTGCGGTAGAGATCGGCGAGCGGTGCGAACCGGGCGGGGCTGCCGCCGATGATGGCGAGCACGAGCGGCAGGCCGTAGTTCGCCGCGCGCACGACCGATTCGGGGCTGCCGCCCACGCCGACCCAGGTCTTGAGCCGCCCGTGCTCGACCGGCGGGTACACGAGCTGGTCGACGAGCGGCGAGCGCAGGTTGCCGCTCCACGTCACGGGCTCCTGCGTGAGCAGCGCGGCGAAGAGGTTGAGCTTCTCCTCGAAGAGGTCCTGGTACTGCGCGAGGTCGTAGCCGAACAGCGGGAACGACTCGATGAACGACCCGCGGCCGAGGATCACCTCGGCCCGCCCCTCCGACAGCGCGTCGAGCGTCGCGAAGCGCTGGAACACCCGTACCGGGTCGTCGCTGGAGAGCACGGTGACCGCCGAGCCGAGGTGGATCCGCTCGGTGCGCGCCGCGATGGCCGCGAGCACCACCTCGGGCGCCGACACGGCGAACTCGTGCCGGTGATGCTCGCCCACCCCGAAGAAGTCGAGGCCGAGCCGGTCGGCCAGCACGGCCTCGTCGACGACGTTCCGCAGCACCTGCGCGTGCGGCAGCGACTCGCCGTCGGCGCCGAGCGTGACGTCGCCGAACGTGTCGAGTCCGAATTCGTGGTTCCGAGCCATCCGTCGCCCCCTGTCCCCGATGAGCCTATTCCCAGCCCGATCACCACGACCAGTGCGACGATGGCAGCACGGGAATGCGGGCGTGCTGCGCGGCGTTCCATGCAGACGGATGCATCGTGGCCGGCCCGTCCGGCGCTCCACGACGTCCGGACCAGCCGCGGATCGCACGACGGAGGGAGTTGAGGGCATGGATCGACCGGTGATCGGCATCTTCGGAGCCGGCAAGGTCGGCACGGCGCTCGCCCGACTGCTCGTGGCATCCGGCCACCGCGTGCTCATCGCCGGCTCGCCGCGCCAGACCGCGCTCGACCTCGTCGTCGGCGTGGTGGCCCCTGGCACCGAGGTCGCCTCGCCCGACGCGCTCGTCGCGGCGGCCGACGTGATCGTCGTCGCTGTGCCGTTCGGCAAGGCCGGCACCGTGCCGTGGGGCTCGTTCGACGGCCGCATCGTCGTCGACGCGATGAACTACTGGCCGCCGATCGACGGCGCGATCCCCGAGGTCGACGCCGACCCGCGCTCCACGAGCGAGATCAACGCCGCGCGCAATCCCGCGGCGCGACTGGTGAAGAGCCTCAACCACCTCGGGTACCACGAGATGGAGGACGACAGCATGCCCCCGGGCTCGACGCTCCGCCGGGCGCTCGCCGTCGTCGGCGACGACCCGGAGGCGCGTCGCGTGATCGCCCGCCTCATCGACGCGATCGGCTTCGACCCCGTCGACGGCGGCGCCCTCGCGCACGGGGTGCTGCTCGAGCCGGGGCATCCGGTGTTCGGGCGCGAGCTGTCGTGCGCGGAGCTGGGCGCGCTGCTCACCCCGCGTGCGCCCGAGGCCGCCGCGGCGTGAGCCGCCGCTCCGGGCACCTAGGCTGAGCGGATGACCCGCTCCGTCGTCGTGCGCCCCGGCGCCCCCGAACGGCTCGCGCGCATGGTGCAGCTCCCGACGGTGTCGGCCGAGCTCGACCGGCGCGGCCTCGCCGACTTCCACGCGTTCCGCGACCTCATCGCCGAGCTCTACCCGCTCGTGGCGGAGCGCCTCGAGTTCGAGCAGGTCGGCGACCTGGGGCTGCTGTACCGGTGGCCGGGTGCGAGCGCCGCCGACCCCGTCGTGCTCATGGCGCACTACGACGTCGTGCCGGCGGGCGACGACGACGGCTGGACCGCGCCGCCGTTCGAGGGGCGCATCGCCGACGGCGCCGTGCACGGCCGCGGCACGCTCGACGACAAGGGCCCGATGCTCGTGCTGCTCGAGGCGGTCGAGAACCTCCTCGCCGACGGCTTCGCGCCGGCGCGCGACGTCTACCTCTCGTTCGGCGGCGACGAGGAGAGCTACGGGCAGGCCGCACGCGGCATCGCCGACCTGTTCCACGAACGCGGCATCACGCCGTGGCTCGTCATCGACGAGGGCGGTGCGGTCGTCGACGCGCCGCTGCCGTTCGTGCCCGTCGCGGCGGCGATGGTCGGCGTCGGCGAGAAGGGCGTGCTCACGCTCCGGCTCACCGCGCGCACCGCGGGCGGGCACGCGTCGGCGCCGCCCGCGCACACCGCGGCGTCGCGCATCGCGCGCGCCCTGCACCGGCTCGCCCGCGACCCGTTCCCGGCGCGCATGCCCCGGACCATCCGCGAGATGCTCCGCACCTTCGTGCCGTACACGACGGGGCGGAACCGCGCGCTGCTGCGCTCACTCGTCGCCGCCCCCGCCGTCACCGCGCGGGTGTTCGCCCGGCTCGGGGGCGAACCGGCCGCGATCGTGCGCACGACCGTCGCGCCGACGATGCTCGCGGGCGGGAGCGCCCACAACGTGCTGCCGAACGAGGCATCCGCCATCCTGAACCTCCGCATCGCCCTCGGCGAGAGCGTCGCGTCGGCCACCGCACGCGTGCGCCGCGTCGTCCGCGATCCGGAGGTCGAGGTGGCGATCGTCGAGGGCAGCGAGCCCTCGCCCGAGTCGCCCGTCGACGACGACCGGTTCCGCGCGATCGCGGCGGCCGTCGACGTCGCCTACCCGGGCACGCCGACGGCGCCGTACGTCATGATGGCCGCGACCGACTCGCGCTGGTTCCACCGGTTCTCGCCGGCGGTGTACCGGTTCGCGCCGCTCGCGATGACGGCCGCGCAGCGCGCCACGATCCACGGCGTCGACGAGCACGTC
This sequence comes from Agromyces sp. MMS24-K17, assembly GCF_043950245.1. Taxonomy (GTDB): domain Bacteria; phylum Actinomycetota; class Actinomycetes; order Actinomycetales; family Microbacteriaceae; genus Agromyces. Next base: position 2,102,243 of record NZ_CP171640.1, on the reverse strand, counting down.
ACCATCGACTCGCTCGAGCGCGGGGAGCGCTTCCACCGTGCGCTGATCGCATCGCTGCCGGGGTAGGCTGAGGCACCCCGCCGCGTCCCCCGCCGCGGGCCCGCACCTCCGGCCGTCCCCCGCGGCCCCGTCCCCCGCACTGGAGCGCCGATGCCCGCCGCCCTCAAGCTCGGCCCCGTGGCCGCGATCGTCGGATTCCTCGCCTTCGTCGAGTTCACCAGCGGCATCCTGCAGGGGTACTACACCCCGCTGCTGACCGACATCGCCCGCCACCTCGGCATCCACGACGCCGACGTGAACTGGCTCGAGGGGTCGCAGCTCATGCTGTCGGCGCTCGTCGTGCCGGCGCTCGCGAAGCTCGGCGACATGATCGGGCACAAGCGCATCCTGCTCGTCTCGACCGCCGTGACCGCGGCGGCGTCGCTCGTGCTGCCGTTCACCGACTCGTTCGCGGTCTTCCTCGTCGCGTGGGCGCTGCAGGGCTTCTACGTCGTCTGGCTGCCGCTCGAGGTCGCGCTGATCTGGTCGCGCTCGCGCAGCGCCGAGCGCCCCGCGGCGATGACCGCGAAGGCGGCGGGCATCCTCGTCGCCTCCCTCGAGGCGGGGGCGATCACCGGTGCGCTCGTCGGCGGCGCGCTCATCGATGCGCTGCCGCTCCAGGTCGTGCTGCTCGTGCCCGCCCTCGCGGTCGTCGCCTGCTACCTCGTCGTGCAGTTCGGCGTGAAGGAGTCGCCCGACCTCGCCGGCGGCCGGTTCGACACCGTCGGCCTGGTGCTCATCACGCTCGCGCTGCTCTCGCTCACGGGCGGCCTCAGCTTCCTGCGGCTGAACGGCCCGGCCGACCTGCTCTCGTGGGGGCTCGTCGTGCTGGGCGTCGCGTTCGTCGCGCCGTTCGCCTGGTGGGAGCTCCGCCACGACGACCCGCTCATCGACGTGCGGATGTTCCGCTCGCCGTCGCTGTGGCCCGTGTTCCTCACGGCGGGCCTGTTCGGCGTGAGCGTGCTCGGCGCGCAGGCGCCGCTGTCGACGTTCGCCCGCACCGACCCGGAGACGTACGGCTACGGCCTCGGCACCGCCGGGTTCACCACGTCGCTCCTGATCGGCATCTACCTCATCGCGATGATCGTGGGCGCGCTCGCCTTCCCGCGGATCGCCCGGGCGGTCACACCGCGGGTCGCGCTGATCGGCGCATCCGTGCTCGTCGGCGTCGGGTACCTGCTCTTCATCCCGTTCCACGACGCCTACTGGCAGGCGTTGACCAACATGGTGGTCGCGGGCATCGGCTCGGGGGCGCTCGTCGCCGCGCTTCCGGCCGCGGCCGCGGCGGCCGCGCCCGCGCACCAGACCGGTGTCGCGACCGGCCTCACGAACACCGTGAAGACGATCGGCGGCGCGATCGCGTCGTGCGTGTTCGGCATCGCCCTGATGAGCCACGCGGCGGGCGCCGCCGCCGAGGGCACCGCCGGGTCGTTCGCCGGGTACGTCACGGTCTGGCTCGTGTGCGGGCTGACGGCGCTCGTCGCCGCGGTCGTGCTGGTCTTCGTCCCGAAGGCGGCGTTCGCCGACGCCCCGGCCCCGGCCGAGGCGCTCGCCGTGCACTGACGCGCGCCGCTACGCTGGCCGCGGGCGCGGCGCTCGCGCCCGGCAGGGGGCGGGCGATGGCCGAGGCGACGCGACCGGATGCGACGGAGCTCGTCGGCGAGCTCGAGGCGATGGCCACCGAGGCCGAACGGACCAAGTACGAGCGGTACTTCCCGCCCGATCCGGATGCCCCGTTCCTCGGCGTGCCGATGGGCCGGGTGTTCGCGCTCGCGAAGACCGCCCTCGACCTGCAGATCCCCGAGCTCGAATGGCTGCTCGAGCACCCCGAGCACGAGGTGCGCGCGCTCGCGTGCAGCATCATGGGCAAGTCCGCCGCCGACCGGCGCACGTCCGACGAGCGTCGCGCCGAGCTCTTCGACCTCTACCTCCGCCGCCACGACCGCATCGACCAGTGGGACCTCGTCGACCTCGCCGCCCGGGACGTGATCGGCGCACGGCTGGCCGGCGCTCCCCCGGCCGGCGCCGACCGGTCGCTGCTCGACCGGCTCGCGGCATCCGACGCCTGGCCCGAGCGCCGCACCGCACTCGTCGCGACGTTCGCGTTCCTCCGGCGCGGCGAGGCCGACGACACGTTCCGGCTCGCGGGCGCCCTCGCCGAGGATCCGCACCCGTACGTGCACAAGGCCGTTGGCTGGGTGCTGCGCAGCGCGGGCGACCTCGAACCCGAGCGGCTCGTCGCGTTCGTCGAGGCACGGGCGGCACGGATGCCCCGGGCCGCGCTGCGCGCCGCGATCGAGCACGTGCCGGCCGAGGAACGGAAGCGGATCCTCGCGATCCGGTGAGCCAGGCGGGCGGTGGTGGTTTCGACAGGCTCGACCACCGCCGGTGGTTGAGCCCGTCGAAACCACCGGGCACCGCCGCTCAGCCGAACTCGCGGCGCTGCCGCTGCCGGGCCCCGAGGTCGGCGAGGCCGATCGCCAGTGCGAGCGCCACGAGCACGGCCACCGCCAGCATGCCGAACCCGTACGCGTCGTGGTACGTGTCGAGGTCGGGCTGGCCCGCCGACTCGCGGTAGATCGTCGAGTAGAAGAGGGACAGCGCGATCGCCGTGCCGACCGCCGTGCCGATGCGCTGGCCCAGCTGGCCGACCGACCCGGCGAGCCCGCCCTGCTTCACCGGGATGTCCGCCAGCGCGAGCGTCTGGTTCGGCGAGATCACGAGGCCGCCGCCGAGGCCGGCGACGAGCATCGCGGCCGCCATCGCCCACGGCGTCACCTCGGGCGGGGTCAGGAGGGCCGCGAGCACGAGCAGTCCGATGCCGACGAGCACGATGACGATGCCGAGCACCACCAGCCGCCGTCCGAAGCGGTTCACGAGCAGGCCGCCGCGCCACGACCCGATGGCGCTGAGCAGCGCGAACCCGATCGAGACCATGCCTGCGTACACGGGCGCCAGCCCGAGGCCGTGCTGCAGGTACAGCGTCGTCAGCAGGAACATCGCCGGGATCGCGGCGAAGTACATGGTCGCGAGCGCGGTGCCGTTGCGGTACGACGAGATCGAGAAGAGCGCCAGGGGCACGAGCGGATGCCTCCCGCGCGCGGCGTACCGCCGCTCCCACGCGACGAACGCGGTGCCCGCGAGCACGAAGACGACGAGCAGCCACCAGCGGGCCGGGTCGTCGGTCGGCGCACCCGTGGTGAAGAGGAACGGCCACATGAGCGACAGCACGGTGATGCCGAACAGCAGCACGCCGACCGGGTCGAGCTCGAGCGGCCGGTGCGAGCGCGTGCGGGTCTGCGGCAGCACCCAGATCGCCAGCGCGATCGCGACGAGGGCGAGCGGCACGTTGATCCAGAAGATCCAGCGCCAGCCGTCGGTGGGCCCGCCGAGGGCGATGAGCAGGCCGCCGAGGGTGGGGCCGAAGGCGGTCGCGAGTCCGATCGTCGCGCCGAAGAGGCCGAACGCGCGGCCGCGCTCCTTGCCCTGGAAGAGCTCCTGGATGAGGCCGATGACCTGCGGCATCTGGATGCCGGCCGCCACGCCCTGGATCAGCCGGAACACGAGCAGCGCCGCCCCGGTGGGCGCGAGCGCGCAGGCGATGCTCGCGAGCGTGAACAGGCTCAGCCCGATGACGAAGAGGAGCTTGCGCGACCGCTGGTCGCCGATGCGCCCGGCGGGCACGAGCGTGAGCCCGAACGTGAGCACGTAGCCCGACACGATGAGCTGCAGCTCGGTCGAGCTCGCGTCGAACGCCTCCTCGATCGACGGCAGGCCGACGTTCACCTTGGAGAGGTCGAGGATCGTGAGCGCCGCGACCGAGACGCACACCCAGAACGCCTGCTGCCGCTTGCCCTCGGTGAGCGGGATGGACTGGGTCGGAGGGTGCGACATGTGCTCCACCCTACGTGCGGCTCCGGTCGCCGCCCCGGCGGAACCGGCCGCGTCGCGAAGGTGTCACATCTAGAGGAGGCTGCCACCCGAGACCTCGATGCGCTCGGCCGTGATCCAGCGGAGGTCGTTCGACGCCAGGGCGACGATCGCATCGGCGATCTCGTCGGGTTCGCCGACACGGCCGAGCGCGGTGCGGGCGGCGAGGCCATCGCGGAGCTCCGGATCGTCCCGCATGGCTCCCCCGTTGAAGTCGGTGGCGGTCGGTCCGGGAGCGATGCTGTTGACCCGGATGCCGCGGGGGCCGAGCTCGAACGGCGAGGGTCCGCGTGAAGGACTCGACGGCGGCCTTCGACGCCGCGTAGAGCGACGTGCCTGCGCTGACATGGCGCGTCAGCGACGTCGACACGTTGAGGATCCGACCGCCCGGCCGGATGCTCGGCGCCATCGCCTGGATGAGGAAGTAGGTGCCTCGCACGTTGGTGCCGACGAGGGCATCGAACTCCTCGACCGTGGCCTCCTCCAGCCGGGCGAACCTGCCGATGCCGGCGTTGTTGACGAGCAGGTCGACCTGCGACGCGCCCCAGCGTTCCGCCACGGTGCGTCGCGTCGTGGCGACGAATGCCGGGAACGACGCGATGTCGGCGAGGTCGAGCCGCTGCGGGACGGCATCTCCTCCGGCCTCCCGTGCCGCCCGGACGACGTCCTCGGCCTCGGCCGCGTCGCCGCGGTACGTCGCCACCACGCGGAATCCCCGACGCGCGAGCGCGAGCGCCGTGGCCCGCCCGAGGCCCCGGTTCGCCCCCGTGACGACGGCGATGCGCGGCTCCGCCCCGCTCACCGGCGCGCCTCGCCGGGGAGCTGCACGAGGATGAGCGGGCTCCCGACCATCCATTCCTCGAGCGATGCGACGGGCTGAAGGATGCCCGCGGGGTTCGACGGCTGGTCGAGGTCCGCGATGACCGACGAGAAGACCGCCTTCCGTTGCATCCGGTCGAGGACCGGCGTGCCCACCGCCCGAAGGTCGGCCCGGACTCCGTGCTTCAGGTGGAAGGTGAACTCGGGGTTGGCGACGATGTTCGCGTACCAGTCGCGCCTGGCCGGCGAGGTGGTGAGGTAGATCCGGCCGTCGACCCGATAGAACCAGACCTCGATCCGTCGGGGGCGACGCGTCCGGGCGCCGGTCGTCGTGATGTCGATGGTGCGCTCGCGCGCGGTGGATGCGGGCGTGATCGCCAGCGCCCGTTCGATGCTCGATTCCACGTGGCTCCTAAGTAAGTATCTATTTACTTATAGGCTAGGGAGCGCGGCCGCCCCTGTCAAACCTCGGCCGCGAAGGGGACGCGATGGGTCAGCGGGATGCGGATGCCACACGGGCGAGGATCCTGGCGTCGGCGATCGGCGAGTTCGCCGCCTATGGTCACGCGGGCGGGAGGATCGAACGAATCGCCACGGACGCCGGCTGCAACGTCCGGATGATCTACGCCTACTTCGGCAGCAAGAGCGGCCTGTTCGACGCTGCCGTGGCCGACGCGATCCGCACCATGGCGCGGGCGGTGCCGCCCACGCCGGCGGATCTCGCGGGCTGGGCGGGCGACCTGTTCGACTTCCATCAGCAGCAGCCGGAGGTGCTCCGGATCTGCCTGTGGGCGCAACTCGAGCGACCGGATGCCGCCTCCGAGCCGCTCGAGACGTACGCGGCCAAGGTCGAGTCGGTGGAGGGAAGCACCTCGGAGACCTTCACCGCCGTCGACCTGCTCGTCATCATCCATGCGATCGCGCAGGCGTGGCAGCTCGCACCTCCGGGATTGATCGGCGTCGACACCCGCGCGACGGACACCTCTCGTCGTGCGGCCGTCGTGGCGGCGGTCGCCCGGATGCTCCCCGGGCGTCCGGATGACGCCCTCCTAGGCGCGGGGCCGGCTCACCCTGCGCGCCAGCCGTCTTCATCGCGGATGGCGCCCATGATCCTGCGGCTGATGTCACGCAGCTGGCGACGCTGCGGTCCGGTCAGCACGTCGAGCACGAGCCGGTCGACGGCGGCCTCGTGGCCGGGGGTCGCACGTGCGAACACGTCCCAGCCGCCATCGGTGAGTTCCGCGAGGGTCGAGCGACCGTCGTCCGGGTCGGGCACCCTGCGGACCCACCCCCGCGTCTCGAGTCGGGAGACCGCTCGGGACAGGCGTGACAGCGTGCTGTTCGCGAAGTCGGCGAGCACCCGCAGCCGAAGCGTGCGATCGGGAGCCTCGGCGAGCGCGAAGAGGATGCCGTACTCGAAGTGAGTGAGGTCGAACTCGCGTGACAGCTGGGCATCGAGCGCGGGCGGAAGCCACTCGAGGACGGTCGCGAGCGCCGACCAGGTCTCGAGGTCGTCGCGGCTCATCCGGGACGGACTGGATTCCGACATACGAGCAGGCTAGCACTTCACTTGCCCAAGCAAGCGAATACGCGTAAGGTTCACTTGCTCAAGCAAGTGAAAGGATCAGCATGGAACTGCGATTGACCGGGAAGCGCGCATTCGTCAGCGGCTCGACACAGGGGATCGGGTTCGCGATCGCGCAGTCCCTCCTCGAAGCAGGCGCCGAGGTCGTGATCAATGGACGTGACGGGGGCCGGATCGACGACGCCGCGAACGCCCTCCGCGATTCGGTCCCCGGCGCCGTCGTCTCGGGCGTCCCCGCCGATTTCGCGGACGCCGAGCAGGTCGATTCGCTCATCGACGCCCTCGGTCCCGTCGACATCCTCGTCAACAACGTCGGCCTGTTCGGCGTGGCCCCGTTCGCCGAGGTCTCCGACGCGGACTGGCAACGCTACTTCGAGGTGAACGTGATGAGCGGGGTGAGGTTGTCGCGCGGGCTGCTTCCCGCGATGCTGGAGGCCCGCTGGGGTCGAATCATCTTCATCAGCAGCGAGTCGGGCGTGAACGTGCCGGCCGACATGGTGCACTACGGCTTCACCAAGGCCGCCGTCCTCGCGGTGAGCAACGGACTCGCCAAGCTCACGCGCGGCACCGAGGTGACCGTCAACACGATCCTCGGCGGCCCCACGTACTCCGACGGGGTCGCGGAGGCCGTGCGCCACATCGCGCGGGCGCAGTCCATCGACGAGGACGTGCTCAAGGCGTCGATCATCGCCGGCAACGCCACGACGCTCCTCGGCCGCTTCATCGAGCCCAGTGAGATCGCCCACCTCGCCGCCTACCTGGCGAGCCCGGCCTCCTCCGCCACCAACGGCGCCGCCCTCCGCGCCGACGGAGGGGTGCTGACCGGCCTGCTCTGAGCCGGCTCCCGACGTGCCGCCCGCCGCGTCGCGCACGACTCCGGACATGACGAAAGCCCCGGCGATTTCGCCGGGGCTTTCTCTCGGTGGACCCAGGGGGATTCGAACCCCCGACCTTCTCATTGCGAACGAGACGCGCTACCAACTGCGCCATGGGCCCGAGCCGTGAACGACTCTATCACCCTCCGGGAGGTGGTCTTGACCACTTCCGCCGTCGGATGGGCGGGGATCGTCAGACCGCTTCGCGGCGGCGACGGAACACGGCGTCGAGGTCGTCGAAGCCGGGCGTCGTGTCGCCGACGATGCCCATGCGCGCGTACGGGCTGGCCGGCGCGGCCTCCGCGGCCGGGGCCTCGGCGGCGGGTTCCTCCGCGGGACGCGGCTGGATCCGAACGGGCTCCGGCGCGAGCTCGGCGGCCCGTTTCGCCAGCTCGGACTCGACCTCGGCGCGGCGCAGCTGCTCCGCGGCCTCGATCGACGCCATCGCCGCGGCGGCGATGGTGCCGCGCGACAGGTGCAGCGCCCGCGGCAGCGGCTCCGGCACCCAGCCGGGCTCGGCCTCCTCCGCGGATGCCTCGGGCTCGACGAACTCGATCGGCTCGAAGGGCACCGCCTCGGGGCGCACGACCGCGGCCGGCGTCGGCAAGAGTCGACGGCCGACCCGCGCGAGGCGCGCCAGCTCGGCGAACCCGACGACGACGCCGACGGCACCGGCGACCGCCACGACGGGCGACAGGCCGAAGGCGAGCCCGACGAGGCCGGTGACGAGGGTCAGCAGGGCCGCCAGGAGCAGCAGCGACCGACGCCCGCGCTGGCGGCGGAGCCGTCGACGCACGTCTCGGGCGTCGCCTCCGGCCGGTGCCGACACCGTGCCCGGGGCATCCGTCACGGGCGAGCCATCCGTCGCCGCCGTCGGGATCACGTCGATGGGCTGGGTCGCGAGCGCGCGCGTCGCGAGCTCACGTGCGGTCCGCGCCGCCTCCTCGGCCGCGATGCGCTCGGCGATCGCGAGCTGCTCGGCGGCCTCGGCCTCGAGCCGAGCGGTCTCCTCGTGCTCGTGCAGGATGCGCTGCTGCGTGGCGATCTCGCGCGCAGTGGCCTCGAGGCGCACCGGCTCGGGCGTCTCGGAGGTCTCCGCGAGGATGCGCAGCGTCTGCTGCAGCCGCACCGCGTTCCGCTCGGTCGCGAGGTACTGGCGACGCCGCAGCCAGGTCGGCAGGAGGTACGCGACCCACAGGACCGCAGCGGCGGCCATGAGCACTCCCCCGCCGATCACGTCCATGCGTCAACGCTAGGGGACGCGCGCCGCACGTCTCCAATCGTCGTGGGCGTGTCAGCGATCGGACACCCGAAGTGGGTGCACGGCGGCATCCCGGTCGGCCGGCGGGATGCGCGCGGCCTCCGGCGGCGCCTCCCCGTCGCGCCACCGGGCGAGCACCCCGCGGCGCACCTCCTCGGCGACGAGCGCGAACGCGTAGTGGTCGGCCCACGCGCCGTTGATGTGGATGTACCGCCGGCGGAGCCCCTCGTAGCGGAAGCCGAGCTTCTCGACCACGCGCAGCGACGGCCCGTTCTCGGGCCGGATGCAGATCTCCATCCGGTGCAGGCGGAGCACCTGGAAGCAGTAGTCGGTCGCGAGCGCGACCGCCGTGGGCGTGATGCCGCGGCCGGCGACCTCCCGGGTCACCCAGTAGCCGATCGTCGCCGACGAGAGGGATCCGTGGGTGATCGACGACACGTTGAGCTGGCCGACGAGCTCGCCGTCGGCCTCGATCAGGAACGGGAGGGCGGAACCTGCCCGCGCGTGCGCGAGCAGGTTCCGGATGCTCCCCTTCGTGTCGATGGCCGAGCCGCCACCGGGGTACGTCGCCTCCCATTGCCGCAACCAGGCGCGGTTGTCGAGGAGGATGCGCTCCAGCGGCTTGGCGTCGCGGGCCCGGATGGGCCGGAGGACGACGTCGCCGTCGCGGAGCGTCGGTACCGGACTCGGCGGCATCTCAGCCTTCGGTTCGGGACTGCACGAACCCGCCCAGCCACGCCAGCAGGTCGGCGCCGAGGTCGTCGCGGTCCGCGGCGAGCTGCACGACGGCCTTGATGTAGTCGAGCTTGTCGCCGGTGTCGTAGCGGCGGCCGCGGAAGACGACGCCGTACACGCCGCCGGTGCCCTCCACGTCGCCCGCCATCTCCATCAGGGCGTCGGTGAGCTGGATCTCGCCGCCCTTGCCCGGCTTCGTGCGCTCGAGCACGTCGAACACCTCCGGCTTGAGCACGTACCGGCCGATGACCGCGTAGTTCGACGGCGCATCCTCCTTCGCGGGCTTCTCGACGAGCCCGGTGATGCGGACCACGTCGGGGTCGTCGGTCGGCTCGACCTCGGCGGCGCCGTACATGTGGATCGAGTCGGGGTCGACCTCGAGCAGCGCGACGACGGTCGCGCCGCGGGCGTCGTGCTCGTCGAGCATGCGGGTGAGGAGCGGGTCCCGGGCGTCGATGAGGTCGTCGCCGAGGAGGACGGCGAACGACTCGTTCCCGACGTGCTTGCGGGCGCGCAGCACGGCGTGGCCGAGGCCGCGCGGGTCGCCCTGGCGCACGAAGTGCACGTCGGCGAGGGCGCTCGACTCCTTCACTCGCTCGAGCTTCGACTCGTCGCCCTTGGCCTCGAGGGTCTCCTCGAGCTCGGTGACCCGGTCGAAGTGGTTGGCGAGGGCGTTCTTGTTGCGGCCGATGATCATCAGGACGTCGTCGAGGCCGGCGGCGACGGCCTCCTCGACCACGTACTGGATGGCCGGCTTGTCCACGACCGGGAGCATCTCCTTCGGCATGGCCTTGGTGGCGGGCAGGAATCTGGTGCCGAGACCGGCAGCGGGAATGACCGCTTTCGTGATCCGTTGCGTCATGGCCCAAGCGTAGCGGCCGGCCCGAATCCGGGAACGGCCGACGGATGACGGACGTGTGACGGGCTCGTGTCGGCGCCCGGGACGAGCCGCGCCGGCCGCCGTAGGATGTCGCCATGCCCGCCGATCCCGACGTCCAGAAGCGGATCCTGCGCGCCGAGCTCCGCGAGCGGCGACAGGTGATGCCCGCGCACGAGCGCGAGGTCGCGACCGCCGGCTTCACCTCCCGGCTGCAGGAACTCGTCGGCACGACGGGCGCGGAGTCGCTGTCGTGCTACCTGTCGATGCCCTCCGAGCCCGACACCCGCCCGTTCGTGAACTGGGCGGAGGCGCGGGGCATCCGCGTGCTCTTCCCCATCACCCGCGAGGACGGCCTGCTCGACTGGACCGTCGGCGAGGAGCAGACCGAGTCGGTCGGCCTGCACGGGGTGCCGCACGCCGACGGCGAACTGCTCGGGCCGATGGCGATCAACGACGTCGACCTCATCCTCGTCCCCGCCGCGGCGATCGACCGCACGGGCATGCGCCTCGGCTGGGGTCGCGGCTATTTCGACAAGACCCTCGGATCGATGGGAAAATGTCCTCCGGTGTACGCCGTCGTCTTCGATCCCGAGTTCGTCGAGTCCGTGCCCCGCGAGCGTCACGACCAGCCGGTGAACGGGGTCGTCACGCCGACGCGCATCATCGCGTTCTGACCGCGCCGCCGGGCGCGGCCTCCCCGAGCACCCAGCAGGAAGCCCCCATGCCCACCTACTCCTACCGCTGCACCGAGTGCGGCAACGCCTTCGACATCCACCAGGCCTTCAGCGACGACGCGCTCACCACGTGCGACGCGTGCGGCGGACGGCTGCGGAAGCTGTTCAACACGATCGGCGTCACGTTCAACGGGTCGGGCTTCTACCGCACCGACTCGCGGTCGGGCAGCGGGTCGTCGGGCGGCGGGTCGTCGTCGGGCGGCGGGTCGTCGTCGGGGTCGTCCTCGTCCGGCTCCTCCGGCTCGGGCTCCTCGTCGTCCTCGGGGTCCTCGTCGTCCTCGGGCTCCTCGGGCTCGGGTTCCTCCGGGTCGAGCGCCGGCGGCTCCTCGGCTAGCGTGGCCTAGACGTATGGACACCGGCGAACGGGGAAACGCAGTGCTCAAGGGATTCAAGGAATTCATCCTCCGGGGGAACGTCATCGAACTGGCGGTCGCGGTCGTCATCGGCGCCGCGTTCACCTCGGTGGTCAACTCGATCGTGAACAACCTGATCAACCCGCTGATCGGTGCGGTGTTCCAGGCCGACAGCCTCGACTCGGCACTCGCGCTGCCGATCCCGACGCTGAGCGGCGAGACCGCCTACCTGAAGTTCGGCGCCATCCTCGGCGCGATCATCTCGTTCCTCGTCGTCGCGCTCGTCGTCTACTTCGTGTTCGTGCTGCCCATGAACACCCTGAAGGAGCGCACCGAGGCCAAGCGCAAGGCGGGCGCACCCGATCCCGACGAGCCCGAGAGCGAGCTCACCGTGCTCGCCGAGATCCGCGACCTGCTCGCGGCCGAGCGCACCGGCGGCGGCACGCACCGCGAGTAGCGCCGCGAGCGGCCCGCCTCACCAGTGCGGCGGCCGCTCCCGGGTGATCCGGTCGTCGTCGGGCGAACCGCGGCCCTTCCGAGGCGTCGCCGCATCGGGCTCGTGCGCGCCCGGCACCGCCGCCTCCGGCGACGGATCGGTGCCCGGCGCCGGGGTCAGCCGCGCTCGGCGCGAGCGTCCGCCGGCACGCTCCACGCGCTGGCGCGGCGGCGTCGGCTCGGCCCCGCCCGGGGCATCCGCCTCGTCGTCGCCCGTGGTGCGCGCGATCACGACGCGCGCGCGCCGCGCACGGGGTCGGGCTCGGCCTCGGCCTTGCCGAGCAGGCTCGCGACCCGCGTCGCGACCGCGTCGGGGTTGCCGAACAGCTCGAAGCTGTGCACCCGCAGGTAGTGCCAGCCCAGGCGACGCAGCACGTCGGGCCGGAGCCGCAGCGACTCGCGCAGGCTCTGGCCCGCGAGGGTGGCATCCGTCTCGACCACGACCGCGCGGCCCGCGTGCGCGGCCGCGAGCGCGATCCGGCCGCGGTAGCCGAGCCGGACGCGGACGCCGCGACGCTCGAGTCGCGACGCGAGGTCGGCGAGCATGGCGCCCGCGATGGCCGGGTCGCCGGCCGGCTCGCTGCCGTCGAGCGACCGCCGCTCCTGCGCCTGGCGCTCCTCCGCCTGCTCGAGCACCTGCGCGAGCGCGAGCACGCCGTGCGACTGCCGGGCCTCGTCGATGTGCTCGGGCCGGAACGCCGACACCAGGTCCATCGAGCGGCGGGCGCGGGTCATCGCGACCGCGAGCAGCCGGTCGCCGCCGGGCTGGCCGAGCGGGCCGAAGCTCGACAGCAGGCGTCCGTGCGGCGTGCGCCCGTAGCCGACCGAGAAGATGACCCGGTCGCGGCTCTGCGCGACCGCCTGCTCGAGCGTGAGCACGGTGAACGGCTCGGCGCGGTCCTTCAGGATGAAGTCGGAGAGGTCGGTGCGCTTCGCGAACGCGGCGAGCACCGACTGGTGCACGCGCGCCGCGTGCCGGGTGCTCGCCGTGATCACCATGAGCGACTCGCGCGGCCGCTTCACCGCGTGCTCCATGACGAGTTCGACGACCTTGCCCACCTCGGCATCGACGCTCTCAACCGTGCCGGTGTGCGAGTCGGGCAGGCCGTTGCCGTCGACGTAGTGCAGGCCCAGGCTGCCGTGCCCGAGGAACGACCCCGCCCACGGCAGCGAGGAGATGCGCCCGCCGTAGAAGCGGCGGTTCACGAGCTCGGCGAGGTCCTCGCCGCCCGCGCGGTAGCTGCGGGTGAGCGTCAGCGTCGGCAGGAGCTCGCCGAGGCGCGCGAGCGCCGAGTCGGCGTGCAGGGCGTCGACGCCGTGCTCGGTCGGCGCCGTCGACGCGTGGTCGGCGGGCTCGTCGGCGATGCCGGTCTCGAACGGCGTCGGGGTCTGCGTCACCGGGTCGCCGAACGCGATCACCTGCCGGGCGCGGCGGATCGCGCCGAGGTTCTCGGCGAACGTCGTCGCGCCGGCGTCGACGAGCACGACCGTGTCGAACTCGATGGCGTCGTCGATGGCGCACACGTCGTACGGCGACGCCAGCCAGATCGGTGCGAGCGTGCGGAACAGCTGCGGCGCCTCGGCGTGCAGCTGCGCCGGGCTCACCCGGTCGCCGCGGAGCAGTCGCTTGAGCTGCGCGGCCTCCTCGGGGTGGTCGACGAGCGCCACCTTCCAGTTCTCGGCGAGCTGCCACGCGAGCATCGGGCCGCTCGCCGAGGCGTGCGCCTCGTCGACGAGCCGGAGGTCGGCCTCGAGCCGGTCGAGCACCTGCGTGTTCGCGCCGAGGAGCGCCGTGTCGGAGGCGAGGGATGCCTCGAGCATCGACTGCCACCAGGCGAGTTCGAGCTCGTCGGCGACATTCCGCTCGGGCACGTGCCGCTTCGACAGGTCGACGAGCAGCGGGTCGAGGCCGAGCGCGCGGAGCTTGCCGAGCAGGGCCGTGCGCTCCTGCAGGTTCGCCAGCACCTCGGATTCGGCGGCGAGGCCGTCGAGCAGCGCGGTCAGCTCCCGCACCGGGCGGGCGGCGAGCTGCCGCGGCGTGCCGGCGACGCCGAGCGGACCGTCGAGGAGGGCGAGGTCGGCGCCGAGCGTGCGGTACGCGACGTGGACGTCGTCGATGCCGACCGGCACGGCCGGTACGGCGCCCGCGTCGGAGTAGCGCTGCCAGAGCGTCCGCTGCTGCTGGATGCCCCGGAGCGCCTCGTTCAGGTCGGAGACGTGCACGCCGGGGCGAACGTACTCCAGTGCCAGCCGCCGCAGCCGCCGGCGGTTCGATCCCGACATGCCCTCGCTGTCGCGGCGCGACCCGGTGGCGGCGATGAGCTCGCCGAGCGGGCGGTCGTACACCGACGGGCGGAACCGGTCGAGCGTGTCGCGCACGTCGAGGAGCAGCCGGAGGAAGACGCCGAGCTCGGCGACCGACTCGAACGACCGGAGCCGGGTCTGCCCGATCAGCGTGCGACCGCGGTCGAGCAGGCGCGGCAGGTCGGTGCGGGCGAGCCGCTTCGCGAGGTCGTGCGCGGCCGCGGACTCCTCGGCCGTCGCGAACTCGGCCCCGTACCAGGGCGAGTCGCCCGGGCCGTACTTGAACTCGCCGAGCGCGGCCGCGCGCACGAGGTCGCGCGCGACGTGGTCGCGGCCGGCCGCAGTGGCGACGAGGCACGCGTGGTCGAGCCGCGCGGTCGTCTGCGGCGACTCGGGCAGCAGCGAGAGGCGCGACAGCTCGCCGAGTGCGTCGAGCACGGAGGCGTGCAGGGCCGGGTCGCGGCGTGCCAAGGCCGAGCGGTAGTCGACGAGCACCTTCCGCAGCCGGACGAGCGCGTCGTCGACGTCGGCCACGCGCGGCCGCTCGGCCTTCTCGTTCCGGGAGATCGACTGGATGAGCTCGCGGCGCAGGCCCGCGGTCGTCACGGCGGCACCGCCGAGGCCCACCTGCGCGAGGCGGTGCGCGATGCCGTCGAGGCTCGACCGGCGCGCGCCGACGACGAGGACGCGGCGGTCCTTCGCGACGAGCGCGCCGACCGCGTTCACGATGGTCTGCGTGCCGCCGGTGCCGGGAAGCGTCTTCACGACGAGCGAGCCGCCGGCCTCGATCTGCGCGACGGCCTGCTCCTGCTCGGGGTCGGCGTCGAGGAGCAGCCGGTCGCCCTGCGGCGGGCGCTCGTCCTGCGGCACGGTCGGCACCGGGTGGGGCCGGCGCGCGAGCGCCGAGCGTGCGCTCGGGTTGCCGGCGACGGCGTCGATCACCGGATGGTCGAGGCGGATGGCGTCGGCGGCCAGGTCGGGCCCGACCTCGGCGAAGCTCGACACCACGAGGCGCGGCACCACGCGGAACCACGGCAGGTGCGAGGTGAGCCCGCGCAGCCGGTCGATGACGGGCTGCGGCTTGAACACGCCGTTCGACACGGCGAGCGCGACGAAGGCGTCGGCGTCGAGCGTGATGCGGAACTGGTCGTGCAGCTCGCGCGCGAGCGCCGGGTTGAGGAACGGCTGCCCCTTGAGCTTCAGCTCGAAGTCGCGCCCGTAGCGGCGGATCGCGAGCGGGCGCAGCAGCACGGGCGCGAGGAACTCCTCGCCGTCGTTCCGCCACGACGCGAGGCCGATCGCGAGGTGCACCGACTCGATGCCGCGGACGCTCCGCAGCTCGATGCCCTTCTGCGTGATCTCGGCGGCCGCGAGCTTCGCGTTCCGCAGCGCGAGCTCGTCTCGGATGAGGCTCGACAGCAGGGTCGACTTGCCGGTGATGAACTGCGGCAGCCCGCCCGGATGCGTCGTCGAGAGCTCGATGCGCGTGCGGGGGCTGTCGTCGAAGCGGGTCAGGGGCGATCGGCCGCCGAGTGCCGCGAGCTCGGCGTGCCAGCGCCGCCGCGCGGGGTCGGCGATGTTGCCGGGCACGGCCGCGGGGTCGCCGGTGCTGAGGCTGTCGGGTGCGATGTGATCGAGCATGGGTTCCGGGGTCAGGTCGTCGGCCGCATCGTCGGTCTCGGCGGGGAGGAGCTCCTCCGCCTCGTCGTTCCGGTCGGGCCGCTGCACACGGAGAGGATACGTGCGGATCGGCCCGATCCGGCGCATTCCCGCCGCGATGCGCCGATTCGGCCACCGGCCGACTTGGAGCACCGACGGGCATTGCCTAGCCTGTGGGCATGAAGTCGACCACCCCCGCCGCGGTCCACGCCGTCGCCGACCCGCACATCCTCGACGTCCGCGAGGCCGGCGAGCTGGCGCAGGCGCGCCTCGAGGAGGCGCAGCACATCCCGCTGGGCGAGCTCGTGGCCCGCCTCGACGAGGTGCCGCGCGACCGCACGGTGTACGTGCTCTGCCACGTGGGCGGGCGCAGCGCGCAGGCGACGCAGTACCTCGAGGCGCAGGGCGTCGACGCGGTGAACGTCGACGGCGGCATCGTGGCCTGGTACCGCGCGGGCCTGCCGCTCGTCGTCGGCGAGGGCTGACCCCGGCGCCTCCGTTGCCGGCGCCTCCGTCGCCGTCGCCGCCGGCCGCGCGGCCGGCCCGGCCGGCGACGGCTACGCCGTCGCGAGCTCCAGCCCGTGCGCCTTCGCGACGCCCTCGTTCGTGAGGCGCCCGCCGGTCGCGTTCAGGCCCTTCGCGAGCGCCGCGTCCTCGGCGAGCGCCGCCTGCCAGCCGAGGTCGGCGATCTTCACCGCGTAGGGCAGCGTCGCGTTCGTGAGCGCGGGCGTCGAGGTCGCCGGCACGGCGCCGGGCATGTTGGCGACGCAGTAGAAGATCGCGTCGTGCACCCGGTAGGTCGGCTCGGCGTGGGTGGTGGGGTGCGAGCCCTCGAAGCATCCGCCCTGGTCGATCGCGATGTCGACGAGGACCGCGCCCGGCTTCATGGTCGCGACCATCGCGTCGGTGACGACCTTCGGCGCGGCCGCGCCGGGCACGAGGACCGCGCCGATCACGAGGTCGGCGTCCTTCACCTGGCGGGCGACCTCGTACGGCGACGAGGCGAGCGTCTTGATGTGGTGGCCGTACCGCGCGTCGAGCTCGCGGAGCTTCGGCAGCGAGATGTCGAACACCGTCACGTCGGCGCCGAGGCCGAGCGCGGTCGCCGCGGCCTCCTCGCCGGCGACGCCGCCGCCGATGACGACGACCTTCGCAGGCGACGTGCCGGGCACGCCGCCGAGCAGCACGCCGCGGCCGCCCTTCGAGGCGTGCAGCGACGCGGCGCCGACCTGCGGCGCGAGCCGGCCGGCGACCTCGCTCATCGGGGTGAGCAGCGGCAGCGAGCGGTCGGGCAGCTGCACGGTCTCGTAGGCGATGGCGGTGACGCCGGAGTCGAGGATCGCGCGCGTCAGCGGCAGGTCGGCCGCGAGGTGCAGGTAGGTGAAGAGGGTGAGGTCCTCGCGGAGGAACCCGTACTCCTGCTCGATCGGCTCCTTCACCTTCAGCACGAGCTCGGCCGACCACGCCTCGGCCGCGGTGTCGACGATGCGGGCGCCCGCCTCGCGGTAGTCGTCGTCGGTATAGCCGGCACCGAGCCCGGCGCCCGCCTGCACGTCGACGCGGTGCCCGCGCTGCGCGAACGCGTGCACGCCGGCGGGGGTGATGGCGACGCGGAACTCGTTGTTCTTGATCTCTGCGGGCACTCCGACGTGCATGGCGGCCTCCGTTGGCGGGTCGTCCGCGGCGATCGTTCGCGCGGGGTACCTGTCAATGGTCCTCGCGTGTTCGCCGGATGTATAGATTCACCGCATAGAATTCGGTAGCGTACGGATGCATCATCCATTCGTTCGGCAGGAGCCCCAGCAATGCCCGACGCACCGCAGATCAGCCCAGCACCCGCCGGCCCCGGCGACCTCGACGAGGTCGACCGGCAGATCATCGCCCGGCTCCACGACAACGCCCGCATCCCGAACGTCGACCTCGCCCGCGCCGTGGGCATCTCGCCCTCGACCTGCCTCGCCCGGGTCCGCTCCCTCCGGGAGCGCGGCGTGATCGTGCGGTACACCGCCGAGATCAACCCCGCCGCCCTCGGGTTCACCCTCCAGGCGCTCGTCAGCGTGCGCATCCGACCCGGCGCCCGTCACCTCATGGAGCAGATCTCCGACGAGCTGCGCCGCGAGCCCGAGGTCGCGCAGCTCTTCTTCCTCGGCGGCACCGAGGACTTCCTCATCCACGTCCGCGTGCGCGACAGCGAGCACGTGCGCCAGTTCGTGCTGAAGAACCTCTCGGCGAACCCGGCCGTCGCACTCACCGAGACGAACCTCGTGTTCGAGCACCACACCGCGCTGTCGGCGGGGCTGCGCGCGGTGCTCTGACGGCGACGGCGGAGCGCACCGAGTCCCCGGCCGCGCTCAGCCGCGCAGCGGCAGGATCTCCGCCAGGTCGAGGCCGTCGGGCGACTCGAGCTGCTCGTAGGTGCAGCTCCGCGGGTCGCGGTCGGGCCGCCACCGCCGGAACTGCGCGGTATGCCGGAACCGGTCCCCCTCCATCTGGTCGTACGCGACCTCGACGACGAGCTCGGGGCGCAGCGGCACGAACGAGAGGTCCTTGCCGGCGCTCCACCGGCTCACCGCCCCCGGCATCCGGGTCTGCGCGTGCGCCGCCTGGTCGGCCCACTCCCCCACGGGTGCGTGCCGGGCTCGACGGCGCGCAACGGCTCGAGCTCCTCGACGAGGCTCGCCCGCCGCGCCATCGGGAACGACGCCGCCACCCCCACGTGGTGCAGCCGCCCGTCGTCGCCCCAGAGGCCGAGCAGCAGCGACCCCACGATCGGCCCGGTCTTGTGCCAGCGGAACCCGGCGACGACGCAGTCCGCCGTGCGGTCGTGCTTCACCTTGAACATGACGCGCTTGTCGGGCTGGTAGACGCCGTCGAGCGGCTTCGCGATCACCCCGTCGAGGCCGGCGCCCTCGAACCGGGTGAACCACTCGGCGGCGACGGCGGCATCGGCCGTCGCGGGCGTCGCGAACACCGGGTCGGATGCCCCGTCCAGCGCCGCGACCAACCGCTGGCGCCGTTCGCCGAAGGGCACGCCCATCAGGTCGTCGTCGTCGATCGCGAGCAGGTCGAACGCCACGAACGAGGCGGGCGTCTGCTCGGCGAGCAGCTTCACCCGGCTCGCCGCCGGGTGGATGCGCTGCTGGAGGACCTCGAACTCGAGCCGCCCGTCGACGGCGAGGATGATCTCCCCGTCGACCACGCAGCGACGCGGGAGGTGCTCGCGCAGCGATTCGACGAGTTCGGGGAAGTACCGCGTCATCGGCTTCTCGTTGCGACTGCCGAGGACGACCTCGTCGCCGTCGCGGAACACGATCGTGCGGAAGCCGTCCCACTTCGGCTCCACGTGCCCGATGTCGGGGATCGACGTCACGGGCTTGGCGAGCATCGGCTTGAGCGGCGGCATCACCGGCAGGTCCATCCGTCCATCCTGCCCGCGTCGGGCCGCCGCCGACAGCCCCGGGTAGCAGCCGCTCGGCCCCGGGTCAATCCCCATGGCGCCGGGGCACCCGCCGCCTAGCTTGGACGTGCGGTCGTGCACGAGCGACGCCGACCGCCCCGACCGACCGAGGAGACGACATGTCATCTCCGGATCCGCAGGACACCGGCGAGACCCACGAGGAGCCCGCGCAATGACCACCCTGCTGGAACCCGCGCCCCGGACCACCACGACGACGATCCCGACCGGCCTCACCGCCATCCCGCCCATCGCCGAATGGTGGCACCGGCTCGAGGCGCCGCTGCGCCGCGAGATCCTCGAGCGGCCCGAGGCGCCGCTGCGCCGGCCGGTGGTGCGCCGCATCCTCGACCTCACCGACCGCGAGACCGAGCCCGTCCCCCACTTCCCGGTGCGCCTCGACGAGAACGCCCGGGCCTACCTCCTCGGCTGGTCGGGAACGAGCGGCCGGCTCTGAGCCGCCGGCCGGGTCGTGCCCCCGGCCGGCTCCCCCGCGGGGCGCGTCCGCCAGAGCGCGCCCCGCTTCCCCTGTCCGGGGAGGAGGGGCCGTGTCCGGGGAGGACGGCCGTGGTCAGGCCGGATCGCTCAGCGAGCGGCGTCGAGGTCGAGCGTCATGAACACGCTCAGCGGGTCGAGCCGGTAGTCGGCGAACGGCCCGCACTCGGCGAAGCCCGCCTTCGCGTACAGCGAGCGGGCGGGCGCGAAGAACTCCTGCGACCCGGTCTCGAGGCTCACCCGCGCGTATCCCCGGCCGCGCGCCTCCTCGAGCACGTGGGCGAGCAGCAGGCCGCCGAAGCCACGGCCGCGGGCCGAGGCATCCGTGCGCATCGACTTCAGCTCGCCGTGGCCGGCGTCGAGCTCCTTCAGCGCGACGCAGCCCAGGACGGCGTCGCCGTCGGCGAGCGCCCAGAACGTGACGCGCGGATCCTTCAGGCCGGTCACGTCGAGCGCGTGCACGCTCTCGGCGGGCGAGGTGGCGTGCATGTCGGCGAGGTGGTCCTCGAGGAGGCGGAGGACACGGGGGTCGTCGAGGTCGCCGAGGGCGATCGCGACTGCGGGCTGGGAGGCGACGGGGCTGGACATCGCGGTCGAGTCTGCCACCGCCGTGTTACGAGGGCGTGTCGGATGCCTCGGAGGCGGATGCCTCGACCGCGGCCGCCTGCCGGTCGACGACGAGCTGCGTGATCCGCCGGATCAGCTCGATCGGCAGGTCGCGGTCGTGCGGGAGGTTCACGGTGTCCTTCGCGGCACGCCACGGCGCGATGTCCGCCTCGAGCTCCCCGTCGGCCCGCGGCACCGGGTAGAGCCCGATGTGCCGCTTCCACCCCGCGAAGTGCAGCCAGTAGCGGCCGCCGACCTGCACCGCGGCGATGCCGTACCGCATCTTCTCCGGCGCATCCGGCAGCACGTCGTGGATCGCGGCGCGCACGCGCTGGAGCCGGGCCGCGACCTCCGGCGGGAAGGTCGCGAGGTAGGCGTCGACGTCGGCGGGCTGCTCGGCCATGCCGTCATGGTAGCGACGCGGGGGTGCCCCCGGCAGTGAGAATCGCCTCGATGTGCCCCTGGAGGGACTCGAACCCCCAACCCTTTCCTTAGGACGGAACTGCTCTTCCATTGAGCTACAGAGGCTGACCGCACGAGTCTACCGGCACGGAACGATAGCCTTCTCGCTGCGGTCGCGCCCGCGATCCTCGGTTCGGGCGGAATTCGATCGTCGTACGGACAGGACGGGAGCGGCACGGCATGGGCGAGGGCACGAGGTTCTGGGTGGGGGCGTCGACGCTCGGCGCGATCGGGTCGGCGGCCCGGGGCATCCGCACGCTCGACGTCGCGCCCGACGGCGCTGCGACGCTCGGGGAGCCGGTCGAGGTCGGACCGAACCCGATGTACCTCGCGTGGCGCGACGGCACGCTCGCCATCGTGCACGAACTCGCCGACGGACTCGTCTCAACGTGGACGGTCGCGGGCGAGGACGTGCGCCTGCTGGCCGCCGCCGCAGCGACGGGCGGCGCCGATCCCTGCCACGTGGCCTTCGCGCCGGCGGGCGACCTCGTGCTCACGGCGAACTACTCGGGGAGCCGGGTGACGGCCCATCGCGCGGCCGCGGACGCCGACGGCACCGCCGCGCTCGTCTCCGCGCTCGACTTCGCCGGTGAGGGCCCGAACCGTGCCCGGCAGGAGGCGTCGCACCCGCACCAGGTCGTGTTCGACGCCGCGCGCGACCGGTTCCTGGTGCCCGACCTCGGCGCCGACCGCATCCGCGTGCTGCGGCTCGTGTCCGGGCGCCTCGTCCACGACGAGGCCGCCGACCTGCACGCTCGGCCCGGCTCCGGCCCGCGCCACCTCGTCGTCGCCGACGACCTCGCGATCGTCGCCGACGAGCTCGACCGCACCGCGAGCGTGTTCGACCTGACGACGGGCGAAGAGCGCGCCGTGGCGGCGCTCGGCGAGCCCGTGGTCTCCGACCTGGGCGCCTCGGCGATCCGCCTGACCCGGGGCGGCATCGTGCTCATCGGCGACCGCGCGCTCGACGCGGTGCAGGCGCTGCGCTTCGACGCATCCGCCGCCCGGCTCGAGCACGTGGCGACCCTGCCGACCGGCGGGCGCCACCCGCGCGACCTGCAGCTCACGCACGACGAGCGGCACCTGCTGGTCGCCGACCAGCAGTCCGACTCGATCGCGATCGTCGCGCTCGACGACGCGGGCGTGCCGCAGCGCGTGGTCGCCACGGTCGCGACGCCGGCGCCGGGATGCCTCGCGCGGGTGTAGCGGCGTCGCCGGTCAGGCCGGCGGGTAGAGGAACAGCGCCGATCCTGCGGGGATGGTCCGCACGTGGTACGAGTGGTCGCTGTTCTGGTTGTACTCCTCGATCGTGACCGTGCCGTCGGAGTTCACCGACTGCACGTACGCGACGTGGTTGTACGGGAACCACGCGACCGAACCGACGATCGGCGTGTTGCTGGTCGCCCAGCCGTGGCGCACCCACTCGTCGGCCCACGCCCACGCGCTGCCGGAGGCGAGGTTCGCCCAGTCCCACTTCCACGGCGCCGACGTCACGCCCGCGTCGCGGTTGAGCCGCCACGCGACGAAGTCGACGCACTCGCGGAAGTAGTAGCGGAGCGGCGACAGGCCCCCGCCGTAGTCGTCGGGCGTCTCGTTCCACCAGGGGTAGTCGTCGCCCGGTGCCTGCTGGGCGGGCGTGTAGTACGCGCCGCCGCGGTTGATGTTCGACGCCCACGACGCCGCTTCGGCCTCCTCGGCGAGGCGGTCGATCTCGGCCTTCGTGGTGACCGTGTACGCATCGGACGACAGCGGCGCGTTGCTCGCCAGCGCCGACACGTCGAGCTCCTGGGCCCCGGTCACGGCGTCGCGGAACGCCGTCGCTCCGCCGAAGCCCTCGTTGCCCGGCGCGAACGCGTAGGCGGGCAGGGCCACGGTGCCGACGATCGCCGGCACCACCAGCACGGTCGCGAGGACGCGCATGGGCCCGGCCCGGCGGGTGCCCCGCGACGCGGTGGTCACGCGCGCGAACGCGGGCGCCGCGGAAGCGGCGGCGGTGGCCTTCGCCACCGGCGCCACCGGCGGCACCGGCGCGGCGGCGCGACGGCCTCGGGCGGCTTCCTCGGCACGACGCGCGTCGCGACGGCTCGGCTGCGCGACGATCGGATCGTCACCGTTCACAGGCTGCACCTCCGGGGGATGCCACGGCGCGGTGCAGCACGACGTGGGGTTTCGTAGCCTGCTCGGAGCGGGACGCGGTGCTCCGGGCTCGTCCAACCATAGGGCAGATCGAGGGCGGATGCCACGACTCAGGCGGCCTGCAGGAACTCGTCCCACTGCGGCAGGGGCCGCTCGAAGCCGCGCACGATCCAGCTCCGGCCCTGGGGCATCCCGGGGGTGAAGCGGAGTTCCCAGCCCATCTCGGCGGGCGTGTGGTCGCTCTTCGCGTTGTTGCAGCGCAGGCAGCACGCGACGAGGTTCTCCCACGTGTCGCGCCCGCCGCGCGAGCGGGGCAGGACGTGGTCGATGGTGGCTGCGGACTTCGCGCAGTACGCGCAGCGGTGCTCGTCGCGGCGGAGCACCCCGCGCCGGCTGACCGGCACGTGCTGGGCGAGCGGCGGCCGCACGTAGCGGCTCAGGACGATCACGCTGGGCCGCTCCCACGGCCCGCTCGTGCCGAGCACGGGGTGGCCCTCGTCGCTCAGGATGACGGTGGCCTTGTCGTGCATCACGAGGAGCAGGGCGCGCTTGAACGAGACGATGGCGAGGGGTTCATAGCCGGCGTTGAGCACGAGGGTGCGCATGCGGAGCCTTTCGATCGGTGCTGGATGGCTTCCAGCCGCGTGAACGGGACTGCGCTCCGAGGGGTGCGAGGACGCCGTGAAACGAAGAACGGGCACTGTCTGCAAGACAGTGCCCGTCGGCATGGTGCGCGTGGTCGTGCTGGCGGTGCCCGCGCGGTTGACTGCTGCGGCGCTGGTCGTAGAGGCCGCGCGCACCCGTGGAATGGATGCCTCGCGCCTGGACCATACGCCCGCCTCCGTCCGTGGTCCCCGATTCGGATCGTTCCTACAGGCTAAACGCAAATCGGCGCACCGGAACCCCCCGGCGCGCCGACTTCGCGTGCTGTTACGCGTTGTTCACACTCAGATCCCGATGCGCACGATGTAGTAGTCGCTCGTCCAGATGGGCTGGACCCGCACCGACGCGCCCTCGTACGGCGCGTGCAGGATCATGCCGTTGCCGGCGTAGAAGCCGTCGTGGCCCGACATGATGACGAGGTCGCCGGGCACCGCGTCGGCCTCGGAGATGCGCGTTCCCATCGCACCCTGGCCCGACGAGGAGTGCGGCATGCCGATGCCGAACTGCGCGTAGACGTACATGACGAACCCGGAGCAGTCGAACCCGGCCGGGGTCGCGCCGCCGTAGACGTACGGCGTGCCGATGTACTGGGTCGCGACGTTGTACACGCTGCCGAGGTCGAAGTTCGGGTAGGGCGGGTTCGCGAGCAGGTCGCTCACCGACGGCCCGCCGTAGGAGGCCGCGTACGACGTCATCTGCGCGGCGGCGGCGGCACGGGCCGCGGCGGCCGCGGCGGCGGCCTCCGCCTCGGCGGCGGCACGGATCTGCTCGCCGGTCGTGACGCTGAACGTGTCCTGGCTGACGCCCGCGGCGACGACGTCGCCGTCGACCTCGACGGACTGCGCCTGCGCCTTGGTCAGCTTCGCCGCGTCGGTCTGGCCGAACTGCGGGCCGATGCTGCCCGGTGCGACGGCGTAGGCGGGGATCGCGAGCGTGCCCACGATGCCGAGGGCCGCGGTCATCACCGCGACGTTGGCGACGCCGCCTCGGCGGAAGAGGCGCACCGAGGGCAGCGGCGCGGCCGGGGCGGATGCCTCGGCCGTCGGCGGTGCCGCGGGTGGCGCAGCCTGCTGGAGCTTGGGGGACTTGCGGGTCCGGGTCGAGAGTCGGAGCGACTGCCGGGGACCGATGCCGCTCGCGCGACGCTTGGGGGAACGAGCCAAGAGAACACCTCCGCGCCGCGATCCGGGGACCGCCCCACCTGTCGCGCCTGCGGCGCTCGTCGGGTTCCCGGTCGAGCGGTGGGCCCCCGGGAGGGGGCGTCTCGACCTCGGCCCGACGACCGGCTTCTGCCGACGGACTCGACCGAGACTACGTGAGGTCGGCCCGATTGTCACATCCTGATAACGGATCCGGCGTGTCGCATTGACGAAACGGCGCGGGATCGGGCGCATTCTCGCCCCCAGAACGGGGGGCGCAGGATCAGACCGCGATGAAGAGGTGCGCGGCGACCTCGGTGGGCAGCTCGAGGCCGGACTCCGAGCCGTCGGCCCGGGCCAGCACGTAGCCGCCCGCGGGGCTGAACTCGGCGGTCGCGCCGGGCACGATGCCGGCCTCCTTCAGCTGCGCCAGCAGCTCCGGATCGAACTGCACGGGCTCGCCGAGCCGGCGCACGACCCCGGTCACCGGAGCGTCGCTCTCGGCGACGAGGTCGACCAGGTTGCGGACGCCCGACATGAACCGCTCGGCGGGCGCGAGCCCGAACTCCTCGAGGCCGGGGATCGGGTTGCCGTAGGGCGACTCGGTCGGGCCGCCGAGGAGCTCGATGAGCCGTCGCTCGACCTGCTCGCTCATCACATGCTCCCAGCGGCATGCCTCATCGTGGACGTACTCCCACTCGAGGCCGATGACGTCGGCGAGGAGCCGCTCGGCGAGGCGGTGCTTGCGCATGACGTGCACGGCCTTGCTGCGGCCGGCGGGGGTCAGTTCGAGGTGCCGGTCGTCGGAGACGACGACGAGGCCGTCGCGCTCCATGCGCGCGATCGTCTGCGAGACCGTGGGGCCGGAGTGCCCGAGCCGCTCGGAGATGCGAGCGCGCAGGGGAACGATGTTCTCCTCTTCGAGATCGAGGATCGTGCGGAGGTACATCTCCGTCGTATCGATCAGATCGGTCACCCTGAAGCCCTCCCGGTCGCAGCCGTCATCAAGCCTAGCCTGCGGGCCGCCGTCGATAGACTCGACGCATGCCGAGCCTCGTGATCCCCAGTGACCTCCTGCCCGCCGACGGCCGATTCGGCTGCGGGCCCTCCAAGGTGCGCGCCGAGCAGGTCGCGCACCTCGCGGAGGTCGGCCCGCGACTGCTCGGCACCTCGCACCGCCAGGCGCCGGTGAAGCAGCTCGTCGGCCGGGTCCGCCAGGGCTTCGCCGACCTGTTCGACCTGCCCGACGGCTACGAGGTCGTGCTCGGCAACGGCGGCTCGACCGCGTTCTGGGACTCGGCGTCGGCCGGCCTCATCGACCGCCGCGCGCAGCTCTGCGCCTTCGGCGAGTTCGGCGCGAAGTTCGCCGGCGCGGCCGCGGCGCCGTGGCTGGAGGCGCCCGATGTACGGAAGGCGGAGCCGGGCACGCGCAGCACCCCCGAGGCGGTCGCCGGCGTCGACGTCTACGCGTGGCCGCACAACGAGACCTCCACCGGCGTGATGGCCCCCGTGCGCCGCGTCGCCGGCGACGAGGGCGCGCTCACCGTGATCGACGCGACGAGCGCCGCGGGCGGCGTGTTCGTCGACCCGGCCGAGTTCGACGTCTACTACTTCGCGCCGCAGAAGAACTTCGCCTCGGACGGCGGCATCTGGTTCGCGCTGGTCTCCCCCGCGGCGATCGAGCGGATCGAGCGCATCGCGGCGAGCGACCGGTACATCCCCGAGTTCCTCTCCCTGAAGAACGCGGTCGACAACTCCCGCCTCGACCAGACCCTGAACACCCCGGCGATCTCGACGCTGCTGCTCCTCGAGAACCAGCTCGAGTGGATGAACGCCTCCGGCGGCCTGCGCTGGGCCGACGCGCGCACGCGCGAGAGCTCGCAGGTGCTGTACGACTGGGCGGAGGCGACCGCGGTCGCGACCCCCTTCGTCGCCGACCCGGCCGACCGCTCGCAGGTGGTCGTCACCATCGACTTCGACGAGACGACGGATGCCTCCGCCATCGCGAAGGTCCTCCGGGAGAACGGCGTCGTCGACACCGAGCCGTACCGCAAGCTGGGCCGCAACCAGCTCCGCGTCGCGACCTTCACCGCGATCGAGCCCGACGACGTGCGGGCGCTGACCGCGTCGATCGACTACGTGCTCGAGCGGCTCGGGTAGTCGCCGTGCGGCTCTGGCTCCGCGAGGACGAGCGTCGGCCCGATCCGGCGCCCGCCCGCGCGGACGCCAGGAAGGCCCTCGCGGTCGGCACGATCGCGTGGGCCGTCGGGCTCGTCGTGCTGGTGCTCGCCGGCGAGGCGGTCGATTCGGCCGGGCTCGGATGGCTCGTGCCCGCGTGCTGGGTCGGGATCGTGCTCGGCGTCGCCGGGCTGATCGTGGTGCAGGTGCACCGCGCGCGGACCGCGCGCGATCAGGCCTCGTCGGGCTGAGCCTCGGGGTCGAGCCCGTCGACGTCGAGGTCGAGGTCGACCACGTCGATGACGCCGGTCTCGATCGCGACGTCCTCGAAGTCGTCGGCGTCGTCCTCGACGTGGTCGTCGGCGTCGTCGAGATCGAGCCCGTCGTCGTCGTGCTCGTCGTGCTCGAGGTCGTCGTCGTCGTCGAGGCTCGGGTCGTCGCCGTCCTCCGCGTCGTCGACGTCGTCGGCATCGTCGATCTCGTCGTCGAGGTCCTCGTCGTACTCGCCGTCGTCGTCGCCGGCTTCCGCCGCCGCATCGGCAGCCGCCTGCTGCGCGGCGCGGTACTCGGCGAGCCGCTCCGACCAGGGCACCCACTCGGGGGCGAGCAGCGACCGCTCGCCGGGCATCAGCTCGGTCTCGAGCACCGTCGGCTCGGCGCCCTCGACGCGGGCGATCGTGACGCTCCAGTGCCAGCCGGGGTAGCCGCCGAGGTCGGCGGCGAAGAGGAGCGTGAGCACCTGCTCGCCCTCGACGACGTGGCCGATCACCGACCCGACGGTCTCGGGGGCGGTGACCTCGAGGAGCGCCCGCTGGGCGAGGTCGGCCGAGGCGAGGAGCACCTCGTCGGCGACGAGCGGCTCGGGCTCGGGCTCGGGCTCGGGCTCGGGTTCGACGGCAGCTTCCGGCTCGACGTCGACTTCCGGCTCGACGGCGGCTTCCGCCTCGGCTTCCGCCTCGGCTTCCGGCTCGGCGTCGGCCTCGACCTCGAGGTCGGCCTCCGCCACGGGAACGATCTCCGGCTCAGGCATCCAGCTCGTCAGCCACCTTCCGCAGCAGCGCGGCGATCTGCCGGCCACGGGCCTTGTCGGGGTACCGACCGCGGCGCAGGTCGGAACCGGCCGCGTCGAGCCACTTGACGAGGTCCTCGACCACGATCGCCATGTCGTCCGCGCTCCGGCGGCTCATCTTCACGAGGCTCGGCGGGGTCTCGAGCACCTTGACGGCGAGCGCCTGCGGGCCCTTGCGCCCATCGGCGATGCCGAACTCGAGCCGCGACCCGACGCGCACGGTCGTTCCCGCCGGAAGTGCCGACGCGTGCAGGAACACCTCCTGGCCGTCGTCCGAACTGATGAAGCCGAAGCCCTTCTCCTCGGAGTAGAACTTGACCTTGCCGGTGGGCATCGCTGGAACCTCGCTCGTCTCGTGGGCGCGCCGGACGGCGACGCCGTCCGGTCCCCAGTCTACGGTTCGCCACCCACGGGTCGGCGCGCTGCAATATTCTGGACGGGTGACCAACCAACGCCCGATCAGCGACACCAGGGTCGAACGCACGCTCGCCTACATGGTCGCCGCCACCGTCGGCCTCTCGGTCGTGGCGTTCATCGCCATCATCATCGCGACCCTCGCGGGCGTCGGCGCCGACGACGGCTTCAGCCAGGGCATCTGGCCGGTGGTGCTCGTGCTGCCGCTCATCGGCCTGCCGATCGGCTTCCTCCTCCTCATCGCGTTGCTCATCGTGAACGGCGTGCGACGGTCTCGCGAGTCGCGTCGGGATTCGGCCTGATCGCCCATGCTCGAGCTCGCTGCGAGGCTCCGCACGCTTCCGCGTGAAGGCCTGGCGAGCGCGCTCGGCACGCGCGAGTTCGACCGCTCGAACATCCGCGACCTGTTCGACCTGGCCGAGGTGCTCCTCGCCCAGGACTCGGTCGACCACGCGCTGAGCCGCCTCGATCGGCCGCACCTCGCCGTGCTCGCCGTCGCGGCGACGCTCGCCGCCCCCGACACGTCGACCACGATCGACGCGATCGGCGAGGAACTCGCGCGGCTCGAGGCATCCGATCGCCTGCGCGCGGCGGCGCCGCAGCTCGTCGCCGACCTGGCCGACCGCCTGCTGGTCGTGGTGGGCGACGACGAGCATCCGGGCCGGGTGCACGTCGCGCACGCGATCAGCGCGCGGCTGCTGCCGCGCATCGGCGACGACCTGCCGGGGCTCGCCGAGCTGGCCGGGCCGGCCCCGGCCGTCCTCGAGGCCGTCGACGCCGTCGACCGCACCCTGCTCGCGCGCCGCGGTGCCGACGCCGCCTACGCGACCATCGCCGCGACCGCCGAGCTGATCTCCGCGGTCGGCACGCAGCCGGCCCGCGAACTCGCCAAGGGCGGCCTGTCGCTGCCCGACTCCAAGCGCATCGCCGAGGTGACCGGCGTGCCGCTCGAGGAGGTGCCCGCACTCATGCACCGCGCCGTCGAGGCGGGGCTCGTCGTGCGCGACGGCGCCTACTGGCTCGAATCGGATGCGGGCGCCGAGTGGGCGATGCGCAGCCCCGCCGGGCGCTGGATCCGGCTCGCCGAGGCGTGGCGCGACCGCATCCCGCCGACCCTGCGGGAGCTCGTGGCGCGACGCACCGAGAACCTGTCGGCGTCCGCCTTCCGCGACGACGTGCGCTGGCTCTACCCCGCGGGCGGCCGCTGGCTCGAGGACGGGCTGGAGCGGGTCGTCGGCGAGGCCGAGGCGCTCGGGCTCGCGGTCGGCGGCGAGCCGTCGGACGCGGCGCGCACCGTGCTCGCGGGCCACCTCGACGAGGCCGCCGAGCAGCTCACGGCCCGATTCCCGCGCCAGGTGGAGCAGGTGTACCTCCAGCACGACCTGTCGGTCGTGTCGCCCGGGCCGCTCGAGCCGGCGCTCGACGCGCGCCTGCGCGGCTTCGCCGACGTCGAGGGCCGCGACCTCGCCTCGAGCTATCGCGTGAGCGCGGCATCCGTGAACCGCGGGCTCGCGGCCGGCGAGACGGCCGACTCGATCCGCGGCTTCCTGCGCTCGATCTCGCTCACCGGGATGCCGCAACCGCTCGACTACCTCATCGCGGAGGCCGCGCGGCGGTTCGGCGCCGTGCGCGTCGCCGCGGCCGACCCGTCGGATGCGCCGGCGCGCAGCACGATCCGCTCCGACGACGCCACGCTCGTGCACACGCTCGAGGTCGACCAGTCGCTCTCCTCGCTCGCGCTGCGGCGCGCCGGCGACCACCGGATCCTGTCGCGCTTCCCGCCCGACGTCGTGTTCTGGGCGCTGTCCGACGCGAAGTACCCGGTCGCCGCGGAGGACGCCGACGGCAACATCCTGCGGCTCCGCCGGCATCGCCTCGCCGCCGCGCCCGCCCCCGCGCCGCGCACCGACCCGATCGCCGACCTGCTCGACAAGCTGTTCGCCGAAGCCGATGGGCCGGCGAACGAGCAGGCGTGGCTGGCGCGCCAGCTCGAGGCCGCGGCCCGCGCGAAGGAGACGCTCGTCGTGACCGTCCACATGCCGGGCGGGCAGACCGCCGACTACCTGCTCGCGCCGGCGAGCGTCGCGAACGGGCGTCTCCGCGCCCGCGACCGCAAGGCCGACATCGAGCGCACGCTGCCGCTGTCGGCGATCGCCGCCGTCGGGCCGGTGCCGACCGACGGCGACTGACCGCGCCGCTGCCTCCGTCGTTGCCGCCGTCGTTGCCACTCCTGGCGCGAACCGCCCAGACGGGCCCACCCCTCCGGAACGGGCGTAGACTGGTCGGCTATGTCAGACGGCCCCCTCATCGTGCAGAGCGACCGCACCGTCCTCCTCGAGGTCGCGAACCCGCTCGCCGAGGACGCGCGCCACGACCTGGCGATCTTCGCCGAGCTCGAGCGCGCCCCGGAGCACATCCACACGTACCGCATCACTCGGCTCGGCCTCTGGAACGCGCGCGCCGCCGGCCACACCGCCGAGGACATGCTCGGCACGCTCGAGAAGTACGCGAAGTTCCCGGTGCCGCAGACCGTCTCGGTCGACATGCGCGAGACCGTGGCGCGGTACGGCCGGCTCGTCATCGACCGCACCGACGACGGCGCGCTGCGGCTCCGCAGCGACGACATCGCGGTGCTCACCGAGGTCTCCGGCGCGAAGCGGATCGCGCCGCTGCTCGGCGACCGCATCGACGACGAGAGCTTCCTCGTCGCCGCGTGGGCCCGCGGCGCGCTCAAGCAGGAGCTCGTGAAGCTCGGCTGGCCGGCCGAGGACCTCGCGGGGTACACGCCGGGCACGCCGCATCCGATCGACCTGGAGCAGTCGGGCTGGCACCTGCGCGACTACCAGCAGAAGGCCGTCGACAACTTCTTCGACGGCGGCTCCGGCGTCGTCGTGCTCCCCTGCGGCGCGGGCAAGACCCTGGTCGGGGCGGGCGCGATGGCGACGGCGAAGACGACCACGCTCATCCTCGTGACGAACACCGTCTCGGCGCGCCAGTGGCGCGACGAGCTGCTGCGCCGCACCACCCTCACGCCGGAGGAGATCGGCGAGTACTCGGGGCAGGTGAAGGAGGTCAAGCCGGTCACGATCGCGACCTACCAGATCCTCACGGCGAAGCGGAAGGGCGAGTACGCCCATCTGGCGCTCCTCGACGCCCTCGACTGGGGCCTCATCGTCTACGACGAGGTGCACCTGCTGCCCGCGCCCGTGTTCAAGCTCACCGCCGAGCTGCAGGCCCGGCGCCGGCTCGGCCTCACCGCGACGCTCGTGCGCGAGGACGGCCGCGAGGGCGACGTGTTCAGCCTCATCGGGCCCAAGCGGTTCGACGCGCCGTGGAAGGAGATCGAGTCGCAGGGCTTCATCTCCCCCGCGGCCTGCTTCGAGGTGCGCGTCGACCTGCCTCAGGGCGAGCGCTTGCAGTACGCGGCCGCGGCCGACGACGAGCGGTACCGCCTCGCGGCGACCGCTCCGGCGAAGCTCGACGTCGTGAAGCAGCTCGTCGAGCGCCACGAGGGCGAGCGGATCCTCGTGATCGGCCAGTACCTCGACCAGATCGACGAGCTCGCCGAGGCCCTCGACGCCCCGCAGCTCACGGGCGCGACGCCCGTCGACGAGCGCGAGCGGCTGTTCCAGGCGTTCCGCGAGGGCACGACGAAGGTGCTCGTGGTCTCCAAGGTCGCGAACTTCTCGGTCGACCTGCCGGAGGCGACGGTCGCCATCCAGGTGTCGGGTTCGTTCGGGTCGCGGCAGGAGGAGGCGCAGCGCCTCGGCCGCCTGTTGCGGCCGAAGGAGTCGGGCCTGTCGGCGAACTTCTACACGCTGGTCGCGCGCGACACGGTCGACCAGGACTTCGCGCAGAACCGGCAGCGGTTCCTCGCCGAGCAGGGCTACAGCTACACGATCCTCGACGCGCACACGCTCGACGCGGCGGCGTAGGCGGGCGGCGCGGCGGCGTAGGCGGGCGGCGCGGCGGCGTAGGCGGGCGGCGCGGCGGCGTAGGCGGGCGGCGCGGCGGCGGCCGCCGGATGGCCCGGCGGTGCGCCCGCGGTCAGGCGGATGCCTCGGCGAGCGCCGCCTCGTACGCGGCGCGCAGCTCGCCGAACGCCGACGGCTGCCCGGCCGGCCGCGCGATGCCGAGGTGCCGCTCGCGGAGCTCGTCCATGAAGCGGTCCCAGAACTCGGGCCCGCCCTGCTCGAGGAGCTCGGCGCGCACCCGCAATTCGTGGCTCACCGGGAGGTGACGGTTGCCCCAGGCGCCGAGCTGGGCGAACACGGGCACGAGCTGGATCGCGGGTTCCGCGAGGCGGTAGACGATCTTCTGCTTGTGGCCGGGGTCGGGGGCGCGGGTCAGCAGGCCGAGCTCGACGAGGCGCTGGACCCGGTCGGCGAGCACGTTCGAGGCGATGCCCTCCTCGGAGCCCGCGAGGAGTTCGCGGAAGTGTCGCCGATCGCCGAACATCAGGTCGCGGATCACGATGAGCGACCACTTGTCGCCGAACACCTCGAGCGAGAGGTTGATCGGGCACCCCGAGCGGTGCGGGTCGGCGGACGCGTCGAACCTCAGCATCATCGGCGACCTCCGTTCCCTTGATCCGAGAAACCGATTGCAGCATACAACCGGTTTCACTAGGCTCCGACCGATTGCAGATCGCAACCGGTTCGAGGAGGAACCCATGCCACAGGTCACGTGCGACATCTCCGTCTCGATGGACGGGTACTCGGCCGGCGTCGGCCAGACCCGCGAGCTGCCGTTCGGCACCATCGCCCACAACCGGCTGCACGACTGGATGTTCGAGCGCCCCGAGGAGAACGAGGCCGAGGTCGCGGCGATCCTCGAGGCCGGCGCGTACATCATGGGCCGCAACATGTTCGGACCCGATCGCGGTGACTGGGACCTCGCGTGGACCGGCTGGTGGGGCCACGAGCCGCCCTACCACCGCCCGGTGTTCGTCCTCGGGCACCGCGAGCGCGCCGACCTGCCGATGCCCGGCGGCACGACGTTCCACTTCGTGACCGACGGCATCCACGCGGCGCTCGATCGCGCCCGCGAGGCGGCGGGCGACCTCGACGTCTCGATCGCCGGCGGCGCGGCGACCGTGAACCAGTACCTCGCCGCCGGCCTCGTCGACGAACTGCGCGTGCACCTCACGCCGACGGTCTTCGGCGCGGGCGAGCGGCTCTTCGACGGGGTGCCGGCGCAGGCCTGGGAGCAGGTCGCGTCGCGCGGCTCGTCGCTCGTCACGCACGTCACCTACCGGCCGGCGCGCTGAGCCGCAGGCGCGCCGCCCGCCCGCCCGCCCGTGCTCAACCGCGCGCGTACCGCAGCAGCAGCAGGTCGCCCGCCGGGATCGCGTGCACGAGCCGCATGCGCCGCTCCGCCTCCGAGGCGCCGCGCACGATGCGTCCGGCATCGCCGCCGACGAGCGTGGGGCTGAGGCTCAGGCACAGCTCGTCGACGAGGCCGGCGTCGAGCAGCGAGCCGAACAGGTGCGGCCCGCCCTCGCAGAGCACCTGCGGCAGCCCCTCGTCGACGAATGCGGCCACGAGCAGGGCGGCGTCCACGGCGTCCTCGCCGCACACGACCACGTCGGCGACCTCGGCGAGCTCGGCGCGCCGGTCGGCCGGCGACGCGGCGTGGGTCACGACGATCGGCCGGGTGACGGCCTCGGCGAAGAACGGATGCGCCGCCGGGAGCTCGAGCGCCGACGACACCACGGCGAGGCGCGGCTGGTCGGGCAGGCCGTGCGCGCGCCGCCAGGCCACGCCCTCGCGGCCCAGCCGGAGGCCGCCGTACCCCTCGGTGCGCACGGTGCCCGCGCCGACGAGCACGACGTCGGCGAGCGCGCGCAGCACGCCCATGGCGAGCCGGTCGACCTCGTCGCCGAGGCCGCCGCTACGGCCCTCGATGCTGACGGCGCCGTCGAGGCTCATCACGAAGTTCATCCGCACCCGCGGCGTCGCGCGATCCTCGATCGCGTAGGCGGCGAGCAGGGCGTCCCGGTCGACGGTCACGTGTCGGCTCCTCCCGGCGGCGGTCACTGGTTGTGCTCGAGGAACACCGGCTCGCGCCATCCCTCGATCGCCTCGACCATGCGCATCGCGTCGACCGTCTCGCGCACGTTGTGCACGCGCACGATGCGCGCGCCCTGCAGCACGCAGTACACGGCGGCCGCGAGCGACCCCTCGACGCGTTCGCCCCGGTCGCGGCGCCCGAGGCTCTCGCCGACGAAGTCCTTGTTCGAGAGCGCGACGAGCGTCGGGTAGCCGAGCGCGGTCACCTCCCTGAGCCGGCGCGTGAGCTCGAGGGAGTCGAGGGTGTGCTTGTTCAGGTCGTGGCCCGGGTCGACGATGATGCGATCGGATGCCACGCCCCGCGCCTCGGCGAGCGCGACCCGTTCCCGCAGGAACGCCACCACCTCGTCGACCACGTCGACGTACCGGGGCGACGGGAACGGCGTGCGCGGGGCGGCGAGGCTGTGCGTGACCACGACCGACGCCCCCGTCTCGGCGACGACGTCGGCCATGGCGGGGTCGTGCAGCCCGGTGGTGTCGTTGATGACGTGCGCCCCGGCGGCGATCGCCGCGCGGGCGACCTCGGGGTGGAACGTGTCGACCGAGATCACGGCACCGGCCTCGGCGAGGCCCGCCACGACCGGCACCACGCGGTCGATCTCCTCGGCGACCGGGACCGCCGGGCCGGGCGCGAACTTCGCGCCGCCCACGTCGATCCAGTCGGCCCCGGCCGCGATGGCCTGCAGGCCGGCGTCGACGGCGAGGTCGGTGGCGTCGGTGCGGCCGCGGTCGTAGAACGAGTCGGGCGTGCGGTTCACGATCGCCATGACGGCGACCTGGCGGGAGAAGTCGAAGGTGCGCGGCCCGATCCGGCGGACCGCCGACGTGGCGGCCGCGGTCATGCGGCGTCCCCGGCGAGCGCGTCGAGCGGCACGGCGGGGTCGGCGAGCTCGGCCGCCGACACGGCCCGCTCCGAGCGGATGAGCCGCTGCACGTCGGCGTTCACGTCCCAGACGTTCACGTTCATGCCTGCCACCACCTTCCCGTCGCGCTGCCAGAACGCGACGTACTCGCCCGCGTCGAGGTCGCCGCGGATCACCGGGGCGACGCCCGCCGCCAGTTCACCGTAGCCGGAGTACTCCATGCCGAGGTCGTACTGGTCGGTGTAGAAGTACGGGATCTCGTGGTACTCGACCCGCTCGCCCGCGAGCACGCGGCCGGCGACCCGGCCGCTCGCGTCGGCGTTCGCCCAGTGGTCGACGCGCAGGTGGTGGCCCAGTCGCGCGTTCCACACGTTCGCGACGTCGCCGGCGGCGTACACGTCGGGTGCGCTGGTGCGGAACGAGGCATCCGTCACCACCCCGCCCTCGAGTCGCAGGCCGCCGGATGCCGCGAGCCGCGTGTCGGGCACGGCGCCGATGCCGACCACGACGAGGTCGGCCGGCACCTCCTCGCCGGTGCCGAGCACGGCGGCGCGCACGCGCCCGCCGTCGCCCCGGAGCGCCGAGACGGCCGCGCCCATCCGGAATGCGACGCCGTGTCCCTCGTGCAGCGCGCGGAAGCGGCCGCCCAGCTCGGGCCCGATCGCCGACGCCAGCGGCACCTCGCCGTGCGCGACCACGACGACCTCGTTGCCGTACGTCCGCGCCGCGGCGGCCACCTCGAGCCCGATCCAGCCGCCGCCGACCACGAGCACCCGGCGGCTCCCGTCGCGGAGCGCGGTGCGCAGCCTCGTCGCGTCGGGCAGGCGGCGCAGCGTGTGCACGCCGCGCAGGCCCGCGCCAGGACCCTCGAAGCGGCGCGGGGTCGCCCCGGTCGCGATGAGGAGCCGGTCGTAGCGGAGCATCCGCCCCTCGACCCTCAGGGAGTGCGCCGACGGATCGAGCGCCTCGGCCGGCGCGCCCCGCAGCACCTCGACGTCGTGGTCGCGGTACCAGGCCGCCGACAACGGGTAGACCGCCGACGAGGCATCCGCACCCTGCAGGTAGCCCTTCGACAGCGGCGGCCGCTCGTAGGGCAGCCGGGGCTCCTCGGCGACGACGACGACCGGGCCGTCGAAGCCCGTCTCCCGCAGCGATTCCGCGGCTCGCGCCGCCGTCAGCCCGCCGCCCGCGATGACCACCCGTTCCTTCGACGCCATGGCTCAGAGTCTCGCACCGGGGCCTGCGCACGGCCACCCCGCACGGCCGACGCACGTCGGATCACCAGGAACCGATCTCGGGACACTCGAAGAATATCCAGCGGAGCCACAGCGATTTGGCAGCAGAATGACCGATATGAGCGACGGACCACGCATTCTCATCGTCGACGACGAGCCGAACATCCGCGACCTGCTCACCACGAGCCTCCGCTTCGCCGGCTTCGCCGTCCGCGCCGTCGGCAACGGCGCCCAGACCATCTCCGCGGTCCTCGAGGAGGAACCGGACCTCATCATCCTCGACGTGATGCTGCCCGACATGAACGGGTTCAGCGTGACGAAGCGGCTCCGCAGCGCGGGGTACACCGCGCCGATCCTCTTCCTCACGGCCAAGGACGATACGGAGGACAAGATCACCGGCCTCACCGTCGGCGGCGACGACTACGTGACGAAGCCGTTCAGCCTCGACGAGATCGTGGCCCGCATCAAGGCGATCCTGCGCCGCACGATGCACGCCGAGGAGGACGCGGTGATCCGCACCGGCGAGCTCACGATGGACCAGGACACGCACGAGGTGCTCGTGGGCGACGTGCCGGTCGAGCTCTCCCCCACCGAGTTCAAGCTGCTGCGCTACCTCATGCTGAACCCGAACCGGGTGCTGTCGAAGGCGCAGATCCTCGACCACGTGTGGGAGTACGACTTCAACGGCGACGCGGGCATCGTGGAGAGCTACATCTCGTACCTGCGCCGCAAGCTCGACCAGCACTCCGCCGAGCCGCTGATCCAGACCAAGCGCGGCTTCGGGTACATGCTGAAGAGTTCCAAGCCGTAGGACAGGCGTCGTGCAGCGTCGGTACAGGGAGCGTTCGTAGACTCGGCCCGCCATGCACCAGACCCTGAACGAGCGGTGGAACCGCATCTCCCTGCGCACGAAGATCACCGGCGTGACCGTGCTGATGCTCACCCTCGGGCTGCTCGTCTCCGGAATCGGCACCGCCGCGATGCTGCGGTCGTACGTCGAGGACCAGATGGCGACGAAGCTGCGCGCCATCGCGAGCGGCAACCTCGACAAGTACTTCGAGGACTCGTACGGCCGCAGCGGCGAGACGAACCTCGACGAGAGCGCCTTCTCCGACTCGGAGGACGTGTTCATCGCGCTCTACGACGCCGAGGGCGACTACGTGCGCAACAACTGGGAGGGCCGCCCCGCGGCCGACCAGCCGCGCTTCCCCTCCGAGCTCAGCCCGGTGCAGGTCTACCAGCACAACATCGGCAAGTACGTGGTCTTCGAGTTGCCGGATGCCTCGGGCCACCAGACGTTCCGCGCGGTCGCATTGATCGCCACGTCGGATTCGCACGGCGGCTGGGTGCCGGTGCTCATCGCGGTGTCGACCGCCGACAGCGACCGCATCCTCGCGGCCTACCTCACGATCTTCCTCGGGTTCGGGCTCGGCGTCATCCTCGTGGGCGCGCTCCTCACCCGGATGCTCGTCACCTCGACGTTCGCCCCGCTCCGCGAGGCGGAGCGCACGGCCGCGGCCATCGCCGACGGCGACTTCAGCCAGCGCCTCGGCGGGGCGACGCCGAACACCGAGGTCGGGCGGTTGAACCGCTCGCTCAACACCATGCTGAACCGCATCGACCGGGCGCTCCGCGACCGCGCACGCACCATCGAGCAGATGCGCCGGTTCGTCGGAGACGCGTCGCACGAGCTGCGCACCCCGCTCGTCTCGGTCCGCGGCTACGCCGAGCTGTACCGGATGGGCGCCCTGCAGTCGCCCGACGACGTCGCGCAGGCGATGGACCGCATCGAGAAGGAGGCCATCCGCATGGGCGGCCTCGTCGAGGACCTGCTGGCCCTCGCCCGCCTCGACGAGGCGAAGCCGCTGGAGCTGGCCGAGGTCGACCTGGTGCCGCTCGCGCGGGACGCGGCGCTCGACGCGATGGCCGGTCACCCCGACCGCACGGTCACGGTGATCGCGCCGGAGGAGTGCACGACGGATGCCTCGGGCCCGGTGCCCAACCTGGCGGTCGAGCTCGACCCGGCGCCGACGCGGGGCCGCACCGGCACGATCGCGTTCGCCGGCGCGACGCTGGCGCGCCTGCGCGGCCGCCGCCTGTCGTCGGCGCGGAAGGCCGAGCTCGCCGCCGTGCCCACCGAGCCGACGCCCGCGATCGTGCCCGACGCCCAGCCGACCGCGTCGGCCGACCACCCGATCGCGACGGTGCGCCGCGCGATCGTGCTCGGTGAGGAGAACAAGCTCCGGCAGGTGATCACGAACCTCATGGGCAACGCGATGCGCTTCACCGACGAGGGCAGCCCGCTCGAGATCCGCGTGAGCGTCGACGAGTCGACCGAACGCGCCGCCATCGAGATCGTCGACCACGGCGAGGGCGTGCCGCCGCAGATCCGGGAGAAGATCTTCCAGCGCTTCTGGCGCGCCGACACCTCGCGCACGCGCGAGACCGGCGGATCGGGCCTGGGGCTCGCGATCGTCTCCTCGATCGTCGCCGCCCACAACGGCACGGTCGACGTGCTCGACACCCCGGGCGGGGGTGCGACCTTCCGCGTGTCGCTCCCGCTGGCCGGGTCGGTCGCGGCGCCGCAGTCGATCGCCTGACGGGCACCCGCCGGGCCCAGGCGGGGCTCCGGCCGGGCTCCGGCCGCTCCTCCACAGGTCGCGCCGGCCGGCGTCCGCGCATCCGGTGCGGGTCGGATGCCCCGGCCCGCCGGGCCGGCGCGCCTACCGTTCGAGGCATCACCTCGAACGGAAGGAAACCGCATGACCACGTACCACGTCGACAGCGAGCACGTCCGCACCGCGACGATCGGCATCCAGGGCTCCATCGGCCGCGTGCAGTCGGAGGTGGCATCGCTCGTCGGCCAGCTCACCGCGCTGCAGTCGAGCTGGTCGGGGCAGGCGTCGACCGCGTTCCAGGCGGCCGTCGCCGACTGGAAGGCCACGCAGGCGCACGTCGAGGAGCACCTCGCGACGCTCGGGCACGCCCTCGGCCAGGCGGCGTCCCAGTACGCCGAGACCGAGCAGGTGAACGCCCGCCTCTTCGTCCGCTGAGCCCGCCGACGGGTTCTTCACACAGGTGAAACATGCCGGCGCATGTTCGTGAAATCTACATCTCCTATCGTCGCGAACAGCACCAGAACCCCGTCCCGGCGGCCCGCTCCCCATCCCCAGCGGCCGCCGGGGCGTCCCTGCAATCCCGCGACGAGGCGCGCTCCGACCCGTCTGCGGCGCGCCCGGCAACAGAGTGGAGCACTCACATGGCATTCCGTTCCCGTCCCGCCGCACGCGGACTCCGCCGCGGCGCGCTCGCGGTGCTGGCCGCGTCGGCCGCACTGACCCTCCTCGCCTCCTGCGCCTCGAGCGAGGCCGAGTCCGCGGAGGGCGGAGCGGAGGGCGCCGACCTCGGCGAGCTCACCGTGCAGCTCTCCTGGATCAAGAACGAGGAGTTCTCGGGCGAGTTCTTCGCCGACTCCGAGGGCTACTACGACGAGGCGGGCTTCTCCGCTGTGAACCTGGTGCCCGGTCCGTCGACCGGCGCCGCGGAGCTCGCCTCGGGCAGCGCCGACGTGGCGCTCTCCGACGCCGTGTCCATCGGCGCGGCCGTCGCGAACGAGGGCGCCCCGCTGAAGATCATCGGCGCCACCTTCCAGAAGAACCCGTTCACGATCCTCTCCCTGAAGGACGGCGGCGACATCGCGACGCCCGACGACCTGAAGGGCAAGAAGATCGGCGTGCAGGACTCGAACGCGAGCCTCTTCAAGGCGCTGCTCGCGGCGAACGGCATCGACGAGTCGGAGCTCACGATCGTGCCCGTCCAGTACGACCCGGCGCCGCTCGTGAACGGCGAGGTCGACGGCTTCGTCGCCTACCTGACGAACGAGTCGATCACCGTCGCCGCGCAGGGCCTCGAGGTCACGAACCTGCCGTTCGCCGACAACGGCCTGCCCTTCGTCGCCGAGACGTTCGGCGTCACCGACCAGTCGATCGCCGAGAACCGCGAGGCGCTGAAGGCGTTCCTCGTCGCCGAGATCAAGGGCTGGACCGACGCGGTGAACGACCCCGCCGAGGGCGCGCGCCTCGCCTACGAGGTGTACGGCAAGGACCTCGACCTGAACCCCGAGAACTCGATCGCAGGCGCGACCACGCAGGCCGAGCAGCTCGTCGTCTCCGACGAGACCGCGGCGAACGGCCTCTTCACGATCTCGAAGTCGCTCCAGGACGAGACCATCGCCTCGCTCGCCGGCGCCGGCATCGAGCTGAAGGCCTCCGACCTGTTCGACCTCAGCCTCCTCGCCGAGGTCTACGAGGAGCACCCCGAGCTCGTGAAGTACGCGGGCTGACGCGGAGCGACCACTCCCGTGACGAGCGACATCCAGACCGGTGCCCGGGCCACGAGCCTGGGCACCGGCCTGCAGATCTCCGGCCTCAACAAGGTGTTCACCATGGGGCGGCGTAACGTCGTCGCCCTCCAGGACGCCGACCTGCACACCGACAAGGGCACCTTCCTCGCGCTGCTCGGCCCCTCGGGCTGCGGCAAGTCCACCATCCTGCGCATCCTCGCCGGGCTCGAGGAGCCGTCGAGCGGGAGCATCCTCGTCGACGGGAAGTCGCCGAAGGAGCTCCGCGCGGGCCACGAGCTCGGCATCGCGTTCCAGGACTCGGCCCTGCTGCCGTGGCGGAGCGTGGCCGCCAACGTGCGGCTGCCGTTCGAGGTCGCCGGTCTGCCCGTCGACCACGACTACGTGCGCGAGCTGATCGACCTCGTCGGGCTCACCGGCTTCGAGAAGGCGAAGCCGGCGCAGCTCTCCGGCGGCATGCGGCAGCGCGTGTCGATCGCCCGGTCGCTCGTGCTCAAGCCGTCGGTGCTCCTCTTCGACGAGCCGTTCGGCGCCCTCGACGACATGACCCGCCAGCGCCTCAACCTCGAGCTGCTGCGCATCTGGACCGAGAAGCCCGCGACCACGCTGCTCGTCACGCACGGCATCAGCGAGGCGATCTTCCTCTCCGACCAGGTCGCCGTGATGAGTCCGCGCCCCGGCCGCATCACCGAGGTCATGCAGATCGACCTGCCCCGGCCGCGCACGCCCGACCTCATGCGCACCCCGGAGTTCCACGCGTACGTCGACCGCGCCTCCGAGCTGCTGTTCGGCACCGCGGGCGGCCCGGAGGGCGGCCACTGATGCGTACGCTGCGGATGCCGCCGTGGCTGGTCGGGGTGATCGGCGGGACGGTGCTCATCGCGGTGTGGTGGCTCGCCGCCCTCACGGTGTTCGCGACCGCCGGGTCGGGCACGACCCGAGCCATCCCGACGCCGCCCGAGGTGGTGCAGGGCTGGCTCGACAGCGGCCTCGAGTACTACTGGCGGAACTTCTCGGTCACCCTCGTCGAAGCCGCCCAGGGCTACGTGTGGGGCAACGGCATCGCGCTCCTCCTCGCCGCGTTCGTGCTCGTCGTGCCGAGGCTCGAGGGCGTGGTCATGCAGCTGGCCATCATCAGCTACTGCATCCCGATCGTGGCGATCGGCCCGCTCGCGCTCATCATCATCGGCGCCCCCTCACCCGGCGCCCCGTCGGGCACGGCCGTGTTCCTCGCCGCGCTGTCGTGCTTCTTCACGACGGTCGTCGGCGCCCTGCTCGGGCTCAAGGCGGCCGACGCGGCGAGCCTCGACGTCGTCAGCGTGTACGGCGGCACGCGGTTCACGCAGCTCGTCAAGGTGCGGCTCGTCGCCGCGCTGCCGAGCATCCTCAACGCGCTGCAGATCGCGGTGCCCGCCGCCTTCCTCGGCGCCGTGCTCGGCGAGTTCTTCGGCAAGGTGGAGCTCGGCGTCGGCCCGGCGATGATCGCCGCCCAGCAGGGGCTCGACGCACCACGGGTCTGGGGCATCGCCCTCGCGAGCGGCGCGGTCGCCCTCGCCGGATTCGCGCTCGTCGGGCTGATCTCCCGGGCCATCACGCCCTGGTCGAAGGGACGCGCATGACCGCCACCGCCACCCCGCCCGCCACGGCTCCCTCCGCATCCGCCGGCGACCTGCGCCGCGAGATCCGCGCGGAGACGACCCGGAACATGCTCCGCGCGCTCGGCACGAGCGTGCTCACGTTCGCCCTCACCCTCGTCGCGGTGATCGTGCTGTGGGCGGGGGTGCTCTGGGTGTTCGGCGTCTCGCCGTACATCGCGAAGGGCCCCGCCGACGTGTGGGCGTGGCTCGTCACCGACCCCGAGGCGGCCGCGCATCGCGAGGAGGTCGGCGGCAACCTCGCCGTCACCCTCGGCCACGCGGCCATCGGCTTCGTCGCCGGACTCGTCGCAGCCCTCGCCGGCGCGATCGCCTTCCAGCTCTCGAAGGGCGTCGAGCACGCGCTGATGCCGATCGCGATGCTGCTCCGCTCCGTGCCGCTCGTCGCGCTCGCGCCGGTCATCATCATGATCTTCGGCCGCGACCTCTGGACGGTCGCCGTCATGGGCGGCATCGTCGTGCTGTTCCCCGCCCTCGTCAGCATCGCGTTCGGCCTCAAGTCGGCCTCGCCGCAGATGCACGACGTCGTCGCCGTCTACGGCGGCGGCAACTGGACCGCGCTGCGCAAGGTCGCCCTGCCCTCGTCGTCGCCCGCGTTCTTCGCCGCCGTGCGCATCTCGGTGCCCGGCGCGATCACCGGCGCGCTCCTGGCGGAGTGGCTCGCGGTCGGCTCGGGCATCGGCGGGGTGATCGGGTCGTACATCGCGCAGGCGCAGTTCAACGCACTCTGGGCCTCGGTGGTCGCAGTGACGGCGGTGTCGCTCGTGCTCTACAACCTCGTGCAGATCGTCGAGAACGTGGTGCTCGCCCGCATGGGCATGCATCCCGAGAAGCGCGCCTGAGCCATGACCGGCACCGCGTCCGCCGGGCTCGGACCGACCGCCGAGCCGGGGCCGACCGACGAAGCCCCCGACGCCGTCGCGGCGCGCCTCGGCGCCCATGTCCGACGGCTCCGGCTGCGCCGGGGCGATACGCTAGTGCAGGTCGCCGAACGCACCGGGCTGTCGCATCCGTTCCTCAGCCAGGTCGAGCGCGGGCTCGCCCAGCCGAGCCTCTCGTCGCTGCGCCGGATCGCGGTCGCCCTCGGGACGAGCCCGATCGAGCTCGTCGCCGCCGCCGAGGATCGGCCGCACACCGTCGAGCACGCGGTGCCGCCCTTCGAGGTGCACCGGCGCGGCGACCGCCCGCAACTGGCCGCCGGCTTCGCCGACGGCGATGCGCGGATGCTCGCGCACAGCGACCGGCCGTTCCATCCGATCGAGTTCACCGGTTCCGATGCGGAGCCGGGCCCCTCCTACGTGCACGACGAGGACGAGTTCGTGCTCGTCACCCGCGGCACGGTCGTCATCGAGCTCGACGGCCGGCGGGACCTGCTCGACGAGGGCGACGCCGTCTACTACGCGGGCGGGGTGCCTCACCGCTGGTGGGCGGCCGCCGGCGAGTACCGGCTCCTCATCGTGAAGGAGCGGCCGCGCGTGTAGCGCGGCCGCTCCGGCCGACCCCGTCGCGGGCGGCCCGTCGTCGCCGAGCGCTCAGACGAGCCCGGTGTACTGGTGCCACGCCGGCC
The DNA here is from genome assembly GCF_043950245.1 of Agromyces sp. MMS24-K17. Classification (GTDB taxonomy): domain Bacteria; phylum Actinomycetota; class Actinomycetes; order Actinomycetales; family Microbacteriaceae; genus Agromyces. The sequence continues at coordinate 2,058,207 of NZ_CP171640.1, read as the reverse complement.
CGGGGTCGGGGGCGTCGTCGCGGGTCACGCTCGCCTGGATGAGCCCGTACGGGCGGTCGTCGGCGTGGAACACCTCGTTGCGGTTCTCGATGCCGAACCTGCCGAGGTCGTAGGCGAAGTGGTGCTTGTTCGGCGCAGACAGCCGCACCTCGGCGATCTCGTCGTACGCCTCGAGCACCGCCTTGCCCATCTCGTACAGGGTCTGCTGCAGCGCCAGCGAGTGCACCGACGCGAACGTCGCGGTGAGCACGGCCTTCACGCCGGCGTAGATCGCGTTCCAGTCGGCGTCGTCGGTCGTAAACCGCCACCGCGCGACGAGCGAGGTCGCCATGACCCGGTCGGTCGTCGGCTCGAGCACGGTGTACTCGTCCTCGAGGAACCCGTGGAACTCCGACCCGGTCGACTTGAGGATCACGAGGTCCTTCAGGCCGCCGGTGACCCAGGTGCGCTGCGCGGCGCCGGTGCCCTCGACGGTGACCGAGGCCGTGCGCACCTCCTGCCCGGTGCGCACCCAGGTGTGGTCGTGCGGCGCACCGTCGACGAGCACCCGCTCCCAGGCGTACTCCTCGATCTCGACCCGCGCGGCGTCGACCGGCTCGACGTCGTCGACGAAGTGGCGCGCCAGGGCGAGCCCGTACGACTCGATCGCGTCGAGCCCGTGCAGCTTGGCGTAGGCGTAGGCGGTCTGCTTCTGTGTGTCGGTCGGGAGCACCGTCGCCTGGTCGCCCACGAGGTGCGCCGCCGCGAAGTCGCCGCGAAGCGCGGTCGACACGTTCACGTCGTGGATCTCGTGGCGGGGGGTGTCGCGGACGATCCGCACGATGCGGTTCTCGGCCTTGCCGTACTGGTGGTCGCCCAGGATGATGGCCACGTCGTGCTCCTTCGGGGGTCGGCGGTGCGGGATGGTGCGGGGTCGGTGGTGCGGGTCTCGGGCTCCGTCGGATGCCTCGGGCGGCTGCGCGGCTCAGCCGGCGCCGTCGCGCACGAGCCGCCAGACGCGGTCGCGTGAGAACGGGGTCTCCATGGGCCGAACGCCGATCGCCCGGCGGATCGCGTTGCCCACGGCGGCCGCGACCGGGTTGTACGGGCTCTCGCTCATCGACTTCGCGCCGAACGGTCCGAGGTCGTCGCTCGTCGTCGCGAACCGTACCTCGGTCACGGGCACGTCGGCCAGCTGGGGCACCCGGTACAGGCGGAAGACGGGGGTGGTGACGCGGCCGGCGTCGTCGACCATGACCTCCTCGTACAGCGCGGACCCGAAGCCCTGGGCCGCACCGCCCTCGACCTGGCCGCGGCACTGCTCGGGGTTCATCACCGTGCCGGCGTCGGCGGCCTGCACCGACTGCAGCACCCGCACGATCCCGGTGCGCACGTCGACCGCGACGCGCACGGCGTGCACGTTGTAGGCGAGCGACCGCCGTTCGCCGTACTCGGCGCCAGTCGCGACGGCCCGATCGCCGTCGCGGTGCTCAGCCGGGACGGCGGCGAGGAGGTCGGCGAACGGCACGAGGCGGTCGCCGATCCGCACCCCGTCGGGCCCGAGCACGGGCTCGACCGCCTCCTGCCCCGGGGCATCCGCCACGCCCGAGGCATCCGCGACCCGTGCGGCCGCCGCGCACAGCACGTCGCGCAGCCGCAGCGCGGCGGCGTGGAGCGCCTTGCCCGCGACCGTGACTCCCGCGGAGGCGAACGCGCCCGTGTCGTAGCGGGCCGCGTCGGTGTCGGACTGGCGGATGCGCACCCGGTCGAGCGTGGTGCCGAGGTCGGTCGCGACGATCTGCGCGTGCACCGTGGTCGTGCCGTTGCCGAACTCGGTGGTGCCGACGCCGACGTCGACGAGTCCGTCGGCGCCGATCGACACGGTCACCTCCGAGGCGTGGCCGCGCGGCGCCATCGTCGCGATCATCGAGGCCGCCATGCCCTCGCCGACGCGCCAGTGGTCGCCCTCGGGGGCCGCGACGCCGTTGCCGCGGGCGAGCGCCTGCTCGGCGAGGTCGAGGCACTGGTCGAGTCCGTAGCTGCCCGGCTCGATGTCGGCCTCGGGCTCGCCGTCCCACCCGAGCGGCACGTCGCCGGCGCGGATCGCGTTGATGCGGCGCAGTTCGAACGGGTCGATGCCGAGGCCGATCGCGAGCTCGTCGAGCGCCGACTCGATGCCGAGGATCACCTGGCCGAGGCCGTACCCGCGGAACGCGCCCGACGGCACCCGGTTCGTATACACCGCCCGGGCGTCGACGCGCAGCACCGGCACCCGGTAGAGGCTGATCGACTCGGCGCAGCCGTGGAACATGACGCCGGCCGAGTGGTTGCCGTAGGCGCCCGCGTCGCTGAGCACGTCGACCTCGAGGGCGGTGAGCCGCCCGTCGCGGGTGGCGCCCGCCGTGACCGAGACCCGCATCGGGTGCCGCACCGTCGTGCGGACGAACTCGTCGTGGCGGCTGAACTCGAGCATCGCGGGGCGTCCGGTGCGCAGCACCACGAGGGCGACGAGGTCCTCGCAGAGCAGTTCCTGCTTGCCGCCGAATCCGCCGCCGACCCGGGCGGTGAGCACGCGCACGCGGTCCTCGGGCAGGTCGAGCAGGCGGCACAGCTCGGCACGGGTGAGGAACGGCACCTGGGTGCTGGTGCGGATGACGAGCCGCCCGTCGTCGTCGAGCCAGCCGAGGGCGCCGTGGGTCTCGAGCTGCGCGTGGCTGACGCGCTGGGTGCGCCAGGTGCCCGACACCGTCAGGTCGGACGCGGCGAGCGCCGCGCGGACGTCGCCGCCGAACCCGGCGTGCAGCTCGGCGACGAGGTTGCGGGAGGCGTCGGCGACCCGGTCCTCGGCCGTGCGGCCCGGATGCAGCACCGGTGCGCCGGGCCGGAGGGCGGACTCGGCGTCGAACACGGCGGGCAGCACCTCGTACTCGACCCGGATGAGCCGGAGCGCCGCCTCGGCGGCCGCGGCGGTCGTCGCCGCCACGACGGCCACCCGCTGCCCGGCGAACCGGACCACGTCGTCGAGGATGCGGGTGTCGTCGGCGTCGTCGGTGCGGTGCTCGTGCCGCGCCGTCGAGAAGCGGACGGCCGGGACGTCCTCGTGGGTGAGCACCGCCTCCACGCCGTCGACGGCGAGCGCGGCCGCGGTGTCGATCGCGCGGATGCGGGCGTGGGCGTGCGGCGAGCCGAGCACGCGCAGGTGCAGGAACCCGGTGGTGTCGAGGTCGAACGTGAACGGCTCGCTGCCGGTCACGACGCGTCGCGCGGCCGGCGGATGCGCCGAACGGCCGACGGATGCCTCCGGCACGGCCGGCGATGGTTCGGCCGCCGTACGAAGCGCCGCAGGCACCGCCGCACCCGGCCGCTCCTCCAGCCCCGTCGCCCCGAGGTTCCGCGCCCCGCGACGCACGCCCGCCTCGACCGACTCGCGCACGCTGCGGTACCCCGTGCACCGGCAGAGGTTGCCCTTGAGCCGGCGCGGCAGGTCGTCGAGGTCGCCCTCGCCGAGCGTCGACGCGGTCACCACCAAGCCCGGCGTGCAGAACCCGCACTGGAACCCGAAGTGCTCGACGAAGGCGGCCTGCACGGGGTGCGAGGCCTCGGCCGAGCCGAGACCGGCGGCGGTCGTGACGCTCCGCCCCTCGGCGCGGTGCGCGGGCGTGATGCACGAGTGCACGGGCGTGCCGTCGAGCAGCACCGTGCAGGCGCCGCAGTCGCCGGCGTCGCATCCCTTCTTCACCGCGAACCTGCCCTGCTCGCGCAGGAAGGTCCGCAGGCACTGCCCCGGTCTCGGCGTGCCGTCGCGCTCCTCGCCGTCGACGGTGAACCTCATGCGACCGCCACCCCGGGGCCGCCGGGTGCGGCCGCGCCGCGCAGCTCCACGCGGACCTCCTCGGCGAGCACGCCCGCGACCGCCTGCCGCCAGTCGGCCGATCCGAGCGGGTCGCTGTACCAGCCCGACGCCGCGGCCACGTCGGCGGCCAGCTCCTCCGCCGACGGCAGCGCCGCATAGCGGAGCACCACCGGGCGGAGCGTCGCGGCGGTGATGCCGAAGACCGCGGCGTCGTCCTCGTCGACGCGCCCGGTGACGACGGCGCCCGAGCGGCCGAGCTCGGCGAGCGCGACCTTCCGGAACGCCGTGCGGGCTCGCAGCGCGTGTACCGGCAGGTCGACGGCGCGCAGCACCTCGCCCGACTCGAGCACGTTGGTGCCGTTGCCCGTGACGAACTCGGCGACCGGCAGCCGGCGCTCGCCGCCGTCCGGCGTCCACACCACCGCGACGCCGTCGAGCGCGACCGCGAGCGACACCATCGCCCCGGCCGCGAACGACCGGCAGACGTTGCCGCCCACGGTGGCCTGGTTCCACACCTTGAACGACGCGAGCAGCGCGTCGGCGCACTGCCGGAACAGGGGCACCGCGGTCCACTCCGCCGGCGCCCGCCAGTCGGCGAGCGCGGCGATGGTGCAGGTGGCGCCGATCCGCAGGCCCGCGTCGGAGGCCTCGATCGCCGGCCACCCCATCGCCGTCAGGTCGACGAGCCCGGTGACCTCGGGCTGCGGCTCGGAGAACATCCACGTCGCGCCCGCGACGAACGCCTCGCCGTCGGCGAGCCGCAGGTCGTCGCGCGACCGCGCGAGCCGGTATCGGGTGATCGTCTCCAGATCCATCGGCCCTCCTCGTCGTCAGTGAATCGCACGGACGTGTCGGGGATGTTTCGCTCCGGCGTCGCCCGCGGGGGCGCCGTTCGGTGCGTCGCCGGAGGGTGCGTGGATGGGCCCGTCGGTGCGGCTGAGGGGCCGGGCGTCGCGCCCGCTGCGCACGGCGATCACCTCGGCGAGGATCGACACCGCGGTCTCCGCGGGGGTCGCAGCCCCCAGGTCGAGCCCGATCGGCGAGCGCAGGCGCTCCAGCTCCGCGTCGGTCACGCCAGCGGCGCGGAGCATCCGCACGCGCTCCTCGTGGGTGCGCCGGGAACCGAGCGCGCCCACGTACGCGACCGGCAGCGAGAGCGCGAGGGCGAGCAGCGGGATGTCGGTCTTCGCGTCGTGGCCGAGCACGCACACCACCGTCCGCTCGTCGATGTCGGCCTCGGCGAGCCAGCGATGCGGCCAGGCGGCGACGACCTCGTGCGCGGCGGGGAACCGCTCCGGCGTCGCGAACGCCGGACGCGGATCGCACACCGTCACCCGGTACCCGAGCAGCGCGCCGGCCGCCGACAGCGCCTCGGCGAACGCGACCGCGCCGAACACGAGCAGTCGGGGCGGCGCGAGCCGGCTCTCGCAGAAGAGCACGAGCGGCTCGCCGTCGCAGTCGAACTCGACGAGCCCGGTGCGGCCGAGTGCGATGCGCCGCTCCACCTCGGCGGTGATGCGCGCGGCCGACGTGCCGCGCACGCCCGCCGCCGCGAGCTCGGCGTCGTCGAGCAGGCTCGCCCCGCCCGGCACGACCGTGCGGCCGACGAGGGCGGCCGGTCCGGCGACGACGGTCGCGAGCCCCGCGGATGCCCCGGCCAGCGCCCGCGCGAACGGAGCCTCGTCGAGGCCCGAGGCATCCGCCGCCTGCACGAACACGTCGATCTCGCCTCCGCAGCTGAGCCCCACCGCGTAGGCGTCCTCGTCGTCGATGCCGAAGCGCCCGCGCTCGGCCGGGGAGCCGGCGAGGACGCGTTCGCAGAGCTCGTAGACCGCCGCCTCGACGCAGCCTCCCGACACGCTCCCGACGACCGCGCCCCGCGCGTCGACCAGCATGCTCGACCCGGGATCGCGCGGCGCCGAGCCGTCGACGCGCACGACCGTGGCGAGCGCGAACCGCTCGCCGCGGGCGAGGCGCTCGCGGATCTCGGCGGACAGTTCGAGCATGCGTCCTCCTTCCGCCGGGCGGCCGACGACGCTGCACCGGCAGCCGGTTTCCCCGATCCTAGGACCGCCGCCCGGGATCGGCGTCCGGGCGGGCACCGGTGCCGCGGCGTGCCGTGCGCCGCAACGAGCCGGAAACGGAGCGCTGTTATCGTCCCCCGCGGAGGCACCATGACCCAGCGCGACGACCTGTTCGACCTCGTGATCCGCGCCGAGCGCGCGCTCGTCGGCGGCTCGTTCCGCCCGGCCGCGATCGGCATCCGCGACGGCGCCATCGCGGCGGTGGCGGATGCCTCGGCCGCGCTGCCGACCTCCCGTACGGTGACGCTCGCCGCCGACGAGGTGCTCCTGCCCGGCGTGGTCGACACCCACGTGCACGTGAACGAGCCCGGCCGCACCGAGTGGGAGGGGTTCGCGAGCGCGACCCGCGCGGCCGCGGCAGGCGGCGTCACGACCATCCTCGACATGCCGCTGAACAGCATCCCGCCGACCGTCGACCCCGACGCGCTCGCAGTCAAGCGCGCCGTCGCCGGGCCGAAGGCTGTCGTCGACGTCGGGTTCTGGGGCGGGGCGGTGCCCGGCAACCTCGGCCGGCTCCGCGACCTGCACGAGGCCGGCGTGTTCGGGTTCAAGGCGTTCCTCGCCCCGTCGGGCGTCGACGAGTTCCCGCACCTCGATCCCGCCGGGCTCCGCGCCGCGCTCGAGGAGCTCGCCGAGTTCGACGGGCTGCTCATCGTGCACGCCGAGGACCCGGGCGTGCTCGACCACCACGAGAACGCCGGCGGGGCGAGCTACCGCCGATTCGTCGACTCCCGCCCACCTGAGGCGGAGCTCGTCGCCATCGGGCGCGTCATCGACGGGATCCGGGCGACGGGCGGCCGCGCGCACATCCTGCACCTGTCGTCGGCGGCGGCCCTCTCGCTCATCGCCGAGGCGAAGGCGGAGGGGCTGCGGCTCACCGCGGAGACGTGCCCGCACTACCTCGTGCTCGACGCCGAGCACATCCCCGACGGAGCCACCGAGTTCAAGTGCTGCCCGCCGATCCGCGACGAGGGCAACCGCGACCGGCTCTGGCAGGGCCTCCTCGACGGCACGATCGACCTCGTCGTCTCCGACCACTCGCCGGCCACCGCCGACCTCAAGCTCGGGTTCGACGGCGACTTCGGCCGGGCGTGGGGCGGCATCGCGGGCCTCCAGCTCGGCCTCGCGAACACGTGGACCGAGGCATCCCGACGCGGCATCCCCCTCGAGCGCGTGCTCGAGTGGATGTCGGCCGGGCCCGCCCGCTTCGCCGGCCTCGACCGCAAGGGACGCATCGAGGTGGGCGCCGACGCCGACCTCGTCGCCTTCGCGCCCGAGGCCGAGTTCACCGTCGTGCCCGCCGAACTCGCGCACCGCAACCCCGTCTCGGCGTTCGCCGGGCGGCGGCTGCGCGGGATCGCGGTGCGCACCTGGCTGCGCGGGCTGCCGATCGGCGACGCCCCCACCGCCCCGCGCGGCCGACTCCTGACGGCGAAGGAAGGGACCCCCGCATGACCGACACCACCATCCGACCAGCCGCACCCGAAGCCGACGCAGCCGCCGTCGACCGCGCCTGGCTGCAGCAGGCCGTCGCGCTTGCGGTCGAGAACGTCGAGGCCGGCGGCGGCCCGTTCGGCGCCGTCATCGTGCGCGACGGCGAACTGCTCGCGATCGGCCAGAACCGGGTCACCCGCGACCTCGACCCGACCGCGCACGCCGAGGTCTCGGCGATCCGCGCGGCCTGCCGGGCGGCCGGCGACTTCTCGCTCGCCGGTGCGACGCTCTACACCTCGTGCGAGCCGTGCCCGCTGTGCCTGGCCGCGTCGCTCTGGGCGCGGCTCGACCGCATCGTGTTCGCCGCCGACCGGCACGACGCCGCCGAGGGCGGGTTCGACGACCGCGCCTTCTACGAGCTGTTCTCGCGCGACCGCGCCGAGTGGGAGACCGCCGTCGAGGAGCTCCGGATCGCCGACGCGCCGGCGCCGTTCACCGCGTGGATCGCGAAGGGCGACCGGGTCGACTACTGAGCGGCGGGCCGCCGCGCTCAGCTCCCCCGGTACGTCGAGTACGCGAACGGGCTGAGCAGCAGCGGCACGTGGTAGTGCTCGTCGGCCGCGGCCAGCTCGAACGTGATCGCGACCTCGGGGTAGAAGGTCGGGCGGTCGCGGAAGTACGCGGCCGTGTCGAACACGACGCGGTACACCCCCTCCGGCAGCGCCTCCGGCCCGAGCGACGACGTACGGCCGTCGGCGTCGGTCACGGCCTCGCCGACCGCCTCCCAGCCGGTCGCACCACGCGAACTCGAGCCGCACGGCCACCCCGGCCGCCGGACGACCCGACGCGGCGTCGAGCACGTGGCTCGTGACGTGGCTGCGCGCACTCACGCCGCGGCCCCGATCGGCGCGGCGGCGCCGCCGAAGGTGGCCTCGAGGCGCAGCAGCATGATCTGCCGCAGCTGCTCGCCCACGACCTCCAGCTCGGATGCCTCGTCGAGCCGCAGCCGTCGCTCGAGCTCGGCGAGGATCTCGACGCGCGACCGTCCGGCGGCACGGATGAGGAACACGCGGTCGAACCGGGCCTCGTAGGCCGCGTTGCCCGCGGCGATCGCGGATGCGAGTTCCCGGTCGTCGGCATCCGACGACGCCTGCTCGGCGCGGGAGAACCGCTGTTCGGCGCCGTCGCCGACCGGCTTCTCGCCGATGCGCGGGTGGCTCGCGAGCGCCTCGTCGATCTCCGCCTCGTCGAGCGGGGTCGCCGCGCCCGCCGCCGCCTCGGCGAGGTCGTCGAACGACGCGAACGGGGCCCCCGCCGCGACGTCGTCGATCCAGCGGCGCACATGCAGGCAGGCCGCCAGGTCGGCGCGGAACCGGCTCGCGGCCTCGCCCGCCCCGGGGGCTCCTCGCTCGGAACGGACGTCGGATTCGTGCTGCGCCACCGGGCCTCCTCGTCGCCGCTCGCACCGGGGGCTCGCGGCTCGGTTAACTGTAGCCATGACCGATCGACTCGTCGGGGTGCTCCTCGCAGCGGGAGCGGGCTCGCGCATGGGCGGCCCGAAGGCGCTCGTGCGCGACGCGATCACGGGCGAGCCGTGGACGGTCGGAGCGGTGCGGATGCTCCGCGACGCCGGGTGCGGGCGGGTGATCGTCGTGCTCGGCGGGGGCGCCGACGAGGCGCGGGCGCTCCTGGCGCGCGACTCCGGCAGCGGGGTCGACGGCATCGACAGCGCCGTCGAGGTCGTGGTCGCCGAGGACTGGGCGTCGGGCCTCGCGGCCTCGTTCCGCGCGGGCCTCCGGGCCGCGGCGACGACGACGGCGGATGCCGCGCTCCTGACCCTCGTCGACCTGCCGGGCCTGCCGCCGGCGGCGGGGGCCCGGGTCGTCGCCGCAGCGGGGCCGGATCTCGCCGGCGCGGCCGCGCGCGCCGTGTACGACGGCCGCCCGGGGCATCCGGTGCTCATCGGCCGCGACCACTGGACGGAGGCCGCGGCGGCCGTGCACGGGGACGCCGGGGCCGGTGCGTGGCTGCGGGCGGTCGGCGCGATCGAGGTCGAGTGCGGCGATCTGGCCGACGGGCGCGACCGCGACTCCCGGTGATCGGGGAGTGACGAAGCGTATCCACCGCACCCGGCGGGGTCTCGACACGGTCGCTTCGCTCCCTGCTCGACCGGCGGCGACGAGCGCGGGAACGGCGAAGGGCGCCTCCCGGAGGAGACGCCCTTCGCGCTGGAACCGTGTTCGGTCGTGGACTCCTTAGAAGTCCATGCCGCCCGTCGGGTCGCCGACCGGTGCGGCGGCCTTCTCGGGCTTGTCGGCGACGACGGCCTCGGTGGTGAGGAACAGGCCCGCGATCGACGCGGCGTTCTGCAGCGCCGAACGGGTCACCTTGGCCGGGTCGATGATGCCCTGCGCGAGCAGGTCGCCGTACTCGCCGGTCGCGGCGTTGAGGCCGTGGCCGTCGGGCAGCTCGGCGACCTTGTTCGCCACGACGCCCGGCTCGAGGCCCGCGTTGAGGGCGATCTGCTTGAGCGGGGCCTCGATCGCGACGCGCACGATGTTCGCACCGGTCGCCTCGTCGCCCGAGAGCTCGAGCTTGGCGAACGCCTTGGCACCGGCCTGGATGAGGGCGACGCCACCACCGGCGACGATGCCCTCCTCGACGGCGGCCTTCGCGTTGCGGACGGCGTCCTCGATGCGGTGCTTGCGCTCCTTGAGCTCGACCTCGGTGGCCGCGCCGGCCTTGATGACGGCGACGCCGCCGGCGAGCTTGGCGAGGCGCTCCTGCAGCTTCTCGCGGTCGTAGTCGGAGTCGGTGTTCTCGATCTCCTGGCGGATCTGCGCCACGCGGCCGGCGATCTGCTCGGCGTCGCCGGCACCCTCGACGATCGTGGTCTCGTCCTTGGTGATGACGACCTTGCGGGCCTGGCCGAGCAGGTCGAGCGTGACGTTCTCGAGCTTGAGGCCGAGCTCCTCCGAGATGACCTGGCCACCGGTGAGGATGGCGATGTCCTGGAGCTGCGCCTTGCGACGGTCGCCGAAGCCGGGGGCCTTGACGGCGACCGACTTGAAGATGCCGCGCACCTTGTTGACGATGAGGGTCGCGAGGGCCTCGCCGTCGACGTCCTCGGCGATGATGAGGAGCTGCTTGCCCGTCTGGATCACCTTGTCGACGATCGGGAGCAGGTCCTTGATGTTCGAGACCTTGGAGTTCGCGATGAGGATGTACGGGTCCTCGAAGACCGCCTCCTGGCGCTCCGGGTCGGTGACGAAGTACGCCGACAGGTAGCCCTTGTCGAAGCGCATGCCCTCGGTCAGCTCGAGCTCGGTGCCGAAGGTGTTCGACTCCTCGACGGTGACGACGCCCTCCTTGCCGACCTTGTCGATCGCCTCGGCGATGATCTCGCCGATCTGCGGGTCGGCAGCCGAGATCGACGCGGTCGCGGCGATCTCGTCCTTGGTCTCGATCTCCTTGGCGGCGGTGAGGAGCTCCTCCGAGACGGCCGCGACGGCCTTCTCGATGCCGCGCTTGAGCGAGATGGGGTCGGCGCCTGCGGCGACGTTGCGGAGGCCCTCGCGGACGAGCGCCTGGGCGAGGACGACCGAGGTCGTGGTGCCGTCGCCGGCGACGTCGTCGGTCTTCTTGGCGACCTCCTTGACCAGCTCGGCGCCGATCTTCTCGTACGGGTCGTCGAGCTCGATCTCCTTGGCGATCGACACGCCGTCGTTCGTGATGGTGGGGGCGCCCCACTTCTTCTCGAGGACGACGTTGCGGCCGCGCGGGCCGAGGGTCACCTTGACGGCGTCGGCGAGCGTGTTGAGGCCACGCTCGAGCCCACGACGGGCTTCCTCGTTGAAAGCGATGATCTTTGCCATGTGTGTCTCTCGTGCCTTCCCGGACGGATGTTCTGGGGTTAGCACTCAGGTCAGATGAGTGCCAACAGAGATTCTGGCACTCGCATGCCGAGAGTGCAAGCGGGCGGGCGGTCGCGCGACACCCGGCGCAACAGGCGCGCGCCACGCGGCGGATGTCCCGCCCGGGGCATCCCGTCAGGGCGTGAACGCCACCGACCCGTCGTTCGGCACGAGCTCGAACCACGTGTTCCCCGGCGCGAGCCGGAGCGGCGACCCGTCGTCGGCGGTCAGCACGATCGGCGACGTGCGACCGGCCTTGCTCCACGAACCGTGCGCGGTCCGGCCGGCGACCGACACCCACACCTCGCCGGTGCCGTCGAGCACGGTGCGCGGCACCTCGCCGTAGGTCCAGTCGATGGAGACCCGCATGGTGACGACGTTGGTGGCGCGCACCCGGTCCCCGGACGCCTCGGTGTCGGGCGAGCCCTCCTGCGAGCGCAGCCACGCCCCGGCGCCTCCGTCCCACTCCCACGACGGGAACCGCGCGTCCGAGAAGACGGCGTCGATCCGCGACGTGGTCGCGGCCGCGTAGCGCGGGTCGGCGAGCGGATCGGCGGTGCCGTACGCGTACTGCGCCGGCGGCGGCGCCACGTCGGGGTACCGCGAGACCGCCTCGGCGGCCTCCAGGATCACGTCGTGCGGTCCGGGCCGCTCGTCGGCACGATAGAAGAGGCCGGTGTCGTCGTAGTCGAACACGAGGTTCACGAGCCCGGAGTCCTGCATCATCTGCACGAACACGTCCTGGCCGCCCGAGTAGGCGACGAGGCCGCCGAACGGCGAGATGATGTCGGGGTCCATCGGGCGGATGGAGCGCACCGGCCCGACCTCGTCCGGGACATCCGAATGCCACACCGCGACGTAGCGGGTGATGCCGCCCTCGACGAGTTCCTCGAACACGAGGTCCGTGCGGTTCAGCGCGATCTGCGGCCGCGCCTCCTCGTGGTTGTCGATCTTCACCGACAGCGACGGATGCTGCAGCGCCGCGGCGACCGCCGGCGTGCCGCGCAGCGGGGCGAACGCGATCGGCACCGCGTCGACGTCTGCGGCCGGGCGCGACGGCGCCTCGGTGGGCGTGGGGGTCGGCGTGGGCTCGGCGCCCGTGCACGCGACCAGGAGCACCGCGGACGCGACCAGCGCGAACCCGGTGCCGAGACGGCGGATCAGGGCCCCTCTACCTGACATGGCGTCATGCTAGTGACGCCCGCGCGGCGCACCGCGCGCCACGCGGACGGGTTCGTCCGGAAACGTCGAACGCGCCGCCCGGATCAGCCGGGCGGCGCGTTCGCGAGTCCAGTGCCTCAGGCCGGGCGGACCGACTCCGCCTGCGGGCCCTTGGAGCCCGTGCCGACCTCGAAGACGACCGCCTGGCCCTCCTCGAGCACCTTGTAGCCGGCCATGTCGATCGCGGAGAAGTGGACGAACACGTCCTGGCCCCCGCCTTCGACCGTGATGAACCCGTATCCCTTTTCAGCGTTGAACCACTTGACGGTTCCGTTCGCCATGCGTTGCTCCCAATGTGTTGCAGTGTCGTCAGCACGTGCCTGTCGCCAGTACCGGGCCCCCCTTCGTGCTGACATCGCACCTTGGGAGGTGCTGGGCGTTTCACACGGGAACGAGCGGCCACGTCCATTCAGTCATCCGCCACCGCGCCCGCACAAGAGCCCCGGCGCAACGAAATGTCGCAGAATGGCAACGATTCGACGCGGATCAGCCGCCCACCGCGGTCGCGTAGTCGGATCCGAGCACGAGGACGAGCGGCGTGCCGATCTCGGCGAACTTCGCGTCGTAGCGCACCTCGCTCTCGGGGATGGCGGCCGCGACGCCGCGGGCGGCGCCCTCGAGCTCGGGCGCCGCGTAGTACACGTAGGTCTCGGTCAGGTCGGTCTCGCTCGCGTTCGTCACGGTGCCGACCGGGATGCCGGCCGCGGTGAGCTGCTCGCCGGCCTTCGCGGCGAGGCCGGAGACGGTGGTGCCGTTCAGCACGGTGACGGGCACGTCCGGGGCGACGGTCGGCTCGGCCGTCGCGGTCGGCGTGGGCGTCGGGGTCGGCACGGCCTCGTCGGTGAGGCCCTGGTTCACGAACATGATGCCGACCACGCCGGCGCCGATGATCACCGCGGTCGCGAGCGCCGCCCAGCCGAACCGGATCCACCCGGCGCCGCGGCGCGCGGGGGCGCGATGGGCGCCGATGCGCTCGATGCCGTTCGGGATCGCGTCGAACCGGTCGCGGGGGAACTTCTGCGCCATGGGATCCAGTCGGGGTCGGGGGCCGGGCTCAGTCGAGCGGTCGGCCGAGGCTGAGGGTGCGGGTCCGGCGCGTCGCGCGACGGGCATCGCGCAGGCGCAGGAGTCGCTTGACGAGCATCGGATCGTGCCGGAGCGCGGCGGGCGAGTCGAGCAGGTCGCCGAGGATCCGATAGTAGCGAGGGGCCGACAGGTCGAACTCGGCGCGGATCGCCTCCGCCTTCGAGCCCTCGTCGCGGTGGGGGCGCGACTCGAAGTCGAGGATCCGGCGCGCGCGTTCGTCGAGCGCACCGGTGCCGGAACCGTCGGCGGCGGCGCGGTCGGTCGACGGATGCGGGACCGCCTCCATGCGCACCTCCACTCGCGGCGGACGGATGCCCGCTCGGTCGCCATCCTAGGCAGTCCTCGGCTGGGAGGGCGCCGAGGGGCACGGCGTGTGCGCGCGGGAACAGCCCCGGCACCGGGCGCGTTGCAGGTCAGGGCGGATTAGGCTCGCAGGGGCGATCCGCGGGCCGAGGCATCCGAACGGCCCGTCCGCCACGCCGAGAGAAGGAGTCCCCCATGTCGTACCGCGTCGAGAAGAGCGACCAGGAGTGGCGTGACGAGCTCGACCCCGAGCAGTTCGCGGTGCTCCGCGAGGCCGCCACCGAGCGCCCGTGGACCGGTGAGCTGCTCGACGAGAGCCGGGCCGGCATCTACACCTGTGCGGCCTGCAACGCCGAGCTGTTCAAGAGCGGCACGAAGTTCGACTCCGGGTGCGGCTGGCCGAGCTTCTACGAGTCGGTGCGTCCCGAGGCCGTCGAGCTCATCGAGGACACGTCGCTCGGGATGGTCCGCACCGAGGTCCGCTGCGCGGCCTGCGGCTCGCACCTCGGCCACGTCTTCCCCGACGGGTTCGGCACGCCGACCGGCGACCGCTACTGCATGAACTCGCTCGCGCTCGGGTTCACGCCCGAGGCCTGATCCGTGGCATCCGCTCGCGACGCGGCGCTCGCGCGCCGGTCGTCGCCGAAGGTGACGGATGCCTCGCCCACCGACGGGGAGCTCGCGGAACTGCTCGAGGCCGCTGGGCGGGTCGCCGACCACGCCGCGCTCGCCCCGTGGCGGGTCGTCGCCCTCCGCGGCGACGCCCGCGTCCGGCTCGGCGACGCGCTGGCGGAGGCATCCGGCCTCGAGGGCGACGCGGCCGCGAAGCTGGCCGGCAAGCCCCTGCGCGCACCGCTGCTCGTGGCCGTGGTCGCCCGGGTGACCGAGCACCCGAAGGTGCCGGCGTGGGAGCAGGAGGCCGTCGCCGCGGGCGTCGGGCACCTGCTCAGCCTGCTGCTCGACGACGCCGGGTGGGGCGTGATGTGGCGCACCGGCCCGCACACCCGGCACGCGGCCGTGGCCCGCATGCACGGGCTCGAGGGCGACGAGCGGCTGCTCGGCTGGCTGTACGTCGGCGGCCGGCCCGGCGACGAACGCCGGGAGCGTCGCGGGGCCTCCGCGGCCGCGGGGCGCCTGCGCGTGCTCGCCTGAGCCTTCCCCGGTCCCGCGGCGCCCGGCCCCGCGCCGCCCGACCCCGGGCGACCCGGCTCAGCGCCGCGCCGGCAGGGTCGCGACGACCACCGCGACGAACGCGAGGAGCGCCCCGCCCACCGTCGCGAACTCGACCGCCGCCGCCGAGGTCGGCAGCACCAGGTCGAGCACGAGCGCCGCGGCGAGCTGCCCGGCCACGCCCGCGAGTGCCAGCACGAGCACGCCGATCGTGCGCACGACCGCCGCCTGCGCGGCGATGAACACGCAGCCGAGCGCACCGCCGACGTAGAGCCACGGTTCGGTCGGCATCGAGTCGGGCAGGCCCGCGATGCCCGCGTGCACGAGGAGCACGACCAGGAGGGCCGCGGTGCCCACCGCGAAGTTCACCACCGTCGAGGTGAGCGCGCTGCCCGCGGCCGACTTCACCCGGCCGTTGACGGCCTGCTGCCAGGCCACGCCGAGGCCGGCGGTGAACGGGAGCACCACCAGCCAGAGGTCGATCTCGTGCGCCACCTGCACCGACATCGCCCAGCCGATCGCCGCCAGGGCCAGGAGCGCGCCGACGACGCGGGAGCCGGTGACCGGCCTGCGGCCGCCCGGTCCCACGCCGAGCACGTCGAACGCGAGGCCGCCGACGGTCTGGCCGGCCACGATCGCCACGGTGAACACCGCCACCCCGACGGCGGCGGCCGAGAGGGTCTGCGTGGTCACGAACCAGGCGCCGGCGAGACCGCCGAGGAGCATCCACCAGCGCAGCTCCCGCGCCCGCAGCGCCTGCCGCACCCCGGCGAAGCCGACGCGACCCGGACGCCACGCCAGCAGCACGACGAGCAGGATGAGCAGTCCCGAGCCGAACGACACCGCCGCGGCGACGGTGGAGTCGCCGGTGCGTGCGGCGAGCTGCCCGTTGATGCGCGACTGGACGGCCGTCAGCATGCCGGCGCCCACCGCCACCGCGACCGCGGCCCAGACCGGAATCCCCCGCCGGGCGGGTGCGTGCAGTTGATCCATAGGGAGCCGACTGCGGGACTCGAACCCGCAACCCCCGTATTACAAGTACGGTGCGCTACCAATTGCGCCAAGCCGGCCGGGATGCCTGCGCATCCACCGCGTCATCCTATCGCCGCGAGCGGCCGCGCCCCGCGTCGAGCGGGCACGCGGTGCGCCGGGAGCCGGCCGGGAACGCACGAGGGCCCGGCCGAACGGCCGGGCCCTCGAAGGACGACGTGTCGCGACTACGACGCCGGGGTGGGCGTCGGGGTCGGGGTCGCGGTCGACTCGGTGAAGCTCTCGCTCGCGGCCTGCGTGACGAAGGCCTGGAACTCGCTCGGGTCGGAGAGCGAGCCCTGGTACTGCTTGCCGTTCACGAGCACCGTCGGGGTGCCGGTGATGGCCTGCAGGTCGGAGTTCGGGACCGGCTGCGTCAGGGCGCGGGTCGTGGCATCCTCGACGAACGACTTGAACCGCGTCTCGTCGATGCAGGAGTTCACCTGGGACAGCGACCCGACGCCGGCCTCCTCGGCGAGCGACTTGATGTCGTCGTTGCTGAGGCCGGTCGAGCCCTCCTCGGGCTGGTTCTCGAACAGCAGGTCGTGGAAGTCGAGGAACGAGTCGGCCGAGAGGTCGGCGACGCAGGCCGCGGCGTTCGCGGCCCGCAGCGAGTACTGCGTGCCGGCGGACTTGTTCGTGAGGATCGCGATCGGGTGCACCTCGAGGGTCGCCGCACCCGATTCGACCATGGTCCGGATGTTCGCCGCGTTGGTCGACTCGAACTGGCCGCAGAAGGGGCAGAGGTAGTCGACGTACATCACGATGTTCGCGACGTTGCCGCTGTCGTCCTGCACGGTCGGCGTCGGGTCCTCGCCCGCGTCGAGCGCGGGGGTTCTCGACGGCGGTGATCGTGCCGTCGGCGCCCGTCAGCACGATGCCGTCGCTCGCCATGTTGCGCGGGCCGGGGCCGTCGGGGCGGACGCTGTTGAAGATCAGCGTGCCGATGAGGGCGGCGATCGCCACCAGCGCGACGATGATGCCGCCCTGGATCAGGAACTTGTTCCGACGCTCGCGCTTCTTCTGCTCCTCGCGGAGCACCCGTGCCTTCTCGCGCGCAGCCTCTCGGCGGTCGTTACGGGACGGGCGTGGCTGGTTGGAGCCGCCATTGGTCATCGATGAACACTCCGGGGTCGCTGTGGGGGCGTGCGCGATTGCATGCGAACGCACCCACGATAGTAGGAACGGTGTCTGGGAATCCGCCATGACGGATGCTCCGCTCCGCATTTCCGGGGGAGCGCTCCCCCGGTGCGAGTCCGGTGCGAGGCCGGTCCGAGGCGGCTCCGAGACCGCTCCGAGGCCGCCCCGGCCGAAGTTGCGGATAGCGCATCCCGTGCGATACTTGTCGGGCGTCGCTGGCGACGCGTTCATCCATTCACTACGGATCGTCCGGCACGTACCTGCCGGTGAAGGAGAAAGAACCATGGCATCCGTCACGTTCGACAAGGCCACGCGCCTCTACCCGGGCGGCACGCGTCCGGCCGTCGACCAGCTCGACCTGGAGATCGCCGACGGCGAGTTCCTCGTCCTCGTCGGCCCCTCGGGCTGCGGCAAGTCCACGTCGCTGCGCATGCTCGCCGGCCTCGAAGAGGTCAACGACGGCAACATCTTCATCGGCGAGCGCAACGTCACCGACGTCCCGCCGAAGGACCGCGACATCGCGATGGTGTTCCAGAACTACGCGCTGTACCCGCACATGACCGTCGCCGAGAACATGGGCTTCGCGCTCAAGATCGCCGGCGTCGGCAAGGACGAGCGCGCCACCCGCGTCCTCGAGGCCGCGAAGCTCCTCGACCTCGAGCCCTACCTCAACCGCAAGCCGAAGGCGCTCTCGGGCGGCCAGCGTCAGCGCGTCGCCATGGGCCGCGCGATCGTGCGCCAGCCGCAGGTGTTCCTCATGGACGAGCCGCTGTCGAACCTCGACGCCAAGCTCCGCGTCCAGACCCGCACCCAGATCGCGTCGCTCCAGCGCCGTCTCGGCGTCACCACGGTCTACGTCACGCACGATCAGACCGAGGCGCTCACCATGGGCGACCGCATCGCCGTGCTGAAGGACGGCGTGCTCCAGCAGGTCGGCACCCCGCGCGACCTCTACGAGAAGCCGCAGAACGTGTTCGTCGCGGGCTTCATCGGCTCGCCGGCCATGAACCTGTTCCACGCGGACCTCGTCGAGGGCGGCGTCAAGTTCGGCACCGCCACGGTGCCGGTCGAGCGCGACACCCTCGCCGCCGCCTCCGGCTCGATCGCCACCATCGGCGTCCGTCCCGAGGACATCACGGTCTCGACGACCGCCGGCGAGGGCCTCCAGGTCGTCGTCGACCTCGTCGAGGAGCTCGGCGCCGACGGCTACCTCTACGGCCACTCGGAGATCGAGGGCAAGCGCACCGACATCGTCGCGCGCGTCGACGGCCGTACGCACCCGTTCGCGGGCGACACGGTGTACCTCACCGCGACCCCGAACCACGTGCACGTGTTCGACGCCGAGTCGGGCGAGCGCCTCGGCAACAAGGCGATCGTCCACTGATCTCCTGCACTGCAGTCGGCGATGCCGGTCGGACCTCGGTCCGGCCGGCATCGCCGTTTCCGGCTACGCTGAAGGCGACATGAGCGGCTCACTCTCGATCACGTCGGCCATGGCCGATCCCGCACTCCTCGACCTCCCGTGGCACCTGCCGCTCGAGGCCTGGCCGAACGAGACCATCGCGGCCCTCCCCAAGGGCATCTCCCGGCACCTCGTGCGCTTCGCGCACCTGTCGGGCCACGTCGTGGCGATCAAGGAGACGACCGCCGAGATGGCCCGCGGCGAGTACGAGATGCTGCGCACGCTGCAACGCCTCGAGATCCCGTGCGTCGAGCCCGTCGCGGTCATCACCAACCGCTCCGACGCCGATGGCGAGGAGCTGAAGCCGACGCTCGTCACCCGGCACCTGCGCTTCTCCCTGCCGTACCGCGCGCTGTTCTCGCAGACGCTCCGGCCCGACACCGCGACCCGCCTGGTCGACGCCCTCGCCGTGCTGCTCGTGCGCCTGCACATCGTCGGCTTCTTCTGGGGCGACGTGTCGCTGTCGAACACCCTGTTCCGTCGCGACGCCGGCGCGTTCGCCGCGTACCTGGTCGACGCGGAGACGGGCAAGCTCTACGAGGGCGGCCTCTCGAACGGGCAGCGCGAGAACGACCTCGAGATCGCCCGCGTGAACATCGCCGGCGAGCTCCTCGACCTCGAGGCCGGCGGCCGGGTCGCCGACGAGCTCGACCCGGTGCGCATCTCGAACGGCATCGTCGACGCATACCGCAAGCTGTGGGTCGAGCTCACGGGTTCCGAGTCGTTCGCGACGACCGAGCGCTGGCGCATCAACGAGCGGGTGCAGCGCCTCAACGACCTCGGGTTCGACATCGAGGAACTCGCGATCCGCACCGACGAGTCCGGCACGACCGTGCGCATCCAGCCGAAGGTCGTCGACGCCGGCCACCACCAGCGCCGCCTGCTCCGCCTCACGGGGCTCGACGCCGGCGAGAACCAGGCCCGCCGCCTGCTCAACGACCTCGACTCGTACCGTGCCGCCTACGGCAAGGCCGACCTCGACGAGGAGATGGTCGCGCACGAGTGGCTGATGCGGGTGTTCGAGCCGGTCGTCCGCGCGATCCCGGGCGACCTGCGTCGGAAGCTCGAGCCGGCCGAGGTGTTCCACCAGCTCCTCGAGCACCGCTGGTTCCTCGCGCAGCAGTCGGGGCACGACATCCCCCTCGCCGAGGCGGTCACGAGCTACGTGAACACCGTGCTCCGCCACCGTCGCGACGAGGCGACCATCATCGACCCGCCGACCGGCACCATCACGGCCGCGATCCCCGTGCTCGACACCTCGGCCATCGCGGTCGTCGACCCCGACGACGCGGGCGACTGGCGGCTCAAGGTCTGACCTCCGGGCCG
The DNA here is from genome assembly GCF_043950245.1 of Agromyces sp. MMS24-K17. GTDB lineage: Bacteria > Actinomycetota > Actinomycetes > Actinomycetales > Microbacteriaceae > Agromyces. Next base: position 2,038,206 of record NZ_CP171640.1, on the reverse strand, counting down.
ACGACGCCGCCGCCGCGCTCCGCCGTCGGTGCGGAGCGGCGCGACCGCCGGACCCGCCCGGCCGCGGCGAAGCCCGTCAGCGCGAGCCATCCGACCAGCGCGACCCCGGCGACCACCTCGATCGTGCTCGTCCCCCGCCAGCCGAGGCCCGCGAACGCCGCCGCCGACACGAGCGACGCCGCAACCGTCGCCGCTCCTCCGACGCCCTCGGCGAGCGACTGGAGCCGGCCGCCGCGTCCGGGCGGGTAGGAGCGCAGCAGCAGGGCGGTTCCGGCGACGTACAGGAGGTTCCAGCCGAGCCCGATGAGCGCCATGGCGGCGACCATCGGCGCCAGCGCGTCGCCCATCGCGCCGACCACGCCGCTCAGCGCGACGATCGCGGCCCCGGCGGCGGCGATCGGGCGCGGGCCCCATCGCTCGGTCAGCCGACCGGTGACGAGCGACGGCAGGAACATGCCGACGAGGTGCCACTGGATGAGCGAGGCGCCCTCGGCACCGTGGTGGCCGGCGTGCGCCCCGGCGAGCGGGCCGACCGCCATCATCAGCACCATGGTCGCGCCCGCGAACGGCAGCACGACGAGCGCGGTCCGGGCGTCGCGGTTGCGGAGGCCCTCGCGGATCGCGATGGGGCCGGTTGCGGGCCCGTCGGCCGCGCTGGAACCCTCGGACGCGGCTCCGCGGGCCCGCGCCCGAGACGGCGCCCTCGTCGGCGCCGGCTCGCGCGAGACCGTGCGGATGAGCACCGCCGACGCCGCGGCGAGCAGCGCGACGAGCAGGAACGACCCGACGTACGGCGTCGCGAGCACCGAGGAGGCGGCGACGGCCGCGAACGGCCCCACCACGGCCGCCACGAGCCCGCCGAGCAGCACCGCCGACAGCGCGCGCTCGCGTCCTCCGGCCGGCGCGAGGTCGGCGGCCAGGTATCGGATGTATCCACCCATGCCCTGGTGCACGCCGACGAGGGCGGTCCCGATCCCGAGGACCCAGAACGACCCGGCCACCGCGCCCGCCGCGGCGACGAGCGCCCCGACCGCGCCGACGAGGGCGCCGGCCGACATGGTGCGCCGGTAGCCCCAGCGGCCGGCGACGAACCCGCCCGCGACCGATGCCAGGAACGCGGCCGCCATCGCCAGGGTGAGCGGGACCGTCGCGAGCAGCGGGGTGGGCGCGAGGGCGAGCCCGGCGAGGGCGGTGAGGGTGAGGTCGGCGCTGGCGACGCAGTAGTGCAGCGCCTGCGCGGCGACGAGCCGGGCGAGGTCGCCGCGGGCGCGGCGCCCGGCGTCGGCGACGGCGAGGGCGCGCGCGGCCGACTCGTCGTCGGCGAATGCCCCGGCCGCGGTCGGGTCGGTCGAACGGTCGATGGCCATGCTGCTCCCTCGTGTGCGCGGCTCCGTGCCGGCGCGACCCTCAGTCTCCCGAGGGCTTCGTCTCGGGCACGAGTGGCAGAATCGACGTTCTCCGCTAGCATTCGGCCATGGCCGATGCATCCCGCCCGCACCTCGTCGTCGTGCTCGCCCTCGAGGGCGTGCTCGCGCTCGACCTCGGCATCCCCGTGCAGGTGTTCGGCGAGGAGCTCGACGCGTACGAGGTGCGCATCGCCTCCCCGTCGTCGACCGTCGCATTCGGCGGAGGCGCCACCCTCGCCCCCGCCACCGGGCTCGAGGCGCTCCGGTCGGCCGACACCGTCATCGTGCCGGGCTACGACCGCAGCATCCCCGTGCCCGAGGCCACCCGCGCGGCGCTCCGCGCGGCCGCGGCCCGCGGCGCCCGCATGGTCTCGATCTGCACCGGGGCGTTCGCCCTCGCGGAGGCCGGCCTGCTCGACGGACGCCCCGCGACCACGCACTGGCGCCACTGCGCGGCGCTGCGTGAGACGTTCCCGACCGTCGACGTCGACCCGGACGTGCTGTTCGTCGACGACGGCGACGTGCTCACGTCGGCGGGCGTCGCGGCCGGCATCGACCTGTGCCTGCACCTCATCGCGCGCGACCACGGCGCGGCGGCCGCCAATCGCCGCGCCCGCGGCATCGTCGCGGCCCCCCGGCGCGAGGGCGGCCAGGCCCAGTTCATCGAGCACGCGCCCGTGGTGGGCGACGATCGCCTCGCCGCGACCCGCGAGTGGATGCTCCGCTCGCTCCACGAGCCGGTCACCGTGCGGGCGATGGCCGAGCACAGCCGCACGTCGGTGCGCACCTTCGCGCGCCGGTTCACCGCGAGCACCGGCAGCACCCCGCTGCGGTGGCTGCACGCCCAGCGGGTGGAGCGGGCGCGGGAACTCCTGGAGACCACCGACCTGCCGGTCGACGACGTCGCGAGCCGCAGCGGCCTCGGCAGCCCGGCGAACTTCCGCGTGCACTTCAAGCGCGCGACCGGGCTGGCACCGCAGCAGTACCGTCGGGCGTTCGGGCGGGACATCCGCCTCGCCGATGCCGGCTCCGCGAGCACCGGGGGCCGCCGCAGCCCCTGACCACGGGCCGGCAGCGCCGTCAGAGCTCGACGCTGCGGTTCTCCCCGATGTCGGGCGTGCGCCGGGTGAAGATCGCCGCGGCCGCCTTCACGAGCGCGAACGCGCCGGGCTCGGTCCGGGCCCAGTACTCGGCCCCGTGCCCGTCCACCTCGAGCACCGCGATCGACGGATCCTCCCGGCCCTCCGCGAACCACGCCTGGGCGGCGGGCCCCCACAGCTCGTCGATCGTCGCGGGGTCGCGCGTGAGCCGTGCCGTGCCCGCCACCGACAGGTAGCCGTGGCGCGACGCGAAGGAGACGTTCACGTTCGGATCGGCGGCGATCTCACGGGTCTTCTCGCTCGGGTCCTGCACCAGGAACCGGATGACGCCGTCGAAGTCGTGCTGCAGCACGGCGAGCGGCCGGCCGTGCAGGGAGCCGTCCGCGCCGCGGCTGGTGAGCACCGCGGTGTCGGCCCCGGTCACGAGCTGCGTGATGCGCTCGCGCTCCTCCCGGGGGTCGGGCGCGTCCGCGTCGAGCGCGGCGGGCGTACCCGGCGCGTCGGCGTCGGGCACCCGGGCGCCCGCCTTTCCCGCCGTCACGGTCTGCTGATCGAGTTCGTCGCGTGCATCCATGCCGTCGACGCTACGCAAGGCGGGCCACCCGACCGGGGGCCTTGACAGCGCACGGGCGCGCGCTGCCCCGTCAGCCCTCCGCGCGCAGCTTCGAGATCTCGTACAGGGTGACCGACGCCGCGATTCCCGCGTTCAGCGACTCGGTGGCCGCCGAGATCGGGATCGACACGATGGCGTCGCACGTCTCGGTCACCAGGCGCGAGAGGCCCTTGCCCTCGGAGCCGACGACGATGACGAGCGGCCGGTCGGCGAACGACAGGCCGGGCAGCGACACGTCGCCGTCGCCGTCGAGGCCGAGCACGAACACGCCCCGCTCCTTGAGCGACTTGAGCGTCTGCGTCAGGTTCGACGCCATCGCGACCGGGATGCGCGCGGCCGCGCCGGCCGACGTCTTCCAGGCGGCCGCCGTCACGCCGACCGAGCGACGCTGCGGCACGATGACGCCATGGCCGCCGAAGGCGGCGGTCGAGCGGATGATCGCACCGAGGTTGCGCGGGTCGGTCACGCCGTCGAGCGCGATGAACAGCGGCGTCTCGTCGTCGGCGAGCACCTCGTCGAGCAGCTCGATCGGGTGCGCGTACTCGTACGGCGGCACCTTCAGCGCGATGCCCTGGTGCACGCCGCCGTCGCCGGCGAGGCGGTCGAGCTCGGGCCGCATGACCTCGAGGATCGGGATGCCGCGGTTCGTGGCGAGCTTCGTCGCCTCCTTCACGCGGTCGTCGATCTCGACGCGTGCCGCGATGTAGAGCGTCGTCGCGGGCACGCGGGTGCGCAAGGCCTCGACGACGGCGTTGCGGCCGGTCACGATCTCGGACTCGTCACCCGAGCGGGCGCGACGGGCGGCACCGGATGCCCCGCGCGGAGCACCGGGGCGCCCCGCGACCTTCTGGCCGGGCTTGCCCTTGCCGCCGGAGGCGCGGTAGCGATCCTCGGCGGCCTTGCGCTTGCCGGCGGGGTGCCAGGCGCGATCCTCGGCCTTCGGCGTCGGGCCCTTGCCCTCGAGCGCCTTGCGCCCGTGGCCGCCCGTGCCGGCCTGCTGTCCCTTGCCGCCCTTGCGGACGGCGCCGCTGCGGGGCTTGCCGCTGCTGCCCTTCATGATTCGAGGCTCCAATGCGTTCCGGTCTGGCTGTCTTCGATGGTGACGCCGGCTGCTTGGAGCTCGGCGCGGATACGGTCGGCGGACGCGTAGTCCTTGGTGTCGCGTGCGACCCGCCGGTCGGCGATGAGCCGCTCGACGAGCACGCCGAGGGCGGAGGCGGCCGGGCCGGCGTCTCCCGAGGCCCAGTGCGGGTCGCGCGGATCGATGCCGAGCACGCCGACCATCGCGCCGACCTGGCCGTGCGCCTCGGCCGCGGCGGCGAGGTCCTCGTCGTCGAGGGCCTGGTTGCCGGCGCGGATCACGTCGTGCAGCACCGCGAGCGCCTGCGGCACCCCGAGGTCGTCGTCCATCGCGTCGGCGAAGGCCTCGGGCACCACGGGTGCGCCGATGCCAGCGAAGCGGGTGCCGGCGACGCGGCGCTCGACACGGGAGAGGAAGGTGCGGATGCGGTCGACCGCCGCCTCGGCCTCGTTGAGCGAGGTCGGCGCGTAGTCGAGCGTGGAGCGGTAGTGGGCGGCGCCGAGGAGGTAGCGGATGGCCAGCGGCGACGCGAGCGCGAGGAGCTCGGCGGCGTACACCGAGTTGCCGAGCGACTTCGACATCTTCTGCCCCGACACGTTCACGAGTCCGTTGTGCACCCAGTAGCGGGCGAAGCCGAGGCCCGCCGCGGTCGACTGGGCCAGCTCGTTCTCGTGGTGCGGGAAGCGCAGGTCGAGGCCGCCGCCGTGCAGGTCGAACTCGTCGCCGAGGTAGCGCCGCGACATGGCGGAGCACTCGATGTGCCACCCGGGTCGCCCGGCGCCCCACGGCGACTCCCACGACGCCGACTCCGGCTCGTCGGCCTTGCGGCCCTTCCAGAGCGCGAAGTCGCGCGGGTCGCGCTTGCCGCGCGGGTCCGCGTCGGCCGCGGCCTCCATGTTCTCGCGCGCCTGGCGCGTCAGCGAGCCGTAGTCGGGCCAGCTGCCCGTGTCGAAGTACACGTCGCCGGAGCCGTCGGCGGCCGGGTAGGCGTGCCCGCGCTCGATGAGGGCGGCGATGAGCTCCTGCATCTGCATGACGCTCGCCGTCGCCCGCGGCTCGTACGTCGGGGCGAGGATGCCCAGCGCCCGGTAGCCGGCGGTGAACTCGAGCTCGATCCGGTAGGCGAGTGCCCACCACTCCTCGCCGGTGACGGCGTCGAGGATCTTGTCGTCGATGTCGGTCACGTTGCGCACGAACGTGACCTCGTTGCCGCGGTGGGTGAGCCAGCGGCGCAGCACGTCGTACGCGAGCGCGCTGCGCAGGTGCCCGATGTGGGGACTCGACTGGACGGTCGGCCCGCACACGTACATGCCGACGCGTCCCTCGACGAGGGGGACGAAGTCACGCAGCGCCTGGGCCTTGGTGTCGTACAGTCGGAGCGTCACCCCACCAGCCTACCGGCGGCACCCGCCGGCACGAGGAGCGCGGTCGCCAGCGCGGCGACGCCCTCGCCGCGGCCGGTGAGGCCGAGGGCGTCGGTGGTGGTCCCCGAGACGCTGACGGGCGCGCCGAGCGCCTCGCCGAGGACGCGTTCGGCCTCGGCGCGACGCGGCGACAGCCTCGGCCGGTTGCCGATGACCTGCACGGTGACGTTCCCGATGCGGAACCCCGCGGCCTCGACGAGCGCCCGCGCCCGGGCGAGGAACACGGCGCCGTGCGCACCGGCGAGCGCCGGGTCGTCGGTGCCGAAGATCCCGCCGATGTCGCCGAGCCCGGCGGCCGCGAGCAGGGCGTCGACGATCGCGTGGCTCGCGGCGTCGCCGTCGCTGTGCCCGGCGAGCCCCCGCTCCCCCGGCCACTCGAGGCCGGCGATCCACAGCGGGGTGGACGGGTCGTCGCTGAACGCGTGGACGTCGACGCCGGTGCCGATGCGCGGCACGGATGCTCCGCCGTCGACGGCTCCGGCGACCGCGGCGACCCCGGCGGCCGCCTCGGGCTCGGCTTGGGCGAGCGACGCGGCGGCGGAAGCCTCGCGCCCGCGCCGATCGGCCAGCAGCCGCTCCGCCCGGTCGAGATCGGCCGGCACCGTCACCTTGAACGCCCGCGCGTCGCCCGGCACGGTGTCGACGGGCAGTCCCGCCGCGGCGGCGAGCGCCGCGTCGTCGGTGAACTCCTCGGATGCCTCGCCGTAGGCGCGCTCGAGCTCGTCGCGCGGGAAGCCCTGCGGCGTCTGCACGGCGGCGAGCGTCGACCGGTCGACCGTCTCGACCACCCGCCCACCCGCGTCGACCCGCTTCACGGTGTCGACGACGGGGAGCGCCGGGACGACGCCGTGCCCCCGCGCCTGCACCGCGTGCACGACCTCGTCGAACAGCGCGGCCGGCGTCAGCGGGCGGGCGGCGTCGTGCACCAGCACGGTCTCGACGACGTGCGGCAGCACGGCGAGGCCGCCCGCCACGGACTCCTGGCGGGTGGACCCGCCGGCGACCACGTCGAGCGGCGCGCCGGCGCGCTCGGCGACCGCGCGGAACGCGGCTGCCGTGTCGGCGACCCGCTCCGCGGGCACGACGAGCACGAGGTGCGGGACCTCATGCATGCCGAGGACGGCATGCACGGCGGTCGAGAGGATCGTCCCGTCGCCGAGCGGCACGAAGGCCTTCGGCTCGGGATGTCCGAGCCGCTGGCCGCTGCCCGCGGCGACGACGATGACGGCGACGGTCGAAGCGCTCACGCTCCGAGCGTAGCCCGCGACCCTAGGAGGCAAGCACCTCGTCGAGCAGGCCGGACGCCTGCTCCTCGTCGGTCTTCTCCGCGAGTGCGAGCTCGGAGATCAGGATCTGCCGCGCCTTGGCGAGCATCCGCTTCTCCCCGGCCGACAGGCCGCGGTCCTGGTCACGGCGCCAGAGGTCGCGCACGACCTCCGAGACCTTGATGACGTCACCCGACGCGAGCTTCTCCAGGTTCGCCTTGTACCGGCGCGACCAGTTCGTGGGCTCCTCGGTGAAGGGGGCGCGCAGCACCTCGAACACCTTGTCGAGCCCCTCCTTGCCGATGACGTCGCGGACGCCGACCAGGTCGACGTTCTCGGCCGGCACCTCGATGACGAGGTCGCCCTGCGTGACGTTCAGCTTGAGGTACAGCTTCTCTTCGCCCTTGATGACGCGTTTCTTGACTTCGACGATCGTTGCGGCCCCGTGGTGCGGATAAACGACGGTCTCGCCAACCTCAAAAAGCATGAATGGTAGTCCCTTCGGCAACTTTCAGGATATCACACCGCGTTTCCTGCTAGGGTTCGCGCCCGCCTGAGCACTGGGCTCGTAGGCTATGCTCGACACGATCCCAACGCGTGGTCGGCACCTCGTCCGCGCGTGCACGCTCCCACTTCTGGAGGTTCTGTGAAGGCGCGTCTCGTGGCATCCGCCGCCCTGGCTCTGACCGTCATCCTCGGCGGCACCGGATGCGCGATGCTGACCTACCAGGCGACGACCGAGAAGTACGACGCGAGCGACGGCGTCTCCGCAGACGTGGGTGCGCTCGCGGTCCGCAACATCCTCCTCGTGATGGAGGAGGGCGGCTCCGACGCCAACCTCGTCTTCACCGTCTCGAACTCGAGCGACGAGGACGCGGAGCTCGAGATCGGCCTCGCCGACGGCGACTCGCAGACCGTCGAGGTCGAGGCGCACGGCCAGGTCGTGCTCGGCGCCGACGACGACCAGGAGGAGCCCCTGCTGATCGAGGGCATCGACGCGAAGCCCGGCGACCTCGTCGACCTGTACCTCTCGACCGGCGGCTCCGAGGGCCTCGAGATCCCCGCCCCCGTGCTCGACGGCCGCCTGCCCGAGTACCGCGCGCTGCGCCCGTAGGCGGCAGCCCCACGAACCACCGAAGCCCCGCGCCGGAAGGCGCGGGGCTTCGTCGTTCCCGGACCGGTCAGGCCTCGAAGCGGTACCCGAGCCCGCGGACCGTCACCAGCTGCACCGGCTCCGACGGCGCGAGCTCGATCTTCGAGCGGATGCGCTTGATGTGCACGTCGAGCGTCTTCGTGTCGCCGAAGTAGTCGGAGCCCCACACCCGGTCGATGAGCTGGCCACGGGTCAGGACGCGTCCGGGATTGCGCATGAGCAGCTCGAGCAGCTCGAATTCCTTCAGCGGCATGGACACCGACGCGCCCTCGACCTCGACCGTGTGCCGGTCGACGTCCATCCGCACCCGGCCGCCCTCGAGGATCGAGTCGTCGAAGTCGAGTGCGTCCACGCGACGCCGCAGCACGGCGCGGATGCGCGCGAGCAGCTCGCGGGTCGAGTACGGCTTCGTGACGTAGTCGTCGGCGCCGAGCTCCAGCCCCACGACGATGTCGATCTCGGAGTCCTTCGCCGTCAGCATGATGATCGGCACGCTCGAGCGCTGGCGGATCTCGCGGCACACCTCGGTGCCCGGCAGCCCCGGGAGCATGAGGTCGAGCAGCACGAGGTCGGCGCCCTCCCGGTCGAACGCCTCGATGGCGGCGCGGCCGTCGTCGGCGACCTCGACCTCGTAGCCCTCGCGCTCCAGCAGGAACGCGAGCGGCTCGCTGAGGGCGATCTCGTCTTCGACGAGCAGGATGCGGGTCACTCGGTGTCTCCTCGATCGGTGGCGGCGACGCGTGCCGCCTGGGCGGGTCGGCCCTGGCGGGACGACGGTCTGCGTGCGGTCCCGCCGCGGCGGGCGGCGGTGGTCGGGCGGCGGGCGGCGTCCCCGGTGCGGCCGGGGGCCGGCTTCGACGCATCCGGATGCCCCGATCCCGCCGGGCCCGACGCGGGCCCGTCGCTCGACGCGCCGGCGGCGGGCTCGGGATCGACCGGGTCGGCGGCGAGCGGCAGGCGCACGGTGAACGTCGAGCCGCGGCCCGGCGTCGACCACACCCGCACGTCGCCGCCCAGGTTCTGGACCGTGTGCTTCACGATGCTGAGGCCGAGGCCGGTGCCGCCGGTACCGCGGGAGCGCGCCTGGTCGACGCGGTAGAAGCGCTCGAACACCCGGTCGAGGTCCTCCTCGGCGATGCCGACGCCCTGGTCGGTGACGGCGATCTCGACGATGCCGTCTGCCGCGCGGACCCCGACGCCGACCCGGCCGCCGTCGCTCGAGTAGGCGATGGCGTTCGAGACGAGGTTGTGGATCGCGACGACGATGAGCGACCGGTCGCCCCACACCTGCGCACCGGTCTTCGCCTTCACGGCGACCTCGATGCCCCGGCCGGCCGCGACGACGCGGTTCTGGTCGACGGCGGCGCGGGCCGCCTCGTCGATGTCGACGCGCTCGTCGGGTCGGATCGCGTCCTGCGCCTGCAAGCGGGAGAGCTCGATGACCTCGCTCGTGATGCCGGCGAGGCGGGCCGACTCGACCTCGAGCCGCTTGGCGAACCGGCGCACGACCTCGGGCTCGTCGGCGGCGGTGTCGATGGCCTCGGCGAGCAGGCTCACGGAGGCGATCGGGGTCTTCAGCTCGTGGCTGATGTTCGCGACGAAGTCGCGCCGCACCTCGTCGAGGCGGTGCGCGTCGGTGCGGTCCTCGGCGAGGATGAGCACGAACCGCGAGCCGAGCAGCGCCGCCCGCACGCGGAGGTGGAGGGTGCCGCCGCCGAACGGCCCGCGGGCGACCACGAGCTCCTGCGCGACGGGCTCGCCGGTGGCGCGGACGGTGGCCGCGAGCTCGAGCAGCTCGGCGTGGACGAGCGACTGGTCGCGGACCAGGCCGAGGGCGAGCGCACCGGGCGAGGTGCGCAGCACGTTGTTCGACGGGTCGAGGACCATGCCGGCCGACTCGAGCACCTCGAGCATCTGCTCGACGCCGTCGGGGATCGTCGGGGCGACCACCGCGGCGGCCGAGTGCCCCCGCCGTTCCGCCATGTAGAGGACGATCATGAAGGCGGCACCGAGGAACGCTCCGAGGGCGAGCGCCGTCACGACGACCCAGGTCGAATCCATGTTCCCCACGATAGCCAGCCGCCCGTCGCCCGCACGCCCTGTGGGCCCGCGTACGGCGCTAGGTTGGGAAGTGTTCAGGTGTACGGCACCGGCTGTTCACCTGCGCTGGGGAGGATGACCCGGGGCCCCGTTCGGAGCCCTGCGCCCGCGTGCCGTGCGGGCCGGAGAGACAGAGGTTGCAGCAGCATGCGCGAAGTGTTCCAGCAGGAGATGCGCGAGGTCCAGGAGCGTCTCGTCGAGATCGCCGGACTGGTCGCGGAGTCGATCGAGAAGGCGACCCGGGCGTTCAACGAGTCGGATGTCACGCTCGCCGAGGAGGTCATCGCCGACGACCCCCGCATCGACGACGCGACGGTCACGCTCGACGAACTGGCGATCACCATCCTCGCCAGGCAGCAGCCGGTCGCCCGCGACCTGCGCATCGTCGTGAGCGCGCTGCGCATCAGCGCCTCGCTCGAGCGGATGGGCGACATCTCGCGCCACATCGCGCAGCTCGCGCGCTACCGCTTCCCCGACAAGGTGGTGCCGAAGTCGCTCCGCGGCACGTTCTCCGAGATGGGGCGCCTCGACGTCGAGATCGCGCGACGCCTCACCGACCTGCTCCTCACCGAGGACCCGGAGATCGCCGAGGAGATCCTCGCCGAGGACGACAAGGTCGACGCGCTCCACCTCCAGGTCTTCGACAAGGTGCTCGGCGAGACGTGGAAGGGCGAGGCCGTCGCCACCGTCGACGCCACCCTGGCGAGCCGCTACCACGAGCGCTTCGCCGACCACGCCGTGTCGATCGCGAAGAAGGTCAAGTACCTCGCGACCGGCGACTGGGCTCCCGACCAGTCCAGCTGACCTGGTCCGCGCAGACGACGAGAGCGGGGGTGCCATGGCACCCCCGCCCTCGTCGTGTCCGCCGGCCTCCGCCGGCGGCGGGTCCTACTTCTTGCCCTGGGCCGCCACCGCGGCCGCGCCGGCCGCCGCCGCCTCGGGGTCGAGGTACTCGCCCGGCTTGGTCGGCATGAAGTCGTCGCCCAGCTCGTAGACCAGCGGGATGCCCGTCGGGATGTTGAGCTCCGCGATGTCGTCGTCGGAGATGCCGTCGAGGTGCTTCACGAGCGCCCGCAGCGAGTTGCCGTGCGCGGTGACGAGCACCGTCTTGCCGGCCTCGAGGTCGGGGATGATGTCGGACTGCCAGTACGGCAGCATGCGCGCGATGACGTCCTTCAGGCACTCGGTGCGGGGCAGCTCGTCGTCGGCGAGGTCCGCGTAGCGCGGGTCGCCGACCTGCGACCACTCGGCGTCGTCGGCCAGCACGGGCGGCGGCACGTCGAACGAGCGGCGCCACAGCATGAACTGCTCCTGGCCGTACTTCTCGAGCGTCTCGGCCTTGTCGAGGCCCTGCAGCGCGCCGTAGTGGCGCTCGTTGAGGCGCCACGAGCGGCGCACGTCGATCCAGAGGCGGTCGGCCTCCTCCAGCGCCAGGTCGGCGGTCTGGATGGCCCGCGTCAGCACCGAGGTGTGCAGCACGTCGGGCAGCACGCCGTGCTCGACGAGGAGCTCGCCGGCCCGCACGGCCTCGGCACGGCCCTGCTCGGAGAGCCGGACGTCGACCCAGCCGGTGAAGAGGTTCTTCTGGTTCCATTCGCTGTTGCCATGGCGGAGCAGCACGAGGGTGTGAGGCATGCCCACCAGCCTATGGCCTGCGACACTTGATGCCATGCCGGTCGGATCGATCACGCGCGGGACGACGAACACGAACCGCCTGCGCCGCGTCGACCGCTGGATCGCCGACTCCCCCGAGCTCCGTCGCGCGGCCGATCCCCTCGTCGTCGACCTCGGCTACGGCGCCAGCGGGGTGACCGCGTTCGAGCTGGCGGTGCGCCTCGGGCGGGCGCGCCCCGACGTGGAGGTGCTCGGACTGGAGATCGACCCGGCGCGCGTCGCGGGCGCTCGCGCCCAGCTCGCCGAGGTGCGGGCCGGCCGCACGCACTTCCCCACCGGACTCGCCGTGTCGTTCGGGCTCGGCGGCTTCGAGGTGCCGGTGCCGGGCGGGCGCCGCCCGGCGGTGATCCGCGCGTTCAACGTGCTGCGCCAGTACGACGAGGCCGACGTCGCGTGGGCGTGGCCCCGCATGGCCGAGCGGCTGGCGCCCGGCGGGCTGCTCGTCGAGGGCACCTGCGACGAACTGGGTCGCATCTCGAGCTGGGTCGGGCACGGGGCATCCGGCCCGTCGACGTTCACGATCAGCCTGCGGCTGGCCGGCCTCGAGGCGCCGAGCGTCGTGGCCGAGCGGCTGCCGAAGGCGCTCATCCACCGGAACGTCCCCGGCGAGAACGTGCACGCGCTGCTCGTCGCGTTCGACCGCGCGTGGCGGGTGCAGTCGCCGCTGTCGGTCTACGGCCCCTCCCAGCGCTGGATCGGCGCGGTGCGCCTGCTGAAGGACGACGGATGGCCCGTGCTCGGCGGGGTCCGCCGCTGGCGGCTCGGCGAGCTCACGCTCCCCTGGACCGCGGTGGCGCCCGCCGCCTGAGGCTCAGGGCAGGTGCGTGCGCGCCTGCTCGACGGTGAGGCCGGTGGCGGTCAGCAGGTCGACCAGGTACGGGCGCACCGCGTGCGCGGCCGTGCGATCGCCGGCCGGGGCATCCGGCAGCATCTGCTCGGGGTCGAGGTGGCGCAGGATCTCGACGAAGGACGCACGCGCGACCGGCGCCGCCGCGACGTCGCCGAGCGAGTCGGCGAGGAACCCCAGCGCAGGCACGATGCGCGCGTCGAGCTCGGCGAGCGCCGGGCGCGGCGTGCCGTCCTGGAGGAGCCACTCCGCCCGTCGGGCGACGATCCGCAGGTTGCGGGTCGCGAGGTCGAGGCTGCCGACCATGTCGCGCTGCCTGGCGAGGTCGAAGCGGGTGCGCCGGAGGAACGGCGAGACCCGGGCGATCGCGACGCCCGACTCGACCTCCGCCCGCCAGGCGTCGACCCGCGAGTCGCTCGACCGCGCCCGCTCCAGCGCCCGGGCCGCGAGCGCGGCGTCGCCCGCGCGGAGCGCGTCGGCCAGCAGCGAGAGCACCGCGACGTGGTCCTCGATGAGCCGCCGGCCCTCGCGCGTCGCCGCCCGCCGCGGGTCGCGCGGGATGAGCGCCGTCGCGAGCAGCGCGAACGCCCCGCCGACGAGCGCGTCGACGGTGCGCAGGAACGGGCCGCCCGCCGGCGGCGGCATGAGCATGACGAGCGAGCACTGCACGGCCGCGGCGACCGCGAACGCGGCGTTCGCAGTGAGGAACCGCGCGACCGCCAGGGTGAGCGCGAGCGCGACGGCGTACTGCACGACCCCGGCGCCGAACGCCAGGAACAGCACCTCGGCGAGCGCGATGCCGAGGGTCATGGCGACGGCGGTCTCGAGCACCCGAACCGGGCGGGCGTCGCGCACGAACCCGAGGGCCGTGATGGCGACGATCGCGGCGATGAGCGGCTGCTCGCGTCCGAGCGCGTAGTGCGCGAACGCCCACGCCGCGACCGCGGTGACCGTGATCTGGAGGATCGCGGGGATCGACTCGGCGAGACGGCGCCCGCCGGTGGCGACGCGGGTCGCCAGGTCGCTCACGGACGGATGCCGAGCCTCGGCAGGCGGGGCACCTCGACGGCCGCGCCGGCGTCGGCCGGAACGATCTCGACCTGCGCGGCGGCGACGTCGATGCCGTGGCTCTCGACGATGAGCGGGATGCCGGCCGGCACGGCCCGCTTCACGACCGCGAGCGCCACCGGCCCCAGCTCGTGGTGCATGGCGCTCGAGGTGATGCGCCCGACCGGGCGGCGCTCGGGCTCCTCGCCCGCGGCGGGCTCCGGCCGCACCTTCAGCGCGACGACCGGCTCCCCGGGCGCGGGCAGCACGGTGTCGCTGCCGTCGAGGTGGAGCAGTACGAGCCGGCGCGGCGGCCGCCCCAGGTTCAGCACCTTCGCGACCGTCTCCTGCCCGCGGTAGCAGCCCTTGTGCAGGTCGACGGCGCTCTGCAGCCAGTCGAGCTCGTGCGGGAGGGTCTTCTCGTCGACCTCGGTCGCGAGGCGCGGACGCCACGCCGCGATGCGCAGCGCCTCCGCGGCGAGCGAGCCGGCGACCTCGACGCGGCCGGCCTCGACGGCCGCGGCCGCCTCGGCGAGCGCGTCGCGCGGCACGATCCGCTCGACCCAGCGCCAGGTCGACGACGGATGCCCCGCCGCCGACGCGTACCGGTGGCCACCCGGCTCCGACCACGGGTCGGTCCAGTCGAGCGGGACGCCGGCGGGCGCCGCCGCGGGCGCCGCCCGGTCGAGCGCCTCGGTCGTCGCCGCCGCGAGCACGGCGAACTCCTCGCCGCGGTCGGCGACCTCGACGCGCAGCATGAAGCGCATCCGGTCGAGCCACGCGGCGAGGGCGGATGCCTCGCTCCCCTCGACGACCAGCCAGGTCGTCTCGCCGTCGTCGAGGACGTGGGCCTCGTGCTCGATGTGGCCGTTCGCGTCGAGCAGCAGGGTCTCGGTGCTCGTGCCGGGCGCGAGGCGGTCGAGCGCCTGGCTCGCCATCGAGTGCAACCAGCTGAGCCGGTCGGGACCGGTGACGGTCACGATGCCGCGATCGGAGGCGTCGACGACCGCCGACCCGGCCTCGAGGCGGCGCTGCTCGACGATCGGGTTGCCGTAGTGCGCGGCGACGCCGGCGTCGACGCCCTCCGCCGGGACGGCGCCGTGCAGCGCGAGGAACGGCGAGGCGGCCATCAGTCGGCCTTCGCGAGTCGCGCCGACGCGTGCGTGCGCAGGTCCTGCCCGAGGGCGGCGATGTCCCAGGCCCACAGCAGGTGGCCCTCGACGAGGCCGTACAGGCGCGTGGCCGCGGCGTAGTCCTTGGCGCCCTGCGTGCGCATGACGGCGTCGGTGGCGAGGTCGATGCGCGGCCCCTTCACCTGGCCGAGGTAGAGCTCGCTGACGCCGCCGGGGTGGATGACGGAGACCTCGAGGTCGAACCCGCCGGCCTCGTTGCGCAGCGTCTCGACCGCCTCGGCGTCGGCGAAGGGGCGCTCGCCCACGCCCGGCAGCAGCGCCGGGCCGGGGTCCCCCTCGCCGAGCGGGCGGGCGAGGCGCCAGTACCCGGTCTCCGCCGCGAGCGGGCGGGGTTCGCCGCCCTCCTCCTCGGGGAAGAGCCAGGTGTACGACGTGTAGTTCAGGTACGGCAGGCCGTCGTGGCTGAAGCTCACGCGCTGCCCGAACTCGTGGGTGACGGACTCGTCGCCGACGGCGTAGTCGATGACGCCGGAGCCCTCCCAGACGCCGATCAGCCACGAGAGCGGCACGAGCTCGGCCGGCAGGTCGACGGGCAGCTCGATCATCGCCACGTCTTCACCGACGCCTAGCGCTGGCCCTTGAAGAGCTTGTAGACGACGACCCCGCTGATCCACGCGATCGCGAGGCTTGCGAGGCCGAGCAGGCCGATGAACAGCAGTTCGAGCGCGAGGAGTTCGGACATGCCAGCGAGTCTACGCCGTCAGCCGAGCGGGATCGCCGCCAGCGCCGCCACGCCCACGACCACCGCCGCGCCGCCGACGGATGCGCTCGCACGGCGCACGAAGCCCTCGGGCCGCCGCGAGGCCAGCTGCGCGACGAGGGTGAGCAGCACCGCGGTGCCGAACACCACGCCGAGCGCGGCCCACGTGCCGTACGGGCCGTCCTCGATCGTGCCGACCGCCGCACCGCCGGCGTCGGCGACGAGCACCAGGACCGCGCCGATCACCGCGACGAGCCACACCACGCCGATGCCGATCCATCCGACCCGCCGCCGTCCGTCCGCCATGTCCGCCGCTCCGTTCCCGCCCCCGGTCGCACGAGGACCGTGCGCATCCCGCTAGTATGGGCGGCACCTTACTCCTTGGAGGGTGTGCGTGGCGCAGTTGCTGATCCTGTCGCCGGCGGCTGACGAAGACGTCCTCCCGGCGTTGTCACTCCTGACTCATCGAATGCGGGTCATCCCCGCTTCGCCCGAGCAGCTGGTCAGAGCGCCCGAATCCGACCTGGTCTTCCTCGACGCGCGCACCAACCTCGCCGGCGCCAAGGCCCTCTCGCAGATCCTGCGGACCACCGGGCTCTCGGTGCCGCTCGTGCTCATCGTCACCGAGGGCGGCCTCACCGCCGTCACGCCCGACTGGGGCGTCGACGACGTCGTGCTCGAGGGCGCCGGCCCGGCCGAGCTCGACGCGCGCATCCGGCTCGCGATCGGGCGGGCCCAGTCGTCGCGCCCCTCCGAGCGGATCCAGACCTCGGGCGTCATGATCGACGAGGCGAGCTACTCCGCCAAGGTGCACGGCCGCCCCCTCGACCTGACGTACAAGGAGTTCGAGCTGCTCCGGTTCCTGGCCGCGCACCCGTCGCGGGTGTTCACGCGCGAGCAGCTGCTCAGCGAGGTCTGGGGCTACGACTACTTCGGCGGCACCCGCACGGTCGACGTGCACGTGCGACGCCTGCGCGCCAAGCTCGGCGACCTCGAGAGCCTCATCGGCACCGTGCGCAACGTCGGCTACCGATTCAACGTCCACGAGGAAGACGAGCAGGGGACGCCGGTCACTTCCAGGTGACCCGGCGGTCGATGCGACGTCACCTCCCGGTGGCAGGATGTGCACATGACCGACACCCTCGACGACGACCTCACCTCGAGCGACTTCGACGACGACTTCGAACCGTTCGACGTGGAGGGCGCGCCGGAACTGCCCGCTGAGCGCTACCTCGACCGCGAGCTCAGCTGGCTCGCGTTCAACCAGCGCGTGCTCGAGCTCGCCGAGGACCCGCGTCAGCCCGTGCTCGAGCGGGCGAACTTCCTGGCGATCTTCGCGTCGAACCTCGACGAGTTCTTCATGGTGCGGGTCGCCGGCCTGAAGCGGCGCATCGTCACGGGCCTCGCCGTGCCCACGAACGTGGGCCGGTCGCCCTCCGACGTCCTCGAGGACATCTCCCGGCAGGCGCACGAGCTGCAGGACCGCCACGCCGCCGCGTACCAGGACCTCGTGAAGCCGGCCCTCGCCGAGGCCGGCATCCGCGTCGTCTCGTGGGACGAGCTCGGCGAGGCCGAGCGCGGCCACCTGCGCGGCTTCTTCGCCGAGCAGATCTTCCCGGTGCTCATGCCCCTCGCCGTCGACCCGGCGCATCCGTTCCCCTACATCTCGGGCCTCTCGCTCAACCTGGCCGTCCGGGTCCGGAACAGCCGCACCGGCCGCGAGGAGTTCGCGCGCGTCAAGGTGCCGCAGATGCTGCCGCGATTCGTGCAGGTCAGCCCCGACGAGACCGTCGACGACGCCAGGTACATCGCGCTCGAGGAGCTCATCGCCAACCACCTCGGCGACCTCTTCCCCGGCATGGAGATCCTCGACCACCACATCTTCCGGGTCACCCGGAACGAGGACGTGGAGATCGAGGAGGACGAGACCGAGAACCTCATCAAGGCCCTCGAGAAGGAGCTGCTGCGCCGCCGCTTCGGGCCGCCCATCCGCCTCGAGATCACCGACGACATGGACGAGCTCACGCTCGGCCTGCTCGTCCGCGAGCTCGACATCAGCGCCCAGGACGTCTACCGGCTGCCCGCACCGCTCGACCTCGGCGGGTTGTTCGACCTCTCGCGCATCGACCGGCCCGACCTGCACTACCCGACGCAGGTGCCGACGACGAACGCCCAGTTGCTGCCCGGCGAGCCGAACCAGCGGGCCGACATCTTCCGCGCGATCGCGCGCAAGGACGTGCTGCTGCACCACCCGTACGAGTCGTTCGCGACGAGCGTGCAGGCCTTCCTCGAGCAGGCCGCGGCCGACCCCGACGTGCTCGCCATCAAGCAGACGCTCTACCGCACCTCGGGCGACAGCCCGATCGTCGAGGCGCTCATCGACGCGGCCGAGGCCGGCAAGCAGGTGCTCGCGCTCGTCGAGATCAAGGCCCGCTTCGACGAGGCCGCGAACATCACCTGGGCGCGCAAGCTCGAGAAGGCCGGCGTGCACGTGGTCTACGGGCTCGTGGGGCTCAAGACGCACTGCAAGCTCGCGCTCGTGATCCGGCAGGAGAAGGGCCAGCTGCGCCACTACAGCCATGTCGGCACCGGCAACTACAACCCGAAGACGAGCCGGATCTACGAGGACCTCGGCCTCCTCACCGCCGACGACCAGGTCGGCAAGGACCTCACCCGCCTCTTCAACGAGCTCAGCGGCTACGCGATCGAGAAGAAGTTCAAGCGCCTGCTCGTGGCCCCGCTGCACCTGCGCAAGGGCCTGCTGAAGCTCATCGCGGTCGAGACCCGCAACGCGAAGGCCGGCAAGCCGAGTGGCATCCGGATCAAGGTGAACTCGATGGTCGACGAGGCCATCATCGACGCGCTCTACCGCGCCTCGAACGCGGGCGTCCCGGTCGAGGTGTGGGTGCGCGGCATCTGCAGCCTGCGACCCGGCATCCCGGGGCTCAGCGAGAACATCACCGTCCGCTCCATCCTCGGCCGGTACCTCGAGCACTCCCGCGTCTTCTCGTTCGCGAACGACGGCGACCCGCAGGTCTACATCGGCTCGGCCGACATGATGCACCGCAACCTCGACCGCCGCGTCGAGGCCCTCGTGCGCCTGGTCGACCCCGACCACCTCGACGAGGTCGCCGGGTTCTTCGACCTCGCCCTCGACGAGCGCACCAGTTCGTGGTGGCTCGACGGCGACGGCACGTGGACGCGGCACTCCGTCGACGAGGCGGGGCATCCGCTCGACGACCTGCAGAACCGCCTCATGCAGCGCACGGCCCACCGGACCCGGCCGGGGAACCGTCGATGACGCGGGCGGTCGAGACCGCGGTGTACGCCGCGGGCGCCGTCTGCTGGCGCCTGATCGACGGGCGACTCCACGTGCTGGTGATCCATCGCACCGCGTACGGCGACGTCACGATCCCGAAGGGCAAGGTCGACCCCGGCGAGGTGCTCCCGCAGACCGCGGTGCGCGAGATCGCCGAGGAGACCGGGCTGTCGGTGGCCCTCGGCGTGCCGCTCGGCGAGTCGCGCTACAAGATGCCGAGCGGCCGCGACAAGGTCGTGCACTACTGGGCGGCCGAGGTCACGGAGGGCGCGGTGCTGCGCTCGACGTTCCGGCCGAACTCCGAGGTCGCCGCGATCGAGTGGGTGACCATCAAGCGAGCCCGCGCCTACCTCACGTACGAGCCCGACGTGCGGATCCTCGAGCGGTTCGCCGAACTCGTCGAGCAGGGCGTCACGCACACGTTCGCGCTGATCCTGCTCCGGCACGGCAAGGCCGTCGACCGGTCGCAGTGGAAGGGCCGCCCCGACGCGACCCGGCCGCTCGCGGAGCGCGGCGTCGACGAGGCGACCGCGCTCGTCGACGTGCTGCCGGCCTGGCGGCCGAAGCGGATCGTCACGAGCCCGGCCGTCCGCTGCGTCGCGACCGTCATGCCGCTCGCCGCGGCCATCGGCCTCGAGGTGAAGCGCGACGACGGCATCAGCCAGGACGCGTGGGACGAGGGCCGCGCCGAGGTGCGCCGGGTCATCGGCAAGCGCGTGCGCGTCGGCAAGACGGCCGTCGTCTGCGGGCACCGGCCGCTCATGAGCGAACTCGTGCGCGAGGTCGCGCTGGCGACCGGCACGCCCCTCGGCCCGTACGTCGACGACGCCGCGCTGCTCGAGCCGGGCGCGTACAGCGTGGTGCACCTGTCGGCGACGAACCCGAGCTCGGGCATCATCGCGATCGAGACGCACGCCCCGCGCCCCTGAGCGCGGCGCGCCACCACCGGGGCACCCTTCCGAGTCGCAAGCCGCCGTTCACCCGCCGTTCACCATCGCGGGGGAAGCTCGTAAGCGAAGCCGCCTACCGTCGCAGTCGGGCCGAGCACCGGCCCGCAACCTGCAATCGGAACCCCGGAAGGGAATCACGTGAACCTCAAGCGTTTCGGCGTGCCCGTCGTCATCGCCGCAGCCGCCGCCCTCGCGCTCACCTCCTGTGCCGCGAACGAGGGCTCGGCCACCGAGCCGAGCGAGTCCGCCTCGTCGCTCTCGGGCACCATCAACGCCGCCGGCGCCTCGTCGCAGGGTTCGGCCCAGGAGGCCTGGGTGGCCGCCTTCCAGACCGCCAACCCCGACGTCACGATCAACTACGACCCGTCCGGCTCGGGCGCCGGTCGCGAGACCTTCATCGCCGGCGGCACCGACTTCGCCGGCTCCGACTCGGCCCTGAACGACGAGGAGCTGGCGGGCGAGTTCGCCTCCTGCGCCCCCGATACGAAGGCGATCGACCTCCCGGTCTACATCTCGCCGATCGCCGTGATCTTCAACGTGGAGGGCGTGGACGAGCTCAACCTCGACGCCGCCACCCTCGCCAAGATCTTCAAGGGCGACATCACCACCTGGAACGACCCGGCGATCGCCGCGCTCAACACGCAGGCGACCCTGCCGGCCGCGACGATCACCGCGGTGCACCGCTCGGACGACTCGGGCACGACGAAGAACTTCGCCGACTACCTGAACCAGAACGCCCCCGAGGTGTGGGACCAGAAGCCGGCCGACCCGTTCCCCTACCAGACCGGTGAGGGCGCGCAGGGCACCTCGGGCGTCGTCGACGCCGTCACCAACGGCGTGAACACCATCGGCTACGCCGACGCGTCGCGCGCCGGCGACCTGGGCGTGGCGAACATCAAGGTCGGCGACGAGTTCGTCGGCTACACCGCCGAGGCGGCTGCCGCCGTCGTCGCCGAGTCGCCGCTCGTCGAGGGCCGCGAGGCGAACGACCTCGCCATCGCGCTCGACCGCAAGACGACCGACCCGTCGCACTACCCGCTGGTGCTCGTCTCGTACGCGATCGTCTGCCAGGAGTACGCCGACGCCGCCCAGGGCGAGCTCGTCAAGGCCTACGTGACCTACCTCGCCAGCGAGGAGGGCCAGGCCACCGCGGCCGAGCAGGCCGGCTCCGCGCCGCTCTCGGCCGAGCTGTCGGAGAAGGTCGCCGCGGCGATCGCCACCGTCAAGTAACACCCCGCGCCCGGTCCGGGTCCCGCCTCGCGGGACCCGGGCCGGGCACCCGGTCGTCACCGGCGACCGGCCCCCACGTTCCAACCGACCAGGGAGACCCCGGCCATGACGACAGCCCCGGCGGAGGCGGCAGCCCCCGCGAGGACCGTGAAGCAGCGACTCGGAGACACGATCTTCTCCAAGTCGACGCTGATCGCGGGCATCCTGATCCTCGTCACCCTCGCCGCGGTCGCGGCGTTCCTCGTCGCCCAGTCGATGCCCGCGTTCACCGCGGAGCCCGCGGCGTTCAAGGGCGACGCGGAGAGCTTCTGGCAGTACGTCGTGCCGTTCGTCTTCGGCACGATCTGGGCGGCCTTCCTGGCGCTCCTCATGGCGGTGCCGATCGCACTCGGCATCGCCCTCTTCATCTCGCACTACGCCCCGCGCCGACTCGCGCAGGGCCTCGGCTACGTCATCGACCTGCTCGCGGCGGTGCCGTCGGTCGTGTTCGGCCTCTGGGGCATCACCGTCCTCGCGCCGGCCGTGCAGCCCCTGTGGACCAGCCTCACCGAGTGGTTCGGCTGGTTCCCGCTCTTCGCCCCGCCGGCGTCCGGCACCGGCCGCACCATCCTCACCGTCGCCATCGTGCTCGCCGTCATGGTGCTGCCGATCATCACCGCCCTCTCCCGCGAGGTCTTCCTGCAGACCCCGGTGCTCCACGAGGAGGCCGCGCTCGCGCTCGGCGCGACCCGATGGGAGATGATCAAGCTCGCGGTGCTGCCGTTCGGCCGCCCGGGCATCGTCTCGGCCGCCATGCTCGGCCTCGGTCGCGCGCTCGGCGAGACGATGGTCGTGGCGATGGTGCTCTCGCCCGCGTCGCTCATCAGCTTCGCGGTGCTGACGTCGCAGAACCCGAACACCATCGCCGGCAACATCGCCCTCAACTTCCCCGAGGCGCACGACATCGGGGTCAACATCCTCATCGCGACGGGCCTGGTGCTGTTCGTCATCACCCTCGCGGTCAACATGCTCGCGCGCTGGATCGTCGAGCGCCGCAAGGAATTCTCGGGAGCGAACTGATGAGCCTCACCGCAACTCCCCGGAAGACGCCCGTCGGCGGCTCCACCCCGCCCGCCATCGCCAACTCCCTGACCGCCGGGAAGCTCCCCCGGTTCGCGCCGCTCGGCGTGCTGCTCGGCAGCTTCGCGGTGACCTCGGCGTTCTTCGCCATCCTCGCCGCGGCCGACGGCTCGGAGTTCAACATCGCCGGCGCCGTGTTCTTCGGCGTGATCCTGTACGGCATCGTGATCTGGGTCGTGTCGCGCCTCATCGAGGGCCCGCGCAAGGCCGCCGACCGCCTCGTCACCGCGCTCGTCGCGACGGCGTTCACGATCGCCCTGCTGCCCCTCATCTCGGTCGCGTTCACGACCGTCGTGAACGGCCTGCCGCGCTTCGACGTCGCGTTCTTCACCCAGTCGATGCGCAACGTCGTCGGCGCCGGCGGCGGCGCGCTGCACGCGATCATGGGCACCCTGCTCATCACCGGCGCGGCGACCCTCATCTCGGTGCCGGTGGGCCTGCTCACCGCGCTCTACCTCGTCGAGTACGGCCGCGGCCGGCTGAAGCACGCGATCACGTTCTTCGTCGACGTCATGACGGGCATCCCGTCGATCGTCGCGGGCCTGTTCGCCTTCGCGCTGTTCGCCCTCATCACGGGCGACCCGGGCTACCGCAGCGGCCTCGGCGGCGCGGTCGCGCTGTCGGTGCTGATGATCCCCGTCGTCGTGCGCTCCTCCGAGGAGATGCTGAAGCTCGTGCCGAACGAACTCCGCGAGGCGTCGTACGCCCTCGGCGTGCCGAAGTGGCTCACGATCCTGAAGGTCGTGCTGCCCACCTCGATCGCGGGCATCATCACCGGCATCATGATCTCGATCGCCCGCGTCATCGGCGAGACGGCCCCGCTGCTCATCATCGCGGGCTTCACGACGAGCATGAACTACAACCTGTTCTCCGAGCGCATGATGACGCTGCCCGTGTTCGTGTACACGCAGTACATGAACCAGGGCACCGACACGCAGGCCTACATCGACCGGGCCTGGGCGGGTGCGCTCACGCTCATCCTCATCGTCGCCCTGCTCAACGTCATCGCCCGCATCGTCGCCAAGGCCTTCTCCCCGAAGACCGGGCGCTGACGAGGCATCCGAGACCCCCGACCCCACCGAAGCGAACCGAAGGTATCCGTGTCCAAGCGCATCGAAGTCAACGACCTCAACGTCTACTACGGCAACTTCCTGGCCGTCGAGGGCATCACCCTCGACATCGAGCCGCGGACGGTCACCGCGTTCATCGGCCCCTCGGGCTGTGGCAAGTCGACCTTCCTCCGCACGCTGAACCGCATGCACGAGGTGATCCCCGGCGCCCGCGTCGAGGGCAGCGTGCGCATCGACGGCAACGACCTGTACGGTCCCGGCGTCGACCCGGTGCTCGTGCGCCGGCAGGTCGGCATGGTGTTCCAGCGGCCGAACCCGTTCCCGACGATGTCGATCAAGGAGAACGTGCTCGCCGGCGTGCGCCTGAACAACAAGCGCATCTCGAAGTCGGACGCCGACGACCTGGTCGAGCGCTCGCTGCGCGGCGCGAACCTCTGGAACGAGGTCAAGGACCGCCTCGACCGCCCGGGCTCGGGCCTGTCGGGCGGCCAGCAGCAGCGCCTCTGCATCGCCCGCGCGATCGCGGTCTCCCCCGAGGTCATCCTCATGGACGAGCCGTGCTCGGCCCTCGACCCGATCTCGACCCTCGCGATCGAGGACCTCATCGAGGAACTCAAGCAGGAGTACACGATCGTGATCGTGACCCACAACATGCAGCAGGCGTCGCGCGTGAGCGACAAGACGGCGTTCTTCAACATCGCCGGCACCGGCAAGCCGGGCAACCTCATCGAGTACGACGACACCACCACGATCTTCTCGAAGCCGAGCGTGCAGGCGACCGAGGACTACGTCTCGGGTCGCTTCGGGTGATCGTCGCGCCCGCTGCGGCGGGCGGCACGGCGTGAGCGGATGCCCCGGGCGAGTGCCCGGGGCATCCGTCGTCTCCGCGCGGATCGCAGCGCCCGGCGGGTGCTGGGCGGGCGTCGTCGGCGGTGCGCGTCAGTCGCGCGGGCTCAGCAGGTACGCGTTGAAGGCGCGCGTGGCGTCGGCGTCGAAGGGGTACGGCTCACCGTCGAGCTCGCGGAGGCCGGCGGCCATGCGCACGCTCGACACCAGCCACGCGGCATCCGCCTCGCGCAACTCCTCGGCGCGGATGTCGCGCTCCTCGACCTCGGCACCGCCCGCCCGGAGGTGCTCGAAGAGGCTCTGCTGGGTCGTGCCGGCCAGGATCGCGCCGGTCGGCGCCGGCGTCGCGTAGCGGTCACCGAAGCGCAGGATGACGCTCGACGTCGGCCCCTCCATGACGAACCCGTCGGACGACAGGAAGATCGCGTCGTCGGCGCCGCGGCGGGCGGCCTCGCGCAGCGCGGCCATGTTCACGGCGTACGACAGCGTCTTCGCGCCGAGCAGCAGCCAGGGCGCGCGCTCGGCGGCCCCGCGGTCGTACCCGCGGTCGAGCGTCACCACGCGGATGCCTCCCTCGCGGGCGGGCGTCGAGTCCTTGGCGGGCCCGGCGTGCAGCCAGGCGGTCGGCGTCGGCCCGTGCTCGACGCCGCGGCTCAGCACGAGCTTGATCGCGAACTCCCCGGTGGCCGGCAGCGCGGCGACCGCGCGGGCGATGGCGGCCTCCCACTGGGCCCGGTTCGGCTCGGGCAGCTCGCAGATGCGCGCCGAGTTGCGTAGGCGCTCGAGGTGCGGGCCGACCTCCTGCGCGTGCCCGTCGACCAGGCCGATCGTCTCGAAGATGCCGTCGCCGCGCTGGGTCGACAGCTCGCCGACGCGGAGCGCGGGTTCGGACGCGTCGACGGCGCGGAACGTGCCGGACAGGTCGACCTCGGTCGCATCGGCGGGGAGCGGGTCGATCAGGAAGGTCACCGAATCGGGCATGCTCCGATGCTAGGCGACCCCCGGAGACGGAAGTACCGGGCCGCAGAAACGCCTCTCGGCGCGAGGCCGCTCGGAGCGGCGAATTTTGGAGCCCGGGGTTACTGCGGCCCGGCCATCACAGTCTAACGGACCGGTGCCCGCGGGTATTCCGGCCGCCCGCGCCTCAGTCGAG
Organism: Agromyces sp. MMS24-K17; assembly: GCF_043950245.1. GTDB lineage: Bacteria > Actinomycetota > Actinomycetes > Actinomycetales > Microbacteriaceae > Agromyces. The sequence goes on along the minus strand of NZ_CP171640.1, from coordinate 2,012,916 downwards.
CGACTCGTGCCGCCAGAGCTTCGCGCAGCTCATCAGCTCGTCGCCCAGCTCGACGAGCCGCAGGGCCCGGCGGGTGAGGTCGGCGCTGCGCTCGGGGGCCACGCGATCCGCGGCGTCCGCATCGTCGGCGAGGTCGGCGGTACCGGCCGCCACCACCCGGCAGAACGCGGCCGCACGCTCGAGCGCGACCGCGAAGTCGCCGGCGAACGCGCCGCGCAGGATGCGGTCGGCGAGGTCGCGCACCTCGTCGGGACCGGTCGGCTGCACCGCGCCCGCCACGACCTGGTCGATCGTGCGCGACACCGCCGCGCCGCGCTGGTACGCCAGGGCGATGCCGGCCGGGTCCTGCCGGATCAGGGTGCGCAGCAGGTAGATGCGCCACAGCGCGCCCGGCAGGCTCTTGGCGGAGGCCTGCGACCACAGCTCGGCGATCGCGTCGATGCCGTGCCGGTCGGTGTACGAGACCAGCCGCTCGACCACCTCGGGGTCGGGATCGTCGCGCACCCGGGCGAGCAGTGCCGCGGCCGTGTCGTGGGCGACGCGGCTCAGCTGGGCCGGATCCTGGCCGCCGAGGAAGTCCTCGAACATGCCCGGAGGGAAGCGCGTGGGGCGGTGGAAGTCGGCGGCCATCCCGGAAACCCTACTCCGATCCCCCGACGACACCGCCCGGGCGGGAGCGACTCGGCCCGGCGGCACGGTGCCTGTTAGGGTGATTCCGCCCCTATAGCTCAGTTGGTTAGAGCAACGGACTTCAACAACAAAAAATGGAGCGTCGGCGCCGAAATGCGCCGAATGAACGCCGCTATATGCTGGGACACCCTGAGAGCCGGCCGTACTCGCCACCCACGAGGAGGCAGTGACAATCGCGCCGGATTGGGCAATCAGCAGGTAACCGCAAGGGAACCTCAGAGACTACACGCGGCGCACCTGAACGATCCGGTCGAAGGTGGTGAGATAGTCCAGACTGCAAGCCGCGCGCTGCGCGGTGGCCGGGGAGACCCGGTGCAGCAGGTTAATCCGTGGGTCCAGGGTTCGAGTCCCTGTGGGGGCACCACTTGATTCGAGCGAGGCGCGTCCTGCGATGCGCACGCCTCGCGCGTCCAGCGCGTGTCGCGCTGTGCGTCTCGCGCTGTGCGTGTCGCGCCGAGCCGCGCCGCGCCGCGTGCACGTGCGCCGCTACGATCATCGGGGCACCGCCCGGGGGGCTGTCGGTTCGTTGCGGCGGGAACCGGGCGTCGCTCGCCCCGTGTCCTGCCCGACTCGACAGTCCCTCCCAGCGGCTCCTCCCCAAAGGTTCCCCTCAGCACACGACCCCGTGTGCTGGCCTCTCACGCTAGTCGGAGGTGCGGGATTGCACCAGTCCCGGCTCGAGGCCGGTCCCTCAGCCGACGAGTCGGCGGAACCCGGCCATGAGCGCGACGCGCTCCCGCGAGTCGCGGGCGAGCGGCGCGACGGCGAGGGTCGTGACGCCCGCGTCGGCGAACGCCTGCGCGCGCTCGGCGACCTCCGCCGCCGGGCCGATGAGCGAGATGGCCCGCACGAGCTCGTCGGGCACGGCGGCGATGGCCTCGTCGCGACGACCGGCGAGGTAGAGCTCCTGGATGCGCGCCGCGTCGTCGGCGAAGCCGTAGCCGGCGACGAGGTCGTTGTAGAAGTTCTTGCCTCGGGCGCCCATGCCGCCGATGTACAGGGCGAGCTGGGGCTTCACGAGGGGCAGCACGTCCTCGGGGCGGTCGGTGATCGCGAGCGCCGGGCTCGCGAACACGTCGAGCGGCGCGAGGTCGGCGGAGCGGCGCGCGGCGCCGGCGGCGAGGGCCTCTCCCCACACGTCGCGCGCACGACCGGGGTGGAAGAACATCGGCAGCCAGCCGTCGGCGATCTCGGCGGTCTGCTCGACCGACTTGGCGCCGAGGGCGGCGATGGTGATCGGGATGCGCTCGCGCACCGGGTGGTTGATGAGCTTCAGCGGCTTGCCGAGCCCCGTCCCCTCCCCCTCGGGCAGCGGGATCCGGTAGTGGCGACCCTGGTGCACGACGGGCTCGCGGCGCCACACCTGCCGGCACACCTCGACCAGCTCGCGCGTGCGGCCCAGCGGCGCGTCGTAGGCCACGCCGTGGAAGCCCTCGATGACCTGCGGCCCGGAGGCGCCGATGCCGAGCTCGAACCGGCCGTCGGAGACGTAGTCGAGGCCCGCGGCCGTCATGGCCGTGAGGGTGGGCGTGCGGGTGTAGAGCTGCAGGATGCCGCTCATGAGGCGCATCCGCTCGGTGCGCGCGGCGAGGAACCCGAGCTGGCTGACCGCGTCGAAGGAGTAGGCCTCGGGCACGACGATGAGGTCGATGCCGGATGCCTCGAGCTCGGCGACCTCGTCGGCGGCCTCGCGGAACCCTCCGGCGTAGTTCAGGAACATCCCGACGCGCATCCGTCACTCCTCGTCGTGTGCTGGCTGCCCCGGGCGGGGCAGTCAGGACTGTAGCCGACGGCGATCGGCGAACCCAACGGGTTGTCGACTTCCGACGATCCGACGGCCGGTCACAGCGGATGCGGAGGCGGATCCGTCAGGCTGGGGCTCCGAGCCCCGCCCGAGGGCTCGAGTGAGGAGCGCCTCGATGGGCTGGAGCATCGTCGTGGACGTGGTCCTCGTGCTCGTCCTCATCGGCGCCCTCGTGAACGGCTATCGCGCGGGCCTGCTGCGCACCGCGGCCGGCCTCGCCGGGCTCATCGCCGGCGGCATCGCCGCGTGGTTCGCGATGCCCTGGGTCGCCTCGCTCGTGCCGGCGCCGGAGTGGCGCACGGCAGCCGCGATCGCCACCGCGATCGTGCTGCTCGTGACGGGCGCCTCCGTCGGCGCCGCCATCGGGCGGGTGCTGCGGAGCGGCGCCGCCGCGGTCAAGCTCGGTCCGGTCGACCGGGTGCTCGGGGCGATCGGCAACTTCCTCGTCACCGCGTTCGTCGTCGTGCTCGTCGGCACGGGCGTCGCGGCGATGGGCATCCCCGTGCTGTCTCCCGCGCTCGCGGGCTCGCGCATCCTGACCGGGCTCGAGCAGGTGGCGCCGGCGCCGGCGCGCAGCCTCATGGCGGAGCTGCGGTCGAGCGTCGTCGGCGGCGGCCTGCCCTGGCTCGTCAGCGTGCTCGACGGCCCGACGGTGGCCCCGGATGCCCCGACCGGCGACGTGACCGACCCGGAGATCCTCGCCGCGACCGCGTCGGTCGTGCGGATCACGGGCACCGCGTTCGAGTGCGGGTCGAGCCTGGCCGGATCGGGCTTCGTCGTCGCGCCCGACCGGATCGTCACGAACGCGCACGTCGTCGCCGGGGTGGACGAGCCGATGGTCGAGGCGCCGGGCGGCGCCGTGGCCGCGGGCCGCGTGGTCGCGTACGACGTCGACCAGGACCTCGCCCTCATCGCCGTCGACGGGTTCGACGTCGCCCCGCTGGGGCTCGCCGACCCGCCGGGCGTCGATGCGGAGGCGGCCATCGCCGGCTATCCGTTCGGCGGCCCGTTCCAGCTGCGCCCGGCGACGGTCGTGGGCACGTCGCCGCTGTCGATCTCGACCGACGGCGTGCCGTCGACGCGCGACGTGATGACGCTCGCCGCGCGGGTCGACCACGGCAACTCGGGCGGCCCGGTGCTCACCGGCGACGGCCTGGTCGGCGGGGTCGTGTTCGCCAAGAGCGACTCGGTCGCCTCGGTCGGCTTCGCCATCCCGGTCACGACGCTCGCGCCCCTGGCCCAGTCGGCGACCTCGCTCAGCGAGGCGGTCGACTCGGGCTCCTGCGCCCGCTGAGGCGCGGACGGGGAATGCCCGGCGTGCGCGGCGTCGCCGCCGCGCACGCGCGGCTCACTCGGCGGTGAAGCCGTTGAAGCGGATGCCCCAGGTGCCCTGCCAGGCCTCGCCCGGGTCGAGCCAGCGCAGCCCGCGGCCCGAGTTGAAGGCCTCGGCGGGCGCGGTCATCGGCTCGACGGCGATCGCGACGTCGCCGCCCTCGCCGGGGAACTCGCGGGTCGTGTACACCTGCACGAACGCGAACTCCTCCTCGCTCCACACCGAGACGGTGCGACCGTCGGGTGCGGTGAGGGTGTGCTCGATGATGCCGCCGTCGTCGCTGGCGAGCTCGCCGAACGCGTCGTCGAGCGAGACGTCGCCGACCCGGCGGCCCTCGCGGAAGTCCCACTCGGTGCCGTCGACGGGCACCTCGCCGGTCGGCAGCAGCCGGTCGTCGACCTCGATGTGGCTGGCCGCGTCGAGGCGGAGCACGAGGTCTTCGGTCGGCACGCCGCCGATCTTCACGAACGGGTGGGTGCCGACGGCGAACGGCGCGGCCTCGCCGCCCTGGTTCTCGAGGTGGTGCGTGACGCGGAGGCCGTCGGAGACGAGCTCGTACGTCACGGCGGTCTGGAGGAGGTAGGGGTAGCCGGCCTGCGGGTACACGGTCGCCGCGAGCGTCACCGAGTCGCGGTCGCGCTCGACCTCGCGGTACTCGGTGTAGCGGAGCAGGCCGTGGATGGCGTTGTTCAGCTTCGGCTCGGTGATCGCGAGCTGCTGCTCGACGCCGTCGTGCGTCCACCGGCCGTCGCGGATGCGGTTCGGCCAGGGCACGAGCACGATGCCGGCGCCGGAGGGCGGCGTCTGGTCGTCGCCGTAGGGCGGGACGAGGTCGATGCCGTTGATGGTCAGGGTGCGGATGGCCGCGGCGACCGCGGTGATGGTCGCCTGCAGGTCACCGCTCGACGTGGAGGTCTCGAGGACGTACTGTTCGCCGGTCGGCAAGGTCATGGAGACCACTCTAGGGCGTCGGCTGCGGGGCGATGCGGACGGCCAGTCCGGCGGCCTCGAGCTCGCCGACGAGGAGCTCGGGGGCCTGGTCGTCGGTGACGAGCAGGTCGACCTCGTCGATGGCGGCGATGCGGCCGAGGTGCACCTCGCCGAGCTTCGACGCATCCGCCACGACCGCGGTGCGCGCGCCCGCATGGAGCATGAGCGCCTTCACCTCGGCCTCGGGGAGGTTCGCGTTCGTCACCCCGCGCACCGCGTCGACGCCGTTGCAGCCGAGGATCGTCAGGTCGACGTGGATGTCGTCGAGCATGGAGTGCGCGAGCGGATGCACCAGCGAGTGCTGCTTGGGGCGCAGCGTGCCGCCGGTGACGACGACCGTGAACCGCGGGATCTCGGGCTCGAGCTCGAGGGCGATCGAGAGGCCGTTGGTGAAGACCGTGAGGTCCTCGAGGTCGGTGCGCGCCCGGAGCGCCCGAGCGACCTGGAGCGTCGTGGTGCCGACGTCGAGCAGGATGCTCTGGCCGCTGCGCACGAGGTCGGCGGCGGCCGCGCCGATGGCGCGCTTGGGGCGCACGCGCGTCTCGAGGGCCTCCTCGAAGCTGGGCTCGCGATCGGGTCGGGCCCCCTCGGGGCCGCCCGCGGCTGGCACGGCACCGCCGTGGACGCGCCGGATCGCGCCGGCGCGCTCGAGGGCGTCGAGGTCGGCCCGGGCGGTGACGGGCGTGACGCCGAAGGCGACGGCGAGGTCGGCCACCCGCACGAATCCGCGGTCGCCGACCATCGCGAGGGCGAGCTGGCGGCGGCTGGCGGAGTCGACGGGCTGGGACACCCCCGCATTCTCCCGCGCGCCCTGCCGCTTTGCAATACGAAACCGAGTTGTTTGCAAAACGAAAGGCGCGTATCGTGCAGCGTGTGAACGACCCCCGCATCGCCGTGCGCCGATCGCGTCTCGCCGACGGCCGCGAACTCATCTACTTCGACGACGCCGACACCACGCTCGGCGCCGAGCGCGCCGTCGACGCGCGCGCCCTCGACCCGCGCCCGGCCACCGCGCACATGCGGCAGGACCCGCTGACCGGCGACTGGATCTCGATCGCCGCCGCGCGCCAGAACCGCGTGTTCCTGCCGCCGGCGAACCTCGACCCGCTCGCCCCGCAGTCCGAGGGCAACCCGTCGGAGATCCCGTCGACGTACGACGTCGCCGTCTTCGAGAACCGCTCCCCCTCCTTCGGGCCCACCCTCGCCGACGACGCGTTCGACCCCGCCGCGGCCCTCGCCGACACCCGCGCGGTCGGCATCGAGCGCACGCTGCCCTCGGTCGGGCGCTGCGAGGTCGTGTGCTTCAGCCCCGAGCACGAGGGCTCCTTCGGCACGCAGAGCGTCTCGCGCGCCCGCACCGTGATCGAGGCGTGGGCGCACCGCACCGCCGAGCTCTCGGCGCTGCCAGGCGTGCAGCAGGTCTTCCCCTTCGAGAACCGCGGCGAGGCCATCGGCGTGACGCTGGGGCATCCGCACGGCCAGATCTACTCGTACCCGTACGTGACCCCGCGCACGCAGCGCCTGCTCGACGCCATCGACGCGTACGGGCCCACCCTCGTGGCCGACACCATCGCGAGCGAGCTCGCCGGCCCGCGCGTGCTGCTGCGCGGCGAGCACTGGAGCGCGTACGTGCCGTTCGCCGCGCGCTGGCCGATCGAGATCCACCTCGTGCCGCACCGCCACGTGCCCGACCTCGCCGAGACGACCCTCGAGGAGCGCGACGAGCTCGCGAGCGTGTACCTGCGGGTCCTGCGGGGCGTCGACGCCCTCTACGACACCCCCACGCCGTACATCGCCGCCTGGCACCAGGCGCCGGTGCACGAGCGCCGCGACGAGGTGCGGCTGTCGATGCAGCTCACCAGCCCGCGGCGCGCCGCCGACCGGCTGAAGTTCCTCGCCGGCTCGGAGGCCGCGATGGGCGCATGGATCGGGGACGTCCCCCCGGAGACGCAGGCAGAGGCGCTCCGCGCCGCGATCGAGAGGGTCAGTGCATGAGCGACGCCGCCGGCACGCAGCAGCTGTTCACCGAGTACTACGGCCACGCGCCCGTCGGCGTCTGGTCGGCGCCCGGCCGCGTGAACCTGATCGGCGAGCACACCGACTACAACGACGGGTTCGTGTTCCCGTTCGCCATCGCCGAGCGCACCTGGGTCGCCCTCGGCGACCGGGCCGACCGGGTCATCCGGGTCGCCACCTCGTTCGCGCCCGACCCGGTCGAGATCCACCTCGACGACCTCGCGCCGCACGCCGTCGACGGCTGGGCGGCCTACCCGCTCGGCGTCGCCTGGGCCCTCGGGCGCTTCGGCGCCGACCTCGGGCACGTCCGCGGCGTCGACCTGTTCATCACGAGCGACGTGCCCGTCGGCGCCGGCCTCTCGTCGTCGGCCGCCCTCGAGAGCGCCGTCGCGCTCGCGCTCGACGAGCACTGGGGCCTCGGCCTGGATCGGCCCACGCTGGCGAAGGTCGGACAGCTCGCCGAGAACGAGGTCGTCGGCGCACCGACCGGCATCCTCGACCAGTCGGCGTCGCTGCTCAGCGAGCCCGACTCGGCCGTCTTCCTCGACTGCCGCAGCCTCGACGCCGAGGTGATCCCGCTGCACTTCACGGCCGAGGGCCTCTCGCTCCTCGTGATCGACACGAAGGTCACCCACGCGCACGCGACCGGCGGCTACGCGGCGCGGCGCGCCTCCTGCGAGGCCGGCGCGCGCGGGCTCGGCGTCTCGTCGCTGCGCGACCTCGACGTCGACGACCTCGACCGCGCCCGGGCCGTGCTCGACGACGAGACCTTCCGTCGGGTCCGCCACATCCTCACCGAGAACCGGCGCGTGCTCGACACCGTCCGCACCCTGCGCGAGCAGGGCCCGGGCGCGATCGGCCCGCTGCTCGACGCGTCGCACGCCTCCATGCGCGACGACTTCGAGATCACGGTGCCCGAGATCGACCTGGCCGCGGCGACCGCGCAGGCGAACGGGGCGGTCGGTGCGCGCATGACCGGCGGCGGCTTCGGCGGCTCGGTGATCGCGCTCGTCGCCGACGACCGCGTCGCCGAGCTCACCGCCGCGGTGCGCGCCGCCTTCGCCGAGCACGGCTTCGGCGAGCCGGTGATCTTCACCGAGCAGGCGAGCGCGGGCGCCCGGCGCGACGCGTAGCGGGGTCGGTCGGAGCGGCGGGGCGGATGCCTCCGGCTACGCCGCCCCGGCGTCGGTCGCGGCATCCGCGTCGGTCGCGGCATCCGCGTCGGTCGCGGCATCCGCGTCGGTCGCGGCATCAGCGCCCGGCTCGACCGCGTGCGGGGTTCCGCCCGTGATCCGCACGAGCTCGTCGAAGGTCGTCGGGAACACCGTCTTGGCGTGACCGGCCGCGGCCCAGACGACGTCGTGCTCGGCGAGCATCGTGTCGACGACCGTGCGCACCGGCGCCGGATGGCCGACGGGTGCGACGCCGCCGATGACCTGGCCGGTCGCGTCCTTCACGACCTCCTTCGAGGCGCGGCGGATGGTACCGCCGAGCTGCTCCCCCAGCCACTCGGTGTCGACCCGGTGCGCGCCCGAGGTGAGCACGAGGATCGGCTCGTCGTCGATCGTGAACACCAGCGAGTTCGCGATCTGGCCGACCTCGATGCCGAGGGCGTCGGCGGCGAGCTGCGCGGTCGTGACGGCGTCGTCGAACCAGGTGATCCGGGGCTCGACGCCCTGCTCGGCGAGGGCGGCGGCGACGCGGTCGACGGCGGCGTGCGAGGGCTGGGTCATGCAGGGATCCTACGGGGCATCCGCCCGCGACCCGAACGGGTCACCGCGACCCGGTACCCTGCCGCCATGACCACCCCGCCGGCCGCCCTCGCCCGACGCCTCGGCCTCGGCGACGCCGTCGTCATCGGCCTCGCATCGATGATCGGCGCCGGTGTGTTCGCGGTGTTCGCACCCGCCGCCGCGGCCGCCGGCGACGCCCTGATCGTGGCGCTCGCCCTGGCGGCGCTCGTCGCGTGGGCGAACGCGGGTTCGACGGCGCAACTCGCCGCCCGGTACCCCGAGTCGGGCGGCGCGTACCGGTACGGGCGCGAGCGGCTCGGCGCCTGGCCGGGGTTCCTCGCGGGCTGGGGGTTCGTGGTCGGCAAGACGGCGAGCTGCGCGGCGATGGCGATGACCTTCGCCGCGTACGTCGCCCCCGCCGGCTGGGAGCGGCCGCTCGCGATCGCCGCCGTCGTCGTGCTCGCGGGAGTGAACCTGCTCGGCATCACCCGCACCGCGCGGGCCGCCGCGGTGATCGTGACGGCGGTGCTGGCGGTCCTCGCGCTCGTGGTCGTCGCGGGACTCGCGGGGGTGCTGGGCGGCTCGGGCGACTCGGGCGGCTCCGGCGCGAACGGCGCCGCCTCCGCGTGGCTCCTCGGCGAGGGCTGGCCGCCGCCGCAGGGCCCGCTCGGCGTGCTCCAGGCCGCCGGACTGCTGTTCTTCGCCTTCGCCGGCTACGCCCGGGTCGCCACGCTCGGCGAGGAGGTGCGCGACCCCGCCCGCACCATCCCGCGCGCGATCGGGATCGCGCTCGGCGTCGTCGTCGCGGTGTACGCCGTCGTCGCCGTGGTCGCCCTCGGCGTGCTCGGGGCATCCGACCTCGCCGCCAGCCGCGCGCCGCTCGCCAACGTCGCCGCCGCGGGCGGCTGGGCGTGGACCCGACCCGTCGTGCAGGTCGGCGCGGCCCTCGCCGCGCTCGGCGCGCTGCTCGCCCTCGTCGCCGGCATCGGGCGCACCGCGCTCGCGATGGCCCGCGACCGCGAACTCCCCGGCCCGCTCGCCGCCGTGCACGAGCGCACGCATGTGCCCTGGGTCGCCGAGGTCGTCGTGGCGGTCGCGATCATCGCGCTCGTGGCCGTCGCCGACCTGCGCGACGCGATCGGCTTCAGCTCGTTCGGCGTGCTCGTCTACTACCTCGTCGCGAATGCCGCGGCGATCACCCAGCCGGCCGGCGAGCGCCGGCTGCCGCGCTGGGCGTCGGCGGCGGGCGCCATCGGATGCGTCGTGCTCGTCGCCACCCTCCCGATCGCGTCGGTCGTGGGCGGCGTCGCCGTGTTCGCGGCGGGGGTGGGGTACCGGCTGGCCACGACCGGGTACCGTCGCGGTGCCGCCCGGCGCCCACCCGCCTAGGCTGGCGCCATGAGCGCAGACCCCTCGGCCCGGATCATCCCCCTCGCCGGCATCCCGGCCCCCGTGATCGCCGACGACGCGTTCGTCGCCCCGGGCGCCGTCGTCGTCGGCAACGTGCGGCTCGCCGCCGGATCGAGCGTCTGGTACAACGCCGTGCTCCGCGCCGAGGCCGAACCGATCGTGCTCGGCGAGGGCGCGAACCTCCAGGACAACGTCGTCTGCCACGTCGACGCGGGCTACCCGCTGGTGATCGGCTCCAACGTCTCGGTCGGGCACACGGCGGTGCTGCACGGCTGCACGGTCGAGCCCGACTCCCTCATCGGCATGGGCGCGACCGTGCTGAACGGCGCCGTCATCGGGGCCGGGTCCCTCGTCGCGGCCGGGGCCGTCGTGCTCGAGGGCACGATCGTGCCGCCGGGGTCACTGGTCGCGGGCGTCCCGGCGAAGGTCCGGCGCGAGCTCACCGAGGAGGAGCGGGCCGGTATCCGCCGGAACGCCGACGCCTACGTGCGGCACGTCGCCGAGCACACCGCGCCCCTCGACTGAACCGGTCGGGCTCGAGCCCGACGCTGTCGAGCCCGGCGCGCCTGCGCCCGGCGCGACTGCGCCCGGCGCGCCCGCGGCCCACCGCTTGAGCGCGCGCATCCGCCGCACCGTCCAGCGCGCGGGCCGGCCGATCGCCATCGCCGTGCGGCCCGCCGCCGACCGGTCGAAGTCGCCCAGCATGCGGCGCCGGTCGTAGGCGGCGCGCAGCACGCCGCCCGCGCGGTCGCGCGTGCGCGGGAGTGCGGGCAACGGGCCCGCATCCCGGGCGGCGGCGAGCGCCTCCAGCGCCGGGATCCACCCGTCGGCCTCGATGCCGTGGAAGTAGTTCTCTCGCCGCCATGACGCGTCCGCGCGGCGCCATCGGCCCGCCACGAGGTCGTCGGCGTTGCCGAACAGGCCGGAACCGGCGAAGACGGTGTTGATCATCTCCGGGGAGATGCCGAAGTCGTCGAGGAGCAGCACCGGCACGCCGGCCGCCACGGCCTCCAGCGCCGCCGTCGAGCTGATCGTGACGAGCGCACCGGCCCGCGCGAGCTGCACGCCCATCGGGCCGTCGGCCACGACGAGGTTCGCGGGCGGGTCGACCTCGGCGACGAGGTCCGCGAAGTCGAACGCCTCGGCGTGGGTCTGCGCCTCCCCGGCACGGGCGCGCACCTTCACCACGACCCGGTGCTCCGGGTGGCGCCTCGCGTGCTCGGCGAGCCAGGCGACCAGGCGCACCCGGTCCTCGCGGGCGGCCGGCACCTTCGCCTGCGCGGCGAACACGATGTCGAGTCCGGTCGCGATCGTGCCGCTCGAGGCGTCCGTCGGGTCGGGGCCGGCGCCCTTCAGGCCCGTGCGTGCGAGGCCGGTGCGAGCCCGCAGGAACGGCAGGGTCGCCAACCCGAACGCACCGCGCACGCCGATGCGCTCCGACAGCTCGGTGAAGTCGCGCACCTCGCGGCGGCTGTGCAGCACCACGAGGTCGGTCTGCTCGCGGTAGACGATCGCCTTCGGGACCGCGGGGATCGTGAGCCCCGGGAAGCCGCCCAGCAGCACCGGGCGCCGGCGCCGGCGCAGCAGCCGCGGCGCGACGACCCGCACGAACGGCCCGCGCAGCGCGAGGAGCACGGCGTCGGGGTCGACCTCGTCGAGCAGCAGGTCGAGCTCCTCGTAGGGCACCGTCGGCACGTCCGCCGGGTCGAACCGCGACCCCGCCAGCGCGGTCGCGGCCTGCCTGGCACTCGGCGCGACGGGCGACGCGATGACGACGACGCGGGTGCGCCACGCCTCCTTCGGCAACGTGGACGCGAGCGCGGCGCCCCACTTCAGGTACGAGTCGGAGTCCGCGACGACGAGGAGCCGCCGGCGCGGGGCATCCGAGCCCGTCACGGCTGCAGGACCCGCCGCAGCTTCGCCTTGGGGGCCTCCTCGCCGGGCTGGACGCGCTTCACGCCGTCGCCGAGCGCGGCCTCGAGCACGCGGATGTCGCGCACGAGGTGCGAGAGGCCCTGCGGCTCGAGCGAGGCGGCGTGGTCGCTGCCCCACATGGTGCGGTCGAGCGTGATGTGCCGCTCCACGGCGACCGCGCCGAGCGCGACCGCGGCGATCGAGATCTGCAGGCCGCGCTCGTGACCCGAGTAGCCGATCGGCACACCCGGGTAGCGGCGGCGCAGCGCGTCGATGACGAGCAGGTTCGCCTCCTCCGGCGGCATCGGGTAGCTGGAGGTCGCGTGCATGAGCACGAGCCGGTCGGTGCCGAGCACCTCGACGGCGAGGTCGATCTCCTCGAGGGTCGACATGCCCGTCGAGAGGATGACCGGCTTGCCGGTGCGGCGCACCGCGTCGAGGAGCGCGAGGTCGGTGAGCGACGCCGACGCGATCTTGTGCGCGACCACGTCGTGGCGCTCGAGGAACTCGACCGACGGCACGTCCCACGGCGACGCGAACCAGTCGAGCCCGCGGAGGGTCGCGTGCGCCGCGATCTCGCGGTACCCGTCGTCGCCGAACTCGACTCGGCGGCGGTACTCGAGGTACGTCATCGTGCCCCACGGGGTCTCGCGGGGCTGGTCCTTCATGTGCGCCGGCGTCGAGATCTCGGGGGTGCGCTTCTGGAACTTCACGGCCTGCGCGCCGGACTCGGCCGCCACGTCGATGAGCTGCTTCGCGAGCTCGACGTCGCCGTTGTGGTTCAGGCCGATCTCCGCGATGACGTAGACGGGCTCGAAGGCGCCGACCTCGTGCGCGCCGATGCGGATGGACATTGCTGCTCCTCTGGTTCGGTCAGTGGCGTTGGCTGCGTTCGTGCAGGCGGTGGATCAGGGTTGGCGAACGGGCGATCGGCTAGGCGACGGGCACGAGGTCGGCGGGCCGCTCGGGCGGCACGGATGCCCCGCCCGACCCGGGACCGCGCGACCGGTCGTCGCGCGCATCGCGCTCGGCGCGCGCCGCGCGCGCGGCCCGGGCGGCGAGCACCAGGTCGCACAGCTCGCGGACCGCGCCGTCGCCGCCGGCGCGCCGCAGCACGAGGCGGGCCTGCGCCCGCACCACCGGCGCGGCGTCGGCGACGGCGATCGGCCAGCCGGCGAGGGCGAGCGCGGGCAGGTCGCCCAGGTCGTTGCCGAGGTACGCGATGCGGTGCAGCGGGATGCCGTGCTCGGCGGCCCAGTCGGCGAGCGCGGCGCCCTTCTCGGCCACGCCGTGCCGGCACTCGATGCCGAGCTTCGCCGCGCGACGGGCGACCACGGGGTTCTCCTCGGCCGAGAGGATGAGCACGGGCACGCCGGCCCGGCGCAAGGCCGCGATGCCCGCGCCGTCTGCGCGGCTCACCCGGACCGACTCGACGCCGTGCTCGTCGACCGTGGCGGTGTCGTCGGTGTGCACGCCGTCGAAGTCGGTCACCACCGCGTCGACGTCGACCAGCGGGTTGCCCGCGAGCGGGCCCCGCACGACGTCGCGGCGCAGCACCGGGTCGAGGCGCGGCGCGAGCGCCCGCGCGATCTCGAGGTCGTGGGCGTCATCGACGTCGACGGCGGTCGCCGGGTCGACGGGCTGGATGCCCACCCGGCCGAAGAAGCGGTGCCGCGCCCGGCGGAAGCCGTCGGCGTGGAACACGGTGAACGCGCCGGTCTCGACCCACTCGGGCGCGAGGTCCTGGCGGCGCAGCCGCACGGAGGCCTCGTGGTTCACGCCGTGGGCCGCGCCCGAGGCATCCGTTCGCCAGAGGAACCGGTGCGCGGGCGCCGCCGCGAACACGACGTCGAACTCGCGGGCCGACACGCGGGCGACGGCCTCGTCGAGGTCGGCCGGGTCGATGAACGGCGAGGTGGCCTGCAGGAACACGACGACCTCGGGTGCGGCGCCGTCGGCGCCCAGTACGCCGAGGGCGTGCAGCAGGGCCGACTCGCTCGAGGCCTCGGGCCCCGCGATGTCGCTCGGCCGCTCGACGATGTCGGCGCCCGCGGCGCGGGCCGCGTCGGCGATGCCGGCGTCGTCGGTGGTGACGACGACGCGGTCGATCCGCTCCGTGGCGAGGGCCGCCCCCACGGCCCTCGCCACGAGCGCCAGCCCGCCCACCCTGGCCACGTTCTTCCCGGGCAGACCCTGCGAGCCCCCGCGCGCAGGGATGATCGCCGTCACGTGGCGGGTCGACTCGGCGGGCATGTGGCCGAAGCTATGCGCCGGCGGCGACCATGCGGGGGCGGTCGGGTGTCACGCCGGTGAAAGGACGGTGAACGCACGGATGCCCCGGCCGGGACGGCTCCGTGCGGCCGCGGCGGCTCGGGGCGCGTGCCGCGGCGCTATCGACCGACGTGCGCTTCGATGCCGTCGAGGATCCGCGCGAGGCCGAACTCGAACCCGTCGACGGACGGTTCGTCGGCGAGGAAGACGGGATCGCCCAGCACGTCCGCGGCGGCGTCCAGGCCGCGGTCGCGAAGTCGGTCGTCGAGGAACCCGCGGACCGCGCGCGACGCCTCCGCGCGGCGCGGGTTCCCGCGCCGCAGGGCGGCCGGCGTCGGGGCGTTGCGACGGAGGTTCGCTCCGTAGCGGGCGTGGCTGTCGAGCAGGTACGCGCAGTCCAGCAGCTCGTGCGCCGGCATCCGCGTCGGCGCGAGCGCGGCGAGCAGTGCGTCGAGCCAGGCCGCGTTGTGCGGGGTGAGCGGGACGGTCGTCGGGACGTCGAGCAACCAGGGCCGTTCGCCGAACCGTTCGAAGAGCCGCCGCGCCCAGACCGCCGCCGCCTCACGCCATTCGCCGTCGGGCAGCGCCGGCGGGTCGCCCCAGGCGCGGTCGGCGAGGAGCACGACGAGCTCGTCCTTCGAGCTGACGTAGCGGTACAGCGCGTTGGCGGTGACGCCGACGCGAGCCGCGACCTTCGGCAGCGAGACGCCGGCGAGCCCCTCCGCGTCAGCCAGTCCGGCGGCGACCTCGATGACCTCGTCGACGGTGTGGGCGGGCTTCGGACCGCGCCGCCCCTCCGGGGCGACGACGCCCCACGCCGCCGCCAGGCCGGGCGGCAGGGATTCGAGGTCGTCGTCTTCGGTCATGACCAGCATCTTCCCAGAGGCGCGGCGAAAACCGTAGACGGCTTACACAGTTCAGGTTATTGTGCATGGCATGAACACTTCATTGCTTACACAGTTATCTCCTCCGGATTCCGCACGCCGTTGGATCGGGCTGTCCGCGATCCTCGGCGCGGTCCTCGCCATGGCCGAACTCCCGCTCTACTTCGTGGTCCCGTCCTGTCCCGCCGCCGAGTGCGGCGTCGACACCGGCTCCCTGATGCCCGACGAGGTCATCCTCGTCCGCACGCTCTGCAACTTCCTCGCGCTCACGATGTTCCTCGTGTTCATGAGCGGGGTCCGGTTCGTGATCGGCCGTGCGGATGCCCGGTACGAGTGGTTCGGCGCCCTCGCGGGCACCGCAGGCGTCGCCTGGACGATCGTCGACATGGTGGCCAAGGGCCTCGAGGGCGGCACCGCGATCAGGACCGTGGCGTGGATCGACCCCACCCGAAGCGTGCCCACCTACCTGCTGTACGGCTCGATCAGCCATCTGCTGCTGCTCGTCTTCGCGCTCGCGTTCGGGTTCGGGGTGCTCCGCAGCGGAGCCCTCCCCCGTTGGGTCGGCTGGACCGCGTTCGTGATCGCCGCCCTGCACCTCGCCGCGGTGCCGTCGATGTTCGCCGGCTACGACTCCTCGCAGTTCTACGCAGCGAATGGCTGGGGCGCGGTGGCCTCGTTCAACGGAACGACCGCGCTCTGGCTCGCGGCGGTCGGCATCGCGGTGCTCGCGCGGAAGGCGCCGTCGGCGGCGGAATCCTCCCCCGCGGCCGCGTCGGCGACCGGGCCTCGGCCCGACACCGCATCGCGACCGGACCCGGCGGCGACGCCGAGCCTCGACCTCGCCTGAGCCGGGAGCGGACGGACGGGCACGGATGCCCCGGCCGGGAGCTCGGCCGGGGCATCCGCTCGCTCGCGGTGACGGGGCCTACCGCGCGCCCACCGCGACGTCGCCGCGGAAGAGGCCCGCGGGGTCGATGCGCTCGCGCAGCGCCTCGACTCGGGTGCGCACCTCGGCCGGGTAGTTCCGCTGCGGTCGGTCTCGGTCGGAGGCGAAGGTCGGCATCGTGTAGTCGGTGACCCAGTCGCCGAAGGCGGCCCGGACGCCGGCGAACGCGGCCGCCGCGTCGTCGACGGTGCGCTTGCGGCTGATCATCACGCCGGTGAACCATGCGAAGTCGGCGTCGAGGTGCGCGACCGCGCCGCCGCCGTCGGGCGCCTCGGCGAGCGCGCCGCCGAGCTGGCGGAGCTCGGCCATCAGGAACGGCGAGCCGTCGGCGGTGACCTGGGCGAGGAACGCCTCGACGATCGCGCGGCTGCGCTCGGCGCTGCGACCCTCGGGGGCGCCGAGGAGCGCGGTGTCGGTGCGGTGCGCGATGCCGCCGAAGTCGGGGTCCATGTGCGTGAAGGGCACCTCGGCGATGCCGGCGCTGCGCCACGAGTCGAACACCGGGCGGCCCGCGCGACGCAGCGTGCGGAGCAGCTCGCCGGCCACCTCGGACGCGCCGCGCCCGTCTCGGTCGATCGCGGTGCCGTCGACGACGAGCAGCTTGCGACGGGTGATGCGGAACGGCATGCCGGGGATGGGCGGCAGGTTCATCACACGGAGCGACGTGGTGATGCCGGCCGGGGCGGTGGCCGTCCACTCGGCCCAGGCTCGGGCCACGGCGGGCGCGTCGGCGAGCTCCCACATGGCGGTGCCGGTGACGACCTCGCCGGGGTCGAACGCCCGCACGGTCACGGCCGTGATGACGCCGAACCCGCCGCCGCCGCCGCGGACCGCCCAGAACAGCTCGGGCTCGAGGTCGCGCGACGCCGTGACCTCGCGGCCGTCGGCCGTGACGAGCTCGACCGACTCGAGGTGGTTGGCGGCGATGCCGACCGAGCGGGCGTAGGCCGACAGGCCGCCGCGGCTCAGGTAGCCGACGACGCCGACGTGGCCCGAGGAGCCGTGCGGCACGGCGAGGCCGAGCGGGGCGGTCGCGGCGACCACGTCGCGCCAGGCGGCACCGGCAGGGATGCGCACGAGCCGGCGCTCCTCGTCGACGGTCACGCCGCCCGCGAGCGCGAGGCGTACGAGCAGGTCGCCCGACATGTCGGAGGAGCTGCCGGCCGCATGCCCCGTGGAGTGCATGCGCACGCCCATGCCGGCCTCGGCTGCGGTGCGCACGGCGGCGGCCACGTCGGCGGAGGTGGTGGCGGTCACCGCGAGGGCGGGCGTCAGCGGCTCGGTGGTGTCGAACGCGCGCACGGCGGCGCGGTAGGCGCGGGTGCCGGGCCGGGCGGGGGCGGCGACGGGAGCGGATGCCCCGGCGGAGGCGGCCCGACGGGCCGCGGTCGCCGTGCGCCCGCGCGTCGCGGCCGACGCCGCCTCCGCGGTCGCGGCGATCGTCGCCACCGCGATCAGGAGCAGCACGGCGCCCGCGACGATCGCCGCCGGGAGCACCGGCAGCCAGGCGAACGGCACGGCCACCGCGATGAGGGCGAGGAGCACGACGGAACTCGCCCGGCCGCGGAAGTCGGGCTTGGCCGGCAGGCGCCACACCGGCGTCTGCGGCCCGGCGACGGTCTCGGGCGTCGCGGCCGCGGCGAGCGCGACCACCGCCGCGACGAGCACGATGGTGGGGGCGGGAACGAGCGCTCCGGCGACGAGGCCGGCGACGACGGCCGGCACCGACAGCGCGGCGACGGCGGGAGCGGGCGTGCGTGCGTCGGCGAGCCACGCCGGAGCCGCCATCAGGGCCATGGCCGCGCCGATCCCGGCGAGGAGGCCGGCGGGCGGGAGCAGCCCGATGAACGTGGCGGCCACCGCGAGCGCGACCAGCACCAGGCCGGCGACGACGGCGCGACGGCGGCCGCTGCGGTCGCTCGCCCGAGCGCCGATCGAGAGGGCGAGGAGCGCGCCGACCGCGAAGAGGCCGAGGGCCAGGGCGGGGGCCGCGCCGCCCGGGCCGGCCGCACCGGCGATCGCAGGCACGAGGGTGCCGACGAGGCCGTCGGCCTCGCGTGCCGCACCGGCGCCGACGGCGACGACGCCCGCTGCGACGGCGGCCGGGGCGACGGTGGCGACCACGCGGATCGCGGCGGCCTTCGCGCCGCTGACGGCGGGGGCCTCGACGAGGGTGCCGGCGGCGACGTCGCGGCCGGGGCGTCGGACGACCCCGGCCGTGGTGGTGGGCAGGTAGCTGGTCATGTCAGGTGCTTCGCTTTCGTCTCGGCACCCGACGGATGGTGGATGCGCACGGTTCCCGAGACTCCCGCCGCGTGCCCCGCACGGCATCGGTGCCCGCCCGGACGCTCCCCACCGGTAGCCCTGAACGCCGCGAGGGCCACCCCTGAGACGACGGATGCCCCAGCCGATCCGGCCGGGGCATCCGTGGTGGTGCGTGTGGTGCGCTCAGCGCCCGAGCCGCAGCTCCGCCGCCTTGACGACGTTCGCGAGGAGCATCGCCCGGGTCATCGGGCCGACGCCGCCGGGGTTCGGCGACAGGAAGCCGGCGACCTCGGCCACGGCCGGGTCGACGTCGCCCGTGAGGCGGCCCTTGCCGGTCTCCTCGTCCTCGACGCGGGTGATGCCGACGTCGAGCACGGCCGCGCCGGGCTTCACCCAGTCGGGCTGCACCAGGTGCGGCACGCCGACGGCCGCGACGACGATGTCGGCGCGGCGCACCTCGGCGGCCAGGTCCTCGGTGCGCGAGTGCGTGAGGGTCACGGTCGCGTCGAGGCCCTTGCGGGTGAACAGCAGGCCGAGCGGGCGGCCCACGGTGAGCCCGCGACCGATGACGGTCACGTGCTTCCCGCGGATCGGCACCTCGTAGCGCTGGAGCATCTCGACGATGCCGGCCGGCGTGCACGGCAGCGGGGAGCTGAGCTCCCCCTCGATGCCGAGCACGAGCCGGCCGAGGTTCGTCGGGTGCAGGCCGTCGGCGTCCTTCGACGGGTCGATGGCCTCGAGCGCGGCGTGCTCGTCGAGCCCGGCCGGCAGCGGGAGCTGCACGATGTACCCGGTCACCTCGGGCGCGGCGTTCAGGTCGCGGATCGCGGCGAGCACGTCGGCCTGCGTGGCCGAGGCCGGCAGGTCGATGCGGATCGACTCGATGCCGACCTCGGCGCAGTCGCGGTGCTTCCCGGCGACGTACGAGCGCGAGCCCGGGTCGTCGCCGACGAGCAGGGTGCCGAGGCCCGGCACGATGCCGTGCGCGCGCAGGTTCGCGATGCGCGAGGCGAGCTCGCCCTTGACGGCCGACGCGGTCGCGACGCCGTCGAGCTTCACAGCGGTCATCGCGGCGCCTACTGCTGGAGGCCGGGGTAGAGCGGGAAGCGCTCGGTGAGGGCCTGCACGCGGGCGCGCAGCGCCGGGACATCCGCGCCGCCCTTGAGGACCTCGGCGATGATGTCGGCGACCTCGGTGAACTCGGCGTCGCCGAAGCCGCGCGTCGCGAGCGCGGGCGTGCCGATGCGCAGGCCCGAGGTGACCATCGGCGGGCGCGGGTCGAACGGCACCGCGTTGCGGTTCACCGTGATGAGCGCCTCGTGCAGGAGGTCCTCGGCCTGCTGGCCGTCGAGCTGCGAGTTGCGGAGGTCGGCGAGCACGAGGTGCACGTCGGTGCCGCCGGTGAGCACGTCGACGCCCGCGGCGCGCGAGTCGTCGGCGGTGAGGCGCTCGGCGAGGATGCGCGCGCCCGAGAGGGTGCGCTCCTGGCGGTCCTTGAACTCCTCGGACGCGGCGATCTTGAACGCGGTCGCCTTGGCGGCGATGACGTGCATGAGCGGGCCGCCCTGCTGGCCGGGGAACACGTTCGAGTTCAGCTTCTTCGCGAGCTCCATGTCGCGCGAGAGGATGAAGCCCGAGCGGGGGCCGCCGATGGTCTTGTGCACGGTCGACGAGACGACGTCGGCGTAGGGCACGGGCGACGGGTGGAGGCCCGCGGCGACGAGGCCGGCGAAGTGCGCCATGTCGACCCAGAGCTTCGCGCCGACCTCGTCGGCGATCTCGCGGAAGGCGGCGAAGTCGAGGTGGCGGGGGTAGGCGCTCCAGCCGGCGATGATGACCTGCGGCTTGTGCTCGCGGGCCTGGTCGCGGACGACGTCGAGGTCGACGCGGAAGGTCTCGGGGTCGACGCCGTAGGAGACGGCGTTGTACAGCTTGCCCGAGAAGTTGAGCTTCATGCCGTGCGTGAGGTGGCCGCCGTGCGCGAGCTCGAGGCCGAGGATGGTGTCGCCGGGCGTGGCGATCGCCGACAGGACGGCGGCGTTGGCCGACGCGCCCGAGTGCGGCTGGACGTTCGCGTACTCGGCGCCGAACAGCGACTTCGCGCGCTCGATGGCGAGGTTCTCGGCGACGTCGACGTACTCGCAGCCGCCGTAGTAGCGGCGGCCGGGGTAGCCCTCGGCGTACTTGTTGGTGAGGACGGAGCCCTGCGACTGCAGGACGGAGACGGGCACGAAGTTCTCGCTCGCGATCATCTCGAGGTAGTCGCGCTGGCGACCGAGCTCGAGGTCGAGGACCTCGGCGATCTCGGGATCGACGACGGACAGCGGCTGGTTGAAGACCGATTCGGCCAAGACTGGCTCCTTCAGGGGAATGGACGGACCTTGAGGTTGCTGCCTCGGCGACTCGCGCGACGAGGAAGGCGTACCGGCCCAGGCGTGCGGTCGGTCCGTGCCAGTCGCTCCCCGATGGGTACCCATCTCAACGCCAGTCGCGACGCGGACAGCATAGCAACGGATGACTCGGAGCGGGCCGTCGGCCGCGGACGACTGTTCTTCCGGGGCCGGGCATGGAAGGATGGGACCGTAGTTTGTTAGGAGTCCTTCCATAACCAGGGGAGCCGACCGCCCGATGGCCCGCACCGCCGCGCGCACCACCGTGATCGCCGCCCTGACCGCCTCCGTCGCCCTCGCGTCGCTCGCGGGCTGCACCCCGGCCGACGACCAGAATGGAACCACCATGACCGGAATCACCCCAGCACCCGTCTCGTTCGAGCGGCACGACGACGCCGCACCCTTCCGGCTCGACGCGGCGACCCGCATCGTCGTCGCGGGCGACGCCGGGCGCGCCGGCGACCTGCTCGCCGAGCGCCTGCGCGCCGCGACCGGCTGGGACGTCCCCGTGGTGGCCGGGGCGGCCGGAGACGCGGACGCGGCCGGGGCATCCGACATCGCGATCGTCGTCGCCGCCGCCGAGGCCGACGGCGCCGACGAGGGCTACACCCTCGAGACCGGCGCCGACGGCGCCCGGATCGGCGCGGCGACCGCGGCCGGCGCCTTCCTCGGCACCCAGTCGCTCCGCCAGCTCCTGCCCGCCGCGCTCGAGGCGGCAGGCGCCGCCGAACCGGCCGGCGGCTGGACCGCACCCGCGGCCTCCGTGGCCGACGCGCCCCGGTACGCGTACCGCGGGGCGATGCTCGACGTGGCCCGCCCCTTCTTCCCCGTCGAGGCCGTCGAGCGCTACCTCGACGACATCGCCCTGCTGAAGCTCAACGCCCTGCACCTGCACCTCACCGACGACCAGGGCTGGCGCCTGCAGATCGACGCGTGGCCCGAGCTCACCGGCATCGGCGCCTCGACCTCCGTCGACGGCGACGGCGGCGGCTTCTATACGAAGGACGACTTCCGCCGCATCGTGGCCTACGCCGCAGACCGGCACATCACGATCGTCCCCGAGATCGACCTGCCGGGGCACACGAACGCCGCGCTCTCGGCCTACCCCGAGCTGAACGCCGACGGCGTCGCCCCCGCCCCCTACGAGGGCATCGAGGTCGGCTTCTCGTCGCTCAGCGCCGCCCCGGAGCGCGCGGAGGCCACCGACCGGTTCCTCGCCGACGTCACCCGCGAGGTCGCCGAGCTCTCCCCGGCCCCTGGCTGCACATCGGCGGCGACGAATCGCTCGCGACGTCGAAGGAGGACTACCTCGACCTCGTGCGCCGCATCACCGCGGCGGCCGCGGCGACCGGCAAGACCGTCGTCGGATGGCACGAGCTCGGCGCCTCGACCGACCTGCCGGCCGGCACGATCGGGCAGTACTGGAACTACGTCGAGCCGGAGGACGACCACCACGTCGAACTCGTGCGCTCGTTCGTCGCACAGGGCGGCCGGCTCATCATGTCGCCCGCCGACGTCGCCTACCTCGACATGAAGTACCCCGACGGCGTGGAGAAGGACGGGCGTGAGCTCGGCCTCCAGTGGGCGAAGGGCGCCACCACGCTCGACGAGGCGTACGGCTGGGAGCCGACCGCGATCATCGACGGCATCGGCGACGCCGAGATCCTCGGCGTCGAGGCGCCGATCTGGGCGGAGACGCTGCGCCGCATCGACGACGTCGAGTTCATGGCGTTCCCCCGCATGGCCGCGATCGCAGAGATCGCCTGGTCGCCCGCCCCCGAGGCCGGCGCCGGCCGCGACGCCGACGACTTCGCGGGTCGCGTCGCCGCCCTCGGCGAGCGCTGGGACGTGCTGGGCGTCGCCTACCACCGGGTCGACGGCGTGCCGTGGACCGAGTGAGCGCGGCGACCGCGGTCGTCCATTCCGCCCGCCTGGTGTCGGCTGCCGACACCGTGCCCGACGCGTGGGTGCGCTTCGACGACGGGCTGGTCACGGCGCGCGGCCTCGGCGACGGCTGGCGCGACGGCCTGCCGGCCGACGCGGACGTGACGGATGCCTCGGGCCGCTGGCTCTCCGCCGGATTCGTCGACCTGCACTGCCACGGCGCCGGCGGCGCGTCGTTCGACGAGGGTCCCGACGCGATCCGGGCCGCGCTCGACGTGCACACCGCGCACGGCACCACGCGCACCGTCTGCTCGCTCGTCTCGGCGCCGGTCGACCGGCTCGCCGGGCAGCTGCGCGCCATCGCGGCGGCCGCGGAGTCCGACCCGCGCGTGCTCGGGGCGCACCTCGAGGGCCCGTTCCTCGACGACGGGTTCCGCGGGGCGCACGACCCCACCGCGCTGCGGACGGCCGACGCGGCCGCGGTCGACGTGCTGCTCGAGGCATCCGCCGGCACCCTCCGCCAGGTGACCATCGCCCCCGAGCACGACGGCGCGCTCGACGCGATCCGGCGGTTCACGGCCGCCGGGGTCGCCGTCGCGGTGGGCCACACGAGTGCCGACTACGCGACCGCCCTCGCCGCGTTCGACGCAGGGGCCTCGCTGCTCACCCACGCGTTCAACGGCATGCGCGGCATCCACCACCGCGAACCCGGCCCGGTGGTCGCGGCCATGCACGCCGACCACGTGACCCTCGAGATCGTGAACGACGGCGTGCACGTGCACCCGGACGTCGTGCGGCTCGCGTTCCGCGGCGCCCCGGGGCGCGTCGCGCTCATCACCGACGCGATGTCGGCGGCGGGCCACGCCGACGGCCGGTACGACCTCGGCGCCCTCGAGGTCGTCGTCGCCGACGGCGTCGCGCGTCTCGCCGGCACGGGCGCCCTCGCGGGCTCCACCCTCACGCAGGATGCCGCGCTGCGCCAAGCGGTGCTCGCCTGCGGCATCCCGCTGAACGAGGCGATCGGCGCCCTCACCTCGACCCCCGCTGCGGCCGTCGGGCGCGCGCACGAGCTCGGCGTGCTCGAGCCGGGATTCCTCGCCGACGCGGTGCTGCTCGACGACGGCCTGCAGGTCGACACGGTCTGGGTGGCGGGCCGACGCGTCGTCGGCTGACCCGGGAGCCGGGTCCGCCGCGCTTTCCCCCAGCCGGCGGACCCGGCCCGCCCGCCCTCCGGGGTCGAGCGGGCAAGGGCCGCGGCGATGCGAGATCGGGCGTCCCGAGTCGCCGCCGACGCGGACGTCGGCTCCGACGCATGGACCACGACCCTCTCGGAAGGCGGGGTGCCGCGCCCGCCCACACGGGCGCGGCACCACCGGCCTTCCGTTCCGACCGCGGCTCTCGGGTGGCCTCGGTCGGAGGGAGGGACTGCCTCCCTCTGCACTGAGAGACGGGGCCGGGGACGGATCATGATGCAGGTTCGCGAACTTTCTGGTGGAATTGTCCGCGGTGGGCGCCGAGGACTGCCGGGTCGGTGCCCGAACCCGACCAGGAGGCGCCGCCATGGACGCTGAGCACGCGCCGAGCGACGCGGAGCTCATCACCCGCGCCCGCACCGGCGACACCGACGCGTTCGCGATGCTGTGGAGACGCCACGCCGCAGCCGGTCGCACCGTCGCCCGCTCGTTCAGCACGCTCGACCCCGACGACCTCGTCTCCGAGTCGTTCACCCGCATCTTCGACGCCGTGCGCCGCGGCGGGGGCCCGACCGGAGCGTTCCGGCCGTACCTGTTCACGACGATCCGGAACACCGCCGCCGGCTGGGGCCGCGCACGGCACGAGACCACCCTCGACACGCTCGCCTCGTTCGAGGACCCGTCCACGGGCGACACCGCCGCCCTCGAGGCGCTCGACCGCAGCCTCACCGCGCAGGCGTTCCGCTCGCTGCCGACGCGCTGGCAGGAGGTGCTCTGGTACTCGGAGGTCGAGCGACTCACCCCCGCCCAGTTCTCGCCCCTCCTCGGCATGAGCGCGAACAGCGGTGCCGCACTGGCCTACCGCGCCAGGGAGGGCCTCCGCCAGGCGTGGATCCGCGCCCACCTGCGCGGCGCCGAGGAGGCCGACTGCCGCTGGGCCATCGACCGGCTCGGCAGCTACGCGCGCTCGCGCCTCGGCTCACGCGAGTCGGCGCGGGTCGAGCGCCACCTCGACGGCTGCGCCCGGTGCACCATCGTCGCCGCCGAGGCGCGCGAGGTCGGCAGCCGGCTCACGCTCGTGCTGCTGCCGCTCGCCGCCGGCATCCCCGGCGCGGCCGCGTACACCGCGTGGCTGCAGCAGCTGGACGGGCTGGATGTCGCGGCCGTCGCCGCGGGAGCGGTCGGCAGCGGCGCGCTCATCGGCACGAGCGGGTCGGCGGGCGGATCCGCCGCGAGCGCCGGCGCGGGTCTCTCGGGCGCGGGCGTGTCCGGCGCGAGCGTCTCGGGCGCGGGCGCCTCGACCGCCGCGGCCGGCGTCTCCGGCGCGGGTGCCGGGGCGACCGGGGCCGGGGCCGCGGGAACGGGCCTGGCCGGTGCCGGGGCGACCGGCGCGGCCGCCTCGGGCACGGGCGGCGTCGCCGCCGCGGCCGGCACCGCCGCGCTGGGGGCCGCCGCGACCGCGGGCACCGGCATCGGCGGCACCACCCTGGCGCTGGGCGGCATCGGCGCCGCCGTGCTGACCGCGGTGATCACCACCGCCGTCGTGGTACCGGGCGCCGTCGAGGGCGCGGCACCGACCGCCGAGCAGGGCATCGCCGCCGAATCGGGCACGCCCGGGTCGGCCGAGGGCTCGACGCCGGGCACCGGTTCGCGCGGCCCGAACGGCAACGGCCCCGGCAACGGCGGCGGCGAGACCGGCGACGGCAGCGGACCCGGCACCGGGGTCGGCTCCGACGCGATCGCCCTGCCGCCCTCCCCCGGCCCGATGCCGTCCCCGGGGCCGGCTCCGGCACCACCCCCGCAGCTCCCGACACGGCCGCCGCCGCGCCCGCCGTCGTCGCGGTCGACACCGCCGGCGGGCTGGTCGACCCGATCGTCACGGGCACGGCGGAGCCGGGGGCATCCGTCGTGCTCGCGGGTGCGGGCACGTGGAGCACGATCGCCGCGTCCGACGGCTCGTGGCGCATCGCGCCGACCGGCCTGCCGGCCGGCACGACCGCCCTCTCGGTGCAGCAGACCGACGTCGCCGGCAACACCTCGCCGGCGGCCGGCCTCACCGTGGCGCTGGCGACGCCGACCCTCGTCGTGCGGGCCCTCGGGCAGGCGCAGGGCCAGGCCAACGGCCAGGCGAACGGCGCCGGCAACGGCCAGGGCAGCCAGGCGAGCGGGCAGCCGAACGGGCGGGCCAACGGCGCCGCGAACGGCAACGGGTCGGGCACGACCTCGGTCGACCCATTCCGCGGCGACGTCGCCGGCGCCCCGGACGCCACCGTCGAGGTGATCGCCGACGGCGCCAGCGCCGAGTTCCTGCCGTTGCGGCACGACGGCCGGTCGAACGTCACCAACCGCGCCTGGCTGACCCGCCCGGCGTCGAGCCTCGCGGTGCGCTACGCCGTCGACGGCCGCACGGGACCGGTCGCCTGGGCGACGGCCTCGGCCGGCTGACCCGCCCCGACCTGAACCGTCCCGACCTGAACCGTCCCGCGCGCATCCTGCCCGAGCCCGTCCACCCCGTGGGCGTCCACGCCGAGCGCATCCACCCCGGGCACATCTCCGCCGACGCTCTCGACCGCACGACGCCGTGCCACGACGGCCCCGGCCACTACGAGCACGCCGGCGGCCACGAGCAGCAGCACGTACACCCACGGCAGCGCCGCGACGCCGAACGCGTCGAAGACGACCGCGCCGACCAGCGCCCCGCCGCCGATGCCGGCGTTGAAGCCCGACGTGTACAGGGCGCTCGCGGCATCCCGATGCGACGGCGGGGCCGCCCGCAGCAGCCGCACCTGCAGCAGCGGCGGGAGCATGCCGAAGGCCGCACCCCACACCGCGAGCGACGCGAGGGCGACGCCGAGGTTCGCGGGCACCAGCGCGAGCGCGGCGAGCGAGGCCGCGACGAGCACCATCGCGACGACGAGGGCGCCGGTCGCCCGGCGTGCGAGCGGCGACCCCGCGATGACGAGGCCGACGGCGCCGGCCGCGCCGTAGAGGAAGAGCATCGGGCCGACCGCGCTCGACCCGACCCCGACGAGGTCGGTGAGCATCGGCGCCACGTAGGTGAAGACGGCGTACTGGCCGAGCATGACGATCGCGGTCACCGCGCACACGAGCACGACCTGCGCGAGGCCGGGGTCGCCGAACCGGAACCGCGAGGCCGTCGCGTGCGTGATCGACCCGGTCGCCGTGACGCCGGCGGTCGCGGTCGGCCGCGCCGGCACGACGAGCCGCACGACGAGCGCGCCGGTGAACGCCAGCGCGCCGACGATCGCGAACGCGGCGCGCCACCCGAGCGCCTGGCCGACGATGGTCGCCGCCGGCACGCCCAGCACGATCGCGAGGGTGCCGCCGCCGAGCACGATCGACACGGCGCGGCCGATGAGCCGCTCGGGCACCAGGCGGGAGGCCTCGGCGGCCACGATCGACCAGAACACGCCGTGCGCGAGGCCCCCGACGAAGCGCACGCCGATGAGCACCGGGAGGTTCGGCGCGAGTGCGGTGGCGACCGTCGTGGCGGCGAGCACGGCGAGCACCGCGACGAGCAGCCCGCGGCGGGGCATCCGGGCGGTGAGCGCGACCAGCGGCGCCGAGGTGACGACGACCGTGAGGGCGTAGACCGAGACGGCGACGCCCATGGCGGCCTCGGTGACGCCCAGGCCGGAGGCCATCTCGGGCAGCAGGCCGCTCGGCAGGAGCTCGAGGGTGATCGAGAGGAAGACGGCGGCGCTCAGCGCGATGAGCGCGGGCCAGTGCATGGCGCGATCGCGCGCGGGTTCGGTACGGGACACCAGGATGTCTCTCCGACGGCGTTCCCCACCGCCGGGAATCGGCACCGCGGTGGGTCGACTACGCGCTCGTGTGCGCGCCCAGGGCCACCGGGGACCGGCGACCGCCCACGATGATACCCGCCGTTGCTGGGCCCGCGCTGAGCGGGGCTAGTCTGGGCGGATGACCACGGATGCCCCCGCCGAACGCCTGCACCACTGGGTCGTCACGCTGAGCTGCGTCGACGGGCCGGGCATCGTCCACGCGGTGAGCGGGGCCATCGTCGCCGCGCGGGGCAACATCACCGAGAGCCAGCAGTTCGCGAGCCTCGACGCCGGCCGGTTCTTCATGCGCGTGCAGGTCGAGTCGCCCGCGGGCCGCGAGGAGTTCGAGGCGGCGCTCGCGCCCGTCGTCGAGCGTTGGGGCATGACGCTGCACCTCGACGAGGTCGGCCGGCCGCTCCGCACGCTCGTGCTCTGCTCGACCGCGGGGCACTGCGTCAACGACCTCCTGTTCCGCCGGCACGCCGGCCAGCTGCCCGTGCAGGTGCCGCTCGTGCTGTCGAACCACGGCACGCTGCGCGACCTCGTCGACTTCTACGGCGTGCCGTTCGAGTCGCTGCCGGTGACGTCGCCGGCCGAGAAGGCGGCGTTCGAGGCGCGCGTGCTCGCCGCGGTCGAGGAGCACGACATCGAGCTCGTCGTGCTCGCCCGCTACATGCAGATCCTCTCCCCCGAGCTGTGCGCCGCGCTCGAGGGCCGGTGCATCAACATCCACCACTCGTTCCTGCCCGGCTTCAAGGGCGCGAACCCGTACCGGCAGGCGCACGCCCGCGGCGTCAAGATCATCGGCGCGACGGCGCACTTCGTCACCAGCGACCTCGACGAGGGCCCGATCATCGAGCAGAACGTCGTGCGGGTCGACCACTCGCGCTCGGTGAACGAGCTCGTCGCGATCGGCCAGGACGAGGAGAGCCGCACGCTGAGCCAGGCGGTCAAGTGGTTCGCCGAGCGGCGCATCCTCGTCGACGGCGCGCGCACCATCGTCTTCCGCTGAGCGGGCAGCGCCGCACCGGGCAGCACCGGTCCGCGCGTCGGCACCCGCCGAGCCGGTTAGGCTTGACGGTCGTGAACGACCAGTCCCCCGCCCTGCCCAAGATCGGCCCGAACGACGTGCTGCGGTTCCTCCTGGAGCTGTTCGCGTTCGTGAGCCTCGGCATCTGGGGGTTCCTCGCGTTCCCGCTGCCGTGGCCCGGCGTGCTGATCGGCATCGCCGCACCGCTCCTCGCGATCCTCGTGTGGGCGCTGTTCCTGTCGCCGAAGGCGGTCTTCAAGATCGACCTGTTCGGCCGGGCGCTCATCGAGATCGCGCTGTTCTCCGCGGTCGCGCTCGCCTGGTGGCAGCTCGGGCAGCCGATCGTCGCGATCATCGTCGCGGTCGTCGCCGCCGTGAGCGGCATCCTGAACGGCCGCAAGCAGCTCGCGGGCTGAGCGCGCCGCCGAGCCGGCCGGCCGAGCCGGTTCGATCGGTCCGGCAGGAAGACATGCGGATGCCCCGGGCGCGTGCCCGGGGCATCCGTCGTCTGCGCGCGGTGCCGGGGCTCAGGCCGGGACCGGCACGCGCTCCTCGACCGGGTCGTCCTCGTGCGCGGCGACCGCGTCGGGCTCCGCGCCGCCCGCGGTGCGGAAGTGCCCGAGGACCGAGAGCAGCGCGCCGCCGATCGCCCAGCCGGCGAGCACCAGCCAGTGGAACGTCGTGTCAGCCTGGGGGAAGTACGACAGCTCGCGCACGAGGGTGGCCGCCGCGCCCGGCGGGAACCACTGGCCGACGTCGCCCCACGGCGCGGGCAGGAACTCCTTCGGCATCGCGGCCGCCGAGATCGGGTTGGCGAACAGCATCATGACGACGGGGCCGACGGCGATGCCGGCGCGGCCGATGAGGGCGACGAACCCGGTGATCGGCGCGGCGATGGCGGCGAGGGCGAGCGCGATGGCGGATGCCTCGAGCAGGTAGTCGCCCGGCAGCGAGCCGAACCAGCCGCCGAGGACCGCGGCGAGCACCAGGCCGCCGGCGACCGCGTAGACGGCGACCGCGGCGACCCGCCGGAGCGCGCCGATCACGGCGATCGAGATGGCGATGCCGCCGATCATGCCGCCCATCACGAGCGGGAACATGGCGGCCGTGAGGCCGCTGCCGCGCGGGTCGGTGTCGGCGAGCGGCACGACGTCGGTGACCGGGACGTCGACGTGCGGCGGGGCCACCGGGGACCCGGCCGCCGCGGCGGCTGCCGCGACCTGGGCGTTCACCTGCTCCTCGAGGGTGGAGGCGATGCCGTTCAGGAGCTGGGCGACCACGGTGCTGGACGCCGTCGACGTGAGCACCTCGGGCGCCTCGCCGAGGACGATCGCACCGTAGGCCGTGCGCTCCTCGATCGCGTCGACGGCGGCGGCGCGGTCGTCGACCCGCTGGAGCGCGATGGCGCCGGGCTGGGCCTCGTCGATCGCGTCGGCGACGGCGTCGACCTGCTGGTCGGAGCCGACGACGGCGATGGGCAGGTCGTGGGGCTCGGCGGTCACGCTCGGCCACGCGAAGGCGAGCACGACGACGGTGACGACGGCGGCGAGCGCGAGGGCGAGGGCGATGACGCGCGCGATCGGCGTGTGGGGCGTGTGCGCCGTGGGCGGCGTCTGCGGCGCGCGCGGTGCGGCGTTCGTGGCGCGGGACATCCTGACCTCCAATAAAAAACGAATGCTCGTTCTTTATAGGCGGATCGCCTAGAGTTGTCAACCGGAGACGAGGAGGGCCGATGCCGAAGGTGACCGAGGCCTACCGCGCCGCGCGGCGCGACGAGATCGTCGACGCGGCCCTGCGCTGCTTCGCCGCGCGCGGATACAGCCGCACCGCGATGAGCGACGTCATCGCCGAGTCGGGACTGTCCGCCGGGGCGATCTACGGCCACTTCGCCGGCAAGAAGGAGCTCTTCATCGCCACCGCCACGCGCATCCTCGACGCGCGCGTGCTCGAGCTCGACGCCCGGCGCGGCGACGGCGACCC
Source organism: Agromyces sp. MMS24-K17 (assembly GCF_043950245.1). GTDB lineage: Bacteria > Actinomycetota > Actinomycetes > Actinomycetales > Microbacteriaceae > Agromyces. Next base: position 1,982,377 of record NZ_CP171640.1, on the reverse strand, counting down.
CCTCTCCCCGGCCGAGGTCCTCGTCACCCTCATCGAGGGCATGCGCCGCGAGCGGTTCGTCGGCATGCTCCCCCAGCTGTGGGGCGAGGCCGCCATCGACCCCGAGATCCGCTCCATCGTCTCGCGCGTGCTCCACCGGCTCTACGAGACCATCAGCGACCGGCTCGTCGAGTGGGCGAGCGCGGAGCCCGCCCGCGCCGACGGCGACCCGGAGGCGTGGGCCGCGCGCGTCACGCCCGTCGTCCTCGCGGTCGCGCCCGGATTCATGATCCAGCGCACCGTGCTCGACGACTTCGACGAGGAGGCCTACCTCGCGGCCGTGCGCGAGGTGCTGCCGCACTGAGCCGCGCGCACCCCGCCGAACCCGTGCCGGGTCAGAACCCCTGCCACGCGGGCTTGTTGGCCCACGAGTACCGGTAGTAGGCGGCGTGCTCCAGCCTCGACGCGGCCGCCTCGTCGACGATCACCGTCGTGTGCGCGTGCAGCTGGATCGCCGAGCCCGGGTTGCCCGCCGAGACCGGCCCCTCGACGGCCGCCGCGATCGCCGCGGCCTTGCCCTCGCCGAACGCGAGCAGCACGAGGTGGCGCGCCTCGAGGATCGTGCCGATGCCCTGCGTGATGCAGTGCATGGGCACCTGGTCGAGCGAGTCGAAGAACCGCGCGTTGTCGATGCGGGTCTGCTCGGTGAGGGTCTTCACGCGCGTGCGCGACGCGAGCGAGGAGCCCGGCTCGTTGAACGCGATGTGGCCCGTGCGGCCGATGCCGAGGACCTGCACGTCGACGCCGCCGGCCGCGGCGATGGCGGCCTCGTAGTCGGCGGCGGCCGACTCGACGGTCGCGGCGTCGCCGTTCGGCACGTGCACGAGCTCGGGCGTGAGGCCCAGCGGCTCCACCACCTCGCGGGAGATCACCGCCCGGTACGACTCGGGATGCCCCGCCGGGAGCCCGACGTACTCGTCGAGCGCGAACCCGCGCACCCGGCGCACGTCGAGGCCCTCGGCCGCGATCGTCCGGGCCATCGCCCGGTACGTGGTGAGCGGCGTCGAGCCCGTCGCGAAGCCCAGCACCGCGTCGGCCGACGCGCGCACCGGGGCGAGCATCGCAATCGCGGCCAGCTCGCCCGCCTCGTCCTGGTCGCGGACGATCACGACCTCTGCCATGCCGGCCCTCCGATCAGTGCGGCCCCGACCGCGGCGGCCGGGAATCCGTTCGGGATGACCTGCACCCGGTGGGGCAGGTCGAGGGAGGCGAGGAACGCGCTCGAGCGGCCCCACCGTTCGAGGATGCCGCGCACGCCCTCCAGCAGGTCGCCGCCGAGGGCCGCGAGCCCGCCGCCGATGACGACGTCGTCGACGTCGGTCGTCAGCACGAGCAGGCGCACCGCGTCGGCCACGCCGGTGAGGAAGCGCTCGCGCACCTCGAGGGCGGCCGGCTCGCCCGCGGCGGCCCGGTCGAACAGGTCGCGGGCGGGCAGCGGATGCTCCGTCGGCCACATGCGGGCCAGGGCCGAGCCGGACGCCACCGTCTCGAGGCATCCGCGCTGGCCGCAACCGCACGGCTCGCCGACCGGGTCGACCGGGATGTGGCCGATCTCGCCGGCCACGCCGTGGCCGCCGCGCAGCAGCACGCCGTCGAGGACGATGCCGGCCGCGAGGCCGGTGCCGAGGTTCAGGTAGGCCATCGAATGCGCACGGATGCCGTCGGCGATGCCGAGGAGGTGGTGCGCGCCGAGCGCGGCCGCCTTCACGTCGTTCTCGACGCGCACGTCGACGCCGAGCCGGTCGCTGATGCGCACCCCGAGGTCGAGGCCCTCGAGGCCGAGGTTCACCGCATGGCGGACCCGCCCCGTACGGCTGTCGACCGCGCCGGGGATGCCGATGCCGATCGAGGCGAACGCGGTCGCCGGCACGCCGGCCAGCTCGCTCATCCGCTCGACGGTGCGCAGCGCGGTCGCGACGACCTGGTCGGCGCCGAAGCCCGTGGGCATGCGCACCTGGTCGCTGAGCTCGCCGTCCTCGCCGATGGCGACGGCCGCGGTCTTCGTGCCGCCGATGTCGATGCCGAGCCTCATGCGGGCACCGCCGGGCCTGCGGGCACCACCGGATCGCGCCCGGTGCGGGCGGGGGCGTGGCGGGTCATCCCTTCACCGCTCCGCTCACGAGGCCACTGGTCATGCGGCCCTGCACGATGAGGAAGAAGATGATCACCGGCACGGCGACGAGGGTGGACGCGGCCATGACCTGGCCCCAGTCGGTCTCGCGCGTCGCGCTGGCCTGGATGAAGCCGCGCAGCCAGAGGGGCAGCGTGTGCATGTCCTCGGCCGGCAGCAGCACGAGGGCCACCGTGAACTCGTTCCACGCCTGGAGGAAGGCGAACACGCCGGAGGCGACGAGGCCCGGGGCGAGCAGCGGGAACGTGATCCGCATGAACGCCTGGGTGCGGCTCAGGCCGTCGACCATCGCGGCCTCCTCGAGGTCCGCGGGGATGCCGGCGACGAAGCCGCGGAGCATCCAGACGGTGAACGGCACGACGGCCGCGATGTAGATGATGCTGATGCCGATGACGGAGTTCAGCAGGCCCGCCGACGCGACCATCTTGTACTGGGCGATGAACAGGCCCTCGGCCGGCAGCATCTGCACGATGAGCACGGCGAGCACGAACGTCGTGCGCCCGCGGAACTTGAAGCGGCTGATCGCCACGGCGGCGAGGAACGCGAACACGAGGCATCCGAACACCGCGATGAGCGTGACCGAGAGGCTCACGCCGAGCGCCGTGAAGAACGAGCCGTCGGCGAGCACGTTCTCGTAGTTCGCGACCGTGCCGTTCACCGGGAAGAAGGTCGGGATGAACGACTGCAGCGTGCGGTTCGACTGCAGCGACGAGTTCACCATCCAGTAGACGGGGAAGACCCAGCCGATCGCGACGACGATGGCGAGCACCGAGGCGAGCACGCGGCCGAGGCGGAAGCGGCGGCCCCTGCGGAGCAGGCGGCTCGTCTCGCGCGATGCCGCGCCGGGGAGCGGGGCCGCGACGGGCGCGACCTCCTCGAGCTCGTTCGCCTCGGCGGGGACGGTCGACCGGCTCATGACTGGTCCTCCTTGAGCAGGCTGCGCACGTAGAACCAGCTGATGGCCAGCGTGAGTGCGAGGACGAAGATGGAGACCGCGGAGGCCATGCCGAAGTCCTGGGAGCCGGCGCCGAGCTTGTAGATGTACGTGCCCAGCAGGTCGAAGTCGCCGGCCTTCGAGCCGGCGTCCTGCAGCATCGTGATCTGCGTGAAGACGCGGAGGTCCCAGATCAGCTGCAGCAGGAGCACGATCATGAGGACGGGGCGGATCATCGGCAGGATGATCCAGCGGAGGCGCTTGGCGCCGTTGGCGCCGTCGAGCTGCGCGGCCTCGAGCACCTCGTCGGAGACCTGGGTGAGGCCGGCGTACACCGAGAAGGCCACGAAGGGCACCGACATCCAGACGACGATGACGCTCGCGACGATGAAGAACGTGAGCGGGTTCGACAGCCACGAGAAGCGGTTCATGTCGACGCCGGGGATCATGTCGAGCAGGTAGTTCACGACGCCGCGGCGGCGGTCGAACAGCCAGATCCAGACGGTCATGGCGGCCACGACGGGCATCGCCCAGGCCAGCAGCAGGGAGATCTGGAGGGTGAGCCGCACGACGCGGCCGACCACGGTCATGAGGACCGCGAGGAGCACTCCGACGGCGACGGTCACGGCCGCGGTCACGAAGCAGAAGACGAGGGAGCGGCCGACGACCTGCCACATGGTGGGGTCGGTCGCGAGGGCGATGTAGTTGTCCAGCCCGACGAACGGGGCCGGCTTGCCGAACTGCTGCTGGATGCCGTACTCCTGCAGCGAGGTGACGAACTGCCAGACGAGCGGGTAGCCCATGCCGACGAGGAGGATCACGATGGCGGGGATGAGCAGGAGATGAGGGACGGAGATCCGCCGCTTGCGGGAGCCCGCCGGGCGCTCGGTCGGGGCCGATGACACTCGGTCGTTCCCGGTGATGGTCGCGGTCACGGTCAGCCTCCTTTCGGGTGCGATGGCATTCATTCAAGAGGCCGCGAGCGAATGTCGCCAGCGGCCCTGGGGGTGGGGTCGAGGGGCGGATGCCGGGCCGGACAGGCGTGGCCGGCATCCGCCCCTCTCGTGGTGCTAGTTGAGGAGCTTGTTCAGCTTCTCGTCGTACTCGGCTGCGAGCTCCTTGACGTCGCCGCCCTCCGAGACCTTGCCGAAGAACTCCTCCATGAGGCCGGCGCCCTCGACCGCTGCCCAGCCGGGAGCGGCGGGGGTCAGCTTCGAACCGGCGGCCGACTCGACGAGGGCCTTCGCGAACTGGTCGTCACCGAGCGAGTCGGTGTACTCGAGGTTGGCGGGGCCGAGGCCGTTCTCGCCGAGCATCTTCTGGTACTCCGGGGAGAAGATGATCTTCATGAGCTCCTTGGCGCCGGCCTGGTTCTTGCTGGCCGCCGAGATGGCGATGTTCGAGCCGCCGGCGAAGACCGGGGCCGAGCCGCCGTCGACGCCCGGGAGCACGAAGGTGCCGAAGACGTCGTCGTTCCAGGTCGCGACCGTCTTGGTGGCGTCCTCGGGGTCCGGCGTCAGGTCGCCGATCGACCAGTGCGCCCATCCGGGAGCGATGATCGTCGCGGCCTCGGGCACGCCCGTCGCCTCGTTGTTGTTGATGTTCACCCACGGGGTCGAGTCGAACTCGGTCGCCGGCGCGTTCGACGCCTCGGTGAAGAGCGACTGGAACTCCTCGAGGCCCTTGACGGACTCGTCGGACGACAGCGCGCCGACCCACTTGTCGCCGTCCTTGACGGCGAGCTCTCCGCCGTTGGCGAAGATCCACGAGATGCCGTTGCGCCAGTCGCTGCCGCCGATGTAGAAGCCGGACTGCGAGTCGGTGCGGAGCGACTTCACGGTCTCGTCGAACTCGGCGAGGGTCGTGGGCACGCTCTTGCCCGCGGCCTCCCAGATGTCCTTGCGGTAGAAGTTGTAGCGCGAGCCGAAGTAGTACGGCAGGGCGTAGTTGGCGCCGTCGACCTCGCCGACCTCGACGAACGACTTCAGCAGGCTGTCGCCGCCGAGCTCGTCGACCATGTCGGTGATGTCGGTGAAGGCGCCCGCGTTCGTGAAGGTCGGCGACCAGGTGTTGCCGATCTCGGTCACGTCGGGGGTGTTGGCCTCGTCGGGAAGCGCGGTGGTGAGCTTCGCGACGGCGTCGCCCCAGCCCTGCTCCTCGATGGTGAGGGTGCCGCCGGTGGCGTCCTTGTACTCCGACTTGAGGTAGTCGCGGAGGGCGTCGGGGGTGTCGCCACCCATCAGCCAGAGCGTGATGTTCTGGCCTTCGGCGGACTCGGAGGTTCCGGCGTCTCCGGCGGTGGAGCTGCAGCCTGCGAGAGCGAGCGCAGCGACGGCGCCCATTGCGACAATGCCGAGTTTCCTCATTGCGGTGCTTCCTTTCTAGGGGTTCGGAGCGGACAGCAGGTCGCTGTCGCCCTTGGTGCGGTGGGGTCAGGCGACCCCGAGTTGTCCGGACAGGACCAGGACGGCCGCTCCGCGCAGGACGATGTCCTGCCCGTTGGTGGCCGTCCGGAGTCGGAGATCGCGGTGCTGTTCCGCCATCGTCCGCTTCCGGATCGTGTCGACGGTGGCCTCGCTGAGGACGCCGTCGAGCAGTTCGACCGGGCCGCTGAGCACGACCTCGGACAGGTTCAGGGCGCCGACGACCGGCGCGAGGATGATGCCGAGCCGGCGGCCGGCCTCGCGGAGGACCTCGTCGCGGGCCTCGGCGTCGTCGCCCGCCGCCTCGAGGCGCGCGCCGAGGCGGGGCACGGCGAGCCAGGTCTCGAGGCAGCCGACCTTGCCGCAGGCGCACAGCGGGCCGCCGTCGGTGCCGATGACGACGTGGCCGATCTCGCCCGCGGCGAAGGCGGAGCCGACGACCGGCCGGCCGCCGATGATCAGGCCGGCGCCGACACCGTGGCCGACCTTGACGAGCAGCAGGTCGTCGCCCTCGGATGCCCCGTGCTCGGCGAGCACCGCGGCGTTGGCGTCGTTGGCGACGTGGACGGGCAGGCCGAGCTCGGCCTGGAGGCGGGCCTGGAGGGGCAGCTCGGTCCAGCCGAGGTTCGGCGCGGAGCGCACGACGCCGGCGGGGTCGACGACGCCGGGGCTGCCGATGCCGACGCCGAGGATCGGGGCGGTGGCGAGGCCGGCGAGGCGCTTGGCGAGCTCGATCACGCGGGCGACCGCGTCGTCGCCGGACGCCCCGTCGAGGGCGATCTCGGCGCGCTCGACGATGCCGCCGTCGAGGTCGACGACCGCGCCTCGGAGCCGGTCGTGCTCGGAGAGGTCGAGGGCGATGATCTGGAACGCGTCGCGGGCGACGTCGATGAGCATGGCGGGCTTGCCGGGCCGCGCGTCCTCGCGCTGGCCGAGCTCGACGACGAGGCCCTCGGCGATGAGCTCGGCGACGAGGTCGGAGACGGTGACGCGGGTGAGGCCGGTCTCCCGGGCGACGTCGGCCCGGCTGCGGGCGCCGCCGGTGTACAGCGTCTGGAGCACGAGGGCCCGGTTGTGACTGCGCGCGTGCTCGGGGAGCACCTTGCGGGAGGGGCGGAGCGTGCGGCCGGCGCCTCCGAACGGGGCGGCGGTCGCCGCGCCCGGGAGCACGTCGGCGGCGGCGACGAGGGCCTGGGGCGTCGTCGTGTCGGCCTGGGCCGGGGCTGCATCCGTTGCGGTCACGTTTGTTAGTACACCTTACGAACAAACCTTTCGCAAGTCCTGCGGGCAAATTGGTTCGGATCGTTTACAAACTCGTGACCTTTCCCGCAACGTCTCGATCAGTGCCGCCACTGAGGCCGGGGCGCCGCCGCCGCGGCTACGGTGTGGAGCAGCCCGGCGCGAACCCTCGGGAGGACCCCGTGAAGCGCAGCATTCCCGCGATGTCGATCGTCATCGCCGTCATCGTGCTCCTCGCCGGTTGCGCGTTCACGCGCACCGTGCTCCGGAACGGCGCGCACGCCGCCGAGTACTTCGGCGGCAGCGAGGCCGAACTCACGATCGTCCTCAAGGCCGCGTCGAACGGCGCCGACACCGGCGCGGCCGCGGCGCAGTTCGCGGACGACGTCAATCGGCTCACCGAGTCGGCCGACAACGCGGCCGTCTGGCGCCGGCTGTGTACGCAGGCCGCGAACTGGCTCGAGATCGGCCAGTTCACGCCGACCAAGCAGGAGTTCTGGGACATGGCGGTCTCCGCCGTCGCTGCGGAGACGAGCGGCAGCAGCGGCGTGGACGATCTGCAGACCAGCCTCGTCGAGTGGGCGGAGGGTCGAGCCGACCAGGAGGCGGTGCTCACGTCGCTCCAGGTCCTGCGGCAGGCGCACTGCTCGCCCTGACGGAGACGCGCCCCGGGCGCGCGGGCCGCTATCGGCTGGCGACCTCCGAGTCGGGCACGTCCGACCCCGCGCTCGGTGCCGGACCGGCCGCCCGCTCCTGGGCGGCATCCCGTCGCCCGCCGATCGCGCGCAGCGCGGCGAGGATCGCGATCAGGTCGACCACCTCCTGCAGCAGCGCGCCGACCGTCGCGGGGATCACCCCGAACACGGCCACCACCATGAGCGCGACGGACACCGCGATGCCGAGCCAGATGCTCTGCAGGGCGATCCGCACGGTGTCACGGCCGATCACCATGGCCCGCGCGACCCGCGAGAGGTCGTCCACGAGCACCACCGCGTCGGCCGACTCGCTCGCCGCCGTCGCGCCGCGCGCGCCCATCGCGATGCCGACGTCGGCCGCGGCGAGCACGGGCGCGTCGTTCACGCCGTCGCCGACCATCGCCACCGGCCGCTCCGCCACCGCCCGGATCGCCGCGACCTTGTCGGCCGGCAGGCACTCGGCCCGCACGTCGGTGAGGCCCAGCTCGGCGGCGATGTGGTCGGCCGTGGCCTGCGCGTCGCCGGTCAGCATCATCGTCCGGTGCACGCCGAGGCGCTGCATCCGCTCGATCGTCGCCCGCGCCTCGGGCCGCACGGCGTCCGCCGCGATCAACGCGCCCGCGTACCGGCCGCCGACCGCGGCGTACACCGCGAGCTCGCCGGGGGCGATCGTCGTGCGCCGCGCATCCGGCGCGTGCTCGGCGACGAACGCGAACTTGCCGACGACGACCTCGCGCCCGTCGAGGTCGGCGACCACCCCGTTCGTGGCGGTCTCGCTCGCCGACGCCGCCTCGAGCAGCGCGAGCCCGCGGTCCTCGGCGGCCCGGACGATCGACCCGGCGAGCACGTGCGACGAGTACTGCTCGGCCGAGGCGACGAGCGCGAGCAGGCCGTCGGCGTCGAAGCCGGGCTCGGCCCGCACCTCCCCCAGCACCGGCTCGCCGCGTGTCAGGGTGCCGGTCTTGTCGAACACCGCGGTGCGAACGCGGGCGAGCACCTCGAGCACGCCGCCCGACTTCACGATCAGGCCGTTGCGGGCCGCACGGCTCATGCCCCCCATGAACGCGACCGGCGCCGCGATGAGCAACGGGCACGGGGTCGCCAGCACGAGCACCTCGGCGAACCGCACCGGGTCGCCCGACCACCACCACGCGAACCCCGCCAGTGCCAGCGAGAACAGGGTGAACGGCACCGCGTATCGGTCGGCGAGCCGCACGACGGGGGCGCGCGACGCCGACGCCTCGGCCACGAGCGCGACGATGCGCTGGTACTGGCTGTCGGCGGCGACGGCCTCGGCGCGCACCGCGATCGCGGCCGACCCGTTGAGCGAGCCGCTCAGCAGGCGGTCGCCGGGATGCTTCTCCACGGGCACGCTCTCGCCCGTGAGCGACGACTCGTCGACCGCCGTCTCGCCCTCGACGAGCGTCGCGTCGACCGGCACCACCTCGCTCGGCCGCACCAGCAGGCGGTCGCCCGGTCGCACGTCGCCGATCGGGACATCCTGGATCTCGTCGCCGTCGAACCGGTGCGCGCGCTGCGGCGCGCGCGCCAGGAGCGCGTCGAGCTCGCGCTTCGCACGCCGGTTCGCGTAGTCCTCGAGCGCCTCGCCGCCGGTCAGCATCAGCACGACGATGAGCGCGGCGACGACCTCGCCCACGAGCACGGTCGCGACGATCGCGGTCACGGCGAGGATGTCGAGGCCCCAGTGGCCGTGCAGGATGTCGCGCACCATGCCGACCGTCTGCCACGCCGCCACGGCGAGCGCGTAGCCGCCGAACAGCCACGGCACGACCGCGCCGGCGCCCGCGAGCGCCAGCACCGCCCCCGCAAGTCCCACGAGCAGCGTCAGGGCGACGGCCCAGTAGCGCCGCAGGAGCCTCCCCAGGCTGCCGGCCTTCCCCGCATTCCCCACACCCCCATCCTGCACCGCGAGGGCCGGGTCGGTCGGGCAGGCCCGCGCCGGAGACGCGGAACGGGCCGGATGCCAGGAGGCATCCGACCCGTTCACGAGTGGAGATCAGGCCGCGAGGCGCGCCTTCAGGTTCTCCGAGATCGACGTGAGGAACTCCTCGGTCGTCTGGTACGCCTGGTCCGGGCCGACGAGCAGCGCGAGGTCCTTGGTCATCGCTCCGCCCTCGACGGTCTCGATGACGACCTGCTCGAGGGTGCTCGCGAAGTCGATGAGCTCCTGGTTGCCGTCGAGCTTGCCGCGGTGCGCGAGGCCGCGCGTCCAGGCGTAGATCGAGGCGATCGGGTTCGTCGAGGTCGGCTTGCCCTGCTGGTGCTGGCGGTAGTGGCGCGTGACGGTGCCGTGCGCGGCCTCCGCCTCGACGACCTTGCCGTCCGGGGTGGCGAGCACCGAGGTCATGAGGCCGAGCGAGCCGAAGCCCTGCGCGACGGTGTCGGACTGCACGTCGCCGTCGTAGTTCTTGCAGGCCCAGACGTAGCCGCCCTCCCACTTGAGCGACGCCGCGACCATGTCGTCGATGAGGCGGTGCTCGTAGGTGAGGCCGGCGGCCTCGAACTGCTCCTTGAACTCGGCGTCGAAGACCTCCTGGAACAGGTCCTTGAAGCGGCCGTCGTAGGCCTTCAGGATCGTGTTCTTGGTCGAGAGGTAGACCGGGTAGTTGCGCGAGAGGCCGTAGTTCAGCGAGGCGCGCGCGAAGTCGCGGATCGACTCGTCGAGGTTGTACATGCCCATGGCGACGCCCGAACCGGGCGACTGGAAGACCTCGAACGACTGCGGCTCCGAGCCGTCCTTCGGGGTGAAGGTCATCGTGAGGGTGCCCTCGCCCTCGAACTTGAAGTCGGTGGCGCGGTACTGGTCGCCGAAGGCGTGGCGGCCGACGATGATCGGCTTGTTCCAGCCCGGCACCAGGCGCGGGATGTTCGAGATAATGATCGGCTCGCGGAAGATCACGCCGCCGAGGATGTTGCGGATCGTGCCGTTCGGCGAGCGCCACATCTTCTTCAGGCCGAACTCCTCGACGCGGGCCTCGTCGGGCGTGATGGTCGCGCACTTCACGCCGACGCCGTGCTTCTGGATGGCGTGCGCCGCGTCGATCGTGATCTGGTCGTCGGTCTCGTCGCGCTTCTGGATCGAGAGGTCGTAGTACTCGAGGTCGATGTCGAGGTACGGGTGGATCAGCTGGTCCTTGATGGCCTGCCAGATGATGCGGGTCATCTCGTCGCCGTCGAGCTCGACGACGGTGCCTTCAACCTTGATCTTGGACAAGGGAGGTTCTCCTTAGGATTCTGCGCGGGGAAGTTCCGGAGGCGCCTCGGGGATGTCGAGGCTGCCTCGCAGGCGGCCGGGCACGCCGCCCACCAGCTTAGCGCGTCTCGAGGGGATATCTCGACATCAAGATATCCACCGATGCGCGCTACCTCGACGGCCGGTCCTCGATTACCCTTGGGCCATGACTGCGCTGCGACTCGAGGAACTGGACGCGACCAACATCGTCGCGGCGAACACGCTCTCGCTCAAGCCGGGACAGGAACAGTTCATCGCGCCGGTCACGTACTCGGCCGAGGCATCCGTCGTGAACCCCGCGACCGCGTGGCAGCGCGTCGCCACCCAGGAGGGCCGCGTCGTCGGCTTCATCCACGGCAACTTCGACCCCGAGAACGAGCACGACTTCTTCCGCGCCTGCATCTGGCGCATCAACGTCGACGCCGAGGCGCAGGGCCAGGGCGTCGGCCGATTCCTCGCCGAGGCGCTCGCCCAGGAGGCGAAGTCGCGCGGCGTCGACCGCATCACCGTGCTGTGGGAGCCGGGCGACGAGGGCCCCGGCGAGTTCTTCCACCGCATCGGCTTCCGCGACACCGGCGAGACCGCCTACGGCGACGTCGTCGGCGCGCTGGAGCTCCAGCCGTAGCGGTGGCGCGCGAAGCCGGCTTCGTCGACGCCGTGCTCGCCGTCGTCGCCGACATCCCGCCCGGGCAGGTCGCCACGTACGGCGACGTCGCCGCCCTCCTCGGCTCGCGCGGCGCACGCGCCGTCGGGCAGGTCATGGCCAGGTACGGGTCGGATGTCCCGTGGTGGCGCGTCGTCCGCGCCGGCGGACGACCGCCCGCCGGGCACGCCGACCGGGCGCTCGCGCACTACGAGTCGGAGGGCACGCCCACGCGTCCGGCCGACGACGAGGACGGCTACCGCATCGTGCTCGCGGCCTGCCGCTGGCGCGGCTGACCGTCGCCGCCAGCGCGGCCGCCCGACTGACCGTCGCGACCCCGCGCCGCCGCGCGGCACCCGCTCAGGTGGGCGTCTCGACGAGCGACCCGTGCAGCGGGATGCGCACCGTCACGGTCGTGCCCCGGCCCGACGGGCTCTCGAGCTCGAGCGTGCCGCCCACCGCGTCGATGCGGTCGGTGATGCCGAGCATGCCCGTGCCGGCGTCGAGGGATGCCCCGCCCCGGCCGTTGTCGCGCACCACGAGCACGAGGTCGTCGTCGACCACGTGCGCCCGCACCCACGCCCGCGTCGCCTGCGAGTGCTTCGCCACGTTCGCCAGGAACTCGGCGATCGCGAAGTAGGCGGTCGACTCGATGATCTCGGGCAGCCGGCCCTCGGCCTGCACGTCGACCTCGGTCGGCACCGGGCAGCGCCCGGCGAGCTCGGGCACCGCGAGCACGAGCCCGCCCGACGAGAGCAGGCTCGGGTGGATGCCGTGCGCGAGCTCGCGCAGCTCGCGCAGGCCCTGGTTCAGGATCGCGATCGACTGCTCGAGGTCGGTCGAGAGCTCCGCGTCGTCGAGCGCGGACGCCCGGTTCGCGGCCAGTCGCAGTCGCATGCCGAGCGACACGAGCTGCTGCTGCGCGCCGTCGTGCAGGTCGCGCTCGATACGGCGCCGGGCGTCGACGCCGGCCTCGACGATGCGCTGGCGCGACTCGCGCACCTGCTGCAGGGTCCGCTCGACCTCCGAGCGGAGCCGGCCGTTGTCGACCGAGAGGCGCAGGGCGCTCGAGACCCCGTCGAGCAGGCGGGCGTTCTCGGTGAGCACCCGGTCGTGCCGGATCAGCGCGATCGGCACGCCCTGCGGCGACGAGACCGGCAGGATGCTCTGCGTGCCGCGGGGGTCGGCCTCGGCGGCGTCGATCGGCGCGCCGTCGGCGTCGAAGTAGCCGGCGTGCTCCTCGTCCCACCAGTAGACGTGCACCGAGGCGTCGCGCAGCGTGCGGGCGAGCGACTCCGCCCAGAGTCCGCGATCGGCGCCCTCGCGCGTGATGCGCATGAGGTCGGCGACCCTCCCCCGCATGTTCCGGGCGTGCGCGATGCCGGCGTCGAAGCTCATCGGGATCGAGGCGATGGCCAGCAGCGAGATGGTGCGGAGCACGAGGTCGGTCGTCGTCGACATCGCGTAGCTGACCGCCTGCGCGGCGATGGTCACCGCCCACACCAGGATGGCGAGCGGCATGAGGAACGCGACGGCCCGCGCCGGCACGCTGCCGCGCACCCAGCGCACGAGCAGCCGGATGGCGACCGCCAGCGCGAGCCCGACGCCGATGATGCGGTACAGGTTGTCGACGATGCCGTAGACCACCGGCAGGTCGGCGACCTGGTACACGTTCGGCGCGCACGCGCACGGCACCGCGTCGGGGCCGGCGAGCAGGATCGTCGCGAGCAGGTTCACGAACGTGCCGACGACCGCGATGCCCGCGACCCAGCGGTCGAACCGGTCGTCGAGCCATCCGCGCGGGTACACCAGCACGATGAGCCCGGCCAGCACCGCCCAGCCGAGCTCGACGCCGCGCAGCAGCGGCCACAGCCAGCCGGCGTCCTCGATCACGCGGTAGAACGACTGCGGGATCCACATCACGACGAACGCGATCATGAGCCTGGACGGCAGCGCCGTCGGGCCGATGCGCCACGAGATGGCGGCGCAGGCGGCGAACACGAGCGGCACGATGGCGTGCAGCGTGGTGTACGAGACCTCCTCGCGGTCCGCGGTCGGCGTGGCGAGGAAGCCGGAGACCTCCATGAAGAGGCTGAACGACACGACCGCGACGATGATCGCGGTGCGCCGGAGGACCCGGCCGTTGCGGCCGGGCGACATCAGCGTTCGCCGAGGAGCGTCAGCACCGCGAGCACGCGTCGATGGTGTTCGGGCGACTCCTCGAGGTCGAGCTTCTGGAGGATGCTGCGGACGTGCGTCTCGACGGTCTTGAGCCCCAGGAACAGCGTCTGCGCGATGCCGCCGTTCGAGTAGCCCTGGGCCATCAGCTCGAGCACGCTGCGCTCGCGCTCGGTGAGGCGGGCGAGCGGGTCGTCGGCGCGGGTGCGCTGCACGAGCTGCTCGACGACCTCGGGGTCGACCACGGAGCCGCCGGAGGCGACCGTCTCGATCGCGCGCACGAGGGTCTGCGGCTCGGAGACGCGCTCCTTCAGCAGGTAGCCGGTGCCGCTGCCGGCGCCCATGACGCGCAGCGCGTACTCGGGCGTGGCGTACATCGACAGCAGCAGCACGCCGACGTCGGAGCCGTCGGTGCGGAGGGTCTCGAGCGCGACGATGCCCTCGTCGCGGTAGGCGGGCGGCATGCGGATGTCGAGCACCGCGGCGTCGATCCCGCCGCCGCGCACGACGTCGACGAGCTCCAGGCCGGTGCCGACCGAGGCGACGACGTCGATCCCGCCGCTCTCGAGGACCTTCTGGATCCCCTCGCGGAGGAGGAGGGCGTCGTCGGCGATCGCCACGCGCAGCGGCGCGGTCGCACTCTCGGTCTCGGGCATCGGACCTCCGTCCTTGCGGGTACGTGAACTGAGCTGCTGCCACCACCGCCTGATCGCGAGGATATCGCGACTGCACGACGGGCGGACAGACCTGGGCCCCCCTCGTTCTGGGGGCAGCACGGATCGGCGCGGGAACCGTGCTCCCGTCGCCGGTGGTCCATCCTGCCGGGGCGGCCGGCCCCACGCCTCAGTGCTGGCCCGGGCGCCTCGCGATCCGGTCGGCGCGTGGTCAGGGCGCGCACGGGTGCGGCCGGGGCATCCGCCGTGCCACACTCGGATCGACCGGGCCCGCGCCTCCGCTTCGCGGGCCGGCGCCACGTGCGATCCCGAAGGAGCCGGGCATGCCCGCTGACGACCGCCCCCGCCGCGACCCGCGACGCGTCGTCGTCGTCCCCCTCCCCCGTCGCGCACGATCGAGGCCGAGCTCGCCTCGCTGTCGGCCGAGGGCCGCGACCCGCACCCGTCGGCGACCCGCACCCTGCGCATCGCGCTCGCGATGCGGGGCGGCGTGAGCCTCGCCGTGTGGATCGGCGGCGTGATCGCCGAGGTCGACCTGCTCCGGCGCATCCGCCTCGTCGACGTCGGCGACGTCACCGTGGCGCTCCTGCCGTACTCCGGCACCACCCCGCCGTCGGATCCGGTCGTCGCCCGCGTCGAGGGGTACGCGCGACTGCTCGACGCCGCCGGCTACGACCGCGTCGAGGTCGACCTGCTCGCCGGCGCGAGCGCGGGCGGCCTGAACGGCGTCGTCTACGCCGTCGCCCAGCGGGCCGGGATGTCGGTCGACGGGCTGCTGCGCACCTGGAGCACGGTCGGCGGGTTCTGGGGCCTGCTCAACGAGCCCGGCGCCCCCGACCTGCGGGCCCTCATGCGCGGCGAGGGGTACTTCCGCAGCCGCGTGCGCACCGCACTGTCCGACCTGCACCTCGCCCGCGACGCGCACCCAGACCTCGTCGCCGACCACGTCTCGGTCGACCTGTCGACGACCGTGATCGACGGGCAGGACGAGGCCGAACGGGATGCCTCGGAGGGGCGCGGGCACTTCCGCTTCGTCGGCAACGACACGCACCACCTCGACAACCTCGTCCCGAGCCGCCACGCGCTCGACTACCCCGGCAAGCTCGCCGACGACCGCGAGCAGCTCTGGCAGCTCGCCCTCGCGGCCCGGTCGACCTCGTCGCTCGCGGGCGGGTTCGAGCCCGCCGAGATCCGCTCCACGGAATGGCCGGGCCGGGCCGACGCCGGCGCCGACGGCGACCCGGCGGCGGGGCATCCCGCACCGGCCGAAGCCGCCAGCGTCGCCGGCCGGGCCGACCTGCGGTTCGCGTTCGCCGCGCACCGCGCGGCCGGCAGCGGGCGCGACCACCCGTACCGCGTGATCGACGGCGCCGTGTTCGACAACGTGCCGATCGACCGCGCGCTGCGGGCCGCGAAGCTGCGCCCGTCGGAGCGGCGCGCCGACCGTGCGCTGCTGTTCCTCGACCCCGAGCCCGACCCGCCGCTCGGCGGGGAGGCCCCCTGGGACCCGGATGCCTCGCGCTTCGCGCACGCGGTGGGCGAGATGTTCCGCCGGGGCATGCGCACCGAGTCCGTCGCCGTCGAGGCCGCGGAGCTCGGCCGGTTCAACGGGCAGCGCTTCACCGAGTCGGCCCGCGCGCACAGCGCCGCGGCGATCGCGGCGGCGGCCGCGACCACGCCGGAGGCCCTCGACGCGCGGCGCCGGGCGTACGTGCGGGCGCAGGCCGGCGTCGTGGCGGAGCAGCTCGCCGACGCGCTCGCGGCCCCGTCGCTCTGGCAGCTGCAGAGCGCCAGCCGGCGTCGCCGCCGCTACGCGCCGGTCGACCGGATCGCCCTCGGCCGGCTCGTGGAGCGCGCCGCCCGCCGCTTCGGCGAGCGCGCCGTGGCCGACGTGCCCTCGGCGGAGCTCGCCGACCTCCGGTCGCCGATCGCCCTCGGCGACGCGGCGAACTGCCTGCTCGGCTGGTGCCGCGCCCTCGAGGCGGTGCCGGATGCCCCGGGCTCGCGTCGCGGCCTCGACCTGACGGGTGTGCGCGAGGCGGCGTACGCGGCCCTGGTCGACGCCGGCGGCAGCCGGGACGCACTCGTGGAACTGGTCCTGCTCGACCGGCTGCGCACGCTCGGTCCGCGGGAGGATCCCGATGCCGACCGGCTCGACGCCTGGCTCGAGACGTGGCTCGCGAACTCCGACCTGATCGACACGTCGGCGCACTGGCGCGCGCTCGACGCCGCGGTCGCCGCGCTGCGATCGGCGACGGATGCGGCGGAGGGCCGCCTCCGGGCCGACGAGGCGCTGCCCGCCGAGTGGACGACGTCGCCGTGGCGGAAGGCCGGCCCCGCGGCGGGCACCGCCGCGGTTGACCTGCCGCCGCTGCTCAACGGCGGAGGCATCCCGCCGGCCCTGTCGCACGTGACGTACTGGGCCATCGGCGTCGACGAGGAGCCCGCGAACCCGCACGCCTACGAGGCACTGCTCGACGACCGGTTCCACACCCGGCTGCAGGGGGTGCTGCGCACGCCGCGACTGCCAGTCGCGGACGCCGCCGCCCTGCTCGAGGCGCCCGAGCGCGTGCCGATGGACCGGGAGACGAAGCTCGCCGGCTACGGCTTCGGCAACTTCTTCGGCTTCCTCGCGGCCGAGTGGCGGGTCAACGACTGGTGGTGGGGCCGGCTCGACGGCGCCGCCGGGCTGACCCGGTTCCTCGCCCGCGACCTGACCGACGAGGCCGTCGCCGACGCGGTGCGCGCCGCGCAGGACGCGGTGCTCGCGCAGGGGGCGGAGCTCGCGGCGTCGCAGGATGCCCGCGAGCGGGCCCAGGCGCCGTTCGGCGACCCGCCGGGCGGGGAGGCCTCGCGCGTCGACCCCGAGGCGAACGCCGGTGCGGAGGACGTGGCGACGACCGAGCCCGCCACCGGATGGCCCGGCGAGACCCCGTCGCCAGCCGACCCGCTGCGCGGGCGCATGCAGGGCGGCACCGACACGCTGTGGAACCTCGATCCCGAGTACCGGTTCGCGCTCGCCTCCCGCGCGCTGCGGCTCCTCGACCGCGTCGCCCGGCCCGCCAACCGGGTCGTGTCGACCGTGCTCGAGGTGGTGCTCGCCGTGCTGCGGCCCCTGCTGGTCGTGCTGCCGGCCGTCGCCGACCCGCCCAGGCTCGCGCTCATCGCCGGCGTGATCGGCGGCACGCTGTGGCTGCTGACCTGGACCGGGTTCGCCCCGTCCATGGGTGCCGCGATCGTCGCGACCGCCGTCGTGCTGCTCTTCGCGGCCGGCCTGGCCGTGGGCACGCTCCGCTCGCGCCGACGCTGGGAGGCGGTCGCCGCCGCGATCGGGGACGCGCGCCTCGCCGGCCGGGTGCGGGCCGCGGCGCGCGCCGCCGTCCGGCCGACCACGCGGTACGTCGTCGTCGCCGTCGCGACGTTCGTGCCGCTCTGGATCGCCGTGGCCCGCAGCAACCTCGTCATGGTCGCCGCATGCGGGCTCGCGAGCCTCGTGATGACGGCGGTCGCCGTGCGCGCGGCGAGCGCCGCCCGGCCGTCGACCGTGAAGGCCCGGGTACGGCGGACCCGGCTCATGCTGGCGGCGTTCGTGCTCCTCGGCGGCGTGCTGCCGCTCGTGCAGTGGGTCCTCGCACCGACGGCGGACGGCGCCGGCTGGCCGGCTGAGCTCCTCGCGCCGCCGCTCGCCTGGGACCTGCCCGTGCTCGCGGTCGCGTCGGTCGCGGTGTCGATCGCGCTCACCTGGGAGTGGCTGCCGCTCCGCTGGCAGCCGAAGCCGCTGCCGACCCGCGGCCCGGCCCGCTTCGGTCGGGCGACCACCCTCCGGTCCCGCGGCGTCGACTGGCTGACGGTCGCGACCCTCGCCGCTGCGGTGCCGCTCGCGCTCGCGACCGTCGTGGTGCTGCTCATGGCGCACGTGCCCGACCTGCACGCCGTCGGCACCGGCATCGCCGTGTTCGTCGTGGCCTGGGGCAACGCGGTCTGGTGGCTGCCGGAGTTCCGGCGCCGCGAGCTGCCGCGCATCGAGCGGGTCGACCGGCGGCCGCCGCAGCCGGTGCGGTGACCGCAGCCGCGTGGCGGGCACGGGCACCGCGGCGACCGCGAAGCCCCGAAGCCGCGAAGCCGCGAAGGCCGCGCAGGACCATCCGGTCCCACGCGGCCCGCGCGGCTCCCGCTCAGACCAGCGAGTCCCGCCAGGCCGAGTGCAACGCCGCGAACCGGCCGCCGCCCCCGATGAGCTCGGCGGGCGAGCCGTCCTCGACGATGCGCCCGTGCTCCATCACGAGCACCCGGTCGGCGATCGCGACCGTCGACAGGCGGTGCGCGATGATCACCGCCGTGCGGTCGGCGAGCAGCATCGTCAAGCCCTCCTGCACGAGCCGCTCGCTCGGGATGTCGAGCGACGAGGTCGCCTCGTCGAGGATCAGCACCGCCGGGTCGGCGAGGAACGCGCGCGCGAACGAGATGAGCTGCCGCTGCCCGGCGCTCACCCGGCCGCCCCGCTTGTTCACGTCGGTGTCGTACCCGTTCGGGAGCGACTCGATGAACTCGTGCGCGCCCACGGCCTTCGCCGCCCGCACGATGTCCTCGAACGGGGCATCCGGCCGGCCGAGCCCGATGTTGTCGGCCACCGACCCGCTGAACAGGTACGCCTCCTGCGTGACCATCACGATCGCGCGGCGCAGGTCCTTCGGGTGCAGCCGCGCGAGGTCGACGCCGTCGAGCACGACCCGGCCGTCGGTCGGGTCGTAGAAGCGCGCGATGAGCTTCGCGAGCGTCGACTTGCCGGCGCCGGTCGAGCCGACGAGCGCGATCGTCTGCCCGGCGGGGATGTCGAGGTCGAACCGCGGCAGGATGACCCGCTCCGGCGTGTACGCGAACTCGACGCCCTCGAACCGCAGGCCCCCCTCGGCCGTCCACAGGTCGACCGGGTCGGCCGGGTCGGGCACGCTCGGCTCCTCCTCGAGCACGCCCGAGATCTTCTCGAGGGCGCTCGTGGCGGACTGGTACGAGTTGTAGAACATCGCCATGTCCTCCATCGGGTCGAAGAAGCGCTTCGTGTAGAGGAGGGCCGCCAGCAGCACGCCCACCTCCAGCGCCCCGTCGACCACGCGGAACCCGCCGATCAGCAGCACGACCGCCACGGCCGCGTTGCCCACCATCGCGAGGCTCGGGTTGAAGATCGCCAGCAGCGCCAGCACCCGGGCGTTCACGTCGCGGTAGTCCTCGACGAGCTCGCCGAACTCGCGCTCGTTGCGACGCTCCTTGCGGAACGCCTGCACGGCGCGGATGCCCGTCATGGTCTCGACGAACTGCACGATGAGCTTCGCGCTGGCCACCCGCGAACGGCGGAACAGCGCCTGCGAGCGCACCTGGAACCACCGCGTGAGCAGTGCCAGCGGCACCACCGCGGCGAGCAGCACGAGGCCCGACACCCAGTCGAGCCAGACCAGCGCGATCGCGGTGAACGCCATGTACAGCACGCCGCGGATGAGCTGGTTCACGCCGCCGTCGAGGAGCTCGCGGATCGCGTCGAGGTCGCTCGTCTGGCGCGAGATGATGCGGCCCGACGTGTACGACTCGTGGAACTCGAGCGACAGCTTCTGCGTGTGCAGGAACACCCGGGTGCGCAGGTCGATGAGCACGGCCTGGCTGATCCTCGCCGACAGCCGGATGTACGCGGCGATGAGGAACGCCCCGGCGAGCGCGGTCACGAGGTACGCGACGCCCGTGAGCGCGATCGGGACCCAGTCCTGCGCGATGAGCGCGGGCAGGGCCTGGTCGATGCCGTACGCGATGATCGCCGGCCCCGCGACCTGCGCCGCGGTCGACACGACCACGACGGCCAGCGTGAGCCACAGCGTGCCGCGCACCGGGTGCAGCAGGCTGCCGAGCAGGCGCAGGCTCCGCGCGCGGATCTGCCGCGACTCGGCCTTGGTGTACTCGGTGCGTTCCTCTCCCTGGACGCCGACGACGCTCATCGGGTCACCTCCTCGGGGGTCGGGGCTTCGAACAGGTCGGATGCGTCCTGCGCACGCCGCTCCTCGTCCTCGAGGCTCGAGATGACGAAGCGGTAGTGGTCGGACTCCCGGAGCAGCTCGGAGTGCGTGCCGACCGCGGTGATGCGGCCGTCCTCGAGCAGCGCCACCCGGTCGGCGAGCATGACCGTCGACGGGCGGTGCGCGACGATGAGCGCCGTGGTGTCGGCCAGCACCGCTCGCAGCTCCTCCTCGACGCGCGCCTCGGTGGCGACGTCGAGGGCCGAGAGCGGGTCGTCGAGCACGAGCACCGAGGGCCTCGCCGCCACGGCGCGCGCGAGCGCGAGCCGCTGCCGCTGGCCGCCCGACAGGCTCATGCCCTCCTCGCCGACCTTCGTGTCGACGCCGTCGGGCAGGTCGTACGCGAAGCCGGCCTGCGCGATCCGCAGCGCCTCGTCGAGCACCCGCTCGGCCTCGGCGCGGACGGCCGGGCCGTCGCCGTCGGCCGCCTCGATCGCCTCCCGGCCGAGCTCCGGCCGGCCGAGCAGCACGTTGTCGCGCACGGACGCCGAGAACAGCGTCGCGTCCTCGAACGCCATCGCGATGTGGGTGCGGAGCTCCTCGCGCGACAGCGCGCGGACATCCACCCCGTCGATCGTGACCGAACCGCCGGTGACGTCGTAGAGGCGCGTGGTGAGCGCCGTCATCGTCGTCTTGCCGCTGCCGGTCAGGCCGACCAGGGCCATGGTCTCCCCCGGTTCGAGCACGAGGTCGACGCCGTCGAGCAGGTCGCCGAACCGGTCGGGCGCATCCTGGTAGCGGAACCGCACGTCGTTGAACGCGAGCTCGCCGCGGGGGCGCTCGACCTTGCGCACGGCGGCCGGGTCGGTGACGTCGTTCTCGGTGTCCATGATGTCGAAGAACCGGTCGGTCGCCGTGCGCGCGTCGAGCGCGAACGCGAGCATGAAGCCGATCGACTCGATCGGCCACGCGAGCACCGCCGCGGTCGAGAAGAACGCGACGAGCTGGCCGACGCTGAGCATGCCGTTCGCGGCGAGCCACACGCCGAGCACGAGGCAGATCGACAGGGACACCGCCGGAACCACGAGGATCCACGCCCAGATGTTCGCGTCGAGCCGCGCCTTCTCCATCTCGGTCGAGCGCAGCGTCTCGGCCTGCGCGCGGAACGTCGTCAGCGCGTGCTTGCCGCGGCCGAACGCCTTGAGCACGCGGATGCCGTGCACCGACTCCTCGACCGCGGTGGCGAGGTCGCCCGCCTGGTCCTGGCTGCGGCGCGACACCTCCGAGTAGCGGCCCTCGAACCGGTACCCGACGATCCACAGCGGGATCGCGCCGAGCAGGTAGATGATGCCGAGCATCCAGCTCATCGACACCAGCACGCCGGTGCCGATGACGATGACGACGAGGTTCACGACGAGCAGCACGAAGCCGAACGCGAGCCACCGGCGGATGAGGCCGAGGTCGCTGACGGCGCGCGACAGCAGCTGGCCGCTGGGCCAGCGGTCGTGGAAGCTCACCGGCAGGTCCTGCAGCTTCGCGTACAACGCGTTGCGCATGCGCGCCTCGACCTGGGTCGTCGGGCCGAGCACCAGCCAGCGGCGGAGCATGAACATGAGCGCCTCGGCGATGCCGAGGCCCAGGATCACGAGGGCGGCAGGCACGATCGCGGCGCGGTCGCCGTCGGTCAGCGGGCCGTCGACGATGCCGCGCAGCACCTGCGGGATGGTGAGCGCGATGAGCTGCGCCGCGAGCATCACGAACATGCTCACGACGATGCGGGTCATGGCGGGGCCGACGTACGTGCGCAGGCGCCACAGCGAGCGCACGGCGCCGGGGCGCTCGTCGCGGGTCGGCGCGGGGCCCGCGGTGCCGGGATCTGGTGGGTGGACGGGTTCGGGGATGGCGGTCACGCCGGTTCCTTCCGGATGGGTCGCCTCGGCGCGCGCGTCGGCGCGCGTCGGTCGAGACGGGTTCGAACGAGGATTCGGGATCGCGGTCGAGCAGGCCGCGTGCGATCGCCGCGGACGCGACGATGGACTCGAGAGGCGGGGCGCGGCGACGCGCCTCGGGAAACGGCGGGCGGGCGGCCTGCTAGCGCTTCCGGCCGGCGCGACGCGCGGACGGGTACGCGAAGCCGGGGGCCGCCACGGTGTGGGCGTCGAACTCGGCTGTCTGCATGGGGTCCTCCTCGCGTCGTCGGCTCCGGCGCGACGGATCACGTCGCAGCCAGCCCTTCAGACTATGGGTGCCGCCTCGCTCCGCGCAACCCGGAGCCCCGGTTCGGTCGGAGGGACCTCAGCGCACCCGCACCGACAGGCAGGTGACGCAGCCCTCGAGCTTCTCGAACTCGGAGATGTCGACCGTCACGACGCGGTAGCCGAAGCCGGCGAGCATCGCGGCCGTGTTCGGCGCCGACGCCGACATGAGCAGGGTCTCGTCGCTGAGCGCGACGACCGCGACGCCCTCGGGCTCGGGCACGGCGAGGAAGCGCGGGAACAGCCCCGGCTCGTCGACGAGGTCGGGGAAGCCGATCACCGTTCCATCGGGCAGCGCCGTGACCGAGCTCTTCAGGTGCAGCGCCTTCGTCAGCGGCACGGCGATCACGTTGTAGCCGCGCGGTGCGAGCAGGCCCCGCAGCTGCCGGATGCCCTCGGCGTTCGTGCGCCCCGAGGCGCCGACGTAGACGTCGGCGCCGATCTTCATGACGTCGCCGCCGTCGAGCGTGCCGGGCAGCTCGATGCGCCGCACCTCGAGGTTGGGGATCGAGCGGATGGCCCGCTCCACGCCGTCCACCTCGGCGCGCCGCGACTCGGCGCCCGGGCTGGTCAGCACGGCGAGGTCGCCGAACATGACGAGGGTGTCCTCGACGAACACGGAGTCGGCGAGCTCGGGCGCCGCGTCGACCTCGACGGTCTCCCAGCCCTCGGCGACGAGGGCGGCGCAGTAGTTGTCCCACTGCTCGTCGGCGCGGGCCTGGTCGACCGGCGTCCGGTCGCGGTGCGTGACGAGTCCCTCGGTGAGGTTCGACGCCGGGATGCGCACGAGCGCGATGCGGTGCGCGCCGCGGCGCGGCAGGTAGTCGAGCACGGCGCGCTCGACCCGGGGCGCCAGCACGGCCTCGGCGATCGTGACGGTGAGGATGAACACCAGGTTGAGGCTGACCAGCGACCCGAGCACGAACAGGAACATCTCCGGCGTGATCTGCCGGCCGCCGCTCAGCACCGTCGCCGTCGTCGCGACCAGCGCCGCCAGCACGCCCGAGGCGAAGCCGACGAGCAGCGCGAGGAACCAGCGGCGGGACGCGCCGACCGCGTTCGCGACGGCGAGCAGCGCCCACGCGAGCACGCCGGCGAGCACGAAGTGCCCCGACGCCTGGGCGAAGACCTCGGGCGACTGGCCGTTCGCGATGAACAGCGACAGCAGGCCCGTCGCCGCGGCGAGCACGGCGACCGCGCCCGACCCCGCCAGCACCGAGACCACCCGACGCGCCGGCGTCCGCTCGGGGCGCGGGCGGGCAGGGGTGGCGAGGGCGACGGGAGCGGGGGGCGTCATGGGGTCGAGCCTATCGGCGCCGACGCCCCCGCACGCCCGCGCAGCCCGCCGGCCGCGCCCCGCGCAGCCCGCCGGCCGCGCCTCCCGCCGCCCGTCGCGCGTCAGCCGCGGCCGGCCTCCAGGCGCGCGGCCGCGAGCCGCTCCGCGGCCTCGAGCGTCGTCGTGCCCGAGGCATCCGCGTCGCGCAGCACCGCCGCGACCGCGTCGCCGATGCCGGCCAGGCGTGCGGCGAGCTCGTCGGCGCCGACGCCCGGCGTCGAGCCCAGGTCGAGGTGGATCACGCCGCCCGCGTTCGCCACGAAGTCGGGCGCCCACGCGATGCCGCGCTCGCGCAACGCGTCGGCGACGTCGTGCGAGGCGAGCTGGTTGTTCGCCGCGCCCACCACGGCGCGCACCCGCAGGTCGCGCACCACGTCGTGCGTGAGCACGCCGCCCAGTCCGCACGGGCTGAACACGTCGGCCTCGACGAGGTGCACCTCGTCGGGCGACACCCAGTCGGCCCCGAGCTCGTCGGCGAGCGCCCGCTTCGACTCGGCGACGTCGGTCACCGTGAGGCGCGCGCCCTCCGAGGCGAGGCGTCGCGCGAGGCGCCCGCCCACCTGGCCGAGGCCGGAGATGACGACGTGGCGTCCGCGCACGTCGGGCGAGCCGGTGACGTGCGCGAGGGTCGCGACGAGCGCCGCGTGCACGCCCGCGGAGGTCGCGTCGGCCGGTTCGCCGACGCCGCCGCGCTCGGCGGGCAGGCCGCAGACGTGCGCGGTGCGCTCGGCGACGACGGCCATGAGCTCGGCGCTCGTGCCGACGTCCTCGGCGGTCATGTACGCGCCGCCGAGCGATTCGACGGCGTCGCCGAGGTCGAGCATCGCGGCGCGGGCCAGCGCGTCGTCGAGGTCGGTCCCCGGCGTGAGCGCGATGACGGCCTTGCCGCCGCCGCGGGCGAGGCCGGCGACCGCGTTCTTCGCGGTCATCGCCTCGGAGAGGCGCAGCGCGTCGGCGAGCGCGTCGGTCCAGTGCGCGTACCGCCAGAGGCGGGCGCCGCCGAGCGCCTGGCCGAGCACCGTCGAGTGCACGGCGACGACGATGGTCAGTCCGGAGCGGGCGCCGCGGACGACGAGCACCCGCTCGTGGTCGGGCGCGGCCTCCGGGAGGGGGATGGTGGCGACGGGCGGCGTGGCCGCGGTCGCCGGGGTGGGGTGCGTGATCGTCATCGATCGACTCCTCGGTGTTCGCCTCGTGGGCGGGCAGGTGGCGGCGCCTCGTGAGCGCCTCACCTCAAGGGTACGTCCGGATGCCTCGCTCGGGCATCCGCACCCGCACGCGGCCGCGACCGGCGGTTCACGCCGGACGGCCGTGGGCGACGCACCGGCCGATCGGGCCGGCCGGCACGTCGCCGGTCCGTGTCGGATCCGCGCCCGCGCCGGGCCGGATCCGCCTGCTGCGTCAGTGGAAGAAGTGACGCTCGCCGGTGAAGTACATTGTGACGCCGGCGGCCTTCGCGGCCTCGACGACCTCCTCGTCGCGCACCGAGCCGCCGGGCTGCACGATGGCCCTGATGCCGGCGTCGAGGAGGATCTGAGGGCCGTCGGCGAACGGGAAGAACGCGTCGGACGCCGCGACCGAGCCGCTCGCGCGGTCGCCCGCGCGCTCCACCGCGAGGCGGCACGAGTCGACGCGGTTCACCTGGCCCATGCCGACGCCCACGGATGCCCCGCCCGACGCCAGCAGGATCGCGTTCGACTTCACGGCGCGCACCGCGGTCCACGCGAACGCGAGGTCGGCGAGCGTCGCCTCGTCGGCCGGTTCGCCCGCCGCGAGGGTCCACGTCGACGGGTCGGCGAAGTGCTGGTCGGCCTGCTGCAGGAGCAGCCCGCCCGATACCTGGCGCAGCTCGACGGCGGCACGCGTGAAGCCCTCGGGCAGCTGCAGCAGCCGCAGGTTCTTCTTCTGGGTGAGGATCTCCAGCGCCGCCGGCTCGAAGCCCGGCGCGATGAGCACCTCGGTGAAGATGCCGGCGATGGTGGTGGCCATGGCCTCGGTGACGGTGCGGTTCGCGGCGATCACGCCGCCGTACGCCGACACCGGGTCGCAGTCGTGGGCACGGCGGTGCGCGTCGGCGATCGGGTCCTCCGCGTCGGGCGCGCCGACGGCGATGCCGCACGGGTTCGCGTGCTTGATGATCGCGACGGCCGGCTCGGTGAAGTCGTACGCCGCGCGCACGGCGGCGTCGCCGTCGACGTAGTTGTTGTACGACATCTCCTTGCCGTGCAGCTGGGTCGCCTGCGCGATGCCCGGCCGGCCGGCGACCGAGGCGTACAGGGCGCCCTTCTGGTGCGAGTTCTCGCCGTAGCGCAGGTCGGCGTCCTTCGTCCAGGTGCCGCCGACCCACGCCGGGAACGGCGACTGCTCGGCGGGCTGGTCGGGCGCGACGACGCTGCCGATCCAGGAGGCGACGGCGACGTCGTACGACGCGGTGTGGCGGAACGCCTCGCGCGCCAGCTCGCGGCGCTGGGCGAGCGTGGTGCCGCCCGCGGCGAGGGCGACGATCACGTCGCCGTAGCGGTCGGGCGAGACCACGACCGCGACGTTCGCGTGGTTCTTCGCCGAGGCGCGCACCATGGCCGGCCCGCCGATGTCGATCTGCTCGATGACCGCGTCGGGCGCCGCGCCCGCGGCGACGGTCTCGGCGAACGGGTAGAGGTTCACGACGACGAGCTCGTACGGGGCGATGCGGAGCTCGGCGAGCTGGCGCTCGTGGTCCTCGAGGCGGAGGTCGGCGAGCAGGCCCGAGTGGACGCCCGGGTGCAGGGTGCGGACGCGGCCGTCGAGGTGCTCGGGGTACCCCGTGACCTCGGAGACCTGCGTGACGGGCAGGCCGGCGTCGGCGATCGCGGTGCCGGTGCCGCCGGTCGAGACGATCTCGACGCCCGCCTCGACGAGGGCGGTGGCGAGCTCGACGAGCCCGCGCTTGTCGCTCACCGCGACGAGCGCCCGCTTCACGGGGACGAGGTCGCGCTCGCGGTAGAGGCTGGGGTCGTGCGTGGGGCCGCTCATGATCGGGCGAGTTCCTTCAGGTCGAGGTGCGAGTTGGCGATGTCGAGGACGGCCTGGATGAGCAGGCGGCGTTCCACGGGCTTGATGCGGTCGTGCAGGGTCGACTCGGTGTCGCCCGGCAGGATCGGCACGCGCTCCTGCGCGATGATCGGGCCGCCGTCGACGGAGTTGTCGACGACGATGAGGCTGGCACCGGTCTGGTCGGCGCCTGCGGCGAGGGCGTCGCGCACGCCGTGCGCGCCGGGGAACTCGGGCAGGTACGCCGGGTGCGTGTTGATGAGGTTCGGGCTGAACGCGTCGACCACGGCGGGCGGCACGAGCCGCATCAGGCCGGACAGCACGACGAGGTCGGCGCCCCAGCGGCGGGTCTCGGCGATGAGCGCCTCGCCCCAGGCGTCGCGCGTCTCGTAGGCGGTGAAGGGCACCGTGAACGTGGGGATGCCGAACTCCTCGCCGAGCACGAGGCCGTCGGCCTCGCGGTCGGCGCCGATCGCGACGACCCGCGCGGGGAACTCGGCGTCCTCGGATGCCTCGAGCAGGGCGCGGAGGTTGGAACCGCCGCCGGAGATCAGGACGACCAGCTTGAGCACCCTCAGAGCCTACCCGCTCGGATGCGCACGCCCCGGCCCGACCGCTGCGCAGTCGTCGCACGCGCCGACCGGACTCGCCCCTCCACAGGCGGAGGACGGCCGCACGCGAGGCGCTCCCGGACCGCTATCATCGCGTCACGACGCCCATGCTCGTCCGCTGCACCTCCACCGCACGTCCCCGCCTTCCCCCTGCGCAGTCCCCCGCGCGCCGCACCGCCCCCATGTCCGCGCACCCCGCACGCCACCGGAGCCCCCTGCATGCCCGATGTCCCGTCCCCCCTGTTCCCGCGCGCCCTGCGCGTCCTGCGCGCCGCGGCACCCCGGCTCTCGGCGTTCGGCATCGCCGTCGGGCTCATCATCGGCGTCGGCTGGGGCACGTCGATGCTGGCGGCGAACCGCGTCCAGGCCGAGCCCGTGACCCCCGAGGCGCCCGCCGGCGCGCTCCGCGAGGATCCGGCGACCGCGGCGCTCGCCGGCACCCGGCGCGCGGCGCTGGCGGCCGTCGCGCCGCTGCGCGCCGCGTCGCGCGACCTCGCCGGCTTCGCCGACGCGGCGCTGCTCGCCGAGGTCGACGCCGCGATCGCGGCCACCGAGGACGCGCTCGACGACGGCGCCGACGCCGTGCTCGCGGCGACGACGGCCCACGCCGAGGTGCGACCGGCGCTCGTTGAGCGACTCGCCGCCGACGCGGAGGGCCGCCTCGCCGCGGCCGCCCTGGCCGGAGCACCCGAGCGGCAGGCGGCGGTCGACGCGATCGCCGCGGTGCGGGCCTCCTCGGTCGCCGTGCTCGCGTCGCTCTTCGCCCCGATGCGGGCCGCGGTCGAGTCGGCGCTCGCGAGCCACCAGGCGGCGGTCGCCGCGCAGGCCGCCGACGACTGGTGGTGGGACGAGGACGCGGCGGATCCGGCGGACACCGCGGAGTCACCGGCACCGACTCAGGCGCCGGCCACGCCGGAGCCCACCGCGCCGGCACCCGTGGAACCCACCGCCACTCCGACGCCCACCCCCTGAGGATCCGGCCCCGGCGAGCCCGGTCCCGCAGTCGGACCCGAGGCCCGGTGACGGGCGCCGATCAGTCGCGCGGCAGCGGGGCCGTCTCGCCGTCGCGGAACGCGGCCTCGGCGCGGGCGCGCAGCGCCGCGTCCTCCAGGTCGCGGAGCGACGGGGCATCCGTGCCGACCGGTTCGGCCCCTCGCGCCGATGCGCGCTGCGGATCGCGCAGGAGCGGGGCATCCGGATACCCCGCCATATCCACGTCGCGCCCCGAGCCGAACCGCTCCTCGAAGCGATCCCGGTCGCGCGCGGCGCGGTCCTCCGAGGCATCGGGCGCCCGGCCCAGCGCCCGGGCCGTGAACGCCCCCGCGAACGCGCCCAGCGTGACGGTGAGCGCCGCCATCAGCGCGACCTGCACCCACGGCGGGCCGACCTCGACGAGCCGGCCCGGGCCGACCGCTCCGGCGGACCACCACGCGATGGTGCCGAGGACGACGCCGGCCACGACCCCCGAGCCCGCCGCGATCGCGATCGGCATCCACCAGGCGTCGACGACCTCGCGCCGCGACGGGCCGCGCAGGCTCGCGGCGGCCTCCAGCCGCGGCCAGGCCAGGGTCGCGCCGGCGAAGCCGGCGACCATCGGCACGAGCAGCCACAGGATGCCGAGCGGCACGCCGTCGGCCGGCATGATCCCGAGGATCGGCACGCCCGGCAGCGGCCCGAGCACGGTCGCCGTCGGCGACACCGACGTGCCGGCGCCGAGCGCGAAGCCCGGCCCGAGGAGCCAGGCGGCCGTCCACACGATGACGTTCGGCAGCAGCGCGAGCTCGCCGATGGTGATCGCGACGCCTCCGTCGACGCCGGCGCCGAGGGCCTGCGACAGCCCGATCACCTTCGCGTAGTCGACGGCGATGAGCACGGCCACGAGGAGCGCCGCGACGCCGAGCACCGCGAACGCGGCGCCCGCCCCGACGCGCACGGCGGTGCGCGCGCCGTCGACGAGCGGTTCCGGCAGCTGCGCGATGCGCGCGGCGAGCGGGTGGAGCGGCGCGGCCTCGGCGACCGGGTCGTCGGCGGGAGCAGCCCGGTCGACGGCGCGCAGCGCCTCGCCGACGGAGCCGATGACGACGCCGAGCGCCATCACCGCGGCCGGGAGCAGCACCGCCTCCCAGAGCCGGTGGGACGCGGCCGGATGCGACGTCGAGAGCCCGACCGCGAGGCCGGTGCCGGCGTACACGGCGACCGCCGCGATCCCGCCGACCACCGCGTGCCCGGCCGCCGTCGAGCGACGGCCGATCCGCCGCCCGAACAGCACGGTCACGAGCGCGAAGCCGAGGAGCGCGATCGAGATCGTGAACGGCGCCTCGGCGCCCGCGACGCCGACCTGCCCGGCGGTGACGGCGTCGAGCGTGACGACGAGGTCGACGCCGTGCCCGATCAGCCACACGTCGCCGGCGGCCCGCAGGAACGCCGCGACGTCGACGGCGAGCCCGAAGTGGACCGACCACAGCAGCATCAGCGGCACCACCACCGCGCCGAGGCCGACGAGCGCCGCGACCGCGGCTTCGAGTGCGGCGAGCAGTGCGATGGTGAGGCGTGACATTCCTCCGCGAGCCTAGCCCGCGGGCGCGACCTCCGCGGGAGCGCTCGCGGGGCGTCGCAGCAGTTCGACCACGAGGAGGGCGAGGAGCGCGATCACGACGGTCCAGACGACCAGGCCTAGGGTCACGGGCCGCGACAGCAGCACCACGATCGCCGCGATGGCCGCGATCAGGCCGTAGGCGAGGCCCCGCCACCGGTCGAGCCAGGTGCCGAACGCGCCCGTCGTGAGGCCGTGCCGCTCGCCGGCGGCGCGCACCGCGGTGAACCCGGCGGCCCCGGCGCCGCGGACCGCACGCGCCGGGCGGTACGGCCCGGACAGCCACGAGATCGCCGCGACCAGGATGCCGAGCACGACGAGCGCGGCGATCGTGCCCTCCATGAGCTCGACCAGTTGCGAGTACAGCGCGTGGGCCGTATCGGCCGGCATGATCGACGGGCTCACCGTCGAGACGAAGAACGTCTCGCCGATGCCGATGCCCGCCGCCAGCACCAGCATGGTGAACGCGAACCCGGCTGCCGTCCACACGAGCGCGGTGGTCCGCCGCTTGGCGATGAGGACGCCGGCGGCCAGCAGGGCCAGCAGCACGAAGGGCAGCCAATACCCGACGGCGACGGCGAGCTGGTAGATCGTGCGCACGAGCGCCAGCGAATCGTCCTGCACGATGACGATGCTGCGGTCGACTTCGGGGATCGCGTCGGCGAAGCCGACGCCTTGCTCCACGAGCCGCTTCTTCACCTCGGCGATCACGGGACCGAGTTGCACGGAGACGCTGCCGTCGGAGCCCAGCTCGAGGAGCGCGTCGGGATCGCCCTGCACGGCCGCGACGAACTGGGTGTGCGAGACGCGGAGCGCCTGGGCCCAGATGTCGGCGAACTGCTCGGAGGTCACGATCCGGTCGACCACGCCCGACACGAGCGACTCGAGGCCCTGCGCGGCCGGCGCCTCCAGCAGGCCGAGGGCGTCCTCGGCGCGCGGCGGCAGGTCGAGCGAGCGGATGCCCTCGAAGACGCTCGCGGTGAGGGCCTCGAAGTCGACCTGCTCGTCGATCGCGGCGGTGACCTCGGTGACGAGGTACGCCTGCACGTCGGGGTCGGAGGCGAGCGGTGCGAACGTCTCGACGAACCGATCGGTGTCGACGAGCTGCAGCCGCGCCCAGCCGCCGATGACGGCGACCGGCGCGAGGAGCAGGCCGACGACGATGAAGACGACCGAGACCGGCGCCCGCCAGCGTCCGCGACGGCGAACGGTCGCGCCGCCCGCTCCCTCGCCGTCGCCCACGACGACCTCGACGGTCGCCGCCTCGCGCAGCGCCCGGTTCTCCGCCTCGAGCGCCGCGATCCGAGCCTCGAGGTCTGCAGCGGTATTCGCCATGATGCCCCCACCCTCTCCCCTGCGACGAACATAGCGCCCGGGGCATCCGTTGCGGGAGGGCGACGCGCACCCGGTTCGGGTGAGCCTCGCGCCGTCAGTGGATGAGCGCCTTCGCCAGGATCATCGCGAGGCCGAATGCGGCGGTGGTGAGCGAGCCGAGGATCCGCATCGGCCAGGACGCGCCACGGCGACTGAACGCGATGAAGCCGAGCACGGCGAGCACGAGCACGCACACCCAGAGCGAGATCCAGATGGCGGTGAGGTCGTCAACCACGCGGGTCGTGCCGAGGAGCAGGATCAGCGATGGGATGAGCGCCGAGGCCAGCAGGCCGAACGACCGGCGCAACGCCATGCGGAAGGCCTCGCCGAGCCCGGTCACTCGATCGTGCTCCAGGCCGTGGTGCGCCACCGTGCCCGCGTAGACGTGCGCCGCCCAGAAGACCACCACCGTGACGACCACGGTCGTGAAGACGGACCAGGAGGTCGCGCCGTGACCGCCCGCGACGACGATCATGCCGGCGACGAGGATGACGCCGTACACGGCCTCCTCCGTCGCGAAGCTCGCGTGCACGATGCGCGTCGCGGGGTGCATCGGGCGGTGCGTGTCGGTTCCCACGGCACCAGCGTACGGCCGGTCGGCGCGCATGACGAGGGCCCCGCCGGCGTCGCCGGCGGGGCCATCGTCAGGGTGCGGGAGGCTTACGCCTCGAGCGCCGCGTACACCTCGCGCAGCAGGCGGGCGGTCTCGGACGGCGTCTTGCCGACCTTCACGCCGGCGGCCTCGAGGGCCTCCTGCTTCGCCTGCGCGGTGCCGGCCGAGCCGGACACGATCGCGCCCGCGTGGCCCATGGTCTTGCCCTCGGGGGCAGTGAAGCCCGCGACGTAGCCGACGACCGGCTTGGTGACGTTGGCCTTGATGAAGTCGGCCGCACGCTCCTCGGCGTCGCCGCCGATCTCGCCGATCATGACGATCGCCTTGGTCTCGGGGTCGGCCTCGAACGCGGCGAGCGCGTCGATGTGCGTCGTGCCGATGACCGGGTCGCCGCCGATGCCGATGGCGGTCGAGAAGCCGAGGTCGCGGAGCTCGTACATCATCTGGTAGGTCAGCGTGCCCGACTTCGACACGAGGCCGATCGGGCCCTTGCCGGTGATGTTCGCCGGGGTGATGCCGACGAGCGCCTCTCCGGGGCTGATGATGCCGGGGCAGTTCGGCCCGATGATGCGGGTCTTGCCGCCCTTCTCCTTCGCGTACGCCCAGGCCTCGGCCGAGTCCTGCACGGGCACGCCCTCGGTGATGATGACGAGGAGCGGGATCTCGGCGTCGATCGCCTCGACGACGGCGTCCTTCGTGAAGGCCGGCGGCACGAACGCGATCGAGACATCCGCACCGGTCGCCTCGATGGCCTCGGAGACGCTCGCGAACACGGGCAGCTCGACGTCGTTGCCGTCCTGGTCCTTGTGGAGCACGGTGGTGCCGGCCTTGCGGGCGTTCACGCCGCCCACGACCTGGGTTCCGGCCGCGAGCATGCGGGCGGTGTGCTTCGAGCCCTCGCCGCCGGTGATGCCCTGGACGATGACCTTGTTGTCCTTGTTGAGGAAGATCGTCATGACTGTGTCCTTTCGTCGGCGAAGCGGCTAGGCCGCCGTCGATGCCAGCTGGGCGGCCTTGTCGGCGCCCTGGTCCATGTTCTCGGCGAGGGTGACGAGCGGGTGCGCCGCCTCCTCGAGGATGCGGCGGCCCTCGACGACGTTGTTGCCGTCGAGGCGCACGACG
Organism: Agromyces sp. MMS24-K17; assembly: GCF_043950245.1. Lineage (GTDB taxonomy): Bacteria > Actinomycetota > Actinomycetes > Actinomycetales > Microbacteriaceae > Agromyces. The sequence goes on along the minus strand of NZ_CP171640.1, from coordinate 1,949,235 downwards.
AGCGGCTTGTTCGCCTCGGAGCCGAGCTCGGCGAGTGCGCCGACGATGCCCTTGGCGACCTGGTCGCAGGCGGTGATGCCGCCGAAGACGTTGACGAAGACGCTCTTCACCTGGGCGTCGCCGAGGATGATCGACAGGCCGTTGGCCATGACCTCCGCCGAGGCGCCGCCGCCGATGTCGAGGAAGTTCGCCGGCTTCACGCCGCCGTGGTTCTCGCCGGCGTACGCGACGACGTCGAGGGTCGACATGACCAGGCCCGCGCCGTTGCCGATGATGCCGACCTCGCCGTCGAGCTTGACGTAGTTGAGGTCGAGCGCCTTGGCCTTCGCCTCGAGCGGGTCGGCCGCGTCCTTGTCCTCGAGGAGCGCGTGGCCGGCGTGGCGGAACTCGGCGTTCTCGTCGAGCGAGACCTTGCCGTCGAGGGCGATGACGTCGCCGTCCTCCGACAGGATGAGCGGGTTCACCTCGACGAGCGTCGCGTCCTCGCCGGTGAACACGTCGTAGAGCTTCACGAAGACGTCGGCGACCTTGTCGACCAGCTCGGCCGGGAAGTTCGCGGCCTCGGCGATCTCGCGGGCCTTGGTCGGGGTGATGCCGGTGCCCGGGTCGACCTCGATGCGGGCGAGGGCCTCGGGCTTCTCGACGGCGAGCTGCTCGATCTCCATGCCGCCCTCGACGCTGGTGAGCGACAGGTAGGAGCGGTTGGCGCGGTCGAGGAGCACCGAGAAGTAGAACTCCTGCGCGATCCGCGCGCCCGCGGCGACCATGACGCGCTTGACGACGTGGCCCTTGATGTCGAGCCCGAGGATCGCCTTCGCGGCCTCCTCCGCCTCGTCGGGGGTCTTGGCGACCTTGACGCCGCCGGCCTTGCCGCGGCCGCCGGTCTTCACCTGGGCCTTGACCACGACGACCCCGCCGAGCTGCTCGGCGGCCGCGCGCACCTCTTCGGGGGTGTCGGCGACGATGCCCGGGAGCACCGGCACTCCGTACTTCTCGAAGACGTCTCTGGCCTGGTACTCGTAAAGATCCACGCTCTGCTTCCAATCGGTCCGCGCGGACGCGACCGCGCCGGATGGTGGGGTGAGAGGCCCGGCCGGGATCTCGCGACGGGTTCGACTCCCCGGAACACCGGGTATCTCGATATCGAGAGATCCGCGCGGGCCGCCGTCCATGCTACTCCCCCGTCGTGACCGCGCCGAACCGGCCGGGAGCGCCGCCGCGCCCCCGTTCCGCGGCGGCCCCGCCGCTGCGGCAGCGGGCCCATGACGGATGCCTCGGGCGGGCGCCGATCGACGCGACGGCCCTCACCGAGGGGCTCGGTCCGCTCGCGGCCAACCCGGCGTGGCCAGGAGTCCGCCCGATCGCGTGACGGCGAGCACGTCGACGTCGTGGCGGGCCGCGAGGTCGTCGAGGGACGCCTGCCCACCCGCCACGATCGCGGTGGCGAGCACGTCGGCGGTGACGAGGTCGGCGGCGGCGACGCTCACCTGCACGAACGGCGACAGCCCCTCGCCGGGGCGCGTCCAGATGTGGTCGCCGCGCTCGGCACTCCCCGAGGTCGCGAGCGCCCGACGGCGCCACCCGTCGAGGTCGAACCGGGCCAGCAGGGCCGTCCGATCCCACGGGTCCACGATGCCCACCTGCCGATCGGCTCCCAGCGGCCCCTCGTCGGCGGCGGCACGTGAGACGAGCACGTCGCCGCCGGCGTCGATCGCCCACCGGCCGACGCCGGCCGATGCGATGGCCTCGCCCGCCTCGACGGCCGCGAGCGCCTTCACCACGCCGTTCAGGTCGATCCGGCCGTCGCCGCGGTGCGGCGTGAACGCGCCGTCCGTCGCGGCGCGCCAGTGCGACGCGAGCGCGTAGGCGTCGCGCACCGACGCGTCCGCGTCGACGAGGGCCAGCTCCCCGCGGCCGATGCGGCTCAGCTCGGAGTCCGGATCGAAGAGGCTGCAGCGCGCCTCCCATCGGGCGAAGGCCGCCTCAGCCCCCGCGACGGCGGCGCACCGCCGGGCCGCGGCGTCGAGGTCGAGGTCGAGGTCGAGGTCGAGCCGCACGCTCACCACGGTGCCCATGGCCCTGAACGCGCCGGCCGGGAGCGGGGCATCCGCCCGCGTCGTCGTGGTCGTCTCCATCAGAATCCCGCCTCGTCGAGAGCCGCCTGCAGCGACTGGAGGTACGCGGCGCTCGTGTACGTCGCGCCGCTGATCATCGATACGTTCGTCGACTGCGCCTGCAGCACCTCGTCGCGCAGCAGCGGGGCCGCGCGGTTGCTGATCGACACCGACCGCCCGTCGTGGTCGGTGAGCTGCAGCGCCGTCACGTCGGCGATCGCGCCGCCGGCGATCGTGACCTGCACCTGCACGTCGCCGAACCGGGTCGACACGGCGGCGCCGGTGTAGGTGCCGTCGGCCGCATCGGCCGCCGTCGCGCCGGCGGTCGCGCCGGCCTCCTCCGTCGCGCTGCCGGCGGATGCCCCGCCCGAGGCCGACCCGCCCGAGGCTGACCCGCCCGGCGCCTCCGTCGAGCCCGAGGCATCCGACCCGCTCGCTTCGCCGGTCGTGCCCGAGGCATCCGAGGCATCCGCCCCGCCCGTGCTCGCGAGCGGCGCGCCGCCGTCGACCAGCGTCGCCGTCGACGCCGCCCCGAGCTGCCACCCGCCGAGGATCGCGACGGCCGAGGCGGCCGACGCGAGCACCACCGCGCGCCGCCTCACCAGTCGAACCGTTCGTGATGGAGCTGCTCGGGCGCGAGGCCCGCGGCACGCGCCTGCGCGAGCACGTGCTCGGCCCAGCCGCGCGGGCCGCAGACGTAGAGGTCGCTCTCGGCGACGGCGGGCACGAGCGACCTCAGGTCGAGGCCCTCCTGCTCGGCGGCGGGCGTGAGCCAGCCGCGTCCGCGTCCGCCCGGCACGGTCAGCAGCGTCGCGCCGCGGGCCCGGCTGAGCGCGGCGACCTCGTCGAGGAGCCAGCCGTCCGCGGGCGCCGGGGTGCGCAGCACGACCGTCGCCTCGCCCGGCCGGAACGTCGCCGACTCGAGCAGCGACCGCACCGCGGTGACGCCGATGCCGGCCGCGACGAGCGTGATCCTCGACCTGGTGCGCGCGGCCTCGCTGAACACCCCGTACGGGCCCTCGATCGCGACGCGGGTGCCGGGCCGCACGCCCGCGAGGTCGGCCGAGCCGTCGCCGAGGGCCCGCACGGTGATGCGCAGCCGGTCGCCGCGGGGGGCCGCCGAGAGCGAGTAGGGGTGCGCCTGCCAGCACTGCCCCGGTGCGAGGAAGCGCCAGATCAGGAACTGCCCGCCGCCGGCGCGCAGGCCGTCGAGGCCGCGGCCGCGCATCGTGACCGAGACGACTCCGTCGCGCGGGTCGCCCACCGGCGCCACCGACTCGACGACCAGCCGGTGGCGCGCGGTCGCGACGATCGGGGCGACGAGCCGGAACGCGACCACCGCGGCGAGCGTCGCGGCCACGGCGGCGAGCCAGTACGCCCGCTGCCAGGTCCCCTCCGCGAACAGGCCGCCGACCGAGAACTGGTGCGGCAGCGCCGCGAGCACCGCCAGGTAGGAGAGCAGGTGCACGAGGTGCCACGCCTCGTAGCGCAGGCGCCGCCGCACCGCCACGAGCGAGGTGACGACCACCGCGAGGAACAGCCCGAATCCGGCGATCGCGAGCGGCAGGTCGGGCAGCGACCAGATCGCGGCCGCCTCCGCCACGAGGTCGACGCCGTCGGCGATCGCGTACCCCGACAGCAGCAGCACGCCGTGGGCGACGAGCAGCACCAGCACGGGCTTGCCGAGCCGGCCGTGCAGCGCCATCGCCGCGTCGTGGCCGACGGCGCGCTCGATGAGCGGCACCCGCGAGGCGAGCAGGAGCATGACGAGGACGAGGTCGGTGGCCGCCAGGCCCGCCAGGATCCCGAGCGATCCGAGCGCCGCACCGAGGTCGCCGAAGCGGGTCGCCCCGCCGTCGGCGAGGAAGAGCCCGACGGCGACGGCGACGGATGCCACGGCGAGCGCCTGCAGCACGTCGACGCGCCACTGCCTCCGGCGTGCCCGGCTCCGCTCGGGCGCGCCGGCTCGCAGGGCCCGCCGCTCGAGGTGGCGGGCGTCGTGCACGAGGAAGGCCATGCGGCCCATCGTGGAGGTCCCGCCTATCGCTCCTCGATGCCGTGCCTGTGGGAACGCTGGGAAGCGTCGGTGCCCGTGTTCCCCGTCGCGTTCCCGGCCCGTTCGGGCGCCCGTTTCCCCGTGGCCGTTCCCTGCGCGCGGGTCGGGGTGCACGATGGAGCGATGGGGAAGAGTCCGCACGGCCCGATCGCACCCGAACTCGACGACGACCAGTGGCAGCGGTTCACCGCCTTCGGCGAGGCATCCGACGTCGCCGCCGGCGAGGTGCTGTTCCGCACCGGGGAACCCCGGCCCGACCTCATCCTCGTCGAGTCCGGCGAGGTCGACGTCGTCCGCGACGCGCTGCCCTGGGTCGGCGAGACCCTCATCGCCACGCTCGGGCCACGCACGTTCGTCGGCGAGCTCGGGCTCCTGAACGGCCAGCGCCCGTTCCTCTCGGCGCGGATGCGCACCGACGGACGCGTGCACCGCATCGACCGCGACGGCCTGCACCGGGTGATGGCCGAGGACTCGGAGCTCGGCGACCTCCTGCTGCGCACCCTCTGGGCGCGTCGGGAGGTGCTGCGCGAGGGCCCCGCGGCGCTCACGCTGAAGTTCATCGGGCCCGGGCGCTCGGCGGAGACGACCGCGCTGCGCCGCTACGCCGACCGGCTCGACCTCGTCTACACGTACGTCGACGCCGACACCCCCGAGAACCAGGCGCTCGTCGCCCAGCACGGGTACCAGCGGTCGACCATGCCGATCGCGGTGGTGCAGGGCGAGTACCTGCACCGCGCCACGCCGGGCCAGGTCGCCGAGCTGCTCGGCCTCGCCTACGTGAACGACGACGAGGGGCCGGCCGACCTCGCCGTCGTCGGCGGCGGACCCGCCGGGCTGGCCGCGGCGATCTACGGGGCATCCGAGGGGCTGCGCACCGTGCTGCTCGACTCGATCGCGCCCGGCGGGCAGTCGGCGGCGACGAGCCGCATCGAGAACTACCTCGGCTTCCCGTTCGGCGTCTCGGGCGACGCGCTCACCGACCAGGCCTCGTTGCAGGCGCTGAAGTTCGGCGTGCGGGTGTTCGCGCCGTGCGAGGCGGCGGGCCTCGCGTGGTCGGCCGACCCGCTCACCCTGTCGCTCGCCGACGGCACGGCGGTGCGCGCCCGATCGGTCGTCGTGACGACGGGCGCGCAATACCGCACCCTCGGCCTCGACCGGTGGGAGGAGTTCGAGCGCAACGGCATCCACCACGCGGCGACCCCGCTCGAGCTCCGGCAGGTCGCCGGGGAGCCGGTCGTCGTCGTGGGCGGTGCGAACTCGGCCGGGCAGGCGGCCCTCTACCTCGCCGCGAACGGATGCCCCGTGCGCCTCGTCGTGCGCGGCGACGGCCTGTCGGCGCAGATGTCGAGCTACCTCGTCGACCGCATCGCCGAGGATCGGCGGATCCGCATCCACACCGGCACGGTGGTCTCCGCGCTGCACGGCGACGCGGCGCTCGAGGCGGTGACGCTGTCGGGCGGGGTCGACGAGACGGTCGACTGCCGCGGCCTGTTCTGCTTCATCGGCGCGCAACCCGCGACCGACTGGCTCACCGGGCTCGACCGCGACGAGCACGGGTTCGTGCGCACCGGCGCCGACGTGCTCGCCCTCGGCCCGGCGTGGCAGGCGATCGGCCGGTCGCCGCTGCCCTTCGAGACGAGCCTGCCGCGCGTGTTCGCCGCGGGCGACGTGCGGCGCGGGTCGATGAAGCGGGTGGCGGCGGCCGTCGGCGAGGGATCGAGCGCGGTCGCGTCGGTGCACCAGGCGCTCATGGACCTGTCGGCCTGAAGGTCCGGACGCGGCGATCCGCCCGACCCGCGGTCAGCCGCGGGTGGGCCGGATGGCCCGGCCCGCGAGCACGGCGAGGATGCCCGCGGCGCAGCCGAGCACGGTCTCGACGAGCCGGTCGACGAGCAGGGCCTCCACCGGCACCGGCTGCCCGAGGTGGGCGACGACGAGCGCGAGCGGCGTGATGAACACGAGCGCCGTGCCGTAGTGCCGGCCGACGAACACCTCGGCGCCGAACTGCGCCACCGCGACGACGAGCACGAGCACCCAGGCGGCCGGGTCGGGCCAGAGGATGAGCCCGGTCACCACCACGCCGACCGCGGTGCCGAGCACCCGGTGCCACGCGCGCGACAGCGAGTGCGCGGCGCCCGCCGGCGGGATGACGGCGACGACGCTCACGACCGCCCAGTACGGATGCCCGATGCCGAACGCCAGCGCGAGGGCGCCGGCGACCAGCCCGCCGGCCACCTGCTGGCCGATCACGAGCCAGACGGCGGGGTCGCGCAATGCCGCCCGGCGCACCGGCCGAGGCGCCCGCAACGGCTTGAACGGCGCCTGACCGGAGCGCCCGGCGAGCCGGCGCAGCACCCAGCCCGACATCGTGAGCGCCCAGGCGAACGCGGCCGACGCGACCGCGATGCCGAGCCGCACCCAGGCCTCGTCGGCCGGCGTCGGCACGCTCGCGCAGACCAGCACCGCGAAGACGAAGAACAGCGCGGTGGGCGGGCCGAGCCGGGCGACGTTCGCCGTGAGCGTGCCGGCGACCAGCACGACGACGAGCGCGACGGCGGTGAGGGGCACCGGGGCCCCGGCGAGCGCGACCGAGATGCCGAGCGCGACGCTCGCCACGAGGGCGACCGCCGCGACCGTGACGGTGCGGAGCCGGCCGCGGTACGCCTCGCCGCGGCCGAAGATCGCCGTCATGCCGCCGAACGCGGCGTACGGGGCCCACTCGACCCGGCCGACGGCGAGGAGGATCGCGAGCGGCACGGCGGCGGCGAGCGCGGCGCGGGCGGCCACCTCGATGTCGGCCGCACGGAGCTCGCGGAGCAGGCCGGGGCGGTCGCCGCGGCCGGAGTCGCCGGCCGGCACGCTCACCGGCCCGTCGCTCACGACAGCCGGCCGAGGGCGATCGCGGCGTACGCGAGCGCCGCGACGGTCTCGCCGTCGTCGATGCGGCCGTCGCGGACCATCGCGATCGCCTCGGCCCACGGCACCGCGCGGAGCTCGCTGATGCCCTCCTCGCCCTGGTGGTGCGCGGCGTCGGCCGCGGGCCGCACGCCGGTGGCGAGGAACACGACCTCGGGTGCGCGGCTGATGCCGTTGAGGGCGGTCATCCGGCCGATCTCACGCCACTCGGCGGCCTCGTACCCCGTCTCCTCGAGCAGTTCGCGCCGGGCCGCGACGAGCGGGTCCTCGCCGTCGGTGCCGCCGGCGGGCACCTCGATCGACGTGCCGACGGTGTGGCGGTCGACCGTCACGAGCAGCACCTCGTCGTCGTCGGTGAGGGCGACGACGAACACCGCCGTGTGCCGCACCTCGAGCACGCCGTAGATGCCCTCGCCGCCGTCGGGGCGGACCACCTGGTCTTCGGTGACGACGATCCAGGGGTTCTCGTAGACCGTGCGGGTCGATCGGACGGGCCAGGCCATCAGAGCTTCTCGATCGGGGCGATCTTGATCAGCAGCTTCTTCGCGCCGGCCGTGTCGAACGTGACGTGCGCGATCCGCTTCGAGCCCTCGCCGGTGACCTGGCTGACCTGGCCCTCGCCGAAGTCGGCGTGGCGGATGCGGTCGCCGGCCTCGAGGGTGAGGTCGCCGTTGTCGCGCACGGTGCCGGTGACGCGGTTCGCCCACTCGGTCTTCGTCGCGGGGGCCCGCGTGACGCTGAACCGCTCGAGGTCGCGATCGCGGGTGCCCCAGGCCCCGCCGTCGGCGGAGCCGCCGCCGGGCCGGCGCGCGTTGAGCGCCCGCGGCTGGGTGCCGCCGCGGCTCGTCGCCATGCCGGGCGACTGCTTCCAGTCGACGAGGTGCTCGGGGATCTCCTGCAGGTAGCGGCTCGGCATCGCGACGGCGACCTCGCCGAACTGGGCGCGGCTCATCGCGAGCGAGAGGTAGAGGCGCTTGCGGGCGCGGGTGATGCCGACGTAGAACAGGCGCCGCTCCTCGGCGGGACCGCCCGGCTCGGAGGCCGACATCTGGTGCGGCAGCAGCCCCTCCTCGAGGCCGGTGAGGAACACCGCGTGGTACTCGAGGCCCTTCGCGGTGTGCAGGGTCATGAGCGACACGGTGCCCGACGCGTCGTCGAGCTCGTCGGCGGCGGCCACGAGGGAGACCTGCGTGAGGAAGTCGACGAGGCTCGCGCCCGGGTTCTCGCGATCGAAGTCGCGGGTCTGCGCGACGAGCTCCTCGACGTTCTCGGCCCGGGTCTCGTCCTGCGGGTCGCGGCTGTTGCGGAGCGCGTCGAGCAGGCCCGACTTCTCGAGCAGCAGCACGAGCACGTCGCTGACCTTCGCGGCGCCCTCGTTGGTGCCCTCGGCGATGCCCCGCTGCGACGGCACCAGCATGGCGGCGGCCTCGTCGAGCAGGTCGGCGAGCGCGCTGATCGCGCCGGTCACCTTCGGCCCGAGGCCGAGGCCGGCCGCCGCGCGCATGGCCTGCCGGAAGCTCAGCTCGTTCTGCTCGGCGAACGACGCGATCGCCGTCTCGGTCGCCGGGCCGATGCCCCGCTTCGGGGTGTTCAGGATGCGCCGGAGCGCGAGCTCGTCGAGGGGGTTCGCGACCGCGACGAGGTACGCCATCGCGTCCTTGATCTCGGCGCGCTCGTAGAACTTCGTGCCGCCGACGACCCGGTACGGCAGCGCCGACCGCACGAAGATCTCCTCCAGCGCACGGGTCTGCGCGTTGGTGCGGTAGAACACGGCGATGTCGCGGTAGGCGGTGCCGGCGCGGTGCAGCGCCTCGATCTCGTCGGCGATGAACTGCGCCTCGTCGTGCGCGGTGTAGCCGGTGTAGCCGGTGATCTTGTCGCCGTCGCCGTCGGCCGTCCACAACTTCTTGTCTTTTCGGTCGAAGTTGTTCTGGATGACGGCGTTCGCCGCCGACAGGATGTTCTGCGTCGACCGGTAGTTCTGCTCGAGCAGCACGACCCGGGCACCCGGGAAGTCGCGCTCGAACTCGGAGATGTTGCGGATGTCGGCGCCGCGGAATGCGTAGATCGACTGGTCGCTGTCGCCGACGACGGTGAGGGAGGCGCCGGGGATCTCGCCCGAGTCATCCGTCAGCCCGCGCACGAGCACGCCGTGCGCGTCGAGCTCGTCGACGACCTCGCGTTCGACCGGCCGGGTGAGCTCGCGGATCAGCGCGTACTGCGCGTGGTTCGTGTCCTGGTACTCGTCGACGAGGATGTGCCGGAACCGGCGCTGGTACAGCGCCGCGACCTTCGGGAAGGCGCGGAACAGGTAGACCGTCTCGCCGATGAGGTCGTCGAAGTCGAGGGCGTGCTGGTCGCGGAGCCGCCGGCTGTACTGCCGGAAGATCTCGAGGAACACCGCCTCCTTCGGGTCGTTCAGGTTCGCGTTGCGCGCGTACGTGTCGACGTCGCTCAGCTCGTTCTTCAGCTTCGAGATCTTCGCCTGCGCACCCGCGGGCGTGAAGCCCATGGTGTCGGCGTCGAGCTCCTTGATGATGCGCTTCAGCATCGTGCGGGTGTCGGCCGAGTCGTAGATCGTGAACGTGCTGGAGAGCCCGAGGCTCTCGGCCTCGCGGCGCAGGATGCGCACGCACGCCGAGTGGAAGGTCGAGATCCACATGCCCGACGCGCCCTCGCCGAGCAGGCCCTGCACGCGCTCGCGCATCTCGGCGGCGGCCTTGTTCGTGAAGGTGATGGCGAGGATCTGGCTGGGCCACGCCTCGCGCGTCTCGATGAGGTGGGCGATGCGGTGCGTGAGCACCCGTGTCTTGCCGGAGCCGGCACCGGCCACGATGAGGAGGGCGGGCCCGCGGTACTCCACCGCCTCGCGCTGCTGGGGGTTGAGCCCCTCGGTGAGGCGGGAGCCGGCGCCGGTCTCGCGGGGCGCGTCGGCCTCTCGCCAGCCGGCCGGGTCGTCGGGGTCGAGGATCAGCGTCATGTCCCTCCAAGTCTAGGCGGGGCATCCGACACCCGCGCCTCGACCCCGACGCGCGTCAGGCGCTGCGGCGCATCGCGCGGATGCCGACCCAGAGCCCGACCACGGCGACCGCGAGCGCCGCGACCCAGCCCCACAGCACCGCCACGGCGCCGAGGTCGCCCGCGAACAGCGCCCGCTCGGCCTGCACCACCCAGTTCACCGGGTTCACGGCGGCGACCGCCCGCATCCACGCGGGTCCGGCGTCGAGCGGCAGGAGCATCCCCGAGAGGATCAGCAGCGGGAAGATCAGCGACTGCTGCACGCCCCAGAACAGCCACTCGCGGTCCTTCGTGGCGAGCGCGAGCGCGTAGCTCAGCGACCCGAGCCCGACGCCGAACACCGCGAGCAGCGCGAGCCCGACGACGAGCCCCGGCACGTGCACCTGGAACCCGAACGGCCACGCGATGCACACGATCACGAGGGACTGCACGACGATCGGCGCGACCTCCTTCAGCGCGCGCCCCATGAGCAGCGACGACCGGGCGAGCGGGGCGACGAGCGTGCGCTCGTGCGAGCCGGTCATCATCTCGTACTGGAGGTTCGACCCGGTCGCCCCGGTGCCGAACAGCACGATCATGACGAGCACGCCCGGCACGAACCACTGCAGGGTCTCCCCCGCGGGCTGCCCCGACTCGCCGATGAGCAGCGGTGCGAACAGGCCGAGGAACACGAGCGGCTGCAGCAGGCTGAAGATGAGCGTGAACGGGTCGCGCAGCACGGGCCTGAGCTCGCGCACGAGCACGTTGCGGGTGTCGCGCGCGACGTTCGCGCGCACGGGGGCGGTGGTGGGCTGGGCGGTCATCGTGCCGTCTCCTTCAGGTCGTCGGTGCTGCGGGTCGGTTCGGTCGCGGATGCCTCGGGCGAGTCGGATGCCTCGGGCGGAGCGGATGCCCCGCCGTCGACGTCGTCCGCCGCGCCGGGCGCGGCCTGGTCGGCCTCGCGGAGCGACCGGCCGGTGAGGGCGAGGAAGACGTCGTCGAGGGTGGGCGGCACGCCGCTGGCGGTCCGCACCACGAGCCCCGCGGCATCCAGCTCGCGGATCGCGACCGGCAGCAGCGCCTCGCCGTCGGGGACCGTGACGGTCGCGCGCCCGGCCTGGTCGAGCGCGGCCGCGCGGCCCGCGACGCGGCCGAGCACGGGAAGCGCGGCCGATGCCTCGTCGGCGGCGTCGAACCCGAAGGTGAGCACGTCGCCCGCGAGGGTGGACTTCAGCGCCGGGGCCGTGTCGTCGGCGATCACGCGGCCGCGGTCCATCACCAGCACGCGCTCCGCGTACCGGTCGGCCTCCTCCAGGTAGTGCGTCGTCACGAACACCGTGGTGCCGTGCCGCTGCCGGAGCTCGAGGATGTGCTCCCAGAGGTTGGCCCGGCTCTGCGGGTCGAGGCCGGTCGAGGGCTCGTCGAGGAAGATGAGCGGCGGGGCGTGCATCAGGCCGAGGGCGATGTCGAGCCGGCGCTTCTGCCCGCCGCTGAGCTGCTGCACCGTGCGGGTGCGGATCGCCTCGAGCCCGAGGGAGGCGATGAGCTCCTCGGCCCGCCGCTCGGCGTCGGCGCGGCGCATCCCGTAGAAGGCGCCCTGGCTGATGAGCTCGTCCTGCACCCGCTGTGCGAAGCTGCCGCTCGTGAGCTGGCCGACGTAGCCGATGCGCGCCCGCACCTCGGCCGCGTTCCGCCGGATGTCGAAGCCCGCCACCCGGGCGGTGCCGGCCGTCGGCGGGAGCAGCGTGGTGAGCATGCGCAGGCTGGTCGACTTGCCCGCGCCGTTCGGCCCGAGGAAGGCGACGAGTTCGCCCTGCCGCACGGTGATCGTCAGGTCGGTGACGGCCTCGACGGGCTGCTTCTTCACCGTGAAGCGCTTGGTGAGTCCGTGGGTCTCGATGATCGGTTCACTGGTCATGCCCGCACGGTAGCGAGCGTTGCGGACAGGTTCCGTCCTGATCGCGAGGCAGGATGGACGCATGGCCGAGACGACGACCGCGCGGGCGCTGAAGCTCCTCAGCCTCCTGCAGACCCACCGCCACTGGACCGGCGCCGAGCTCGGCGACCGGCTCGGCATCACCGAGCGCACCGTGCGCCGCGACATCGAGCGGCTCCGCGACCTCGGCTACCGCATCGAGTCCGCGCCGGGCACCGCCGGCGGCTACCGGCTCGAGGCCGGCAACGCGCTCCCGCCCCTGCTCCTCACCGACGAGGAGGCCGTCGCGATCGCGATCGGACTCCGGGTCGCGGCATCCCAGCGCCTCATCGACGGCCCGCAGACCACCCTGTCGGCGCTCGCGAAGCTCGAGCAGGTGCTGCCGCCCAGCCTGCGGCGCCAGGTCGACGCCCTCGCGCAGGTCGTACAGCCCGCCGGGCCGACCGGTTCGCTCGTCTCACCCGACGTGCTCGGCGAGCTCGCCCTCGCCTGCCGCGACCACGAGCGGCTGCGCCTGTCGTACGTCTCGGCGTCGGGCGAGGAGAGCCGGCGCCGCATCGAGCCGCACGCGCTGGTGCCCGCCCAGCGGCACTGGTACCTCGTCTGCTGGGACCTCGACCGCGACGACTGGCGCACGTTCCGCGTCGACCGGATCGGGGCGATCGAGCACACCCGCGTCATCGTCGAGGCGCGCGAGCTCGACGCCGCGACCGTCGAGGAGATGGCGCTCGCCGCCTCGTCGTGGACGCCGCAGCGGATCCAGGCCGACGCCGTCGTCGACCTCGACCTCGCGTCGTTCCTCGAGCACTTCGGGGTGTGGGGCCAGGGCGCCACCGCCGAGGATGCCTCGCGCACGCGCTGGTCGTTCGGCGGCGGCGACTTCCGCGAGGCGATGTACGCCCTGCTCTACATCCCGCCCGGCGTCGAGTACCGCACCGACTTCCCCGAGCCGCACCGCGCCGAGCTCCGCGAGGCGATCGCCCGCCTCACCCGCGCGCTCGACGCCCCGGCGCCTCCGCCCCGGCCCCCGGCCGGATAGGCCGCGCCCGCGACGTGTCGGGGCCCGCGGCCGCTCAGGCCGGCGGCGGGAGGGTCGGCGGTTGCGCCGGTGCGACCGGCGGCGCGGCCGGCGGCTGCGGGGCGGCCGGAGCCGCATACGCCGGCTGCGGAAGGTACCCGGGCTGCGGGGCGTACCCGGGCTGCGGGATGTACCCCGGCTGCACCCCCTGCGGGTACCCCTGCTGCGGCACCGGATACCCCTGCTGCTGCACGGCGGCGACCGCGACGGGCCGCGGCTCCCGCGGCGTGAAGGCCCGCACCACGAGCGGGATCACCGCGGTCACCACGGCGACGAGCGAGGTCGCCCCGGCCGCACGCCACCACCAGTCGGGCCAGGCGGCCTCGGGGAACGCCGCCGGGGCCGCGAGCACGATCGCCGTGAGCCACACGAAGGCGAGGGTGACGCTCGCAGCGACCCGCGTCGCGGCCGTACGCCCCCGTGCGATGAAGTGCAGCCCGTACAGCTGCGAGACGAGCAGCGCCAGTCGGAGCAGCGCGATGACCATGAGGAAGCGCAGGATCTGCCCCCACCACACGAACGCGTCGTCCGTGTCGGCCGGCTGGCCCCAGCCGTTCCAGACCTTGAGGAGGCCGACCCCAACGAGCACGACGTTCACGATGGTCGACGCGGCCAGGTACCAGCGGTTGGGCCCGTTCGAGACGTTCGCGTCGAGCACGACCGCGCCCGCGAAGAGCGCCACGAGCACCAGCGTCAGCCACGCGCGCCCGGCGACGTTCGCCTGGTCGCCGACGATGATGAAGTACCCGCCGAGGAGCGCGGCCGCGACCAGCATGCCGATCGAGAGCCACAGCGCGATCGTCGCGGCGGTGGAGCGGGTGGCCGGCGGGGCCGGGGACGGGTCGGTCATCTTCTCCTCCGAGGGGACAGGGCTCGGCTCACCATAGCGGTCCTCCCGCCTCCGTTTCGCGACGGGTCGTCGCGGAGCGACCTCAGCCCGCCGTGGCCGCTTCGCGCCGCGCGTCCACCCCGAGATCCGGGTGGTCGACGAAGATCCCGTCGACGCCCGTCCCGATGACCTCCGCGAATTCGGCGCTCCAGTCCCCCCAGGCCGCCCGTGCCGTCCCTCGTCGGAACTCGGGCGCGAGGAACCGGTTCTCAGGTCGGAGTGTCCACGTGAACACCGAGAGCCCGGCCCCGTGCGCGGCATCCACGAGTTCGGCGCCGCGCAGGGCCGCGGCGGCTCCCGCCGACGCCGCGGCGCGCGGGGCCGGACCGACGAGCCGCTGCTTGCCGACGCTGATGCCGTCGAAGCGGCGCGCGAGGGCGAGCAGGCTCGCCTCGGTCGCGAACGCGTCGTAGGCCGTGGCCGATCGGCCCTGCGATCGCACGAGGTCCCACGGGGCGCCCGTGTTCTCGAGGAGGAACACCCGATCGCCGTGGAGGCCGAGGCCTCCGAGCCGATCGAGCAGCGTGGGCTCGAACGACTCCATGATGAGGCGGTCGTCGCCGCGGCCCCAGCCGCCCGCCTCGAGCTCGGCCGCGAACAGCTCGTCGAGCGGCAGGCCGAGGTCGTCGAAGTGGCTCGCGTGCTTGAACTCGGCGACGATGCGGAGCGGGCGCTGCGGCTCCTCGGCAGCGCGATCGACGAGTTCGAGCAGGTCGCGGAACCGCATCAGGGGGTATCGGCCGTCGAACGACGCGCTCGACTGCCGCACCGCGCCGATGCGCTCCGTCGCGCGCAGCGACGCGAGCTGGGCCCACGTGAAGTCCTCGGTGAACCACCCGGTGAGCGGCGTCCCGTCCACCTCGCGCGTGGTCCGCAGGCGGGCGAACTCCGGCCGGCTCGCGACATCCGTCGTGCCCGAGATCTCGTTCTCGTGCCGCAGCACCAGCACGCCGTCGCGGGTGGCGACGAGGTCGGGCTCGACGGCGTCGGCGCCGAGCGCGAACGCGAGCTCGTACGACGACCGCGTGTGCTCCGGCCGGTAGCCGGGCGCGCCGCGGTGGCCGATGACGAGCGGATGGTCCGCATGGTCGCGCCGCATCCTCCGAGCGTAGCGAGCGACGCCACCGCAGGCGGCCTCGGATCCGCGCGATTCTGGGCGAGATCACGGTTTCAGACGGGCGCCGTTCCGTTTCCGGCGGGTACATTGGGAGGACGCGGATGCACCCGGATGAGCCATTCGCGCCGATTCCCCTCCATCCGACTGATGCCGAAAGCAGAGGAACCACTCCATGGCACTCGACAACCCCGCCTTCTCTCGCAACGAGGCGTTCTCGAAGCAGGGCGCCGTTGCCACTGCCCAGGACATGTCCGCGCAGGACCTCCAGCAGCTGTTCGACCAGCCCGCCACCCTCAACGACCGCGAGGTCATGACGGTCGAGAACACGCTCGCCAAGACCCTCGGCGCGTTCGCCGTGCTCGTGGTCTTCGCAGCCATCGGCTGGTACATCACCCCGATCATGCCGGCCGTCTACTGGATCGCCTCGATCGTGGGCTTCGTGCTCGCGCTCGTGAACATCTTCAAGAAGGAGCCGTCGCCGGCGCTCATCCTCGCGTACTCCGCGGCGCAGGGCATCTTCATCGGCGGCATCTCCTCGTTCTTCGAGGCGGCGTACGCCGGCATCGTCGCGCAGGCCGTCATCGGCACCCTCGCGGTCGTCGGCGTCACGCTGGCCCTGTTCGCGAGCGGCAAGATCCGCGCCTCGAAGCGTGCGACGAAGATCTTCCTGATCGCGATCGTCGGCTACCTCGTGTACTCGCTCGCGAGCGTCGTGCTGTCGCTGTTCGGCGCCGCGCCCGGCCCGTGGGGCCTCGACAGCCTGGAGATCGCCGGTATCCCGCTGGGCCTCATCATCGGCCCGATCGTGATCCTGCTCGGCGCGTACTCGCTCGTGCTCGACTTCGACCTCATCCAGCAGGGCGTGCGCAACCGCGCCCCGAAGAAGTACGGCTGGACCGGCGCCTTCGGCATCATGGTCACGGTCATCTGGCTCTACCTCGAGATCCTCCGCTTCCTCGCCATCGCGCGCGACTAGCGGCATCCCGCCACGCGAACGGGCCGTCGTCCTCCGGGACGGCGGCCCGTTCCTCGTTCCCGGTCGTGTGACGCCCGCGGCTCAGCGGCGGGCGGCGGCCTTCGCGAGGAGCAGTGCGCGCTCGCGGTCGTTGCCGGCGAGTCGGGCCGCCTCCTCGAACTCGGCCCGCGCCTCGGCATCGCGGCCCAGGCGCGCCAGCAGTTCCCCGCGCACGCTCGGCAGCAGGTGCGACATCCTGAGCCGCCGGTCGTCGGCGAGCGCGTCGACGATCGCGAGCGCGGCCTCCGGCCCGCCGTCGGGCCCCGGCGCCATCGAGACCGCAACCGCCCGGTTCAGGGCGACGACCGGCGACGGCGCGACCTCGGCGAGCGCGTCGTAGGCGCGCACGATGCGCGGCCAGTCGGTCGCCTCGACCGAGGGGGCGACGGCGTGCGCCTCGGCGATCACGGCCTGCAGCGCGTACGGGCCGAGCCCGCGGTCGCGTCGCGCGGCGGCCCGTTCCGCGTACTCGAGCGCCCCGCGGCCGTGCGCGATCAGGGTGCGGTCCCAGCGGGTGCGGTCCTGCCGGTCGAGTGGGACCGGATCGCCCGCGGCATCCACCCGCGCCGGGAACCGCGCCGCCGTGAGCTCCATGAGCGCGACCAGCCCGTGCGGCTCCGGCTCGTCGGGCACGAGCGCCGCGAGCACGCGCCCGAGCCGCATCGCCTCCTGCGCGAGGTCGGCGCGGAGCACCCGGTCGCCGGTGCTCGCCGCATGCCCCTCCGTGAAGACGAGGTACACGACCGCGAGCACCCCGGCCAGCCGGGCGGCGAACGCGTCGCGGGCCGGCACCTCGAACGGCACGCCGGCGTCGGCCAGCGCCTTCTTGGCGCGCACGATGCGCTGCTGCACGGTCGACGTGGGCACCAGGAACGCGCTCGCGATCTCCTCCGACCCGAGTCCGCCCACGACGCGCAGGGTCAGCGCGACCTGCGCCTCGCGGGAGAGCACGGGATGGCACGCGGTGAACACGAGCCGCAGCACGTCGTCGTCGATCCGGTCGGGGTCCCACGGCGCCGCATCCGCGGCCTCCCGTTGCTCGGCCTCGAGGTCGTG
Source organism: Agromyces sp. MMS24-K17 (assembly GCF_043950245.1). GTDB lineage: Bacteria > Actinomycetota > Actinomycetes > Actinomycetales > Microbacteriaceae > Agromyces. Next base: position 1,932,061 of record NZ_CP171640.1, on the reverse strand, counting down.
GGCGATGGCGGCCAGCCGCTCGTCGTACCGCTCGCGGCGTCGCCACCCGTCGATCGCCCGCCGCTTCGCGACCGCCGTGAGCCAGGCGCCCGGATTCCGCGGGACGCCCGCGGACGGCCACTGCTCGAGCGCCTCGGCGAGCGCCTCCTGCGCGAGGTCCTCTGCGAGGCCGAAGTCCCCGACGACCCGGGTCAGGGTCGCGACGATGCGGGCCGACTCGATCCGCCAGACGGCGGCGACGGCGCGCCGCGCGGACTCCTCGTCCGTGCGGCGCGCCGTCGGGTCATCCGCTTCGCCCATGTTCCGGGGCGAGCGCGAGGCGGGCCCGCCTGCGAGCGCCTGCCAGGGCCGTCAGGCCCCGGCGGCGCGCTCGGCGGCCTCCTTGCGCCAGCCCTCCTCCTTCTGGATCCACTCGTTGTCCTGCGGGAAGTCCTCGATGCCGTTCACGCGCCGCACCTCGAGGAAGTTCCCCGGGCCGAGCGGGCAGCGGGTCGCCCACTCGACGGCCTCCTCGCGGGTGGCGGTCTCGATGATCCAGAAGCCGTTGAACAGCTCCTTGATCTCCCCGTAGGGGCCGTCGGTCACGAGCGGCGTCTCGTCGGAGAAGTCCACGACGAACCCCTCGGACGCGTCGGACAGCCCCTCGCCGGCGACCAGGACGCCCGCGGTGATCATCGCCTCGTTGTAGCGGCCCATCGCCTCGATGACCTGGTCGAACGGCATCTGGGCGTAGCGCTCGACGGCTTCCTCGGTGCCTCGCATGATGAGCATGTACTTCGACATGGGTTCGTCTCCTCCATCGGGGGTCGCCGTTCGACCCTCTCACCTCATGCGTCGAACGGGAAGCGCCCGGATCGACACCGGCGCCGATCGATCTCCGATCACTTCCCGGCGACCGACTCCAGCGAGCCGCGGATCGCCTCGGCGGATGCCGCGAGCTTCCCCTCCTCCTCGGCGGAGAAGCGCACCCCCGCGACCGGAACCGGCCCGCCGGCGCCGACGATGCACGGCACCGACATGGCGACGCCCGAGATGCCGTGGTAGTCGTCGAGCACCGTCGAGACCGGCAGCACGGCCTGCTCGTCGCCGAGCACCGCCTCCACGATGCGCGCCGCCGAGAGGCCGATCGCGTAGTTCGTCGCGCCCTTGCCGGCGATGACCCGGTAAGCGGCGTCGCGCACCTCGACGGCGATATCGTCGAGCTCCCCGTCGCTGAGCCGGTTCGGGCCCTCCCAGTCGAGCAGCGGCACCGGGCCGACGGTCGCGCTCGACCACAGCGGGAACTCCGTGTCGCCGTGCTCGCCGACGATGTGCGCGTGCACGCTCGAGGTGGCGACGCCGAGGCGCTTGCCCAGCAGCCAGCGCAACCGCGACGTGTCGAGCACGGTGCCCGAACCGAACACCTGCGTCGACGGCAGGCCGGTGATGTCGCGGGCGATGGCGGTGAGTACGTCGACGGGGTTCGTCACGAGCATGATCACGGCCCCGGGTGCCCGCTCCTGCACCTCGGGGAGGAGCTGCTCGAGGATCCGCACGTTCGTGCCCGCGAGTTCCAGGCGGGTCTGTCCCGGCTGCTGCTTCGCCCCGGCCGTGATGACCACGAGGTCGCTGCCCTCGAGCACCGCCGGGTCGGCGCCGCCGATGATCGACGACTGCGTGAACTGGGTGCCGTGCGCGAGGTCGAGCACCTCGGCCTCGACCTTGTCCTTCGCGATGTCGTACAGCGCCACCTCCCCCGCCGACTCCCGGATGAGCGCCGCATACGCGAGGCTCGTGCCGACGCTCCCCGCACCGATGACCGACACCTTCGACCCTGTGAATCCCGTCATGCCTTCATCCTGCCGGGTGCGCGGGGTTGGGCGCGAGGGGCGAGACGCCGAAGGGCGCGGACCCTCAGGTCCGCGCCCCTCGTTTCGGTCGCTGCGCGACCTACTCCCACTCGATGGTCCCCGGCGGCTTCGACGTGACGTCGAGCACGACCCGGTTGACCTCGGGCACCTCGTTCGTGATCCGGTTCGAGATCTTCGCCAGCACGTCGTACGGCAGGCGCGTCCAGTCCGCGGTCATCGCGTCCTCGGAGCTCACCGGGCGCAGCACGATGGGGTGGCCGTAGGTGCGGCCGTCACCCTGCACGCCCACCGAGCGCACGTCGGCGAGCAGCACGACCGGGCACTGCCAGATCTCGCCGTCGAGGCCGGCGGCGCTCAGCTCGGCACGCGCGATCGCGTCCGCCTCGCGGAGCAGATCGAGACGATCACGGGTGACCTCGCCCACGATGCGGATGCCGAGGCCCGGCCCCGGAAACGGCTGGCGCGCGACGATCTCCTCGGGCAGGCCGAGCTCGCGGCCGATGGCGCGCACCTCGTCCTTGAAGAGGGTGCGCAGCGGCTCGACGAGCTCGAACTGCAGGTCTTCCGGCAGGCCGCCGACGTTGTGGTGGCTCTTGATGTTCGCGGTGCCCGTGCCGCCGCCCGACTCGACGACGTCGGGGTAGAGCGTGCCCTGCACGAGGAACTTGATCGGCTCGCCCTCGGCGGCCGCCTCGGCGATCAGGTCGCGCTCGGCCTGCTCGAACGCCCGGATGAACTCGCGGCCGATGATCTTGCGCTTCTGCTCGGGGTCGCTGACCCCGGCGAGCGCCTCGAGGAACGCGTCGGCCGCGTCGATCGTGACGAGGCGCACGCCGGTCGCGGCGACGTAGTCCTGCTGCACCTGCTCGCGCTCGCCCTTGCGGAGGAGGCCGTGGTCGACGAAGACCGCGGTGAGCTGGTCGCCGACGGCGCGCTGCACGAGCGCGGTCGACACGGCGGAGTCGACGCCGCCGGACAGCGCGGAGATGACGCGCGCCGAGCCGACCTGCTCGCGGATGCGCTCGACCTGCTCGGCGATGACGTTGCCCGGGTTCCAGTCGGCGGGGATGCCGGCGGCCCGGTGCAGGAAGTTCACGATGACGTCCTGGCCGTACTCCGAGTGCTTCACCTCAGGGTGCCACTGCACGCCGTAGAACTTCCGCTCGTCGTTCGCGAACGCCGCCACCGGGGTGTCGACGGTCGAGGCGAGCACCTCGAAGCCCTCGGGCGCGACCGCGACGGAGTCGCCGTGGCTCATCCACACGGTCTGGTGCTCGGGCTGGCCGCCGAGGAGCTGGTTGTCGTCGGTGCGCGCGGTGACCGCGGTCGAGCCGTACTCGCGACGGCCCGTGTGGGCGACCTCGCCGCCGAGCTGGCGGGCCATCACCTGGAAGCCGTAGCAGATGCCGAGCGTCGGCACGCCGAGTTCGAGGATGCCCTCGTCGAGCGACGGCGCACCCTCCTCGTACACCGAGCTCGGGCCGCCCGACAGCACGATGCCGATCGGGTTGCGTGCCGCGACCTCGGCGGCGGTGATCGTGTGCGGCACGATCTCGGAGTACACGGATGCCTCGCGCACGCGTCGTGCGATCAGCTGGGCGTACTGCGCGCCGAAGTCGACGACGAGGACGGGACGGTGGCTCGTCTCCTGCTCGGTCACTGGGCCTCCACGGGCTGGGAATCGGTCTGGGCGGATGCCTCGCCCTCGCGGGAGGCGAGGTAGGCGTTGACCTCGCGCGCGATGCGCGCCTCGAGGAAGAAGGAGAGGAACGGGATGATGCCGCCGAGGGCGATCAGCACGAACCGCGGGAAGCGCCAGCGCATCAGGCTCCACAGCCGGAAGTCGCTGAACAGGTACACGACGTAGAACCAGCCGTGGACGATGAGGATGCCGGTCGACAGGTTGACGCCGTCGCCGGTCGACTCCAGGCCGTTGGCCGTCTCGAGGACGGGCTGGAGGGAGAGCAGGCCGCCGGAGCCGAACGCGTACACCTCGTAGTGGAACGCGTACTTGAGGATCATCTCGGCGCAGAGCAGCAGCAGCAGCACGCCGGTGATGATCGACGAGACCTGGTAGAGCTTCAGCGCCCCGCGGACGCGCGGCAGGTCTGCGAGTTTCGGCTCGAGGGGCATGCGCAAAGTCTACTTGGCGCGCGACGGGGAAAGTCCCGTGAGCAGGCGCCGCAGCACGTCGACCGCCTCGTCGATGCCGGCGGCGGGATCCAGCGCGGTGGCGTTGGCCAGCGCGACCTCGTTGAGCGCGCCCGAGATCATCGTCGCGACCGTGCCGAGCGCGCGGCGGTCGATGACGCCCGCGTCGGCGAGCTCGCCGACACCCACGTCGAGCAGGCGGGCGCTCGTCTCGAGGTCGCCGTCGCGCCAGGCGTCCCAGCCGAGGACGGCGGGGCCGTCGACGAGCAGGATGCGCCGGACCGCGGGCGAGAGGCTGGCCTCGAGGAACGCACGGCAGCCGGCGAGGAAGTCGTCGACGACCTCGTCGTGGCCGGAGGCGGCCCGCTCGACCGCCTCGGCGACGCCCGCCTGCGCCGACTCGACGACGGCCTCGAACACGCCGCGCTTGCTGCCGAAGTGGTGGTAGAGCGCGCCGCGGGTGAGCCCGGCCTCCGCGACCAGGCCCTCGAGGGCCACGTCGGCGTACCCCTCCTCGGCGAAGCGCCGGGTGGCGATCCGCAGGATCTCGGCCCTCGTGCGCTCGCGCTGGTCGACCTTGGTGGGCATCCGCGTCCTCTCCGCCGTTGACATACGTACTGTATGTCAACGAGGATTGCAGACACATACAGACTGTATGTATCTGATCGGGAAGGGAGCGACGATGCTCCGCAGCTGCTACCCGGTGCTCGGCACCGCGGATGTCCCCGCGAGCGCGGCGTTCTACCGCGACCACCTCGGCTTCGAGACCGCGTTCGAGGCCGACTGGTACGTGAGCCTCCGGCACCGCGAATCGGGCGACGAGCTCGCGCTGCTCGACGCCGGCCACACGTCGGTGCCCGCCGGATACGGCGAACCGGCCCGAGGCGTACTGGTGAACCTCGAGGTCGACGACGTCGACGCGGTCGCCGCCCGCCTCGAGGCCGCGGGCGTGCCGGTCGTGCAGCCGCTCCGCGACGAGCCGTTCGGCCAGCGGCACGTGATCGTGCGCGATCCCGGCGGCGTGCTCGTCGACGTCATCACCGAGATCCCGCCGTCGGCCGAGTTCGCCGCCGCCTTCGCGGCCGTCGGCCTCGAGGCCGACGGCTGAACGCCGGGCACGAGGATCGGCCGCCGGCTCCGCTCAGCCGGCCTCGACGAGCTCCCGCGGCACGACGAACACGTCGACCAGCGCGCCGTTGCGCCACACGGTCATCTCGACCTGCCGGTCGATCGCGTCCTCGACCATCAGGCGCTGGATCGAGCTCGACGTGACGACCCCCGTGCCGTCGAGCGAGACGACGATGTCGCCGCGGCGCAACCCGGCGAGGTCGGCGGGGCTGCCGTCGACGACGCCGGCGACCTGGAGCCCGGTCGGCGACCCGATGCGCTGCGCGAGGTCGGGCGCGAGCTGCACCCGCGCGCCGACGATGCCGAGCCACGCCCGCCGCACGCGCCCGGTGCGGGCGAGCGTCGCGATGATGTCGCGGGTGGCTGCGGTGATCGGCACCGCGAGCCCGAGCCCCACGCCCGCGACCGCGGTGTTCACGCCGACCATCCGGCCACGCCCGTCGGCGAGGACGCCGCCCGAGTTCCCCGGGTTGAGGGCCGCGTCGGTCTGGATGACCTCGTCGATCACCCGCCCCGACGCGGTCGGCAGCGACCGGCCGAGGTTCGAGACGATGCCCGCGGTGACGCTGCCGGCCAGCCCCATCGGGTTGCCGACGGCGACCACGAGCTGGCCGACCCGCAGGGCGGACGCGTCGCCGAGCTCGACGGGCGCCGGCACCGGTCCGCGCGCCCGGAGCACCGCGAGGTCGGAGAGCACGTCCCGGCCGACGACGTCGACCGCGGCGGTCGTGCCGTCGGCGAAGGCCGCCTCCACCGAGGCGGCACCGGCGACGACGTGGGCGCTCGTCAGCATCAGCCCGTCCGCGTCGATGACGCTCGCGCTCCCGGCGCCGTCGCCGCGCCGCCCGTGCACGGCGAGGCTGGCGACGCTCGGCAGCACGGTCGCGGCGACGTGCGTGACGACGGCGGAGTACGCGTCCAGCGGATCCTCTTCGGCCATGCCGCCATCCTCCGCCCGTCGGAGGCTCCGAGGGCGGGCGTTCGCGACGGGCGGACGGCGCCGGGTCAGCCCTCCCTGGTCGTCCCGCCGCTCGCGGCATCCGCCTCGGCGTCGTCGGCCTCGCGGGCCGCGAGCTCGGCCTCGTCGCGCTCGCGCTCCACCGCGTCCTTCACGAGGCGGTACCAGAGGAACACCGCGAACCCGGCGAAGGCGATCCACTCGATGGCGTAGAAGATGTTGAGCCAGTTCAGCTCGCCCTCGACCTCGGGCGGCGGCGAGTGGATGGCCTCCAGCCCGGGCGCCGCCTCCGCGGCGGTGACGTAGCCGAAGTAGACGGGCCGGTCGTCGTAGTCGGCCCACAGGTTGATCAGGTGCGCGACCGCGACCGTGGTCATGCGGTTCGGGTCGCCGTCGTGGTCGGGCGCCACGGGCGCCTCGCTCGGCAGGAACCGGCCCGTGACGACGACCTCGGCCGCTGGATCGACGGCGGCGTCGAACCGCGCGAGCGCCGCCTCGGCGTCGGTGCGATCGGCCGCCCAGCCGAGGGCGACGGGCAGGCCGCCGGCCGGGGCATCCGCCACCTCGAGGTGGGCGACCACCCACGTGCCGCTCGCGCCGTCGTTCAGCCGGCCGTCCACGAGCACCGTGTCGCCCGGCACGAACGTGCCGGTGAGTTCAACGAGCTGGCCGGTCGCGTCCTGGCTCGTCGGCCGGTCGGGCTCGACCAGCCCGGCGAACGGGCGCACCTCTTCGGTGGGCCGTTCGACGACGACCGCCTGCTCGACGGCCCGGGCGAGCTGCCACTGGCTGAGCAGGGCGAAGCCGGCGGCGACCGCGAGCGCGGCCACGAGCGCGAGCACCCAGCGCGGGCGCAGCATCATGCGGAGCATCAGGCCTCGGGCTCCTCGCCGCCGCGGGCCCGGCGGAACGCCTCGTCGACGGCGTCGGCCCGACCGACGACCACGAGCGCGTCGCCGGGTCGCACGACGAAGCCGTCGTCGGGCGACGGATGCGCCGACTGGTCGCGGACGACGGCCACGAGCGTGACGTCGGATCCGGGGAAGCCGGCGAGATCGCCGAGCGCGCGGCCCGCGATCGCGTCGCCGGCCTGCACGGTGAACCAGTCGAGCGGCACGCCCGGCAGGGCGTCCATGTCGCTGATCGAGTCGACGATCTCGGTGCCGCCGAGCAGGTCGGCGAGCGTGCCCGCCTCCTCCTCGTCGAGCCGGATCGGCTGCGCGGCATGGTCGGCGCCGTCGGCGCGGACGACCAGGTCGCTCGACCCGGACCGGTGCGCGATGACCGAGACCTCGACGCCCGCGGCCGTGCGGAACGAGTGCACCATCCCGACGCCCGGGAGCGCGACCCGGCGCACCTCCACCATCTGGACTCCTCGGGGATCGAACGACCCCGCAAGTCTACCCGCGGGGCCGCCGGGCCCCCGGCCGCGTCAGTCCACCCGCACGATGTCCGGCGCCTCCAGCCGCACGCGGTCGGCCGACTCGTCGTCGGGCTGCTCCTGCGACGCCCGCTCGGCGGCGACGCGCTGGAGGTACCGCTCGACCTCGAGCTGCTCGCGCTCGGTGTCCCAGCCGAGCACGCCGGCCATGAGCCGGGCCGCGACGGGAGCGGCCGAGACCCCGCGGTCCCACGCCTCGATCGAGATGCGGGTGCGGCGGGCGAGCACGTCGTCGAGGTGCAGCGCGCCCTCGTGGGTGCAGGCGTACACGACCTCGGCGGCGATGTAGTCGTCGGCCCCCGGCAGCGGCTCGCCGAGCGAGGCATCCGACCGGATGAGGTCGAGCAGGTCGTCGGTCATCGTGCCGTACCGGTTGAGCAGGTGCTCGATCCGCACCTTGTGCACGCCGAAGGCGCGGGCGATCTTGGCCCGCTTGTTCCAGGCGGCGTGGTAGCCCTCGGCGCCGAGCAGCGGGATCTCGTCGGTGGTCGACGGCGGCACGCGCCCGTCGATCGCGTCGACCGCGGCATCGATCGCGTCCTTCGCCATCACCCGGTAGGTCGTCCACTTGCCGCCGGCGACGACCACGAGGCCGGGAACGGTGTGGGCGACGATGTGCTCGCGCGACAGCTTCGACGTCTGCTCGCTCTCGCCAGCGAGCAGCGGGCGCAGCCCGGCGAACACGCCCTCGACGTCCTCGCGGGTGAGCGGCACCCGCAGCACGGCGTTCACGTGCTCGAGCACGTAGTCGATGTCGGCGGCCGTCGCCGCCGGGTGCGCCTTGTCGAGGTGCCAGTCGGTGTCGGTCGTGCCGATGAGCCAGTGCCGGCCCCACGGGATGATGAACAGCACGCTCTTCTCGGTGCGGAAGATCATGCCCATCGCCGACTGGATCCGGTCGCGCGGTACGACGAGGTGGATGCCCTTCGACGCGCGCACGTGGAACGTGCCGCGCTCCCCGACCATCCGCTGGGTGTCGTCGGTCCAGACGCCGGTGGCGTTCACGACCTGCTTCGCGCGGATCTCGAAGCGCTCATCCGTCTCGAGGTCGTGCGCCTGCACGCCGACGACCCGCTCGCCGACCTTGATGAAGCCCTCGACGTTCACCCGGCTCGCGACGTGCGCGCCGTAGAACGACGCCGTGCGGGCGAGGCTCGCGACGTAGCGGGCGTCGTCGACCTGCGCGTCGTAGTAGGTCGCCCCGCCGATCAGCGCGGTCGGCGACAGCGACGGGATGGCGCGCATGACCTGCGTCTTCGAGAGGTGCCGGTGGTGGGGCACCCCGGGCGGGCGACCGCCGGTGTAGCTGAAGATGTCGTAGAGCATCATGCCGGCGCCGATGTAGGCCCGCTCGATGACGCGCGTCTTCAGCGGGTAGAGGAAGCGCACGGGCTTCACGAGGTGCGGCGCGAGCCGCTGCAGGAGGAGGCCGCGTTCGATGAGGGCCTCGCGCACGAGCCGGAAGTCGAGCTGCTCGAGGTAGCGGATGCCGCCGTGGACGAGCTTCGACGACCGGCTCGAGGTGCCCGACGCCCAGTCGCGCGCCTCGAGCAGCCCGGTGGAGAGCCCCCGCGTGACCGCGTCGAGCGCGGCGCCCGTGCCGACGATGCCGCCGCCGACGACGAGGATGTCGAGTTCCTTCTCCTTGAGCCGGTCGATCGCGGCCCGGCGCTCCTCCGGGCCGAGCCGATTCGACCGAGTGACCGACTTGAGCTTCGCCATCTCGACCCCACTTCCCCCGGCCGCCTCAGCGCGAGCCGCCTGCTTCCACGCTACCGAGCGGACCCGCGGATGTCACGGGCGGCGCGATTCCGCCGCGCAGGCGGGGCGCCGCGGAGGCGGGATGCGGCCGCTACTGCCCCTGGTACGGCGCGACGACGACCTCGACGCGCTGGAACTCCTTGAGGTCGGAGTACCCGGTCGTGGCCATCGACTTGCGCAGCGCGCCGACGAGGTTCGCGGTGCCGTCGGCGTTCGGCGCCGGCCCGTAGAGGATCTCCTCGAGCGGGGCGACCTGGCCGACCTGCACGCGCTTGCCGCGCGGCAGCTTCGAGTGGTGCGCCTCGGCGCCCCAGTGCCAGCCGCCGCCCGGGGCATCCGTCGCCCGCGCGAGCGCCGCGCCCAGCATGACCGCGTCGGCGCCGCAGGCGATCGCCTTCACGATGTCGCCGGACGCGCCGACGCCGCCGTCGGCGATGACGTGCACGTAGCGACCGCCCGACTCGTCGAGGTAGTCGCGGCGGGCGCCGGCGACGTCGGCGACCGCGGTCGCCATGGGCGCGTGGATGCCGAGCGAGGCCCGGGTGGTCGACGCGGCGCCGCCGCCGAAGCCGACGAGCACGCCGGCCGCGCCGGTGCGCATGAGGTGGAGGGCCGCGGTGTAGGTCGCGGCCCCGCCGACGATGACGGGCACGTCGAGCTCGTAGATGAACTTCTTGAGGTTGAGCGGCTCGACGCCCTTCGAGACGTGCTCGGCCGAGACGGTGGTGCCGCGGATGACGAACAGGTCGACGCCGGCGGCCACGACGGTCTCGTACAGCTCCTGGGTGCGCTGCGGCGAGAGCGCGCCGGCGACGGTGACGCCGGCGGCGCGGATCTCGGCGAGGCGCGAGGTGACGAGCTCGGGCTTGATCGGCTCGGAGTAGAGCTCCTGCATGCGCGCGGTGGCCCGCTCGGCGGGGAGCTCCTGGATCTCGGCGAGCGCGGGCTCGGGGTCGTCGAAGCGGGTCCAGAGGCCCTCGAGGTCGAGCACGCCGAGGCCGCCGAGCTGGCCCATCATGATGGCGGTGCGCGGCGAGACGACGGAGTCCATCGGCGCCGCGAGGAACGGGATGTCGAACTGGTAGGCGTCGATCGACCACCCCACCGAGACATCCTCCGGGTCGCGGGTGCGCCGGCTCGGGACGATCGCGATGTCGTCGAAGGCGTACACCCGGCGGCCGCGCTTGGCGCGGCCGATCTCGATCTCCTGGCTCACCCGACCAGCCTACCGAACCGGTCGCGGATGCCTCAGCCCTCGGACGGCGGGCGCGCGTCGGGGAACAGGCGCCCGGCGACCGCGCGGGCCATGGCGGTCGGCGCGGTCCCGGCGGGCGCGTCGATGGCGCCGGCGTTCCAGAGGGTGGCGAAGCCGTGCACGATCGACCAGGCGGCGAGCGCGTTGGCGCGGGCGTCGCCGGGCTCGCCGTCGGCGCCGGCGCGCAGCACGTCTCCGGCGCGGTCGCGTGCGGCGACCAGCGCGGCGTCGTCGTCGCGGAGGAGTTCGCGGCGGTACATCACCTCGAAGCGCCCGCGTTCGGCGGTCGCGAAGCCGACGTACGCGACGCCCGCCTCGACGAAGTCGCCGCCGGATGCCTCGAGCACGTCGGCGAGCCGGTCGAAGCCGTCGGCGGCGATCGCCGTGAAGAGCCCGGTGCGGTCGCCGAAGTGGTGGGCGGGCGCGGCGTGCGAGACGCCGACGCGGCGCGCGAGGTCGCGGAGGCTGAGCCGGTCGACGCCCTCCTCCTCGATCGCGGTGATCGCCGCGTCGATGAGGGTCTCGCGCAGCCGGCCGTGGTGGTACGCCATGGCTCGACCCTACGACGTCGATCTAGGCATTGACAAGTTCCACGCCCGGGAGCAATCTAGTCAGCGACAAGTTCCATCGACGATCGGAGCATCCGATGCCCACCACCCCCGTCCCCGCCGGAACCGCTGCGACCCCGGCCGCCCCGCCCCGCCGCCGCAACCCGTGGGCGCAGACCTTCCTCTCCCCCGTGCCGATCGCGTTCGCGATCGGGATCGCCGCGACCGCGCTGGTCGGCGCCGTGCTGGCCGCGCTCGGCACCCCCGTGCTCGCGACCTGGCAGGCCGCGCTCACCGGCGGCCTCTCGCTCATGTTCCTCATCGCCGCGTCGGGCCGGCTGAACCCGAAGCTCCGCGCCGGGCTCGTCGCCATGGTGCCCCCCGCGATCCCCCGGCCCGGGCTCGTGGTCGCGGCGACCGGCGTGCTCGAGGCGGCCGGCGCGATCGGACTGCTCGTGCCGGCGACCCACCACGCCGCCGCGATCTGCCTCGCGCTGCTGCTCGTCGCGGTGTTCCCCGCGAACGTGCACGCCGCGCGCCTCGGCGACCGCCTCGGCGGCCTCCACTCCCCGCTGCTGCCGCGCACGATCGAGCAGGTCGTGTTCGTCGCGGCGTGCGTGGCCGTCGCGATCGGCTGACGGTCGGAGGCCGCGCCCGGATGCCCCGCGCCCGGATGCCCCGAGCCGATCCGTCGGCTCGGGGCATCCGTTCATCGGGCGCGCGCGACCCGCCCCTCGTCCCACACCGGGGCATCCGCCTCGACCACCTCGCCGTCGGCGCGGAAGACGAGGTACCGGTCGAACGACCGGGCGAACCAGCGGTCGTGGGTGACCGCGAGCACCGTGCCGTCGAACCGGGTCAGCGCCTCCTCGAGCGCCTCGGCCGACACGAGGTCGAGGTTGTCGGTCGGCTCGTCCAGGAGCAGCAGCGTGACGCCCGACAGCTCGAGCAGCAGGATGCGGAACCGCGCCCGCTGCCCGCCCGAGAGCGACTCGTAGCGCTGCTGGGCGGCGGCCGCCAGTCCGTACCGGTCGAGCGCCGACGTGGCCGCCTCGCGCGGCAGGCCCGCACGGTTCCCGTCGCCGCGGTGCAGGACCTCGAGCAGCGTCCGCCCCTCGAGCCCGGCCTGGCCGTGCCCCTGGGCGAACCAGCCGGGCACGATCCGCGCCCCGAGCACCGCCTTTCCGGTGTGCGGCACCGGATCGAGCGAACCCCCGATGGCGGTGACATGGCCCTGCCCGGGATCGGGATCCGTGCCGCCGCCCGCGAGCAGCCGGAGGAAGTGGCTCTTGCCCGACCCGTTCGCGCCGAGCACCGCGACGCGATCGCCGTACCAGACCTCGAGGTCGAACGGCCGCATGAGGCCGGTCAGCTCGAGCGCCTCGCCGACGACCGCACGCTTGCCCGTGCGCGCCCCGCGCAGGCGCATCGACACCGCCTGGGCCGGTGGCCGCGCCTCCGGCGGTCCGGCCTCCTCGAACCGCCGCAGCCGGGTGAGTGCCGCCTGGTACCGCGAGGCCATGCCGTCGTTGTACGTCGCCTTCTGCTTCAGGTTCACCACCAGCGTCTTCAGTGCTGCGTGCTGCTCGTCCCACCGCCGGCGCAGCTCGTCGAGCCGTTCGAAGCGCGCCTCGCGCGCCTCGTGGTACCCCGCGAAGCCGCCCCCGTGCACCCACGCGGAGCTGCCGGCCGGGCTCGCCTCCAGCGTGACGATCCGGTCGGCCGCGCGCGCGAGCAACTCCCGGTCGTGCGAGACGAGCAGGACCGTCTTCGGCGTCTGCCGCAGCTCCTGCTCGAGCCAGCGCTTCCCCGGCACGTCGAGCGAGTTGTCGGGCTCGTCGAGGATCAGCACCTGCTCCGGCCCGCGCAGCAGCGCCTCGAGCGCGAGCCGCTTCTGCTCGCCGCCCGACAGGGTCGCGAGCTCCCGCCAGCGCGCCCGTTCGAACGGCACGCCGAGCGCGGCCATCGTGCAGTGGTCCCAGACGACCTCCTGGTCGTAGCCGCCCGCCTCCGCGTACTCGGCGAGCGCGCTCGCGTAGCGCATCTGGGTGTCGGTGTCGTCGCGGTCGATGATCGCGGCCTCGGATGCCTCGAGCTCGACGGCGGCCGCACGGATCCGGGCCGGCGCGACCGAGACGAGCAGGCCCGCGACCGTCTCGTCGACCCCGGCGACGGTGGCGCCCGTGCCGATGAACTGGTCCATCACGCCCAGCCCGCCGTCGACCTGCACGCTGCCCTCGTCGGGCCGGAGGTCGCCGCGGATGATCCGCAGCAGGGTCGTCTTGCCCGCGCCGTTCGCGCCGATCAGCGCGGTCGTGCGGCCCTCGGGCACGCGGAACGCGAGGTCCGCGAGCAGCGGCCGCCCGTCGGGGAGGGAGAAGGAGACGCCGTTGACGTCGATGAAGCCCATGGTGATGCATCCGCTCGTCGGCGGCCCTCGGGCCGCACCGCCCGCCGGGCAGCCGACCAGACTAGCGGAGGCCGGTTCTCGACGCATCCGGCCGCCGCGACCGCTGGCAGACTGGGGGCATGCAGCGCGTGCCAGCCGACCCGATCGACGTCCTCCGCAGCCGCACCAGCGTGAAGTGGCGCAGCTTCCCCGACGACGTGCTGCCGCTGCCGGTCGCCGAGATGGACTACCCGCTCGCCGAGCCCATCGCCGAGGCCCTGCATGCCGCGATCCGCCGCTCCGACACCGGCTACGCCTGCTCCGGGCACCAGGTCGCCGAGGCGTTCGCCGGCTTCGCCGCCGCGCGGCTCGGCTGGGACGTCGACCCGGCGCGCACCACCTGCACCGCCGACGTGAGCATGGGCATCGTCGAGGTGCTCCGCCAGGCCGTCCGCCCCGGCGACCGGGTCGTCATCACGCCGCCGATCTACCCGCCGTTCTTCGACCTCGTCACCGAGGCGGGCGCCGAGGTCGCCGAGGTGCCGATGCTCGGCGGCATCGACGAGGGGTGGTCGCTCGACCTCGCCGGCATCGAGGCGGCGTTCGCCGCCGGTGCCCGCGCGATGGTGCTGTGCAACCCGCACAACCCGCTCGGGTACGTGCCGCCCGCCGCCGAGCTGGCGGCCCTCGCCGACCTCGCCGACGCGCACGGCGCGACCATCGTCGCCGACGAGGTGCACGGACCGCTGACCCAGCCCGCGACGCCCTACACGCCGTTCCTGACGGTCTCCGACGCGGCACGGGAGCGCGGCGTCGCCGTCACCGGGGCGACCAAGGCCTTCAACATCGCCGGCCTCAAGGCCGCGCTGATCGTCACCGCCTCCGAGCGGGGCGACCGGCTGCGCGCCCGCTTCCCGTACGAGGTGGCGTGGCGTATGAGCCAGTTCGGCGCGATCGCCTCGATCGCCGCGTTCCGCGACGGCGGCCCCTGGCTCGACGGCGTGCTCGGCAGCCTCGACGACAACCGGCGTCTCCTCGGCGACCTCCTCGCCGAGGAGCTCCCCGGCGTCCGCTACCGGATGCCCGACGCCACCTACCTCGCCTGGCTCGACCTCTCGGCGCTCGGCTGGGGCGACGACCCGGCCGCGTACGCCCTCGAGCACGCGCGTGTGGCGCTCGGGAACGGGCCGCAGTTCGGGGCATCCGTCGGGGGCGGCCACGCGCGCCTGAACTTCGCCTGCTCGCCCGAGCTGCTCGGCGAGGCGATCACGCGGCTCGCCGACGCGCGCGGGGCGGGCGAGTAGTCAGCGCCCCACCGGTCGTCGAGCAGGCGCGCAGCGCCCCACCGGTCGTCGAGCAGGCGCGCAGCGCCGTGTCGAGACGCCTACTCGCCGACCGCCACCTCGGCCGCGCGTCGCTGCTCGAGCCGCTTCCGCGTCGTGCGCCCGACCCCTCGCGTGATCAGCCCGTCGGCGATCACCACGCCGAGCCACGCGCCGAGCACCGAGCTCGCCGTCGGGATGAGCACCGTCGCGACGAGCACCCACGGCTCCATCGCGGCGGCGTCGATCGCGAGCGCCTGCGTGACGCCCCAGATCGCGCCGTTCACGACGCCGCCCACGAGGAACAGCCAGGTCCGGCGGATCCGGTAGAGCGTCACTGCGAACACGAGCTCGAAGAAGAACGCGTACCAGAGGTTCACCACGATCGCCCGGAACGTGTCCGGCTGGAACGGGATCATCACGATGCCCGCGAACACCGCCACGAGCACCGCGGTGCCCGGCACGGGCAGCAGGCGCAGCGCGACCGCGAACGGCAGCGTCCACAGGCCGAGCGTCACCCCGTTCACCCAGGGCACGCCGAGCGTCGCGTAGCCGAGCCACGTGCCCGCCGTGAGCAGGATCGCGGTCGCCGCGGCGATCGCGGCGGCGGTCAGCAGGTACGAGGTCGTGTAGACCCCCGGGCGCTTCGCGCCCGCCGACCGCCCGGTCACCGGGTGTAGTTCGGTGCCTCGACGACGAACTGCACGTCGTGCGGGTGCGACTCCTTCAGGCCGGCCGGCGTGATGCGCACGAAGCGGCCCTTCGTCTTCAGCTCCTCGATGGTGCGGGCGCCGACGTAGAACATCGACTGCCGGAGGCCGCCGACGAGCTGGTACGCCACGGCGCCGACCGGGCCGCGGTATGGCACCTGGCCCTCGATGCCCTCGGGGATGAGCTTCTCGTCGGTCGGGACATCCGCCTGGAAGTACCGGTCGCGCGAGTACGACGTCTTCTTGCCGCGCGTCTGCAGCGCGCCCAGCGAGCCCATGCCGCGGTACGCCTTGAACTGCTTGCCGTTCTGGTACACGAGGTCGCCGGGGCTCTCGTCGGTGCCGGCGAGCAGCGACCCGAGCATCACGGTGTCGGCGCCCGCGACGAGCGCCTTCGCGATGTCGCCCGAGTACTGCAGGCCGCCGTCGGCGATGAGCGGCACGCCCGCGGGGCGGGTGGCCTTGGATGCCTCGTACACGGCGGTGACCTGGGGCACGCCCACGCCGGCCACGACGCGCGTGGTGCAGATCGAGCCCGGGCCCACGCCGACCTTCACCGCGTCGGCGCCGGCGTCGACGAGCGCCTTCGCACCCTCGTACGTCGCCACGTTGCCGCCGATCACGTCGATGTGGGCGAACGTCGGGTCGGCCTTCAGCCGGCGGATGATGTCGAGCACGCCGGCGGACTCGCCGTTCGCGGTGTCGACCACGAGCACGTCGACGCCCGCGTCGCGCAGCGCCTCGGCGCGCTCCCACGCGTCGCCGAAGAAGCCCATCGCCGCGCCGACCCGGAGGCGGCCCTCGGAGTCCTTCGTGGCGTTCGGGTACTGCTCGGACTTGTCGAAGTCCTTGACCGTGATGAGGCCGGTGAGGTGGCCCTGCTCGTCGACGAGCGGCAGCTTCTCGATCTTGTGCTCGGCGAAGATCGCGAGCGCCTCGTCGGGGTTCATGCCCACGTGGCCCGTGATGAGCGGCGTCTTCGTCATGACGTCGCGGACCGCGGTCGTCGGCTTCTCGAAGTCGGAGACGAAGCGCATGTCGCGGTTCGTGATGATGCCGACGAGCACGCCCTCGTCGTCGACCACCGGCAGGCCGCTCACGCGGTACGTGCCGCACAGGCGGTCGACGTCGGCGACCGAGGCATCCGGCGTCGTGGTGACCGGGTTGGTGACCATGCCCGACTCGCTGCGCTTCACGCGGTCGACCATGTCGGCCTGGTCGGCGATCGAGAGGTTGCGGTGCAGGATGCCGATGCCGCCCTGGCGGGCCATCGCGATGGCCATGCGCACCTCGGTCACCGTGTCCATCGCGGCCGACAGGAGCGGCGTCGCGACGGTGATGCGCCGGGTCAGGCGCGAGCCGGTGTCGGCCTCGCTCGGGATCACGTCGGTGTGGCCCGGCAGCAGCAGGACGTCGTCGTAGGTGAGCCCGGTGAATCCGAACGGGTCGTGCTGGTCCATGAGCAGGCGCCTCTTTCGCGTGATCGGCATCGAGATACCACCGCACACGGGCTGCACGCCTCCACGGTGTCTACCGATTCTAAGGCGTGCGGGGCTGGGAGTATTCCGCGCGCGCGACGCGGGCGCGGGCTCCGGATGCCTCGGGCGGAAGTCCCCCGTTCGCGGGGCGTTTCCGAGCCGCTCGAAGCGGTTCGGCGCGGCGAACGCCTCCGTTTCTCACGATTCGGCTGCGATCGAGGCGATCGGCGCGGATTCGTTGCATCCGAAATGCCTTTGACACATTACGCTTCTATGGTCTCCCTCACAGCCGAAGGAAACCACGTTCGGCTGTGGTGTCCCAACTGGAGGTTCTGTGAGATCCCCATCCCCTGTCGTCGTGGCCCCACCGGGTCGCATCCCACGACTCGTCGG
Source organism: Agromyces sp. MMS24-K17 (assembly GCF_043950245.1). Classification (GTDB taxonomy): domain Bacteria; phylum Actinomycetota; class Actinomycetes; order Actinomycetales; family Microbacteriaceae; genus Agromyces. Next base: position 1,914,677 of record NZ_CP171640.1, on the reverse strand, counting down.
CCTCTTCCTCGCGGCGATCGCAGCCGTCCTGGCGCTCATGGTCATGGCCCCGACGGCCGCCCATGCCGCCGAGGGCGACCCCTATCGCATCAGCGGGAACGTCCAACTCGACGGTGAGCCGCTCGAGGGGGTGGAACTGACGATCGACGGTCCGGGCGGCAAGCAGACGGTCGAGACCGACGAGAACGGCCAATGGCACGTCAACGTCCCCGAGAAGGACGACTACACGGTCACGCTCGACGAGGACACGCTGCCCGAGGGCATCGCGGTCGTCGACCCCGAGGACGACAGCCCCAATGAGAAGGAGGTGACGGTCGGCGCAGGAGGACGCGTCTCCGTCAACTTCTTCATCGGCGAGGGCGAGCGCAACACCACGAGCTTCTTCGACCAGCTCGTCCAGCGCATCGTCCAGGGCCTCAACTTCGGCCTCATGCTCGGCCTCGCGGCCGTCGGCCTGTCGCTCGTGTTCGGCACCACCGGCATCTCCAACTTCGCCCACGGCGAGATGGTGACGTTCGGTGCCGTGGCGGCGTCGTTCCTCGTCGGCGCGGGCACCCTCGCCCTGCCGCTGTGGATCGGCCTGCCGCTCGCGGTCGTGCTGAGCGCCGGGCTGGGCCTGCTGATGGACGCCATCATCTGGCGACCGCTCCGGCGCAGGCGCGTCGGCACGGTGCAGCTGATGATCGTCAGCATCGGCCTCTCGCTCGCCCTGCGGTACACGTTCCAGTACTTCATCGGCGGCGGCACCACGCAGCTCCCCTACGCGACCGCGCCGAAGATGTCGTTCGGGCCCATCCAGCTCAGCGTCATCGACATCGCGTCGATCGTCATCTCGATCGTCGTCATCGTCGCGTTCGCGCTGTGGCTGACCTACTCCCGACTCGGCAAGGCGACCCGCGCGATCTCGGACAACTCGTCCCTCGCGGCGGCCTCCGGCATCGACGTCGACCACGTCGTCCGGGTGATCTGGATCATGGCCGGCGGCCTCGCCGGCCTCGCCGGCATCCTGTACGCGTACTACCGTCCCGGCATCAAGTGGGACATGGGCGCGCAGGTGCTGCTGCTCATGTTCGCGGCGGTCACCCTCGGCGGTCTCGGCACCGCGTTCGGCGCCCTCATCGGCTCGCTGATCGTGGGCCTGCTCGTCGAGGTGTCGGGCCTCTGGATCCCGCAGGACCTGCGGTACGCCGGCGCCCTCGTCGTGCTCATCGTCATCCTGCTGTTCCGGCCCCAGGGCATCCTCGGCCGGCGAGAGAGAATCGGGTAGCGCACCATGGACTGGCTTCAGATCCTCTCCAACACGGCATCGTCCATCCTCAGCCCCGCGACGATCGGCTACGCGCTGGCCGCCCTCGGCCTGGCCGTGCACTTCGGCTACGCGGGCCTGCTCAACATGGGCATCGCCGGCTTCATGGCGATCGGCGCGTACGGCTACGCGATCTCGATCCTCACGTTCGACCTGCCCTGGTGGCTGGCGATCCTCATCGGCCTCGCCGCCTCGGCGGTGTTCGCGCTCATCCTCGGTGTCCCGACGCTGCGACTGCGAGGCGACTACCTCGCGATCGTGACGATCGCGGCCGCCGAGGTCGTCCGCCTGCTGTTCCTGACCACGGCGTTCGACGACGTCACCGGTTCGGCCGACGGCCTGAGCGGCTACCACGCGAGCTTCCGCGCGTCGAACCCCATCCCCGACGGCACGTACGGCTTCGGCCCGTGGACGTACACCGCGAACGACTGGTGGGTCCGCATCGTCGGCCTCATCACGCTCGCCGTCGCCGTGCTCGTCGTGTGGCTGCTCATGCGCAGCCCGTGGGGCCGCGTGCTGAAGGGCATCCGCGAGGACGAGGACGCCGTGCGCGCCCTCGGCAAGAACGTCTTCTCGTACAAGATGCAGGCCCTCGTCGTCGGCGGCGTGATCGCCGCCGCGGGCGGCATCGTGTACGCGCTGCCGTCGGCCGTCAGCCCCGGCGTGTACGTCACGTCGCTGACGTTCTTCATCTGGACGGCGCTCCTGCTCGGCGGCGCGGCGACGGTCTTCGGACCGCTGCTGGGCTCGCTGATCTTCTGGGTGCTCCAGACGTTCCTGAGCAACTTCCTGCCGGCCCTCGTGCAGGCGGGCGTGCTGCCCTTCATGACCCAGATCCAGGCCGGCACGCTGCGCTTCATCCTCGTGGGCGTCGCGCTCATGCTGCTCGTGATCTTCATGCCGCAGGGCATCCTCGGCAACAAGAAGGAGCTGACCTTTGTCAAGTGAGATCCCGGCTCCGAACGAGCCGACGCCCGACACGACGGCACCCCCGACGGCGCCCGTCGCCCGCCCCAAGTCGACCGGCCTCCACGTGGGCGACGCCGGCCCCGGCGTGAAGAAGGTCGACCCGATCATCGTGGCCGACGGCATCCGCCGCACGTTCGGCGGCCTCACGGCCGTCGACGTCGACCACCTCGAGATCCCGCGCAACGCCATCACGGCGCTGATCGGCCCCAACGGCGCCGGCAAGACCACGCTGTTCAACCTCCTCACCGGCTTCGACAAGCCGAACGAGGGCGCCTGGACCTTCGACGGCACCTCGCTGTCGGGCGTGCCGGCGTTCAAGGTGGCCCGCATGGGCCAGGTCCGCACGTTCCAGCTCACCAAGGCGCTCGGCCTCCTCACCGTCCTCGAGAACATGAAGCTCGGGGCGAAGGACCAGCGCGGCGAGCGGTTCTGGTCGAGCCTCATCCCGGCGGCCTGGCGGGCGCAGGACCAGTCGCTCGACACCCGCGCGATGGAACTGCTCACGAAGTTCAAGCTCGACGCGAAGGCATCCGACTTCGCGGCGAGCCTGTCCGGCGGCCAGCGCAAGCTCCTCGAGATGGCGCGGGCGCTCATGAGCGACCCGAAGCTCGTCATGCTCGACGAGCCGATGGCGGGCGTGAACCCGGCGCTGACGCAGTCGCTGCTCGACCACATCCTCGACCTGAAGGAGCAGGGCATGACCGTGCTCTTCGTCGAGCACGACATGCACATGGTCCGGCACATCGCCGACTGGGTCGTCGTCATGGCGGAGGGCCGCGTGGTCGCCGAGGGCGACCCGCACTCGGTCATGAAGGACCCGGCCGTCATCGACGCCTACCTGGGCGCACACCAGGAGGTCGACCTCGGCGTGGTCACCGGTCGCTACGCGCCGGAGGGCGGGGCGGATGCCTCGACCGAAGCCGCGGTCAAGGAGGAGATCCTCGCCGAGGCCCTCGCCGAGCTCCGGGAAGAGGAGGAGAAGTGAGCACCTCGACCACCACGGGCACGCCCGTCGTCGTCATCGACGAGGTCCACGCGGGGTACCTGCCCGGCGTGAACATCCTGAACGGCTGCTCCCTGGTCGCGAACCAGGGCGAGCTGATCGGCATCATCGGCCCGAACGGCGCCGGCAAGTCGACGCTGCTGAAGGCGATCTTCGGCCAGGTGCACGTCCGCGAGGGCTCGATCTCGCTCGAGGGCGAGGACATCACGGGCCTCAAGGCGAACAAGCTCGTCGCCCGCGGCGTCGGCTTCATCCCGCAGACGAACAACGTGTTCCCCTCGCTCACCATCGAGGAGAACCTGCAGATGGGCCTGTACCAGCGGCCGAGCGCGTACGCCGAACGGCTCGAGTTCGTCACCGGCATCTTCAGCGAGCTCGGCAAGCGCCTCAAGCAGCGGGCCGGCTCGCTGTCGGGCGGCGAGCGCCAGATGGTCGCCATGGGCCGTGCGCTCATGATGGACCCGAAGGTGCTGCTGCTCGACGAGCCGAGCGCGGGCCTGTCGCCCGTCCGCCAGGACGAGGCGTTCATCCGGGTCTCCGAGATCAACAAGGCCGGGGTCACCTGCATCATGGTCGAGCAGAACGCTCGCCGCTGCCTGCAGATCTGCGACCGCGGCTACGTCCTCGACCAGGGCCGCGACGCCTACACGGGGTCCGGACGCGACCTGCTGAACGACCCGAAGGTCACCGAGCTGTACCTGGGCACGCTCGGCACCTGAGCCGAGCCTGCACCGCCGAGGGGCGGGTCCCGCTGCGCGGGACCCGCCCCTTCGTCGTGCACGCAGGGGCGCGGGGCTGGGGCGCGGCTGGGCGGGGGCGGGGCTGGGCGGGGGCGCGGTGCGGGTGCGGTGCGGGTGCGGTGCGGGGTGCGGGGCCGTTCGGGCGGGGCCGGCCCTCCCCGCTCGCCGCGGCCCCGCGCCGAGTAGTGGGCACGAGCCGGCTCCCGTCGCACGCAACCGGATGAGGAGGAATTCAGGGGCATCCGGCGAGTCGCGGCATCCCCACCGGCGCGTCGCCCGAATCCTCCTCATCGGCGACCGCCGCATCCCACCGGCGTCGGCGATCCGGACGGACGCGCCGTCGTCCCGCCGTCCCGCCGTCCCGCCGTACCGCCGAGCGGTCGCGTCCGGCCCGCGGCACCTGACACGCGATGAGGAGGAATTCAGGGGCACCCGGCGCGTCGTGGCATCCCCACCGGCGAGTCGCGCGAATCCTCCTCATCCGCGAACGCGCGCGGACGTCGCGGCCGACCGGCGACGCAGCGACGGCAACGGCTGCCCCGCCGAACGCCGAACGCCGAACGCGGCATCGCACGGGCCCCGGCGATCGCGTCCGGCCCGCGGCCCGCAACACGCGATAAGGAGGAATTCAGGGGCATCCGGCGCGTCGCGGCATCCCCACCGGCGAGTCGCACGATTCCTCCTCATCCGGGAACGCGCGCGGACGTCGCGGCCGACCGGCGACACGGCGACGGCGACGGCGACGGCAACGGCAACGGCAACGGCAACGGATGCCTCGCCGAACGCCCGCCACGGGGCGCGCCGCCCGCGGCACGCGGCCCGGAGGCCGCCGGACGAGGACCGGCACCGAGCATTCCCGCGCGCACGACCGGCGCCGCGCATTCCCAGGGCATGCCGGCCGCGCGAGCGAGCCCCGGCCCCCGACCGGTTCCGCGCAGTCCCCCGGCGCCCGCACGCGAACCGGGCACGCGAACCGGGCACACGACCTCGGCACGCGAACCGGGCACACGAAAGGGCCCCGGCTCTCGCCGGGGCCCTTCCGCGTTCGGGTCAGAGCGTGATCGCTGGGATCAGCCCTCGTACGCCGAGTAGTTGTTGTCCTCGCCGTACTGGTAGATGCCGATCGACGCCTCGGTCGGGTCGCCGACCTCGTCGAAGGTGATCGGGCCGGAGATGCCGTCGTAGTCGGCCACGCCGCCACCGAGGATGATGTCGGCGCACTCCGCGAAGGAGGTGCACTTCTCACCGTCGCCGGAGCCGCCGGAGACCTCGATGAGCTTCTCGGCGATCGCGGCACCGTCGGTCGAGTTCGCCGCGAGGGCGGCGAGCGCGAGCAGCGTGGTCGCGTCGAAGGACTCGGCAGCGTAGCTGTAGTCCTCGAGCGGGGCGTCGCCCTGCTCCTCGACGAAGGCGTCGAGCTCACCGGTGAAGTCCGAGATCGAGTCGATGGACAGGCCCGGGAGCGTGCCCTTCGCACCGGTCAGCGAACCGGCCGGGAAGCCGGCGTCCGTGAAGTTCTTCAGGTTGCCGTCGACGAAGTACAGCTTGTCGGCGGGGAACTGGCCGAACAGGCTCGGCAGGATCGTCGAGACCTCGTCGAAGGTGATGAGCGCGATCGCGTCGGGCGCGGCCGCGAGGACCTCGCTGATCTGCGAGTCGAACGTGGTGTCACCGGTGTTGTAGGTCGGCGCGGCGACGACCTCGCCGCCGGCGGCCTCGAACGCCTCGGTCACGTACTTCGCCAGGCCGGTGCCGTACGAGTCGTTGAGGACGATCAGACCGAGGGTCTGGTTGCCGTCCTCCGCGATCAGGTTGCCGAGGACCTCGCCCTGCAGCACGTCCGACGGAGCGGTGCGGAAGTAGAGGCCGTTGTCGTCGTACGTGGTGAACGCGTCCGACGTGTTGGCCGGCGAGAACTGGATGACGCCTGCGCCCACGACCTGGTCGATGAACTGGAGCGACGTACCCGACGACGCGGCACCGATGATGGCCGACACGTCCTCGCCGAGGAGGCGGGGGATCTCGGTCTCGTAGGCCTTGTTGTCGGTGTCGCCCGAGTCGCCGTAGACGACGTCGAGCGTGAGGCCGCTGGTCTCGGTGTAGTCGTTGATGAGGCTGGTCGCGTAGGCGACGCCGGCCTCCTCGGGCGGGCCGAGGAACGCGAGGTTGCCGGTCTGGGGAAGGGCCGTGCCGATCGTCAGCGCCAGGTCGTCGTGCGGACCCGCCTCCTCGGTCGCCTCGGGCTCGCTGCTCGCGCACGCGGTGAGCAGGAGGGCGCTCGTCGCCGTGAGGGCGACACCCGTCCAAACCACTCCGCGCGAACGAGCGGGCCGGGACTTGCCGAATACGCTCATGTTGCTCCTTGGGACTGAAGGATGAATCAAGATGCCTGCCACCGGCAGGCCGTTCTGTCACCATAAGTCGCCGGGACACGCCGAAACAAGGAATCCCGGTCACAACCGTGTAACGCCGCCCGAACCGTTACGTGTCCGTCACAATCGGCGTGTTCACGCACGTTTGCCGCCGTTCGCGCCGGTTCCGACGCAACGAATCTGCACCCCCCGAAGAGGTGGCGGGCGGGCTCAGGCGGGCTCGACGACGGTCCGCCGCGCGGCCCGCGCCCCCCGGGCGAGGTCGACGGCCAGGATGACCAGCGCGACCCAGACGAGCCCGAAGCCGATCCAGCGCTCGGGCGGCATCGGCTCCCCGAGCACCACGACCCCGACGAGGAACTGGATGAAGGGGGCGAAGTACTGGATGAACCCCATCTGGATGAGCGGCAGCCGCCGGGACGCCGCGGCGAACAGCAGCAGCGGCACCGCGGTCACCGCTCCCGCCGAGAGCAGCAGGGCGGTGTGCCATCCGCTCACCGTGCCCATCGTGAGGCCCGTGGTGGCGGCGACCAGCACGAGCTGGACGACCGCGACGGGCGCGAGCCACGCGGTCTCGAGGGTGAGGCCGGAGACCGCGTCCACCCGCGGGCCGACGCGCTTCTTGATGAGCCCGTACAGGCCGAACGAGAACGCGAGCACGAGCGCGATCCACGGCAGCGCCCCGTAGCCGACGGCGAGCACGACGACGGCGACGATCGAGATGCCGACGGCGACCCACTGCGTCGGGTTCAGCCGCTCGCGCAGCACGAGCACGCCGAGGAACACCGTGACGATGGGGTTGATGAAGTAGCCGAGCGACGCCTCGACGACCTGGTCGTTGAGCGCGGCGTACACGTAGGTCTGCCAGTTGACGTAGATGAGCACGCCGGCGACGCCCATGGTGAGCACGATGCGCCGGTCGCGGAGCAACGCCCAGAGCGCGCGCCAGGCGCGCGTCACGGCCAGCAGGATCGCGCAGAACACCAGCGACAGCAGGATGCGCCAGGCGACGAGCTCGAACGGCCCGGTTGGCGCGAGCGCGATGAAGTAGATCGGGAGGATGCCCCAGAGCAGGTACGCCGAGACGGCGAAGGCGAGCCCGCTGCGGCTGGGGCCGGGCCGCGCCGGCGAGGCGGTCACGGGCGGTCGGTCGGTCGCGGACTCCTCGGGCGATGGCACCGGGTCAGCCTACGCCCGCCCGCGACGCCGCGACCCACGTGCGGCGAGGTGCCGGGGAGCGCGGGAAGGCGCCGGAATGCGCCGCCGGGACGACGGAGGCCCGGATGCCGCATGGGCATCCGGGCCTCCGGAACGAGTCGGTCCGACCTAGCGGACGACGACCGCGAGCACGTCGCGAGCCGACAGCACGAGGAAGTCCTCGCCGCCGAACTTCACCTCGGTGCCGCCGTACTTCGAGTAGATGACCTTGTCGCCGACGGCGACGTCGAGCGGCACGCGGTTGCCGTTGTCGTCGATACGGCCGGGGCCCACCGCGACGACCTCGCCCTCCTGGGGCTTCTCCTTCGCGGTGTCGGGGATCACGAGGCCCGAGGCCGTGGTCTGCTCGGCCTCGACCTGCTTGATGACGATGCGATCCTCGAGCGGCTTGATGGAAACCGACACGGTTGACCTCTTTCTTGTGAAGACTGGTTGGCAGCCTCGGTACGAGAGTGCCAGAAGCGAGTCTAGGCATCATCTGGCACTCGTGCAACGTGAGTGCCAATTCCGCCGCGCTGCATGACGGCGCGTGTCGGCACGGCGCGGGTCGCGGGCGGCGCCCCGCCCGATGCGGGCCCGGGGACCCCGGCCGGATGCCCCGCCCCACGGCTGCTAGCGTGGCCGGGTGGACCGCTCCGAGCTCGTCGAACTGCTCTCCCCGGAGGGACTCCGACTCCTCGACGCCCTCCCCGAGTGGGACACCAAGGCCGACGTGCTCCGCACCGTCGAGGCGCTCCGCGCGCAGGGCCACGCCCCCGGCCTCGTGGCCGCCGTGCTGAGCCAGTCGAAGCTCCGCCACCGCGCGCGGGCGAAGTTCGGCGAGTTCGCCGGGCGCATGCTGTTCACAGAGGCCGGCCTCGAGCAGGCCACCCGCCTGCGGGTCGCCGCGCTGCACGCCGGCCGCTACGCCCGCGCCGGCATCGGCCACGTCGCCGACCTCGGCTGCGGCATCGGCGGCGACGCGATGGCGTTCGCCGCCCTCGGCGTCGAGGTCACCGCGGCCGACGCCGACGAGGTGACGGCCGCCATCGCCGCCTTCAACCTCACCCCGTTCCCCCAGGCCAGGGTGCTGCATGCGCGCGCCGAGGACGTCGCGCTCGGCGGCATCGGCGGCGCCTGGCTCGACCCGGCGCGACGCACCGTCTCGGGCGGTCGCACGCGGCGCCTCGCCGACGCCGCCGACTACTCGCCGCCGCTCGACTTCGCCTTCGGCCTCGCCGACCGCCTGCCCGTCGGCGTGAAGCTCGGCCCCGGCACCGACCGCGACGTCATCCCCCCGGGCACCGAGGCCCAGTGGGTGTCGGTCGACGGCGACGTCGTCGAGCTCGCCGTCTGGACCGGCCAGCTGGCCCGCCCCGGCATCGGGCGCGCCGCCCTGGTCATCCGCGGCGACGAGGCATCCGAGCTCACCGCCGCCGCCGACAGCGAGGACGCCCCGACCGGTCCGCTCGGCGACTACCTGTACGAGCCCGACGGCGCGATCATCCGGGCGCGCCTCATCGGCGACCTCGCGCGCGCGAACGGCGCGTGGATGCTGTCGTCGGGCATCGCCTACCTGACCGCCGACCGCGCGTTCGATTCGCCGTTCGCCCAGCGGTTCCGGGTGCTCGAGCGGCTTCCGGCCGACGAGCGCCGGCTGCGCCAGGCGCTCGCCGAGCGCGGCGTCGGCGTGCTCGAGGTCAAGAAGCGCGGCGTCGACGTCGACCCCGCCGCCCTGCGCACGCGGATGAAGCTGAAGGGGGATGCCTCGGCGACGATCGTGCTGACCCGCGAGGAGGGGCGGCACGTGACGCTCCTCGTCGAGCGCGACTGAGGCACCGCGCTCCACGGGGCGTCGGGCGGTCGCGCGGCGGCGCGATCAGTGCGGCAGCGCGCCGAACACGATCGCGTAGTACCCGATCCATACGGCCGAGAAGACGAGCCCGGTGAGCCCCGCGCCGATCCCGACGAACGCGAGCGTGCGCCCGTGCTCCTCGCGGCGGAGGCCGAGGACGCCGAACACGATCGCGGCGATCGCCAGCGGCAGCATCCAGCCCACGAAGAGGGAACCCGCCGCTCCCAGGACGCCGATGACGGCCGCGACCCAGCTGTAGACGCGCCGCTGCGCGTCCTCCTCCTCGACGTCGGCGACCGCCGACGGGGCGACGCCCGGCCGGTGCACGATGAGGAGCTGGCCCGTCGGCACGGTGCGCAGCTGCGCGGTGTCGAGCCGTTCCTCGTACTCGATGACGGCCGGGTCGGCACGGAACGTCGGCTCTGCCGGCCGGTACGGCGCCAGCGGGTCGTCCCCGTCGGCCGCCTCGGCCGGGTGCGCCACCGGCGGCAGGTTCGGCGCCGGGCCGTCCGTGGACGGGACGCCTGCGGACGGGACGCCTGCGGACGGCACGCTCCGGCCCGGGCTGCCCGCGGCCGGCACGTCGACCGGCGCTTCGGCCGGCGCAGGCGCCATCGGCGATGTCGCACCGGCCGCATGCCGGGCATGTCGCGCACCACCGTCTCCGGTCGGCTCATCGCCGACCGGAGACGGTCGGGGGTCCCGCCGATGGGCGGAACCCCCTCGCGATCGGTCATGGGATCGCCCGTCACGTGCTCGCTCAGTACGTGGTGTAGGTGCCGTAGCTCGCGGCGATCGAGAGCGCCACGATCCAGAAGATGACCAGGATGATGCCGACGACCAGGCCGATGTAGCCGAGCACCAGGCCGGCGATGGCCAGGCCGCGCCCGCCCTCACCCGTCTTCTTGATCTGGTTGAGCGCGATGTGCCCGGTGATGATGGCGGCCAGCGAGATGAAGAACGCCGACACGAGCGACACGATCGCCAGGACGTTGGTCTTCGGCGCGGCCGGCTGGGTGCCGTAGGCGGGCGCACCGTATGCGGGCGCACCGTAGGCCGGGGCTGCGGGAGGCGGCGGCGCGGCGGCGTACGCGGGTGCGGCGGGCGCCTCGTAGGCGGGCGCTGCCGGCGCGGCGGGCGCTGCCGGCGCGGCCGGCGGCGTGTACGCCGGCGCGGCGGGCGGCTCGTACGCCGGGGCGGCGGGGGCCGCGGGCGGCGAGTACGCCGGAGGCTCCGGCGCCGCCGGCGGGGCGGGGGGAACCGGCGCGGCCGGCTGCTCGCCGGTCTGGTCGGGCGTATTCGGATCGGTCACGGTCGGAGTCCCCTCTTCGTCGGATGCCCGCCGCGCGATGGCGCGACGGCGGCCGGATGGCGCGGCATCCCGGTGCTGTTGGGTTCACCATACCGCGCCGTCGCGCGCGGGCGCGAGGGGCGCGGCGGGGGCCCGGCAGCCGGGCGTCACACGCGGATGTCGGTCACCGGAAGGGTCGAATCGGCACCGAACCCGAGCCCCGACGGCTCGGCCCCGGCCATGATGAGCTTCGCCCCGAGCGCGGCGATCATGGCGCCGTTGTCGGTGCAGAGCGAGAGCGGCGGGATGCGCAGCGAGACCCCGGCGGCCGCGGCCCGTTCGGCGGCGACCTCGCGCAGCCGCGCGTTCGCCACCACGCCGCCGCCGAGGAGCAGGCGGGGCACGCCCAGGTCGGTGCACGCGGCGATCGCCTTGCCGACGAGCACGTCGACGACGGCCTCGCGGAAGCTCGCGGCGACGTCGGCCAGCGGCACGGGCTCGCCGGCCGCCTCGGCGCGCTCCACCCAGCGTGCGACGGCGGTCTTCAGCCCGGAGAAGCTGAAGTCGTACCGGTGCCGCGCGAGGTCCTTCGGCAGCGTGAGTCCGCGCGGGAACCGGATCGCGGCGGGGTCGCCGCCGATGGCGGCCCGGTCGATCTCCGGACCTCCGGGGTACGGCAGCCCGAGCAGGCGGGCGACCTTGTCGAAGGCCTCCCCCGCGGCGTCGTCGATCGTCTCGCCGAGGAGTTCCACGTCGGAGACGAGGTCGCGCACGAGCAGCAGCGACGTGTGCCCGCCCGACACGAGCAGGGCGACGGTCGGCGTCTCGAGCGGCGCCCGGTCGTCGAGCAGGTCGGCCCCCACGTGGCCGACGAGGTGGTTCACGCCGTACAGCGGCACGTCGAGCGACAGCGCGAGCGCCTTCGCGGCGCCCACGCCGACCATCAGCGCGCCGGCGAGCCCGGGGCCGCTGGTCACGGCGACCGCGTCGACCTCGTCGAGGGTGACGGATGCCTCGGCGAGCGCCGCCCGGATCGACGGCCCGAGCGCCTCCAGGTGCGCCCGCGCGGCGACCTCGGGGACGACGCCGCCGTACCGGGCATGCTCCTCCATCGAGGACGCGATCGTGTTCGCGAGCAGGTCGGTGCCGCGGACGATGCCGACGCCGGTCTCGTCGCAGGACGTCTCGATGCCGAGCACGAGCGGGGCGGAGCGGTTCATCCCTCGGGACCTTCCGTGACGTCGACGCCGGCCTCGGCAGCGGGCGGCACGCCCGGGACGAGCCCGCCGACCGACGAGGCCGCCGGTGCGGCGACGGCCGGCGGGACGTCGAGCTTCATGTGGATCGCGTCGATGCCGCCGCGGTAGTACCGGCGACGGACGCCGATCTCGAGGAACCCGAGCGACGCGTAGAGCCCGCGGGCGACGGGGTTGTCGGCCCGCACCTCGAGGAACACCTCGTCGGCGCCGCGGCGACGGGCCTCGTCGATGAGGGTCGTCATGAGCGCGCGCCCGACGCCGTGGCCCCGCCGCCCGGGGTCCACCGCGATCGTCTGGATGTCGCCCTGCCCGCCCCCGGCGGCGGCGAGGAGCCCGGCGTAGCCGAGCACCGCGGCCGGATCGCCGTCGTCGACGACCACGAGGTAGAAGCCGTGCTCGCCGAGGAGCTCCCGGCGCATGGCGTCCTCCGGCCACGCGTCGTCCGTGAAGGTCGAGCGTTCGAGCACCATGATCGCGTCGAGGTCGTCGATGGACGCCCGGCGGAGCATGAGGCTCACTGCGTCACCCGCTTGCCGGGGGCCGGCGGCGTCACGTCGGGGGCCCGCAGGTACAGCGGCTCGTCGGCCGTGAGCGGCAGCCGCCCGGCGGCGTAGGCGAACTCGGCGACCATGCCCACTCCCCCGGCCGGCACGACCGTGGCGTCGAGCCGCGTGCCCGGGGCATCCGGAACCGCGTCGCGGGGCGTGAGCCGGGGACCCTCGACGCGCACCGGCAGGCCGTCCGCGTCGAGGCCGTCGTAGTCGGAGACGGCGGACTCGCGCCTCCGGGCGTCGGTGACGACCTGGAGTGGCCCGGTGCCGCCGTCGCGGTACCAGGTCCAGGCGACGGCGTCGTGGCTGACGACCGGCACGAACGGGCGGCCGATGCCGAGCGCGAAGGCGTGGGCGGCGGCGATGCCGACGCGGAGGCCGGTGAACGGGCCCGGGCCCATGCCGGCCGCGACGCCGGAGAGCTCGGAGGGCGCGACCCCCGCGGCGGCCAGCGCGTCGCGGATCTGCGTGCCGATGGCCTCGGCGTGCCGCATCGGGTCGTCGCTCGCGACCTCGGCGAGCACGCCGCCGTCGCGGTCGACCACGGCGACGCTCGTGCCGGTCGACGTGTCGATCGCGAGGAGCATGCTTCCAGCCTAGGCGGTGTCGGATGCCCCGCCGCCGGCCGCGTCCGCGGCGTAGCGCGTGCCCGCCCAGCGCGGCCCATGGCCGGTCAGGGTGACCGTGCGCGGCTCGTCGGCGTCGAGCTCGTCGGCGTCGAGCTCATCGTCGGGGTCGGCGAACGCCGGGTGCCCCTCGGCGTCGCCGCCGGCACCGTTCCCCGCGGGCCCGCCGCCGACCCGCCGCTCGATGACGACCTCGAGCCGGCTGTCGGCCGCGTCGTCGATGAGGCCGGCGCCCCACTCGGCCACGACGACCGAGCGGGCGAAGTCGAGGTCGAGGTCCTCCAGCTCGGCCGCCGTGCCGAGCCGGTAGGCGTCGACGTGCACGAGCGCCGCGCCGCCGACGAGGCTGGGGTGGGTGCGCGCCAGCACGAACGTCGGGGACTGCACCGGTCCGCGCACCTGCAGGCCGTCGCCGATGCCGCGGGTGAGCGTCGTCTTGCCCGCGCCGAGCGGACCCGTCAGCACGACGAGGTCGCCGGCCCGGAGCATCCGCCCGAGCTCACGGCCGAGGGCCTCCATGCCGTCGGCGTCGGCGACCTCGAGCCGCTCGCTCACGCGCCCGCCTCCGGGACGGAGCCGTCGGCCGCCTCGGCCGCCTCGTTCGCGGCGGCCGCGTCGCCGGCCGGGGTGCGTCGCACCCGCGGTCCGATCCGCGTCACGACCTCGTAGCCGATGGTGCCGGATGCCTCGGCCCAGTCGTCGGCCGTCGGCGCACCCGTGGCCGGGTCGCCGAAGACGACGACCTCGTCGCCGACCTCGACCGAGTCGTCGCCGACGTCGACGATGAACTGGTCCATCGCGATGCGGCCGACGACGGGCCGGCGCCGGCCGCCGAGCAGCACCTCGGCGCCGCCGCCGGTCGCATGGCGCGGGATGCCGTCGGCGTAGCCGAGCGGGACGAGCGCCAGGGTGGTCGGCCGGTCGGCGTGCCAGAGGTGCCCGTAGGAGGCGCCCGCACCGGCGTCGACCCGTCGCACCGCGGCGACCCGCGCGCGCAGCGTCATGACCGGCCGGAGCCCGAGGTCGGTGCAGGTCGTGCCGTCGCCGAAGGGCGTCAGCCCGTACATCCCGATGCCGATGCGCACCGCGTCGTAGCGAGACGACGGGTCGCGCAGGGCCTGCTCGGAGGAGGCGATGTGGCGCAACCGCGGGCGCAGCCCGGCCTCGGTCGCCGCGGCGAGCGCCCGCTCGAAGACCGCCAGCTGGGAGGCATCCGCCTCGCGCGAGGTGTTCGCGAAGTGGCTGAACACGCCGACGACCTCGATGCGCCCGTCGCGCTCGAGCTCCGCGGCGCGGGCGACGACCGCGGGCCACTCGGCCTCGGGCACGCCGTTGCGGCTCAGGCCGGTGTCGATCTTCAGGTGGACGGCGGCCCGGCGGTCGCCCGCCTGCGCGGCGATCCGCTCGAGCTGGTCGAGGCTGGAGGCGCCGAGCTCGACGCCGCCGGCGATCGCGGGGCGGAAGTCGGCGAACGGGTCGTGCAGCCAGGCGACGATCGGCGCGTCGACGCCGGCGTCGCGGAGCGCGAGCGCCTCGTCGAGGTCGGCGACGCCGAGGCGGGACGCGCCTGCGGCGAGGGCGGCTCGCGCCACGGGCACCGCGCCGTGGCCGTACGCGTCGGCCTTCACGACCGCGATGACCTCGGCCGGGGCGACGCGGCCGGCGATCGTCCGGATGTTGTCGGCGACGGCGGCGAGGTCGATCACGGCTTCGCGGAACGGGCGGTCGGGAGCGGTCATGGCTGCGGCTCCGGGGTGGGACCGGTCGCCTCGAGCACGACGAATGCGCTCGCGATGCCGGCGTCGTGGCTCATCGACAGGTGCACGCGGTCCACCCCGAGTCGCTCGAGGTGGCGCGCCAGCTCGCCGGAGAGCCGGAAGTCGGGGTTCCCGAGGTCGTCCTGCACCACGACCATGTCGTGGAAGTTCACGTCGGCGCGTCCGCCGAGCGCCTTGATGAGCGACTCCTTCGCCGCGAACCGGGCGGCGAGCGAGCGCGCCGGCCGATCACGTTCGCTCTCGGCGAACAGGCGGTCGTGCAGGGCCGGCGTCCGCGCCAGCGTGCGCTCGAACCGGGCGATGTCGACCACGTCGATGCCGATGCCGATGATCACCGCGCCTCGCCGCCTTCCGCCGGTTGCACGGCCATCACTCGACCGTGACCGACTTCGCCAGATTGCGCGGCTGGTCGACGTCGAGGCCCTTGGCTTCCGCCAACTCCATCGCGAACACCTGCAGCGGCACGACGGCCAGCAGTGGCTCGAACAGGGGGGCAGCGATCGGGATGCGGATGACCTCGTCGGCGAACGGCAGCACCGCGGCGTCGCCCGCCTCGGCGATCGCGATCACGCGGGCGCCGCGCGCGCGGATCTCCTGGATGTTCGAGACCACCTTGGCGTGCAGCGTCGCCGAGCCGCGCGGGCTCGGGAGGATCACGAAGACCGGCTGGCCGTGGTCGATCAGCGCGATCGGGCCGTGCTTGAGCTCGCCGGCCGCGAAGCCCTCGGCGTGGATGTACGCGAGCTCCTTCAGCTTCAGCGCACCCTCGAGCGCGATCGGGTAGCCCACGTGCCGGCCGAGGAAGAGCACCGAGCGCGTGTCGGCCATCCAGTGCGCGAGCTGCGCGACCTTCTCCGCCTCCTCGAGCACCTCGCCCAGCTTCTCCGGGATCGACTGCAGCTCCGCGAGGTTCGCGGCGATCGCCGTGTCGTCCAGGGTGCCGCGCACGCGCGCCAGGTGGAGGCCGAACAGGTACAGGGCGGTGACCTGCGCCACGAACGCCTTCGTGGACGCGACGGCGACCTCGGGCCCGGCGTGCGTGTAGACCACCGCGTCGGACTCGCGCGGGATCGTCGCACCCTGGGTGTTGCACACCGATATGGTGCGCGCGCCCTGCTCGCGGGCGTACTTCACGGCCATCAGCGTGTCCATGGTCTCGCCGGACTGGCTGATCGAGACGACGAGCACGTCGTCGGCCAGCACCGGCTCCCGGTAGCGGAACTCGTGGCTCAGCTCGACCTCGACCGGCACGCGCGCCCACTGCTCGATCGCGTACTTCCCGACCTGGCCGGCGTACGACGCGGTGCCGCAGGCGATGACGACGATGCGGCGGATGTCCCGCAGCGCCTCGTCGGTGAAGCCCGCGAGCTCGGGGATGGAGACGTGCCCGTCGACCACCCGGCCGCGCACGGTGTTCGCGACGGCCTCGGGCTGCTCGGACACCTCCTTGCGCATGAACGACGACCAGCCGCCCTTCTCCGCGGCCGCTACGTCCCAGGCGACCTCGAAGGGCTCGACCTCGACCGATTCGCCAGCGAAGTCGGTGACCGTGACGCCCTCGGCCGTGATGGCCACGATCTGGTCCTGGCCGATCGCCACGGCGCGCTTCGTGTACTCGACGAAGGCCGCGACATCCGACCCCAGGAAGTTCTCGCCGTCGCCGAGGCCGATGACCAGCGGCGAGTTGCGACGGGCGCCCACGACGAGGCCCGGCTCGTCGCGGTGCACGGCGAGGAGCGTGAACGCGCCCTCGAGCCGGTTGACCGTGCGCCGGAACGCCTCGACCAGGCCGCCGCCCGCGCGGACCTCGCGGCCGAGCAGCACGGCGGCGACCTCGGTGTCGGTCTCGCTCGCGAACTCGTAGCCGGCGGCCGCGAGCTCGGCCTTCAGGTCGGCGAAGTTCTCGATGATGCCGTTGTGGATGAGCGCGAGGCGCCCCTCGTCGGCCAGGTGCGGGTGGGCGTTCCGGTCGGTCGGGCCGCCGTGCGTCGCCCAGCGGGTGTGGCCGATGCCGGTGCCCCCGGGCTGCAGCGGGTTCGCGGCGAGTTCATCGGCGAGCACCTGCAGCCGGCCGGCGCGCTTGGCCGTCTCGAGGTCGCCCGCGGCGTCGATCACGGCCACGCCCGCGGAGTCGTATCCGCGGTACTCGAGGCGGCGAAGACCGCCCATCAGGACGTCGATGCTCGAGCGTTCGCCGACGTATCCCACGATTCCACACATGCGGTCGATGCTACCGGCGCCCACCTCCACACCCGCCACGAGCGCTGCCGACCTACCCGGCGCCCACGGCGGTCGCGATCCGTCGCCTCCTGCTCCGTCGGTAGACTCTGGGACGTGCCGGCCCCGTCATCTTCGTCGCATGCCGCGCAGATCTCCCCGTTCATCGAACTCGATCGGGCGGACTGGGCGGCGCTCGCGCCCTCCCTGCCGACGCCGCTCAGCGAGACCGAGGTGGTCCAGCTCCGCGGCCTCGGCGAGCCGCTCGACCTCCGCGAGGTCGCCGAGGTGTACCTCCCGCTGTCGCGCCTGCTGAACCTCTACGTCGGCGGCGCGAAGACGCTGCACCGGGTCACCAGCGAGTTCCTCCGCGAGCGCATCGAGTCGACGCCGTTCGTGATCGGCGTCGCCGGCTCGGTCGCGGTCGGCAAGTCGACCATCGCGCGCCTGCTGCGCGAACTCCTCGCGCGCTGGGAGCACACGCCCCGCGTGGAGCTCGTCACCACCGACGGCTTCCTGTTCCCGAACGCCGAGCTCGAGCGCCGGGGCCTCATGGGCCGGAAGGGCTTCCCCGAGTCGTACGACCGGCGCGGCCTGCTGCGCTTCGTCAGCGAGGTGAAGGCCGGTGCCGCCGAGGTCGTCGCCCCGTTCTACTCGCACCTCGCGTACGACATCGTGCCCGACGCCCAGGTCATCGTGCGCCGGCCCGACGTGCTCATCGTCGAGGGGCTCAACGTGCTCCAGCCGCCCGGGCCCGGTCACCGCCTCGCGGTGAGCGACCTGTTCGACTTCACGATCTACGTCGACGCGCGCACGAGCGACATCGCGCGCTGGTACGAGGAGCGGTTTCTGAAGCTGCAGCGCGGCGCGTTCGCGAACCCGAACTCGTACTTCCACCGGTTCGCGTCGCTGTCGGAGGACGACGCGCGCGCCCGGTCGCGGGAGATCTGGCGGTCGATCAACGAGCCGAACCTGCTGCAGAACATCCGGCCGACGCGCTCCCGCGCGTCGCTGGTGCTGCGCAAGGACTCCGACCACACCGTCTCGAACGTGCTGCTCCGCAAGCTCTGAGTCGGGCGCGGGGCACCCCGGTCAGCGACCGAGGCGCTCCCGCACGATCGCGGCGAGGTCGTTCGCGTGGCGGTCGGCGATCTCCTGCTCGGATGCCTCGACCATGACGCGCACCATCGGCTCGGTGCCCGACGGACGGAGCAGGACCCGGCCCGAGTCGCCGAGTTCCACCTCGACGGCGGCGACCGCCGCCGCGATCGCCTCATCGTCGGCCATGGCGTGGTGGTCGACGTCGCGCACGTTCACGAGCACCTGCGGGAACACGGCCATCACGGAGGCAAGCTCGGCCAGCGTCTTGCCGGTGCGGGCGACCTCCGCGGCCAGGTGCAGGCCGGTGAGCACGCCGTCGCCAGTGGTGGCGAACTCGCTCATGATCACGTGGCCCGACTGCTCCCCGCCCAGGGCGAGGCCGTGCTCGGCGAGCGCCTCGAGCACGTAGCGGTCGCCGACCTTGGTCTCGATGACGCGGATGCCGTGCGCGGCCATGGCCTTCTTCAGGCCAAGGTTCGACATCACCGTGACGACGAGCGTGTCGTCGGTGAGCGAGCCGCGCTCCTGCATCGCGATCGCGAGGATCGCCATGATGCGGTCGCCGTCGATGA
This sequence comes from Agromyces sp. MMS24-K17, assembly GCF_043950245.1. GTDB lineage: Bacteria > Actinomycetota > Actinomycetes > Actinomycetales > Microbacteriaceae > Agromyces. The sequence goes on along the minus strand of NZ_CP171640.1, from coordinate 1,895,840 downwards.
CGTTGCCGTCGGCGTCGACGGCCAGGCAGCGATCGGCGTCGCCGTCGTGGGCGATGCCCAGGTCGGCGCCGTGCTCGACCACGGCGGCCCGCAGCGGCCCGAGGTGGGTGGAGCCGACGCCGTCGTTGATGTTGATGCCGTCGGGGTCGGCGCCGATGACGACCACCTCGGCCCCGGCGTCGCGGAAGGTCTCGGGCGAGACGCCCGCGGCGGCGCCGTGCGCGCAGTCGAGCACGATCTTGAGGCCGTCGAGCCGGTTCGGCAGGGTGCCGAGCAGGTGGACCACGTAGCGGTCCTCGGCGTCGGCGAAGCGGCGGATGCGTCCGACGCCGCCGCCGACCGGGGCGAGCTTCTGCCGCCCGAGGTACGACTCGATGCGGTCCTCGACCTCGTCGGGGAGCTTCGTGCCGCCGAAGGAGAAGAACTTGATCCCGTTGTCGGGAGCGGGGTTGTGCGACGCCGACACCATCACGCCGAAGTCGGCCTTGATGGAGTCGATCAGGAACGCGGTCGCGGGCGTGGGGATGACGCCGGCGTCGAGCACGTCGACGCCGCTCGAGGCGAGGCCTGCCGCGACCGCGGCGGAGAGGAACTCGCCGGACACGCGGGGGTCGCGGGCGACGACGCCCACCGGGCGCCGACCCGCCGCGCGGAGCTCGTCGGCGTGGCGCCCCTGGGTGAGGACGGCAGCAGCCGCCTGGGCGAGGCCCAGGGCCAGGTCAGCCGTGAGTTCACGGTTGGCCAGGCCCCGGACCCCGTCGGTTCCGAAGAGCCGAGGCATCCAGGATTCCGAAGACTAGCGCTTCGAGAACTGGGGAGCCTTGCGGGCCTTCTTGAGACCGGCCTTCTTGCGCTCGATGACGCGGGCGTCACGGGTGAGGAAGCCGGCCTTCTTGAGGGTCGGACGGTTGTTCTCGCGGTCGATCTCGTTGAGCGCACGCGCGATCGCGAGGCGCAGCGCGCCGGCCTGGCCCGAGGGGCCGCCGCCGGTGATGCGCGCGATCACGTCGTACGAGCCGGTGAGCTCGAGCACGGTGAACGGGTCGGTGATGAGCTGCTGGTGCAGCTTGTTCGGGAAGTAGTCCGAGAACTCGCGGCCGTTCACCTTGATGGTGCCGGCGCCCGGGACGACGCGCACGCGGGCGATGGCCTGCTTGCGGCGGCCGACGGCCGCACCCGAGACGTTGAGGACGGGACGGGGGGTGGCCGGAGCCGCCGCCGGGGCGCTCTCGGTCGTGTAGCTCTCGGGAGCGCCTTCGAACTGGTCTGCGATCTTCGCCATGGTGGTTCTGAGTCCTTTTTTCGCGTCTTCGCCGGTGCTTACTGGGCGACCTGGGTGAGGGTGAACGGCTTCGGCTGCTGAGCCGCGTGCGGGTGCTCCGGGCCGGCGTAGACCTTCAGCTTCTTGAGCTGCTGGCGGCCGAGCGAGTTCTTCGGGAGCATGCCGCGGATCGCCTTCTCGACGGCGCGGACGGGGTTCTTCTCGAGGAGCTCGGCGTAGCCGACGGCCTTGAGGCCGCCCGGGTAGCCGGAGTGGCGGTAGGCCTTCTTCTGCTCGAGCTTCTGGCCGGTGAGGGCCACCTTGTCGGCGTTGACGATGATCACGAAGTCGCCGGTGTCGACGTGGTTCGCGAAGATCGCCTTGTGCTTGCCGCGCAGGAGCGCTGCGGACTGGCTGGCGAGGCGGCCGAGCACGATGTCGGTCGCGTCGATGACGAGCCAGTCGCGCTGGATCTCGCTCTGCTTCGGGGTGTAGGTGCGCGTCACGGGAGTGCTGCTTTCTATCGAGTGAGGGGTTCGTGAATCCCACTCCGATGGGTGTTCGCCGGCGATGCCGGCCGAACGCCACGGTGGAGGGCTCAACTTCGGGCGCCGACGCAGACGACGGCACCAAAGAAACAGCTTAGCCGACGACCCCGTCGACGTGCAATTCGCGCCGGGCGCGGGTGAGCGTGGCCCGCTGCTCGAGCTCGTCGTCCGGCGGGTACCCGACCTCGGTGAGCACCAGTCCCCTCGCGGGCATCACCACGAATGCGCTCGTGCGCTCGGCCGCGTGCAGCAACGCCTCGGGCTCCTCGGGGCCCAGCCGCCCCTCGCCGACCGCGACGCACGCGCCCACCAGCGCCCGCACCATCGAGTGGCAGAACGCGTCGGCCTGGAGGCTCGCCGTGAGCACCCTGTCGGCGCCGCGAGCCCATCCGAACGCCTGCAGGGTACGGATCGTGGTCGCCCCCTCGCGCGGCTTGCAGTACGCGGCGAAGTCGCGCAGGCCGAGCAGCGACCGCGCAGCCGCGTCCATGGCGGCGGAGTCGAGCGAGCGCGGATGCCACACCGTGCGGAGCCGCTGCAGGGGGTCGTGGACCGCCGCCGCGTCCGCGATCCGGTACTCGTATCGGCGCCACGAGGCCGAGAAGCGCGCGTCGAACCCCGCGGGCGCGAGCGCGACGCCGGTGAGCACGACGTCCGCGTCGCGCGATCCGAGGATGCCGTTGATCCGCTTCTTGAGCACGGCGGCCGGGTCAACCGCCGGCGGGCCCTCGACCGCGCCGCGCTTCGGGCGCGTGACGTCCGCCAGCGCCGCGATCGGCAGGTCGACGTGCGCGACCTGGCCGGTGGCGTGCACGCCGGCGTCGGTGCGCCCCGCGACGGTCAGCCACGGTGCGACCCCGGCGCGACGGAAGAGGGTGCCGAACGCCTCCTCGAGCACCCCCTGCACGGTGCGGAGCCCCGGCTGGCGGCTCCAGCCGCTGAACGAGGTGCCGTCGTAGGCGATGCCGAGGCGCACCCGCACGAGGTCGTCGGGCGACGCGACGGTCTCGGGATCCGGCTCGGGCATGCCCCAAGCCTACGGGGCGGGGCGCACGCCCCCGGGAACGGCGAAGGCCCCCGGGTGCGACTGCACCCGGGGGCCTTCACGCGGAACGCGAGACGAGACTACTTGGCCTCGGCGGTCTCCTCGACCGACTCCTCGGCGGGAGCCTCGGCCTCGGTGGCCTCGGCGCCGGCGGCCTCGTCGACCTGGGCCTCGGCCTCGGTCACGACCTCCTCGGCGGCGGGCTCCTCGACCGGCGCCTCGGCCACGGGGGCCTCGGCGGCGGGCTTCGCGGCGCGCTGCTTCTTCACGACCGGCTCGAGCACGAGCTCGATGACCGCCATGGGGGCGTTGTCGCCCTTGCGGTTGCCGATCTTGGTGATGCGGGTGTAGCCGCCGTCGCGGTCGGCCACCTGCGGCGCGATCTCGGCGAACAGCTTGTGCACGACCGCCTTGTCGCCGATCACGGCGAGCACGCGACGACGCGCGTGCAGGTCGCCGCGCTTGGCGAAGGTGATGAGGCGCTCGGCGAGCGGACGGAGGCGCTTGGCCTTGGTCTCGGTCGTCGTGATGCGCTCGTGCGTGTACAGGGCGGCCGCGAGGTTGGCGAGCAGCAGGCGCTCGTGCGCGGGACCGCCTCCGAGGCGGGGACCCTTGGTGGGCTTCGGCATGGTTCTGTCTCCAGGTAGTGGGGTGTGTGTCCGGCGCTACGGACTAGTTCTCGTCGTCGAAGCCCGTGTAGAAGTGGGCGCCGTCGAAGCCGGGGACCGAGTCCTTCAGCGACAGGCCCATCTCGGTGAGCTTGTCCTTGACCTCGTCGACCGACTTCTGGCCGAAGTTGCGGATGTTCATCAGCTGCGACTCGCTCAGGGCGACGAGCTCGGACACCGTGTTGATGCCCTCGCGCTTGAGGCAGTTGTACGAACGGACCGACAGGTCGAGGTCCTCGATCGGGATCGAGAGCTCGCTCGAGACGAGGGCGTCGACCGGAGCCGGGCCGATCTCGATGCCCTCGGCCGCGGTGTTCAGCTCGCGGGCGAGGCCGAACAGCTCGGTGAGCGTGCGGCCGGCCGAGGCGATCGCGTCGCGCGGCGAGATGGCGGGCTTGGTCTCGACGTCGACCACGAGGCGGTCGAAGTCGGTGCGCTCGCCCGCACGCGTGGCCTCCACGCGGTAGGTGACCTTGAGCACCGGCGAGTAGATCGAGTCGACCGGGATCTGGCCGGCCTCGGCGTACTCGGCGCGGTTCTGCGAGGCGGACACGTAGCCGCGGCCGCGCTCGATCGTGAGCTCGAGCTCGAACTTCGCCGAGTCGTTGAGCGTCGCGATGACCAGCTCGGGGTTGTGCACCTCGACGCCGGCCGGAGCCGAGATGTCGGCCGCGGTGACCTCGCCGCCGCCCTGCTTGCGCAGGTAGGCGGTGATGGGCTCGTCGTGCTCGCTGGAGACGACCAGGTTCTTGATGTTGAGGATGATCTCAGTCACGTCCTCCTTCACGCCCGGGACGGTCGTGAACTCGTGGAGCACGCCGTCGATGCGGATGCTCGTCACGGCTGCGCCGGGGATCGAGGAGAGGAGGGTGCGACGGAGCGAGTTGCCCAGGGTGTAACCGAAGCCCGGCTCGAGGGGCTCGATCACGAAACGCGAACGGAACTCCGAGATGTTCTCTTCGGTGAGCGTCGGACGCTGTGCGATCAGCACGTTTGGATTCCTTTCGGCAGGGTGTCCGCTATATGACACCTGCGAGTTGCGGGATCTTGAGTTGTGAGAACGTCGAACCGGCCGCGCAGGGCGGCGGCTGCGGACACGGCTCCGGATGTCCCGGAGCGCGCGTCACGCGCCGCCCGCCCTGCCCGACCGGCGCGGAGCGTTAGACGCGGCGGCGCTTCGGCGGACGGCAGCCGTTGTGCGCCTGCGGCGTCACGTCGTTGATGCTGCCGACCTCGAGGCCGGCGGCCTGGAGCGAGCGGATCGCGGTCTCGCGGCCCGAGCCCGGGCCCTTGACGAAGACGTCGACCTTCTTCATGCCGTGCTCCTGCGCCTGGCGCGCGGCCGACTCGGCGGCGAGCTGCGCGGCGAACGGGGTCGACTTGCGCGAGCCCTTGAAGCCGACGCCGCCGGACGACGCCCAGCTGATCACGGCACCGGTCGTGTCGGTGATCGACACGATGGTGTTGTTGAACGTCGACTTGATGTGGGCCTGGCCCACGGCGATGTTCTTCTTGTCCTTCTTGCGCGGCTTGCGAGTAGCCGCCTTGGGTGCTGCCATTTTTCTTCGAATCTCCTGAGACTGGCGAACGAGCGGTTACTTGCGGCCGGGCTTCTTCTTGCCGGCGACGGTGCGCTTCGGGCCCTTGCGGGTACGAGCGTTGGTCTTGGTGCGCTGACCGCGGACCGGGAGACCACGACGGTGGCGGAGGCCCTCGTACGAGCCGATCTCGACCTTGCGGCGGATGTCGGCGGCCACCTCGCGGCGGAGGTCGCCCTCAACCTTGTAGTTGCCCTCGATGTAGTCGCGGAGGGCGACGAGCTGGTCGTCGCTCAGGTCCTTGACGCGGATGTTCCCGTCGATGCCGGTCTCCGCGAGCGTCTGCAGCGCGCGAGTGCGGCCGACGCCGTAGATGTAGGTCAGTGCGATCTCCACGCGCTTCTCGCGCGGGATGTCGACTCCTGCCAGACGTGCCATGTTGGCTTCTCCTGTGAGTGAGTGGAGGTGTGGAGCACTTCCGGTGCCTCGGCCTCCGTCCGAGGGTGTCCCCCGCCGCGCTCAGCGCGTCGGGTTCGTGGAAGTGCCGGTTTCAGTGCGTCGGCGCGGCGACTAGCCCTGGCGCTGCTTGTGGCGCGGGTTCTCGCAGATGACCATCACGCGGCCGTGGCGGCGGATGACCTTGCACTTGTCGCAGATGCGCTTGACGCTGGGGTTGACCTTCACAGTCGTGTTTCCTTCGTTCGCTGTCTTCGTGCCCGCGAGGTGCCGCGGGCCGTTACTTTCCGACGAGCCGTTACTTGTAGCGGTAGACGATGCGGCCGCGGGTCAGGTCGTACGGGCTGAGCTCGACGATCACGCGGTCCTCCGGGAGGATGCGGATGTAGTGCTGCCGCATCTTGCCCGAGATGTGGGCAAGCACCTTGTGGCCGTTGGTCAGCTCGACGCGGAACATGGCGTTCGGGAGCGCTTCGATGACCGATCCCTCGATCTCGATGACACCGTCTTTCTTGGCCATAGCCTCACTATCGCTTTGGGGTGGTGGTTGTCGGTCGTGCGATGATGGTGCACGCTCCGACGCACCCCGAGGGGCAGGCCGAAGCTGGCGTGCAACACACCAAGGGTCTACTATAGGCGATCCGATCGCGAATCGCCAGTCAGCCCGAGCGCCCCCGCTCGGCGCACCGCACGACCGCGCGCCGCACGACCGCGCGCCGCGATCATGCGGGCGGTCGCCGCCGGTCCGCCTCGGCCCGCGCCGCGGCCCGGGCCTCGTCGGCGCCGTCGGCCTCGAGCGCGACCGCAGCGATCGCCGAGGCATCCGCCCGGTCGAAGCGCATGAGCGATGCTCGCACGTCGGCGAGCGCGGTCGCCGACATCGAGAGGGTCGTCGCGCCGAGCCCGACGAGCACGACCGCGAGCAGCGGGTCGGCCGCGGCCTCGCCGCAGATCCCGACCGGCTTGCCGAGGTCCCGGCCCGCCTCGCCGACCTCGGCGACGAGCCGGAGGACCGCGGGATGCCACGGGCTCTGCAGGTGCGCCACCGAGCCCAGGAGCCGGTCGGCGGCCATCGTGTACTGCGTCAGGTCGTTCGTGCCGATCGACGCGAAGTCGCACGCGGCGAGCACCCGGTCGGCGATGAGCGCGGCCGACGGGGTCTCGACCATCACGCCCGCGACCGCGATGCCGTGCTCCCGTGCGAGCCCCGCGAAGTAGCGCGCCTCCTCGACGGTGGCCACCATCGGGGCCATCACCTGCAGCTCCGCATCGGTCGCGGCATCCGCCCCGGCCAGGGCCGCGAGCTGGTCGCGCAGCACGCCCTCGTGCGCGCGCAGCGAGCGGATGCCGCGCAGCCCGAGCGCCGGGTTCTCCTCGTCGGCGTCGTTCAGGAAGGCGAGCGGCTTGTCGGCGCCGGCATCGAGCACCCGCACCACGACCTTGCGGCCGGGGAACGCGGCCAGCAGCCGCGCGTACTCCTCGCGCTGCTCGTCGACGGTGGGCGCCGTCGCCCGATCGAGGAAGAGGAACTCGGTCCGGAAGAGGCCGACGCCCTCCGCCCCGAGCCGCACCGCGGCGTCCGCGGCGTCGGCCGAGCCGAGGTTCGCCAGGAGCGGCACGGGTGTGCCGTCCGCGAGGGCCCCCGGCGTGATCGGCGCGGTCGCGAGCGCCTCGCGCTCGGCGGCCCGGCGGCGGGCGTCGTCCTGCTCGGCGGCGGACGGCTCGCGCACCACCACGTCGCGCTCCGCGTCGACGATCACCAGGTCGCCGTCGGCGAGGTCGGATGCCCCGGGCGCCCCCACGACCGCCACGAGCCCCTGCTCGCGGGCCAGGATCGCCGTGTGGCTCGTCGGTCCGCCCTCGGCGGTGACGATCGCGAGGACCCGGCCCAGGTCGAGCAGTGCGGTGTCGGCCGGCGCGAGGTCGCGCGCGACGAGCACGAACGGATGCCCCGGATCCGGCACCCCGGGCGCGGGAAGCCCGGACAGGTGGGCGACCACGCGCTGCGACACGTCGTCGAGGTCGGCGGCGCGCTCCCCCAGGTACCCGCCCATGCCGGCGAGGAGGTCGCGATAGGCGGCGAACGCCTCGTGCACCGCGCGCTCGGCGGTCCTGCCGGTGCCGATCCGGCCGTCGACGTCCGCGATGAGCGTCGGGTCCTGCGCCATCAGCGCCTGCGCCTCGAGCACGTCCTTCGCCGTCCCGCCGACCGCCGCACCGCGCGAGCGCAGGTCCTCGGCGACCGCGCCGAGCGAGACCCGCGCCCGCTCGACCTCGGCCGCGGCCCCGACGGTGCTCGCCGCGTCGGCCGGTTCGGGAAGCGGGTCGGCCATGCGCGCCACCGGACCGACGACCACGCCCTGCCCGATGCCGACGCCCCGGATCGTGCTCATGCGACTGCCCCCGCAGCCGGCCCGGGCGTGGGAACGCATTCCCCCGCCGCGTCACCGCAGGTCGCGTCGACCTGCACCCCCGACCAGTCCCGCGTCCCCGACATGCTCTGCGCCCCCGCCATCGCCGTGTTCCCTGTTCACCCTAACGCGGGCATCCGATCGGGGAGACCCCGAGTCGCCGGTCAGGCGATCGGGACGGGCACGATGCCGAACTCCGCGAGCGCCGCGGCGCCGCCGTCCTCGGCGGTGAGCACCCAGACGCCGCCCTCGTGGACGGCGACCGAGTGCTCGACGTGCGCCGCATCGGCACCGTCCTCGGTGGTGACCGTCCAGTCGTCGTCCTGGATGAACGTCGCGATCGACCCGCCGACGATCATGGGCTCGATGGCGACGACGAGGCCCGGACGCACCTCGGCGCCGCGCCGGTTCACCCGGTAGTTGAACACCGGGGGCTCCTCGTGCATGGTCCGCCCGATGCCGTGGCCGACGTAGTCGCGGAGGATGCCGTACTCGCCCTCGCCGCGCACGTAGTCCTCGATCGCGGCACCGACCTCGTTGAGGTGCTTCGCCCGCGCGAGCGCCGCGACGCCGACCCACAGCGACCGCTCGGTCACCCGGGCGAGCTCGGTGCGGGTCGCCACCAGTTCGGGGCGCTCGGGATCGGGGAGCACGACCGTGAACGCAGAGTCGCCGTTCCATCCGTCGACCTCGGCGCCGCCGTCGACCGAGACGATGTCGCCCGGCCCGAACGGCCGGTCGCCCGGGATGCCGTGCACCACGTCGTCGTCGACCGACACGCAGAGCGTGTGCCGGTAGCCCGGCACGAGCTGGAAGTTCGACCGGCCGCCGTGCTCGACGATCACGCGCTCGGCGGCCGCATCGAGTTCGAGCGGCGTCGCGCCGACCTGCAGCAGCCGCCGCGCCTCGGCGAGGGCCGCCGCCGTCGCCGTCCCGGCGGGCACCATGGCCCGCAGCTGGGACGGCGACTTGTAGATCGACTTGCGGAACACCGGATCAGGCGGCGCCGCGACCCGGGTGGGCCGGTGCGAGGCCGCGGACGGCGAGCGCCTCGAAGATCCGCGCGGTGACCTCGGCCAGCGAGCCGACGCCGTCGATGCGGACCACGATGCCCTGCGCGCGGTAGACGTCGAGGATCGGCGCCGTCTCCCGCTCGTAGATGGCGAGGCGGTTCGCGATGACGTCCTCGGTGTCGTCGGTACGGCCCTGCTCGATGGCGCGCTGGCTGATGCGGGCGATCGACTCCTCGCGCGGCACGTCGAGCTCGATCACCGCGTCGAGGGACTCCCCGCGACCGGCGAGGAAGTCCTCGAGGTCGCCGACCTGGCCGCGGTTGCGGGGGTAGCCGTCGAGCAGGAAGCCCTCGGCCGCGTCGGCCTGCGCCAGGCGGTCGCGCACCAGCTCGCTGGTGAGCTCGTCGGGGACGAGGTCACCGGCCTCGATGATCGACTGGACGCGCTTGCCCAGCTCGGTGCCGCCCGAGATATTGGCCCGGAAGATGTCTCCGGTCGACACCTGCGGGACACCGAAGGCCTCCGCCACGAGCACGCCCTGGGTCCCCTTGCCGGAGCCCTGCGGGCCGACGATGAGGAAGCGGGCGGAACGTGCGGGAGCCGTCATCGGAGAAGTCCTTCGTAGTGACGCTGCTGGAGCTGCGCATCGATCTGCTTCACCGTCTCGAGGCCGACGCCCACGATGATCAGGATCGACGTGCCGCCGAACATGAAGTTCTGGTTCGCCCCGACCGCCGCGAAGGCGATCAGCGGGATCAACGCGATCACGCCGAGGTACATCGAGCCCGGGAGGGTGATGCGCGTGAGCACGTAGTCGAGGTACTCGGCCGTCGGGCGACCGGCACGGATGCCGGGGATGAAGCCGCCGTACTTCTTCATGTTCTCGGAGACCTCGTCCGGGTTGAACGTGATCGCCACGTAGAAGTAGGTGAACCCGACGATGAGCAGGAAGTACAGCAGCATGTAGAGCGGGTGGTCGCCCTTGGTCAGGTAGTTCTGGATCCAGACGACCCAGGCCTGCGGCTCCTCGCCGGCGGCGGGCTGGTTGAACTGCGCGATCAGGGCCGGCAGGTACAGCAGCGACGAGGCGAAGATGACCGGCACGACGCCCGCCATGTTGACCTTGATCGGGATGTACGTGTTGTTGCCGCCGTAGGTGCGGCGGCCCACCATGCGCTTGGCGTACTGCACCGGGATGCGCCGCTGCGACTGCTCGACGAACACGACCGCCACGACGATGAGGAGGCCGATCGCGAGCACGACCGCGAAGGTGTCGAAGCCCTTGGTGGTGGCGATCGCCCAGAGCGAGCCGGGGAAGGTCGCGGCGATCGACGTGAAGATGAGGAGCGACATGCCGTTGCCGATGCCGCGCTCGGTGATGAGCTCGCCCATCCACATGATGAGGCCGGTGCCGGCGGTCATGGTGATGACCATGAGCAGGATGGCGTACCAGGCGTCGTTCGTGATGAGCTGCGAGCACTCGGGGGCCGAGGCGCCGCTGAACAGCGCGCCCGAGCGGGCGACCGTGATCAGGGTGGTCGACTGGAGCACGCCGAGGGCGATGGTCAGGTAGCGGGTGTACTGCGTGAGCTTCGCCTGGCCCGACTGGCCCTCCTTGTAGAGGGTCTCGAAGTGGGGGATCACGACGCGCAGGAGCTGGATGATGATCGACGCCGTGATGTAGGGCATGATGCCCAGCGCGAAGATCGACAGCTGCAGCAGCGCGCCGCCCGAGAACACGTTGACGAGCTCGTAGAGGCCGGAGGCCCCCTGCGTCGAGGCGAGACACGCCTGGACGTTCGTGAAGTCGACGAACGGTGCCGGGATGAACGAGCCGAGTCGGAAGAGGGCGACGATGCCCAGGGTGAATCCGAGCTTCCGTCGAAGATCCGGCGTACGGAAGATGCGCCCGATGGCGTTGAACACTCGTCCTCCTGTTGGCTCCGTCATGGAGTCATTGCTTGATGCGGCTCGAGCCTGTCGAGACCCCCGTGAATCATACGCGAGGTCCCGACAGGCTCGAACTCGGGTGGTGCGATCGGTCTTACTTGACCGAGCCGCCGGCCGCCACGATCTTCTGCTCGGCCGAGCCGGAGACCTTGTCGACCGCAACGGTCAGCTTGACCTGGATGTCGCCGTTGCCGAGGACCTTGACGCGCTCGTTCTTGCGAACGGCGCCCTTGGCCACGAGGTCGGCGACGGTGACGTCGCCGCCCTTCGGGTACAGCTCGGCCAGCTTGTCGAGGTTGACCACCTGGTACTCGACCCGGAACGGGTTCTTGAAGCCGCGGAGCTTCGGCGCACGCATGTGGTACGGGAGCTGCCCGCCCTCGAAGCCGGGGCGCACCGTGTTGCGGGCCTTGGTGCCCTTGGTGCCGCGACCGGCGGTCTTGCCCTTCGAACCCTCACCGCGACCGACGCGGGTCTTGTCCTTCTTCGCGCCGGCGGCCGGGCGGAGGTGGTGCACCTTCAGCACGGGCTCGCGGACGACGTCGGCGGACGCATCCTTCTTCGCCGCGGCCTTGGCCGGAGCCTTGGTCGCAGTGGCCTTCTTCGCCGGAGCCTTCTCGGCCGGAGCCTTGTCGGCGGCGGCCTTGGCCGGAGCCTTCTTGGCCGGAGCCTTCTTCGGGGTCTCCTCGGCGACGTTCTTCTCGTCAGCCATTAGTCAATCTCCTCAACCTTCACGAGGTGGGCGACGGTCCGGACGTACCCGCGGTTCTGCGGGGTGTCCTCGCGGACCACCGAGTCGCCGATGCGCTTCAGCCCGAGGCTGCGGAGCGTGTCGCGCTGGTACTGCTTCTCGCTCACCTTGGACTTGATCTGGGTCACCTTGAGCTGCTTGGCCATCAGGCACCTGCCTTCGCTGCGGCGGCCGCCTCGGCGGCCTGGGCCTCGGCACGCAGGATCCGGGCCGGCGCGACCTCGTCGTAGTCGAGACCACGACGGGCGGCGACGGCGCGCGGCTCTTCGAGCTGCTTGAGCGCCTCGACGGTGGCGTGCACGATGTTGATCGTGTTCGACGAGCCGAGCGACTTGCTCAGGACGTCGTGGATGCCGGCGCACTCGAGCACGGCGCGGACGGGACCACCGGCGATGACACCGGTACCCGGCGCGGCCGGACGCAGGAGGACGACACCGGCGGCCGCCTCACCCTGGACGGGGTGGGGAACGGTCGAGCCGACGCGCGGGACGCGGAAGAAGTTCTTCTTCGCCTCCTCGACGCCCTTCGAGATCGCGGTGGGGACCTCGCGGGCCTTGCCGTAGCCGACGCCGACCAGGCCGTTGCCGTCGCCGACGACCACGAGGGCGGTGAAGCTGAAGCGACGACCACCCTTCACGACCTTCGACACGCGGTTGATGGTCACGACGCGCTCGAGGAACTGGCTCTTCTCGGCGTCGCGGGCGCCGCGGTCGCGGCCCTGGCCACGGTCGCGACCGCCGCCGCGGCGGCCCTCGCGCTCGTTGCGCTGCGGCTCGCTGGATGCGGCCGTCTCGACGGGTGCCTCTGCGGTGGTCACCTCGGTCTCCTTCACAGTGTTGTCGCTCACAGGCTCAGCCCTGCCTCTCGCGCGCCATCGGCGATCGCGGCGACGCGACCGGCGTACTTGTTGCCGCCGCGGTCGAAGACGACCGACTCGATGCCGACGAGCTTCGCGCGCTCGGCGACGAGCTCGCCGACCTTGCGGGCCTTGGCGGTCTTGTCACCGTCGAAGGCGCGGAGGTCGGCCTCCATCGTCGAGGCGCTGGCCACGGTGCGGCCCTTGCTGTCGTCGACGACCTGCACGAAGACGTGGCGGGCCGAACGGGTCACGACGAGACGGGGGCGGAGCTCCGTGCCGACGATCTTCTTGCGAAGACGGGTGTGGCGGCGCGAGCGCGCAGCCGTCTTGCTCTTCACAGCCATGATTACTTACCTGACTTTCCGGCCTTGCGACGCACGACCTCGCCGGCGTAGCGGATGCCCTTGCCCTTGTACGGCTCCGGCTTCTTGATCTTGCGGATGTTGGCGGCGGTCTCGCCGACGGCCTGCTTCGAGATGCCGGCGACGGTCAGCTTGTTGTTGCCCTCGACCGTCAGCGTGATGCCCGCGGGGGCCTCGACGGTGACCGGGTGCGAGAAGCCGAGCGCGAACTCGACGGCCGTGCCCTTCTGCGCGACGCGGTATCCCGTGCCGACGATCTCCAGGCCCTTGGAGTAGCCCTGGGTGACGCCGAGGATGTCGTTCGCGATGAGCGTGCGGGTCAGGCCGTGCAGCGAGCGCGACGCGCGCTCGTCGTCGGGACGGGTCACGAGGATCTGGTTGTCCTCGAGCTTGACCTCGATCGGGCTGGCGACGGTGAGCGAGAGCTCGCCCTTCGGGCCCTTGACGGTGACGGCCGAGCCGTCGATCTTCACGTCGACGCCGGCGGGGACGTCGATGGGGAGTCGTCCGATTCGTGACATTGAACTACCACACGTAGGCGAGGACTTCCCCACCCACGCCCTTCTTCTCGGCCTGGCGGTCGGTGAGCAGACCGCTGGAAGTGGACAGGATCGCGACGCCGAGGCCGCCGAGCACCTTGGGCAGCTCGGTCGACTTCGCGTAGACGCGGAGGCCGGGCTTCGAGACGCGCTTGATGCCGGCGATGGAGCGCTCGCGGTTCGGGCCGAACTTGAGCGACAGCGTGAGGGTCTTGCCCACGCGTGCATCGGCGACCTCGAAGCCGGCGATGTAGCCCTCGTTCTTGAGGATCTCCGCGATGTGGCCCTTGAGCTTCGAGTGCGGCATCGACACGGTGTCGTGGTGCGCGGAGTTGGCGTTCCGCAGGCGGGTCAGCATGTCAGCGACCGGGTCGGTCATCGTCATGACGTGTGTTTCCTATCGTTCACCAGGTTTCAGGACCCGTTGCACGGGGACTGACCTGTGGTGGTCGCCCGGGACGGATGTCCCGGACCGTGGCCGGAGGACCGGCCGAACGGATGCCGCGGGCTCGCGCCCGCGGCATCCGGGGTTCAGTTGGCGGACTCGGCCGACTTGAACGGGAAGCCGAGCGCCTTGAGCAGCTGGCGGCCCTCGTCATCGGTCTTGGCAGTGGTCACCACGGTGATGTCCATGCCGCGGACGCGGTCGATCTTGTCCTGGTCGATCTCGTGGAACACGCTCTGCTCCGTGAGGCCGAAGGTGTAGTTGCCCGTGCCGTCGAACTGCTGGTCCGAGAGGCCGCGGAAGTCGCGGATACGGGGCAGGGCGAGCGAGAGCAGGCGGTCGAGGAACTCCCACATGCGGTCGCCGCGCAGCGTCACGTGGGCGCCGATGGGCTGGCCCTCGCGGAGCTTGAACTGGGCGATCGACTTGCGGGCCTTGGTGACCTGCGGCTTCTGGCCGGTGATCTTCGTGAGGTCGGCGATCGCGCCGTCGATGATCTTGCCATCGCGCGCGGCCTCGCCGACACCCATGTTGACCACGATCTTCACGAGACCCGGCACCTGGTGCGGGTTCGCGTAGCCGTTGGCCTCGGTGAGCGTCGCGGCGATCTCGCCCTTGTACTTCTGCTTGAGGCGCGGCTGGATCTTGCCAGCCGGCGCAGCAGTCGTGGTGTCAGTCATCAGATGTCCTTACCCGACTTCTTTGCGTAGCGGACACGGACCGTCTTGGTGACGCCGTCCGTGGTGACCTGCTCGACGCGGAAGCCGACGCGGGTCGGCTTCTTCGTCTCGGGGTCGATGAGTGCGACGTTCGACACGTGGATCGGGGCCTCGTGGGTCTCGATGCCGCCGGTCTTGGTGCCGCGCTGGGTCTGGCCGACGCGCACGTGCTTGGTGACGTAGTTCACGCCCTCCACGACGACGCGGTCCTCGGCCGTGATGACCTCGATGACGCGACCCTGCTTGCCGCGGTCGCCGCCGCGGGCCTGGCTCTTGCCGGAGATGACCTGGACCAGGTCACCCTTCTTGATGTTCGCCATTCTCAGATCACCTCAGGTGCCAGCGAGACGATCTTCATGAACTTCTTGTCGCGCAGCTCGCGGCCCACCGGGCCGAAGATGCGGGTGCCACGGGGGTCACCGTCGTTCTTGAGGATCACCGCGGCGTTCTCGTCGAACTTGATGTACGACCCGTCGGGACGACGGGTCTCCTTCACGGTGCGGACGATGACGGCCTTGACCACATCGCCCTTCTTCACGTTGCCGCCGGGGATCGCGTCCTTGACCGTCGCGACGATGACGTCGCCGAGGCCGGCGTAGCGGCGCTGGGAGCCGCCGAGCACACGGATGGTGAGGAGTTCCTTCGCACCCGTGTTGTCGGCCACCTTGAGCCGGGATTCCTGCTGAATCACTTCAGTCTCCTTCTGGAAGCAGGCCGGGGCCTACTTGGCCTTCTCGACGATCTCGACGAGCCGCCAGCGCTTGGTGGCGCTCAGCGGACGGGTCTCGGAGATGACGACCAGGTCGCCGATGCCGGCGGTGTTCTGCTCGTCGTGCGCCTTCACCTTCGAGGTGCGGCGGATGACCTTGCCGTAGAGCGGGTGCTTCACGCGGTCCTCGACCTCGACGACGATGGTCTTCTCCATCTTGTCGCTGACGACGTAGCCGCGACGCACCTTGCGGTAGCCGCGAGCCTCGGTGGCCTCAGCGGTGACCTCGGCCTCGGGGGCCTTCTTGGTCTCAGCCATGATCAGGCCTCCTTCGTCTCTGCGACCTCAGCCGGGCCACTGTCAGTCTGCACAGTCGCCTCGGCCTTGGCCTTCTTCGTCTTCTTCTCGGCCTTGGCGGGCGCCTCGACCGGGGCCGGCGTCGCACGGATGCCGAGCTCGCGCTCACGGATGACCGTGTAGATGCGGGCGATGTCCTTCTTCACGGCGCGCAGGCGGCCGTGGCTCTCGAGCTGGCCGGTGGCCGACTGGAAGCGCAGGTTGAACAGCTCCTCCTTGGCCTTCTTCAGCTCGTCGACGAGACGCTCGTCTTCAAACGTGTCGAGCTCGACGGACTCGAGCCCCTTGGTTCCGACGGCCATTATGCGTCGCCCTCCTCGCGCTTGATGATGCGTGCCTTGAGGGGCAGCTTGTGGATGGCACGGGTCATGGCCTCGCGAGCGAGCTGCTCGGAGACGCCGGAGACCTCGAAGAGGACTCGACCCGGCTTGACGTTGGCGACCCACCACTCGGGCGAACCCTTACCGGAACCCATTCGGGTTTCGGCCGGCTTCTTCGTGAGCGGACGGTCCGGGTAGATGTTGATCCACACCTTGCCGCCACGCTTGATGTGACGGGTCATCGCGATACGAGCGGACTCGATCTGACGGTTCGTCACGTAGGCGGGGGTCAGGGCCTGGATGCCGAACTCGCCGAAGGTGACCTTCGTGCCGCCGGTGGCCTGGCCCGAACGGCCGGGGTGGTGCTGCTTGCGGTACTTGACTCGACGGGGAATCAACATGGTTTATGCCTCAACTCCTGCTGCCACCGGCTCGGCCTTCGGGGCACGGTCGCGGCGGGGACGGTCGCTACGCTCACGCGACGGCTTCTGGGCCGCCTGCTCGCGTGCGAGCTCCTTGTTCGTGATGTCGCCCTTGTAGATCCAGACCTTCACGCCGATGCGGCCGAAGGTGGTCTTGGCCTCGTAGAAGCCGTAGTCGATGTTCGCGCGGAGCGTGTGCAGGGGCACGCGGCCCTCGCGGTAGAACTCCGAGCGGCTCATCTCGGCGCCGCCGAGACGGCCCGACACCTGGATCCGGATGCCCTTGGCACCGGCGCGCTGCGCGCCCTGCAGGCCCTTGCGCATGGCGCGACGGAACGCGACACGGGCGGAGAGCTGCTCGGCGATGCCCTGGGCGACCAGCTGGGCGTCGGCCTCGGGGTTCTTGACCTCGAGGATGTTGAGCTGGATCTGCTTCTTGGTGAGCTTCTCGAGGTCGGCGCGGATGCGCTCGGCCTCGGCGCCGCGGCGACCGATGACGATGCCCGGGCGCGCCGTGTGGATGTCCACGCGGACGCGGTCGCGGGTGCGCTCGATCTCGATGCGGCTCACGCCGGCACGGTCGAGCGACGTCTGCAGCAGACGACGGATCTTCACGTCCTCGGCGAGGTAGTCGGCGTAACGCTGGCCGGGCTTCGTCGAGTCGGAGAACCACCGCGACACGTGGTCGGTGGTGATGCCGAGACGGAAGCCGTACGGGTTGACCTTCTGACCCATTACTTCGTACCCTCCTCGGGCGTGGCGAGGACCACGGTGATGTGGCTCGTGCGCTTGTTGATGCGGAAGGCACGACCCTGCGCGCGCGGCTGGAAACGCTTGAGGGTGGTGCCCTCATCGACGAATGCGCGCGAGATGTAAAGGTCCTGCTCGTCCAGGTAGGTGTTCGTGGCATCGGCCTTGACGCGAGCGTTCGCGATGGCCGAGGCGACGAGCTTGTACACGGGCTCGCTCGCACCCTGGGGTGCGAACTTCAGGATGGCCAGGGCCTCCTGAGCCTGCTTGCCGCGGATCAGGTCGACGACGCGGCGAGCCTTCTGGGGGGTGACGCGGATGTGTCGCACGCGGGCGATCGACTCCACCATTTCTTTCCTCCTTCACACCACCGCGTCAGCGGCGGCGGCCCTTCTTGTCGTCCTTCACGTGACCACGGAAGGTGCGGGTGGGCGCGAACTCGCCGAGCTTGTGGCCCACCATGGTCTCGGTGACGAACACCGGGATGTGCTTGCGGCCGTCGTGCACGGCGATCGTGTGCCCGAGCATGGCCGGGATGATCATCGAGCGACGCGACCACGTCTTGATGACGTTCTTCGAACCGGCTTCGTTCTGCACGGCGACCTTGCGAAGCAGGTGCTCGTCGACGAAGGGGCCCTTCTTGAGACTGCGAGGCATCTTCTCTTACTCCTACTTGCGCTTCTTGCCGACGGTGCGACGACGGACGATGAGCTTGTCGCTCTCCTTGTTGGGGCGACGGGTGCGGCCCTCGGCCTGACCCCAGGGGCTCACCGGGTGACGACCACCGGAGGTCTTGCCCTCACCACCACCGTGCGGGTGGTCGATCGGGTTCATCGCGACACCGCGGACGGTCGGGCGGATGCCCTTCCAGCGGTTGCGGCCGGCCTTGCCCCAGTTGATGTTCGACTGCTCGGCGTTGCCGACCTCGCCGATGGTGGCGCGGCAGCGCGCGTCGACGTTGCGGATCTCGCCCGACGGCAGGCGGAGCTGCGCGTAGGGGCCGTCCTTGGCGACGAGGCGGACCGAGGCGCCGGCGGAGCGGGCCATCTTCGCGCCGCCACCGGGACGGAGCTCGATCGCGTGGATCACGGTACCGGTCGGGATGTTGCGCAGCGGCAGGTTGTTGCCCGGCTTGATGTCGGCGTTGGGGCCCGACTCGATCGGGTCGCCCTGCTTGAGCTTGTCCGGAGCGATGATGTAGCGCTTGGTGCCGTCCGCGAAGTGCAGCAGCGCGATGCGCGCAGTGCGGTTCGGGTCGTACTCGATGTGCGCGACCTTGGCGGGCACGCCGTCCTTGTCGTTGCGACGGAAGTCGATGACGCGGTACTGGCGCTTGTGGCCGCCACCGATGTGACGGGTGGTGATGCGACCCTGGTTGTTGCGGCCACCGGTCTTCGACAGGGGGCGCAGCAGCGACTTCTCGGGGGTCGAGCGGGTGATCTCAGCGAAGTCGGAGACCGAGGAACCGCGACGACCCGGGGTCGTGGGCTTGTACTTGCGAATAGCCATGTGAGTTTCCTCTGCTCCTTAGCCGACGGCCGTGAAGATGTCGATCGAGCCGGACTTGAGGGTGACGATCGCGCGCTTGGTGTCCTTGCGCTTGCCGGTCCCGAAGCGGGTGCGGCGGGTCTTGCCCTGGCGGTTCAGGGTGTTGATCGACGCCACCTGGACGTTGAAGATCTTCTCGATCGCGAGCTTGATCTCGGTCTTGTTCGAGCGGGGGTCCACGATGAACGTGTACTTGCCCTCGTCGATCAGGCCGTAGCTCTTCTCCGAGACGACGGGCGCGATGATGATGTCGCGCGGGTCCTTGTTGTGCGCGGCGCTCATGCGGAGACCTCTTCCTTCTTCGCCGACTTCGAGGCGATGAAGCCCTCGAGCGCGGCCTTGCTGAAGACGATGTCGTCGGAGACGACCACGTCGTAGGCGTTGAGCTGGTCGAACGACAGCACGTGCGCCGACTCGATGTTGCGGACGGCGCGGAGGTCGAGGTCCTGCCCGCGGTCGAGGACCACGAGGAAGCGCTTGGCCGGGGCGACCTGCGCGAGGAGCGCGACGGCGTCCTTTGTCTTCGGGGCGTCGCCCTGGAAGAAGGACTCGACCGCGTGGATGCGGCCGGCGCGGGCGCGGTCGCTCAGCGAGCCGAGCAGCGCCTGGGCGATCATCTTCTTCGGGGTCCGCTGCGAGTAGTCGCGCGGGGTCGGGCCGTGGACCACGCCACCGCCGGTGTGCTCCGGCGCGCGGACCGAGCCCTGGCGCGAACGGCCGGTGCCCTTCTGCTTGAACGGCTTGCGACCGGCGCCCGAGACCTCACCGCGGTTCTTGGTCTTGTGGGTGCCCTGGCGCGCGGCGGCGCGCTGGGCGGTCACGACCTGGTGGATGAGCGGGACGTTGGTCTGCACGTCGAAGATGTCGGCGGGCAGCTCGATCGAGCCGGACTTCTTGCCGGTCGCGTCGAGGACGTCGATGGTGTTGGCGGTAGCCATGGACTACGCCCCCTTCACAGCGTTGCGGACGAACACGAGACGACCGCGAGCACCGGGAACCGCGCCCTTGACGAGCAGCAGGCCCTTCTCGGCGTCGACGGCGTGCACGCGGAGGTTGAGGACGGTGACGCGCTCGCCACCCATGCGACCGGCCATGCGCATGCCCTTGAACACGCGGCTCGGGGTCGACGAGGCGCCGATCGAACCGGGCTTGCGGTGGTTGCGGTGCGAACCGTGCGAGGCGGAGACGCCCTTGAAGTTGTGGCGCTTCATGACACCGGCGAAGCCCTTGCCCTTCGAGGTGCCGACGACGTCGACCAGCTGGCCGGCCTCGAAGGCGCTCTCGACGGTGAGCTCCTGGCCGAGCGCGTACGACGCGGCGTCGGCGGTGCGGACCTCGGCGAGGTGACGGCGCGGGGTCACGCCGGCGGCGGCGAAGTGGCCGGCCGCGGGCTGGTTGACCTTGCGCGGGTCGATGGCGCCGGCGGCGATCTGCACGGCCTCGTAGCCGTCCTTCTCGACGGTGCGGAGCTGGGTGACCACGTTGGGGGCGATCTCGATGACGGTCACGGGGATGAGCTTGTTGCCCTCGTCCCAGACCTGGGTCATGCCCAGCTTGGTGCCGAGCAGGCCCTTCACGTTCTTCGTAGCAGCGGACATCATCTACCTCAGAGCTTGATCTCGATGTTGACGTCGGCCGGGAGGTCGAGGCGCATGAGCGAGTCGACGGCCTTCGGCGTCGGGTCCACGATGTCGATGAGGCGCTTGTGGGTGCGCATCTCGAAGTGCTCGCGGCTGTCCTTGTACTTGTGGGGCGAGCGGATGACGCACACCACGTTCTTCTCGGTCGGAAGCGGCACGGGGCCGACGACCGTGGCGCCCGCGCGGGTCACCGTGTCGACGATCTTGCGCGCCGAGGTGTCGATGACCTCGTGGTCATACGACTTCAGACGAATGCGGATCTTCTGTCCCGCCATTGCTGACTCTCTCTCTGTCAAGGCGTCGTACCCCTTCCGAGGGCATTGGACGCCGCGTAGCACTGCTTATGTGGAGCACCACTGTTCTGCTGTCAACGGCTGTTGATCGAGCCTGTCGAAGGCACCCCGCTGCTCTGTGTGCACACAGCCGCGATGGCCTCGACACGCTCGACCTTCGAGCCACGACTCCCCCGCACTGGCTCTCGCCCGCGCGGATGCACACGGGTTTCCCCGTGTGCGGTGGGAGTCGGTTTGTCGGTTCTGCTGCCCGCGGCCTAGCCTGACCCGGTCACGTGGACTCGGTGGCTATGCACTGCCTGGCAGTGATCCGTCGGGAGCACGGCGACGCACGACCGACGGAATGTCGAACTCATCAAGTTTGCCATAGTGGGCAAGGTGCTGCAACCCGGGCGTGTCGCGCACGCCCGGACTCCCAGCGACGTCGCAGGATGCCTCACCGATCGCGGTCCGAACGGGGCCCGTCCTCGCGGTTCTTCTCGCAGGCGAGGCGGTGCTCGGCGGCCACTCCCGGGGCGATCGCGCCCGCCGTGAGGACGGCCGCCATACCCACTGAGACGGCCCCGAGCAGGACCGCCGGCCGCCCGACCGGCACGCGGCCGGCGCGACGCCGGAACGGGTCCTCGATCCACCGCTTCGACGCGCCGGCGATCGCGAAGGACAGGGCGACGAGGAGCACCATCAGCCACGGCGGGCTCGGCATGCCGGTCAGGTACGGCGCGAACATCAGGACGGGCCAGTGCCAGAGGTACAGCGAGTAGGAGACGTCGCCCGTCCACTGCACCGGTCGGAGCGCCATCGCCCGTGCGGGCGACCATGCCGTGCGGGGCATCCCGACCAGGATCACCACCGCCGTGCCCACGACCGGCAGCAGCACGACCGCGCCGGGGAAGGCCTCGGCGTCGGTGAACAGCACGATCGGCAGCACGACTGCGGCGAGCCCGGCCCAGGCCGCGGCGGCGCGGAGCCCGTCGCGCCGGCCCGGGACACCGGCGGCCTCGAGGCCGCCCGCCGCGCCGCGGCGGGCGAGCACCACCGCGAGGATCGCGCCGGCGCCGAACTCCCACGCGCGCGCGAGCGTCGAGAAGTACGCGAGGTTGTGGTCGTCGGCCGTCAGCGCGAGCGACAGCGCGAAGGACGCGACGGACACCGGGACGAGCACGAGGAGCATCCAGCGCGAGGCATCCGTGCCGCGCCGGGCCGCCAGCCACAGCGCGAGGATGATGAGCAGCGGCCAGACGAGGTAGAACTGCTCCTCGACCGACAGCGACCAGTAGTGCTGCACCGGCGTCGACCGCAGGTCGGCGGTCGCCGGGTCCTGCGAGGCGATGAGCAGCTGCCAGTTCTCGACGTAGAGCGCGCTCGCGACGATCTCGCGGAACCAGGCGGTCCACTGCCGCACCGGCACGAGCAGTAGGGTGAGGGCCGACACGACGACGAGCACGGCCGTCGCGGCCGGCAGGATGCGTCGCGCACGGCGCAGGTAGAAGGTCCGCAGCGAGATGCGTCCGGTGCGGTCGGCCTCCCGCAGGAGGTGCGCGGTGATGAGGAATCCCGACACACGAAGAACACGTCGACGCCCATGTAGCCCGCCGGCGCGACCGCGGGCCAGCCGTGGTGCAGCACGACGGCGCACACCGCGAGGGCTCGCAGTGCCTGGATCTCGGGCCGAAGGCCGGCACGGAGGTCGGTTCGGTCGGGGGGTGCCATCGATTCGACGCTAACCCGGTCGACGAGTTTCAGGGAGGGATTGACAGGGTACCCCTAGGTAGGGGGCCGGTATTCGGGACACCCGGTCGCCCGGAGACACCGAGAGGGGCCGGGCCCGAAGGCCCGACCCCTCTCAGGAGATCGAAGTAAGCGGACTTACTTGATGATCTTGGTGACCGTACCGGCACCGACCGTGCGGCCACCCTCGCGGATGGCGTAGCCGAGGCCCTCCTCCATGGCGATCGGCTGGATCAGCTCGACCGTCATGTCGGTGGTGTCGCCGGGCATGACCATCTCGGTGCCCTCGGGCAGCGTGATGACGCCGGTGACGTCCGTGGTGCGGAAGTAGAACTGCGGACGGTAGTTCGCGTAGAACGGGTTGTGACGGCCGCCCTCGTCCTTCGAGAGGATGTAGGCAGTGCCCTCGAAGTTCGTGTGGGGGGTGACCGAACCCGGCGCCACGACGACCTGGCCGCGCTCGACGTCCTCGCGCTTGGTGCCGCGGAGCAGGAGACCGCAGTTCTCGCCGGCCCAGGCCTCGTCGAGCTGCTTGTGGAACATCTCGATGCCCGTGACGGTGGTCTTCTGCGTCGGGCGGATGCCGACGATCTCGACCTCGGAGTTGATCTTCAGCGTGCCACGCTCGGCGCGGCCCGTGACGACCGTGCCACGGCCGGTGATCGTGAAGACGTCCTCGATCGGCATGAGGAACGGCTTGTCGCGGTCGCGCACCGGGTCCGGAACGGACTCGTCGACGGCGTCCATGAGGTCGAGGACCGACTGGACCCACTTCTCGTCGCCCTCGAGCGCCTTGAGGCCCGAGACGCGCACGACCGGAGCGTCGTCGCCGGGGAAGCCCTGCGACGAGAGCAGCTCGCGGACCTCGAGCTCGACGAGCTCCAGGATCTCCTCGTCGTCCACCATGTCGGACTTGTTCAGCGCGACCAGCAGGTACGGCACGCCGACCTGCTTGGCGAGCAGCACGTGCTCACGCGTCTGGGCCATCGGGCCGTCGGTCGCCGCGACCACGAGGATCGCGCCGTCCATCTGAGCCGCACCGGTGATCATGTTCTTGATGTAGTCGGCGTGACCCGGGGCGTCGACGTGCGCGTAGTGGCGCTTCGGCGTCTCGTACTCGACGTGCGAGATGTTGATCGTGATGCCGCGCTGGCGCTCCTCGGGAGCCGAGTCGATCGACGCGAAGTCGCGCTGCACGTTGGTGGCCGACGGGTACTTGTCGGCGAGCACCTTGGAGATGGCGGCGGTCAGCGTCGTCTTACCGTGGTCGACGTGCCCGATGGTGCCGATGTTGACGTGCGGCTTGGTCCGCTCGAACTTGGCCTTAGCCACTTGGGGTCCTCCTCAGGACTTCGTGCAGAACCGCCGGGCACCGGATTGCGCTCGGTAGTCTGCAGGGGTTTGTTGTTATGTTACGCGACCCGGCTGGGTCGTGCGTCGAGGGCTATTCGCCCTTGTTCTTCTGGACGATCTCGTCGGCGACAGCCTTCGGGACCTCCGCGTAGCTCTCGAACTCCATCGAGTACACGGCGCGGCCCGAGGTCTTGGACCGCAGGTCGCCGATGTAGCCGAACATCTCCGAGAGCGGGACGTGCGCACGCACGACCTTCACGCCGGCAGCGTCCTCCATGGACTGGATCTGGCCGCGACGCGAGTTCAGGTCGCCGATGACGTCGCCCATGTACTCCTCGGGAGTACGGACCTCGACGCTCATCAGCGGCTCGAGCAGAACGGGGCTCGCCTTCCGAGCGGCCTCCTTGAAGCCCATCGAACCGGCGATCTTGAACGCCATCTCCGAGGAGTCGACGTCGTGGGACGCACCGTCGACGAGGGTCGCCTTGACGCCCACGAGCGGGAAGCCGGCCAGCACGCCGTACTGCATGGCGTCCTGGAAGCCCGCGTCGACCGAGGGGATGTACTCGCGCGGCACGCGACCACCGGTCACGGCGTTGACGAACTCGTACGTCTTGTCGCCCTCGACCTCGAGCGGCTCCAGCTTGAACTGGATCTTCGCGAACTGGCCGGAGCCACCCGTCTGCTTCTTGTGGGTGTAGTCGTGGCGCTCGACGGTCTTGCGGATCGTCTCGCGGTACGCGACCTGCGGCTTGCCGACGTTCGCCTCGACCTTGAACTCGCGCTTCATGCGGTCCACGAGGATGTCGAGGTGCAGCTCGCCCATGCCCTTGATGACCGTCTGGCCGGTTTCGGGGTTGAGCTCGGTGCGGAAGGTCGGGTCCTCCTCGGCGAGCTTCTGGATCGCGGTGCCCAGCTTCTCCTGGTCGGCCTTGGTCTTCGGCTCGATGGCGACCTCGATGACCGGCTCCGGGAACGTCATCGACTCGAGGACGACCTGGTTGTCCGGGTCGCACAGGGTGTCACCGGTGGTGGTGTCCTTGAGGCCGATGACCGCGTAGATGTTGCCCGCGGTGACCGAGTCGACCGGGTTCTCCTTGTTGGCGTGCATCTGGAAGATCTTCCCGATGCGCTCCTTCTTGCCCTTGGTCGAGTTGACGACCTGGGCGCCGGAGTCGAGCTGGCCCGAGTACACGCGGACGTAGGTGAGGCGACCGAAGAACGGGTGCACCGCGACCTTGAACGCGAGCGCCGAGAACGGGTCGTTCGCGTCGGGGTGACGCTCGATGACCTCTTCCTCGTTGCGCGGGTTGCGGCCCTCGATGGCCGGCACGTCGAGCGGCGACGGCAGGTAGTCGACGACCGCGTCGAGCATGGGCTGGACGCCGCGGTTCTTGAACGCCGAGCCGCAGAGCACCGGGTAGATCTCGGAGTTGACGACCATCTTGCGGATGGCGCCCTTGATCTCCGCGACCGTGAGCTCCTCGCCGCCGAAGTACTTCTCGAGCAGCGCGTCGTCGGACTCGGCGACGGTCTCGAGGAGGGCGTGACGGTACTCGTCCGCCTTCTCCTTGAGGTCGGCCGGGATCTCCTGGACCTCGTACTTGGCGCCCATGGTCACGTCGCCCTTGGCGTCGCCGGGCCACACGAGGGCGCGCATCTCGATGAGGTCGATGACGCCGACGAAGTCGTTCTCGGCGCCGATCGGGAGCTGCAGCACGAGCGGCTTCGCGCCGAGGCGCGAGATGATCGTGTCGACGGTGAAGTAGAAGTCCGCGCCCAGCTTGTCCATCTTGTTGACGAAGCAGATGCGGGGGACGTTGTACTTGTCGGCCTGGCGCCAGACGGTCTCGGACTGGGGCTCGACGCCCTCCTTGCCGTCGAACACGGCGACCGCGCCGTCGAGCACGCGCAGCGAGCGCTCCACCTCGACGGTGAAGTCGACGTGGCCGGGCGTGTCGATGATGTTGATCTGGTTCTTGTTCCAGAAGCAGGTCACGGCGGCAGACGTGATCGTGATGCCGCGCTCCTTCTCCTGCTCCATCCAGTCGGTCGTCGAGGCGCCGTCGTGCGTCTCGCCGAGCTTGTGGTTGACGCCCGTGTAGAACAGGATGCGCTCGGTGGTGGTGGTCTTGCCGGCATCGATGTGCGCCATGATGCCGATGTTGCGGACCTTGCTCAGGTCGGTGAGCACGTCTTGTGCCACGGGGTTCCTCCGAATGGGTCAGGAACGAACGAGGGGGAGGGCGGATGCCTCGCGCACAGCGCGCCCGAGGCATCCGCCCGGCCGACTACCAGCGGTAGTGGGCGAAGGCGCGGTTCGACTCGGCCATCTTGTGGGTGTCCTCGCGGCGCTTGACCGCGGCACCCAGGCCGTTCGAGGCGTCGAGGATCTCGTTGGTGAGACGCTCGGTCATGGTCTTCTCGCGGCGAGCCTTGGCGTAGCTGGTGAGCCAGCGCAGCGCCAGGGTGTTCGCACGGTGCGGCTTGACCTCGACGGGGACCTGGTAGGTCGAGCCGCCGACGCGGCGCGACCGGACCTCGAGGGTCGGGCGCACGTTGTCGAGGGCCTTCTTCAGGACCGCGACGGCGTCCTGGCCGGACTTGTTCGCCACGTTCTCGAGCGCCTCGTAGACGATGCGCTGGGCGAGGTCCTTCTTGCCGTCGATGAGGATCTTGTTGACGAGCTGGCTGACGACCGGCGAACCGTAGACCGGGTCGGCGACGACGGGGCGCTTCGGAGCGGGACCCTTGCGAGGCATTACTTCTTCTCCATCTTCGCGCCGTAGCGGCTACGAGCCTGCTTGCGGTTCTTCACGGCCTGCGTGTCGAGCGCACCGCGGATGATCTTGTAGCGGACACCCGGGAGGTCCTTCACACGACCGCCGCGAACGAGCACCATCGAGTGCTCCTGCAGGTTGTGGCCCTCACCGGGGATGTAGGCGGTGACCTCGGTGCCGTTGGAGAGCTTCACACGGGCGACCTTGCGGAGCGCGGAGTTCGGCTTCTTCGGGGTGGTGGTGTACACACGCGTGCACACGCCGCGCTGCTGGGGGTTGGCCTTCAGGGCGGGCGCCTTGGTCTTCGAGACCTTGGGCGAGCGACCCTTGCGGACCAACTGCTGAATGGTTGGCACTGCATCTCCTTGTTGTGCTGCACGGTGACAGCTGATGGGTTTCACATCACGACCCGCCGGCGCAGCGGAACCGCTGCGCTGTATGTGGTGGGTATGCCGTGGGGGCGTTCCGGCGGTGGCGCCGGATGCCCTGCGTGTGCGACGTGCGAACTCCTGCGGCCGGTCCCGGGAACCGGGCACGGCATCAGGCGCGCGACAACGCGCACACCCGATCTATGGTAATCGGGCGTAACGCGCGGGTCAAATGAGGGCGGATGCCACGGGCCGATGTTCGCCGAGGGCGTTCGCCCCGCTCGCCACGGCCGGATTCAGCCCGGCCACCCGGGGGCGTCGAGCTCGCGGTCGAGGTCGGCGAGGAGCTCGGCGACCTGGGGCTCGACGAGCCGTTCGACGGCGTTCGCGATGCGGTAGCGGTGCTGGCCCAGCTCGACGCAGATGCGGCGCCCGAGCTGCTTCGCGAATTCGTCGGCGAGGCGCACCTCCTCGCGGAGCGCCTCCTTCTCCTCCGGCGTGAACGGGCGCGGGGCGGGCTCGGCGGACTCGGCCGCGGCATCCGCCTCGAGGCCGGTGAGGGTGAACAGGAACGGCTGGTCGGGCACCGGCTCGGGGTCGAGCTCGAGCCCGAGGAACTCGGGGTCGAGCCCCTCCCCGCCCGGTACGGCCGCCTGGCCTTCCGCTCCTCGGCCAGGCGGATCTCGCGGTGCAGCATCGGCAGGTTCCTGGCGGTGTAGTCGTCGACCGCGGCGTCGATGACGCCCTTCATCCGCATCGAGAACGCGTGCTGCACGGGGTGCGGCACGTCGACGTCGAGCCCGGCTGCGGCGAGCAACGGCGAGCCGAAGCACTTCTGGCACAGCCGCACGCGGGCCCGGTGCGTGCCCGGCCGCCACCGCGGCAGCCAGCGCAGCCAGCTGTCGACCTCGTGGCTCACGCGCGCCTCGACCGAGCCCTCCACGCCGTTCACCCTACTCGTCCTCGTCCTTCTCCCACGGCCAGCGGGGACGTTCCATCCCGGCCGCGTTCCCCCGCGCGACCAGCACCGCGAGCGACGCCACGAGCGCCGCGAGCACGGGCACCAGCAGCCCGAACCATCCGATGCCGAGGCCCACGCCGAACCCGACGCTCGCACCGACCGCCCCGGTCGTGGTCAGCAGGTGCGCGACGACCGCACCCTGGACGAGCGCGAGCCAGCTCGCGACGGCGACGAGCAGCACGGTCGCGCCCATCCGCTCGGGGTGGCGCAGCCGGAACCCGAGCACGACGAGCACGGCGAGCACGGATGCCCCGACCCCCGTCGGCGCCACGAGGAGGCCGACGGAGGGATCCGACACGACGTCCACGTCGGCCGCGAGGCTCACCAGGCCGAACGCGCACACCACGAGCGCGAGGTCGAGCGCCGCCGCGAGGCCCGCGACCACCCACGGGCCGGTCCGCTGGTCCATGCTCAGAGCCTACGCGCGGCCCCCACGACGTACCCGGCTTCGTCGAGCGGGCGGAACCTCCGTCCGGGTCTACTCGGGGACCGGCTCGGAGTGGTTCACTGAGCGCATGCCCGACCTTCTACCCGAAGCTCAGCCATCCCGCCCGTCCCTCGTCGTCACCTCCGCAGGGGTCTCCATCGACGGCGTCGACCTCGCCTGGGCCGAGGTGCGCCACGTCGCCGTCGTGGACGAGCGCGCCCTGCCGCCCGCCCCCCGCGGGTGGCTCCGCCGCGCGACCCCGGCCGCGCCGCTCCGGCTCGAGTTCGTCGTCGACGACGCCGACGCGGTGAGCGTGCGGTTCGCCCGCGTCGCGAGCGCCGGCGTACGGATGCCCCGCGCCACGCGATCCGCGGGCGCCGGCATGCGCCGGGGCGTGCTCACCGTCGACGTGGACGCCGCGACCGGCGAGCGGGCGATCCTGTCGCTGCTGCGGCGGGTCTTCGTCGAGGCGGAGACGCACGCCGTGCCGCAGGGGTGGTTCGAGGCATCCGCCGACGCCGAGCGCGCGGCCCGCGCCTACCTCACCGCCTGACCCGACGAGCCGCACCCGGCGGGCGGGTGCCCGCGCGACCCGTCGGCTATGCTCGCCGGGGCGCCGACCGCGCGCCGGGATGAGGAGCCATGTCGGGGTACGTCGCGCGCGTCGACCACGCGAAGGTGTCGCGTGCCAGGCGCTGGAACACCGGCATCGTGGCCGGCAGCGCCCTCCTCGGCGTCGCCCTCGTGGTCGGCGTCGTCACGTCGATCGTCG
The DNA here is from genome assembly GCF_043950245.1 of Agromyces sp. MMS24-K17. Taxonomy (GTDB): domain Bacteria; phylum Actinomycetota; class Actinomycetes; order Actinomycetales; family Microbacteriaceae; genus Agromyces. The sequence continues at coordinate 1,866,787 of NZ_CP171640.1, read as the reverse complement.
ACGGCATGTGGTGGCCGATCACGGTGCTCGCCGTGCTGGGCGTGCTCGCCTGCGTGCTCTCCATCGTCACGTCCGTGCAGCGGGGCCGCGCCCAGCGGCTCCTCGCCGCGGGCGGCGACCTCGCCTTCGAGGTGACCGACGCCGGCGTGCGGATGGGTGGAGCCCCACTCGTGCCGTGGTCGGAGATCGTGTTCGTCGGGGTGCTCGACGACCGCGGCCGGTCGGCCCGGCTGCAGCGCATCCCGCTCTCGGGCCTCTTCGCCACCGCCGCCCTCAACGCCGGCAGCGGCACCCTGCTCTGCGAGCTCGGGGTGCGCGACGGCCAGGCGCTCAAGCAGGCCTTCGGCGGTGCGCCGGGCGCCGAGCGGGTGAGCGTGTGGGACCCGTTCGACGGGGTGCGCCGCGGACTCATCCCGATGCTCGTCGACGCCGTCGTCGACGAGGGCACCGCCCAGCAGTCGGCGCAGGTGCTCATGGACGCGGCACTGCGGCGGGGCATCCCGACCGCGCGCTTCACCGGCGTCTTCGACTACTTCAACTGGAAGAACCCGATGCTCGACCACAAGTGGCCGACGCCGTCGGCGAGCTGAACCCGCAATTCCGACCCTGACTCCGAGGACGACCGACATGGCCAAGATCGACCCGATCGAGCTCCCCTTCACCACGCTGCCCGATGAACTGCGCCAGGTGCGGTCGCAGGCGAAGACGACGTGGTCGATCGTGCTCATCGCGGCCGGCGCGCTGATGGCGATCCTCGCCGTCGCGAACTACGCGTGGCTCCTCGAGGTCGCCGCGTCCTGGCAGGGCCGCCGGGCGGGCGGGCGCGACCTCGTCGCCCCGGGCGTCGTCATCCTGGGCGTCGCCGCGGCCGCCTACGGCGTCTTCCTGCTGGCGACCTCGTCGACGAGCTGGGAGCGGGTCGCCACCGGCACCCGCCTGCGCAAGCTCACCGGCCAGGAGCTCCGGCTGCCGGCGCACGAGGCGGCGGTCATGCTCGCCCGGTTCCAGACCGGCGACCCCCGCGACTACCTGCCGCTGCCCGTCGGCCGCGGCCAGGTGGTCTGCGGGCTGTGGATCGCGAAGGCCGACGGCGTCGCCTACGGCACCGTGAGCGCCAAGGTGGACGGGTCGTGGCAGCCCCTGCCCGTCGCCGTGCTGCGTGAGAACGCGTTCGTCGCCCTCCGCGAGGTGCCCCTCGACGGATTCAAGAACCCGGCGACGCCGGCCGCGGTCAAGGGCTTCCTCGACCCGTTCCTGCGCGGCTGATCGGCGCGGCCCGGCCCGGCCGGCCCGGCCGGCTCTGCCGGCTCCAGGGGCCGCTCGCGCGAACAGGTCAGCGGTCGCGCCCTTCGACCGCGAACGCGATGAGCCCCCTGCGAGCGCCGATGCGGTCCGGCACGGAGATCCGCCATCCGCCGCCGCCGCCGTCGTCATCGTCGTCGTCGTCGTCGTCGTCGTCGCGGATCAGCGTCAGTTCGCGATCGCAGGCAGCGATCCGGAAGCCCGGCGGCACGACGTCTCCTCGGTCCACGACCCGCACATCCGACCGCAGCAGGAACCGAAGGTAGTCGACGACCAGTTCGAGCTCATCCGCCCTGGCGAGCTCGCGCTCAGCCGACGATCGGGACGTGAGGTTCAGCGAGTACCGCCCGTCGACAGCCCGAACCAGGTAGAGCACCTCCATGTCGCCGACGGCGAGGAGCGCCTCATGCCAGTCGAACCGTGCGCAGTTCGCGGCCGAGAGCGCGGCCACCATCCTCGGATCGGCCGCGAGCGCCTCGATATCAGGCATCGGGCGTCACCACGCGTCACGTCTCCTGGTCGTCATCGTCGATGAGCTCGTCGCTGCCGAGCGCGTTCGGCCGGTTCAGCCCTCGCCGTCGGTGCCCCACCCGGGGAAGCCGGCGCAGCCGACCGTCAGCCGGATGAAGCCCTCGTTCGCGTCCGTGAGGATCGCGTAGGACGCCGCCGCGTCCCCTTGGTCGACCGCCTCCTGCATGCGGTCGAGGTTCCGCAGCGCCGTCGGCACCCACTGGGTGAACGCACCCTGCGGGAGCCCGCTCGGGTCCTCGGCGAGGATCGACCGCACGGCCGCGATCGACCGGGTGAGCTCGGGGAGGTCCTGCGGACGCAGCGTCGAGGAGATGCTGACGGCCACGAGGGCGGTGACGGGTTCGCGGAGCCGCTCGCAGCGCTCGGCCAGGGTGTCGCTCATCGGGCGCCGCCGTTCAGCTCGAACTTCTCGCGCGGGGTGCGCACGCCGTCGCGGAATGCGCCGAGGCCCGCCTCGTAGTCGACCGCCGAGCCCACGAAGAGGACGGTCTCGTCGGGCGCCACGTAGATCTTGCCGCCGCCGCGGACCGCGTGCACGAGGCAGACCCCGAGGCCGTCGGGCAGGTCGATGATCGTGAGCTGCGGATCCTGCGTGAGCCGCGCGAAGAGCTCGCGGCCCACCTCGACGAGCCGGTCGCGACCCTGGGCCGCGCCGGAGGCATCCGCTCCGCCGGCGCCGAAGGCGATCACGCGCCGCACCTGCGGCACCCCCGCGAGCTGGACGATGAGCGCCAAGTGCTCCCAGAGCCCGCCGAGCTGGAGGTGATCGGCGGTGTTCGGGCCGCCGAGGGCGAGGAGGGGCACGAAGCCGAAGCACTGCTCGAACCCGGGCACGCCGTCGCGGTCGCGCGCGGCGGGATACGGCTCCCACTCCCACGCGCGCTCGCGCTCGGCCGCGTCCTCGATGCCCGCGACGAGGGCGTCGAAGCCCAGGCCCTCGATCACGTCGACGGCGCCCCAGCGGGGCTTCACCACGAGGTACAGGCCATTGGCGTGCACGACGAGGTCGCCGAGTGCGGTCGTGAACAGCACCGTCGCGCCCTCGGGCAGGCCGAGCACGCCGTCGAGCATCTGCTCGGCGCGCGCCGGGTCGACGAAGCGGAAGAACCCGTCGCCGCCGACCACCCCGGCGCCGTACCGGCGCCAGGCGTCGGCGACCTCGGCGGGCACCTGGCCCGCGAAGCGCGCGATCGTCTCGTCGGCGATCGGCGCGACCGGGTCGAAGCTTCGGAACGAAGTCATGCGGGTCTTCCTCGCTTGCGTCTCGGGGAGCGACGCACGACCGCGACCGGGCGGATGCCCCGTGCCGACGACGTGCGACGGGCGGCACGGCCGCCCCGCGGAAGTCTACCGATCCATGCCGCCGCAGGAATGGGGAGGGGTGCCCATGTGGATGGGCACGCCCGGCCGCGCCGCTCAGTCGTGGGACGGCACGTCGATGCCGGCCTCCACGAAGGGCAGCACCAGGACGTCGTACTGCGCCTGCGTGAGCTGGTCGCGCTTCAGCACGGCTCGTGCCGCGATCACCGCGGCGCTCTTGGCGTCGGCGTGCAGGCCTTCGCGGGCGCCGTTGAGCTCATCGGCGCGCGGCAGCAGCGACTCGCGCACGAGGTGCTCGAGCTCGGAATTCTCCGACGCCGACGGACGGGTCGCGCGGCTCGCCTCCTTGCCCCCCGCCCGGCGAAGCGCGACCGACCGGTCGAACGCCATCGCGAGCGAGCCCGGCTCGAGGCCCGCGACCTGTTCGACGAAGCGCTGCGTGGGGTGATCGAGCATCGTGTTCCTTCCGGGGACGTGCTGACAGGCTATCCGGCGCGGCCGGCGGCGAAGCTCGGCGTGGCGCTCTCATGCACCGCGCCGGAGCGCTCGCTCCTTCGTCGGCGGCCCGTCAGCGTCCGTCGTCGACCAGGGAAACGACCGTGCGCACCGCGTCGATCTGCGCGTCCGGCACGCTCGCCTCGTAGACACCCGCCTCGATCTTCACGAGCCCGAGGCCCTCCGCCAGGTCGGAATCGTGGCCGAGGTAGGCGATCCGGCTCATGGGCACGCCATCGTGCTCCCAGCGGGCCACCAGACGTACGTCCAGCCCGTTCCAGGAGCCGAGCACCTCGAGCTCGAAGATGCCGTCGACGTCGGCGAGGGCGACCTCGCGGCGTTCCCCGGTCGCCGGTTCCCAGACCGCGACCCGATCCCCGACGACGTCCGCGAGCCGATGCTCGCCCGCGATCGTCGCATATCCGCCGACGAGCGGGGACGGCTGGGCAGGGCGCCGCCGTCCGTCACCGCCCGCGACGACCCATCCCGTCGCCACGTCGACGTAGTCGGCGAGTCGCTGCGGCGGCAGACCGTCGGCGAAGCGGACCAGCCTCGCTCCCGCGGGCACCCGCGTCGGCGCGAGCCACCAGACCGGAACGGCCGTGCCGGCGGGCGCGAACCCGGTTCCCGTGAACGGAGCGCGGTCGAGGAACGGGCCGCCGGTGCGCCGGAGGTCCTCCCGGGTCGTCCCGCCGATCGCATCCTCGAATCGCATGGTCGGTGCCGGATCGAAGACGAGCACGTCGATGGGTCCGCGCTCCTCGAACGGCGTGCCCTCGTAGCCGAGCGCGTGCAGCCGGAAGAGCTCCCCGGCGTCGTCGACTCGGCGTCTTCACTCCGGACGACGTATCCGGCGACCCGGTCGTGCCCGTGGCCGAGGATGGCGGCCGTGACGGCAGGGGTCACAGCCTTCTGCATGAGCGCCATGTCGAATGTCTTCCGATCGGGTCCGTGTGGTTTCAGAGCGCGTCGACGTAGGAGCGACGGGTCGCCAGCTGCGGCAACGCGTCCGCCTCGATCGGCGTCTCGCGATAGCGGAACTGCTCGATCGTACCGAACGGGATCTCGGCCCCGACCACATCGAACGTGCGCCAGGTCTCGGCGTCCACGGCGCTCACCTCGACCCAGACTCCCGCGACGCTCGCCTCGGTGGTCACCCGGCTGATCGAACCCAGCTCCGAGGCCGGGAGGAACCGACGCCACAGCGGCGCTCCGGGCCGTTCGCGACGAGCGGAGTACGCGGTCATGCCCGGGCCCGGGAGTTCCCCGTCGACGACGACGGCCAGCGCCGGCGCCTCCCAGGGGTCGATCTCGGCGACGGCCATCTGAACGAAGCGGCCGCCCAGCTGCCCCACCGGCCACGGGAAGGCTGCGGGCGAGGGCGGCATCGCCCGGACCTCCCGGACCAGCCCCTCGAGATCCGCGACCTCCACGTCGGCGGACCAATCGCCGAACGAACGGATCTCGGCGTAGTCGCCGTGGGCGAGCCGTGCGGCCGGGGCCGGCGGCCGGCTCGTGCGAGAGGACACCAACGCGGAGCCGCCCGAGACGCGATCGGCGCGCACTTCGACTCCGCGCCAGATCGCGCGGATCCTCCGGATCTCGATCGTCTCGACGACGGATCGCTCGACGGCCGCGACCCAGGAGTCCCCGGTCCGCACCCAATCGAATCCGGCTGCAGGGGAGCTCGGTCCTGCTTCGACCAGCTGGAGCATGGGCTGTCCGTCGCGCAGGAAACCCGAGGTGTTGACGAGCCGTCGCGGCACGCCGTCGATGACGGCGAAGGCGCCGGCGTCATCCGGCGCGATCGCTGCGGTCTCGCACGCGCGATCCTCGATGACGACGAGATCCTCGAGCTCGTCGACCGGGACCGTCGCGACCGCCCATGGCTCCCGCGAGAACCCGTAGGTCGGGTCGTTCGGAACGACGTCGAGGCCGGTCAGGCGGTCGACCTCGTCGACGATCCGGATGGTCCCCGGCGGGGTCGTGCCGACCTCATCGACGCGGACGGTCACCCGCCGCTGCCGGAACGTCGCGACGCCATGCCGGGACACCGACCACGCGTCACTCACGGCCGTCCCGGCCCCGTCGCGACCTGCCACGCACCCGGAGTGCCGGCGTGGGGACGGCGGAACACGCCGACGAACTCGCGATCGCCGTTGGGCAGGGTCCGCCAGAGTTCCGCACCGTCGGGCAGGTCGGCACGGGCGGGGTACCCGTACGCCGCCTCCGGCAGGAAGGAACTCCGGACACCCGAGAACCCATTGCCGCGGAACGGGTTGGCGGGATCCAGCGCCTTGGGCAGCTGGTACCCGAGCGACGGGTACCGTACCTCCAGTGCGCGCTGCGCGGCGGCATCCAGCGAGTCCCAGTGCGCCTGCACGGCGGCCGGGCGATCGACCACGGGGAGCTGCCAGTAGGAATCGGGCATCTCGTCGAACACGAACTTCGCGACGCTGTCGGCGACGTCGGGGGTCGGAGTGCCGGGCGCCTCGTACACGATGTCGAAGAATGCACCACCGGACGCGACCGTGGCCGGGAACGGGCTGGTCGGGTAGTCGAGGCCGAGCGTGTCGTTGATCTCGGCGGTGGTCAGTCCCGCGGTGTCGGCAGGCCGAGCCACGAAGCCGCCGACGTTCTGGAGCGGAGTGCCGGTGGGAGACCCGCCGGTGGCGGAGGCCACGATATCGGCGGCCTCGGTCGGGAGGACCGTCTTCTGCAGGAGCCGCGCGGTGGACGGCGAGGGGACACGATCCCGGACGTCGATCACGGTGTCGAGCTCGGCCCGGGAGAGGTCGGCGATCGGCGTGTCGACGAGGGCGTCGAATGCCGCCGGCGTGTAGCCGTGGCTCGCCGCAAGCGGATCGAGGACATCGCGGAACTGGACGCCGTCGGCCCCGGACAGGGACGTCGGGTGGTACTGCGGCGCATGCGTCGAGCCGTCGCCGAGCTGGACCGCCCCGTGCGCTGCCGCACCGCCCGGGCTCGACGCGCCGGTGCGGCTCGTCGCGGGCAGGCCGTGCGCGGGCGTCGACCCGGCGCCGGTGCGGGCCGGCGCCGAGGCGTCCGCGGTCGGGGCGCTCGCGTCGGCCGAGGTGGCGGCCGGAGCGGCCGTGGCGGGGCCGGCCGGCGAAGCCGGCGCCGGGCCGGTGACCGGCTGCGCGGAGGTCAACGTCGCCTGCGTGGCATCCGGGCCGCCGTCGCGGACGTTCGCCGCGCCCAGCTCGACGTTCAGCTTGATGTGGGCGTGCAGCTTCGGGTCGATGTCGCGGACCGCGTCGGCGACGTCGAGGCGCAGGTCGTCGATGCGGTGCTGCCACTGCGAGCCGAGGGAGCTGTTGATGCCGAGGTTGCCCGCGCCGTCGAAGCGGTCGGGGCGGCCGCCGCCGACCTGGTCGGGACCGTGCAGCACGGCCTGGCCCGACATCGGGACGCCGGCGTTCGCGAGCGCCTTGTTCGCGGCCTTCTGCTCGGCGTGGGCGACCCGGTTGTGCTGCTCGTAGAACGACACGTTGTGCTGCCACTCGCGGATCGACAACTCGTTGATGCCCTGCTGCTGCAGGCCGACCTGGCGCTGGAACTCGGCCCAGTCGTGCGCGTCGTTGCCCATGTTGAAGGCGTCGACCTCGATGGTCTCGCGCAGCGTGAACGAGCCGTCCTCGTTGCGGACGATCGGCGAGTCGGGCTGCGCGGCGAGCGCCTCGAGGTCGGCCCGGATCTCCGGCGTGAGCTCGGGGATCTGGTAGCCGTTGAACGTCGTTCCCGCGCCCTGGGAGCCGTCGGACGCGTGGTCGGGCGCGACGGTGGCCTGGCTCGGGAACCGGGCGCCGCGGTCGGCGTCCGCTTCGGACGGCGAGCCGGACTGGTCGTCGGATCCGTGCGTCGCGGTGTCGGTCGACCCGGCACCGCCGGCGTCGGTCGCGTCGGGGCTCGTCGCGTCGGGGCTCGTCGAGTCGGGGGTGTTCGCGTCGGGCGTGCCGGAGTCGGGCGTGCCCGCGTCGGGCGTGGTCGCGTCGGGAACGTCGTAGACGTGCGACCCGTCGGGGTTCACGACGTGCTCCGGGTGGAAGGATGCGTCCCAGTGCACGGCGTTCGGCTCGTTCGGCGGCCAGGGGGTGCGGGTATCGCTCTGCGCGTCGATCGCCCACACGGTGTCGCCGTCGAAGTACGCCGTCATCCAGTGGCCGTCGACGGCCTGCCATTCGCCGTCGATGAGCTGCGCGCGGTCGAGCCCGACCACGCAGTGCGAGCCCTCGCCGAGCGAGCGCAGGGTCGCGTCGATCTGCGCCGGCGTCGCGGTGGTCTGCGGGTAGCCGGTGCGGGCCTCCATCTCGGCGACGCCGAGCGTGCCGGTGCCCGCCTCCGAGACCGGGTCGCCGTTCAGGTAGTCGAAGTAGTTCGCGGTCGTGTTGCCGCAGTTCGTGGCGTAGCCGTTCGCCGGGTCGGACGGGTCGAAGTTCGGGTTGATCTCCCCGCGGGCCGCGTCCATGTCGGCGAGGGTCCGCTCGCTGGTCGCGTGCGGCGCGGGCTCCGGGGTGGATGCCTCGGGCGTGCCGGTGCCGGTGCCGTCGGCGTCGGCACCGGAGGTGGGGCCGTCGGCGCCGGCGTCGGCGTTCCCCGGGTGCGCCGGGGAGGAGTCGGCCGTGGGCGTGGCGGGCGTGGAGGATCCGTCGGCTCCACCGGCCTGGCCGGCCGGGGTCGTGCCGTCGGTGCCGGCCGGCGCAGCGGGAGCCGCCGGTGCGGCGGGAGCCGTGGGCGTGGCCGGCGAACCCGACCCGTTGCCCGCACCCGGCGCCGTCGGCGCCTTCGGCGCGCTGCTGCCACCGCCGATGTGGGTCGTCAGGAACGACGGCTTGCCGAGCAGCCCGGCCCCGGCGACCGCGGCCGCGGCGGCTCCCCCGCCCACGGCGGCGACGTGCTCGGGAGCGAGCTCCGGCAGGGTGCCGTCGTTCGCCTCGGCGTCGGCCCCCGAGGTCGAGGTCACCCCGTCGGCGTTCGTCGCACCGTCGGCCGAACCGGCCGCACCGGCGGTGTCGGCGTGCGCCGGCGCGCTGTGCTGGAGGGGCGCGTCCTGGGTCGGAGCGGCGTCGGTCGCGGACGGCGGGCTCGCCGCGTCGACCGCCGGCGCGCCGGCCTCGTGCACGGTCGGCGCGGCAGGGGTCGTCGACGCCGGACCCTGCGGGCCGGACGCGTGCGCCGCACCGCCGGCCGCACCGGCACCGGCGGGGACGCCGGCGTCGGTCGCCGACGTGGTCGGAGCGGCGGGCGACGAGGATGCCTCGGGGCCGGACGGCGTAGTGGCCGCCGGCGAGGACCCCTGCGGCGCGTCGGCGGTCGTCGGCGACGCCGGTGCGGCCGGGGTCGAGGTGCCATCGGGCGCGTGGGTCGGCGTGGAGGCGTCCGGCGCGCTCGGCGAGGAACCGGCCTCCGGCGCACTCGGCGCGGCGGGGGTCGAGGAGGCATCGGGAGCCGCCGGGGTCGACGGGGCGTCGGCACCGCCGTGGGAGGCCGGCGCGTCGGGAGCACCCTGCGACGAGGACGCGTCCGGTGCGCCCTGCGACGACGAGACGTCGGGGCTGCCGGGAGTCGAGGAGACATCGGTACCGGCCGGCGACGACGACGAGGCATCCGCGCCGCCGTGCGACGACGGGACGTCGGGCGCACCCTGCGAGGACGAGGAGACGTCCACGCCGCCGTGACCGGACGGGGCATCCGCCGCGCTGCCGCCCAGGTCGATCGCGACGCCGCCGCTCGAGGAGGCCGCGCCCGCGGCGCTCGAACCGCCGCCGGTGGGCGCGTCCACGGTCACCGCGACCGCGCCCCCACCGGTGCCGACCGCTGCGGCCGCACCCGTGCCCACGGCCGCCGGGATCGAGGACCCGTCGGGCGCGGCGTGCGCGCCGCCGCCCTGGCCCGCCGACGAACCCGAGCCGCCCGTGCCCGCCGCAGCGGGCGTCGGCGCTTGCACGCCGTCGGGGCGCGTCGCGCCCGTGCCGGCGCCCGCAGAGGAACCGCCGTGGCCGTTCCCGGGCAGCACGCCCTTCACGCCGTGGCCGGCGAGGGTCAGGCCGCCGCCGAGCAGCGCGCCGAACGCCATGCTCGAGATCGGGTTGAAGTCCTGGCCGGTCATGCCGGTCTCCGCGAGGGCGCCCGCGAGTCCGTCGACGGCGCCGCCGACCGTCTCGCCGGCGGTCTCCCGCAGCACGTTCTTGAGCCCCGCACCGCCGGTGCCGCCGAGCACCCGGGAGACGGGCGCCGCGGCCGCGCCGCCGGCGAACGCCGAGACGAAGGCCACGCCCACGTCCTGCGGGGTGTACCCCTTCTCGTTCTCGCGCGCCTTGTTGACCGCGACCGTCGCGATCGCGCTGGCGAGGCCGGCCTGCACGCCCTCCTTCGCGGCGTGCAGCGCGCCGCGGACCAGCACGCCGGAGATGCCGCGGAGGCCCTGGAGGAAGGTCTTGAGCTTCTGGATGAGCTGCGCGATCTTGATGCACCAGCGCATGACGGTCGAGGTCGCCTTGGCCGCGGTCGCGAGCGCGCCGATGCCGGCGGTCACGATGCTGAGCAGGCCGCCGATCGCGAGGTCGGCGGCGAGCTCGATCGCCATCTGCTTGAGGAACCAGCCGAGCTCCTCGCGCGTCTGGCGGAGTTGGGTGCGGAAGTCGCTGATCCACGTCTTCATCGCGTCGGCGCTCTCGCTGAGGCGCTCGAGGCTGGTCGAGAGGCCGTTGCGGCAGCTGAGCATCGTGGACTTCTGCGGCAGCGTCATCGCGCTCACGGCCGTCATGCTGGCCGCGGTCTGGCTCTGCGCCGAGCGCAGGCTCTGGGCGAAGTCGCCCCACGCGTCGGCGGCCGACTGGAGCTTGCCCTCGTCGCCGGTCGGGATGACCACGCCGAGCTGGTGCAGGCCCCACTCGAGGAACTCCTGGAACTCGCCGAGCGGCCCGGGCCAGCCGGGGCCGAGCGCGCTCGGCATGCGCGTGGTCGAGTGGTCGATGAAGGGCGTCGCGCTCGCGGGTCGCGCGGTCGCCGCGTCGAGGCCGGCGCCGGGCTTCTGCGCACCGTCGTAGGCGCGGGCCGTGTTCGAGAGCGCCGCGTCGAGCAGGCGCAGCCCGTTCCCGAGCGAGCGGACGGCATCGACCGTCGGCCCGGAGATGGCGTCGTAGCCCTCGCCGCCCTGGCAGAACTCCTCGGCGGAGTCGTCGTCGCCCGCCATGCCGCCCGAACCCGAGAGCCGGGACGTGAGCGTGGAGACCGCACTGTCGACGCGCTGGGCGATGCTGTAGAGGTGGTCCCCGTCCTGGACGAGACGGGCCGGATCCAACTTGACCTGCGACATGAGCCCTTTACCCGAGGTTCGATTCGATCTTGGCCCACGAGGAGTCGAGCTCCTCGATCGCCTTGGCGTACGCGTCGTGCGAGACCTGCACCTGGTCGTGCAGGCTCTCGGCGACGCTCTGGAGTGCGGCGGCGCCCGCGGCCCAGGCCGCGAAGGAGCCGAGGAAGGCCTGCATGGCCGGGCCCTGCCACTCGGCGGGCAGCATGTAGGCGAAGCCGCTCGAGCCCTCCTTGAGGGCGGAGCAGTACGAGACGAGCTCGTTCATCGTCTGTGCGAGCTGGCGCAGCTCGTTCGTATCGGCCTGCTGCTCAGACATCCGCGTCGCCCTTCTTGGTGTGCGCGCCGCCCTGGGGCGCGCCCTGCGTCTCCGCCGTGAACCCGGCGCCCGAGGCCTCCGCCGCGGCCGCCGCCTGCGCCCGGTGCTCCTCCGACAGGTACGGGCCGGTGCCGATCGCGTCGTCGTCGCCGTCGCCGTCGGTGTCGCCCGAGCCGCCGCCGGTCGCCTGGCCGGTCGCGCTGCGGTAGCCGAGCGCGCCGCCACCGAACCGCTCGACCTCGTCGTCGCCGGCGTAGTCGCGCCCGAAGTACTCGGCCATGTCCTCGGCGCGCTCCTCGCCCGCGGCGACGCGACGGCCGAGGCCGCCCGTGCTGCTGCGGACCGAGACGAGCCCCTGGCTGCCCTGGTTGAAGCCCTTGCCGATGCCGGCCTCGGTCGTGGAGTACGTGCCGTCGGCGGCGATGAGCCCGTGCTGCAACTGTGTGAGGGCGAGCCGCACGTTCGCGGCGATGGTCTCGAAGGTCGCCCAGTTCTCGGCGAACCTGTCGGCGTCCTCGCCGACCCAGGTCGCGTTGACCGTACGGCCGACCGCGCGGTCGACCTGGGCGAGGTTCGAGTCGAACGTCGCCACCACCGTGCCGATCAGCGAGGCGACCTCGCTGAGCCGGTCGGCGCGTACCCGGAAGGAGACCATGTCGGCCCTCTCGCTCGTTGCCAGTCGGAACGGGTGCCGGCGGTCAGTGGCCGCCGGCACCCGGGGTGGAGCTCGGGGAGGATCAGCCGTTGAAGGTGCCGGCGATCGCGTTCTCGCTGTCCTCGTAGGACAGGGCGGCCTGGTTCAGCAGGTCGCTGATGCCCTGGAGGGACTCCTTGAGCTGGAGACCGGCCTGGTCCCACTGCGAGTACAGCTCGTTGAAGCTCTGCGAGGCGGCGCCCGACCAGTCGCCGGAGACGAGGCCCTCGACGAGCGACTTGAGGTTGGCGAGCTGGGACTCGATCGACTGCGAGCCGCTCGAGAGCTGGCCGGCGACGCCGGCGAGCGAGTCAGACGAGACGCGGATATCCGCCATGGTTTCCTCCGTTGGGTGCGTGGTCAGCGCGACCGCCGGAGGAAGTCCTCCGATCGGCGCCGGGTTCACGTTACCCCGTCCGGCCCCTCTGGGCCGATGGGGAGAACTCCCCGTGTGGAATACCCGCCCTCGGATGCCTCGCGCCGGGAACGCCGCCCGGGCTAGGCCGACCGGATCGCGAAGCTCAGGTCGCCCAGCCAGACCACATCGCCCGGCAGCGCGGGCACGCGGGTGCCCGCCGCCTCGAGCGGCACCTGGCGGCCGGCGCGCTCCAACCGGGAGCCGTTCGCCGACCCCGCGTCACCGACCAGCACCGCGCCGTCGACGACCTGCAGGAACAGGTGGACGCGGGAGACCGAACGGGTGTCGTCCTCCACCTCGACCGCGCGGGCGCCCATCGCGAGCGCCGTGTCGGCGGGCTTCCGGCCGATGACGGCGGTGCCCTCGACGACGACGCGCTGCCCGGTCGAGAACACGAGCTCGACCCGCTCGACCGGCTGCGGGGCGGCGGGCCGGGCGACGACCGAGGGCGGCGGCTCGACCCGGCCGGGCTGCTGCCAGGGCAGCGTGCGCGGCAGCGGCACCGGCTCCACCGGGCGGGCGACGGGCACCGGCCCGCCCGGCGCCTGGCCGGCCTGCTGCATCGCGGCCGGTGCGGGCGCGGCCGCCGGCGCGGGGGCCGCGAACTGGGCCGGCACGGGCGGGCGCTGCGACGGCGCGGCCTCCTGCGGGATGAGCTGCCCGCACTGCATGCAGTACATGCTGTTCGGCTGCAGCGTCGCATCGCAGTAGACGCAGTGGGCAGAGGCCACGGTCTTCCCTTCGGTCGCGGGCGCGGTCGCCCGGGTCAGTCTACGTTCGGCGGGTCACTGCCGGATGTCGGGGACGCGCACGGGGAGCCATCCGCCCGCGGTCGTGAAGACCGCCGAGCCGGGCGTGCCGCGACCGAGCATGAACTTCGGGATCGGCGAGCCGATCGCCTGCGTGCCCATGATGGCCGACTCCGGGCGCAGCACGAGTGCGCGCCGCGACCGCTTCGCCTCGACGACCGGTCCGCCGAAGAGCCCCGAGAGCGACTCCGACTCCGCCGCGACGAGGAAGACGGCGCGCTGCTTGATCCCCGTGAGGGCGTGCTCGATCGGGGCGTTCTTCAACTGCTCGGCGTCGTCGACCACGATCGTGACCCGGTCGCCGAGGCCCTCGAGCGCCGCCTCGAGCTCGGGCGGCGTCGTGTCGGCCGCCGACAGCACGCGGATCCCGTGCCCGGCTGCGACCTCGGTGAGGATCGACTCCTTCGGCGACACCACGAGGAGCGGGGTGCGGCGCCAGGCCAGCTGGTGCGTGATCGCGGCGAGCGCCGACGACCGTCCCGACTTGCGGCCGCCCGTGACGAGCATGCCACCCTCGGCCGGCCAGTCGACCGTGAACCGCGACAGCAGGTCGCCGCCGACCGCCACGACCGGGCCGTCGGCCGGGCCGGAGTCGCCGAGCGGGAGCTCGTACGCCGCGGTCAGGGCGAAGTGCCCGGGCAGCGGGTCGACGCGGAACGGGCGCGGCAGGTCGGCGAGCTGCGGGTACTGGTCGAAGTACTCGCTGACCTGCTCGACCATGCGTCGGAGGGCCGCGGTCTGCGCCTCGCCGCTCGTGTCGCGCACGAGCACCGCGAGCTGCACCTCGGCGCCGGCGGCGCCGATCAGCGCGCGGCCCGGCGGCAGGTCGAGGGGGATGTCCCGCGCCATGATGCCGAGCGCGCGGTAGTCGTTGATGTCGCGCAGCGGCAGGGCGTACTGCTCGTCGATGAACGACGACACCTTGTCGCCGCCGATCGCGCGGTCGCCGGTCATGAGCACGCGCACGCCGACGGCGGGGCCCTCGCGCAGCAGGCGCATGAACTGGTCGCGGAACGTGACGAGCTGGTCGGGGTTCATCGTCGAGAGCATCCGCTCCCACCCGTCGACGACGACCAGGGCGAACGGCAGCCGGTCGGCCTCGGCGGCCGCCGCGCGCTGCTCGGAGATGTGGCCCACGCCCGCGGCCGACAGCACGGCCTGCCGGCGGCCGAGTTCCTCGAGCAGGCGCTGCATGAGCCGGGGCAGCCGGTCGGAGTCGAGCTGGGTGACGACCGCGCCGGTGTGCGGCGCGTCGACGAGCGGCAGCAGGGCGCCGTTGCCGAAGTCGGTGACGTACAGGTGGAGGTCGGCCGGCGAGAACAGCTGCACGAGCTGGGCGAGCATGGTGCGCAGCGCCGTCGTGCGGCCCGACATCGAGCCGCCCACGAACAGCACGTGAGAGCCGGTGCGCACGTCCCAGGTGAGGCTCCGCTGCGACTGCTCGCCCGGGACGTCCTCGAGGCCGAGCACGATCGACCCGTCGGGGATGGGCTGGTCCTGGAACTTCTCGAGCGGCAGCACCGTCGGCAGCGGCATCAGCCACGGCGACGGGTTCTTGGGGATGCCGAGCTGCTGCGTCGCGGCGGTGACGAGGTTGACGAGGGCGCGCAGGTCGGTGTCGTCGTGGTCGGTCTCCTGGGCCGCGGCCGCGGCGGGCCGGGGGTACCGCACGGGGTAGCCGAGCCGCTCCCAGTCGAGTTCCGCCTTCGGCGGCAGCACCTTCACGGCGCGCTGCACGCCGGGGCGGATGCCCGCGACGCGTGCCGTCTGGAACGCGACCGGCGCGGCCGACGGCCCCGAACGCACGTAGCCGCGTCCCGGCGTCGTCGGGCTGATGAACGCCGCCTCGGCGGAGCCGAGGATGTCGTTCGAGTCGGACCGGTCGGTCACCCGGAGGGCCACGCGGAGGTTGATGTTCGACTGCATCTCGGGCGTGACGACGCCGGCGGGGCGCTGGGTCGCGAGCACCAGGTTCACGCCGAGCGAGCGGCCGACGCGGGCGATGCGCACGAGGCCGTCGATGAACTCGGGCAGCTCGGTCTTGAGCTCGGCGAACTCGTCGATGACGATCATGAGCCGGGCGAGCCCGCGCCGGGCGGCGGCCTCGGCGTCCTTCGCCCAGGCGGCGTCGACGTCCTTGGCGTTGAGGTCGCGGAGCACCTTCTCGCGGCGCTTCAGCTCCGCGTCGAGCGATGCCAGCGCGCGCTCGGTCTCCCGCGCGTCCAGGTTCGTCACCATGCCGACCGTGTGCGGCAGTCGCTCGCAGTCGGCGAACGCCGACCCGCCCTTGTAGTCGACGAGCACGAAGTTCAGCGCGTCCGGACGGTTCGCCATGGCCAGGCTGACGACGAGGGCCTGGAGGAACTCGGACTTGCCGGAACCGGTGGTGCCCGCCACGAGGGCGTGCGGGCCGTCGCGGGAGATGTCGATGGCGAACTCGCCGTCGCCGTTCGCGCCGACCACGACGAACGTGTTCCGCGGCTGCGTCGACCACCGCCGCACGAGCGGCTCGGCGTCGTCGAGGTCGACCTCGAGCAGTTCGGCGTAGCGCACCGCGGTGGGCAGCACGGCGTCGTCGCCGACGCCGCTGTTGTGCCGGATCGAGCAGAGGCTTCGGGCGATCGCCTCGCAGCGCGGGACCGACAGGCCGTCGAGCAGCACGATCGGGTGGTAGTCGGAGCCGGTCTCCACGCGGGCGACGGCCGGGTCGGCGGGGTCGATCGCGACGACGCTCTTCGCCTCCTCGGGCAGCCGCGAGCGGTCGGCGTCGAGGGCGACGACGTGGATGCCGTGCGCGGCGCCGTGCTCGAGCAGCGGCACCATGCCGGGCAGCATGCGGTACCTGCGCGCGCCGTCGACGACGACGAGGACGTCGTTCGGCACCTCGCCGCCGCGCTGCCCCGCGCTGCGGATGCGCTGCTCGAGCTCGACGGTGAGCTCGCGCAGCCGCTCGCGACGCGTGTCGTCGGTGTTGCCGACGGCGGCGGGGAGCGACCGGCCGGGCTGCGCGTGCGGCAGCCACTGCGTCCACGCCCACGCCTCCTCCGCGTCGTCCGGGCAGATGACGACGAGCTCGGCGTCGCGCGGCGATCGGAGCGTCGCGTACCCGGCGACGATCGCGCGGGCGACGCTGCGGGTCGCGTCCGCCGGTCCGGCGATGCCGAGCACGCCCTCGCGCAGGTCGGGCGCGACCGGAGCCGGGGCGATCCCGACCTTGCGCGGCTGGTTGCGATCCTTCCCGCCGCCCTCGAAGCGCACGTCGAGCGTCACCTCGGCGACGCCGACCCGCACGGCGAGCGCGTCGGCGTCGGTGCGCCGCCGCTCCCAGAGCCGGGACAGCGGCCTGGTCGCGATGTCGAACACGACGACCGGGTCGGGCAGCCGGTACCAGGCGGCGATGCGCTGGCGCCTGGCGAGGTCGGCGATGCGGTCGCCGGCGTCGTGGACCTCGTCGATCCACTGCTGCTCGGTCTTCAGCCCCTTCTTCTTCGCGAGTCGGCGCTGGGTGAGGAACGAGCCGAACACCATGATCGGGCTGGCCGCCGCCATGATGAGCATGATCGGCCGGGCGAACAGCACGGCCATGGTCACGCCGAGCACGATCGGCATGATCGCCGACAGCCACGGCATCGGCGACTGGTCGGAGTCGTCGGGCTTGTCGCCCGGCAGCGAGACGACCGGTTGCACGGCCGCCGCACGGATGCGCGAGGGTCGGTTGAAGCCGCGGTCGCCCAGGGCGTCCGGCGTGAGGTCGGCGTCCGCCGCCGGCGCGACGCCGAGCCGCAGCACGCTCGAGCCGAGCTGCACGAGGTCGGCCGGAGCCACGGACGCCTCGCCCTCGATGCGCTCGCCGTTCACCCACGCGTCGGCGCCGGCGGCCGGTACGACGACCGCGGTGAGCGGTGCCGGGCGCCCGTCGGCGCCCTGGCCGGTCGGTGCGACGGTGACGACGGCGTGCACGTCGCGGAGCGCGGGGTCGGCGATCGACAGGGTGGCGGATGCCCCGCTCCCGACGGAGACCGATCCGCCGCGCGCGATCGGCACCGTCTCCCCCGCGAACGGTCCGCCGACGAGCTCGAGTCGGAGGGTGCCGGGTGCGAGCCCGCCGTCGGGCACCGGAGGCAGCACGACACCGGAGTGCACGCCCGACTCGGCCAGCGACGCCTGCGGCGACGCGCCCGCGGCGAGCGACGCGGGGTCGACGCCGAGGGTCTCGGCGACCTCGCCCACGGTGGTCGCCTCGTCGACGTCGAGGATCCAGGTGCCCGGCGAGTCCGCCCCGGAGCGGCCGTCGATCGTGAGTCGGAGGCTCATGCGTGCTGCCTTTCGCGGCTGGTCATCGGGCGCCCACGCGATCGAGCGCGGCGACGAACGGGGTGAAGATGCCGGTGACGGCGTCGTCGTGGTCGACGGGCACGGGTGGCACGAGGGCCAGCCGAACCCGCCCGGTCTCGGCGGCCTCGCCGACGGGTGGCGCGGCGGGCACCAGCCCCGTGGCGGGCAGGCCGGTGCCGTCCGGCACGAGCGTGACCGACGCCGTGGCCTGCGCGCCGTCCGCGGCGAGCTGGACCGAGAACTGGTCGACCTGCCCCACGCCGGTGTAGCGGGCGCGGCCGTCCGCGTCGCAGGCGACCTGCCCGTGCATCGCGGCGCCGCAGCCGACGACGACGAGGTCGCCGCCGCCGAGGGCGATCGCCAGCTCGGCGAGGTCCACCTCGGCGGTGCCGTCGGCCGAGAGCGGCACGAAGCGGTCGAGTCCGAGGAGCGGTCGGTCGCTCGGGTCGGTCACGCCCGCGTAGACGGTGGCGTCGGCCGACGGCGTGCCGTGGTCGTCGGCGACGCGGACGTGCACCTCGACGGGCCCGGTGAAGCCCTCGGCCGAGCGGAAGACGACGTGCGTCGGCGTCGCCCACGCGCTGCCCGCGGCCGACGGCTCGACGCCGAGCACCTCGAGCGACGCCGCCGTGCACGCGGTGCACGAGATGCCGAGGTCGGCGATCGGCACGCGCAGCAGCGAACCGGATGCGACGGGGCGGGCCGCCTGCACCGGGCGGAGCAGCGGCGCGGCCGGCGGTGCCAGCGTGACCCGGTAGGCGACGGTCATCGAGACGGTGCCGTCGGTGAGGGGCACCTGCACCTGCCGCACGCCCGCGTCGGGATCGAAGTCGGGCGCGGCGAGCGCGATCCGGTCCGGCTCGCACCCGACGACGGGTGCCCCCTGCGCCAGCACCGCCGCGCAGTCGGCGACCCGCCAGGGCGGCGCGGGCTTGATCTCCTCGGTACCGAGGTACGGGATGGCGATGTCGGTCGCCGCGGCCTGCGGCGGAACCGCGCCTCCGGCATCGCCGGCCGCGATCGCCGGGACGCCGACTGTGGCGATGCCGAGGCCGGCGGCGAGCGCGGCGGACAGCGCGAGCATCGTCGCCCCGCGCCGGATCAGCCGCCTCACCGTGCTCCTCTCGAGGTCGCCCCGGACCCGCCCGGACGCCGATATAGCATGGTACGCGGTCGGCAGGCCCGACCCATGACCCCTGGGAGCCCGACCGATGACCGACCGCCCGATGCCGGCCGCGAACGCGTACGTCGGGCGCTCGCCCGGCCAGCCGTCGCTCGGCGCGCACGCCGGCTCCAGGTCGCTCGGCGGCGGAGCCGCGGTCCTGCCCGAGCTGGCCGACGCGCCGGCCCGCGAACGGCGCTGGTGGCGGCATCCCGCGTTCATCGTCTCGATGATCCTCACGGTGCTCGCGCTCGGCGCCGCCGTCGCCTGGTTCGTCGTGGCCGCCGTCACCGACAGCGCCGTCCGCGTGAGCGGCCTCCATGCCACGGTCGAGGGCGGCAACCTGCACCTCGACTGGAGCGGCCCCGACGCGGAATACGCGCTCTACGCCGTCGCCGCGGACGGCACCGCGACCGATCTCACCCAGCTCGTCTCCGGCACCGAGGCCTGGGTGCCGACCGCGCTCGGGTACTCCGACGAGAGCACGTGCTTCGTCGTCCGCCCTGGCGGGGTCGACGCCGACGTGGTGCTCGACGCCGACGACCTCGAGGCGCAGGGCGGCGCCGCCGCGTGCGTCGCCGACGCGGCGTCCTGATGCACCGCGGCGCGCGCCGTCGCGCGGCCGTGGCGGTCGCCGTCGCGCTGCTCGGCCTCACCGGCTGTTCGGCCGCGGCCCCGGCGCCGTCACCGCCGGCCGGCGTCGACCTCGAGGGCTTCGACCCGGCGAGCGGCAACGGGCTCTGGCTCCTCTCCGGCGACGCCATCGCCGACGCCGTGCTCGACGCGGCACGCGATGCCGGCTCCGCGCACGTGACCGGTTCGGTGACCGAGCTCGTGCAGCCGGAGGACCCGCAGGAGGACCCGTTCCGCGGACGGACGCTCAGCCTCGACTACACCGGCCGGGCCGAGCGCTTCACGGCGACGGTGGGCGGCGGCGACGTGTCGGCGCGGATCGCGGCATCCGACGGGGTCGCGCGGGTGCTCGGCAACGGCGCGTACGCCGCGTCGCTCGGCGCGCCCGAGCTCGCCGACACGGTCGTGTGCAGCGTCGGCACCGAGCAGGTGCTCGAGCGGTGGTCTCCGCTGCTCTCCCCGGTCGACCTCGTGCGCACGCTCGTGGAGGGCGACGGCGGCACCGTGCTCTCGGTCGCGGAACCCGCCGACGGCGACGCCGGCGACACCCTCGACGTCGTCGTCGGCACCGACGACACGCCGCTCGGAGTGCTGACGGTGGAGCGATTCGGCCCGCCGCTCCCCCGCTCCTTCACGGCGTCGGATGCCTCGGGCGGCGGCTCGTTCGCCTTCGCCGACTGGGGCGCGACGGCCGACCAGGGCGCGATCGACGCGCTGGCCTGCCCGGCCCGCTGACCCCGGCCGCCGTCGCCCTCGGCGAGAATGGACCGATGGGCGAGGCATCCGGCAGCTACACCACCGTCGCCGGGCCCGTCGAGACGGAGCTCGAGATCGAACGCTCCCGCTTCATCTGCGTACTCGACCGCGTCGACTCGGAGGACGCGGCCCGCGCTGCGATCGCGCGGGTGCGCGCGGCGCACACCCGCGCGCGGCACCACTGCACCGCGTTCCTGATCGGGCCGCGCGGCGAGCTCGCCCGGTCGAGCGACGACGGCGAGCCGAGCGGCACCGCCGGGTTGCCGATGCTGGAGGCGCTCCGCGGCGAGGGGCTGAGCGACGTCGTCGCGGTCGTGACGCGGTACTTCGGCGGGGTGCTGCTCGGCACGGGCGGCCTCGTCCGGGCGTACACGGCGGCGGTGCAGGAGTCCGCGGCGGCCGCGACGAGGGTCGTGCGGAGCCTCCGCACGACCGTGGCGATCACCGCCGACTACGACCGCGGGCCCGCCCTCGAGGCCGAGCTGCGCCGCCTCGGCCACGTGCCGGTGCACGTCGAGTACGGGGCCGACATGCGCCTCGACGTGGCGGTGGCGCCCGCCGGGGTCGACGCGTTCACCGCGCGGGTGGCGGAGCTCACGGCCGGTGCCGCGCGGGTGGTGCCGCAGGGCAGCGCGTACGTCGACGACGCCTGAGCGCCGTGGCGGGGCTCAGCCGGCGTACGGCTTGGGCCCGGCGGCGAGCTCGCGGTCGTACGCCTCCAACGCCTCGCGGTTGCGTGCCGTCACCTGACGGCCGCGCGCGGCGATCCATCCGCCCAGCCAGATCGGCACCTGGCTCGCGATCGCCGCACCGGTCACCGCGAACGGGTCGAGCCAGCGCGACGCGATGAACTCCTGCGCCTGGTCGAAGGTGAGCGTCCACGCCTGCACGGTGAGGAGCGCGCCCGCGATGTACGCGAAGTACGTGATCGCGGCGACCACGATGGCGAAGACCGCGTACGCCCAGTACCCGTTGCGGTTCACGATGGCCGCCAGCAGCGCGAAGCCGATGAAGAAGCCCAGGATCGGCAGCCAGAACACCGCGCGCACGAGGAACTGCTCGATCCCCGTGGACGCCGCATCGGACCCGGCGTTGCCGAGCAGGAGCAGGTAGGCCACGCCCGCGTAGAGCGCGGCGAACACCACGGTGCCGATGAGCGCGACGAGCACGCCGAACCCGCGGTTCCCCTTCGACTTGGGCGCCGCGGGCGCCTGCACGTAGACGGTCTGCGGCGGCACCGGGGCGGCAGGCGGCGGGGCGAGCGTCGCCGCGCCCACCGCGGCGGCACCGGCCGCCGGCGGAACGTACGTCTCCCGGCGCACCGAGTCGGCCGCGACCGGCTCGGACGGGGGCTCGTGGGTCTCGTCGATCGGGTCGGGGTAGGCCACCGAGGCGCGGGCGACGGCCGCGTCGAGCTCGGCCGTGCGCGCCTGCTCGGCGGCCCGCTCGGCCTCGTCGTCGCCCACCGCGACGGGCTCGCCTGCCGGCGGAACGGATGCCTCGGGAGCACCGGATGCCTCGGGCGAGGCGGGGGGCGCCGGCGAGGCGGCGGCCTCGGGCGAGGCATCCGCTGCGGCCGCCGGCTCGTCGCCGTAGGGCGCTCCGGGGACGTAGTCGTCGACGTGCTCCTCGGCGACGGGCTCGTCGACGGTCACGGGTTCCTCGACGACCGCCGGCTGCTCGACGGCTGCGGGCTCCCCGACGACCGGCTCGGGCGTCGCCTCGTGCTCGGACTCGACGGCCGGCTGCTCGGGCTCGCGCGCCGCCGACGGGTCGACGTCGGCGCCGGGAACATCCTCGTCGCGCCGGTCGCCGTCGGACCCGCTCGTCGTGTTGCTCATCATCGCGCTCCTTCTGGGCGCCACGCACCCGCGGTCGGTCGGCCCATGCTAGCAACGCGCACCCGCACCGCCGTGGAGCGCGACCGGCGTGGGGCGACAGCCCGATCGCCCGCCCGGAGACGACGAAGGGCCCCGCATCCTGGTGGATGCGGGGCCCTGGGTCTCGATACGCGCTTCGCGCTACTCGACCACCGGAATGGTCACGCTGCGCGCGTCCCGAGGGGCATCAGGCTCAGCTGTAGTTGCCGGGCGTGAAGTCGTCGCTCGAGAACGAGTCGAAGTCGACGAAGCTGAGGTCGCCCTCGCTGAAGGTCGCGTCGTCGGCGAAGATGCGGTTCGGGTACCGCTCCGCCTTCGCCTCCTCCGTGGCCTCGACCGCGACGTTCCGGTACTTCGCCAGGCCGGTGCCGGCCGGGATCAGCTTTCCGATGATCACGTTCTCCTTGAGGCCGAGCAGCGGGTCGCTCTTGCCCTGCATCGCGGCCTCGGTGAGCACGCGGGTCGTCTCCTGGAAGGAGGCGGCCGACAGCCACGACTCGGTCGCGAGCGAGGCCTTGGTGATACCCATGACCTCCTGGCGGGCCGAGGCGGTCTTGCGACCCTCGGTCAGCGCGGTGCGGTTGATCTCGTTGTACCGCGAGCGGTCGACGAGCTCACCCGGCAGCAGGTCGGTGTCGCCGTGGTCGACGACGGTGACCTTGCGGAGCATCTGACGGACGATGACCTCGATGTGCTTGTCGTGGATCGGCACGCCCTGCGACCGGTACACGTCCTGCACGCCGTTGACCAGGTGCTTCTGCACCTCGCGCACGCCCTTGACCCGGAGGACCTCCTTCGGGTCGACCGTGCCGACGATCAGCTGCTGGCCGAGCTCGACGTGCTGGCCGTCCTCGACGAGCAGCGTCGAACGACGCAGCACGTTGTAGGCGATCGGCTCGTCGCCGTTGTCGGGCGTGAGGATGACCTTGCGCTGGCGGTCGGTCTCGTCGATCGTGATGCGGCCGGCGGCCTCCACGATCGGCGAGGCGCCCTTCGGGGTACGCGCCTCGAACAGCTCCTGCACGCGGGGCAGACCCTGCGTGATGTCGTCCGCCGATGCCGAACCACCCGTGTGGAAGGTACGCATCGTCAGCTGGGTGCCGGGCTCGCCGATGGACTGGGCGGCGATGATGCCGACCGCCTCGCCGAGGTCCACGAGCTTGCCGGTCGCGAGCGAACGGCCGTAGCAGGCGGCGCAGACGCCGACCGCCGACTCGCAGGTCAGCACCGAGCGGACCGTGATCTCCTCGACGCCGGCCGCGACCAGCTTGTCGATGAGCACGTCGCCGACGTCGGAGCCGGCCTCGGCCACGACCTCGCCCTGCTCGTTCACGGCGTCGGCCGCGAGCGTGCGGGCGAAGACCGAGTTCTCGACGTTGGGGTCGCGGACGAGCTCGCCCGAGGCATCCCACGCCGCGATCGGCAGCTTGAGGCCCTTGACCGTGCCGCAGTCGCCCTCGCGGATGATGACATCCTGCGAGACGTCGACCAGACGACGGGTCAGGTAGCCCGAGTCCGCCGTACGGAGCGCGGTGTCGGCGAGGCCCTTGCGGGCACCGTGCGTGGCGATGAAGTACTCCGCCACCGACAGGCCCTCGCGGTACGAGGAGATGATCGGGCGAGGGATGATCTCACCCTTCGGGTTGTTCACCAGGCCTCGCATGCCGGCGATGTTGCGCACCTGCAGCCAGTTACCACGGGCGCCCGAGGTGACCATGCGGTTGATGGTGTTCTCGGGGCTGTTCGCGAACTCCTCCTGCATGGACTTGGCGACCTCGTCGGTGGCCTTCGTCCAGATCTGGATGAGCTCCTGGCGACGCTCGAGGTCGGTCGTCAGACCCTTCTCGAACTGCGACTGCACCTTCGCGGCGAGCTTCTCGTACTTCGACACGATCTCGCGCTTCTGCGGGAGCTCGACGATGTCGGAGAGCGCGACCGTGACACCCGACCGGGTCGCCCAGCGGAAGCCGGCGTCCTTGATGCGGTCGAGGGTCGCGGCGACCTCGGTCTTCGGGTACCGCTCGGCGAGGTCGTTGACGATCTGCGAGATCTGGCCCTTGCCGGCCTGCTCGTTGAAGTACGGGTAGTCCACCGGGAGCGCCTCGTTGAAGATGGCGCGACCGAGGGTCGTCTCGTACAGGAACGGCTTGCCGGCCTCGAAGCCCTCCGGCTCCTCGCCCTCGGCGAAGTGCAGGCCCTCGAGGCGGATGCGCACCTTGGAGCCGAGGTCGAGCACGTGCGAGCCCGGGCGGTTCTGATCGAACGCCAGGATCGCCTCGGAGACCGACGAGAACGCGCGGCCCTCGCCGGCGCCGCCGGCCTTCTCGGTCGTCAGGTGGTGCAGGCCGATGATCATGTCCTGCGAGGGCAGGGTCACCGGACGGCCGTCCGACGGCTTCAGGATGTTGTTCGACGCGAGCATCAGCACGCGGGCCTCGGCCTGAGCCTCGACCGACAGGGGCAGGTGCACGGCCATCTGGTCGCCGTCGAAGTCCGCGTTGAACGCGGCGCAGACGAGCGGGTGGAGCTGGATGGCCTTGCCCTCGACGAGCTGCGGCTCGAAGGCCTGGATGCCGAGGCGGTGCAGGGTGGGCGCACGGTTCAGCAGCACGGGGCGCTCGCGGATGATCTCCTCGAGCACGTCCCACACCTGCGGGCGCGAACGCTCGACCATGCGCTTGGCCGCCTTGATGTTCTGGGCGTGGCTCAGGTCGATCAGGCGCTTGATGACGAACGGCTTGAAGAGCTCGAGCGCCATCTGCTTGGGCAGGCCGCACTGGTGGAGCTTGAGCTGCGGGCCGACGACGATGACCGAACGGCCCGAGTAGTCGACGCGCTTGCCGAGCAGGTTCTGGCGGAAGCGACCCTGCTTGCCCTTGAGCATGTCGCTCAGGGACTTGAGGGCGCGGTTGCCGGTGCCCGTGACGGGGCGACCGCGACGGCCGTTGTCGAACAGCGCGTCGACGGCCTCCTGCAGCATGCGCTTCTCGTTGTTCACGATGATCTCGGGCGCGCCGAGGTCGAGCAGGCGACGGAGGCGGTTGTTGCGGTTGATCACGCGACGGTAGAGGTCGTTCAGGTCGGAGGTCGCGAAGCGGCCACCGTCGAGCTGGACCATCGGGCGCAGCTCCGGCGGGATCACCGGGACGACGTCGAGGACCATCGCAGCCGGCGAGGCGCCGGTCTGCAGGAACGAGTTGACGACCTTGAGCCGCTTGATGGCGCGGATCTTCTTCTGGCCCTTGCCCTCGGCGATCTGCAGGTGCAGGTCGTCGGCCTCGGCCGCGAGGTCGAAGGCGAGCAGGCGCTTCTTGATGGCCTCGGCGCCCATGTAGGCGCTGAAGTACATGCCGAAGCGGTCCTGCAGCTCCTGGAAGACCGAGTCCTCGGGCTTGAGCTCGCCGACCTTGAGGGTGCGGAAGTCCTCCCACACGCGCTCGAGGTGCGCGATCTGCTCGTCGCCCGACTTGCGGACGCCGGCCATCTCCTTGTCGGCGGCGGCCTCGGCGCGCTTGCGCACGTCGCTCTTGGCGCCCTCGGCCTCGAGCGAGGCGAGCTCGTCCTCCTTGCGCTTCATGAGGTCGGCGATGCGGGCGTCGCGCTGCTTGCCGATGGTCTCGATCTCGAGCCGGAGCTCGTTCTCGAGGCCGGGCAGGTCGGCGTGGCGACCCTCCTCGTCCACCTCGATCACCATGTAGGCGGCGAAGTAGATGACCTTCTCGAGGTCCTTCGGCGCCATGTCGAGCAGGTAGCCGAGGCGGCTGGGCACGCCCTTGAAGTACCAGATGTGCGTGACGGGGGCGGCGAGCTCGATGTGGCCCATCCGCTCGCGGCGGACGGAGGACTTGGTGACCTCCACGCCGCACCGCTCGCACACGATGCCCTTGAAGCGCACGCGCTTGTACTTGCCGCAGGCGCACTCCCAGTCGCGGCTCGGGCCGAAGATCTGCTCGCCGAAGAGGCCGTCCTTCTCCGGCTTGAGCGTGCGGTAGTTGATCGTCTCGGGCTTCTTGACCTCGCCGTAGGACCACTTGCGGATGTCCTCGGCCGTGGCCAGGCCGATACGAAGCTCATCGAACGTCGTTGCGTCGAGCAATTTCTCTCCTAGTTCCTGAAGTCGTTTCGTACCGGGTGGTTCAGATCTCGTCGATGTTCGACGACTCGAACCGTGCCGAGATGTTGATGCCGAGCTCCTCCGCAGCGCGGAAGGCCTCGTCATCGGTGTCGCGGAGCGAGACCGCCGTGCCGTCGGCCGAGAGGACCTCGACGTTCAGGCAGAGCGACTGCATCTCCTTCATGAGCACCTTGAACGACTCGGGGATGCCGGGCTCCTGGATGTTCTCGCCCTTGACGATGGCCTCGTACACCTTGACGCGGCCGAGGATGTCGTCGGACTTGATCGTGAGGAGCTCCTGGAGGGCGTACGCGGCGCCGTACGCCTCGAGCGCCCACACCTCCATCTCACCGAAGCGCTGGCCGCCGAACTGCGCCTTACCACCGAGCGGCTGCTGGGTGATCATCGAGTAGGGGCCCGTCGACCGCGCGTGGATCTTGTCGTCCACGAGGTGGTGCAGCTTCAGGATGTACATGTACCCGACCGAGACCGGGTACGGGAACGGCTCGCCGGAGCGGCCGTCGAACAGCTGAGTCTTGCCCGAGCGGTCGATGAGGCGGTCGCCGTCGCGGTTCGGGGTCGTCGAGTCCAGCAGGCCGGCGATCTCCTCCTCGGTCGCGCCGTCGAACACCGGGGTCGCGACCTTGGTGTTCGGAGCGGCCTCGTGGGCCTCCTTCGGCAGGCGCTTGGCCCACGCCGGGCTGCCGTCGACCTTCCAGCCCTGCTTGGCGATCCAGCCGAGGTGGGTCTCGAGGACCTGGCCGAAGTTCATTCGACCGGGGATGCCGAGCGGGTTGAGGATGACGTCCACCGGGGTGCCGTCCTCGAGGAACGGCATGTCCTCGACGGGCAGGATCTTCGAGATGACGCCCTTGTTGCCGTGGCGGCCGGCGAGCTTGTCGCCCTCGGTGATCTTGCGCTTCTGGGCGATGTAGACGACCACGCGCTGGTTGACGCCCGAGCCGAGCTCGTCGTCGCCGTCCTCCGCGTTGAACTCCTTGACCGCGATGATCGTGCCCTGCTCACCGTGGGGCACCTTCAGCGACGTGTCGCGGACCTCGCGGCTCTTCTCGTTGAAGATCGCGCGGAGCAGGCGCTCCTCGGCCGACAGCTCGGTCTCGCCCTTCGGCGTGACCTTGCCGACGAGGATGTCGCCGGGGCGGACCTCGGCGCCGATGCGGATGATGCCGCGCTCGTCGAGGTCGGCCAGGAGCTCCGGGCTGACGTTCGGGAGGTCGCGGGTGATCTCCTCCTTGCCGAGCTTGGTGTCGCGGGCGTCGACCTCGTACTCCTCGATGTGGATCGAGGAGAGGACGTCGTCCTTCACCAGGTTCTGGCTGAGGATGATCGCGTCCTCGAAGTTGTGGCCCTCCCACGGCATGAACGCCACGAGGAGGTTCTTGCCGAGCGCGAGCTCGCCGTTGTCGGTCGCGGGACCGTCGGCGATGACCTCGCCGACCTCGACCCGGTCGCCCGAGTTGACGATGACGCGGTTGTTGTACGACGTGCCCTGGTTCGAGCGCGCGAACTTGCGCAGGAAGTAGGTCTGCGTGCCGCCCTCGTCGAGCTGCACGGTGACCGCGTCGGCCGAGACCTCGGAGACGACGCCCGCGGCCTCGGCGGTGATGACGTCACCGGCGTCGATCGCGGCGTAGCCCTCCATGCCGGTGCCGACGAACGGCGAGTCGCTGCGGAGCAGCGGCACCGCCTGGCGCTGCATGTTCGCACCCATGAGGGCGCGGTTCGCGTCGTCGTGCTCGAGGAACGGGATGAGCGAGGTGCCCACCGAGACCATCTGGCGCGGCGAGACGTCCATGTAGCCGATCTCGTCGGCGGGGAACAGGTCGACCTCGCCGCCCTTCTTGCGCGCGAGGACGCGGTCCTCGACGAAGTGGCCGTCGGCCTTCAGCGGCGCGTTGGCCTGGGCGACGATGTAGTCGTCCTCCTCCGCGGCGGTGAGGTAGTCGATCTGGTCGGTCACCTTGCCGGTCACGACGCGACGGTACGGCGTCTCGATGAAGCCGAACGAGTTGATGCGCGCGAACGATGCGAGCGAGCCGATGAGGCCGATGTTCGGGCCTTCCGGGGTCTCGATCGGGCACATGCGGCCGTAGTGCGAGGGGTGCACGTCACGGACCTCGACGCCCGCGCGGTCGCGCGAGAGGCCGCCGGGGCCGAGCGCCGAGAGGCGGCGCTTGTGGGTCAGGCCCGCGAGCGGGTTGTTCTGGTCCATGAACTGCGAGAGCTGCGAGGTGCCGAAGAACTCCTTGATCGCGGCGACGACGGGTCGCACGTTGATCAGGGTCTGCGGGGTGATCGCCTCGATGTCCTGCGTGGTCATGCGCTCGCGGACGACGCGCTCCATGCGCGAAAGGCCGGTGCGGACCTGGTTCTGGATCAGCTCGCCGACGGCGCGGATGCGACGGTTGCCGAAGTTGTCGATGTCGTCGACGTCGAGGCGGATCTCGACGTCGGCGCCGTTGCGACGGCCCGGCAGGGTCGCCTTGCCCTCGTGCAGCGCGACCAGGTACTTGATCGTGGCGACGATGTCCTGCACCGTGAGCACCGAGTCCGTCAGCGGGGCCTCGAGGCCGAGCTTCTGGTTGATCTTGTACCGGCCGACCTTGGCGAGGTCGTACCGCTTCGGGTTGAAGTAGAAGTTGTCGAGGAGCGCGCGCGCCGCCTCGGTGGCCACCTGCTCGCCCGGACGGAGCTTGCGGTAGATGTCCTTGAGCGCCTCTTCCTTCGTGAGGATGTTGTCCTTCTCGAGGGTGAGGGCGATCGACTCGTAGCCGGCGAACTCGCCGAGGATCTCCTCGGAGGTGAGGCCGAGGGCCTTCAGGAAGACCGTGACCGACTGCTTGCGCTTGCGGTCGATGCGGACGCCGACCT
Organism: Agromyces sp. MMS24-K17; assembly: GCF_043950245.1. Lineage (GTDB taxonomy): Bacteria > Actinomycetota > Actinomycetes > Actinomycetales > Microbacteriaceae > Agromyces. The sequence goes on along the minus strand of NZ_CP171640.1, from coordinate 1,837,791 downwards.
GGTCGCGCTTGTCGATCTCGAACTCGAGCCACGCGCCGCGGCTCGGGATGACGCGCGCCGAGAAGATGTCCTTGTCGGAGGTCTTGTCGGGGGTGCGCTCGAAGTAGACGCCGGGCGAACGGACGAGCTGCGACACGACGACGCGCTCGGTGCCGTTGATGACGAAGGTGCCCTTGAGGGTCATCAGGGGGAAGTCGCCCATGAAGACCGTCTGGGTCTTGATCTCGCCGGTGAGGTGGTTCATGAACTCGGCGTTCACGTAGAGGGGCGCCGAGTAGGTCTTGCCCTTCTCCTTGCACTCGTCGATCGTGTACTTCGGCGGCTCGAGCTCGGGGTTCGAGAACGAGAGCTGCATGGTCTCGCCGAGGTCCTCGATCGGGGAGATCTCCTCGAAGATCTCCTCGAGGCCGGTGGCCTCGGGCAGGTCCTTGCGACCCTGCTCGATGGCGTCCTCGACGCGTGCGCGCCAAGCCTCGTTGCCGACGAGCCAGTCGAAGCTCTCGGTTTGGAGGGCGAGCAGGTCGGGTACGGTGAGGGTGTCGGTGACCTTCGCGAACGAGAGGCGGCTTGCACCGCGTCCGTTCTTGGGGGTGGGCGTCGATGCGTTGCGCGCAGCAGCCAAGGAAATGACCTCCAGGGCCCGAGTGGGGCCGGTTCACTGTCGATGGTGGTGGAGTGGGGCACCCGTCAGACGGATGCGGGACCGGGAGTCGAGTGACCCCGGAACCGCACGGAAGCCGACCGCAATATGAAGGCAAGTGGGGTCTGGGAGCGCAAACCTCAACTATAAGCCATATGACACGCCTTGTCCAGCCAGTTCCTTGACCTGATTCGGAATCTCGGGTATAACCCCGCGGCGCGCCTGTTGGAACTGACCGGATGCGGTCCCCGGCGGCCCCTATGCTGGCCGCGACGAGGAGGTCCCATGTCCGTTGCCGTGCCCCCGCCCCACCCCGCCAGGCGCCTCCGCGGCGCCCGCCGCGTCGCCGTCATCGCGATCATCGCCTCGCTCACCGTCACGGCGGTGCTCGGCATCCTCGTGCTCCTCGGCGGTGCGTTCGGCGACGTCCAGTGGCGCATCCTGAGCACCACGCTGCTCATCGCCGGGTTCAGCATCACCGCCCTCTGCCACCTCGCCGTCGCCGGGCGCCCGGTGCGCATCGTCGGCTTCGCCGGCCTGGCGGTGAGCGGCATCGCCCTGGCGATCGGGCTGGTGATCGTCTGGGGCATCCCCGAGACCTGGGACGGCTGGGACCTGTGGCGCTGGTTCGGCGTCGCGGGCATCCTCGCGATCAGCCTCGCCCACGCGAACCTGCTGCTCCTCCTCGCGGCCCGGCTCCGGTGGGCCGTGCGCATCCCGCTGGCGATGACGCTGGCGGCGATCGCCGTGGTCGCGATCATGCTCGTCCTCCCGCTCGCGACGGACGGGCAGGTCCCCGGGCCCGACGACGGCGAGACCTACTGGCGCTGGTTCGGGGTCATCGCGATCCTCGACGCGCTCGGCACGATCGTCGTGCCGGTGCTCGCGCTCTTCCTGCGCGACCCCGTGGGCGCGGCCGCGGGCGGCGGCGAACCCCTCGCGGCACCGCCGGTCGAGGCATCCGCGCCGGCCGGGGCATCCGCACCCGCCGAGGCATCCGCACCGACCGCGCCCGCCTCGCCCGCCCTCGAAGCCCGCATCGCCGCGCTGGCCGCGGCGACCGGCCTCGACCGCGACCAGTTGCTGGCCGCCGCGCTCGACGCGTTCGAGGCCGACCGCGTCGAACGCGGCTGAGGCCCCCGCCGGGAATCCGGCGAGGGCCTCGGCACCGCGGGCGGCCCGCGTCAGGCGGCCCACTCGATCCGCAGCGTCTCGGGATGCCCCGGCACGATGCTGGCCGGCAGCTGCGCGCCCGGCTGCACCGCCGCCAGCTGGAGCGCCGAGACCTGCTCGGTGCGGGTCGCCGGCATCGGGACGCCGCCCGGCATGAGGACGTGCACGTCGAGCTCGACGATGAGGTGCACGCCCAGCATCATCGGGAGCTGGCGCGCCCCGATGACGGTGGCCGTCGTGCGGATCCGGCGCGGCTCGAGCGAGGGGTCGGTGGCCTGCGGCACGCTCGCCGCCATCATGCGATTGGCCTGGTCGATCGAGGCCTGCGCCTGGGCGAGGCTCGCGCCGACGTCCATCCGCGCGTAGCCCTGGTTCGCCTGCCGGGTGAGGGTCGTGAGGTCCTTCAGGAAGCCCATGTCACACCACCTGGTAGAGCTCGTTGAACCGGCGGCCGACGCCGCGGTCGACCTGGATGCGGGCACCCCAGCCGGCCTGGGCGGCCGCCCAGGACTCGGCGTCGACGGCGAACAGGCTCGCCACCTCGGGCAGCCGGGTCTCGTCGTAGCCGTAGGCGGAGATGCCCTTGACGATGCGCGCGTAGCGCTCGAGGTCGACGCCGGCGATCGGCTCGAGGTTGCCCGGCTGCGGCTGGGCGGTCAGGGCCTGGACGGCCTGCAGGTCCATCTGGGCCCGGTACGCGGCCGACTGGTCGGCGAGCTGGTTGGCCGAGTCGATGAGGCCGGGAGCGGCCTGGACCATCTGGGCCATGTCGCCGAACTGCTTGAAGAGGTTCATGATCGTGTTCCTTCGTGTCGGTGGACGTGATGTCCGTGGTGGGTCGATCGGTCGATCGCCCGGTGTGTTCGGTATTCGTGTTCGGTGGTCGCGTTCGTGTTCGTGCTCGTCGTTCAGCGGGCCGCGCGGCCCGCGATGCGGCGGCGGCCGGCGAGCCGGACCAGCACGCCCAGCGCCAGCGCGCCGAGCGCGACGACGAGCGGGGCGGATGCCTCGGGGCCGGTGTCGGCGAGCGCGGCGGTCTCCTCGCGCACGGTCGAGGTGGGCACGGCGGCGGGCGTCGAGCCCGGGTCGGGCGTCGGGCCGTCGGCCGGCTCGTCGCCGCCGGTGGCGGTGGCGGTGGCGGTCGTGGTCGTCGAGTCGTCGCCCGGGTCGCCGGTGGGCTCGGTCGGGTCGGTCGGGTCGGCCGGGTCGGCCGGGTCGGCCGGGTCGGTCGGCTCGGTCGGCTCGGTCGGGTCGCCGGGCTCCTCGCCGCTCGGCGGCGCGGACGGACCCGAGGGGTCCTGCCCGGTCGCCGCCAGGGCGAGCGTCACCTCGGCCTCGGCGCAGCCGGCGGACGTGCACAGCCGGTACCGGAACCACTGGCTCCCGCCGGTGTCCGGGACCGGCGTGAAGAGGAAGCCGCCGTCGGGCGCCAGCTCGACCGTGCCGATCTGCGGCGACGCGTAGGCGATCGAGACGGTGCCGGCGAGGCCCTTGACGTCGTCGTTCGCCACGATGCCGGTCGCCGCGATGAAGAGCGGCGTGCTCAGCTGGTACCAGTAGGCGTCGTTCTCGGCGATCGGCGGCAGCAGCACCTCGGTGCCGGCGGGCCGGACGTCGATCGTCACCGTGGCCCACTCGCTGCGCCCGGCCGCGTTCCGCAGCACGTAGGTGAACGACGCGGTGCCCACGAAGCCCACGGGCGCCGTGTAGGTGAAGCCGTTCGTGCTCCAGGACCGCGTGCCCACGGTCGGCGCCGTGCCGTCGTCGACCTGCCAGAATCCGCCGAGCGGGTTCACGTCGTTCGCCCGCACGTCGGGCGCATCGACGACGAGCGTCGTGCCTTCGACCATCTCGTAGTGGTCGTCGTTGGCGATCGGCAGGCCCGCGTCTGCGCCCGCCAGGTCCGCGCTGCCGGCTGCGACGCCCTTCGCCGCCGGTGCGGATGCCTCGCCGCCGCCGCGCTGCGCAGCGGCCTCACCCACGGCGCCCGAACCTGCCGCATCGGCCTGCTCCGCGGCAGCGTCCTCCGCGGCCGCGTCCTCCGCATCGGCAGCCCCGTCCCCGTCGGTCGCATCCTCGGCCGGGGCATCCGACGCGCCCTCGCCGACCTCGGACGACTCGGCCTCGGCGCCGACCGGCTCGGCCGTGGGATCCGACGCCGTCTCCGCCGCCGGGGCCTCGGCGACCGGGGCATCCTGCACGACGGCGTCGGGTGCGGTCGCCTCGTCGGCGTGCGCGACCAGCGGCGTCGCAACCGCGGCACCCACGACGCCGGCGGCGAGCGCGAGCGCGGCGAGCCGCGAGCGGACGGATCGGGGGTGGCGCCGGACATCCTCAGCCGGCGTCGTGAGCGGGTACCGCATGGTGTCTCCTCGGTGGTCTCGGGGCGCGCATCGGCGCCACGACCGAGGATTCCGCCGCGCGGCACCCGGGCGGATGGGCATGGCCTGCTCATTCCCCCGGGGCGCTTGCTCACGGCGCGGCCGGGGTTGCTCAGCGGTCCGGCCGGATTGCTCACGCCGCGGAGGACGGTTGCTCATCTTGACCCTCGTTCAGGGGTGGCCCTGATGCTGTCGCCGGGTCGGAGCGCGGGCGTACCCTGAACCGATCGGCCGGAGGCCGGGTGACCGGAAGGGCAGGATGGGTCCGTCAGGGGAGGGGGCCGCGTCGGCCCGAGCGCTGGCACTCGACGAGGCGTGGCCGCTCATCGGGCGCACGTCGCTCGTCGGCCGGGGCGTCGCGGGACTGTCGAACGGCGCCCGCACCCTCTTCGCGTACGGGCCGAGCGGCATCGGCAAGAGCCGCCTCGTGCGGGCCATCGCCGACGGACTCGCCGACGGCGGCCGGGTCGTCGTGCCGCTCAGCGGCAACCCGGCGCTCAGTGCGGTGCCGCTCGCTGCCCTCGCTCCGGCACTCGCGCGCGAACCCGGGTCGCTGGTGTCTGCGGCCGCCGATCCGGTGGGCCTGTTCGCCTCGGCCGCCGAGGCGATCCGCGCGATCGGCGGCGGGCGCGAGGTCGTGGCCGCCGTCGACGACATCACGGTCGTCGACCCGGTGTCGGCCACCCTGCTCGCGCAGCTGGTCGAGGCCGGGGTGCTCCGCCTCGCGGCGACCGTCCGCGAGGGCGACCCGCTCCCCGACGCCCTGCTCGCCGTCGCGTCGGCCGGCGACAGCGTGCGCCTCGACGTGCCACCGCTCGACGTCGACGAGGTCGGCGAACTGCTGGCGCTGGTGCTCGGCGGGCCGGTCGCGCATCGCGACGCCGTCGAACTGCACCGCGCGGCGCAGGGCAACCCGCTGTACCTGCGCGAGCTCGCCATCGGCGCACACCGCTCGGGCGCGCTCGTCGAGGCCGACGGGCTCTGGCAGCTCGACGGCGAACCGGTCGCCACGCCCGCGCTGCGCGACCTCATCCAGGCCAGGCTGCGCACCCTCGGCGATGCGGAACGCGACGTGGTCGAGCGGCTCGCCCTCTGCGAGCCCCTCGCGTTCGACGAGCTGGCCCGGCCGGGCGCCCTCGAGGCCCTCGCCTCGCTCGAGCTGCGCGGCCTGATCCAACTCGACGAGTCGACGCCGCGCATCCGGGTGCGGCTGTCGCACCCGCATTACGCCGCCGCGGTGCGCGAGTCGATGCCGCGGATCCGGGCGATGGCGCTGCTGCTCGAGCAGGCCGACCTGCTCGCCTCCCGCCCGACCGACCCGAGCGACGAGCTGCGCATCGCGATGTGGCGGCTCGACGCGGGCCGGCCGAGCGACCCCGAGCTGCTGGCCCGGTCGGCCGGGCTCGCCCGGCTCGCGCACGACCACCGCACGGCGGAGCGCCTGGTCGCCGCCGCCATCACGGCCGGCGCGACCGACGGCGGCACCCGGCTCCTGCACGCCCAGCTGCTCTGGTCGCTCGGACGGGGCGAGGAGGCCCTCGCCGAGCTCGATCGCGCCGACGTCGCCGCCGCCGAGGCGGGTGCCCCACCGGAGCTCGTCGCGGCCATCGCCTCCGTGCGCAGCGACGTCTTCGGCGGCGACCCGCTCGGCCAGCAGCGCGGCATCGACCTGCTCGACGAGGTGCAGGCGGTGCTGCCCGGGCAGGCCGCGACGCTGTCGATCGCGAAGTCGATCCTGCTGCTGAACCTCGAACGGGTCGACGAGTCCCTCCGCATGGTCGACGTGGCGGCCGGGGCATCCGGCGACAGCCCGACCGAGCGCGCGGTGCTCGACCTCACCCGCGCCATGCCGCTCGCCTCGCACAACGAGGCCGCCGCGGCGATCGACGCCGCGAGCCGGGCCATCGCGTACACCGACGAGCCGGGGGCGGTCGTGCCGACCCGGCGCGCGCAGCTCGTGCTCGCGCACGCCCTCATCGCCGAGGACCGGCTCGCCGACGCACGCGCGACGACGCTCGCCTCGCTGCACGACGCGATCCGCAACGACGACCACCTCACCGCGCGCCTCGACGAGTTCCTCATGGGGCGCCTCGCCTGGCAGGCCGGCCGGCTCGACACGGCCGCCCGGTGGTTCCGCGACACGGTCGGCGGCGCCGAGTTGCACGGCCCGGCGTCGCTGCGCGAGCCCGCCCTCGGGTTCCTCGCGATCACCGCGGCCGAGCAGGGCGACGCCGAGCGGGCCCGCGAGCACCGGGCTCGGATCGTCGCCGGCCTCGAGGACGACAACTCCGTCACCGCCCTCGCCGACGCGTGGATCCACGCCGCGGAGGGCGACGTCGAGGCGGCCGCGCGGGTCCTGCTCGCCCGGGTCGACGTGCTCGCCCCGCGCGGCGCCGTCTACGTCGCCACCGGGCTGCTCCACCACCTCACCCGCATCGGCACGCGCGCGCACGCCGCCGTCGCCGCCGAGCGACTCGCCGCGCTGCCAGCGACCGGATGCGCCGCGCTCGGGCGTCGCCTGGCGCATGCGCGGGCCGAGGCATCCGGCGACCCCATCGCCCTGCGCGCGGCGGGCGAGGCGTGGGAGGCGATCGGCCACCTGCTGTACGCCGCAGAGGCGTTCGCCTCGGCCGGGAACGCCGCGAAGGCGGCGGGACTCGGGCGGGAGGCGACCGCCGACCTCCAGTACGCGGCGACCCTGTCGGCGGCGTGCGAGGGCGCGCGGACGCCGAAGCTCACCTTCTCCGACGGCGCCGAACCGCTCACGCCGCGCGAGCGCGAGATCGCCTCGCTCGCCGCCCAGGGGCTCAGCTCGAACGAGATCGCGACCCGGCTGTTCCTGTCACCGCGGACGGTGAACAACCACCTGCAGTCGACCTACGCGAAGCTCGGCATCCGCGGGCGGCACGAGCTCAGGACGTCGCCGCCGACGGGATCGCCCCAGCGCTGACGGCGCCGGCGCAGCCGCCGCTCCCGGCGCCGGGAGCGGCGGCTGCGCCGGCGCCGGCGGCCGCGCCGGAGCCCAGGTCCCCGCCCGGCCCCGCGGTGACGATCTCGCCGCGCACCGCCTCGAGCCGCTCGCCGACCGCGACCACGGCCTGCTGGTCGACGCCCAGGTCGTCGAGGGCGGTCATGAGCGTCTCGACGATCCGGTCGAACGCGGCGTCGGTGACCTCCAGCCCGGCGTGCGCCTGCGAGAGCGACCGCCCGGAGAACACCTGCGGTCCGCCGAACGCGGCGGCGAGGAACGCGCGCTGGTGCGCCTGGAGTCGGTCGAGGTCGATGCCCTCGAACCAGGGCGAGAGCTCGGGGTCGGCGACCACACGCTGGTAGAACACCGACACCGCGGTGCGCACGCCGTCGGGACCGCCCAGCCGGTCGTACATCTCGGGCATGCCGCCTCCTCGGTCTCGGGGAACCTTCGTCCTGCGTGCACCGAGCCTGACACGACCGGGCGCCCGGTGACATGGGTAGGCATTGCTCATTCGGTCCGGCGGGCGCCGCGCGGCGCGCGCCGGCGTGGGACGATGCCCGCATGGGCCGCATCGAATTCGAGGCCGACGTGTTCTCGCCGTCGGGCCTCACCCTGCTCGTCGACGACGTGGCGCAGTCGCACGTCGACCCGGCCGACCCGACGCGGCTGTTCTTCGAGTACGCGCAGCGCATCGGGCACGTGCTCGACGCGGTCGCCGACCCCGGGGCGCCGATCGGCGCCCTGCACCTCGGCGGCGGCGCGTTCACGCTCCCCCGGTACGTCGAGGCCACGCGGCCGGGCTCGCACCAGGTCGTCGTCGAGCACGACGCCGACCTGCTCCGCATCGTGCTCGACCGGCTCCCCCTCCCGCGGGGCGCCGACATCGAGACGGTGGTGGCGGATGCCTCGCGCGCGGTGCGCGACCTCGCCGGTCGCCCGCTCGTGGACGTCGTGGTGCTCGACCTCTACACCGGCCTCGTGCCGCCGGGGTTCGTCACCGACGTGCCGTTCCTGTCGGCGTGCCTCGACCGGCTCGCGCCGCACGGGGTGCTCGTGGCGAACGTGGCCGACGCCGCCGGGCTCGACCGCCTGCGCGCGCTCGCCCGTGCGATCGCCCGCGCCCGCCCGGCCGCCGAGCTCCTCGTCGCGGGCGACGCGAACGTCGTGTCGACGCAGGAGGAGGGGAACACCGTGCTGGTCGCCGCGCCCGACGGCCTGCCCCGCGGACTCGAGGAACGGCTGCGGGCCAAGGGACCGTTCCCGGTCGAGGTGCTGACCGGGCCCCGCCTCGACTTCGTGCTGTGGGACGCCTGCTGAGTCCCGGGCCACCACGACGGCGACGACGGGTCGGCGCTCGCGGGTAGCGTGGCATCCGTGCCCGCCGCCTCCGCCTTCGAACGCCGCCTGCCGAACGATGGCGGCATCGCCCGCCTCGAGGAGTCGCGCGACCGGCCGGGCTCGTGGACCCTGCTCGTCGACGGCACGCCGCAGTCGCACGTCGACCTCGAGCACCCCGAGTGGCTCGAGTTCGAGTACGTGCGCCGCATCGGGCACGCGATCGACCTCGTCGCCCCGGAACGGCAGCCGATCACGGCGCTGCACCTGGGCGCCGGCGCCCTCACGCTGCCGCGGTACGTGCAGGCGACCCGGCCCGGCTCCCGCCAGCAGGTCGTCGAGATCGAACGCGACCTGGTCGAGCTCGTGCGGGAGCACCTCCCGCTCCCCCGCGGCGCGCAGGTGCGCATCCGCCAGGGCGACGCCCGCGACGTGCTCGCGAAGCTGCCCGCCGGGCTCGACGGCGCGGTCGACATCGCCGTGGTCGACGTCTTCGCCGGCGCCCGCACGCCCGCGCACGTGACGAGCGCCGAGTTCCACGAGCTGATCGCGCGCCGGCTCGCGCCGACCGGCATCGTCGCCGTGAACGTCGCCGACGGCGCGGGGCTGGCGTTCGCACGCAGCCAGGCCGCGACGATGGTGCACGTGTTCCCGCACGTCGCGATCGCGGCCGACGCGGCGATGCTCAAGGGCCGGCGGTTCGGCAACATCGTGATGTTCGCCTCGGCGCACGAGCTGCCGTTCGCCGGCATGCCCCGCCGGCTCGCGAGCGACCCGTCGCCGGCGAAGCTCGTCGACGGCGACGAGCTGCGCCGCTTCATCGCCGGCGCGCGCATCGCGACCGACGCGACCGCGGTGCCGAGCCCCACGCCGTCGCGGTCGGTGTTCGCCCCGAAGGGCTGAGCCTCGGGCCCTCAGCGGTGCCGGAACCGCACGCCCTGCCCCGGCCGCAGCTGCGCCACGAGGTCGAGCGCGTCGGGCGCGACGACCGCGATCACGGGGTAGCCGCCGGTCACCGGCCGGTCGGCGAGCAGGATGGTCGGCAGCCCCGACGGCGGCACCTGGATCGACCCGGGCACGGTCCCCTCGCTCGGCAGCTCCCCGGTCACGCGTCGTTCGAGCGGCGGGCCGTCGAGCCGGGCGCCGACCCGGTCGGCGTCGGCGGAGAGCCGCCAGTCGCGGTCGAAGAGCGCGGCGCGGGAGGCATCCGTGAACCAGTCGGCGCGGGGCCCCGGAAGGAGCGCGATCGTCACGACCCCGGCGGGCGGCGGGTAGGCGGCCTCGACGTCGAGCACGGGCACGGATGCCCCGGGCTCGGCGCCGACCGGCAGGCGGTCGCCCGCGCGGAGGGGTTCGGGCCCGAGCCCGGCGAGCGTGTCGCGCGAGCGCGACCCGAGCACGGCGGGCACGTCGAGGCCGCCGCGCACGGCGAGGTACGAGCGGATGCCCCGCTCCGGCGGCCCGACCTCGAGCTCGGCGCCGGCCGCGGCGCGGGCTGCGGTGTACGGCGCGAGGCGCCGCCCGTCGAGGCGGATGCCGCCCCACGCGCCGGTGAGCGCGAACCACGCCTCGCCGTCGAAGCGGGCCCGGAAGCCGCCGCCGACGAGTTCGACGGCGGCGGCGTCGTCGGGGTTGCCGACGAGCCGGTTCGCCAGCGCGAGCGCGCCGCGGTCGAGCGCGCCCGAACGGGTGACGCCGAGGTGCGCGAGGCCAGGACGGCCGAGGTCCTCGACGAGGGCGAGGGCGCCGGTCGCGAGTACGTCGAGGGCGCTCACGCGCCGGCCTCCGGTTCGGACTGCGGCTCCGGCGCCGGCGCCGGTTCCGCCCGCGTGAACCGCACCGTGCGGCCGGGTTCGAGGAGCGCCGGCGCGTCGGCGGCCGGGTCCCAGAGCGCGGCCGCGGTGCGCCCGATCAGCCGCCACCCGCCGGGGCTCTGCCGGGGGTACGCACCCGAGAACGGTCCGGCGAGCGCGACCGCGCCCTCCGGGACCCGCGTACGCGGCGTCGCCAGGCGCGGCACCTCGTACGGCCAGTCGTCGCTGACGAGGTAGCCGAACCCGGGCGCGAACCCGATGAACGCGACCCGCCAGCGCGCCGCGAGGTGGGCCGCGACGAGGTCGTCCGCCCCGATGCCGAGGAGGTCGGCGGTGGCCGTCAGGTCCTCCCCGTCGTACGCCACCGGCACGAGCACGTCGTCGGCGCCCGCCGCCGCGCCGGGGCGTGCGCCGCCGACGACGGCCCGGCGGATCCAGCTCGCCGCCGACTCGAGCGGCAGCCGTGCCGGGTCGACGACGACGAGCACGGTGCGTGCAGCGGGCACCAGCTCGACGAGCCCCTCGGGGCGGTCGGCCGCCAGCGTGTCGTGCAGGGCGAGCACCTCGGGCAGGTCGGCGCACTCGACGAGGAGCGCGGCGTCGCCGCTCGGCAGGATGCGACGGGTCACGCCGCGGGCCCGGATGCGAGCGTCTCGGGCGCGAGCGGCGCCGCGAACGGCTCGACCGCGAACCCCGCCGCCTCGAGCGCCGCCCGCGCCGCCCGCCCGACGGCCGCGGCACCGGGGGTGTCGCCGTGGAAGCACAGCGAGTCGACGTCGTCGCGTCCGGCGAGCTCGACCGCGCGGGCCGCCGCCCGATCGGGGTCGGTGAGCACCGCGCCGGGTTCGCCGCGCGGCACGAGCGCGCCGTCGGGCCGGGTGCCCCGGTCGAGGAACGCCTCGCGGGCGAACCGCAGGCCCGCCGCATCCGCCGCCCGTTCCAGCGCGCTGCCGGCCGCTCCGAGGATCGGCAGCGAGGCGTCGTACGCGGCGAGCGCGCCGGCGAAAGCCGCCGCCGCATCGGGGTCGGCACCGAGCCGGTGGTAGAGCGCGCCGTGCGCCTTCACGTAGCGCACGCGGGTGCCCGCGGCACGGGCGTGCGCGTCGAGGGCGCCGAGCTGGGCGAGGAGTTCCGCGGCGAGCTCGTCGGGCGACGCACCGAGTTCGCGTCGGCCGAAGCCCTGGAGGTCGCGGTAGCCCGGATGCGCGCCGATCGCCACGCCGTGGCGTACCGCCAGTGCGACGCTGTCGCGCATCGTCAGGGGGTCGCCCGCATGGAACCCGCAGGCGACGTTGGCGCTCGACACGACCGCGAACAGGGCCGCGTCGTCGCCGAGCCGCCACGCGCCGAAGGACTCGCCGAGGTCGCAGTTGAGGTCGATCCGCTGGGGCACCCTCCCATTCTGCCGCCGGGCAGGCGAGACTGGCAGGATGCATCGGTCGGGCGCATCGCTGGTCGCCGTCGCGGCGTTGCTCGGGCTCGCCGCCTGCACCGCCGGCCCGGTGCCGACGCCCACCGCGACCCCCATCCCCGAGCCGTCACCGCCCCCGTCGACCCTCACCGCACCGCCGACGCCGGTTCCGCCACCCGTGGCGGTGCAGCCGTCCGGCTCGCCGCGCGTCCTCGCGACCGACCTCGTGTCGCCCTGGTCGATCGCGGTCCTGCCCGACGGCGGCGTGCTCGTGAGCGAACGCGACACCGGCCGCGTGGTCGAGGTGCTCGCCGACGGCTCGACGCGCGTCGCCGGCGAGGTGCCCGGCGTCGTCGCGAGCGGCGAGGGTGGCCTGCTCGGCCTCGCGTACCTGGCCGGCAACGGCACGCGCCCCGACCGCCTCTACGCGATGCACACCGCGGAGGCCGACAACCGGATCGTGCGCATGACGGTCACCGGCGAGCGCGGCTCCCTCGCGCTCGGCGCGCCCGAGCCGATCCTCACCGGCATCCCGAAGGCGTCGAACCACGACGGCGGCCGGCTCGGGTTCGGGCCGGACGGCTTCCTCTACGCGTCGACCGGCGACGCCGCGCTGCGCGACCCGGCGCAGGATCCGGCCTCCCTCGCCGGGAAGATCCTGCGCCTCACCCCCGACGGCGCGCCCGCGCCCGGCAACCCGTTCGGCAACCACGTGTGGAGCCTCGGGCACCGGAACGTGCAGGGCCTCGCGTGGGATGCCGACGGCCGGCTCTGGGCCACCGAGTTCGGGCAGAACACGTGGGACGAGCTGAACCTCATCACCCGCGGCGCGAACTACGGCTGGCCGATCGTCGAGGGCGTCTCGGGCGACTCCCGGTTCACCGAGCCCGTGCTGCAGTGGGCGACCTCGGAGGCGAGCCCCAGCGGGCTCGCGGTCGGCGGCGACACGCTCTTCCTCGCCGCGCTCCGCGGCGAGCGCATCTGGTCGGCGGCGCCGGCGACCCAGGGCGGTCCGCCCGCCGCCACGCCCTGGTTCACCGGCGAGTTCGGTCGCATCCGCGACGTCGCCGTCGTCGGCGGCGAGCTGTGGTTCCTGTCGAACAACACCGACGGGCGCGGCTCCCCCGCACCCGGCGACGACCGGCTGTACGCGGTGCCGCTCGCGCCGGCCGGCTGAGCGGGCCGCCGCGCGACCGGGACGACGGGCGCGTCGCACCTGTCCGACGACGGATGCCCCGGAGTACCCTCTGACCATGGCGGATCTGGAGCGGGTGCGGCGCTGGGCGGATGCCCTGATCGCGCTGCACCTCGATCCCGATGTCTGGTCGTTCGGCTTCGACCACGCGAAGAAGCGTGCGGGCCTCTGCAACTACACGACGAAGCAGATCTCGGTGTCGCGGTACCTCGCGGCTCGGTACGACGACGACGAGGTGCACCAGATCCTGCTGCACGAGGTGGCGCACGCCCTCGCCGGGCCGCGTGCCGGGCACGGACCGAAGTGGGCGCAGATCGCGGCGGGCCTGGGCTACGTCGGCCGCCGCACGCACGACGGCGAGGTCGCCGACGACCTGGCGCCCTGGGTGGGCCGCTGCCCCGTCGGGCACGTGCACTACCGGTACCGGCAGCCGGTCCGGCCGCTCAGCTGCGGGCTCTGCCGGCGCGGGTTCGACCGGGCCAACCTCATCGTCTGGCGGCGCCGTGAGATCACTCCCGCGATGCGTCGGAAGGCGGCGAGTCCACCCCTTCCCTGAACCGCTACGCTGTGCGGGTGCCCGTCTCCACCGTCGCTCCCCCAGTCGGCCAGTGGCTCACGTCCCCCGACGGCCTGCGGTGGTGGTTCGACTCGGGCTCGTTCGCGCTGGACTTCGCGTACACCGGGTCGATCGGCCGCGGCGAGGCGGTCGCGCACGAGGGCCTGCACAGCCCCGACGACCTGTCGGCGTGGCTCCAGGAGCGGTTCCCGATGCCCGTCGGCGCGGCGCGCACGCGCGACCTGTTCGACGCCGTCGCGCTCCGCGACGCCGTGGCGCGGCTGGCGCTGTCGGCGAGCCGCGGCGAGCACCTCCGCAGCGAGGACGTCGACACGGTGAACCTGTTCGCCGCGACCCCCGACATCCCGCCGGTGCTCGGCGGCGGCTCCCGCCAGGCGGGCCGCTCGGTGCAGACCGTCGGGCAGGCGCTCGCGACGATCGCGCGCGACGCCGTCGACCTGTTCTCCCCCGACCACCTGGCCCGCATCCGCGAGTGCAGCGCCGAGGACTGCGACTACGTGTACCTCGACACGTCGCGCGCGGCGACCCGGCGCTGGTGCTCGATGCAGCGCTGCGGCAACCGGGCGAAGGTGCGCGCGCACCGCGCCCGGCAGTCGTCGAAGACCCGGGCTGACGCCGCGGCCTGAGCCGCGCCGTATCCGGTTCCGGCCGCTCGGGCGTTTCGCGGCCGGCGCCGCTCCGGCTCGCCTGCGCTCAGTCGGTCGCGCCCGCGCGGACGACCCGCACGGCATCGGATGCGTCGAGCGTCGCCGCCTGCACCAGCTCCTCGTGCGACCGCCCCGCGGCCGACGCCGCGCGCCCGGCGGCCGACGCCGTCGAGAGGTGCCGCACCGCACGGCGGAGCCCCGCGAACGCGGCCGACGCCACGGCCGCCTCGGGAGAGGTGTCGTCGATGCCGAGGGTCGTGAGCGCGTCGACGACGGCGCCCGCGGCGAGCACGTCGAGGGCGGCGAAGCCCTCGCCCGCGCCGGCGGCGACGACGGCGAGGTAGGCGCGACGGCCGAGCCGCTCCTGCTCGTCGAGGATCCAGCGTGCGGTCGCCGCAGCGTCGACGAACCCGGCGAGGAGCACGGCGGGCTCGGCACCCGGGTCGGCGGGTGCGATCGCGTCGAGCGGCGGTTCGGCGGTGCCGAGCGGATCGACCCACACGACGACCTGCGCGCCGGCGGAGATGCGGGCGAGCCCGTCGGCCCCGGTGTCGAACCGCACCTGGTACCGCGCCTGCGGCGCGGCGGCGGGGTCGACGGCGGCGAGCGGGGCGGGGGCGTCGGCTCGGGTCATCCGCTCAGGCTACCCACGGTGGTCGAGCCTGTCGAAACCACCGGGTGGTCCGCCGTAGCGCGCGAGCGCCTCGGCGTCGGCCGCGCGCGCCGCGGCCCGGCGGGCCGCGTCGAGGGCGGCGACCGGGTCGGGCTCCTGGCGCGCGAGCCGGAGCTGTCGTTCGGCCTCCGCGAACCGGGTGCGGGCATCGGCACCCGGCCGTCCGTGCGCGATGGCGTCGGCCGCCGCCTCCAGCGCGTGCTCGGCGACCGAGATGGCGCCGCCGAGCGCCGACCGGGCCCCGTCGAGTCGGCCGCCGGCCCTCCGCGCCTCCGCGCGGGCGGTGCCGAGCCGGTCGGCGAGCGCGGTGACGCGGGCCAGTCGCGCGGTCGGACGCGCCGGGCCCGGGGCCTCCTCGACGAGCGCCGCGGAACCGGCGGCGATCGCCCGGCCCAGCTCGACGAGCGCGGCGGCGAGTGCCGGATCGGCGCCGTCGCCGGGTCCGCCGAGCGCGGCGGCCTCGGTGCGTGCCTCGGCGAGGTCCGCGCGCAGGGCGTCGGCGGCGGCGCGCACGTCGGCCTCGGCACGGTCGACCACGGCTTCGGCGGCCTCCGCCTCGGCGACGTCCGCACGGGCGCGCTCGAGCAGGGTCGCCGCGCGCACGACGTCGGCGGGCGATGCATCCGCGCCGCCGAGCAGTGCCCGCGCCGTGAGGAGCGCCTGCGCCGCGCGCTCGGCGGCCGCCCGCGCCGACGCGGTCTCCTCCGGCGCGACCCGCTGGGCGAGCCCGTCGAGCACCGCCGAGGCGTCGCGCCGCCGCCCGTCGAGCTCGGCGATCGACTCGGCGAGCCGGGGCCCGTGCTCGAGGGCTCCGGCCTCGGCGTCGCGCAGGGCCGCGACCGCGGCATCCGCTCGTTCCAGGATCGACAGGACCGACCCGCAGAGGTCGCCGATCCGCGCGCTCCGGGCGCGCCGCTCGGCGGCGGTGTCGGGCTCGGCGTCGTCGAGGCGCTGCTGCAGCAGGAGCGCCTCGCGCATCGGCCCGCCGGCGCGCGCGACCTCGGCGCGGTAGGCGGCGGCCGCGGCGTCGCCGAAGCGCGCCTCGACGAATCCGGCGCCGCGCTCGGCCTCCCGCATCGCCTCGTCGGCGCGGACGATGAGCCCCTTCGCGGCGACCTCGTCGCGGTGGGCGTCGTCGAGCGCGCGCCGGCCGCGCCGCGCCGAGAGCCGGCGCGCTCCGACGGCGGCGACCACCACGGCCGCCGCGGCGGCGCCGAACACGACGAGCGAGGGCAGCCACCACAGCGCTTCCGACATGCGCGCGAGTCTATTCGCGGCGGCTGACCGCGCCCCGGGCGCCGACGCCTGCCGGCGTGGCCTCCGTCGCCGTCCCGCGGGCCGCCCGGCGGGTCCGTTGCCCGGCCTGCCGCCGCGGCCTACGCTCTCGTCATGCGGGTGCTGCTGAAGTTGACGCTCGACTGCGAGGCGGATGCCGCGTGGCGCGCCATCCGGAGCCCGGCGGTGCTCCGCGAGGTCGTCGCGCCCTGGCTCGACCTCGCCTCGCTCGAGGCCGACGGGCTGCCGACGACGTGGCCCGAGGGCCGGCACCGGCTGCAGGCGCTGGCGCTCCGTCGCTGGCCGGCCGGCGAGGAGTTCGTCGACATCTCCTACCCGGGCGGGCTGCCCACGGGCGTCCGGATGCTCCGCGACGGCGGGGGCGCGCTCACCGGGCCGCTCGCCGCGTTCCACACCTGGGACCACCGCATGGCGATCTCGCCGCTGCCCGACGGGCGCACCCTCTACCGCGACCGGCTGCTCGCGAGCACCGGGTCGCCCGCCCGCGACGCCGCGCTCTGGTACCCGACCTGGGCGTTCTGGCAGTGGCGCGGCGCCAGGCTCCGGGCCCTCGCACCCGGCTGGGCGTTCGACCCGCCGGGCACGTGGGATGCCGAGCAGGCCGCGGCAGGGGTGCCCGGCCGCGACGGGGCCTCCGCCGGGGGCGGGGCATCCGCATGATCGACACGCTCGCCGCGCTCCAGCTGGCCGACTGGCGTCGACGCGTCACGGGGCTGTACGCCGGTGTCCGCCGCCTGAGCGCCACCGACCCGGCCGCCGGCCACGAGCTGTGGAAGTCGGGCCGCGACGAGCTGTTCGCGGGGCATCCGTCGTCGCCGCTGCTGCCCGACGACCGGTCGCGGTTCACCGGCCTCACCGTCGCCAGGTACGACCCCGACTGGCGGTTCGAGCTCGAGGTGCGCCGCCCGGCCGAGCCGACCAAGGTCGTCGTCGACTCCGCCACCGACGGCGCCATCCCGATGCTCCTCGTCGGCACCGTGCGCATCCCCTACCTCGGCACCCTCGACGTCTGGCGCATCACCGGCTACGCCGGGGGCCTCTTCCTTCCCGTGAAGGACCGCCTCGCGGGGTCGCCCGGCGGCACGTACGGCGGCGGCCGCTACCTGCTCGACACGATGAAGGGCGCCGACCTCGGCGCCGGCGCGGCCGGCGACTCGCTGGTCGTCGACCTGAACTTCGCGTACAACCCTTCGTGCGCGTACGACCCGTCGTGGTCGTGCCCCCTCGCGGCCGAGGGCAACACCCTCCGCGAGGACGTCCCGGTGGGCGAGCGACTGCCCCGCTGACCCGCCTCCCAGCCGGATCCGCTATGGTGGCTCACGGCCTGCGCCTCGCGCGGCCTGCGTCGTAGACACGCTTCCGGCCTTCGGCCCGACGACTTCATACGGCGAACGGATGCGCCGACCGGCGCCTTCGCCAGACTCCCACCGCCGGGATCGCGGCCTCGAGCCGCGCCGAGTCGCGGCATCCGCCGTGCCCGCGGTGCACCACCCGAAACGGATCTCCATGACCGACCTGACCTTCGGCGCGCTCGGCGTGCCCGCCCCGCTCGTCGCCGCGCTCGCGGCCGACGGCAAGACCACCCCGTTCCCGATCCAGGCCGACACCCTGCCCGACACGCTCGCCGGGCGCGACGTGCTCGGCCGCGGCAAGACCGGCTCGGGCAAGACCATCGCGTTCGCGCTGCCGCTCGTCGCGCGCCTCGGCACGAAGCTCGCCGGCGGCCGCCGCCGCGCCGGCCGTCCGCTGGCGCTCGTGCTCGCCCCGACCCGCGAGCTCGCCACGCAGATCACGAACACCATCGAGCCGCTCGCGGCCGCGTACGGCCTCAAGGCGACGACCATCTTCGGCGGCATCAACCAGAAGCGCCAGGTCGAGGCGCTGAACGCCGGCGTCGACATCGTCGTGGCCACTCCCGGCCGCCTCGAGGACCTCATGAAGCAGGGCTTCGCGCACCTCGACGCCGTCGAGATCACCGTGCTCGACGAGGCCGACCACATGGCCGACCTCGGCTTCCTGCCGGTCGTCACGCGCATCCTCGACAAGACGCCGCAGGGCGGCCAGCGCCTGCTCTTCTCGGCGACGCTCGACAACGGCGTCGACAAGCTCGTGAAGCGCTACCTCCAGAACGAGGTGCTGCACTCGGTCGACGAGGCCCACTCGCCCGTCGCCGCGATGACGCACCACGTGTTCGAGGTGGCCGACGCCGACGCGAAGCACGACCTCGTGAAGACCCTCGCGAGCGGCCGCGGCCGTCGCATCCTCTTCATGCGCACCAAGCACCACGCGAAGAAGCTCGCGAAGAAGCTGACCGACCAGGGCATCCCCGCGGTCGACCTGCACGGCAACCTGTCGCAGCCGCAGCGCGACCGGAACCTCGCCGCCTTCGGCGACGGCTCGGTGAAGGTCATGGTCGCCACGGATGTCGCGGCCCGCGGCGTGCACGTCGACGACATCGAGCTGGTCATCCACGTGGACCCGCCGATGGAGCACAAGGCCTACCTGCACCGCTCGGGCCGCACGGCCCGCGCCGGCAGCGAGGGCGACGTCGTCACGATCGCCATGCCCGGTCAGCTCGACGACCTGAAGAAGCTGCTGCGCAAGGCCGCGATCACGGCCCAGCCGCAGCGCGTCGCCACCGACTCCCCGCAGGTCACCGCCCTCGTCGGCGAGGTCGCGGCGTACGTGAAGCCCGAGCCGCGCCAGGCCGCCCCGCAGGGCGGCGGCCGGTCGCAGGGGGCCAACGCGCAGCGCAAGCGCGCCGCGCGCGATGCCCGCGACGCCGGCCAGTCGGCCGGCTCCTCGCGCGGAGGCCGTGGCGGCCGCGGCGAGGGCCGCGATGCGCGCGCCGAGCAGGGTGCGGATGCCCCGGCCCGTCCCCGTCGCGACCGCTCGGGCCGTCCGGCCGAGGCGAAGTCGAACGCGCCGAAGCGCGGCTCCGGCCACAGCCGCGGCGCCCAGACCACGGGCGCGCAGCGCGGCCAGGGGTCGCCGTCGGGTCGCTCCGCGGGCAAGGCGCCGCTGCGCGTCGGCAGCGTCGTCGCCCCGAACCGCAACTCCCGCACGAACCGCCGCGCGCAGGGCTGATCGGGCCTCGCCGGCCGCGCTTGCCTCACCGCGCCCCTGTTCGGACCACTCGTTTCCCCTCGGACCCGTGCAATCGGATGTCCCGGGCGAAACGGATGGTCCGAACCGTGGCGGCGCCGTCGGGACCGCAGCACGCACGCACGAGGAGGGCGCCGCATCCGCGGCGCCCTCCTCGTCCCGTCTGCGGGAACGGCAGGATCAGTAGCTGGCGTAGAAGGTGGCGAGCACCTGGTCGAGCGCGGCCAGGTCGGCGTCGCCGATCGCCTGCCCCGCCACGACCGTGGTGTAGGTGCCCTCGTAGTCGTTGGCGCCGACGACGACGTAGGTCGCCGATCCGCCGCAGCCCGTGAAGATCTCCCACACGCCGGTGTGGAACCCGTCGTCGAAGGGCTCGCGGCCGTTCGACACGCAGCCCTGCTCGGCGAGCCCGGCGGTCAGCAGGTCGGCCGCGGCGTCGGGGGTGAGCCCGGCCGTCTGCGACGCGTAGACCGTGGCGCCCGGCGAGGCCCACGAGCCCTGGTAGCCGGCGAGGTCGGGCGAAGCCGAGACGCTCTCCCAGACGGTGCCGTTCGCGTCGGTCACGGCGGCGCCGTCGACCTGCGTCCACGACGTGGGCGCCTCGAACGTCACGGCGCCCGAGTCATCCGACACCGTCACGTAGTCGCCCGAAGCGGGGTCGGCCGCGGAGCCGCTCGAGATCACCGGCGCGGCGGTCAGCGGCTCGCCGCTGAACTGGCCGCGGTAGTAGGCGTCCTCCGCCGGGCGGTACAGCTCGACCGACAGCGTCGCGTCCTGCCCGTGGGTGCGCAGCACGTCGCAGTAGTCCTTCATCGTGCCGTCGGTGCCGAGGCTGACGCCCTCCATCGAGGTGAGCAGGTCGCCCGGCTCGACGCCGGCCTCGTCGGCGACCGACCCGGACTTGACCGAGTTGACCCAGATGCCGAGGCCGGTGCCCTCCTCGTCGACGAGCGCCTCGCCGTTGATGCCGAGCGAGAGCACGTCCTCGCCGTCGACGAGGTCGCCGATGACCTCGAGGACCGCGTCGCGGTGGATGGCGTAGTTGTAGTCGAGCGCGTCGTTGCCGGCGTAGTTCACGCCGACCAGGGCGCCCTCGGAGTCGACGAGCGGGCCGCCCGAGTTGCCGCCGCGGATGCGCGCGTCGTGCTCGATGACGCCGTCGATCGAGGCCCACGGGGTCTCGCCGCCGGTCTGCGCCTTCGACACGATGCCCTTCGTCTCGGTGAACGTCGGGTCGCCCAGCGGGAACCCGGCCGCGTACACGTCGAGCGCGGTCTCGATGTCGCCCTTGCGCCAGTCGAGGAACGGGTAGCCGCTCCCCTCCAGCTGCACGACGGCGAGGTCGAGGCACTCCGAGCTGCCGAGCACCTTCGCGCTCAACTCGTTCGTGGTGTCGCCGCCCCGCCACACCTTGAGCGTGCCGGCGCCGGTGACGACGTGGTTGTTGGTGACGGCGAGGCCGTCGGGCGTGATCAGGAAGCCCGACCCTCGGCCGGCGGCCTCGTAGCCGCCCTCCTCGGGCGAGACGAAGGTGCCGACGGCCTCGAGCTGGATGGTCGCGGACTGGACGCCGTCGAAGCCGACGGGAGCGGGGCCGCCTGCGGCGAAGCACCCGGACAGGCCGACGGCGAGTGCGGACGCACCGACGGCAGCAGCGATTGCTGTGGTTTTGGTAGGCATGGCTCGAAGCTACGGATGCCCCGCCGCGCGCAGCACCGGGCCTGCACTGCTCCTCGGGGACGCCAGCCCTGACGGGCGGGCCGGTGGCAACCCTGAGCCGGCAACGCGCCCGGGCGGTCGCCCTCGATTTCCGTCCCGAGGGACCCTCGCCTACCCTTGCTCTCATGAGCACCAATGTCGTTGCCCACGCAGCAATCCGCCCCATCCGCGACTCCGACGCCGAGGCGCTCGGTCGCGTCCACGCCACCTGCTGGCACGAGACCTACGACCACCTGATCAGCGCCGCGGCCTTCGAGCACCTCTCCCCGCGCCGCATGGCCGAGCTCTGGAACCACCTCGCCGAACGCGGCGAGGAGTACTCGCAGTACGCCGCCCTCGTCGACGGCGAGATCGTCGGCTTCGCCGGCGCCGGTCCCGCCCGCGACGAGGACGCCCCGCGCGAGCGGGAGCTCTACTTCATCTACGTGCTCGACGCCTACCACGGCACCGGCATCGGCAAGCAACTGTTCGACGCGACGCTCGGCGACGAGCCGGCCTACCTCTGGGTCGCCGAGGACAACCCCCGCGCGCACCGCTTCTGGGCCCGCAACGGGTTCGTCGTCGACGGCGCCGAGCAGGACCAGCCGTTCCTCGGCGAGGAGATCCACGAGGTGCGCCTGGTGCGCTGAGACCGCGACCGCGCCTCGCGTGGTTTCGACAGGCTCAACCACCGGTGGTCGAGCCTGTCGAGACCACCGGGGACACCGCTAGCGCAGCGCGCCCGCCGCGGCCAGCGCCTGGCGCACCAGCACGCCGCGCCCGCCCTCGAGCTCCGCGCCGACGGCATCGCTCGCGGCCTCCGCCGGAGGCATCCAGCTCACCTCGAGCGCGTCCTGGCGCGGCTCGCACGTGCCGGTGACCGGCACCACGTAGACGAGCGACACGGCGTGCTGGCGCTCGTCGGTGAACGGCGAGATGCCGGGCAGCGGGAAGTACTCGGCCACCGCCGCGGGCACCGGGCTCGCCGGCAGCAGCGGGAAGGCCATCGGGCCGAGGTCCTTCTCGAGGTGGCGGAACAGCGCGTCGCGCACCGTCTCGCCGTACATCACCCGGCCCGAGACGAGCGTGCGGGTCATCTCGCCGACCGCGTTCGCGCGCAGCAGCAGCCCCACCTCGGTGACCTGGCCGAGCCCGTCGACGCGCACCGGCAGCGCCTCGACGTACAAGAGCGGCAGCCGGCCGCGGATCTCGGCGAGCTCGAGGTCGCTGAACCAGCCGGGGTTCGTCGACGGCGGCACGGATGGCTCGTCGGGAGTCCAGTCCGGATCCGGGGTGCGCACGCTCATGGGTCGATTCTGCCCCACCGGGCGCCCGGCGGCCGGGTGCGACCGGGTGCGCTCGCCTCGCGTACGATGCCGGGATGCGCATCGATGACGAGGCCGTCCTCTGGTCGGCGAGCGAGGAGGACCGGGCGGGACGCCCGCTGCTCCTGCTGCTGCACGGCTACAACTCGCACGAGGGCGACCTGTTCGGCCTCGCGCCCTACCTGCCGCTGCAGCCCGTGATCGCGTCGGTGCGCGCGCCGATCGACGCCGGCTACGGGTACGCGTGGTTCCCGTTGTTCGGCCAGGGACCCGACGAGTCGGTCGGGGGCGCCGAGCAGGCGACGACCGCCGTGATCGAGTGGCTCGACCGAGCCGCCCCGGAGGCGACGGGCATCGGGCTGCTGGGCTTCTCGCAGGGCGGCGCGATGTCGATCGAGCTGCTGCGCCGTGATCCGGCGCGGTTCGCGTTTGCGGCCGCGGTCGCCGGCTTCGCGCTCCCCGGCGAGCGCGACGGCGACGACCGGCTCGCCGAGGTGCGGCCGCCGGTGTTCTGGGGTCGCGGGTCGGCCGACGACGTGATCGCACCCGAGCTCATCGCGCACACGCAGGCGTGGCTGCCCGAGCAGGTCGACCTCGACGCGCGCATCTACGAAGGCCTCGGCCACTCGATCTCCGAGCGCGAGCTCGGCGACCTCGTGGCGTGGCTCGGCGCGCGATACGCCTAGCGGCCGCCGCCGCCCG
Organism: Agromyces sp. MMS24-K17; assembly: GCF_043950245.1. Lineage (GTDB taxonomy): Bacteria > Actinomycetota > Actinomycetes > Actinomycetales > Microbacteriaceae > Agromyces. Next base: position 1,814,845 of record NZ_CP171640.1, on the reverse strand, counting down.
ATGCCTGCCGGGCGGCGCGCTCGGCGTCGCGCTCGGCGACGCGACGCTTCTCGGCGCGCACCTCGGCCTGGGTGGCGCGCTCCTGCACGAGCCACTCCGGCGGCGACGCGAGCAGCTCCTTGATCTGCTCGGTCGTGAGCGACTCGGTGACGCCGCCGCGGGCGAGCCCGGAGTTCGAGATGCCGAGCTTCTCCGCGATGACGCGGCGGGGGTGCGGGCCCTCGCGGCGCAGCACCTGCAGCCACTCCGGCGGGTCGGACTGGAGGGCGAGGAACTCCTCGCGGGTGACCAGCCCGTCGCGGAACGACTCGGGGGCGGCCTCGAGGAGGATCCCGAGCTTCTTCGCCGCGGTCTCCGCCTTCATCGTCTGGGCCTTGCCCTGCTGCTGGTTCACCCTGCCACCGTACCCCGATAGCCTGAACGGATGGTCCTGCGGCTCGACTACGTGCAGGGCGTGAGCCCCGCGAAGTGGCTGCGCGCCTGGGGCGAGCGTCGACCCGACCAGCCCCTCGATGCGCGCCGGGTCGACGAGCCCGTGCAACTGGCGGCGCTGCTGGCCGGCGAGGCCGACCTCGCGTTCGTGCGACTGCCCGCCGACGCCGAGGGCCTCCACCGCATCGCGCTCTGGGAGGAGGTGGCGGTCGCCGCGCTGCCGAAGGGGCATCCGCTCGCCGACGCATCCGCCTCGCTGTCGCTCGCGGATCTCGAGGGCGAGCCGCAGGCGCCCGTGCAGGACGACCCGGCGATGACGCTCGAACTGGTCGGCGCGGGCACCGGCTACGCGATCGTGCCGCACTCGATCGCGCGGCTGCACCAGCGGCGCGACGTCGTCGCGGTCCCGCTCGAGGATGCCCCGCCCACGCGCATCGCCCTGGTCTGGCGGGTGGAACGCGACGACGACGACATCCAGGAGTTCGTGGGCGTGGTGCGCGGACGCACCACGCGGAGTTCGCGGGGGTCGGATGCCCCGCCCGCCGAGCCTGCGGGGAAGCCCGCCGGTCGCGGCGCGAAGGGCACCGGCAGCGGGAAGCCGGGCGCGGGCGGGAAGCCGGCCAAGGGCGGCAAGCCCGCGAAGGGCGCGAAGCCGGGCCGCGGCTCGGGTTCGAAGTCGCAGCGCGGCCGCCGCCGCTGAGCCGCCGCCGCTGAGCCGTCGTCGCTGAGCCCTGTCGCTGAGCCGCCGCGCACGCCGCCGACCCGCCGCTCCCCCGACACGACGGAGCGCGGTTCGGGATCCCCCCACGGCATCCCGAACCGCGCTCCGGAGCGCGCCGCCCTGCGTCAGGTGGTGCGGCGGCTGCCTCGGGTGATGAGGCCGTAGATCAGCAGCACGACGATCGAGCCGCCGATGGCGAGGAGCCAGGTCCCGAGGTCCCAGAACTCCTCCAGCCCGACACCGAACAGGACGCTGCCGAGGAACCCTCCGAGCAGTGCGCCGACGACGCCGAGCAGCAGGGTGATGAACCAGCCGCCGCCCTGGCGACCCGGGAGGATCAGCTTGGCGATGGCACCGGCGATGAGGCCGAGGATGAGGAATGCGAAGAATCCCATGTCGTGCTCCTTGGTTTTTCGGGGTGACACGAGACAACCACGCGGCGACGCGCCCGAAGCCCCCCTTGCGCGCACCCCGTCCGACGCGCTAGCGCGTCCCGCTTGCCACTCCCGCGTGCCGCTCGCGCGTGCCGCGCGCGCGACGCGGCGTCACACGAGTGGCGCGGGTGCGCCGGGGAGCGGGACGATGGAGGCATGGTGGACGACCGGCCCTTCCTGCTGCTCTCGGTGCGCCCGGAGCCGGCCGCCGTGGAGGCGGAGGTCGCGTCGGTGCGCTTGGCGACCGAGCTCCCGGCCGAGCGGCTGCACCACCTCCGACTCGACCTCGACCGCCTGGCCACCGTCGACCTCGACGACTACGCCGGCGTCGTCATCGGCGGCAGCCCGTTCAACGTGACCACGCCCGAGCCGCAGAAGCCGCCCGTGCAGCAGCACGTCGAGGCCGACCTGGTGCGGCTCGCCGAGCACGCGCTCGAACGCGACCTGCCGGTGCTCTACACCTGCTACGGCATCGGCGTGCTCACCCGGGTGCTCGGCGGCACCGTCGGGCCGGAGTTCGGCGAGGCGGTCGCCCCGGTCGCGATCACGCTGACCGACGCCGGTCGCGCCGACCCGCTCACCGGCGGCCTCGACGCGCCGTTCACGGCGCTCGTCGGCCACAAGGAGGCGACGACGGTCCTGCCCGCCGAGGCGGTGCTGCTGGCCTCGTCGGCCGGATGCCCCGTGCAGGTGTACCGGGCGGGGGCGCGCGTCTACGCCACCCAGTTCCATCCCGAGGTGACGACCGACGACTTCATCGCCCGGGCGACGCTCTACCGCGACTACGGATATTTCCCGTCGGAGGAGCTCGACGCGATCGCGACCGTCGTGCGCGGGGCATCCGTCACCGCGCCGCGGCGCATGCTGCGCCGGTTCGTGGAGCTCGCCGGGGGCTGAGCCGCGCGGCACCGCGGCCCGGGCGCAGCCGGCACGCGGGCGCTGCCGCGCCCGCGGACGCCCGGGAGGAGGTTCGGGCTCGCGCAGCCCGGGCGCCGCGCGAGCCCGTGCCCGCTACCGGGAGCTGAAAGCGGCGTCGAACGCCGCCCCCGAGGGCTCGTACGACGACAGGCGTCGCACGAATCCCAGTGCCTCGGGGGCGCCGACGAGCCGATCCATGCCGGCGTCCTCCCATTCGACCGACAGCGGGCCGTCGTAGCCGATCGCGTTCAGCATGCGGAACGCGTTCTCCCAGGGCACGTCGCCGTGGCCCGTCGAGATGAAGTCCCAACCGCGTCGCGGGTCGGCCCAGGGCAGGTGCGACGACAGCCGGCCGTTGCGGCCGTTGTCGAGGCGCTTCTTCGTGTCCTTGCAGTGGACGTGGTAGATCCGGTCCTTGAAGTCCCACAGGAACCCGACCGGGTCGAGGTCCTGCCAGACCATGTGGCTCGGGTCCCAGTTCAGGCCGAACGCCTCGCGGTGCCCGATGGCCTCGAGCGTGCGCACCGTCGTCCAGTAGTCGTAGGCGATCTCCGACGGGTGCACCTCGTGCGCGAAGCGCACGCCCACCTCGTCGAACACGTCGAGGATCGGGTTCCACCGGGCGGCGAAGTCCTCGTACCCGGCGTCGACCATCTCGGCCGTCGCCGGCGGGAACATCGCCACGTACTTCCAGATCGACGAGCCGGTGAAGCCGGTGACGGTCTTCACGCCGAGCTTCGCGGCCATGCGGGCCGTGTCCTTCAGCTCCTCGGCGGCGCGCTGCCGCACGCCCTCGGGGTCGCCGTCGCCCCAGATGCGATCGTTGAGGATGTCGCGGTGGCGCTGGTCGATCGGGTCGTCGCACACCGCCTGGCCACCGAGGTGGTTGGAGATCGTCCAGACCTTCAGGCCGTTGCGCTCGAGGATGTCGAGCCGGCCCTGCACGTACGCGTCGTCGTCCCACCTGGAGACGTCGAGGTGGTCCCCCCAGCAGGCGATCTCGAGGCCGTCGTAGCCCCATTCGCCCGCCAGCCTCGCCACCTCCTCGAACGGCAGGTCGGCCCACTGGCCGGTGAACAACGTGATCGGTCGCGCCATCGCGATTCCCTTTCGTGTCGTGAGCGGGCCGCGGATCAATCCGCGGCGGTGACCCAGGTGCCGCCCGCCGCCGAGCTCTGCTCGACCGCGTCGAGGACGCGCTGCACGTGCAGCCCGTCGGCGAACGACGGTTCCGGCTGCGTCCCGTCGGCGATCGCGGCCACGAGGTCGCGCACCTGGTGGGAGAAGCCGTGCTCGTACCCGAGCATATGGCCGGTCGGCCACCACGCCGCGAGGTACGGGTGGTCGGGCTCGGTGACGAGGATGCGACGGAAGCCCTGCTCGGTCGCGGGCTGCGTCGCGTCGTAGAACTCGAGCTCGTTGAGCCGCTCGAGGTCGAAGGCCAGCGCACCGCGCGAGCCCGACACCTCGATGCGCAACGCGTTCTTGCGCCCCGTGCGGAACCGGGTCGCCTCGAAGGAGGCGAGCGCGCCGGAGGACAGCCGGCCGGTGAAGAGCGCGAGGTCGTCGACCGTGACCGCACCGCGCTCGGCCGAGGCCGTGCCGCTGAGGCCCGAGCCGTGCTCGAGCAGCGGTCGCTCCGCGACGATGGTCTCGATGATGCCGGTGACGCGGTCGACCCGCTGGCCCGTGACGTGCTCGGTGAGGTCGATGGCGTGCGCCCCGATGTCGCCGAGCGCGCCGGAGCCGGCGAGCTCCTTCTTCATGCGCCACGTGAGCGGCGCCTCGGCATCCATGAGCCAGTCCTGGAGGTACTCCGCGCGGACCTGGCGGATGTCCCCGAGGCGGCCCTCGGCGATGAGCTGCCGGGCGAACGCCACCGCGGGCACCCGGCGGTAGGTGAAGCCGACCATCGAGGCGACCCCGCGCTCGGCGGCCCTGGCCGCGGCATCCGCCATGGCCGCCGCCTCCTCGACGGTGTTCGCGAGGGGCTTCTCGCACAGGACGTGCTTGCCGGCCTCGAGGGCGGCGATGGCGATCTCCGCGTGCGTGTCGCCCGGGGTGACGATGTCGACCAGGTCGATGTCGTCACGGGCGATCACCTCGCGCCAGTCGGTCGCGGACTCGGCCCACCCCCAGCGGGCGGCCGCCGCGGCCGTGGCCGTGGCATCCCGCCCGACGACGACCTGCATCGCGGGCGCGAGCGGGAGGTCGAAGAACCGCGGGGCGACCCGCCAGCCCTGGGAATGCGCGGCGCCCATGAAGCCGTGGCCGATCATGGCGACGCGAAGCTCCTGTGTCAACGTGGTGCTCCTCTCAGGAGTCGGGCGGGGCGCCCGGCCGTGCGGCCGGGCGCCCCGTCGGCGATCAGGACTCGAACGCGAGGTCGATGTACTGGGAGACGTTGTCCTTGGTGACCACCGGGGCGTCGAGGACGATCCGGTTCGGCACGCTCGGCGTGATCAGGTCGCTGAGCGTCTTGCTCTGCGCGATGAGGCGCGCGAGCGCGACGCCGTCGGCGGCCTGCGTCGACGGGTAGATGACCGTGGCCTTGAGGACGGAGTCGTCGGCCTCGATGGCCTCCATCGCGTTCTTCGAGCCGGCGCCGCCGACCATGAAGAACTCGTCGCGGCCGGCCGAGTTGATCGCGGCGAGCACGCCGACGCCCTGGTCGTCGTCGTGGTTCCACAGGGCGTCGATCTTCGGGTTGGCCGAGAGCAGCTGCGACGCTGCCGCCTCGCCGCCGGCGACGGTGAAGTCGGCGGCCACGCGGGCGCCCACCTCGAGGCCGCAGTCGGCCAGCGCGTCGGCGAAGCCCTGCGAGCGGTCCTGCGTGAGCGGAAGCGAGTCGATGCCCGCGATCTCGGCGACGACCGCGTCGTCCTGGCCGTCGAGCTGCTCGCAGATGTACGTGCCGGCCGAGACGCCCATGCCGTAGTTGTCGCCCAGGATGGTGCTGCGGGCGGCGAACGGGCTGGAGAACTCGCGGTCGACGTTGACGACGGGGATGCCGGCCTGCATGGCCTTGATGGCGACCTCGGTGAGGGCGGCGCCGTCGGTCGGCAGCAGCACGATGGCGTCGACGCCCTCGTTGATGAAGGTCTCGACGGCCGCGATCTGCGCGTTGGCGTCGTTGGTGCCCTCGGCGACGCGGAACTCGACGTCGTCGAAGCTGTCGGCCGCGGCCTGGGCGCCGGAGTTGATGGCGCCGAGCCAGCCGTGGTCGGCGGCGGGGCCCGAGAAGCCGATGACCACCGTGTCGCCGCTGGCGGCGTTCTCCTCGGTGGTGGTGCCCTGGTCGACGACGTCCTCGGTCTCGCCACCGCTGGTGCAACCGGTGAGCAGGCCGACGGCGGCCAGGAGCGCGGTCCCCGTGAGGATGGTGCGCATCCGCGCTGTCCGAATCGAGCGCATTTCGTTTCCTCCTTGAATGTGATGCAGCTTCGAACGACGCGGGGATGACCCGAGGTGAAGCAGCCACCATCGAGGGGGTCCGCGTCGACTTGCATCACCGTAGCAGAAGTGAAACGTCATTTGGCAACTTTTGTTATTTGCTTGGCAGAAGTGCGTGATCCCGGTGATTCCGCACCCGAACGGGGGGCTTCGCGCGAAATCAGGGAGTCTGCGATGGCCGAGCCATCCGTCAAGAAGGGGTCGCGTGCCGCTGGGAGGCCGTGTTATGTTCGCTCCGTGATCAAAGTTGACCATTCAGCGTCATTACTCCTCGTACGGGGGGTGACGAAGGCATTCGCAGGCGTCCGTGCCCTCAAGGGCGTCGACCTCGACATCCGTCCCGGTGAGGTGCACTGCATCCTCGGCCAGAACGGCGCGGGCAAGTCGACCCTCATCAAGATGCTCGCCGGCGTGCACCGCCCCGATGAGGGCGAGATCTCGTGGCTCGGCGAGCCCGTCGAGATCCCCGACCCCCAGGCCGCCATCGACCTCGGCATCGCGACGATGTACCAGGAGCTCGACGTCGTCGACGGCCTCACCGTCGCCGAGAACGTGTTCCTCGGGCACGAACTCGCGCGCGGCGGATTCAGCCGCCGCAGCGAGGCGGCCAAGCGCACGCGCGAGCTGCTCGCCAGGCTCGGCCACTCGCAGCTCTCGCCGCACGCCGAGGTCGGGTCGCTCAGCGCCGCCAACAAGCAGATCGTCAGCATGGCGCGCGCCCTGTCGCACGATATCAAGCTGATCATCATGGACGAGCCGAGCGCCGTCCTCGACTCGGAGGAGGTGAAGAACCTCTTCCACGTGGTCGGCGAGCTCACCGCCGCCGGCATCGCGGTCGTCTACATCACGCACCGCCTCGAGGAGATCCGCCAGATCGGCGATCGCATCACCGTCCTCAAGGACGGCCGCAGCATGGCGAACGGCCTCTCGGTCGCCGACACCCCGACCGCCGACCTCATCCGCCTGATGACCGGCCGCACCGTCGAGAACGTCTTCCCGCCCGCCACCCCGATCGCCGCGGACGCCCCCACGGTGCTCGACGTCGACGGGCTCGCCCTCGCCGGCGCCTTCGAGGACGTCTCGTTCTCGGTCCGCGCGGGAGAGATCGTCGGGCTCGCCGGGCTCGTCGGCTCCGGCCGCTCCGAGATCCTCGAGACCATCTACGGCGCGCGCCGCGCGACGGCCGGCACCGTCACGGTCGCCGGCAAGTCCCTGCGCCGTGGCTCGGTCGTCTCGGCGGTCGGCGCCGGCGTCGGCCTCTCCCCCGAGGAGCGCAAGAGCCAGGGCCTCGTGCTCGACGAGCCCATCTACGTGAACGTCACGCTCGCCTCGATGGCCCGGTTCGCCAAGGGCGGCTTCCTCGACGAGCGGGGCGCCCGCCGCAGCGCGCGCGACCAGATCGAGGCGCTCGAACTCCGGCCGGCCGACCCCGACCGCGCCGCGGTCACCCTCTCCGGCGGCAACCAGCAGAAGATCCTGCTGGCCCGCTGGCTCGTGCACGGCACCCGCGTGCTCCTCCTCGACGAACCCACCCGCGGCGTCGACGTCGGCGCCCGCACCGAGATCTACGCCCTCATCCGCCGGCTCGCCGCCGCCGGGAACGCCATCGTCGTCGTCTCCAGCGAGATCGAGGAGGTGCTCGGCCTCGCCGACACCGTGCTCGTCGTCGCCGACGGCCACGTGCTCGACACCCTCCCCGCCTCCGCAATCAACGAGCACGGTGTGCTCGACCTCGTCATGAAAGGAGCTGCCGCGTGAGCGAGCAGACCACCCCGGGCGGCGACGTCGCCGTCGACCCGACGCCCTCGACGGGCGTCACCCCCGGCCTCGACCCGAAGCCCTCGCCCGTGCGGCGACTCCTCTCCGGCGCAGCCGGGCGCAACCTGGGCCTCGTGCTCGCGCTCGTGCTCATCGTCATCGTGGGCGCGATCACCGCGCCTGACACGTTCACGACGTGGAGCAACACGCTGACGATCCTGCGGCAGGCCTCCATCATCGGCGTCATCAGCGTCGGCATGACCTTCGTCATCATCGCGGGCGGCATCGACCTCTCGGTCGGCTCGGTCATGGGCCTCGCGTCGGTCGTCGCGACGCTCGACGCGACGCAGAGCATCGCCGAGAGCTCGCACTGGATCGTGATGGTCGTCTTCGCCCTCGCGGTCGGCCTCGCCGCCGGCCTCGTGAACGGCATCGTGATCGCCTACGGCAACGTGGTCGCGTTCATGGCGACGCTCGCGATGCTCGTCGCGGCCCGCGGCCTCGCCGAGATCCTCGCCGAGCGCCGCACGCTCACGATCGACTCGCGCGACTTCATCAACTTCTTCAACGCGGACTTCCTCGGCGTCGACATCCTCATCTGGATCTTCGCCATCGTCGCCGTCATCGGCTGGGTCCTGCTGAACCGCACCACGTTCGGTCGCCGCACCGTCGCCATCGGCGGCAACCGCGAGGCGTCGCGCCTCGCCGGCATCAACGTCAAGCGCCACACGGTCTACCTGTACGCGCTGGCCGGCCTCTCCGCGGGCATCGCCGCGGTGATGATCCTGGGCCGCACGACGGCGGGCACCTCGACGCACGGCCAGCTGTACGAGCTCGACGCGATCGCCGCCGTCGTGGTCGGCGGCACGCTCCTCGTGGGCGGTCGCGGCACCATCACCGGCACCGTGCTCGGCGTGCTGATCTTCGCCACCCTGTCGAACGTGTTCGTGCAGAACAACCTGTCGTCGTCGGTGCAGGCCGTCGCGAAGGGCGTGATCATCATCGTCGCGGTGCTGCTCCAGCAGCGGTTCGCCCGGTCCTCCGGACGTTCGTCCGCATGAGCGCGGCGGCTGACTGAGCATGGCACCATTCCGAGGGGTTCTGTGCAGAAGTCAGCCGCCGATCAGCGGAAGTAATGGTGTACTGAGAGCGTGGCAGGTATGACGACCGATTCACCCCAGACCGTGACCGGCGTGAGCCAGCTGTTCCAGCTGCTCCGCGACGGGGTGCCTCGAACGCGCGCGGAACTCGCGAAGTCGACGGGGCTCGCCCGTTCGACGATCGCCGCCCGCGTCGACGAGCTGATGCGCATGGGGCTCATCACCCCCGTCGCCGACGCGGTCTCCACCGGCGGGCGACCGCCGTCGCAGTTCGCCCTGAACCCGGCCGCGAAGGTCGTCGTCGCCGCCGACATCGGCGCGTCGCACGCCACCGTCGCGATCACCGACCTCACGGGCAGCCTGCTCGCCGAGCACAGCGAGCCGCTCGACGTCACGCTCGGGCCCGAGCCGGTGCTCACCTGGCTCGTGCAGGGCGCCGCGCTGCTCCTCGAGCGCACCGGCCGCGACCGGTCGCACGTCGCCGCCGTCGGCATCGGCGTGCCCGGGCCGGTCGAGCACTCGACCGGGCAGCCGGTGAACCCGCCGATCATGCCGGGCTGGGACCGGTTCGACATCCCCGGCTGGGTGCAGCAGCACCTGCCCGTGCCGGTGCTCGTCGACAACGACGTGAACATCATGGCGCTCGGCGAGCGCGCGGTCGCCTGGCCGAACGTCGAGCACCTCATGTTCGTCAAGATCGCGACCGGCATCGGCTCGGGGCTCATCTCGGGCGGGCAGCTCCAGCGCGGCGCGCAGGGCATCGCGGGCGACATCGGCCACGTGCAGGTCGCCCGCGGCGCGAGCGTGCCCTGCCAGTGCGGCAATCGCGGATGCCTCGAGGCCCTCGCCTCGGGCCCCGCGATCGCCCGGGCGCTCCGCGAGCAGGGCGTCGACGCCCACACGGGCAGCGACGTCGTCGACCTCGTGAAGCGCGGCAACATCGACGCGATCCAGGCGGTGCGCCAGGCCGGCCGCGACGTGGGCGAGGTGCTCACGGCGTGCGTCAGCCTGATGAACCCGTCGGTCATCGCGATCGGCGGCGGGATGGCCCGGGTCGGCGAGCACCTCATCGCCGGCGTCCGCGAGGTCGTCTACACCCGCTCGACGCCGCTGGCCACCGAGTACCTCTCGATCGTGCAGTCGCAGTCGGCCGAGAAGGCGGCCGTGATCGGGGCGAGCATGCTCGCCGTCGAGCACGCGCTGTCGCCCGAGTCGCTGAGCTCGGGGTTCATCCGGGCCTGATCCGCCGAGAACACCGAAGCGCCCGGTCCCTCGTGGGGCCGGGCGCTTCCGCGTGCCCGCAGGCACCGGAACGCCGCACGCTGTGCACCCGCACCAGCACGTACTCCGCACCCGCACCCCCCACCCCGCACACACACCCACACCCGATGAGGAGAAACTCGGCGGCCGTCGGCGCGGCGGAACCGTCCAGACGGCGTGTCGGCGAGTTCCTCCTCATCCGCGGCAGGGCGAGCGGGCCGGGCGAGCCAGACGGGCCAGGCGGTCGGGCGGGGCACGACGAACGCCGGCGGCGCGTGGTGTCCCTCCTCGCGCCGCCGGCAGCCTGTGCCGGATGCGTCAGCCCGCGTCGACGCGCTCCCGGGCGCCGTCGCCGGCACCCTCGGTCGGGCCGGCATCGCTCGACGCATCCGTCGCGCCCGAGGCATCCGTCGCACCCGAGGCATCCGACGCGACCGAGGCATCCGTCGCACGCGACGCATCAGCGGCGTCGCGCTCCGCGAGCGCGGCCGCGACGGCGTCGCCGACGGCCCGCTGCTGCGCGGCCTTCGCCCGCCGGCGGGCGGCCAGGCGCCACGCGACGAGGGCGGCGACGGCGAGGATGAGCGCGAGGAGCGTCCACGGCACGGCCCAGGTCGACGCGGATGCCGCGACCGAGGTCACGTCGACGGCGGCCACGTCGTCGCCGGGACGCGCGACCACGTCGGCCGAGCCGGCGAGGTCGGCGGTGAGGAGGAAGAGGGGCAGCACGCCGGCGACCTGGACGGTGCGCTCGATCGAGCTGCCCGGCAGGAGTTCGGGGATCTCGGCGCTCCGCACCGTGATCGGCGCGAGGCCGAACGGCCCGGCGACGCTCACCACGGCACCCGGCGCGAGGCGCGCGTTGCCGGTGTTCGTGAGCGTGAAGGTGACGGTCGCGTCGCCCGGGGCGAACGGGTTCGGGGTGCCGGCGTAGGCGACCGAGACATCCGATACCGCGAGGGCCGGGGCGAGCTCGCCGAGGACGCGCAGGTGCATCCGCGAGCCGAGGCGGCGCTCGGTGACGACGCCCTCGGCGTCGACGCTCATCGAGGCGACGAGGCCCGCGGCGTAGTCGCCGGGCGGCACGTCGGCGGGCACGGTCACCGAGAACGGGATCTCGACGGTCTGGCCGCTGGCGACGGAGACCGTCTCGGTCTCGACGTCGACCCAGCTGCCGAGCTCGGTGGACTCCTCGTCGCGGGTCAGGATGTCGAGCGAGCCGTCGGTGGTGAGGAAGCCGTCGGCCGCGTAGACGTCGAGCTCGATGCCCGTGGTACTGCGGTTGGTCACCAGGATCGCGTCGTCGATCGTCTCGCCCGGCATGGCCTCGTAGCCGAAGTTGGGGCGAGCGGTGCCCTGCAACGTGTCTGCGGGCCGCACGCTCCACGAGACGGTCGTGTCGGATGCCTCGGCCTCCTCCGCGCGGGCGGTGTCGAGACCGCCGACGGCGACCGGGGCGAGCCACGCGGCGAGCGCGACGGCGGCCAGCGCGGCGAACCGGAATCGGCGACGGCCGCGCGAGGCGCGGGCGGGAGCGGACGGAGGGACGTGCAGGGGGTGGACGGCCTGGGACATGGGCTCGTGCTCGCTTTCGGAACTGCGGTGTTCGAGGGGTGCGTCCGGGCCCCGGAAGGCCGGGGCCCGGACGCGGGTGATCAGCTGAGGGCGGTCAGCGTGATCGTGGCGGTGTAGGTGCCGCGCGGGGTCTCGAGCGGGAGCTTGAGATCCAGGTCGGCGCCGACGACGGAGGCGCTGCGCGCGTGGCCGTCGGGGGCGCTGGCGAGGGTGCGGGCGACCGAGAGGCCGTCACCGCTCTCGTAGCCGCTCGGAACCGGCGAACCGGCGACGGCGCCGCCGGAGTTGTCGAGGACCTTCGCCGTCCAGCCGAGGTACTTGCTGGAGACGGTCTCGCCGCCGGCCTTGAAGTCCGACACCTGCGCGGTGAGCGACCACTCGGGGTTACCGGCGCGGGTGTCCTGGACGCGGATCGGGACGATCTCGCCCGAGGCGGTGAAGTGGTCGAGCTGCTCCTCGGCCACGCCGAGGTCGACGAGCGCCGACGTGCCCTCGAGCGACCAGATCAGCTCGCCCGGCGCCTGGGCGGGCACCGTGACGGCGATCGCCTGGTCGCCGGCCGCCGGGGCGCCCGGCGCGGTGCCGGTGTAGTCGCCGTCGACCGAGCCGGCCGCGACGCCCGAGCCGAGCGCGGCGAGCGGGGTGTTGCCGTCGAGCTCCAGCGCGCCGTGCACCGTCGTGTTCGCGACGCGCAGGTTGGCGGTGTTGCCGCTCAGCACGAGGTTGCCGCCGATGGTGTTGGCGAACGCGTCGGCGCCGCCTTCGTCGTCCGCGCCGATCAGCACGTCGCGCGAGCTGTTGCTCACCGACACGCTGCCCTGCACGATCGCGCCGGCGAGCGAGGCGCCCCACGCCGAGCCGTCGATCGACACGTCGCCGACCACCGAGGTGCGGACGAGGTCGACGTAGGTGGCCTCCTGGGTCGCGAACGAGCCGCCGATGGTGCTGTCGGTCACCTCGACGTCGATGCCGCCCGCGGCGACCGAGCCGGCCACCTCGAGGTCGTTGATGTAGAGGAAGCCGGAGCGGGTGCCGTCCGAGTAGGCGCTGATGTCGCCCGCGACGCTGGTGCCGTCGAGCAGGACGCCGTACGCGTCGGTCGCCTCGACGTCGCCGTCGACGATGACCGAGGTCGCGTCCAGCCAGCCGCCGGCCTCGACGATGATGTCGCCGTGCACGGTCGCGCCGCCGAGGACGCAGTTCGCGCCCGATGCGACGACGAGGTTGCCGTTGACGACCTGGTCGCCGAGGTCGCTCGCGCAGCTCAGGTCGGCCGCGTACGCCGGCACGGCGACGAGGCTGCCGCCTGCGACGAGCACCGCGATCGCGGTGGCCTTCCAGTGGGTCTTCATGTACGTGTTCTCCTTCGGGGTTCGAGGGTCAGCCGCGGAGGGCGGCGATCTGGTCGTAGCTGCGGGCGGCGTTGCCGAGCGAGTTGAGCGCGTTGCCGCCGGCGGCGGTCGACGACGCGTTGTCCTGCTCGTACATGCCGAAGCGCTGGCCGCGGTTGCGCTGGAGCTCCTTGAGGATCTCCGCGTAGGGGATGTCGCCGGCGCCGAACTCGATGATGTCGTAGCCGTTGCCGCTCGCCGGGTTGAGCTTGCCGTCCTTGAGGTGCACGAGCGGGAAGCGGCGCGGGTCGCGCTTCAGGTAGTCGACCGGCTGGAATCCGGGGTACTGGTGCCGGCCGACGTACGCCCAGTAGATGTCCATCTCGAACGCGACGAGGTCCGGGTCGAACTCGTCCCACAGCAGGTCGTACACGCGGCGGCTGGTGTTGACGCCCGCTGCGTCCGTCGTCCAGTTCCACTCGCCGTTGTGGGTGTGCGTGTAGAGCTTCACGCCGGCGGCCTTCGCCTTCGCGCCCCAGGTGTTCCAGTTCTGGGCCGCCGCGGTCCAGGCCGCCTCCGTCCGCCCGCTGGCGATGGCGCCGCCCTGACCGAGGAACGGCATGCCGAGGACGTTCGCGATCTCGATCTGCTGGTCGATGTTCGAGGCGTTGAGGTTGACGTGGCTGCCGACGGCGCGGAGGCCGTTGTCGTCGAGCAGCTGGCGGATCTCGGCCGGCGTGATCGCGCCCGCGCCGCCCTGGGTGTAGCCGGCGAACTCGATCTCGGAGTAGCCCATCGCGCTGAGCTCTTCGAACAGGCGACGGAAGCCGATCGAGCCCGCGCCGCTGAGCTTGTCGCGGACGGTGAACAGCTGGATGCCGATCCGGTTGACGGGCACGAGGCGTGCGCCGCCGCTGGCGGTCGGGGTCGCGGCGGCGGCAGCGGTGCCCAGCGCGGATGCGGCGGACGGGGCGGCGAGCGCACCGAGGCCGACGGCGACGGATGACGCGGCCAGCGCCTGCAGCAGGTTCCGCCGGCTCATCGGCTTCGCCGACACCGTCGGGTGGCCGTGGTTGTGGTGGTGATTCATCTCTCTCCTTCGAGGCGAACCCGAACCGGGCGACCCGGGTCGGTCAGGGTGGTGGGGCCCGCGCCCTGCGCGGGCCCCACCGGGGTTAGGAGCGCACGGTCAGGCTGGCCGTGTCCGTGCTCTTGGCGACGCCGGCGGAACCGTCGTACGACACCTGGATCTGGTAGGAGCCGGAGGCGAGCTTCGGCAGGGTGACCACGACATGGCCGGACTCGTCGAGCGTTCCGGTCAGGGTCGCGACCGTCGAGGTGCCCTTCAGCACCTTGACCGTGACGCCGCCGACGGGGACGATGCCCGTCGTCGAGGTGACCTCGATGGTCGCCTTGGCTGCCACCGCCGGCTTGACCGGGTCGGGCGAGACGGTGATGTCGGTGATCGACTTCGTCTGCGCGACCGTGAGTCGTGCCGTGCCGGCCGAGGTCTTGAAGACCTCGTCGGCGAGGTAGGACGCCCGCAGCGTGTAGGTGCCCACCGCGAGGTCGGCCGGCAGGGTGATGGTCGCCTTGCCGTCGGCGTCGAGGGTGCCGCGGCCGACCTCGGCGTCGCCGATGGTGAGCGCGACCTCGCCGGACGGCACGCCGCCCGCACCGGTCACCTGCACGGCGACCGGAGTCGCCTCACCGTACGAGGCCCGCGAGGAGCCGAGCGTCACGAGCGTGCGGCTGTCGACCGTCGGCTCGTTCGGCGCGTCCAGGTCGACCTTGAAGGACACCTGGCCGACCTGCGACACGTTGCCGCCGGTGTCGGTCGCGCGGTATCGCAGGTCGTAGGTGCCCTTCGCCTGGAAGGTCACCCCGTACTGCTGGTTCGCGGCGAGGGCCGTCCACGTGGCACCGCCGTCGCGCGAGTACTGCACGCTGGCGAGCGCCCCGTTGTCGGCGGGCTGCACGGCGAACCGGACCGGCTCGTTGAACACGCCGCCGACGCCCGTCGGGGTGCCCGGGGTGAGGGTGTGCGCGACCGTCGGGGCCGTGACATCCGCCACGCCGTTGCCGACCATCTTGATCGAGTCGACGGCGAGCTCGTTCGCCGAGGTCACGAACAGCTGGCCGCTGCCGGTGGGAGCGGTGAAGGCGATCTCGACGTCCTTCCAGCCGGAGCCGCCGGGGATGGTCGCCGAGGCGAACGGCGCCGCGGTGGCGCTGTTCCAACGGAGGTCGACCTTGCCGGCGCCGTTGGCGCGGATGACCGCCCCGGTGATCCCCGAGAAGCTCACGGGGTCGAACCGGAGGTAGTCGGCGACGCCGCCGTCGGTGCCGAGGCCGCGGATCGCGGTCCCGCCGGAGGCGGTCTCGTCCTCGTAGACCACGACGCCCTTGCGCTGGATGGCGTACTCGGCCTCCTGCGTCTTCGGGTTCAGTCGCAGCGCGGCCTCACCCGACGCGGCCGGCAGGCCGTTCGCGCCGTTGTCGGTGTAGGTCACGACGACCGCCCCGTAGAGGTTGGCGCCGGCACCGTGCTCGGGCGAGTTCGGGTCGGTCTTCCACGCGCCGGTCGCGCCGGTGCCCGAGACCTCCGGGTGGGCGTGCTCGTCGTGGCCGAGGCCGTAGGTCCAGTTCACGCGAGTGGACACGACCTCGTTGCCGTCCTCGGCGTCAGCCGTGGTCACCTTGTACGGGATGGCCTGGCCCCAGTCGAAGAAGCCGCCGTTCTCGGGGTACTGCACCGTGACCGCGGGGGCCTGGTTGCCGACCGAGACGACCTTGCTCGTGAGGCTGTACTTGCCGCCCGCGTCCGTGACCCGGAGTCGGGCGGTGTAGGCGCCGAGCTCGGTGTAGGTGTGGGTCGCGGTGGCGCCCTCGTACTCGAACGTGCCGTCGCCGTCGATGTCCCACGCGTAGGTGAGCGCGCCGCCCTCGGGGTCGGTGCTCGTCGACGCGTCGAACTTCACCTCGACCGGCGCGGCGGACGACGAGCCGGGGGTGGCGGTGAAGCGCGCCTGCGGCGCCTTGTTGCCCTCGGCGTAGTCGATCCGGTACAGGCCGGCGTCGGGGTTGGCGCGGAAGAAGCCGTCACCGTAGTCGAGCACGTACATCGACCCGTCGGGGCCGAACTCGATGTCCATCGGGTTGTCGTGGATCGGCTGCGCGGCGGCGGTCAGCGCCGTGTTCGGCAGGAAGTCCTGGATGTGCGTGACCTCGTCGGCGTCCCAGTCCACCGTGAAGGCGGCGATGTAGTCCTGCGAGAACTCGCCCATGAAGGCCTTGCCGTCCCAGTACTCCGGGAACTTCGCCGTCGACGGGTTGTCGGCGTCGTAGTGGTAGACCGGTCCGCCCATCGGGCCCTGGCCGGAGCCGGTGCCGAAGTTCACGAGCTCGTCCCACGGCTGGTCGCCGGGGTTGTCGCCGTAGTAGAGCGTGGCGGGACGCGCGTCGGGGATCTCGGTGAGGCCGGTGTTCCAGGCCGAGTCGTTGACCAGGTTCTGCGGGTCGAAGAACGCACCCGGCGTCGCGGTCGCGAAGTCCCAGTCGTTGTAGGCGAAGTTGTCGCCCGTGACGTACGGCCAACCCGAGTTGTGCGGGTCGTCGAGGCTGGTGGTGTTCCACTCGACGATGCCCATCGGGCCGCGGCCGGCGGTCGAGGCGACCGCCTTCGTGGCATCCGGCCCGTAGTCGCCCCACGAGAGCGAGTTCGTCTCGGGGTCGACCTCGATGCGGAACGGGTTGCGCACGCCCATCACGAAGATCTCGGGACGGGTCTTCTCGGTGCCCGGGGCGAACAGGTTGCCCTCGGGGATCGTGTACGAGCCGTTCTCCTCGACGTGGATCCGGAGGATCTTGCCGCGCAGGTCGTTCGTGTTGCCGGCGCCGCGTCGCGAGTCGAAGCCGGGGTTCATGCCGGGCGCGTCGTTGTTCGGCGCGAAGCCGTTGGCGCCGGGGGCGCTCGCGGGCGTGTTGTCGCCGGTGCTCAGGTAGAGGTTGCCGTCGCCGTCGAAGTCGATGTCGGCGCCGACGTGGCAGCACTGGCCGCGCTGGACGGGGACGTCGAGGATGACCTGCTCGGTGGCGAGGTCGATGTCGTCGCCGGTCCACTGGAAGCGCGAGAGGCGGTTGACGCCGAGCCACTGGTTCCAGTAGCTCGAGTCGGCGCCGGCCGGCAGCGAGTTGGGTGCCGAGCCGGTCGGGGTGTCGGCCACGCCGTCGCCGTTGGCGTCGCGCGGGGCGTACACCAGGTAGACCCAGTGGTTCTCCTCGAAGTCGGGGTCGATGGCGATCGTCTGCAGCCCGTCCTCGGAGTTGGCGTAGACGTCGATCGTGTTGACGACCGAGGTGACGCCCGCTGCCGGGTCGGTGAGGCGGATGTCGCCGTTGCGCGCGGTGTGCAGCACGCGGCTGTCGGGCAGCACGGTGAGGTCGATCGGCTCGCCCACGTTCTTCGTGAGCAGGATCTTCTCGTAGTGCGACCAGTCGAGCGCCGCGTCGGCTCCCGTCTCCGCTCCGTGGTCGACGCCGTCGTGCGCGAACGCCGGCGTGCCGGCGAGGACGAGCGCTCCGACGGCGAGCGCGACGGGGGCGGCGAGCCCTCGTCTGCGCGAACGCCTGCGCGTATGATTCATCGTTGAACAGCTCCTGTCGGTTCGTTGCCTGTCAGGGTTGTCGCGATCGGGTCACCTCCACCGCTTCAGTCGGTATCGGGGGTGGCCCGGTCTCGTGGGTGGCCTTCTGCCACCGTTCGCGTGCGCTCGCTCCCTTTCCACTCGTCTTCGAGCCCTGGTGCTTCGCCGGGACTTCGTCGTCTCGCCGTGGGGAGTCCTTGCGCCCCCACCGCCCGATGCCGTCGCACGCGTCTCCGGCATCGCCCTGGCGAAATCATGTCCGAAGTTTCGTCGCCCGTCAAACAAAAGTTGTTTGTTTGCCGTTCAAGATAGTGAGCCTGTCTCGCAGTCTTGTTTTCGGTTCCCGCGCACCTATATGATCCACCGCAACAGGACAACGCGGTCGCCATCGACGCGCGCCGTCCGAATTGAAACCATTCGACGCGGGGGCATCGAGGCCGCCGTATCCGAGCCCGAAGGAGGGCCCGATGCTCCAAGGACTGACCGGCTGGCATCTGTTGATCGTCGTCGGCGTGATCGTGCTCCTCTTCGGCAGCGCCAAGCTGCCGGCCCTCGCCCGCAGCATCGGCCAGTCGGCCCGGGCGTTCAAGGGCGAGATGAAGGCGATGCGCGACGACGACGAAGCGGATGCCACGACCGTCGCCTCGACCCCCGCCGCCGCCGCGGCGCCCGCGGCCCAGGCCGTCGCACCGGCCGCGACCGTCGTCGCCGAGCCGCAGGTCCCCGCGACCTCGGACCCGGCGCCGCAACCGGCGCCCGGGCGATGACCTTCGGGCTCACCTTCGAGAAGCTCCTCCTCATCGGCGTTATCGCCGCACTGCTGGTGGGCCCGACCCGCATCCCGGTGTACGCGGCGGCGCTGGGGCGGTTCGTCTCGAAGTTGCGGGCCCTCGCCCAGACCACGACCGACCGGGTGCGCGACGAACTCGGCCCCGAGTTCACCGACGAGGACTGGCGCGCGCTCGACCCAAGGCGCTACGACCCGCGCAGCATCATGCGCGCGGCGCTCCAGGACGACCCCGATGCGGATGCCCCGCCGGCGACGATCACGCGATCGCGGGCCGCGCTCGGCCAGGGGGGCCGGGGCGCCGACGCTCCGGGCGACGACGCTCCGAGCGACGCCGTTCCGGGCGACGGAAACCCGCCCGGCGGTGACGGCACGCCGGCCGGCGGTGACGGCACGCCGGTCGGCTCGACCGCCGCCGACCGCCCGCTGCGCACGTAGCTACTCGCTCGCGGGCTCGGTCGGCTCGGCCGTGGGCTCCGCCGTCGGCTCGGCCGCGGCCGCCTGCAGTTCGGCGATCGCCTGCTCGAAGGCTGCGATCGTCGCGGCGTCGACGGTGCCGGTCGGCTCCACGCCCAGCTCGACCTGGAACGCCTGCAGCGCCTCGGTCAGCGCGTCCGTCCACACGCCGTCGACCGGGCCGTCCCAATAGCCGACCAGCTTCAGCGTCTGCTGCACTGCGGCCGTCGAGGCGAGCGACTCCTGCGCGGCTGCGCCGCCGACCGCCACGAGCTCGGCCTGGAGCGCGGCGGCCGTGGCCTTGTCAACCGTGCCGGTCACGGGCAGCCCGTTCGCCGCCTGGAGGTCCTCGATCGCCTGGACGGTCAGGGGTCCGGAGATGCCGTCGACCGTGCCGGCGTAGTACCCGGCCGTCGCGAGGTCCTGCTGCAGGGCGTAGGTGTACGCGCTGACCGCGGCCTCGGCCGCGACGCGCTGGTCGTCGGTGAGGCATCCGGCATCGGCGAAGAGCCGCAGCCAGGCGAGCTCGAGCGCGACGACGGCGCTGTTGAACAGCTCGGATGCATCCGCCAGCGGGGTCTGGTCGGTGACCGCGTCCTGCGCGGTCTCGAAGTCGGCGTCGGCCTGCTCGACGCGGTCGACCGTCGCGGCCGGCACCAGCGGGGCGGGGGTCGGCGTCTCGGCGGGCGCCGTGACGCTGGGCGTCCCGGTCGGGCCGGCCTGGGCCGCCGCCAGCGCGGCCTGCGCCTCGGCCAGCTCCTGCTCGGCGACCACGACGTCGTGCTGGGCCTCGACCGCGGCCTCGGCGCCGTCGAACGCGTCGTCGCGCGGCTTCACGAGGTCGGCGCCCGCGACGCGCACGTCGCCGACGGTGGGCGCGGTGTCGTGCAGCACGTCGCCGTACCGGTCGAGCGCGTCGATGTAGTCGCGGCTCGCCTCGCAGAACGCACCGGATGCGTCGGCGAACGCGTCCTGCGCATCGGCGAGCGCCCGCTCCTTCGCCGCGACCTGGGCCTCGGCCCGGTCGACCTCGCTCACCGAGTCGGAGCAGCCGGTGAGCCCGACCGCGGCGATCGCCACGCATGCCACAGCGGCCGCGAGCTGCCCGGCCGCCCCCTTCCGAACCGTCTTCACGTCTCCCCCTCAGGATGCGGAACCCTGGCTCATCATGGCACTCGCGACCGCCGCGGGCGGCGGATTCCGGCGCGACGCGCGGCGCCCGAGTATCAGGCGGTCGTCGCGATCGCGTACGACTCGAGCGCGGCGAGTCGCGCGGCCCGATCACCGGCGATCTCCACGACCTTCGACCGCCCGCCGATCAGGTCGGGATCGTCGACGAGGTCGAGCAGCGCGTCGTTCATCGCCGCCCGCAGCTCGAGGTGCTCGTCGGGCCCGGGCGCCAGCCGATCCCTCGCGGTGAGCGGGAGCACGACGAGCAGGTCGACGTGGCCGAGCGCCTCCGTGGTGATCGCCGCCGCGCGCTCGAGGAATTCGCGTGAGCCCGCCGAGCCGGTCAGCTCATCGAGCGCGAGCAGGTACGCGAGGAAGTCGATCGGACCCCGCTCGGCGATGAGGTCTCCGGCCGACTCCTCGGGGCCGAGCCGGGCCGCCGCCACCCGGAGTTGCGCCGCGAACATCGCGGCCCCGGGCGCGTCCCAGGTCTCGTCGACGAGTTCGAACGGGTCTGGGAGCACGGTGAACTCGGGGTGACGGAGCGCGAAGTCGGAGATCAACGTGCTCTTCCCGCTCGAGTGGGTGCCGGAGACGACGATCCGCATGTCGCGACTCTAGGGCACGGCCGCCGCAGCGCGGCGCTCGGCCGCGCGGTCGCTCAGGGGAAAGCGAAAGGCCCCGAGATCATCGATCTCGGGGTCTTTCACATGGCGGTGACGGTGGGATTTGAACCCACGGTAGGGGGTTACCCTACACAACTTTTCGAGAGTTGCACCTTCGGCCGCTCGGACACGTCACCGCGCACAACTGTAGGCGACTCCGGCCGTTCATCCAAATCGAGACGATCGCCCCAGCGAACCTCCAGCCGGCGCCCAGCCCGGTCGCAGCGGGCGGCCCTAGCTTCGGCTCGTGACCCTCGACTCGTCCGCCCGGCTCGCCGCCGGCTTCCGCCTCGCCGCCGCGACGGCGCTCGGGCACGCCGGCGTGCCGCGGTTCCGGCAACTCGTGGTCGCCAACGCGGCGACGCTGAACGAGACCCTGCCCGTGCACTCGAAGTGGTGGCGCGACCGCGCCGCCGCGGGCGGCGACCTCGTGCACGTCACGATCGGCGACAGCGCGGCGCAGGGCATCGGCGCGAGCCATCCGTCGCGGGGTTGGAGCGGACGCGTCTCGGATGCCGCGGCCGCCGTGACCGGCCGCGTCGTGCACGCCGTCAACCTGAGCGTCTCGGGCGCGACGACCGGGCTCGCGGTGCGCGACCAGCTGCCCCGGCTCGCCGGCCTCGACCCCGACCTGGTCACCGTGTCGATCGGCGCGAACGACATCGCCGGATGGGACCCGCGAGAATTCGACGACCACCTGCGCACCATCCTCGACGCGGTGCCGGAGCACGCGATCGTCGCCGACCTGCCCTGCTTCCACCTCTTCCCGAACGAGCGTCGCGTCGCCGAGGCGAACCGGCTGCTCCGCTCCGCCGCGGCCGAGCGCGACCTCGAGGTCGTGCCGCTGCACGAGGGCACGCGGCGCCGCGGCCTCCGGGGCATCCTGACCGAGTTCGCCGACGACCTCTTCCACCCGAACGACGACGGCTACGCGGTGTGGGCCGAGGCATTCGGGCCCGCGGTCGCGCGCTCGCTCGCCGCGCGCGGCCTCGCGCGCGTCACGCCGCTGCCGCAGCGCCGGGCCGCCGACTCCCCCGATCTCCTCGACGAGCGGATGCCTCCCGCGGCGGCCGCCGCGGCCTGAGCCCGTCCGGCACCGGCGATGTCGGTGGGGCGCGATAGCGTCGCCGCATGGCGCGCCCCACGAACTCCTTCCGTTGCTCCGAGTGCGGATGGACCTCCATCAAGTGGGTGGGCCGATGCGGCGAGTGCCAGCAGTGGGGCACCGTCGCCGAGCTGGGCGCCGTGGCGCCCACGCGGGTGCCGACGTCGATCATCCCGACCGGCGACCGTCGGGCGCGGCCCATCGCCGAGGTCGACGTCGAGCACACGGTGCACCGCCCGACGGGCATCGGCGAGTTCGACCGGGTGCTGGGCGGCGGCATCGTCGCCGGCGCGGCGATCCTGTTGTCGGGCGAACCGGGTGTCGGCAAGTCGACGCTGCTGCTCGAGGTCGCGGCGCGGGTCGCGGCATCCGGCCGGCGCGTGCTCTACGTCAGCGCCGAGGAGTCGGCCGCGCAGGTGCGCCTGCGCGCCGGCCGCACCGGGGCGCTCACGCCCGAGCTGTACCTCGCGAGCGAGACCGACCTCGCGACCGTGCTCGGCCACGTCGACGAGGTCGAACCGCAGCTGCTCATCGTCGACTCGGTGCAGACCGTGTCGAGCGCCCTCTCCGACGGGCTGCCCGGCCAGCCGAGCCAGGTGCGGGAGGTCGCGTCCACGCTCATCCGCGTCGCGAAGGAGCGGCAGCTGCCGCTGCTCCTCGTCGGCCACGTCACGAAGGACGGCACGATCGCGGGCCCGCGCCTGCTCGAGCACCTGGTCGACGTCGTGTGCCAGTTCGAGGGCGACCGGCAGACGGCGCTGCGCTTCGTGCGCGCCCTGAAGAACCGGTTCGGCCCGACCGATGAGGTCGGCTGCTTCGAGATGACCGGCGACGGCATCGCCGAGGTGCCCGACCCGTCGGGCCTGTTCCTCAGCCGCTCGCGCGCGTCGGTGAGCGGTACGTGCGTGACCGTCGCGCTCGAGGGGCGCCGCGCGCTGCCCGTCGAGGTGCAGGCGCTCGTCGTCGAGACGAAGGCGCCGCAGCCGCGTCGCGTCGTGAACGGCGTCGACCCGTCCCGCGTGGCGATGATCCTCGCCGTGCTCGAACGCCGCGCCGGCCTCCGCAAGCTCGGCGAGCTCGACGTGTACGTGTCCACCGTCGGCGGGGTCCGGCTGCAGGAGCCCGCCGCCGACCTCGCCATCGCGGTGGCGATCGCCTCCGCCGTGCGCGACCGCGCGGTGCCGCACGACCTCGCCGCCTTCGGCGAGATCAGCCTCGCGGGCGAGGTGCGCCCCGTGACGGCGGCGAAGCAGCGGGCGGGCGAGGCGCGCCGACTCGGCTACTCGACCATCGTCGACGTCGAGGCGGGCAGCGTGCGGGCGGCCGTCGAGCGCACCATGCTGGCGGCCGCGTCGAACGAGCGGGAACGGGAGCTCGACGCGGCGTTCTGAGGTCTCGAACGGGCGTCGCGCGGCTACGCCTCGAGCGCGCGCAGCAGTTCTGCGGGCGGCGCCTGCATCGGGTGCGGGCCGGCGATGTCGAGGAACACCGTGGTGATCGTCGACTCGTACCGCTTCAGGAACGTGCGCAACCACGCCGGGCTCTGCAGACCGACCGCGGGCGGCAGGTTCCCGGGCTTGTTCGCGGCGTCGCTGAACAGCAGGAGCGCCACCTCACCCGTGTTCGGGTCGCGGTAGGTCCACACCTCGCCGCCGTCGAGCGGCTTGTCGCGCGGCCCCGGCTTCACGAGCGGCACCACCGTGTTGCCGTGCCGGAGCGCGAGCGCGACCGCCGCGATGTCCTGCTTCTCGAGGGCCTCGGCGAGCGCCTGCGACCGGAACTCGATGGGCTCCTGCGACTTCTTGCGCGCCTTGCCTGCCATGCGCTCCAGCCTAGGCGAGAGGGGGCGGGCCGCTCAGTAGAGCAGGAACTGCTTCGACTCGGCCGACTCGATGCCGTCGACGAGCACCGTCAGGTGGTACGAGGCGCCGCCGGCCGGCACGGCCTCACGGCCGATGCCGCACGTGTCGGGTGCGGAGCGCGTGCGATCCCAGATGATCGGCACGGCCGAGCTCACGGGCTTGCCCGGCTCGAGCAGCACGTCGGCGTCGAACGGGTCGCCCTGGCAGTCGGTCGAGCGCCAGTAGACCTCCTCGCCGCTCTTGATGGTGAACTCCTGCACCTTCGTGCCGACGTTGAGCACGCACGCATCGGCACCCGTGTTCGTGAGGGTCATCGAGAGCTGCGGCTGCTCCCCCGCGGCGTACTCGGTGCGGTCGGTGACCGCCTCGACCGCGACCTGCGCGGACTTGCAGTGCTTGCCCTCGGCCGACGCCGACTCGGTGGGCAGCGCGGTGCCCGAGCCATCCGCCGCGGGCGCGTCGGTGGCGGGCGCCTCCGTGGCCGCCGCGTCGGTGGCGGCGGGCGTCTCGGTGGCGGGCGGCGCGGAGCGGTCGGCCTCGTCGCCCTGGCTCGAGCCCGGCCGCACGATGATCAGCACGATCGCGACGACGACGGCGAGGAGGCCGAGCAGCACGACGAGTCGACGACGCCGGTACACGGCGGGCGACGGCCGGCCGTTCGGGGCGGGGTTCGTCGACATGTGCACAGGGTACGACCGCGCCCCGCAGGCGGCGGGCATCCGCCCGGCGCGCCGCCCGTCCGGCGGCCGAGGCGCGCGCGGCAGCGGATCGACGGTGCGTCGACCGCCGCCGCGCGCCCTGGGTCAGAGGAGCTTGAGCATCCGGGTGTTGCCGAGGGTGTTCTGCTTCACGCGGGCGAGGTCGAGGAACTCGGCCACGCCCTCGTCGTGCGAGCGCACGAGCTCCGCGTACACCTCGGGGTCGACGGTGTCGGACCCCATGTCCTCGAAGCCGTGCCGCCCGAAGAACCCGACCTCGAACGTCAGGCAGAACAGGCGGGTGAGCCCGAGCTCGCGGGCGTCGTCGGAGAGCGCGTCGAGCAGGGCGTGTCCGACCCCCTTCGACAGCCACGCGTCGGCGACCGCGAGGGTGCGCACCTCGCCGAGGTCCTCCCACATCACGTGCAGGGCGCCGCAGCCGATGAGCTCGCCGTCGCCGGTCTCGGCGACCCGGAACTCCTGCACCGAGCCGTACAGGTCGACGCGCTCCTTGCCGAGCAGGATGCGTCGCTGCACCAGCGGCTCCACGAGGTCGAGGATGCCCGGGACGTCGCTGGTGCGTGCACGCCGCACGCGGTACTCGGTGGTCATCCGCCAACCCTACGACGCGCGAGCGACCCGTGACGCACGAGCCGACGCCCGAGGCCCGACGGCGCCGCGGCGACCTACGACGGCGGGCGGGATGCCGAAGCATCCCGCCCGCCGTCGTGGTCTCGCGGAGGCCGTGCCTAGTCGCCCGAGGCGGCCGCCAGGTCGGGCGTCGCCTGCCCGGTGCCGAGCGCGGCGCCGGCGTTCACGCCGACCCCGACCGGCAGCGCGCGCTGCGAGGTCGCGAAGGTGAACTCGCCGCCGACGAAGTCGACCTTCACGTGGTCGCCCGAGTTGAGCTCGCCGTGCAGGATCTTCTCGGACAGGCGGTCCTCCACCTCGTGCTGCACCGCGCGACGCAGCGGGCGGGCGCCGAGCGCCGGGTCGAACCCGAGCTCGATGAGCCGCTCCTTGGCCGACTGCGAGAGCTCGATCGTCATGTCGCGGTCGAGCATGCGGTCGGCGAGGCGCTTGATGAACAGGTCGACGATCTGCAGCAGCTCGGGCTTGGTGAGCTGCGGGAACACGATGATCTCGTCGACGCGGTTCAGGAACTCGGGCTTGAAGTGCTTCTTCAGCTCCTCGTTCACCTTGCCGCGCATGAGGTCGTAGCCCGTGCGGGGGTCGCCCTCGACCTGGAAGCCGACGGGGCCGCCCGCGATGTCCTTCGTGCCGAGGTTCGTCGTCATGATGATGACGGTGTTCTTGAAGTCCACGACGCGACCCTGGCCGTCGGTGAGACGGCCCTCCTCCAGGATCTGGAGGAGCGAGTTGAAGATGTCGGGGTGGGCCTTCTCGATCTCGTCGAAGAGGACGACGCTGAACGGCTTGCGGCGGACCTTCTCGGTGAGCTGGCCGCCCTCCTCGAAGCCGACGAACCCGGGAGGGGCGCCGAAGAGGCGGGAGACGGTGTGCTTCTCGCCGTACTCCGACATGTCGAGCGAGATCATCGCGGCCTCGTCGTCGAAGAGGAACTCGGCGAGCGCCTTGGCGAGCTCGGTCTTGCCGACGCCCGTGGGGCCGGCGAAGATGAACGACCCCGAGGGGCGCTTCGGGTCCTTGAGGCCGGCGCGGGTGCGGCGGATCGTCTTCGAGAGGGCGGCGATCGCCTCCTCCTGGCCGATGACGCGCTCGTGCAGCGCCTTCTCCATGAAGACGAGTCGGCTCGACTCCTCCTCGGTGAGCTTGAACACCGGGATGCCGGTCGCCTGGGCGAGCACCTCGGCGATCAGGCCCTCGTCGACGACCGCGGTCGTCTTGACGTCGCCCGACTTCCACTGCTTCTCGAGGCGGAGGCGCTCGCCGAGCAGGTTCTTCTCCTCGTCGCGCAGCGACGCGGCCTTCTCGAAGTCCTGCTCCTCGATCGCCGTCTCCTTCGCGGCGCGGACCACGGCGATCTTCTCGTCGAACTCGCGCAGCTCGGGCGGCGACGACAGGATCGACAGGCGCAGGCGGGCGCCGGCCTCGTCGATCAGGTCGATGGCCTTGTCGGGGAGGAACCGGTCGCTGATGTAGCGGTCGGCGAGGTTCGCGGCGGCGACGATCGCGCCGTCGGTGATCGAGACCTTGTGGTGCGCCTCGTAGCGGTCGCGGAGGCCCTTGAGGATGTTGATCGCGTGGGGCAGCGACGGCTCGGCGACCTGGATCGGCTGGAAGCGGCGCTCGAGGGCCGCGTCCTTCTCGAAGTGCTTGCGGTACTCGTCGAGCGTGGTCGCGCCGATGGTCTGCAGCTCGCCGCGGGCGAGCAGCGGCTTGAGGATCGAGGCGGCGTCGATCGCGCCCTCGGCGGCGCCCGCACCCACGAGGGTGTGGATCTCGTCGATGAAGACGATGATGTCGCCGCGGGTGCGGATCTCCTTGGTGACCTTCTTCAGGCGCTCCTCGAAGTCGCCGCGGTACCGCGACCCGGCGATGAGCGAGCCGAGGTCGAGGGAGTAGAGCTGCTTGTCCTTCAGGGTCTCGGGCACCTCGCCCTTGACGATCGCCTGCGCGAGGCCCTCGACGACGGCGGTCTTGCCGACGCCGGGCTCGCCGATGAGGACGGGGTTGTTCTTCGAGCGGCGCGACAGGATCTGCATGACGCGCTCGATCTCCTTCTCGCGCCCGATCACCGGGTCGAGCTTGGACTCGCGCGCGGCCTGCGTGAGGTTGCGGCCGAACTGGTCGAGGATCTGCGAGCCGCCGGCGGGCTGCTGCTGGTCGGTCGCGCCGACCTGCACCTGCTCCTTGCCCTGGTAGCCCGAGAGGAGCTGGATGACCTGCTGGCGCACGCGGTTGAGGTCGGCGCCGAGCTTCACGAGCACCTGGGCGGCGACGCCCTCGCCCTCGCGGATGAGGCCGAGGAGGATGTGCTCGGTGCCGATGTAGTTGTGGCCGAGCTGGAGGGCCTCGCGGAGGCTGAGCTCGAGCACCTTCTTCGCACGCGGCGTGAAGGGGATGTGCCCGGTGGGCGGCTGCTGGCCCTGGCCGATGATGTCCTGCACCTGCTCGCGGACCGCGTCGAGAGAGATCCCGAGCGACTCGAGCGCCTTCGCCGCCACGCCCTCACCCTCGTGGATGAGGCCGAGCAGGATGTGCTCGGTGCCGATGTAGTTGTGATTCAGCATCTTGGCCTCTTCTTGGGCCAGGACGACGACTCGAACGGGCTCGGTCGGTGAATCTCTCGAACATGCTCAACTCCTCACGGGCCCCGGTCGCTGCGGGGCGTCGATAGAACGACTGTAAGCGGCGCCCTCGGGCGATGGGGGCATGTTCGCCGTGGGCGCACCGATCCCTTGCGGTCGGCGCGGTTCGCGCCCTAACCTATCGATATTCGTTGTTATCGAGATTCGATATGGAGACATCCGGATGCCACTCCCCACCGAGACCGCACTCGATCGCGGCGACCGCCTCGGCATGTACCTGACCATCGGCATCGGCGCCGTCGCGATCGGCGCGACCGCCTGGGCCGCCGTCGCCCGCCTCGTCGAGGTGCTGCCCGGTCGCGACATCCCCGTGCTCGTGCCGTTCGTCGGCGAGCGCGCGGAGCTGCCGATCGGCCCGAACGGCGCGCCCGTCACGGTCGACGTCGACCAGGCGATCGTCACGGTGCCGAAGCCGGCCGCCGCGACCTGGTTCGCCCTCGTCGCCGAGCCGATCGTCGTCGCCCTCGCGCTCATCGCGGCGATCGTGCTGCTCGGCCTGCTCGCGTGGAACCTCGCCCGCGGCCGCGCGTTCACCCGCGCGAACACGCGCATCATCTGGTGGGGCTCCGCCGCCCTCACCGCCGGTTGGGCGCTCGGCGGCCTGTTCCGCACGATGGGCGTGAACGGCGCCCTCTCGGCGGTGAGCGACTACACCTACGACGGCGTGCTGTTCTCGACCGACTGGGCACCGTTCTTCGCGATCCTCGTGCTCGCCGTCTTCGGCGCGGCCTTCGGCATCGGCGAGCGCCTCCAGCGCGACACCGAGGGCCTCGTCTGATGGCGCCCGCCGAACCCGACGACGACCACGGCATCCACTGCCGGCTCGACGAGCTGCTCGCCGCGCGCGGCATGACGCTCGCCCGGCTCAGCGAGCTCGTCGGCGTCACCGTGGTGAACCTCAGCGTGCTGAAGAACGACCGCGCCCGAGCCATCCGCTTCTCGACCCTCCAGGCGATCTGCGACGTCCTCGACTGCGAGGTCGGCGACCTGCTCGTGCGGGAACGCCGGAGGCCGCCGCACCAGGGTGCGACGGCCTCCGGGACGGGTGCGGCTCCGGCTACTTGACCGGGACCTCGACCTCCGTGCCCGCGACCTGCACGGTCAGGGGCTCGGTGGTGGTGATGTTCATCGGCGTCCAGAAGACGGTGGTGTGCGGCACGAAGTCCATCGTGCAGGCGGCGTCGCCGTAGTCCTTCAGCGAGATCGCGACGGTGTTGCCCTCGAACTTCGGCTCGACGACGGTGATCTCGGTGCCGACCGGCGGGCAGGTGGACGAGCCCCACACGGTGACGGCGATCTGGCCGCCCTGCGCGAGCCAGACGGCGGTCGGGGTGCCCTCCTCGCCGGCGGCCTCCTCCTCGTGGCCCTCGGTCTCGCCGGTGTCGCCCTCGTCCTCCTCGACGGGGTGCTCGATGACGGGCCCGCCCGGGTAGTCCTCGGCCGGCGAGTGCGGCGGCGCGCATGCCGACAGGAGGAACACGGACGCGAGCGCGACGGCCGCGAGCAGGCCACGGCGGAGCGGAACGGAGGAAGCCATGCCGACATCGTATCGTCCGCCCTGCCCCGGCCTAGGATTCCCCACATGAGCAACCTCGAGCGCGATCCCCTCGAACTCCGGTGCCCGCCGGACCAGGCGACGGGGCCGGTGCTGCAGGTGCTCGAGCCGCGCGACGTGCCCCTCGGCGGGCCGCGGGCGATGCAGGTGCGCCGCACCCTCCCGCAGCGCGGCCGGACCACGATCGGCGCCTGGTGCTTCATCGACCACTACGGCCCCGACGACGTCGCCGACAGCGGCGGCATGGTCGTTCCGCCGCATCCCCACACGGGCCTCCAGACGGTGAGCTGGCTGTTCGAGGGCGAGGTCGAGCACCGCGACTCGACGGGGAGCCTCGCGCTCGTGCGCCCCGGCGAGGTGAACCTGATGACGGCCGGTCGCGGCATCTCGCACTCCGAGGTGTCGACGGCCTCGACCACGCGGCTGCACGGGGTGCAGCTGTGGGTCGCGCTGCCCGACGCGAACCGCCACGCGGCGCCCTTCTTCGAGCACGCCGACACCGAGGCGGTGACGATCGACGACGCCACGGTGCGGGTGTTCACCGGCTCGCTGCCCGACGTCGCGGGCGAGGCATCCGTCACCGTCTTCTCGCCCCTCGTCGGCGCCCAGGTCGAGCTGCCGCCCGGCGGCGAGGTCTGGCTCGAGCTCGACGAGGCGTTCGAGCACGGCTTCCTGGTCGACGAGGGGCCGGTGCAGGTCACCTTCCGCGCACTCGAGGGCGAGGCGGATGACTCCCCCGCCGATGCCGACCCGCTCGCCGAGACCGGGCACTCCGCCGACCTCGCGTGGAGCGAGCTCGGCTACCTGCCCGTCGGCCACGACGGCGTGCGGCTGCGTGCGACGGCGGATGCCGCGGTGCGCGTGCTGCTCCTCGGCGGCGTGCCGTTCGGGGAGGAGCTGGTGATGTGGTGGAACTTCATCGGGCGCAGCCACGACGAGGTCGCCGAGTTCCGGCGACAGTGGCAGGGCGACGTGATCGGCCGCGACGACCCCGACGGGCGGTTCGGCACGGTCGCCGGGTACCCGGGCGACGCGCTGCCGGCGCCGGAGCTGCCGACGGTGCGGCTGCGGCCGCGGCCCGGTGGGTGAGCCCGCACCCGGTGGGTGAGCCCGCACCCGGTGGTTGAGCCTGTCGAAACCACTGACACAGGTGGTTTCGACGAGCTCAACCACCGCTGGGGCCGCCGCCGACCCGATGCGTTCGGCATCGGGCCGGCGACGGCCCCGGGTGCGGTGCGTCGACGGTCAGTCGGCGTCGGCGGCCGCCGCCTTCCGGCGCCGCGTGATCAGCAGCACGGCGCCGCCGACCAGCAGGAGTGCCGAGCCGAGGACGATCGGGAGCACGATCTCGGCACCCGTGTTCGCCATCTTCCCGGGCGTCTCGCCCGACGCGGCGGGCTCGGACCCGCCGTCGCCGTCACCGGGGACGGGTTCCTCGGTCGCGGCGGCGACGACGGTGAAGTCGTCCCACCCGAACACGGTGCCCTCGCCGGTGACGACCGCGAGCCGGTGCTCGCCCAGCGGGGTCTCCGCCGGCACGGTCACCTCGAACCCGCCGTCGACGACCGTCTGCGTGCCGAGCGCGACCGGGGTCGAGAAGAGCACGACCTCGAAGGACGCGCCCTCGACGTCGTCGCCCTCGACCTGGACGGTGATC
This sequence comes from Agromyces sp. MMS24-K17, assembly GCF_043950245.1. Classification (GTDB taxonomy): domain Bacteria; phylum Actinomycetota; class Actinomycetes; order Actinomycetales; family Microbacteriaceae; genus Agromyces. Next base: position 1,783,969 of record NZ_CP171640.1, on the reverse strand, counting down.
GTCTCGCCGGGCTCGACCTCGTCGGGCACGGTCACGCCGCCGCGGTTCTCATCGGTGAGGTCGGCCTCGACGACCGGGCCGACGACCGCGGTGCCGGTGCCGCCGACCCAGAACAGGCTGCGGGCGATGTCGGGGTACGACCCCACCGGGTGGGTGCGGAAGTTCACCGACGTGCCGAGCATCACCACGCGCGACCCGGTCGGGCCGGTCGCCGAGACGACGGAGGCCTGACCGGCGGCGTCGGCACGGCTGCGGCCGGCGCTGTCGCGCCAGTGCCCCGAGACGAACGTCTCGTCGGCCGCGTACGACTGCTCGACCTCGGCGTTCGTTCCGAGCGCGGTGTACCAGACCGCCGGGTACACGAAGGCCGTGTCCTGCGGGTAGGTGTCAAGGAGCCCGCCGTCGGCCTGGGCGACGTGCACGATGCCGTTCGAGCCGCTGGTGCCGCTCGTGGCGGTTGAGGCGACGAGGCCGAACGCGTTCGCGAAGCCCGCGATCGCGGTGCCCTTGCCGGCCACGCCCTTGCCCGATGCGAGGAACTCGGTCACCTTCGCGGTGCCGGCGGCCTGCCCGGCGTTGAACGACAGCGCCGAGCCGATCCAGAGCACGTCCGCCGTGGCGAGGTCGACGGCGCCCGACGTGATCGTCGCCGAGGTCACCGGCACGAGGTCGGTGAAGCCGAGGCGCTGCAACGTGACGCGGTCGTCCTGGCTGCCCGTGTAGGCGACCGTGAGCGCGTCGAGGCCGCGGCTCGGCTCGGCTCGGAGCCGCAGGCCGTCGGATGCGGTGAACGCGACGCCGTACGCGTCGGCGACGACCTGCGCGGCCTCCGCGTCGTCGCCGTCGAGGATGACGCTGCCGTCCTCGAACGCCGACACGGCGACGCCCGCCGCGAGCAGGGCGTTGAGCGCCTGGTACTCGGCGGCGCCCGCGGTGGCGAGCTCGAGGTACGCGGCCCCGGCCGGCACGGCCCCCGTGGGCGCGGACTCGGCCACGTCCTCGACCGGCATCGGCAGCGAGGCATCCGTCGTGTCGCCGAAGTCGACGACGTCGGCGCCCCAGAGGAGCGCGAGGCTCCAGGCGGAGATGTCGTACATGTCGGGGACGCGCTCGGAGATGTCGGTGCCGTCGGCGAGGAGTACGTTCGCCATGCCGCGGAGCGGCTGGTGCAGGTCGACGACGTAGCTGCCGGCGGGGTAGTCGACGCCGTCGACGGTGAAACCGGCCGTGGCGCGGTCCACCTCGACGCCGTTGGCGACGAGCTGGTCGACGAGGCGGGCGGCGTCGGTCTCGGAGCGCTGGCCCGCGCCCATCGGGATCACGTAGCCGCGCGGGAACTCGGCGCGGTACACGTCGGTCTCGTCCCAGACGTCGGCCCACTGGTCGGGGCCGGGGATCGTCGTCGGGTCGGGGTCGGCGGGGATGGTGCGCAGTTCCTCACCGGCCGCGCCGCGGCGGAAGATCTCGATCTGGTTGCCGAGGAGGGCGGCGCGCTCGTCGACCACGTAGTCGACCGCGGTCTCGATGACGACGCCGGCGACGGCGACGTTCACGGCCGTGTTGGCCGCGTTGCGCGGGTCGCTCGCCGGGTTCACGCGGCCGAGCGGCAGCTCGACGGTGTTCGTGATCGCGCCCTGGTAGGCGACGAACTGCGGGGTGAAGATCGGCGGCCAGTCGTCCCAGCCCGAGCGGATGTCCCGGAACGGGATCTTGATCTTCCCGGTGTTCTCCGTGGTGGTTCCGCCGGACGCCGACAGGTAGGTGTTGCCGGGGATGTCGGCCTCGACCACGGCCTCCTCGATCGCCAGCGCGGCCTCGTAGGCGTGCGGCAGGAAGAGGTCGTACTCGTAGTTCTCGCCGTGCGGGGGGCCGCAGGGTTCGATCTGGAGCACGTTCGTATAGCCGTGGATGTCGACGTAGAACGTCGGCTGCAGGACGCCGGAGAGGTCGCGGATGATCCGGGCCTCGGGCGTGGCGCCCGTGATCAGGTCACGGTTCGCGTCGAACCCGTCGCCGTTGGCGCGCTGCCCGAGCGCGCGGCCGTCGGGGTTGTTCGAGACGGTGAAGTACAGGCGGTAGCCGTCGAGCAGGTCGGCGACCTCCTCCTCGGGCGCGGTGGCGAGCTGCTCGATGTACTCGAGGATGCCGTCGGCGCCCTCCCACTCGTTGCCGTGGATGTTGCCGTTGAACCAGATCGGCACCTTGTAGCCGGCCATGAGGTCCGCGTCGGCGGCGGCCGCGGCCGCATCGTGCTTGATCTCGCTGCGCCAGGCGGCCTGCTGCGCGGTCTCGGCGGCGGTCTCGGGGGCGGTGATGGTGACGAGGTGGATGTCCCGTCCGAGCACCGACTGCCCGATGACCTGGGCCGAGATGCGGTCGCTCTGCGCCATGAGCGCGTTCAGCTTCGGCGCGATCTCGTCGTACGGGACGGCGCCGCGGTTGATCGACGCGTCGGTCGGGTCGTCGGCCGCGACCGGCAGCGTCGTCTGCGACGGGTACGACGTCGGGGGCGCGACGAGCGGGGAGATGGGATAGGTGATGGGCAGCGCGTCCGTGGTGGGGACCACGGCGTGCGCGGGTGCGGCACCGGTGACGAGGGCGGCCGCGGCGAGCGCGGCTGCTCCGGCACCGGAGACGACGCGTCTGAACGTCATGCAGAACTCCAGTTTCGATGGCGTGGCGTGGTGCGGTACGGGTGCGGGGTCGGCCGGAGCCCGGGTCACGGGCGACGGTTCCGCGTGCTGGTTCGACGCTGATAGCAATGAACGTGCGTATTCGCAGTCTGTCACGCACCAGTGGTGCGTTATCCGGCTCTCAGCGCACGATCTATGCGAATTTCGGCGCCCTCGTTGCATTTTGTTGCATCTTTGTCGCAGCGCGGACACGACGAGGGCACCCGCCCGCCGGTGTCGTGTTCGCGCACCGCGGCGAGGGGTGATGGATGCGAGCGTATGGAGCCGCTGTTACCGGCTCGTGTCACGGGGAATACGGTTGCCCATCGGTGGTCGAGCTTGTCGAAACCGGCATTCCGGTCCGCGGGCGGTTTCGACGGGCTCACCCACCGGGGGCGTTACTGCAGCGCGCTCGTCAGGCGCGCGAGGTTGTCGAGCACCGTCGATCGCAGCGGCTGCTGCAGCCACTCGTCGAGCGTCAGCTCGGTGCTCGCCTCGCGATACCCCTGTTCGACCGCCCGCATCTCCGCGACGAACGACGCGCCGCGCACCAGCAGCGAGACCTCCATGTTCAGCTCGAAGGAGCGGATGTCCATGTTGCTCGAGCCGATGACCGCCACGTCCTCGTCGATCGTGAAGTGCTTCGAATGGAGGATGTACGGCGCCTTGTAGAGGTAGATGTGCACGCCCGATCGCAGCAGCGCCTCGTAGTACGACCGCTGCGCGTGGTAGACGAGCGCCTGGTCGCCGATCTCCGACACGAACAGCTCCACGTGCACGCCGCGCTGCACCGCGCCGCTGATCGCGTAGAGCATCGCCTCGTCGGGCACGAAGTACGGGCTCGTGATGATGATGCGCTCCTTCGCCGCGTACAGCAGCGCGAGGAACAGCTTCAGGTTGTTCTCGTTCGAGAACCCCGGACCCGAGGGCACGACCTGGCAGTCGAGGTCCTGCGCCGCGCCCTCCTGCTCGAACGCCGACACGAACTCGTCTCGGCGCGGCGGCTCGCCCGCCTCGAGGTACCAGTCGGTCGCGAAGATCGCGTCGAGGCCCGAGACGATCGGGCCCTCCACCCGCACCACGAGCTCCTTCCACTTGAGCCCGCGCCGGATGTTCGAGCGCTTGTTGTAGCTGCGGTCGATCACGTTCTGCGACCCCATGAACCCGACCTCGCCGTCGACGACGAGGATCTTGCGGTGGTTGCGCAGGTCGGGCCGCTGGTACTTGCCCTTGAGCGGCTGCACCGGCAGCATGAGCTGCCACGCGACGCCCATCGCGGTGAGCCGCTTCAGCGTCTTCCGGTAGCCCTTCACGCGCAGCGAGGCCACGTGGTCGAGGAGCACCCGCACCTCCACGCCGCGCGCGGCGGCCTCGCCGAGCGCGTCGAAGAACCCGGCCGTCGTGGCGTCGTACGCGAAGATGTAGAACTCCGCGTGCACGTACCGCTTCGCCCGTCGGATCTCGTCGGCCATGGCGTCGAGCGAGCCCTGGTAGTCGCCGATCAGGTGCGCGCTGTTCGAGCCGATCAGCGGCATCGCGCCGAGGTTGCGGTTGAGCCGCACCACCCCGGCGAACCACGAGGGCCACGCGGACGAGTCGCTCACCCGCTCGACGCCGTGCGTCGACTCGACGATGTAGCGGTTCACCTCGGCCTGCTTCGCGCGGCGGGCGCGCGGCAGCTTCGGGTTGCCGATGAGGACGAAGAAGAGGATGCCGAGGAACGGGATGAAGAAGATCGCCAGCAGCCACGCCATGCCGGCGGTCGGCCGCCGATTGGGCGGAACGACGATGACCGCGACGACGCGGATGACGATGTCGGCGAGGATGACCGCGATCGCGATGATCGCCGCGGCGTCCGACACGGCTTCCTCCCCCATGCGGGGATGCTAGCCCGCGGGGCGTTCCCGGCCGGCGCGGCGCGCGCGCTCCTCGGCCTCGATCTTGGCGTACGCGTCGCGCTCGTTGCGGTCGGCGTTCAGCACCGCGCGCATCACGAACCAGAAGATGAGGCCGATGAGCACGGTCGGCGCCACCGACCAGATCGCGTTCGCCCAGAAGTCGTCCATAGTGTCCTCAGGATAGTGCGGATGCCTCCGAACCGGCTGGGCGGGGCATCCGACCGGGGTCGCCGCCGGCGCGGATCAGCCCGCGGTGACGATCCCCCAGATGCCGGAGCCGAGCAGGTACAGCCCGATCGCGCCGACGATGATCCAGATCGCGATGCGCGTCGTCGAGGGCTTGTTCGGGTCCTTCTCGGGCTCGAGCTCGCCCTTGGGCAGGTAGTCGTTCATGGTCGCCTCCGCCTCTCCGCCTACTTCACGAGCGGGAACAGGATGGTCTCCCGGATCCCGAGGCCGGTGATCGCCATCAGCAGGCGGTCGATGCCCATGCCCATGCCGCCGGTCGGCGGCATGCCGAATTCGAGCGCCCGCAGGAACTCCTCGTCGAGGCGCATCGCCTCGGGGTCGCCACCGGCGGCGAGCTTCGCCTGCTCGACGAAGCGGTCGCGCTGCACGACGGGGTCGACGAGCTCGGAGTAGCCCGTGGCCAGCTCGAACCCGCGGATGTAGAGGTCCCACTTCTCCACGACGCCCGGGATGCTCCGGTGCCAGCGCACCAGCGGCGAGGTGTCGAGCGGGAAGTCCATGACGAACGTCGGCGCGACGAGCCCCGACTTCACGTGGTGCTCCCAGAGCTCCTCCACGTACTTGCCGGGCAGCGGGTGGTCGATCTCGATGCCCGCGTCGTCGGCCAGCGCCTTCAGCCGCTCGATCGGAGTCTCGGGGGTGATCTCCTCGTCGATCGCCTCGGAGAGCGAGCCGTACATCGAGATGCGCGCCCACTCGCCGCCGAGGTCGTACTCGGTGCCGTCGGCCCACGTCACGACGTGCGAGCCCGACACGGCCAGCGCCGCATCCTGCACGAGCGACTGGGTCAGCTCGGCCATGCCGTGGTAGTCGGTGTACGCCTGGTACGCCTCGAGCATCGCGAACTCGGGCGAGTGCGTCGAGTCGGCGCCCTCGTTGCGGAAGTTGCGGTTGATCTCGAACACGCGCTCGATGCCGCCCACGACGGCGCGCTTCAGGTACAGCTCGGGCGCGATGCGCAGGTACAGCTCGGTGTCGAACGCGTTCGAGTGGGTGACGAAGGGCCGAGCGGATGCCCCGCCGTGCATCACCTGCAGCATCGGGGTCTCGACCTCGATGTAGCCACGGCCGGAGAACGTCTGGCGGAGGCTCGCGTTCACCTTCGCGCGGTCGACGACGTTGCGGCGCGCCTGCTCGCGCGCGATGAGGTCGAGGTAGCGCGAGCGCACCCGCGTCTCCTCGCCGAGGTCGTTGTGCAGGTTCGGCAGCGGCAGGATCGCCTTCGCCGCGATGCGCCACTCCTTCGCCATGATCGACAGCTCGCCGCGGCGGCTCGTGATCACCTCGCCCGAGACGAACAGGTGGTCGCCGAGGTCGACGAGCTCCTTCCACGCCGCGAGCGACTCCTCGCCCACCTCGGCGAGGGACACCATCGCCTGGATGCGGCTGCCGTCGCCCGACTGGAGCGCGGCGAAGCACAGCTTGCCGGTGTTCCGCAGGTGCACCACGCGGCCGGCGACGGCGACGGTCTCGCCGCTCGCCTCGTCGACGCCGAGGCCGACGAACCGGTCGCGCACCTCGGGGATGGTCGCGGTGATCGGCACGCCCACCGGGTAGGCGCCGAGGCCGAGGTCGTCGGATGCCCCGTTCAGGCGGTCGCGCTTGGCGAGCCGCACGGCCTTCTGCTCGGAGATCTCCTCCGGGGTGGGCTCGGGTGCGGCGTCGGTCTGCGTGTCGGCCATGGCTCTCTCTCGTGGCGTCGGAAACGGCACCACAAGCCTACCGGGGGCCGCCTGGGCGCCCGTCGGCGCGGGATCGGCGGTCGAGCCGGGCTCAGCCGAGGGTGATCGGCTGGTTGTCGATGAGGCGCGTCGAGCCCACGCGGGCGGCCACGAGCACGACCGCCGGGCCGGTCGCATCGTCGGCGACGGGCAGGAAGGTGACGGGATCGACCACGACGAGGTAGTCGGGCTGCACGTCCTCGTGGGCGCCGAAGGCGCCCTCCGCCTCGGCGAGCACCTCGGCCGCGCCGGACGGCGCGGCCTGTTCGGCGGCCTTGAGCGACTCGGACAGCGCGAGCGCCGCGCGGCGCTGGTCGGCGTCGAGGTACCGGTTGCGGCTCGACAGGGCGAGGCCGTCGTGCTCGCGGACGGTCGGCACGACCTCGATCTCGATCGGCAGGTCGAGGTCGCGCACCATCCGCTTCACCAGGAAGACCTGCTGCGCGTCCTTCTGGCCGAACAGGGCCACGTCGGGCTGCGCGATGTGCAGGAGCTTCGAGACGACGGTCAGCATGCCGTCGAAGTGGCCGGGGCGCGAAGCGCCCTCGTACAGCGTGCCGACGCTGCCCGCCGCGACCCGCGTCTGCACGTCGCCGTCGGGGTACATCTCGGCCACGGCCGGCGCGAACACGGCGTCGACGCCGGTCTCGGCGAGCGCGGCCAGGTCGGCGTCGAGCGTGCGCGGGTACTTGTCGAGGTCCTCGCTCGGCCCGAACTGCAGCGGGTTGACGAAGATCGACACCACGACGACGTCGGCGAGCTCGGCGGCGCGGCGCACGAGCGCGAGGTGGCCCTCGTGCAGCGCGCCCATCGTCGGGACGAGCGCGACGGATGCCCCGCCCGCACGCCGTTCGGCGAGCAGTGCCCGCAGGTCGGCGATGGTGCTGAGGGTCCGGATCCGCGACGTGAGCTCCGTCACTGGGTACCTCCTGGCGGCCGATCGGTTCCGGCCTCCTCGATGGTAGCGCCGCCGTCCCACGGTCCCGAGTCGTGGCGGGCGAGCGCGTTCTCGACCGCGCTGCGCACGAGCGGCGCGAGCACGGCGCCCGGGCGGGCGACGTCGATCGCGTCGAGCAGCCCGCTCGCCTGGTCGACGATCGCCGTCGAGAACGAGACCGCCGTGTCGATCGCCTCGGCGTACGCCGCGCGGTCGGCCTCGGCGACGACGAACGGCTCGCCGCCCATCTCGACGACGAGCGCCTGCGCGATCGGCAGCACCGGCGCCGGCGCGGTGACCGCGAACCACGTGCCCGCGAGGCGCGCCACGTCGATGGACGTGCCCGTGAAGTCCATGACCGGATGCACCGCGAGCGGGATCGCGCCCGCCCTGCGGGCCGGGTCGAGCACCGCCGTGCCGAAGCCGGGGACCGTGTGCAGCACGAGCTGGCCCGGCTGCCACGCGCCCGCGTCGGCGAGGCCCCGGACGAGGCCCTCGAGCTCGGAGGCCGGCACGGCGAGCAGCACGAGTTCGCTGCGCTCGACGACCTCGGGCACCGGCAGCACCGGCACGTTCGGCAGCATCGCCTCGGCCCGGGTGCGGCTCGCGTCGGACACCGCGGCGACGCCGGTCAGCGCGTGCCCGGCCCCGCCGAGGGCGGCGGCGAGCACCGCGCCCACCTTGCCCGCGCCGATCGTGCCGACGCCGAGCCGCCCGGCGCGCGCCTCACGCATCGCCCGCCTCCGCGCGCGCCACGCCCCAGTGGTGCGAGGTGTCGGCCGCCGCGCGCGACACGGCCTCCGCCGCGATGTGCTCGAACGCCGTGGATGCCTCGTCCCGGTCGACGACCGGCACGGTGACCGTGATCGGCCCGACGACGGTGTGCAGTCGCACGGTCGCGAGCCGGAGCATCCGTCGCAGCGGGCCGGTCTGGACCGCGACCGACTGCAGCCGGGCGAGCGGCACGAACGCGAGCCGGCGCAGCAGCACGCCGTGGCGCACGAGCGCGACGCCGTCGCGCTCCGTCCAGCCGATGCGCCGCCACTGGAACGGGTGCAGCCAGGCCGCCCGGCGCGGAGCGCCGCGGAACCCGCCGTCGGCGCCCCGACCGCGGAGCCCGGGCAGGATCGCCTCCTCGAGGTCGGGCCGCTCGTCGGGCAGCAGCAGGCCGAGCACCCGCCGCACGTCGTCGACGGTGCCCACCGGCAGCACGATCGTGCGGGTCTGCGACTCGGCGTTCGCGCTGATCGCCTGGCCGGCGAGGTTCACGCGCACGCTCCACCAGCCGAACGGCCGCCAGAGCACCCACTGCGTCGCCTCGATCGCGTGCACGCGCCCCGGCGGGATGGTGCGGTTCGCCGTCGACAGCAGGCCGTGGCCGATCCGCACGCCGTCGGGCGTGCCGGCGATGGAGTACCGCAGCGACCGCGTGACCTGCGACCACGCGAAGCTGACGAGGCCGATGACGCCGGGCACGACCGAGAACCAGATCCAGAACCAGCCGTTCAGGATGCCGACCGCGATGAACACGCCCATCGCGACGAGCCAGAGCGTCCAGCCGCCGAGCAGCGTCGACCCGATGACGCGGCCGATCGGCAGGTGCACCACCGACTCCGGCGGCGCGAGGTCGGGGTCGAGCTCGGGGGCGAGGAACTCGTCGACGCGCCGGTTCACCAGGTCGGCGGTGCGGGCCCGGACGCCCGCGGCCTCGCCCGCTGCGCCGGGGAGCGGCGCGCCCGAGGCATCCGTCGCGATCGGGGCATCCGTCGCGATCGGGGCATCCGTCACGCCCGGGGCATCCGTCGCGACCGGGGCGACCGTCGCGCCCGCGCGGCCGGCCGCAGCGACCCGCGCCGCCCGCACGCCCGACGACAGCCGCAGGATGTCGGCCCGCAGCCCGTCGGCGAGCGCCGACCCCAGGTACGACAGCTGCACGTCGCCCGACTGGCCGGCGACCGAGAGCTCGAGCTTCGCCGTGCCGAACAGGCGCGCGAACAGCGGCCGGCTCACGTTCACGCCCTGGATGCGGTCGAGCCGGGCGCTGCGGTGGGAACGGAACACGATGCCGCTGCGCACCTCGACCGCCTCGTCGGTGATGCGGAACGAGTGCATGCGCCACGACAGCCAGAAGCCGATGATCACCAGGATCAGCCCGACGACGAGGCCGAGCAGCGCCCAGCCGAGCCAGCCGTGCGACAGGATCGCGCCGATCGGGTCGTTCGCCCACTCGTTGCGCCAGCCGCCGAACTCGCCGTTCAGCTCGTCGTCGACGTCGGGCGCGAACACCGGGAGGAGGAACTCCGCCAGCCGCTCGCGCAGGTTCGCGACGATGATGCCGAGCACCGCGAGGAACGCCAGGCCGCCGCGCAGCAGCGGGCTCGCGGGGTGCAGGCGGTGCCACTCGCCGTCGGCGAGGCCGGTGCGGGTGGCGGGGGCGGGGGCGTCGGTCACAGCCCGGCCCGGCGCGACTCGGCGAGCGCGACGAGCTCGTCGCGCAGCCGGTCGGCCTCCTCCACGGGCAGGCCCGGCACCGTCACCGCCGTCGCGGCGGCCGCCGTCACGAACTTCAGCTCGGCGAGGCCGAGGGCGCGCGCGACCGGGCCGCGCGTGATGTCGACGAGCTGCATGCGCCCGTACGGCACCGCGACCTGGCGCTGGAACATGATGCCGCGGCGGAAGAGCAGGTCGTCGTCGCGCAGCCGGTAGCGGATGGATCGCACGCGCCGGGGCTCGAGCGAGATCGACACCACGGCGAACACGACGACCGCGATCGCGGCCCAGAGCGCCCACCACAGGTCGATCACGAAGTACCCGATGAGCAGCGCCGCGACGATGACGACCGTGCCGATGAGCGAGCCGATCACCTCGACGACGACGTACTTCGGCGACACCCGCCGCCAGTCGGCGTCGACGTGGGCCCGGGTTGCGGATGCCTCGCCGAGCGCGGCCTCGGCCTTGGCCTCGGCCCCGGGCTGCGGCTGCACCGGCGGCTGCGGCTGCGGCTGCCGCTGGAACGGCGGCTCCGGCGCGGGCGTGGAGTCACCGTCGTTGGCGGTCACGTCCGGATCAGGCATGCGCGTGGGTCTCCTCATCGGTCTCGGGGTCGTCGGGGGAAGCGTGCAGAACCACTCGGCGATCAGGCCGCCGGCCAGCAGGAGGCCGGCGCCGATCGCGGTGGCGAGCGCCAGCCACACGTTGCCGAGGCTCGGCACGACCGCGCGGGTCAGCAGGAACAGCGCGAGGCCCACGCCGAACCCGAGCACGAGCGCGCCCGCCAGGCTCGACGCCTTCGCGAGCGCGGCGATCCGCATCGCCCGGAACGGGTCGACCCGCTGCTTCGAGGTGCCGCGCACCGCCCGCCGGATCGGCCAGGCGAGCGCGACGACGATGACCGCGATGAGGCCCAACGTGATGGCGAGCGAGATCGGCGGCACGATCGCGGGCCGCCCGCCGGTCACCACCGCGAGGTCCGTGAGGTATCCGACGACCAGGCCCACGACCGCGGTCACCAGGAGCGTGGACGGGTGCGTGCGCTTCATCGGCGCACCACCGCGTCGGTCGCCGCCGACCGCAGGTCGGCCACCCTCCCCCTGCCGGTCAGCCGCGCGTCGGGGTCGACGTCGAGCCATGGCTGCAGGACGAACGCGCGCTGCCAGGCGCGCGGGTGCGGCAGCGTCAGGCGCTCGTCGTCGAGTTCGATGCCGTCGACGTCGATGAGGTCGAGGTCGAGCGTGCGATCGCCCCAGCGTTCGGCGTCGGGCCCGCGGTCGCGGCCGTGCGCGGCCTCGATCTCGTTCAGCCGGTCGAGCAGGTCGTAGGGGTCGAGCAGGATGTCGAGCAGCGCGACGCCGTTGAGGTAGGCGGGGGCGTCGCGGTCGACGCCGTCGAGCTTGATCGCGGCGGACTCGTAGATCGGCGACACCGCCGCGAGCTCGAACGCCGGGGGTGTCGGCGAGCTCGACCATCGCCTGCGCGATCGTCGCCTCGCGATCGCCGAGGTTCGCGCCGAACGCGACGACGGCGCGGTGCGTGCGGCTCATCGCCGGCCCCGCACGATCGTCACCGCGACATCCGCGAAGGGGACCTTCGATCGGCGCCTGCGGCTTGTGCACCGTGACCTCGACCTCCTCGACGGCGTCGTGCGCGAGCACGACCGCGGCGACCCGCTCGGCGACCGTCTCGATGAGGTCGACCGGGTCGCGCTCGACGGCCGCGACCACCTCCTCGGCGAGCACGCCGTAGTGCACCGTGCGGCCGAGGTCGTCGCCCGTGGCCGCCGGGGCCAGGTCGACGGCCGCGGCGACGTCGATCACGAATTCCTGGCCGTCGCGCCGCTCGAAGTCGAACACGCCGTGGTGCGCGCGCACCCGGAGCCCGGTCAGGGTGATGCGGTCGCGCGTCTCAGCCACGTCGTCCACTCTGCCATGCGGCCACGACGTCGAGCGCGCGCCTCGTTGCCACCACGTCGTGCACGCGAACGCCCCAGGCGCCGCGCTCGGCCGAGAGCGCGCTGACGACCGCGGTCGGCAGGTCGCGGTCCTCCACCGGGGCGGCGTCTGGCAGCATCGCCCCGAGGAACCGCTTGCGGGAGGCCCCGACCAGCACGGGGAACCCGAGCGCCTGGAGCCGGTCGAGCCCCGCGAGGAGCTCCCAGTTCTGCTCGCCGCGCTTGGCGAACCCGAGGCCCGGGTCGAGGATGATCCGCTCCGCGTCGACCCCGGCGGCGACGAGCGCGTCGACCCGCGCCGCGAGCTCGTCGCGCACGTCGCCGACCACGTCGGCGTACTCGGCCAGCCCGTCCATCCGGTCGGAGTGGCCGCGCCAGTGCATGGCGACGTACCGCGCCCCCGAGGCCGCGGCGATCTCGGCCATGGCCGCGTCGGCGAGGCCGGCCGACACGTCGTTGATGATCTCGGCGCCCGCCTCCACCGCGGCGGCGGCGGTCGCGGCGCGCATGGTGTCGACGCTCACCCGGATGCCCCGCCCCACGAGCTCGCGGATGACGGGCACGACCCGGCGCAGCTCCTCGTCGGGCTCGACCCGCGCCGCACCCGGCCGGGTCGACTCGCCGCCGACGTCGACGAGGTCGGCGCCCTGGGCGACGAGCTCGACGCCGTGCGCGATCGCGGCGTCGGCGTCGAACCACCGGCCGCCGTCGCTGAACGAGTCGGGCGTGACGTTCACGACGCCCATGACGAGCGTGCGGGCCGCGGGCGCGGGCGCGGCCGCGGGCGCGGGCGCGGGGTCAGTCATGGGCGTCACCGGCGCCGCCGGCCACCGCCCCGCCCGAGGCATCCGCACCGGAGCGCGCGCCCGCGCCGATGAGCGCGATGATCTCGGCCCGGCCGACCGGGTCGGCGAGCGCGCCGCGGCTGGCGATGGTGACCGTCGAGCTGCGCTGCTGGCGGGCGCCGCGCGCCGTGACGCAGCGGTGCTGCGCGTCGAGCACGACCAGCACGCCGCGGGCGCCGAGGCCCGACTCCAGGGTGTCGGCGATCTCCTCGGCGAGCCGCTCCTGCAGCTGCGGCCGGTTCGCGAGGGTCTCGACGACGGCCGGGATGCGGCCGAGCCCGACGACCCGGTCGCCCGGCAGGTAGGCGACGTGCGCACGCCCGACGAACGGGAGCAGGTGGTGCTCGCACACCGAGCGGAAGTCGAGGTCGCGCAGCACCACCGCGTCGGAGGTCGCCGGCTCGCCGTCGGCCGTCGCCCCCACGGGCACGGAGTCGGCGAGGTGGCTCAGCGGGTCGACGGCGAGGCCGCCGAAGAAGTCGGCGTACGCCTCGGCGACGCGCTGCGGCGTGCGCTCGAGCCCCGGACGGTCGGGATCCTCCCCGATCGCCAGCAGGATCTCGCGCACGGCGCGGGCGATCCGCTCGACGTCCACCTCGGCCATGCTGCTCCCTCGATCGTCAGGCGGTTGCGGAACGGTGCCGCGGTCGGGCCGCCGTCGTCACGCGGTGGCGGGGCGCGGCTTCGTCCGACGTGCGGCGGCCGGCTCCTCGAGCTCGGACTCGTCGGTCGAGTCGATGCCGCCGTCGACCATGCCCTGGTCGATGGGCAGCTTGTCCTCGGGGAACGTGATCGGCGGGATCGACGACACCGGGCGCTTGTCGCTCGAGAGCCACAGCGGACGCTCGGGGAGCTTGCGCACGTCCTTGAAGATCTCGGCGATCTGGTTGTGGTCGAGCGTCTCGTGCTCGAGGAGCTCGGCGGCCAGCTTGTCGAGGATGTCCCGGTTGTCGTTCAGCACCTGCCACGCCTCGTCGTGCGCCTGCTCGATGAGTGCGCGGACCTCGCGGTCGACCGTCTCGGCGATGTCCTCCGAGTAGTCGCGCTGGTGGCCCATGTCGCGGCCGAGGAAGACCTCGCCCTGCGACTGGCCGAGCTTGACGGCGCCGACGTTCGCCGACATGCCGTACTCGGTGACCATCTTGCGCGCGGTGCCCGTGGCCTTCTCGATGTCGTTCGACGCACCGGTCGAGGGGTCGTGGAACACGATCTCCTCGGCGACGCGGCCGCCCATCGCGTAGGTGAGCTGGTCGAGCAGCTCGTTGCGGGTGATCGAGTACTTGTCCTCCAGGGGAAGCACCATCGTGTAGCCGAGGGCGCGGCCGCGCGGGAGGATCGTGATCTTCGTGACCGGGTCGGTGTAGTTCATCGCCGCCGCCGCGAGCGCGTGGCCGCCCTCGTGGTACGCGGTGATGAGCTTCTCCTTGTCCTTCATCACCCGGGTGCGGCGCTGCGGGCCGGCGATCACGCGGTCGACGGCCTCGTCGAGGGCGCGGTTGTCGATGAGCTGCGCGTTCGAGCGCGCCGTGAGCAGCGCGGCCTCGTTCAGCACGTTCGCGAGGTCGGCGCCCGTGAAGCCCGGCGTCTTGCGGGCGAGCACCTCGAGGTCGACGCCCTTCGCGAGCGGCTTGCCCTTCGAGTGCACCTCGAGGATGCGCTGGCGGCCCTTGAGGTCGGGGGCGTCGACGCCGATCTGGCGGTCGAAGCGACCCGGGCGCAGCAGCGCGGGGTCGAGGATGTCGGGGCGGTTCGTCGCCGCGATGAGGATGACGTTCGTCTTGGGGTCGAAGCCGTCCATCTCGACGAGGAGCTGGTTCAGCGTCTGCTCGCGCTCGTCGTGCCCGCCGCCGAGGCCGGCGCCGCGGTGGCGGCCGACCGCGTCGATCTCGTCGACGAAGATGATGGCCGGCGCGTTCTGCTTGGCCTGGTCGAACAGGTCGCGCACGCGGCTCGCGCCGACGCCGACGAACATCTCGACGAAGTCGGAACCCGAGATCGAGTAGAACGGCACGCCCGCCTCGCCGGCGACGGCGCGCGCGAGCAGGGTCTTGCCCGTTCCGGGAGGGCCGTACAGCAGCACGCCCTTGGGGATGCGGGCGCCGACGGCCTGGAACTTGGCCGGGTCCTTGAGGAAGTCCTTGATCTCCTCGAGCTCCTCGATGGCCTCGTCGGAGCCGGCGACGTCGTCGAAGGTGACCTTCGGGCTCTCCTTCGAGACGAGCTTCGCCCGCGACTTGCCGAACTGCATGACGCGGTTGCCGCCGCCCTGCATGCCCGAGAGCATGATCCAGAAGAAGACGCCGATGAGCAGCAGCGGCAGCAGGATGCCGAGCATCGAGAGGAACCAGTTCGGCTGCGGCACCTCGTCGTTGTAGCCGTCGCTCGGGTTCGCGTCGTCGACCGCGGCCACCACGTCGGCGCCGCGAGGCGTCACGTAGTAGAACTGCACCTGCTTGCCGTACTCGTCGTCGGCTTCCTTCAGGGTCAGGTCGACCCGGTTCTCGCCGTCGACGATCTTGACGGCCGCGACCTGGTCCTTCGCGAGGAACTCGAGGCCCTCCTGCGTGGAGACCTGGCGGAATCCCGACTGCATGATCAGGCTCGACCCGATCCACACCGCCACGATGGCGAGCAGGATGTAGATGATCGGCCCGCGCAGGATCTTCTTCGTGTTCATGGTCTTGACAGGCTACCGTCGCACCCCCGGGCGCGCCCGTGTGTTCGCTGAGGGCTGCTCCGAGGGCCGGGGGCTGCTACGAGTAGACGTGCGGCGCGAGCACCGCCACGTCGCGCAGGTTGCGGTACCGCTCGGCGTAGTCGAGCCCGTAGCCGACCACGAACTTGTTCGGGATGTCGAACCCGACGTAGCGCACGTCGACCTCGACCTTGGCCGCCTCGGGCTTGCGGAACAGCGCGCAGATCTCGACCGACTCGGCGCCGCGCGATTCGAGGTTGCCGCGCAGCCAGCTGAGCGTCAGGCCCGAGTCGATGATGTCCTCGACGATGAGCACGTGCCGGCCCTGGATGTCGGTGTCGAGGTCCTTCAGGATGCGGACGACGCCGCTGGAGTGGGTGGAGTTGCCGTAGGACGACACCGCCATCCAGTCCATGTTCAGGTGGCCCTTCATGGCGCGGGCGAGGTCGGCCATCACCATGACGGCGCCCTTCAGCACGCCGACGAGCAGGAGGTCCTGGCCGTCGTAGTCGGCCTCGACGCGTGCCGCGAGCTCGTCGAGCTTCGCGCGGATGTCGGCCTCCGTGTGGAGCACCTCGGTGAGGTCGCCCTCGATGTCGCTGGCCTGCATGCTGCTGCTTCCTCCCCCGTGGTCGGTTCTTCCCCGGCACGAGCCTACGCTGCGACCCGCTCAGTGGTCGTGCGGCAGCACCTCCGTCGAGCCGGTGGTCGAGAACACGACGTGGCGGCCGGCACGGGTGGCGCGGATGCCCCGGGGCAGGTCGATCGGCCCCTGGCCGCTCCAGTCGGTCACGAGCCTGGCCACCTCGAGCGTCTGGGTGCGGCTGAGCGCGACGCCGAACTCGCTCGCGACGACGTGGCGGATGACCCGCTGGCGGATCGCGGCCGGGTTCGCGGCGAGCCATCCGACCGAGATCGCGATGCCCGCCTCGGCGGGCTCGCAGACCTCCTCGATGAACTCCTCGATCTGGTCGCGGAACGCGTCCTCGTCCTCGCGGAGCTGCTCGGCGGTGCGGGCGAGCGCCTCGGCGACGCCGGGACCGAGCTCGGCCTCGAGCAGCGGCAGCACGCGCTCGCGCACCCGGACCCGCGCGTAGGCCGGGTCGACGTTGTGCGGGTCGTCCCACGGGTCGAGGCCGGCTTCGGCGCAGGCCTGCCGGGTCTCGGCGCGGCGAATGCCGAGGAGCGGGCGCGCGTAGCGGCCGGCGCGTGGCGCCATGCCCGCGAGGCTCGCCCCTCCCGACCCGCGGGCGAGCCCGAGCAGCACGGTCTCGGCCTGGTCGTCGAGGGTGTGCGCGAGCAGCACGACCTCGGCGCCGGTCTCCGCGGCGGCCGCGTCGAGCGCGGCGTAGCGGGCGGCGCGGGCGGATGCCTCGGGCCCGTCGCCCTCCGCCACCACGTCGACCCGGCGCACGAGGACCGGGTCGAGGCCGAGCGCCCGCGCCTGCGCGGCGGCGCGGTCGGCGACCTCGGCCGAGGCATCCTGCAGCCCGTGGTCGACGATCACCGCGCCGGCGCGCCAGCCGGCCCGCGGCGCCTCGAACGCGACCCCCGCGGCGAGCGCGAGCGAGTCGGCTCCGCCCGAGAGCGCGACGAGCGCGAGCGGCGCCCGGTGGTCGGGTGGGCCGCCCGCGGCCGTCTCGGGACCCGTGGACGGAAGCACGCCGCGGACGGCGCGCCGGATGTCGGCGATGGGCGGCGTGAGCCGCGGCCGGCGTTCGGGCGAGGCATCCGTGGAGGCGTCGAAAGGCATCGGGGTAACCTTATTCCGCCGATGGCGCGCCCGATCGGGCGGCCCGGCGAGACTTCCACCTGACAGGAGTGCCACATGGGCGAGTACACCGCCGTCATCGAGATCCCCAAGGGGAGCCGCAACAAGTACGAGGTCGATCACGAGACCGGCCGGGTCTTCCTCGACCGCGTGCTCTACACGACCTTCGTGTACCCGACCGACTACGGCTTCTTCGAGCACACGCTCGGCGACGACGGCGACCCGCTGGACGTGCTCGTGCTGCTCGACTACCCGGTGTTCCCGGGCGTGGGCCTGAAGGTGCGCCCCGTGGGCGTGTTCCACATGACCGACGACGGCGGCGGCGACGCGAAGGTCGTCGCGGTGCTCTCGGGCGACCCGCGCTGGAACCACATCCAGGACGTCGACGACATCCCCGAGTTCACCCGCAAGGAGATCGAGCACTTCTTCGAGCACTACAAGGACCTCGAGCCCGGCAAGTGGGTCAAGACCGAGGGCTGGGCGAACGCGGCTGAGGCCGAGGCGCTCATCGCCAAGGCGATCGAGGCGTACCCCGGCCACTGAGCCGCGCGCACCTCGTCACGACACGAGCGGATGCCCCACGGGGCATCCGCTCGTTCGCGTTCCCGGCCGTGGGCGCGCCTGCCCGCCGTCGTGGCGCCGGCGGTTGCGCTGGAGGCGCCGGTGGCGGGCGCGGCGGCGGCGCGGTGGCGCTCGCGCGGACGCGAATGGTCGCAATGGAACCCGTGTAACGACGATTCGCGTCCGCGCGAACGGTGACGGGGCGCGGGGCGTTGCGAGGCGCGCTGGCCGTGGCGGTGGCGGTGACGGTGGCGCCGGCGGTGACGGCGGCGGTGGCGCTCGCGCGGACGCGAACGGTCGGAATCGCACCCGTGAAGCGACGATTCGCGTCCGCGCAGACGGCGGCGCGGGGGCGGGGCGCGTCGCGTTGCGCGGGTCAGCCGGCGCGGGGCGTGGCGCGGCGCGCGTCGCGCTGCGCGGGTCAGCCGGCGGGGCGCGCGGCCGCGGCGGGCGAGCCCCAGATGAAGTACTCGCGCACGGGCACGCCCTCGCGGGGCGCCTCGAGGATGCGTCCGCCGCCGAGGTAGATGGCGACGTGGTAGTAGTCGCCGCCTCCGCCCCAGAACAGCAGGTCGCCGCGCTGGATCTGCGACAGCGACACCGCCAGCCCTCGGGCCGCGAGCGTGCGGTACTGGTTCGTGGCGGAGTGCGAGCCGATGTTGACGCCGGCGTAGCCGTAGGCCTGCTTCGTGAGGCCCGAGCAGTCCCAGACGTCGGGCCCCGCTCCGCCCAGGCGGTAGGGCTCGCCGAGCTGCTGGCTCGCGTACCAGATCGCCGCCTCCACGGCCGAGGCATCGGGCGGGGCGGACGTGCCGCCGCCACCTCCGCCGCCCCCACCGGAGCCGCCACCTCCACCGGACCCGCCCGAGCCCCCGCCGCCCGACCCGCCGGACTGCTGCTGCTGTGCCGCCGCAGCAGCAGCCGCCGCCGCAGCCGCCGCGGCTGCCGCAGCCTCGGCCGCCTCCTGCGCCTGCCCCTCGGCGCGCTCGCGCTCGAGCTCCGCCGTCGTGTCCTTCAGCGCCGCCAGCTGCGCGTAGAGCTCGGTCGAACGCTGCTCGGCCTCCGCCACGGCCGCGGCCGCGGCATCCGCCGCCTCGCGCGCCTCCTCGGCCTGCCGCTCGGCCGTCGCCGCGAGCCGTTGCCGGGCCGACGCCGCGTCGGCGGCCTGCTCGCGCAGCGACTCCGCCGTGTTGCGGTCGGCGGTGGCGTGGTCGTACGCGGCCTGCGCGCGTTCGCCGAGCTGCGACGCCGTGCCGAGCTCGCGCAGCAGCCCGTCGGGGTCGCCCGAGAACAGGAGCTCGCCGCGCAGGTCGCCGCCGGCGGTCTTCGCGAGGTGCGCCGCGAGGAGCCCCGCGCGCATGCGCGAGATCTCGGCGACGGCCTCGGCCTCGTCGGCCCGGGTCTTCAGCTGCGCCTCGCGCTCGACGGCGCGGTCGCGCGCGATCACCGTGTTGCGCCACGCCTCGTCGGCGACGAGCGAGGCCTGGATCGCGGCATCCGCTGCGGCCTGGAGCCCGGCCAGCAGCTCGCCCAGCCGGGCGATCTCGGCCTGCTTGGTCTGCTCGTTCTGCTTGGCCTGCTCGATCTCGGCCCACGACGGGTAGTCGGGCGCGGCGGCCGCCGGCCCGCCGACGACCGTGATCGACGCGGTCACGGCGCCGATCGCGACGGTCGACAGCAGCGTCGCCGGCTTCACCCGCGACACGGGCCTCGTCTGGTGCTGATCGGTCATGCGGTCACCGGCCTTTCCCTGCCTCGCCCTGCTTGCCTGTCTCCGTTCACTCCCGAGCGGATGCCCCGCTCAGAACCCGACGCCCCGGTCGGCCATGAACGGGATCGGGTTGATGCGCGAGCCGCCCGACCACACCTCGAAGTGCAGGTGGCAGCCGGTCGACGCGCCCGTCGTGCCGCTCGACGCGATGTTCTGCCCGGCGTCGACCCACTGCCCGACGCCGACGAACCGGCCGCCGTCGCGGATGTGCGCGTAGCCGGTCCAGATGCCGCCGCCGTGGTCGATCTGGATGTAGTTGCCGTACGTGCCCGACCAGCCCGAGAACCGCACGATGCCGCTGTTGGCCGCATAGATCGGGGCGGAGCATCCGGTGCCGAGGTCGACGGCGTAGTGGAACGAGCCGGAGCATCCGCCGTCGGAGCAGATCGAGCTGCGCGGGCCGTAGCCGTCGGTGACGCGACCGGCCGCGGGGCGCGCCCAGCCGGAGCTCGAGACGACGCCGGGCGACCCCGACCGCATCGCCTCCTCCATGCGCCGGCGCTCCTCCTCCTTGCGGATGCGCTCGCCCTCCTCGTACGCCGCGGCCGTCTTCGCCTCGGTGTCCTGGAGGAACGCGAGCTGCTGGTCGAGCTCGATCTTCTTCTGCTGCGACTCGGCGAGCGCCGCCTCGGCCGCGGCCTGCGCGTCGAGGGCGACCTGGAGGGCCTCCTCCGCGGCGATGCGGAGCTTCTCGCGCTCGCCGCGCGCCACCTCGGCCTGCTTGCCGAGCGTGCGGGCCGTGTTCGCCTTCTCGTTCGCGCGGGCGTAGATGGAGGAGGTGCGCTCGACCATCTTGTCCATGCTGCCGAGCTTGCCGAGCAGGGCGTCGGTCTGCGCCGCGTCGCCGGCGTCGAACAGCAGGTCGACGCCGAGGTCCTTGCCGCCCGTGCGGTACAGCTGCGCGGCCACCTCGCCGGCGTTGCGGCGGGCGGTCTCGGCCTCGGCGGCGGATGCGTCGGCCTGGGCCTGGATCTCGTCGGCCCGGCGCACCGCGTCGTCGTAGCGCTGCTGGGCGGCGATCAGCTCGTCGGTTCGACGCTCGGCCTCGGCGCGGGTGGCCTGCACGTTCGCCTCGAGCTCGACGAGGAGGTTCTTGATCGTCTCGACCGCGGCGGCCGCGGCGGCGGTGTTCGCCTTGGCGGCCTGCAGTTCATCCCAGGTCGGGTAGGTCGCCGCCTGCGCCGGCGCGACGACGGGCTGCGCCACCGGGAGGGCGAGCGCGAACGCGGCGATCGCGAGGGCGGCGACGAGCCGCGGCATGCGGCCTCGGCTCCGGCTTCCGGTTCGGCTTCGGGGCTCACGGATGCCACGGGCCGCGTCTGCGGACCGTCGCGGGTCTCGGAGTCGGGTGGTTCGGTTCATGGTTCCCGTCCGCGCGCAGGCCGTGCCCCGCGCTGCTGTCGTGCAGGCGATCAGTGCCACGGTATGCGCGCATCCGCCGACGGCCGGGATTCGGGCTCCGCGTGGCGGGATCGCGTCGAGAGCGACGGGAAATCGGGCCGGCGAGGCATCCGAGGCGCTCGATTTGGAACCTCGCCGAACATCGCATATGCTCTTCTCTCGGTGGGCGTGCCAGTCACGAACCTCCGGCCCCATCGTTTAGCGGCCTAGGACACCGCCCTTTCACGGCGGCAGCACGGGTTCGAATCCCGTTGGGGTCACGCTGAACGAAGTACAGCACCTATAATTGAACAGTCTCACTACGAGGCCCTGTAGCGCAGTTGGTTAGCGTGCCGCCCTGTCACGGCGGAGGTCGCGGGTTCAAGTCCCGTCAGGGTCGCTCAGGCGACAAGCCCTTTCGAGAGAAGGGGCTTTCTCCTTATCAGGCTCCGTTTCGGAGCCTGAGGCTCTGTAGCTCAGTTGGTAGAGCGTTCGACTGAAAATCGAAAGGTCACCGGATCGATGCCGGTCGGAGCCACAGTCAAAACCCCCGGTTTACCGGGGGTTTTTTCGTGTCAGCGGGTCATTCCGCGAGGCCGCCCGTGAGGCTGTGCCATTAATGTGCCATTAATGTGCCATTAAGGGTTCGCCTGGTTCGGCGTTGTGCCGGTTCCGGTTCGGAGGCGGCCGTCTTGGCAGGGCGCTTGCCCGCACTCGTGTCGACGCTCTCGTCGGCTCTCTGGAGCGCGTCGTTCAGTGCTGCGCCGGCTCGGAGCGCGACGCCCTCGCGGGCCCTCGAGTAGCGCTCGGTGACCTGGAGGCTCGAATGGCCGAGCGTCGCCTGCACGTCGGGCGCGTTCGCGCCGGCATCGAACAGGATCGTCGCGAACGTATGGCGCAGGTCGTGGATGCGCAGGTCAGGCCGGCCGATCGCGACGCGCAGCTCGTCCCACTCGACGGCGCGGCGCACGTTGTGGCTGGTGAGCCGGCCGCCGTCGGCGCCGTCGAACAGCAGGTCGCTCCCTCGCTTTGCCGCGCGCAGCCGCCTCGGCGTAGGGGCGAAGTGCGTCGATGAGCGGGACATCCCTGGACTTGTGGCTCTTCGGCGACTGCTCGATCAGCTCGCCGCGCATGCCCGGACTCAGCGACCGGCTGACGCGGATGATGCCACGGTCGAAGTCGACGTCGCCGACGCGCAGCGCCGTCGCCTCCCCCGCGCGCATCCCGGTGTAGACGAGCGCCGCGAGGTAGCGCCGGTACACCCCGTCGGGCACGAGGTCGAGCATCGTGCGGATCTGGTCCAAGGTCAGCGCACGCGAGACGGGCGAGATCGACTCGCGCATGCTCGGCCGCTTGACCTCGCGGGCCGGGTTGTAGTCGATGAACCGCGACCGGCGGGCGCCGTCGAGCAGGCGGGAGAGCACCGCGAGCGCGTCGTTCTTGGCGGATGCCCCACCCGACCAGGCGACCATCGCCGACTCGATCATCGGCGAGGTGATCTCGTCGAGCCGGTGCCTTCCGAGACTCGGCCTCACGCGGAGCCGCCAGGCGACGCCGTAGCTGCGGGCCGTCGCCGGGCGAACGGAGGCCTCGATCGCGGGCCAGTACTTGTCGTACCACTGGTCGAGCGTCATCGAGCCGTTCGGGTTGCGGCCGGCGACCATCTTGGCGAGTTCGCGCTTCGCCTCGGCGAGGGTGAGGAAGGTACGGGACCGCTCGGCCGCACCGCCCTCGACGCTCGGGCCGACGACGCGGATCTGGTAACGCTGGCGGTCGGCGCGCCAGCGGATGCCCTCGGGCAGCGGCCGACCCGTGCGCGGATCGACCCGCGTCGGGGTATCCCTGGCCGGCCGGCCGGCCATCAGTGTTCCGTTCCGCCCCCGGCGAGGAGCTCGTCGATCGTGTCGGCGCTCCAGAGGAGGTGCTTGCCCATGCGAGCGTCCGGCTCGGGAATGAGGCCGTCGTGGCGCAGCTTGTCGAAGCTCGAGACCGGGATGCGGCACCGCTCGGCCGCCTCGACTCGGCTCAGATATTCGACCCTCCACCCGGTGTCGACCATGACGCTCCCCCTCGACTCATCGGCCGCCGGTTGGCATCTCGTGCATGCCGACCCACGCGCGGCTATTTGCAAGTACCTGAGAATACCACCGCTTCGCATATTTCGGCAAGTACCTGAGTTGGGTGGCTAGACTCGACGCATGCCCGCCCTGACGCCGCGCCCAGGTGACCAGTCGTACGACGGCTTGCTGATCGCGGACGACCTGCCCGACGGGTGGTACCTGCCGAACCGTTTCCCCGGCGAACGCGATGACGACGCGAGCGAGCAGATCGATGCGGTGCTCGGGTACGACGACCAGGGCGTGCCGGCCGACTCCGACCAGGACGAGACCACCGACGGGCGCTGGCGCTATATCGAGCACGAGGCGACGCACACCCGCGTGATGATCCGGCTGCAGCGCCAGCTGTTCGCGGTACCCGAGGAGGTCCGCATCACCGGGGTGATCTACCTCCCCTGGCGGCCGGGCGACCCGATCACGAGCCAACTCCTCCGCGAGCTGCCCACCGCCCGCATCGAGGCCGCGATCAACAAGCGGTTGTTCGCGATGAAGCGCACCGAGACGATCACGGGCGGCAAGATCGTGCTGCCGTCGGGGCGGAAGGTCGGAACGAAGGATCTGCTCAAGCCGCTCGGAGACCCGAAGAAGGTGGCGGACTTCTACGAGCTGGTCGCGCTGCAACACGGCCAGCTCACCCGGAAGGGCGACGCGAACCCGAGCGCGACAATGGCGCAGATCAACGGCGTCGCCCTCTCAACGGCTCAGGGCTGGATCACACGGTCGCGAGACCGCGGACTGCTTCCGCCTGGGCGTCGCGGACGAGCAGGTTAGCCACGGATGAGAGCTCGGCAGGTCGGTTTGTGACTGCTCACGCAGCGCCGGTACATACGGAATCTGCGTAATCTGCGCGCGTCCATATCACGGCGGCCGACCAGTTCCTAGTCGGAGCATGGACCAACAAACTAGGAAGTAGGCGCGGCGGCCAACTCCGGTTCAGCCGTTACTTCGACCTCGTGACCAACCGTCATTCCCAACTTGTCAAGGCGTCGGGTGTGCAACCAGAGGGCAAGTGGCTTCTGTAGCGCTGAGAGCCACTCGCGCAAGCTGCCACCGACTACTTGAGTTAGTAGCCCCACGACGATGACCGCCCCGCCCCCAATGGTAAGGATCGCCGCCCACGGGGCTGGCAGTTCCATTTGAATGTTTGGAGCAATGACGGGGAATAGCCCCAAGGCGAGAGTAAGAACGCCGACAACCCACAAGGCAATGATCATGGCGCGATTTACATCGCGCCCAGCCTTTCGCCACAGACGTACTCGTCGCTCCCGGTCTTCGACCTGCGTAGACCGACTCGCGGCCTCGGCTGCTTCCAGCCGCTCTCGCAAGACTCGATTGGTCTCGCGTTCGCTGGTGGCGTCTTCCTGGGCCGCGGCGATCGAAGAGGTGCTGGCATCGGCGACCGCTTGAGCCTCCGCTTGAAGCGCCTTCACTTGCTCGCGTAGGGGTTCCGCCAACGATTCCTTGACTAGTTCGACCAGTTTGCTCGGTGGAACAGCCGCGAATTGATCGGGCTCACCGTTCGCTTCACGCATGAGCTCACGCTTCGACTCCGAGGACAATCGCAGGAGAACTGCATCGTCACGACTCAACGAACCCCTCTCCTCGAGTCGTTCTACTTCGGCGAGGTACTGGCTCCATCTCGCGGGATCCGGCTGCATTCCTGCCCACGCAGTCGCGGCGACCTTTTTCGCCGGGAGAGAATCCGCCAACGTCGGGCTACGCACCCACAGAAGTGAGGCAAGGGTGGACTCCAGGAGAGCGAGCGGGTATTCGTGCGCATCCTCGCGCGACCTATTGGCCGCCATGACGAGGTCATGATTTGACGTAACGAAGATGGTCCTTGCACGCTCGAGCGTTTCGCCAGGGCGTCCTTGTCGCAACCGATGGACTGCTGAGACGCTGTCGACGTCGTACCGCAAGGCCGCCTCGTTTACGTAGTGAATTGCCTTTCTGATGTTGTCTTGGAGGAGCGACTCGTCCAGACCGTAGGCATGATACGTATCGGGTTTTTCGCGCTCCTCAATCCCGAGACCGTCCAGCTCATCATCGAAGCGTTGGATCGCGATCTCGACGTCGGAAGGACTCATTCCCCCTTCAAGGAAGTAGACCGCAGCGCGAAACGTCTCGCTGACTCGCTGGCCAGTTCGAAGCTGTGCCTGAGCTGCTGCCAAGATCGACTTGGCCTCCCGAACGGTATGCGAGAACGCGGCGGTTCTCGCTCCAAGGCCCCGAGCTAGTGCGAGCAGATCTCGACTGGCGGACTGTGCAGTCTCACCGTGATGGCCGAGCAAGTCGATGAGAAGAGGCGCATCGAAGTAGATTGTCAGGCTTTTCAGCGAGGCTTGCAGAGACGATACGTCCATTCGAAGCACCGCAGCGAGGGTCGCGCCCTTTGCAATCTCGACTAGCCGATTGAAGAGATCATCGTCGCTTTCGTGCGCCTCGGCCACGAAACAAGAGACGAGATAGTTCTCGCCAGGGTCGAGACGCCTCGGTGGGGTCGCGCCCTGCACCGCGTTCCGAAGCAGCGGAAGGGCGTGTGAATCCATGTAGGCGCCGATCAGCGCCGCAGCTTGTTCGCGATTCAGCGTTCCACGAGCCGCGAGCCCCGAGGCATCCGCATAGTCAATTAGTCGGTCAGCGACCTGGTTCTCTTGCCGAATGAACTTGTCAAAGTCCGCGGAAACGGAGCGCCCGGTCGACATCTCAGACTTGGAGCACACGAATGCGCCATTGCCAGCTTCGTCAAGGCGACCGAGGCGTTGAGCCCGCCTAAGAATGTTGCGCGCCACGAGCGTTGGAATCGTGATGCCGAACTTGTCCTCGATCCGACTACTGACTGCCTCCGGAGCGGCCGGAACAGGGTGAGAGATCCGCACAGCGTCGACCGCGAACTCAAGGAAGTTGTCCAGATAGTTCGGGCGACCCGAATCGAAGTTTGCGCGGAGAATCGCGTAGCCGACGAGAGATGTTCCGTTCACCTGCTCATCTTGGCGTGTTCGCGCGACACCAAGCACGTACACGCCGAGAGCCCTCACCCGTTTTCCAAGTCCAGCTCGATCAGCCCAAACTGAATGGACGTATGCTACCGTAGGTAGTTGCAAGAACCTGAGCGAGCTCGGAGGAAGGCAATGCGAGGTGGAGTGATCCTGTACCGGGGGTCTGGGGCCGACGCGCGCCGGTATCTCGAGTCCGATCGCTCCCGCGCCGACGACTACTACCTCGAGGGGGGCACGGCGCTGGCCGAGTTCTCCGTCGTCGACGGCAACGGCGACCTGATCGGCGAGGGCGCACTCACTCCCGACCAGTACGCCCAGTGGGTCGACTGGATCAACCCGCTCACCGGCGAGTCGATGGGCACGCACCGCCACGCCGGCGATGCTCGCCATGGATCGCCGCGGTTTGCGGAGATGGTCGTGAACGCGCCGAAGTCGCTGTCGATCGCCGCGGCGCTACACCCCGAGGTATCCGATGCCCTCGATGCGGCGCAGCGCGACGCGGTCGCCGAGATCCGGGCCTGGCTCGGCCAGCACTCAGTCACGCGTGTCGGCCCGCGCGGTGCGCAGCGGGTGGTGCCGGCCGAGCAGCTCGAGACGGTCGCGGTCTCGCACAAGACCTCGCGGGCAGGCGACCCGCACCGGCACATCCACTTCCAGATCGGCACGCGGGTGTGGGCGGATGCCGCGTGGCGAGGTCTCGACACCGCGGCGCTGTTCCGGCAGCAAGGCGCGATCCGCGCGCTCGGCACGGCGGTGATCGCGGCGCACCCGCGGCTCGCGGCCACGCTCGATGCGCATGGCCTCACGCTCCATCCGGTGACGGCCGAGGTCACCGAACTGAAGCCGTTCAACGCGGCGATGAGCAAGCGTGCCGAGCAGGTCACGCGCAACCTGGCGCGCTTCGAGAAGGAGTGGCGTGCGGAACATCCGGATCAAGAACCCGGGCCCGCCGCGATGTCGCGACTGACCGCGATGGCGTGGGATCACGAGCGGCCGCACAAGAAGCCGACCCAGCTCGACAGCGAGGATGCATGGCGACGCGAGCTCGAGGCATCCGGCTATCGACCTGATCTCGAACGCGTGCGTGCGCAACGGGCCGTCGCGCTCGATGAGCTGAGCGTGCAGACTGTCGCGTCCCGCGCCGTCAATCGCTGCGCGGCCGCCGCGTCGACGTGGACGGTGCACGACATCCAGGAGCACGTGTCGCACCTCGTCACCGAAGCCGGCGTGCGGGGCGACCCGACGTCGCTGCGCGAGTTCGTTGCGCTCGTCACTGAGCTCGCCGAAGCGAACTGCCTTTCGGTGCTGCCACCCGATTGGCCGCATCCTGAGCACGTCGCGCACCTCACGAGCGTGCACGTCATCGCGGTCGAGACTCGGCTGCGCGATCTGCTCACGGCCCGTGCCGAGCGGCCGCAGCAGCGCACACCGGATCTGTCGCGCATTGCGCAGCGACTCCGGCTCGACCCGGCACAGGTGCGCGCGGCCGCGGCCGTGGCATCCGCTCAATCGCTCGTCGTCGTGGAGGGTGCGGCCGGCGCGGGCAAGACGACGATGCTCGCCGCTGCGATCAAAGCGGCGGCGATGCAGGGTCGCAAGACGCGCGTGGTCACGCCGACGAAGAAGGCAGCCGACGTCGCGCACCAGGAGCTCGGGGTTGCGGCCGACAGCGTCGCCAAGCTCGTGCACGAGCACGGGTGGCGGTGGAATCGCGACGGCGTGTGGACGCGGCTCGCCGTCGGCGACCACGACCCTGATACGGATGCCGCGTACGTCGGCCCCGCGGCATCCGCTCGACTGCGCCGCGGCGAGCGAATCGTCGTCGACGAGGTGGGCATGCTCGACCAGGACACCGCCCTCGCACTGCTGACCGTTGCCGCCGAGAATCTCGCCACCGTTGCGTTCGTCGGCGACCGCGCCCAGCTCGCCGCGGTCGGCCGCGGCGGCGTGCTCGACATGGCCGCGAAGCTACTCCCCCGCGTGCATCAGATAACGGCCGTGCACCGATTCGTCGACCCCGAGTATGCCGCGCTCACTGTGCAGATGCGGCGCGGGGATCATCCGGAGGCGGTCTTCGATCGGCTGCGCGCGCTCGGTCTCGTTGCGATTCATGAGAGCCCGGATGCCCAGCTCGAGGCGCTTGCGCGCGAGTGGCGTGAGGGGTGCGCGATGACCGTTGCGACGAACGACGAGGCGCGCGAGCTGAACGCGCGGATTCGCGAGGTGCGGGTGCGGGCTGGCGATGTCGATGACGTGCGCACGGTGATCGGGAGCGATGGGCTGAGCATCGGATGCGGCGATGTGATTCAGACGCGGCGGAACGACTCGGGCCTGCGGGTGGCGAATCGGCAGGTGTGGGTCGTTCAGAGGGTGGACGAGGATGGGGCGATGTGGGCGACAGCGCGGGCCGCTGGCCATCGGCCGCGATCCGTGCGGCTGCCAGCCGAGTACGTCGCCGAGCACACGCATCTCGCGTACGCCGCGACAGCGCATGGGGTGCAGGGCATGACCGTGGACGAGTCCCACACGATTGTCGGCGATGCGATGAGTGCGGCCAGCGTTTACGTGGGGATGGCACGTGGAAGAAGCTCCAACCGGTTGCACCTCGTGGCGGCCGAGATGATTGAAGGGCGCGAACAGCTCATCGCTGCGATGGAACGAGATCGCGCCGATCGGGGGCTCGCGCAGTCCACGGCAGCGGCGCGTGATTCTGCGTGGGGCCTCACGCCTGGCACCGGTCTTAGGAGGACACCAGAGGCAAAGCTAAGCCGATGAGAACTCCCGTGAACATGTTGCTGGATTCGGAGAGCATTGTGATCAATCGGTCTGAGTCTTGCCAAGCTCCGGAGACGCCGGCGACACCGCGCATTGCCCCGCCCCACCCCCGAAGACGGTCTACCGCAGACCTCTATAGCGGCGCACTATAGAACGCTGGCCCCAGCATCGACGCAAAGCCAAGGCGAGGGAACGAAGGCAATGCCGCCAGACGATCCGAATCAATGGGACAACATCGACCCGAGTGACGCGGCCACGGGCGGCGGGTTCGGGGGCTGGGTCGTACTAATCCTGCTCGTCGCAGCAGTCATCGTCTACTTGGTTGTTCGCCAGCGGGCAAGCGATCGAGCGCGTGCTCGGGAATCTCACTCCCTGGGTGGAAGTCGGACGCCGCTCAGTGCGAACACAATGTCGGCGCCTGCGCACGCGCCCGCAACTCCACCATCTGAACCCGCACCCGACCTTTTGACGGCCGAGGAACGCACGGTGCTCTTCCGCCGCCAGAAGTTCGAACAGTATCTGCTGCAACTAGCGGTGCTATCCAACGCCGCGGAACGCGGTGGTGGCTTCACGTCGGAAGAGGAAGCTGCAGCCCGGGAGTTAACCTCACGATTGCGTCATCATGAGCTCGTCCTCGCGAATACCGGAGACGGCGTGTGGATGAAGAAGCGGATCGCGCAATTCGGCAACGCCAAGTATCGATCTCGCGAACGCTGGAATCTCACTGGGGAAGCCAGACAGTCCTCTGCTGCGAACGAGATAGCGAATCGCCAGCAGAACCCGCTGTCCTATACGGTTCGAACGCTTGGGCTGGACCCCGCCACTGGCGAACAGATCGTCCTCAAGGACGGCCGTTTCGGTCCATATGTCACAAACGGGGTGACGAATGCAATTGTCCCGCGAGCCCAGCCTCTCGACGAGGTGAACATCGCGCTCGCGGTCCAACTGCTGCAGGCAAAGCGCTTGAAGTAACATTACCGCGGAGCGTGACCACGCTCCCACTGCGGAGCGCCCCACCACGCGGCAGATGCACGTTTGTTCCGAGGGCGGCGGGGTCGGTCGCGTGCGCCGCACCGGGGCCGAGAACGGCTTCCCTTGGTGCGGCTAGGCCTTGCCGAGGGGCGCAGGGATCCGCCGGACCGAAGTCGGGCGGAGTTCGAGGAGCGATTCAGGACCGCTCGCTCCAGCATCTGACATTTCCTCGTTGGTCGCGAAGATGACGCAGTTCTCGACAGCGGGATCTTTGGAAGAGCGCCAGAGGACGCCCACGACGGGTCCGGCAACGCCCGCGAGCTCGTATCGGAGATACTCGGCGACGATCTGAGTTGGGATGTAGTCGAGATTCTGGTGATCGCTCGGGTCGGCAATCCGAGTAACGTCCTTCACGAACCCGCGCATGAATGCGATCGGCGCTCTTTCATGACGGCGCGAACTGTCGTAGAGGGAGGGCACATCGTCGACGGTGGTCAGGTCGACGACGGTGATGTTGCGAAGAAGCTCGAACTCCCCGATGGTTCCTTCATCTGTGGGCTCTGCGTAGCCAGCGACTTCGGCTTGCGCGCCTTGCGGGGTAGATGCGCCATAGAAGGCACCCATGCCCTTCGGGGTCATGCGGTTGTCTTTCGCCCGTTCATCGGGCGGTGATCCAAGCGCCGCCGCTGTCTGGTGTTGCTCTCCTGAAGAGTGCACACGAACCCGCCACCACGTAGTACCTGCTTTGAGCACACGAATCTGTCCGGCCGTCTCCACGGCGTCCGCGAGAGCAGCGGGCATCTCGTCCATTGAGATGTCTCCCGCACCGTAGAAGGGCGAGGTGTCTCGCACGAGGAAGGTGTACCTGCGGCGATGCTTCACGTACTTGCGGAAGGCCTGCCATCCCCAGCGAAGCGCGTCCTTCGGGGATGCCGCATACGGGTCTCGCTGAACCCAGGCATCCTGCTCGATCGCCGCCACGAGGTCTGAGAAGAGGCTTTCGTCCTCCGTGACCTCATGGTTCATGAGCAGGTCCCCAACGTCGTAAAGACCCATTTGGTATCCGCCGTCCGCGGAGGAGTACGCCACCTGCTCAACCGGATCCTCGTACTCAGACCGGAAGCCGTCGACGATCAAGTCGAGAATGAGGTCGACGGGTGCACTCGCCTCAGGCGGAACTGGCGCGGCGTTGCAGTAATCACATGGCGTTAGCCCGCCCCCTTCGCGGACCGCCGCTTTCAAGGCGTAGTCCGTCACACACTCAGAGCAGACTGTCTTCTCGACGCCCGACCAGCCACGCGCCTCGATCTCTTCGAGGAGCCTTTCCATGCCACCCATGAACGTTCAGACTACCCACGAATGCGTTGCGAACGACGCCCGCGTGCATGCTCGAAGGAACGCTCAGGCGCGACACGCAAAAGCAAGCATCCGTCCGAGCCAGCAGGCAACGCGTTCGCGCGAAGAGCGGCCCAATCAGGGTTCGCTTCGTCGAGCACGCGGGGCGCAGTCACGAGAGCGCGTCACCATAATTCAGAAGGCTGGCCATCAAGCCTCCGTGCTCTGGTCGAGTACTCCGTCGCACCGGCCCAGATTCACGACAGCGCTCCCCGAAATCTGTGCCATTAATGTGCCATTAAATGCGCGAAAACCATCTGAAACCAACTGCGACCGTTTCGAATAATCCCTGATCAGCGCGATATCGCAACCATAGAAATTGAGCGAAAACCGCCCAGGCTCACTGAAAATCGAAAGGTCACCGGATCTCGATGCCGGTCGGACCCGCCCTGAATTCCCGCCCCGGGTTCAGCGATCTGCACACGCGGAGGCTCCGCGGGCGACTCGGGAGCTAGCCGACCTTGGGGAGCAACCGGCCGCTGGTGCGGTACCAGGCGACCTCCCCGCTCGGGCCGCGCACGAAGTCGGAGCGGGGCGAGAGCGGGGTCGCGCCGACCACATGGTCGTCGCGGGTGAAGTCCACGTACTCGGGCGGTGCTGCGTCGGACACCGTGCCATCCGGATTGAGTGGGCGGATGCGCAGCCGGCCGCCTTCGGCGGTGAACTCGAGCGTCACCCTCGCCGTGGTGCCGTCGGGCCCGATCTCGGCGAGGTCGTACCGACCTTCGTAGGGGGCCAGCTGCGCAGCGGTTCTGGTCTCGGGATCGGCCGGTAAGTTGTGGACGCCGGCGAACCGCGACAACGCCCAGTCGTCCTGGAAGAAGGTGCTCAGGAGCTTCGGGCCGTCCTCGGAGTTCGTGAGCATGGCGATGCCGAAATTGCGTTCGGGAACGAAGCGGAACCCGCTGTGCTGCCCGGGCCAATCGCCGCCGTGCTGCACGACACGGACCCCCTCGGCGGTCGGCCGCAGCCGGAAGCTGACCGCGTACCCGTCGATCTCGATGAAGATCGTTCCCCCGGGCCCGGATGCGAGTGCATCGCGTCGAACGAACCGGGGCTGAGGATGCGACGCCCATCGGGCGCGGTGCCGTCGCCCAGGTGGAAGCGCAGGTAGTTCAGTTGATCGCGAGCGCTCGAGATGAGGGCGCCGGTCGGGTTGAGCGACCTCGGGACATACCAAAACGACGGATCCAGAACCGCCTTGCCCTCGACCACGTCGTGCGCGCCGGTGAACGTGTGCCCGACGAGGTCGTCGGTGAAGAACCGGGTCTGGTCGAGGCCCAACGGGTCGAGCACGAGTTCCTGCATGGCTTGCTCGAAGGTCGTTCCGTTCACCCTCTCCACCACCCGGCCCGCGAGCACGACTGCCGCGTTGTTGTAGAAGAACGTGGACCCGAGCGGCGTCAGCTGGGGAAGGCCCGCCATGCTCGCCACGTAGCGCTCGATCGCGTCGTCACCCCGCCCGAAGTCCTCGAGGTCGTCGCCGAACCAGCCGGCGGTGTGGTTCAACAGGTGCCGCACGGTCACGGCGGCCGCCACGTCGGGGTCGGCGACGGTGAACTCCGGCACATAGGTGCGCACGGGCCGGTCGAGGTCCACCTTGCCCGCATCGACCAGGCGCATCATCGCGGTCCCGGTGAACGTCTTGGTCGTCGATCCGATGCGGAACAACGAGTGCTCGTCGACCGGCACCGGGGCGTCGACGCTGGCGATCCCGAAGCCGCGCACATGCTCGTTCCCGTCGTGCAGGACCGCCACCGCGACGCCGGGCACCGCGTACTCCTCCATCGCCGACTGGATCTTGGCGTCGAGTTCGGCGAAGAGGGCGTCGGACGCACCGGGCGACGATGCAACCGTCGGGCCAGTGCTCAGTGTCTGGCTCGAGGCATCCGTGCCCTCGGCGGTGCATCCAGCCACCACCGCGCCGGTGGCCACGATGGCAGCCAGGTCGGCGGACCTTCGCAGCATCGACCGCCTCGACATCGTCCGCGACGCAGACGGAACTTCGTCGTCCAGCAGGCCCATCGTCGCCCCCCTGCGCCGAGTCTGGCAGAACCTGCTCGGCCGACGCGACCACGATGCCCGTGACGACGCCACCGAGCACGAGGAGGGACTACCAGATCGTGCCGCCACCGACCGAGATGCCACCCCAGGTGAGCGCGATGAAGATGGCGGCGAACACGACCGGCGCGATGCCCGTGCCGCTGCGCGCAAGACCCTTGAGCAGGGCGATCACGGCGAGGATCGCGGCAACGATGGAAAGGCCGCCGCCGAGGATCAGCCCGATGAACAGCGGAATGGGCATGAGCACGAGGCCGGCCAGCGCGAACCAGAACGCGGCCCAGGCAGTTGGATTCGAGCGGGGTTCGACGGAGGACATCTGTCCATTATCTCGGGTCCCGTTCCGCGCCTGGGCGTTCAGGCGCGCGCCGCACGCACTCCGGCCCAGGCCCGACGGATCAGCCAGGCGAGCAATCCGCACAGCGCGCCGACGACGAGGCCGACGACGATGCTGCTCATCGCGGAGGCCCCGCGCAGCACCACTGCTTCGAGCCAGGGAGCCAGCACGCCTTCGAGGTTGCCGCCGAGTGCCGGCGCTTCGATGCCCGAGGTGGCGATGTTCACGTCCCAGAGGGCGATGTGGGTGATCCCGAGCAGCACGCCGTAGACGCCCCCGGCCGCGAGCAGCGAGAGGAACGGCCGGGTGGACCACGCGACGGCGACCACGACCCACACGACGAGGGGCACGAACACGAAGGCCAGGTTGATGAGTTGCCCCTCCTGGATGACGTTCACGTCGTGGAGCACGCCGCGCACCGCGGCGAGGGCACCCAGCCCGATGATCGCGAGCAGGGGGAGCCCGAGACGGTGGTTCGTCGGGCGTGGGGAGGTGTTCACCCCTCGATGCTCCGGTGCGGCCGAGCGGGAGGGAATCAGGCAGACCCCCGTGTGCGGTCGGGGGCGGCCCGAACCACCCAGGCGTGTGGAGTCCGGAGCGACGGCCCGCCATTGGCGCCCGGCGCCGCCCGAGGGAGGCCTCGACCACACCCGTTCGCGGGTCTGACGGCATCGCTCGTTTCGTGGCAGCGTTCGAGTCATGGACGGCTTCACTACCCGGGAGCTGCAGGTCCGGCTCGGCGTCGAGGTCGAGCACGAGGATCTCCTCCTCGACCACGTCACCGTCGGCGGCGACCCGAAGGCCGGAACGGATGAGGCGATCATCTGGTGCCTGACGAGCGTCCTCGACTCGCACGCCTTCCGCGACCTGCTCACCGAGTACGGTTTGGCGGTCCGTCGCGGCGAGGTGCGATCGTTCTCGCCGCACGTCACGACGATCCTGCCGGGGACGGGGCTCGATCATCCCGCGACGGAGTCGGCGGAGCCGTTCGTCTACTGAGGCCCCCGGGCCGCGGGAGTCAGAGCGCGGCAGAAAGGCCTGGCCGCGGGCGAATGCGGCGCCGGATGACGTCGGCGAGGGCGACGACCGACACGACGATCGCGGCAGAGGCCAGCGGCACCCATTCGGATGGCTCGTCGAAGTCGACGACCCAGTTGACGACGAGCACGAGCGCGACGGCGAGGCCGAAGAGCTCGAGCCAGCCGAGGACGGTTCCGAGCGGGGCGGTGTCGGGTGTCGGGTTCACGGCACATCCTCTCTTCCGCTGTCGACGCTATTCGCCGAGTCCGCGGTGGGAGGAGGGGTTGCGGACGGCCGCAATGCGTGTCTGAGACGGCCGGGCCGGTGGTGTACTTGCAGCGCCCATGGCGGATCTCCTCCATCCCTGCGCTGAGCCGCGGATGCTCCGCCGCGGGGCCGACCCCTCTTGGCACTCTCCGGCCGAGAGTGCTAATCTGGCCCTAGTTGAGCGAAGTACGCTCAACTCTTGCGACCGGCCGAAACGGCCGACAACAGGGAGGAGAAGCCATGGCCATGTACTGGGACCCGTTCCGTGACCTCGACCGCCTCGCTGCGGGCATGCTCGACTCGAGGCAGGGGCCTCGGGTGATGCCCATCGACCTGCACCGCGATGGCGACCACTACGTGCTCTCCGCGGACCTGCCGGGCGTCGACCCGGGTTCGATCGACGTCGACGTCGACGGGCAGTTGCTCACGGTCCGCGCGGAGCGCACGTTGCGGTCCGGTAGCGACGTGCAGTGGCTCGCGCACGAACGACCCAGCGGTTCGTTCCTTCGCCAGCTCACGCTCGGCGACGGGCTGGACACCACTGGGATCAGCGCCCACTACGACAACGGCGTGCTGAGCGTCGTCATCCCGGTGAGCGAGCGCGCCAAGCCACGCAAGGTCGAGGTGCAGAGCGCGCCGAACTCCGAGCGCGAAGTCACCGCGAACGCCTCGAGCTGACGACAGCGCCACGCAAGGAGCCCGCTCCACGCACGCACGGAGCGGGCTCCGGCGTTGCATTCGGCGTTCGAACACCCATGAGGCCCACTACCCAGTGGGCTCCCTGCACGGAGGAGATGAGACGTGAAGCGAAAGGGCTGGCGCCGGTACGATCACACGATCTTCCCGGTCTTCCATGAGCGGTTCGAGGAGAAGTGGGGCGCAGGCACCGCGCCGTTCCTCGATCCCAGCGTGTACGACGCGGACCAGCCGCGTCCTCGCGCCCAGTGGATCAACGTCGATACGGGCGCCGCCATCGCGGTCGTGCCCGTCTGGGAGGACGACCCCTCCGCGCGCTCGTTCGCGGTGTTCTACCTGCCCCCTCACGGAGACATCTGGGTGCTGCGGCCGCCCGGCCTGGCCAACTACATCGAATCGTCATCTGGGGATGCACGGGCCGGCGACCGGGCGGTCACGCTTCGCAACGACTCGTTCCAGAAAGCGGTCGCCCACGCCGAAGCGTTCATCTACGGGACCCGGTGAGCGTCGTGACGCTAGCGACGGTGTGAGCCGCGCGCCCGGAACCGCGGTTCAGGCCGAGAGGCGCCCGGGGCGTGCTCTGGTCGATCGCGCGCGGACGCGGTGATCGGTGCGGTGATCGGTCGGTATGCGCCGGCTGTCGCGGTCGACGATCGCGGCGCTCACCGAAAGCCCGGAGTTGCTGTTCGCCGCGACCATGAGGCGATCGAGCCACATCCGATCCCGAGGGCCTCGAACCGTGGAGTCGAACTCGGCCCGGACGGAGACATGGTCGCCGAGGAAGATCCACTGCTCCTGCCCGGCGTCGTCGGTCCAGGACAGGAGGACCGGTTCCTTGCGTCGGAGCTTGGCGATGACCACGGTGAAGATGTGGTCGAGGAGTTCGTCGTCGATGGCGATCGGGCCGACACCCGTGATGTGAAGAGCGCCCATGATTCTCTCGCTTCACTCGATCCATGGTGCGGTCACCTCACCGGTGAGGTGACCGCTCGCTCCAGCAATCAGCAGGATTATCACGCGCGTCATGGCCGAATTCAAGGGGTGGTGGCGGCGGGCCGCGCTCGGGGGTCACAGGCGGATGCACCGAAGTCAACCCGCTCCGCGCGGCCGCTTGGCCGACGTATGGTGGCCGCCTACGGCGGGGCCGGGGCGAGGACCAAGGGGGTCGTTGGTGTCGAAGAAGAAGAAGGCGAAGAAGTCGATCAAGGCGGCCACGAAGGCCCTCGCGAAGGCCCGGACAGCGGTCGACGACGCGCGGCTGGCGGTGCGGAAGCTCGACAAGAAGACCCGGCGCAAGGCCGAGCGGCTCCGCCGGGAGTTGAAGGACGCCGAACGGTCGGCCCGCAAGGCGCTTCGACTGGCTGACGAGACCGACGCCGAGTTCACCAACGTCCGGCGACAGCCGCCCGTCGAGGCGATCCCCGTTCCGCCCGAGGCCGCGTCCGCGTCCGCGTCCGCGAGCGAGGCGACGCCGGCGACCGCCAACTACCGCGAACTGCGCGAACGGGCGAGGAGCAAGGGCATCACGGGCTACTCGCGTATGGACAAGGCGACGCTGCTCGCGGCGCTGGAAACTTGAACGACGGTCAGCCGATCGGTCCGTCGGTCGGGAGGCTGAAGCGCACCTGTTCCAGGAAGGCGCGTCGGATGAGCGCGTCGAGATCCGCGTCGGTGCCGATCCGGAACGGCTCCGCCCCGGTGGCGAGCGCCGCGTAGGCCGACCACACGTCGGCCTCGTGGAAGACGGTGCCGAGGAACGGTCCGTCGTGATCCGTCTCGCCCGCCCGGATCACGAACCCCGCCACGTCCGACAACGGGAACGCGGTGATCGTCAGCGCACCCGCATCACGGAATACCTTCGTGTTCGTCATGGCCTGCTCCGCTCGGGATACCGGGTTCAGGTCCGCTCAGTCCGACGGCGTCGTGCAGTACGTCGGCTTCCACGGGTCGATCATGGGAGCATTCTCGGTCGGTCCGTCGGCGTCAGCAATCCCCCATTCCGCGTCTCAGCTTCGGGTCGTGACGTGGTCAGCCGGCCACGGCCGCGCCCGGCACCTCCGCGAGCGAGCGGTAGACCGGGATGCCTCGGGCCTCGGCGATCGCGACGTCCTGGTCGGCGCCGCGCGACTCGCCGGGCAGGCGCAGCACGGCATCGCAGTGCTGGAGGAGCCGTTCTGCGGTGGGGTACATCACGTCGGCCGCGAGCGGGTCGCCGGGGCCGCTTGCGCCCGCACTCGAGAGCACGGGCAGCGCCACCCACTCGCCGATCATCGGCACGTGGCCGGCCTGGAAGATCGGCCAGGCGGCCTCCTCGAGTCGCTTCAGGTTCTGCGCCATCAAGGCGGGGTCGCCGCCGGTTCCCGAGGCGTAGGGGCCGGCGATCAGGATCATCATGGGCTTGCTCATGCCGTCCACCATACGGCAGAATCGTGCAAGAACCGGAAGGAATCGGAATGCTGGCTGCCGCGCGCAAGGACCTCCTCCTCGAACGACTCCGCCGCGACGGGCGCATCGTCGCGAAGGACGTTGCGGCCGAACTCGGCCTGTCGGAGGACAGCATCCGCCGCGACCTGCGCGAGCTGGATGCCGCGGGGCTGGCCGTGCGGGTCTACGGGGGCGCCCTGCCGGCCTCCCCCGCCGTGGCCGACTACGCGACGCGCACCGCCGTCGCCCCGGAGAGCAAGCGCCGCGTGGCCGCCGCCGCGGTCGCCCTCATCGAGCCCGGCGCCACCGTCATCCTCGACGGCGGCACCACGACGCTCGCGATGGTCGACGCGCTGCCCAGGAGCTTCCGGTGCACGATCATCACGCACAGCCCGACCATCGCCGCAGCCCTCCTCGACCACGACGCCGACGTGTTCCTGATCGGCGGGCAGCTGTTCAAGCACTCCGCCGTGGCCTGCGGCGCCGCCGCGGTCGAGGCCGCCGGCCGGATCAGCGCCGACCTGTGCTTCCTCGGCGTCACCGGCGTCCACCCGACCGCCGGGCTCACCACGGGCGACGCCGAGGAGGCCGCGATGAAGCGCGCCCTGGCGGCCCGGGCCGCCGAGACGTACGTGCTGGCCAGCGACGAGAAGCTCGGGACATCCTCCCGCTACGACGTCCTCCCGTTCGACGCCGTCGCGGGCGTCATCGTCGACCCCGCGACCGGCGACGCGACCGGCGACGCGACCGGCGACGCGACCGTGGCCGAGCTCGTCGAGGCCGGCGTCCCGATCGTCCGGGGCGGCGGCCCCCGCTAGCACCATCCCCCTGCGGGCCGCCCGCCGTGTCCGCACCGGATCCGGATCGACCGGCTGCCAAGATCGAAGCCATGGGGACCCTCGTAAACGTCGACGACTTCGCGCTCGCTGAGACGCACCGGATGATGCACGACCTGCAGGCGAACGCGGGAGGGGTCAACCGGTTCCTCCACAATCGAGAACCCGCCGCGATCGACAAGCAGACGGTGATCCGGCTGAACCGCGACACGCTGTACAGCTTCGCCGTGGTCGATCTCAGCGCCGGCGCGACGCTCACCCTGCCCGAGCACGGCGACCGCTACCTCTCGGCGATGGTCGTCAACGAGCACCACTACATCGACGCCGTCTTCCACGACGCCGGCGCCTACGAACTGACGGTCGAGCAGTTCGGCAGCCCGCACGTGGTCGTCGCGGTGCGGATCCTCGTCGACCCGAACGACCCGGCCGACGTGGCCGCGGTCGCGGCGCTGCAGGACCGGATCGAGCTCGAGGCCGGGGCATCCGAACCGTTCGCGATGCCCGACTACGACACGACCAGCCTCGACGAGACCCGCGACGCGCTCCTCGCCCTGGCACGCAACCTCACCGGCTTCGACCGCACGTTCGGCGCGAAGGACGAGGTCGACCCCGTGCGCCACCTCATCGGCACCGCGGCCGGCTGGGGCGGGCTGCCGTCGAGCGAGGCGAGCTACATCGGCGTCGACCCGCGGCTGCCGGTCGGCCGCTACGAGCTGACGGTCGGCGAGGTGCCGGTCGACGGGTTCTGGTCGATCTCCGTGTACAACGCCGCGGGGTTCTTCGAGCCGAATGAGCGCGGCGCGTACACGATCAACAACATCACCGGCGTGCGCAACGACGACGGCACGATCACCGTGCGGTTCGGCGACTACCCCGCCGACGTCCCGAACGCGCTGCCGATCACCGAGGGGTGGAATTACCTCGTGCGGCTCTACCGGCCGCGACCCGAGGTGCTCGACGGCGAGTGGAGCTTCCCGACGCTGGGCAGCTGAACCCTGAGCAGCTGAACCGCCGAGCCGCTGAACCGCCGAGCCGGGCCGACCCTCACCCGGCCGCGCGCTCCTCCAGCGGCGCGATGCGCTCGAGGATCGCGGTGAGCCGGGCGTGCAGCTCCATCAACTCCTCGACGTCGACGCCGAGCGCCGCGACGACCTGCGGCGGCACGAGCTCGGCCTGCGCGCGGAGCGCGCGCCCCGACGGCGTGAGTCGGAGCGCCAACTGCCGCTCGTCGTGGCTGGAGCGCTCGCGCACGACGAGCCCCGCGGCCTCGAGCCGCTTCACCATCGGCGAGAGGGTCGCCGGCTCGAGCCGGAGCAGGTTCGCGATCTCGCTCAGCGAGCGCGGCTCGCGCTCCCAGAGCGCGAGCATCACGAGGTACTGCGGATGCGTCAGCCCCATCGGTTCGAGGATCGGCTTGTAGACCCCGATGACCGAGCGGGATGCCGCCGCGAGCGCGAAGCACAGCTGGCGGTCGAGCGCCAGGGCGTCGACGGCGGGCTCGGTGGCCCTGTCGTCTGCGGCGGTCTCGGTCGTCATGATCGTTAGTATACTAATGATTATGGCGCGAAAGACTTCCTCCGACGGCCCCGACGCCGTGTCGCCCGGCGCGGCCAAGCGCGCCCTCGACCCCATGAACCCGTTCGACGGCAAGCCCGGCTTCTTCAACCGGCTGAACCGCATCGTCTACATGTTCACCGGCCCGGCCCAGGTCGGCATCGGCCGACCCGAGGCGCCCTACGTGCCGCCGGCCGACCCGAAGTGCCCGCTCTGCGGGCGGCTGATGGCCGACCACGAGATCGACCGCTCCGGGCCGCGCACGCAGCTGCACTGCCCGGCCGCCGGCTGACCTGCGCCACTCGGCCGGCCCGCTCGGCTCAGGACTCCGGCTGACCGCCGAACACCTTCCGGGCCACCCCGATCGCCGCCATCGCGCGCGGCCAGCCGACGTAGAAGGCAAGGTGGGTGATCGCCTCGACGAGCTCCTCCTGGGTGACGCCGTTGTCGCGGGCGAACGCGAGGTGGAACTCCAGTTGCTCCACGGCGCCGAGGGTGACGAGGGCGGTCACGGTGACGAGGCTGCGGTCGCGGGGCGACAGCTCGGGCCGCGCCCACACCTCGTCGAAGAGCACGGCGTCGGTGTAGTGCGCGAGCGCCGGGGCGAGGTCGCCCACCGCGCGCTGGCCTCCGGTCCATCCGGTCATGGGCGGGTCCTCCCCTCGTACTCGTCGTCGGTGATGTGCGACTTCCAGGTCGTGGTCTCGGCCGGGTCATCCGCCGCCTCGAGCATCGCGAGGTGCTCCATGAAGCAGCCGGGGGCCGCCGCGTGCCAGTGGTCCTGGCCGGGCGGCGTGTAGAGCGTCTCGCCGGGGCGGACCTCGATGACGTTGCCGTCGCGGTCGCCGAACCGAGCGACGCCCTCGGTGACGCGCAGGTACTGGCCGCGCGCATGGCTGTGCCACGCGGTGCGCGCACCGGGCGCGAACCGCACGAGGGCGACGGTCATGCGCTGGTCGGCGTCGTTCGGAGCGGCGACGACGTCGACCCAGACGTCGCCGACGAACTGCTCCGGCGGGTTCTTCACGGTGGGTCGGGTGGGTTCGATGTGCATGGCGGCATCCTCCTCGCTCAGTCGGTGGTCAGCAGCACCTTGATGGCGCGGCGCTCGTCCATCGCGCGGTAGCCCTCGGCCGCCTGCTCGAGCGGCAGGGTGAGGTCGAAGACCGCGCCCGGGTCGATCTCGCGGTCCCAGATGCGCCGGATCAGGTCGGGCAGGAAGCGGCGCACCGGCGCGGGCCCGCCGTGCAGGTGCACGCCCGAGAAGAAGAGCTGCTGCCCGTCGAGCGACACGTCGTGCGAGACGCCGACGTAGCCGACGTGCCCGCCGGCGCGGGTCGCCTCGATGGCCTGCATCATCGACTCCTGGGTGCCGACGGCCTCGATGGTCGAGTGCGCGCCGAGCCCGCCCGTGAGCTCCTTGATCCGCGCGACGCCCTCGGCGCCGCGCTCCTCGACGATGTCGGTCGCGCCGAACCGGCGGGCGAGCGCCTGGCGGTCGGCGTGCCGCGACATCGCGATGATGCGCTCGGCGCCCAGCTGCTTGGCGGCGAGCACGCCGAGGAGTCCGACGGCGCCGTCGCCGACGACGGCGACGGTCTTGCCCGGACCGACCTCGGCGGCGACGGCGGCGAACCAGCCGGTGCCGAGCACGTCGGATGCGGCGAGCAGCGACGGGATGAGGTCGGGGTCGGGCTGCCCGGGGGTGGCGACGAGCGTGCCGTCGGCGAGCGGGACCCGCAGGTACTCGGCCTGCCCGCCGGTCGCGGCGCCCGGCTGCCGGTGCACGCAGTGGGTCTGGTAGCCGGCCAGGCAGATCTCGCAGGTGTTGTCGGAGGCGAAGAACGACCCGACGACGAAGTCGCCGACCCGGATTTCCGACACCGCGGCGCCGACCTCGGTGACCACGCCGACGTACTCGTGGCCCATCGGCGTGTGGTCGACGTGCTCCGCGCCGCGGTACGGCCAGAGGTCGGACCCGCAGATGCAGGTGGCGGCCAGGCGGATGATCGCGTCGGTCGGCTCGACGATGGTCGGCAGCTCGCGGTCCTCGACCCGGACGTCGCCGGGGGCGTGCATGATGACTCCACGCATGGTGGGTGCTCCTTACTGGT
The DNA here is from genome assembly GCF_043950245.1 of Agromyces sp. MMS24-K17. GTDB lineage: Bacteria > Actinomycetota > Actinomycetes > Actinomycetales > Microbacteriaceae > Agromyces. Next base: position 1,741,455 of record NZ_CP171640.1, on the reverse strand, counting down.
TGGTGGGTGCGGCCGCGGCCGCCGTCGGGCGGGTCGCGGTCGAGGTCGGGCCGGTCGCGTCGTGACGGCGCGGCCGGATGAGGGTGAGGAAGACGGCCGCCGCGAGCACCGACGCGGTCACGGTGACGACGCCGAGCGGGAGGATGCTCGTCGCGCTGGCGACGCCCACGAGGGGGGCCGCCACACCGCCGAACCCGAACCGGACCATGCCGAGCAGCGACGACGCGGTGCCCGCGACCTGCGGGTAGCCGGCGAGGGCGATGGTGGTCGCGGACGGCGACGTGATCGCCACCCCGCTCGCGAGGGCGAAGAGGGACACGACGACGACCGCCAACGGCACGGGTACGAGGCCGGCGACGAGGAGCCCGATCGCGCCGGCGGCCGCGACGGCGATCCCCACGGCGAGCGTTCCGCGCGTGCTCCAGCGCTCCGCGAGCCGGCCCGAGAGGTAGCCGAACAGCATGAACCCGGCCGAGTTCGCGCCGAACGCGAGCGCGTAGCCGAGCGGCGAGAGCCCGTAGATGTCCTGGAGGACGAACGTCGCGCCCGCGAGGTAGGCGAACAGGGCCGCGTACAGGAAGCCCTGGTTGAGGATCGCGCCGAGGAACGTCCGGTCGGAGACGAGGGTGCGCACGTCGCGCAGGGTCCTCGTGAAGCCGCCGGTCGCGCGGCGCTCGACGGGCAGGGTCTCGGCGAAGACGGCGAGGGTGACGACGAGGATGCCGACGCCGATGACGGCGAGGAAGACGAACAGGCCCCGCCAGTCGGTGACGGTGTTCAGCAGCCCGCCGAGCAGCGGCCCGACGATCGCCGCGAAGCCGCCGATGACCGTGAGCCGTCCGTAGAACCTGATGAGGGCTCCACCGCTGAACACGTCGCGGCCCGCTGCCTGGGCGATGACGATCCCGACGCCGCCCGCGAGGCCCTGCACGAGCCGCGCGAGCACCAGCACCTCGACGGTGGGACTGATCGCGCAGAGCAGCGACGTGCCGATGTAGGCGACGATCCCGATGAGGAGGATGCCCCGTCGCCCGTACCGGTCGGACAGCGCGCCGGCGACGAGCTGTCCGGCCGCCAGGCCGACGAGGCAGGCGGTGACGGTGAGTTGCGCGACCGAGGTCGCGGCGCCGAGTTCCGCGGTGAGGGCGGGAAGCGCCGGCAGGTAGAGGTCCATGGAGATCGGACCGAACACCGTGAGCAGCAGCAGGAGCGCCGGCAGCAGGGGTCGCGCCGCCGCACGTGCGGCGGTCGGCGTCGGATTCGGCTGGGTCATGGCATCCAGCGTCGCCCGCCGCCCGCGGGCGCGGGAGTTCCTGCTGGGACGTGTACTCGCAGGGCACCCCTCGCGCGAGGGAACCGGCCTAGCCTGTCGGCATGGACAACCGAGCCGAGGTCCGCGAGTTCCTGACGACTCGCCGCGCCCGCCTCTCCCCCGAGGCGGCGGGGCTGACCGCGGGCCCGAACCGCCGCGTCGCGGGCCTGCGCCGCGGCGAGGTCGCGATGCTCGCCGGCGTCAGCGTCGAGTACTACGCCAAGCTCGAGCGCGGCGCGATCGCCGGGGCATCCGCCTCGGTCCTCGACGCCGTGTCGCGGGCGCTCCAGCTCGACGACACCGAGCGCGCGCACCTGCTCGACCTCGCCCGCGCCGCCGACGGCATCCCCACCAGCGGCCGCCCGCGTCGACGACCCAGCAGGGCGGATGCCACGCGCCCGAGCCTGCAGTGGGCGCTCGCGTCGATCACCGACGCGGTCGCGTTCGTGCGCGACCCGAGGCAGAACCTGCTCGCCGTGAACGACCTCGGTCGCGCGTTCTACTCCCCGGTGATCGGCGACGGCGGGCGCACGCCGAACCTCGCCCGCTTCCAGTTCCTCGACCCGGCCGCCCGCGACTTCTACCCCGACTGGGACCGCTTCGCCGAGATGTGCGTCGCGATCATGCGCGCCGAGGCCGGCCGCGACCCGCACGACACCGGGCTGCAGGACCTCGTCGGCGAGCTGTCGACGCGCAGCGAGGTCTTCCGGCGGCTCTGGGCGGCGCACGACGTGCGAACGCACGGCGCCGGCACGAAGCGGTTCCACCATCCCGTCGTCGGCGAGCTCGTGCTCGCCTACGAGGAGCTCGCACTCACCGCCGAACCCGGCAACGTCATGCTGATCTACTCCGCCGAGCCCGGGTCGCCGTCGGCCGAGCGGCTCCGGTTGCTCGCATCGTGGGGCGCGGAGCACCGGCCGGCGCCCGCGGCGACGCCCGCGAACGCCGCTGCGGCCGAGGCCGCGGAGGCCTCCGCCGCTCCTAGGCTGGACGCATGAGCACAGGCCCGGTGGAGTACCTCGTCACGGCGTTCGACGGCACCGACGAGGAGGCGCCCGCACGCCGCCTCGCCGTGCGCGAGGCGCACCTCGCCGGAGCGCAGCGCCTCGCCGACCGCGGCGAGCTGCTGAGCGGCGGCGCGATCCTCGACGAGGAGGGCCGGATGATCGGCTCCTCGATGCACGTGGCCTTCGCCGACCGGGCCGCCTTCCAGGCCTGGTACGACGCCGAGCCCTACCTCGCGGGCGACGTCTGGCGTGACGTCACCGTGCGCCCCATGCGCATCTTCCGACCCACGGCCTGAGCTCGGGGCATCCGCCGCCGTTTCCGTCCCGAAGGAGCTCAGGCCGCCTCGGCCGCCTCGAGCAGCCGCTGCCACGACTCGCCGAAGGCCGCGACGCCGGCCCGCTCGAGGGTGGCCGCGACATCGCCGAGGTCGACGCCCGCGGCCGCGAGCGCGTCGACGACGTCCCGCGCGTCGCGCAGGCCGGGATGCACGCCGTCGGCCGGGATGCGCCCCTCGGCCTCCACGGCCCGCAGCGTCTTCGACGGCATCGTCTCCACCACGTGCGGCGCGACGAGGTCCTCGACGTAGCGGGTGGCGCGCATGCCGGGATCCTTCACGCCGAGCGAGGCCCACAGCGGGCGCTGGGGATGCGCCCCGGCGGCGGCGAGCGCCTGCCACGGGGCATCCTCGAGCGACGCCTCGAACTCGGCGTACGCGAGCCGGGCGTTCGCGACCGCGGCGCGTCCGCGCAGCGGGTGGGCGCGGCCGCCGGATGCCTCGGCCAGCCGCCGGTCGACCTCGACGTCGACGCGCGACACGAAGAACGACGCGACCGACCGGATGCCCGCCAGCGGGATGCCGGCCTCGCGCGCGCGGTCGAGCCCGCGCCGGTGGGCCGCCATCACCTCGCGGTAGCGGGCGAGGCCGAACAGGAGCGTCATGTTGATGCTGAAGCCCTCGGCGGTCGCCTCCTCGAGGGCGCGAACGCCCGCATCGGTGGAGGGGATCTTCACGAGGACGTTCGGGCGGTCGACCAGGGCACGGAGCTCGCGGACCTCGGCGAGCGTCGCGTCGGCGTCGTGGGCGGCATCGGGGGTCACCTCGATCGACACGAACCCGTCGGCGCCGCCCGAGGCGTCGTGCACCGGGGCGAGCACGTCGCACGCGGCGCGCACGTCGTCGGCGACGAGCCCGAGGGCCGTCTCGCACGCGCTGCGCGACGCCGCACGCCCGGCCGCGAGCTGCGGCGCGTACGCGTCGGGGTGGTCGGCGAGCGCCGTGGCGAAGATCGTCGGATTGGTCGTCACGCCGGTCACGCCGTGGGTCGCGACGAGGTCGGCCAGCCGCCTCGAGACGAGGTCGTCGCGGGAGAGGTCGTCGAGCCAGATGGCGACGCCGGCCGCCCGGAGGTCGTCGGTCGCGCTCATGATGCCGCCGCCCGTTCGAGCATGCGCAGCGGGATGTCGGGGTCGCGCAGCGCGTCCGGCGACACCGGGCCGCCCGCGGCGACGAGCTCCTTGATGTCGTCGTTGACGTCCCACACGTTGACGTTCATGCCGGCCACGACCCGGCCGCCCCGCTGCCAGAAGGCGATGAACTCGCCCGACGCCGGGTCGCCGCGGGTGACGACCTGGGCGTCGCGCGTGAGCGGCGCGAACCCGGCGTACTCCATGCCGAGGTCGAACTGGTCGGTGTAGAAGTACGGGATCGCGTCGTGCGCGACGGCTTGCCCGAGCATCGCCCGCGCCGCGGTCGTGCCGCCGTCGATGGCGTTCGCCCAGTGCTCGCTGCGGAGCCTTCGGCCGATACGCGGATGCACGGCGTTCGCGATGTCGCCCGCCGCGAAGACGTTCGGCGCGCTGGTGCGCAGCGCGGCATCGACGAGCACGCCGTCGCCGGTGTCGAGGCCGGCCCGCTCGGCGAGCTCGATGCGCGGCATCGCGCCGACGCCGACGACGACCAGGTCGGCGGGCACGACCGTGCCGGTCGCGAGCCGCACGCCGGTGGCCCGCCTCCCATCGCCGACGATCGCCTCGACCGCGATCGACGTGCGGATCCGCACCCCGTGGTCGGCGTGCCGGCGGGCGAAGACCCGGCCGAACTCGTCGCCGAGCGCGGCGGCGAGCGGAATGGGGTCGCGTTCGAGGATGGCGACGTCGTTGCCGAGGGTGCGGGCGGTCGCGGCGACCTCCATGCCGATCCAGCCGGAGCCGATGAGCACCAGCCTGCGGCCCCCGCCGCGCAGCTCCTCGCGTAACCGGTCGCTCTCGTCGAGCGTGCGCAGCGAGACGACGCCGTCGAGGTCGACGCCCGGGATGGGCAGTCGGCGCGCCACGGAGCCGGTCGCGAGGAGGGCGCGGTCGAAGCGGAACCGCGCACCGTCCTCGGCGGTCACCTCGCCGGCCGGATCGAGGTCGACGATGCGGGTGCCGAGGTGCAGGTCGACGTCGTGCTCGGCGTACCAGGCGGGGTCGAGCACGTCGAGGCTCGCGCGGTCGTCGCTGCCGGCGAGGTAGTCCTTCGACAGCGGCGGGCGGAGGTAGGGCGCATGCGGCTCGGTGCCGAAGAGGCGGATGCGGCCGTCGTAGCCCTCGTCGCGCAGGGTCCTGGCGGCGGTGGCGCCGGCGAGCGCCGCGCCCACGATGACGATGTCGGCGATCGTGCCGCGGCCGTTCATCGGTCGGCCCACGATTCCGCGAAGCGGGCGCGTCCCGTCTCGGCGAGCTCGCCCGTGAAGCGAGTGGTGCGGGTGATCGCGCCGGCGGATCGCACGCCGCGCACCGCCATGCAGAGGTGCTCGGCCTCGAGCACGACGCCGACGCCGCGCGGCTCGAGCCGTTCGACCAGGCAGTCGGCGACCTGCACGGTCAGCCGCTCCTGGAGCTGCAAATCGCGGGCGAAGTGCTCGACGACGCGGGCCAGCTTCGACAGCCCGAGCAGCCGGTCGCCGGGGAGGTAGCCGACGTGCGCGACCCCGCGGAACGGCAGCAGGTGGTGCGCGCAGAGCGACGTGAACGGGATGTCCCGCACGAGCACGAGCTCGTCGTAGCCCTCGTCGTTCGGGAAGGTGGTGAGGCGGAGCGGGGCGGCGTCGAGCAGCTCCGCGTAGGCGGCGGCGACGCGGCGGGGCGTGTCGGCGAGCTGCGGATCGTCGGCGTCGCGGCCGAGCGCGGCCAGCAGTTCGCCCACCGCGGCCTCGGCGCGGTGCCGGTCGATCGGACCGGGCCAGGGCCCGCGCACGGGAGCGGGAACGGGGGCCGCGACCGGGTTCGGGACGGCGTGGAGCGGCCGGTCGTCCTCGTCGGAATCGGTCGTCAGTGACATGATCGCCTCCTCGGTATGCAGTGAGGGTACGTACGTCGAGTTTCTTAAGTCAAGAAATACTTTTTTAGAGATAGGATGCGGTATGGCCACCGACCCGCTCACCGCCATCGCCGCGCTCGCAGACCCGGCACGACGGGAGCTCTACCGCCTGCTCGAAGCCGGCGACCGGCCCCTCGGCCGTGACGAGCTCGCCGAGGCGACCGGCCTCCCGCGCGCCACCGTCGCCTTCCACCTCGAGAAGCTCGTCGACGCCGGCGTGCTCGTCGCCGAGTTCGCCCACCGCGGCGACCGACGCGGCCCGGGATCGGGGCGGCCCGCGAAGTTCTACGCCCTCGCACAGGACGAGCTCTCCGCCACGGTGCCGCCCCGCCGGTACGACCTCGCGGCCGAACTCCTCGCCACCGCCGTCGAGCGCGCCGACGCGTCGGGCCGGCCCGTCCGGGAGTGCCTCCTCGCGGTCGCCGCGGAACAGGGCGAGGCATCCGGTGACCCGGCCCGCCCGCTGGCCGACACCCTCGGCGACCTCGGCTACGACCCGGTCGACGACGACGCGGGCGGCTACCTGCTCGCGAACTGCCCGTTCCACCGCCTCGCCAGCCGGCACACCGACCTCATCTGCTCGGCCAACGTCGCGTTCGCGGGAGCGCTCAGCGAGGCGTCCGCCGACCACCGGCCCGTGTGGCTGGAGCCGCTCGCGGGCGGATGCTGCGTGCGCGTGGGGCCCGAGGCCGGCGAGGCCGAAGCCGCAGGGTGAGTGAACTGCGGCACGCCCACGCCAGCGCGGATCCGCTGCGGATTCAGCCTGGTTTCAGGCAGCGCGTGGACGCTTGGCCGCACGGGAGGAGGGCCGCGTGCGCGTGCTCATCGTCGAAGACGAGCCCCGGTTGGCCGAGGGCATGCGCCGAGGCCTCGAAGCCGAGGGCTTCGCCGTCGACCTCGCGGCGAACGGCGTCGACGGGCTGTGGCTCGCCGGGCAGCAGCCCTATGCCGCGATCGTGCTCGACCTCATGCTCCCCGGCCTCAGCGGATTCACCGTCTGCCGGCGGCTGCGCGACGACGGCGTCTGGACGCCCGTGCTCGTCGTCACGGCGAAGGACGGCGTACTCGACCAGGTCGAGGCCCTCGAGACCGGTGCCGACGACTACCTGACGAAGCCGTACGCGTTCGCCATCCTGGTGGCGCGGCTCCGCGCCCTGATCCGCCGCGGCGACACGCCTCGACCGCCCGTGCTGCGGGTCGGTGACCTCTCGCTCGATCCGGCGACGCGACGGGTCGAGCGCGGCGGCGCCGAGATCGACCTGACCGCGCGGGAGTTCGCGGTGCTGGAGTTCCTCTTCCGGCATGCGGGCGAGGTCGTCGGCAAGCGCCGTATCCTCGACGGCGTCTGGGACTTCGGATTCGACGGCGATCCGAACATCGTCGAGGTCTACATCCGCCACCTCCGGAACAAGATCGACCGACCGTTCGGCCGCGCGAGCATCGAGACGCTCCGCGGGGCCGGGTACCGGCTCGCCGATGACGCGACGTGAGCCGACCCGCCGGACCGGCGTGCGGGTCCGGGTCACCGCGACGGCGACCACGATCGTCGCGGTCGGACTCGTCCTCGCCGCGGCGGCGCTGTGGGCGACCCTGCGCTGGTCGCTCGTCGACGGGCTGCACGATGGCGCCGAGCAGGACGCGTCGGCCGTGTCGTCCCAGATCGAGGAGGGCGGGCTGCCGTCGGGCAACGAGTTCGACGACGACCGACTCCTCCAGGTCGTGGCGCCGTCCGGCGAGGTGGTGGCCCGCAGCGAGGGCGCGCCGGACACACCCGTGACGGAGCCCGAGTCACCCACCGAGGTCGTCGACGTCGAGGGCACCCGATACGTCGTCGCGGTCGAGTCGGCCGGCGAGGACCGCTGGGTGATCGCCGGACGCCCGACCGACGACGCCGACCAGACCTCGGCCCTGGTCGCGATCGTGCTCGCGATCGGCGTGCCGTTGCTGACCGTCCTCGTCGGCGTCGTGACCTGGATCGGCGTCGGGCGGGCGCTCGCCCCCGTCGAGCGGATGCGCCGACAGGTCGACGACGTGACGTCGACCACGTTGAGCCGGCGCATCGACGAGCCCGCGACGCGCGACGAGATCGCCCGGCTCGCCCGCACCCTGAACGCCATGCTCGACCGCCTGGACCTCGCGCAGACCTCCCAGCGGCGGTTCATCTCGGATGCGTCGCACGAGCTGAAGTCGCCGCTCGCCGTGCTGCGCCAGTACGCGGAACTCGCGCGCGACCACCCGGCGCGCATCGGCGACGGTGAACTCGCGGCCGCCGTGCTCGACGAGGGGTCGCGACTGGAGTCGCTGGTGCAGGGGATTGCTGCTCCTCGCCCGCGCCGACGAGGCCGCGCTGCGGCTCGACCGGCGGGACGTCGACCTCGACGACCTGCTCCTCGAGGAGGCGCAGCGCCCGCGCGGCGACGCGCGGATCACGGTCGACACGAGCGCGATCACCGCGGTGCGCGTGCTGGGCGACCGCGACCTGCTCCGGCAACTGGTGCGCAACCTCGTCGACAACGCCGCAAGGGCCGCCGCGTCGACGGTCGCGTTCCGGCTCCGCAGCGAAGGCGGCGCAGCGATCCTCGTCGTCGCGGACGACGGCCCTGGCATCCCGGCCGCCTCGCGCGACGAGGTGTTCGAGCGGTTCGTCCGCCTCGACCCCGGTCGTGCCCGCGACCACGGCGGGACCGGGCTGGGGCTCGCGATCGTCGCCGAGATCGCCCGCGCGCACGGTGGCACCGCCAGCGCGGACGCCGATCCCGAGCTCGGCGGGCACGTCTCCTGATCACGCTGCCGGCAACCGGCGAGGTCTGAGCGAAGGTTCAGGGCCGCTTCAGCGGATGGATCCGACACTGGAGCCGTCCACGAGGAATAGGAGTCCCACCCATTGAGGAAACGCACCATCGCCATCACGGCGGCCGCAGCCGGAGCGCTGCTGGTCGCGGGCGGCACGGCAGCCGCGACGTTCGCATCGACCACCGCCCCGAGCGCCGGGTCGGAGGACTCGTCCACCCCGATCACCGGCAGCGCGCTCGACCAGGCGACCGCGGCGGCGATCGCCGCGGCCGGGCCCGGCACCGTGACCGAGTCGGAGGCCGGCGGCGACGAGGCCGCGTACGAGGTCGAGCTGCAGCTCGACGCCGGCGGATCCGTCGACGTCCGCCTCGACGAGCACTTCACGGTGCTCGAGGTCGCGTCGAACGCCGACGAGCACGACGGCGAGCACGCCGACGACCAGGGCGACGGCGACGGCGAGACGGCCGACGACACCGCCGGCGCCGTCGACACCGGCGACGGCGACGGCGAGACCGCCGACGACTGACCCGGCCCGCCCGGCAGGATGGACCGCCCGATCGGGGCGGTCCATCCTCGCGTCAGCGCCGGAACACCCACTGCCGGTACGCGACGAACCGCAGTGCCGAGCCCAGCACGAGCCCCACCACGTTCGCCGACAGGTTGTCGGCGAACGCCGACGTGAGATGCATCCCGTAGTGCGAGATGGCGAGGCACGCGAGCGCGACGAGGCTGCCGGCGACGCTCGCGATGAAGAACTCCATCGCCTCGCGCGCGGTGTCGGCGCGGCGCACGCGGGTGCGGAACGTCCACGCCCGGTTGCCCAACCAGTTCACCGCGATCGCCGCGACGAGCGCGACCGCCTTCGCCGCGACGGGCCAGCCGTGCACCCCGTCCGGCGCATTCGCGCGCAGGAGGTTGAACAGGCCCACGTCGACGAGGAACCCGAGCCCGCCGACCAGCAGAAAGCGCAGGGCCTGGGTGGCGACCGAGGCCTCGGTGGCCACGCGGGTGGCGGTGTCGGCGGACGTCGTCGCTTCGGACATCGTCATCCCTTCTCGAGGTGGTACACGACAGTGCGGTGGATGGTCCGGCGGTCGACGACCCGGTAGCCGTTCGCCTCGAGCGCCACGACGTCGGGTGGCGCCTGCGACGCCGCGCCGGGCAGTTCGAGGGCCCAGACCGTCGGCTCGTCGAGGGTCGGGGCGATGTCGGCGACGGGCCAGGTCAGGTCCCAGATGCCCGCTCGCGTCGCGTACGGCGTGCGCAGCGCGACATCCTCCAGGCCGGCGAACGCCTGCGGGTAGAGGTGCATCGCGAGCCGCGGCCGGCGCGACGGCTTCGTCGTCCGGTCGAAGACGACCGCGTCGCCGACGCGCGCGTGCGCCTGTACGAACGCGGCAACGGCCCGCAGGTCGCTGCCGCCGTCCTTCGCCCACTCGGTGCGCTGGTGCAGGTAGACCGGGAGCACCGTCGCCGCGGCGACGAGCGCGACGGTCGCGCCGACGACGCGGACGACGGCCGGGCCCCCGGATGCCGCACCTCGCGCTCGACGTGCCCGCAGGGCCGCCGCGGCCGCCTCGACGCACGCGACCGCGCCGACCGCGACCAGCAGGGCGACGGCCGGTGTCGCGAACGACAGGTACCGCGGACTGTAGGCGGGCGCCACGAACGCGTCAACGGCGAGCAGCGCGGCCGTCGGCGCGACCACCCAGGTGATCGCGGGGACGAAGCCCTGCGGGAGCCTCCGTCCGCGGCGCACGGAGGCGAGCGTCGCGAGCACCCCGCCGAGGACCAGCGCCCACGCCGGCACCGCGACCGGCACCGACCCGAACCACTGCCGCACGAGCACCCCGTCGGGCGAGGCGTAGCCGCGTTCGGCGAGGAAGTGCAACTGGTGCCGCTGCGCGGCCGCGGCGGCCAGGATCGGCACCGAGCCGGCGAGGGCGACGACGATCGCGAGCGCCCAGCGCCACCGGATGCCCCGCGCCGGTCGACTGGCCTCGACCAGCGCCAGGTGCACGGGGACGAGCAGGAGCAGGTACACGAACAGCGTCGCGGCGAGCGCGAGCGCCGCGCCGTACGCGGCCCACCACCACCGGGAGGCGACCCGCCTCCGGATCAGCTCGGTGCACGCGACGGTCGCCCACACGGCCAGGGCTGCTCCGAGCGCGTACGACCTGGCCTCCGTCGCCATCGCCGTCGTCCGCGGCAGGACGGCGACGAGGACGCCGCCGAGGAGCCCGATCCGGGCGTCGAACCATCGGGTGCCGAGCACGACGGTGCCGGCGGCGAGGAACCCGACCGCGATCGCGCTGGGCGCGCGCGTCGACCACTCGCCCGCGCCGAAGGCGGCGATCCACAGGTGCAGCAGCGCGTAGTAGAGGCCGTGCACGGCGTCGATCCGGCCGAGTTCGAGCGCCAGGCTCGGCCAGGACCGCTCGGCCGAGAGCACGCTCGCGCCCTCGTCGCCCCAGTACGACGGGATGCCGGCTCCGGCGTACCCGACGACGACGGCCGCGAGGCCGACCACCCAGGCCCGCGCGGCGAGCGGATGGCGCGAGGGGAGTCGCACCAGCGGCGCCATCCGCTCCCGCCCGCGCGTCGAGCCCGACGACGGGTCGTCGCCGACGCGGACCGCCTGCGAGAGGGCCATAGCCGTGATCGTGGGCCGATCGCACCCCGGTGCGCTGGGAATCGCCCCGCCCGGATGTGAGAGTCCTCTCACGATCGGCGGGTGCGGCGGAGGCGCCGCCCGGTTCGTGTGAGATTCCTCAGCCGAGCGGGCACTCGGGCCGGGCGGGCGCCCAGCCGCGGTCGAGAGGGTGCGAGCATGACCACTGCATCGACCGAGCACCTGCGCACCGTGCTCTTCAACCGCATCCCCGAAGTCACCCTCGTCTTCTGGGTGATCAAAGTCCTCTCCACCACCACCGGGGAGACCGCCGCCGACTACCTGATCGACCAGGTCGGCCTCGGCCTGACCCTGACGGCGCTGCTCATGTCGGCCGTCCTCACCATCGCGCTGTTCGTCCAGTTCCGTACGCGGCGGTACCAGCCCATCGCGTACTGGACGGTCGTGGTGCTGGTCAGCATCGTCGGCACGCTGATCACGGACATCCTCACCGACGAGCTCGGCGTGAGCCTCTGGCTGAGCACGGGGGTGTTCCTCGTCCTGCTCGGGGCGACGTTCGGCATCTGGTACGCGAAGGAGCGCACCCTGTCGATCCACACGGTGTTCACCCGCCGCCGCGAGGCCTTCTACTGGCTCGCGATCCTCGTCACGTTCGCGCTCGGCACCGCCGCCGGCGACCTGCTGTCCGAGACCATCGGCCTCGGGTACCTCGTCTCGACGATCCTGTTCTCCGCGCTCATCGCCGCCGTCGCCGTCGCGTGGCGGGTCTTCGGCGTGAACTCGGTGACGTGCTTCTGGATCGCCTACGTCCTCACGCGCCCGCTCGGCGCGTCGATCGGCGACCTGCTCTCGCAGCCGGCTTCGCACGGCGGGATCGGGCTGGGCACGACCGTCACGAGCGTCGTGTTCCTCGCGGTGATCGTGGTCCTGGTCGGCGTCCTGACCGTCCGAATCCGCCGGCAGCGTGCCGAGGCGGAGGGGCGCATCGCCACCTCGCCCTTGGATCAGCTCGCCGAGCCCGCCTAGGCTCCCCCAGGGAGGCGAGCGTGCTGGTGCGAGTGCTCATCGTCGACGACGAGCCGGAGATGGCGGAGCTCATCTCCCGCTCGCTCGCGAGTGACGGCTACGACGTGCGCACCGCGTTCGACGGGATCCAGGCGCTCGCACTCGCTGCCGACGAGCATTTCGACCTCGCGGTCGTCGACGTGACGATGCCGGGCATGGGCGGCTTCGAGCTGTGCCGGCGGCTCCGCGACCAGTCCGACGGGCTCGGCATCCTGCTGCTCACCGCACGCGACGCGATCGACGACCGGGTGCGCGGCCTCGACGCCGGAGCCGACGACTACCTGACCAAACCGTTCGCGTTCGCGGAGCTCACCGCGCGCCTGCGGGCCCTCCGTCGGCGCGTGGACATCGGTTCGATCCGGATCGAGGCAGGGAACGTGGTGCTGATCGCGCACCGCTACCGTGCGACGGTCGGCGGCGAGGAGATCGCATTCACCCGCACCGAGTTCGACGTGCTCCGCTACCTGCTGGCCCGGCCCGGCCAGGTCGTCTCGCGCGACGAGCTGCTGTCGGACGTGTGGGGCTCCGACCGATACCACTCGAACGTGGTCGACCAGTACGTCAGCTACACCCGCCGCAAGCTGCAGCGGGCCGGCGCGACGGTGCACATCGACACCGTTCGCGGGGTCGGCTTCGAGCTCGTGGTCGACCCGTGAACCTCCTGCGGTGGTCGATCCGCGCCCGGATCACGGTCGGCGCGACGCTCATCGCCGCCCTGCTGCTCCTGGTGGCAGGCCTCATCGTCTATCACCAGGTCGAGCGCATCATGCAGACCGCGGAGGGCGAGCTGCTTGCCGGCATCGAGGCGCCGTACCGGACGGCGATCACGACGGAAGGCGACGAGGAGCTCGACCCGCCCGGCGAGGGCCGGCTCGTGCTCATCACCGACCCGTCGGGTGCGGTCCGGCTCGACACCATGCCGTCCGGGCTCTCGGAGGCGATCGCCGAGGCCGGGCCGCCGGCGGGATCGGTGACGCAGGTCGCGTACGCGGGCGACGCCTACCTCGTGCGGACGACGGTGATCGGCACCGCCGAGGGCGTCTGGCAGGTCGTCACCGCCCGCGACTTCGGCACGTCGCAGCAGATCCTCGACGGCGTCGCGCTGCTGCTCATCGTGTCGTTCGCGGTCATCGCTGCGGGCTTCGCGGCGTCGGCGTGGTTCATCTCGACGGCGTCGTTGCGGCCGGTCACGCGGTTGCAGCGGTCCGCCGAGCGGCTCGCGGCCGACGAGCGGTCCGGGCTCCTGCCCACCGGCCCGGCGGACGACGAGATCGATGCGCTCGCCCGCACGCTGAACGACCTGATCCTGCGGGTCCGCGCGTCGGCCGACCGGGAGCGGCAGGTCGTGTCGGATGCCTCGCACGAGCTGCGCACCCCGCTCGCGATCCTCAACGCCCGCCTCGAGGTGGCGCTCGACCCCGGCGCCCCACCGGAGCGGGTGCGCGCGGACGTCGCCGAGGCGCAGCGCACCCTGCGCCGCCTGATCCGGATCGCGCAGGCCCTGCTCGACCTCTCCCGGGCCGAGGCACCGGGCAACGGCAGCGCCTCGACGCTCGAGCGCCTGGCCGCGGAGACGGCCGACGCGATCGACCGCTGCCGCACGACGGTCGCCGCGCCGGGGTCGGACATCGACTTCGCGATCGACGTGGCCGAACCGTCGGCGGTGGCTGCGGTCGATGCGCAGGACTTCGGGCGCGTCCTCGACAACCTGCTCAGCAACGCCGTCCTCGCGGCACCCGACGGTTCGAGCGCGGTGGTGCACGTCACGCTCCGGCAGGGCGCCGAGGCGGTCGATCTGCTGGTGGCCGACCACAGCGGCGGCATGCCGCCGGACTTCGTCGACCGCGCGCTCGATCGCTTCGCCCGTGCGGACGGCACGCACTACGACGGCGGCGGGCTGGGCTTGTCGATCGTCGCGGCGATCGTGGAGCGCACGGGCGGCGGCATCTCGCTCGCGAACGACCCCGGGGCAGGACTCGAAGTCCGGGTGGCGTTCCCGCTGGCACCCGCCGGCTGACGAGCCGTCAGGCCGACGCCCCCTCGAACCGCTGCACGATCGCGTCGACGGTCGCCGCCGCGATCGCCCGGTCGAGCGGCTCCTGCTCCCAGGCCTGGTGCATCGGCCAGCCCTCGACGAGGGCGTCGAGGGCGCGGGCGGTGGGCTCGGAGAAGTGCAGCCCGAGGCTGCTGCGGCTGACGAGCAGCCAGTCGCGGCAGAGCACGCGGACGGTCTCGTCGTAGTTGCCGTAGGCGTACATCTCGAACAGGGCGCGCACGTCGCCGGGGCTCGCATACGACCCGCCGCAGATGAGGTCGACGACGGCGTCGGATGCCTCGGCCCGCGTCGTGGCCGACTCGAGCGCCTCCCGGTACTGCGCCGACATGCGGGCGGCGAGCGCGGCGAACGACTGCTGGAGGATGTCGGCGAGCCCGTCGAAGTAGTACGTCAGCGACCCGAGCGGCACCTCGGCACGGGCGGCGATGCGACGGTGGGTGGTCTCGTGGACGCCGACCTCGCCGATGACCTCGAGGGCGGCGCGGATGATCCGGTCGCGCCGGTCGGGGTCGTTCGCACCGCGCTTGCTGGCCACGGACATCCTCTCCTCGCATCGGGTATGTACAATCGTACCCATCGTTTGTGTACGATCGTACAGATCCTGAGGATGCCATGAGTTCTTCCATCACCGCGCGTCGGCTCGCGCTCGCCGCCCTGTTCTTCGCGCCCGGCGTCAGCATCGCCTCGTGGGTGACGCGCACGCCCGACATCCGCGACCTGCTCGGCGCCTCGACGGCGGAGATGGGCCTCGTGCTGTTCGGGCTCTCGCTCGGCTCGATGCTCGGCATCGTGTCGTCGGGCCCGCTCGTGGCGCGGTTCGGCGCCCGGCCGGTCATCGCGGTCGGCGCGTCCGCGATGGTGGTGAGCATGCCCGCCATCGGCTTCGGCGCCTGGGCCGGCGCGAGCGTCGCCGTCGCGATCGGCCTCTTCCTCTTCGGCGCCGGCATGGGCGGCGGCGAGATCGCCATGAACGTCGAGGGCGCCGACGTCGAGCAGGTCACCGGGCGCTCGTTCCTGCCGACCCTGCACGGCGCGTTCAGCCTCGGCACGGTCGTCGGCGCCGTGATCGGCATCGTCGCCACCGCCGCCGAGTTCCCCGTGGTCTGGCACCTCCTCCTCGCCGGCATCGCCGCCGCCGTCGCGGTCGCCCTCGCCGTGCCGCAGCTGCCCGCCGGCACCGGCAGGGTCGCCGCCCGCGGCGGCATCCGCACCGAGCGCACCTCGACGCTGGCCCTGTGGAAGGACTCGCGCCTCATCCTCATCGGCGTCGTCATCCTCGCGATGGCGCTCGCCGAGGGCACGGCGAACGACTGGCTGCCGCTCGTGATGGTCGACGGCCACGGGTTCGACCCGGCGCTCGGCTCGACGATCTACGCCGTGTTCGCCGCCGCGATGACGGTCGGCCGGTTCGCCGGCGGCTGGTTCATCGACCGCTTCGGCCGCGCCGCCGTGCTGTGCGCCAGCGCCGTCTTCGGCGTCATCGGGCTCAGCCTCGTCATCTTCGTCGACAACCAGGTCGTCGCCGGCGCCGCCGTCGTGCTCTGGGGCCTCGGCGCCTCGCTCGGGTTCCCGGTCGCGATCTCCGCCGCCGGCGACTCCGGCCCCGACGCCGCCGCGCGGGTCTCGCTCGTCGCGACCATCGGCTACGCGGCATTCCTCATCGGCCCGCCCGCGCTCGGGTTCGCCGGCGAGGAGTTCGGCCTGCGCATCGCCCTGATCATCCCGCTCGTCGCACTCGCGGCCGCCGCGGTGGTCTCCCCGCTGCTGGGCACGCGCCGGCGCGAGCCGGAACTCGAGGAGGAGCGCGTCTCCTGACGCGGGCCGAACCCGCTGATCGAGGCGGACCGACCCTCTGAGCGAGCGGGCCCCGACACGAGGCGGGGGCCCGGAGGAGAACCGGCCCGGAACATTCGGGAAGTCCGTCGGCGCTTCAGAGGGGGTGTCGCGCCAGGTTCCGGGCCGATTCGGGTTCCCCCGTGGTCCCCGCAGCAAGCATCGCACCGGGTACGAACCGGCGAAGCCCCCTTGACAATGCGGCACGGACGGGTGCGCGATCCTCCCCGGCGGCGGCCTCGAATACGCCGCCGTCGAGGGCGCCGACCAACTCACGCACTGACGGGCGGGCTCCGCGCATCCCCGCACCGCGCCGCACCCGCCGCCCGCTTCGCCGCCGTACCCGACGCGCGGCAGGTTGCGGTCGCGCACAACTGTGAGCGATCACAGCCCGTGATCACCACGAACGTCATCGAATCTCCACGTGTGCTCTGGATGCAAGGCACTCGACTCCGGTAGAACTGTGAGCGCACACAGCATCACTCACCGCAGCGACGCGGCTCCCCCACCCTCCGGGCGGCGGCCCGCAGCGCTGCCGAACCGAAGGGAAGCGGATCGTGCGGATTCGCAACACACGCATCAGCGCGCGCACGGGCGCGGTCGCACTGGCGGCGGCGCTCGCGGTCGCGGTGCCCGCGGGCACCGGGGCGGCGTGGGCCGCCGACGCCGGCGACGCGCCGGTCGACGCCGGCATCTTCGTCGACCGGGTCGACGGGCTCTCCCCCGACTTCGTGAACGGCGTCGACGTCTCGACGGTGCTCTCGCTCGAGGCATCCGGCGTCGTGTTCCGCGACGACCAGGGGCGGCCCGCCGACCTGTTCGACGTGCTCGCCGACCACGGGGTTACCAGCGTGCGCGTGCGCGTCTGGAACGATCCCTACGACGCCGCCGGCGACGGCTACGGCGGCGGCACCGTCGACGTTGACCGCGCGGTCGAGATAGGCGAGCGCGCGACCGCCGCCGGGCTCGACGTGCTCGTCGACTTCCACTACTCCGACTTCTGGGCCGACCCCGCACGCCAGCTCGCGCCGAAGGCGTGGGCCGGGCTCTCCGACGCCGACACGGCGACGGCGCTGCACGACTTCACGGTCGACGCCCTCCAGCGCTTCGAGGACGCCGGCGTCGACGTCGCGATGGTACAGGTCGGCAACGAGACGAACAACGGCATCGCCGGGCACACACGCCCCGGTCGCGAGATCGACGCGCAGTTCGCGGCGCTCGTGCAGGCGGGTTCGTCGGCGGTGCGCGAGGTGCTGCCCGACGCGCTCGTCGCCGTGCACTTCACGAACCCCGAGACCGCCGGCCGCTACGCGACCTACGCCGCGGGCCTCGCGCAGTTCGGCGTCGACTACGACGTGTTCGCCAGCTCCTACTACCCCTACTGGCACGGCACGACGCAGAACCTCACCGCCGTGCTCACCGACATCGCGACGACCTACGGCAAGCAGGTCATGGTCGCCGAGACCGCGTGGGCCTCGACCCTGGAGGACGGCGACGGCTACCCGAACGTCATCGGCGCGAGCGGCATCACGTCGCAGTACCCGGCGAGCGTGCAGGGCCAGGCGTGGGAGCTCCGCGACGTGATCGCGGCGGTCGCGGCCGTCGGCGACGCCGGCATCGGCGTCTACTACTGGGAGCCGGCCTGGCTGCCGGTCGGCCCGGCCGCCGACGTCGAGGCGAACCGGCTGCTCTGGGAGGCCTACGGCTCGGGTTGGGCGTCGAGCGCGGCGAGCGACTACGACCCGGTGCACGTCGGCGCCTACTACGGCGGATCGGCGTGGGACAACCAGGCGCTCTTCGCCTGGGACGGCACGCCGCTCGAGTCGCTCCGCACCTTCCAGTACGTGCGCACGGGTGCGGTCGCCCCGCGCGAGGTCACGTCGGTCGAGCAGGTCGACCTCGAGGTGACGGATGGCTCGCCCGTCGCCCTGCCCGCGACGATCGCCGTCTCGTTCAACGACGGCACGACCGAGCACCCAGCGGTGCGCTGGTCGAGCGCCGTCGACTGGATCCGGGGGCCCGGCTCGTACGAGATCCCGGGCGAGACGACGACCGGCCTCGAGGTCACCGCGCACGTCGACGTCGTCGCCCCGAACCGGGTCGTGAACCCGGGCTTCGAGAGCGCCGACCTCTCCGCATGGACGCTCACCGGCCCGGCCGCCCGCCAGGAGTCGGCCGACGCGTTCGCGGGCGACTCCGCGGTGACGTTCTGGGAGGGCACGCCGTACACGGCCTCGGCCTCGCAGCGGATCACCGGCGTGCCGGCGGGCACCTACGTGCTGCAGGCGACGACGCAGGGCACGAACAGCCCGGCGACCGACACGCGCACCCTCTCGGCCACGACCTCGGCCGGCACCTGGAGCGCCCCGCTGACGTTCACCGCGTGGAACGAGTTCCACACCGCCACCGTGCCCGGCATCGTCGTCGGCGCCGACGGCGTGGTCGACCTCCGTGCAGCGTTCGCCCTCTCGGGCGGCGCCTGGGGCGTGCTCGACGAGGTGCGCCTCGTCGACGCCGCCGCCGTGGGCGGCGGGACCACGGTCGACAAGTCCGCGCTGGCCGCGGCACTCGCCGAGGCATCCGCCGTCGACCGTGCGAAGTGGTCGGATGCGTCGCTCGCGCAGCTCGACGACGCCGTCGCCGTCGGCGAGGTCGTCGTCGCCGGGTCGCGGGCGACCGCGGCCGACGTGAAGTCGGCCACCAAGCTCGTCACCAAGGCGGTGAAGCAGCTCAAGAAGCGCAAGTAGCCCTGATGCGAGCGGTCGGGATGCCTCGGGCCTCCCGGCCGCTCGCCGCATCCGCACCCCGGCTCAGGGCAGTGTTCCCAACCGCCTCGAGATCCCCTCGGTCGCCGACTCCATCGTCGGGTACCGGCGGATCGCCCCGGGGCGCGGACGACGCATCCACATCATCTCGAACTCGCCGTCGACGTACTGGAGGTACCCGAGGATCTTGCGCGTGTCGTGGTCGTCGTCGCACACGCAGTCGCACACCCGCCACATCGAGTCGTTCAGGGCGACCAGGTCGATGGCATGGCGGGATGGGCTTGCAGCGGTCGTTCGTGGCATCGGCGCCCCCTTCGCAACGATCCACCGTCATCGGTGGAACACCATCCTCCTCCAAGCCGCCCCTCGCGTCACGCCCTTGACGACGCGCCGTCGACATGCCATCCGTCGGAGCAGCGGGCGCGCTGACCGCGACCCGACGCGACCCGACGCCCGAGGGTCCACGGGATGCCCCGCCCCCGGTGGGATACCGTCGAAACTCCTGCGCGCTGCGCGCAGGGGAAGGAGACCGCCGATGCCCGTCGAACCCGGGATCTACGAGCACTTCAAGGGCGCCAGGTACGAGGTGATCGGCGTGGGCCGGCACACCGAGACCGAGGAACCGTACGTCTTCTACCGGCAGCTCTACGGCGACCACGCGGCGTGGGTGCGACCACTCGAGATGTTCGAGGAGCACGTCGAGCGCGACGGGTACGCCGGGCCCCGCTTCATCCGCGTCTACTGAGCGCCGCCGCAGCGGCCGGGACGGTCAGCGGCCGAGCGTCTCGGCCGGGGATTCGCCGAACGCCCGCCGGTACGACTCCGTGAAGCGCGACGGATGGGCGAAGCCCCACCGCCTCGCCACCTCGGTGATCGACATCGACCCCGGACCGGCGGCCAGGAGGTCGGCGCGGGCCCGGCGCAGGCGGATGCCGCGCAGCACCGTCGAGGGCGTCTCGCCGAGCTCGCGGGTGAAGGCGTAGTGGAGTCCCCGTGGGGAGATGAACACGGCGGCCGCGACATCCGCCACCGTGATCGGCTCGCCCGCGCGCGCCTCCATCAGCTCGATCGCCCGACGCACGACCGCGCCCGCCGCACGCGGCGCCGGCTCGATGGCGCCCTCCTGCCAGGTCGTCGGGAACGCGTGGAGGAACGCGACGGCGAGCTGGTCGACGGCCGCGCGCTCCACCAACGGCGACGCGAACGCCTCGGGCGCGACCGCCAGCGTGTGCCGGAAGCCGGTGAGGACGGCGTCCCAGTACCGCAGCTCCGCCTCGCCGACCGCGGCGATGCCGGCGTGCTCGATCCGGGCCGACGACCCGGAGCCGCCCACGCGGGCGACCCGTTCGATCACCGCCCGATCGAGCACCACCGCGAGCGACGCGACCGAGGCCCAGCGCCCGCCGAGCTCCTCGCGAGGCGCGAGGAACGACCGACGGTTGTCGATGTCGCGCGACCCGTGGCCGACCCGGTAGTCGTGCCCGGCGCTGCGGACGACGGTGAAGCCGCCGGTGTCGGCGACGCCGCCGCCCGGCGCCTGGAACGCGTAGTCGACGACCGTGAACCCCGAACCCGCCGTGACCTCGATGCGGGCCGACATGGGGGCATCGCCGGTGCTGCCGAGGCGGATGCCCGGGAAGAAGCGGTCGAGCTCCCGCTCGGTCGCCTCGGCGTCGCGCGCCACGGCGCGGATGGTGGTGATGCCTGACATCGTCGGCCCCTCTCGCGGGCCGCTCCGGCGGTTCGGTGCGGGTGGGGCAAGCGTAGACCACGGGTGCGGGAATCCCCCGGTCCCGGGCGAGGCCCGCCCGTGCGGCCGTCCCGGCTACAACTCGACGACGGTCATGCCCGAACCGGACGCCCCGGCCGTGCCCATCTTCGCGAGCGCCTTCGGCACGTCCTCGAGGCGGATGGTCCGCCCCACGAGCTCGATCGGCCGGAACGCCTCCGTGGCGACCGCCCACAGCATGTCGGGGTACTCGTGCGCGGCCATGCCGTGGCTGCCGAGCAGCTCCAGCTCGCCCGCGATGACCGCGTCCATCGGCATCGGCGCAGACGCGGCATCCCCCACCATGAGCCCGATCTGCACGTGCCGGCCGCGCTTGCGCAGGCTCCGCACGCTCGCGAGCGACGTCTCGGGGCTGCCGAACGCGTCGATCGAGACCTCGACCCCGCCCTCGCTGATCTCGCGCACCCGCTGCGCGGCGCCCTCGCCGCCCTTGACCGGGATCGCGCCCAGCTTCTCGACGGCGGCGAGCGCCGCGTCGGAGACGTCCACGCCGTAGGTCTCCACGCCGGCCGCGACGGCGATCATGATCGCCGAGAGGCCGACGCCGCCGCATCCGTGCACCGCGATGCGCTCGCCCGGCTGCAGCCGGCCGCGCGTGACGACCGCGCGGTACGCCGTCGCGAAGCGGCAGCCGAGCGACGCCGCCTCGACGAAGCCGAGCGCGTCGGGCAGGCGGATGAGGTTCAGCTCGGCCTCGTGCACGACCACCTCCTCGGCGAACGAGCCCCAGTAGGTGAAGCCGGGCTGCTGCTGCTGGTCGCAGACCTGCTCGTTGCCGCTCAGGCACTCGGGGCAGCGACCGCAGGCGCTGATGAACGGCGCCGTCACCCGGTCGCCCACCTGCCAGCCGCTGTCGGGCGAGACCTCGTCGCCGAGGGCGATGATCTCGCCGGCGAACTCGTGGCCCGGCACGTGCGGCAGCGAGACGGTGTCGTCGTGGCCCATCCACGCGTGCCAGTCGCTGCGGCAGAGGCCGGTCGCACGCACCTTCACCACCGCGCCGCGAGGCGGACAGGCGGGACGATCGACCTCCACGACCTCGGCCTCGTCACCGAACTTCGCGTAGCGGACCGCGCGCATGCTCCTCCTCGCTTGATCGCCCCGCGTAAGTATGGCGGATGCCCCGTTCCGGGGAGAAACGCGCGGTTCCGGATGCCCCGCTCAGCCGCCCTCGTGGTGCCGGCGCCGCCGCTCCGGCTCCGCGATCTCCGAGGCCGTGCCGAACCGGCGCCGGTGGAAGAAGCCGATCGCCTCGATCGCCAGCCACGACGCGGGGACCACGATCGCCATGTCGACGAGCGTGTCGATGTCGGGCATCACGAGCTCGAGGAACTCCTGGGCGATCGGCACCACGAGCACCAGCACCAGCCCGATGAACATCGCCGCGACGACCGCGGCCTTGATCCACGTGAAGGGTCGCGACAGCACGACGAGGATCCACAGCCCGATGAGCCCGAGGGTCACCATGCAGGCCGTGCGCACCGCGGCCTCGGGCTCGCCGAGCGCGCGGGCGTGCCCCGAGACGATCGCGATCGCCGCCGCGACGACGAGGCCCGACGGGATCGCGAACGACAACGAGCGCTGCAGGAAGCCGGGCACGTACCGGCGCGTGTTCGGCAGCAGCGCCAGCAGGAACGCCGGGATGCCGATCGTGAGTCCGTCGGTGATCGACAGCTGCCGGGGCAGGAACGGGAAGGGCCACAGCAGGATCCCGAACAGCACCGACATCGAGATCGCGTACGCCGTCTTCGACAGGAACAGCATCGAGACCCGCTCGATGTTCGCGATGACCCGCCGCCCCTCGGCGACGACGCCGGGCATGTGCGAGAACCGCGAGTCGAGCAGCACGATCCGCGCGACCGCGCGGGTGGCCGCCGAGCCCGACTGCATCGCGATGCCCATGTCGGCGTCCTTGATGGCGAGGGCGTCGTTCACGCCGTCGCCGGTCATCGCGACGGTGTGGCCGCGGGACTTCAGCGCCCGCACCATGTCGCGCTTCTGCGACGGCGTCACCCGCCCGAACACGAGGTGCCGGTCGAGCACCTCGCCGAGCTCGTCGGGGTCGCTCGGCAGCGCCCGGGCGTCGAAGCCGTCGGAGTCGATGCCGACCTCGCGGGCCACTGCGGCGACGGTGAGCGGGTTGTCGCCCGAGATCACCCGGACGGTGATGCCCTCCTTCGCGAAGTAGCCCATCGTCGACTTCGCGTCGGGGCGGACGACCTCGCGGAAGGTGAGGAGCGCGACGGGCTGGAGCCCGGCGGGCAGGCGGGCATCGTCGGCGGCCTCGGCGTCGAGCTCGTCGGGGGTGTGGGCGAGCAGCAACGTGCGCCGGCCGGTGGCCGCGAGCGTCGCGCCCTGGCGGAGCGCCCCGCGGTGCTCCGGCTCGCCGTCGTCGAGCACGAACTCGGGAGCGCCGACGACCCAGGTGCCCGCGGCGGTGCCGCGGAAGCCGACGGCGCTCCACTTGCGCGCCGACGAGAACTCGATGCGCCCGGTGACCTCGAGCCCGTCGGGCTCGTCGAACTCGTCGGCGAGGCAGCGTGCGGTCGCGTTCGCGTCGGGCACCCGGCCGTTCCAGCCGAGCGCGGCGCGCCAGCCCTCGGGCTGCGCCGGGCCGATGGGGTGGGCCTCGTCGAAGCGCACCTCGCCGCTCGTGATGGTGCCGGTCTTGTCGAGGCAGATGACGTCGACGCGGGCGAGGCCCTCGACCGCGGGCAGCTCCTGCACGAGCACCTGGTGGGCGCTGAGCTTCAGCGCCCCGACGGCGAACGCGATGCTCGTCATCAGCACGAGCCCGAGCGGGATGGTCGCGATCACGGCCGCGACCGAGGCGACCGCCGCGTCCTCCCACTCGCCGGAGGCGATCGCCTCCTCCCAGCCGCCGGCGGCCTGCATGTTGGCGTTCACGACGATGAGCATGATCGGGAAGATCGCCCACGTGATCCACTTCAGGATCCGGTTGATCGAGGTGCGCAGCTCCGAGTTGACGAGCGAGAACCGCTTGGCCTCGGCGGTCAGCTTGGCGGCGAACGCGTCGGCGCCGACCGCGGTGACCCGGCTGACCCCCTCGCCGCCGACGACGATCGAGCCGGAGAGCAGCCGGTCGCCGACGCCCTTGTCGACCGGGTCGGACTCGCCGGTGAGGAGGGACTCGTCGGCCTCGAGGCGGGTCGCGTCGAGCACCTCGGCGTCGGCGACGACCTGGTCGCCGGCGCGCACGACGACGATGTCGTCGAGCACGACCTCGCCGACCGCGATCTCCTGCTCGACGCCGTCGCGGCGCACGCGGGCGCGCGGCGCATGCAGCAGGGCGAGGCGGTCGAGGGCGCGCTTGGCGCGGTACTCCTGCGTCACGCCGATGATCGCGTTCGCGATGGCGGCGAGCCCGAACAGCGCGTCCTGCCAGTGCCCGAGGGCGAGGAGCAGGCCGAACCCGGCGAGCACGATGCCGTTGAAGAGGGTGAAGACGTTCGCGCGGAGGATGCTCCACACGCTCCGGCTGGAGGCATCCGTCGAGACGTTGACGCGCCCGTCGGCGACGCGCGCGGCGACCTCGGCCGCGTCGAGTCCCGTCGGCGCAACCGTCGTCGTCTCGCTCACCGGACCCCCCGTCCACCGACCTGAGCACGAGTGTCGCATACGGTGCCGATCCGATGGGATTGTGCAACAATACCGCGCATGCGATACGTCCTCGCGGTGCTGCTGGCAGCCGTCTGCTTCGGCACGACGGGCACCGCGCAGGCGCTCGGCCCCGAGGCCGACCCGCTCTCGATCGGCGCGGCGCGGCTCGTGATCGGCGGCGGCGCGCTCGCCGCGATCGCCGCGATCCAGGTGGTCGCGAGCCGGCGGCGGGCGCGCGCGGCGGTCGCGGATGCCCGTGCCGCGACGGATGCCGCTGCGGCGACGGATGCCCCGCCCGCGTCCCGTTCGCGCCGCATCCTGCCGTCGTGGCTGCTCGTGGCCCTCGGCGCCGCCGGCGTCGTGGCCTACCAGCCGACGTTCTTCGCCGGCACCGCGGCCAACGGCGTCGCGATCGGCACGGTCGTCGCCCTCGGCTCGGCCCCGGTGCTCACCGGCGCGCTCGACTGGCTGACGCGACGCCGCTACCCCGGCGGCCGCTGGCTCGTCGCGACCGCGATCGCGACGGCGGGCGTCGCGCTCCTCGCGTTCGCGAGCGGCGGAGGCGCCGGCGGCCGCGGCGCGACCGACCCCCTCGGCCTCGCGGCCTCGCTCGGCGCGGGCCTCTCCTACGCCGTCTACACGCTCGCCGCGAAGGCGCTCATCGACCGCGGCTGGGCGTCGAACGCGAGCATGGGCGCGCTGTTCGGCACGGCGGCGGCGGTCGCCCTGCCGATCCTGCTGCTGACGGATGCCTCGTGGCTGGCCACGCCCGCCGGCCTCGCGATGGCGCTCTGGCTGGGGCTCGTCACGACGGCCCTCGCCTACGTCCTCTTCGGCGCCGGCCTCGTCGGCCTCGCGCCCGCGACCGTGTCGACCCTCACCCTCGCCGAACCGCTCACCGCCGGCCTGCTCGGCGTGCTGCTCCTCGGGGAGCAGCTGTCGGCGGGCGCGATCGCCGGGCTCGCGGTGCTCGCCGCCGGCATCGTCGTGCTCGCCACCGGGGGCCGCCGAGCGGGCGCTGCGGACGACCGATCCGCCTCCGATCCGGTGTCGGACGCCCCGGCTAGCGTCGAGCCATGGACGTCATCCTCATCCCCGGCTTCTGGCTCGACGCCTCCTCCTGGGAGGGCGTGACCCCGCTCCTCGAGGAGGCGGGCCACCGCGTGCACCCGCTCACCCTGCCCGGGCTGGAGTCCGTCGCATCCGACCGCACCGGCATCGGGCTCGCCGACCACATCGCCGCAGTCGTCGACGCCGTCGACGGGATCGACGGGCCGGTCGCGCTCGTCGGCCACTCCGGCGGCGGCGCGATCGCGCACGGCGTCGCCGACGCCCGGCCCGACCGGGTCGCGCACATCGTCTACGTCGACGCAGGCCCCCAGCCGAACGGCGTCCCGATCAACGACGGCCTGCCGATCGTCGACGGCGAGATCCCCCTGCCCGACTGGTCCGACTTCGAGGAGGCCGACCTCGTCGACCTCGACGACGACCTGCGCGCGGCCTTCATCGCCCGGGCCGTCCCCGAGCCCGTCGGCGTCGCCTACGACGGCATCGTCCTGGCCGACGAGCGCCGGTTCGACGTGCCGATCACGGTCATCGCGTGCGAGTTCCCGAGCGCGCTGCTCACCGAGTGGATCGCGGCGGGTTCGCCGTTCACGAGCGAACTCGCCCAGGTGAAGCAGGTGACGTACGTCGACCTGCCGACCGGTCACTGGCCGCAGTTCACGAAGCCGACGCAGCTCGGCCAGGCGATCGCGACGTCCTTGCCGAAAGCCTGACCGGCGCCGCGAGCACGACGGCGCGCCGCAGGCGACGATCGCGGCGTTCCGGCGGAACTCGTGGTTGATCAGGCCTACACCCCCCGTTCTGGGCCGGTCGACCCCCCGTTTTGGGTGCCGTGCGGGCGCCGCGGGGTGAGTAGCGTCAGGCGGTAAGACAACCCGGATATTCATCCAACCGCCGTTTTCAGTTCAGCGGCCGGCAACGGTCGCAGTCGGACTTCCGAGCCGACCGCACCGTTGTCGGCCGCTGCCCCGAACGTGGAGGCTCCGATGCCATCACGCTCCCCCGGTGACCCCTCACCGATCCCCTGGACCCGACTCACCCGATCCCTGGTCTCCGATGAGCACTGCATCCTCATCAACTGAATCCGGAAAGAGCGCCCCCTTCACCGCAGCCGCACGAAAGACCGCGGTGAGCAACGTCGTCGCCCTCCCGGACGCACCCTCGACGCGAGTCCGCTGGCGGCACCGCTACCGCGATCGGCTCCGGATCACCGACGCGGCC
Organism: Agromyces sp. MMS24-K17; assembly: GCF_043950245.1. Classification (GTDB taxonomy): domain Bacteria; phylum Actinomycetota; class Actinomycetes; order Actinomycetales; family Microbacteriaceae; genus Agromyces. The sequence continues at coordinate 1,714,934 of NZ_CP171640.1, read as the reverse complement.
GTCGTCACCGCCGCGACCCTCGCGGCCGTCGCCGTCCGCCTCGCGGTCGTGGGCGAGTCGACGATCGCCACCGAGCCGGCGTGGCAGCGGATCGGCGTCCCCATCCTCATCGCCGGTACCTGGCTCCTCTTCCTCGCCGCCTTCCGGACACGCGCCCCGCATGTCACGGGCTCCGGCGTGACCGAGTACAAGCGGGTCCTGAACGCGTCCGCGGCGGCCTTCGGCATCCTCGCGATGGTGATCCTCGTGCTCGACGTGACCAGCGCCCGGTGGTACTTCCTGGTGGCGCTCCCCATCGGCGCCATCACCCTGCTCGGCGGCCGCTGGCTCTGGCGGCGCTGGCTCCTGGCGCAGCGCCGGTACGGCCACTACCTCTCCCGGGCGATCGTCGTCGGCACGATGGGCGACATCGAGTACGTCGTGCGACAGGTCGACCGCAACGGTGCCGCGGGCCTGCACGTCGTGGGCATCGTCACCGACGACGAGCCCTCGGCCGCGGTCGCCATCGGCGACCGGACCATCCCCGTGCTCGGCCGCATCGAAGGCGCCGCCGCCGCTGCGGCCGCATCACGCGCCGATGCCGTCGTCGTGACCGGCCACATCGACGCCGACGGCACCCGGCTGCGCCGGCTGGGATGGGACCTCGAGGGCACCGGTGCCGAACTCGTGCTGTCGTCGAGCCTCGCGGATGTCGCCGGGCCGCGGATCCACTTCCGCCCGGTCGAGGGCCTCCCGCTCCTGCACGTGGAGATCCCGACCTTCGACGGCTGGCGGCACGTCGTGAAGCGGGCGTTCGACGTGCTCTTCGCACTCGTCGCGCTCGTGCTCATCTCCCCCGTCCTGCTCGTCGTCGCCGTCACGGTGAAGCTCGACAGCCCCGGGCCGGTGTTCTTCCGCCAGACCCGATGCGGCCGAGACGGGCGCACGTTCGAGATGCTGAAGTTCCGGTCGATGGTGCAGACCGCCGAGGAGGACCTCGCCGGACTCGTCGACCAGAACCAGGGCGCCGGACTCCTGTTCAAGTTGCGCGACGACCCGCGCGTCACCCGGGTGGGCCGGGTGCTGCGGGCCTACTCGTTGGATGAGCTGCCCCAGTTCTGGAACATCCTCGTCGGCGACATGAGCGTCGTCGGCCCCCGGCCGCCGCTCGTGTCCGAGGTCGAGTCGTACGACGGCGTCGTGTCGCGCCGGCTGATGATCAAGCCCGGCCTCACCGGACTCTGGCAGATCAGCGGACGGTCCGACCTCAGCTGGGAGGAGAGCGTGCGGCTCGACCTCTACTACGTGGAGAACTGGTCGATCGCCGGCGACCTGATGATCATCTGGCGCACGGTCCGGGCCGTCGTCCGCCCGAACGGGGCCTACTGACGGCGGCCTCCGCGCGGCGGCGTCCGCGCGGAGGCGCGCGCCCGACCGCTCGGGAACCGCGCTCAGCGGGCTGCGGCCGCCGCTGACGGAGCCTCGAGCCGCGCGACGACCTCGGCCCGCATCGTGGCGACGCTCCGCGCCCAGGAATACCCCTGCTCCTCCGCCGACCGTCGCCCGTCCGCGGGCCGCGGGGGAAGCGACCGGAGGCCCTCCGCCACCGCCACGGGATCGCTCGGGTCGACGTAGACCGCCCGATCGCCGAGGATCTCGTGGAACACCGGGATGTCGCTGGCGAGGATCGGCGAGCCGAACTCGAGCGCCTCGAGCGTGGGCATCCCGAACCCCTCGTCGAGGCTGAGGAAGACGAGTCCGTCGGTATTGGCGTAGAGCCAGGCGAGCTCCTCGTCGTCCAGCCGACCCATCATCCGGACCGTGCCGTCGGCGACCGCCGCCTCGGCGGCCGACAGCGTGATGCCCCGGCCGCCGGGCTCCCCCACCACCAGCAGCGGCCGCAGCGGCGCCACGAGGCCCGATGCCACCGCCCCGATGATCGCCGTCTCGAGGTTCTTGCGCGCGTTGAGCCGGCCGACGCTCAGGTGGAATCGCGACACCTCCTCGATCCCGCGAGGACGACGCGGCGTCGCATCCCGCAGCCCGCGGCCGACCGCGAGCCCGACCGGCACGACCGGGCGGCTGCCGCTGTACCGGCGGATCCGCTCGGCCTCCGTCGCCGAGGAGGTGAACACGATGCGGCTGCGCCGGATCGTCGCCGGCATCAGGGCGAAGTAGCACCGCTCCGGGAAGGTGAACCACTCGGGCGAGGTGAGGAACATGAAGTCGTGGACGAACACCGCCGAGCGGCCGAACGCGGGGGTGAAGTTGTGCGTCAGGGTGAGGTCCGCACCGACGCGACGTGCGAGCCACGGGAGCTCGACGATCGCGCTCACGCCCTGCGGCGACAGTCGCGTGCCGACGAGTTCGATGCGCGCCGGCACGTCGGCGCGCACGACGTCGAGATCGCGGTTCCGCACCGCGAGGACCACCTCGTCCTCGGGGAACCGCGCCTCCCAGGCGAGCACGAACTCGCGCATGACCTGTCGGTTGGAGACGGGACCTTCCGCCCACCAGAACCCGTCGAAGAGGATGCGCATGCGCCTACGGTGCGTACTCGCGGACCAGCCGCACCGTCTGCTCGATGTGCGATCGGCTGGAGGCGCCGAACACGACGGACTCGATGTTCGGCTGGCTGAAGACCCACTCGATCGCCTCGCGCGCCGGGATGGCGCCGGACGCGAACACCGACATGGCGACCGCGCGGAACGGCCGCTCCTCGAGCGACGCCCGGTACGCCTCGATGCCGCCGGACATCCGGAACCCGAGCTTGTTGATGTTCGCGCACACGAGCGGCGTGTCGATCCCGGCCCGCTCGAGCACGGGCAGGAGCATCGGCAGGTTCATCGTGATGAATCCGGGCTCCGCGCCGTACTTCGAGCGCACGTGGTTCGCGAACATGGCGAACGCGTCCACGAAGCCCAACCCGAGCAGGAGGTCGCTCACGACGTTCTGCAGCCAGATCACCGGGGTGCGAGTGCCGCGGAACATGGCCATCTCCGCGTCCACCAGCAGGGTCACGAGCCCCTCGATGTCCTTGGTCGCGATGGACTTCCCGCCGCGCAGCATCGCGTTCATCGCCCCCTCCTCGGGGAGGAAGCGCTTGAGCGCTCCGAGCATGCCCAGTTCGGTGACCGCGTCCGCGTACTTGTGCGCGTACGGCATGCACGGCAGGAAGGCGAACTCGCGGTAGCGGTCGGGGTTGCCTCGGACGCGGTCGGCGATCTCGCCGATCCGGTCGTGCGTCGTGCACATGAAGGTCGTCACCCCCGCGTCGAGGGCGTCGTCGAGGACGGCCATGATGTCGTCCGCGTGCTGGAACCGCATGGACTGCGCCCGGGCCTTCTCCTCGGACATGTGGTTGACCCCGAAGAACTGGTTGTCCCCGAAGAGCACCCGGTCGAGCTTCTGCGATGCGGCCGGCAGGGTCGCCTGTTCGATGGTCACGATCGTCTCCCCAGCAGTCGGCGACGCGCTGGTCGCGGAGCGGTGGCCGTCGGCGCGGTCGGCGCCGTCGCGTCGAGCGTGCGCGGTTCGGCGACGGCATCGGCGGTCATCAGCTCGATGATCCGGTCGGTCACGCCCGCGCTCCCGAAGTCGTTGGTGGCCTCGAGGGTGCGATCCTCGATCCGCCGCACGAAGTGATCGAGCTGCGCGCTGTACTCCTCGCCGCGCAGGTAGAACCAGACGGGGTCGGTCAGCTCGGTCGTGTACTTGACGTTCCACCCCGGCTCGTAGCCGTCGATCGCCGGAGCCATGGAGCGCAGGTACGTCTGCACCTCCTGCCGGTCCGCCTGGATCCGGCCGGCGGTGCCCATGATCGTGATCCGGGTCGTCATCTTCCGGAACGACTCGTCCGACCAGTTCACCGAGACCTGCGCGCTCACCGAGTCGGGGAAGTAGATCGTGCTGAAGACCTCATCCTCGGTGTCGGCCGAGAACACGCTCCCGAGCACCGTGCCGCCCACGCCGACGGGCGCGCCGGCGTACCAGGTGAGCAGGTCGATCGGATGCGCGGCGTAGTCGTAGAGCGCGCCGCCGCCCTCGGTGCGCTGCGAGCGCCAGGTCGATCCCTTCTGGCGCAGGACCACCGGGCCGTACGCCTCGGCCTGCAGGTGCGTGACGCGGCCGATCGCACCGAGGTCGAGCAGTCGGCGGACCTCGCGGAACGCCCCGACGAAGCGGTTGTGGTACCCCACCTGCGTGACGAGCCCGCGCTCCTCCGCGAGCTTCGCGAGCGCTGCGGACTCCGTCGAGGTGAGGCAGAGCGGCTTCTCGCAGAAGACGTGCAGGCCCTGGTCCAGTGCCGCCCGCACCATGGGCCCGTGGAACCGGGTCGGGGTCGCGATGAGGACGGCGTCGAGCTCGACCGTGCCGAGCATCCGCTCGTAGTCCCCGAAGGTCGGGACGCCCGTGTACTTGCCGAGGACGTCGAGGATGTACGACGTCGAGTCGACGACGGCATCCACGGAGACGTCGGGGTGGGCGTTGATCATCGCGAGGTGCGAGAGCCCCATCTTGCCGAGTCCGACCACGCCGACCCTGATCATGCGTTCGCTCCAGTTCCGCTCGTCGTTCCCACGCCCGCGGGCCCGGTGCGGCTCACCGACGCGATGAGCTGCTCGTACTGTCCCGCGACGTGCTCCCAGGTGAACTCCGCCTCGTGCCGCGCCCGCGCGGCCGTCGCGAGCCGCGACCGCAGCTCGTCGGAGCCGAGGATCTCGTCGAGCTGCGTCGCCGCGGTCTCGACCGAGTCGAAGTAGCGGGCCCCCGCTCCCGCGACCCAACGGTTGTAGGGGTTGTCGTGCGCGAGGACGGCGTTGCCCGCGGCCATCGCCTCGACGAGCGAGGGATTGGTGCCCCCGACCGTGTGTCCGTGGAGGTAGGCGACGCCGTGGAAGCGGATCGCGGCGAGCGCGCCCGGGTCGTACACCGACCCGGGGAACAGCACCTCGTCGCTCGCGGCCTGCCGCACCGACCGGTGGTACGGGTCGTCGTCGGTGTACGTACCGAGCACCACGAGGCGGATGCCCCGCCGGCGGCGGGAGAAGGCCGTGACCAGTTCGAGGATCGAGTTCTCGGGGATCGGGCGGCAGACGAGGGTGACGTAGCCTCCGGGTTCGAGCCCGAGGGCCGCGACGGGCTCGGTCGGGGCACTGGTGACGGCGTTCGCGCCGTAGGTGATCGTGTGCAGCTTGCTGCGCCGGGCCTTCCTGGCGAGGTACTCCTCGATCACCGGGTGGTCGGCGATGAGCTCGTCGCCCACCCAGCAGGCGATCCGCTCGTTCACGTAGAGGATCGCCTGGCGCGTGAAGCCCCAGCGCGCGCGGGACCACTCGATGCCGTCCATGTTGATGACGTTGGGGATGCCCGCCAGCCGCTGCGCGATGTTGAAGACGGCGGTGTTGTAGCCGAACGTCAGGCAGGTGTCGCGGGAGCGCGTCGCGTGCCGGATCGATCGCAGGTCGAACAGCGAGGTGCCGAGCCATCCGTCGCGAGCGACCGGGATGGTGACCCGATCGATGCCGTTCCAGACGTCCTCGACCAGGGGGCCGTCGCCCGTGGCCTGGCAGTACACGACCGGCCTCCAGCCGTGGTCGCGCAGGTGGATCGCGACGTTCTCCGCGGCGGTCTCGAAGCCGCCGTAGGCGGCCGGGATGCCGTGCGTGCCGAGGATTCTCACCACCGGGCGAGGGTCGGCGGTCGACTTCACTGTCTGCACAAGGTCCCCTGTGTCCACTCGGGAAGGAGCGCGATCCCAGGACCCGCTCCGTGGATTCGCCGAGTCTAGGACTGGCTCGCCTCCGCCTCGCCCCCCAAAACGGAGGGGGCGCCGGACGCGGACCGCGTACCGCGTACCCCGAGATGGGGCTGCCGACCGCCTGGCCGAAGGTCTAGATTCGTCGCATTCCTCGAGGCGACGTCGCATCGAACGTTCTGAGCACCCGAATCAGGAGGCAAGGCGGATGTCGGTGAGAATCGGATACGCGGCCGGGGCGTTCGACCTCTTCCACATCGGACACCTCAACATCCTCAAGCACGCCCGGAGCGAGTGCGACCACCTCATCGCCGGCGTCGTGGGCGACGAACTGCTCGAGGTGCGGAAGGGTCGTCCGCCGGTCGTTCCACTCGCCGAGCGGATGGAGATCGTCCGCCATATCACCTTCGTCGACGAGGTGTACGCGGAGGTGCTCCCCGACAAGCTGGACATCTGGCGCGACCTCGGCTTCCACCGCTTCTTCAAGGGCGACGACTGGCGCGGCACCGCGGAGGGCCTCCGGCTCGAGCGCGAGTTCGCGGCAGTCGGCGTCGAGGTGGTCTACTTCCCGTACACCGTGCACACCTCGAGCACCGTGCTGCGGCAGGCGCTCGACGCCCTCCTCGGACCGCACGCCGTGGCGATCGACGAGATGGCCGAATGACCCGACGCGTCGCCCGTCGCCCTGCCCGGGCCGGCGCGAGATAGAGTTCCCTCCCCTGTTCCCCGACCCGACCGGAGCCGACATGGCCAACCGCGAGCGACCCCCTGCGATCGATCCCGACGACGCCGACGACGTCGGCGAGTTCGGCGAGGACCTGCGCGGAGGCGGCACCTGGCGCACCGTCGCCGTGGTCGGGGGCATCGTGCTGGTGATCGTCATCGCCCTCGTCGTCGCGATCTCGCTGTCCTCCGGCGGTTCCGAGCCCGAGGCGATTCCCGTCGCCACGAGCACGCCCGGGCCGTCCGATCCTCCGTCGACGACCGCGCCCGCCACGGAGGCCGCCCTCCCGGTCGTGCCGTCGGTCGCTCCCGGACCGATCGAGCAGCCGCCCCCTGCCGACCCCGTGCCGATCGACGCCACGGCCGAGATCGCCCCGTCGCTGACGGCCCGGATCAGCAAGATCGAGGCCGTCGAGGGCGAGGCGCAGGGTCCCGGCGAGGTCGCCGGGCCGGCGATCCGCATCACCGTCGAGATCGACAACGCCACGAACGCGGCGAGCTCGCTGGAGACCGCCGTCGTCACGACCTACTTCGGGTCGGCGATGACCCCGGCGTCCGAGCTCCGGGAGCCGGGCGGCAAGCCGTTCCCGTCCTCGGTCGCCGCGGGCGACCACGTCGAGGCGGTCTACGTCTTCGCGGTGCCGACGGACCAGCGCGACGACGTGACGATCATGGTCGACTACTCGCTCGACTACGCACCCCTGCAGTTCCACGGGGCCGTCCCGCGCTGACGGCCGGCCGCGGCCTCGGGAGCCGACCGCCCGTCCGCGGAGGGAACTGTTTACTCCCGGCCACGGCGAGATTAGGCTTCGAGCAAACCTCACCCTTACCTCCGAGGTCGACCCGACGCGACGGAACGAGGTGCCCCGTGCGTGAGTGGTCTGCATGGTCGTCGGTCGCCGCGGTCTCGGCAGCGGCAGCCCTGTTCGTCACGAGCCTGGTGGTCGCCGCACCGGCCCGCGCCGACACCGCCCCCGAGCCGGGCCTGCCGGCCACCGTGTCGTCGGACTCGCTCCCCACGGCCCAGATCAACGGCGTGGCCTGGGACCAGGCCATCGTCGGGGACACGGTCTTCGTCGGCGGGAACTTCACCGCGGCGAGGCCGGCGGGCTCCCCGCCCGGCTCGAACACCGTGGCCCGGACCCACCTCCTCTCGTACCGGCTCAGCACGGGGCAGCTCACGTCGTGGGCACCGACCCTCAACGGCCAGGTGCGCGCGATCGACGCCTCCCCGGACGGCAGCCGCCTCTACGTCGTGGGCGCCTTCACCTCGGTCAACGGCGCGGCGCGCACCCGCATCGTCGCGTTCGACACCGCCACGGGGGCCGTCGACACGAACTTCAACGCGTCCGCGAACGGCGAGGTGTACGCGGTGGCCGCCTCCTCCTCGACCGTGTTCTTCGCCGGCAGCCTCAGCTCGGCGGGCGGCGTCTCGCGCCCCGGCGGCGCTGCCGCCGCGAACGTCTCGAACGGCGCGACCACGAGCTGGGCCCCCGTGCTCAGCGGCGGTCGCGCGTACTCGATGGAGGTGTCCCCGGACGGCTCGAAGGTGGTCATCGGGGGCAGCTTCATGACGGCGAACGGCAGCTCGAACCCGGGCTTCGGCCTGGTCGGCGTGAACTCCACGACCGGATCGACGGTCTCGACGCCCGCGAACAACATCGTCAGGAACGCCGGCAACTCGGCCGCGATCTACGGGATGAGCTCCGACGCCGACAGCGTGTACGGATCCGGCTACGTCCTGCTCTCCTCCAGCGGCACCGGCAACACCGAGGGCACGTTCCGCATGGACTGGGCCACGCTCAACCTCATCTGGATGGCGGACTGCCGCGGCGACGAGTACGGCTCCGCCGCCCAGGGCGACGTCGTCTACATCGCCGGGCACACGCACCAGTGCGAATGGGTGGGGGACACGCCCGAGCAGTCGCCTCGGTACGAGCAACGCGCGAGGGCGTTCACGAAGGCCCCGTTCAGCGTGGTCCGCGAGAACATCAACTACGGCAAGCCGGCGACGCGCCCGCTCGCGTTCTACCCCGACATCAATGCCGGGAACTTCACCGGCCAGTTCCAGGGCCCGTGGACCGTGCAGGCGAACGCGGAGTACGTCGCCTACGCCGGCGAGTTCACGCAGGTGAACGGCGTCGGCCAGCAGGGCCTCTCGCGCTTCGCGCTGAGCTCGATCGCCCCGAACGACGACGGGCCGCGCCTGGGCGGATGGCAGGTGAGCGCCGTGCCGATGGGCTCGGGCAACGTCCGGGTGAGCTGGCCCTCCAACCACGATCGCGACAACGAGCGGCTGACCTACCAGGTCGTCCGCAACGGCAACACGGCCTCGCCGATCGCGACCATGACCGGCTTCTCGAGGTTCTGGGACCGCCCGACGATGACCTACGTCGACACCGGGCTCACGCCCGGGGCATCCGTCTCGTACCGGATCAGCGCGACCGACCCGTTCGGCAACGTCGCCTGGTCGCAGACCGTCTCGACGACGGCGGGCGCGAGCGGGACGCTCAGCACGTACGCCCGATCGGTGCTCGCGGACGGCCCGACCTGGTACTACCGCATGGGCGACCCCGCCGGATCGACGCTCGCGAACGCGGTCGGCCCCACCGCCGTCCTCGCGCAGACCCTCGAGACGACCGCCCAGGTTGACCTCAGCACCGGCTCGGGCGTCACCGAGGGCGTGGCCGGCGCCATCGTCGGCGACGCGAACACGGCGGCGAGGTTCGACGGCACGAACAACGGCCGCGCGGTGACCACGGCCCAGATGTGGCCGGACGACTCGATGACCGTGGAGGCCTGGTTCCGGACCACGTCGAGCAGTGGCAAGATCCTGGGCTTCGGCGACAACGGGTCCGCCACCGGCACCTCCTCCGCGCACAACCGGTCGCTGTACCTCAACGGCGGCCGCGTGTCGTGGACCGTGTTCGACACGCAGAACCGCACGCTGCAGAGCAACACCGGCTACAACGACGGCAATTGGCACCACGCGGTCGCGACGCTCGGGCCCGACGGCATGCGGCTCTACGTCGACGGACAGCAGGTCTCGTCGTTCGCCCCCACCATCTACGGGCGCAACTTCTACGGCTACTGGAAGGTCGGCGGGGATGCCACGCCCGGCGGGAACCAGAACTTCACGGGCGACCTCGACGAGGTGGCCGTCTACAAGTCCGTCCTGCCGGCGAACCGGGTCCTGGCGCACTTCCAGGCGCGGTCGGGCGGAACTCCCCCTCCCGTGAACCAGCCGCCGTCGGCGTCGTTCACCACGTCGGTGAACGGCATGACGGTCGGCGTCGACGCGAACGGCTCGGGCGACACGGACGGCACGATCGTCGACTACGCCTGGAGCTTCGGCGACGGAACCGGCGGTTCGGGGCTCACCTCCTCGCGGACGTACACCGCCCCCGGCCAGTACACGATCACGCTCACCGTGACCGACGACGACGGCGCCCAGGCCACGACCACCCGCCAGGTCGCCGTCGACGACGGCACCCCGCCCCCGCCGGGTGTCGTCGCGCAGGACGACTTCTCGCGAACCGCGTCGAACAGCTGGGGCACGGCGCCCGTGGGTGGCACCTGGGCCGTCAACGACCCTCCGGGCTTCCTGGTCGGCACCGGGGTCGGCACCACGGTGCACCAGCCCGGCAGCACGCGCCGCGCGACCCTCCCGATCACGCCGTCGACGTCGATCGACCTCGCGGTCCGGATCTCGATCGACAAGACCGCTGCGGGCGGACCGGCCACGGTCGGCGCCGTCGTCCGCCAGGTGGCGTCCTCGTTCTACCAGGCGCGCGTGCGGTTCCTCACGAACGGCGGGTGCAACCTGCAACTGAACGAGGGCAACACCGTGCTCGCCAACCTCGATCCGGTGCCCGGCGTCTCCTGCGCCGGAGGGCAGCAGCTCCAACTGCGGGTCCAGGCGACCGGCACGAGCCCGACCACCCTCCGCGCGAAGGTCTGGCAGGCCGGTTCGGCGGAGCCCGCGGCCTGGCAGGTGACCGCGACGTCCTCGAGCGGGGCGCTGCAGTCGGCCGGGATCGTCGGCGTGGAGGGCTACCTCTCCGGGGCGGCGAGCAACGCGCCGCTGTCGATCCGGTACGACGACTTCACGGCGACCACGATCCCGTAGCGCCGGCGCGCCCCGGCGAGGTGCCCCCCTGACTGGGGACTCCGGCGAACGTGTGGCCGCAGTACGTTGACGCCACACCCGTGGGGGGCGTGCCGCCGACGGCCCCACCCCCCGTCGACCGATTGAGGACACGATGGGTACAACCCGACCCGCGTCGTCGCGCCTGCGCCTCTTCGCCAGCGCCACGATCGCCGCCCTGTTCGCCTCCGGCCTGTCGCTCGCGACCCTGGCCGCTCCGGCCTCCGCCGACACGCTCCCATCGGATCCGTCCGTGCCGACCACCGTGTCCACCGACCCGCTCCCGGCACCGCAGATCAACGGCGTGGTCTGGGACCAGGAGATCGTCGGCGACACGGTCTACGTCGCCGGCGACTTCACGAAGGCGCGCCCGAGCGGCGTGGCCGCGGGCGTCAACGAGGTGGACCGCAGCTACCTGCTCGCGTACAACGTCACGACGGGCGAGCTGCTCCCGTGGGCTCCGACCGTCAACGCGCAGGTCCGGGTCCTCGCATCCTCGCCCGACGGAACCCGGCTCTACGCCGGCGGCGACTTCACGCTGGTGAACGGCGACACGCGCAACCGCATCGTCGCGTTCGACACCGCGACCGGCGCCGTCGCGACCGCCTTCGCGGTCGGCGCCAACAACCGCGTCTACGCCATGGATGCCACGAACTCCACGGTGTACTTCAGCGGCCACTTCACCTCGGTGAGCAGCAACGCCCGACCGGGGTTCTCCGCGGCGGCCGCCGCGTCGAACGGTGCCGTGCTCCCCTGGGCGCCGGTCCTCGACGGCGGCCGCGCCTACGCGCTCGTGGTCTCGCCCGACGAGACGAGGGTCGCGATCGGCGGCGACTTCACGACCATGAACGGATCGGACCGGCCCGGGTTCGGCCTCGGGGCGGTCGATGCGACGACCGGGGCGAGCATCGTGCCGTTCGCCCTGAACGACGCCGTGCGCAACGGCGGCCTCGCCGCCGCGATCTACAGCCTCGACGGCGACGGCGACAGCCTCTACGGCACGGGGTACGTGTTCCGGAGCGACTCCGGCAGCGGCAACCTCGAGGGCACCTTCCGCGCGAACTGGGACGGCCAGATCGTCTGGGTCGCCGACTGCCACGGCGACTCGTACTCGGTCGCGGCCGCCGGCGACGCCATCCACGTCGCCAGCCACTCCCACTACTGCGGCAACCTCGGCGGCTTCCCGCAGACCGACCCGCAGGACTTCCAGCGCGCGATGGCCTTCTCGAAGGCCGCCACGGGAACGAACGCGGCCGACATCTACGGCTACCCCAGCTGGACCGGAACGGCCGCGCCGGCCGAGCTCAACTGGTACCCGTCGATGGACGCGGGCACCTACACCGGCCAGGGCCAGGGCCCGTGGAGCGTCGACGCCGACAGTCGCTACGTCGTCTACGGCGGAGAGTTCCAGAACGTCAACAACAAGCCGTTCCAGGGCCTGGTCCGCTACGCGGTGCGCGCCATCGCGCCGAACGCGGACGGCCCGCGTCTCACGGGCGACAACTTCAACCCGAGCCTCGCGTCGCCCGCGCCCGGCGTCGTGACCGCCAGCTGGCTCGCGAACTGGGACCGCGACAACGAGACGCTGACCTACCAGGTCATCCGCGACGGCAAGACGGCGAGCCCGGTGCACGTCACGCAGCAGAAGTCGCGGTACTGGGACCGCCCGACCATGACCTTCGTCGACACCGGGCTGACCCCGGGCCAGACGTACACCTACCGGCTGCGGGCCATCGACCCCCTCGGCAACAGCGCCTGGGGCTCCACCCTCTCGATCACGGCCGCGGGTTCCGGCACGCAGAGCACCTACGCGAGCACGGTGATGGAGGACCAGCCGACGTACTACTGGCGCCTCGGCAACGCCTCCGGTTCGGTCGCGACCGACACCGTCGCGCGCGCGAACGCGAACCGCCTCAGCGGCGTGACGTGGGGCCAGGCCGGCGCGATCGTCGGCGATCCGAACACGGCCGCCGGATTCAACGGCACGAGCACCGGTCGCGTCATCTCGCAGGAGAAGGTCTGGCGCGACAACACCTTCGCCGTCGAGGCCTGGTTCAAGACCTCGTCGACGGCGGGCGGCAAGATCGTCGGCTTCGGCTCCTCGGCCACCGGGGACTCGTCCACCTACGACCGCCACGTGTACATGAACACGTCGGGACGCATCCTCTTCGGCGTCCAGCCGAACTCGCAGCAGGTGCTCCAGTCGGCGAAGGCCTACAACGACAACCAATGGCACCACGTCGTGGCGACGCTCGGCGGGGACGGCATGCAGCTGTACGTCGACGGCCGTCGCGTCGGCGTGAACCCGGATGTCACGTCCGCCCGGCAGTACTGGGGCTACTGGCGCATGGGCGGTGACAACACCTGGTCCGGCGGCAAGAACTTCGTCGGCAGCATCGACGAGGTCGCGGTCTACCCCGCTCCGCTCACGTCCGGCCAGGTGCTCGAGCACTACACCGCCTCCGGGCGCACGCCGGCCGCGGTCCCTCCCGCACCGACCGACGCGTACGGCGCAGCCGTCTACGCCGCCGACCCCGTCCTGTTCTGGCGGCTCGGGGAGGCGAGCGGAGCCACGGCGAACGACTCGGGCATGCAGGGCATGGCCGGCGGGTTCGTCGGCACCTACACGCGCGGCGCTGCCGGCGCCCTCGTCGGCGTCTCCGACCCGGCGACGAAGTTCACGCAGGGCTTCGTGGCGGGCGCGACGCAGGTGGCCAGCCCGAACATCTACTCGACCGAGGCGTGGTTCAAGACGAGCACGACCCGAGGCGGCAAGATCACCGGGTTCGGCGACAGCAGGACGGGCCTGTCCGGCAGCACGGCCAACGACCGGCACGTCTACATGCAGGACAACGGACGGCTCGTGTTCGGCGTCCGCAACGGCGGCGTGAACACCATGGTCACCACCTCGCAGTCGTTCAACGACGACCAGTGGCACCACGTCGTCGCGACGCAGAACTCCGGCGGCATGAAGCTCTACGTCGACGGCGAGCTCGCCGGCACCAACCCGCTCGCCACCGGCCAGTCGTACAACGGGTACTGGCGGGCAGGCGGCGACCGGACCTGGGGGTCGACCAGCTCGTACCTCGACGGCACCATCGACGAGTTCGCGGTGTACCCGGTGGCGCTCTCCGCCTCCACGATCCGCCAGCACTTCCAGATCGGCCGCGACATCGTGCCGAACGCGCTGCCGACGGCGGCCTTCACGGCCACGACCGTGGACCGCACGACGACGTTCGACGCGAGCGGTTCGGCGGACAGCGACGGCACCATCGCCTCGTACGCCTGGGACTTCGGCGACGGCCAGACCGGCACGGGAGCGAACCCCGTCCACGAGTACGCGACCGCCGGATCGTTCACCGCGACGCTCACGGTGACCGACGACGAGGGCGGCACCGGCACGATCTCCCACTCGATCGTCACGGTCAACCCGAACGTGCCGCCGACCGCGGCCTTCACGGCGACGGTGAGCTTCCAGTCCGTCCAGTTCGACGCGTCCGGTTCGGCGGACCCGGACGGCGCCATCACGGACTACGCGTGGAACTTCGGGGACGGCAAGACCGGGACCGGTGCCACGGTGTCGCACCTGTACGGCGCGGCGGGCACCTACGACGTCACCCTCACGGTGACCGACAACCGCGGCGGCGTCACGACGAAGACGACGCAGGTCACCGCGGTCGCCTCGCCCGTCTCGATCGAGCTCGCCCGCGACGAGTTCGAGCGAACCGCGGCCGGCGGCTGGGGCACGGCGGACGCCGGCGGGGCCTGGGCGGTCACGAGCGCGCCGAACTCGTCGGTGTCGGGCGGCACCGCGAAGTTCGTCCACGCGGCGAACGCCACCCGCAAGGCGACACTCGACGCGATCAACGCCAACGACCTCACGGTCACCGGCGACTTCGCCGTCGACAAGGCGGTCGTGGGCGGGAGCGCGTACGCCGGGCTCAACGTCCGGCAGGTGGGCACCGACTTCTACCAGGCGCGGCTCCGGTTCCAGGCCGGCGGCGTGCTCGCCCTCCAGTTCATGCAGGGCGACTCCACCCTCATCGCGAACGCCAACCTGCCGCTGACCTACACGGCGGGCCAGGCGATCAGCCTCAAGGTGCGCATCAGCGGGACGTCGCCGACGACCCTCCAGGCCAAGGCATGGGCGGCCGGAACGCCCGAGCCCGGCACGTGGTCGCTCACCGCGAGTTCCTCGGCGACGGGCCTCCAGTCGGCCGGCAAGGTCGGGGTCGTCGGCTACGTGTCGAGCGCCGTCACGAGCGTGCCGCTGACGCTGTCGCTCGACCACTACCGGGTCGCCACGGGCGACGGGAACGTGCCCCCGCCGAACGTGGCACCGACGGCGAACTTCACGAGCACGGTGACCGACCTGGCAGTGCAGTTCGACGGGAGCGGCTCGACCGACTCCGACGGGACGGTCACGGGCTACGCCTGGGACTTCGGCGACGGGCAGACCGGATCCGGCGCGACCGCCTCGCACACCTACGCGGCGGAGGGCGACTACACGGTGAAGCTCACGGTGACCGATGACGACGGCGCGACGGCGGTCAGGACGGCCACGGTGACGGCGACCGCACCGCCCATCCCCGAGCCCGCCGTGATCGCCTCCGACGACTTCTCGCGCACGGTTGCGGCCGGCTGGGGCTCCGCGACGATCGGCGGCGCGTGGCAGTCGACGGTGAACTCCAGCTACACCGTGGACGGGACCCGCGCTGCGTTCGTGCACGCCACGGCCGGGACGACGCGGCGAGCGCTGCTGCCCGCGGTCAGCGTCACCGGCTCGGTGACGCAGGTCGCCGTGACCGTCGACAAGGACGTCGCCGTCGGGCAGACGGTCGCGGGCATCGTCGGCCGCCAGGTGGGCACCGACTTCTACCAGGGACGGATCCGGCTCCAGCCCGGCGGATCGGTCGGGCTGCAGCTGATGCGCGGGTCCTCCACGATCCTCTCGAACACGACGATCAGCGGCGTGACGTTCGCCGCGGGCGACACCCTGCTCATCAAGGTGAGCGTGTCCGGCACGAACCCGACGACGATCTCCGGGAAGATCTGGAAGGCCGGCACAGCCGAACCCCTGGCCTGGCAGGCCACCACCACGGATGCCACGGCGGCGATGCAGGCGGCCGGTTCGGTCGGCCTCGAGAGCTACATCTCGGCCTCGGCGACCAACGTCCCGATCACCGTGCGATTCGACGACTTCATCAGCCGAGAGGCGCAGTGACGAGCCTCTGAACCATCCCCCGATTCGCCTCCGCGCACCCATCCGGGTGGGCGGCGGCGGTCGTGACCGGGGCTCGCCGCTGCCGGCGAAGAACCCCGGAATTGCGCGGGAGTTGACCCCTGAATGGGGCGATTCGGCGCGAGCGCCGCAGACGTATTCTGGCGCGAACCAGGGGTGCCCCCCGCATCCCTGCATAGCAGAACGAATGAGGATCCCGATGGGTACACCCGAGCCCGCGTCGTCGCATCTGCGCCTCCTTGCGAGCACCGCGATCGCCGCTGTCGTCGCGTCCGCGCTGTCCGTGGCGGCATTCGCCTCCCCGGCCGCTGCGGACACCGCTCCGCCGGACACCACGGTGCCGGCCACGGTCTCCACCGACCCGCTCCCGGCACCGCAGATCAACGGCGTCGTCTGGGACCAGGAGATCGTCGGCAACACGGTCTACGTCGCCGGCAACTTCACCAAGGCCCGTCCCGCGGGCTCCGCCGCCGGCGTCAACGAGGTGAACCGTTCGTACCTGCTCGCCTTCGACATCACGACCGGCAACCTCCTGCCGTGGGCGCCGACGCTCAACGCCCAGGTCCGTGCGATCGCCGCATCCCCCGACGGCAAGCGGCTCTACGCGGGCGGCGAGTTCACGCAGGTGAACGGCGCGACCCGGAACCGGATCGTCGCCTTCGACACCGCGACGGGCAACGTGGCGACGGCCTTCAACGTCAGCGCCAACAACCGCGTGTGGGCGCTCGACGCGACGAACACGACGGTCTACTTCAGCGGCCACTTCAGCTCGGTGAGCGGCAACCCCCGGCCCGGATTCTCGGCAGCCGCGGCCGCGTCCAACGGCGCCATCCAGCCGTGGGCGCCCGTCCTCGCCAACGGCCGGGCCTGGGACCTCGTCGTCTCCCCCGACGGATCGAAGGTCGTCATCGGCGGCGACTTCACCACGGCGAACGGCAGCGACAACCCCGGGTACGGCCTGGTGGCGGTCGATTCGACGGCGGGTGCGACCATCCTCCCGTGGAACGCGAACAGCCAGGTGCGCAACGGCGGCACCGAGGCCGCGGTCGTCAGCCTCGAGTCGGACGGCGACAGCTTCTACGGCTCCGGCTACCACTTCGGCGGCGGCGGCAACCTCGAGGGCACCTTCCGCGGCAGCTGGGCCACCGGCGAGATCGACTGGGTCGCCGACTGCCACGGCGACACCTACTCGGTCGCCGCGATCGGCGAGACCATCTACACGGCCGGCCACGCGCACTACTGCGGGAACATCGAAGGCTATCCGCAGACCGACCCGTGGACCTTCTACCGCGGCATCGCGTACTCGAAGTCCGTGGCGGGCACCAACCTGCCCGACCCGTACGGGTACCCGGATCACTTCGGGGCGCCCGCCCCGCAGCTGCTCAACTTCTTCCCCAACATGAACCTGGGCAGCTTCACGGGCCAGTACCAGGGCCCGTGGGACGTCACGGCCGACGCGCGCTACGCGGTCTACGGCGGCGAGTTCACGACGGTCAACAACAAGGCGCAGCAGGGCATCGTGCGCTTCGGCGTTCCCGCGCTCGCACCGAACACCGACGGACCGCGCCTCACCGGCGACAACTTCGTCCCGAAGCTCCAGTCGCCCGCGGCCGGAGTCGTCACGGCCAGCTGGCCCGCGAACTACGACCGCGACAACGAACGCCTCACCTACCAGGTGATCCGCGACGGCCGGACAGCGACGCCCGTCTACGTGACCGACCAGAACTCGCGGTTCTACGACCGACCGACGATGACGTTCGTCGACACGGGGCTGACGCCCGGGCAGACCTACACCTACCGCCTGCGGGCGATCGACCCGTTCGGCAACAGCGGATGGGGTTCGACGCTCTCGATCACGGCGGCGGGAACGGGCACCCTGAGCTCGTACGCCCGCACGGTCATCGACGACAAGCCGACCTACTACTGGCGGTTCGGCGACCCGGTCGGCACCTCGAGCGCCGCCGACACCGTCGGCCGCGCCAACCCGACGGCCGGCAACGGCGTGACGTTCGGCCAGACCGGTGCGATCCTCGGCGACGCCGACAAGGCCGCCGCCTTCAACGGGACCGACGGCGGCCGCGCGATCTCGCAGGAACAGGTCTGGCGCGACAACTCGCTCGCCGTCGAGGCGTGGTTCAAGACGACCTCGACCTCGGGCGGCAAGATCGTCGGCTTCGGCGGAAGCCCGTCGGGCGACTCGAGCAACTACGACCGGCACGTCTACATGTCGCCGCAGGGCAAGGTCTCGTTCGGCATCTGGACGGGCACCGGCCGGATCCTCACGTCACCGAAGAGCTACAACGACGGCGAGTGGCACCACGTGGTCGGCACGCTCGGAGCGAACGGCCAGCAGCTCTTCATCGACGGGCGCAGGGTCGGAGTCGACGCCGCAGTGACCTGGGGTCAGCAGTACTGGGGCTACTGGCGCGTCGGCGGCGACAACACGTGGGACGGTGACCGCAACTTCAACGGGACCGTCGACGAGGTCGCCGTGTACCCGGCGCCGCTCACGGCCGACCAGGTGCTCGAGCACTACACCGCCTCCGGTCGCGACCCCGGCGCGATCCCGACCGCCCCTGCCGACGCCTACGGCGCCGCCGTGTTCGCATCGGACCCGCTGGTGTACTTCCGCCTCGGCGAGGCGGCCGGCGCCGTCGCGAAGGACTCCGGGCCCCAGGCCGCCGACGGCGGCTACCTCGGGTCCTACTCCCTCGGTGCGGCCGGTGCGCTCGTCGACGTGGCGGACACCGCCGCGAGGTTCAACGGCGGCTTCGTCGCGACCTCGAGCCAGTTCGGACCGTCGACGACCTACTCGACGGAGGCGTGGTTCAAGACCACGACGACGGTGGGTGGCAAGATCACCGGGTTCGGCAACAGCAACAGCGGCCTGTCGAACAACTACGACCGGCACGTCTACATGCAGGACGACGGGCACCTGGTGTTCGGCACGTGGACGGGCCAGACGAACACGATCACGAGTCCGCAGCCGTACAACGACGGGGTGTGGCACCAGGTCGTCGCGACCCAGTCGTCGGCGGGCATGAAGCTGTACGTCGACGGCGTCCTGGTCGGGACCAACCCGCAGACCCAGGCCGAAGGCTACAGCGGCTACTGGCGAGCGGGCGGGGACGTCACGTGGGGCTCCTCCAGCCCGTGGTTCGACGGTGACATCGACGAGTTCGCGGTCTACCCCGTCGCGCTCAGCGCCGACACGGTCCAGTCGCACTACGCGCTCGGATCCGTGACCGTCCCGAACAGCCCGCCGACGGCGACCTTCACCAGCGCCGTGGACGAGCTCGACGTGCAGTTCGACGCCACCGGCTCGGACGATCCCGACGGCACGATCACGGGGTACGCGTGGAACTTCGGGGACGGGCAGACCGGCTCGGGGGCGACGGCGTCGCACACCTACGCCGCCGCCGGGGACTACTCGGTGGAGCTCACGGTGACCGACGATGCCGGCGCGACGGCGACGCACACCGCGACCGTCACGGCGATCGCTCCGCCGGTCGGCCCCGTGGTCATCGCGTCCGACGACTTCAACCGCTCGGTCGCGACCGGCTGGGGAACGGCGACGACCGGCGGCGCCTGGCAGTCGACGGTCAACGCCAACTACTCCGTCTCGAACGGGCGCGGCGTGTTCCTGCACGGCGCGACCGGTTCGACGCGTCGGGCCCTGCTCGGCGGCGTCTCCGTCACGGATTCGGTGACCGAGGTCGCCGTCACCGTCGACAAGGACGTGGCCGTCGGGCAGGTCGTCGCCGGTGTCGTGGGCCGTCAGGTCGGAAGCGACTTCTACCAGGGTCGGATCCGCCTCCAGCCCGGCGGATCGGTCGGCCTGCAGCTCGCACGGGGTTCCTCCACCATCCTGTCGAACACGACGATCGCCGGACTCACGTTCGCGGCCGGAGACACGCTCATGATCAAGGTGAGCGTGACCGGCACGAGCCCGACGACGATCTCGGGCAAGGTCTGGAAGGCCGGAACGACGGAGCCCGCCACCTGGCAGGCGACGACGACGGATGCCACGGCCGCCCTCCAGGCTCCCGGATCGATCGGCGTGGAGAGCTACATCTCGGCATCGGCGACCAACGTCCCGATCACCATCCGGTACGACGACTTCGTCAGCCGGGCGGCGCAGTAGTAGTCGGATGACCGGAGTCCTCGGCCGCGGCCGCGCATCCGCCCGGATGCGTGGCCGCGGCCCGTCCGTTCCCGGCGATGGCGGGCCTCCCACGGACGGCTCGGACGGTACCGGCGCATCCAAGGTCGGCGCGGTCGGCGCGGTCGCCTCGCAGGGCATGCAGGCGGTCGCGAGCTTCACCATCCAGGTGCTCGTCGCCCAGACGCTGGGCTTCGACGGCCTCGGCGCCTTCGCGATCGTGTACGGCACCATGCAGATCGTGTCGGCGGTGACCGGCGGGTTCGTCGGCGACTCCTACGTCGTGCTCGACCGTCACGACCGCCGCATCCGTTCGGCGCTCGAGCAGTTCGCGCTCGCCATCCCCGTCGGGGTCGGCCTGATCGCCGCGATCGTGTTCTCCGCGACGGGGCTCACCGACGTCCTGGAGACGATCGCCGTCGCGTTCGCCATGAGCCTGTTCGCGATCGAGGAACTGGTCAGGCGCATGCTCATGGCGTCACTGGCCTTCTGGCGGGTGGTGGCCGTCGACGCCATCGCGTTCGCGGGCGCGCTCGGCGTCGTGGCGGCCATGTGGCTGTGGTCCGCACCCACCCTCCTGGGGTTCCTCGCGGCGGTCGCCGTCGGCCAGCTGCTCGGCACCATCGCCGGCCTCCTCCTCCTGCCCTCCGACGAGCGCCGCGTCGTGCCGTTCGTCCGCGGCGGGTATCGCGCGGTCCTCCGGTACGGCGGCTGGCGCGCGAGCCAGCAGGTCCTCAGGCCCGCGATGCTCACGGCCATCCGGGTGGTCGTGACGCTCGCCGCGTCGCTCGCGGCGGTGGGCATGATCGAGGCCGCGCGCACGTACGTCGCCCCGGCCACCCTCGTGGTCAGCGGGCTCGGGTCGTTCCTGTTCGTGCACTTCGCGCAGGACCACGACTCCACGCTCGCCGGGAAGCTCCGCAGCGCCGACCGGGCGGTGTTCGCCCTCGTCGGGCTCATCGTGGTCGTCGGCGCGGTGCTGCTCGTCGCGCTGCCGTGGCTCGGCCCGCTGCTGTTCGGCGAGCCCCTCGACGTGGTGGCGGTGATCGGGTGGATCGCCTTCTCGACCTCGATCGCGGCCGTCGCGCCGTACGGGGCCCTCGCCTCGGTAGCCGGGAAGCAGGGCCCGGTGTTCGCGATCCGTTCCGCCGACACCGCCCTCGCGGTCGTCGCCTCGACCGTGCTGCTGCTCGCGGGCGGCGACCCGGCGTACGTGCCGGCCGTGATCGCCGTCGCGCCCATCCTGGGCGGCATCGCGGTACGCAGCGCGCTGCTCGTTCCCCTCGCCCGGCGAGAGGCCCGCGAAGCCGCGGAACCGAACGAGGAGCGACCGGCCTGACGCCCGATGCCGTCAGTCCAGCGAGCCGCCCCACGCCTGCCGGGCCCAGTCGGGCCAGCTGAACGTCTCGCCCGTCTCCGCGGGGCTCGACTCCAGCGGCTGGGTGACGGTCCCGATCACCTCGACGCCCCCGGATTCCTGACCGGTCTCCTCCCGGAAGGCGGAGAGCGATCCGTAGTCGGTGACGTGCCCGGGATCGACCTGCCACTTGACCAGGACGGGCGGTGCGTCCGCCGCGCCCCGGACGTACAGGTTCCGCGCGGCGGTCACCCGCATCTCCTCGGCGTCGGACCGGTCCGTGTAGTCCTCGAACCACAGCAGCGCCTCGGAGCCGCTCCCGACGAGGGTGTTGTCGACGATCGTGACGTCCGTGCCGAGCCACGTCATGGTGGGATCCGGCTGGGGGTGCCGGGCATCGAGCCCCGGCGCGTCCGGCGCGTCGGCGCGCCGCTCGTCCTGGAGGATCGCGACGCCCCATCCGTTCCCGACGACCACGTTCCGGCGCATCACGACCTCGCTCGTGTCGTTGATCTTGACGCCGTACCGCGCGTTGCGGGCCATCACGTTGCGGACGACGGCCGCACGGGCCGAGATCTCCAAGTAGAGGCCGTGGCCCGCGTTGCGATCGAATCGGCTGTCCGAGACGAGGATCGTGAAGCAGGACTGGTCGAACCAGAGGCCCGTCGCGCGGTTGTCCGCGAACTCGGATGCGACGACGCTGACGTGACGGGACCGGGTGAGCTTCATCCCGCCGGCCACCGGTGCGCGGTTGAACGACTCGGTGTTGTTCTCGATCGAGGCGACGTGGTCGACCGTGAGGCCGTCGGCGAAGTTCGCGGAGATGCCGATCATGCCGTTGCGCTCGGCGGTCACGTTGCGGAGGGTCGCGCTCGCGGCGCCGACGAAGATCCCCGTGGTGGCCCCGTCGCGCACCACGACGTGCTCCATCGTCGCGCCGGGCCGCTCGATGGTCACCGCGCCCATGTCGGGCACCGACGTCGCGTACCGCCTGATGCCGATACCCCTGACCGTGATGTCCTCGGCGCGCAACTGGAGCGCGCGCGGGAGTACGCTGGCACGGACCTCCGCGCCGGTGGGGTCCGACCCGACGACGAGCGACCGTGTGGTCGGGTCGACCGCGAACTGCCCGGTGCCGACGGCGCCCGGGTCCTCCACCTGGTCGAGCGCGATGTCGCCGATCCAGACCTGGTCGGGGTGGGCCGCCATCGGATGGGCGTGATCGACGAAGGTCCAGTTCTCCTCGGGGTTCTCGGCCTCGCCGCGCTTGAAGGTCGGGCTCGAGTCGAGCGCGACGTCCCAGCCGTCGTGCCGCCAGCGCGCACCGTCGGCGACCCATCCGGTGACGACGACGCTGCCGTCCAGCCAGACCTCCTCCCCCGGATACGCCTGCAGCGTGAGCCCGTGGGCGGAGGTGACCTCGACGGTCTCGTGGTACTCCCCGCCGCGGATGACGATGGTGGCCCCGTCCGACGCTTCGGCGACGGCATCCTGGATCGACTCGAACGGCGCCGCCAGGGAACCCCGTCCACCGGCGGGCGCTGCGGCGTCGACGTACAGCGCGCCCTCCGGCACGGGGTACTCGGAGTCGCCCGGCGGCATCGATCCCGCACCCGGATCGACGTCGAGGAGCCCCTCGGGCGCACCCGCCGCCTGCGCCGACGGGATCGGGGGCAGCGGTGGTGCGTCCGCGCGCGCGCCGCCGAGGATCCAGACGGCGGCGACCACGACCCCGGTGAGCGCAAGGAGGGCGGCGCCGACCGTGACCCACCCGACCCGGCGCCCGGCCGGCGAGGGAGGGGACTCGACGGGGTCCATGTTGGAGGTACTCCTCGGTCAGTGGCGTCGGGGAGAAGTCCCTGATGTACGGATGATTCTCCCCGCGCCGGGGTCGCGCGCCATCCCCCGAGACGGGGGCCGGGCCGTGTCCGGCAGCAGAGGCGCGGCATCCCCGGGACTGGGGAGATCCGCCAAGGCACCCCTCGCTGCTAGATTCGAGGAATCCCCGGCGACGGAAGGTCGGAATGGCGGCTCCCGGATACCTCCAAGTGTTCCAGCAGCGCTGGGCGGTGATCGCCGGCTCGGTCGCCGCATGCGTCGGCGCCGCCGTGCTCGCGCTCGCGGTGATCCAGCCGACGTACACGGCCAAGGCGACCCTGTTCCTGTCGGTGCAATCCCCACGGGCGTCGCTCGCCGAGCTCTCCCAGTTCAGCCTCGCGCGGGTCGGTTCCTACCCCGACCTCGTGTACAGCGACGACGTGCTGGAGTTCGCGGCGGAGGAGCTCGGCACGGACGCCTCCCCCGCGAGCTGGCGTCCCGCGTGTCCGCGTCCAACCCGACCGGCACGGTCCTCGTCGAGGTGAGCGCCGAGGGCCCGACGGGCGCGGACGCGGCAGATCTCGCGAACGCGGTGGCCGCGGGGCTCGCCGAGGAGGTCTCCGATATCGAGAGCTCCCCCGACTCCACGTACACGGTCGACCTCGCGCTCCAGATCCCCGCGCAACCCCCGGCATCGCCCAGTGCACCCCAGCGCCCCGTGGTGCTCGGGCTCGGCCTCGTGGCCGGGCTCGCGCTCGGCACGGTGCTGGCCCTGCTCCTCGCGCACTTCGACACGCGCATCCGGACGACGTCGGACGTGCGCCGTGTCTCCGGCCTTCCGGTGCTCGGCCAGTTGCGCCGCCGGCGCGCGAGCGGCCGGGACGGCGTCGCGCTCGACCCGGAGGCCGAGGGCTACGTCGAGGCGGCGCTCAACATCCGCCAGGCGAACGGCGGCACGGTCCCGAGCTTCATCCTCCTGGCACCGACGTCGTCCGGCGCTGGTCCGACCCAGGTGCGCGTGGGGCTGGCACGGGCGTACGCCGCCACCGGCCGCACTGCGCTCCTGATCGAGAGCATCGCCGAACCCCTCTCTCCGACCTCCGTGGTGGCCGACCTCGCCGAACGCCGCGGCCTGTGCGAGCTCCTCACCTCCGGTTCGGCCGAGTTCACCGGTTCCGTCCGGCCGATCGACGTCTCATCCGGCAGCGGCGAGGTGTGGGCGCTCCCACGGGGCGTGGAGCCGGCGTCGGAACTGGTGACCGAGCGGCAGTTCCCGTGGATCGTCGAGGCAGCCGAGGCCTACGCCGACCTCGCGATCGTCCAGGCCTCGACCACGACGCGTCCGCTGGACCTCCGCATCGTGGCTCCCATCGCCGACGTGGTCGTGGTCGTGGCGCGCCACGGCTCGACGAAGGAGGCCGAACTCGCCCGCGTCGTCACCGAGCTCCGGCTCGAGGGCGTCCGGCCGATCGGCGTCGTCCTCGTCGACGTCCCGCGACGGCACCACACCGACCTCGCAGCAGGCTGGCGGGTCGAGGACTTCGCGCACGGCTCGCACCGAGCGCCGCAGGACGCGTCGCAGCACAGACCGCCGATCGTGCCGATCCAGAGCCGGGTCACGAGACCCGGGCCCGACCAGCCCGACGACGCCGACGCCGGCCGCGCAGCCGAGGCCCGAGGCAAGGCCGAGGTCTGATGCCGGCCCCCGTCCGATCCCCGGTGAGCGGGCGGCAGGTCGCGTTCTTCGCCGTCTGGGTCCTCCTGGTCACCAGCGTGGTCTCGTGGCGCCCGGGCGTCCTGTTCACCGGCGGGATCGACCCGGTGGTGATCGCGAAGGCCCTGGTCGGGGTCGCCGCCTTCGCCGGTGCGGTCATCGTGGCGCACCACGTCCGCCGCCACGGCCGGGTGGGTGCGCGGTCGCTGATCCTGCTGCTGGTCGTGGTGGCGATCTCGAGCGTGGGGGCGGTCGCCGCGGGCGACGCGGTTCCGTCGCTGGTCCTGAGCGCGAGGATCGTGCTGGTCACGGCGACCGTGGTCGTGCTCGTGTCGTCCGGCCCCCCGATGCTCGTCCTGAGCAGCCTGCTCGCGGCGCTCGGCGCCGTCACCCTCGTCGCCGCCGTGACCGGCCTGCCCGAGCTGCTCGCCGACGGCCGGCTCGGCGGCGGCATCCCCGACATGGCTCCGAACGAGGTGGCGGGTCTGGCCGGTCCGGTCGCCGTGGCGCTCACCGTCGAGATCGCGCGACGAGGTCTCCGCCCCTGGAGCACGATCGGGCTGGCCGTCTTCGGGGGCATCGTGTTCGCCACGGGTTCGCGCACGACGCTGCTCGTCGTGGGCCTCGCCATGGCCCTGGCCTTCCTCCTCGCATGGCCCATCCCGCGGTCGACGGCCGCCGGGCTCCTCGTCCTCGCGCCGATCGCCTACAGCGTGATCACGTTCACCGACGTCGTCGAGCACTTCGCCATCCGCGGCCAGAGCGAGGCGGAGCTCACGAGCCTGAGTTCGAGGACCATCGCGTGGACCGCCGTCCTCGAGGTGCCGTTCGACACCTGGGCGAAGTGGATCGGCGTCGGCCTGGCGGTGAAGACGGTGAGCGTCAACCAGCGGTGGTGGGACTCGCAGGTGCTGGACAGCAGCTGGGTGTCCGTGCTGGCACAGGCCGGCCTCGTGGGCATCGTCCTCGTCGTGTTCTGGGTCGCGGCCACGACGCTCGACGCCCTGCGCGCCGACCGACGACTCCGTGGGGTGGCCCTGCCACTGCTGGTCCTCGTCATCGCGCGCAGCTTCCTCGAGAACGGCCTGATCGAGTCGAGCGCGATCTTCGCACTGTTCCTGACCCTGTCGCTCGTCCTCGAGCCCGGCACGGAGTATCCGCGGCCGCCGCGGCCGACCACGTACGACCTCCTGCGGGAGGCCGGGCACCCCGCAGCCGCGCAGGGCGGGCGGATGTCCCGCCGCTGAGGGCTGCGGCACCCGGCGGATTCAGCCGACGCGCACGCGTCGCGGCGCGATCGGGTGCATGAACACGCCCCGTGCCTGGAGCTCGTCGAGGATTCGATGCGCGACGTCGGCGCCGGCCGCGTGACCGATCTCGGCTGCGACCTCGCGCCTCCTCGCGCGCGACGCCTCCCCACCTGACTCGACGTCCGCTGCGAAGGCCCGCACGTCCGCCTGGTCGTGCAGCTTCGGGCCGGGGAGCCAGTCGAGCGCGTCGGGCGGATCGAATCCCCGCCCGGCCGCATAGCCCTCCTCGTCGGGCACCACGAAGGCGATCGGGCGGTCGAGCGCGAGGTAGTCGATCCACACGCTCGAGTAGTCCGTGAGGAGGCCCGCGGCGGCTCCGATCAGCTCGTAGAGCTGCACCCCCGCGGCCCGGAGGTCCTCGTTCGTGACGACGACCGCGCCCGGCACCGCGCGGCTCTCCGCGTCCTGCGGATGCGGCTTGACCACGACAGCGAGACCGTGCGCACGGGAGAGCAGGTCCACGCAGCCGGCCATGACCGCATTCACGTCGGGCTGACCCTCGCCCACGACATCCGACCATGAAGCCGTCAGGCCCCGTCCCTTGTTCTTCCGGAAGGTGGGCATCCACAGCACGAAGGGACGCGAGCGATCGATGCCGAGCCGGTCGAGCGGTGCTCCGTGTGCGCGGGCGAACTGGTCGACCCTCGGATTGCCGGTGAGGAGGAGTCCGCCCTCGGGCAGGCGGCACTCCCTCGCCCTGGCCAGGCCGAACTTGCGCGTGCTCGCCACGAGGTAGTCGGAGGAGATCGTCGGCCGGCCCCGCTCGTCGCTCATGATGTGGCCCTTGAACCCGCCGCCGTGCCAGAGGTTGACCATGGTCTTGCGTCGCACGCGACCGGGGTTCCCGTACACGCCGTGCGTGAACATGGAGACCTCGGCCGTCGCGAACCACCAGAGGCCGGAGAGCGAACGGTGCGGGACGACTTCCACGCGATGCCCGGGGTCCGCTCCGGCGGCGGCGAGCACGGCGCGGGCCTCGTCGACGTCGGGCACCAGCCAGCAGATGCGCCCCGGATACCGCTCGGCGCTCACCCGGAGCATCTCGACGGCATTGCCCTCATCGACCGGGTAGCCGTTGATGACGAGGTGCGGGCGCTTGGGCGCGATCGCCACGATGCCGCGCACGAGGACTCGTTGCACCCGCCGGGCCGCCTTCGACAGCCGGGCGTTCACGCACCCGCCCCGGCTGACGTCGACGCAACGACCACGAGCATCCCGCCCCTCCTTCGGGCCCCCGGCCCGCGTGCAGCCATGCTCGCACACTCGGACGGCCCCGCATAGCGCGGGCCTCCCGCCCGCAGTCAGCGCCCGAGCGCCTCCGCGACGGCCGCCGAGATCTCCGCGCGCGCCGTGTCGCTGTCGACCGTCGGCGTGCCGTCGCCCGGCTGCGGGCCGTAGTCGCCGAACGACGCGTGGCTGATGCCGTCGATCACGACGAGTGTCGCGTCATCCGGCAGGTTGCCCGCCGACGCCTCGATGTCCTCGACCGTGCTGAGCCCGTCGAACTCGCCCGCGATCGTCACGGCCTCGTACCCCGAGTCGGAGAGGTCGTTCGCGCAGTAGCTTCCGAACAGGATCAGCCCGGTCACCCCGGCGTCGGCCGCGTCGGGCGCGCCCGCGAGCTGGCAGGCGCGCACGCCGCCGAGCGAGTGCCCGCCGACGTACCAGGTCGACACGTCGGGCGCGTAGGCGGTGTAGGCCGTGATCGGGCGGCTGTCGAGGAACGCGAGGTTGAGGGCGATCTTCGGCACGACGACCGTGAGGCCGGTCGACTCGGCGACGCCGCTGAGCTTCCAGAGGTAGGCGGCCGGGTCGACCCGGGCACCGGGGAGGAAGACGAGGCCCTCGCCAGTGGCATCCGCCGGGGTGATGACGAACGCGCCGTCGTCGACCGTCTCGATCTGCACCGCGTCGTCGCGCCACGCCTGCAGCGCCGCCGAGCGCTCGCCCATCATGACGGTGTGCGCCCAGACGAGGAAGACCACCACGACGAGCACGAGCACGGCGACGATCCAGAGCACCGCCGCGAGCACGCGCCGACCTGCGCGACGCGGCGCGGCCGGCTCGGAAGCTGCGCTCACAGCTCAGCCCCGTCGACCGCGAACGTGTCGCAGGCGGGGGCGCCCTGCTCGTAGCCGGTGGTGAACCAGTGCTCGCGCTGCTCGCTCGTGCCGTGCGTGAACGTGTGCGGGTTCACCTGGCCCTGGGTCGACTGCTGGATGCGATCGTCGCCGACCGCCGCGGCCGCGCTCAGCGCGGTGTCGATCTGCTCCTGCGTGAGCGGCATGAGGAAGGGAACCCCCTGGGCGTCGGTCGTGTCGGCTGCGCCCGCGGCCCAGGCGCCCGCGAAGCAGTCTGCCATGAGCTCGGTGCGCACCGAGTTCGAGTCGGCGCCCGTCTGGCCGTCCTGCGCCCGCTCGAGGATGCCGGCCAGGTTCTGGACGTGGTGGCCCCACTCGTGCGCGACGACGTACATCTCCGACATGGCGCCGTCCTCGGCGCCGAACCGCGTCTCGAGCTCGTCGAAGAACGTGACGTCGACGTAGATCGTCTCGTCGGGCGGGCAGTAGAACGGGCCGGTCGCGCTCGATGCCGTGCCGCAGCCGGTCGAGACCTGCTGGTCGAAGAGGATCAGGTCGGCAGGCGAGTGGTAGTCGACGCCGATCGCCGGGGCCTCGTCGACCCAGAAGGCGTCGAGCGACGCGGCGGCGCCCTTCATGCGGCACTCGACCTTCGCATTCGCGTCGGCGCCCGTCTGGCACTCCGACAGGGCGGAGTCGTCGGAGGTGTCGCCGCCCGTACCGCCGCCGACGAGCTGGGTCAGGTCGACGCCGAGGAACTGCGAGATGAGGAACAGGGCGACGACGCCGAGGCCGCCGGCGCCCACGCCGATCGCCGTGCCGCGGCCGCGTCGGGAGCCCTTGCCGCCGCTGATGTCCGAGTTCGGGTTGAACGTCATGCGACGACGCTACTCGCGGTCGTCGTCCTCCGACGGCCCCTTGCGCGACGGCTCCGGATCGTCCTCGGACCCGGGATCGTCGTCGCCCCACGGCCGGCGTCCGCCCGTGGCATCCGGCTCGGCGAACCGGTCGGTCGCCTCGATCAGGGCGTCGAGGATGCCCGGTTCGTCGTACGCGTGCCCGGCGTCGCCGATGATCCGCAGGTCGGCCTCGGGCCACGCCTGGTGCAGGTCCCACGCGGTCATCACGGGGGTGCAGACGTCGTACCGCCCCTGCACGATCACGGCCGGGATGTCCCGCAGCCGGTGCGCGTCGCGGATGAGCTGCCCCTCCTCCCACCAGCCGCCGTGGCGGAAGTAGTGGTTCTCGATCCGCGCGAACGCGGTGGCGTACTCGGGCGACGTGAACCGCGCGATCGTCTCGACCTGCGGCAGGAGGGTGATCGTCGACGACTCCCACCGCGACCACGCGATCGCGGCCGGCTGGTGCACCTCGGGGTTCGGGTCGTCGAGCAGGCGACCGTACGCCTCGATCAGGTGGTGCCGCTCGGCGAGCGGCACGGGTGCGATGAAGTCCTCCCAGAGGTCGGGGAACAGCGCCGAGGCGCCGCCCTCGTAGAACCAGTCGAGCTCGCTGCGGCGGAGCGTGAAGATGCCGCGCAGCACGAGCTCGGTGACCCGCTCGGGGTGCGTCTGCGCGTACGCGAGCGCGAGGGCGCTCCCCCACGACCCGCCGAACACCTGCCAGCGGTCGACGCGCACGTGCGTGCGCAGCCGCTCGAGGTCGGCGACGAGGTGCCAGGTGGTGTTCGCCGACAGGTCGGCGTTCGGCTCCGACGCGTGCGGGATCGACAGCCCGCAGCCGCGCTGGTCGAACAGCACGATCCGGTACCGCTCCGGGTCGAACAGCCGCCGATGCTCGGGCGTGGTGCCGCCGCCGGGACCGCCGTGGAGGAAGACCACGGGCTTGCCCTCGCGGTTGCCGGACACCTCCCAGTAGATGTGCTGTCCGTCCCCCACGTCGAGCATGCCGGTCTCCAGCGGCTCGATCTCCGGATACAGGTCCCTCATGCATCAACGGTAACGACGACCGGATGCCTCGGGGCGTAGGCTCGCGCCATGGCATCGAAGACCCCGGTCACGATCACCATCACCGGCGCGGGCGGGCAGATCGGCTACGCACTGCTCTTCCGCATCGCGTCGGGCGCGATGCTCGGCGCCGACGCGCCCGTGCGATTGCGGCTGCTCGAGATCCCGCAGGGCCTGCGCGCGGCCGAGGGCGCGGCGCTCGAACTGCAGGACGCCGCGTTCCCACTCCTCGACGACGTCGAGGTGACGGATGACGCGGGCGTCGCGTTCGACGGCGCGAACCTGGCGCTGCTCGTGGGGGCCAGGCCCCGGTCGGCCGGCATGGAACGCGGCGACCTCCTCGCCGCGAACGGCGGCATCTTCGGCCCGCAGGGCCGGGCGATCAACGACCACGCGGCCGTCGACGTGCGGGTGGTGGTCGTCGGCAACCCGGCGAACACGAACGCGCTCATCGCGGCGGCGAACGCCCCGGATGTCCCGCGCGACCGCTTCTCCGCGCTGACGCGCCTCGACCACAACCGCGCCCTCGGCCAACTGTCGGCCGCACTCGACGCACGGGTCGGCGACCTCCGCGACGTGACGATCTGGGGCAACCACTCGGCGACCCAGTTCCCCGACGTCGCGCACGCGACCGTGCACGGGGTGCCGGTGCTCGAGGCGCTCGCGGCCCGGTTCGGCGGCGACGCCCAGGCGCTCGCGTGGGTCGTCGACGAGTTCATCCCGCGGGTCGCGAAGCGCGGCGCCGAGATCATCGAGGTGCGCGGCTCGTCGTCGGTCGCCTCCGCGGCATCGGCGACGATCGACCACGTGCGCGACTGGGTGCTGGGCACCGGCGACCGCGGCTGGACGAGCGCGGCGATCGTGTCGGATGGCTCGTACGGCGTGCCCGAGGGCCTGGTGTCGTCGTTCCCGGTGACGAGCGACGGCGGCGCATGGCGGATCGTGCCCGGGCTCGAGCTCGACGAGTTCGCGCGCGGGCGCGTCGAGGCATCCGTCTTCGAGCTCGAGGACGAGCGCGACGCGGTGCGCGAGCTCGGCCTCGTCTGAGCCGGTCCGCGCCGCGGCCTACGCTGGGACGATGGCACGCGAACCCCTGTCCCCGGCCCGCCGCCGGCAGCTCATCGTCGGTCTCGTCGTCGGCCTGCTCGTCGGCGTCGGCATCAGCCTCTGGACGGGATTCTGGCTGTGGCTCGCGGCCGGCGCCGCCGTCGGCCTCGCGGCCGGCGCGATCATGCGCCCGCCGTCGGAGGACTGAGCCCGGCTCCCTCCGTGCACGCGACGGAGCCCCGATCCCGTGGAGGGGGATCGGGGCTCCGCGCCGCGCGACGGGCTACTTGCGCTTCTTCTTGCCCTTCGCGAGCGTCTTCTCGTCGATCGGCGCCTCGCCTGACCGGCGCAGCTCGGCGTAGTACGCGCGGGCCTCGTCCTGCCGCTCCTGCTCGGCGCCCGACGCGATCTTCGCGCGCAGGTGCTCGGGGCCGTAGCCGAACGCGTCGACCAGGTCGAGCGCGTGCGGGCGCAGCCGCTCGATGAGGCGGTCGACGTACGCGGTGACCGACTGGGCGCGCTTCGGCGACAGCCGGCCGTTCACGAGGTACCAGGCGAGGTGCTGCTCGACGAGGCCGAGGCCGAACAGGTCGCGCACCCACGTGAGCACCTGCTTCGTGCCGGGGTCGGTCGTCGTCGCGAGCGCCCGGGTGAAGGCCTCCCACTGCAGCAGCTCGGCGTGCGCCCGGGCCGCCTCGATGAGCTCGTTCTGGTTGCGGTTGAACACCGCGGCGGCGTCGGCCTTCGGCAGCTTGCGGGCGTCGCGGAGGCGGGAGGCGATCGCCGCGATCATCGTCTCGACGCGGTCGGTGAGCAGCTCGCGCTGGGCCTTCTCGTCGCGCAGGCCCGATACCGAGCGTGCGGTGGAGCCGAGGTCGGCGAGGTTCTGGCCGATCCGGCGCAGGCCCGAGCCGTGGTACGCCTTGTCGGCCGCCTGGCCGGCGGCGAACCGGGCGAGCACGCCGAAGCCGGCGCCCTGGAACTGCTTCGAGTAGTCGGTCAGCAGGCGCTTGGCGACGAGCTGGAGGAGCACGTTGTTGTCGCCCTCGAACGTCACGTACACGTCGAGGTCCTGGCGCAGGCCGACGAGCCGGTTCTCGGCGAGGAAGCCGGCACCGCCGCACGCCTCGCGCGCCTCCTGCAGCGTGTCGAGCGCGTTCCACGTCGACAGCGGCTTCAGCGCCGCGGCGATGGTCTCGAGGTCCTCGCGGTCGGCGTCGGACGCCGCCTTGCCCGAGAACACGGCGTCGAACTTCACGAGGAACTCGTCGTGCGCGAACGTCTGCGCGTACGCGGTCGCGATCCGAGGGATGAGCCGGCGCTGGTGGCGCTGGTAGTCGAGCAGCACCTCCTCGTCGGTCTCGCTCGCGCCGTTGAACTGGCGGCGCTGCGTGCCGTACGTGATCGCGATCGAGAGGGCCATCGCGGCGGCCGCCGTGGCAGCCCCGTCGAGCGACACCCGGCCCTGCACGAGCGTGCCGAGCATCGTGAAGAAGCGGCGGCCGGGGCTCGCGATCGGGCTCGTGTAGGTGCCGTCGGCGGCGACGTCGCCGTACCGGTTGAGCAGGTTCTCGCGCGGCACGCGGACGTGGTCGAAGTGCAGGCGGCCGTTGTCGATGCCGTTCAGTCCGCCCTTGAGGCCGTCGTCCTCGCCGCCGACGCCGGCGAGGAAGTTCCCCTTGTCGTCGCGGAGGTTGACGTAGAACGCGTGCACGCCGTGGTTCACGCCCTTGGTGATGAGCTGGGCGAACACGACGGCGTCCTTGCCGTGCAGCGCGGCGTTGCCGAGGTAGTCCTTCCACGCCCCGCGGAACGGGGTGTGGATCACGAACTCCTCGCTCGCCTCGTCGTAGGTGGCGGTCGTGCCGATCGAGGCGACGTCGGAGCCGTGCCCGGTCTCGGTCATCGCGAAGGCGCCGGGCACCTCGAGCGACATGATGGCGGGCAGGAACCGCTCGTGGTGCTTCGCCGTGCCGAGGTGCAGCACCGCGGACCCGAACAGGCCCCACTGCACGCCCGACTTGATCTGCAGGCTGGGGTCGGCGACGACGAGCTCCTCGAACGCCGCGATGTTGCCGCCGTGGTCGTCCTGGCCGCCGAGGGCCTTCGGGAAGGCGCGGTGCACGGCACCGGTGTCCACGAGGAGCTTCAGCTGCCCGAGCACGCGCTCGCGGTGCTCGGCCATGGTCTGACCCTCGATGCGCTGGAACTCCGGGGTGGCCGCGCGGTGGCGCGCCTCGAGCCGGATGTCGGCCCACGTGCCGAGGAGCTGCCGCCCGAGGAGCGCCACATCGATGCGCGGGTCGGCGGATGCGTCGGTCGCGGGGGCGCCGGGCGCGGGAGTCGCCTTCGGGGCGGTGGGCTCGGCCGTCGCCTCGGTGGGCGTGGCCTCGGTGCGTGATGCCGTGTCAACCATCGTCGGTTTCCGTTCGTGTCGTCGGAGTCTCAAGCCGTTCCTCACGGTATGACCGGCCTCGCGCGGCCGGGAAACGGTGCGTCCGGCCCCTACAAACGGTGCGCGCCACGTGCCGACGATCCCTGTGGGCACCCCACAACCACGGGTCATCCGCGCGGTCTGGTGTCCACAAAACAGAGGACCGGATGCGGCAGGTCGCCGCATCCGGTCCTCGGAAGCTCCGCTCAGCGGCTGAAGAAGGCGCTCGCCTTCCGCGACCACAGCAGGATCAGGACGACGAGCGACACCACGATGCCGATCCACTCGCCGACGACCTCGGGCCGATCGCCGTAGTACGCCCACGCGAGGAACAGGCTGCCGATGATCGACAGCACCTCGACCACGGTGATCACGAGGCGGGCGGCGAAGTTGCCCTTCAGCAGGCCTCCGGCGACGATCACGACGATGAGGCCGAGGATGACCGAGCCGATCGCGGACGTCATCAGCGCTCCGGTGCCGCCGAACTGGTCGACCACGGACTGCACCGGCAGCAGGAAGAACAGCAGCACGCCGGAGATCAGGTCGATCGCGCCCGCGATCCACGCGAGCACCGCGACGATCGTCACCCCGGTCGGCCGACGAATGGATGATGTCTCCGCAGTCATGCGCCCCTCCGCATCCACGTGGGGCGCCGCCCCTCGCGGCTCCCCCTTCCGCGATCGTAGCGCGGAAGGGGGAGCCGGGGGCGATTCCGCGCGACTCAGGCGGCGGAGCCGCCCGCCCGGTCGACGTCGGGCGCGCCGTAGGCCAGTCCGTGGCCGAACCGGAACAGCGGGTCCTCGGTGTCGAACGGCACGTCGGGGCGGTTGCGCACGACCGCGTCCATGCTGCGGGGCAGGTCGAACGGGAGGCGACCCTGCGGCACGGCGGCGCCGGTGAGCACGTCGAGCACCGCGCGGGCGCTCGCCCCGTAGTTCGCGACGAGCGCAGCCACGTCGCCCGCGAACGGCGTGAGGATCGCCGGGCGGTCGAGGAAGACGTCCACCACCGTCGGCACGGCGGCCGCGACCTCGCGCACGTGCGCGACGACGGCCTCGGGGAAGTCGAGCGACCCGGCGTGGAAGAAGTTCTCGAACATCGTCGAGCGCTCCTCGAACGGCGCCTGGAGGCGCAAGATCGCGACGTCCGCCTCGGCCGGCGTCGCGACGACCTCGCCGTACTCCGCGGCGAGGTCGGCGTCGACGCCCTCGACGTACAGCCGGAGCCCGCGCGCGAGCGGGAGCGTCGGCGCCGCACCCGCGCCGGCCGCGTTCGCGAGCACCGTGATCGAGGCGCGCTGGGCGGCCTCGCCGGCGGCGACGAACTCGGCCGAGCCGACGACGCGGCCGGCGGCCTCGACGTCGACGTAGCGCCGCTCGTCGAACAGGCCGAGCACGAACTTCTCGCGGAGCAGGCGCCGGGCCGAGGCATCCAGCCGCTCCTCGCTCACCTCGCCCGAGCGGACCAGGTCGACGAGCAGCTCGGGGATCGCCTCGCCGCCGAACTGGTCGGCGCCGGCCTCGATCACCTTGCGCATGCGCTCGCGCGGCGGCAGGTGCTCGACGCCCCACGCCCGTGCCGGGAACGGCTGGCCGAAGATCTCGGAGTCGCTGATCAGGCCCCAGTCAGTGCAGACGATGCCGTCGAACCCGTAGCGCTCGCGCAGCAGCCCCGTGATGACGCCCTTGTTGAAGCCGAACCCGACCTCCTCGAACTCGGTGCCGACCGGCATGCCGTAGTACGGCATGATCTGGCTCGTGCCCGCCTCGAAGGCCGCCTCGAACGGCAACAGGTGCGTCTCGAACTCGCCGCCGGGGTAGACCTGCTCGCGGCCGTGCGCGAAGTGCGGGTCCTCGCCGTCGAGCTGCGGGCCGCCGCCCGGGAAGTGCTTCGTCATCGTCGCGACCGAGTCGGCGCCGAGCGCCGCGCCCTGGAAGCCGCGGATGTACGCGGCGCCGAGGCGGCTCGTGAGCTCCGGGTCCTCGCCGAACGTCGCGAGCTGCCGCGACCAGCGCGGCTCGGTCGCGAGGTCGACCTGCGGGTG
Organism: Agromyces sp. MMS24-K17; assembly: GCF_043950245.1. Classification (GTDB taxonomy): domain Bacteria; phylum Actinomycetota; class Actinomycetes; order Actinomycetales; family Microbacteriaceae; genus Agromyces. The sequence continues at coordinate 1,679,151 of NZ_CP171640.1, read as the reverse complement.
CAGGGCGACGCGGATGCCGACGGCGGTGTACTCGCGGCGGGCGATGTCGCCGAACCGCTCGACGAGCGCCTCGTCGCGGATCGCCGCGAGGCCCAGCATCTCGGGCCACGTCGAGAACGCACCGGTCGTCAGCCCCGCGAGCGGGTTGTCGCTGTACGAGTGGCGCGGGTCCGACGAGATCGTCACCGGGATGCCGAGGCGGGTCTGCGCCGCGAGCTCCTGCAGGCGGTTGTGCCACTCGGCGATCAGCTCGGGCGTCGGGGCCGCGGCGAGGATGTTGAAGTGGGTCATCAGCCGGCCCGCGACGAGCTCGTCGGTCGCCGGGAGCCCGAACGTCGGGTCGGCGCCGGCGAGCGTGCCGTCCTGGTTCATGACGATCATCGTCTGGAAGCACAGGCCCGCCTTCTCCTCCAGCGTCATCTGGCCGAGGAGGATCTCGACGCGCTCGGCGACGGGCAGCGCCGCGTCGAGGTAGCGGCGGTCCACCGCCTGCTGGTCGGATGACTCGCTCGAGGCATCCGCTCGGTCGATGGTGTCGGTCATCGGTTACTCCACTCCCTTGATCCGGTAGACGAGGACGGCGCCGGCGAGCGCGACCGCCGCGCCGACGAGGTAGAACACGGCGTAGCCGCCGATGGCGGTGCCCGCGCCGGCGGCGATGATCGCCGGGGCGATGGCCGGTGCGATCGACTGCGGCAGCGCGTTGGCGATGTTGAGCACGCCGAGGTCCTTCGCGGTGTCGTCGGGGTTCGGCAGCACCTGCGTGGCGAGGGCGAGGTCGACCGACATGAACGACCCGGCGCCGAAGCCGATGATCGCCTGGCCGAGGATGACCACGCCGATGCTCGGCGCGAAGGCGAGCACGACGAGGCCGACCACCATGACGACGCCGGCGACGGCGACGAAGGGGCGGCGCTTGCCGATGCGGTCGGAGAGGATGCCGCCGATCGGGCCGGAGATCGCCATGGCGGCCATCGAGGCGAGGTTGCAGATCAGGATCGTGGTGATCGCCTCCTGCTCGCCGAGCTGGAACTTCTCGGTGAGGTAGAGCGGGAGGAAGGTCGCGACGCCGGCGTAGCCGAACATGACGAGGAACTTGGTGAGCCAGGTCCAGCCGAAGTCGGGGTGCTTCACCGGGTTGAACACGAAGGAGCCGAAGAACTGCTTCGCCGTGTAGCGGTCGGCCGGCTTCTCGGCCAGCACGCGGTCCTTCAGCGCGAACGCGAAGAGCAGCACGAGCACGAGCGCGACGGCGGCGGGGACGACGAAGCGGGCGAGGTCGTCGGCGAGGAAGTTCACGAGGAAGCTGCCGCCGAGGATGCCGAGCGGGGTGGTGAGGCCGACGATGCCCGAGACCTTGCCGCGGCTGGTGACCGGCACCTGCTCGGGGACGGTCGCGTTCACGGCCGCGAGCACGCCGTTCATCGACGCCTGCACGAGGCACCAGCCGAGGAAGACGACCCAGACGTCGGCGGCGAGGCCGATGAGGGTGAAGGAGAGGAAGCCGACGAGCACGCCGCCGACGATCCACGGGCGGCGCATGCCGAAGCGCGAGGTGGTGCGGTCGGAGAGGCGGCCGACGAGCGGATTGGCGATCATCGCGAAGAGCGCGCCGACGCCCATGATGAGCCCGAGCGAGGCGGTCGCGGCCTCGGGGGTGGGCGAGATGTGCTGGATCTTGAAGGCCATCGAGACGAGCACGGGCGTGAGGAGGGCGAGGTAGATGCCGAAGTTCGCGCCGGCGAGGGCGGGCGTGTAGCCGCGGGGGGCCTTGACGGCTGCGGCCGGCGCGGCGGGGGCGGCCGCGCCGGCCGCCGTTCCGGGGCGGGGGTCTCGGAGGCCTCGCTGAGCGAGGTCGACTGCTCTGTCATCGGGGGATGTCCTTCCGCGGGTCTCCGTCGACCCGTCGCAGAGACTGTACCTCACAACCCGACCGATTGGTAACTTTTGTGTTCGGGCTAGTCTCGGAGGGCGAACCCGGTGGTCGAGCTTGTCGAAACCACCGTGCGCCCTACGGAGGAGGAGCCCGCATGCCCGACGCCTCGGTCGCGGCGCCCCGCCGCTACGCCAAGAGCGAGGCGACGCGCGCGCGGATCCTCGACGCCGCGCACGCGCTCTTCGTCGAGCGGGGATTCCGCGCGGTGTCGCTCCGCGACCTCGCCGCAGCCGCCGACCTCAGCCACCCGGGGCTCCTCCGCCACTTCGCGAGCACCGACGCCGTGCTCGACGCGCTCGTCGAGCAGCTCGAGGCACGCACCCAGGAGTGGCTCGGCGAGGCCGGGGTCGCCGTCGTCGCCGAGGTCGCCCCCGGCATCGCCCGCCGCAACCTCGCGACCCCCGGGTACACCGAGCTGTTCACCGCCCTCACCGGCGAGGCGACCACCGACACCCACCCCGCGCACGCCCGCATGCGGCGCCGCTACGAGCAGACCCGGGCCCTGGCCACCACCGACGGCGCGTTCACGACCGACGAGTCGATCCGGCTCACCGCCGTGTGGGACGGCCTGCAGCTGCTCTCGCTCTACGACCCCGACATCGACGTGCCGACCGAGCTCGAGGCGTACCTCGCCTGGGTGCGCGACGGCGTCCCGCCGCAGGCGGCGACGCCCTCGTCGGCGGGTTCGGCCCACGGCACCCCGGAGCACGGCACCCCCGACCCGTCGGCGATCATCGCCGACGCCGCGGCCGCGTCGCCCGGATACGCGCCCGGCCGGCTCCGCCGGCAGCAACTCGTCGCGGAGGCCATGGCCGCGTTCGCGAACCGCGGCTTCCACGCCTCGTCGCTGCGGCAGATCGCCGACTCGGCGGGCATCGCCAAGTCGACGCTGCTGCACCACTTCCCCACCAAGGACGACCTGCTCACCGCCGTGCTCGTCGAGCGCGACCGCCGGATCGTCGAGCGCTCCACGGCCGACGCCGCGGCGCCGGCCGAGCGGAGCCTGCAGGAGCTCCCCCGCCAGGTGCGCCTCGACACGCGCGAGGAGGCGGGCCTCATCGAGGTGTACGCCGTCCTAGTGGCCGAGGCCGCGACGCCGGGGCATCCGGCGCACGCCTACTTCCGCGACCGCTACGTGGCCGTGCGGCGCTACTTCGCCGACCTCATCGCCCAGGCCGCCGCGCACGGCGCCGTCGTCGACGGCGTCGACCCCGACCGTGCGGCGCTGTGGCTCGTCGCCGAGTGGGACGGGCTGCAGTTCCAGTGGCTGTACGCGCCCGACGAGGTCGACCTGGCGGGCAACCTCGAGGCGCACCTCGCGCGGCTGCTCGTCGACTGAGCCGGGGCGACGGGCCCGGCCGGCTCAGGCGTGCTCGGCCACCACGCGCACGAGCGCCTCGCCGTACCGTTCGCGCTTGGTCGCGCCGATGCCCGTGATGCCGTCGAGCTCCGCGACCGAGCCCGGCCGGGCGGTCGCGACTGCCCTGAGCGTGGCGTCGCCGAACACGATGTACGCGGGTACGCCCTGCTCCTTCGCCTCGCCGGCGCGCCAGGCGCGCAGCGACTCGAACAGCTCGGCCTGCGCCGGCTCGAGGTCGGCCGCGTCGGGAGCCGACCGCTTCGCGGCGGCGCGGGCCGGTCGCTCGGCCTCCGTGCGCAGCTGGACGGTACGCGCGCCGGTGAGCACGGCGCCGGATGCCTCGGTCAGCCCGAGCACGCCGTACTCGCCCTTCGCCTGCAGCAGGCCCTGGGCGAGGAGCTGTCGCACGACCCCGCGCCACTGCTGCTCGCTCAGGTCGGCGCCGATGCCCCAGGTCGCGAGCGAGTCGTGGCCGTACTGCTCGAACGCGCGGGGTGCGCTTGCCGCGCAGGATGTCGATGAGGTGCCCCGAGCCGTACGACTGCCGCCGCTCCCGCTCGAGCCGAACGATCGTCGAGAGCAGCTTCTGGGCCGGGACCGTGCCGTCCCACGACGCGGGCGGTTCGAGGCAGGTGTCGCAGTTGCCGCAGGCGCCGCTCGGCTCGCCGAAGTAGCCGAGGAGGTTCTGCCGGCGGCACTGCACCGTCTCGCAGAGGGCGAGCATCGCGTCGAGGTGCTGCGCCATGCGGCGGCGGTGCGCCAGGTCGCCGGGCGAACGGTCGATGAGCTGCCGCTGCTGCACCACGTCCTGCAGGCCGTAGGCGAGCCATGCGGTCGACGGCAGGCCGTCGCGGCCCGCGCGCCCCGTCTCCTGGTAGTACCCCTCGACCGACTTCGGCAGGTCGACGTGCGCGACGAACCGCACGTCGGGCTTGTCGATGCCCATGCCGAACGCGATGGTCGCGACGACGACCACGCCGTCCTCGCGGAGGAAGCGCTCCTGCGTGCGGCGGCGCACGTCGGCGTCGAGGCCCGCGTGGTACGGCAACGCGTCGACGCCGTTCTGCGCGAGGAACGCGGCGACCTTCTCGGTCGTGGCGCGTGACAGGCCGTAGACGATGCCCGCGGCCGGGCGGCCCGCCTCGTCGACGCCCTCGGTGCGGATGAACTGCAGCAGCTGCCGGCGCACGTCGACCTTCGGCGCGATGCGGTACTGGATGTTCGGCCGGTCGAAGCTCGACACGAAGTGCCGAGCGTCCTGCAGCGACAGGCGCTCGGTGATCTCGCGGTGGGTGGCCTCGGTCGCGGTCGCAGTGAGGGCGATGCGGGGCACGTCGGGCCAGCGGTCGGCGAGCTCCGACAGGGCGAGGTAGTCGGGCCGGAAGTCGTGGCCCCACTGCGCGACGCAGTGCGCCTCGTCGATGGCGAACAGCGCGACCGTGCCGCGCTCGAGCAGGCGCCGCGTGGGCTCGGTGTTCAGCCGCTCGGGGGCGACGTACAGCAGGTCGAGCTCGCCCGCGAGGTACGCCCGTTCGACCTGGTCGCGCTCGGCCGGCGACTGGCTCGAGTTCAGGTACCCGGCCCGCACGCCGTTGCGCACGAGCGCGTCGACCTGGTCGTGCATGAGCGCGATGAGCGGGGAGATCACCACGCCGGTGCCCTCCCGGAGGAGCGCGGGCACCTGGTAGCAGAGGCTCTTGCCGCCGCCGGTGGGCATCAGCACGACGGCGTCGCCGCCCCCGGCGACCTGGTCGATGATCTCGGCCTGGTCGCCGCGGAAGGCGTCGTACCCGAACACCGCGTGCAGCGCCTCGGCGGCGGTCGCGAAGCGTGCGGGGGCCGCCCGGGGCGCGGGCGGCGCGGCCGTTGCCGGGCGCGCGGCGGGCGCGGACAGCCCGGCGCCGACGGATGCGGCGGGCGGACCGGATGCGACGGCCCAGGCGGGTTCGCCCGGGTCGGACGGGGGCGCCCAGCCCTCGTCGTCGGGCGGGACGAGGTCGTCGGGATCCCACGGGATGTCGTCGGGTTCCCACCCCTGCTCGCTCACGCTCCGGTCCACCCGCACGACCCTACCGGCCGCCGCCGACCCCGGGATCGGATCCGCCGGAACCGTCGCCGGAAGCGGACGGGCGGTCGTCGTCCACAGGCGTTCCGGGAGCGGTCGCGCGCCCGTCGCCCCGGTCGCCGGTGCCATCCTCGCCGTCGCCGGCCTCGCCGTCGCCGTCGCCGTCACCGCCCTCCTCGTCGCCCCGCCGCGCGAGCAGCCAGGTCACGACGCCGGCCGCGAGCACCAGCACCGCAGCGGCGCCGATCCACAGCACGTCGACGGGGAACGCGTCGGCCGGGGCATCCGCGCCGCTGTCCGACCCGCCCGACCCGTCGCCGGAGTCGCCGGCATCGCCGGCATCGGCCGACGCACCCGTGGCGAGGTCGGCGCAGGCCGGCTCGGCGGTGCCCTCGGCGAGCTCCTGCCCCTCGGCCGGCGCCCACGCGAAGGCGAACTCGCCCGAGATCGGGTGCCCGTCGGCGGAGACGACCCGCCACTCGACCGTGTACTCGCCCGCTTCCCCGAGCGCCATCGGCGCCCAGGCGACCGTCGTGTCGACGCTCGCGCAGTCGGTGGCGTAGTGCCGGCCGTCGGGGCCGATCACGTCGATCGAGTTGCCGCCGCCGATCTCGATGAGCACGTCGCTCGTCGTGACCGACACCTCGCCCGGCTGCTCGGTGACGGTCGCGTCCGCGGCCGGCGACGTCCCCACGATCGAGTTGTGGGCCGACGCCGGGCCGGCCGGCGCGACCGCGAGGAACGCGGCCGCGACGACCAGCACCGGCACGCCGAGACGGCGCATCAGGACTGCTTCCGCGCCGTGCGCGCGGTGATGGCCAGCACGAGCCCGATCACGCCGACGACGAGGCCGCCGACGCCGAGCACCCGGGCCAGGGTGTCGGTCGTGGCATCCGTCGACGCGGCCGCCTCGGCGTGCGCGTCGTCGTGGGCGTCGGACACCGGCTCGGCCGTCGCGTCGCCGCCGTGGCCGTGCGCGTCGCCGGTCGCCTCGGCGACGACGACCGCGGGCGCCGGGTGCTCGGGCTCGGTGCCGTCGGCCGGCGTCTCCTCGTTCCAGTCCGTCTCGCCCTCGGCACAGGTCTGGAGCACGGGGAAGAGCAGGGTCTCGCCCGCGGCATCCTCGGGCAGCAGCACCTGGATGTCGAAGGTGTCGCGGTAGCCGTCGGCCAGCGGGGTCGCGGCGGTGTAGACCACCTGGCCGACGCGCTCGGTGAGGGTCTCGCCGTGGGCGCCCTCGGTCGCCTCGGGCAGGGCCTCCATGACCTTCTCGACGGTGTACCCCGACTTCACGGTCGGCGTCACCGAGAGGATGCCCTCCGGGATGTCGACGGCGATCGAGGTCGTGGGCGAGCCGTCGCAGCCGTGGCCGACGGCGAAGGTCAGGACGGTGTAGCTGCCGGCCGCGGCCTCGTCGGGCGTGACCGAGACGTGCGCCTGGGCGGCGAGCGGGGCGGCGATGGCGAGCAGGGCTCCGGCTCCGAGGCCGGCGAAGGTGAGTCGTGCGATGCGCATGTGCGTGTGGGTGCTTTCGTGGTCGTTGGCGCGCGCGACGGCGCGCGGAAGGGGTCCGGTGCGGACGGATGCTCGGATCGGTCGCGTCAGGACGCGGCCGGCACCGCCGCGGGAGGGCCCCGGTACCACTGGGCGGCGACGTCGTGGGCGGCGCGCAGGGCGCGCACGCGGCGGACGGCGCGGAGGCGCACGCGCGACGGCATGCGCGCGAGCGGGATGCGGAGGGTGACGAGGCGGGCGACGGCCACCCGGACGACCCGGGCGAGCGCGTCGAACGCACGATCCGCCACGGCGAGCGCGGCGACGGTCAGCGCTGCGGCGACGAGGTGGCTCACCGGCATGAGGGCGTGCCCGTGGTCGACCGCCGGTGCCGCGTCGGCGATCAGCGACCAGGACGCGCTCGCGTCGTGCGAGCCGTGCCCCGCGCCGCCGGAGCCCACGGCGGATGCCCCGCCGGAGGCGGTGCCGGCCGCGGCGCCGCCGAGGCCCACCGCGTAGAGCAGGTGCAGGGCCGCCTGGGTGGCGACCGCCGACGCCGAGGTGGCGACGAGCCGGGCGCGCCCGGCGACCGGGCCGGCGAGCAGCATCGCGAGCGGTGTCGCGAAGGCGAGCGCGAGGACGATCGCGAGCGGGCCGGGGGCGTGCCCGCCGCCGACGGTGTGCGCCAGCGCGGCCGTGAACGCCGCGAACGCGGCGACGGCGGCGCCGCGCGCTACGCGTGCCCGGCGAGTCCTCACCGGACCAGCGTACCTGCGGGTCGAGCGTGCATCCGGCATGGTCGAGGGAGCGCGCGGGAACGCGGAATGGGCCGCCCCGGAGGGACGGCCCATTCGTCATGCGATGCGCGTCGCTACTTCAGCACGACGACCGGCGTCGCGAACGACGTGTCGTCCTCGTAGCCCGCGCCGCCGGTGAAGACCGCCCGCAGCACGTGGGTGCCCTTGGCCAGCTTGCCGAGGTCGACGCGGAAGGTGCCGTTCGCGCCGACCGTCGTCGTCGCGATGACCGTGCCCTTGTCGGTCACCTGGACGGTGCCCACCGGGACGGTGCGGTCCTTCGCGACCACGATGCCCGAGTAGCTCACCGACGTGCTGCTCGTGGTGATGAGTCGGTTCGGCACGCCGATGACGGTGGTGCCGACCGGCTCGGGGTTCAGCACGACCGTCTGGGTCGCCACGGTGCCGGTGCTCGGCACGCTCACCACCAGGTCCTGCGGGCCGTACAGGCGCTTCGGGACCTCCGCCGTGATCGTCGCACGGCCGAACTCGTCGGTCAGCTGGACCAGCGCGGTGTCGATGGCGCTGCGACCGAGCTCCACGCCGCCGAGCGTCACCACGACCTCGCCGCCGGTGCCGCCGTTCGAGAAGTCGAGCGACGAGAGCGCGACGGTGAGCGGGTCGCCCGCGTCGTAGCCGTCGGCGTCGGCTGCGGACAGGTGGATGCCGACCGAGCGCTGCACGCGATCGGGCGTGGCGGTCCCGAACTCCGTGAACCACTCGACCATCGACGACAGGTCGATGACGCCGCTGTCGGCGCGGTTCGCGCCCTTGCCGAGGGTGAAGAAGTTGTCTCCACCGGCGGCGAGGAAGGAGTTCGCGACGATCGTGTACTGGCGGGCGGGGTCGAGCGGCTCGCCGTGCAGCGTGACGCCCGTGATGTGCGAGCCCGCCGGCGCGGCCGGGTCGAACGTGTACTCGAGGCCCTGGTTCACGCCCAGCTTGAGGAACGGACGGCTCGCGCCGGCCGGCTGCCACTGCTCCTCGAGCACCTGCTTGACCTGGGCACCCGTGAGGGTCTCCGTGAACAGCGAGTTCGCGAACGGCTGCACGTTCGCCGCCTCGCGATAGGTCACCTCGCCGGCGTCGATGTTGGCGCGGAGGCCGCCCGGGTTCATGAACGCGATGTCGATCTGCTTGTCCTGGCTCGCCTTCCAGTACTGCACGTCGGCGACGAAGTTGCCGAGCGTCGACTCGGCGCCGCGCAGCTCGACCGGCGCCTTGGTCGGGTCGGGCTGCTGCGTGACCGGGTCGACTGCGTACTGCAGGCCGCGGGTGAGCGCGGCGGCAGCGGTGCCGAGCGGCTGTGCGCCGAGCACCTCCGCCTGCGCGAGGTACGGCGCGAGCAGGTCGGTGACGCCCTGGTCGGGTGCCGCGTAGTACGTGTACTGCACCGGGTTCGTGTTGGGGATCGGCGTGGAGGCGTCCACCGTGACGTTCTTCATCGACACGATCGAGTCGGTGTCCCGGTCGAAGGTGATCGTCATGTTGCCGAACTTCTCGCCGTACTGGCCGCTCGAGATCACCGGACGCCCGTTGATCACGTGGTTGTAGGCGAGGTGCGTGTGGCCCGACACGATCGCGTCGACGTCGCCGTCGACGCCGTTGACGATGCGCCCGAACGCCGAGTTCGGGTCGGTCGCGGAGGCCAGCGCGGTCGTCGCGGCGCCCTCGTGCACGAGGAGCACGACGATGTCGGCGCCGTCGGCCGTCAGCCGGTCGGCGGCGGCGTTCACCGAGGCGACGATGTTGCGCACCTCGAGGTCGGCGATGCCGGCCGGGCTGACGAGCGAGGGGAGTTCCTCGGTCACGGCCCCGACGAAGCCGACCTTCACGCCGTCGACGTCCTTCGTCCACGACTCGGCGAGCGCGGTGTCGTCGGTGCCCTTCTTGAAGACGTTCGCGGCGATGTACTCCCAGTCGGCGAGGTCCTGGACCCGGCCCTCGAGGTCGGCCCAGCCCTGGTCGAACTCGTGATTCCCGGCCGCGCTCACCTCGAGCCCGGCCGCGTTCAGGGCCTCGATGGTCGGTTCGTCGTCGAGGATGAACGACTCGAACGTGGACGCGCCGATGAGGTCGCCGGCCGCGGCGAAGATCGTGTTGGCGTTCTGGGCGCGGATGTCCTTCACGGCCGTCGCGAGGCGGGCGGCGCCGGCGGCCGCGCCGTCCTGCTTGATGCGCCCGTGGAAGTCGTTGACGGTGACGAGGTTGATGGTGACCTCGTCGGCGGCGAACGCCGGGGCCGACCCCAGCAGGCTGGCTGCGACCACGGCCGAGGTGGCGAGCGCCACCCCGGAGAGTCGTCGTGCGGTGCGACGGTGCATGTCTCTCCTCCGGAACACCCCGCGTGACGCGCGAGCACGGCGGTCCGGGAGCACCGCATTGCGGGGGCACTCGCATGCTACGAATCGCCCTCGCCCGATGGAAGGGGTCCGGCCGAGCCGTAACCTGCGCTTAAGTTGTCCGCGGGAAAACCTGCTCATATGAGCAGGCGAGGTGCCGACGACGTCCCGCGATCGGGGGCCACCGGCGGGCCGCCACTAGGCTGGCGCGATGCTCACCGCCGTCCTCTCGCTCACCGGGGCGCTCGTGTACGGCGCCGCCGACTTCCTCGGCGGGCTCGCGGCGAAGCGGATCAGCGCGATCCTCGCCACGGCGCTGGGCGCGGCATCCGGCCTGGCGATGCTCCTCGTCGTGCTGCCGTTCCTCGGCGGGGCCTGGACCGCGGGCGACCTCGCGTGGGGCGCCGCGGCCGGCGTGGCGGGCACCATCGCGATCGGCCTGCTGTACGCGTGCCTCGCGATCGGGCCGATGAGCATCCTGTCGCCGCTCACCGCGGTGGTCTCGGCGATCACACCGATGGCGTGGGGCCTCGTCGTCGGCGGCGAGCGCTTCGGGCCGCTCGGCGCGTGGGCGCTCGCGCTCGCCCTCGTCGCGGTCGTGCTCGTCGGATTCGTGCCGGAGCGCGGCGCGGTGCGCCCCAGCGCGCGGGGCCTGCTCATGGCGGTCGGGTCGGGCGCGGGCATCGGCGCGTACTACATCCTCATCGCGCAGACGGCGGAGGCCTCCGGCCTCGTGCCGCTGGCCGCCACGCGCGGCGTGACGATGGTGCTCGGGTTCGCGACGGCGGGCGTGCTCGCGCTCGTCGCAGCGCGCCGGGCGGTACGGACGATCGCAGGACGGCCGGATGCCTCGGGCGGGTCGGATGCCCCGGGCGCGACGGATGCCTCGGACGCGGATGCCGTCGCCGCGGCCCGCGCGACGCGGGCGAGCGGCATCCGGCTCGCGCTCTGGTGCGGCGTCGTCGACGTGACGGCGAACGCGCTGCTGCTGCTCGGCATCCGCGCGGGCGACCTGTCGGTCGCGGCGGTGCTCGGGGCGCTGTACCCGGCGGGCACGATCCTGCTGGCGGCGGTCGTGCTGCGCGAGCGGATCGCGCCGGTGCAGTGGGCCGGGCTCGCGCTCGCGCTCGCCGCCGCGGGCATGCTCGCCGCCGGTGGTTGAGCCCGTCGAAACCACCCCCGCGGGTTAGAGCCGCACGACCTCGGTGACGCGCACGACCGCGGCGCCGGCCTCGGCCGACTCGGCGAGGTCGACGACGGCGCGGATCCGCCAGTCGTGGTCGCCCGCGGGGTCGTCGATGGTCTGCTCGACGCGCCAGACGCCGCCGCGCGACGGCGAGGCATCCGCTTCGTCGATCGCGACCAGCCGCGGCGAGCGGGCCGCGGGGCCGATGCCGATGTCGTCGTGCTCGCCGTAGTAGGCGTCGAGCACGCCCGGCCAGTCGGCGTCGGGGTCGAGCGCCGCGAGCTCCTCGTCGCGCTCGAGGGCCGCCAGCTGCACCCGGCGGAACAGCTCGTTGCGCACGAGCACCGTGAACGCGCGCCGGTTCGTCACGACCGACGGCGGGGCCGGCGGCACGACCGGGGCGTCGTCCTCGGGCAGGTGGGCGTTCGGGTCGACGAGCTCGGCCCACTCGTCGACGAGGCTGGAGTCGACCTGGCGCACCAGCTCCCCCAGCCACTCGACGATGTCGCGGAGCTCCTCGTCCTTCGCGTCCTCCGGCACGGTCTGCCGGATCGCGCGGAACGCGTCGGACAGGTACCGCAGCACGAGGCCCTCGCTGCGCTGCAGCTGGTAGAACGACACGTACTCGGTGAACGACATCGACCGCTCGAACAGGTCGCGCACCACGGCCTTCGGGCTGAGCTCGAAGTCGCGCACCCAGGGCTGGCTGGAGGCGAACACCTCGAACGCGTGGGCCAGCAGCTCGTCGAGCGGCCTCGGCCAGGTGACCTCCTCGAGGAGGGCCATCCGCTCCTCGTACTCGAGCCCCTCGCGCTTCATCGCGGCGACCGCCTCGCCGCGGGCCCGGTACTCCTGCTGCGAGAGGATCGGGCGCGGATCGTCGAGGGTGGACTCGATGATCGAGACGACGTCGAGCGCGTAGTGGCCGGTGCCCTGCTCGCTGGCGGTCGTGGAGCCCTCCGTCGGCGGCTCGAGCAGCTCGATGGCGGCGAGCGCGAACGGCGACAGCGGCTGGTTGAGGGCGAAGTTCGGCTGCAGGTCGACCGTGAGCGCGACGTGGGCGAGGGCATCGCCCGGCTCCGCCGGCGACAGCACGACGACGCCCGCGTCGCGCAGGGTGCGCAGGATCTCGAGCGCGCGGCGGGCGAGCGCGAAGCGCCGGGCGCGCGGCTCGTGGTTGTCGAAGACGATCGAGCGGATGCCCCCGACGACGTCGCCGCCGCGACCGATGACGTTGATGAGCATCGCCGCGGTGAGCTTCATCTGGGGCACGAGCGGCTCGGGCGGCGCGGCGATGAGCCGGTCGAACGAGCCCTCGCCCCAGGTGACGAAGCCCGCGGCCGGCTTCTTGCGCACGACCTTCTTCAGCTTCTTCGGGTCGTCGCCGGCCTTGCGGATCGCCTGCTCGTTCTCGATCTCGTGGTCGGGCGCGAGCACGACGACGTTGCCGGCCGTGTCGTAGCCGGCGCGGCCGGCGCGGCCGGCGATCTGGTGGAACTCGCGGGCGGTGACCTGGCGCATCCGCTGCCCGTCGTACTTCGAGAGCGCGGTGAGGAGCACGGTGCGGATGGGCACGTTGATGCCGACGCCGAGCGTGTCGGTGCCGCAGATGACGCGGAGCAGTCCGCGCTGCGCGAGCGTCTCGACGAGGCGCCGGTAGCGGGGCAGCATGCCGGCGTGGTGCACGCCGATGCCGGCGCGCACCAGGCGCGACAGGGTCTGCCCGAACCCGGTGGTGAAGCGGAACCCGCCGATGGCCGCGGCGATCTCGTCACGCTGCTCGCGCGTGGCGACCCGCACGCTCGACAGCGCCTGCGCGCGTTCCATCGCGGCCGCCTGCGAGAAGTGCACGATGTAGATCGGCGCCTCGCGGGTCTCGAGGAGTTGCTCGACGGTCTCCTGCACGGGCGTCTTCACGTACGAGAAGTGCAGCGGCACGGGCCGCTCGACCCCGGTGACCTGCGCGGTCTCGCGGCCGGTGCGGCGGGTGAGGTCGTCGGCGATCGCGGTGACGTCGCCGAGCGTGGCCGACATGAGCACGAACTGCACGTGCGGCAGCGTGATGAGCGGCACCTGCCAGGCCCACCCGCGGTCGGGCTCGCCGTAATAGTGGAACTCGTCCATGACGACCTGGTCGACCGCGGCATCCTCGCCCTGCCGGAGCGCGAGGTTCGCGAGGATCTCGGCGGTGCAGCAGATGATGGGGGCGTCGGGGTTGACCGAGCTGTCGCCGGTGACCATGCCGACGTTCGCGGCGCCGAAGATCTCGACGAGTTGGAAGAACTTCTCGCTGACCAGCGCCTTGATCGGCGCCGTGTAGACCGAGCGGCCGCCCTGGGCGACGGCGGCGGCGTGCGCGGCGACCGCGACGAGCGACTTGCCGGTGCCGGTCGGCGTGGAGAGGATGACGTTCGCGCCGGAGACGATCTCGATGATCGCCTCGTCCTGCGCAGGGTAGAGCGACAGCCCGCGGCCTTCGGCCCATTCGACGAACGCGTCGTACATCGCGTCGGCGTCGTACGGACTCGGGGCGAGGTCGAGGAGCGGCGCGGTCACCCGTCCGAGTCTGCCGCATGGGCGGGCGGATGCCGCATCCGGATGCTGTGCGGGCCGGCCGCGGCCGTTCAGCCGAAGCTGACGATCGGCCCCGTCGCCGGCGCCCAGTCGACCCGGCCACCCTCGAACCCGCCGTGCCAGGTGCCCGTCTCGCCGTCGTACCGGAGGTCGCCGACGGGCGCGCCCAGCTTCGAGGTCTCGGCGCCGAGCAGCTCCCACACGTCGCGGATCATGCCGTGCAGCACGGCGGCGCCGTGGCGACGGGTCCAGACGATGACGCCGTGCTCGTACTCGCGCCGGTAGCCCTCCGAGCCGCGGAGCGCGGCGTGCGGGGCGAGTGCGGCGCCGAGCGGGCGGTACTGCGCGCGCTTCGCGGCGATCTCGGGGACGGCGCTGGTGAGCTCGGGATCGGCGCCGTAGCGGATCGCGTCGCGGAACTCCGCCCAGCTCACGGAGCGGGGTGGGCGGTCGAGGGTGTCGGGACGGTGCATGGGGTGGTCTCCTGTCTGGGGGCGGCGCCGTTCGCCGGCGCGACGGAACAGGACGCTACGGAGCGGGTGGGCCTGCGGCATCGGTGGCCTCCCTGATCCGACGCGGGGGTGCCCCGGAGGATCGGGGCCGAGCATTGGGGCGAGAACGGGGGAGCCGGCCTCCGCCGATGAGTTCGGATCACGGCGGGGCCGGCTCGCGATCGGTCCTCGCGTCAGTTCCCCCTGCAGCGGTCGGACCGATCGCTGTCAGGCTACGGGCCGGGTGGGGCCAGGGGGATCAGGGATAGCCCTGACCCTCCGGATCGGCCGTCGGCCGTCGGCTGCTCAGCCCGCGTCGGCGGTGAGCTCGGCGGCCATGGCGCGCATCGTGTCGACGACGGCGCGGCGACGGCGCCCGGCGGCGCGACCGTCGGGCCCGTCGCCGCCCGCGATGTACGCGTCGAGCTGCTGCAGCACGGGCCAGCCGTCGATGAGGGTGACCAGGGTGAGCAGGAGCTCGGCCGCGTCGGCGCGGTCGGCGCCGGGCAGCATGGCGGCGAAGCCGTCGACCTTGCCGTCGTGGTACGCCGCGCGCTCGGGATCGCGATCCGGCTCGGCGCCGAGCTCGAGTCCCTCCCAGAAGACCAGGCGGGCGATGCGGGGATTCGCGAGGTGGTGGTCGAAGAGCCGTCCGGCGTAGTCGGCGACGGCCTCCGGCCCGGTGCCGGTCATTGGCACCTCCTCGCGCGCGGCGGCGAGTTCGCCGGCGAGGGCGGCGCGGAACAGGTCGTCCTTCTTGCCGAAGTACTGGTAGATGCGCTCCTTGTTGACGCCGGCGGCGGCGGCGATGCGGTCGACTCGCGCCCCGGCGAGGCCCCACCTGCTGAACTCGTCGATCGCGGCGTCGAGCAGCAGTCGCTTGGTTCGGTCGGTGTCCCAGGCCATGGGTCGATGGTACCGCCGATTCCAACCAGATGGTTGCGAACCGCGCGATGGCATGGTTCAATCACAACCAACCAGTTGGTTGCTTTCAGATCGGAGTCGTCATGCCCACCACCGCCAGCACGCCCGTCGTCCCGTCGGCGCCCTCCGCACCCGCCCCGCCCTCGATCCACGTCCGCGCCCTGCTCACGTGGCTCGCGATCTTCCCACTCGTCGCCGTCGGGCTCGCGCTCGTCGGCCCGGTGTCCGCCACGTGGCATCCGGTGCTGCGCGCGTTCGTGCTCACGATCGTGATCGTGCCGACCGCGGTCTACCTGGTCATGCCCCGCCTGCTGCAGGCGTACGCGGCCCTGCAGCGTCGACGCGCCCGCCGGTGAGCGGCCGCCGCCGGTGCGGGGTCGCGCTCAGTCGCGTCCCCGCGCCGGGTCCCCGAGCCCGCCCCCTGCCGGCGGCACCGCCGTCGGCCGCACCACCCCGCCGGGGTCTCCCCCGGTGACGAGCTCGACGAGCGCCTCGATCGCCCGGAACGGCAGCAGCGCGACGAGCTGCAGGCCGACGAGCGGGCCCAGCAGGCCGCTGCCATAGGCGAGCACGAGTTGCAGCGGCGCCAGCCGGCCCCACCACAGCGCGCCGACGGCCGGCGCGAGCAGGAGCAGCAGCCACGCGGGCTGCCACCACACGAACACCAGGGCGGCGATCACCGCCAGCGCGCCGAGCACCGCCTGCACGACGAAGACCCCGCCGAGCGCCCCGTTGAACGTGCGCTCGCGATCGGCCGACACCCACCCCCACATGAGCCACGCGCGCAGCAGCGGCACGCGCTGCTCGCGGAGCGCGGTGCGGAACACCCGGTCGTCCTCGCGCCGCTGCACCAGCGCGGCTCGGCGGTCGGTACGGGCGAGCTCGTCGGCGACGAGCGACCGGTGGTCGTGCAGCAGCGCCGGCGCCGACTGCCGGCCGTAGCTCGCGATGAACCCCCACAGCGCCGACGGCACCGACGCGAGGTCGGTCGCGACGACGGCGGATGCCTCGCCCGCACCGGGCACCGGGTACCGCGCGCCCGTCACCGGGTCGACGTAGGCGAATCCCTCGACGAGGTCGAACCGGTACCCGTCGGCCGGTCGCTGGGCCAGGCGCACCGCGTCGAGCGGTGCCCCGTCGTGTCGCTCGAACGGCATCGGCGCTCCTTCCGACGCCATCCTGCCGGGCGCCGCCGACGCCGGGCGGCGACCCGCCGGTCGGTCGCCTCAGGTTCCGAGCAGCAGCGCCACCCCGACGAGCACGGGCACCGACCCGACCGTCGTCACGAGCACCGTGTCGCGCGCGACGATCTCGGCCGTCGAGTACCGCTGCGCGAACACGAACACGTTCTGCGCGGTCGGCAGCGCGGCGAGCACGGTGACCGCGTACACCTCGAAGTCCGACAGCCCGAATGCGAACCTCGCGAGCGCCCACGCGAGCAGCGGCATGGCGACGAGCTTCAGCAGGGAGCCGAGCAGCACGTCGCGCCGGCCGGCGCCGGCGGCGAGCACGCGCTGCCCGTGCAGCGACATGCCGTAGGCGATGAGCATGAGCGGCACCGTCGCATGGCCGATGAACGAGATCGGCTCGAGCACGACGGCGGGCAGCTCGATCCCCGAGACGGCCACGCCGACGCCGAGCAGGGACCCGATGATGATCGGGTTGCCGAGGGTGCCGCGCACGATCGCGGCGACCGAGGTGCGGCCCTCGACGGTCGCCCCGAGCACGGCGAGCGCGACCGGGGCGAACAGCACGAGCTGCAGCAGCACGACCGGCGCCGAGTACGCCGCGTCGCCGAGCATGTACAGCGCGATCGGGATGCCGAAGTTGTTGCCGTTCACGTACCCCGCGCCGAGCGACCCGATCACGGTCTGCGGCACCGACCGCCGGAACAGCAGCAGCGACACCGCCGCCGAGATCGCCATCATCGTCACCGCGGCGATCGCCGACACCGGCAGGAGCGACGAGAACAGCGCGCCGACGTCGGCCGTCGCGAGCACCGAGAAGAGCAGGAACGGCGCCAGCACGCTGAAGTTCAGCCGGGCGAGCACGGGCCGGGCCTCCGGCCCGACGACGCCGGTGCGCGCCGCGATCCAGCCGACGAGGATCGCCAGGCCGATGACCGCGAACCCGGTCACGATGCCGATCACGCGCACCACCCCGCCTTCGTGGCGGGCGGCTGAACACGGGGCATCGCTTCGAGCCTACTGCTGCGCCGCGGGCACGGCCCGGCCTAGGCTCGGTGGGAGCGGGGGGCCGCTCCGCCGGCGCATCCGGCACCGGTGGCATCGAACGGGGGTTCCGATGGGCGACACGGGCACGACGACGACCGGGCGGCATGCCGGCGAGGCATCCGCCGGACCGGCATCGGGCAGCGAGGCATCCGTCGACGGCGCGACCGTCGACCTCGAGACCGTCGACGCGTGGTGGCGCGCCGCGAACTACCTGAGCGTCGGGCAGATCTACCTGCTCGACAACGCCCGGCTCGAGCGCCCGCTCACCCGCGACGACATCAAGCCGCGCCTGCTCGGCCACTGGGGCACGTCGCCCGCGCTGAACCTCGTCTACGCGCACCTCAACCGGGTCATCGCCCGGCGCGGCACCCCGACCATCTACATCTGCGGTCCCGGCCACGGCGGCCCCGCGATGGTCGCGAACACCTGGCTCGAGGGCACGTACAGCGAGCTGTTCCCCGAGGTGACGGCCGACGGCCCGGGCATGCAGCGGCTGTTCCGGCAGTTCTCATTCCCCGGCGGCATCCCGTCGCACGCGGCGCCCGAGACGCCCGGCTCCATCAACGAGGGCGGCGAGCTCGGCTACTCGCTCATGCACGCGTACGGCGCGGCCCTCGACAACCCCGACCTGGTCGTCGCGTGCGTCATCGGCGACGGCGAGGCCGAGACCGGGCCGCTCGCGGCGAGCTGGCGCGCGCACGCGTTCCTCTCCCCCGTCACCGACGGCGCGGTGCTGCCGATCCTGAACCTCAACGGGTACAAGATCGCGAACCCGACGCTGCTCGCGCGCATCCCCGAGGAGGAGCTCGCGGCGTTCTTCGTCGGGCACGGCTACGCGCCGATCTTCGTCACGGGCGGCTTCGACGGCGAGGACCCGATGCTCGTCCACGCGCGCATGGCCGACGCGCTCGACGCCGCGTACGACGCGATCCGCGACATCCGGCAGGCCGCGCGGTCGGCCGCGTCGGGGTCGGATGCCACGGGCGCATCGGATGCCCCGGGCGATTCGGATGCCCCGCGCCCACGCTGGCCGCTCATCGTGCTGCGCACCCCGAAGGGCTGGACCGGCCCGAAGGAGGTCGACGGCGTCCCCGTCGAGGGCACGTTCCGCGCCCACCAGGTGCCGCTCGACGGCGTGCGCGACAACCCGGCGCACCTCGCCCTGCTCGAGGAGTGGCTGCGCAGCTACGGCGCCGAGGAGCTGTTCGACGCCGACGGCCGCCCGGCCGCCGCCCTCGCGCCGCTCGTGCCCGACGGCGACCTCCGCATGAGCGCGAGCCCGCACGCGAACGGCGGCGTGCTGCGCCGGCCGCTCGACCTGCCGCCGATCGAGGCGCACGCGATCGAGATCCCCGAGAGCCGGTGGGTCGAGGGCGAGTCCACGCGCGTGCTCGGGCGTTGGCTGCGCGACGTGATGGCGGGGCATCCGACGTCGTTCCGCCTCTTCGGGCCCGACGAGGTCGCCTCGAACCGCCTCGACGCCGTGTTCGAGGTGACCGAGCGCGCCTGGGCGGAGGAGCTCGTCGCCGGCGACGTGCACCTCGCCCGCGAGGGCCGCGTGATCGAGGCGCTCAGCGAGCACCTCATGCAGGGCCTGCTCGAGGGCTACCTGCTCACCGGGCGGCACGGGCTGCTCACCAGCTACGAGGCGTTCATCCACATCGTCGACTCGATGTTCAACCAGCACGCGAAGTGGCTGCAGGCCTCCGACGACATCCCGTGGCGCGCGTCGATCTCGTCGCTCACGTACCTGCTGTCGAGCCACGTGTGGCGGCAGGACCACAACGGCTTCTCCCACCAGGACCCCGGGTTCCTCAACATCGTCGTGAACAAGAAGGCCGAGGTCGTGCGCGTCTACCTCCCGGCCGACGCGAACTGCCTGCTCGTGACCATGGAGCACTGCTTCCAGACGGTCGACCACGTGAACGTCGTCGTCGCCGGCAAGCAGCCGCAGCCGCAGTGGCTGACCATCGAGGAGGCCCGCCGACACGGCGAGGCGGGCGTCTCGATCTGGGACTGGGCGGGCAGCGAGGACGACCCGGGGCTCGAGCCCGACGTCGTGCTCGCCAGCGCCGGCGACGTGCCCACGCTCGAGGCGATCGCCGCGGCGCAGCTGCTCCGCGAGCGCATCCCCGGCCTGCGGCTGCGGTTCGTGAACGTGGTCGACCTGATGCGGCTCCAGGACTCGAAGGAGCATCCGCACGGCCTCGAGCACCCGGCGTTCGACCGCATCTTCACCGTCGACCGGCCCGTCGTGTTCGCGTTCCACGGGTACCCCACGCTGATCCACCAGCTCACGTACCGGCGCACGAACCACGGCAACATCCACGTGCGCGGGTTCAAGGAGAACGGCACGACGACCACGCCGTTCGACATGGTGCACCTCAACGACCTCGACCGGTACCGGCTCGCGCTCGACGTGCTCGAGCGGGTGCCCGGGCTGAAGGACGGGCCGGAGGCGGCCGCCATCGCGGAGGACTGGCACGCCGCCCGTGCCGAGGCCCGGGCCTACGCGTACGCGCACGGCGAGGACCCGGAGTGGATCACCGGGTGGGAGTTCGAGCGGCGGCGGTGAGCCCGCGCGCCCGCACCCGCAGCCGCAGCCGCACCCGCACCCGCACCCGCACCCGCACCCGCACCCGCTGAGGAGAAATCAGCCGCGCGCCGGCGTGTCGCTTGCCGACGCGCCGGCGGCGGTCCGATTCCTCCTCATCCGGGATGGGAACGGATGGCTCATCCGCGATGGGAACGGATGGCTCGAGCCGGGGCCGGACCGGCCGCAGCCAATTTGGTCAACTGGTTGACAATCAGATCGTCAACCAGTTGACTGTCTCCCGTGACCGATCTGCACCACGACCCCGCGAACTCGCCGCTCGGCGACCGCGTCACCGTGACCCTGCACCTGCTCGTCGACCGGCTCGACGCCTTCGCCGACCAGCACCTGCGGAGCCGCTTCGGCATGACCTACAGCCAGTTCATGGTGCTCGCGGTGCTCGCGGGCATCCAGCGGCCGGGGCATCCCGACCTCACCGAGCTGGCCGAGTGCCTGCACATCACGAAGGCCGCCGTCAGCAAGCGGCTGCCCAGCTTCGTCGCCGCCGGGTGGGTGCGCACCATGCCCGACCCCGCCGACGCCCGCCGGCTCGTCGTCGCGCTCACCGACGACGGCCTCGACCTCGTCGTGCGCGCGACCGCCGATCTCGACGAGAGCTTCACCGACCTCTTCGACGACGCCGAGTTCGACCTCGGCGCCCTGCACCGCGACCTCGGAACGCTCCTCGCGCTCCTCGACCAGAAAGGCACGTGATGCGTCGCATCCTCCTCGTCATCGGCACGCCGCTCGCCGACTCCTACGTCCACGCCCTCGGCACCGCCTACGCCGAGGCCGCCCGCTCCGCGGGCGCCGAGGTGCGCGTCGCCGACCTCGCGACGATCCGCTTCCCGCACGACCCGGCCGACCGCGACGACCTGCGCGTCCCGCGCGACGGCACGCGCGACCACCTCGACCCGGTGATCCGCGACCTGCAGGACGACGTCGCCTGGGCCGACCACCTGGTGTTCGCCTACCCGCAGTGGTGGGGCACGTACCCGGCGGCGCTGTCGGCCTACATCGATCGGGTCTACACGTCGGGGTTCGCGTTCCGCTACGGGCGCGGGCACGTCTCCGACCCGCTGCTCGCCGGCCGCACCGCGCGACTCGTCATGACGATGGACTCGCCCGGCTTCTGGAACCGGCTCGTCTACCGCAACGCCAGCGAGACGTCGCTCGCCCGGGCCGTGCTGCGCTACTGCGGCGTGCAGGTGCGCGGCATCACGCGCCTGCCCGCGGTGCGGTTCTCCACCCCCGAACGGCGCGACGCGTGGATCGCGCAGGTCGCCCGGTGCGGCGCCGCAGACGCGGTCGCCGCCGCGCCCCGGACGGCGCGGGTCGAGCCGCTCGGGCCGGCGGAGGCATCCGTGCCGTCCGGATCGGTCGAGGCATCCGCCACGCCCGGGGCATCCGTCACACCCGAGGCATCCGTCACACCCGAGGCATCCGCCGCCATCCGCGGATGAGGAGGAATCCGGCGGCCGTCGGCGCGTCGCGCCGCGGCACGCCGGGGCGTCCCCCGCTTCTCCTCATCCGCGGGAGCGATCGACACGCGAGCAGAGGGCCGGCCGGGGCGGCCCGGGCGACCGGGCCAGACCGGGCAAGCCGGGCCCGTTGAGGCGGCCGGGCCAGCCCGGGTACCCGGGCGCCCGACCCGCCCCACACCGCGCCGCTACCAGCGCGGGTGGATCGCCGCCCGCAGCTCGCGGTCGTACAACTCGCGCACGCCCTCGTCGAGCGAAGCGGGCAGGGCGAGCGACCCGGCGGCGGCGTTCGCTCGGGCCTGCTCGGGCGACCGGGCGCCCGGGATGACCGTGCTCACGCCCGGCAGCCCCGCGATCCACGCCAGCGCGACCTGCGCCGTCGTCGCGTGCACCGCCGCGGCGCGGGCCAGCTCGGCGAACTCGCCGGCCGCGCGCACGCCCGTCGCGTAGTCGACGCCCGAGAAGGTCTCGCCGACGTCGAACGACTCCCCGTGCCGGTTGTAGGTGCGGTGGTCGTTCGCGGCGAACGTGGTGTCGAGCGTGTAGCGGCCCGACAGCAGGCCCGAGGCGAGCGGGACGCGCGCGATGATGCCGACGCCGGCGGCCTCGGCCGCGGGCAGCACCTCGTCGAGCGGCTTCAGCCGGAACGCGTTGAGGATGATCTGCACCGTCGCGACGTTCGGCCGCGCGATCGCGGTGAGCGCCTCCTCGACGGTCTCGACGCTGACGCCGTAGTTCGCGATCGCGCCCTCGGCGACCAGGGTGTCGAGGTCGTCGAACACGCGGTCGGTCGAGTAGACGACGGTCGGCGGGCAGTGCAGCTGCACGAGGTCGAGCGTGTCGACGCCGAGGTTGGCGCGCGAGCGGTCGGTCCAGGCGCGGAAGTTCGCCATCGAGTAGTTCTCGGGCTCCTGCGGGAGGCGGCGCCCGAGCTTCGTCGCCACGGTCACGCCCGAGTCCGGGTGCTCGCGCAGCCAGCGGCCGATCAGCGCCTCGCTGCGCCCGTCGCCGTACACGTCGGCGGTGTCGAAGACCGTGACGCCGGCGTCGTACGCCGCGTCGAGCACGGCGAGGGCGTCGGCCTCGTCGACCTCGCCCCAGTCGGCGCCGAGCTGCCAGGTGCCGAGGCCGATCACGGAGACGGTGCGGCCGGTACGGCCGAGAACGCGGGTCTGCATGCGATCCACGCTACCCCTGCGTGCTCCGGCCCACGGCGGGTCGGAAGGCGCCGACGGATGCCCCGTCTCAGCCGATCGGCACCGCTCGGCCGGTCACGACGACCCCGCCGGCGGCGGGCACGTCCACGACGAGCTCGCCCGGACGGCCGACGTGCCGGCCCTGCGCGATCACGACCCGGGCGGGCGGGTCCACCAGGCCCAGCGCCCGCAGGTACCCGCCGAAGGCGGCCGCCGCCGACCCGGTCGCCGGGTCCTCGGTGATGCGGCCGACGGGGAAGACGTTGCGCGCCTCGTACCGGCCGCCGGCATCGTCGGCGTCCACCTTCCGGAACACGGCGATCGTCGCCGGCCAGCCCCGCTCGTCCATCAGCGCCCGAGCCTCGGCCGGGTCGAACGTGAAGCCGTCGAACGCGGCCGCATCGCGCAGCACCAGCACGGGGTGCGGGCTGCCGGCTGCCGCGAGCCGCGGCGGATGCGCCTCGTCGAGGTCGTCGAGGCCGAGCCCGAGGAGCGCGAGCACCCGATCGAGGTCGGCGTCGGGCAGCGGCACCACGACCGGCTCGACGCTCGTGAAGGCGGCGCTCGCGCCGGAGGCATCCGCCGTGGTGCCGATCGACACCTCGCCGACGGGGGTGCGGAAGCGGATCGTGCCCGGCCCGTCGCGCTCGGCGAGCGCGACCGCGGTCGCGATGGTCGCGTGGCCGCAGAACGGCACCTCGGCGATGGGCGAGAAGTAGCGGATGACCCGGGCGCCGTCGGGGTCGACGCCGACGAGGAACGCGGTCTCGGCGTAGTCCACCTCGGTCGCGATGGCCTGCATGGCGGCGTCGTCGAGCCCGGTCGCGTCGAGCACGACGCCGGCGGGGTTGCCACCGGCGGGGTCGGCCGTGAAGGCGGCGTAGCGGAGGACGGCGGGATCGGTCGAGGCCATCCCCCGATCGTCGCAGGTCAGTGGCCGGCGGGCGAGTAGCGGGTCGCCGACCAGCACTCGGCGACGGCGCTCGTGCTCGTGTCGCGGTAGCCGGCGTCGCGCATGACGCGCCGCACGACCGCGTCACCCGGGGCGAGGCAGTCGCGGCCCTTGCCGTGGATGACCCACACCGGCGACGTGACGCCGGTCTCCTGGAGCCAGTCGGGCAGGCCCGCGAGGTCGTCCTCGTCGGGGACGACGGCGACCACCACGTCGGCCTCCCACGGCGGGAGCCGCGGCGAGTCGACGAGGGCCTCCTCGAGCACGTCGACGGGCAGGTCGCCGCGGACGGCGACCGAGACCTCCGACCCGACGCCGAGCTTCTCGTCGAGCGGGCGCGGCGGCGCGGCGAGCGCGGCCGCCCAGTCGGACGCCGCCCGGCCGAGCTGGAACCGGTAGCGTCCCGACGCGGCATCCAGCTCCACGACGCCGTCGTGCTCGCCGACCCGCTGGAACTCGTTCCGCGGGACCACCGCCCGCCGGTCGCCGCGCACCGTCAGCGCATCCCACTCCAGCCGCAGGACCACGGCAGCCCGGTCACCCGCATCGAGCCAGTAGGCCCTCGACTCACGCCCCATCGCTTCCCCCTCCGACATGATCCACCGGCCCCGGCGGTGATGCAATGGCGAATCGGAACCATGCGTCCCTTCCTGTCACGCGACGAAAGACAGGGTCGCGTCACGGAAGGTTCACCCGGCAGTCATCCGGGATTCGCCCGTGGCCCTCGGACGCGGGCCACGCTGGGCACCGAGCCGCGCGGGCGCGACCCGACCCCGCCGGCCCCGACCGCCCGAGACCACCGGAGGACTCCCCGATGACGACGATCGACCACCCCGCGGCCGCCCGCCCCGCAGCGCCGGCGCCCGCCGCTCCCGCGCTCGCCCCGAGCCGCCGCGCCCTGATCCCGCTCCTGCCGATGCAGGGCCACACGACCGGCAAGCGCAGCGCCGTCACCTGCCACCTGAAGTGCGCCGACGCGTGCTTCCACCCCGTCCCGAACCAGTCCGACAACGCCTACTTCCGCGACGTCGTCTCCGCGAGCATGTCGCGCCGCACCCTCCTCGCGGGCGCGGCCGTCGGCGCCGCCGCCGTGGTCATCGGCACGTCGGTCGCCGGCGACGCGCCGTCGGCGTACGCCGCCCAGCCCTCGAAGCTGCCGTTCACCCCGATCGCCCCGCAGCCCGCCGTCACCGACGCGTTCGTCGTGCCCGACGGCTACACGTGGTCGCCGATCATCCGCTGGGGCGACCCGCTGTTCTCGAAGAAGGACGCGTTCGACCCGTCGAAGCAGACCGCCGAGCTCCAGGCCCGCCAGTTCGGGTACAACAACGACTACCTCGACATCATCGAGGGGCCGCTCGGCTACACGGCGGTGCTCGTCGCCAACCAGGAGTACACGAACGAGAACATCATGTTCCCGCCGGCCGCCGACGAGGCGACCCTGAACGAGCAGCGCCGCATCGGCATGGCCGCCCACGGCATGGCCGTCGTGCAGCTCTACCGCACCGGCCGCAAGAAGCCGTGGAAGTACCTCGTCGGCGCCCCGCTGAACCGCCGCGTGACCGCGAGCACCGAGTTCCGGTTCGACGGCCCCGCCGCCGGCTCCGACCTGCTGAAGACGACCGCCGACCCGACCGGCACGAAGGCGCTCGGCACCCTCGGCAACTGCGCCGGCGGCACGACGCCCTGGGGCACGGTGCTCTCGGGCGAGGAGAACTTCAACGGGTACTTCCGCACCGCCGGCACGAGCACGGCCGACCTCCGGTACGGCCTCGCCGACAAGGCGACGGCGCGCGGCTGGGAGGCCGTCGACCCCCGCTTCGACGCCCGCAACCCGGGCTACGAGCACGAGCCGAACCGCTTCGGCTGGATCGTCGAGATCGACCCGCTCGCCCCGAACGAGCCGCCGGTGAAGCACACCGCGCTGGGCCGATTCAAGCACGAGGGCGCGAACGTCATCGTCGGCAAGTCGGGCCACGTCGCCGCGTACATGGGCGACGACGAGCGCTTCGACTACCTCTACAAGTTCGTGTCGAAGGACCGGTACCGCAACGGCATCGCGCACCGCTCAGCGAACAAGAAGCTGCTCTCTGCCGGCTCGCTCTACGTCGCGCGCTTCACGGGCGACTCGCCGGCGGCCGAGATCACCGGCACGGGCGCGCTGCCGAGCGACGGGCAGTTCGACGGAACGGGCGAGTGGGTCGCGCTGGTGATCGACGGCGTGAGCCAGGTCCCCGGCTTCACGACCGAGGAGGTGCTGGTCAACACCCGCCTCGCCGCCGACGCGGTCGGCGCGACGAAGATGGACCGCTGCGAGGACGTCGAGCCGAACCCGCGCACCGGACGCGTGTACATCGCCTGCACGAACAACACCGACCGCGGCAAGCCCGGCAAGGAGGGCGCGACCGAGGTGAACCCGCGGTCGAACAACCGCGACGGCCACGTGATCGAGATCACCGAGGCCGGCGACGACGCCCGCGCGACGACGTTCGGCTGGAGCATCCTGCTCGTCTGCGGCGACCCGGCGACGAACCCGTCGACGTACTTCGCCGGCTTCCCGGCCGACAAGGTGTCGCCGATCTCGTGCCCCGACAACGTCGCGTTCGACTCCGAGGGCAACCTCTGGATCTCGACCGACGGCGCGCCCTCGACGATCGGCCTCTGCGACGGCCTGTTCAAGGTGCCGCTCGAGGGCCCCGAGCGCGGGCACGTGCAGCAGTTCCTGTCGGTGCCGCGCGAGTCGGAGACCTGCGGGCCCGTGATCCGCGACGAGGACCGCATGGTGTACGTCGCCGTGCAGCACCCGGGCGAGAACGGCACGTGGGCGGCGCAGACCTCGTTCTTCCCCGACTACGTCGCGCCGGGCTCGCTGGCCGGCGGCGCGTGGGGCGGCCCGCGGCCGAGCGTCGTGCAGGTCTGGAAGAAGTAGTCGCACCCCGGCGGTCGACCGCCGGTGGTTGAGCCTGTCGAAACCACCGCCGCCGGTGGTCGAGCCCGTCGTGGTCTCGACAGGCTCGGCCACCGGTGGTTGCGTGGTCTCGACGGGCTCGACCGCCGGCCGGCACGTCACGCGCGGTCGGATGCCTCCTGCTCGGCGCCGAACCGCTGCCTGGCCTCGTGCGGGATGAGCGGCTGCGCCGCTCGCGCGGTGATCTGCTGCACCGCCCAGCTGTTGCCGTCGGGGTCGGAGAACCCGAAGAAGGTGCCGCCGTCGCGCGGGTCGATCACCATGATCTCGCCGCAATCGACGCCGCGGCCGACGAGCTCGGCGCGCGCGGCCTCGGCGTCGGCCACGATCAGTTGCACGCCCTTCAGCGACCCGGGCGCCATCTCGTTCTGCGCGGGCAGCGTGCCGATCACGATGGAGCAGCCGGAGCCGCGCGGGGTGAGCTGCACGAACCGCTGGTCACCGGCGTGCGTGTCGTGGTCGAGCACGAAGCCGACCCGGTCGCGGTAGAACTCGATCGCCCGGTCGAGGTCGGAGACCGGCACGATGACGACCTCGAGGGTCCAGTCCATCTCGGGCATCGTGCTCACCCCTCCGCGACGATCTCGTCGAGGCGCTCGTAGCCCTCGCGGAGGCCGCGCTCCATGCCCGACTGCACCATGCCGTCGCGGGCCTCGACGCTGGGGTAGGTCGACCGGCCGGTGAGCCGGGTGCGGCCGCCGCCCAGGTCCTCGAAGGTGATCGTCTCGACGGCGACCACGTCGGGCACGCCGTCGAATTCGAACGTCTGCACGGCGAACTCGTCGTCGCGCACGGTGTGGAAGGTGCCGTGGAAGCCCCAGGCGTTGCCCTCCGGGTCGCGGTGCACGTAGCGGTAGGCGCCGTGCGTGGTGAAGTCCCACTCCGCGATGTCCATCTCGTACCCGTTCGGGCCGAGCCACCGGCGCACGAGTTCGGGGTCGCGGTGGGCACCGAAGACGGCGGCCACGGGTGCGTCGAACTCGCGGACGATCTCGATGAAGGGAAGCCCCTCGGGGGCGGTGATGGTGACGGGGTTGCTCATGATCCCTGCTCCTTGTCGCTTGCGGCCGGCGGCGTCGCCAGCAGCGCGTCGAGTGCCCGGAACCGCTGCTCGTGGATGAGCCGGTAGCGGTCGATCCAGGCGGTGAGGTCCTCGAGCGCGGCCGGTGCGAGGTGCACCGGGCGGCGCTGGCCGTCTCGGGTGCGGGTGACGAGCCCCGCGTGCTCGAGGACCTGGATGTGCTTCGAGACCGCCTGCTTGGTGATCTCGAAGGGCTCGGCGAGTTCGTTGACCGTGGCCGGTCCTCGGCTGAGCCGTGCGATGATCCCGCGACGGACCGGGTCGGCGAGGGCGAGGAACGCCCGGTCGAGCCGTGTCTCGGCACTGGGATCGAACTGCATTATCAACCTTTCAGTTGATCAACCTATTGGTTGATTAATGTACGCCCGTCGCTGCGGACTGTCAACACCCGGCTCACCCGTCCGTGTCACCTCGAACCGGAGCCGATCTCCCCATTCGCCTCCTGCGCCCGCTAGCATGCGAGCACCCCACCTCCGCGGGCGGCCGACCCGCCGCCCGGGTGACCCTCGAAAGGACCGCTCCGTCGTGCCCGACCTCCTCTCCAATCCGATCCTCGCCATCGTCGCGGCGGTCCTCGTCGTCGTGCTCTTCGTGTTCATCTACGCGAAGGTGCTCTACAAGAACGTCAGCCCCGACGAGGCCGTGATCATCACCGGCAAGCGCTCGAAGCGCCGGCTCGTCGACGGCATCGAGACCGAGCAGTCGGGCCAGCGCGTCGTGCACGGCCAGGGCGTCTGGGTCATGCCGTTCTTCCAGAAGGCGCACAAGATCTCGCTGCGCTCGCGCGCGATCGACATCCAGGCCGTCGCCCAGACCGCCAACGGCATCACCATGAACGTCGACGCCGTCGCCATCGTCAAGGTCGGCGACACCGACGCCTCGATCCGCGCCGCCGCCCAGCGCTTCCTCGGGCAGGACAAGAACATCGACGCCTTCGCCCTCGAGGTGCTGTCGGGCTCGCTCCGTTCCTCGGTCGGCGCCACCGACGTCCTCACCATCATCAACAAGCGCGACGAGCTGAGCGCCGCGGTGCTCGACATCGCCCGCAAGTCGCTGGAGAACCAGGGCCTCGACGTCGACTCGTTCGAGATCAAGGGCATCAGCGACTCGAACGGCTACATCGAGGACCTCGGCCGGGCCGAGCAGGCGAAGGTGCGCAAGCAGGCCGAGGTCGCCGAGTCGCAGGCCACGCGCGAGTCCCGCGAGGCGCAGATCGCCGCCGACCAGGCCGTCGCCGAGCGCGAGGCCGCGCTCTGGCTGCGCAAGGCCGAACTGCAGCGCGCGACCGACAAGGCGACCGCCGAGGCCGCGGCCGCCCGCCCGCTCGCCGAGGCCCTCAGCCAGCAGGAGGTCGTCGCCCAGCAGGAGATCACCGCGCAGAAGAAGGCCAACCTCCGCAAGGCCGAGCTCGAGAGCGAGGTGAACGCGGTCGCCGACGCCGAGGCCTACCGGGTCCGCGTCACCGCCGAGGCCGCCGCGCAGGCCGCCCGCCTCCAGGCCGACGCCGACCGCGACGCCCGTCGTGCCGCCGCCGAGGCGCTCGCCGCCGAGGGTGCGGCCGAGGCCGAGGCGATCCTCGCCAAGGGCCAGGCCGAGGCGGCCGCGACGAAGGCGGCCGCGCAGGCCGTCGCCGAGCAGTCGGAGGCGCTGCTGCAGATGCGCCTCATCGAGGTGCTGCCCGCGCTCGCGCGCGAGCTCGCCGCCCCGATGGGCAACATCGACCAGCTGACGGTCGTGTCGACCGACGGCGCGGGACAGCTCGCGAAGAACGCCGTCTCGGGCATCACCGAGGTCGACGCGATGCTCGGCTCGACGCTGGGCCTCACCATCAAGGACCTGCTCGGCGCGTTCGTCGGCGGCACGGCCGCCGGCAACGCGGCGGCGAAGGGCGAGGGCTCGGTGCGCCTGCCCTCGCTGCCGGGCCGGGTCGACCTCGGTGACGAGGTCCACGTGCAGCTGCCCGACGTCGACCTCCAGGGGCCGAACGTCACCGTCGGCGGCGCGCCCGTGAACTGACGTCGAGCGCCTGCCCCTCCCCCTCGCGGCCGTCGGCGGGGAGGGGCAGAATCGCCCGTGGCGGCGTCGCCGACGCCGTCGCCACGAAGGGAGGCCGTCATGGCCGTCACACTCAACCCGTACCTCAGCTTCGACGGCAACGCCCGCTCGGCGCTCGAGTTCTACCACTCGATCTTCGGCGGCGAGCTCAACGTGAGCACGTTCGCCGAGTTCGGCCAGGGCGACGGCGGCCCCGACGACGACAAGCTGATGCACGGCCAGCTCGACGGCCCCGGCCTCACGCTGATGGCCGCCGACACTCCCGCGGGCATGGAGTACCACGTGCCCAACGGCTTCTCGATCTCGCTCTCGGGCGACGACGACGCGACGCTCCGTCGCTACTGGGAGGCGCTCTCCGACGGCGCGACGATCATCGAGCCGCTCGAGGTCGCCCCGTGGGGCGACGCGTTCGGCATGCTGACCGATCGATTCGGCATCGGCTGGCTGGTGAACATCTCGGCCGGGGCGCCGGCTCAGGGCTGATCGGGCGGCGGGCCGGCCCGGCGACCCGGGCGGATCCGGCGTCCGTACGGCGGCGCGCCGGGCTCCCAGCGAATCGCCCGGGGATGTCCGGCGGCTTCATAGGCGGCGGCGTCAGGCTGGAGGCATGACCCGCCGCGCCGCGCTCGTCCTCCTCACCGGGGCGTACCTCGCGCTGGTGGCGTGGGCGACGCTCGGCACCGTGTCGTGGCATCCCATCGGGTGGGAGGCCGAGTACGGCGTGCTCACGCCGTCGATCTGGCTCGACCCCGACACGTGGGCGATCGGCTCGCCGCGCGAGTTCGCGGCGAACGTGGCCATGTTCGTGCCGCTCGCGGCCCTGTTCGCCCTGTTGCTCGGCCCGCGGCGCTGGATCGGCGCGCTGGTCGCGGCCGTCGACGTCAGCGTCGTCGTCGAGATCGTGCAGATCCCGCTCGACGACCGCATCTCCGACCCGCGCGACCTGCTGGCGAACTCGATCGGCGCGGCGTTGGGCGTCACGATCGTCGCGGTCGGATGGCTCGTGCTGGCGGTCGGGCGCACGGCGGCACGCCTGGTACGCGGCGCGGAGGTGGCTGCGGCGCCGCCGTCCCCGACGGCGCCGCCCGAGCTCAGTCGAACAGGTCGCTGAGCCAGTTGTCCTTCTTGCGCTTCCGGCCGTACCGGTCGTCGCGGTCGTAGCCGCGGTCGCCGTCGTAGCCGCGGTCGCCGTCGTAGCCGCGGTCGCGGTCGTACCCGCGATCGCCTCCGGTGACGCCGCGGAGCAGGTCGGCCATCGGGTTCGACGACTGCGGCGCCTGCGCCGGATAGGGCTGCTGCCGGCCCGGGTACGAGGGCTGCGGCGGGACCGGCGCCTGCGGTGCCGCAGCGGGCGCCGCCGGGGCCGCGCCGGCCTGCGGCCCGAACTCCTGCGCGGCGCGCTCGATGATCTTGTCGAGTTCGCCTCGGTCCAGCCACACCCCCCGGCAGGTGGGGCAGTAGTCGATCTCGATGCCGCTGCGCTCGCTCATCACGAGCACGGCGCCGTCATTGGGGCACTGCACGGAGCTCCTCCTTCGGGGCGGGTGTGCCGCGAGCCTAGGGAGGAAAGCTGGGGGGACGCCGCGATCCGCGTGGACGCGGCGGTGCGAGACTTGGGTCATGCGCATCGTGGTCACCGGCGGCTCGGGCAAGCTCGGCCGCACCGTCGTCCGAACCCTCCGCGAGGAGGGCCACCAGGTCGTGAACCTCGACCGCCTCGGCGAGCGCGGCGGCGTCGTGCACGTCGACCTCACCGACTACGGGCAGGTCGTCGACGCCCTCGCCGGCATCGACGAGCAGCACTCGGGCACCGACGCGATCGTGCACCTCGCCGCGATCCCGGCGCCGGGGCTGGTGAACGACGTCACCACCTTCCGCAACAACATGCTGTCGACGTACCACGTCCTGCAGGCCGCGCGCCGGCTCGGCGTGAAGCGCGTCGTGACGGCCTCCAGCGAGACCGTGCTCGGCCTGCCGTTCGACGTGCCGCCGCCGTACATCCCCGTCGACGAGCACGTGACGAGCCCCGAGTCGACGTACTCGCTCGTGAAGCACCTCGAGGAGCAGCTCGCGATCCAGCTCGTGCGCTGGGACCCGGAGCTGTCGATCACCGCATTCCGGTTCTCGAACGTCATGGACCCCGAGGACTACGCCGACTTCCCCTCGTTCGACGCCGACGCCCGCCTGCGCAAGTGGAACCTCTGGGGCTACATCGACGCGCGCGACGGCGCGCAGGCGGTGAGCCTCGCCCTGCGGAACGCGAAGCCCGGCTTCGAGCGGTACGTGATCGCGGCCGCCGACACGGTGATGACCCGTCCGAACGCGGAACTCGTCGCCGAGGTGTTCCCCGGCGTCGAACTGCGCGGCGACCTCGGCGTCAACGACACCCTGCTGTCGATCGACAAGGCGCGGCGCGAGCTGGGCTTCGACCCGCAGCACTCGTGGCGCGACGAGGTCGAGCCGGGCTGAGGCATCCGGCCGTGTGACGCGCGGTTACGCTTGGCGGGTGACCACGCCCGCCCCCGCCGCGCCTGCGGCGCCCGTCAGCCTCGTCCGCCTCATCGTCATCGGCCTCGCCGGCGGGTTCCTCTCGGGGCTGTTCGGCGTGGGCGGCGGCATCATCATGGTGCCCCTGCTGATGTGGCTCGCCCACCTCGACCAGCGGCGGGCGTCGGCGACGTCGCTCGCGGCGATCCTGCCCGCGTCGATCGCGGGATCGATCGGCTACCTCGTGGGCGGCCAGGTCGACTGGCTCGCCGCGCTGTTCGTCGCGATCGGCAGCATCGCCGGCTCGTGGATCGGCGCGATGCTGCTGCGCCGCCTGCCGCTGACGGTGCTGCGCTGGGGCTTCATCGCCCTGCTCGTGCTCATCGCGATCCGCATGGTGCTCGTCGACGTGCCCGACCGCACCGACGCGCACCTCGAGATGACGCCGCTCGTCGCGGTGCTCCTGGTCGCGTTCGGCCTGTTCGTCGGCATCGCGTCGGGCCTGTTCGGCATCGGCGGCGGCCTGCTGATGGTGCCCGTGTTCATCGGCGGCTTCGGCATGGGCGACCTCGTGGCGAAGGGCACCTCGCTGCTCGTCATGATCCCGACCTCGATCACCGGTACCGTCGCGAACACGCGGGCGAAGCTCGTCGACCTGCGCCAGGGACTCACGGTGGGCATCGCGGCGGTCGTCGCGTCGTTCGGCGGCGTGGCGGTGTCGTTCCTGCTCTCGCCCGAGCTCGCGACCTGGCTGTTCGTCGTGCTCCTCGCGTTCGTGACCGTGCAGCTCTCCTTCCGGGCGGTCAAGGCGCAGCGCGCGGCCCGGCGCGCGAAGGACGCCGGCGACGCCGAGGCCTGACGCCGACGGCGCCCCGCCGTCGGATGCTCGTGTCGGCGGCCCGCGGTAGCGTGCCGACCATGCGCTTCACGTTCACCGCGCCGCTCTGGGAGTGGGAGGCCCAGGCCAACTGGTTCTTCGTGCGCCTGCCCGAGGAGGCCTCCGACGACATCCGCGAGGTCCCGCGGATGCCCCGCGGCTTCGGCGCCGTGCGGGTCCGGGTGCGGGTCGGCGGCACCACCTGGACGACCTCGGTGTTCCCCGAGTCGAAGTCGGGGCAGTACGTGCTCCCCGTGAAGCAGGCGGTACGGAAGGCGGAGGGGCTCGTCGACGGCGGCCCGGTCGAGGTCGAACTCGAGGTCGTCGACCTCTGAGGGATGCCGCCGCGGGGAGCCGCCGCGCGCTCAGGCCTCGGGCGCGAGGCGGGGCATCCGCGTGATGCCGAAGTCGTGCCGCAGGGCGCTCCGCGCCGCGTACCATCCGGCGAGGCCGTGCACGCCGGGCCCCGGCGCGGTCGCCGCGGAGGCGAGGTACACGCCGCGTGCCGGCGTCCGCCACGGGTCGCGCGAGAGCACCGGGCGGCGCACGAGCTGCGCGAGGTTCGGCTCGCCGGTCGCGATGTCGCCCAGCACGTAGTTCACGTCGTGCGCCTCGGTGTCGACGGCGGTGCCGCTCGAGACCGCGAGGATCGTGTCGCGGAACCCCGGCGCGAACCGCTCGACCTGCGCGATCACGGCCTCGGCGCGGTCCACGCTCGACCCGCGCGGCACGTGGGTGTACGTCCACAGCACCTGCTTCCCGGCGGGCGCCCGGGTCGCGTCGAACACCGACGGCTGCGACACCAGCACGTACGGGGCATCCGGGTGGTGTCCGCGCGCGACCGCGTTCTCGGCCGCCGCGATCTCGGCACGCGTGCCGCCGAGGTGCAGCGTGCCCGCCCGACGCAGGTCGGGGTTCGCCCACGGCACCGGTTCGGCGAGCGCGAAGTCGACCTTCGCGACCGCGTTGCCGATGCGCACCCGCTCGAGGGCCTCGACGTAGCGGTCGGGGAGCCGGTCGCCGGCGATCCGCGCGAGTCCGCGCGCGCTCACGTCGAGCAACACCACCCGCGAGGTCGGCAGGTCGGCGAGCGAGCGCACGTCGACGCCCGTGACCACCTCGCCGCCGTGCGCGACCAGGTCGTCGACCATCGCGTCGCTGATCGCCTGGCTGCCGCCGACGGGGATCGGCCAGCCCCGGTCGTGCGCGTACGCGCCGAGCGCGAGCGCGCCGCCCGCGGCGCCCAGGCTGGGCAGCGGCAGGATCGCATGCGCGGCGATGCCGGTCAGCATGGCGGGCGCGACGTCCTCGGCGAACCCGGCGTTCCACGCCGGCCCGCCCTGCCAGAGCGCGCGCAGGCCGAAGCGCAGGGTCGTGATCGGATGCCGCGGCACGCCGACGAGCGACGTCCCGGTGAACCGCGCCACCTGGTCGGCTCGCCGGGCGAGCGGCTCCATCAGTCGGCGGAACGCCGGCCCGTCGGCACCCAGCTCGTCGACCGTGCGGTCGAGGTCGCGCCACGCGAGCCCGGCGCGGCCGCCGTCGAGCGGGTGGCCGTACGAGAGCGCGGGCACCTCGAAGCGGATGCGCCGGTGCAGCCCGAAGGCGCGGAAGAACCCGGAGGCGAGGCCGAGCGGATGCACCGCCGAGCAGAGGTCGTGCCGGAAGCCGGGGAGCGTGAGCTCGAGGGTGCGGGCGCCGCCGCCGATCGTGTCGTTCCGTTCGAGCACCCGCACCGAGAGGCCGGCGCGGGCGAGCGTGACGGCGGCGGCGAGGCCGTTCGGGCCCGAACCGACGACGACGGCGTCGAGCTGGTCGACGTTGCGTGCGGCCACCGCCACCTCCTCGTCCTCCCCCGACGCTACGACGTGCGGCGGCGCGGCGCACCCCGTTGACGGATGCCGCGCCGGGGGGTACCCCGAACCTTCCCCACCGCCCCTGTCAACCCGGCACCGGGAATCGGGCCGGCACGGCATCGCCCTCGTAGAATCGGAACCTTCCCTCCTTCCCCCGACCGACAGGAGACCCGCCACACGTGATCGATCGCGAGCCAGGCATCCGTTCCGCATCCCCCCGCAGCGCCGTCGCCGCAGAACCCGCCTCACCGCTCGCCCCCGATCCGGTCGGCCCCTCCGACGCGCCCGAGCTCGTGCTGCTCCCCGCCGGACCCCGCTTCGACCGCGACGACCTCGTGATCCGCAAGGGCGAGTACGCGCTGCGGAACGGGCACCTCACCCCGCGCGAATCGATGGAGGAGGACCTGCTCGCGATCCGCGACGTGCTCGACGCCGCCGGAATCCGGCACCTGCTCGTCCGCGGCGACGGCGACCGACCCGTGATCGCGGTCGACCGCGCCGAGCGCAAGGCGCTCGCCCGGGCCCTCGCGGCGGCGTTCGCCGAGGAGCCGTTCTACTCGGCGCCGATCGCGCCCGCCCGCGCGCAGGACACCCGGCCGGTGCTGCTCGCCGACGGCCGGCTCTCGGCGCACCGCAAGGCCACCGCGTTCCGGCTGTACCGCCCGCGCGTCGAGCCGCTCGGCCGCCTCCGCTATGGCAGGGCGACGGCCGTGCAGCTCGAGCTGTGGCGGTTCGGCGAGGACACGATCGAAGCGCCGCTGCCGAACGCGCTCATGCGCACGACGCTGCCGCGCGGCGAGGCCGTCGAGGACGCGGTCGACCTGTTCGGCCGCGAATGGGCGACGCTCGAGCACATGTGGGCGCCGCTCGCCAGCGATGTCGACTTCGACATCGACCTGGTGTTCTCGTGGGTCGACGGCTCCAGCGACGAGTTCATCCGGGAGCGCGCGAAGCGCATGCAGAGCTACGTCGTCGGCGACGGCGACGACTCGGAGGCCCGCTACCGGCAGATCGACGAGCTCAAGTACGCGCTGCGGAGCGTGCACCTGTTCGCGCCGTGGATCCGCCGCATCTTCATCGCGACCGACTCGCCCGCGCCGAAATGGCTGGCCGACCACCCGAAGGTGCGGATCGTGCGCAGCGAGGAGTTCTTCGCCGACGAAGCCGCGCTTCCGACGCACAACTCGCACGCCGTCGAGAGCCAGCTGCACCGCATCGACGGCCTCGCCGAGCACTTCCTGTACTCGAACGACGACATGTTCTTCGGCCGCGCGGTCTCGCCCGACCTGTTCTTCTCCCCCGGCGGCGTCACGAAGTTCGTCGAGGCGGGCACGCGCATCGGGCTCGGCGACTCGAACGCCGAGCGCAGCGGGTTCGAGAACGCCGCCCGCGTCAACCGTGCCCTGCTGCGGTCGAGGTTCGGCAAGGTGACCACGCGGCACCTCGAGCACTGCGCGGCGCCGCTGCGGCGGAGCGTCATGGCCGAGCTCGAGGCGACCTTCCCCGAGGAGTTCGCCCGCACCGCGGCGAGCCCGTTCCGGTCGGCGACCGACATCTCGGTGACGAACTCGCTGTACCACTACTACGCGCTCATGGCCGGCAAGGCCGTCACGCAGACGCAGGTGCGCGTGCAGTACATCGAGACGACACTGAAGCGGGCGCTGCCGGCGATGGACCGGCTCCTGAAGCGGCGCGACCAGGACATGTTCTGCCTGAACGACGGCTCGAAGCCCGAGATCTCGGTCGCCGAGCGCACCGCGGCGGTCACCGATTTCCTCGACCGGTACTTCCCGTTCCCGGCCCCGTGGGAGCAGGCCGAGGCGGATGCCCCGTCGCGCGCCCTGCCGCTGCCGGAGTCGCTGGTCGAGTAGGACGCGGGAGCGCGCCGGCTACCGCACGGTCTCCAGCGGCCGGGTGTCGAGGCCGACGTCGGTGCTCGGCGCGGCGGCCGCGGCGGCGATGCGGATGCCTCCGGCGTCGAGCCTGCGACGGCTCTCCGCCGCGTCGATCCAGTCGAGCGCCGGGAACGCGCCGAGCGGCACGACCGAGTGCAGCACCGTCGTCGGGTACACGTGGACGAGGTTGAACGCCCGGGCGCCGTCGCGGCCCCGCGTGCCGCCGACGGGCACGTTGAGGTCCTGCGTGTAGCAGGTGGCCGATGCGACCGACACGGGCACGCCCGCGAACGTCGCCGTCGACGAGTAATGCAGGTGCCCGGCGATGATCGAGCGGATGTCGCTGCCCTCGACGACCTCGGCGAGCCCGGCCTGGTCACGGAGCTCCACCGACACGGCCAGGTCGAGCACGCTCGGCACGGGCGGGTGGTGCATCGCGAGGATCGATCCGTCCGGGGCATCCGTCGCGAGCTCCTCGGCCAGCCAGTCGAGCTGGTCGCCGCTCACCTCGCCGTGGTGGAAGCCGGGCACGGTCGAGTCGATCGTGATGACGCGCAGCCCGTTCACGTCGTAGACGCGGTCAACGGGGCGGGTCATGCCGGCCGGCTGGTCGAGCAGGTGCTCGCGGAACGCCGCCCGGTCGTCGTGGTTGCCCATCACCCAGATGACCTGCGCGTCGAGCCGCTCGGCGACGGGTTCGACGATGCGGCGCAGCCGCTGGTAGGCGTCGGGCTCGCCCCGGTCGGCGAGGTCGCCGGTGAACACGATCGCCTCGGGGCGTCCGCCGGATGCCTCGAACTCGTCGAAGAGCTGCCGCAGGTGCCGCTCGCTCGCGACGCGATCGTAGAGGCTCCCGCCGCCTGCGAGGAGGTGGGTGTCGGAGATGTGGAGCAGGAAGTGGTTCGGCCTGGGGTACTCGGCCGTCCGGATCGTCACTGGGATTCCCATCGATCGGTGGTGCGCACGTCGTCGGGCGCCTTGCCCGAGAACGCTAACCCATCACGAATGCCTGAACAGCCGGTGAATCGGGCGTGTGCGGTTTCGTGACGAGTTCGTGACCCGGGCGAACGCCGCCGTCACGCCCGTTCGAGGAGCGCCCCGAGGTCGGCGCCGCGCGGCAGCACCCCGTACTGCTGACCGCCCCGGCCGCCGAGCCGGGTCGCGCAGAACGCGTCCGCCACGGCGGCGGGCGCGTGCTGGAGCAGCAGCGACCCCTGGAGCACCAGCGCGAGCCGCTCGGCGAGCTCGCGGGCCCGGAGGGCGGCGACGGATGCCCCGGCTCCCGGGTCGGCGAGATCCCGGGCCAGCTCCCGGGCGAGGGACTCGGCGTGGGCCAGGGCGAGGTCGAAGGAGGCATCCGCCGCCGCCGCCCGGCCGACCACGTCGAAGAACGCGGCGAACGCGTCGGGCTCGCGGCCGAGCACGCGCAGCACGTCGAGGGCGATGACGTTGCCCGAGCCCTCCCAGATCGCGAGCAGCGGCTGCTCCCGGTAGCGGCGGGCGAGCGGCCACGCCTCGGTGTAGCCGTTGCCGCCGAGGCACTCGAGCGCCTCGGCCGCGTGCCCGGCGCCCCGCTTGCACACGTGGTACTTGGCGACCGCCGTCGCGAGTCGGCGGAACGCCTGCTCCGTGGCATCCGCGTCGTCGTCGTAGGCGCGCGCGAGCCGGAGAGCGGTCGTGGTCGCCGCCTCACTCTCGAGGGCGAGGTCGGCGACCACCGCGCGCATCGCCGGCTGGTCGACGAGGAGCTCGCCGAAGGCGCGCCGGTGCCGCACGTGCCACGCCGCCTCGGCGACGGCCTGCCGCATGCCGGCGGCCGAGCCGAGCACGCAGTCGAGCCGGGTGCGCGTGACCATCTGCACGATCGTCGCGACGCCGCGGCCCTCCTCGCCGACGAGCCACCCCGTGGTGCCGTGGAACTCGACCTCGCTCGAGGCGTTCGAGCGGTTGCCGAGCTTGTCCTTCAGGCGCTCGATGCGGAAGGGATTGCGCGTGCCGTCGGGCCGCACGCGCGGCACGAACACGCAGCTCAACCCGGCCGGCGCCTGCGCGAGCACGAGGAACGCGTCGCTCATCGGCGCGCTGCAGAACCACTTGTGGCCGGTGAGCACGACCTCGCGGCCCCACGGGCCGTCGTCGCCGGTCGGCTCGGCGACCGTGGTGTTGGCGCGGACGTCGCTGCCGCCCTGCTTCTCGGTCATCGCCATGCCGACGAGCGCGGAGCGCTTCGGGGCGTCGGCACTTGCGCCGTCGCCGTCGCCGCCGCCGTCAGCACCGTCGGGGCCGGCGCCGGCGCCCAGCTCCGGGTCGTACTCGCGGCTGAGCAGCCGGGGCATCCAGTCGTCGCGGAGGCCCGGCGCGGCGAGCGCGAGCGTGGGCACGGCGGCGTGGGTCATCGAGATCGGGCAGGCATGCCCGGGCTCGACCTGCGCGAAGAGGAGGAACGCCGCGGCGCGGTCGACGTTCGCGCCCGCGCCCGGCTCGGCCCACGCCGAGGTGTGCGCGCCGGCGGCCACGGC
The DNA here is from genome assembly GCF_043950245.1 of Agromyces sp. MMS24-K17. Taxonomy (GTDB): domain Bacteria; phylum Actinomycetota; class Actinomycetes; order Actinomycetales; family Microbacteriaceae; genus Agromyces. The sequence continues at coordinate 1,639,788 of NZ_CP171640.1, read as the reverse complement.
CGCGCCGATCACCCGGTGGTAGGACTCGTCGTAGTCGACCTCGTCGATGCGCCGTCCCCAGCGATCGTGGGTGCGCAGCACCGGGGTCCGGGTGTTCGCGTGCTCGGCGTCGCGCTGGAACGCCGCCGTCCCCACGTGCCGCCCGATCGCCCCGAGCCGGGCGCTCGCGGCCGGGCTTCCCCAGCGCGCCACGCCCTCGACGAGGGCCGGATGCGCGGCGAACTCGTCGACGCCGTCGCGCGGCGGAACCTGGTTCAGCACCTCGTGGGTTCGGATCATCGTCGACCTCCGCGCTCCATTCTGCGCCGCCGTCATCGTCCGTTATCGACTTGTGACCTGAGCAAGCCTCGCGTACCCTGACCGGGATCGGACTTCCGCGGCACGCCCGCGGCACGAGGAGACAGGTCGCAGCGCCGGCGGGTGCGCGGCCGTGGGGGACGCATGGGGAATACGACCACGACCAACCGACCGCATCGGCTGGGCGGGCACCTGCGCGCCGTGATCGCGGCGGTCGCCGTCGCCGGTCTCGCGCTCACCGCCGGCACCGGCTTCATGCTGCAGTCGAACCTCGACCAGGCGAAGCGGTCGGTCGAGCAGACCGACGCCCTGCGCTCGGCCGCCGAACTCGAGCCCGCGCAACTCGGCACCGGGCGGGACATCCTCCTCGCGCGTGCCGGCGGCGCGGCCGACACCGCGGTGGCCGAGGCATCCGCGGTGCTCGCCGCGGCGACGGGGAAGGCGGATGCCTCCGCGCTCGCGTCGACCGTCGCGCAACTCGACGGCGCCGCCCTGCTCGCGCCCGACCGCGTGTTCGCGCTCGTCGCGACGGCGCGGGCGCAGTCGGCCGAGGTCGCGAGCGCCGTCGCCGAGTTCGATCGCATCGCGGCCGAGCAGGCCGCCGCCGCGGAGGCCGCGCGGATCGCGGCCGAGCAGGAGGCGGCCGAACGCGCCGCCGCGGAGCGGGCCGCGTCCGGCGGCTCCGGCTCGGGCGGTTCCGGCTCGTCGGGCGGCGGAGGTGGCGGCACGCCGGCCGCGCCCGCCAACCCGTCGGCCGCCCAGCAGATCGGCCGCGAGATGGGCGCCGCCCGCTACGGCTGGGGCGACGACCAGTTCGGATGCCTCGTCGCCGTGTGGAACTACGAGTCGGGCTGGAACGTGTACGCCTCGAACCCGAGCGGCGCGTACGGGATCCCGCAGGCGCTCCCGGGATCGAAGATGGCGTCGCACGGCGCCGACTGGCAGACGAATCCCGCCACGCAGATCTCGTGGGGCATCGACTACATCGCCGGACGCTACGGGAACCCGTGCGGGGCGTGGGCGCACATCCAGTCGACCGGGTGGTACTGAGCGCGGGAGGCACCGTCACGGAGCGTCGCGCCGCGAGGGCCGACCGTAGGCTGGAGGGATGACCTCCCGCCTCGCGGCGCTCGCCGCCGTGCCCCTGCTCGCCCTCGCCCTCGCCGGATGCGCCGGCACCGCCGACGACCAGTCCGGCACGGATGCCTCGGCCAGCGCCTCCGCCACCGAGGCGCCGGCCGTCGAGGCCGGCAGCGACTCCTGCGAAGGCGTCCGGGTGATCGTCGACGCGGGCGACCTCGAGCCCGCGACCGACCCGTCGACCGACGCCTGCGTCGGAGCCGACGCCCCGATCGCGGCGCTCGACGCGCTCGCCGAGGCCGGCGTCGAGACCGAGGGCACCGAGGAGTACGGCGACCAGATCGTCTGCCGCGTCAACGGCGAGCCCGCCGAAGACCTCACGATCACCGCAGCCGACGGCACCGAGTACCACGAGACCTGCGCGTCGATGCCCGCCGCGTTCGCCTACTGGGCGCTCTGGGTGAAGACCGCCGGCGGCGAGTGGGGCTACGCCCAGGAGGGCCTCTCGACCCTCGAGCTCGCGCCGGGCGAGTCGGTGCAGCTGCTCTTCACGCTCAACGACCAGCCGGCGTCGCCGGCCGCGTGATGGGCTGATGCTCCGCTACCGACCCGGACCGATCCGCCAGGCGGCCATCCTCGCCGCCGGCTTCATCGTCCTCCGGGTCGGCTACCGGGCCCTGTTCCACGGCCTCGACGGGTCGGGTGCGGTACTCCTCGACCTTCCCGAGGTGCGCCTGCCCGACCCGTTCGCGCACGTGGTGCTGTTCGGCCCGATCACGACCGGCGGGCTGACGGCCGCGGTGCTCAGCGCCGTGCCGATCGCCCTCACGATCCTCGCGTTCGGCGTGCTCAACGCGTTCGTCGACCTGTCGCGGGTGTTCGCGCGCGGCGCGAGCCGAGGTCCGCTCCGCGGCATCTCGCGCGCCCTCGTCATCGCCTGGGCCACCTTCCCCGGCCTCGCCGACGGCGTGCGGTCGGTCCGGCTCGCCCGGCGCCTGCGCGGCGAACGCGCAGCCGCGACGCTCCTCGTGCCCGTGTTCGAGCGGACCGTCGAACGGGCCGTCGCCGTCGCCGCGGCCATGGAGGTGCGCGGCTTCGCCGCCGGCCGCCGGGTGGAGGGCGCCTGCGCGCACCCCGTCGAGGTGCGCGGCGCCGTGCTGTCCCGCCCGGACGGCTGGACCCTCGCGATCGACGACCTCCGGCTCGTCCCCGGCACGCTCACCGTGCTCGCCGGCGCCACGGGATCGGGCAAGTCGAGCGTGCTCGACGCGCTCAGCGGCCTGTTCTCCCACGTCGACGGCGGCCGCATCGCCGGCACCGTGCTGGTCGGCGAGGTCGACCGCGCCGCCGTGCCGCCCCGCGAGACCGCGGGGTTCGTCGGCGTCGTCCGGCAGGACCCGCGCTCGGGCTTCGCGAGCGAGACCGTGCACGCCGAGATCGGGTTCGCGCTCGACGTGCGCGGCGTCGCGCCCGTGATCGTCGCCGACCGGGTGCGCGAGATCGCCGACCGCGTCGGCATCGCCGGGCTCCTCGACCGCGACCTCCGGGCCTTGTCGGCCGGCGAGGCGACGCTCGTCGCGATCGCCGCCGCCATCGTCGAACGCCCCACCCTCCTGCTCGTCGACGAGCCGCTCGCCGACCTCGACCGGGACGCTCGAGTGCGGATCGCCGCCCTGCTCGGCGCGCTGGCGCACGAGGCGGGCGTCTGCGTCGTGGTCGCCGAGCATCGGGTCACCGAGCTCGACGCCCTCGCGGACGTGCGGGTGGAGGTCGGCGATGGGCGGGTCGTCGTCGTCGACGGGCGGGGCGTCGCCGCCGATGGGCGGGTCGCCGTCGATGGGCGGGTCGTCGCCGATGGGCGGGTGGCGGCGAGTCCCGTCGTGCCGAGCGCGTGGGCAGCCGGTGCCGGCATCGGTCACCCCGGCGGTCCCGATGCCGACCGGTCGGGCGCGACCCCCGCCCCGTCCCTGCAGCTCGCGGGGCTCAGCGTCACCCACCGTCGAACGGGTGCCGCGCGCGGCGCCGCCGCCGCACCGGCCGTGCGCTCCGCCTCGCTCATCGTCGCCGCGGGCGAGATCGTCGCCCTCGCCGGGCCGAACGGCGCCGGCAAGTCGAGCCTGCTCGTCGCCGCGGCCCTGCCGACCGACCGCGACACCGTTCGCGTCGGCGGTGCCGACGTCGCCGGGATCGCCGACCGGGAGCGCCGCCGCCGGATCGCGCTCGTGCCCGAGGCATCCGACGACCTGTTCGTGTCGCTCACCGTCGCCGAGGAGTGCCGCCGCGCCGACCGCGCCGCCGATGCCCCCGCCGGGGCGACCGCCGACCTGCTGCTCGGGTTCCTCGGCCTGGACGCGGCCGCTGCCGGCGCCCTGCTCACCCGCCACCCGCGCGACCTCTCGGTCGGCCAGCGCCGATGCCTCGCCCTCGCGATCCAGCTCGCGGCCGACCCCGACGTGCTGCTCGTCGACGAGCCGACGCGCGGCCTCGACCCGGCCGCGCGCGCGATGGTCGCCGCCGCGCTGGTCGCGGTCGCGCGCCGCGGCGGTGCCGTCGTGCTCGCCACGCACGACCGCGCCTTCGCCGAACCGCTCGCCGACCGCATCGTGCCGATGCACGCGGGCCGCGTCGGCGAGCACGCCCCGGGCTGGGCGGATGCCCCGTCGCCGCCGCATCGGTCGCCCGCCGCCCCGGCCGACGCCGCCCTCCGCACCTCATCCCACCCCGCTCCGCCCGATGTCGCCCGAATGGCGCACGTGGCCGCCCCCGGCGAACCGGATCTGCGACCTCGTGACGCGATGTCGCAGACCCGGCCGGGCGGCGACGGCGAGGTGCGCCGAATGGGCGACATCACGGTGCCGGCGAGCGGCACGGGCGGGGCCGACGCGCGACCGCCGGGCATCCGCTCGGCGCGCGCCCGCGGCGGACGCGACCGGTGGACCGGTGTCGTCCTCGTCGCCGGAACCCTCGTCGGCGCGGCCGCGTTCGCCTGGCCGCTCGTGACGCCCGCCCTGCCCGCGCAGGCGCAGGCCGCGGCCCCCTTCGCCGCGCTCGCCCTCGCGCCGATCGCGCTGGCCGTGCTCGTGTTCGCCCTCGACGGCTCCGTCCGGTCGGCGAAGGCGCTGGCGCTGCTCGGCACGCTCGCCGCCGTCGGCGCGGCCGTGCGGATCGCGGGCACCGGGGTCGGCGGCGTCGAGGCGGTGTTCGTGCTGCTCGTCGTCGCGGGGCGCGCCTTCGGCGCCCGGTTCGGGTTCCTGCTCGGCGTGCTCGTGATCCTGCTGTCGTCGACGATGCAGGGCGGCTTCGGGCCCTGGACCCCGTTCCAGGCGTTCGCCTGCGGCTGGGTCGGCGCGGGCGCCGGCCTGCTCCCCGGCGGGCGCATGGGCGGACCCCAGGTCCGGCGCACGTTCCTCGCTCAGGCGTCCGGAGGAACCCGCGCCCGAGCGAGCAACGCACGCCCGACCCCCGCAGCGGTCGATGCCGCGAGGACCCCCGCCACCCTCCGCCGCTCGCGCGCCGGCGAGATCGCGCTCCTCGCGGCGTACGGCATCGTCGCCTCCTATGCCTTCGGCCTCGTCATGAACCTGTGGTTCTGGCCGTTCGCGGTCGGCGCCGGCGCGGGCATCTCGTACGACGCCGGGGCTCCGCTCCCCGAGAACCTCGCGAGCTTCCTGCTCTATTCGCTCGTCACGTCGACGGCGAGCTGGGACACGCTCCGCGCGATCACCACGGTCGTCGGCCTCGCGGTCGCGGGCTCCGCGATGCTCGCGGCGCTGCGCCGCGTCAAGCTGCCGAGCGGGCGGATGCCCCGCCCCGACGTCACACCGAGAAGTACTTCGCCTCGGGGTGGTGGAACACGAACGCGTCCGTCGACTGCTCCGGGTGCAGCTGCAGCTCGTCGCTGAGCTCGACGCCCATCCGCTCCGGCTTCAGGAGCTCGACGACCTTGCGGCGGTCCTCCATGTCGGGGCAGGCGGGGTAGCCCAGCGAGAAGCGGGCGCCGCGGTACTCGAGCTTGAACAGGCCCGCGACATCCGTCGGGTCCTCGCCCGAGAGGCCCAGCTCCTCGCGGATGCGCCCGTGCCAGAACTCGGCGAGCGCCTCGGTGAGCTGCATGACGAGGCCGTTCAGCTCGTAGTAGTCGCGGTAGCGGTCCTCGGCGAAGAGCTTCGCGGTGACCTCGTCGATCTTCGCGCCCGCGGTGACGAGCTGCACCGGCAGCACGTCGACCTGCCCGCTCTCGCGGGAGCGGACGAAGTCGGAGAGGCACAGGTGCCGGTCGCGACGCTGGCGGGGGAAGTGGAAGCGCAGGCGCTCGGTGCCGAGGGTCTCGAGACGCTCGCTGGCGCTCGCTCCTCGACCAACGGAGAGGGAGCCGCCGTCGGGCGCGAGCAGCCCGGGCACGCCGAGCACGCCGGTCGGGTCGTCGCCGTGGTGCAGCACGATGAGGTCGTCGCCCTCGGAGACGACCGGGAAGTAGCCGTACGCGACCGACGCGTCGAGCATGCCCTCGCCGAGGATCCGGTCGAGCCAGTACCGCAGCCGCGGCCGGCCCTCCCGCTCGACGAGCTCCTCGTAGCTGGCGCCGTCGGACCCCCGTCCGGGCTTCAGCCCCCACTGGCCCATGAACGTCGCCCGCTCGTCGAGGAACGCGGCGTAGTCGGCGAGTGCGAGGCCGCGCACGATGCGGGTGCCCCAGAACGGCGGAGCCGGGACGGCGTTGTCAGCCGCGACATCCGACCGCGCCGGCATCTGCTCGGGCTCGGTCAGCGTGAGCTTCGAGCCCGACGCGTGGATGCGCTTCTTCAGCGGCGGCAGGCCGACCGCGTCGCGGTCGGCGCCGCGGGCGATCGCGACGAGCGGCTCCATGAGGGCGAGGCCCTCGAACGCGTCGCGGGCGTACCGCACCTCGCCGTCGAACAGGCTCGCGAGGTCGTCCTCGACGTAGGTGCGCGTGAGCGCGGCACCGCCGAGGATGATCGGCCACCGCTTCGCGAGCCCGCGGGCGTTGAGCTCCTCGAGGTTCTCCTTCATCACGACGGTCGACTTCACGAGCAGGCCCGACATGCCGATGACGTCGGCGTCGTGCTCCTCGGCGGCCTTGATGATGTCGGCGATCGGCTGCTTGATGCCGAGGTTGATCACCTTGTAGCCGTTGTTGGTCAGGATGATGTCGACCAGGTTCTTGCCGATGTCGTGCACGTCGCCGCGCACCGTGGCGATGACCATCGTGCCCTTGCCCGAGGCATCCGCCTTCTCCATGTGCGGTTCGAGCAGGGCGACCGCGTTCTTCATCACCTCGGCCGACTGGAGCACGAACGGGAGTTGCATCTCGCCGGCGCCGAACCGCTCGCCGACGACCTTCATGCCCTCGAGGAGGTGGTCGTTGATGATGCCGAGCGCGGTCTGCCCCTCGGCGAGCGCGAGCTCGAGGTCGGTGTCGAGGCCCTTGCCCTCGCCGTCGATGATGCGGCGCTCGAGGCGCTCGCCGACGGGCAGGGCCGCGAGCTCCGCGGCGCGCTGGTCGCGCAGGGCCGCACTGTCGACGCCGGCGAACAGGTCGAGCATCGTCGCCAGCGGGTCGTAGGAGACGGCGCCGTCGGCGTCGTACTCGCGGCGGTCCCAGACGAGGTCGAGGGCGACCTTGCGCTGCTCCTCGGGCACGCTCGCGAGCGGCACGATCTTCGCGGCGTCGACGATCGCGGAGTCGAGGCCCGCCTCGACCGCCTCGTGCAGGAACACCGAGTTGAGCACGCTGCGCGCGGCCGGGTTGAGGCCGAACGACACGTTCGAGACGCCGAGGGTGGTGTGGATGCCGGGGTACTTCCGGTTGATCTCGCGGATCGCCTCGATGGTCTCGATCGCGTCGCGCCGGGTCTCCTCCTGGCCGGTGGCGATGGGGAAGGTGAGGCAGTCGACGATGATGTCGGAGACCCGCAGGCCCCAGGCGCCGACGAGCTCGTCGATGAGCCGGCTCGCGATCGCGACCTTGCCCTCGGTGGTGCGGGCCTGGCCCTGCTCGTCGATGGTGAGGGCGATCACGGCCGTGCCGTGCTCCTTCACGAGCGGCATGATGCGGCCGAAGCGGCTCTCGGGCCCGTCGCCGTCCTCGTAGTTGACCGAGTTCACGACCGGGCGACCGCCGATGAGCTCGAGCCCGGCGCTGATCACGGCCGGCTCGGTGGAGTCGACCACGAGCGGCAGCGTCGAGGCGCTCGCGAACCGCGACACGACCTCGCGGATGTCGGCGACGCCGTCGCGGCCCACGTAGTCGATGCAGACGTCGAGCAGGTGCGCGCCGACGCGGATCTGGTTGCGCGCGATCTCGACGCAGTCGTCCCACCGCTCCTCGAGCATCGCCTCGCGGAACGCCTTCGAGCCGTTCGCGTTCGTGCGCTCCCCGATGGCGAGGTACGACGCGTCCTGGTCGAACGGCACGTGCTGGTAGAGGCTCGCGACGCCGGGGTCGGGCAGCGCGCGGCGGGATGCCTCGCCCGCGGCCGGGCTCGCGGGCGCCGTCGCCGGGCGCAGCCGCTCGACGACCGCGCGGAGGTGCTCGGGCGTCGTGCCGCAGCAGCCGCCGACGAGGCCGAGGCCGAACTCGCGCACGAACTGCTCGTGCGCGGTCGCGAGCTCGTCGGGGCTGAGCGGGTAGTGCGCGCCGTCGGCGGTGAGCACCGGCAGGCCGGCGTTCGGCATGCAGGCGACCGGCACGGGCGAGTGCTTCGAGAGGTGCCGCAGGTGCTCGCTCATCTCGGCGGGGCCGGTGGCGCAGTTGAGGCCGATCGCGTCGACGCCGAGCGGTTCGAGCGCGGTGAGCGCGGCGCCGATCTCGGAGCCCATGAGCATGGTGCCCATGGTCTCGACCGTCACCTCGACGAAGATCGGCAGGCGGATGCCCCGCTCCACGATGGCCTGCTTGCAGGCGTTGACCGCCGCCTTCGTCTGGAGGAGGTCCTGGCTGGTCTCGATGAGGAAGGCGTCGGCGCCGCCGTCGATGAGCCCGCGGGCCTGCTCGGCGAACGTCTCCTTGAGGTGCGCGTAGGTCGTGTGGCCGAGGCTCGGCAGCTTGGTGCCGGGGCCCATCGAGCCGAGTACCCAGCGGATGCGGCCGTCGGATGCCTCGGCGGCCTCGACGCGTTCGCGCGCGATGCGGGCGCCGGCCTCGGCGAGCTCGTGGATGCGGTCGTCGATGCCGTAGTCGGAGAGGTTCGACCAGTTGGCGCCGAACGTGTTCGTCTCGATCGCGTCGATGCCGACCACGAGGTAGGCGTCGTGGATGGCCGCGATCATGTCGGGCCGCGAGACGTTGAGGATCTCGTTGCAGCCCTCGAGGCCGTGGTAGTCGTCGAGGGTGGGGTCGTGCTCCTGGAGCATGGTGCCCATCGCGCCGTCGGCGATGACGACCCGGTGGCGGAGGGCGTCGAGCAGGGCCTCGCTCCGCTCGGGACGGGGAACCCCGTCGACGTCGAGCGGGAAGCGCGGGGCGGTGATGGCGCGGGTCACGCCGGGGATTCTATCCGCGGCCGCCGACGGCGGCGCGGGCGTGACGCCTCGGGTCCGCGCCGGCCGAACCGGAGGGGAGTTGCCGCAGGCGGTCATCGCGATATATCGTGTCGAGGCGCGCACGCGATATATCGCGATATCGGGTGTTCGCGTACCGCGTACACCGATGTCGGAGGCGGCGTCCAGAATGGGGGATGGTCGCGCCGGTGCCGGCGCGAAGACCGTTCGGAGAAACCGTGCTCACCAAACTCCTCATCCGCTATCTCAGGCCGTATGCGTGGCTGCTGCTCGGGGTCCTGGTCTTCCAGGCCGCCTCGGCGGGCGCCACGCTCTACCTGCCCACGTTGAACGCCGACATCATCGACCAGGGCGTCAGCACCGGCGACACCGAGTACATCTGGACCACCGGCGGCTGGATGCTCCTCATCTCGCTCGGCCAGATCACCGCCTCGATCATCGCCACCTACTTCGCCGCGAAGGCCGCGATGCGCCTCGGCCGGGACATCCGCAACGACGTGTTCGAGCGCGTCAGCGGGTTCTCCGAGCGCGAGGTCTCGAAGTTCGGTCCGGGCTCGCTCATCACCCGCAACACGAACGACGTGCAGCAGGTGCAGATGCTCGCCATGATGGGCGCGACGATGCTCGTGTCGGCGCCGATGCTCGCGATCTTCGGCATCGTGTTCGCACTCCGCGAGGCCCCCGAGCTCGGCTGGATCATCGCCGTGTCGGTGCCGGTGCTGCTGGTCATCGCCGGCCTCATCATCGCGCGCATGGTGCCGCTGTTCCGCAGCTTCCAGCACAAGCTCGACGGCGTGAACCGGATCATGCGCGAGCAGCTGACCGGCATCCGCGTCGTCCGCGCGTTCGTGCGCGAGCCCATCGAGGAGGAGCGCTTCAGCGTGGCCAACCTCGACATCACCGTCGTCGGCCGCAAGGTCGGCTCGCTCTTCGTGCTGCTCTTCCCGCTGGTCATGCTGGTGCTCAACGTGACCGTCGTGGGCGTGCTCTGGTTCGGCGCGTTCGAGGTCGATGCCGGCACGGTCGAGGTCGGCACGCTGTTCGCCTTCATGCAGTACGTCATGCAGATCCTCATGGGCGTGCTCATGGCGAGCTTCATGACGATCATGATCCCGAGGGCGGCGGTCTCGGCCGAGCGCATCGGCGAGGTCCTCGGCGCCGAGTCGACCCTCGTCCGGCCCGACCACGGCGTCACCGCGTTCCCGACCCCGGGCACCGTCGAGTTCGTCGACACCGCGTTCCAGTACCCCGGCGCCGAGCACCCCGTGCTCTCGGGCATCTCGTTCACGGCCTCGCCCGGGGAGACGGTCGCCATCGTCGGCTCGACCGGCGCCGGCAAGACCACGCTGGTCTCGCTCATCCCCCGGCTCTTCGACGTGACCGGCGGCTCGGTGCGGGTGAACGGCACCGACGTCCGCGAGGCCGACGTCGACGCCCTGTGGACGTCGATCGGCCTCGTGCCCCAGCGTCCGTTCCTCTTCGCGGGCACCGTCGGGTCGAACCTGCGGTTCGGCCGCGAGGACGCGACCGACGACGAGCTCTGGCACGCCCTCGAGATCGCCCAGGGCCGCGACTTCGTCGAGGAGCTCGGCGGGCTCGACGCCCGGATCTCGCAGGGCGGCACGAACGTGTCGGGCGGCCAGCGCCAGCGGCTCGCGATCGCGCGTGCCATCGTGCACGCCCCGCAGGTCCTCGTCTTCGACGACTCGTTCTCGGCGCTCGACCTCACGACCGACGCGAGACTCAGGCAGGCCCTGTGGCGGGAGTTGCCGACGGTGACGAAGATCGTCGTCGCCCAGCGCGTCTCGACCATCACCGACGCCGACCGCATCGTCGTCCTCGACGACGGCGGCATGGTCGGGCTCGGCACCCACGAGCAGCTGCTCGAGACCAGCCAGACCTACCGCGAGATCGTCGAATCCCAGCTCGGAGTGGAGGCCGCACGATGAGCGACCGCACCAAGACCAACCCGACGGCGATCTCCGCCGAGGAGCAGGCCGAGATCGAGGCCGGCGAGGCAGCACGCCTCGCCGCCGACGACTGGAGCGGCGCCGTCGCTCCCGGGAAGGCGAACGACTTCGGCCGCGCCTTCGGCCGACTGCTCGGCATGCTCAAGCCGCACGCGCTCGCCTTCACGATCGCGTCGGTGCTCGGCGCGCTCGGCGTCGTGATCACCGTCTTCGCCCCGAAGGTGCTCGCCGAGGCGACGAACCTCATCTTCGAGGGCGCGGCGTCGGCCGGGCTCGTGTCCGCCGGGTTCCCGCCGGGCACCAGCCAGGAGCAGGTGGTCGAGGCCCTGCGGGCCGCCGGCCAGACCGACTTCGCCGACATCATCGCGGCGATGGGCGACTTCGAGGTCGGTGCGGGCATCGACTTCACCGCGCTCTCGCAGGTGCTCATCCTCGTGCTGCTGATGTACTTCGCCGCGTCGGTGCTCGGCTGGCTGCAGGGCTACATCATCAACGTCATCATGGTCCGCGCGATGTACCGGCTCCGCGAGCAGGTGGAGGAGAAGGTCAACCGCCTCCCCCTCAGCTACTTCGACCGCGTGCAGCGCGGCGAGCTGATCTCGCGGGTCACGAACGACATCGACAACATCACGCAGACGATGCAGCAGTCGCTGTCGCAGGCACTCACCTCCGTGCTCACCGTCGTCGGCGTGCTCGCGCTGATGTTCTCCATCTCGTGGCAGCTCTCGCTGGTCGCGCTGATCTCGCTGCCGCTCATGGCCGTCATCTTCGGGGTCATCGGCCCGAAGTCGCAGAAGGCGTTCGGCGCGCAGTGGCGCAAGGTCGGCCGCCTGAACGCGCGGGTCGAGGAGTCGTTCTCGGGCCACGCGCTGGTGAAGGTGTTCGGGCGCGAGCACGCCAGCCTCGAGGCGTTCAAGGCCGAGAACGAGGAGTTGTACGAGGCCTCGTTCAAGGCCCAGTTCCTCGCGAACATCATGATGCCCGCGATGATGTTCATCGGGAACCTGACGTACGTCGGCATCGCGGTGTTCGGCGGGCTCATGGTCGCCACCGGCCAGCTCCGCCTCGGCGACGTGCAGGCGTTCATCCAGTACTCGCAGATGTTCACCCAGCCGCTGTCGCAGCTCGGCGGCATGGCCGCGGTCGTGCAGTCCGGCACCGCGTCGGCCGAGCGCGTGTTCGAACTGCTCGACGAGGACGAGCAGGAGCCCGACGCGGCCGACGCCCCGGCGCCGGTCGACGGCGACGGCACGATCGAGTTCGACCACGTGGCGTTCTCGTACCACCCCGACCGCCCGCTCATCCGCGACCTGTCGTTCCGGGTCACGCCCGGCCAGACCGTCGCGATCGTCGGTCCGACCGGCGCGGGCAAGACGACGCTCGTGAACCTGCTCCAGCGGTTCTACGAGCTCGACGGCGGGCGCATCCTGCTGAACGGCCAGGACATCGCCGAGCTCACCCGGCACGACGTCCGCGCCCGCACCGGCATGGTCCTGCAGGACCCGTGGCTGTTCGCCGGCACGATCCGGGAGAACATCCGGTACGGCCGGGCCGACGCCACCGACGAGGAGATCGTCGCGGCGGCCAAGGCGACCTACGTCGACCGGTTCGTGCACTCGTTGCCCGACGGGTACGACACGGTGCTCGACGAGGACGCGGCGAACGTCTCGGCCGGCGAGAAGCAGCTGGTCACGATCGCCCGCGCGTTCGTCTCCCAGCCGTCGGTGCTGATCCTCGACGAGGCGACGAGCTCGGTCGACACCCGCACCGAGCTGCTCCTCCAGCAGGCGATGAACGCGCTGCGTCAGGGCCGCACCTCGTTCGTCATCGCGCACCGCCTCTCGACGATCCGCGACGCCGACCTCATCCTCGTGATGGAGCACGGCGACATCGTCGAAAAGGGCAGCCACGACGAGCTCATCGCCGCGAAGGGCGCGTACTACCGCCTCTACAACTCGCAGTTCGAGCAGGCGGCGACCGACCTCGACGCCGAGCTCGCCGAGGTGCAGGGGCAGGTCGAGACCGGCGACGCCGACGAGCCCGAAGCCGAGACCGAGGCCGACACCGCAAAGGTGTAGTCCACGGCGGCAGCACATCGAGGGGGTCGGGCGTTCGCCCGGCCCCCTCTGTGTGTGTGGAGAGCTCACGCGCTCCGAGCCGCGCGTCGGTTAGGTTCGCGACATGATGCACACCCCGACGTGCGGCCCCGCGGCATGACCGACGCGATCCACCCCGAGGCACCCCCGAAGACCTGGCGCCGGTCCCCCTTCCGCATCACGATGGTCGTGCTCGGCGCGCTCCTCCTCGTCGCCGCGGTCGCGCTCATCGTGATCGACCACGTCGACGCCTTCGACACCGTCCGCCGGATCGAGTGGACCTACTGCCTGGTGGGGGCCCTCAACGCGCTGTTCTGGCTGACCGTCGGCTACCGCGTCGGTCAGGGCTCGAAGCACCGGTGGCTGGCGATCGCCGGAACGATCCTCTGGCTCGCCGCCCTCAGCATCGTCGCGGTGGCGGTCCTCGTCTTCGTCTTCTTCGCCATCCCGGCCATCGAGTCCCTCGGGTAGCCCCGAGCCGCTCTCCCGCTCGGCGCATCCATCGCCTAGTGTGTGCACTGTCAGCACGGCCCGGGGGGAGCAGAGTGAGCACAGCAGTCGATCACCAGCAGCAGGCGTCAGCCGGGTCGGATCCATCGGTCGAGTGGTGGGCGCTCGCCCCCGACGACGCGGTGGCGAAGGCCGAGACCGATCAGGCGCGAGGGCTGAGCGAGGCCGAGGTCACCCAGCGTCGCTCGACGTACGGGCCGAACGCCCTGCAGAGCGCACCGCCGCCCAGCATCTGGAAGATCGCGCTCAGCCAGGTGCTCGAGCTCATGACCCTGATGCTCATCGCGGTCACGCTCATCTCGCTGCTCATCGGCCAGGTGACGACCGCGATCATCGTCGCCGTGCTCGTGCTCTTCAACGTGGTCACCGGCACCCGCCAGGAGGTGAAGGCCCGTCGCAGCGTCGACGCCCTCGCCAAGCTGCAGACGCCGAAGGCCCGGGTCATCCGCGACGGCACGCTCCGCCTGGTCGACGCGACCGAGCTCGTGCCCGGCGACATCGTCGAACTCGAGTCGGGCGACCTCGCGCCCGCAGACGGCCGCATCCTCCGCTCGGCGAACCTCGAGACGCAGGAGTCCGCGCTCACGGGCGAGTCGCTGCCGATCCCGAAGGGACCGGCCGAGAACACGGCCGACACCGCCCTCGCCGACCGCACGTCGATGGTGTTCCAGAACACCTCGATCACCCGCGGCACCGCCCGCGTCGTCATCGTCGAGACCGGCATGCGCACCCAGATGGGCCGCATCGCCTCCCTCCTCACCCAGGTCGGCGACAAGAAGTCGCCGCTCCAGCTCGAGCTCGACAGCCTGACGAAGGTGCTCGGCGTCATCGCCTGGGCGGCGGTGCTCGTCATCGTGATCATCGGCTTCATCCGCGGGCAGAGCCTCGACGAGCTGCTCTTCCTCGCGACGGCGGTCGCGATCTCGGCCATCCCGACCGGCCTTCCGGTGTTCGTGCAGAGCCTGCTCGCGTGGGGTGCCTCGAAGCTCGCCAAGGAGCGCGCGATCGTCGCATCCCTCAACGACGTCGAGACGCTCGGCGCGACGAGCGCGATCTGCTCCGACAAGACGGGCACCCTGACGCTCAACCAGATGACGGTGCGCACCGCCTGGTTCGGCGGCGAGAGCTACAAGGTCACGGGCGAGGGCTACTCGTTCCAGGGCCAGGTGCTCGGAGCCTCCGGCGAGGCGCTGGATGCCTCGACCCTCGGCCTGGCGCTCAGCCTGCCGAACGACGCGACGGTGTCGGCCGACGGCGACGTGGTCGGCGACCCGACCGAGGCCGCGATCGTCGTGCTCGGCGCGAAGCTCGGCGTCGATGCCGAGCAGGCCCGGGCGCAGTACCCGCGCCTGGCCGAGGTGCCGTTCGACTCCGACTACAAGTTCATGGCGACGCTGCAGCGCATCCCGGTGCAGGGCGAGACCCGACTCGTGCTCCTCGTGAAGGGGGCTCCCGACGTCGTGCTCGGCCGCTGCACCCAGATGCTCGGCCCGGGGCGTGACGTCGTGCCGGTCGCGGCCGATGCGGCCACGGCCGAGCTCGAGGGCCTCTCCGCGAAGGGCCTGCGCACGCTCGCGCTGGCGGCGCGGTTCCTCGACGACGCCGACGAAGGCAGGGTCGCGGCCGACCCGATGTCGTACGTGACCGACCTGGTGCTCGTCGGCATCGTCGGCATCGTCGACCCGCTGCGGACCGAGGCGAAGGACGCGGTCGACATCGCGAAGGCGGCCGGCATCGAGGTGCGCATGATCACCGGCGACCACGCGGTCACGGCGGGCGCGATCGGCGCCGAGCTCGGCCTCGGGCCGGGTGCGGTCAGCGGCGCCGACCTGAAGCAGATGAGCGACGAGGAGCTGTCGGCGAGATTGCCCGACCTGCACGTCTTCGGCCGCGTCACGCCCGACGACAAGCTGCGTCTCGTGGGCCTGCTGCAGGCGCAGGGCTCGATCGTCGCGATGACGGGCGACGCGGTGAACGACGCCGCCGCCATCAAGCAGGCGAACGTCGGCGTGGCGATGGGCTCCGGCTCGGAGGTCACGAAGCAGGCGGCGAAGCTCGTGCTCACCGACGACAACTTCGCGACGCTGGTGCACGCGGTCGAGCTCGGCCGCATCGTCTACTCGAAGATCACCGCGTACCTGCGGTTCCAGATGACGCAGCTGCTGAGCCTCATCATCCTGTTCCTCGCGGCGAGCGCGTTCTCGATCGCCGAGGGCGTCGCATTGTTCCCGGCGCAGGTGCTGTTCATCAACTTCTTCGTCGCCCTGTTCGCGGTGCTCGCCATCGCGGCCGACGCGAACCCTCCGGGGATCATGAACCACCCGCCGCGCGACCCGAAGGTCGGCGTCGTCAACCCGGTCTCCCTCACGGAGTGGATCGTCTACGGCGTCGTCATCTTCTTCATCGCGCTGGTCCCGCTGGTGTGGGGCCCCGACACCCCGAGCCCGACCGAGCCGACCGCGTCGATGACCATGTCGTACGTCATCCTCGGCCTCGCGACGGTGCTCAGCGCCATCCTCATGCGCCGCACGCCCGAGTCGGGGCTCCTGCCCCCGTTCGCGGCACTCGGCAAGATCCTGATCTGGCCGGTCGTGCTGATCGTGCTGTCGACCGAGCTCGGGTTCCTCCAGAAGATGCTCGGCACCGTGTCGCTGACGGGCTGGCAGTGGCTCGAGTGCATCGGCCTCACGCTGGTGCTGCTGGTCGTCGTCGAGGGCGACAAGTGGTTGCGCCGCCGCCGCATCGCGGCCCGCCGCGCGGCCGGGGTCACGTCGGCCTGACCGGCGACCCCACCGGCACCGCATGCGCCGGCCAGGGCCCTTCGGCCCGGGCCGGCGCTTCGGCGTTCGCGAACACCACGCGCCGCTGCACCTGGAAGCTGATGAGGAACAGGGTGCCCTCCGTCAGCACCTTGGCGGCGAGCAGCGGGAGCCCAGCGTCGGTGAGCGCGGTGAGCAGGCCGTAGTTCGCAGTCAGCACGAGCAGCGCGAGGCAGGCGTAGGGCACGAGGGTGCTTCGGATGCCCCGAGCCCGCGCCGTGCGGAAGACGAGGGTGCGGTTCACCGTGTAGTTCACGGCGGCGCTCAGCAGCCGGGCGGCGACGACGGCGAGGAGGAGCGACCCGGTCGTGGCGGTGAGGGCGACCACGGCGAGGGTGTCGACTGCGAAGGCGAGCAGCGCGGAGGCGATGAACCTGCCGAGGGGCGCCCAGACGCGGAGCGAGTCGACGATGGGGCGGAAGTGCGACGAGGCGTTCCGGTCGAGGTAGACCGTCTGGATCGGCACCTCGACGAGGTCCCAGCCGGCGCCGCGGGCGCGGAGGAGCATCCGGAACTCGTACTCGAACCGGTCGCCGGGAAGTTCCAGCAGCCAGTCCCGCAGCGTGGCCGGGTAGCCGCGGAGCCCGGTCTGCGTATCGCTGACGGCGCCGCCGGTCGCGAGCGCGAAGGCGCGACTCGATGCGACGTTGCCGAGGCGGCTGCGCAGCGGGACGCGCGCCGGGCCTCCACCGTCGGGCGGGCCGACGGACGCATCGGCGGATGGTCCGTCGAATCGACGCGCACCGAGCACGATCGCCGACCGCGTTGCGGCCGTCGCCTCCGCGACGCGTTCGATGTCGGCGACGAGGTGCTGGCCGTCGCAGTCGGCGGTCACCACGTCGGCGCCGGGCGATCGACGGGCGACCTCCCGGAGTCCGGTGCGGATCGCCGCGCCCTTGCCGCGGTTGCGATCATGGTGCGTCACGATCGCACCGCCGCCGGTCGCGGCGGCGAACACGTCGTCGAAGGCCGGCCCCGAGCCGTCGTCGACGACGAGCACCTCGTGCCCTCGGGCGGTGAGGTCGGCGACGAGGCGGGGCAACCGCTCGTCGGGTTCGTAGGCGGAGATGAGCACGACCATCGGGATCACCGCGCGAGGTAGAGGATGTCGGAGGTGCCGCGTTCCTCGCCGCGGCCGAGCGGGTCGTTGACGAGCGAACCGTCGAACACCATGGTCGACGAGCCGCCCCCGTCGAGGTTGTAGGCGGTGACCGCGCCGTGGTCGATCATGATCTGCGCGAGCTCGGGCAGGGTGACGCCCGCGCTGTAGCCGGGGCTGCGCCCGTCGACGACGACGAACACGAGGTGGTTCGCGTCGACGACGCCGACCGCGGTGCGCGGCTGGTCGCCCTGGATCGAGTGGTTGCCGAAGTTCGTGTCGACCTCGACCTGGTCGATGCCGTCGACGACCTGGCCGCCCTCGACGATCGCCGGACCGAACGAGAGGGTGTTCCACACGCCGTCGGCGACGAGTTCGTCGGCCGTCGTGGTGGTCTCGTCGTAGACCTCGACCGTGCCGTCGGCGTAGAACGCGAGGCCCTCCCGGGCGCCGTCGTCGCGGTACACGACGCCGTTGCGGATCACGATGCCCGTGTCGCGGAAGCCGTAGTAGTCGCCGTTGATCGCGAACACCGCATCGTTCGCCGCGGCGATGGCCGAGGTCGTCTCGGTGATGTTCTCGCCGAACTGGTCGGCGGCGAACGCGCTGCGCAGGCGCGTGGCATCCGACAGGGTGACGTCGGCGACGTACATCGTGACCGTGTCGTCGCCCGTGCCGGTGACGACGGTCGAGATGTCGACGGTGGTGCCGGCGCCGTCGTCGTAGGTCGTCTCGGTGAGGGTCGCGGTGCCGGTGCCCGAGGCGGATGCCTCGCCGGCGGCCGCATCGGCGGTCGTCGCGGCGTCCGTGCCGGCGGCCCCCGCCTGCTCGGCCTGCTCCGCCTCGTAGGCGCTGACGTCGGAGATCTCGACGTGCGGGATGACGAAGCGGTCGAGCGCCCACGCGGTACCGCCGGCGGCGACGAGCCCGATGGTGAGGGCGCTCGCGCCGATGGTGAGGCGCAGGCGTCGCTGCCGCGGTGACCGTGGCGTTCGGGGCCGGCGGGGTGTGCGGGGCGTGAGTGGGCGGTCGGAGGTCTGGGTGGTGTCGCGCGTCTCGTCCATGCCCGCCATCGAAGGCGGACGCCCACGCCGCCCGCTGTGCGGCACCAGTGCGGCGGCTATGCCGGTGCTGGCGATCTCACGAGCCCCGGCGCCGGCGTGGATCTCAGGCGTCGAGCGCCGCGTACACCGCCCGCGTGTAGGCGTCGGAGCGCTCCGAGCCGATGATGCCCGGCGACATCCGGTTCATCACGTATGCGAACGTGACCCCGCGATCGACGTCGGCGATCACGATCGAGCCGCCCCAGCCGCCCCAGAACGCGACGCGCCCCTCGGGGATCCACGGCGTCGAGGCCGGGTTCGACACCGCCCAGCCGAGGGCGAACCGCAACGGCAGGCCGAGCACGAGGTCGATGCCGTCGGTGTGCTCGGCGAACACCCGCTCGACGGTCGCCGGCGAGAGCAGCCGCATCCCGTCGACCTGCCCGCCGGTCGCGAGCACCGAGTTGAGCCGGGCGACCGAGCGGGCGTTGCCCTGGCCGCCGGCGCCGCCCACCCCGGCCGCGCGCCACGCGCGCGTCCAGGTGACCTCGGCGCCGAGGACGGGCCCGGTGAACGTGCGGAACGCGGGCGAGTCGGGCGGGAGCGCGCCGAGGTCGAGCTGCGAGGGCGGCGGCGGCACGACGTCGCTCACCCGGCGGTCCTCCGACTCGGGCAGGCCGAGCCAGAAGTCGGCGCCGAGCGGCTCGGCGAGCTCCTCGCGCACGAAGGCGCCGAGCGACCGGCCGTCGACGCGGCGCACGAGTTCCCCGACGAGGTGGCCGTAGTCGAGCAGGTGGTAGCCCGACGCCGCGCCGGCCGGCCACCAGGCGGGCTGGGCGGCGAGGCGCGCGGCGGCCGCGTCGACGTCGAGGATGTCGTCGCCGGTGATCGGCTGCGCCCACCCCGAGACGCCGGACGTGTGCATGAGCACGTGCTTCACGAGCACGCCCGCCTTGCCGGCGGCCGCGAACTCGGGCCAGTAGGTCGCGACGGATGCCTCGGGGTCGAGCTGCCCGCGCTCGACGAGCAGGAGCGCGGCGAGCGCGGTGACGGTCTTCGAGATCGACCAGACGTTGGTGAGGGTGTCGCTGTTCCAGGGGCGCGTGCGTGCGGGGTCGGCCCAGCCGCCCCAGAGGTCGACGACCGGCTCGTCGCCGACGAACACCGCGAGGGATGCCCCGAGCTCGTCGCCGTTCGCGAGCCGGCGGGCGAACTCGTCGCGGAGACCGGCGAAGCGGGCGTCGCAGGTGCCGTCGATCGGCGGGTCGACCACGGGGGTCGGCGCGGCCGGGGTGGTCTCGGTGCTGGTCATCGGGGTGCTCCTCAGCGTCGTCGGTGGGAGGGTTGCCTCAACATACCGCGTGGTCGGTATGCTTGTCACCACCCGGGCGCGACCGCCGTGCCCACTCCGGGCGCGACCGCCGTGCCCCACCTCGACGAGGAGGCCAGATGCGCATCACCGGAGCCGTGCTCGAGCGCTGCGGCGCCGACGCACCGTACGCCGCGAGCCGCCCGTTCACCGTCGGGCCGCTCGAACTCGACCCGCCCGGCCCGGGTGAGCTCCTCGTGCGCATCGAGGCCGCCGGCGTCTGCCACTCCGACCTCAGCGTCGTCGACGGCAACCGCGTGCGGCCCATGCCGATGCTGCTCGGGCACGAGGCCGCGGGCATCGTCGAGGCGATCGGCGCCGGCGTCGACGACCTCGCCGTCGGCACCCGCGTCGTCATGACGTTCCTCCCCCGCTGCGGCGCCTGCGCCGGCTGCCGCACCGACGGCCGCCTCCCCTGCGAGGTCGGCACCGCCGCCAACACCGCCGGCGCGCTCGTCGGCGACGGCCTCCGCCTCCACCGCGACGGCGCCCCCGTACGGCACCACCTCGGCGTCAGCGGGTTCGCGACGCACGCCGTGGTCAGCCGCACCTCGGTCGTGCCGGTCGACGCCGACGTGCCGGCCGACGTCGCCGCCCTCCTCGGCTGCGCCGTGCTCACCGGCGGCGGCGCCGTCGTCAACGCCGGGCGCCCCGGCCCCGGCGACCGCGTGATCGTGGTCGGCCTCGGCGGGGTCGGCATGGCGGCCCTCCTCGTCGCCGTCGCGCTCGGCCACGAGGTCGTCGGCGTCGACGCGGTGCCCGCCAAGCTCGACCTCGCGCGCGAGCTCGGGGCATCCGCCGCGTTCGAACCGGCCGACGCGCTGGAGGCCGGCCTGCGCGCCCCCGTCGTGATCGAGGCGGCCGGCTCCGCGCGCGCGTTCGAGACGGCCTTCGCGCTGACCGAGCCCGGCGGCACGACCGTCACCGTCGGCCTGCCGGCCCCCGACGCGCGGGCGAGCCTGCCGCCGCTCGCGCTCACCGCCGAGGCACGCACCGTCGTGGGCAGCTACCTGGGCTCGGCCGTGCCGAGCCGCGACATCCCGCGCTACGTCGAGCTGTGGCGCACCGGGCGGCTGCCGCTCGAACGACTCGTGTCGTCGCGCATCCGGCTCGATGAGATCGACCTCGCCATGGACCGGCTCGCCGCCGGCGGCGAGCTGCGCCAGCTCATCGTGTTCGACGCATCCGACGCCCGGCCCGACGACCTTCCCGATCCCACCCACCGAGAGAGGACCCCCGCATGACCCGCACCGCCATCGTCACCGGCGCCGCCCGCGGCATCGGCGCCGCCACCGCGCGCCGGCTCGCCGCCGACGGCCACGCCGTCGCCGTCGTCGACCTCGACGAATCGCAGGCCGGCGCCACCGCCGCCGCCATCGAGGCAGGCGGCGGTCGCGCCGTCGCCATCGGGGCGGATGTCTCCGACGCCGACGCCGTGGCCGCTGCGGTCGCCCGCGCAGCCGACGAGCTCGGCGCCCCGACGATCCTCGTGAACAACGCCGGGATCCTGCGCGACAACCTGCTGTTCAAGATGGCCGAGGCCGACTGGGACCAGGTCATCGCCGTGCACCTGCGCGGCGCGTTCCTCATGTCGCGCGCGGTGCAGGCCCACCAGGTCGACGCCGGCTGGGGGCGGATCGTGAACCTGTCGAGCACGTCGGCCCTCGGCAACCGCGGCCAAGCGAACTACGCGGCCGCGAAGGCGGGCCTGCAGGGCCTCACGAAGACCCTCGCGATCGAGCTCGGCCGGTACGGCGTCACCGCGAACGCCGTCGCACCCGGGTTCATCGAGACCGACATGACGCGCGCGACCGCCGAGCGGATGGGCGTGCCGTTCGAGGCGTTCCTCGCGGGCGCGGCGAAGGAGATCCCGGTCGGGCGCGTCGGGCAGCCCGACGACATCGCCGCGGCGGTGTCGTTCTTCTGCTCGGAGGGCGCCGGGTTCGTGTCGGGCCAGGTGCTGTACGTGGCCGGCGGGCCGCGCGGATGAGCGGGGCACCCGACACCTCCGCCGGCGGGCGCATCCTCGTCGACTCCCCCGCCGCCCTCGGCGACGCCATCGGCGCGACCGCGACGGGCGACTGGGTCGAGGTCGGCCAGGACCGCATCGACGCGTTCGCCGACGTGACCGGCGACCACCAGTGGATCCACCTCGACCACGAGCGCGCCGCGGCCGGACCCTTCGGCACGACCATCGCGCACGGGTACCTCACCCTGTCGCTCCTGCCGCACCTCACCGCGGGACTGCTCGAGGTCGGCGGCACCGCGATGGCGGTGAACTACGGGCTCGACCGCGTGCGGTTCCTGCAGCCGGTCGCGTCGGGGTCGCGCGTGCGCGCGGTCACCGAGGTGCGGTCGGCGGATGCCTCGCCCCAGGGCGTCCGCGCGGGACTGCGCACGACCGTCGAGATCGAGGGCGCCGGCCGGCCGGCCCTCGTCGCCGACACGATCGCGCTGTTCGTGCCGGCCGCCTGAGCGGCAGGTACCCGGGGCATCCGCCCGAGGCATCCGCCCGCGCTGACCTTGCCGCCCGCCCTGACCGCTCCGCTCGCGCTGACCTTGCCGTCCGCCCTGACCTCACCGCCCGCGCTCCGCGGATGAGGAGGAATCGACGGCCGTGCGGCGTGTCGGCCCACGACACGCCGCACGCACCCGAAAACGTCCTCATCGGCGCCGAGGGCCGGGGGCGCACGCGCGGCCGGGCACGCGAGCGGCCGGGCGCGCGAGCGGGCCCCGGCCGACGCCCGGCCGGGGCCCGTTCGACTGCGCGGCCGCTCAGACCCGCTCGACCACCATGGCCATGCCCTGGCCGCCGCCGACGCACATCGTCTCGAGGCCGTAGCGACCGCCGGTGGCGGCGAGGCCGTTGAGCAGCGTCGACGTGATCCGCGCGCCGGTCATGCCGAACGGATGCCCCACCGCGATCGCCCCGCCGTGCACGTTGAGCCGCTCGGGGTCGATGCCGAGCTCGCGGGCCGACGGGATCACCTGCGCGGCGAACGCCTCGTTCAGCTCGACGAGGTCGATCTCGTCGATCGTCAGGCCGGCGAGGGCGAGCGCGCGACGGGATGCCTCGACGGGGCCGAGCCCCATGATCTCCGGCGAGAGCCCGCTGACGCCGGTGGAGACGATCCGGGCGAGCGGCTGCAGGCCGAGCTCGTCGACGATGCGGTCGGAGACCACGACGACCGCGGCGGCACCGTCGTTCAGGGGCAGCAGTTGCCCGCCGTCACGGTGCCGTCGGGGCGGAACACGGGGTCGAGCCCCGCGAGCGCCTCGACGGTCACGCCGGGGCGCGGACCGTCGTCGGCGTCGACCACCCGGCCGTCGGGCAGCGTCACCGGCGTGATGTCGCGCGCCCAGAACCCGTCGGCGAGGGCGCGCTCGGCGCGCTGCTGGCTGCGGGCCGCGAACGCGTCCTGCTCGGCACGACTCACGCCCATCAGCTCGGCGACGTTCTCGGCGGTCTGGCCCATGGCGATGTAGGCGTCCGGCAGGTCGCCCGATTCGCGCGGGTCGCGCCAGGGTCGCAGGCCGGATGCCCCGGAGCCGGACGCTCCGGAATCGGATGCCCCGCCCGCACCGGATGCCCCGCCGTCGGCGCCGCTCGCAGCACGCGCGTCGGTGCGCTCCCAGGCCGCCCGGAACCGCGGGTTCCGCACGTCCTCGCCGGGGATGTAGTCGGCGGTCCCTCGCGCCGAGTGGGTCACCGACTCGACGCCGGCCGAGACGAACACGTCGCCCTCGCCGGCCTTGATGGCGTGGAACGCCATGCGGGTGGTCTGCAGGCTCGACGAGCAGTACCGGTTCACGGTGGTGCCGGGCACGCCGTCGAGGCCGAGCAGCACGGCCACGATGCGGCCGAGGTTCATGCCCTGCTCGCCGCCGGGCTGGCCGCAGCCGAGCAGCAGGTCGTCGATACGGGCCGGGTCGAGTCCGGGCAGCGCGGCGAGCGCGGCCTCGACCATCTGCGCCGCGAGGTCGTCGGGGCGGAGGTCGATAAGCGAGCCCTTGCGGGCGCGCCCGATGGGCGAGCGGGCGGTGGCGACGATGAAGGCTTCGGGCATGGGACATCCGTTCGGTCGATTCGATCTGCGTTCGCCCCTCCCCTGCGCGCCCTTCCCCCTCCGGCGGCTCGCGAGTGTCCAGTTCCCGCCATTTTCCGGGGCGGGAAGCGGCAGGAACTGGACACTCGTGCGCGTGCGGCGGGGTGAGGGGCGGGTGGGTGAGGGGCGGGGAGCGGGAGCGCGGTGTGCGCGGCCGGCCGCGTGCGGCGTGCCGCGTGCGGCGTTCCGCGTGCGGCGTGGTGAGGGGGAAAGAGGCGGTGGCGGCGGCTCAGTGGAACGCCGCGATGCCGGTGATGGCGCGGCCGACGATGAGCGTGTTCATGTCGTACGTGCCCTCGAACGTGTAGACGGCCTCGGCGTCGGCGAAGTACCGGGCGACGCCGTGGTCGAGCTGGATGCCGTTGCCACCGACGATCTCGCGGCACCAGGCGACGACCTCGCGCATGCGGGCGGTCACGAACGCCTTCGCCATGGCGGAGTGGTGGTCGCGCTGCTCGCCCTCGTCCTGCATCTCGGACACGCGGATGCAGAGCGCGATGCACGCGGTGATGTTCGACAGCGCGTTCGCGAGCTTCTCCTGCACGAGCTGGAACGACGCGATCGGCTTGCCGAACTGCACGCGCTCCTTCGCGTAGGCGAGGGCGGCCTCGTAGGCGCCGACGGCGACGCCGAGCGCCTGCCACGCGACATCCGCTCGGGTGAGCCGGAGCACGATGGCGACGTCGCGGAAGCCGTGGATCTCCTGGAGCCGGTCGGAATCGGGCACCACGACGCCGTCGAGCACGATGTCGGCGTTCTCGACGCCGCGGAGCGACTGCTTGCGCTCGATCTTGGTGGCGGTGAACCCGGTGGCGGGCTGGCGCACGAGGAAGCCCTTCACCTGGTCGTCGGCGGTGTCGCGCGCCCAGATGACGACGACGTCGGCGAAGGTGGCGTTGCCGATCCAGCGCTTCGCGCCGTCGAGCACCCATTCGTCGGTGCCGTCGGCGGCGGTGCGCCGGGTCGCGGTGGTCTCGAGGCCACGGGCGGTGTCGGAGCCGTGGCCGGGCTCGGTGAGGCCGAAGGCGCCGACGAGTTCGCCGCGGGCCATGGGCGCCAGCCATTCGGTCTTCTGGGCGGGCGAGCCGCCGACGGCGATGGCGTTCATCGCGAGGCCGGAGTGCACGCCGACGAAGGTCGCGCACGACGGGTCGACGCGGGCGATCTCGAGGGCGACCCAGCCGCGGTACACCGCGCTGTTGTCGAAGTGGCGCACCTCGGGCAGGGCCGAGCCGAACAGGCCGAGGCCGGCGAAGCCGGGGATGAGGTGGCGCGGGCTCTCGGCGCGCTCCCACAGGTCGTCCGCGTGCGGGCGGACCTCCCGTTCGAGGAACGCGCGGATGGTCGCGACCGAGGCCTGCTCAGCCGGGGTGAGCTTCTGCTGGAACGCGTAGAAGTCGGCGTCGAGCAGGGCGGCCGGGCCGTCGGCGAGCTCGTCGTGCGGGGTGATGGTGAGCGTCATGGCTCCTCCGATCGTCGGTGATCAGGTGGTCGGTGCCCAGGTCGCCTGGGGGTCCCGGCGTGCGGGGTCAGGGGCAGTATGCAACATTTTCGGGAATGTTGCATCCATCGGATGCCCCGGCGGTACGATGCC
The DNA here is from genome assembly GCF_043950245.1 of Agromyces sp. MMS24-K17. GTDB lineage: Bacteria > Actinomycetota > Actinomycetes > Actinomycetales > Microbacteriaceae > Agromyces. The sequence continues at coordinate 1,614,284 of NZ_CP171640.1, read as the reverse complement.
CGCATGCCCTCCACCTCCCACGCCGCGGACTCCCGGACCGCCGCAGCCGCCCAGCACGAGGCATCCGCCCCGCCCGTCGCACCCGACCACGCGCGGCACCCGATCGCCGTCGTCGGCGTCGACGCGGCGCCGTCGTGGCTGAGCGAACGACTCGACACGCACGCCGACGCCCGGCGCGCGTTCGACGAGGCCCGCGAGACGTTCATCGCCGGCCGCCGCATCGACATGGGGGCGCTCGCCCTGTCGCTCGGCGTCGACCGCACGTCGCTGTTCCGCTGGGTCGGCAACCGCGACGCCCTGCTCAGCGAGGTGCTGTGGTCGCTCGCCATGCCGACGCTCGCGCAGGCCGACGACGCCGCGGCCGACCTCGACGGGCCCGACCGCGTCGCCGCGGTGCTCACGCACTTCGTCGGCGACCTGATCTCGGCCGACTACTTCCGCCAGTTCCTGCGGCGGGAGCCGGCTCGCGCCCTGCGCCTGCTCACCACCAAGGAGAGCGAGATCCAGCGCCGGTACCTCGCCACGGCCGAGTGGCTCGTGCGCCGCGACCTCGGCGACGCCCCGCTCGGCGGGTCGATCGACCCGGCCCAGCTCGCCTACCTGCTCGTGCGGGTCTCCGAGTCGTTCACCTACGCCGACCTCATCACGGGCGACCAGCCGAGCGCCGAGCGGGCGCGCATCGCGTTCCGCGTGCTGCTGCGCGCCGACTGACCGACCGAACGGATGCCCCGCCGATGACCCGCTACGCCGACCGCGAGCCGTTCGCGACGCGCTGGAACGACAACGACCAGTACGGGCACGTGAACAACACGGTGTACTACGCCGCGATGGACACCGCCGTGAACGCCTGGATGATCCGCCACGGCGACCTCGACCCGCAGGGCGACGGGCCGATCGCGCTCTGCGCGGCGTCGTCGTGCGAGTTCGCCGCGTCGGCGTCGTTCCCCGAGCCCCTCGAGGTCGGCATCGCGGTCGAGCGGCTCGGGCGCACGAGCGTCACCTGGGCGCTCGGGATCCTGCGGCCCGGGTCGGATGCCCCGATCGCGACCGGGCGGTTCGTGCACGTGTTCGTGGACGGCGAGGAGCGCCGGCCGACGCCGATCCCGGCGGGCATCCGCGACGCGATCGCGTCGCGCCTCGAGGTCGCGGCGGCCTGAGCGGGGGCTCGGGGCGCGGGCCCGGGGCGCGGGGCGCGGGCTCAGGAGCTCACTCGAAGACGGGCGTGAGGAAGCGGCGCTCGTAGCGGCGGATGCAGCCGGTCTCGGCGGCGAGCCGGAACGCGTCCTGGCACTCGGGGTCGGTCTGCGAGGCGATGCGGTACTGCTCGTACTCGGCGAGCGACGGGAAGCTGAACAGCGCGAACGCCTCGTCGCTGTCGCCCTCGCTCGGCAGGAAGTAGCCGTGGTGGTCGCCGCCGAACCTCTCGACGAGCCGGATCCAGCGCTGTCCGTACTCGCGGAAGTCGTCGAGCTTCGCGGCGTCGATCTCGTAGCGCAGGTGGACGGTGATCATCTCGGACTCCTCGGGGTGCGGCGGGCGGATGCGCCCTCCTCGACGGTAGCCCGCCGGACTCGCACTACCGAACAAACCGACCGGGCGGTATGCTGGCGGAGCCGCGGCCCGGTCGCCTCCCCTGACCGGCGCCGCGCCCCACGACGACGATGACGAGAGGCGGTCGCGGATGACCGACGTGCCGGGCCTGGACACCGGAGGGCTGACGCGCTGGCTGGAGGGCGCGCACCCCGACCTCGCGACGGGGCCGCTCACCGCCGAGCTCGTGTCCGGCGGGCGCAGCAACCTCACCTACCGCATCGACGGCGCCGCCCGACCGCTCGTACTCCGCCGACCGCCGCTCGGCCACGTGCTCTCGAGCGCGCACGACATGTTCCGCGAGCACCGCGTCATCGCCGCCCTCGCCGGCACCGCCGTACCGGTACCCGACGCGATCGACGTCGTCGACGACACCGTCGACGCCCGCGCCACCGGCACCCCGTTCTTCGTCATGAGCCGTGTGGAGGGCCGGGTGCTCGGCAGCCCGCGCGACAACGCCGGCCACGCCCCGTCAGGGCTCCACCGGCTCAGCCTCGAGCTCGCCGAGGTGCTCGCCGACCTGCACGCCGTCGACCCCGAGCGGGTCGGACTCGCCTCGTTCGGCCGCGGCGACGGGTACCTCGACCGGCAGCTCGCCACCTGGCGACGGCAGTACGACGCGAGCCGGTCGCGCGAGCTCCCCGCACTCGACGAGCTGCAGGAGCGGCTCGGCGAGCGCCGGCCCGAGGCATCCGCCACGACCCTCGTCCACGGCGACTACCGGCTCGACAACGCGATCGTCGCGGGTCCGGCCGACGCACCCCGCATCGCCGCCATCCTCGACTGGGAGATGGCGACCCTCGGCGACCCGCTCGTCGACCTCGGCATGCTCGGGCTGTATTGGAACATCGCCGACCTGCCGGGCGCGGCCGCCGTCGCGCACAGCTCGGTCGACCCCGACGCCGGCTACCCGCCCTTCGACGAGCTCGTCGACGCGTACGCCGCCCGGCTCGGCCGGCGCACCCCCGACCTCGGCTGGTACCGGGCGTTCGCCGCCTACAAGCTCGCCGTCATCCTCGAGGGCATCCACGTCCGGTACCGCGCCGGCGAGACCGTCGGCGACGGCTTCGACCGGATCGGCGAGCTCGTCGAGCCGCTCGCCGCCGAGGGCCTCGCCCGCGCCGCCGTGGGGAGCCGCTGATGGACTTCGCCCACGACCCCCGCACGGTCGCGCTCCGCGACGAGGTGCGCGCGTTCGTCCGCGACCGGGCCATCCCCGCCGAGCCGGTGCTCGACGCGCAGCTCGCCGCGACGCCCGACGAATGGTCGTTCCGGCCGGTCGTCGACGAGCTCCGCGCCGAGGCGCGGGCGGCCGGGCTCTGGAACCTGTTCCTGCCGCGCGAGCGCGGCGCCGAGCATGGCGCCGGCCGGCTCGGCGCGGGCCTCACGAACCTGCAGTACGCGCCGCTCGCGGAGGAGACCGGCTGGAGCCCGCGGCTCGCGCCCGTCGCCCTGAACTGCGCCGCCCCCGACACGGGCAATATGGAGCTCCTCGCCGAGTTCGGCACGTCCGCGCAGCGGGCCGAGTGGCTCGAGCCGCTGCTCGACGCACGCATCCGGTCGGCGTTCTGCATGACCGAACCCGACGTCGCCTCGTCGGATGCCACGAACATCGCCACCCGCATCCGCCGCGACGGCGACGACCTCGTGATCACCGGCCGCAAGTGGTGGTCGACGGGCGCGATGAACCCCGACGCGCGCCTCCTCATAGTCATGGGCAAGACCGACCCCGACGCCGATCGGCACCGGCAGCAGTCGATGGTGCTGGTGCCGCGCGACACCCCGGGCGTGCGCATCGTGCGCCCGCTCACCGTGTTCGGCTACGACGACCGCGACCACGGCGGCCACGCCGAGGTCGTCTTCGACGAGGTGCGGGTGCCGCGCGCGAACCTGCTCGGCGGCGAGGGCGAGGGCTTCGCCATCGCGCAGGCCCGGCTCGGGCCCGGTCGCATCCACCACTGCATGCGCGCGATCGGCATGGCCGAGCGGGCCCTCGCCCTCGCCGGCCGCCGGGCGCACGACCGCACCGCGTTCGGGCGCACGCTCGCCGAGCAGGGCGTCATCCGCGAGTGGGTCGCCGAGGCCCGCGTCGAGCTCGAGGCGCTGCGCCTGCTCGTGCTGAAGACCGCCTGGCTCATGGACACCGTCGGCAACCGCCGGGCGATGACCGAGATCCAGGCCATCAAGATCGCCGTGCCGCGCGCGGTGCAGCGCATCGTCGACCGCGCGATCCAGGTGTTCGGCGCGGCCGGCCTCTCGGCCGACCAGCCGCTCGCCGAGCTCTACGCCGGCGCCCGGGCGCTGCGCCTCGCCGACGGGCCCGACGAGGTGCACCTGGCCTCGCTCGGGCGTGCCGAGTTGCAGCGCGCCGCCGACGACCGGCCCGAGGCATCCGCCCGCCCCTGATCCCACCACCGGAAGGACCCTGCAATGACGCACCTCCCCGACCAGGCCATCGACGGCGACGGCTTCGGCACCCTCTCGATCGCGAGCATCCTCGCGCACACCGCCACCCGCCGGCCCGACCGCCCGGCCCTCCACTTCGCGGGCACGACGACGACCTACGGCGACCTGTGGCGCGAGACCCGCGCCTACGCCGGCGCCCTCCGCGACCGCGGCATCGGGCGGGGCGACCGCGTCGCGATGATCGTGCCGAACGTGCCCGACTTCGCCCGTGTCTACTACGCGGTGCTGTCGCTCGGCGCGGTCGTCGTGCCCGTGCACCTCCTCTTCAAGGCCGAGGAGATCGAGTACGTGCTGCGCGACTCGGGCGCCGACCTCGTGGTGGTCGCCGCGCCCATGCTCGCCGAGGCGGCGCCGGCCGCAGCGGCCGCGGGCGTGCCGCTCGTGACCGTGCTGCTGCCGGCGTCGGGCGACGGCATCCCCCCGCTGCCGCGCCTCGAGGCCGAGGCCGCCGCGGCCGAGCCGATCGAGCGGCACGTCGCGATGCGTCCGACGGATGCCGCGACCGTCCTCTACACGAGCGGCACGACCGGGTTCCCGAAGGGCGCCGTCGGCTCGCACCTGGCCATGGTCGAGCAGGTGCACTGCTCGCTCATCGACTCGTTCGACCTGAACGCCGACGACGTGATCTTCGGCGGGCTGCCGCTGTTCCACTCGTTCGGGCAGATGGCGGTGCTGAACATGGCGTTCCGCGTCGGGGCGTCGATCATCCTGCTGCCGAAGTTCGACCCCGACCAGGCGCTCGCCCTGCTCGTCGCGCACGACGCGACCGTGTTCACCGCCGTGCCGACCATGTTCGTCGGCATGATCGAGGCCGCCTCGCGCACGGCCGAGCGGCCGCCGCTGCGGTTCGCCGTCTCGGGCGGCGCGGCCCTGCCCGTCGCCGTGCTGGAGGCGTTCGAGCACGCGTACGCCGCCGAGGTGCACGAGGGCTACGGCCTCACCGAGACGGCGCCGTCGGTGTCGTTCAACCTGATGGGCGAGCCGATCCGGCCCGGCACCGTCGGCCGGCCGATGTGGGGCGTCGACGTCGCGATCGCCGACCCCGAGCTCGAGGGCCGCGTCGAGCTGCTGCCCGACGCCGCCGACGGCGCCCTCGGCGAGATCGTCGTGCGCGGCCACAACCTCATGAAGGGGTACCTCGGGCGACCGGATGCCTCGGCCGAGGCCGTCGTCGACGGCTGGTTCCGCACCGGCGACCTGGGCACCTACGTCGACGGCATCCTCACGATCGTCGACCGCACGAAGGACATGATCGTCCGCAACGGCTACAACGTGTACCCGTCGGAGGTCGAGGCGGTGCTCGCCCGGCACCCGCACGTCGCCATCTCGGCGGTGTTCGGCGTGCACGACCACGTGCACGGGCAGGAGGTGCACGCAGCCGTCGTCGCGCACGACGGGCACGAGGTCGACGCGGCCGAGCTCGTCGCATTCGCGAAGGAGCGCATCGCCGCGTACAAGTACCCGCGGGTCGTGCACGTCGTCGACGCGCTGCCGATCGGCGCGAGCGGCAAGGTGCTGAAGCGGGCGCTGGTGGAGCAGTTCACGTCCGTGCCGAGCTGAGCGCGGCCGGCGCCCGGCGCCCTCGCCCGTCGCCCGTCGCAGCTCGCTTCGCCCGCTGACCCAGCCTTCGCCCTCACAACTCCAGGAAAATGGGCCCGATCCCCTCCCCACAGGGCGGATCGGGCCCATTTTCCTGTAATTGCGGGTACGCCCCGCCGGGAACCGCGCTCCGCCGGTCGGATGCGCCGCCGCACGTGCCTGCGCGTCCACCGGTCGGATGCGCCGCCCCACGTGCCGCCCACTGCCGGCGCGCGTGCCGGGCGCAGCGGCCCCCACGTGCACGCACGGATGCCCCGGGCCACGCGGCCCGGGGCATCCGTTCGCTGCTCGACGAGGCGAGGGGCGCGGTGGCGCCTACGCCCCCGGCACGCCCTCACCCGTCAGCGGCACCGGGTCGGCGTCGACCGCCTCGACCGCGCCGCCCTCAACCGCGTAGGTCGCGCCGACGAAGTCCTGCACGCCCTGGTCGACGGCGGTGATGCCGACGCCGACGTACGCGGCGTGGCTGTCCTCGGCGAACGCGAGCGGCAGGATGCCGTTGCCGACCAGGTCGCCCGACGTGATCGCGTCGACCAGCGACTGCCGGGTCGGGTCGTCGCCGGCCTTCGCGAGCGCCTCGGCGAACAGGTAGCCGACGCTCATGCCGTAGACGGTGTTGCCGTCGAAGGTCGCGCCCGCGTTGTACTCGTCGTTGATCTGGCGGAACAGCTCGACCCACTCGCCGTCGGGGCTGAACGGCAGGTAGTTCGTCGACGTGAAGCCCTGGAGCAGCTTCGGGCCGAGGTCCTCGCCGAGGTAGCCGACGAGCGTCGGGTAGTCGCCGCCCGACGACGAGGAGAACCACTTCGGGAACCAGCCGAGCTTCGCGGCCGTGCCGACGGCGAGGGCGGTGAAGCCGTTGACGGTGGCGAGCATGGTGATCTCGCAGCCGGCCGACTGGAGGGCGCCGATCTGGGCGGTCACGTCCTGGTTCGACACCGAGTAGCGCTCGACGGCGGTGATGCCGTCGTCGCCGACGCCCTGCTCGACGCCGGCGATGAACTCCTCGCCGAAGTCGTCGTCCTGGCCGAGCACGCAGACCTTCGCGTCGGGCGCGGTGTCCTGCGCGTACTGCGCGAGGGCGGCGCCCTCGACGACGTAGTCGGCGTTGAACCCGAACGTCCAGGGGTACTCCTCGGGCTGGTTCCAGCTCGTCGACCCGGACGCGACGAACAGGTCGGGCACCTCGTTCTGGTTGAGGTAGTCGAGCACGGAGGTGTGCGTCGGCGTGCCGAGGCCGTTCAGGATGGCGAACACCTCGTCCTCCTGCACGAGCTCGCGCACGACGGTCTGGGTGGTCGCCGGGTTGTAGCCGTCGTCCTTCACGAGGTACTCGATCGTGCGGCCGTTGATGCCGCCCTGGTCGTTGACGTAGTCGAAGTACGCCTTCGTGGCGGCCGAGATCGACGAGTAGCCGGCGGCGGCCGGGCCCGTGAGGGGCTGGTGGCTGCCGATCGTGACGGTGTCGTCGGTGACGCCGGGCGTCGGGGCGTCGGCGGTCGTCGCGCCGGGCGTGCTGCACGCGGCGAGCGCGACGACGAGGGCGGCGGAGGCCGCGAGGGCGACCGCGGGCGCGACGGTGCGCCGGCGGGGTGTGCGGTGGGACATGGTCACCTCTCTGGTTCGGTTGGGATGGATTGCAGGTGCGGTGGAACGACTGGGAGGGCGGGCGCGGATGCCTCGCGCATGGCGGATGCCTCGCGCCGACCGGATGCCTCGGCCGGAGCGGCACCGGCGACCTGTGGGGAACCCGCGGCCCGGGGCATCCGCCTCGCCCGCGATCGGGCGCGCAGCGAGGCGAGCGCGCCCGCGATGCCGCCCGGCCAGGCGGCGGTGACGACGATGAGGAGGGCGCCGAAGACGAGCACGGGCAGGTTGCCGCTGAGGCGCTGCTCGAGCTCGACCGGCAGGTCGAGCGCCGAGGTGAGGGTGCCGATCAGCCACGGCAGCAGCACGACGACGACCGCCCCGACCAGCGCGCCGCCGAGGCTGCCGAGCCCGCCGACGACGACCGCGACGACGAGCAGCAGCGAGAACGCGAGCGTGTACCCGCCGGGGCTGACCGACTGGGTCACGAAGCAGAGCAGCGCGCCGCCGGCGCCCGCGGCGACCGCGCTGACCGTGAACGCCTGCACCTTCACCGTGCGCGACGGGATGCCGGCGAGCCGGGCGGCGGTCTCGTCACCGTGCACCGCGCGCATGCGGAGCCCGAGCCGGCCGCGTCGCAGCACGGCGAGCCAGGTCACGACGACCGCGGTGACGAGGATCGCGACCCACGCCTGCCACTGCTCGACGGCGATGAGCCGTTCGAGCACCTCGGGCACGGGCTCGTACGGCACCTGCACGCCCTGGTCGCCGCGGAAGACGCCCGAGAACACGCTCGTGACGGCCGGCAGCGCGATGACGAGCGCGAGTGTGACGCCGGCGAGGTACGGGCCGCGCAGGCGGGCGCCGGCGAGCCCGAGCAGCAGCCCGAGCGCACCCGACGCGGCGATCGCGCCGGCGACGCCGAGCAGGAACCGGGGCACGCCGTCGAGCCCGGTGTCGGCGAGCGCGTTCACCGTGAGCGCGTACCCGTACCCGCCGGCGGCCATGAGGGCCGCGTGCCCGAGCGAGAGCTGGCCGCTCAGGCCGATGAGGAGGGTCAGCCCGCCGGTGGCGCAGAAGGTCGCCGCGACGAGCGCGAGCTGGTAGTTCCGGTACGGGTCGAGGAGGAACGTGCCGCCGATGGCGAGCGCGGCGAGGAGGGCGGCGGTGCCGAGCAGGCGGGCGGTCGTCGCGTGCTGGGCGGATGCGCCGGAGCGCGGCGTCGTGGCGGTGGAGCGCGGCGTCGTGGCGGTCATGCGGTGCGCGCCTCCCGCACCTGGAAGATGCCGCCGGGGCGCACGAGCAGCACGACGACGAGCAGCACGAGCACCGCGATCGGCGCGACCGTGGCGCCGAGCGTGCCGGTGACGAGGCTGACCAGCACGCCGACGACGAGCCCGCCGACGAGGGCGCCGAGCGGCGAGTCGAGCCCGCCGACGACCGCGACGGTGAACGCGGTGACGAACAGCAGGTCGGCCGAGTGCGGCGTGAGGCCGAGCTCGGTCGGCACGAGCAGCAGCGCGGCGAGCGCGGCGACGGCCGACGAGAGCATCCAGCCGAGCGAGCGGAGTCGCGGCACCCGCACCCCGAGGAGCCGGGACACCTCGGGCGCGAGCGCCGACGCCCGCAGCTGCAGGCCGACCGTCGTGCGGGTGAACAGCAGCGCGAGCGCGCCCATCACGACGACCGCGACGACCAGCACGAAGAGGTCGTACGGCGAGAGCACCGGCACCCCGCCGACCATGATCGGCGACTGGTCGAACGGCGCCCGCATGGGCCGCACCTCCTGGCCGAACAGGATGCCGAGGAGCGACTGCAGCACCATCACCAGCCCGATCGCGATGATCACGCCCGACAGCGGCGAGCCGGCCGGTGCGAAGCGCATGACCCCGCGTTCGACGCCGACGCCGATGAGGGCGCCGGCGAGGATCGCGCTCGCGAGGCCCGCCCAGTACGAGCCCGTGGCGGCCGTGACGGCGAACGCGACGTAGGTCGCGACGACGGCCATCGCACCCTGCGCGAAGTTCACGATGCGGGCGGCGCGCCAGATGATCACGAGCGACAGCGCGAACAGCGCGAGGATCGCACCGCGCGCGAGGCCGGTGGCGAGGAGGAAGAGCAGTCGGTCCATCAGAATCCCAGGTAGGCGTGGCGGAGGGCGGGGTCGGCGGCGAGGTCGGCCGCGGGAGCGTCGGCGACGATCTCGCCGAGGCCGAGCACGATGCCGCGATCGGCGATCGAGAGGGCGCTGGTCACGTTCTGCTCGGCGAGGAGCACGGTGAGGCCGGTGCGGTCGGCGGTGTCGCGGAGGACGCCGAGGAGCTGGGCGACCACGAGCGGCGCGAGCCCGAGCGACGGCTCGTCGAGCAGGAGCACGCGCGGCTCGGCGACGAGCGCCCGGACGAGGGCGAGCATCTGGCGCTCGCCGCCCGAGAGCTGGTGGCCGAGGCTGCGCCGGCGCCGGGCGAGCGGCTCGAACAGGTCGTACATGCCGGCGACGGCGCGGGTGCGGGCCGGCCCGCGGTGCCGCCACAGCGCGCCGAGGCGCAGGTTCTCGTCGACGGTGAGCTCGGCGACGACGCTGCGCCCCTCGGGCACCTGCGCGAGGCCGGCGCGGGCCCGGTCCTCGACGGCGAGGCCGGCGAGGTCGCGGCCGTCGAGGCGGATGGCTCCCGCCCGCGGGGCGAGGAACCCGGCGACGGCGCGCATGAGGGTCGTCTTGCCGGCGCCGTTCGCCCCCAGCAGGGCGACGACGGCGCCCTCGGGGATCGACAGGGTGAGCCGGTCGAGCACGGGCGCGCCGACGTAGCCGACGGTGACGGCGTCGAGGTCGAGGATGCCGCTCACGATGCCGCCTGCACGCCGAGGTAGGCGGCCTCGACCGCGGGGTCGGCCTGCACGTCGGCGGGCGTGCCGCGGGCGATGACGCGCCCGAAGTCGAGCACGACGATGCGGTCGGCGAGGCCCATCACGAAGTCGACGTGGTGCTCGACGAGGAGCACCGCGCAGCCGCCGTCGGCGACGCGCCGCACGGTGGCGGCGAGGTCGGCGATGTCCTCGCTGCCGAGTCCACCGGCGGGCTCGTCGAGGAGGAGGAGGGTGGGCCGGGTGACGAGCGCACGGGCCAGGGCGACGCGCTTGCGCACCGGGTAGGGCAGCTCGTCGACGCGGCGGCCGGCGAGGTCGCCGAGGCCGAGATCGGCGAGCACGGCGAGGGCGGCGGCGGATGCCTCGGCGCGCGGCGCACGGCCGAGCGGCGCGAGCACGTGCTCGAGCACGGTGAGCCCGTCGAACAGGCCGAGGCCCTGCAGGGTGCGCGCGACGCCGGCGCGGGTGAGCCCGACGGTGCTGCGCGGCACCGGCCGGCCGTCGAGCGCGATACGGCCGGCGCGACGGCGCACGAGGCCGCACACCGCGTTGAACGCGGTCGTCTTGCCGGCGCCGTTCGGGCCGATGAGCGCGACGACCTCGCCGTGGCCGACGTCGAACGTGACGTCGTCGAGGGCGGTCAGGCCGCCGAAGGCGACGGTGAGGCCGTCGACCTGGAGTCGCGGCGGGGCCCCGGGGGCGGGGCGCGGAACTGGGGTGGGGACGGACATCGGCACCTCTTCGTGTCGGAGTGTTCCTCACTGTACCCGAGAAACCGACCGGCCGGTATGCCGATGTTGCACGGAAGCCGATGGTCCCGCCACGGTCGCCGCAGTCCGCCCCCGGACGCGCGCGCCGGACGCACGCGAGGGCCGGGCGCGCCTACGCGCCCGGCCCTCGCGGTGCGGTGCGGGACTACTTCCCCTCCGCGTCGGCCTCCCCCGCGGCACGTGCCTCGCGGTCGGCCTTGATCGAGTCGAGGAACTCCTTCACGTCCGGCTCGACCTCAGCCTCGGTGTCGACGGGGAACCCGCGCTCCTGGACGAGCGGCTCCTCCAGTGGGTCGACGAAATCGGTCATGACGCCCCCTTCCTGCTCCGACCGTACGTGCCGCAGGAGACATCCGGAAGGGGTGACCGCCGATCGGCGACGTCCGGCGCCGCCCGCCTCCGCGTCAGCGGTGCGCGATCGCCTGCACCATCCCGCCGTCGACGACGAACTCGGCACCGGTCGTGAACGCCGAGGCGTCGCTCGCGAGGAACACGATCGTGCCCGAGACATCCGCCGGCTCGCCCGGCCGCCCGAGCGGGATCTCGAGGCGGTCGGGATCGATGCGCGTCGTCATCTCGGTGCGGATGAAGCCGGGATGCACCGAGTTCACGCGGATCCCGTCGGCGCCGAGCTCGACCGCGAGCGACTTCGTCAGCCCGCGCACCCCGAACTTCGAGGCCGTGTACCCGTGCAGGTGCGGGCTGCCGCGGAGCCCCTCCACCGACGAGACGTTGATGATCGACCCGCGCCCGGCGGCCTTCATCGCGGGCGCGACGGCCCGGCAGCCGAGGAACACGCCGGTGAGGTTCACGCCGATGACGGCGTTCCACTTGGCGAGCGAGAAGTGCTCGATGGGGGCGGCGTTCGCGATGCCGGCGTTGTTGACGAGCACGTCGATCGCGCCCTCGGCGGCGAGGGTGCCGGCGACGAGCGCGGCCCAGCCGTCCTCGTCGGTGACGTCGAGATGGGCGAACCGCGCGCGGTCCCCCAGCGAGGCGGCGAGCGCGGCACCGTCGTCGCCGAGCACGTCGGCGATGACCACCCGGGCGCCCGCGGCGTGGAGGGCCCGCGCGTAGGCCTCGCCGAGGCCGCGGGCGCCGCCGGTGACGATCGCGACGCGCCCGTCGAGGGCGAACGAGGGCGCGGCGTCGGCCCGGGTGTCGGCCCGGGAGCCTGCGGCGCCGCTCATCCCGCGACCCGCACGACGATGCGGCCGGTGGTCGCGCCGCCGGCGAGCCGCTGCACGGCGGCGGGTGCGTCGGCGAACGGCACCACGTCGACGACGGGCGCGATCGCGCCGGTCGCGGCGAGGCGTTCGAGCTCGGCGTGCGCGGCCGCGACGAGGTCGGGCCGCTGCTGCTGGTACAGCGCCCAGTGCAGCCCCAGCACCGAGTAGTTCTTCACGAGCGGATGGTTCGCGCGGATGGCCTGGATCTCGCCGCCGGCGAACCCGACCACGACGATGCGCCCCTCGAAGGCGATGCACTTCGTCGACGCCTCGTACGCGGCACCGCCCACGGGATCGAACACGACGTCGGCGCCGTGTCCGCCGGTGGCGTCCTTGACGGCGGCCACGAGGTCGTCGCGCCCGCGCACGAGCACGACCTCGGCGCCCGCGTCGCGGGCGACGGCCGCCTTGGCGTCGCTGCCGACGACCCCGATCACCCGGGCCCCGGCCGCGACGCCGAGCTGCACCGCCGCGACGCCGACGCCGCCCGCGGCCGCGTGCACGAGCAACCACTCGCCGGCCTGCAGCACGGCCCGCCGGTGCAGCCCGAACCAGGCGGTCTGGTACGCGATGGTGAGGGCGGCGGATGCCTCGTCGTCGAGCGCCTCCGGCGCCCGGTGCACCGCCACGGCGGGCACGACCGCGTACTCCGAGAGCACGCCGATCTGCGAGCCGACGACCCGGTCGCCGACGGCGAACGCCGGCGCCGCGGCGCCCGCCCTGCTCGGGGCATCCGTCTCGCCCGGGGCATCCGCGCCGATCTCGACCACGTCGCCGCTCAGCTCGATGCCCGGGATGAACGGCGGCTCGGGCCGCACCTGGTACTGGCCGCGGGCGAGCAGCACGTCGGGGAAGTTCACGGCGACCGCGCGGGTGCGCACGAGCACCTCGCCGGGGCCGGGCCGGGGCACCGGCACCTCGTGGAGCTCGAGCACCTCCTCGGGCTCGCCCGTGCGCGTGACGCGCCAGGCCCGCATCGTCGCGGGTGCGGTCGGCGCCGACGGGCGCTCGGTCGTCTCAGGGTGTGGCATCCGTCCTCCTGATGCTCCGCAGGAACAGGTCGGTGAGCTGCTCGGCGACGAGCGTCTTGCCCTCTGGGCCATCGGGCGAGTACCAGTGCGAGAGGTAGTGCACGTCGCTGAAGAAGTGGGCGATGAGCACCGGCTGCGGGATGTCGGTGCGGTAGATCCCCTCGGCCTGCCCCTGCTCGAGCAGGGCGGCGAAGCGGTCGTGGTAGACCCGCCGGCGGCGGGTGACCTCCTGCTGGCGCGGCGCGCTCAGCATGTGCAGGCTGCGGAAGAACACCGTGCCCTCCGGGAGGAAGTCGATCGACGTCTCGATGACGTCGACGCAGACGGCGCGCAGCACCTCGTCGACCGGGCCGCCGCGCGAGGTGATCTCCTCGAGCCGCCCCTGCTGCAGCGTCAGCATGCGGTCGTAGATGGCGAAGAGCAGGTCGTCCTTCGACTCGAAGTAGTGGTACATCGCGCCCTTGGTGACGCCCGCGGCCTCGACGATCTGCTGCACGCTGGTGTTGGCGTACCCCTGTGCGGCGAACAGCTCGACGGCGGCACGGGTGACCTCGTCGGCGACACTGACATCCTTCATGCGCTCACTCCTCCAGCGACCGGAACCACGCGACCCATCCTTCCGCGTCAGCCGATCGGCCGGATGCTGGCGCCGCCGTCGATCACGATCGTCTGCCCGGTGATCCAGGCCGCGTCGTCGGAGAGCAGGAACGCGACGGGCCCCGCGACGTCGGCCGGCTCGCCGAGGCGGGCGAGCGGGTACTCGGCGGCGACCTCGGCCTCGCGGCCCTCGTAGAGCGCCCGGGCGAACGCGGTCTTCACGACGGCCGGCGCGACGGCGTTGACCCGCAGGCCCGGGGCGAGCTCGTGCGCGAGCTGCACGGTGAGGTTGATGAGCGCGGCCTTGGAGACGCCGTAGAACGGGATGTTCCCGGCGGCGGCGAGCCCGGAGATCGAGGAGAGGTTGACGACCGAGCGGCCGAGCCCGGCGGCGACGGCGTCGCGGGTCCACTCGAACGCGGCGATGAGGTTGACCTCGAGGATCTTCCGGATCGCGGCCGGGTCGGCCTCGAGCGCGGGACCCCAGATCGGGTTGATGCCCGCGTTGTTCACGAGATGGTCGAGGCGGCCGTGCCGCTCGGCGAGGTGGGCGAAGACGGCGGCACGGTGCTCGGGGTCGTCGGCTCGGCCCGCGACGGCGGTCGCGGCGCCGGCGTCGAACTCGTCGGCGAGTTCCGCGACGGCCGCGTCGAGGGCGTCCTGCTTGCGGCCCGTGAGCACCACGGCGGCCCCCTCGGATGCCAGGCGGCGCGCGATGGCGAAGCCGATGCCCCGGCTGCCGCCCGTGATCAGGGCGACGCGTCCCTCGAATCGCTGCACGGTGCTCCCTTGCTCGTGCCCGGCGTGACGCGCGGCGCGCCATACCGTCTGGTCGGTTTGTCGAAGCCACCGTAGCACGCCCGCGCGGCTACAGCGCACCGCGCGCCGCCGGGTGCCGTCATATGCCCTCCGGGGCATCCCGTCAACCCCGTTGTGTCGTCTTGCCTGCGCCGCCTTCGAGGAGAAGACTCCCGAGTGGGGGTTAGACGGGGCCGGGCGGTGACGCCGGCCCGGAGCCGCGATCGCGCGAGCGCGGTGTTCGACGTGCGCGCGACCGCCCGAGAGGAGCCACGATGACCGATTCCACCTCGAAGGCCGGCGCCGGCCCGACGGGCCCCGGCCCGGCCTCCGGGCGCGCCGAGGACGGCGGTCCGACCAAGGCCATGAAGGCGAAGGCCATCGGCCTCGCCATCGCCGCCGCCGTCGGCGGCTTCCTGTTCGGATTCGACTCGTCCGTCATCAACGGCGCCGTCGACGCGGTCTCGAGCGACTTCGCCCTCAACGACGTCATCACCGGCTTCGTCGTCGCGATCGCGCTGCTCGGCTGCGCGCTCGGCGCATGGATGGCGGGCGGCATCGCCGACCGCTGGGGGCGCCTCCGGGTCATGTTCCTCGGCGGCATCATGTTCCTCGTCAGCTCGATCGGGTCGGGCTTCGCATTCGCCGCCTGGGACCTCGCGCTCTGGCGCGTCATCGGCGGCATCGGGATCGGGATCGCCTCCGTGGTGGCGCCGGCCTACATCTCCGAGATCGCACCGAAGCGCATCCGCGGCAGCCTCGCCTCCCTCCAGCAGCTCGCGATCACCCTCGGCATCTTCGCCGCCCTCCTCAGCGACGCGCTCTTCGCGTGGGGCGCGGGCGGCGCGAACGAGCCGTTCTGGTTCGGCCTCGACGCGTGGCGGTGGATGTTCCTCGCCTGCGTCGTCCCCGCCGCCGTCTACACGCTGCTGTCGTTCACCCTGCCGGAGTCGCCGCGCTACCTGCTCACCAAGGGCCGCGACGAGGAGGCCCGCGCGATCTTCGCCCAACTCGTGCCGGCGAACGAGCTCGACCGCTCGATCGCCGACATCGAGAAGCAGATCGCCGAGGACCAGCAGGGCGCGCAGGCGTCGCTGCGCGGGCCGAGGTTCGGGCTGAAGGGCATCGTCTGGATCGGCATCATCCTGTCGGTGTTCCAGCAGTTCGTCGGCATCAACGTGATCTTCTACTACTCGACGACGCTGTGGAGCGCCGTCGGGTTCGACGAGTCCGACTCCTTCGCGATCAGCGTGTTCACCTCGGTCACGAACGTGCTCGTGACGCTCGTCGCGATCGCCCTGGTCGACCGCATCGGGCGCCGCCCGATCCTGATCGCCGGCTCCGCGGGCATGGCCGTCTCGCTCGGGGCGATGGCGGTCGCATTCGCGTTCGCCGACACCGCGGCCGACGGCACGGTCACCCTGCCCGGCGCCTGGGGGCCGATCGCCCTCGTCGCCGCCAACCTCTTCGTCGTCGCGTTCGGCGCGTCGTGGGGCCCGGTCGTCTGGGTGCTGCTCGGCGAGATCTTCCCCTCGCGCATCCGCGGCCGGGCGCTCGGCGTCGCCGCCTCCGCGCAGTGGATCGCGAACTTCCTCATCACCGTCAGCTTCCCGGCGATGTCGGCGTGGTCGCTGCCGCTCACATACGGCATGTACACCGTCTTCGCGGTGCTGTCGGGCATCTTCGTCATCGCGAAGATCCCCGAGACGCGCGGCATGGCGCTCGAGGAGGCCGAGGTCACGTTCGCCCGCAAGGGCAGCGCGAAGGCGAAGTCGACCGCGTAAGCCGGCACGACGCCCCGACGTACGATGGAAGTCCCGGCGCCGCCGAGGCGCCGGGCGAGACATCCGCCCGAGCCCGCAGCGAAGGACCCCGTGACGTTCACTCCCCCACCCGTCGCACGCCCCTGGCGACTGTGGCTGGTGTGGACCGTCGGCGTCGCGGCCTACGTCGTCTCGGTGACGAACCGCACCTCGCTGTCGGCCGTCGGCGTCGACGCGGCCGTGCGGTTCGACGCGGATGCCTCGTCGCTGTCGCTGTTCGCCGTGATCCAGCTCGCCGTGTACGGCGGCATGCAGATCCCCGTCGGGCTGCTGCTCGACCGGTTCGGCGCCCGGCCCGTGATCACGGTCGGCATGGCGCTCATGGCCGTCGGCCAGGTGGTGATGGCGTTCGCCGTCGACGTGCCGACGGCGATCCTCGCGCGCATGCTGCTCGGCGCCGGCGATGCGGCGGTGTTCCCGAGCGTGCTGCGCGTGATCGCGACCTGGTTCCCGACCCGGCGCGCGCCCGTGATGGTGCAGGTCACCGGCATCGTCGGCCAGTCGGGCCAGCTGCTGTCGCTGCTGCCCATGGCCGCGCTGCTGCACGCGACGAGCTGGACGGTCGCGTTCGGCAGCCTCGCGGGGCTCGGCGTGCTCTTCACGATCCTGACGTTCGCGATCATCCGCAACCACCCGCCAAGCGTCGACGCGGATGTCTCGGTCGACACGGAGACCGGGTCGATCCAGGTCGTCCGCTCGGCCGCCGACCTGCGCGAGGGCTTCCGCGAGTCGTGGTCGCACCCCGGCACCCGGCTCGCGTTCTGGTCGCATTTCACGACGCCGTTCGCCGGCACCGCGTTCGCGATGCTCTGGGGGTTCCCGTTCCTCACCGCCGGCGAGGGGCTCACGCCCGCGATGGCGTCGACCGTGATCAGCGCCTTCGTGATCTTCGGCATGCTGGTCGGCCCGGTCATCGGGGCGCTCTCGGCGAGGCATCCGCTGCGCCGCTCGCGCATGCTCGTGCTGCCGGTCGTCGCGCTGCAGGCCGTGGCGTGGATCGCGGTGGCCGCGTGGCCCGGGCCGGCGCCGCTGTGGCTCCTCTTCGCGCTCGCGCTCGCGCTCGCGACCGGCGGCCCGGCGTCGATGATCGCGTTCGACCACGCCCGCACCCACAACCCGAGCCACCGACTCAGCACCGCGACCGGCATCGTGAACGGCGGCGGCTTCATCGCCGGGCTCATCGCGATCTACCTCATCGGCCTCGCGATGGACCTGCAGGGTGCGGGCACCCCCGACACGTACACGCTCGAGGCGTTCCGCCTCGCGTTCCTCACCCAGCTGCCGATCTGGGGCGTCGGCGCGCTCTTCATCGTGATCGAGCGGCGGCGCACGCGGGTGCACGTCGGGCTCGACCCGCCCAGGGAGCGGAAGCGGCGCGGCTGAACGGGAAGCGTCGCGGTTGAGCGGGATGCGTCGCGGCTGAGCGGGATGCGCCGCGGCAGAGCGGGATGCGCCGCGGCCTTCGTGTCGGCGGGCACGCGTAGCGTGGCCCGCATGAACGAGGTGCAGCCGTTCGAACTCCATGTCCCCGACGCCGTGCTGGCCGACCTGCGCGAGCGGCTCGGGCGCACCCGCTTCCTCGACGATTCGCCGAGACGACCGCCCGCGGGGGTGACCGCCGACTACCTGCGCGAGCTCGTCACGACCTGGCTCGACTGGGACTGGCGGGCCCGGGAGGCGTGGCTGAACGCGCACCCGCAGTTCCTCTCCGACCTCGACGGCACCCGCATCCACTTCGCGCACCTGCGATCGGCCTCACGCGGCGAGCCGGGCGAGCGGGGCGAGCGCCCCGCTCCCGCCCTCCTCGCCATGCACGGCTGGCCGCACACGTTCGCCCTCCAGCTCGACTTCGCCGACCGCCTGCCCGACTTCGACGTCGTCGTCGCGAGCCTGCCGGGCTTCGGGGTCGCCGAGCCGTACGTCGACGGGCCGATGAGCGAGACCCGCCTCGCCGAGACGATGCACCGGCTGATGACCGAGGTGCTCGGCTACGAGCGCTACCTGACCTACGGCGAGGACGTCACGGCGAACGTCAGCGACCTCATCGCCGCGAGCCACCCCGACCACGTCGCCGGCATCCTCGCGACGCACGCCCACTTCCCCACCACCGACGAGCGGGCCGCACTCACCGAACCCGACGAGCGCGCCTTCTTCGACGCCCTCGCGGCGCGGCACGAGACCGACGGCGCGTACGGGCACGTGCAGTCCACCCGGCCCGACACGCTCGCCGTCGCGCTGAACGACTCGCCCGCGGGCCTGCTGGCCTGGCTCGTCGAGAAGCTCGTCGAGTGGAGCGACACCCCGCCCGGCGACCCGGCCGCGGTCGAGCGGCGCATCTCGCGCGACCGCATCCTCACCGAGGCGATGCTGTACTGGGCGACGGAGTCGATCGGCACGTCCTTCCGCCCGTACTACGAGGGCGCCGACACGCCCGACCCGATCCCGCCGGCCTCGGTGCCCGCCGCCGTCTTCATCCAGCGGCACGAGGCGGCCTACCCCGAGTCGCTCGCCCGCCGGCACTACCGCGACCTGCGCGTGTTCGAGCGCCTCGACGCCGGCGGCCACTTCACCGCGGCCGAGGTACCCGACGCGCTGGCCGAGCGGATGCGGGCGTTCGCGCAGTCGCTGGGGTTGCTCGACGGCTGAGCCGGCGCTGCCGGCTGCCGGCTCCCGCTTTCGCTCCCGCTCTCGCCCGCGCGGCTACGCCGACTCGCGCACGACGAGCTCGGCCGGGAGGGTCATCCGCCCCGCCGCGCGCCCGTCGATGACGTCCAGCAGCATCCGCACCATCTCGTGTGCGATGCGCTCGAACGGCTGCCGCATGGTCGTGAGCTCCGGCTCGACCCGGGTCGCGATCGGGGCGTCGTCGAAGCCGGCGACGGCGACGTCCTCGGGCACGCGCCGCCCGGCGGCGCGCAGCACGTCGATCGCACCGGCCGCCATCACGTCGTTCGCGACGAACACGGCGTCGACCTCGGGCGCCCGCTCGAGCAGGTCGCGCATCGCGCGCTCGCCGCTCGCGCGCGAGTAGTCGCCCTCGGCGACGAGCCGTTCGTCGAACGCGGCGCCGAGCTCCTGGCGGTACCCCTCGAGCCGGCCCGTGCCGCCCGACGTGTCGAGCGGACCCGTGATGTGCGCGATGCGCGAGCGCCCGTTGCCACGGAGGTAGGCCACCATCTCGCGGGCCCCCTCGAGGTCGTCGGCGGCGACGTAGCCGATCTTCCGCTCGTACCCGAGCGGGATGCCGCACGCGATCACCGGCACCTCGGCCGAGACGAGCTCGGCGAGGAACGCCTCGCGGCCGCGGTGCGACGAGACGAGCAGCGCCCCGTCGACGTGGCCCGCGGTGATGAACTCGGTCGCCCGCCGCTGCTCCTCGTCGGAGCCGGCCATGAGCAGCACGAGCGGCAGGTCGCGCTCGGCGAGCGCCTCCGCCGCGCCGCGCATGAGCACGGAGAAGTTCGGGTCCTCGAAGAGTCGCTCGTGCGACTCGGTGAGCAGGAACGCGATCGAGTTCGCGCGCGCCGTCGCCAGGTTCCTGGCGTGCGGGTTGATGCGGTACCCGGTCTTCTTGATCGCCTTCTCGACGGCCTCGCGGGCCGGCGGGCTCACCCAGTGGCCGCCGTTCAGCACCCGCGAGACGGTGCCCCGGGAGACGCCGGACTCGCGGGCGACGTCCTCGATCGTCGGCCGCCGCCGGTGGGTGCTGCTGTCTGCCACGTTCGTCAGTGTATGGGGGTCAGGCCTTGACGGCCCCGGCGGCGAGGTCGACGCGCCAGTACCGCTGCAGCACCAGGAACAGGATGATGAGGGGCACGATCGACAGCAGCGCACCCGTGATGACGAGGGTGTACATGGCCGGCACCGTGGCGCCCTGGTTGAGCAGGCCGTTGAGGCCCACCGTGATCGGGAACAGCCGGTCGTCGCCGAGCATGATGTACGGGAGCATGAAGTTGTTCCACACGGCGACGAACTGGAAGAGGAACACGGTCACGAGCCCCGGCAGCATCATCGGGATCGCGATGCGGTGCAGGATGAACAGCTCGCCCGCACCCTCGGTGCGCGCCGACTCGATGATCTCCGTCGGCACGGCGGCGGCCGAGTAGATGCGCGCCAGGTAGATGCCGTAGGGGCTGATCAGCTGCGGCAGCAGCACCGCCCAGTACGTGTTCGTCAGGCCGACCTGCGCGAGCATGAGGTACTGCGGGATCGCGAGGATGACGCCGGGCACGAGCACGCCCATGAGCAGCACCTTGAAGACGGCGCCCTTGCCCGGGAACACGTACTTCGCGAGCGCGTACCCCGACAGCGCCGAGATGTAGGTCGAGATGATCGCGCCGACGCCGGCGTAGAGGGCGGTGTTCGCCATCCACCGCCAGTACAAGCCGTCGCGGTACTGGGTGAGCTCGACGATGTTGTCCCACAGGTGCGTGGACGGCGCGAACGTGAAGGTCGAGAACAGCTCCGAGGCATCCTTCGACGAGGCGACGAGCACCCACGCGACCGGCAGCAGGCAGTACAGCGCGCCGATCAGGAGGATCGCGGTCGCGCCGGCCGAGAGCGGCACGCGGGCGGCGCCGTCGGGGCGGCGCGCGCCGCGCCGGCTGCGGCGAGCGGATGCGTCGAGGTCGGGCAGCACCGCCGCGACGGTGTCGGGGGCGGGCGAGGTGACGGTGGTCATGGCTCAGTCCTCCTGGCCGAAGGCGCGCCGCTGCACGACGCGGAGGAAGAAGAAGGAGATGGCGAACGTCGCGACCGCGATGATGATCGAGGTGGCGGCGGCCGAGTAGATGTCGTCGCGGGTGAACGCGTCGCGGTAGACGAGCATGAGCGGCGACCAGCTCGTCGAGAGGCTGTTCGTGAGGGGGCGCAGCGTCATCGGCTCGGCGAACACCTGCAGCGTCGCGATCATCGAGAAGAGCGCGGTCATGACGAGCGCGGGCGCGATGATCGGCACCTTGATGCGCCACGCGATCTGCAACTCGGATGCCCCGTCGAGCGTCGCGGCCTCGTAGATGTCGCTCGGGATCGCCTTGAGCGAGGTGTACATCACGATCATGTTGAAGCCGACGCCGCCCCAGAGGCCGATGTTCGCGATCGCGAAGACGACGAGCCCCGGCGAGAGCAGGGAGGGCACGTCGTCCCAGCCGAGCTGCTCGAACACCCAGTAGAACGGGCTGACCGACGGCAGGTAGAGGAAGCCCCAGAGCAGCGACGAGATGACCGCCGGCACGGCGTACGGCAGGAAGATCGAGATGCGCGAGAAGCCCTTGGCCCGCGTGCGGCGGGCGTCGAGCAGGAGCGCGAAGAGCAGCGCGAGGCCGAGCATCGTCGGCACGAGGATGAGGCCGTACACGAGCACGCGGCCGACGCTCGCGAGGAAGTCGGGGTCGGTCAGCGTCGCGACGTAGTTCTCGAACCCGGCGAACACGAGCGACCGGCCGCCCGAGCCGAGGCCGAGGCCCTGCACGACCGACTTCTGGAACGAGAGGAACAGCGTGTAGACGATGGGCGCCGCCATGAACACGACGAACAGCACGATCCCGGGTGCGAGCATCGCGTAGGGGATGAGCGTGCGGCGCCGGGCCGCGCGTCGCCGGGCGGGCGACGGGGTCTGGACCGTTGCGGTCATGGGCGTTCCTTTCCTCTGTTGCTGCTGGTGCGATGAGCCCGGTGGCCGGAGCATCCGCCCCGACCACCGGACCTCCGGCTACTCGGCGATCGTGAAGCCGCTCGACTCCAGGTCGTCGACCGTGATCTTCTGCATCGCGGTGACCGCGGCGAGGAACGCGTCGACGGTCTTCGCCTCGGCGGCCTTCGCGAACTCGTCGTTGTAGGCGCTGAACGCGACGTTCACGTTCGGGCCGTAGGTGAACGGCGCGACCGACTGCGCGGCCTCGGCGGCGACGTCGTAGAAGTCGGGCTGGTTGCTGAAGAACTCCGGCGCCTCGGTGAGCACGGCGGCTGCGGCGGCGGTCGCGGCCGGGTAGATGCCGGCCTCGTCGACGAGCGCCTGCACGGCCTCGGGGTCGGTGTTCAGCCAGGTCGCGAACTCGACGGCGGCCTCGGGGTGCTTCGACTGCGTGGTGACCGCGGTCGACGAGCCGCCCCAGTTGCCGTTGCTCGGCGCGGAGGCGTCCCAGTTCGGCAGCGGAGCGGCCTTCCAGAGGCCGGCGGTGTCGGCGGCGTTGCCGCTCAGCACGCCCGGGCCCCAGACGGCGCCGAGCCAGCCGGCCTGCGTGCCGTCGTTGAGTGCGGCGTTCCACTCGGGGGTGTACATCGGCTTGTTGTCGATCGCGCCTTCGGCGACCAGGCCACCCCAGTACTCGGCGACCTGCTGGGTCGGCGCCTCGTCGATGCCGACGCCCCAGGCGTCGCCGTCGATCGACCACCACTCGGCCTCGGCCTGCTGCGCGAGGCCGGCGAACCAGCCGGCGTCGTTCGCCGAGAACGTGCCGAGGTACTTCGACGGGTCGGCGGCGTGCAGCGCGCGGGCGGTCTCGGCGTACTCGTCCCACGTGGTGGGCACGGTGAGGCCGTACTGCGCGAAGACGTCTTCGCGGTAGTAGAACATCATGGGGCCGGTGTCCTGCGGGATCGCGTAGACCGCGTCGCCGCCGAGGGTGACCGAGTCCCAGACGCCGGCGGGGAACTCGTCGGCGGCGTCGTTCGCGCCGGCGCCCGAGATGTCGGCGAGCGCGTCGGAGGAGACGAGCGTCGGGATCTTCTGGTACTCGGCCTGGATGAGGTCGGGCGCACCGCTGCCGGCCTTGATGGCCGTGAGCAGCTTGGTGATCGCCGGGTCGCCGCCGTCCTGCTTGTTCACCGTCACCTGGATCTCGGGGTGCTCGGCGTTCCAGATGTCGGCGACCTTGTCCATGTTCGGCGCCCAGGTCCAGTACGTGAGCTCGATGGGCTCGTCGGCGCTGCCCTCGCTGCCGCCATCGGCGGAGCATCCGGTCATGATGAGCGCTGCGGCCACCGCGGTCGCGATGGCGCCGGTGCGGACTGATGCACGCATTCGTCCTCCTTGTCGAAAGCTGTGATTGCGGGATGCCCCGGCTGTCGTCCGATCTCAGGAGAACGGCGCTGTGCCTGTGAGCGCTCCTAGTAATACACAGCCGTGAGCTGCTGTCAACTCAGCGAAAGTGGAGATTCCGGCCCGTGCAGGCCTGTGATACAACTGTGACCGCACACAGTCGAAGGAGATCCGCCATGCCATCGCAGTCCGAGACGGCGACCCCCGCCCCCACCGCCCGGCCCGACGCCGCGGCGCCGCGCAGCGGGTGGATCCCCGGCACCTCCGCCATCCGCTTCGGCGGCGACTACAACCCCGAGCAGTGGACCCGGGAGACCTGGCTCGAGGACATCGAGCTCATGCGCGAGGCGGGCGTGAACCTCGTCAGCGTCGGCATCTTCTCGTGGGCGCTCCTCGAGCCCCGCGAGGGCGAGTACGACTTCTCGTTCCTCGACGAGATCCTCGACCTGCTCGCCGGCGCCGGCATCGACGTCGACCTCGGCACCCCCACCACGGTGCCGCCCGCCTGGTTCTGGAAGGCGTACCCGCACGCCGCACCCGTCACCCGCGACGGCGTCACCCTCGGGTTCGGCTCGCGCGGCATCGTCTCCCCGTCGAGCCCCGAGTACCGGCGCGCCGCCGAGGCCATCGCCGAACGGCTCGCCGAGCGCTACGCCCACCACCCGGCGGTCGTCATGTGGCACGTGCACAACGAGTACGGTGCGCCCATCGCCGAGAGCTTCGACGAGGCATCCGTCGCGAACTTCCGCACCTGGCTCGAGCGCCGATACGGCAGCATCGACGCGCTGAACCGGGCGTGGGGCACCACGTTCTGGGGCCAGGTCTACCGCTCGTGGAGCGAGGTCGACGCCCCGCGGCGCTCGCAGAGCATCACGAACCCGGCGCACCGGCTCGACTTCCAGCGGTTCAGCTCGGATGCCCTGCTCGAGTGCTTCGTGCTCGAGCGCGACGCGATCCGCCGCCACGCGACCCAGCCGATCACGACGAACTTCATGGCGACCAGCTGCCCGGCCGTCGACTACTGGCGCTGGGCGCCCGAGGTCGACCTCGTCTCGAACGACCACTACCTGACGGCGTCGCGCCTCGACGCGCACGTGCTGCTCGCGATGGACGCCGACTTCACGCGCTCGCTCGCCGGCGGCAAGCCGTGGGTGCTCATGGAGCACTCCACCTCGGCCGTCAACTGGCAGCCGCGCAACGTGGCGAAGCGCCCCGGCGAGCTGGCGCGCAACAGCCTCGCGCACCTCGCGCGCGGCGCCGACGGGATCCTGTACTTCCAGTTCCGCGCCAGCCGCTTCGGCGCGGAGAAGTTCCACTCCGCGATGCTCCCCCACGCCGGCACGTCATCGCGGGTCTGGCGCGAGGTGGTCGGGCTGGGCGACGTGCTCCGCAGCGCCGAGGAGCTGCGAGGCAGCCGGGTCGAGGCATCCGTCGCGATCGTGTGGAGCACCGAGTCGTTCTGGGCGCTCGACCTCGACTGGCGCCCCAGCGAGGACCTCTCGCACCGCGAACGCCTCGAGGCGTTCTACGCGGCGCTGTGGGAGCGCGGCGTGACCGTCGACTTCGTGCACCCGTCGCACGACCTGTCGGGCTACGACGTCGTGTTCGCGCCGTCGCTGTACCTCCTCGACGAGCCGTCTGCGGCGAACCTGCGCGGCTACGTCGCCGGCGGCGGCACCCTCGCGGTCTCGTACTTCTCCGGCATCGTCGACGAGCACGACGCCGTGCCGGCCGGACCGTTCCCCGGCCGCCTGCGCGACGTGCTCGGCCTGTCGATCGAGGAGTTCCTGCCGCTGCGCGACGGCGAGCAGGTGCGACTGACGGATGGCTCGACCGGCGCCGTCTGGTCGGACGACGTCGTGCTCGAGGGCGCCGTCGCGGTCTCGTCGTACGCCGAGCCCGCCGCCGGTGGTGGCCCGGCTGCCGGCCGTCCCGCCATCACCCGGAACGCGCTCGGCGACGGCAGCGCCTGGTACCTGTCGACCCGCCTCGACGGCGCCGACCTCGGCGGCTTCGTCGACGCCGTGCTCGCCGACGCGGGCGTCGCGGTCGACGTGCCCGAGGCCGGGCTCGAGCGGGTCGTGCGCGTCGGCGACGACAGCACGCGCTGGCTCGTCGCGATCAACCACGCGGATGCCCCCGCCCGCGTGGGTGCGGTCGCGGCCGACGGGGTCGACGTGGCGTCGGGCGCGCGAGTCGCGGCCGATGACGTCGTCGACGCCGGCGCGGTGCGGATCATCCGGCTCGGCTGATCCGCGGCACGGGCGCGGCGCCTCCCCTCGCCGTGCCCGTGCCCGTTCTTGTGGCGTGGCCGTGCCGGGCCTGCCGTGCTTCGGTGCTCCAATTCAGGAGATTCGACGCCACCCCCGCGGTGGGGCACCCATGGCGTCGAATCTCCTGAACAGTGGGTGTGGTTCGCGCCTCAGCAGCCCGGGCCGGATGGGTTCGCCGTACAGTCGCCGGCGACCAGCACCGTGTCGAGCTCGCCGACCAGCACCGACGTCGTCGCGCCCGGAAGGTCGAGCGTGCCCGCGATCGGCCGCCACCCCGAGCCCGCCCACCGGTACTCGGCCGAGTAGGTGACCGTCGTCGTCACGTCGTACCGCCCCGACGCCGCGAAGCGGTGGCTCGTCGGGGTGTCGGTGAACTCCCGCTGGCCGAGTTCCGCCCACGTCGCACCACGCGAAGCGGATGCCCCGGCCTGCCCGTCGCCGTACGCCCACCCGTACCCGACCGGCGTGAACCGCACGTCGGCGGGCCGTCCCAGCAGCGTGCCCGACACCACCTGCACGGATGCCCCGCTCACGAAGTTCGCCGGCAGCCCGACGACCGCCCACCCGTCGGGCTCCATCACATCCGCCGGAGTCGCCGGTCGGAACGACGCAATGTCGCGGAGCGTGACGGTGGGTTCGCCTGGAGCCGCAGGTGGCGCCGGAGCCGCCGGGCCCCCAGCACATGGGTTGATCGCGGCGGGGTTCGTGGGGCTGCAGAGGTCGGCTGGCGGTGTCGTGGTTTCGCCGGACGATCGAGGAGAGTCCGTCGAGACCGAACCGGTACTCGGGCGACCTGCATCTGCACCTCGCTCGCCTTGCGTTTCGCCGCGGTGGACTTCCTCTCCGGTCAAAGTCACTTGACCGGCACCAAGCGCGGCTCCAACAAATGAGTGCCTAGGCGGGTCTTGAGGCGTGGGCTCAGTTGCCGCTGCCGGAGCCACCCACGGCGCGGCTACTACCAGCCCTACCGCGAGCAGAAGTCCGCGCCAGACCATTGGTCAATCCGGTCAACGAGAAGTACAGACGGCGCGCTGGACGACGAAATGAACTCGGCCTGCTGGGGAACTACTTCCTGCCGGTCCGCCGCTGTCACATCGGCGCCCGAGGAGTTGACGACTCGCACGCCAGACACATCCAGGCAAACGTAGATGGTCGCGTGAGCTGCGCCATTTGTCGTGGACCACATCACCAACTCGGGATCCAAGAGCTTCATCTCTCCAACGAGCGTGACGCCCTCCTGCCTTAGGAGTTCAAATTCCTGAACAGACTGCGCAACGAACCCCTCGGAAACGAAGTTGGCAATTGAGCTTGGCTCGACTGCAGGATTCGTTGAGATTCTTGCCGCCTCAGCGTTGTACGCCTCATACGCCTCCACCGCCGCCGCAAGCGCCTCCTCATCCGACGCGAAGATCGGCTCGGCCGTCGCCTCGGCGGTCGGCTCGGCCGTGCGGGCGGGGGCGGGCTCGCCGGCGCAGCCGGCGAGCCCGCCCACCACGAGGAGCACTGCGGCGACGGCGACGACCTGACGGGCAGGGTTCCATCGGGCGGGCACGGGGGTCATGAGAGAACACCGTAGGCGATCCCCGTCCCACGCCCGCCACGGCATCCACAGCCCGTCGCGACGCAGGAGATCCGACGCCATCCCCGCCTCAGAGCAGGCATGTCGTCGAATCTCCTGAGTACGGACGCCACCGATCCACCCCGCCCGGACAGCGGCCGACCGACCCGCCCCGGCTGCCGCGAAGCATCCCGCCGCTCCCGAATTACAGGAGAACAGGACCTATCCCCTTCCTGGAGCACCCAGAGGTCCCCATTTCCTGTAGTTCGACCGCGCCGGCACGCACGACCCGACATCGGCAGCCGGCACGAGGGCGCCGACGACCACGTCGTCGACGCCCTCGCATGCAGCGAACCCGGCTCCGCGCTACCCCGCCGCCGCCTCCCGGCGCTCGTCCAGCTCGACGACCTCGCCGACCGGCGCGTCGTAGTACCCGGCCGGCCGTGCCAGCCCGAGGTGCCCGCGGAACGTGTCGGCCGTGTACTCGGTGCGCTGCAGCCCCCGCCGCTGCAGGATCGGCACGACCTCGTCGGCGAACCGGTCGAGCTGGCCCCAGAGGTACGGCGACTGCACGTTGAACCCGTCGGCGGCGCCCGTCTCGAACCACTCCTGGAGCGTGTCGGCGACGTGCTCGGCCGTGCCGATCGCGAGCGGGAAGCCGTCGATGATCGCGGCGTAGAGCAGGTCGCGCACGCGGGCGCGGTCGCCGCCGCCGACCGTGCGGTCGGTGCGGGTCTCGACCTGCTCGAGCAGGCGGCGTCCCTTCTCGCCGAACCGCGCGGCGAGTTCCGCGGTCACCTCGGCGTCGAGGCCGAGGTCGGTCACGTCGGCGCCGAGCGCGGCGGAGAGCGACCCGAGGTTCCGGTTCCCGTACCCGAGGGGGAAGTTGGCGGCCGGCGACGCCGCGTACGCGTCCCAGTGCGCGCGGTCGCGGCCCCCCAGCACGAGGTCGTCGTCGAGCGGGATGGCGGCGTTGAGCCGGTCGTAGATCGCCACGGCGGCGGCACGGGTGTCGCCGATGATCGGCGTGATGCCGGGCAGGAAGAAGACGTCCTCCGGGTCCCGGCCGAACGCGGCGGCTCGGGCGCGGACGTCCTCGTTGAAGGCGATGGACTCCGCGATCGACCGCGGGCCGGTGAAGTTCACGTCCGCCCACTTCGCCGAGAGCTCCCGCGAGCGGTCGCTCGCACCGGCGTACAGCAGCGGCGGGTGCCCCTGCGGCGGGCGGCGCAGCGGCAGCGTCCCCTCGACGCTGAAGTGCTTGCCCTTCCAGTTCAGGCGGTGGATCTTCGCGTCGTCGATGAAGTGCCCCGACTCCTTGTCCTGGATGTACGCGTCGTCCTCGATGCTGTCCCAGAGCCGCTTCACGACCTCGATGAACTCGTCGGCCCGCTCGTACCGGGAGGCCCCGCCGAGGTCGGCGAGGCCGAAGTTGCGGGCGGCGACGTCGGATGCCCCGAGCACGACGTTCCACGCGAGCCGGCCGCCGCTCAGGTGGTCGAGGGACGACGTGAGCCTGGCGAGGATGTACGGGTCGTAGTAGGTGGGGTGCGCGGTGACGACGATGCCGATGTGCGACGTCTGGAGCGCGAGCTGCGAGGCGAGCGTGAACGGCTCGAGGCGGCCCGTGTTGTGGGTGGTGCGCCACTGCTCGTCGACGATGTCGCCGGGGAGCGTGTCGCCGAGGAAGAAGAAGTCGAACTTGGCCCGCTCGACGGTGTGTGCCGCGCGCAGCGCGTACTCGAAGTCGAACGCGCCGTCGGTCGGCGCATCCGGCTGCCGCCATCCGCCCCAGTGGGTGCCGTTGACCCAGTACATGTATCCGAGGTGGAGGTGTCGTTCCCGTGGAGCGTTCATGGTCGGCCTTTCGTGCGGGGTGGCGATCGACGGGCGGCGTGGCGCCGTCAGTCGAAGGAGGGGCGGGGGATCGCCGCGATGAGGTCGCGTGCGTAGTCGGTGGCGGGTCGGCTGAGCACCTCGGTCGCCTCGCCGGCCTCGACGATCGCGCCGTGCTGGAGCACGAGCACCTCGTCGGAGACCTCGCTGATGACGCCGAGGTCGTGGGAGATGAACAGGTAGGTGAGCCCGAGCTCGCGTTGCAGTTCGTTCAGCAGGTCGAGCACCTGGCGCTGCACGGTGACGTCGAGCGCGGAGACCGGCTCGTCGCAGATGAGCACCTCGGGGCGCGGCGCCAGCGCCCGGGCGATGGCGACGCGCTGCCGCTGGCCGCCCGACAGTTCTGCGGGGTACCGGCTCGCGAGCGCGACCGGGAGGCCGGTCAATTCGAGCAGCTCCCTCACCCGTTGCTTGCGCTCGGCGCGGTTGCCGAGCCGGTACCCCGTGAGCGGTTCCTCGAGGATCGACTGGACGGTCTGGCGCGGGTTCAGCGACGAGTACGGGTTCTGGTAGATCAACTGGAGACGGCGATAGCGCGCCCGCCGGTCGGTCGCGCCGCGGCGGTCGTGGATGACCTCGGTCCCGTGGATCGTGACGGACCCGCTGTCGGGGCGGGTGAGGCCGGCGAGGACGCGCACGAGGGTCGTCTTCCCCGAGCCCGACTCCCCGACGATGCCGAGCGTCGTGCCCGCACCGACGGCGAGCGAGACGTCGTCGAGCGCGCGCACCTCCTCGCCGGTCCGGCTGGTGAAGGTCTTCGTCAGTCCGGATGCCACGACCACGGCCTCGCCGTCGGCCACGACGCGACCCGCCAGGTGGGCGGCCGTCTCACGCTCACGCACCTGCGCGAGGGCGAGCGGCGATCGATCGATGCTCGACGACCTGATGAGCTCCCGCGTGTACTCCTCGGCGGGATGCCGGACGACGCGCTCGGTCGACCCGGTCTCCACCAGCCGGCCGTGGCGGAGCACCGCGACGTCCTGCGCACGCTCCGCCGCGACCCCGAGGTCGTGGGTGACGAGGAGCACGCTGAGCGCCTCCTCGCGGGTGAGGTCCTCGAGGAGGTCCAGGATGCGTCGCTGCACGGTGACGTCGAGTGCGGTCGTCGGCTCGTCGGCGACGATCAGGTCGGGTTCGGCGGCGATCGCGGCCGCGATGAGCACGCGCTGGTTCATCCCGCCCGACAGCTCGTGGGGGTGGCTGTCGTAGACCGTCTCGACGCGGCGCAGCCCGACCCGGTCGAACAGCTCGAGCACGCGCTTGCGCCGCTCGGCCGGCGTGAGGCTCGTGTGCACGCGCAAGGGCTCGCCGGCCTGCCGGCCCACGGGCAGGAGGGGGTTCAACCCGAGCAGAGCGTCCTGCGGGATGTACCCGATCCGGTTGCCGCGGAGCTGCTGGTAGCGGCGTCGCGAGACGGTCGCGAGGTCCTCGCCCTCGAAGCGCACCGCGCCCGACGTGATCCGGGCGTTCTGCGCCAGCGTGCCGGTCACGGCCCGCGCGAGGGTGCTCTTGCCCGAGCCGGACTCGCCGACCAGCGCGAGGATCCGCCCACGCCGGAGCGAGAACGTGACGTCGTCGAGCACCTGCAGCGTCGGCCGGCCCTGCACCCGGTACTCGAGCGAGAGCCCCTCGAAGCGCAGGATGTCGTCGCCGAGGGCCGGGGCCTCGGCCGAGGCATCCGCCGTGGACGTGGTCGGGTCAGCCGACGACATTGGTCCTCCCCTGGTTGACGGATCGGCCGATGCGGTAGACCGCGAGGACCGAGCAGACGATGACGATGCCGGGCAGGGTGCTGAGCCACCACTGCTGGGTCAGGTAGGCGCGGCCGTCGGCGACGAGCGCACCCCATTCGGGCGTCGGCGGCGGCGCGCCGAAGCCGAGGAAGCTCAGCGCCGCGACGCCGAGGATCGCCGTGCCGATGTCCATCGTGGCGGCCGCCAGCACGGAGCCGGAGGCGTTCGGCACGATGTGCCGCAGCAGGCGATGCCCGAAGCCGTGCCCGGCGAATGCCGCCGCCTCGACGTACGGCAGCGCGCGCACCTTGAGCACCTCCGACCGCATGAGGCGGGCGAACGTGGCGACGCTGTTGATGCCGATGGCGATCGCGATGTTGATGGTGCCGCGGCCGAGCGCGGTGACGATCGCGAGGGAGACGATGAGGCTCGGGACGGCGAGCATGATGTCGACGACCCGCATCACGATCGTGTCGGTCACCCCGCGGAGGGCGCCGGCGATGAGCCCGATCGCCGAGCCGACGATGAGCCCGATGAGCACCGCGACCACGGCGGCCTGGAGCGACTGCGCGGTGCCGTGGACCGTCCGGGCGAACTGGTCGCGACCGTACTGGTCAGTGCCGAAGAGGTGCTCCGCGCTCGGCTGGAGGAACCGGTTGCCGGTGTCCTGCGTGAGCGGGTCGTAGGCGGTGAACAGCTGGGGCGCGAACGCGCTCACGAGGACGAGCGCGATCCAGAGGTACGCCACGACCAGCGCGGGCCGGGAGAGGACGCCCGCCCTGATCCGGTCCCAGGCCGAGGCCTTCGGCGGCGTGGCGGCGGGGCCGTCCGCCGGCCCGGGGGTCTGCCGGACGGGATGCTCCAGCGTGGTCTGTGCGGCCATCAGCCCTCCAGCGAGATGCGCTTGTCGATGAGCGGGTACAGGGCGTCGACGACGAAGTTGACGAGCACGAAGATCCCGGCGGACACGGTCACGCAGATGAGCACGACGGGCGTGTCGCGGCCGTCGACCGCCTCCACGATCACGCGGCCGACGCCGACCCGGGAGAACACCGTCTCGGTGAGCACCGTGCCGCCGACCATGAGGCCGACCGTCGTGCCGAACGCCGTGACGACCGGGAGGAGCGAGTTCCGCAGGGCGTGCCGGAGCACGACGCCCCAACGGCTGAGCCCCCAGTTGTGCACCGTCTCGATGTACGGGGAGGTCAGCGCACCGCGGAGGTTCGCCGTCAGCAGCTGCGAGATGCCTCCGGCGCCCGGGATCGCGAGCGCGAGCGAGGCCACGAGCAGCCCGGGCAGGCTGTTGTTGCCGGTGGGCGGGATGAGGCGGAACTGGAACGCGAAGAGCTGGAGCAGCACGATGCTCACCCAGAACGGCGGCAGCGAGACCGCCACCGGCGGCAGCGACAGCAGGAGCTCGCGCGCCCACTTCCAGTCGATGAGCTCGATGACCACCGACAGCAGGATGCCCAGCACCAGCGCGATCGCGAGGCCGGTGAAGGCGAGCTTCAGGGTCTCGCCGAAGGCCTCGAAGTACAGCTCGGTGGCTGGCCGGCGCGTGTAGATGCTCACGCCGAAGTCGCCCCGGAGCGCCCGGGTCAGCGCGTCGACGTACTGCACGAGCACCGGCCGGTTGAGGCCCAGGAGTTCGCGCTGCTCCTCGAGGATCGCCTCGATGTCGTCGCCCTCCGCCCCGGCCGTCAGGCCGCCCGCGGCATCCCCCGGGAGGATGTAGAGCAGGAAGAAGCTGGCGGTGAACGCGCCCCACAGCACGATCACGCCGTAGCCGAGGCGCTTCGCGAGATACCGGGCGAACCCGGCCGTGCCGGCCCCGGGGATGCCCCGCCGGCGCCGCGGGAGGGCCGGGAGGCCGGGCCGCGTACGGCCCGTCCTCCCGGTCGGTCGCGTGATGACGCTCACTGCTCCGATGCTCCCGTCACTCCGACTTGAGCAGCCAGGCGTCGTAGAGCAGCTGGTCGAGGCCGTTGTTCTCGATGTCCTGCAGCTTCGGCGTGTACGCCCACACGTCGACGTCGGTCTGGATCGGCAGGACGTAGGCGTCCTCGACCAGGATCTGCGCCGCCTCGTCGACCACGGCCTGGCGCGCGGCCTTGTCGAGGATCGTGTTCTGCTCCTGGAGCAGCGCGTCGAGCTCCTGGCCGCGCGCGTCGTCGGCGGCGATGAACGAGCGGTTCGATCCGGTCGCGACGCCGTAGTTGGCGCGCAGCACGTCGGCGTCGGGCGACGAGTGGTACCAGTACGCGATGTCGTACTCGCCCGACAGCAGCTTCTGGTTCGCCTCGGCGGCCAGCGGCGGGTCGAGCACCAGCTCGACGCCGATCGCCTTGAACTGCTCCTGCACCACGGTCTCGGCGGGGCCGTCGCCCGGGTAGCGGAGCGAGAGGCGCTCGCCGGCGGCGTTCACGCGGATGCCGTCGGCACCCACCTCATCCCAGCCGGCCTCCTCGAGGAGCGAGATCGACAGGTCGGGGTCGTAGGTCAGGAACTCGCTCTGGTCGGAGAAGTAGGGGTTCTTCTCGCTCAGCGGCCCCTTCGGCACGAGGTTCTCGCCGTTCGAGGTGACCTGCACGACGCCGTCGCGGTCGATCGCGTGCTGGAGCGCCTGGCGGACGCGCACGTCCTTGAGGAACTTCGACGAGGTGTTGACCGGCCATTCCGTGCCCGTCGCCGGGTTCACCGCGCTCCGGCTGACCGTGAGGCCGGCCGCCTCGAGCTCGGGGATGTAGTTCCCGTCGACCCAGTAGATGAAGTCGAGGTCACCGCTCTCGACGGCGCCGTTGCGCACCGCCGTCTCGGGGATGATCTTGTACACGACGCCGTCGAGGTACGCGCGACCCTCGTGGTCGTAGTAGTCGGGCGCCCAGGCGTAGTCCTCGCGGGCCTCGAGCACGATCTCCTGGTTGTCGGTGTACGAGACCAGGCGGAACGGACCGCTGCCGTCGATGCTCTTCTGGCGCACCTCGACCGGCGACTCGGCGCTCGCCTGGGAGACGATGCCCGCGTGGGCGCGGGACAGGCCGGGCAGGAACGCCGCGTTGGGCTCGGCGAACTCCACGACGATCTCATACTCGCTCGGGATCGTGATGTTCGAGATGCCGGCCACGATCGTCTTCGCGCTCGAGTGGATGCCCTCGCGGGCGAGGCTCTCGAAGTTCGCCTTCACGACCTCGCCGGTCAGCTTCGTGCCGTCGTTGAAGGTCACGTCGTCGCGCAGGACGAAGCTGTAGGTGCGGGCATCCTCGCTGACCGTGAACTCCTTCGCGAGCCACGGCTCGAACTCGCCGGTCTCGGGGTTGAGGAACACGAGGGAGTCCGACAGCGCACGGGCCACGTGCCGCCAGACCTGGTTCACCACGGCGGCGTCGACGCCGAGCGGGTCGGCGGCGAGGCCGATGTTGAGGACGCCGCCGTAGCGCTCCTCCTCGGTGACGGAGGAGGCATCCACGGCCCCACCGCCTGCGGTCGCGCAGGCGCTCAGGGAGAGCGCCGCGGCGATGGCGATCGCCGCGAGGCGCACGCCCCTGCGACGGGTGATGGTCTTCATCTCGGTATCCGTTTCTCTTGGGGGAACATCGTGGAGTCGGGGCCGCTCCGAGCCGGGCGTGCAGGTCATCAGCGTGGCCACCGGGGGACGCCGCCGCCAAACGCGGTGACGAACATGTGTGGTCGGTTGCGGTTCGTTACCTCGCGAGGACGCGCTCGGCGGCCGTCCCCGAGGCGATCGCCTCGAGCTCGTCCGCGTCGGCCTCGGTCAACTCGGCGACGCGGAGGGCGCCGAGGTTCTCGTCGAGCTGCTCGAGCCGGCTGGCGCCGAGCAGCACGCTGGTCACCTCGGGTCGGCGGAGCACCCACTGGAGGGCGGCCTGCGGCAGCGAGGCGCCGCGGGCGCGCGCAGCCTCGTCGAGGCGGCCGACGGTGGCGAGGTAGGCGTCGTCGATGAACGTGCCGTCGAGGAAGGTGCTCCACGCGGCCCGCGAGGTCGCCGGCACGGCTCCATCGAGGTACTTCGTGGTGAGCCGGCCCTGCGCGAGCGGCGAGTACACCACCACGCCGAGCCCGGCCTCCGCCGCGATGTCGAGCACGCCGCCGGGCTCCTCCGCCGCACGATCGAGCAGCGAGTAGCCGGGCTGCACGAGCGCCAGCGGCGCCCGGAGCTCGCGGAGGAGCGCGACGATCTCGGCCAGCGGCGCAGCCGGGTAGTTCGAGAGGCCGAGGTAGCGGGCCTTCCCCTGCCGGGCGATGTCGGCGAGCGCCGTGGCGGTCTCCTCGAGCGGAGTGCCCGGGTCGTACGCGTGGTGGTAGAACACGTCCACGTGGTCGGTGCCGAGCCGCGCGAGGCCGGTGTCGACCGCGTCGAGCAGGTGCTTGCGCGAACCGCCGACGGCGTACGGGTGGTCGCCGACCGGCCGTCCCGCCTTCGTGGTGATCGTGATCTCGTCGCGGTGCGCGGCGAGCTCGGTGCGCAGCACCTCGCCGAGCACCCGCTCCGCCCAGCCGAAGGGCGGGCCGTACCGGTTCGCGTTGTCGAAGTGGGTGACGCCGCGGTCGAACGCGCCGGTGATGAGCGACGCCTGGGTGCGCTGGTCGCGGTCCGACCCGAAGCCCTGCCAGAGGCCGAGCGAGAACGCCGGGAGCAGGAGCCCGGTGGCACCGGCTCGCCGGTACGGCAGTCCCCGGTGCTCCAGGACGGTCGCCGTCGTCATGCCGCCGCCTCCTCGCGGTCGCGCAGGTCGAGGCCCTCGCGGTCGCCGGGGTCGGCCTCGTCGCGATCGCGCAGGCCGAGGTTGACCTCGAGCACGCTCGATTCGTACTCGCGGCGGAAGACGCCACGGCGCTGGAGCTCGGGCACGACGTGGTCGACGAGGAAGTCGGCCGGGCCGCGGTGGTACGGCGGGAAGAGCTGGAGGCCGTCGAAGACGCGACCGGTGAAGCGATCGGTGATCCAGTCGGCGAAGCCTGCCGGGTCGCCGACGAAGATGCCCTGGCCCTCGCGGTGCTTCTGGATGAAGCGGAAGAACTCCGCGAAGGTGAGGTCGCCGTCGTCGAGCGCGTCGGCGAGCGTCTCGCGGAGCCAGGGCGCGCCCCGCCGCCCGCCGCCGACCTCGAGCGCGTCGAGCGCGGGCTTGATCTGCTCGAGGGTGAGTCCGCCCGCCTCGACGGCGTCGCGGAGCCGGGCGTCGGGTGCGACCTCCTCCGGCTGCAGGCCGAAGGCCGCGGCGAACGAGGCGGGGAGCTGCTCGGTGAGCTCGAGGTCGAGGATCTCGCGGTGCTTCGCCCGGGCCTCCCGGGCGGTTCCGGCGAGGTAAAACGTCACGCCGGGGAGCACGAGGAAGCGCTCCGGGTCGCCGCCGGCCGCGGCGACGCGCCGCTTCTGGGCTGCGTAGTGCTCCTGGCCCGCATCCGTACCGAAGTAGGGCGAGAACCGGGCCTGCGCGTAGCGCGCGCCGTAGTCGAGGGATGCCTCGGAGAGGCCGACGTGCACGTTGGGGATGCGCGCCTGCACCGGCGGGGCGACGTTCAGCGGGCCCCGGATGTCGAAGAACTCCCCGGAGATGTCGACCTCGTGCCACGAACCGGGCCGCACGAGCGTGCCCGCGGCGCGGTCGTCGAGGAGGTAGTCGCGGTCCCAGCTCTCGTAGAGCAGCCGGTAGACCGCCTCGGTGAACTCGGCCGCGCGGCGGTACTTCGACTCCTCGTCGGCGACGGGGTACCTGCCGAAGTTCGCGGTCGGCCCGCCCTCCCGGTCGACGCCGGAGACGACGTTCAGGGCGGCACGGCCGGCGCTGAAGCGGTCGAGCGTGGCGAGCTGCCGCGCCACGAAGTAGGGGTGCTCGTAGGACGAGTTGTAGGTGACGAGGAATCCGACGTGCGAGGTCCGCGCCGCCGCGTGGCCGGCGTACACGGCGCTGTCCCAGCGGAACACGCGGTTGAGCCGCGTCGGCTCGCTCGCCAGCGCGCTCCCGACGAACACGTAGTCGAACAGGCCGCGCTCCGCCGTCACGGCGAGGTCGGCGATCACCCTCGGGTCCTCCAGGCCCGCGTTCGTCGCATCCGGGAGACGCCACGCGTCGAGGTCCCATCCCGTGCCGTAGGCAGCCAGGCCCAGCTTGAGCTGCCGCTCGTTCTTCGTCATGCCACACGCTTCCGTCATCGCGCGGCCGGATCGCCGCGGTGCAGTCAGAATAGGTTCATGTGCAAGTTCTATGTAGACACGCTGCAATCTACGGTAATGCGACACCGCGCTATATAGCGTGAACGTGCAATCCTGTACCGCGACATCACACGAAGGAGGCGCCATGCCATCACCGAATCCGCTCCCGTCCGGCTACCGGGCACTCGGCTCGTCCGGCCTCGTCGTCTCCGAGCTCGGCGTGGGGGCGAGCACGTTCGGGCGCTCCGGGATGCGGGCGGTCGGCGCCGACGCCGTCCAGGCCGTCGTCGACCGGGCGATCGACCTCGGCGTCACGTACTTCGACCTCGCGGAGGGCTACGGCGACGAGCCGGGCCTCAGCGAGACCCTCTTCGCCCGCGCGCTCCGCGGCCGGCGCGAGCAGGTGGTCATCGGCACCAAGTTCGGGCGCAGCCTCCTGCAGACCCGGGGGCCGTCGTACGGGCTGACCGGCGGTCGCAAGTACATCCGCGCCTCCGTCGAGGAGTCGCTGCGTCGCCTCGAGACCGACTACATCGACCTGTACCAGATCCACTTCCCCGACGCGCACACGCCGATCGAGGAGACGCTGAGCGCACTGGACGACCTCCAGCGCGAGGGGAAGGTGCGCTACATCGGCGCCTCCAACTTCCCGGCCTGGCGCGTCGCGGAGGCCGATCACGTGGCCCGCGAACTGCGCACCGCCCGGTTCGTCTCCACCACCGACGAGTACAACCTGCTGTGGCGCCGGGCGGAGGCCGAACTCATCCCGGCGCTGCAGCGCTACGGCCTGGGCTTCATCCCGTACTTCCCGCTGCAGAACGGTCTGCTGACCGGCAAGTACCGGGCCGACCACGCACCCGAGGGCGCGAAGATCACGAACCTGAAGCGGAACCTGCTGCGCGAGGCACCGTGGGCCGCGCTCGCGCGGTTCGAGGCGTTCGCGAAGGAACGGGCGATCACGCCGTCGGCGGTGGCGCTCGGCTGGCTGCTCGCGCAGCCGACGGTGGCGACCGTCATCGCCGGGATCACGCAGCCCGAGCAGCTCGACGAGAACCTCGTCGCCACTCGCTGGCGGCCCACGGTGGCGGAGGAGCAGGAGCTGCGCGACCTGCTGCCCGGCGACCTCACGGGCGGCCCCGGCCAGGTCGTGACCGCATGAGCGCGCCCGCCGCGACCACCACCGCCGTCCGGGAAGGCCGGACGCTCGCGGTCGTCATCGAGCCGGCGGAGCTCGTCGACCTCGCGCGCACCGAGTCGATCGCGCTCGTCGAGGTCGGCCGGGAGCCGTCGGCGACCCCGACGATCCCCGGCGCGCTCCGCCTCACGCTCGACGACCTCTCCGGCCCCGAGCGCGCCGACAGCGGGAACCGGCCGTTGCCCGACCACGCCGAGCTCGCGCATCGCCTGCGCCACGGCGGCATCGGCGCGAGGACGCGGGTGATCGTGGTCGCGGAGACCCCGCGCGACCTCGCCGGCGCGGCACGCGCCTGGGTCGTGCTGCGGTGGGCGGGTATCCGGCGGGTGTCCTACCTGAACGGCGTCCATGCCGCCGAGGTGGCCGAGCTCGGACTCCCCGACCGGCGGGATCAGACGGGCGTCCAGGGAGACCACGACCACGACCACGACCACGACCACGACCTCGTCATCGATGCGGCCGTGGTGGCCGAGGCCGCCGAGATCGCCGCGCGGCATCCCGACGTGCTCCTCGTCGATGCCCGCACCCCCGAGGGCTTCGGCGACGAGGGCCAGCACATCGCCGGCGCGGTGAACGT
Organism: Agromyces sp. MMS24-K17; assembly: GCF_043950245.1. Lineage (GTDB taxonomy): Bacteria > Actinomycetota > Actinomycetes > Actinomycetales > Microbacteriaceae > Agromyces. The sequence goes on along the minus strand of NZ_CP171640.1, from coordinate 1,575,483 downwards.
GCCGAGCGGACGCCTCGCCGCCGATGGGCGCGTCCACGACGCGGCGACGATCCACGCGGCCTACCGCGACGCCATCGGCGTCGACCCCGCGTCCCGCCCCGTCATCGTGTACTGCGGCAGCGGCGTGTCGGCGAGCGTGCAGGCGCTCGCGCTCGCGTCGATCGACGTCATTGCACCGGTGTACGTCGGCTCGTTCTCGGAGTGGTCGAAACACACGCCGTGAGCGTGGACCGGCCGCCTCGCGGGATCCCGACCTGGTCGTCCACCTGCCCGACGCGCTCGTAGAAACGTCATATCGCCGCACAACGACGCACGTTAGAGTTGTGCCTGCACGTTATCGTGCGACTGTCTATCGTCCAGCACTCGTTGAGGATGGGTATGGCGTTCGAGCGCAAGTACAGCGATGAGGTCCGCACCAAGTCCGTCGAGACCGTCCTGCGGCGCCGCCGGGAGGAGCCGCGGAACCGGGCGATCATCCGCGAGGTCGCCGAGGAGTACGACGTCGGGCAGCAGTCGCTCCGGCAGTGGCTGACGCGCTTCGACGACGGCAGCTACGACTACGGCGACGAGTCGGCCGACCGCACCCCGGTCGCCGCGCAGTACGCCGGGCTCACCCGCCAGGAGCTGCTCGCGCGCATCGGCGAGCTCGAGCAGCGCGTCGGCGTGCTGGAGGAGGACAACCGCAGCCTCACCCGGGTGGTCCTGCTGCTCTCCGGCCAGGTGCGCCAGCCCGCCTGAGCGCGTCGCCGGGGCGCCGGAGCGCCACGCCGGCCTACGGCGCGACGCCGGGCGCCATCATCCGCAACAGTTCTCAACAGCTTTGATCGCACGTTCGACGCGTTGTTAGCGTCGCTGCACGGGCCTGCCGCCAGGGCGGCATCCGCCCGCCATCAGCCGCACGGGACCTGCAGGAAGCGCCCTCATGAATGACCGGATCGTTGTCTCGAGCAACATCTACGGACGCATGACGGACACGCGCGGTCGCTACGAGATCGGCGACACCGGGTTCCAGCTGCTCTCCGACGGATCGCTCCGGAGTGGCGGCCCCGGCGAGGAGGCGAGCTCGCTCGACCTGCTCGTCGCGTCGCTCGTCTCGTGCGCGCTGAACGCCTTCCGGCAGGACTTCGTCGAGGAGGGCCAACCCGACCGCCGGGTCGAGATCTTCGCGCGAGTCGAGCGCCGGCTGGAGGGCGACTACCTCGGCACGCTCATCATGGAGTGCTTCATCGACGCCGTCGACGGGCGCGGGGCCGACGACCTCGTCCGCGAGTACAAGAAGCGGTGCCGCATCTACAACGCGTTGAAGGACAGCCTCCCGGTGGTGTTCGTGCTCCACACCCCCGACAGCGTGCCGTGGTGACGCGCCGTGACCGCACGCCCCGTCGCCGCGCTGCTGGGCGCCCCTGACGCGGTCGCGCATCACGACTCGTTCGCCTTCGTCGAGGTGTCGCCCTGGCGCGACGGGGCCGAGGACGGGGATGCCATCGTCGGGAGCATTCCCGCTGCGCACGCGGCCAACGTCCGCACCCACTTCGCCGGCGAGCCGACCGCCTCGAGCGGGCACCTCCCGCTCCCCGCGCCTCCCGAACTCGCCACGCTTCGCCTGCTCGCGGCACGCTGGGCGGGCGTCGACCGGAGGGCGCTCGTGCTCTACACGCGCCGGGCGGAGGCCTTCACCAGCGCCACCCGGGCCTGGTTCGTCCTCGCCGCCGCCGGCGTGACGGACGTGTCGATCCTCGACGGCGGCCTCCCGGCCTGGGTGCGCGCAGGCGGCGAGCTGCGCGCCCTCGACCCCGACGGCCCGCCTCGGGGTCGCGAGCACGCGGCGGTCGCCACCGTCGGAGCCGGGGGCGCCGCGGATGCCCGGGACGCCGGGGACGCTCCGGCATCGGTGCGGACCCTCGCGATCGACGACGTCGAGGAGCTCCCGCGATACGGCACCCTGCTCGACGCACGGCCGGCGGACGCGTACCACGGCCTCACCGGGCAGCCCCGCACCGGCCACATCCCGGGGGCCGTCCACGCGCCGGCGGCCGAACTCCTCGCCGCCGACGGCACCCTCGTCTCGCCGCTGGCCATCCGGCGCTGGTTCCTGGCGCATCGCGCGCTCGGCGGACACGAGATCGCGGCGTACTGCAACGGCGGCGTGGCCAGCTCGGCGCTCGTCTTCGCGGGCGCGCTCGTCGGCCAGCCGGTCGCGTTGTACGTCGACTCCTGGTCGGCGTGGGGGAACGACCCGACGCGGCCGGTCGAGCAGGGCATCCCCCGGTCGCGACCCAGCGGCCAGGACCTGGACTGCCTCGAGTGACCTGGGCTCGGGTGCTCGACGGCCGGCTCAGTCCTCGAGCAGCATCCGCAGGTCGTCCACGGTGAGCGCCGGCCCCTCGGCTCCCCCGACGCCCGAGCCATCCGTCCCGCCCGAGTCATCCCCGACGCCCGAACCATCCGCACCGCCCGCGCCCGCGACCCCGTCGAGGATCGACGCGACCAGCTCGCCCTTGCGGGCCTTCAGCGCCATCACCTTCTCCTCGATGGTGTCGGCGGCGACGAGCCGGTAGACCATGACCTGCCTGGTCTGCCCGATGCGGTGGGCGCGGTCGACGGCCTGCGCCTCGCTCGCCGGGTTCCACCACGGGTCGAGCAGGAAGACGTAGTCGGCCTCGGTGAGGTTCAGGCCGAAGCCGCCCGCCTTCAGGCTGATCAGGAACACCGGCGCCTCGCCGGCCCGGAACCGCGCGATCTCCGCATCGCGCCGCTTCACCGGCGTCGAGCCGTCGAGGTAGGCGAACGGCACGCCGGCGGCCTCGAGCCGCGCCGCGGCGCGCCCGAGGAACGACGTGAACTGGCTGAAGACCAGCGCCTTGTGCCCCTCGGCGAGCACGTCGTCGAGCTGCTCGAACAGCGCGTCGAGCTTCGCCGATCCGATGCCGGCGTGGTCGGCGCCGCCTGCCCCCTCGCCCGCGCCACCGCCCTCGGCACCGGTCGAGATCAGCGCCGGGTCGAGTGCGAGCATCCGCAGCAGCGTGAGCGATCGGTAGACGATGAACCGCTGCCGGTCGAACTCGTCGGCGACGAGGCCGAGCAGCTTCTGCCGCTCGCGCTGCAGGGTCGCGTCGTAGAGCCGTCGGTGCCGCGGCGACAGCTCGACGGTGAGCACCTGCTCCTGCTTCGGCGGCAGCTCGCGCGCGACCTCCTCCTTCGTGCGGCGCAGCACCAGCGGGCGGATGCGTCGCCCCAGGCGCTCGCGCCGCTCGCCGTTGCCGTCGAGCTCGATCGGGCGGCGGTATCGCTCGTCGAACGCCCGCCGACTCGGGAACAGGCCCGGTGCGACGAGCCGGAGGATCGCCCACAGCTCCGAGAGGTCGTTCTCGATCGGCGTGCCCGTCACGGCGAGCACGAACGGCGCCCGGATGCCCCGCGCCGCGTCATGCACCTTCGTCGCCGCGTTCTTCACGAACTGGGCCTCGTCGAGCACGAGTCCGGCCCAGTCGACGGCGGCGAACGCGGCGGCCTCGAGGCGGAGCACGGCGTAGGTCGTGACGACGAGGTCGGCCTCGCGGGCGGCGTCGGCGATGGGCCGGCGGCGCTTCCGCTCGGTCGCGGTCACGGTGGCGACCCGGAGCCCGGGCGTGAAGCGGGATGCCTCGGCCGCCCAGTTCGACGCGACGGAGGTCGGCGCGACGACGAGGAACGGACGGGTTCCGTCGGCCCCTCCTCGACCAGCGGCGGCGTGCGCGATGAGCGCGAGCGCCTGCACCGTCTTGCCGAGGCCCATGTCGTCGGCGAGCACGGCGCCGACGCCGTTCGCCCACCGGTGCGCCAGCCAGCGGAACCCGTCGAGCTGGTACGGCCGCAGCGGCAGCGCGAGCCCGTCGGGCGGCTCCAGGTCCGACGAACCGCCTGAGCCGGTGTCGGCACCCTCGCGCGCGAGGCCGGCGACGAGCCGGCGCCACGACATCGCGGGCTCCGAGACATCCGCCAGGTCCTCGAAGTCGGCCCAGAGCCCGACCTGGCTGCGGTGGATGCGCACGCCGGTCTCCCACTCGGCGAGCGTGCCGGCCTCCTCGATGAGGTCGCGGAGCGGCTCGAACACGGGCTGCTCGAGCGAGAGCCAGGTGCGGTCGACGAGCATCATCCGCTTGCGGCCCGACGCGAGCGCGCGGAACAACGGCATGAACGGGATGGTGCGCCCCTGCACGGTGATCATCACGCCGAGGTCGAACCAGTCCTGCTGGCGCGACTCGACCGTGGAGACCCGCAGCTCCGGGGCATCCGTCAGCTCGCGGAAGTCGGGACGCTCGCCGACGACCTCGACCCGCACCCGGTCGATCGCCTCGAGGCGGGGCAGGGCGCGGTCGGCGAGCCAGATCACGTCGTCGCCGCGGAGCACGATCGCGTCCATCGGCAGCCCGTCGAGCTCGTCGCGGGCACGCTCGACGACGTCGAGGTCGGCATCTCGAGACGCGTCGCCTTCGGCGGCGCTCCTCGACCGCCGGGAATCGTCGACGAAGCCGGAACCCGCCGAGCCGGTGTCGGGCTCACCGCGGTCACCTGCTGAGCGGGTGTCGACGCCGTCGCGCTCCCCCAGCGCCTCGACCCGCCCGTCGGCGTGCTCCCACCGCCAGTCGAGGCGGGCACGGTCGACGGCCTCGAACCGCACCCGCAGTACGAGCACCGGCGGGTCGGGGTCGGGCGGCTCGAACGATCCGTCGAGGCTCACGATCGGCACCCGGCGCGCGAGCTTCGGCAGCTCGGTGCGCAGGAACTCGGGAAGCTCCGGCGACGGGATGCGCACGCTCGACGCGACCGCGGCCCCGACGGCACCGGCACCGACGGCACCGGCGCGGGCGGTCGCATCGGCACTCGCCGCGGCGGCCTGCGCGAGCAGCGCGAGCTGCGCCGGCGACAGGCCGCCGGAGGCCGGCGCGAGCTCGATCAGCCCGCGGTCGAAGTCGGCCCGGTACATCCCGTGGTCGGCGATCGCGCGCACCCCGGCAAGCGGATGCCCCAGGCCGCCGAGCACCGCCGTCGGCGTGAGCCGGAACCCGTCGAGGTCGTCGACCGCGTCGAGCGCGATCGCGCCCTCGGCGTGCAGCACGACCCGCGGCGTGACGTCCGATCCGGCGAGCGCGATGCCGAGCCGCTCGGCCTCGGCGAGCATGGCCCACAGCACGGGCGTTTCGTACTCGTCGAGGGTGATCCACTCCGACGAGTTCCCGGTGTAGACCGCCGGCGACCCGCCCTTCAGCACGGCGAACTGCGCGAACCAGCGCGCCTGCGCCGGGTCGAACCCCTTGCCGGCGCCCTGGTAGGCGATGTTCTGCCAGGTCAGGTCGCCCTTGATCCACCCGCCGCGGGCGCCCTGCTGCACGGGACGGACGCCGAGCCGGTCGACGGCCGACGCGCGCTTCGCCGGCTCGTCGGTCGGGCCCTTCCACTCGCCCGCGCGGCGGCTCACGCGATGACGCAACTCGAACTGCAGCCCGAGCCGGTTCGGCCGGGCCCCGCCGCCGGTGCCCTCGCCGCCTTCGCGCTCAGCTTCGACGCCATGGGCCCCGTCGACGAGCCCGGCGAGCGCGGCCAGCTCCGCGCGCCAGTCGGCGTCGGTAGGCTGGGCGGGCATGGCTCCCATCGTGTCACGCGCCCCCGACAGCGTGCCCCGCCCCATCTCGCTCGCCGCGCGGACGCGAATCGTCGGAATCGGCGCCCATATCCGACGATTCGCGTCCGCGCAGGGGGGGGTTGACTCCCCGCACGGCGCGGGCTGGGCAGGGGGTGGGGGTGACTCCCCGCACGGCGCGGGCTGGGCAGGAGGTGGCGCGCTGGGATGTGGCTCAGGCGAGCAGAGCCCCCGTGACGCCCGAGACGACCAGGTCGGCGCGGTCCCTCCCGGGCGCGATCCGCCGCGCGTTCGCGCCGTCGACGTCGCGGGCCCACGCCTCGGCCACCTCGGGCGTGCGGCCGTACGCGGTGTGCCGGTGCACGAGCCGGAGCATCCGCTCGTCGTCGCCGGTGTCGACGAACCACGCCTCGTCGAGGAGCCGGTCGTCGCGGATGCGCCGCCACGGGTCGGCGTCGGCGAGGAGGTAGTTGCCCTCGACGACCACGATGCGCGCCGACGGCGGGATCGCGAGCTCGGCCGCGACCGGCTCGTCGACCTCGCGCTCGAAGCTCGGCGCGTAGACGTCGTGGTCGACCTCGCGGCGGAGCCGCTCGAGCAGGGCGACGAACCCGTGCCCGTCGAACGTCTCGATGGCGCCCTTGCGGTCGCGCAGTCCAAGCCGGTCGAGGGTCGCGTTCGCGAGGTGGAAGCCGTCCATCGGCAGGTGCACGGCGACCTCCTCGAGCGGCGGATCGAACGCTGCGAGCGGTGCGGATGCCTCGCCGGCGACCCGTGCGTTCAGCTCGGCGACGACCGCCCGCGCCAGGGACGTCTTCCCGGCGCCGGGTGCGCCCGCGATGCCGACCAGCACGCGGGCGCCGAGGCCCTCGCGCCGGACCGCGAGCAAGGCCCTGGCGCGATCGGCGAGCGTCGCGAGGGCATGGGGGTCGAACGCGGCGGTCGTGGCATCCATGCCTCCAGCATGGTCGCCGGCGACGGGTTCGCGCTCACGGTATGCCCGTTCCCCCTCATCACACCCTCATCGCTGAGGGGGAACGGGCATACGCGAACCGGGAACATCTCTGCCGGGGCGAGCGTCGCCGGACCTCAGCCGACGATCGAGCCCGCGTGCCGCGCCACCCACTCGAACAGCGGCAGCATGTGCACCATGAGGTCGCGGCCGAGCGGCGTGAGCTCGTACTCGACGCGCGGCGGCACTTCCGGATACGACTCGCGGTGCACCAGTCCGTCGGCCTCGAGGGTGCGCAGCGTCGAGGCGAGCATCTTCTCGCTGATGCCGTCGACCTCTCGCCGGAGCTCGCCCCAGCGTCGGGTGCCGTCGGTCAGCGCGAGCAGCACGAGCACGCCCCACTTGCTCGTGATGTGGTCGAGGACCACCCTGGTCGGGCACCTGTAGGGCCGCCCCGGAAGTGGCAGCGCGGGCCTACTGCTGGCAGTGAAGAATACGGCTGAGCGTTCTTCGCGGCGTCCCGCGCCGTCGCAGCAAAAATGGCAGTGATATTTGCGCCGGGAGCCCGCTAGGACATCTTGCGACTCCCAACCGCAACCGAACACATCCCATCGTCGCGTCGGATCGCCGGCCGATTGCGTCTACCAACCGTCTGACCTACTGCGGATCGAGCATCTCCCCCGAGTTTCGAGCAACCCATGCGACGAGTGGTACCAAGAGTTCAGCGAGCTCTCGCCCGCGTTCCGTCAAGCTGTATTCGACGTGAGGAGGCACGGTCGGTTGGGCCTCTCGATGAACGAGGCCGTCGGCGACGAGAGTCTTGAGCGTGCTCGCTAGCATCTTTTCAGTGATGCCTCCAAGGTCGCGGCGGAGATCGCCCCATCGGCGGGTGCCGTCCGAAAGGGTTGCCATGACGAGGACGCCCCAGCGACTCATGACGTGATCCAAGATCACGCGCGTTGGGCATCCCGGAAGGAATGCGTCCGGGATCTGTTCCTTGATCCGCGCGAAACTCTCCACAAGGTAGGCACTTTATCCCTCATGGCTGAACTCAGCGGTGTGACGACCACGACCGATGCAGCCTCCTGCCCGTCGGCGCATGCCGAGCTCGGGAAGCTCGCGCCCCCGAGGCCCCCGATCTCCCCGCTGTATCCGCCAGGTGGTCTCGGGATCTCGTTGCGCCGGCGACATGACTTGGTTCGCGGACCTCTGCCGCCCATCGTCCAGCACACGGTCGTAAGAGACGGGGACGATCGTGCCGTGAATCCTGGATCTGATGCACTCATGACTCGTCTGATGTTGAACTCACTTCCCGCTTCTCCGCAAAGCTCGGACAGGGAGCGTTTAGCCCGCCGTCATCGCGACAGCACCGCGGGCGGGTCATCCGGGAATCGAGGCCGCACGCATCCCTCCCATTGCTCCGCTCGAGGGCGAGCACCCGGGAAGGAGCGGTCATCGACCGACTGGCGGGCAGCGTTGAACGCGTCGGCTATGGTCATTGCCATGCCGACCGCGAGGACTGACTCAGGGGCGTCAACGTTCGACGAGACGGTCGGCGAATTGTCGTGGGACGGTGAGGTCCGGGGATACGTGCTGTTCCACGTCTCGGGTCGCGGCGGTCTTTCCTGGAGAAGTGACCGGCCCTGGCGCATCACCCGCGAAACGACTGGGTGGGTCGACGTTGAACAATGGATGATGGATGACTCCGGAGCGTTCACCTACAACCGCGATCTTTCGGGCCCCGAGTCGGCCTTCTTGTGCACTGCCACAGGAAAGTTTTGGCTGGCTGCCGCGCAGGTGGGCGAGAAGACACCAGGTGCCGAGGATGAGGTCGAGATCGATTTCCGCTGGCTAGTCGGAGACGAAGCGCGACGCACGCTTGCAAAGCTTGCGGGCCAGTAGGCGGCTGGTCAGGATGGACCAGCGAGAAATCCCCTACGGGTTGGTTCGGCGGGTGCTTCTCGTACGCTTTGGTCATGCGGTTCGAAGGGCGAGCGGGACTGCTTCTCCTGTGCGCGGTCGTGATGTGCGTGCTGGCCGGCTGCACCGCGATTCCGGGTGACGCATGGCGAGTCGAGCCCATCGCCTACGACAACGCGCTCGAAGGTGATTCGGCGTCATTTACCGACGTGACCTACCCGATGGGCCACATGACCGATGACACGCTCGGCGGCATCTGGACGGAGTCTGCCGGCTCCTGGCTCCACCTCGACGCGGTGGGCAAGACGGTGCGGCGCTTCAATCTCGAAGATGAGAGAGCTGTGTCAACCGTGCGAGGAATCGCGGCGCTCAATGCCACAGAACTGGTCGTCTCGCACGATGCACGCGGCGATGGGCAAGCCCTCTCCATCTTCGATACCGCGGGCATGCGTTGGAGGGATCTTCCCGCAAGTGGGGATTGGATCGGAGACGTGGCCGTCGAAAACGGGAGGATCTTCTACGTCGAGTACGTTGCGCCGCCCATGGTGCCCACGAGATTCGTCATCCGCGAGCTCGACCTGGCCACCGGTGCGGTCGTGACCCTTGCTGATGATGACGATCGCCTCATCGCGGAAGATGCGAAGATCGCCGTCGACGGCGGCGAGGTCTACCTGGTGACGGAGACGGCAACGCTCGTGCTCGTCGACGGCCTCGTCACCGCCGACACCGGTTCTTCGGGTGCTTCGCCCCCATATCTCTCCCTCGGCGGGGACGGCGACCTTGTCGCTCCCACCGATGACGCAGCTGCTGCGGAAGTGAGCACTGCAGTCGTGGGCGGCTCACGCGAAGCTCGCCGCGTACTCGAGCTCGCAGGCTGTGAAGGCCGGGGCGGCTTGACCCTGCGTGAGCGCGATGCATGGCTGCGGTTCCCGGACATCTGCCAGCCGAGATCGGTCGAGTGGCTGGGCGACGGTTCGTTCGTCGCTTCACTCGGCACCGAGTCCGGAGCAGTTCTCGCGCGGTTCATGCCTCCGACCGACTGACGTCTCAGCCGGACAAAACGAGCGTTGGACGCCCGCGGGCGGATCGCCTACCCGAACACGATTTCTCACATTTCTCCGTTCAGCATTGTCCTTGCTACGCCTGATGGTGAAGGGAAGGGCCCACCAAGCAGATCGTGATGGGTCCGGGCTGGCGCCGGTAGCCCGCACGAAGTAGCTTGCTCGCCCAGTCGGGCCACCGGCCAGGCCTGGTATCTCCGGATCATCCAATGGGAGCAGGTCGTTTTCGCGGGCGAACGCCTCGAATGCTCCGCAAGTCGGTACTACGTATCCAGGGAGCTTGGTTGCGAGCACGGCGCCGAGGTGACCATCTCGGACCAGTCGCTCGCAAATCCAACGGTGGTCACGCCTTTGGGAACTGAATTGGTGCGTCGGATCCTTCGGTCCTAAGAGTCGTCGTAGGACCGCAAATATCGGCCCTTCGGCGCTCCGTCACGGGTCAGAAGGACTGCGCAGGGGTGTCGTCAGCCCCGGGTTGCGGGCACTCCGACTCCAACTGTTCGAAGGCAGTCGCCGAAATGCCATTTGGATACGGCCCCCACAGCCCGTCCAGTTCTCCTCCCTCAAACTGGTCGATGAATACTTGCACGGAGGGAGCTTCCTCGATGTCATATCCGAGGCCGCGCACGCACTCAGCCGTTACGAGCAGCTCGCCGTACCAGGCGGCGAGCTGCTCTCTGCTCAACGGTTCCGGGTCATCGGCGTAGCCGGTTTCCTCCGCACACGCCTTCCGATCGTGCTCGTACGGCTCTGCTTGTTCGGGCCGGACTTCGGTGTCGAACGAACCATCGTCGTTCGCTTTCGAATCCCACCCGTGTTCCTGAAGGCATGAGCTCATGGCCTCCGCGAAAGGTACGCCCTCCCATCGTTTCGATGACGGCTCAGTCACCGTGGTGCAGCCTGTCAACATCACGGCAACGAGTAGGGCTGATAGAAATTGGCCTCGCCGCATCACGAGGTTAGGTAGTGCAGTACGCATACGTGTTGTCGAAGTCCACTTGTGTTGCTGCGGCGGTCCAGTCGACGAACCGGTAGCCGAAGCCGCTGTACCGGTATGTCAACACGCTTGTTGAGGGAAACTCCTTCCTCGATGAGTTGTGCTGGTGCCAGGCCGCTCCGATCGTCCTTGATTGGACGCCGACGACTTGTCCGACGCCGCACGATTGATACGCGATCTCTGCGGCCGCGTGCGCAGGTGTCGCGGCAGCTACTGCAAGTAGCGCGCTGAGCGCGAATCCAATCGCGGCTGGCCTGAACTTGTGGCGCTTGCCGTTCATTCATCCTCTTTTCTACAAGTTGAGCGTGCAGGGATGGCTGGCGTTTCAGCCATAGTGCCGAGGCGGCGACTGCGGATAGCGCTCTCGATCGGTACGGCAGAGCAGCACGGGCCGCTCGCGGCGGGCGAAACGATCCCCGGAAGTGAAGGCACGACGGCGAACTTTCGCTTCATTTGTGCTCCATTCACGTCATTCAGATCGTGGGTCAGAAATGCGACCACGGCGAATCGGTGTCGCATAGGTCGGTCCGTGATCGCGTTTCCTATTTCCCTCGAAAACTCTGCCGCCAGCTGTCGTTTCGGGTCTAGGCGGACTGGTACGACTTTCGTCCACCAGGACGGCGAATTCGTAGATCGAAGGCCCGACGGGCTGCAGTCAGGGCACTCGGAGCTCGCGGATCGGTTCGCGCCGCGCGGCAGCGGTGGCCGGAAGAACGCTCGCCAGGACGCCTACAGCGACCGACAAGATGATGAGACCGAAGACGTAGGTGTACCCCGGCAGTGGATCACCTGTCACGGCTAGGACTCCGAGCGCGACCGTGCTGCCAACACCAGCGCCGGTGATCGCGACGAGCCCGGTTTGAACGACGAGGAGGGCGACGATGAGTCTCTGGCTTGCGCCGAGTGCTCTACGCCGCCCGAAGTCCTTTCGCCGCATCATGACCAACCCGTAGAGAATGACGGCTGCAAGGATCCCGGTGAGGATCAGGATGCCGATGGTTAGTGTCTGCCCGAAGGCGCCGAGTTGTCCCTCGATCAGTCCGCGAAGCCTCGCGATCGCCTCGCTGGTCTGCACGGAAATCTTGGTTGGATCATCGACGGCAAGAACGCCGGTGACCGCAGTAGCGAGTGCAGCTACCAGGTCCGGCCGCTCGGCGATGACCACGAGGACGGCGACTTGTCCGGGCGATCCCTTCGGTTGGGGCGCAAAGAGCGCTGGTTCCAGGAAATCAAGGTGACTTGGTAAGGCAAGACGGCCACCAATTGCGTATCCTCTCCCGTCGTCGTCAGCGATGGCGCCAACTGGGTCTGCCATTCCGAGCTGTTCGAGAGCTGTGCGGGAGCCCCAGGCGATCTCTCCTTGGGGAGGTCTGGAGGGCAGACCGGCCGGCGACCAGTCATCTGCCCAGACCTGGCGGAGGGGAACCCGGGTTCCGCCGGGGAATGCACTGTTCTGCATGTCATCGGCGTTGCCGAACGCACCAACCCACTCCACACCACCCAGTCCCCGCACGCGGTCGAGCACACTCGTGTCCAAGCCCGCGGTGGAATCGGCGCGAATGACGATCGCTCGTGTGCCGGCCGAATCGATCGACCCGATCACCGCTTGTTCGGCGCCAACGGTTCGGCCGGACGTCAACAACACCGCACCACACATCCCGGCGATCATCACCAGTGTGATGATGGTCGATACTGGCGCTACCAATGCGGAAACGGCGGCTTCGCGAAGCACAGCGAGTGCCTTTCTCACAGCTCCAGCTTTCGATCGCATCGTGCGACCAGAGCGGGATCGTGGGTGACGACAACGACCGCAGCGCCACGACTCGCTTGGTCGTGCATGGCTTCGACGACGACCTCCGATGACGCCGGATCCAGGTTCCCCGTGGGCTCATCTGCGAGCAGTACTCGTGGGTTACCGATGAGGGCTCTGCAGAGTGCGATGCGCTGAGCCTGGCCGCCCGATACCTGCCCCGGCTTGGCGTCGCGCCGAAGCGCGACTCCCATCTGGTCCATCAGTTCTTCCGCACGTGGAACACGATCACGCCGTCGCTCACCGCGATAGAGCGTCGTCTCGAGAATGTTGTCGAGCACGGTTCGGGATGGGTCCAGCGCGGCGTCCTGAAAGACGAAGCCGAACTGGGTCGCTCGGGCCGCAGCGCGGTCGTGATCCTTTCGCCCTTGCATGGCATGCCCGTCGAGAAGCACCTGCCCGCTGGCCGGCCTCAGCATCAGGCCCAGGAGGTACAACAGGGTCGATTTGCCGCGGCCAGAGGGTCCCGTGACAGCTACAACTTCCCCTGCGTGGAAATCTCCGGACCACTGCTCGAGCAGTGGATGGCTTGAGTCGTATCTGAATGTGAGGTCACGGGCGGCGAGGCGGATCGTCACTTCACTCCGCTCTGTTCGGCTGGGATCCTGACACGGGCACCTTCCGCGACGCCTTCAACGATGGACATTCCACGAGCCGAAGCGGTGACCGTGACGGGTATCACCGTGCCGTCCATGCCGACCACCGAGATGGCACCGTCTGCCGAACTCTTGAGCGCAGCGGAGGGCACCACCAACCCGGTCACGGTCGGTTGAGTGATGATTCGCGCCGGAAGTACCGACTGACCCTCCACTGGCACAAGCGCACACGAATCACCGCAGATCGGGCCCTCGCCGGCGGCCTCGAGCTTGATGTTGACCTGATCCGCGCCGTCCGGCGAGGGCTCCCGTGCTGCAGCCACGGCGGTCCAGACCTGGTCTTGGACGGCGATTTCGACCTCGGTGCCGGGCGGGATTTTGGCGGCCTGCTGGGACGTTACGGGAACCACAAAGGTTGGCTCCATCGGGAGCGTGGATACGATCGGCTCGCCGCCTGCGAGCGTTGCACCCCGGAACACGACTTCGTTATCCAGTGTGATCCGTCCAGGCAGCTGGGGCACGAAGACCAAGTCGGCGGCCCGAACGACACCGTCCTCTTCAATGCCGAGCGCCTCTTGCCAATCCCGAACCGCGGCGGCGGTTCCGGTCCCGAATTCACCATCCTGAGCTCCCTCGTAGAACCCGGTAGCCGCGAGAAACTGCTGGACCTGTAGTACGTCGGCACCATCCGAACCAACCGTGACATCACGGAACGACGGAGTATCCCCTTGTGCCACCACAACCGGGCGAAGACCCACTTCGTAGAGGATCGAGCCTGCGGTGACCTCGTCGCCTGACCGTACTTGGACTGAGGTCACGATGCCGGCAGCCTGATTAGCTCCAGCGGGCTGTTCGGTCCACTCCGCCACCGTGTTGAGCGAGATCGAAGACCCGACCTCACCCATGAGCACCTCGACATTGGTATAGGGGGCCTCAACGACCGCCTCACTGGGCGGGGCGAACACAACGACCACCGCCCAGCCGATAGCCGCGACTCCGACACCTGCCGCCACGCAGATCGCGACCAGGCCGGCCCGGGTGCGCCACCTCGACTGCGGTCCAGTCGATTTGCCACCGTTGTCGTTCATTCGCCGTCTTTCTGAGTGGATCGTGCTGGCGGTCTGGTACTTCGATCATCGATTCCGACGACCCTGCGATGAGTGGGCGAGTCATCTGCTCGCCCATTTCATGTGCGGCACCTCCCGGGAGGTCTCGCGCATCGATCCTCAGCGCATCTCCTCTCAGAGTCAATGCATCCCGAAGGAAGCAACCGTGAGCCCTGCTCTTGTGAACATGCCGTTCGTGGCATTAGGGCACGGCCCGCGTTCTTCCCACTGGAGAATGCGGCTGCCGGGTCGGGATCTAGGTATGAGTACCTCGGGCTTGTGTAACGGCGTGACTGCAACCGGAAATGCCAACTGTGGAGGTCACTATGCGGGAGCACATCGTCAGCGTCGCAGTTGGTTCACACAATGGTCTCTTGAGAGCGGCACTCGTTGATCTAATCTCGGCGCAACCCCAATTCTTGTCACTCGCTTCCTGCGGCACGGCCGCCGAGGTCCGTACGGCTGTGATTACCCGTCAACCAGACCTGCTTGTCGTTGGCAGCGAGGTCGTGGACGCCGAGGAGATCGTCCTGCTATTGCGCCTGCATCGAGGCCTTCAAGTACTCATGCTCGGCAGAGAGCCCACACGCGTTCGCGTACTAACCCGAACTCGCAGCGGAATTGCGGTTCCTGAGTCCGCAACCCCCGCGGTCTTCCACAAAGCCCTCAACGTTTTCAGCCCGACGAAGCAGGCCGAAATCGTGCGTACCGACAAGCAGGGTTCACCGATCCTCTCGGCTCGTCAGCTCGAGGTGCTTTCACTTGCCGCCTCTGGTCGATCCAACGGAGAGATCGCCATTGAGTTGGGCATCCGTGAGGGGACAGTAAAGCGCCATCTCTTTGACGCGTTTCGGGTTCTGAGCGCGCGATCGCGACTCGATGCAGTGAACCGAGCCCGAGCGCTCGGGCATGCGCTTTGATCTGACGGGATCTCGCGGTGCGCGGGTGGAGGTGCAGTGGGACTGTTGCACGCGGCGCGCCTAGTTGGGCGTTCGCCGATCTACCCGCATCCCCACCATGGAACTGCCCCTGACCGTGCCTACGACGGAAGACACAGCATTTTCTGGTTCGATCGATCGCCAAGCCCTTCCGACTAACCGCATCCAGTCGGGCCAAGCCGAATTCGCGTCGTGCTCGAGGGCGCCCGAACCTGACATCGGAAGAGCCCAACGATCTGGTGTGCGGGATACGGCACAAGGGCCAGCGAAATGCGTGCTGACCCTTGTGCCGCGAGAGGTGCGAACCTCTGACGGCTCATCCGTGCCGCACCACCCCTATGAGATCAGGGTCAAGTGCTGCATCCCAGGAGGTAGCCGCCGCTGAAGGATGCGGCAGAGGTTGTGATCGTTTCGTAGACCGGTCCAGGCTGCCACCAACCCTTGTACTGGTTGAATCCAGCCGGGTAGGTGCGCTCGCGCCACATGCCGCCCTGTTCGTGCCGGTGAGCGACCGATGCCGGCGCGCCAGCCTGCGACGACGACCACCACCCTGAGTTGCAACTGTAGGTACCGGAGTTAGTCGCGGCCATGGCCGGTGACGCCGTCGCCGTCAGGCCGACGGTGACAGCCGCCGTCACCGCCAGCGCCATTGTTCGGTTCTTTAGCAAGGGATTATCCTTTCGGGTTCTGCGTGTGCCAGACCAACACAGCCCAATTAGCGGCACCGGACTTCGTTCGACGCAAACAGGCAGGAAGGCCCGGTACCGCCAGACACTCGCAACCCATAGAGTGCAGCGCATGATCGGGACTGAATCCGTTTGGCAGGCAAGAGTGAGGCAAAGATCGGTCTTCCCGCCGCTAGCGGTGGGAATGGTCGCGCTCCTGACCCTTGCGGCGTGCACCAGCCCAGCTAGGGTCGACGAAACGCAAGCAACGGGCGAGGCAATGAGCGTGTCCCCGGCAGCTGATCAGGTGTTCAAATGCATTACCGAGAAGGGCTGGGAAGTAAGTCTGAGCTGGGATGGTGGCATCGAGGCGAGTTCAGATTCGGTTCCCCAAGCCCAGTACGACCAGTACCGTGCCGATTCCGACGCCTGCTGGGCGGTCGTTGACGACAAGATTCGAAACATGTCGCCCGACCAGATTCGAGCGGCGTACACGCAAGAACTCGCCACCCGCGAGTGCCTCACGGGTCTGGGGTATGACGTCGCCGAACCTCCCTCCGAGCAAGCTTTCCTCGACGACTTCTTCATCGACCGTTGGTCTGCATACCTGGCTGCCGGGTTCGGTAATGGTTCGCTCCCGGATGATGAGTGGCGAACAGTCGTGCAGTCCTGCCCGCAGCCGTCCGGCGGGTGGGGGGTCGACTGAGCCTCGGTCGAAAGACACATGTTCTACTGTGTCCTTTGCAGTAGACGATCCAAAGACCGACCCCGTCGACGGCACAGTCGTTCGACGCCCGGACGAGTCGTTTCGTCGCTCCCCGAGTCTGACTTCGTTCGTTCCCTCTCGCCCGGACGATTTGGACTGTGTCGAGGCCGGAAGCGGCTGGGTGAGCTCGAGTTGGTCGAGAGCGGCCGGGGAACCGTGCGCGGTTTTAGCCGCCGGCGAATCGACTGGCCGTGCCAGGACCGACGGGTCGGTTATCCATTCGAGCCGCATCGGCACGCGCGTCCGCCGGGAATTGCAGGGTCTTGCACATCGCGGGCCGGGCCGAAAGGCCGAGGCCCACTCAATACCTTCGGTGCCTCGGATAGGGTGCCGTACCGCTGTGGTCAGGCGCGCCGCAGGTTCGGCCGAGTGACGATCGAGCGGGTGCTGCAAAAACTCGATTGAGCTGATGGCGGCTTGTTCGGCTCCCACGTTGCGCCGGATGTCAGCAGCACGGCAACGCACCATGCCGGCGATCACCACCACGGTCATCACCGACGCAGCCGGGGTCGCGATCGCTGATGGGAAGGTCTCCCGAAGAAACGAGCCGAGCCATGGGGCGTCGAGTCACAGGATGGTGCTCCGGCCTCAGCGCATGACGAAGCTCGGGTCGTCTTTCACGACGATGCCCGTTGCCCCGCCGGAGCCTTGCTCGTGCAGTGCGTCGACGACGACTGAAACCGGATCGAGGTTGCCGGTGGGTTTCGTCTGCGAGCAGACGGCTGGATAGGCCAGAAGCGCCAGCCAAGCGTAATACGTTGCGCTTGCCCCACCGGACGCCTGTCCCGCCTTCACATTCCTGGGGAGGCCACGCCGCAGCGGTCCAGATGCCCTACCAGCCCAACTCCGCAGGAACCGCCGGGCACGCTTCGGCGATCTCGGCAGCCTTAGGACCCATCGTCTTGGCCGTGGCGTACGGATCCCACCCGCCCGCTTGCTGGAACGTCTCGGTGAACTCCTGCTCGCTGGGAAGTTCGGGTGCCGCCGCGCCGGCATCAGCGAGGCACGGGATGAGCTTCAGCTTCGAATAGGCGTAGAGGTAGTGCAATTGCTCAGAAGTCATCGGACGAAGACTCGCTGGAT
The DNA here is from genome assembly GCF_043950245.1 of Agromyces sp. MMS24-K17. Classification (GTDB taxonomy): domain Bacteria; phylum Actinomycetota; class Actinomycetes; order Actinomycetales; family Microbacteriaceae; genus Agromyces. Next base: position 1,557,969 of record NZ_CP171640.1, on the reverse strand, counting down.
CGACCGGATACATGACGTCGCAGGCGTAGCTGGCGACGCTCTGCGCCTCAGCCTGGGCGTCCGGCGGGACGGGGTCGAACGTGACCCCACCGTCGTCATTCGGTATCGCTGGGAAGCCCTGTTCGGTCAGGCACTCCGCGATGACCTGCGGGTACTCGCCACGCTCGACGTAGCGGACCCTGTCCGGATCGGGCAGAACAATGCCGGGGTAAACACCTTCCAAGTATTCGGCTCTCGAGCGGAGATAGTCGGCCGTGATCTGTTCACCCGCCGCCGCAGACAAGGCCTCCACTCTGGGGACTGGAGGGAGCGACTCCGTTGCACACGCTGCAAGACTGACCGCGATCACGAGGCAGCCGCTTGAGGCAAGGATTCGGTTGAAAATCTGAAGCCATGAGCGAGGCGTAATCATGGACGTCCTTTGATCTCAGGGTCGGGGCCCTCGGGCTCGAGGCAACGCGACTGTACAAGCATCTGCCCGTTCAAGACAGGCTTCCCCTTCCCCGCTGGCGCTACATATGCTGCCGTCCGCTGATGCCGACGCATCAGATCAGACGATCAGGAGAAGCATGAGAATCAGAGAGAAGTTGCTCGCCGCCGCAGTCATCGCGGGGAGCCTCACGCTCGCTGGGTACGCTGTGCCCGCGAACGCTGTCGAGGAGGAAACCGGACAGATCACCTGCAGCACCGGGCGCACAGCAACGCTGAAGACCCAGGACACGGGCCGTTGGTACGAGCACCGCCGCGGATATCAGGGCGGCGCGATCGTGAACCAGGCGAACGGGAATTTCCTCAACACGATCCACACCAGCAACTACGGCGGTGGAACGTCGTACTTCTACGCCGCTGCTGAAGTCAGCAACTCCGTCTACTTGTGGGGTTGCTACAGCTAGTCCGACTAGCGGGGGTGTCACCCGAAGGAGTTGGCACCCCCGCTCGTCCCGGCCTCCGGGTGGGGTTGATGAGGCGCCGCGGCCCACAACGAAAGGTGTAGTGCGAACGCCGGCGTCCGGAGCACAGAAGACTCCACCGGCAGGCGAGCGTCTCAACGAATGGCCGACGATCTTCCGAACCGGCTTGTGTCCCACCTAGATCCGATGGCAGTGGCACCCACCGAACGCCACCTTGGCGACCATGTCGTCCTCGATTGGGCTTGGGTGATGCAGCGGAGGCGTGCTTCGGGTTCAAGACCAGTGCGACCATTCCGGAGAAGCCACCGACGGCTCGGTCTCCTTGCCCAAATATCGTGATTGACACCTCTGACGGGTTCCTCGCCCGCCGCCGAATGGGGCTGCCTCGAGCGCGGGCTGCCGAGGCGCAACAGGCGCCACGCACCATCGAAAAAAGGACTTTCGGTAACGTCAGCACGGTCCGTGGAAACAGGCAGAATGTGATGATGTTCTCCGCTCTGACCCGCGTGCGGGTTCGGCATGGGTGAGCGCGAATTCGCTGACCTTTTCCGGACCTATCACTCGGTGATCGTACGGGCGGCGTTCAATCGGTTAAGTGACCGGTCTGATGCTGAGGATGCGGCGGCGGAGGTTTTCGCGCTGGCATGGCGGCGGCGAGGGGAGTCGGAGGGCGTGCTCACGATCGCCTGGCTGTATGCGACGTTGCGAAACGTCGTCGGCAACCAGTATCGCGGCCGTCAACGCCATGCGAGACGGGTTGAGAACGCACAAACCGCTTCCGACATCGCGGCCTTTGATAGCCGCGACGAGGTGCTCGATATGCGCGCCGCAGTGAGCCGTCTCGAGCCGGTGGACCGGGAGTTGATCTGGATGGCGTACTGGGAGGACTTGTCTCGGGAGGAGATTGCCCAGGTCCTTGGTTGCACGCCAGCGGCTTTGAGGGTGCGGCTGCACCGCGCACGGAAGCGGCTTGCTGAGGCTCTTTCACCGACTTCGAGTGTGGAGGAGGCGTCGTGGACGAGCTCGAACTGAGCCGCCGACTTCGGGAGGCGCGCCCCGATCTGCCTGAACGCGGTGACGCGCTCAACGCTGCTGCTGAGGTGACTCTGCGCCAGATTACGGCGACGCCTGTCCCGGTCGCGCGGCGACGCCAACCAATCTACCTCTCGGTCGCCGCGGCGGTGGCCGTGATCATGGCCGTCACGGTCGGCGTCTTCGTTTCAGTACGCCCCGCCGCCGTCTACGCCGCGGTCACACCCCCGCTGTTGGAACTGACCCCAATCGATGGCACGTCGAAAGACCTTCTCATGCAGCTCAGCTCGAATCTCGAGCCGAACGAAGAAACGAACGTCATCCGTTTTCAGTCCTGGGCACTTGCCCTCACTGTTGGCGAAACCGAGAACGTTGAGTCCGTTGCAGTTGAGCCTGAGATCCGCACTATCACTCACACGGCAGACGGCTCACGCATCGAGGTACGCCGCGGCGAACCCTACGACTCCCTCGGCAATCGACTCGTTGTGGACGGGTACCAGGTGGGAGAACTCGTCTGGGAGGAGGAGTTTCGCCGTGGCACGTTCCCCTTCGTATTCTCGGAGCCACCCTCGGAGGCAGCCGATTACGCAACGTTTCTGCAGGCGCCCACGGACCTGGCGGATCTCACAACTGGCCACTACATGCGCCAGTTGAATGTGCTGCTGGGTGAATGGGTCCTCACGACCCAGCAGACGCAGGCAGCCCTCGAGTTTCTCGCGACTCGACAAGACCTCAAGCTGGAAGGGAAGGTCGTCGACCGGCTCGGACGGACCGGAATCTCCTTTTCGACAGAAAGTCGCGCACCAGGCCAGTACATCGATCGGGTGATCGTCTCTGACCGGGGGCTCGGTTTTCTCTCCTTCGAGACCACATATGTGGGAAACGAACGCCCGGACGTCCAGGCGCCGGCAGTCGTAAGTTACACAGCCTGGGAGTGAAAGGTCCAACCGTTGTACCGAACCCGATCCGCGGCTGCCGCCCTACTGGCCGCCGCACTGCTTCTCATCCCCGCCGAAGCATCAACCGCCTCTACCCCATCAACGGATGAGGTACAGAACCGGATCAACCAGGTCCTCGCGGAATTCCCTGGTGGTGTCCAGACCGCAACGAACGAAGTGACCTGGGGAAACGGGGAGTTGATCCTGACCGTTGCCGACCCCTCGGGAGCGGCGGCGATGTCGGTGGGCAGCTGTACCACCGGCGCGCATTGCGTCTATGACGGCAGCAACCTTGCCGGGTCCAAGCTGACCTTCACGAGCTGCACGACCCAATCGGTTGGCCCGCTCGGCGCCCCAGTCCGGTCGATCGCCAATGCTCGAACATCGGCGGTGGTCCGCGCCTACAGCGACCTCGGAGCCGTCGGATCGGTCAGCGCGAACAGTTGGATCAACACCACCTGGGCCATGACCAAGATTGGCTGCTGAGCAGATCGTTCGCCCGCGAGATCGGCTCAGACTGCGAGTCTTATGAGACCTTCGATCCGCTTCTGGAAACTTCCAGATGACAGATGTCGGCGACGGTTGAATTCTGGGCCGATGCGACGGGCGAATTCTGGGCCGCCTGTTCGTCGTGTGCTTAGTCTGTCGGATCCTGTGTCTTGATGCTTGGGAGGCTGTCGATGCCGCGGCCTCGGAGTCGGTAGCTGGCGCCTTTGAGGGTGAGCACGTCGGCGTGGTGCACGATCCGGTCGATCATCGCGGCCGCGACGGCTTGGTCGCCGAACACGCCACCCCAACCGCTGAACGGCAGGTTCGAAGTCAGGATCAGGGACGCGTGTTCGTAGCGGGATGACACGAGTTGGAAGAACAGGTTCGCGGCGTCCTGCTCGAACGGGAGGTAGCCGACCTCGTCGACGATGATCAGCCCGTACCGGCGGAGTCGTGCGAGCTCTTTCGGCAGGTTTCCTTGCCGGTGGGCGTCGGTGAGGCGGGTAACCCAGTCGGTCGCGGTAGCGAACAGCACCCGGTGGCCATGGCGGGCCGCGACGATCCCGAGCGCGGTCGCGAGGTGCGTCTTCCCGGTCCCGGGCGGGCCGAGCAAGACGACGTTGCGGGCTTCGAGCAGGAACCCGCCGGACGCGAGCGCGGCGACCTGTGTCCGGGCGGTCGGTTGGGCGTCCCAGTCGAAGTCCTCGAGCGTCTTCCGGGCGGGGAACCCGGCCGCTTTGATCCGCAGTTCGGCGCCGGACGCGTTGCGGGCGGACACTTCGCGTTCCAGGACCGCGGCGAGGTAGTCCTCGAACGACCAGCCGGCGTCGCGGGCCTGGTCCGCGAGCCGAGTAGCGGCATCCGTGATCCGGGGCGCCTTGAGTGCGCTGGCGAGGTACGTGATCTGCTTGACCGACTCGGTCGTCTTCGTGGCCATCACGCGACTCCCTCGATGCCGAACGCCCGGTCGTAGTCGCCCAGGTCGCGGGTCAGGTCATCACCCTGCGGGACGGGCCGGGGTTCCTGGAACTGGTGCCGGAGCAGCTTCGCGGTTTCCACATGCGCCGGGTCGGTGATCGTGGCCCCGCGCGCCCAGGCCCGGGCGTGGTCGGCGATGACGCGGCCGTCGAGTCGTACCCGGACTCGTTCGAGGTCGGCGGTCACGTCGACGAGTCGGCCGATCGCGGTCGGGTCGACGGAGTAGTCGTTGGCGGCCAGGCGCACATAGTAGTCGCGGCCGAGCCGGATCCGTTCCCGCCAGCCCAGCTGCAACGGGATCGGCGGCAACGGCAGCATCCGGGACCGGTCGTGCTCGATCAGATCGACCGGGGCCGCTTTGATCGTGCGGACCACGCGGGCGTTCGCCGTCCGGAGCCAGTCCTGCAGTTGGGTGTTGAAGTCCGTCGGCGACGTGAACGTGCGGCCCGGCATGAACGAGGTCTCCATCCACCCGTTGCGGCGTTCGACGATGCCCTTGGACTCCGGGTCGTACGGCCGCAGCTGCACAACCCTCGTCGCGAGGGTCCCAGCGAACGCGGCCACACCCTGCGCAAGCCGGCCTCGCTGACCGATGCCGGGCTCGTTGTCCCAGATCAACCGGCGCGGCACCGCACCGAGCTGGCGGATCAGTTCCCACGAGCCCAGCAGCAAGTCCTCCGTCCTGCGCGTCGGGATCATCCGCGCCGTGATGAACCTCGAGTGCGCGGCCACGATCACCAACACCGGCAGCAGGCTCGTCGTACCGTCCTCGAGCGGGATCCGCCGTGGCGGGAACCACAGATCGCACTGCGCCGCGTCCCCGGCCGCCCAGGTCAGCCGATCCGCGGGATCGACCGGGCGATGCTCAGGCCGGAGCCGGCGCACATGCTCACGGAACCACGTGATCGACCCGACCCACCCGACACGTTCCGCGATCACCGTCGCCGGCATGTCGGGATGCTCGGCCAGCAGCGCCCGCACCCGCGCTTCGAACGGGGCGAACGACGTCGGCTGCGACCTTCGCCGGTACTGCGGCGGCCGAGCCGACGCGACTGCTGCCGCGACCGTCGTCCGTGAGATCCCCAGATCCCTCGCGACCTGACGCTGCGGAACACCATCAGCGACCAACCGCCTGATCAACGCCCAATCCTCTACCGAGATCACCCATCCAACTGTCCGGGTGGCCCAGTTTTCAAGCGTCGCTATGGCCTACTTTTCGAGCGTCGCCGACACAGCGCATTAAGTTTCGCGGCGGTTGCCCGGTTTGTCATAAGCATCGTTTGGTGGAGCACGCGAACGACCTAGCAATCCGCTTCCCGATCACGACGCGCGATTGGGCCCACACCAATCCGCTCCCGCCGTCGAAGATGATGAACAAGGGCGTCTCGGTCGACTGGACATGCCCCCATGGCCATTCCGAGCGCTGCAGCACTCGGGCTCGCGCGCAACACGGTTGCTTGCGGTGTGGACTCGGCGGGGCCGGAGAAATCGACACGGTGCACTGAGCCCTTCCAGCGCAACCAGCAACAGCGCTCCAAGGCATGACAGCCCTCCCGCGCCCCGCCTCCAGATGCGGTAGGGCGCGCAACTTCGATTCCGCTTGGGGGTTGCCACTGCCAACCGATGACCCCGGCGCCAAGGCGTCGGGCGTGACTGTCAACCAGTTCGAGAATCTGCCACTTAGGCCGCGGGCCTACAGCACCCCTCGGTGAAGACCTCCCCGGCCTCGGCCCGGATTTCCGCAAGACTCACCGTCACGTGCGTACCTTACTTCAAAGTGGGTACCTCCGCACGGGAATGCACGGTCGTCCGCGAACGCTGCCCTCTGGGACGGTGCCGCCCCGGGCGCCGGCCGGAAGGAGCCACCCATGACCATCCTCATCACCGCCGTCAGCGGCCACTACGGACGCCTCGTCGTCGACGCGCTGCTCGAGCGCGGCGCGAACCCCGCCGACCTCGTCGCGACCGCGCGGGACACGTCGAAGATCGCCGACCTCGCGGAGCGTGGCATCCGCACCGCCGTGCTCGACTACGACCGCCCCGAGACCATCGCCGCCGCGCTCGACGGCGTCGACCGGGTGCTGCTCGTGTCGGGCTCCGAGCCGGGCGCACGCCTGGCCGGCCACCGCAACGTCATCGACGCGGCCGTCGCCGCGGGCGTCGAACTGCTGGCGTACACGAGCATCTCGAAGGCCGACACCGCCGTCGACTTCCCGCTCGTCGCCGACCACCTCGCGACCGAGCAGGCGATCGCGGCGAGCGGCCTGCCCGCCGTGATCCTGCGCAACGACTGGTACACCGAGAACTACACGGCGGATGTCTCGCGCGCGGCCGAGTCGGGCGTCGTCGCCTCCTCGACCGGCGACGGGCGCGTCGCGAGCGCCACCCGCGCCGACTACGCCGACGCCGCGGCGGTCGTGCTGCTCGGCGACGGCCACGCAGGCCAGGTGTACGAGCTCGGCGGCGACACGGCGTGGAGCTACGACGAGCTCGCCGCCGCCGCATCCGAGCTGCTCGGCCGCGAGGTGACGCGGGTGCGCCTCACGACGGCGGAGCACGTCGCCGCACTCGAGTCGGCCGGGCTCGACGCCGGCACCGCCGCCTTCGTCGCGGGCCTCGACGACGCGATCCGCCGCGGCTCGCTCGAGTTCACCGACGGCACGCTGTCGCGCCTCATCGGCCGCCCGACGACGTCGCTCGCCGACGGACTGCGCGCCGCGGTCGCGGTCGCGGCGGCCTGACACCGCGGCCTGGCGCCGCAGCCTGACACCGCGGCCTGACACCGCGGCATGACGTCTCGTGTCGCAGCCCGATCCGGGCCGCCCGCCACTGCCAGGCGGGCGGCCCACCGGATCGGGCCGGGGTGACCCCGGGGCGCCGGGAAGGGGGAAGGGGGACCTGTCGTGCAGGCCTGCCACGGCGCCCGCGTCCGTCGCTGGAGGCATCCGGGGTGCGGGTCGGTACGAGCTCGGCATCGCAGGGTGTGGGTGTCGAGTTCGCGACCTGCGGTCCAGCGTAGGAACGCGGGCTGACGGCAGGCTGACCACTGACTGCGCATCGGCTGGATGCCGCCTGCGGGAGAGCTGTGCGGGACGAGGCGCAGGCGTCGCGCCCGATCAGCCCTCCGCGGCGCGCGTGCCTCCGGACTCGGCGAGGTACTCCGCATGCGCCGCGTCGAGGCCGGCGACCCGGTTGCGCAGCGTCGCCAGCACCGCGGCGACGCGGCGGACGTGATGCGCCGGCAGGTCGCCGGCCGCCTGCAGTCGGGCCGCGCGCGCCGCCAGCGACTGCACCCGGCCGACGGTGTCGCGCCGCCAGGCCTGGTAGGCCGGGTCGGACCGCCGGGCGAGGCGATCGTGCCGGTCGTCGATGATCGCGAGGCGCAGTTCGAGCGCGCGCAGGTCATCGAAGAAGGCCGGCCGATCGACGTCGTGCGGAACCTGCGCGCGGGCGGGCGCAGGCAGCCACGTGGATCGTTTCAGGTCTTGGGTCGAGTCGAGTCCCATGGTGTGCAAACTCCGAGTGATGACTCCGGATCGGGTTCCGAAGATCACGACGCTATCGCCTCCCGCCGACATTCGTCGGACGGCCGCGTCCGTTTCCGTCATCTGCGGACATTCCGCGCCATCCCGGATCCACCCGGACGAGGCATCCGCCCCCTAGGCTGACCGCATGGCGGCCGACCTGCGCGACCCCGTCCGTTCCGCCCTCGACGCCGTGCTCGGCACGGTGCGCGAGGTGCACGGCGGCGCCGTCGCCTCGTACATCCCGGAACTCGCGAAGGCCGACCCCGACGCCCTCGGCGTCGCGTTGGTCAGCACGCGGGGCATGCTGCACGACGCGGGCGACGCGGGCGCGGAGTTCACGATCCAGTCGGTGTCGAAGCCGTTCGCATTCGCGCTCGCCGTCGACACGTTCGGCATCGACGAGGTGACGAAGCACGTCGGCCTCGAGCCGAGCGGCGAGCCGTTCAACGCGATCAGCCTCGAGCCGGCCACCGGCCGCCCGCTCAACCCGATGATCAACGCCGGCGCGATCGTGATCACCTCGCTCCTCGGCGGGCCCGACGCCGACGCCGACGCGAAGGCCGCCGTCGTGCGCACCGGGCTGGAGCGGTTCGCCGGGCGCGACCTCGTGCTGGCGCAGGACGTCTACGCGTCGGAGGCATCGACGGGCGACCGCAACCGGGCGCTCGCGTACCTCACCCGGTCGGCGGGCACGCTCGGCGCGACCGCCGAGATCGCGACCGACGCGTACTTCCGCCAGTGCTCGCTCCTGGTGACCGCCCGCGACCTTGCGATCATGGCGGCGACGCTCGCGAACGGCGGCGTGAACCCGGTGTCGGGCGAGCGGGTCGTCGGGAAGGACGCCGCGCGCTGGACCACCGCGGTCATGACGAGCTGCGGCATGTACGACGCGTCGGGCACCTGGCTCGTGCACGTCGGCCTGCCCGCGAAGAGCGGCGTCGGCGGCGGCATCGTGGCGCTGCAACCGGGCCAGTTCGGCATCGGCACGTTCAGCCCGCCGCTCGACGCGCAGGGCAACAGCGTGCGCGGGGTGGCGATGCTGCAAGAGCTCTCGACCCGGTTCGACCTGCACATGCTCGAGCACCGCGGCGCGCAGCTCTCGCCGATCGCGTCGCTCGAACGCTCCGACGTCGGCGGCGAGACGGTCGCGGTGCTCCGCGGCGACCTGAAGTTCGCCGGCGCCGAGGAGGTGCTCACGCGGCTCGCCCCGCTGGTCGGCGACGACGGATGCCTCGTGCTCGACTTCTCCGCGGTGACGCGGGTGGCCGAGGGCGCGCGCCGGGTGCTCTCCGGCGTGCCGGAACGGGTCGGGCTCACCGCCGACGGTCGCCCGCGCGTGGTGATCCGCGACCCCGAGGGCGTGCTCGAACGGCGCGACCCCGCCTGAGCGCGACGGATGCCGCGACCCGGCGGTCGCGGCATCCGATGCGCCTCGTGGTCGGCCGACGTCGTCGGCCGACCCTCGCGGTCAGCCGACCGCACCCGCCCGCACCCGCCCGAGCACCCGCAGGCCGGCGACGACGAGCACGGCCAGCAGCGGCGTGACGCCCAGGGCGGGCAGCAGCGGCATCGAGTACGGCAGGAACAGCATGCCGACCTGGCCGGCGACGACCGCGGGGATCGTCCACCAGCCCATGACCCCGGCGCGCAGGAGCCCGATCGCGGCGACGATGAGCCCGACCGCGATGAGCGGGGAGAGCTGGAACGACAGCTGGAACGGCAGGTGCGCGTACACGGCCTCCGAGATCGCGGCGCCCGTCACGGGGTCGAGTCGGCGGCCGAGCTCCAGGTGCATCCAGTCGGCGTAGAGGGCCCCGGAGTTCACCAGCAGCGCGAGCGATGCGAGCAGCGCCCCGATCACCGCGGGGATCGCCCCGCGCTTGCCGCGGACCAGCCAGGCGAGGGCGAGCACACCCGCGCCCATCAGCAGATTGCCGTAGTGCAGCAGCACGGCCGACAGCTGGGTGAGGGCGGGGTCGGCGGCGAGCGAGGCGATGTAGCTCGCCTTGTCCTCCCCCTCCTGCACGGGCGACGTGGCGAGGCCCGCGAAGAAGAGCGCGGGACCGGCGAGCAGGGCGACTCCGCCGGCGGCGGCGAGCGCGATGTGCGCGCGGTTGCGCGGGGCGACGGCGGGGTCGGCGGCGGTGCCGGGGAAGGCGGCGGTTTCGGTGCTGGACATGACGTCTCCTATTCGAGCTGCGGATGCCGCTCCCTGCGGCACCTCGAATCTGCCGATCCGGTGCCGTCGTCGTCTGCCTCCTGGCGGTCCGACCGACGGACCTCGCGGACGACCCGTCGCGGCGCCGTGTCATCCGTGAGGATGACCGGGCGGGGCATCCGCTCGCCGTACCCTGTGACGCAACGAACCGCGACATGGGAAGGGAGCGCGCGCGTGCGACGCATCGACTGGGTCCCGCCCGTAGCGGCGGCCGCCGCGCTCGCCGTCGTCGGAATCGTCGAGATCGCGCTCGACCCGACGTTCCGCGCCGCGCCCGCCGCGCCGGCGCTCGTGCTCGCCGTCGTCGTCGCGGGCGCGCTGCTCAGCGTGCGCGCGCCGATCCTCGGTGCCGTGCTCGTGGCGACCCAGTTCCCGCTCGCCGCGCTGCTCGGCCTCGACGGGCCGACGGGTGCCGGCGTGCTCGGGTTCCTGCTGCTGCCCGGTTGGGCGGGGTGGCGCCGGCCCGTGCGCGTGTCGTGGCTCGCGCCGCTCGCGGCGCAACTGCTCGCCACGGTCGGCGCGGCCGTCGGCGCGGCCCTGGGCGCGGCATCCGAGACCGCGTCCGCGGCCGCGACGCCCGACCTCGCGGCGGCCGCGTGGGAGAACTTCTACTTCTCGGCGCTCGCGTGGGTGTCGTGGATCGTCGGTGCCTTCGCGCGCGGCGCCGGCGATCGCGCCGTGCGCGCCGAGCGCCTCGCCGCCGCGCTCGACGCCGAACGCGAGGCGCGGGAGCGCACGATCCTCGTGGAGGAGCGGCAGCGCATCGCCCGCGACCTGCACGACTCCGTCGCGCACTCGGTGAGCGTCATGACGTTGCAGGCGGGAGCGCTCCGCGCGACGCTGCCCGCGGGGTCGCCGGAGGCGGAGCTGCTCCGCGGCATCGAACGCCTGGGCCGCGAGTCGGTCGCCGAGCTGCGCAGCGCGGTCGGGATCCTGCGCACGTCGGAACCGGCGGATGCCGCGCCGCCGTCGCTCGCGCGCGCCGCGGAGGTCGTCGACGAGCTCCGTGCCGCCGGCGTCGACGTGACGCTGCGGGTCGACGGCGAGCCCGCCCGGCTCGGCCGCGCCGCGGACGTGTCGGCGTTCCGCGTGCTGCAGGAGTCGCTGTCGAACGTGCTGCGGCACGCGCCGGGCGCGCCGGCCGACGTGCGGCTCGCGTGGGGTGCGGGGGAACTCGTGCTGGAGGTGTCGAACCCGGTGCACGGGAGCGGCGAGGGCGCGGACGGTCGCGCGGCCGGGTCGGCCGGATCGGCCGGATCGGGTTCGGCCGGCGGGTCCGCCGATGGCGGCGGGTCCGCGGATGGCGGCGGGCACGGGCTCGTCGGCATGCGCGAGCGGCTCGCGATGCTCGGCGGCGGGTTCGCCGCGGGTCAGGTCGACGGCGGATGGCTCGTGCGCGCGGTGTTCCCGCTGGAGCCGGGGGCGCGAGCCGCCGTGGCGGCGGCGGGCTCGGCCGCCTCGGCCGCGTCGGCCGCGTCGGCCGCGAGCGAGGAGGCACGATGACCGTGATCCGGGTGGCGCTCGCCGACGACGAGGCGATGATCCGCGCCGGGCTCCGCCTCCTGCTCGAGCACCAGCCCGACCTCGAGGTCGTCGGCGAGGCCGCCGACGGCATCGACGCGGTCGCGATGGCGCGACGCACGCGCCCCGACGTGGTGCTCCTCGACATCCGGTTGCCTCGCCAGGACGGCCTCGCCGCCGCCCGCGAGATCCTCGCCGAAGGCGGAGCACGCGTCATCATGCTGACGACCTTCGACGACGACCGTTCGCTCTCGGAGGCGCTGCGCGCCGGCGTCAGCGGGTTCCTGCTGAAGGTGGCCCCGCCCGAGCAGCTGCTCGCCGCGGTGCGGAGTGTCGCCGAGGGCAACGCCCTGCTCGACCCGGCGGTCACGGTGCGGGTGATCGAGTCGTTCGCTCGCACGGCCCCGCTCGACGAGCGGCTCGCGCCGCAACTCGCGTCGCTCACCGACCGCGAGCGCGACGTGCTGCGCGAGGTCGCCCTCGGCCAGTCGAACGCCGAGATCGCGGCCTCCCTCTTCCTCGGCGAGACCACGGTGAAGACGTACCTGTCGCGAGCGCTGAGCAAGCTCGGGCTCCGCGACCGCGTCCAGGCGGTCGTGTTCGCGTACGAGAGCGGCCTGGTCCGGCCGGGGAGCGCGCGCGGCGCCGACGCCTGAACGGGGCCGCACCCGAGCGCGGTGTCGGCGGATCGGCGTATCGTGTCGTCACTGCTTCCTCAGCCAAGGAGGACCCGATGCACTCCACAGGCTCCGCGCTCGCCGATGCTCCGCCGGGTCGCGCGACGGGAAGCGGCGCGCTCGAGCGCGTCTCCGACGTCGCGGCGGTCGGCGGACTCGCCCAGCGCATCCTCGACCCGTCGCGGGTGCGCCCGCTCGTGCTGCTCAGCACCCGGGTGGGGCCGCGCGGTCATGCCGCGGCGCCCGCGCCGGTCGACGCCGTGCCGTTCGACGTCGACACCCTCCTCGCCGAGGTCGGCGACGTCGCCGACGTCGTGCTCATCACGACCGGCGACCCCACGATGGAGCTCGACCGCCTCCTGCCGGCGCGCTGGCAGGTGTACGGCGGCGCCGCGCGCTCCTACCCGGCCCGTGTGCTCGCCGACCTCGACGTCCGGCGGTCGCCGCTGCGGTTCCCCTCGCACGGGGCGACGCGCGACACCGAGCTGCTCGTCTCCGACGCGGTCGGCCACGCCCACGCCGCGGGGCTGTTCGCGCGTCCGCCCGCCGACGCGCGGCGAGTGGCCGGCGAGGTGCGCGGGTTCACCGCGGGCGACTCGCGGGCGATCGTCGCCCTCGACGGCGGCGCGGGGCTCGTCACGGTATGGAGCGAGCTCGTGTTCCCGCCGCTGCCGCTCACCTGGATCGTCGAGAAGGGCCGGCGCATCGCGGGCACGCTCGACATCGCGACCCGGCGGCTGGCGCTCGACGAGGCATCCGCGTCGCACGAGTCGCTGGCGGCTCGGTTCGCGCACGGCACCGTGACGCTCGTGCTCGTGACCGCCGTCGAGGCCGATCGCGCGACGCTCGCGCTGCATCCGCGGGTGCCGGTGCACGTGCACCGCACGGATGTCTCGCCGAATCCGCTCGACCGGCTCGACCTGCTCCTCGCCGAGGGCGAGGTCGTCGCCGCACGGGTCGTGCACCTGTCGGACGGTACGCTCCACCTGCGCCTGACCGACGTCGACGACGACGAGCCGGTCGCCCCGGCGGTCGCGCTCGTCGCCGGCGGGTCGCCGTGGCTCGAGGCGGGGCGGTCGATGCCGCGGCCGTCGGCGGCCGGATCCGCTGCCGCGAACGCGCCGCACGATGCCGAACCGATCGGCGCAACCGCGCCGCCGTCGGCACCGAGCCCCGTGCCGGTCGTCGCTCCGGCCGTGCGGCCGCGGCCCGGGCCCGGCCTGCGGCAGGTCGTCGAGGCTCGGGCTCCCGAGACGACGACGCCGGCTGAACCACCGGCCGCGGCACCGGTGCCCGGGCCGACGAGGGCCACGCCGGCACCGGTGCCGACGGCGATGCCGTCACCGACACCCGCACCCGCACCGACGCCCAACCCCATCGCACCGACGCCAGCGCCCTCCCCCGCCGCCCGCCACGCGGGCGCCGCGATGCAGTCGTTGCAGGCCTCGCTCGACGTCGCCCGCCGACGGATCACCGAGCTCGAGGCCCGGCTGGCGGAGGCCGGCGCCGCCGATTCCGACCTCGCCCGCGAGCGGCAGGCCGCGGCCGTCGTCGCCCAGCGCCTGCGCGACACGAAGGCCGAGCTGGGCGACGCCCTCGCCGACGTCGATCGGCTCCGGCACGATCACGCGGAATCCGGGCGGATGCTCCGCGACGCCCGTCGCCAGGAGACCCGACGTGCCGCCGCCGGCGGAGCCGCGCACGCCCACCCGTCCCCGGCCGCCCGTCGCGCGCGCTGGGCCGACCCGGCCGAGTGGGTGCGGCACGAGGTGTGGTCGGCGTGGGCGGAGCGCATCCCGGTCGGCGACCAGGCGGGGCATCCGCTCGGGCCGTTCACCGTGGGCGCCGGGTTCGCCGACTCCCTGTCGGCGCTCGACGACGGGCAGTTCGCGAAGGCGATGAAGGCGGTCGTCGACGTGGTCAGCGGCATGGCGAAGGACCTGCCGGGTCGCGACCTGCACCGGCTCCGGGTCTCTGACGCGGGCGGGTCGGGCTTCCGCGAGCGCGACGACGGCTCGCTCGCGATGCGGTGCGCGATCGAGCAGAACACGGCGTCGGCGCGCCGGCTGCACTACTGGGTGCTGCCGCAGGGCGCGGGCGTCGAGCTCGCCCGCGTCGGCCTGCACGACGACACGTCGATCTGACCCCGCCGTCGCAGCCCCCCGGCCGGCCCGGCCGGCCCTGCGGGCGCGGCCAGCCCTTGCCCGCCCGAGCCTGCCGGCGCCGGCCCGAGCCTGCCCTCGCCGGCCCGAGCCTGCCGTCGCCCTCAGTGCCAGCCCTGCTGTCGGCCACGCCCGAGCAGGAGTACCTTCACCGCTGGACGGCCTCGCACGGGGGCGGGCCGCAGCGGGATCGGGGGACCCCATGGCCGAGGACGACCTGCGCGTACGACGCGACATCTGGGCACTGCAGCCGACGGCGGCGGAGCCGTGGCATCCGATCGTCGACGCCTACGAACGCGCCGTCGCCGTGATGCAGGAGGACGGCGCCGTGCCGCCGAAGCACTGGGGCTGGCAGGCGGCGATCCACGGCATCCCGGGCGGTTCGAACGACCCGCGCCTCGAGCAGTGCCAGCACGGCACGTGGTACTTCCTGCCGTGGCATCGCATCTACCTCGCGAACTTCGAGCAGGCGCTGCGCGAGGTCATCGAGACGCTCCCGGATGTCTCCGACGAGGTGAAGGCGACGTGGGCGCTGCCCTACTGGAACTACCACCGCCCGGGCGCCGATTCGATCCCGCACCCGTTCCGCGCGCGGACCCGCGGCAACCGGCGCAACTTCCTGTTCGACCCGCGGCCCGGCGGCATGCCGCTCTCGCCGGGTTCGCTCGACACGTCGTCGTGGCTCGATGTGCCGCTGCCGTTCTCGGGTCCGCTCGACGGGCCGTTCAGCACGGTCACGTTCGGCGGCGAGCAGACCGGGTTCCTGCACGAGGCGCGCGGCGGCGGCACCGGCCACCTCGAGTTCGCCCCGCACAACTCGGTGCACGGCCAGATCGGCGGCAACATGGGCGACCCGGCGACCGCCGGCATCGACCCGCTGTTCTGGCTGCACCACGCGAACATCGACCGGCTGTGGGAGGTGTGGCGCACGACGCCCGCCGGCCTCGGACGCGACGAGACGTCGGCGGCCTACCTCGACCTGGAGTTCCCGTTCCTCGAGACCGACGGACAGACGACGTCGCCGTGGACCGCGCGCCAGGTCGTCGAGACCGCCGGCCTCGGGTACGCGTACGAGGACCTGTCGAAGCCGGGGGCGAGGTTCGTCAACGGCGTGCCGGTGCCCGAGGCGCCGGAGCCGGAGCCGGGTCGAGGGCCCGGCCCGTTCGAGGAGGGGGTCGTCGTGCCCGAGCCATCCGAACCGCCCGTGCCGCCCGAGGGCGAGGGCGCGCCGCCGCGCCCGCTGCCGTTGCCCGAGCCGCGCCAGGTGCAGCGCATCGGCGCGCTCGACCGCACGCTGCGGCTGCGCGACGGCGAGGAGTCGAGGATCGAGATCCCGCTCGAGGAGGCGCCGGTGCGCGCCTTCGAGGAGGGGGTCGCCGACGAGGCGGCCGCGGCGGAGCCGCCGACCCGGTACTTCGTGCGGGTCGACCACTTCTCGGTGCGGGGCACGTCGAACCGCATGTACGAGCTCTACCTCGACCCCGACGGCGAGGGCACCGAGGTGCCGCGGTTCGTCGCGGTGCTGTCGCCGTTCGGCGCGCAGCGCGCGGAGGGCGCCGACGCCGAGCACGGCCTGTCGTTCACGTTCGAGGTAACGCGCATCGTCGAGGACCTCGCCCGCCGCGGCGCCTGGAACCCGGAACTCGCCCGGGTCTCGCTGCGCCTCGACGGCGAGCCGACCGAGGAATCGCCGGCACCCGACGTCTCGATCGGCAGCATCGACCTGTTCGCCGGGTGAGCGGCACGTCGTCATGACCGGGATCGCGGCCGCACCCGCTCGCACGGCCTCCGCGCCGCGCGGCGGGGCGCACGGCGGCGGGCACGGCGGCGCGGGCGCGCTCGCGCGCTGGGCTCGGGCCCGGCTCCCGGTCGAGTGGGCCGTGCTCGCCGTGGCAGCGGTCGCGTGGGCGGCGATGGTGGTGCCGCAGGTCGCGGGCGCGACGGGCGGATGGCTCGCGCCCGGCGGGCACGCGCACGGCGGCGGGGCGGATGGCTCGGGGGTGACGGATGGCTCGGGGGCTCCGGGCGTGGGCGCGACGGATGCCTCGGGCGTCGCGGTTCTCGGGGCCGCGACGCCGGCCGTCGGCGCGGCGCTCGCGATGTGGGCGCTCATGGCCGTCGCGATGATGCTGCCGACCGCGCTGCCCGCGGTGCGGTACGTGGCGCTCATGAGCCGTCCGGCGATGCGGTGGCGTCTCGCGGCGGCGTTCGTGCTGGCGTACCTCGCGGTCTGGATGGTCGTCGGTCTGGTGGTCGTCGGCCTCGCGGTCGTCGGCGCCGGGCCCGTGCTCACGACGACCGCCGTCGGCGGCGGCGCGCTCGCTCCGATCACGCTGATCGTCGGCATCGTCGTGGCGTCGGCGTGGGAGCTCACCCGCTGGAAGCAGCGGGCGCTCGCCCAGTGCTGCCGCACGGTGCCCATCCGCCTGCGGGGATGGCCGGCGACGGCATCGGCCCTCGGCTTCGGCGCCCGGAACGCGGGCTGGTGCGTCGTGGCGTGCGGACCCGCGATGGCGGTGCTCATGGCGGCGGGGCATCCGCTCGTGGCGACCGTGGTCGTCGGCGCGCTGCTCGCGAGCGAGAAGCTCGTGCGCCGCGGCGCAGCCATCCGCCCGTGGGCCGCCGCCACCGGCCTCGCCCTCGCCGCCCTGACCCTCGTCTGACCCGGTCCACGCCGGTTCCGCCCGCTTTTCCGGGTCATCCGTCCCCGTCCTTCTCACCGGATGAGGAGAAATCGGCCGACACGCCGGCACGAGGCATCCGACGCGCCGCCCGGCCGCGAATTCCTCCTCATCCGCGACAAGGGCCGGACGCACCCACGCCGGGCGCCCGACCTCCCGACCTCACCGCTGCCGCGACCGCACCAGGATCCCGCCGATGAACCCGAGCACGGCGCCGATCCAGACGAGGATCAGCCCCAGCCCGAGCGGCGGCAGCCCGATGACGACGGCGAGGAACACCAGCCACCCGGCGGTGAACAGCACGATGAGGATGGCGGCGACGCGGGTGAGGCGTCCCGATCGCCCGACCAACCCGAGCAGCATGAGCGCGGCGAGGAAGATCACGAGCGTGCGCATCGCCGGTTCGGTGAGGGCGATGTCGTCGAGGGACACCCCCGCCCGGGCGACCATGGCGATGAGGTCGATCGAGGGCAGGAACGCGGTGAATCCGGCGAACCACTCGACGAGCGCGCCGACGATCGCGAGGATGCCGCCGAGGATGACGAGCACGCGTCCGGCGATGGGGCGGCGGTCGGCGGAGGCCTGCGTGAACGTCGCGTGCGCCTCGATCGCGCGCACGCCGTCGGTCGCGACGATCCGCAGCCGGCGGGTCGCCGACTGGCCCGGGTCGGGCCGCGGCGCGTCGACGACGAGTCGCGAGCCGCCGATCGTGCCCGGCGGCACGGCCACGTCGGTCGGGGTGAACGTGCAGCACGCGGCGCCGTCGTCGGATGCCCCCTCGAGGCGCACGACCAGCGGCTCGACGCCGCGGCGGTTGTCGACGGCGACGTGGAACGTGCCCTGCCGCTCGTTCACGAGGAGCTGCGACGGCGGGTCGACGGCGAGCGCGGCGACGAGGATCGGCTCGGGCGGCGACGACAGCTCGACGCTTCCGGGCGCTTCGGTGTCGTGCACCCCGTCGGAGACGACGATGGTGAACGGGTACGTCTCGGTCTCGCCTCGGGCGGGCAGCGGGGCGCTCAGGCGTCCGCGGACCCGTTCGACCTCGCCGGGTTGCAGCACGACCTGCGCCGAACTGAACGCGAAGCCGATGCTCCGCGCCGGGTCGCGCCCGCTGAGCGTCACGGTGACCGGGTGGTGCCCGCCGCGGTGGTCGATGAGCACGTCGAAGTCGCCGGTCGCGCCGTGCTCGATGCGGAACGCGCTCGGCTCGACGCGCGCCCGCACGGGCGCGTCGACCTCGACGGCGGCGGTGCGCTGCACGATGGTGACGGGCACGGCGGTGCGCCCGGCGTCGTTGCTGGCCTCGACCGTGATCTGCCGGCTGAGCTCGCGCCCCGGCTCGGGCTCGGGCGCGGTGAACGACACGCGGACCTCGACCGCCTGCCCCGGCGGCGCGGTCACCACGGCTGGCGCGAACGCGAACCGCACGAGCGCCTCGGAGTCGGCGGCCGACAGCCGCACGGTCTGCGGGAAGTTCGCCGCCCGGTTGTCGAGCCGCACCGTGAACTCGCCCGCGGCGTGATCCTCGAGGCGGATCAGGCTCGGCCGCACCTCGAGCGCGACGCTCGGCCCGACGGGCGGCACGGTCAGGTCGAGCGCGGCGTCGGCAACGAGGGTCGGGTCGGCCTGCGACCGGATGCGCACCGGCTGCACGAGCCGCTGCGCGAACACGAGCACGCCCTCGCGGAGGGCGAGGCGGACGGGCACCGCGAGCTCCTGCGCCGGCATCAGGTGCGCATCCCCCGGCTCGAACACCAGCCACGCCGGCGGATCGACCGCGACGACGTCGTACCCGTCGACGATCGACGACGGGTTGACGAGCCGCAGCGTCGCGGTGGCGGGGGCGTCGGGCGTGAGCAGCACCTCGGTCGCGTCGAACGACGCCTCCGGCGCCTCGACGCGGGCCGGCGCGGCGGTGGCCGCGGGCGCGGTCGCCTGGCCGGGTGCGGCGGGCGGCGGGGTGGCGGATGCCTCGGTCGGAACGGGTGCGGCGGGCTGGCCGGATGCCCCGGGTTGAGCGGATGCCTCGGGCGGGGTGGCCGCCCCAGGCGGAGCGGTCGGCGCGGGTGACGTGGATGCCTCGGCCGGGGCATCCGCCGTGGCCTCGCCCGTCTCAGCCGGCACCGGCACGACCGGCGGCGTGTCCTGCTCGGTGATCACCGAGTCGACGACGGTGGGCACGCTGCCGGCGAGCGGTTCGCCGTCGAGCGTCGCCGCGCCGGAGTCCCACCCGAGGTACGAGTTGCAGGCCCGGCAGAACCTCGCGGACGCGTCGTTCGTCGTCCCGCACACCTCGCACACGCGTTCCGCCATACGCCCTCCCGCGTCAGGGCGAACCTAACGCCGGGGCTGCGCGGCGGCCAGCGTCCTGCCCCAATGGGCATCGACGTCTGCACCAGCCGCGCGCGGCCCGTGATGCGGGTCGCGGCGACGGTCAGCCCACGGCGTCGGGCCGCGGCGCGGGTCAGTGCGCGGCGCGGGCGCCGGAGGAGTCGTGGCCGGCGAGACGCATCCGCTCGGCGACGCGCTGCACCAGGGTGCGGTGCTCGGCCGCACGCTCGGTGCGCTCGGCGGCGAACGCCGCACGGTCGGCCGCGAGCCGGCGGTGCTCGTTGACGCGAGCCGCCTCGAGCTCGTCGTGGCCCTGGAGCGTGTGCGAGATGTAGCCGAATGCGAGGTCCATGGTTCCGATCCCTCCGGGATTCCGCGGCCCGTTCGACCGCCTGCATCCAGATTCCTCGCTGAGGTAGGGCCTCCGTATCGGGCGACTGCCGTATCTTCGGCGACCCCGCGCCTGAGGTGCCTCAGCGGATGCCTCAGACCGCACCCGGGCCCAGTGTCAAGCCGCTGCCGCGGCGCTCCGAGGTGCGCGAGGGCGTCGGCACAGGCGCTGCCGGCGCCTCTCGACCGGCGGTCGCGACCTCCGGCGGTCGAGGAGCGCCGGCGCGCAGCGGCGACGCGTTTCGAGTCCCGACGTCAAGAAGAAGTTGACGCCGAATCTCCCGTCAATCTACGGTTGACACATGACCGACCCTGCGAAGCCCCGTCTCTCCCCCGTCTCCGCCACCGGCCTCAGCATCCTGCCGCTCGGCATCGTGCTGACACTCCTCGGCACCACCCTCGTCGAGGGATTCCTGGGCGGCCTGCTCACGGGCGTCGGCGTCGTCATCCTGGGCGCCTCCATCGCTGTGCTCGTCAGTGCGATCCGCGCGTCGAAGGGCGACGACTCGCGCGGCTGGTGGCGGCCGAGCGGCGACGCCTGATGACCGCGCTCGGCGACGCGATCAGCCGCGCGATCCTCGAGGCCGCCGACATCCGGCTCGACGCCGCGGGCGATGCCGCGATCGCCCCCGACGCGCACCTCGCCCTGATCCGGTCGAGCGCCGCGGCCGAACGCGAGGTGCGCGTGGCGCTCCGCCAGGCGGTCGAATCGGCGCGCGCCGGCGGCGTGAGCTGGAGCGCCATCGGCACCGAGCTCGGCATGAGCCGTCAGGCGGCGCAGCAGCGCTTCGGCGACGGATCGCGCACGGATGCCTCCGGCGAGGCCGATCCCGAGTACCGCTGGCTCGGCCCGGTCACCGCGTTCGACGAGATGGGCGAGCTCGCCCTCGCCGGCCGCGCCGGATGGCACACGGTCGAGGCCGCGCTCCTCTCCCACCGCATGGTCCGCACCGACACCCAGTGGGAGCACAAGCGCCTGATCGGCCGCGGTCCCTCCCGGCGCGAGTCGCAGGAGGGCTGGGTGCTCGCGTGCCAGATGTTCCCCTGGGCCTACCTGGTCCGCGACCTCGGCATCCCGCCCGAGCGGTAGCGCTCGCGGCCCCCTAGTTGGGCGGCGGAGCCGCCGGCGCAGCGGTCGGCGCGGGCCACGGCGGCATCCCGGCCACCGGCACCGGCGCCGGCAACCCGGTCGGCGCGGGCCACGGCGGCATCCCCGCCGCAGGCACCGGCGTCGGCGCCGGCACCCCGGTCGGGGCAGGCCACGGCGCGACCGGCGGCACCCACCCCTGCGGCTCCTCCCGCCACTCGTCGACCTCGCCGTAGGCGAGGTACGCCATCCACACGTACGGCAGCAGCACGAAGAGCGCGGTGTAGCCGGCGCCCTTGCCGAACCCGGCGCCGATGCGGTGGCCGGCGATGATCAGGAAGACGGTGGTCACGATGCTCGCGCCCGGGAGGAAGACCAGCAGCGCGAGCCATCCCGGCTGTCCGCCGAGCTCGAGCATCCGCCATTCGTGGTAGATCGGCACCCAGGCGGGCCATCCGTCGTGGCCGGCGCGGCGCAGGATGCGGGAGAACAGCACGCCGGTGAGCACGTACCCGAGGATCATCATGACGCCGAGCGCGGCATAGGCGGCGACGAACCAGGTGAGCCACATCGTGGGGTCGGAGGAGCTGGTCACGAGGGAATCCTTCCGCTCAACGCTCGGGCATCAGCCGGAGGCTGAGGTAGGTGGGGATGTCGTTCGCGAGCGCCGCGTCGATGGATGCCTCGTCGGGGCACTCGGCGTACACGAACACGACCTCGCCGAGTCCGCCGACGACGCGGCTGAGCATCGCGCCGGTCACGCCGCCCGGGTAGCTGAACCGCGCGAGCGTCGCGTCGGCGGTGCCCCGCTCCTCGCCGCGGACCGTGACGAGCGTCGAGTCCTCCAGTGCGAGCTCCTGCGGCGGAACGCCGAGGAACCACGAGGCGAACTCGGCGCTCGCCGACCGGTCGCCCGCAGCCAGGTCGATGCTCGGCTCGACCAGCCCGTACCAGTACCAGATCTGGCACCCCGTGGCCGGGTTCGCGTACCCCAGCTCGCTCGGCCCGTCGGGGTCGGCGATGCCCCATGCGGGATCGACCGAGAACGTCGGCACGATCCGGGTGTCGTACGGCCCCGTGACCTCCGCGCCCCACGGCAGGTCGAGCGGCGGCTCACCGTCCTCCCCCACGACCGCGTCGCCGTCGCCGCCCGCGTCGCTCGCGGTCACCCCGTCGGGGTAGTCGAAGGCCTCATCGGATGCCTCGCCGAACGCCTCGATCGACTGGAAGGTGACGACCGTCACCCCGCCGATCGCCAGCACCGCGGCGACCAGCGGCAGCAGCGAGACGAGGATCGCCGCAGTGACCGCCCACGCGAGCCCGGTGCGGCTCGCCTGAGGCGGGCCGGGACGACTCGGCGGCGCGTGAACGGCAGGCGGATCCGGCGGGGCGATCGTGTCGTGCGAGGCAGGGGGAACGAGACTCACGTCGGCCTTCCGATCGGGGGCGGCGGCGCGGCGGCGCGCACGGGGTGATCGGATCGTAGCGGAGCACGCCCTCCGTTCGCGCGGCAAGCCGCGCCGCGCCGCGCCGCGCCGCGCCACGCCGCTGAACGGTTCTCCGATCCGGATATGCCGATTCCCCCTCATCGATGAGGGGAAATGGGCACACGCGATCCCGAAAACGGCTCGCGGAGACGTCGGCGCCTATCCGCCCACCCGAGCGGTCAGCGAGGGCACGAGCGCGAGCGCGGCGGCGATCCCGAACACAGCTCGCGGCGACGTCGACGCCTATCCGCCCACCCGAGCGGTTGGCGAGGACACGAGCGCGAGCGCGGCGGCGACCTCGCGCTCCGTCTGCGCGAGCAGGTCCGCGAGCTCCGCCGGCACGACCTCCGCGGGCCGCCAGCGCGAACGCGGTGCGAAGCCGATGCCCGAGCGCAGGTCGACGAGGACCTTCGCCGACGCGGGGTACGTCGGCCCCATCGCCTGCTCGGCCGCCCCCAGCGCGGCCTGCAGCGCGAGCGCCCGCGGGCTCGCCCCCTCGGCGCGGACGAGGTCGATCAGCCGGGCCACGGCATCGGGGTGGACGTTCGCGATCCAGCCCGACAGGCCGGCCGTGCCGGCCGCGACCGACTGCGCGAGCGTCTCGATGCCGGCGTCGAAGACCCGAAGCGGCGTGCCCTCGGCGAACCACACGCGCGTGGCCATGCGGCCGACGTCGTGGCTGGTCTCCTTGAAGAACGCGAAGCGCCCGGTCTCGGCGAGCGCGCCGACGGTCTCGTCGCGCAGCACCCGGTGGTACGGCATCGGGCACTCGTAGACGCCGAGCGCGACGTCGGGGTTCGCGGCCGCGACCACGTCGACGAGGTCGAGGAGGCGCTGGTCGGGCTCCCCCTCGGCGAGCGCGACGGATGCCACGAGCACGACGATGTCGACGCCCGTCGCCGCCAGCCGACCGACCGCGTCGGCGACCTCCTCGTCGGTGCCGGCGGAAGCGATCGCCGCGGCGACCGGCACTCGCCCGGCGGCCCGGTGCACGACGCGTTCGGCGACGAGGAGGCGTTCGAGCGGGGTGAGTTCGTACATCTCGCCCGACAGGGCGACCGGGAAGAGCCCGGCCGCTCCCTGGTCGATGAGCCAATCGGTGTAGCGATCGAGCACCGCGAGGTCGACCCGCCCGTCGGCGTCGAACGGGGTCAGCATGACCGGCCAGACGCCGGTCGGGGCGGGGGTGGTCATGGTGCGGGGTCCTTCGGTC
Organism: Agromyces sp. MMS24-K17; assembly: GCF_043950245.1. Taxonomy (GTDB): domain Bacteria; phylum Actinomycetota; class Actinomycetes; order Actinomycetales; family Microbacteriaceae; genus Agromyces. Next base: position 1,534,324 of record NZ_CP171640.1, on the reverse strand, counting down.
GGGAGGGAGAACAGAGCGGCGAGGGTAGCCGCGAGGACCCGAATGGTCGCCTGCGGCCCGGCGAGGCGACCATTCGGGTCCGTTGGGTGGCCCGTCGGGCGGGCTACCCCTTCACGGTGACCTTCACCGCCTTCGACGCCGTCTCGCCGTTCGCGTTCGCGAACACCGCGACGAGCGTGTGCTCACCGGGTGCGACGCCGGTCAGCTGCACCGAGGCCGACTGCGCCGCCGGCGTCGCCGCGACGAGGTCACCCGACCCGACGACCGCGCCGTCGAGCTCGAACCGATACGACGTCGCGTTCGTGCCCCACCACAGGTTCGCGGTGGCGGTGAACGATCCGGCGTTCTTCTTCTGGTCGGTGCTCACCACGGGCACGCCCGGCGCGGCATCCACCACGCGGACGGTCGTCGACGACGTCGCCGTCACGCCCTTCGAGTTGATGAGCTCGGCCGTGTACACGTACGTGCCGTTCGCCTTGCCGGTGAACGTCACCCCGGTCGTCTGCGACATCCCGGCCGTCGAGCCGAGCACCTTCGTCGAAACGAGCGCGCCGTTCTCGTACAGCCGGAACACGCTGCCCGGCACGCCCCACCAGAGGTTCGCGACGACGTCGTAGTTCCCGTCGTGCAGGCCGTACTCCCACCCGCTCGTGTTCGAGAGCACGGCGCGACCCGGCGCGGCGGCGGCCTGGTCGGCCGGCAGCACGAGCAGCGTCGACGAGGCGGATGCCACGAGCCCGGCGTGGTTCGTCGCGGTCACCTCGACCGTCATGTCGCCGAGCAGGCCGAGCGCAGCGAGGTCGACCGAGGCATCCGCTGCGACCTGCTCGCCGCCCACGGTGACGGTCACCGACCGCACGCCCGACTCCGGGTCATCCGCCGTGATGCCGAGCTGGAGCGGGGCATCAGCGACGACCGTGCCCGACGGCAGGCCCGCGATCACGGGAGCAGAGGCATCCGAACCGGGCGCGTTGACGTACGCGATCGACGCGGCGGGCGGCTCGGCCATGTCGGCGCCGATGAAGTACGACGGGTTCGGCGGCTGGTTGTAGGCGGAGTTCTGCCCGGCGACGCCGACGCGGTACTGCGAGTCGTGCATCAGGGTCGGGATGCGCTCCTCCGTGACATCCGTCGTCGTGTAGATGCGGATGGAGTTGCCGTCGGCGGCCCGCACCGCGAGCTCCTCGCGCCAGTCGCCGAACAGGTCGGCCTGGACCACCGGGTTGCCCTTGGTGGTGTTGTTCGTGAGGGTGCCGTCGAGGCGGAGCAGCTCGACCTCGGACTTCGTGGCCGGGTCCCACTTGGAGATCGTCGGCACGCCCGAGGCGTTCGCCTCGGAGTAGTCGTGGTCGGTGATCTCGCGAGTGAGGTCGCCGTCCCACCAGGTGACGAAGTTCGCCGCCGGGATCTCGGTCGACAGCACCTCGCCGGCGGCCGACTTCAGGGTGCCGGTCGGCGAGTTCCACGCGTAGTCGCCGCCGATGTTCCACGCCTCGGCACCGGGGTGCGTCGGGTCGATGTCGGCGGCGGCGCCGCGCCCGGTGTCCTTGGTGGACTTGGTCGACCACAGCACCTCGCCGGTCTCGGCGTCGCGCAGGGTGGCGCCGTAGCCGCCGTTGCCCGGGATCTCCTCGTGCACCGCGAACACCTCGAGCCCGGGGCGGTCGGTGACGAAGTCGCCGACGTGCAGCGCGTCGCCGTGCCCGAGGTCGGTGTTGTAGAGCACCGTGCCGTCGTCGTCGATGGTCATCGAGCCGTAGACGATCTCGTCGAGGCCGTCACGGTCGACGTCGGCGGGCACGAACTGGTGATTGCCCTGGCCCTCGTACTCCTTGCCCGCGACATCCGAGTCGAACTTCCAGCGCTGCTGCAGCTTCCCGTCGACGAGGTCCCACGCGACGATCACCGTGCGCGTGTAGTAGCCGCGGCTGGTGACGAGCGACGGGTGCTCGCCGTCGAGGTACGCGACGCCCGCGAGGAACCGGTCGACGCGGTTGCCGTACGCGTCGCCCCAGGCGCTCACGTTGCCGCGGCCCGGGTCGTAGGCGACGGTGTCGATGGCGGCGCCGGTCTCGCCGTCGAAGACGGTCAGGTACTCGGGCCCGCTCAGGATGTACCCGCTCGAGTTGCGGTAGTCCTTGGATGCGTCGCCGATGACGGTGCCGACGCCGTCGACCGTGCCATCCGCCGTCTTGAACGCGACCTCGGCCTTGCCGTCGCCGTCGAAGTCGAAGACCTCGAGCTGCGTGTAGTGCGCGCCGGCGCGGATGTTCACGCCCAGGTCGATGCGCCACAGGCTCGTACCGTCGAACTTCACCGCCTCGGCGTACACCTTGCCGGTGTAGCCCGACTGCGAGTTGTCCTTCGAGATCGACGGGTTCCAGAGGAACACGAGCTCGTACTCGCCGTCGCCGTCGACGTCGCCGACCGTGCCGTCGCCCGGCCAGTAGGTGACGGTCTTGCCGTCGGGCAGGGTGTCGTCGGCGGGCTTGTCCAGCGGGATGTCGAGGAACTGGTCGCTCCAGACGGTGACGTCCTGGGCGACGGTGACCTCGCGGGTGGTGTCGGCGCCTTCGGCGCCCGGCTCGATCGCGGTGATCAGGTAGGTCGACTCGGCCGTGCCGTCGGCGTCGACGAAGTTCGTCGTCTCGGTGATCGGCTCGTCGTTCGCCTTCACGCCGTCGCGGTACACGTTGAACGCGAGGTCGCGGGCGTCGAGGCCGAGCAGGCGCCAGCCGAGGTAGATGCCGCCGCCTTCGCTCTCGCTGCGCTGCACCGCGACGGGCGCGCGGTCGAGGTACTCGGCCTGACGCACCAGCGTGGTCGCGACCTCGGTCGCGAAGGTGGCGGATGCCTCGGACGCACCGCCGGCGTTCTGCGCGACGACCCGGTACAGGTAGGGGCGCGTGGTCAGCACGTCGGTGTCTTCGTAGCTCGACGACGTCACCGTCGCGACCTGCTCGAAGTCGAGGTCGGCGCGGGTGCTCCGGAAGACCTTCCACTGGAGCGCCTCGGGGTCGTCATTCCAGCCGATGGTCACGCTGTTGCGCTGGATATCGGTGGTCGCGAGCCCCGTCGGCGTCGCCGGCTTCGCGACGGACGGGTCGGTGACGGATGCCCCGAGCCGGGCGCTCTGCACCGAGACGCGGGTGCCCTTCACGGTGGCGATCGTGTAGTCGTACGACTCGCCGAGCGCGACGCCGGTGTCGGTGAAGCTCAGGCTCGAGGCATCCACCGTGCCCACCTCGGCGAGCGCGCCGCCCGGCGCCGAGCGGAAGACCTTGTAGCCCGTGGCCTCCGGCACGGCATCCCAGCCGAGCGTGATGGCCTCGTTCACCGCGTCGACGTGCGTGGCCGCCAGGTTGGCGGGAGCGGCGAGCGGCGTCTGCACCTTGATGCCGTTGATGCGGCCGTCGCCGCTCGTGACCTTGATGGTGAGCTGCCCGTCGGCGACCGCGATCGCCGGGAAGTACGCCTCGTGGATGTTGCCCGTCGTCGTGCTGGGACCGGCGTACGCGGTGCCCTCGATGTCGAAGCTCGTGCGGTTGCTCGCGATCAGGTCACCGGCATAGGTGGTGACCTCGTACGTGCCGTTCGGCACGTCGACCGCGAACACCTGCGTGGCGCCGATCGTGAAGTCGCGCCCCACGACGTTGTCGCCGCCGCGGTCGCGGAAGTTCGCCGCGGGCGGCGCCGTCGTGAAGCCGTAGCCGCGCGCGGCCGTGTAGGTGGTACCGGGGTTGATGCCGATCCAGCCGGGAACGACCGGGGTGGCGGGCCCGCCGAAGTCGAAGGCGTAGTCGATGTTGGCGTCGGCTGCGGCGGCGGGCGCCGTGGCGGTGAGCGCGCCGGCGGCGACGAGCGCGGTGCCGGCCAGCACGGCGCAGAGGCGCGCGGCGCGCGCGCGACTGGCATGACGGACGTGTGGACTCACGTGATCTCCTTCGATCGGGTGCCCCTGCCGGGGCCTGCCTGTGGTGCTCAGCAGCGTCCGTGCTCGCCGCGTGGATTCGGGGTCGACGCGAGAAAGCGCTTTCCCTTGAATCGTCTCAATCCTTGCCGGTTCACGCCGAGGCGTCAAGACTCCGATGCATGGCTTCGACGACCAGCAGTCCAGCCGCCTCAATCAACCCTTCCTGCAGGTCGCGAGCCGACGGCCCTGCGCGTCGAAGTCGAGCTATGCTCGCGTCAGTGCGGAAGGGGGCGTCGTGGACTGGGGGGCTCTTGCCGCGGTAGGCGCGTTCTTTCTCAGCATTGTGGCGTTCGTTGTCGCCCAGCGAGCAAATCGACGCATCGCAACGGACGCCCGACGACGTGAAGTGGTTGACCCGCTCCTCTTCGCAGCCTCGGACCTTCAGAGTCGGCTCTGGAACATTCTTCGCCCAAAGCGCGAGCCAGACGCGGCGCCTACCGGCGATGATCTGAAACTCGCGAGCGAATACACCGTGTTCGTGTTCGCTCAATACTTCGGGTGGTGGGAGTCCGTTCGGAGGACCGCGGTCGCACGCGATATTCGGATGCCGCGCTCGCGTGCCGCCGAACGGATCGGCGATGTCGCGTCACGCGGTCGTCCGAGTATGGCGATCATCGGGCGGGAGATCAGCGATGCGCTCCGGAAGACGTCCGAGTTCGGCACGACTCTCCGCGTCAGTAACGGCGAGCAGCATGCAATCGGCGGCGCGATGTTCCGGTGGGAGATGGTGGGCGATGCCCGCGTACCAGACGTTCTGCGCTTCGACGAGTTCATAGGCCGCCTGCATTCGGACCCCGAGTTCCGCGCGTGGTTCGGCTCTATCGAAGATGGCGTGACGACGCTACTCATAGCCCCAGAACAGCACTCGGAGGGGCGCGCACGCCTCGAACTTGTACAAAGTCTGCTAGTCGCACTCATCGATACGCTCGACCCACGCCACGAGATCTTTCGGCCGCGTGAACCGCTCATCGGAACGGCGAGACTCCGAGCAGCGCTCGACGATGCGTTGCGGTAGGTACCACCGAGGTCAGCTACCGCCGGATCCTTTGAGAAATTCGTACAACATCGCCGGCAGCGCTTTACTCAGTTCCGCGAACAGCCCCGTATCCCCGAGCACGTCATCGACGATCTGCGGCGTTTCCTCCCGCACATCCATGACGGCCTTGGTGAACGCTTTCGGCAACGCCGGCGACTCGGCGAACTGCTGCGGCGTGTTCACCTCCGCTTGGTGCACGAGCTCCACATCCACGGCGAGCTTGCCCATGATGTGGCTCACGGTGAGGTCGACCGCACCGGGCGTGTACTTGTCCCCGAACCGCTCGTTAAGCTTCGCGATGATCGCCTCGAGCGCGCTGCGGTACTTCTCGTGCACCGCGCCCGATCCGATCGCCGAGATCGGGTCCAGCCCCGGTCCCTGGCCGAGTTGCAGTTGAACGGCCTCGCCCGGAGTGATTTGAACGCCGGCGAGCGTGACCTGCGAGATATCCACCGGTTCCGCGTATGTCGCGGTCGAGAGTTGCGGCAGAATGCGCCGGAAGAAGTAGTGCCGGCGCGGCAGGTCGGTGTCCTCCAGGTTCCTCGCCTGGGAGATGAAGTCGTAGAACTTCACAAATGCGCCGAGGTCCTGCTTGAACAGCCGCAGCTCGTCCTGCTCGGCGGTGTCGCCGTCGAGCACGGCCGACACCCACCGGGTGGAGAATCGCGAAACTGCCGGGGCGGTCGCGGCCGACACCTTCGAGTTCGCGTTCGTCCCACCCATCAGCGCGGCATCGAACGCCTGCTCGACCTCCTGCATCGTGTAGACCCCGGCCGCATCGAGCTTGGTTACGAGGTCGTAGATCAGATTCGGGTCCGTCGTCGAGGTCAGCGAAGCTTTCCGGAAGTACGGCAGGAACGCGTCGAGCACATCGGCAGGCTCGTTCACGAAGTCGAGCACGAACGTCTTGTCCTTGCCCGGGTACGTGCGGTTCAACCGCGACAGAGTCTGCACCGCCTGCACCCCGCCGAGCCGTTTGTCGACGTACATGCCGACCAGGCGGGGCTGGTCGAACCCGGTCTGGAACTTCTCCGCGACGATCATCACGTTGTACGTCGACGGCTTGAACGCCTCCGCGAGATCCGACGTGTACAGGCCCGGGTTCTGCGTCTTCTCCGTCAGCCCCTCACCGACATCGTCCGGGTCATCCACCGTGCCCGAGAACGCGACGAGCGCGCGAACGCCCTGCACCTGCGTGTCAGCGAGGTATTGGTCGAGGTACTTCTTCCACCGCACCGCTTCCTTGCGCGACGCAGTAACGACCATGGCCTTCGCCTTGCCGTCCAGCAGCGGCTGCACGTAGGTGCGGAAGTGATCCACGACGATCTTCGCCTTCTGGCTGATGTTCGTCGGATGCAACCGCACGTACTGCACCAGCGCCTTCACCGCGGTCGACTCGTCGACCTCGTCCAGCCCGTCATAGTCCGCACCCGGATGCTGCAACTGCCACGCCACCTTGTACGGCGTGTAGTTCGCCAGCACATCGAGGATGAACCCCTCCTCGATCGCCTGCTGCATCGAATACAGATCGAACGGCTCCGGCAACCCAGCCGAATCGGATGCCTCGGGCGACACAACACCGGATGCCCCGTCGGGCACCCGCCCGAACAGCTCGAGCGTCTTCGCCTTCGGCGTCGCGGTGAACGCGAAATAGCTGATGTTCGGCGCCTTCGCGGTGACCTCCATCGCCCACTGCAGGTACGCGTCCGAATCGATCGGCGCACCCTCCGCGACCGCTGCCTGCTCCTGCGGCGAGAGCACCTTCGTCAACGCGCCCGCGGTCGACCCGGTCTGCGACGAATGCGCCTCATCCGCGATCACCGCGAACCGCCGCCCCTGAAGCGCCGGCAACGTCTGAATCGCCTTGATCAACGCCTCGAACGACTGGATCGTCACGATCACGATGTGCTTGCCACCGGTCAGCGCGGCCGCGAGCTCGGATGACTTCGATTCCCCCGATTCCCGGGTGATCGACTGCACCACCCCGGCCTGCTTCTCGAACTGCGAGATCGCGTCCTGCAACTGCTTGTCCAGCACCGTGCGGTCGGTCACCACCACGACCGTGTCGAACACCCGCACGTTCTGCTCGTCATGCAACTGCGACAGCCGGTGCGCGAGCCACGCGATCGAGTTCGTCTTCCCCGACCCGGCCGAGTGCTGCACCAGGTACCGGTTCCCCGGCCCCTCCACCCGGGCCGCCTCCACGAGCCGGGTCACCGCCCGCCACTGGTGATACCTCGGGAACAGCACCTTCTCGGTCTTCGTCTTCTTCCCCGTGTCCGGGTCCACGTCGACCTCGACCTGCAGGTGCACGAACGACCCCAGCAACGCCAGCCAGGTATCGCGCTGCAGAATCTCCTCCCAGAAATACGACGACGCCGACCCGTCCGGGTTCACCGGGTTCCCCGTACCCTGATCGTTCCCCCGGTTGAACGGCAGGAACCGGGTGTTCGCGCCCGCGAGCTTCGTCGTCATCCGCACCTCGGAGTTCGACACCACGAAATGCACCAACGACCGCCTGGCGAACCCGAACAACGGCTCCCCCGCCGGGTCCCGATCGAACCGGTACTGATCCACCGCGTTCCCGATCGGCTGCGTGAAATCGGTCTTCAACTCCACCGTCGCAACCGGAATCCCGTTCACGAACAACACCAGATCCAATGCCTTGAGCGGATGCTTCGCCGAATACCGCACCTGACGCATCACCCGCACCCGCATCTTCGAATACGCGTCCAACGTCGCCGGATTGTTCGTCGTCGCCGGCCGAAACTGCGCCACGCTGAACCGCACCGCCCCACCATGCAGCGGCACCAGCTGGAACCCCTCATGCAGAACCCGGATCGTGCCACCGTTCTTCAACGGATCATTGTCCAGCGCCTTGCCCAGCCGCTTCAGGATGTCCCGACCCGCCGCGTCCCCCTGCGCCACTGTGTCGCCGGGGCGGACGACCTTCTCGAACTCGGCCGGCTGGGTATCGGCGAGCCAACCCAGCACGTCCTCGGGGAAGAGGGCGAGCTCACGGTCGTAGCCGGCATCGGTCGGCGAGTACAGCCAGCCGTTCGCCGCCAGATGCTCCGCGATCTCGTTCTCGAGCACCGACTCCAGATGCGCACCAGCGATACCGGTCATGCCGCCACCCCCACATCGATCTTGCCCGTCACCGCAGCCGAAATCAGGGCGGCGCGGCGCTCACGAGCCAGCTCGACGCCCCGCCGTGCTGCGCTCACGGCTTCATCCATTCGAGCCGTTGCCGCATCGAGTTGGGCGACGATCTCACGCTGCTCATCGATAGGGGGAACGAGAATCTTGAATGACGCGGCGTCCGCCTGGTAGATCGTTCGATGGGTCGAGCCAGTCATCAACCGCTCAAACTCCGGCTTCATCGCTTGGAACTGATACCAGAGATACTCGGAGGCAAGGGCCCCACCCGGCACCCAGTTCCAGAAATCCTGGCTAGTGGCCATCGCAGTTCGCATGATCCCGGAGAAGCCGACGGACGCGGTACGCGACAGCGCCACTGTCCCGGCAGGCAGCAACTCTGCCGCCGAATTCTCAAGCCCGAGAACTGAGATCCTCTCGTTCGTCGCCCCCATCTCTCGCCGGCCTTGGCGAAGTTGCCACACGTCCGCGAGAGTGAACCACGGGATTTCGCAATCCACCCAGTACTCAGGGTGCTGGCGGCTCGGGGTGTGACCTGTTCTCATTGAGGCGAAGCGACGAATGTTGCCCACCTGCCACTCACCTGGCACCTCGCCTGCCCACTCGACGCCACTCCACCTAAGTTGAGCACGTGCCTTGACGCCGCGTGAGACGACCCTGGAGATGACAGCCGCGCGGCGTTCGGTGAGGAGGGCGATGAGTTCCTCGTTCTTCGCGATGAACGCGTCGATCTGCGCCGTCTCCCGATCCAGATAGTCCGCAATCGCCCGCTGCTCCGCAGCGGTAGGAACGAGGAGCGGCGTGACTGCGAATTGGGCGGGATCGAGATCCCACTGATTCGGCCTGATGCCGGAGGAGATCGCCGCCATATGGTCCGCGTACTCCTTACTGCGAAGCAGGTAGTGGGCAAACCGTCGCTCGAAGCTGCCGGTTGCCTTGTAGACGAAGTAGGCGGGGCTGACGATGCCGTCGTGATCGGAGATGCCCAGCGAGCCTTGCCATGCCTTCATTTTGTTGACGACCAGGTCGCCAACCGAAACGCGCTGGTACTTCGACAGGTCTTCAGACGGCTTGTTGAAATTGTCATCCCGGCTCGCCTTCGGGACTACGCCGTACTCCCGGTAGACCGACAGCAACTCCTCAGTGCCGTCTCCAAGCGTCTTGCCACGCCGGAACTCACTCCATAGGGGCCGGACCGTCCAACCATCACGAAGGCTCTCCGACCACGGACCATTCATCACCGCTCGACCGCCGTCAACATCACGCGGAGCTGATCCATTACTGTTTCGAGGTCGCGGTCGATCTCTTCGAGCGGGCGGGGCGGTACGTACTGGTAGAAGTGGCGGGTGAAGGGGATCTCCGCGCCAATCTTGGTCTTCGAGTGGTCGACCCAGGCGTCGGGCGCGTACGGGAGCACTTCGCGGGCGACGTAGGCGTCGACGTCCTCCTCCCACGGCACGTTCTCGGTGTCGCGGAGCGAGGCATCCGGTTCCGGCTTGCCCTTCGGGTCGAGGCAGGGCTCGGCCGAGTCATCCTGCTCGCCGAGCGCGAGGGTGACCGCTTTCAGCAGCGGTGCCGGCAGGGTGAGGCCTTCGGCATTCGCGGCATCCTTCAACGCCTTCTGGAAGGCCGGTCGGGAGGTCCACGTGGTTTCGACAGGCTCAACCAGCGAAGACAGGGCCGCGCGCAGCGCCGAGGCATCCACTTCGCTGAGCTTCTGCACCGGCTTGGCCTCGAAGACGGCGTCGATGCGCTCGGGTGTGACCTGCCAGGTGAGCTTGAGGGGGCGTTCGACGGTGATGGTGCGGTAGAGGAAGTCCTCGTTGCGGAAGATCTTCGAGTGCTCGCCGTCCTCGAACCCGGCGTACAGGCCGACGATGGTCGCGATGTTCTCCGCGGAGAGTTCGTTGCGCTTGGATCCAAGTCCCTTACGGAGCTTCGAGTACATCTCGCGGCCGTCGATGAGCTGCACGCGGCCCTTGCGGTCGTCGGTCTTGCGGTTGCTGAGCACCCAGATGTAGGTCGAGATGCCCGTGTTGTAGAACATGTCCTTCGGCAGGCCGATGATCGCCTCGACGAGGTCGTTGTCGAGTAGCCACTTGCGGATGCTCGACTCGCCGCCGCCTGCGCCGCCGGAGAACAGCGGCGACCCGTTCAGCACGATCGCCATGCGCGAGCCGCCGTCTTCGGGCTTGCGCATCTTCGAGACGAGGTGCAGCAGGAACAGCATCGCCCCGTCGCTGACGGTCGGGGTGCCGGGGCCGAAGCGCCCGTTGAAGCCGAGCTTAGCGTGCTCGTCGTCAACGAAGGCGCGCTGGTCTTTCCAGTCGACACCGAACGGCGGGTTCGAGAGGCCGTAGTCGAACGTCTTGTCGTCGAAGTGGTCTTCGGTGAGGGTGTCGCCGAGGCGGATGTTGTCGACATCCTGCCCCTTGATCACCATGTCGGCCTTGCAGATCGCGTACGAGCCGTCGTTGATGTCCTGCCCGTACAAGCTGAGCTGGATACCCGGGTTCACCGAGTGCAGGTACTCGTCGGCGACCGACAGCATGCCGCCCGTGCCGGCCGTCGGGTCGTAGATCGACCGCACCGTACCAGTCTTGCTCAGCGCGTCGTCGTCGAGCGCGAACAGCAGCTGCACCATCAGCGCGATCACCTCACGAGGCGTGTAGTGGTCGCCCGCGGTCTCGTTCGAGCGCTCGTTCGCCCACCGGATCAGCTCCTCGAACACAAGGCCCATCTGGATGTTGCTGACCGTGCGCGGGTGGAAGTCGGCCTGCGCGAACTTCTCCGTCACCGCGAACAGCTTGTTCTTCTCGGCCAGCTTGTTCAGCGTCTTGTCGAACTCGAACCGGTCGAAAATGTCGCGCACGTTCGACGAGAACCCGGCCAGGTACGCGCTGAGGTTCGCGCGAAGGTCGGCCGGGTCGGCGACGAGCTTCGCCATCGTGAACGGGCTCGTGTTGTAGAACTCATGCCCGGAAGCCGCGCGAAGCTTCCACTCGCGCGCCATCTCGGGTAATCCAGTGCTGCTCGCTTCAGCCTCGAGCACCTTCTCCTTCGCGTCGGCGAGCACGGCGTCGAGCCGACGCAGCACGGTGAACGGCAGCACCACCGACCCGTACTCGGCCGGCTTGAAGGGGCCGCGAAGCGACTCCGCGATGTTCCAGATGAAGGAGACGTGATTGACCAAGTGGGGTACTCCTGCGCGTTGGGGCGGATTGCGCGCGCGTGCCACGCACGTATCCCATCCTGGCGGAACAAAGCGAGCGGCATGAGGCCGTGGCACCCCCAGGATTGGGCACGGCGGTGATTTCGCCCATCCACACAGACGAGTAAGCACGGGGACTACGTGACGAGGGTGAAGGGCACCGAAGGGGATCGGTAGATTCGACTCATGACGCTCGAGCTCGAGGTGGTCGCAGCAGTAGTCCGCGACAGCGAGCAGATACTCGCGTGCCGACGAGCGCCCGGGAAGGCCGCCGCAGGTCGGTGGGAGTTTCCCGGCGGCAAGGTTGAGCCAGGTGAAGAACCTCGAGCGGCACTCAAGCGTGAACTACTGGAGGAGCTCGGTGTTCACGTGCAGATCGGCGCGCTACTCATCCGGTCGCAAACACTCGTCGGTGAGTTGATCATCGACCTTGCGGCTTACGAGGCCCGACTTCTCAACAACCGTCCTATTCGAAGCACCGATCACGATCTCCTTGAGTGGCTCTCCCTTGGCGACCTGGAAGGTCTTGATTGGGCATCGCCAGACGTTCCGGTCGTGGAGGCTTTGGTCGCAACCGACATCGTGTCGTAACACGCCATGCAGCGTGTCGTGTTCCCGCTAACCAGCTGGGTTCTATGGTTCCGTCATGGCTCGATTCTTCGGAACACCCGCCGGAGTGCATCCCGGTCAGTTCTTCATCGACCGCCAAGAATTGCGTGATGCATTCGTGCACCGGCCCCCTCAAGCTGGCATCAGCGGCACCGCCGCCGAGGGGGCCGATTCCATCGTCGTATCGGGCGGTTATGTGGACGACGTCGACAGCGGCACTTATCTGCTGTACACGGGCCAAGGCGGAAGGGACCAAAATACCGGCAGGCAGATAGCAGACCAGTCTCCTCACACACCTGGAAACGCAGGCCTGATTACGAGCATGGTCCGCGGGCTACCCGTGCGAGTAATTCGTGGTCGGCATCCGGGCTCGCCGTTCGCCCCGCCGCGAGGCTATCGCTATTCAGGCCTCTACAGCGTCACGTCATGGCAGATGAAGGAAGGCCGCGATGGATTCCAGGTCGTAATGTTCCGCCTCGACGCCATCGAACAACAAGCCGTCATCGAACCTGCTCCGCGGATCGAGTTTGACCCCGCGTTTCGCGAAGCAACTGTCTCACGACGCATTCGCGACACCGCGATGTCCCGCGCAATCAAGGAGCTTTATCAATACTCCTGCCAGGTTTGCGGAACACGAATTGACGCGTTTGAGGGTCGGCTTTACGCGGAGGGCGCACACGTCCGCCCGATCGGGCGACCGCACCTCGGCAGCGATGACCGAAGCAACCTGCTCTGCCTGTGCCCGAATCACCACGCCCAACTCGATATCGGCGGAATGTACATCTCGAACGATATGGTCGCCATCGACGCAAACACGCACCAAGCGCTCGAATTGCTTCGGTGGAAGCGGGACCACCGTGTAGAGGTCGCGAACGTCGAGTACCACCGCTCGCTGTGGATGGTTGAGAAGTAGCAGCAGACACCTGTCTTGAGCAGCTGAATCCGCGGCGCCGGACCAATCAAGGATGGGGAATCGCCTACTCCAGGTGGCGCGTGCCCCCTGGGGGCCGCAGATCCAGCATCGGAAGCTTTTCCCCGTCGGCCTGCCTGCGGAGGATTTCGACCATATCCTCCTGACGTGGCTGCCCCAACGTCAGCCGGTACAGGGCGAGATCAGCCCGGAGTCTCTCGTACTTCGCACGATCACGACTCAGCGGAAACGCAACGAGCGAGCGCTCGATCCGGGCGGGTCCACGGTAGATCCACCAGGGTGCAAACTCTCCGAGATCGGGCTGTGCACCCTCAGCGGCCTCGAACGCCAAAGCCCACGGGCTCGGGTTATCCGACGAGAGCACATCCCGCCAGTGCGCGTCGGCGACGTTCTTCCGCACCGCGTGGCCCGCGAAGCGGTTCACGCGCCCCTCGCGTTGCTCGAAGTCGACGGGGTTCGACGGGAGATTCCAGTGCACAACGCAATGACTCCACCAATGGAAGTCGATGCCCTCCTGTCCGACGCTGGTCGAGGCAAGCACGAACGGCCAGAACGGGCTGTTGAATGCATTCCGGATCTCGGGTTGACGAGCGCCCTCCGACGCATCCGTGCGGCCTCCATATCGCAGCGCGAAACGCGCGGTCAGCGGGATGGGCGTGAGCCCGTTCTTGACATCTTGCGCGGTGTACCTCGACGGCCGGAGTGTCAGAGCCTCGGCGGCACGGCTCGCGATCGACTCCAGCAGCGCGTCGTCGACCGGGCTACCCGGCGATTCGCTTCTGAGCTGGAACACGTACTCGTCGAGCACGGCCTGGAGGTTCCCGTCGGCACAGTAGTCGAGTACGGCGTGCCAATAGGTGCGGGAGGCTCCATACAGTCGATCGAGTAGTAGCTTCGTCTCAGTTCGGTTGAACAACGATCGGACGCCGTTCGCAAGCCGAGCCGCGGCGCGCCAGTGACCCAAATCGGTCGAGTTGTCAGAATCGGTCCGGACGCGAGCAAGCGCACGCCAGGCTATGTTGCCGGGCCCGTTCGCTGCGAGATCCGCAACTCGCTCATGCGAGCTCCGGGGCTCTTGCGCGGTCTGAAGCACGAGCTCAACGTGGGCCGGCAGGCCCTTTCTTCCAACCTCGTCGACATCGGCATCGTCAATTCCCTCTGAACTCGAAGCGCGGGCTTCGAGTGCAGCTGACAACTCCGCGAGGGACATTCCTGACGGAACTCCCCCGGGTGTCTGGAAATACGAATGCCACGCGAAATCAGCGGGCGGGAGGTTGCTGCTATCGAGGCTCGATCTTGCCGAGTCGATGACCTCGCTGTCGGTAACCAGCCGACCATGGGCTCGAGCGACCGCAAGCGGGTCACCGAGCACCGCGAGCGCCGGATGCGGCCAGAACAGTGCGAGCGTGGACATGCCGGCAGGTCCGGAATCCCGCGTGACATACGTCAGGCGGTCCGAGATCGCTCGGCGCGCGTCGGCGGTATTCGCCTTCAGCAGGTCGCTCCCGGCGACCATCCGCCGCTCTGCTTCGTAGCTCAGGAGAGAGGCAATTGCCGTCGGCACGGACGCCCATGCTGAGAACAGCACTCGCTTCGTAATCGAGCCAATGCCCCGATACACCGGTCCGGGCTCGAGATACGGCATCGATGGTGGCATCCAAAGCAGCTGCCACCACCCCGCATCGAGAGTCTCCGCAGCGAGCGCGCGGAGGTGGGAGTTACCGAAGTCAAGCTCCTCGTAGGCCTCCAGAGCACCTGCATCGAGCGACGGTATGGCCCGGAAGACATCATCGATCGCGGGGTCGTTCATCAAAAGCTCGCGTGCACGGCGGCCCGACTTGTAGCCCTCCATGAAGTTCCCGAAGTACGGAATCGACTTCCAGTACTCGAGACCGATCGGCGCGTCGAGCGCGCGTCCGAGATGTTCGAGCCCCGCGAACCCGAGGACGTCGTCGACGGACGGCACGGCCGAATCGATCCACCGCGGCAGGAGGTCAGCGCCTTCTTCGAGCTGCGGCCGCTCCGATCTCGTGACGAACGGCGTCAGGAGACTGCCCAACCGCTCCGCCGTGGCATCCGCGCTTCCCTCGGCATCGAGGAGGGCCATCCGGTAGTCGCGGAACCCCTTTCGTATTTCTGTGAGTGTTGCGGCGTCGTTCGCGAGGAATCCGAGTGTGGTCATGAAGTCCTCGTAATGACTTTCGTCGCCGTCGGATTCCGCCTTCGTGAACGGCTTGTACGGGGTGGCGGAGAGCAGCAGGACCTTCGCATCCGAGAAATTGAAGAGCGCATGGGCGAGTTCAGCAGCCTCTCCGCTGCCCTCGTCGAGGAGATGCCGGAACCGCTGGAACTCGTCAAGGATGATGAGGTCCGGTTCAAGCGTTTCCACCCCGGCCTTGGCCAACGCGGCTCGCAGCTTCGCGATCAGGTCATGGTGCCGCCACATCGGGATGGAGTCGGGCACGCCGTCGAGGCCGCGGCACATTATTCGCAGCTTTCGGAATTCGCGAAGGAGGCCGGAGTCCCGAATCGCCGTCGCGAACGCCTTCCGGATCCCCGGATCGAGCCGGCCGCCGGTGCTGGCACGAAGATCGTCGATCACACGCTGGAAGTTCGCTTCAGACTGCACGCTGGCTTGCAGGAGGATGCGGGACGCCCGCTCGTCGACCTCGCCGTCGCCGGGCGCGATCTTCTGAAGCATCAGGTGGATCAGCGCGCGTTCTTCCTTGGCCCCGGCCCTGTTTCCCTTCGCGTCGAACGAGGTGCCCGGCGTGAACGAGACGAGGTTCACCCTCTTGCCACGCTTACCTCCGACGCGCTCCGCCTTCGCGAGGTTCGCGCTCTCTCGAGCCAGCAGCGTGAGACGGCTCGTGATGCCGATGTGGCGATTGCCGGTGACATTGAGTCGACGCAGGTTCTGCGAAGCGAGATCGGCGTTCGAGCAGATATATACGACGTCGATGCGATCAACTCGGTCGTCGTGCTGCAGCGCCTCGATCGTGCGAGCGATGATGCCTCGCGCGATCACGCTCTTGCCGAGACCGGTCTCGTCGGCGATCAGGAACCTGCCGCTTCCGCCCTCGTCCCGGTAGAACCGATCCATCACATGCTCGACGGCGTCACGTTGGAATTTCTTCAGCTCCGACATGATCGCGTCGGCGTCGAATTCGCTCACGGGACATCCACTTTCGTTTCCTTGATGAGCTGATGCGCAGACCAAACGGCCGCCCAAAGCTCGTCGAAGCCGTCCGGCACAATTGGTATGCCATCGTCGCCGACCGGAGCTCCAGCTTTCCGAAGCCGGTCGACGATTCGCTTGACATCTGCAAGGCCTCCGTTGGTCGACCCGGCGGCGCGCACGAGGGTCTCGAAGAGGCCGGATCCGTCCTCGGCGCCCTGCCAACCTCCGAAGAACCCGCTCAGCCCGGCCATTCCCGCTTCGACGTCGTTGTCGTCGAAGGCGAGCATCAATGCGATCAGCTGCAGGAAGGCCGCCCGATTGGTGAGCTGACGCGAGATGATCTCATCGCGGCGTCCAGGGATGTCGCCGACGAGCTCCGCGGTCACGATGGTGCGACGGCTCGCCCCGCGTTCGTCCGTGACCGTGAGGACGAAGAACGGCGAGATGTCCGTGAGCGGCAGGTCCTCAATGGTTATGTGGGCCGCGCCGCTCGGCATCAGGTAGTCGTTGCCGACGCGCGTGATGAGGTGAAGCCGGCAGGCGAACTGCGCGCCGACGCTGCTCGAGTCCACTCGTTCGACGTCCAGTGCGTACCGTTGCTCATGCGTGGCGCGAACCGTCGCGCGGAGGCGGGCTTCAGCCATCCGCCGGACGGCTCGCTCGAGCGCGCGGTCCGCCTCCTCGCTGGCATCTGCGACGGCTCCCCCTCTGGCGCGTATTCGACCGCCATCTGGCGGAGCGCGGTCGCGTCGCCGAAGATCGCCTGGACTCCGATGCGCGTCTGCGGTCCGACGAACTCGACCAGGGCTTCAACGTTTGAGCCGAACGCGGCGCCCGTCGTGTTCGCGGAGCCGATGAAGAGATGGCTGCCATCCAAACGGTCGAGCGCGTACACCTTCGCGTGGAGTCCGACCAACGCACCTTCTGGGTTCGTTTCTGCCCTTTCATCCACCCCTTGGACGTCCGCGGCTTCATCGAGGGTGTAGCCCTGTAGGCGTCGCAGTGTCTCCGGTTGGAGCCGTTCGAGGCTCTCCGGGCGGGAGAGCACGTGCGCCTCGCGAGACCGCTTCACCACGACTGCGGCAACTCCATCGTCGGAGAGGAAAGGCGAGATGACGAGATGCCGCTTTCCGTCGAATATCCGCGCAAGGTCAGGGGCGGGCGCAGCAGGGATGCCGAACACGTGCATCGCCTGCAGTGTCACATCCGCCGGTGATTCCCAGACGACGAATCGAAGCCGTTCCGCTAAGCCACGGATGCGTCGTGCGCGCGTCGGCCCGAGGGACCCGACGGCAAGATTTGGCAAGGACTCGGCCAGCGCGACGAGGGGGTCGTTCATACCCTGGTGGTCGTCGCTCGGTTCACCGTCCAGGCGCACAAGGACGTCCCAGCTGCGATCCGCCGTGAGATTACGACTCGCGCAGAGCAGGCGATAGCGGCGCTCCTCACCGCGCGCGTACTCGAGCACCCAGACTTTCGGGTGGAAGAGGCCGCCCGGGCGCGGGGCGACGACCGGATGCACCATCGGCTCGAGGAACGCGACGAGATCGGGCGCCTGCGCCGGGACCGCGATCTGGCCAGCCTGCGCGAAGATGTCGATCCGATTGGACGTACGACGTACCGCGTCGAGAATGGCGATCGGGTTCTTGCTCTCGCGCAGGTGATGCGCTGCGAACGAGAGCGGGATGGACAGCGCGCTAATGAGGTCGAGTGTGAAGGTTGTCGCCACGGCTTGCCTCAGTCGGAACCCGACAGGTGGTCGAAGCTGCTCAGTCAGGACCGCGCGGCCATCAGGTTCAAGCATGGACGCGCTCCAACCCATCGTGGATGTCGGTCACGATGGCGCGCACGGATCCCCACCGGAAGTCGAGCCGTCCGCTCCCGGACGCGCCCGACCACGCGCTGAGGAGCTTCTCGTTCCTCAGGCGTGCCTGCGATCGCTTCTGGCGCCACTCACGGTTCCCGATGAAGGCCCGGGCCATCTCGGAGTCGGCGAGCGAGGTCAAATCGGAGCCCCTGATGAGGTCGAGCCATCCGTCGACGAACGCCCGAGATGCAGGCGACACTCGCGGATTGGCGAGCAACACGAGCTCCCAGAACTCATCGAGATCCCAGCCGCCTAGCGAATCGGTGGCGCTCACCTCATCGCTCCATCGTGCGAGCGCCGGACGGTGCTTCTCTCCTTCGTCGCGTACCCGGTCGAACCCACGCTCGGCGTACGCCTCTGCGAGCAACACGTTGTAGAGCAGCGCTGCACCATGCATCGCCACCGAGAACTTCCGCGCATGCTCAAGCGCCGCGCGCGGTTCACCGACGAGGGACTGCATCGCCGGATCTGCCCACGCCGTCGGGCTGTCCTTGGAAGGGCGGGTCGCGAGGATGTGGGTGAGCGCTGAGCCGGGAGCCCCCTGCTCCATCCGTTCGCGCAACCATCCAGCCTCGTCGTATGTCATCGCGAACCCATCCGCGACTTGCCCAGGGAAGCCGTCAGGAACTGAGGGCAAGGTCGCCCACCACCCGCCGGCGTGCCAGGCAGGTCCTTCGTCCTCTTCGACCGCCGTAATCCGTCGGCTCCGGCGCTCGATCTCCGCCCCGATCGCGTCCTGGGGGTCGAGAACCCCGTCAGCGAGGATTGCGTATTGGCGAAGCGCAGACCAGTAGATCGCCGACGGCAGAGTCTTGAGCGCTTCGCCGACATTCGACCCGAGCATGCCATCGACATCGGCACCTTGGTCGCGAGCAGCCCTGAGAGCACTGATGAGCTGGCGTTCTGCCTTTTCGACTCGTTTGCTTGCCGAGGCTGCGTCGTTCGAGCGTGAAATACCCTCCCGAAAGCACCACGGCACGAAGAGCAAGTACCGCGCCCGCGTGTGCAGCGTCGACGTCCCCGGAAACAAGGTGTCGCTCAGCGCGTCGCGAATCTGCCCGATCCCAAGTTCGTCGCGACTTTCCCGCTGACTGAACAGCTTCACGATCTCGCGCATGCGTCGCTGATCTTCAGCGGACGCGTCGAGCCAAGCAATCACGGATGCCACGGGACGACGGTACCGGGCCGTTCATGCGCGGCTCCAGCCTTTCGGAGACAAAACCCCACTTCGAGGTACAGCCATGGAAGTCGCTGTCCCCTTCGGGGGACAGCTGCTCGAATCCGACCCTTCTTTGCGCTCGGGCGATCTGACTGGTTCCGCTAGATCCGGCGGAGCAGATCGGCCTTCTTGGCGGCGAACTCGTCGTCGGTGACCACGCCCGCGGCGTGCAATTCGCCCAACTTCTTTAGCTGATCAAGTGTCTGTTCGCCCGCGGTGGCAGATGCGTGGACCGCCGCGGCAGCCGACTGTTGCGCGAGCCCATCGAGCACGGCCTGCCCCGCCGCTTCAAGCGCCATCGCTGCCTTATCTGCACTTCTGGCCATCCCGCCGGTTGCCTTTAAGGTGTGCACCTTCGTGTCCGTGGCGATGGTCAAGAACACGACTCGCTTCTCCTTGGAAGCCAGGTAGTTCGCGCCCATCGTCATCATGCCGACCACAGCGCGACCCCCGGCGCTCTTGTCCTGGACCTGATACGAATGCTTGATAGACCTCAGCCTTTCGTGGGGGCCAAGGCTTCCCACACGAACATATCCATGGCCAAAGATCTCGACCATCGTTCCGCCGAAATCTGCTCGATGCACTGTTGGGCCAGCAGCTTCGCGCCCCTCGCGCGCCCGCTCCTGCGCCTCTTCTGCCGCTCGTTTGATAGCAGCGCCGGCCTTCGCAAAGAAGCCCTGCTTCTCACTTTGCTGGTTAACGCCGGTAGTCTCATCCGCCATTCGTAAACGCCCCTGTCGATCGTTGTCGACGCAATTCGCGGCAACCTTCTAGATTAGAAGGGTTACCTGAGAATCGCATCCGATCGGGGAGTTCTCTGCCAGGCCGCACGTCGGATTCAGTCACAAGCGATCCCATCGCCGTCGCGGTCGAGGTCGTAGATGTCGGAGCCGACGACCCTGACCGGCCCCCAGACGTACTCGGGGCCGTTACCGCTGCCGCCCGCGCAGTCGACGTCACTCGCGATCGGCACGCAGGCACCGGTGTAGTTCGGGTCGCAGCCTCCGCCCTGCGGCGCCGGCGCAGGCGCCGGGGCGGGAGGCGGCGGCGCGACGTACGTGCCGTTGGCGATGACCTCGTTTACCGGCGCCGTGACGATCACGTCCGAGATGACCTCTCGCGAGACCTCCGCGCCGTCCACGAGGATGACGCGATACGTGACGACCCGCTCGCCTGCCACGCCCACGACTGACACCGCGGTCGATCCAGCGGCGAGGTTCGGGTCGTCCACGGTGGAGCTCGTGAACGGCACCGCGGAACGTTCCTCGACGGACTTCACCACGCGCTTCGACTTCGGCTCCGCGGACGGCGTCGGAGCCGACGTCTCCCGCTGACCGTCGGCGAGGTCAGCGGACACACGCGAGGCGGCCTGCGGCGCGAACTTCGCAGGACCGGCCGCGGCGACCGCACCGCTGGCGCCGATTCCCAGGGCGATGACGCTGACGATGACGACGACTGCGCCCGCAGTTCGGGACTTCACGCGATACGAAGATCCTCGCGCGAGCGCGATAACGCCGACGACCGCCGCGGCAATCGCCGCGAGGATCAAGAAGACATACCAGTACGTGATGACCAGCCCGAGGACCACGAGCCCGAGCAGGATCAACCAGAAGACCTTCACGCGTGCATCGCCTCTTTCCGCGCCACCGCATGGCGCCGGGACGACATTAATTCGTCGGGTTCAGTCGTTCGACTCCCCATTCGGGAGGCAAACGTCGCGATCAGCAGGGAATCGGCTCGAAGTGACGGCCCTTCGTGTCGATCATCCCGTAGCCGTTGTAGTTGCGGCAGCCGGTGTACGTCGAGCCGCCACCGTCTCCGCCGCCCGAGCTCGAACCACCGGAACTCGAACCTGAGCCGGAGCTCTGGGTACGCTGTGCCGCTGCGCGCGCCGCTTCATCCGCAGCGACCCGAGCGGCCTCCTCGGCAGCGACGCGCGCGGCTTCCTCCGCTGCGACTCGCGCTGCTTCCTGCTCGGCAGCGATTCGGGCCGCTTCCTCTGCCGCGATCCGCGCCGCCTCACGGTCTGCCGCTGCCTTCAGGGCTGCGGCTCGGGCCTTCGCAGCGCTCTGCCCACGAGAACGGTTCACCTTCGCCTGCGCCTTGGCCTTCTTCTTCGCGGTCGCCTTCTGCTTCGACGTGGGCTTGCTCGAGGCATCCGCCTGCTTCGCATCGCGCTGCTCGTCGGCCTTCGCGCCGCCGATCGCCTCAACCGCGCGGCTCGAGAGCTTCGCGGCCTTCGTCGCGACCACGGCGATGCGCTCGCTGAACACCTGCTTCGACTCGGATCGCAGCCACGACATGCCGTCGAGCGTCGCGTTCGCCGAATCGGCCGCGGCGCTGAGGGCCTCCGCTTCGACGATCGTGCCCGCGAGGGCGGCCGTCGTCTTCGGCACCGTCGACGAGGTCGTACGCGACTGCTGCTCGAGGCTGTTCACGAGCGCCTCAGGCGAGCACTCCAATGCGGGGTTCCACATGCCGACCATCGCTGCCTGCGCCTGTTCCTCTGCTTCCGTCACCACGGGGAGGAACCGCGCGTTGTCACCGAAGTATGCCCGAGCACCGAGGCCCTGGCGGGCGAGCTCGGTCTCGACGAGCACGCCGTTCGCGTTCGTCACCGCGGCCAGGGTGCGGCCGTAGCGGTCCACCTTGGCGACGTCGTAGTCGAGCGTCACCGGCGAACCGACGGGCAGCAGCGCGGCGAGCGCCTGCGTCGCCTCGAGGGCGAGGCACTCCGCCGGCTTGCTGCCGTGCGCCAGCTCGGGGGTGTCGATGTTGAGGAGCCGCACCCGGGTGACCAGGTCACCCGTGCGCACGTCGACGGTGTCGCCGTCGATCACGCTCTCGACGACCGCCGGCTCGGCAGCAGCATTCGCCGCTGCCGGGGCGAGGACGAGTCCGCCGCCGACGAGCGCGGCGCCGGCTGCGATGCCGAGGGCGGTCAGGATCAGCGGGCGGATGCCACGAGCGGGTGTCTGCGGTCGCGCTTCGCGGGCGCGGTCGTGCGCGCCGGTGGGCAGGGAGGTCACGGGTACTCCGGGTGAGGTTCGGGAATGCGCCACGCGGGAAGGGTTGAGGCGCGCCGAGCGGGAAGAGCTCAACCGGACAGGGTACGTCGATGCGCTGCGAGGAGGCTGGAAATGTGGACTTCGACCCCCGGATTGGGGTGGCGGTTCGGTTGGATCGCGTGAGGTCGCGCATGCGAGCGTGGAAGCTTCCCGAACTGGAGGAACGCATGGCCATTGCCAATCGGTCGAGCGGCGAGACGACCCGAATCCGCTATGCGGAGCTGACCGACCGCGGCGCCGTCGACGAGGCGATCGCCGAGTTCGATCGGCTCGGCCGGGATGGCTTCCTCCATCGGCACGGTTTCGGTGAGGCCCGTGAGTACTTCCTCGTGACCGACACCGGGCGGTACGACTCGAAGGCGATCTTCGCCGCCGCCTGGCTCAATCAGTTCGGCCGGGCCCTCACGCCAGACGACTTCTCAGGCGGCGTGAGCGGAGCTGCCGGCCACCTCGAGCGACTCGGATACACGATCGAGGTCATCGATACGACGGCGGCGCGCAAGCCACGCCTGGCGAATGCGCCTCGCGCAACCGGCACAGCCGTGGCAGCTCGACAGGAGGCGACCTCGAGACACTGCCCGTCGTGCGGGCTCGCGCTCCCCGTCAGCGGCGCCTGCGACTTCTGCTGATCCTTGATCTGGGCGAATCCCGACGTTGGAACGGCCATGTCGGACGTCACACCTACGCTGCGCAGATGATCACCCCCGAACCACCACCCGACATCGAGTGGATCAACTACGACGAGACCGAAGCCCCGCTCGACGAGGTGCTCCGCATGGGCGGGCGGCGCACGGCGTTCCGCAAGGCTGGTGACATCTCGATCGTCACCGTGTTGGAGATCTCCGCCTTCGATCCAGACCCGGTGTACGAGGTGCGAAGCCACGCGTTCCGTGAGCCGACGGCGGGCGATCGACGTACCGTCAGCCATTCCGCGTCCACGCACGATGACGTGCACGCGGTGCTCGACGCCGTTCGTGCCGCGCACTTCGCCGAGCCCGAGACCTGATCAGGTCAGGGCGCACCACGAACCCGATCGACACATCCCGCGCTCGCAGCGCCACATGGCACGAACACCGGTCATCCCACCTGCGGCCGTCGCTACGCTGAGCGTGGAATCAGACCGGGGAGGGTGGTGAGTTCCATGTACGGGACGAAGCACTGGGACGTCACCGTCGACATCGACGAGGACGAGGAGAAGACCACGGCAGAGGCCAGCGTGCGGTCGCCGGGCAACATCGACGTGACCGGCATCGGCCAGGCCTCGCGCAATCCGCTCGACCCCGACGTGCCCGACATCGGCGATGAGCTCGCGGTGGCGCGGGCGTTGCGAGACCTGTCCGAGCGGCTGCTGCACGCGACCGAGCGGGACATTACGCAGATCAGCGGGAAGCCGGCGCACGTGCATCGGTAGCCGCATCCGGGCCGCTCGGTCCTAAGGCCAGGCACCCATCCCGAGCCTCCGAAGGCTGCCGAAGACTTGCGGCGGCACGGAACACCTGGCGACGCTGGCCGGGGCCGACTCGTCAGCCCAGCGCGACGACGTCGACCCCCAGCCCACGTGCCGCAATGGCAAGCGCGCCGTCGAACGTCGCGAGTCGGGCGTTCTGGGAGAGCGCCACGTCGAGCACGCAGCAGTCAGGCAGCTTCATCCCACTCTCCACCCTGATCCGAGCCAACCGCGCAGCGCTTCCCACCGGCGGCGCCCACTCGCGGATCCCGAGGCTCGCAACAGCGTGCTCGGCCGCCTCGCCGCGGCCGGCGCGCGCCGGAGCGACGAGCACCTCCGCCAGGGTGAGCGAATGCATCGAGAAGTCCTCCGAGACGTGGCGCCGGAAGAACGCGACCGCACGATCGTGATGCGCGTCGTGGGAACTGAACTGCGCGATCACGACGCGCGCGTCCAGCACGATCACTCCGGCCACTCAGCACGCAGGGCAGCCAAGTATCCCGGCTCGTAGACCGCATCGAATGCGCCGGCGGTGAGGTCGACCGCCCGCGAGCGCTCCTGCTCGGCGCCGTGGGCGACCTCGCCCAGCCGATCGGCCGCGACACCGAACAGTCGGTTGACGAGCTCGGGTCGTGGAACACCCGGCCAGACTTGCGCCGCCAGCCGCAGGGCCCGCTCGACATCGGGTGTCTCCGTCACCTGGAATCGTGGGCGGATGGTGGGCATGCGGGGAGTGTACCACCCAGCGAGAGGTGCAACACCGCGCGAGGTCTCTACCTTCTATCGCGCTCGCTCCCTCCCGATGCGCCCTGCAGCGAGGTCACTCAGTTGAACGCGTGCGCCCCTCTGGGTTCATCGCGCCCGCGGCACGATCGCCCTCACCGCTCGGCTCGCGAGCTCGGTCACGAAGACGCAATATCAGGACGGTCGCGGAGAGGCGCTCGACCGTCCACAGCTGTGGAGACACGCCATCCCCCTTCGTCGAGACGCCGCTACCGTCGTCCCGATGCGTTCAGACCCGGCGCTCAGATGGCTCGGAGGGAGTGCGCGAATGTCTCAGCTTGTGCTCGATCCGGCCCGGTTGATCGCCGAAGGCGACGCGCTCTGGGCGATCGGGCACCGCGTCGAGGCATCCGTGCGTTCCTGCGAAGCAGCGCTCGCCGACACCGGCGGGATGGCCGGCGACGAGGACACCGCTCGCGTCTTCGCCCTCGGCGACGGTGGCGAGCCCGGATACGACGGGTCCGCCCGCCAGGTGCTCGGCGGCGCGCTCGAGGTCGTCAATGCCCTGCGATCGATGGATGCCGCACTCGCGAATACCGCCCGGGCGTACGACGGAGCGCAACTGGCTGGCGCGTACCGGGAACCGGCTGCTTCCCGATTCCGGGCCCAGACTCCGTCCCTCGTCCTGACCGATCCGCACCTGCCGTCGGCACTCGGCCCCGGACCGACCACCCCGCTGGGCGAGTTCGGCGAGTTCCTGACGGACGCGCTTGCCGCGATCGGAGTCGTGCTGCCCGACGCGGACCCGGGCAAGATCGATCGAGCCGAAACCGCATGGACCGACCTCGCGTCCGCGCTCCGTCGCGTCCGGGCCGAACTCGACACCAGCCTGCACGCGGCCGTGTCGACTGGCGTGCCGCAGCACGCGCGGATCGCGTCCTGCCGCGACGGCATCGCCCGCCGAATCGACACCGCTGCCGGCGCAGCCGACGGCCTCGCCGGGTATGCCCGTGCCCTCGGCGACGCGGTCGCAAGGGCGTGGGAGGAGATCGGCTGGTTCATCGCGCAGATGGTGGCTGAGATCGCGATCGAGATCGGGGTCGGCGTGCTGCTGAGTTCCGTGACGTTCGGTGCGGGCGCGATCGCGACCATGGCGAAGATCGCGTTCACGGTGGCGCGGTGGGCGATCAAGATCGCGGAGGTCTGCCAGCGTCTGACTGCGGTCATGCGCGCTGCACTCGGGGTCGCACGAATCTCGGCTCGCGGCGCCGCGCACCTTGTCAAGGACTCGATCGCGGCCGGCGTCGCCGGCGTGGCGGCTCAGATCGGGTACAACGAGCTGCGAGCCGCCATCGATCCCGAGTTTGCGCGTCAGGGATTTGGCGACATCCTCGCCGGTGGACTGATCGCGGCCGCAGTTCCCGCCTTTCCGGGCATGCCTGCTTCTGCGGCTGACAGCTTCGTGAGTCCCGGTGCTCGAACAGCCGCGGAGTTCGGTATCGACCCTCGGATCAGCTACCAACGCCAGGGCAGGCATGTGCTGGATGCTCTGGAGTACGACGAAGGCAGCTATTTGCGTTCGCACAAGGATGCACAGCAGGTCCTCGACGAGTTCCATGACGGGACGGCTGAAGTGCTCGGGGTCAAGCCGAACGGGAACGTCGTCATCCGATCTCCCACCGTCACGGGAATCAACGTGAATCCAGGATCGGGATTCGCCAATCAGGAGACGAACGTGTTCTTCATCAAAGGCACCAAATCGGTGAGCGTCGTTCCGGACAACCCAGAATGGAAGCCATGACCCTCCCCTCACCGGACGATCTCGCCCAAGCACCGGCATGGGAGAACTACATCGTCGCCCAATGCGTGCAGGCGATGCTCGGTGCGATACCACGGAACGCACTCGCCATCGCTGCGACTATCGAACGCGCCGACGTCGGCCTGCATTTCCAGATGGCCTCGGTCACCGAAGAGGACCGTGAAGACATCTCCGAGATCGAAAGCGGCCTGCTGAGTCTCGTAGGGTCAGCCGTCAACGTCACCGTTACGACCGAAGTACTCGATCGCCGCGATTCGAGCCGCTTCAACAAGGTGCGGTGGCTCTACCTTCGGCATGTGTAGGCGGGGTGCAAAGAGTGAGCAGTTCATCGCGAATCGATCGGCTGGCATATCTCGGGCAGGGCTACTTCCATCCCGACTACGACCTCGAGGCGGACGAGCCATTCGGAGTCGTCGCGAAGTTCCGGCGGCTGGAGGCGGAAGGAACTACGGCGCAACTGCGATCCGAACTGAGGGAGATCCTCGCGGCCGGTCACTCGGAAGATGAACTCGCGCGGCTCTGGATCGACGTGGCTGATTCCTACTACGATCCCCGCAACGATGGCATCAGCTTGCAGTCATGGTTCGAGAACATGCTCGCCGCGATCTCCTGACCGCGACCTGCGCGCGGCGGCGGCGTGCGAGCCGAAGGCTCATTCAGCGGAAGTGCACCGACCCGTACGACGTGTAGTGGCCGACATCGCAGCGCGCCGACGACACACGTCCGCCGCCCTGGGTCTGCCAGGTGCCGTAGCGCGTGTAGATGGTCGGCCCGTACTGCACGACGGTGCATCCGATCGCGGTGCGGAACTGGGTGCCGGTCGCGTCGGTCGAGCACGTCGACTGATAGCCGTACGAGATCTTGGTCAGGTTGCAGACCTGGGCCGCGCTCGCCGGCGAGCCGGCGGTGAACAGGCTCAGGACGATGGCTCCGACGACCGCGGGCACGAACAACAGCTTCCTCATGGTTCTCCTTCTGTCCGCATCGGGGCGGACGTCCGGTCCATCCTGCCCGATACGGCAAAGGCTCTCCGCATCGCGCAGCGCTCGCAACCGCGACGCCGAACTATCGACGATCGGCTATAGTTACGATCATGACTAGCGCTGGCGAACTCCTGCGCGCTGCCCGCACACGCGCCGGCCTCACTCAGACGGAGTTCGCGCACCGCGCAGGCCTCACCCAGAGCGTGGTGAGCGCGTATGAACGAGGTCGGCGCGAGCCATCCTTCGCCACACTGCAGCGCCTGGTGGGCGCGACCGGTCACGAACTCGCCGTCGAACTCGTACCGATCACCGCCCCGAGCATGCTCGGCCAGGTCCGCGCCAATGGCCCGCGACTCCGCGCCGAACTCGGCGCACTCGGCGCCGTCGATGTGCGCGTGTTCGGCAGCGTCGCCCGCGGTGACGAGACCGACGCGAGCGACGTCGACCTGCTCGTCGAGCTCGGCCCGGACGTCGGTGCCTTCGCGCTGCTGCGCATGCAGAGCACTGCGGAGGAGATCCTCGGGCGGCCGGTCGACGTCGTTCCGAGATCGGGCCTGAAGCCGGACGTCATCGAGAGGGTCCTCGCCGAAGCGGTCCCGGTGTGACCCGCGCGCCTCGCGAACGACTCCTCGACATCGCGGTCGCGTGCGAGGCGATCGCCACCTACATCGAGCGAGCGGATGTCTCGGACGAGATCGTCTTCGACGCCATTCGCATGCGGCTGGTCGAGATCGGCGAGTCCGTGAAGGATCTCGGGGCGGACACGGTGTCGCGTGAGCCAGACATCCCCTGGGCTGAGATCGCCCGCATGCGCGACCTGTTGGCGCACCGCTACTTCGACACGACGCACGCGATCGTGACGACCACCGCTCGGCACGACGTGCCCCGCTTGGCGGACGCGGTCCGGCGACTCCTCGCCGAGGTCGACGAGTCCGATTCCTAGAAGGGCGCTGACTCAGGGCCAAGGACCGGTCGAGAACTCAGTCGAACATCCCGTCGAGAAGCCCCCCGATCACGAGCCCGCCGAGGATGCCACCCATCACGTCCGACCCGCCGCTGCCTCGGCGACCGCCGCCACCCCAGCCCGGGCCGCCGCCCCACGGGTCCTGCGGCCGCGAGGAGTCGATGTCGCGGCGGGCGAGCTGCAGCGCCTCGGCCGCCAGATGCGCAACGCGGCGCGCGATCGCCATGGCCTGCTCGCGGTGGTCCTCGTCGATCACGGTGACGGTCGCGGCCGGCATGCCGAGGAAGTGGTCGAGGTCGACGCGGATGCGCTCGGCCTCAGCGAGGCGGGTGCGGGCGTCGGCGCCGATCCATCCGCGGTGGCCGGCGATGACGTCGCGGGCGACGGCGAGCTGCCGGTCGGCGTCGTCGATGGCGTGGTGCACGTGCTCGATCGACGGGATCGGGCGTGCCGCACGCTCGCGGGCCGTGGCGATCGCGGCATCGAGCCCGGCGTTCGCGTCGCGCAGCCGGCTGAGCTGGGTGAACGGGTCGGTGTTCACGCCGGCCGCCGGCAGGCTCGCGAGCGCGGCCTGCAGCTCGGCGATCGCGGCCACGACGCCGGCCGACTGCGGCTCGTTCCGCGCGACGACGAGGTCGCCGCGGGAGTCCTCGACGATCGCCGCGAGGGTCGACTCGGCGCGCAGCGCCTCGACCTCGAAGGTCTCCACGGCATCGAGCAGGGTCGCGGCGCGACGCACCGATTCGGCGGATGCCTCGAGCGCGAGGTTGGCCTGCTCCCGCTGGCCGGCCTCGCGCCGACGCTCGGCGACGCTCGCGCTGTGCACGGCGAAGCCGAGCAGCTGGTCGGCCTCGGCCGGGTTGGCCTCGACCTGGGCGAGCGCTTCGCGCGCGTAGCGCGCGCCGAGTCGGTCGATCGTGTCGCGGGCGTGCGGGATGCGGGCGCGCAAGCGCTCCACGTCGGCACGGACGCCGGCGATGATCTCGGGAGCACGCCGGGCGCGGGCGATCCGCTCCGCGAGGGCGGAGGTCTGGTCGTCGAGCAGGTCCTCGGCCCAGTCGCAGAGCTGCACGATGCGGGCGTTGCGCGTGCGGAGTTCCTCGGCGGTGTCGGGGATCTCGTCGTAGTTGAGCTGGTTCAGGCGAAACGCCTCGCCCAGGTGGGTGCGCACGGCGGCCAGCGCCGTCCGCAGCTCGGCGGTCGCGTCATCCCCCAGCTCCGCCTCCGCGAAGACGAGCTCGTCGGCCGTGACGCGGACGCGCTCGTCGGCGGCGACCAGGGCCGCACCCGCGCGCTTGGCGAGGTCGGCGTCCTGGGCCGCGAGTTCCTGCTGATCACGCTTGCGCTTGCCCCAGAATCCGGCCATGCCGTCGATCCTATGGCCGCCGCTGGGAGCGCGCTGTGGGGCGACCGGATGCTTCGAAGCTGCGTCGATCGAATGGGCGATCGCCCGCGACCCCGGCTGGGTCGCGGGCGATCAGTGAGCGCTACTCGGGCGCGATCAGTAGCCGACCGCAGCGAGGCCGGCTTCGGCCTGCTCGGGGGTGAACTGTCCGCCGTACGTGCTCGTCAGCTGGTCGAACAGTTCCTCGCGGCTCATGGGCATGACGTCGAGGTACTGCTTCGCCTGCTCGGCGGCCTCGGCGTTCCAGTCGGGAGCGAGGTAGTCCACCGCGTAGGTGGCGACGTCGACGGGGTACTGGGATCCGTACTCGCTGGAGAGCTGGTCGATGAGCCCCTGACGGGAGAAGCCCATGAGGTTGAGGTAGTTCTGCGCCTCGCGAACCGCCTGCTCGTGCTGCATCGACGGGTGCGCCGGGGCGGGCGCGGTGGCGATGAGGGTGATGGTGGAGCCCTTCGGGAGGCTGATGGCCGCAGCCGGATCGGTGGAGCCGATCACCCAGTCGTCGCCGGCATCGGCGGGGCTCGTCACGATCTCGTAGTCGAGGAGTTCGAGCGCCTGGCGCGCCTCGCCGACGGTCTTCCCGGTCCAGTCGCCGAAGAGCATGTCCTCGGGTACCGCCTCGGCAGCCGGGGCCTCGACCTTGGCAGCCTGCTCGGCTGCGGGTGCGCCGCTCTCGCCGCTCGCCCCGTTCACACCGGTCGCAATGGCGCTGATGAGGATGACGCCGCCCACCGCGGCGGCGGGGATGATGAACGCCTTCCGCTTCCAGATCGGGCGCTTCGCGGCGGGGGCCGGGGTGGGCTCCCAGGTCATCGACCCGTCGGGGTGCTGGATGAGCGTGTGTCCGTTGACGGTGTCGCCGGGCTGGTACTGCTGGGTGTCGGTCATGACGTGCTTCCTTCCGGGTATGGGTGAGGAGTGGGAACCGACCGGGCGTGCCAAACGCACGCCGAGCGGGTCGGCGAGAATCGCCCAGCTCGACACAACAGAAGAAGGAGCAGGGTGGTCACCTCGAACAGGTGAACCTTTCAACGTAGGGGAATCCCGCTGGAAGGTGGCTGGATGTTCGCTGGGCTCTTTCTGCATGCGACGCGTTCTGCAGCCTGCACGCGGGATGCCAGCAAGCGTGGGCAACGTCGGGCGCCATGGCGGATTCGCACGAGCGTCTCCCCGCGAGCGCGACCCGTGCGCCAGCATTGGATCCATGACCGACGCCACCGAAGCATCCGCCTGGCTGCCCGACGACTTCGAGCATCCGACGCGAGTCGAACTCGCGCCCGGCTACCACCTGCGGCCGATCCGCGCCGACGACGTCGAGCTCGACTACCCGGCGGTGATGGGTTCGCGCGAGCGACTGTGGGGGATCTACGGCGACGCGTGGGGCTGGCCGCCCGAGACGATGACGTTCGAGGCCGACCGCGAGGACCTCGCGATGCACGAGCGCGAGATCGCCGAGCACCTCACGTTCAACTACGCGATCCTCGACGACGACGAGACCCGGCTCGTGGGCTGCATCTACATCGACCCGCACGACGAGGCCGACGCCGAGTCGTCGTGGTGGGTCGTCGACGACCTCGTCGGGTCGGAAGTCGAGCGCGCGCTCGACGCGTTCGTGCCGGGCTGGCTGCGCGAGACGTGGGGGTTCGGGAAGGTCGAGTTTCCGTTCAACGCGGTGAGCTGAGCACGTGCGGACAACGGCTCAGCCGACCGCGATCACGAGCAGCTGCTCCAGATCACGCTCCAGGAAGTACCCGAGCCGGCGCTCCTCCGGACACCGGGCGTAGATCAGCACGCCCTCACCCAGTTCGGGAAAGGCCTGCGCGATCACCGCATGATGGGCACCGTCGAACGTGAACTGGTACGCCGGCGCGCTGTGCATATTCAGGTCAGGCGCGCCGGTCGTCGACACGGCGACGAAGCTCACGTCGTCGATCCCCTCCAGCCGGTGCCCGACCGCCCACTCGATCATCCGGACGCTCTGCGTCGTCTCGTTCCTGGCTCGGTCGGATGTCTCGAGCGCCCCCGTGCGGTACCAGACCTGGCATCCATCGGAATCTTCGAATCCGACACTGCCGGCCCGTTGCTCGCTCGCGGGCTTCCAGTCGGGGTCGTCGCTGAATCCTTCGATGACGGTGAGCGCGACCTCGCCGTTCGGCTCGGCCGCCGCGAACATTCCCGACGGGTTCGCCCCCGTGATCCAACGCATAGCTGCGAGGTGCGGGAGGAACTGCATCGCGACGATGCAGAACGTCAGAAGTAGCACCGTCGCGACGGCGATGACGACGGCGACGAGAATGGCCGCCCGCCGGTCGTCGCGCTGCACCTCGGAGCGCGCCGACGGCGCCTCAGTCTCTGCATCGAACGTCAATCTTCGACCCTCTTCCTCATGAATCCGCATCGCGCGAACGTTCCGACGGTAGGAGCCGAGCTCGCGGTCAGGGCCTCGATGCACGACTTGGTGAACTCGAGATGCGACATCCCCGGCTTGTGGAGGAGGAGTCGAGCCGGTGTCTCATCGTCGCGGTCGAGCGGATGCACGTCGACCAAGTCGTCGATCGGCTTGGGCAGCGCTCCGCGGAATCATTTCGGCTGATGTGGAATGCCGATTCCGCCTCAGCGATCGGGCGATGAGGCGGAACCGGCATACCGCTGAGCGGAATACGTGCTCAGTCGCCCAGGTCGCGACGCGTCCAGCGGCGCTTGCGGCCCAGCTTGCGGCTCACCGCCCAGGGCGCGCGGGCGGAGTCGCCCATTCCGCGGTGCTTGTGCGGCTTGCAGAGCTGACAGCCCTTGTAACGACGGTGCGGCGAATGCGCCATCGTGTCTCCTTCCCGGAACCAGCTCCCGCCCGGGCGGGCGGGGTGGGAGTCCGGTTCGGAGGAAGGCCATGTCGGCATCGTACGTGCGGCGGCGTATCAGCCGCACCGCGCATGCAGACTGCATGCATCGCAGCTAGACTGCCGACATGCCCGTCACCATCACCGTGCGCGCCGTTCCCGACGAGGTCCGCGATGAGCTCGCGGCGCGGGCCGCCCGCGCCGGCCAGTCGCTGCAGGAATTCCTGAGCGCCGAGCTCGCCGCGATCGCCTCGCGACCGAGCCCGCTCGAGGCGATACTCCAAGCGCGGCGCGATGCTCGTCACTACCCGGCGATCGGGCCGGTCGATGTCATCGCCGACCTCGACGCCGACCGCCGGTGAGTCGGTGAGCGCCCAGCCCGAGCCACGGGTCGTGCTCGACGCATCCGCCGCCGTTACGCTGCTCATCGACCCGAGCACCGCGGGAGAGCGCGTCGCCGCGCGTCTCCACGGCGCGATCGTGCTCGCCCCGACCCTGCTGCACTTCGAGGTCGCGAACATACTCCGCAGGCGCCGCAACGCCGGCCTCCTGTCGGATGCCGAGGCGAGCCTCGCCCACGCGCGCCTGCTCGACCTGCCGATCGACCTCTGGCCCTGGGAGGCGATCGCACATCGCGCCTGGCGCCTCGGCACGAACCTGTCGAGCTACGACGCCGCCTACGTCGCCCTCGCCGAGCAGGTCGGGGCCACCCTCCTCACCCGGGACGCGCGGATCGCCGCCGCGCCCGGCACCGCGTGCGAGATCGTCGTGATCTGACCTGCCTGGGGCAGGCCGTGCGCCCCGCGTTCGGGGACTCGCTGGCCGCGATTCCTCCTGCGAGCATCGGTGCACCCGCTGATCAACGCCGACCCGAAGGCATCCGTTGACCGACCCCGCATCGCCCAATCGCTCGGCCACCGCCGGCCCGCGACATCCGTCATCGCCGAGTGCCTGCGCGTGCAGGCCGCCGTGCCGCCGAACACCGCCGCCCAGCGGTTCTTCGGGGTCTCACCGCTCGGGCGCGAGGCCGAGCCCTGGTACGTCGGCGCGCTCGGCGAACTCGAGGTCGCGCGGCGGCTCGAAGGGCTCGGACCAGGGTGGTACGTCCTGCATTCCGTGCCCATCGGCGCCGGGTCGAGCGACCTCGACCACGTCGTGATCGGTCCGGCCGGTGTCTTCACCGTCAACACGAAGCACCACCGCGGCCAGAACGTGTGGGTCGGCGCCAAGCGCATCCTCGTGAACGGCCAACGCACGGACCACCTGCGGAACGCGAAGTACGAGGCGAGCCGCACGTCGAAGCTGCTCTCGGTCGCCGCGCGCATGCTCGTCGACGTGACGCCGATCATCGCGGTCGTCGGATCGCGACGCATGACGATCCGCGAGCGCCCGTACGACGTCGTCGTGCTGCGCGAGTTCGAGCTGGTCGCGTGGCTGCAACAGCAGCCGATCACCCTGACCACCGAGCAGGTGCAGCGCATCGCCGCGCTCGCCACCCAGCCGGCGTCGTGGAAGCGGATGCCCGAGGCCGACGCCGTGGACCACGCCGCGTTCGACCGCCTGCGGCGCGACATCGCGACGGCGCAACGGCGGCGCACGGGTTGGACGGTCGCGATCGTGCTCACGGCGCCGTTCGCCTTCATCACCGCCTGGTCGGTCACGGTGGGCGCGCTGCTCGTGCGCTGAGGAGGGACGAGGCCCGCGCCTCACACCACCGGCGCACCCCGCCGCACCGCGGCGAGGTCCTCGCGCGCCCGGCGCAACGCCTCGGTCGCGAGGAGCACGACGCGGTCGGCCATCTCGATCGCGCGCGCCCGGCTGCCGTCGTCGATCGCGGCGATCGTCGTCGACCCGCCGATGGCACCGCTGCCGAGGGAGTGGCCGAGTTCGACGCGGATGCGCTCGGATTCAGCCAGCCGGGTGAGGGCTTCGGGGCCAATCCGGCCGGCGTGGCCGGCGATGAGGTCGCGGGCGACGTCGAGCTGGCGGTCGGCGCGGATGATCGCCTCGTGCAGGTGCAACCGCGGCGGAACGGCATCCGGCGTCTGATCGCGGGCGGTGGCGTGGGCCGCGACGATCGAGGCATCCAGTGCCGCGTTCGCGTCGCGGAGCCTGTCGAGGTGGGCGAACGGGTCGGTGATGACGCCGACGGGAGGAAGCGCATCGAGCGCGGCCTGCAGGTCGGCGATCGCGTTCACGAACGGCCGCGGGCCGGGCTCCGCGAGCGCGACGGCGAGGTGCCGGCGGGACTCCTCGACGACCGCCGCCAGCTGCGACTCCGCCCGGATCGCCTCGACCTCGAAGGCCTCCACGGCTTCGAGCAGCGCGGCCGCGCGGCGCACGGCATCGACGGATGCCTCGAGCGCGAGGTTGCCCTGCTCGCGATGCCCCTCGTCGCGGCGACGTTCGGCCACGGCGACGCCGTGCTCGGCGAAGCCGAGCAGCTGCTCCGCGTGGGCGGGGTTGGCCTCGACCGGGGCGAGCGCGGTCCGCGCGTAGCGCGCCGAGAGTCGGTCGATGACCGTACGCGCCCGAAAAACGCGCGGACGGAGCCGCTCGATGGCGACGCGCACGCCCACGAGCTCCTCCGGGGCGCGTCGGGTCCGCGCGACACCGTCGGCGAGCGCGGCGGCGACCTCGTCGAGCACGGCATCGGCCTGCGCGCACAGCTCCAGGATGCGCGCGGTGCGCGTCGCCACGTCGGCGGAAGCGCCGGGCGTCGGGCCGTGGTTGGCGCGGTTCAGTCGGAACGCCTCGCCCAGCATCCCGCGGGCCGCGATGAGCGCCTGGGTTGCCGGCGCGATCGCGTCCGGTCCGAGCTCCGCCTCGGCGAACGCGAGTTCCTCGGCGTCGCGGCGGAGGCGTTCGTCGAGGGCGACCAGCGCCGATCCGACCCGCGTCGCCGAGTCGGCACCGTGGGCCTCGAGTTCCTCTGCGGCGCGACGGCGCCCGACCCTGAACCCGGCCATGCTCCATCGTACGTTCGTCGCTCCAGGTTCGACACGACGGGTTCGAACACGACGGGTTCCACATGACGGGTTCGGCTCAGTCCGACTTCGCCCCCACCGCAGACCCGTCGACGCAGACGACGCCCTCAGGTCGGCGATCGCCGTGAGCCCGGGCTCGCTGCGCTCCTCGACGACCCTGCCACCCGCGGCGAGCGCGGCGGCGATGCGCTCCTCGGCCGCCTCGGGCGCCACGTAGATGCCCGGCGCCCGGCCATGCTCCGTCGTGAGTTCGCCGCTGCGGGTTCGCCATGACGAGTGTTCCCCGCTCCTGGGGCGGCGACCTCAGTGTTCCGTCTCGCGCCGCTTCGTCGCGTCGCTGGGTCCGCTGCCGTGCCAGTGCTCGGCGTTGGCGTCCTTCCAGCGCTTCGCCCGGTCCTCGGCTTCGGTCGCCGGTTCGGCTTCCTCGCCGGTGACCGCGCCATCGTCGAGCGTGCCGCCCTCCGTCTCCCAGCGCTCGTCCGCGGGGGCACCCTCCGGGTGGTTGCGTTTCGACATCGGGCACCCTCCGCTTCAGCTACTCGTACAGCGACCTGCGGGGCCGGAAGTCGATCCGTGCCACGGCGGCGAGTACCGCAGCGGCGCGGCTCGCCTCCGCGCGCACCTGCTCCGCAGCGGTCGCGTCGCGACTCACCTTCTCGGCTGCGGCCTGGTCGCCGATGTCCTCGAGGATCCGGCCAATCAGCGTCGCCAGCCCGGCGGCGAGCTCGTCGAGGTTCGTGTGCTCGACGATGAGCCGGCGGTCGGCCACGCGCAGTTCGACCGCGCCGTACCCCGCATCGGCGAGCCGAGCCGCGACCTCCGGGTGCTTGAGCAGGTCGAGTTCGCGGGGACTCGGGCGCCGCGTGAAGACCACGGACACGTCGTACCGGCTCGGCGCTTCGGGTGAGCCGAGTTCAGCGGGAAGCTCGTTGACGAGGATGTGCGTGACGCCGAACTCCTCGCCGGCCGACTCGATCATGATGTGCTCGCTTCCCGGGTCGAAGCGTTCGAAGCGTTCGAAGCGTTCGAAGCGTTCGAAGCGCGTGCGCTGTCGACCCAACGGGTCGCGCTCGACGGGTTGTCGTCGAAGTGCGCCCAGAACGCGTCGTCGCGAGCCTGCGACGCTGCCTCCGCCCGAATCGCATCGTCGTGCGCGGGATCGGGCTGGTTGAGAACAGTGTTCATTTCCAGAGTATGCGCTCCGCAGATGTGAGCACTCACAGCTTCATCCGCATTGTCCACCACCCTCGGCCCGAGTTGTCAAGGGCCGCGCGCGGCGCTCGGCGCCGGTCCTAGCATGCACGCACGTGGAATCGGATTCCGCGTCACACCGCCGCCGCTTCACCGAGCCCGGTGCGTGGGTCGTAGAGAGGTGGTCGCCATGCCCTCCGAGATCTCCGCCATCCGGCGGACGCATCCCCGGTCGGGAGCCCCGCCGCAGGGCTCCGCCAGCGCGTTCACCGACCTCGCCCGCATCGTCAAGGATGCCGGGTTGATGCGGCGGCGCTACGGCTACTACTGGACGAAGCTGGTGAGCGTGCCGCTCGCCTACGTCGCGGCGGTCGCGCTGTTCATCTGGATCGGCGACACCTGGTGGCAGATGTTCACCGCCGTCGGCTTCGCCGTGCTCTTCACGCAGACCGCGTTCCTCGGCCACGACGCCGCGCACCGGCAGATCTTCCGGTCGGGCAAGTGGAACGACTGGATCAGCCTGATCCTGGGCGGCTTCGTCGGCATGAGCTACGGCTGGTGGCAGCACAAGCACACCCGGCATCACGCGAACCCGAACCAGATCGGCACCGACCCCGACATCGACCTGCCCGTGGTCGCCTTCACGCCCGAACAGGCCGAACGTGAGCGCGCGGCGTTCTTCCGATGGCTCATCGGACACCAGGGCACCTTCTTCTTCCCGATCCTCCTGCTCGAGGGGCTCTCCCTGCACGTGTCGAGCGTGCACCGGGTGTTCGCCAAGGAACCGCTCCCGCATCGCCCGGTGGAGATCACCTTCCTCGCGGCGCGCATCATCGGCTTCCTCACGCTCGTCCTGCTGGTGCTCTCACCAGGTCGGGCTGCCGTGTTCCTCGCGATCCAGCTCGGCCTGTTCGGGTTCTACATGGGGATGGCCTTCGCTCCGAACCACAAGGGGATGCCCCTGGTGCCGCACGGCACGAAGCTGGACTTCCTCCGCCGGCAGGTCCTCATGAGCCGGGACATCCGCGGCGGCCGCCTCCTCGACATCGCCATGGGCGGCCTCAACTACCAGATCGAGCACCACCTCTTCCCGTCGATGCCGCGCCCGCACCTGCGCCGCGCGGCACCGATCATCCGTTCGTACTGCACGGGACACGGCGTGCCCTACACGCAGACCACGCTGGTGCACTCGTATGCGATCGTGTACCGCTACATCAATCGCGTCGGCCTCGGCGAGCGCGACCCGTTCGAGTGCCCGCTCCTCGCGCAGCGCGCGAGCATCTAGGACCGCGGCTTCGCGGCCGACAGGTCGACGCACACCACGCCCTCGTTGCCATCCTGGTCGGCGATCACCGTGAGCCCGGGCTCGCTGCGGTCCTCGACGACGGTGCCGCCCGCGGCGAGCGCGGCCGCGATGCGCTCCTCGGCCGCCTCGGGCGCCACGTACACCTCGAGGTGGAACCGCTGGCGCGGGGCATCCGCATCGCTGTGCTCATCGCGATCGCCGAACCACAGGTTCGGCACCCGCACCGTGGCATCCCGGATCTCGTCGCTCGGCGACCCGCGCCCCTGCGAGTCGGCGCTGCCGGTGAGGAGCGCCGCCCACACCGGCGCGATCTTGGCCGAGCGACCCGTGTCGAGCCCGAGCTCGATCTCGCTGACCGAGGCGGGGTCGGCGGCGAGCCCGTGATCGGCGGCGATCGCGGTGATCCGCCGCGCCAGGTCGATGTCCTGCTGGGTCACCCACTCGACGATGTACTCGGTGCCGTCGTCGTCGCGGTACACGGCGTCGATGCTGACCAGCTCGAGGTCGACGTGCTCGGCGCCGATCGACACGCGCGGGTGGTGGCCGGCGGCATCCCCCGCCTCGCCGATCGCCGCGACGAAGCGGGCGGCCGCGGCGAAGTCGTCGACCAGGTACCGGGCATGCAACCCCTGGGCGAGCTTGCGCCACTCGGCCAGCCCGGCCGCGCCGATCTCCTTGCTCTTGACCATGTCCATGGGGGGAGTCAACTCCGGTTCGGCCGAGGCCGCACCCCCGTCGCCTAGGTTCCCGACACGACGTCCACGGCGATCCCGGCCCGCCGCCCCCGCTCCACCACGATGTTGCTCGCCCTATCGTCGGTGATGAGCCGCGACACATGCGAGGTCGGCACGGTCGTGATCAGCGACTCGACGCCCATCTTCGTGTGGTCCACGAGTGCGACGACCTCGGCCGCGGACGCGGCCATGGCACGGTCGATCTCGGCGACCCGGGCGTTCGGCGTCGTGAGTCCGCGCTCGACGGTGAAGCCGTTGCCCGAGAGGAACGCGAACGGCGCCCGCAGCCCGGTGAAGAACCGTTCGGCGCGTGAGCCGACGACCGCACGGGTGGTGCCGCGGACCTCGCCGCCGGCGAGGTGCAGGTCGACGGTCGAGGCATCCGCCAGCGCGTCGGCGACCAGCAGCGAGTTCGTCCAGACCTGGATGTGCATGCCCACGAGCTGAGTCGCGAACTCGAGCGTCGTGGTGCCGCCGCCGATGATGACGGCATCGCCGTCCATCACGAGTTCGGCGGCGGCACGAGCGATCAGCACCTTCTCGGTCATGGCGATGCGCGACTTCTCGTGGAAGGTCGGCTCGAGCGTGTGCCGGGTCCTCGCCCGGGCGACACCTCGCGTGTACGAGATGCGCCCGAGCGAGGCGAGTTCCCGCAGGTCGCGGCGCAGGGTGACTTCGGACGCGAGCACGTCGGCCTCGAGGTCGACCAGCCGCGCTTCACCGCGCTGCTGCACCACCTCGATGATCCGCTGCTGCCGCTCCGCCTTGCCCACCTGCATCGCTCCTTCGCGCCCCTACTCTCCCACGGTGCCGTCGGATGCCACGCCGTCAGGCAGCCCGACCGCCTTGCCGATCACCCGGATCCGGTCGAGCGACTGCTCCGCGACGTTGCCGTTCGCGTCGACCGCGCGCACCTCGACGTCCCAGATGCCGGGCCGCAGCAGCACCGGCGCGGAGTACGTGGTCCAGTCGCCGCGCTGCGTGCGGTACTCGACGGATGCCACGCCGGCCGAGTCATCCGTCACGTCGAGCACCAGGTCGGCCGGCGAGCGGTACGCGCCCGCGGGCGCGGGCCTGCCGTCGACGGACGCCGTGATCACCGGCGCGACGGTGTCGTCGAGCGCGTCGGCGGGGGCATCCGACACGCGGAACTCGCCGTTCTGCACCGCCCAGAGCGAGAGCACCGACCAGGCGGCGTGCATCGCGACCCACTCCTCGCGGCCGTTGTACGTGTCGTCGTCGGACGCGAGGTAGGTGCGGCCGTCGGTCGACCGGGCCTGCATCGCGAGCGCGTCGTCGCCGTGCAGCTCCAGCCAGTAGCGGCCGTCGCGGCTGGCCTGCCGGTCGACGCCGAACGCCGCCGAGATCGCGTCGACCGCGACGAACTGCAGCCGGCGCGACTTCCCCCAGTCGGTGCCCTGCGGGTAGTAGACCGCGCCCGAGCCCTCGCGGTAGATCGTGCCGCCGGGCGCGACGTACGGCGGCGCCGGGTAGTCGTGGTCGACGAAGTTGCCGTAGAGCAGCTCCATGTCGTGCAGCGCGGCCTTCGGCGTCGGCTGCCCGGCGAGCGTCGCCGTCGTGCCGGCGTAGAGCTGCTGCACCATCGTCGCCATGTAGTCGGGGTGGAGCAGGTCGTGGTTGTAGGCGCGGCCGTCCTCCTCGACGTTCCAGCCGTCGATCCACTCGTTCAGCGGGCGGCCGTTGACCGGCGTCGCGTCGTGCACGTCGCTCGGCTTCGCATGCGCCGACAGCAGCAGCTCGACGTTCTTCACCTGCCACGCGTCGTGCCGGGGGTGGTCGGGGAACATCGCGGTCGCGACCTGCAGCAGCATCGAGTTCCAGGAGTTCTCCTCGGCCTTCGTGTCGCCCGGGGAGAGCACGGTGCCGTCGGCTGCGGTCCAGTAGGGCACGTCGTAGTCGATGAAGCGATCGGCCTCGGTCTCGACCATGACGCCGACGAGGCGCTGGTCCTCCGCGCTCAGGTCGCCCCACAGCAGCCACGCCGCCTGCGCGGCCTGCGACGCCCAGAGCGCGCCCTGCCACGAACTGCTGCCGCTCCAGCCCCCGCGGGTATTCGCGTAGTGCGCCTTCGCGAGTGAGCCGATGAGCCGCACGGCCTTCGCGCGGGCCTCCGCCTCGGAGACGCCGGTGACGGCCGCGTCGTAGGTGCCGGTGACGAGCGCGGTCGCCAGCGCGTTCGCCTCCGCGGCGACGGGCCGGATCTGCGACTCGCCGGTGCCGCCGAAGGTGAGGTAGCCGGTCGGCTGGTTGCCGAACTTGTTGCGCCACCAGGTGGTGAGGGCGTACTCGTTCGAGTTGCGGAGGATCTCGGCGGCGACCGCGTCGACGCCGGCGAGCGGCTCCTCGCCGAGGGCGTCCCAGTCGATCGGCGCGACGGATGCCTCGGGCTGTCGTGGTGCCGGCGGCGGCGTGCCGTCGTGGAGCAGCGTGAAGCGATCGAACCGCGCCGGGATGGCCGGCGCTCCGTTCGTGCCGGCCATGGCGAACAGCCCCACCTTCGTGAACTGGCCGGCGGCGACCGGCGTGCCGACCGGGGTCCAGGTCACGCCGTCGGCCGAGTAGTGCGCGGTGACCTGCTCGCCGTCGCTCGCGACCTTCAGGGAGAAGTGCGTCGGCCATTGCGCGATGGGCTTGTCGATCGGCGACGGCACCGACGGGGTGCCGCCGACCTCGCGCAGGAAGAACAGCCGGCCCTGCCCGTTCGCCCGGCCCGAGAAGGCGAGCGACGCGTAGTTCGAGTCATCCGTGTAGAGGATGAGGCCGGCCTGCTGGCAGCAGGAGCCGGGCGCGAAGTCGATCGTCGTCGACGCCTCCCAGCGACCCCAGCCCGGGGCATCCTGCAGCACCAGGTTCTTCGCCGTGTTCGTGCCGCCGTAGAGGTCGCCGGCGAGCGCGGTGATCGTGAGGGCGCCGTCGGCGACCTTCAGCGCCGCGTCGTCGGGTCGCACGCGCTGCCACTTCGCGGCGTCGAGCGCGGTGCCGTCGAAGGCGTCGCTGCCCGGCAGCTGCACGAGCGGCGGCGCCTCCTCGGCGGCCGCGGGCGCCAGCCCGGTGCCCAGCAGGGCGCCCGCGGCGATCACGGCGATCGCGCCCCATGCGGCCCGTCGGCCGCTCCGTGTCCTCGTCATCGAGTCTCTCCTGTCACGTCGTCGTGGAACTGGGCGCGATGCTAGCCACGTTCGCGGCGGCTGCGTCGGGTGATCACCGTGCGTGGGTCAAGTGATCACCGCGGCGCGGGCGCGGAGCTGTGGTTCGGTCACGGGGGCTGTTCGCGAGCGAGGTGGACACGTGGACGCCCCGCAGCCAGAGCGACGAGTTGTGTCCGCGCTCTCATTTCAAATCAGAACACTACATCACGCTTTCTCACTTGCCGTTACCGAAACGTGACATTCCCAAGTTGACCCGCTCGCCGAGCCTCATGAATGCTGGAACCCGTTCATCCCGCGCAGATCGGCCGAAGCAATCCGGCCGAGACGCCCTCAACGGCGAGGAAGACCCAATCGCAGTGAGTACACAAACAGAACAGATCACACCAAGTGTTCACAAGCCGCGACGCATCTCAGACGGGATGTTCGCCTTCCTGCTCGTGGTGCCCGGCCTCGCGCTGCTGCTCGCCGTGGTGGTCTACCCGCTCATCACGGCACTCGTCACCGCGTTCTTCGAGCAGAGCCTGATCCTGCCCGGCCGCGAGTTCGTCGGGTTGCAGAACATCATCGACGTGCTCACCGGCGAGTTCCCGCGCCTGCTCGGGCAGACCCTCGTCTTCACGATCGGCACGACGATCCTGCCGTTCGCCATCGGCTTCGCCCTCGCGCTCGCACTGAACACCCGCATCCGCGGCGGCAAGGTGCTGCGCGGGCTCATGCTCATCCCCTGGCTCGTGCCCGGCGTCGTCGTCTCGTTCCTCTGGATGTGGATCTTCAACGCCAACTACGGCGTGATGAACGCGGTGCTCCAGGGCCTCGGCCTCATCGGGGAGCCGCAGGCCTGGCTCGCCCAGCCCGGCACCGCCATGGGTGCCGTCATCATCGCGAAGACCTGGCAGTCGTTCCCCTGGATGATGGTCATGCTGCTCGCGGGCCTGCAGACCGTGTCGCCCGAGCTGCACGAGGCCGCCGAGATCGACGGCGCCGGCACCGTGCGCCGCTTCTTCGCCATCACGGTCCCCCAGCTCAAGGGCATCATCGGGCTCGTGCTCCTGCTGGAGTTCATCTGGAACTTCCAGCACTTCGACATCATCTACGTGCTCACCGGCGGCGGCCCCGCCGGCAGCACGCAGACGTTCGCCACCGCCGTCTACGAGACCGCGTTCCAGGGCTTCGACCTCGGGCGCGCCGGCGCGATCGGCCTGCTCTGGATGATCCTCCTCATGGCGCTCGTCGTCGTGTACGTCCGCTTCTCGGAGAAGGGAGAGGAGCGATGAGCCTCTCGACGCAGCTCCCCGCCGCCCCCGTCACCCCGATGCCCGCCGAGGTCGTCGAGCGCCAGGTCGCGCCGAAGCGCCCCCGCAAGCCCACGCTGCTCCGCGCCGAACGGCCCGGCGTGCGCATCGCCGCCTGGGCGGCCGTGATCGTCTGCGGCGGCTTCGCGCTGCTGCCGGTGTACTGGCTGCTCGCGACCTCGCTCACCCCGCGCACCGAGGTGTTCTCGTTCCCGCCGCAGCTGTTCCCCGCGAACCCGACGTTCGAGGCGTACGAGTCGCTCTTCACGAACCCGGCGCTGTTCAACTACCTCCGCAACAGCATCATCGTGTCGGTCATCACGGCCGTGCTGTCGGTCGTCGTCTCGGCGTACATGGGCTACGCGTTCTCGAAGTTCCGCTACCGCGGGCGCCGCGCGCTCA
This sequence comes from Agromyces sp. MMS24-K17, assembly GCF_043950245.1. Taxonomy (GTDB): domain Bacteria; phylum Actinomycetota; class Actinomycetes; order Actinomycetales; family Microbacteriaceae; genus Agromyces. The sequence goes on along the minus strand of NZ_CP171640.1, from coordinate 1,490,810 downwards.
TGTACTTCGTGCTCGCGTCGCAGATGTTCCCCCAGGCGCTGCTGCTCGTCACGCTCTACACGGTGTTCGCCGCGTACGGCCTGCTGAACACGTACACCGCGCTCGTGCTGTCGTTCACGACGTTCACGCTGCCCCTCTGCGTCTGGATGCTGAAGGGCTTCTTCGACACCATCCCCGACGAACTCATCGAGGCCGCGCGCGTCGACGGGGCATCCCGCCTGCGCATCATCCACTCGATCGTGCTGCCGCTGTCGGCGCCCGGCCTCGTCGCCGCCGGGCTGTTCGCCTTCGTGCGCGGCTGGAACGACTTCATCTTCGCGCTCACCCTCGCCGGCCCCGACAAGCAGACCCTGCCGCCCGGCCTCGTGAACACGTTCATCGGCGAGGCGTCCACCGCGTGGCCCGAGCTCATGGCGGCGTCGATCGTGACGTCGCTGCCGGTGGCGATCGCGTTCATCGCCCTCCAGCGCTACCTCGTCGGCGGGCTCACCGCCGGCGCGGTCAAGGGCTGACGCCGGCGCCGCCGTCCCGGGGCATCCGCCCGAAGCATCCGCAGGGCCGTCGCGAGGGCGTGCTGTACCACTACGACCTCGCGGTCGGGGCGTGGGAGCGCGAGACCGTCATCGGCGCCGCTCGCGGCACGTCGTTCTACCCCGACGACCTCGAGGTCGACGCGGCCGGGCGCGTGCACGTGCTGTGGGAGTGGGGACCGTTCCCCGCCGACCCGGCCCGGCACCTCGGCTCGTACGTGGTCTACGACCCCGAGACCGGACGCCTCAGCGACGTCACCGGCGCCACGGTCGACGGCCCGGTGACGCCCGACACCGCGGGAGCGATCGTCTGGAAGCCGTTCATCGAGGGCGAGGAGCTCGGCAGCTACACCCCGTCGCTCCAGTCGGCGAAGCTCGCGGTGCGGGCGAACCGGCTCGAGGCCATCACCTACCGGTTCGTCGAGCCCGACCAGACGGCGTACGACCTCTGGGTCACCCGCTGGGACGGCACCGGCTGGGCGCACGAGCAGCTCATCGACGTCTCCGAGCTCGGCGCGGGCGTGTCGACCATCGCCGCCCTCGACGTGACGTCGTTCGGCTCGAAGACCCGGGTGTACGGCGTGGTCGCCGCCCAGGTCTGCGGCGAGGTGCGCAGCCGGGTCATCCGCTTCGAGCAGTCGCAGGGGCGCGCCGGCTGGGCCGCCGCGGCGATCGGCGACGAGCAGCTCGGGCAGCAGCGCCTGCGCGCCGTGACCGACGAGGACGGCACCGACATCCTGTACGTCAGCGCCCCGGCGACGCGCCCCGGCAGCGGCTCGCTCGTGCACGCCCGGGTGCCGCGCTCCGGGCCGGCCGACGCCGGCACCCCGCTCGCGTCGATCGTCGGCGACCTGCTCGACGAGGTGCCCGGTGTGAACGTCGCGCTCGGCGCCGACGTGACCGTCTCCTCGACGCTCCGCGCCGACACCGGCGGCGCACTCGCCGTCGACGGCGTCTGCGCCGACGCGAGCCGCTGGATCTCGGCGGTGGGCGACCTCGCCCCGACGATCACCGTCGACTGGCACGAGCCGACCGCCATCCAGGCGGTGCGCGTGCGCAGCGGCTACAGCGTCGGCGTGAGCGCCCAGTCGGTGCTGCGCGACTTCACCGTCGAGCTCCGCACCGCCGACGGCTGGGTCGAGATCGGCCGCTACGACGACAACATCGAGGGCACCGTCATCGCCGACGCCGGCGGCCGGGTGGGCGACGCGGTGCGCCTGCTCATCACCGACCCCTCGGCGTCGGCCACCGACGTCGCGCGGGTCTACGAGGTGGAGGCGCTGGCCGCCGGGTGAGTCGGAGGGCCGGGGCGGCCGTCGGCACGACCGGCGGGCGCCCCGGCCACCTCTCCCGCACCGCACGTCCCGCTTCATCCGCTCGCCCCGCCGCATCCGCACCACCGCTCCACCCGCTCCACCCGCTCCGCCCGCTCCACCAGCTCGCCCCGCTTCACCGCACCACCGCCCAGAACCACCGGAAGGACCGCACGTACCGATGCGCACACAGACCGTCGAAGCCGACCTCGTCGTGGTCGGAGGAGGCCTCGCCGGCGTCAGCGCCGCCGTCGCCGCCGCTCGGATGGGCCGCCGGGTCGTGCTCGTGAACAACCGGCCGGTGCTCGGCGGCAACTCCTCGTCGGAGGTGCGGGTCTGGGTGTGCGGTGCGACCGCCCACGGCAACCAGCGCTGGGCCCGCGAGACCGGCATCATCGGCGAGCTCTACGTCGAGAACCAGTACCGCAACCCCGAGGGCAACCCCGTCTACTGGGACGACGTCGTGCTCGACACCGTGCGGCGCGAGCCGAACCTCGAGCTCTTCCTCAACACCGAGGTGCTCGAGGTCGAGGCCGACGGCCCCGCCGACGCCCGCCGCATCACGTCGGTCACCGGCTGGACCATGGGCTCCGAGGTGCGCACCACGTTCACCGCGCCGATGTTCCTCGACTGCACCGGCGACGGCCTCGTCGGCCACCTCGCCGGCGCCCGGTACCGCCTCGGCAAGGAGGGGCGCGCCGAGTTCGGCGAGGACTGGGCGCCCGAGGAGCCGGTGCGCGAGTTCCTCGGCTCGACGCTCCTCTTCTACACGAAGGACCTCGGCCGGCCGGTGAAGTACGTCGCCCCCGAGACCGCGAAGGACATCACGACCACGCCCATCCCGGCCTCGCGGGTCATCCGCAGCGGCGACAGCGGCGCCCACTACTGGTGGGTGGAGTGGGGCGGCGAGCTCGACATCGTCGACGACAACGAGCGCATCCGCGACGAGCTGCGCGGCGTCATCCTCGGCATCTGGGACTACATCAAGAACTCCGGGAAGTTCGACGCCGACACCCTCACGCTCGAGTGGATCGGCAACCTCCCGGGCAAGCGCGAGTACCGCCGGTTCATCGGCGACTACACGCTGCACCAGGGCGACGTGATCGGGCAGACCGCGTTCGACGACGGCGTCGCGTTCGGCGGCTGGTCGATCGACCTGCACCCCGCGCAGGGCATGTACGCCGAGGGCGCCGGGGCACTGCAGCGCTTCTCGGAGGGGCTGTTCGAGATCCCGTTCCGCTCGCTCTACTCGGCCAACGTCGACAACCTGCTCGTCGCCGGCCGCGACATCTCGGCCACGCACATCGCCTTCGGCGCCGCCCGCGTCATGGCGACCTGCGCCGCCATGGGGCAGGCGGCCGGCACGGCCGCCGTGCTGTGCCTCGACCACGGCGTCACGCCGCGCGAGCTCCACGCCGAGCGGCGCGAGGAGCTGCGGCAGGTGCTGCTGCGGTGGGATGCCCCGGTCCTCGGCGTCGCGAACGACGACCCCGAGGACCTCGCGCGCCGGGCGCGCGCGTCCGCGTCGAGCACGAGGACGACGATCGCGGCCGGGGCGGATGCCTCGGACGGGCTCTCGCCGCACCTGCTCGCCGACGACCTCGGCATCGTGCTGCCGGTGCATCCGCGCCTCGAGACCATCGACCTGCTCGTCGCCGCCGATCGCGACACGACCCTCGCCGTCGAGGTGTTCTCGACCGGGAAGCCGCAGAACGTGGTGCCGGCGCACCTCGAGCACGCGACCGCCATCGACGTGGCCGCCGGGCCGGCGCGCTGGGTCACCGCCGAGGTGCCCTTCGCACCCGGCACCCCGCAGCACGGCATCGTCGTGCTGCGTGCGAACCCCGACGTGACGGTGCACACGACCGCCCCGCTGCCGCCCGGCGTGCTCACCCTCGTGCACCGCGTCGACAACGACGACCAGAACGTGCAGGTCAGCCGCGACGAGCTGCTCGTGCAGTGGCCGACGAAGCCGCTCCGGGGTCGGTCGCTCGCGTTCCGCGCCGCCCCCGAGAGCGAGGCGCTCGCACCCGAACGGGCGATCGGCGGCTACAACCGGCCGTACGGCGGCGCGAACCTCTGGGCGTCGGAGCCGATGACGCTCGCGCGCGACGAATGGCTCCGCCTCGACTGGGACGAGCCCGTCACCGCCCGCGAGGTGCGCCTCGTGTTCGACGACGACGTCGATCTCGAGCTCAACACGTTGCACCACCACCGCAGCCCCGACGAAGTGCTCCCCCAGCTCGTGCGCGACTACCGCGTCGAGGTGCTCCCGGCCGGGGCATCCGCCTCGACCGACGGCGCGGCCGATGCCGCCTGGACCGTCGTCGCCGACGAGCGCGACAACCGGTGGCGCCACCGGATCCACCCGCTGCCCGCCGGCCTCGGGCCCATCCGCGCGGCCCGGCTCGTCATCACCTCGACCAACGGCGCCCGCGAGGCGCGTGTCATCGCATTCCGGGTACAGGCATGACCGCGCGCCACAGTAGCGTGAGGGCAGGCTCGGGCCGCCGCAGGCCCGAACGCACCCCACCGAGGAGCAGCACCGTGGCCGACCCCTCCGTCGCTCGCACCGCCCCCCTGCCGAGGCACCAGCGCACCGGCATCGTGGCGCTCGCCGTGCCCAATCTCGAGGAGCCGTACTTCGCCGAGCTCACCGCGCTGCTCGTGCGGCGCGCCGACGAGCGCGGCCTGTCGATCCTCATCCAGCAGACCGAGGGCGACCACGATCGCGAGGTCGACATCGCGAACGGGGTCGGGCTGCCGCCGACCGACGGGCTGATCCACATCCCGCGCTCGCTCACGGTCGGCGACCTCACCCGCCGCACCTCCCCCGGACCGCTCGTGCTCCTCGGCGAGCACATCCTGGTGAGCCCGTTCACGCACGTCACGATCGACAACCGCGCCGCCGCGCACGCCGCGACCGCCCACCTGGCCTCCGTCGGCTGCCGCCGCGTCGCCTTCGTCGGCCCGCGCGACGCCAGCCCGTCGGATGCCGCGGATCGACGGCACGCCGGGTACCGCGAAGCCGTCGCCGCACTCGGGCTCGAGGCCGACCCGTCGCTCGTCGCCCAGGTCGCGTCGTTCACCTCCGCGGAGGGCCGCCGCGCGATGCGCGACCTGCTCGCCGCCGGCGTCGAACTCGACGGCGTCGTCTGCTCGAACGACTCGGTCGCCTTCGGCGTGCTCGCGGCGCTGCACGAGGCGGGCGTCGCGGTGCCCGGCGATGTCGCCGTGATCGGCATCGACGACGTGCGCGCGTCGGCCTACGCGACGCCGCCGCTCAGCTCGGTCGCCCCCGACAACGAGGGCATCGTGCAGGCCGCGCTCACCGAGCTCGAGCGCCAGATCGCCGCGCCGCCGGGAGCCGACATGCCCGTGCGGCACCTCGTCGTCGGCGCGACCGTCGTGGCCCGTGCGAGCACCGCGCGGCGGTGACGTGCGGGGCGGTGACGTGGGCGCGCGGCCTCAGCGAGCGTCGGCGTCGGTCTCGATGACGGATGCCCCGAGCAGCACCTCTGCGCCCGGACCGTCGGCGCCCGAGTCATCCGTTCCCGCGTCGTCGCCGACCGGCACGACCCAGAGCTCGCCGACCTGCTCACGGAGCGCGGCCTGCGCCTCGGGCGCGAGGCCGTCGTCGGTGATGAACCGGTCGATCTCGTGGAGGTCGAGGATCGTCGTGAGCCCGACGACGCCCCACTTGCCGTGGTCGGCGAGCACGACCGCCTCGCGACCGGCGGCGACGAGCGCCCGGTCGGTCTCGGCCTCGAGCAGGTTCGTGGTCGTGAGCCCGGCCTGCAGGTCGACGCCGTGCACGCCGAGGAACACGAGGTCGCAGTGCAGGTGCTCGAGCGCGCGCACCGCCACCGGGCCGACCAGGGCATCGGACGGCGTGCGCACCCCGCCGGTCAGCACGACCGACTGGGTGTACGGCTCGTCGGCACGATCGGGGCGGCGGAACTGCTCGGCGACCGGGAGCGAGTTCGTCACGATCGTGAGCTCGGGCACGCTACGCAGCTCCTGCGCGAGCACCCACGCCGAGGTGCCGCCCGAGAGCCCGACGGCCATGCCGGGTTCGACGAGCTCCGCCGCCCGGCGGGCGATCGCGCGCTTCTCGGCGAGGTTGCGCCGCGTGCGGGCCTCGAACCCGCGCCGGCCCGCCTCGGGTGCGAGGCCGCTGGTCGCGCCGCCGCGCACCTTCTCGATGAGGCCGTCGTCGGCGAGCACGTCGAGGTCGCGGCGGACGGTCATCGCGCTGACGCCGAGCTCGGCGGCCAGGTCGACGATGGTCGCCGCACCCCCACGCCGCACCGCTGCGAGGATGCGAGACCTGCGTTCCGCGACGAGCACCGGGACTCCCTCCGACCTTCGAGCCAGTCTGGCACGAACGACCGGCGCGGCCGCGCTGCCGGCGCCGCGCCCGGCTCGACTCCACCATCCCACCCCCGCATCACGAGGAGGACGCGCGTGATCCCCGCCCCCTACGGCGACTGGTTCCCCGACGCCGACATCGACGGCACCTACGGCTTCGAGCTGCCCGACCTGCTCGCGGTGCCGCCCGTGGCCCCGCCCGACGGCTTCGCCGAGCGGTGGTCGGCGTGGTTCGCCGAGGCCTCGGCCGTGCCCGCCGACCCCGTACTGGCACAGTCCGGCCGAGTCGGCGACCACGACGTGTCCCTCGTCGAGTTCACCGCCGCGGGCGGACTCCGCCTCCGGGGCTGGGTCGCGCTGCCCGCGTCGGGTGTGCCGCGGATCGGGATCGTGCACAGCCACGGCTACGGCGGTCGCGACGCCGTCGAGCTCGACCGCGTGCCCGCCGACGCGGCCGCGATCTTCCCGGTCGCACGCGGGCTGGGGTCGCTGAACGCCGGAGTCGGTGCCCCCGCCGTGAAGGACGAGCACGTGCTGCACGGCATCGGGTCGGTCGAGGAGTACGTCCTCGGGCGCTGCGCCGTCGACCTGTGGCACGCGGGCACGGCGCTACGCGAGGTCGTGGACGCGTGGGCCGGCTCCGACGGACCGGGCACCGCGCTGCCGCTCTACGTCGTCGGCGAGAGCTTCGGCGGCGGCATCGGCGCGCTCGCCCTCCCCTGGGACGACCGGGTCGTCGGCGCGACGCTCATCGTGCCGAGCTTCGGGCAGTACGACGTGCGCCTCGGGCTGCGCTGCGAGGGCAGCGGCGAGACGGTGCGACAGCACGTGCTCCGGCATCCCGAGGCCCGTGAGGTGCTGCGCTGGTTCGACGCATCCACCGCCGCCGGGTTCACGTCCGTGCCGGTGCGTGTCGAGGCGGCACGATGGGACACGGTCGTGCCGCCGCCCGGCCAGTTCGCCGTGGCGAACGCGGTGGCGCTGGCGGCGGAGGCCGGCCGTGGCGCCGCCCTCGAGCTCGCGGTCCTCCCCGCGGGGCACGCCGAGTACCCCGGGATCGGCGCCACCCGGGCCGCCGCGTCCGCGGCGACCCATCGGCACATCGATGCCGCGCGGCTCGACGGCCTCGCGCCGCAGGGCGTGGATCCCGCGCTTCCCAACTCCGCCCGACGCGAGTAAGGTGGCGATCCGTCGCTGCACGAGCGACGTCGGTCCGCGCATCCGCGGTCGCTGAAGAGGAAGGGGCAGGCTGTGCGTTCACAGGTCACGCCTTCGATCCCCTTCCGCAGCGACCGAACGGACCTGACCACTCGTGCGTACCCTGAACCTCGGCATCGTCGCGCACGTCGATGCCGGCAAGACCTCCCTCACTGAGCGCCTCCTCGCCGAAGCCGGCGTGCTCGACCAGCCCGGCAGCGTCGACGCCGGCACCACCGTCACCGACTCGCTCGACCTCGAGCGTCGGCGCGGCATCACGATCCGCTCCTCCGTCGTCTCGTTCGACGTGCCGGGCCGCTCGCGCGACGCGGATGCTCCCGACCGACACGGTGCACGCATCGGTGCCGACGACGCGCACCCGCTCACCGTCAACCTGATCGACACCCCCGGTCACTCCGACTTCATCGCCGAGGTCGAGCGCGCCCTCGCGGTGCTCGACGGCGCCGTGCTCGTCGTCTCGGCCGTCGAGGGCGTGCAGGCGCAGACCGTCGTGCTCATGCGCACGCTGCAGCGCCTCGGCCTTCCCGTGATCCTGTTCGTCAACAAGGTCGACCGGGCGGGCGCCGACCCGGCGCGGGTGGTCGCCGACCTCCGGCGCCGGCTCACCGAGCGGGTCGCGATGTGCTCGACGGTGACCGCTGCGGGCACGCCCGAGGCATCCGTCGCGGATGCCTCGCCCGACGACCTCATCGACCTCGTCGCCGGGTGCGACGACCGCGTGCTCGAGGCGTGGGTCGACGGCACGCCGCCGCCGGAATCCGACCTGCACCGCCGATTCGGCGAACTGTCGCGGGCCGGCGTCGTGCATGCCGTCCTCGCGGGGTCGGCGCGCACGGGTGCGGGCATCCGGGAGCTGCTCGATCGGCTCGGCGACCTGCTCCCGGGCCTGGAGCGCGACGAGTCCGCCGACCTCGCCGCGAGCGTGTTCAAGATCGAACGCGACGACCGCGGCGAGCGCCAGGTGTTCGTGCATGTCGGCGCGGGCACGCTGCGGGTCCGCGACCGCGTCGACGTCGGCGGCGCGGCCCGGGTGAAGGCCACCGGCATCCGCGTGTTCGAGCACGGGTCCCTCGTCGAGGCCGAGGCCGCGCCGGCCGGCCGCATCGCCCTCGTCCGCGGCTTCGACGACGCGCGCATCGGCGACGCCGTCGGCAGGCGTGATCGCGAGGCGACCGGGGCGGGTCTGCCCCGCCCGATGCTGCAGGCGGTCGTCGACGTCCCAGACGGCCGCGCCGGCGCGGTGTTCGCCGCGCTCACCGAGCTCGCCGAGCAGGACCCGTTCATCGACCTCCGCCAGGACGACGCGCGCGGCGAGATCACGGTCATGGTGTCGGGCGAGGTGCAGAAGGAGGTGCTGCAGACGATGCTCGGCGAGCGCTACGGGCTCGACGTCGGCTTCCAGGAGTCGACCGTGGTGTGCGTGGAGCGCCTCGTCGGCACCGGCGAGGCGGTCGAGTTCCTGAAGACGCCGACGAACCCGTTCATCGCGACCGTCGGGTTGCGGCTCGAGCCCGCCCCGCCCGGCACGGGCGTCGTGTTCGGCCTCGGCGTGGAGCCGGGCGCGATGCCGCCGGCGTTCTTCGCGGCCACCGAGGCATCCGTTCGCCTCACCCTCGAGCAGGGCCTGAGCGGATGGCTCGTGCCCGACTGCATCGTCACGATGACGCACTCGGGTTACTGGCCTCGCCAGAGCAAGCCGCACCAGCGCTTCTCGAAGGCGTCGTCGAGCACCGGAGCCGACTTCCGGGCGATCACGCCGCTCGTGCTCGTCGACGCACTCCGACGGGCCGGCACCGTGGTGTGCGAGCCGATGCACCGGTTCGAGCTGGAGGTGCCGCGCGACCTCCTCGGGTCGGTGCTCGGTGCGATCACGCGGCTCGAGGCGGTGCCGACGACTACCGAGGAACGCCGCTACGCGGCGGTGGTCACGGGCCGCGTGCCGCTGCGCCGGCTCGACGAGATCCGCGCCGCGCTGCCGGGGCTCACCCGCGGCGAGGGCGCGCTGCGGTCGGAGCCCGACGGCGACCAGCCCGTGCACGGCGACCGTCCCGCGCGCGCGCGCCTCGGCAACGACCCGCTCGACCGGGAGGAGTACCTGCGTCGCCTCGCGCGCACGGTGAACGGGGTGTGAGCCGGGGCACGGCCCGCTGCGGACGGTCCCGCGATCCGGTTCCGCCCGCTGCTACCGTGTGCCCATGCCGACCACCGGGACCACCCAGCAGCTCGTCGAATCGGCGCTCGCCGGTATCCAGGCGCTCGACGTCGATGCGGCGACCGCCGGCGCATCCGACGACGTCGTCTTCTGGGACCCGCACTACCCGTATCCCGAGATGGTCGGCATCGCCGCCGTCCGCGAGGGGCTCACCTGGGCGTTCGGGCAGATGGAGAGCATGCGGTTCGACATCGAGCGCTGGTTCTTCTCCGAGGACGGTCGCTCCGCGGTGCTCGAGACGTCGACGCACCACGTGCTGAAGGCCGGCCACCGCCGCCTCGACTTCGCGCAGGTCTTCGTCGTCGACACCGACGGCGAGCGCATCGTGAAGCTGCGCGCCTACGAGCCGTACGGGCCGCACGGCACGACCGGGTTCGGCCTGACCATCGGTCATGCGGCGTACCGGCTCGGCCGCTGGCGGGCTCGGAAGCGCGCGTAGCGCGTGTCCAGGAGTTCCACGCGCAAGCGTCGCCGACGAGGCATCCGCTACCGCCCCGAGAACACCTCGCCGGCGACCATCGTCGTGAGCACGTTCGTCGGCCTGTTCGGGCTCGCCGCCGCCGTGCTGTGCGTGTGGGTGGTGGTCGACGCGTTCCGTGCGGGCACCGGGCTGTTCGACGCCGTCGGCGTCGCACGCCCGACGCCGCTGTGGTTCGCGCTGATCGGCTGCGCGCTCGGGTTCGTCGTCGGGCTGCGGTTCGCCTGGGACTGGGTGACGTACGTCGTGCGGACCATCCGGAAGACGCCGAAGCTCGTCGCCTACTTCCCTGATGCCGAGGCGAAGGCCGCCGCCGCGGCCGCCGCGCGCGCCCAGGCACGGGCCGCCTGGTGGCGTCGCGTCCGTCGCGGCGGCCGGAACCTCAACGCGTGACGTCGTAGACGAGCTTCGTGACGCCGTTCGAGTAGACCTCGTGCTCGACGAGCTTCAGGCCGCCCTGCTCGTTGCCGTCGAACAGCCGCTTGCCCTCGCCGAGCACGACGGGGAACTGCAGCAGGTGGTAGCGGTCGACGAGCCCGGCCGCGGCGAGCCCCTTCGCGAGCGTCGGGCTGCCGTGCACGAGGATCGTGCCCTCCTCGTCGCCCCGCTTGAGCTCGGCGACCTCGTCGAGCGAGCGCAGCACGCGCGTGTTGTTCCACTCCGGGTCGCTCAGGGTCGACGAGACGACGTACTTCGGCATCGCGTTGTACTCGGCGAACTCGTCCATCTTCGGCCAGATCGGCGCGAACTCGTCGTAGCTCTGCCGGCCGATGAGCATCGCCCCGGCCTCGGTCTGCTCGCTGCCCTTCAGCTCGTACGCCTCCTCGACGAACGGCACCTCCTTGAACGTCCAGCCCGCGCGCGGGTGCTCGCCGCCGCCGGGTGAATCGACGACGCCGTCGAGGGTGATGAACTCGGTGACGATGAGGGTGCGCATGGTTCGCTCCTTGCGATCGGATGCCTCGAGCCGGGGTTCCGGTCTCATCATGGCGTCGAACGGGCGAGGCCGGGATCGACATCGCGAGCGAATCCGGCGCCGGCCGCGTCTCGAGTCCTGGTCTCTGACCCGCAGGACACCTTTCCGGCGCGAATATGCCGGTGCACGGAAACGGTCTCCGAGCGGTGGCGGGCACGCCGCGCTCGGCGCGGGTGCCTCAGACCCGCTGGCCGCGCCCCTTCACGCGGCCCGCTCCCACGACGGTCGCGGCACCCGCGAAGCCGAGCACCAATGCCAGGGCGAGCCAGGCACCGGGCTCGACGCCGGTGCCGGCGAGCCCGCTCGAGGCGGGCGTCGCCGCCGGCGTCGCACGCACGGGCTCGGCCACCGGCCCCTCGGTCGAGACCTCGAGGATGGTGCCGTCCTCGCCGACCGAGAACCAGATCGACAGGGTCACCGGCGAGCCGTCGGGGCCCGTCGTCGTGACGCGCAGCTCGTGGGCGCCGAACGGCACCGAGGCCGGCAGCGCGGTCGCGAGGTCGATCGTGCCGTCGGCGGCGACCGCGACGTCGACGAGGACGATCGGGTCGGAGAAGAGCGTGACGTCCAGGCCCGCGCCCGGCTCGAGGCCCGACCCGGTCACCGTGACGACCGCCCCGGCGGCCGCGTCACCCGGGCCCGCCTCGAGGGTCAGCTCGAGCACCGGCTCGTCGACGGTGATGGTGAAGGTGCGGGCGACGCCCTCGCCGGTGGCGTTGGACGCGGTGATCTCCACCTCGAACTCGCCGGCCTCGGTCGGGGTGCCCGTGATCGTGTCGCCGACGAGGTCGAGGCCGGGCGGCAGTTCGCCGTCGGTCACGGCGAACGCGACCGCGTCGGATGCTTCGAGCGACTCGTCGACCGCGACGCCGACGTGCAGCAGCGGGAGGTCTTCGGTCACCCATTCGACGAGCGGCGCCTGCACGGTCCCGCTGAACGCCTGGCCGACCACCTCGTCGCCGTTCGTCGCCTCGACGATGAACGAGTACGGTCCGAACCCGGTCGGAGTGCCGGTCAGCGAGCCGTCGGCCGCGAGGGCCAGGCCGGCCGGCAGCGTGCTGCCCGCGGCGAGCGCGTAGCCCGTGGCATCCGTCGCCTCGAGGTCGAGGTCGACCGCGACGCCCTGGCGCAGCTCGCCCAGCGAGGTCGTCACCCAGACGGGCGCGTTGCGCACCTCGACGGGGATGTCGAAGCCGACGGCGTTCGGATGCGTCGGGCTGGCCGGGATGACCTGCAGGCTGCCGAGGCCGGCGCTCAGCGCGGTGATCGCGATGCCGTCGGCGCGCAGTTCGACCGAGATCACGCCCGGCTTCGGCTCGCTGTCGACCGCGATGGGCGTGCCGTCCTGCACGACCGAGAGCGGCAGCACGACCGTCTCGCCGACGGTGAGCAACAGCGAGTCCGGCCCGACCCACGTCGGCTCGGGCTGCACGACCAGCGTGAAGGCGCGGTCGACCCCGAAGCCGACGGAGTTCGTGGCGGTGAACGTCACCGGGTACGAACCGGCGACCGTCGGCGTGCCCGACAGCACCCCGGACGCCGCGATGAACGAGACGCCCGGCGGCAGCGTTCCAGTGACGGAGTACGACGCGGCGCCCGTCGCCACCAGCGTCGTGGAGCCGGGTACGCCGACGCCGAAGTCGGGGATGCCGGTGGTCACCCAGGCTGGCGGGGCGATCACCGACACGTCGATGATGGCACCCAGCGACGGATGGGAGTTGGCCGGGATGCCCGTGAGGTGGAGTTTGCCCGACCCGACGGTGAGGCCGGTCACGTTGCCGTTCGCGTACGAGTACGGGCTGCCCGGGGGCACGATGTCGTGCACGAACGAGATGTTCTCGAAGTGCCCGGGGAGCGGCAGCGTCTGGCCGACCGTCACGGTCATCGACGTCGCGCCGACCCAAACGGGCGGCGGGACGACCCGGATGGAGAACGGCCGGTCGGCCCCGACTCCGTCGACGTTGGTCGCGCGGATCGTCGCGCTGGACGTCCCCGAGCCGGTCGGCGTGCCCGAGAGCACGCCCGCGCCTGAGAGGGTCAGGCCCGCCGGCAGGGTCCCGGAGGAGAGGGAGTACGTCGTCGCATTCGTCGCCACGAACGTGAACGAGCCGGCGATCCCCGTCAGGAAGTCGGGCACCGACGTCGTGACCCACACCGGCGCGGGCGCCGCCTCCGCGACGGTCAGGATGAACGGGCGCCCGGTCGTGCCACCCGCCCCGGTTGCGGCGATGGTGAACGTGAAGTCACCCGCGATGCTGGGCGTCCCGGTGAGGCTGCCGGCGCTCGAGAGTTCGAGGCCGCTCGGCAGGGCGCCCCCGGCCAGGGCGTAGGAGGTCGCATCGGAGGCCTGGAAGGCCCACGTACCGGACTTGCCGACCCGGCCGTCGGCGAGCGGCGACGTGGTCGACCACGTCGGCGCGGGCGGCACCACCGTCACGTTCACCGTGTACTGCTGGAACCCGCCGCCGCCGTCGACCCAGATGACGTCGAACCGCACGGGGTAGGTGCCCGCCACCGTCGGGGTGCCCTGCAGCACGATGCCGTTGCCCGGGGTGAACGCCAGTGCCATGCCGGGCGGGGCGGTCTCGGCGTAGAGGGCACCGTTCGACGTCGTGCCGTCGGGCACCAGCGGGATGGTGCCCGCGTTCACGTCGCGCGCCAGCGTGAGCGTGGTCGGCACGACCGGCGCGGCCTGCGCCGGGAGCGCGGTGGCGACGACGGCGGCTGAGGCGACCACGGCGACGGCGAGCGCGCCGGCGATGGAACGGATGGCACGGCGGAAGGGGGTGCGCTGCGACATTTCGGTACCTCTCGGGAGCGGGTACGCATCGCCGCGGGCGGGCGACGTGCACACCGTACCGGAGCGCGCCGTCCGCTACGAGGGTCGCGCTATCCCCAGATCGGGGGAGGTTTCCACGCCCGCCGACGGCGGCGCCGCCCCACCACGTCCTCGCCCGCGGCCGCGCCTCGTGACGAGGTACGATCCGAGCAGCACGAGGACGAAGCCGACCACGGTCCACACCGTCAGCCGCTCGCCGAGCACGAGCACGCCGGCGGCGACCGCGACGGCCGGGTTCACATAGGTGATCGCCGTCGCCTTCACCGGCCCGATCTCGCCGATGAGCGCGACCATGAGCAGGAACGCGAGGGCGCTGCACACCACCGCCAGCACGACGATCGACCAGATCACCGCGGCCGACGGCACCTCGGTCGGCCAGGCACCGGTGAACGCCACGACCGGCACGTAGACGGCGGCCGTCACGGCGAGCGACACCGCCACGACGCCGACGCCCGGCAGGTCGGGCATCCACCGTGCGAGGATCGCCGGGCCGAGCGCGTAGCCGACGACCACGACCGCCATCTCGGCGACCGCGAAGAGGTCGGAGCCGGCGACGTCGAGCCCGACGAGGGCGGCGACGCCCAGCATGCCGACCGCGATGCCGGCCCAGTTGACGCCACTCAGCCGCTCGGGCCGGCCCATGAGGAAGGCGATGCCGACACCGGCGAGCGGCACCGCGGCCAGCAGGAGTCCCGCGGTCGAGCTCGGCAGGGTCTGCTCGGCGGAGCTCAGGAAGTACCACGGCAGGATGATCTCGACCACCGTGTAGGCGAGCATCGGCTTCCACCGCTTCACGACGGCGACCACCTCGCGCCGGAAGAACGCGAGCGGCAGCAGCAGGATCGCCGCGAGCGCCGACCGCCCCAGCACCACCATCGCGGGCTCGAGCTCGCTCACCGCCACCTTGATGAAGAGGTAGGGGATGCCCCACGCGATGCCGAGCGCAGCGAAGAGGATCAGCCCACGACGACTCATCCGCCCATTGTGCCGTCGATCGACCGGATCCGCTCCCGCCGCCCGGGCACGCCGCCCGTGACCGGGTGCCACGCCCCGTCGCGCTGCACCTCGTATGCCCGGAAGGCGCACGGCAGGCCGCTCGCGGTGAGCAGGTCGGCGCCGTCCATGAGCTGGAAGTGCAGGTGCGGCGAGGTCGAGTTGCCGGTGTGGCCGACGCGGCCCAGCACGTCGCCGGCGGCGACCCGCTGCCCGGCGGCCACGGCCACGCTGCCGGTCGCCAGGTGGGCGAAGCCGCCGAACACGGTCGCGGCGGATGCCCCGGGCTGGGCGGATGCCCCGGGCGACTCGACGCCCCCGCCGGGACGCAGGCTCGAGGCATCCGTCGCCCGCAGCACGACGTGGTTGCCGAGGATCTCTGCCAGCTTCTCCGGGGTGAAGGTCGCCGCGTTGCGCACGGCGCGGCCGAACTCGCGGAACGGGTTCACCCAGGCACGCTCGGCGATGCCGTCGGCGGCGGCGACCACCTCGCCGTCGAAGGGCGCGTGGATCGGCGCACCCCACGCGTAGCACTCCGACGTGCGACCACCCACGGTCTCGGTCACCCACGCGCTCGCGGGGTGCACGTGCACGCCGGGGCGGTCGTCGACCTTCACGAAGTCGTAGGCGTAGCGCTGGGCCAACATATCCGTGCCGTGGCTCGGGATGCGGTGGGCGGGCGTCGTGACCGCCATCCACCCGTCGCCGCGGAGCGGGAAGTCCACCACGAGCGCGTCGCGCAGCTCGTCACGCGTGTGCGCGGCGCCTCCGGCGCGCCGGTCGTCGACCATGCACGGAGGGTATCGCGGGGCGACGACGGCCGCGGCGACGGCCGGCGGCGACGGCGCCGGCTCGAGCTGCAGCCCACTGCGGCACGGCCGGCGCGACGTCAAGGGGGTCGACGCCGCCCCGCGCCCCACGTAGCGTGCACCGCAGCAGAGGAGGCATCCATGTCCGATCCGCAGGAACCGCTCGACCCGCCGGAGACGCCCACGGCTCCGCCCGAGACGCCCACCGGCCCGCCGGCCCCCGACGCCCCCGACTCCCCGGAGCCGGCGCCCGGGTTCCCGACGACGCCGACCGAACCGAACGCGCCGACCCCCGAGGAACCGACGTACCCGAGCCCGACCGAGCCCACGATCCCGTCGACGCCCGAGCCGCCGACGATGCCGATCGCCTGAGCTGCGGCCGCGGCGGCCGAATCGGGTGCGGCCGCTGCGGTCGCCTGTCCGGGCCCGCTCCCGGTGCAGGCCGCGGCCCGCGCGCCCAGCGCGCGGGCCGCAGCCCGAGGCATCCGCCCCGCCCGGGGCATCCGCCTCAGTCCCCCTTGACGTTCACCAGCTGGTGCAGCACGTGCCGCACCCGCACGAGCTCGGCCGCGTCGGCCATGACCCGGTCGATGGGCTTGTACGCCTGCGGGATCTCGTCGAGGAACGCGTCGGTGTCGCGGAACTCGATGCCCTGCATCGCCTCCCGCAGCTGCTCGTGGGTGAAGGTGCGCCGCGCCTTCGTGCGCGAATACTCCCGGCCGGCGCCGTGCGGCGACGAGTTCAGCGACATCGGGTGGCCGAGCCCCTCCACCACGTACGACGCCGTGCCCATCGACCCCGGGATGAGCCCGGGCCGACCGGCGTCGGCCTGGATCGCGCCCTTCCGCGACACCCACACCCGCTTGCCGAAGTGCTCCTCGCTCTCGGTGAAGTTGTGGTGGCAGTTGATCCGCTCCCGCTCCTCCACGGGCGTGCCGACCCACTCGCCGACCTGCCGGGCGACGCGGTCCATCATCTCCTCGCGGTTGAGCAGTGCGAAGTGCTGCGCCCAGCGCAGCTCGGCGATGTACCGGGTGAACTCGGGCGTGCCCTCGACGAGGTAGGCCAGGTCGGGGTCGGGCAGGTCGATCCACCACTGCTTCGCGAGCCGCTTCGCGACGGCGATGTGGTGCTGCGCGATCTTGTTGCCCACGCCCCGGCTGCCCGAGTGCAGGAACAGCCAGACCCGGTCGAGCTCGTCGACCGAGACCTCGATGAAGTGATTGCCGCTGCCGAGCGAGCCGAGCTGCTCGCGCCAGTTCCCCGCATACCGGGCGGGGTCGAAGCCCTTCGCCTCGGCGAGGGCCTCGAGCTCCGCGATCCGCGGCGCCGCGGTGGCGACGACCTTGCGGTTGAATTTCCCAGCGCTCAGCGGGATGGCCCGCTCGATCTGCTCGCGCACGCTCCGCCGATCGGCGGGCAGGTCGGATGCCTCGAACTGCGTGCGCAGGGCGATCATGCCGCAACCGATGTCGACCCCGACGGCCGCCGGCATGATCGCGCCGAGGGTCGGGATGACCGACCCGACCGTCGCGCCGAGCCCGAGGTGCGCGTCGGGCATGAGGGCGAGGTGCGGGTGGATGAACGGCATCGTCGACGAGTTGCGGGCCTGCTCGACGGTCTGCTCGTCGATCAGGCTCGCCCACGAGACGAGCCGCTTGGAGATGGTCTCCATGTTCCTTTCCTGTCTGGGTTGGTGTTGCACGGATGTCCCGGGGCCCGAGGGCTCCGGTCGCGCGCAGACAGGAGGACACCCCGGGCCTCGAACAGGCACCGGGGTGACGGAGTCGCGGATGGACCGCGGGGTCAGGGTGCCTGGACGAACAGCTGGTCGAGTTCGCTCGAACGACGATCAAGCTTCGTCGCGGGAGCGGGCGCCGCCGAGGCGCGCTCGACGGAAGGCCGGTCGGTCGCATACTGCAGGTGCACGACGACTCCCTCCGCTGGTCCGGGGATGCTGCGCGGATGCGCAGCCTTCAGACCGTAGCGGCGGGCGCGCCGCGCCGTCAACAGCCCGGTGCGATTCGCCATGCGCCGTCGGCGCCGCAGCTCAGCCGCCGGCGCCGCGGCTCAGCCCCCGCCGTCGCCCCCGCCTCCGCCGCCGTCGAAGCCGCCGAAGCCCCCGCCGTCGAAGCCTCCGCCACCGCCGTCGAACCCGCCACCGCCGCCGTCGCCGAAGCCGCCGTCGTAGGCGGTCGCCGCGCCCCAGCCGGCGCCGCCGTCGCCGCCGGCCAGGTAGCCGCCGCCCCAGCCGCGCGTGTCGTAGAGCAAGGGCACGCCGAAGCGCGAGTCGTCGCCGCGGGCGAACGACCGGCCGCCGACGCGGATCGGCTGCGACAGCTGGGCGGTGACGAGCGCGAGGCACGAGCCGAACCGCTCGGCTGTGAACGGCACGGTCGATCGGTACCAGGAGGGCGCGGTGCCCGCCTCCTCGCCCCGGCGCCCGACGGCGTCGACGACCGAGGGCTCGCCGAACAGGATCGCCCAGGGCAGCATCCGCTCCCCCGCCGCGACCGTCTCGACCTCGACCTCCGCGACGTCGCGGCGCAGGTCGTTCGCCCGCGCGCGCAGTACGAGGCCCGCGCCGTTCAGCGGGATGAAGCGGGGCAGCAGCACCCGCAGCGCCCCGGCGGCCGCCGCGATCCCGATCGCGCTCCAGGCCACCGAATCGCTCGTCGCCTCGCGGATCGTCAGCGACAGCGCACCGAGAACGAGGCCCATCACGCTGCCGAGCGTCGCGAGCCGGAAGCGGGCCGACGGCCGCGGCTCGCGGTACAGCTCTGCGGCGTCGTGGAACCGCCGCTGCGTCATCGACCGGAGCATCGCGTTGCCGGTGACCACGCGGTCGAGGTCGACCGTCGCCCCCGGGCGCGGCCGCGTGGTGGGTCCGGTCTGGCCCGGCGCGAGCATGGCCGCGAGGGTTCCGTCCTCAGGATCGCCCGGTTCGGTCGCGAGCGACACGGCCGAGGGTTCGGTCGAGGCGACCAGGAGGCGGATGCGTCGCGCCGCGTCCTGCGCTTCGTCGCCCGGTTCGCGTCGGTCGTGGATCGCGAGCGTGCCGTCGACGGCGAGCTGCAGCACGGTCGCGGCGAGCCACCGCGCGGATGCCTCGCCCGAGACGAAGGCGACCGGCACGATGCCCGCCGTCATCGGGTCGGTGGTGCCGAACCCCTGCTCGGTCGGCTTCCGCAGCCAGGCGACGAGGAGGCTGCCCATCGCGACCGCGGCGAGCAGCGCCCCGGCGAGGGCGATCACCGGCAGCACCGCGATGCCGAGGGTGCTGCTTGCGGGGGACAGGAGGTCGGGTACACGCTCCATGACCGGAGGCTACTCCTGCCGGGGTGGGAGCGGTATCACCCGCGATCGGGGGAGGGGTCTCGATACGCGTCCTCGCTGCGCTCGGGCGCTACTCGACCGACGGGGGCGACGAACGCCAAGGGGGCGACGCGAACGTGGCGTTGCGCGCCCAGAGGGCGTCGATGAGGCGCACGGCGTAGCGGAGCCGCTCCTCGGGAGCGCCGCGCAGCAGCACCCACGACGCGTCGCGGCGGGTCAGCTCGTCGACGAACCATCCGTTCATGTCGGCGCGGATGTGCTCGCCGTCGCGCCAGCCGTCCTGGAAGAAGGGCACGCCGACGTGGTCGGTGACGAGGTACACGTCACGGGGCGGCAGCCGATCGGTGCCGAAGCGGTGCGTCTCGTCGGAGGTCGCACCGAGGTACCGCCGCTCCCACAGCTCGGTCGCGAACGCGTCGGTGTCGGCGATGACGAGCGGGCAGGCCATCGCGGCGGCGTCCTCGAGCTCGTTCTGGCGTTCGGCGATGCGGGCGAAGTGCTCGGGCAGCCAGACGAGGTCGTCCATCGCGACCTCGCGGCCGAGCCGCTCCTCGGTCTCGGCGTGCAGCTCGTAGGTGAAGTCGCGGCCGTACTCGGGCACGACGGGCATCGCCGCGAAGCCGTTCGCCCGGTAGTGGTCGACGAGCGCGGTCGTGAGCGTCGTCGTGCCGGTCGACTCCGCGCCGGTGACGATGACCCGCGTCGCGAGGTCGAGCCGAGCCGCCGGGGCGACCTCGCTCCAGCGGCCCGCGAGGTCGGCGCGGATCGCGGTGCCGCTGATCGGATGCCCCTCCCGCGCGACGTCGTAGGCGCGGTGCTCGGCACCGAATCGGGCGGCGAGCTCGACCCCGTACGGCTCGGAGGAGAACACCGCCGTCGGCGCCGGCCGCCCGGCCGCTGCGAGCGCGGCCCGCATGATCGCGACGTTCGCGACCCACGCGATCTCGGTGCCGTATTCCTCGGGCGCATCGCACCGCACCGCGAGCACCTCGACGTGGCCGAGTTCGGCGCCCGCCGCCGCGAGCTCGGCGCGCAACCAGTCGGCGCGTCGCTCGTGCGACCCCGACTCGAACACGGTGCCCAGGACGATGACGGTGAGGGCGGCCGATTCGGATGCCGCGAAGCGCACGAGACCGAGGTGGCCGGCGTGCAACGGGTAGAACTTGCCGATGACGAGTCCGTGCGCGGTCATGCGCGGACCGCCGCCGCGCGCGTGTGCTCGGTGCCGGCTTCGACGTCGACCGGATCGCTCGGGGCATCCATGCCGTGTCCGGCATACGCGGCGCGCTGGGCCCGCAGCTCGCGGGTCCAGCCGCGGAGGCCCCACACGCAGAGGGCGAGGAACCCGGTGTAGAGGAGGGCCGTGAGCCAGAGCCCCTTGACGAGGTAGAGCGGCACCGACACGACGTCGACGGCGATCCACACCCACCACTGCTCGATGAGCTTGCGGGCCTGGCCCCAGGTCGCCAGCAGCGAGAACGCGAGCACGAAGGCGTCGGGCCAGGGCACCGCCGAGTCGGTCTCGGCGGCGAGCAGCAGCGCGACCGCGACCGTGGCGACGACCGCGGCGACGAGCCCGAGCACGACCTCGACCCGGCCGGCGCGGCGGATCGGCAGCCGGATGCCACCGACGCGGCGGCGGTGCCAGTTGATCCACCCGTAGACGCTGAGCGCCGCGAAGACGACCTGCAGCGTCGCGTCGGCGTAGAGGCCGACGCCGAGGAACAGGGCGAAGAAGGCGGCGTTGTTGACCAGGCCGAGCGGCCAGTTCCAGATGCTCTGCCGGGCGACCGCCAGGACGCACAGGGCGCCCGTCACGAATCCGATCGCCTCGACCACGGTGACGGGCTGGTCGGCGATCGCGAACAGCGGCCAGGTGAGCAGGTCGGTCAGGGTCATGCGGTTCCTTCGGGTCGTGCGCGGCGTTCCGACGACGCGGTCCTCCGACACGGTATGACACTTCCGCCTCGGGCACGGCGCGCGGCAGACTCGGACCGGACGACGCGACGAGGAGGCTGCGATGGCGACCCACGACCCGGGGCACGAGACGGTGGCGGTCACGGGGGCGTCCGGGCGGATCGGGCGACTCGTCGTCCCGCTGCTCGACCGGCCCGGCCGGATGCTGCGACTCGTCGACACCGACCTGCCCGATCGCGTGGAGGACGGCCCGTGGGGCGAGGCATCCGCCGCGCTCGACCCCGGACGGGTGGAGCTCGTCCGCGCGTCGATCGAGGACGACGACGCGATCCGCGCGGCGCTCGACGGCGCCGACGCCGTGCTGCACCTGGCGGCCCTCGCGACGGAGCAGCCGTGGGCCGACCTCGTGCGGGTCAACATCGACGGCACGCAGAAGGTGCTCGAGGCCGCACGCCTCGGCGGCGCGCGGAGCGTGCTGCTCGCGAGCAGCATCCACGCGGTCGGGTTCGCCGACCCGGCGGAGGCCGCGGCCACCGAGGTGCTCGTACCGCGCCCCGACACGTACTACGGCGTCACGAAGGCGGCGCTCGAGGCCCTCGGCAGCCTCTACGCCGACCGCTTCGGGATGAGCATCGTCTCGGCGCGGATCTGCGCGTTCACCCTCGCGCCGGGCCCCGGTCGGGGCCTGTCGCACTGGCTCTCGCCCGGCGACACCGCTCGCCTCTTCGAGGCGGCGATCGCGCTCGACGACGGCCGGCACCACATCGTGTGGGGCGTGTCGGCGAACGCGCCCGGCGGCTTCGACCTGCGGGCGGGCCACGCCATCGGGTTCGAACCGCAGGACGACACGATCGCGTTCCTCACCGCGCGCGACGGCGCGCCGCCCGAGGTGCCGGAACGCCCCGGCCCGATCGGGGGCGAGTTCACGTCGCCCGAGCACCCGCTCGGCGAGGCGTGGTGACGCGGAGTGATCCTCAGCCGCGCGGCGGGGCGACGGCGGGGCGGGGCGGGGCTCAGCCGCGCGGCCACCACGCCGGCATGAGGTCGAGCACGCGGGCCGAGGCATCCGCCGTGTCGTCGTCGTCGCCGAGCGCCCACGCCTCGATCACGCCGACGAGGCCGCCGGCGATGAACGCGGCCGCCTGCTCGATCGCGGCATCCGTCGCGGGAGCGCCGGGCACGCCCTGCGCGCGCCAGACCTCGAGCGCGAGGCGGGCGCGACGGCGCTGCTGGTCCTCGAGCGCGATGCGGAAGACCCCGCGCGTCGCCGGGCCGAACAGGGTCCGGTAGCCGGCGCGCTCCTCGGCGATGTGCGCGAGGATCGCCCGCATCGACGCGAGGTAGCGGCGCGCCACGTCGGGCGAGGACTCGCCGGCCGGGTCGACCTCGACGGCGGCGATGCGGTCGATCCCCTGGCTGAACTCGGCGAGCGCGAACTCGGCGACGCCGTCGAAGTGGCCGTAGAACGTGGTGCGGTGCACGCCGGCCTCGCGGCACAGCTCGGCCACGGTGATCTGGTCGAGCGGCGTGCGTTCGAGCAGCCGCACGAGCGCCTCGGCGAGCGCGTGCCGGGTGCGCAGCTGCCGCGGATCGACGCGGATCGCGTCGGTCGCAGCGGAGTGCGCGGCAGGGTGCGTGGCCATGCGATCAGGGTAGCGACGGGCGTGCGGATGCCCCGCGCGAGCCGGCGGCCTGGGACCTCCGCCGTCGGTGCTCGCGCGGGGCATCCGCGTCGTCCGTGCTCGACCCGGGTCAGGCGTCGTAGTGCGCGAGACCCGCGGTCTCGCCGCCGTCGGCGACGAACTCGGCGCCGGTCGAGAAGCTCGACTCGTCGCTGGCGAGGAACAGGATGAGGTTCGACAGCTCGATCGGCTCGCCGACGCGGTGCAACGCGACGTGGTTCTGCGGGGTGTCGAGCGCGTCGGTCATCGGCGTGCGGATGACGCCCGGGTGCACCGAGTTCACGCGGATGTTGTAGCGGCCGAGGTCGAGGGCGGCGTTCTTGGAGAGGCCGCGCACGCCGTACTTCGCGGCGTTGTAGCCGGGCAGCGCCTCGTAGCCCTGGAGGCCGGCGGTCGACGAGATGTTGATGATCGAGCCCTTGCCCGACGCCTTCAGGGCGGGGATCGCGGCCTTGATGCCGTAGAAGACGCCGGTGAGGTTGATCGCGATGATCTGGTCCCATGCCTCGAGGGTGTACTCCTCGATGGGGCCGAAGTTCGCGATGCCGGCGTTGTTGACGAGCACGTCGAGCCGGCCGAACTCGGCGACGGCTACCTCGACGGCCCGCTCCCAGTCGGCGATCTTCGTGACGTCGAGGTGGACGTAGCGGACGGCGTCGCCGAGCTCGGCGGCGAGCGCCTCGCCCTCGGCGTCGAGCAGGTCGCCGATGACGACCTTGGCGCCCTCCTCGACGAGCAGGCGGGCGTGGGAGGCGCCCATGCCGCGGGCCCCGCCGCTGATGAGGGCGACCTTGCCGGAGACGCGTGCCATGTCATGACCTTTCGTTCGGGCCCGGGAGGTGGCCCGGGCGAGAGGTCGGCATCGGCGCGGGTTCCTGACTCGTGTGCGGTGTCGACCTCGGTGTCTGATCGCTCTAATCTACACCTGTAGAGCAGATGCGGGACGTGCCGAGGCCCCGCTCCCACCGGACTCGGAGGTTCGCGGCGGCCGCTACCGCCCCGGGCGGGTCAGCGACGCGCGCTCCGCCTCGTAACGGCGGCGTCCCATCAGCCGCCACGCCAGCCGCGCGGGCGCCGGCAGGTGCTCGCGCTGCCACGCCTCGCCGCCGTCGGGCTGCGCTGCGAGGATCGCCCCGAGCTGCGCCCACGACTTCCCCTTCGGCGTCGCGCGCCGCCCGTGCTCCGAGAACCAGCGGATCTCCTGCGGCGTGATCGTCATCTCCATCACGGGCACGATGTTCGCCTCCTCGTCGGGCAGGTGCACCTCGAGGGCCGCATTGATCCCGTCGAGCGCGGCGAGCACGGCGGATGCCTCGGCCGCGCGCCCGTGCTTCCGCCACGCCGGCAGCGCCGCATCGAGGGCGTCGAGGTGCACGAGCATCGCCGCGTGCTGCGCCTGCATCCGGGCCACGTGCGTGGCGCACCTCGGCGCCCGCTGCACCAGCGCACCCCACAGCCGCGAGTCCTCGCCCTCGTGGTGCGCGTGCAGTCCCACGGCGAGCATGTCGAGGTGCCCGCCGACGGCATCGGCATGGCTCGCGTCGCCCTCGGCGACGCCGCGCACCAGCGACGGCGCCTCGGCGAAGCCGGCGCGGAACATCCGGTGGATCTCGATCATCCCGCTCGCGTCGCAGGTCCGATCGTCGGGGCTGCCGTCATCGCCGGGCAGGGAACCGCTCGCGGGCAGTGGGGTGGCAGGCATGGGGGACCTCCCTCGGGTTTCGACGACGTCGTCGACGCTCGCAACCTACGCCCGCTCCGCCGGAGCGGCAACCGCCCTCGCTAGGCTCCCAGCGTGTCCATCCTGCCTGCGGTCGTCCTCGCCGCCGCGATCGCCGTCGTCCTGCTCGCGTGCGCCATCACCGCTCGCGTGCGCGACGGGCGCCTGCCCCGCTCCCTCGTCGTCGAGTACGCGCCGCGGCGCGGGTCGACCGTCGTCGGCGACGCCGTCCTCGCCGGCCGCGAGCGCCGTGCCGCGACCGCCGGCCTCCTCGACCTCGCCGTGCGGCGCAAGGTGCGCCTCATCGCCGACACGTCGAGCGGGAAGCGCGCGACCGTGGCCGTCGAGCTCGTCGAGGGCGCGACCTTCGACGCTCGCGAGGCCCTGCTGCTCGAGGCCCTGTTCGGCCCGGGGCATCCCGGCCATCGCGTCCGCCGCTTCTCGAAGGACGGCCGCGCGGTCGGCCGCCGGCTGCGCGAGTTCGCCGACCGCGAGGTGCGGGAGCTCACCCGGGCCGGCCTCGTCGACGGCCGCACCGCCGGCCGCTCCGTTTTGCGCTGGATCGCCTCGCTCATGCTCGTCATCGCGATCTGGCCGATCGGCCTGGCGCTCATCGACGGCAGCGGCCTCGAGCTCGGCATCGCGATCGGCACACTCGCGGCGATCATCGCCGCCCTCGCGGTCACGCCGGCCGGCCGGCCGCACCGGTTCACGTCCGCCGCCCTCCCCTGGCGGCAGCACCTCGACGGCATCCGCCAGTACCTCACGGTCGCCGAGGCCGACCGGCTGCGCGCCCTCCAGTCGCCGCAGGGCGCGGAGCTCGCCGACGTGCCCGCCGACCTGCGCGAGGTGCTCGACACCGACGCCGGCCGGTTCCGCCTCAACGAGCGGCTGCTGCCGTACGCGGTGCTGTTCGGCATCGAGCGGGAGTGGGTCGCGCACCTCAGGCTCCAGTACAGCGAGCTCGGCGACACGTCGCTCGCGACCCTCGGCGACGCGCTCGAGGTCACGAGCGACCTCTTCCTCCTCGCCGACGCGCTCGGTTCGATGGTCGAGCTCGGGCTCGCGGTCGGCGACCTGGTGGATGCCTCGGGCGGCGTCGTCGAGGCCGTCGGCGGGGCGTTCGACTTCCTGGGGAGCCTCGCGCCGTAGGAGCATCCGTCGCGGGATCAGCCGAGCTCGCCCGCCTGCCGCAGCCAGTACCGCACCGTCGATTCCGGGATGCGCAGCTCCTTCGCGATCCGGGCGACCGCCGCGTCGCTGTCGCCGAGGCGCCGCGCGAGCTCGGCGAAGCGGGCGACGATGCGGTCCTGCAGGGTCGGCCCGCTGAAGTCGAGCGTCGCCCGGGTCGAGCCGTCGGCGGCGACGGTCACCGGGAACGTGCGACGGACCCCGTCGACCTCCGCGCGGATGAACGCCGGCCCCGGCGGGAGCCATAGGTAGGCGCTCCCCCGCGCCGTTGCCAACGCCTCGTACCCGGTCGGCGCCCCGGCCGCGTCGACCACGACGAGCCGCGGGCCCGGCACCACCGGTCGACCGCCCTTCACCACCGCGACGTACGCCTGCGAGAGCGGCGTCGGGCCCGCGACCGGCCGCGGATCGATCGCCGCGGCGCGGTCGCTGCCGTACACCGAGCCGCCGAGGATCTCGATGCGTCCGCTGCGGATCGAGTCGACGTCCACCGACGGCACGCCGGAGATCGTCACGCTGCCGCGCTTCGCCACATCGCCGAGGCCAGTGCCGCTCGCGCCCCAGGCCGAGGCGATCACGCGACCGCCTCGGATGTCGACGACGGCGGAGCCGCCGCGGTTCCCGGTGCCGATGCCCGAGCCCGAACGGCTCTCCGCGGAGACCCACTGCCCTTCGTCGGCGGGAAGGTCGATCGTCACGACGCCGTCGCCCTCGGCGCCGCCGCCGATGCCCGCACCCACCACCGACCGGCCTTCCGCGATGCCGCCGAGGACGGTCACCCGGCCCACGCCGCGAACGCCGCCGCCGATCCCGGCGGCGTTGACGGGACTCGATTCCGAGTACGCGCCGCCGAACACCCGTCCGCCGGTCACGACGACGGTGGCATCGCCGTCGGCGCCACCCACGCCGGCAGCGTGCACGCTGAAGCCCTGGACGTAGCCGCCCTCGATCCGGATATCGCCGCTCGGGCCGGATCCGGGCCGGGCGCCGATGCCCGCTCCATCGGAGCCCCCTGCGTACAGGTACGCGCCTTGCTCCTCACCGCGGATCGTGAGCCTGGCGTCGGAGGGCACGAACAACCCGGCGCCGGGGGCGTCGTCGCCGCCGAGGTACAGCCCGTACCGGACGAGGTCGATCACGACGTCCGCCCCCGCCCCGAGCTCGGCGGGCGGACATTCCGCGAACGTCGCGCCGATCGTCCGCGTGAGCACCACGGTTCCAGACGTCTCGAGCGCCTCGGCGAACTCCCCGCAGGTGCCGACCGGTCGGACCGACGCGACCTCCGCGGCGGCCGGCGCCGCGATGCCGAGTGTCACGGCGACCGCCGCGGTGGCCCCGATCGCGATCCGACGCGTGCCGTGCGCGCGCACCTTCCCAACGCCCATGTCCGCCCCCCAACGGTCCAACGTCGGGGGCACGCTAGGGCAGTCGGGCGGGCGCCGCAAGCGACCGGAGATGAACTTCCGGATTCGCCGCGGCTTCGCACGGTTGCGCCCGCCGCGCCCGTCGGTCGTGCTCGGGCGGGCGTCGCGCTAGGCTCGCGACCAGTGACACGGGGTGCCGTGCGTTCCGCACGGCTGAGAACACACCCGTCGAACCTGATCTAGTTCGGACTAGCGAAGGGATGTCGCCATGCGCGCACGCCTCTCCATCGACCCTGCCCAACGGACGGATGCCTGGGAGGACGCCGCGGCGCTCCTCGAACGGCTCCGCGCCACGACCCCGCTGACGCACTGCATCACGAACAGCGTCGTCACGAACTTCACCGCGAACGCGCTGCTCGCCATCGGCGCGGCACCAGCGATGGTCGACATCGTCGGCGAGGCCGGGCCGTTCGCCGGCGTCGCCGGCGGCCTGCTCGTGAACCTCGGCACGCCGAACCCCGAGCAGCGCGAGGCCGCCCGGGAGGCCGTCGCCGCCGCGACCGCGGCCGGCACGCCGTGGGTGCTCGACCCCGTCGCGATCGGCGCCCTGCCGATCCGCACGGCGCTCGCGCACGAGCTGGTCGCGCTCCGGCCGACCGCGATCCGCGGCAACGCGTCGGAGATCCTCGCCCTCGCGGGCACCGGCGCCGGCGGCCGCGGCGTCGACGCCGCCGACTCGACCGATGCCGCCGCCGAGGCGGCCGCGCACCTCGCCACGACGTTCGGCTCGGTAGTCGCCGTCTCGGGGCCGGTCGACCTCATCACCGACGGCACCCGCGTCGCGCGGATCGCGAACGGCGACGCGCTGCTCACCAGGGTGACCGGCGGCGGCTGCGCGCTCGGCGCGGTCACGGCCGCGTTCCTCGGAGCCGCGCGGGCGGCTCGGGCCGAGGGCGACGCGGGCGTCGACGAGTTCTCCGCCACGGTCGCGGCGACCCTGGCGTACACGGTCGCGGCCGAGCTCGCGACGGCCGGCGACCGGCCGGGGCCGGGCACGTTCGCCGCCCGGTTCCTCGACGCGCTCGCGAGCGTGGACGCCGCCGACCTCCGCGCCCGGGCGCACGTGACCGTGACCACCTCGGTGCCGCGGTCCGACGTCGTGGCCGCCGACGGGACCGCCGCGTGAGCGCCCGCACCGCGCTCGACCTCTCGCTCATGCTCGTCACCGACGCCGCCCTGTGCGGCGACCGCGGCGTGGCCGCCGTCGTCGCCGAGGCGGTCGCGGGCGGCGTGCGCACGGTCCAGCTGCGCGACAAGGATGCCTCCGACGCCGACGTGCTGCGGCAGCTCGCCGAGCTCGCCGAGGCGATCGACGGCCGGGCGGCCCTCCTCGTGAACGACCGGCTCGATGTCGCCGTCGCGGCACGCGCACGGGGCATCCGCGTCGACGGGGTGCACCTCGGGCAGGGCGACGCGTCGCCGGTCGCGGCGCGCGCCGCCCTCGGCCCCGACGCGATCGTCGGCCTCACGGCGAACACGCCGGCGCACCTCGCCGAGGTCGCACGGATGCCCCGCGGCACGGTCGACCACCTGGGCGTCGGCGTGATCCGCCCGACGACGACCAAGCCCGACCACCCGCCGGCACTCGGCGTCGACGGCTTCGCCCGCCTCGCCGCGGCGGCCGAACTGCCGTGCGTCGCGATCGGCGGCATCCGCGTGACGGATGTCGCGCCCCTCGTCGAGGCGGGCGCCGCAGGCGTGGCCGTGGTGTCGGCGATCTGCGCCGCACCCGACCCGCAGGCGGTGTCGGTGTCGTTCGCGGCGGCGTGGGCGGGAGCGGTCCCCGCCGACCGGTGGTCGAGTAGGGAGCGCAGCGACCGTATCGAGACCCCGACCGCCGCCCCTCGCCCGGCGGCGAAGGCGCAGGTGCCCCTCGTGCTCAGCATCGCCGGCAGCGACCCGTCCGGAGGGGCCGGCGTCCAGGCCGACCTCAAGTCGATCTCGGCGGTCGGCGGCTACGGCATGGCCGCGATCACGGCCCTCACCGCGCAGAACACCCGCGGCGTACGCGGCGTGCACGTGCCGCCGGCCGCGTTCCTCGCCGAGCAGCTCGACGCGATCGCCGACGACATCCGCGTGGACGCGGTGAAGGTCGGCATGCTCGCGAACGCCGACGTCATCCGCACCGTCGCCGACTGGCTCGGCCGCGTGCGGCCGCCCGTCGTCGTGCTCGACCCCGTGATGGTGGCCACGAGCGGCGACCGCCTGCTCGACCCCGACGCGGAGCGGGCGCTGCGCGACCTGCTCCCCCTCGCCGACCTGGTGACGCCGAACGTCGCCGAGCTCGCCGTGCTCGCCGACGCCGAACCCGCGACCACCTGGGCGGGTGTCATCGCGCAGGCCGAAACCGTCTCGGCCGGATACGGCGTGCGAGTGCTCGCGAAGGGCGGCCACCTCCTCGGCGACGACGCTCCCGACGCGCTCGTCGACGCCGCGACGGCGACCATCGTCGAGTTCCCGGGCGACCGCATCGCGACCACCGCGACCCATGGCACCGGCTGCTCGCTCTCGTCGGCGATCGCGACGCTCCGCGCCGCGCGCGGCGACTGGGAGCCGGCGGTCGCCGAGGCCCGGCGCTGGCTGCGGGAGTCGCTGCGCCACGGGGAGTCCCTCGGCGTCGGGTCCGGGCACGGCCCGGTGCACCACTTCGCGGGCCTCTGGTCGCGCGGCGGCACCGCCACCGCGCCGACACCGGCAGAGGTGGAACAGGAGTGGTGGGCGGGCATCGCCGACGTCCGACAGGCGATCGACGCGCTGCCGTTCATCCGCGGGCTCGCCGACGGCACCCTCGACCGCGGCCCGTTCACGGCGTACCTCGCGCAGGACGCGCTGTACCTCCGCGACTACGCCCGCGTGCTCGCCGAGGCCGCGCGGCTCGCGCCCGACCCGGCGGCCCAGGCGTTCTGGGCGAACTCGGCGCACGGGTCGATCGTCGGCGAGCTCGAGCTGCACGAGCGGTGGCTCGTCGGGGCATCCGACGGCGCCACCGCGCCCGGTGCTCCCGGGGCCTCCACCGACGCGGTGCGCGCGGCCGAGACGTTCGCGGCCGAGCCCGTGGCCGCCACCACGGCGTACCTCGACCACCTGCTCGCGACCGCGCAGCGCGGCGAGTACCCGGTGCTGGTCGCCGCGCTGCTGCCGTGCTTCTGGCTGTACACCGACCTCGGGGCCAGGCTCGCCGCGGGCGACTTCGGCGAGGCGGCACGCCGGCCGGAGCATCCGTACGCGTCGTGGCTCGAGACGTACGCCGATCCCGCGTTCGCCGTCGCGACCCGCGAGGCGATCGCGATCACGACGACCGCCGCGTCGCGCGCGACGCCCGAGGTGCGCGAGCGGATGCGTCGCGCGTTCCGCATCTCGTCCGAGCACGAGCTGGCGTTCTTCGCGGCGCCGCTCGTCGGCGCGGTCGCCGCGGAGGTGACCGCGTGAGCGGCGGCACGATCGTCGCCGGCGCGCCGGTCGGATCGCCCGACGGCGACGCCGGGCGGCCGGACCGTGCAGGCGAGCCGGGCGGAACGGGCGGGACACGCGGGACGGGCGACGGTGCGCCCGCACGCCGGGCCGTCGTCGCGGCCTCGTTCGGCACGGTGCTCGAGTGGTACGACTTCTTCCTCTACGGCACCGCGGCGGCGCTCGTCTTCCCGGCGCTGTTCTTCCCGGCCGCCGACCCGCTGACGGGCATCCTCCTGTCGTTCGCCGTGTACGCGACCGGGTTCGTGGCCCGACCGCTCGGCGGACTGCTCGCCGGGGCGCTCGGCGACCGGCACGGGCGACGGCGGGTGCTGTTCGCCACGCTCCTCGTGATGGGCCTCGCGACCGCCGCGATCGGGCTGCTCCCGACGTACGCGCAGGTCGGCGCGATCGCGCCCGCCCTGCTCGTCGCGCTGCGCCTGCTGCAGGGACTCGCGACCGGCGGCGAGTGGGGCGGCGCGGTGCTGCTGGCGCTGGAGCACGCGAGGTCGGGGCGGGGCATCCGCGGCGGGTTCGTGTCGAGCGCGGTCTACGTCGGCCTCGTGCTCGGCAACCTCGCGTTCGTCGTGCTCGTCGCGCTGCTCGACGAGGAGGCGCTGCTCGCGTGGGGCTGGCGCGTGCCGTTCCTCGCGAGCCTCGTGCTGCTCGGCGTCGGCGCGTACCTGCGGTTCCGCGTCGACGAGACGCCCGAGTTCGTCGCCCTAGCGCAGAACGACCGGCGCGCCCGGCGACCGCTCGTGGCCGCCCTGCGGCAGCCGCGGAACGTCGTGGCCGTGTTCCTCGTGCGGGTCGGCCAGAACACGAGCTTCTACGTCATCTCGGTGTTCTGCCTCGGCTACGCCGCGACCGTGCTCGGGCTGGAGCGCTGGGTCACGCTTACGGCGCTCCTCGTCGGCGCGACGGTCGCCGCCGTGCTCTGCCCGTTCTGGGGCGCGCTGGGCGACCGCATCGGGCCGGGGCGGCTCATCACCGCGGCGCTCGTCGGACTCGGCCTGCTCGCCGTCCCGCTGTTCGCCGTGCTCGACACCGGGTCGGCCGTGCTCGTCATCGCCGTGATCGCGCTCGCGATCGGCGGGGTCAACGCGGCCGGCGACGGCGCGCAGCCGACCTACTTCACCTCGCTGTTCGATCCGAGCGTCCGGTACTCGGGCATCTCGATCGGGCGCGAGGCGGCATCGATCGTCGGCGGCGGGCTCGCGCCGCTCGCGGCGACCGCGCTCGTGGCGTGGGCCGGCCACTGGTGGCCCGTCGCCGCGATGATGGTCGTCGCCGCGGCGCTCGGCGTCGTGGGGGCGCGGCTCGGGCGGCCGGTCGGGGCGACCGCGGACTGATCACGGCGCACGTCTCGCGTCCTCGGGACGCGGATGAGGAGGAATTCCGGGAGAGGCCGCGTGTCGGGTGCCGACACGCCGACCTCGGTCGGATTCCTCCTCATCCGCGAAGGGGGCCGGCGGCAGGCGTCGGGTGCAGCCCGGCGTCGGGTGCAGCCCGGCGTCGGGGCTCGCCGTCAGTCGGCGCCGAGCACCAGGCGGGCGCGACGGGATGCCTCGACCAGGCGCTGCTGCGCATCGTGGTCGAGGCGCCGGAGGCGCCACGGCGCGGTCTCGTCGGCGAGGTCGGCGAGCAGCACGCGGCGGGCGACCGGGTGCCGGGCGACGCGCGCGTGGTACTCGTCGTCGGATGCCTCGCCCGCACGGGTGAGCACGCGGACCACCTCGATCACTTCCGGGGCGACGCCGGCCTCGGCGAGCTCCCGCTCGGTCAGGTCGCTGCGCTCGAGCACGCCGTGCAACCAGGCGGCCGCGGTCTCGACCGGCTCGGCGACCGGGTCGAACGCCTCGGCGACCCGGCCCGGGTGGTCGATGTAGGCGGCGCCGACGCGGTCCTCCTGACCGCGGTGGGCGACGAACGCGATGCCCTTGGCGAGGCCCACCTGCGACCAGGCGTCGGCCTCGGCCTTGGCGTCGGCCGGCAGGGTCGCGGCGGCCTGCGCCGGTGCGGGGGCGACGTGTCCCGGCTGCTGGGACTGCGGGAAGGCCTCGGTCGTACCGTGCATCACAGCTTCGAACTCCTCGATCATCCGACTCAACTCCTCGGCGGCGGCCACCTCGGCGGCGTCGTCGTCGGCGGGGGGCTGCCGGTCGCGCGACCGGCGGGTCGGGGGCGGATCGGCCGGCGCCTCGGCGACGACCGGGGGAACAGCGACCGGCACGGCGACCGGGAGAACGGGTGCGGACGGCGCGGCCGGTGCGGGCGACGCGGCCGGCGGGCCCGGCACGGCCGGCGGGGCCGGCACGATCAACGGCACCGGTGGGGTCGCGGGCGGCGCCGGCGCGACCTCCGTCGCATCCGGAGCCGACGCCTCCGCACGCACGGGCACGGGGCCGGAGGCCGATTCGTCGGCGGCGGCGGGCACGGACTCCCCAGCAGGCACGGGTTCCGCGGCAGGCACGGGTTCCTCGGCGGGCACGGGCTCGGCGGGCACGGGCTCCTCCACAGGCGAGGACTCGCCGCCCGGAGTCGCCTCGGCGAGCTCCGCCGGCAGCGGCTCGAGCAGTGCGGTCGGGGCATCCGCCGCGGCCTGGGAGGGGGCATCCGTCGCCTCGGGAGCTTCGCCGCCCTCGGGAGCCTCACCGACGACCTCGCCCCGACGCACCGCCGCGACCGCATCGGCCACCCAGGGGCGCGCGGCCTGCTCGGCCACGGGGTTGCGGCCGCGCACCGGCCGCACGAAGCCGAGCTC
The DNA here is from genome assembly GCF_043950245.1 of Agromyces sp. MMS24-K17. Lineage (GTDB taxonomy): Bacteria > Actinomycetota > Actinomycetes > Actinomycetales > Microbacteriaceae > Agromyces. The sequence continues at coordinate 1,457,587 of NZ_CP171640.1, read as the reverse complement.
GGTCTCGAGGTCGCCCAGCTCGCGGTCGGAGAGTTCGAGGAGCGACCGGGTGCCACTGGCTCGGCGCAGCTCGAACTCGTCCTCGTCGACCTCGTGCATCGCGGCGCCGTCGCGCGTCGTGAAGTAGCGGCGCCGGTCGCCGTCGCTCACCGCGACGATCACCTCGTCGAACTCGCCGCTCGGTTCGAGCGAGCAGAGGTAGTAGCGCTGGATGTCGGCGGTGCGCCGTCCGGGCCGCGTGATCGCGGTCCGCTCGACCGTCGGCCCGGCATCGGCGGGCGTCGGCGCCTGATGGGCGCCGCCCGGCGGGAGCCAGGCGGCGAGATCGGGCACCGGCGCGCCGAAGGCGGGCGAGCGCGCGTCGTCGGCAGGCGTCACTGTGGCTCCGTAGGGGGTTCGACCGGGGGGTCGATCGATCGGGGGTCGTCGGCGGGGGCCGTCACTCGATGCTAGGCCGGGGCCGCGTCGAGCGCACCCTCGCGCGCGGCACGTCGTCGGGTCAGCCCTCGGCGAGCCATCCGTCGAGGGCGGCGCGGAACGCCGCCGGCTGCTCGACCCACGGGTAGTGGCCGCAGTCGGCCAGCATCCGCAGGTCGGCGTCGAGCGCGGCGGCGTACGCCTCGACGGTGCGCACCCCGACGAGGATGTCCCCGTCGCCGCCGATGACGAGGGTCGGCCGGCGCGGCGCGGCGAGGACCCGTTCGCGCGCGTCATCCGGCACGCCCGTGAAGTAGGCGTCGATCGACGCGAGCTCCCAGCCGCCGACCGCGTCGTGCGCCTGCTCGCGGGCGGTCCAGTGGGCGTAGCCGGCTGGGCCCTCGACGACGCGGGCGGCGTCGAACGCGGCCTGGTCGACCGGTTCCGGGCCGGTGAGGGAATCGAGCGCAGCATCCACCGCCGGCTCGTGACGCCGGCGGCCGATCTCGACGCTGTCCCGCTCGGCGTCGACGAGCCAGGCGGCCGCAGGCGTCAGCAGCGCGAGGCGGCGCACGCGGTCGGGGTACCGTGCCTCCGCGGCGAGCGCGAGCCGCGTGCCCGCGGAGTGGGCCATCAGGTCGAACGAGCCGAGCCCGAGGTGGTCGGCGAGGCCGACCAGGTCGTCGGCGTCGGTCCACCAGCCGCGCGAGCGGCCCCCGGTCGTGGGCGTGCCACGGGGGTGCAGCACGACGATCGGGGGCACCTCGCCGGCGCCGGCCAGGTCCTCGAGGTACTCGACGCCGCGGCACGGGCCGCCCGGCACGAAGAGCACGGGCGGCTCCGTCCCGTCGCCGATGCGGTGATAGGCGATCGCGGTGCCGTCGGCGGCGGTGAAGGTCTGCACCCGTCGAGGATACGGACCCCCGCCGTCGCCGCCGTCACTGCTGCATCCGCTCCTGGTGCAGCTCGCCGAGGTTCAGGTCGTCCTGCACGTCGGGCGCGGTGGTGCACACGCCCTCCGGGGCGCGCTCCCGGATCCACGCCGGCATGTGGCAGACCTCGGTGTTGGTCGTCGTGGCGGGCGCATGGACGGTGCCGACCGATCCCGTCCCCTTGCCTGCGGCGCCCGTCAGGTTGCAGCCCGACAGCGCGACGCCGGCGAGCACGAGCGGGACCACCAGCAGGGCGGAACGCGTGTTCATGATGATGACTCCTTCGTCTCCGGCTCGCGTCCGGCGGCCGGCTGAGGCCGACGCTAGGAATCGCCCCGCACGGCCGCATGACGCGGACCGGTCATCTTCGGCGCGGGGCCGGCATAGGCAATTCGCGTCATCGACCGCCGCACGGGGCCGGGGATATCGTGAGGACATGCGGTCCTGGACCGCTCCGGCACTGCCGTCGAGCTGGACGAACACCAGCGCCCCGCCCTTCGTGGCCCGACGCCAGGAACTCCACGTGCTGCGCTCGGCGCTCGCCGACGCCGAGGCCGGTGCCGGGCAGGCGGTGTTCCTCAGCGGCGATCCCGGCACGGGCAAGTCGCGGCTCCTCGCGCGACTGGGCGAGGAGGCGCACGAGGCGGGCGCCGCGGTGCTCGCGGGGGCGTGCATCCAGGAGCTCGGCCGCCCGTTCGAGCCGTTCGACCAGGCACTCGCACCGCTGCTCGACGCGCTCGGCGGCGACGGCGACGGCGACGGCGGCGAGCTCCCCGCCATGGTGCGCGCCGCCCTCACCGCCCGTGACGCCGCGGATGCCCCGCCCATCGCCCAGGACCGGCTGCTCGACGCCGCCGTCGACCTGCTCGTCGACGCGTCCCGCGTGCACCCGATCGTCGTCGTGCTCGACGACCTCCACTGGGCCGGCGAGGACGCGCTGCGGCTGCTCACCCGGCTCGTCGTCGCCGTCGCCGACGCGCGCATCCTCGTGCTGGCCGCGTTCCGGAGCGAACCGCCCGACCGCTCCGACCCGCTCGCGGCGACGGTCGCGCGGCTCACCCACCTCCCCGGCGTACGGCGGCTGCCCCTCCTGCCGTTCGCGCCGACCGACGTGGCGGAGTTCCTCGTGGCGGCCGGCAGCGACATCCCGCCGGTCGAGGGCTCCCGCCCCGCGGACGCCCTCATGGAGCTGACCGGCGGCAACCCGTTCCTCGTCACTGCGACGTGGCGGGAGGTACTCGCCGCCCTCGCGGCCCCCACCGGCCGGATGCGGACGCCCGAATCGGCACTCGAGCTCCTCGCCCCGCGCCTCGCGATGCTGTCGGAGCGCGAGGTCGGCGTGCTGCGCATCGCGGCCCTCCTCGGGCAGGAGGTCGACATCGTCGAGCTCATCGCGATCGCCGACGGCTCCCCCGACGAGACGTTCGAGGCGGTCGACGCGATCGTGCGCAGCGGCCTGCTGGAGGCGCCGGCGCGCCCCGAGGATCCCTACCGGTTCCCGCACGCGATCGCCCGCCAGGTGGTGCTCGACCCGATCCCGCCCTCGGAGGCGACGCGGTTGCACGCGCGCATCGCCCGCACCCTCGAGGCCCGGTTCCCGACGGCGCCCCGGCTGGTGCAGCGGCTCGCCCACCACTACGCCGCGGCCCGCGCGCTCGGCACCGGTGAGCGCGCCGTGACCTACCTGATCCGTGCCGCCGAGTCGGCCGACGTGCGGCTCGCCCACGACGAGGCGGCCGGGTTGTTCGCCCGCGCGGCCGGCCTGTCGTCGCGGGCCGACGAGGTCGTCCGCCTGCGCGAGCGGGCGGCTCGGAGCTGGACGCTCGCCGGCGACTTCGTGAAGGCCCGGGAGCAGCACGCGGCCGTGCTCCAGTCGGGCGACCCGCGGGTGCGCCTGCGGGCGGCGATCGGGTTCGAGGACTCGTCTTGGCGGCCGGGCCTGCACGGCGCGCACGCCGCCGAGCACCTGCGCAACGCGCTCGACGCGGCCGACGTCGACGAGCACGATCCGCTCGCGATCGAGGCGCTGAGCAGCCTCTCCCGTGCGGTCGCCTACACCGGCGACCTCGTCGAGGCGGGCGCCATCGGCGACCGGGCGCTCGCGCTCGCCCGCGAGCAGGACGACGTGCACTGCCTCGCGGCGGTGATCCGCACGCGCATGTGGCACACGCTCCGCCCGGAGGGCATCCGCGACCGGCTCGCCTGGTCGGACGAGCTCGCCGCCCTCCTCACCGACACGGGGCTCATCGAGGACTGGATGGGGCACTGCGGCAGCGTGACCTCCCACGGCGGCTACCTCATCGGCGATGCGGAGGCGATGGCGCGCGCGGAGCGCTGGCTCGAGGCGAGCGCGCAGCGGTTCGGCTCGTTCTGGACGTACTGGGCCGAGTGCGCGCACTTCGGCCGCGCCTTCGCCGATGGGCGGCTCGCCGACGCGAGCCTCGCCCTGGCGAAGATCGTGCGCATCGAGCACCTCTTCCGGTCGGATGCCCCGTCGAGCGCCGGTGCCGTGCAGGAGTACATGCTGCGCCGCGAGACCGGCCGGCTGGCGGGGTTCTCGGCGCTGCTGACGGGCGACGAGCCGGCGACCTCGTCGTGGACGCCCGGCCTGCTCGCGCTGTACACCGAGCTCGGCAAGGAGGCGGGCGCGCGGCGGATGCTGCACTGGATGCTGGAGCACGACGAGGAGCGCGTGCACCTGTCGTCGGACTGGCCGGCCCGGCTCGCCTTCATGGCCGAGGCGGCGGTGGCTCTGCGCGATCGGGATGCCTCGACCGCGCTCCGCCCGCTCGTCGCGGAGTACGCCGGCATGAACCTCGTGTCGGGCTACTTCGTGGCCCAGTTCGGCCCGGCCGACCGCTACCTGGGCGACCTCGACGCCGTCTGCGGCGACGGCGACCCGGCGGCCGCGTACGATCGGGCGTTCACCCTCGCCGACCGGCTCGGCGCACCGATCGACCTCGCGTACACCGCGGCGTCGGCGGCGGCGTTCCACCGTGCGCACGGCGACGTGGCCGAGTCCCGCGCGCTCGCCGATCGGGCGCGGGCGATCGCCGAGCCGCTCGGGCTCGTGCGCGTGCTCCGGGCGCTGCCCGAGGCATCCGCCGCGCCGGGGATCGGCGGCCTGACCGCCCGGGAGACCGAGGTGCTCCGGCTCGTCGCGGCCGGGCTCAGCAACCGCGAGATCGCGAACGAGCTGGTGATCAGCGAGCACACGGCGGCGAACCACGTCCGCAGCATCCTGACCAAGGCGGGCGTGCCGAACCGCACGCGAGCGGCGCGCTTCGCGCGCGAGCAGGGACTGACGTGAGCCGAGCGAGCGGAGCCGGCGCCGCTCAGGCGACCGGCTCGAGCAGCCCGTTCGGCATGACGCGCCCGGTCACCTCGGTGACGACGTCGGCGGGGAGCCCGGCCCGCTGGGCGGCGGCGATGATCGCCTCGATCGACGGTGCTTCGTAGAGGCAGTAGCTGCGCCGGTGGTCGAGGGAGAGGAACGAGTACAGCCAGCGGACGTCCTCCTCATCGTTGATGAGGTTGATGTCGGCGGCGGACTCGACCGGGATCTCCACGGCCTCCGCGTAGTTCCGTTCGATGACGAAGTACGGCATCGGGGCACCTCCTCCGCGCGGTTCGCGGGTCAGGGTACTCCGCTTCCGGGGTCGCGGCCATCGTCCGGGGACGGTCGTCGCGCCGGCGGGCTCCACTCCCGCCGGCGCGACGGACCGGCCCGGTCGGACGCTGCCGACCGGGCCGGGGCTCGCCGGGTCAGCCGGCGAGCAGCGTGAGGGTGTCGACGACGCGGTTCGAGAAGCCCCACTCGTTGTCGTACCAGGCCACGACCTTGACGTGCTTGCCGTCGACGCGGGTGAGCGCCGAGTCGAAGATCGACGAGGCCGGCACACCGACGATGTCGGCCGACACCAGCGGGTCGTCCGAGTACTCGAGGATGCCCTTCAGGCGGCCGTCGGCGGCGGCGCGGTACGCGGCGAGCACTTCGTCGCGGGTGACCTCGCGCTCGACGGTGGTGTTGAGCTCGACGATCGAGCCGACGGGCACGGGCACGCGGATCGAGTCGCCCGAGAGCTTGCCGTCGAGCTGCGGCAACACGAGGCCGATGGCCTTCGCGGCGCCGGTCGTGGTCGGCACGATGTTCACGCCGGCGGCACGGGCGCGACGCGGGTCGCGGTGCGGGCTGTCCTGCAGGTTCTGCTCCTGCGTGTAGGCGTGCACCGTGGTCATGAAGCCGTGCTCGATGCCGGCGAGCTCGTCGAGCACCGACGCGAGCGGGGCGAGCGCGTTGGTCGTGCACGACGCGTTCGAGATGATCGTGTGCGCGGCGGCGTCGTACGCGTCGGTGTTCACGCCGTAGGCGAGGGTGACGTCGGCGCCGTCGGCGGGGGCGCTCACGAGCACCTTCTTCGCGCCGGCGTCGAGGTGGGCGCGGGCGGCGGAGGCCGAGGTGAAGCGGCCGGTCGACTCGACGACGATCTCGACGCCGAGCTCGGCCCACGGCAGGTTGGCGGGCTCGCGCTCGGCGAGCACGCGGATGCGACGCCCGTCGACGACGAGGTCGTCGCCCTCGACCTCGACGGGCCGGCCGAGGCGGCCGAGCGTGCTGTCGAAGCGGAGGAGCTGGGCGAGCGCCTTCGGGTCGGTCAGGTCGTTGACGGCGACGACCTCGAGGTCGGTGTCGCGCTCGAGCAGGGCGCGGAGCACGTTGCGTCCGATGCGGCCGAATCCGTTGATGGCGATGCGGGTCATGTGTGGTGGTTCCTTTCGACCCGTCGATGCTCGCCGACGGCGCGCCCACGCAGAAGTGGCTGGCACGCCATGGTTCGAAAGGATCTCGCCACGGTCCGCGGTGTGCATCCGTCGCCGAGCGGAGCGCGCTGCGCCACTTCACGCGCGTTGCGCCACGCAGGGTGGTGCAACGCGCACGAAGTGGCGCAGCCGGCGAGACCGGCGGGGCGGGGGCGGCGCCGCGCCGCGCTCAGCGGTAGGAGTAGAACCCCTCGCCGGTGGCGACGCCGAGCTTGCCCTGGTCGATGTAGCGCTCCTTCAGCAGCTTCGCGAACGCCTGCTGCTTGGGGCCGCCGACCGAGGAGATGTTGTAGGCCGTCGTGAGCCCGACGACGTCGAAGATCTGGAACGGCCCGGCGGGGGCGCCGGTGCCGATGCGCCAGACGGCGTCGATCGCGGCGGGCTCGGCGATGCCGTCGACGAGCAGGTCGCCGGCCGCGTCGAGGAACGGCACCAGCAGCGAGTTCAGGAGGTAGCCCGACTTCTCCTTCTTGACCTCGATCGGCACCATGCCGATCTGCTCCGCGAACTCGACGACCGCGGCGTGCACGGCGGGGTCGGTCGACGGGGCGTCCATGATCTCGGCGGTGTTGTGCACCCAGATCTCGTTCGCGAAGTGCAGCGCGAGGAACTGCTCGGGCCGGCCGGTGAAGCCGACGAGGTCGCTCGGGAGCAGCGTCGACGAGTTGGTGGCGAAGATGGTGCGGGCCGGCGCGACCTCGCCGAGCGCCGCGTAGACCTTGCGCTTGAGCTCGAGCTGCTCGGGCACGGCCTCGATGACGAGGTCGGCGTCGGCGACCGCCTGGGCGAGGTCGGCGGAGGTGCGGATGCGTCCGAGCGCGGCGTCCGCAGCGCCGTCGGCGGCACCCGCGACCTGGTCGCGGTAGATGGCGGCGAGCTTCTCGAAGCGCTGCTTCGCCGCGGCGAGCGCATCGTCGTTCACGTCATAGGCGGTGACGTCGAAGCCGCGGTAGGCGGTCTGGTAGGCGATCTGCGAGCCCAGCACGCCGGTGCCGAGCACGGTGATGTGCTTCATCTGGTGGTTCCCTCTTCTTCTCTCGTGGAGTCCTGGGTGGAACGGATGCCTCGGGCCGGGTCTCGGCCGGGGGCATCCGCGTCTGCGGGGGCCGCGACGGGCGTCGCCGTCGCGGCCGCGTTGAAGCGCACGAGGTCGCGGGCGAACCGGCCGACCTCGGCGTCGGTCCAGCCGTCGAGGCTGCGATCGACGATGCGCTGGAGGATGGCGACGGTCTCGTCGTACGCGGCGCGCCCGGCCTCGGTGAGCTCGAGCGGCCGGCCGCGGCCGGGGCCGTCGCCCTCGCGGACGAGCCCGAGGCGCACGAGGTCGGCGAGCTGCCGGGAGACCGTCGAGCGGTTCAGGCGGAACTCGCGGGCGAGGTCGATCGCGCGCGTGCCCGGGTTGTCGACGATGAAGGCGACGATCGACTGCTCGGTCATCGAGAGGCTGGTCGGCGCGGTGCGCGCGTCGGCGACGCCGCGTCGCGACACCAGCATGAGCGCGTGCAGGATGCCCGAGGCATCCGTGGTCCGCCGGTCGGCCATGCTCGCCCACCTCCTGTCGTTGCAAAATGCAACATTAGGTCGGCTCTGGGTATTCCGCAACGTGGCCCGGCCCGCCGCGACTCGGCAGAATCAGAGGCGATGATCCCCTACGAGCACACCGCGGGCATCGGCTGGGCGCGGTTCTTCGGCTGGACGTCGCTCGGCCTCGGCGCCGGCGCGCTCGCGACCGCCTTCCTGGCGCCGCTCGCAGGCCAGGTCGGGAACACCGCCGTCGTCGCGTTCTTCGGCGGCTTCGCGATCTGGTTCGGACTGATGGCGCGGGAGCGCTACCGCGCCGTGCCGCGGCGGGTCGCGTGGTTCGCCGTGCTGGGCACGGTGCTGGGCGTCGTCACGATGACGGTGATGTCGTACGCGATGATCGCGTTCATCGTCGCGGACTCCACCGGCACGGTCTGGCCGATGGCGCCGAACTGGGTGGCGGTCGTCCCCGGCGGACCCACCGGCATCGCCGTCTAGACACGCGCACGATCGCTGCGGCAATCTTGGGGGCCGAACCCCGATCCGACCGCGACCCGACTGTAGGAGCCCCCGTGACCGAGAAGCAGACCACCATCGCGCAACCGCAGGACCCGAAGGCGACGATGCGGTTGTCCAGGCTGCTGCTCATCGTCGGAGCCGTCTGGATCGTGATCGCGCTGGTGATCTTCGTCGTCGCCGGCGACCAACTCTGGGTGAATGCGAACTCCGAGGGGAGCCGCGCCATGGTGCCCGGCCTCTTCGCCGTCGTCGGCCTCGTCGTCGGCATCACGAACTTCCTCGTCTGGGGCCCCCGGTACCGCAAGGCGAAGGCGCAGCTCGAGGCCGGGTCCGAGGCGGCCCCTGCGGCCTGACACGCCGCACGGCCGGGCGTCCCCGGCGCATCCGCCCCAGGCAGATCCGCCCGCGGCGGAAATCGTCGCGCTCGAGGCATCCGCCCGCGCACGCTGGGGGCATGAGCGACACGACCATCCCACCGAACCCCGTCGACGCCGACCTCGAGGCCCGCCTCTTCCACCGCCGCGTGATCGTGCTCGGCCGCGAGCTCGACCAGGCCGGCGGCAACCGGCTCGTCAGCCAGCTGCTGATGCTGTCTGCCGACGACCCGCGCGAGGACATCGCGTTCTGGATCAACTCACCCGGCGGCAGCGTGCCGGCGATGCTCGCGATCATGGACGTGATGCGGGCCATCCCGAACGACGTGTCGACCCTGGCGATCGGCATGGCCGCGAGCGCCGGGCAGTTCCTGCTGTCGGCCGGCACGCCGGGCAAGCGCGCCGCGTTGCCGCACGCCCGCATCCTCATGCACCAGGGGTCGGCCGGCATCGGCGGCACCGCCGTCGACATCGAGCTGCAGGCCGACGACCTGCGGTACACGCGCGACACGGTGCTCGCGATCATCGCCGAGCACACCGGCCAGCCGCTCGAACGCATCACCGAGGACTCGCAGCGCGACCGCTGGTGGACCGCCCAGGCCGCCGTCGAGTACGGCTTCATCGACCGGGTCGTGAGCGACGCGGCCTACATCTACCCGGCGCCGCCGGCGCGCACGGTCGGCATCGGCCTGCCGGACGTGCCGGGCGGGATGCATCCGCTCGCGCCGCAACCCGCGGGCGCCGCGTTCGCGAGGGCCGACGCATGAGCACGTACGCGATCCCGTACGTCGTCGAGCGGCGTGCCGGCGTCGAACGCTCCATGGACGTCTACAGCCGGCTGCTGTCGGAGCGCATCGTCTACCTCGGCACCGAGATCGACGACGGCGTCGCGAACGTGCTCATCGCGCAGCTGCTGCACCTCGAGTCGGAGAGTCCCGACACCCCGGTGAACCTCTACGTCAACTCCCCCGGCGGCTCGCCGCAGGCGGCGCTCGCGGTGTACGACACGATGCAGCACATCCGCCCGGCCGTCGCGACGACCTGCGTCGGGCAGGCGGGCGGACCGGCGGCGGTGCTGCTCGCGGGCGGGGCGCCCGGGCTGCGGTCGATCCTCCGGCACGGCCGCGTGGTGCTGCACCAGCCGTCGACGCAGGGGCAGGGCGCGATCCCCGACCTGATCATCCACGCCGACGAGGTCGTGCGGGTGCGGAACGAGCTCGAGGCGGTGCTCGCGCACGACACCGGGCGCACCGCCGAGCAGGTGCGCCGCGACACCGACCGCGACCTCATCCTGCCGGCGGCGGCCGCCGTCGAGTACGGCATCGCCGACCACCTCGTCGCGGTGCAGCGCGGCGGACTCGAGCAGGCGGTGGGGGCGGCGTCCCTGCGGTCGTGAGTCGGGAGGGCGTGAGTCCGGTGGGCGTCGGTCGCGGATGCCTCGCCCCGGGTACATTCCTGGACCACGCCCCTGGCGCGCCACTTCCCGGCCTATAGCGCCACACGCCGTGGCGCGGACGCCCCGGAAGTGGCGCGGACACGAGAACGGCGCGACGGCAGCGACGGCAGCGACGGCGCGGGCCGGCACGCCGACGTCAGGCGGCGAGCGCCATCGCGGTCGGCGCGGGCTGCGGTGCGACCGGCGCGAGGCCGCCGGCGCCGAGACCGCCGGCGGTCGCCCCCGTGCTCGACGGGAGGCGCGTGCTCGACGGGAGACCGGTGCTCGACGGGAGCACGAGCACGCGTCGGCCGGGCGCCGCGGCCTGCTCGCGGGCGAGCATCGCGGCAACGCCGGCCGCGAGGTCGGCCAGGTCGAACCCGAGGGCCTCGCCGACGGCGCCGAGCACCTCGCTCGACGGCTCCTTGCGCCCGCGCTCGACCTCGGAGAGGTACTGGATCGAGACGCCCGCCTCCCGGGCGACGTCGGCGAGGATGCGCCGCTGCTCGAGCCGCTCGCGGCGGAGGAACGCGCCGACGGCCTCGCGCCAGAGCGCACGGCGCCGGTTCGCAGGCGTCGGCACGGCGGCCGGACGGTCGATCGAGGGGTGCCGGATCACGCTCGCCATGGGCCGAGGCTAGCCCCGGGCCGAGGGCGCCGTCTGCCCCGATCCGCTCACAGCGGAACGACCGCTCCGGCGCTCGCGAGTGGCCGCCCACAGCCCGGCTGCGGCGAGCGCGACCGTCACCGCAGCGGCCGGCGGCACGGCGGCCAGCCCGAGTCCGCCCACCACCGCCGACGCGAGCGCGGCGCCGATCGCGATGCCGAGGTTGAACACGACGGGGATGAGCGCGCCCGCCAGGTCGCGGTGCGCGGTTCCGGCGACGCGCAGGATCTGCGTCTGCGCGAGCGCGGGGAGGGCCCCGGATGCCACGCCCCAGAGCACCACGACGGCGAGTCCGATCGCGGGGTGCACGTCGACGACGGCGAGCAGCGCGACCGCCAGTCCGGTCGCCACGGCGCTCGCGACGAGCGTGGGCGCGGTGCGGGCGCCGAACCGTCCGGCCAGCACGACGCCGACCGCCGACGCGATGCCGAAGAGCAGGAGCACCGCGCCGATGCCGCCGGGCACCGCGGCCGCGGGCACCTCGACGAGCCGGGTGACGTACGTGTAGGCGCCGTAGTGGCCGACGAGCACGAGGGCGACGAGGCCGACGAGCACGGCGATCGGGCGGATGCCCCGCGCCGGCGCCTGTTCGCCGGCCGCCGTCGGGTCCGCGGCAGGCGACGACCCTCCGGCAGGCGACGCGCCCGAGGCACCCGCCCGCCCCGAGGCATCCGCTCGGCCCGTGGCACCCGCTCGGCCCGTGGCACCCGCTCGGCGCGAGGCATCCGCCCGCCCCGCGGCCTCCACCGAGGCCGGCGCCCGCCCGCGCGCGGCGCGACCCGACGGCACGACGAGCCGCACCAGGATCGCCGCGCCGACCGCCGCGACCGCGAGTCCCCAGAACGCGCCGCGCCACCCGATCGCCTCGGCGACGGCGCTGCCGACCGGCGTGCCCAGCACCATGCCGAGCGTCGCCCCGCCGAGCACGACCGAGACGGCGCGGGCGAGGTCGCGGTCGGCGACGAGGTCGGCGGTGAAGGCGTTGATCGTGGCCCAGAGCAGGCCCACGGCGAGCGCGCCGACGAGCCGCGCTCCGACGACGTGCCCGTACGCGGGGGCGAGGGCGGTGAGCGCGGTCGACGCGGCGACGGCGCCGAGGCTCCAGACGACCACGGTGCGCCGGTCGATGCGCCGGGTCAGCCGGGCGAGCGGCAGGCTGCCGACCACGACGACGCCCGCCCAGAGGGAGACGAGCAGGCCGACCTGCGGCTCGGGCACGGCGAGGCCGCGACTCATCCACGGCAGCACGGCGGTGGGGAGCATCTCGGCGGTGACCATGACGAACGAGGCCGTGCCGAGCACGAGCAGGGCGGCCCAGGGCAGGCCGGTCGGGCTCGTTGGGGCGGTCGGCGGGCGCGTCGTACGGCGCGTCGTGCGGAGGCTGGTGGTGTCCATGTCCCGACCGTAGACTTTGACATTGATGTCAATGTCAAGGTCTGTGCCGAAGGGAGTCCGCGCATGAGGATCGGCGAGCTCGCGGAACGCGCCGGGGTGTCGACCCGGCTGGTCCGCTACTACGAGCAGCAGGACCTGTTCACCGCGGCCCGGCAGTCGAACGGGTACCGCGAGTACGACGAGGCCGATGTCGACCTCGTGCGCCGCATCGCGGGGCTGGTGCAGGCCGGACTCCCGACCCGGCTCGTGAAGGCCGTGCTCGACCTCGAGGAGGCCGTCGCCGACGACCAGCCGAGCTGCCCCCGCGCCGTCGCCGAGATGCTCGCCGACGAGCTCGTGGGCATCGAGGAGCGGCTCGCCTGCCTGACGCGGAGTCGCGACACGATCCGCGACTTCCTCCAGCGCACCGAGCACGCCGCGCTCATCGCCGAGGCCGAGGCGCCCGTACCGGTCGGGTAGCCGGTCCGCTCGACCTGGCCGGCGCGCCAGGTCGTGCCACCTCCGCGCCAATTCATGGTCCGGACCGCCGTACGTCGTGGTGCAGAGGCCCCGGAACCGGCGCGGAGGCGATGACCCGCACCCGCGGCACCCCTCACTGCCGGAACGTGTGCCGGTACTCCATCGGCGACGTGCCGAGGATGCGGTGGAAGTGCAGCCGCAGGTTCGCGCCCGTGCCGAGCCCGACCCGGTCGGCGATCTGCTCGACGCCGAGGTCGCTGCGCTCGAGCAGTTCGCGGGCCAGGTCGACCCGGGCCCGCAGGATCCACTGCATCGGCGTGTAGCCGGTGTCGTCGACGAACCTCCGCGAGAAGGTGCGCGACGAGACGTTGGCGTGCCGCGCGAGGTCGTCGAGCCCGATCGGCCGCTCGAGCCGTTCGAGCGCCCACGCGCGCGTCGCCGCGAACTGCTCGCCGAGCGGATCGGGCAGCGCCCGCGGCACGTACTGCGCCTGCCCGCCGCTGCGGTACGGCGCCGCGACCAGTCGGCGCGCCGCATGGTTCGACGCGGCCACGCCGTGGTCGCGGCGCACGAGGTGCAGGCACAGGTCGATGCCCGAGGCCGCGCCGGCCGACGTCAGCAGGTCGCCCTCGTCGACGAACAGCACGTTCTCGTCGACCTGCACGAGCGGATGCTTCGCCTGGAGCTGCCGGGTGTAGTGCCAGTGCGTGGTCGCGCGGCGCCCGTCGAGCAGGCCGGTCGCGGCGAGCGCGAACGCGCCGGTCGAGATGGCGGCCAGGCGGATGCCCCGCCCGTGCGCCGCGCGCAGGGCGTCGACGACCGCCGGGGGCGGGTCCTCCACGTCGGGGCGACGGTACCCCGGGATGAACACGGTCTCCGCCCACTCGAGGGCCTCGAGGCCGTCTGCCACGTGGTACGACAGGCCGTCGCCGCCCGCCACCAGGCCGGGCGCGGCACCGCACACGCGCACCTCGTACGGCATGCTCGCCCGGGTCGTGAAGATCTGCGCCGGGATGCCGACGTCGAGGGGCTTCGCCCCGTCGAGCACCAGCACCGCGACCCGATGGTTCCGGCCTGCCATCCGACCTCCCGCAGCGGGGATGCCCGTGGCGAGGCATCCGATGGCCGCAAGCGTAGCGCCACGACACGCCCCCTCCCCCAGTCCGGGGGTCACCCCGGCGACACGCCGTGGACGGCCCATATGGTCGAAGCGACCCGACCTCGTCGGGCCGTTCCCTGCACCGGTCCGTCTCGTCCGCGCTGCGCGGGCGACTGCGCCCGCCACTGCCATGGCGTGTGCGCGCCGGTACTGCCCCGGTGCGATGGAGCGACTTCCCGCCGGCCCCGCCGGTTCGCCCACAACAAGAAAGCCCTGCATGAAGCGCACCGTCTCCGCCCTCGCGGCGGGCGTGCTCGGCGCCGGCCTCGCCCTCGCCGGCGTCGTCGCCCCCGCGTCCGCCACCTCGGAGGTCCCGACGAACACCGTCGTCGGCGCCTGCAACGTCCTCACCGTCGACCTCGCGGGCTACGCCGTCGAGCCCGGCGCACCCGCCGTCACCGAGACCGTCGTCGTCACGCCGGCCGTCGCCGAGGTCAGCCACACCGACTACGAGTACCAGCGCTGGCGCCTCGGCTGGCTCGGCCCCTATCCGACCGATGAGTTCCGGTGGGTCCACAAGTGGGTCGGCGAGCACGACTTCTACGACTGGGGCTACTACAACTACACGGGCAACCAGAAGAAGCACGTCGAGGTCGCCGCCCAGCCCGAGGTCACCGAGGAGCGCGAGGTCACGCCCGCGATCCCCGCGGACGCCACCCCGAACACCGTCACCGTCGAGATCGACGGCGCGGCCGTGGTCGACGCGCAGGCGTTCGGCGCCGCGTACGCGCGCGACGACTTCGCGCTCGCCAAGGGCACGCCCGGCACCGACGCCTACGGGCAGCACAGCTACCGGGTGACGGTCTCGGCCTACCAGGGCGTCGGCACCGAGCCGGTCGAGTCGGTCGTCGCCGAGGGCACCACGAGCTGCGACACCGGCGCGTACGCCGCCGCCGCGACCATCGACACCGAGACCACCTGCGGTGCCGCGGTCGTCGCCCTCACCAACGCCGAGCTCGCCACCGACGCCGTCAACGGCACGTACTCGGCGCTCGTCTTCGTCGACGGCGCGCTGAAGGACATCGTCGCGGTGTTCGAGAACGCGCCGGTGACCCTCGGCGCCTACACGTTCGCCGAGGACTCGGGCGACCACGTCGTCGAGGTCCGCACCGGCCCCGCGCACGGCGACGTGCTCCTCGCCGAGGCGACCGTCGACTCCGACTGCGTCGAGGACCCGACCGAGGAGCCCGAGCCGGTCGACCCGACCGACCCGGCGCTCGCCGTCACCGGCCAGCTGAAGCCGGGCGGCACGATCACCGTCACCGGCAGCGGCTTCGACGCCGGGACGGAGTACCAGGTCGAGCTGCACTCGACGCCGCAGGTGCTCGGCACGGCCTCGGCCGACGACGACGGCTCGTTCGAGCTCGACGGCGTCATCCCGGCCTCGACCCCGGCCGGCGCGCACCGGATCGTCGTGCTGCTCGACGGCGAGGAGATCGCGTCGACCGACGTGACCATCACGTCGGCGTCCACCACGACCCCGGCTGCGTCGGGCACGACGTCGGGCACCGGCACCGGTTCGGGCCTCGCGTCGACCGGCATCGAGACCGGCCCGCTCGCCGCGCTCGCCGCCGCGCTGCTCGCGCTCGCGGGGATCGCGTTCGGCGCCCGCCGGGTGATCCGCGGCCGCGCGTAACGCGACCGGCGCCACGCACGACGGGGCCCGCGGCGCAAGCCGCGGGCCCCGTTCGTCGGTTGGGGTGGTGGTCTCGATACGCGTCCTCGCTGCGCTCGGGCGCCACTCGACCACCGGAGGGGGCGTCAGGCGCCGAGGGCCGGCACCCAGACGCGCATCTGCGACGGGCCGCGCTCGGCCCACTCGTGGTAGCGCACGAGGGCGACCTCAGCACGGGCGCCGGTGCGGGCGTCGACCACGTCGGCCACCACGCCGCCGTCGGCGTCGCGCGGCGCGGTCGCCGGGTCGAGCCGCAGGTCGGCGAAGTCGGATGCCTCGAGCGGGGTCCCGGCGAGGTCGACGGTCTCCAGCGCGAACACCTCGGGGCCGCGCTCGACGACGAGGCATCCGCGCACCGCGTCGACCCGCGGGTCGGGCAGGGTGAACCGCGGAGCCACCGGCAGGGTCAGCACGACCTCGTCGCCGACGGCCCAGGCCCGCTCGACCGTCGCCGTACCCGGCACGAGCGTTCGCGGCTCGAGGGCGCCGCCGTCGCCGCCGCCCGCCGCCCGCACCGCGAGCGTCGCGCCCTCGGCCCACGCCGGCACGCGCAGCGAGAGCGTCCACGGCGACGAGGCATCCGCCAGCACCCGCACGACCACGCGACCGTCGACCGGGTACCCGGTCTCGACCTCGAGGGCGACCTCGCGGCCGTCGTCGAGGGTCGTGCGGATCGTCGCCGGGGCGTACTGGTGCAGCTGGACGCCCGAGGCATCCGCCGTCGCCAGGTAGGCGGCGAGGCTCGCGAACGTGCGCGCCACGTTCGGCGGGCAGCACGACACCTCGAACCAGGGCGCCCGCAGCGAGGAGTGCGCGCGCGGCGACACGACGTCGGGGTCGGCCGGAACGCCGGGCACCCGCTGGTGCAGGGTGTTCGCGTAGTAGAACGAGCGCCCGTCGGCGGCCGGCGAGGTCGCGACGACGTTGTACAGGGTGCGCTCGATGAGGTCGCCGTAGTCGGCGCCCTGCCCCGCGCCGCGCGCGAGCAGCAGCCGCTGGCTGAACTGCACGGATGCCACGCCCGCGCACGTCTCGGAGTAGGCGCGGTCGCTCGGCAGCTCCCAGTCCTCGCCGAACGCCTCGTCCTGGTGGTGCGAGCCCTGGCCGCCCGTGACGTAGGTGCGGCGCGCGACCGTGCGCGCCCACTGGCCGGCGAGCACGTCGAGGAGCTCGTCGTCGCCGGTCTCGACCGCGACGTCGGCCGCGCCGGAGGACAGGTAGTTCGCCCGCACCGAGTGGCCGCGGAGCGCGTCGGCGTCGCGCACCGGAACGTCGTCCTGGTAGTACGAACGGCCCCACTCGATGTCGCGCAGCACGCCGTGGCCGCGGCGCTCGACGAAGAGCCGCGCCTGCTCGACGTACCGCGGCTCGCCGAGGGCGCGGCCGAGCTCGGCGAGCCCGGTCTCGATCTCGGCGTGGCCGCAGACCGACTGGATGCCGTCGGGTCCGAACGCCTCGCCGACGAGGTCGGCGGCCCGGCGCGCGACCTCGACGAGGCCGTCGTCGGCGCCCGGGCTCGTGCGGTGCCGTGCCACGGCCGCCTGGAACAGGTGCCCGAGGCAGTAGAGCTCGTGCCCCCACTCGAGGTCGCTCCAGCGGGCGCCCTGGCCGGGCCGGCCGAACCTCGTGTTCAGGTAGCCGTCGGCCTCCTGCGCGGCGGCCACGCGGGCGACGACCGCGCGGAACCGGGTCTCGAGGGCCTCGGCGCGGGCCGAGGCATCCGAATCGACCACCGAAGCCAGCCGGCCGAGCTCCCAGGCGACCGCCTCGAGGTACTTGTAGACCTCCGAGTCGCTGAACTCCCGGCCGCGGCGGCCCTCGGGCAGCTTCCCCGCGGCCGCGAGGTCGAAGTTCGCGATCCAGCCCTCCCGCTCGAGCCATCCCTCGACGTGGTCGAGCGTGTTCGTGCCGTTGACCGCCTGGCGCTCGGCCCAGAAGCCGCCCGTGATCGCGACCTCGTCGAGGCCGAGCGGGCGCAGCGCGCCCGACGACGGGGCGACCGGGGAGACGGGCGCGTGGGTGGTGGTGGGGGTGGTGAGTGACATGTTCATCCCTTGAAGGCGCCCGACATGAAGCCGCGCACGTAGTGTCGCTGGAGGATCAGGAAGAGGAGGATGCACGGCAGGGCGAGCACGACGACGCCCGCCTCCGTGGCCCCGTAGTCGACGACGCCCTGCACCTGGCCGCGCAGGTTCGAGATCGCGAGCGGCAGGGTCATCCGGTTCGAATCGTTGATGAGGATCAGCGGCGCCATGAAGTCGTTCCACGCCGCGAGGAAGGCGAACAGGCCCACGGTGATGAGGCCCGGCTTCACCGCCGGCACGAGCACCCGCCAGAGCACGGTCCACGAGTTGCAGCCGTCGACCATCGCCGCCTCGTCCATCTCGCGGGGGATCGACTCGAACGAGATCCGCATCATGAACATCGAGAACGGCAGCTGGAACATCGTGAGCACGAGCGCGACGCCGACGAGCGAGTTCGACAGCCCGACCGCGTTGAGCAGTACGTACAGCGGGATCAGCAGCGTCGCGTACGGCACCATCAGGATCGCCAGCGTCGACAGGAACAGCAGGTCCTTGCCGGGGAAGCTGAAGCGGGCGAACGCGTAGCCGCCGAGCAGCGAGATCAGGAGCGTGAGCGCGACCGTCAGCAGCGACACGAACGTCGAGTTGAAGAGGTACACCCAGATGCCGGCCTGGTAGTTCGCCAGCGTGATGTAGTTGCCGAAGCCGTAGCCGTCGGTCTGGTTCGTGCCGGCGAGCGGCGAGACGCTCGAGATCGCCGTCCAGATGAGCGGGTACAGGAAGATCAGCGCGAGGGCGGCGGTGAGCACCCAGTAGGGGGTGCGCAGGGCGATGCCGGCGATCGAGGTGGGCTTGCGGCGACGGGCGGCGGTGCCCGAGAGGTGCGGCGCGACGATCGAGACCGTCGCGTCGGCCGGGGGAGCCTGCGTGGGCATCAGTCCTCCGCCTTCCGGTTGAATGCGCGGATCTGCGCGATGTTGATGACCACGAGCGCGAGCAGCACGATGACCGACAGCGCACCGGCGACGCCGAGGTCGTTCTGGCCCTGGAACGCGACGCTGTAGATGAGCTGCACGATCGTGATGGTCGAGTTGTCGGGGCCGCCCTTGGTGAGGATGTAGAACTGCTCGAACGCGAGCAGCGACCCGGTCACGCAGAGCACCGTGGTGAGCGCGAGCGTCGGGCGCAGCAGCGGCAGCGTGATGCTGCGGAACGTCTGGGCGCGGGATGCCCCGTCGATGCGCGCGGCCTCGTAGACGTCGTCGGGGATGCCCTGGAGCCCGACCAGCATCAGCAGCATGTAGAACCCGGCGTAGCGCCAGACGATGAGGAAGATCGTCGACCACAGCGCGCCGTCGGGCGTGCCGAGGAAGGTGAAGCCCCACGCCTCCATGAGGTCGGCGAACGGGCCGGCGATGGGCGAGTAGAGCACGTAGAAGAGCAGCGACGCGGATGCCAGGCCGAGTGCGCTGGGCACGAGGAAGGAGGTCCGCAGGAATCCCTTCCACCGGGTCGACTCCTGCACGAGCATCGCGAGCCCGAGGCTCAGCGCGAGCAGGATGATCGTCGTGAGGACGGTGTATTTCAGGGTGAACCAGACCGAGTCCCAGAAGAACCGGTTCGAGACGGCGTCCTGGTAGTTCTCGGGGAAGTTCCAGCCCTGGTTGCCGCCGAGCAGCGGCCAGTCGCTGAACGACATCTGGATGACGAGCGCGAGCGGCGCGAGGAAGAGCAGCGCGACGAACACGGCCGTCGGCAGGGCGAACAGCCAGCCGCGGACGCCTTCGCCGCGACGGCCGCGGCGGCGCCGCGACCGACGGGCCCGGCCGGCGCCGGGCGCGCGGTCGGGGACCGTCGCATGCAGGGTGGCGGTCATGATGGAGCCTTTCGAGAGGTGGATGGTGCGGGCCGGCCGGCACCCGCAGGTCGCGGGTGCCGGCCGG
This sequence comes from Agromyces sp. MMS24-K17, assembly GCF_043950245.1. GTDB lineage: Bacteria > Actinomycetota > Actinomycetes > Actinomycetales > Microbacteriaceae > Agromyces. Next base: position 1,438,246 of record NZ_CP171640.1, on the reverse strand, counting down.
TCGGTCGGTCGCTACTGCGACAGCACCGCCGTGATCTCGTCGTTGTCGGCGTCGACCGAGCTGCCGTCGCCGAGCACCGCGTTGCGCACCAGCGTCAGCCAGGGGCTGTTCGGCGCGTTGAACGCCTGCTGGAAGTTGATCGCGACCGGGGTGTCGCCTTCGCCGGCGACCTCGTTGATCGTGATGAGGCGCGGGTCCTTCTGCGAGTACTCGTTGTCGGCGAGGTCGGAGCGGGAGACGACGTCGTTGTCCTTCGCGAGCACGCCGACCTGGGCGTCCTCGGACATCAGCCAGCTGAGGAAGTTCCACGCCTGGGCGGCCTTCTTCGAGTCCTTCGAGACGCCGATGCCGTCACCGCCGACGAACGTCGAGCCGCCGCCCTTCGGGCCGGGGATGCCGGCGACGCCCACGTCGAACGGGGTCGAGGAGAGCAGCGTGGCCGGGTAGAACTGAAGGCCCACCTTGCCCTCGGTGAAGCCGGCGGTCCAGGTCGGGCCCGCCTCGTCCTTCGACGACGGCAGCACCGCGCCCGAGTCCCAGAGGTCCTTCCACGTGGAGTAGATGTCCTTGGCCGTGTCGCTCGCGAGCAGCGACTCGGTGCCCTCGGGGTTCATGACCTCCTCGCCGTCGGCCCACACGCTCGGGAACCACGTGAAGACGAGGCATCCGCCGCAGGCCAGGCCCGTGGCCGTGCCGTACGTGTCGGGCTTGTTGAGGGCCTGGATGGCCTTCGCCCACTCGGCGTACTCCTCGAGGTTCGCCGGGCCCGCCTCGGCGTCGAGGCCGGCCTCGGTGGCGAGCTCCTTGTTCCAGAACAGCATCGACAGGTCGAGCACGAACGGCAGGACGTACTCCTGGCCGTCGAGCGTGCCGGCCGAGAGGTGGCCCTGGTTGATCGAGTCCTTGAAGTCGAAGCCGTCGATGTTCGACGTGATGTCCTGGAACAGGCCCTGCTTCACCCAGTTCGGCACGTACACGATGTCGGCCGCGAAGAGGTCGGGCAGGCCGTTCGAGCCGGCTGCTGCACCGACCTTGGCGACGTAGTCGTCGTTCGGGACGACGGTCAGCTCGACCTGGTTCTCGTGGCTGTCGTTGTACGCCTCGACGAGGAGCTTGGCCTGCTTCTCGAGGGGGGCGCGGGTCCAGAGGGTCAGCGTCGAGCCGTCGTCGACGCCCTCGACGCCGGCGTCGGCGAGGCTGGACGTCTCCTCGGCCGAGTCGCCGCCGGAGCAGGCGGCGAGGCCGACGGTCAGCGCACCGGCGGCGAGGAGCGCGAGCGCCCTCGTGCCCCGGCGAATGGTTCGTGCCATCTGTGTTCTCCTAGCTCGTCCTTGAGCGGGCCCGCCAGGGCCCGATGGGGTGTGATCGCATGAGCCTCCCGGTGTCGTCGGTGGTCGGATCCGACCGGCCCGAACGAAAACTCCGAAATGCCTTTCGGCACGGTACTCTGGCGTTCACGCTGCCGTCAAGCCTTCCGTTCCGGTAGCGTTTCAGCCGAGGAGGTCCGAGATGGCGCGAAGCGAGTCGCAGCCCGGTCGCACGTCGACGCTCAGCGATGTCGCGCGTCTGGCCGGCGTATCGCTCGCCACCGCGTCGAAGGCCATCAACGGCCGCGACCAGGTCGCACCCGCCACCCGCCAGCGCGTGCTCGAGGCCGCCGAGGAACTCTCGTTCACCCCGAACGCGCTCGCCCGCTCGCTCATCGCCGGCCGCACCGGCACCGTGGGCCTGCTCACGAGCGACCTCGAGGGCCGGTTCGTGATCCCGATCCTGATGGGCGCCGAGGACGCGTTCGGCGCCGGCCAGGTGAACGTCTTCCTCTGCGACGCCCGCGGCGACGCCATCCGCGAGCAGCACCACCTCAAGGCGCTGCTCAACCGCCGGGTCGACGGCATCATCGTCGTGGGCCGGCAGACCGACCCGCGCCCGTCGCTCGGCCACGACCTGCCCGTGCCCGTCGTCTACGCGTACGCACCGAGCGACGACCCGACCGACGTCTCGGTCACCCCCGACAACGTGGCCGGCGGTCGCGTCGCCGCCGAGCACCTCATCTCGTGCGGCCGCCGCCGCATCGCGCACATCAGCGGCGACCCCGCCTACGCCGCCGCGCAGGACCGCGCCGTTGGCGTCGACGCGGCCCTCGCCGATGCCGGCCTCGAGCTCGTCGGCGACGTCATGTTCTCCGACTGGAGCGAGCACTGGGGCCGCGACGCGACCGCCATCCTGCTGGCCAACCACCCCGACGTCGACGGCATCGTCTGCGGGTCCGACCAGATCGCCCGCGGCGTGCTCGACACCCTGCGCGACCTCGGCAAGCGCGTCCCCGAGGACATCGCGGTGATCGGCTACGACAACTGGGAGGTGCTCGCGACGAACTCCCGCCCGGGCCTCACCAGCGTCGACGCGAACCTGAAGGCCCTGGGCCGGGCGGCCGCCATGCGCATCTTCGACGCGATCGACGGCGAGGCGGCCGACGCCGGCGTGCAGTCGCTGCCGGTGCGGCTCGTCATCCGCGGCTCCACGATCCCGCGCCGCTGACGCGGGGCCGTGAGGCTCGCCTGCGAGCGGTCGTCGGCATCGCAATGGTCCATTCGCGTGTTCCGCGATGTCGCCCATGTCGCGCACCTCGCCGGTCCCGGCGGTGCGTTTCTGCGACCTCACGTCACGAGGTCGCAGACACGGCGGTCGCGCGGCGTCGAAGTGCGCCGGGTGGGCGACATCGATGAGGGCGAGCAGGCGACGACGCCCGACGGTCAGGCGCTCGAACGCGTCGGGTGCGTCGGATGCCCCGCGCGCGGCGTACACCCACGCGTCGAGGCCCGACGCGAGGCGCACGGCGACCCGCTCGTAGTCGTCGACCTCGTACGCGTCGGCGGCCGCGAGCTGGGCGTCGGTGAGCTCGAGCACGGCGCCCTCGACGCGGTCGTCCGGGTCGCCGGTGCGCTCGAGGATCGGATGCTCCGCCACGCCGCTCAACGCGACGACCTCGGCATCGGCGATCCGGAGCATCCGCACGCGCCACCCGACGAGGGCGGCGGGCGCCGTCGGGAGCTCGCCGCCGAAGGTCTCGCGCTGCACCTGCGGGAGGCGCAGCGTGCCGTAGGAGAAGAGCCGCTGGGTCACGAGCCGACCCTAGCGCGCACGGGCGTACGCTGACCGTGGCCCGCCGCCCGGCGCGGGCGAGGAGGAGGCCACGTGGCGCAGCATCCGTCGACCGCGACCGAACCGGCGGGCGCGCCGGTGCTCGAACTCGCCGACGTGTCGTTCCGCCGCGACGGCAAGCAGATCCTCGACGACGTGTCGTTCACGGTGCGCGCCGGCGAGCACTGGGCGCTGCTCGGTCCGAACGGCGCGGGCAAGAGCACCATCCTCGCGTTCTGCGGCGCGGTCGCGCATCCGACGAGCGGCACGGTGCGCGTGCTGGGCGAGCAGCTGGGCCGCGTCGAGCTGCAAGCGCTGCGGCGCCGGATCGGGCACGTGAACCCGAGGCATCCGCTGCAGAGCGCCCGCACCGTGCGCGAGGTGGTGCTGAGCGGCATCACGGGAACCGTCGAGCTGCCGATGCACTGGGATCCGACCGAGGCGGACCTCGCCGCCGTCGACCGGCTCGTCGACCAGCTCGGGCTCGCCCTGCGCGCACGAGACCGCTGGCCGACCCTGTCGCAGGGCGAGCGGGGGCGGGCGCTCATCGCCCGGGCGCTCATCAGCGAACCCGAGCTGCTGCTCCTCGACGAGCCGTCGACCGGGCTCGACGTGGCCGCCCGCGAGCAGCTGCTCGAGACCGTCGACGACCTCGAGCGCACGCACCCCGAGCTCGCGTCGATCCTCGTGACGCACCACCTCGAGGAGCTGCCCGAGACCACGACGCACGCGACCCTCGTCTCGCACGGGCGCATCCTCGCGGCGGGGCCGGTCGAGGAGGTCGTGACGACCGAGCTCGTCACCGAGGCGTTCGAGCACCCGATCCGGGTGAGCCGGCACGACGGACGCTGGGCGGCGCGGGCGATCCGGGCGCGGCGCGCGGCCGCCTGAGGGCGGGCGGCCGCCTCGACGGAGCGCGCCCCGTCCGGGCGGGGCGCATGTCCGTCGCGCCACCCGCTTGCGGGCATCCGCGCGGCGGCGTAGGACTGCGGGCATGTCCGCCGACGACCGCTTCGACTCCGCCGCACCGTACGAGCGCTACATGGGCCGGTGGAGCCGGCTCGTCGCCCCCGCCTTCCTCGACTGGTTCGACGCGCCCGCCGGGGCTCGCTGGATCGACGTCGGGTGCGGCACCGGTGCGCTCACCGAGGAGATCCTCGACCGCGCGGCGCCCGCGAGCGTGCTCGGCGTCGACCCGTCGGCGGGCTTCCTCGACGCGGTCCGCGGGCGGCTGGGCGACCGGGCGACGTTCGCCGCGGGCGAAGCCGAGCGGCTCCCCGTCGACGACGCGGCCGCCGACGTCGTGGTCGCGGGGCTCTCGCTGAACTTCGCGCCGGATCCGTCGGCGGCGCTCCACGAGTGGCGCCGCGCGACCGCCGAGCACGGCCACGTCGGCGCGTACGTGTGGGACTACGCCGAGGGCATGGGCCTGCTGCGCGAGTTCTTCGCGGCCGCCCGGTCGGTGGTGCCGGATGCCTCGGACCACGACGAGGCGGCCCGCTTCGAGTGGTGCCGCCCCGAGCCGTTGCGCCGCCTCGTCGGCGACGCGTTCGGCCACGCGCCTCGCATCGACCCGCTCGAGGTCGACGCGGTCTTCGCCGACTTCGACGACCTCTGGGAGCCCTTCCTCGGCGGCCAGGGCGTCGCGCCGGTGTACCTCGCGACCCTCGCGCCCGAGCAGCGCGACCTGGTGCGCGAGGCGCTGCGCGCCCGGCTCGCGCCGGCCGCCGACGGCACGATCACCCTTGACCTGCGCGCCTGGGCGGTGGCCGTCGAGCGCTGACCCGCCCCCTCCCCGCGATGTCGCCGAGGTAGCCGCCGCCGTCGCCGCACGCGAGACTGGACGGCATGGCCGGCGAACTCGTCCTCGTGACCGGCGGCACCGGATTCATCGCCGCCCACTGCATCGTGCGCCTGCTGGAGCACGGCTTCCGCGTCCGCACCACGGTGCGCTCGCTGGCGCGCGCCGACGAGGTCCGCCAGCTCGTGCGCGCAGGCGGGGCGGATGCCTCGGCCGTGCGCTTCGCCCAGCTCGACCTCCTGCACGACGACGGCTGGGACGAGGCGGCGGCCGGCGCCCGCTACGTGCTGCACGTGGCCTCGCCGTTCCCGGTGCGACAGCCGAAGGATGCCGACGAGCTCATCGTGCCTGCGCGCGAAGGGGCGCTCCGCGCCCTGCGGGCCGCCCGCGCCGCGGGCGCGCGTCGCGTGGTGCTCACGTCGTCGTTCGCCGCCGTCGGCTACAGCTCCCGGCCCGGCCGCCCGTACACCGAGGAGGACTGGACCGACCCCGACGACCCCTCGCTCAGCCCGTACATCCGCTCGAAGGCGGCCGCGGAGCGCGCGGCGTGGGACTTCGTCGAGCGCGAGGGCGAGGGCCTCGAGCTCGCGACGGTGAACCCGGTCGCGGTGTTCGGCCCGGCGCTCGGGCCCGACCTGTCGTCGTCGCTCGAGCTGCTGCGCACGATGCTGAACGGCGGCGTGCCGGCGCTGCCGCGGGCGGCGGTGAACGCGGTCGACGTGCGCGACGTCGCCGACCTGCACGTGCGCGCGATGACGCATCCGGATGCCTCGGGCGAACGGTTCCTCGCGGTCGCGGGCGATCCCGTGCTGGTGCCCGAGATCGCGCGGATCGTCCGCGCCGGCCTCGGCGACGCGGCGCGGCACGTGCCCCGACGGGTGCTGCCCGACTGGCTGGTGCGGGTCGTCGCCCGGTTCGATCCGCAGGTGCGCGCCGTCGTGCCCGACCTCGGCCACCTGCCGTACGCCTCGCACGCGAAGGCCGCCGACGTGCTCGGCTGGACGCCCCGCTCGAACGAGGAGTCGATCCTCGCGGCCGCGGAGAGCCTGGTGCGGCTGGGGCTCGTGCGGGAGTAGGACCGGCCTACCCGACCCCGGGGAGCCCGTCGAGTACCGCCAGCACGCGACCGACCGAACCGCCGAGGTTCCATTCGGCGGCGAGTTCCTCGAGCCGGTCGCGGGCGCCGCCGGTCACCGGTGCCAGCCGGGACTCGTGGTCGGGCAGGTCGAGGTCGCGTACCACCTCGACCACGGTGGGCGCGACGTCGAGGTACGCCGACGCCGCGGTGACCTTGGCGCGCACGCCCGCCGAGATGCCCGGCACGGTCGGCGCATCGGAGGCGGCCGCCTCGCGGATGCCGTCGAGGTCGGCGAACGCGACGAGCAGTCCGGCCGCGGTCTTCTCCCCCACGCCCGCGACGCCGGGCAACCCGTCGGAGGCGTCCCCGCGGAGCACCGCGAAGTCGGCGTACTGCTCGGGCAGCACCCCGTACTTCTGGAACACCACCGCGTCGGTGACGAGCTCCAGCTTGCTCATGCCCCGCGCCGTGTAGATCACGCGCACGCCCGAGGCATCCGACACCAACTGGAACAGGTCGCGGTCGCCGGTGACGACGTCGACCGGCACGTCGGCGGTCGTGGCGAGGGTGCCGATCACGTCGTCGGCCTCGTGCCCCGGCGCACCGACCACGGCGATGCCCAGCAGGGCCAGCACCTCGGTGATGAGCGGGATCTGCGCGACGAGGCCCGACGGGGTCTCCTCGACGTCGGGCGCATCCACCACGGCTCGCTCGACGCGGTGCGCCTTGTAGCTCGGGATGAGGTCGACCCGCCATGCGGGCCGCCAGTCGTCGTCCCAGCAGGCGACGAGCCGGGTCGGCTCGAAGTCGGCGACGAGCTTCGCGATCATGTCGAGGAGCCCCCGCACCGCGTTCACGGGAGTGCCGTCGGCCCGTTTGATCGAGTCGGGCACGCCGTAGAACGCGCGGAAGTACAGGGACGCGGTGTCGAGCAGCATGAGTCGGTCGGCCACGAGCCGATCCTTGCACGCAGCGGGCGAGCCGTCACGGCCGAGTGGCCGTCGCGCGCGTCAGACGGTCGTCGCCGTGCCCGAGTCGAGCCAGACGACCTTGTCGCGCACCGCGGCCGGGCCGGCGTCGATGACCGCCTGGGCGGCCTCCCGGCCCTCGCGGAAGTGCGACCAGTGGTCGAAGTGCACGGGCACCACGGCGCGCGGACCGAGCAGTTCGATGAGCTCGATCCCGTGCTGGGCCGTCATCGTGTACTTCGCCGGGCCGGTGATCGGGAACTGGACGCTGCCGAGGTGCACGACCGCGACGTCGACGTCGAGCCGCGAGGCGGCATCCCGCAGGCCGTCGTAGAGCACCGTGTCGCCCGTCACCCAGACGGCCGTCTCGGGAGCGTCGCCGAGCGACACCGCGAACCCGGTCGCGCTGCCCACGAGCGGCTTGCTGAACGGCGGACCGTGCCGGGCCGGCGTCGCCGTCACCGTGAGCGGGACGCGCGCGTCGCCGTCGTCGGATGCCTCGCCCTCACGCGGTTCAACGGTCGCGGTCTCCCACGCATGGAGCCCGTGCACCGCCGACAGCCCGGTGCGGCGCAGCCGGGTCGCCGCGGCCGCGGTCGTGATCACCACGCCGACCTGCGGCAGCAGGGCGCGCCCCGCGTCATCGAGGTTGTCGGCGTGCTGGTCGTGGCTCAGCAGGACGACGTCGATCGGGCCGACCTGCTCCGTGGTCAGGGCCGGGGCGTCGGTCTTCACCGACGACGTGCCCGGCCCGAACGAGTACTTCCGCCCGGGCGGATCGAACGTCGGATCCACCAGGATCCGCCAGCCCTCCAGCTCGATGAGGATCGTCGGACCGCCGATGTGGGTGAGAGTGGGGCGCCGGGCCATGGCGCGATGCTATCGCCCGCGGAGGGCCGAGTGGGCGCCATCCGGATAGCGTGGTGCCATGGGGTTCGCCGACACCGTCCGGGCGTCGAAGCGGCCACCCCTGCTCCAGGTGGGCAAGGCGGCCGCGGCGACGATCGCGGCCTGGCTCGTGGCCGGATGGCTCATCCCCGGGCCGCTCCCCGTGTTCGCCGCGATCGCCGCCCTGCTGGTGGTGCAGCCCAGCGTGAACCAGTCGCTCGGCAAGGCGATCGAGCGCAGCATCGGCGTGATCGCGGGCGTGCTCGTCGCGACCGGCCTGTCGCTCCTGCTCGGCCAGAGCAGCTGGGTCGTGCTGCTCGCGATCGTGGTCGCGATGCTCATCGCGTGGGCGCTGCGGATGACGCCGGGCACCGCCAATCAGGTCGCCATCAGCGCGATGCTGGTGCTCGCGCTCGGGTCGTCGACCCCGGGCTACGCCCTCGACCGGGTGCTCGAGACGCTCATCGGCGCGCTCATCGGCATCATCGTGAACGCCCTGATCGTGCCGCCCGTACAGGTCGCCCCGGCCCGGCGCGACCTGGCGCTGCTCGGCGGCGAGCTCGCCGCGTCGCTCGACCGGCTCGCCCGTGCGCTCGAGCAGCCGCAGACCCCGGCGACGCTCGCCGAGCTCATCGTCGAGGCCCGGCTCATGCGGCCGATGCGCGACGCCGCCGACGCCTCGATCCGCACCGGCGAGGAGTCGCTCACCCTGAACCCGCGCCGCTCGGCCCACCGCACCGAGCTCGCGGAGCTGCGCGCCCTGCTCGAGCGGCTGAGTCCGATCGTCACGCAGGTCATCGGCATGACCCGCGCCGTCGTCGACCTCTACGACGAATCGCTGCCCGAGGAGCCGACGGTGCTCGCGATCGCCGAGCAGCTCGGTCGCGCGTCGCACGACGTGCGCCTGGCGGTGCACCTCGCCGACGTCGAACCGGAGCCGATGACCTCGGCGGTGCCGGCGCTGACCTCGCCGCTCGTCGTCTCGACGCCGAAGTCGGGCAACTGGATCCTCATCGGATCGCTGCTCGAGGACCTGCGCCGCATCCGCGCCGAGCTCCTCGACGAGGAGGACTGAGCCCGCCGCTCAGCCGAGCAGGTCGCGGACCGCGAACCCCCACTCGAAGCCGCACTCGCGGCAGTCGAAGATCGGCGCGTCGTCGAGGCCGCCGAGCGGCGAGACCTCGCCCGCAACCACCTCGACCTCGAAGTCGAGCGGGCCGTAGACGATCGCGCGGACGTCGGCGGACCCGCAGCGCGGGCACGGGTCGTCATGCACCTGGTGTGCGACGTTCGGCTGCATCTGCTGGACCATGCCCGTCACGGTACGCGCCGCGTCCGACATCGGCCGGAGCCGGCGCGCGCGCCGCCGACGTGGAGCGGGGCATCCGCCCGGCGCCGGCCCGACGTGCGTGCGAGCCCGGCGCTCCCGGCGCGCCCTCCGCGATCGCTGGCGCCCGCCGCCGTGGGCTCGCTAGCGTCGGGGCATGGCGAACGCACCCGAGGGGGGTCGGAAGCGGGCTCGGCTGGGCCGCCCGACCGTGAGAGATGTCGTGTCCGGCTTCGCGACCGGGCTCTTCTCGATCCCCGAGGGCATGGCGTACGCGAGCATCGGCGGCTTCGCCGCCCCGCTCGGCCTCTGGTCGGGCATCGTGCCGACGATCATCGGATCGGTGTTCGCGCGCACCGTGCTGATGGTCACCACGCTGACGAGCGCGATCGCCCTCACCTCGAACAGCGTGCTGACCGGCGCCGGCCTCGACCCGGGCGACCTCGGCGCGATCGCCACGCTGACGATCCTCACCGGACTCGTGATGCTCGCGCTCGGCCTGCTGAAGCTCGGCTCGGTCATGTCGTTCGTGTCGACCGCGGTGATGACGGGGTTCACCACCGGGATCGCGCTCCAGATCATCACCGGCGTCATCGACGACGCGACCGGCTACTCGCCGACCAGGCACGACACGCTCGGCAAGGTCGTCGAGGCGATCGCGCACATCGGCGAGTGGGACTGGGTGACGGTCGCCGTCGCCGGCGCGACCGTCGCCGTCTGGGTGGGCCTCCAGTTCGTGAAGCCGCTGAAGTCGCTGGCCACCCTCATCGCGCTCGTCGTCGTCACCGCGGTCGTCGCGATCTCGGGCATCGCGGTCGAACTCGTCTCCGACATCGCCGCGATCCCGCGCTCGCTGCCGCCGCTCACGCTGCCCGACCTCACGGCCGTGCCGGCGCTCGCCGGGGGCGCGGTCGCGATCGCCCTCGTCGCCCTCGCCCAGGCGGCCGGCATCAGCGCGGCGGTCGCGAACCCCGACGGCAGCCGGTCGGATGCGTCGAAGGACTTCACCGCCCAGGGGCTCGCGAACGTCGCCGGCGGGTTCTTCTCGGCACTGCCGACCGGCGGATCCCTCTCGCGCACGGGGGTCGCGACGAGCACGGGCGCGCAGACCCGATGGTCGGGCATCTTCGCGGGCGCCTGGCTCGCGATCATCGTGCTCGCGATCGGACCCCTCGCCGGCATCATCCCGATGGCCGTGATCGGCGGGCTCATGCTGGTCATCGGCGGCGAGCTGATCGTCGGGCGGACGAAGGACATCGTGCTCGTCGCACGCACCTCGTGGCTGTCGCTCGCGGCGATGGCGGGCACGTTCCTCGCGACCACGGCCCTGCCGCTCCAGCAGGCGATCTTCCTCGGCGCGGGCCTGTCGATCCTGCTGACCGCGGTGAGCGTCTCGCGCACGGGGCGCGTGGTGGAGCTGCGGCGGGACGACGCCGGCGGATGGCTCCTCCAGGACCCGCCCGCGCGGCTCGAGTCGGGTCGCACCACCGTGCTGCACTACTCCGGCGTGGGCTTCTTCGCCGAGGTGAACCGGCTCGAGCAGGAGTGGCCCGACCCTGCGGGCGCGACCGACGCCGCCATCGTGCTGTCGTTGCGGGCGTCGGCGGGCGTCCCGTCGGCGACCTTCCTGAAGGCGCTCGACCGCCAGGCGGCCCGGCTCGGCGAGCGAGGCATCCCCCTCGTGCTCGCGGGCGTGCGGCCCGCGACGCGCGACCTGCTCGTGCGCACGCACGCCATCGGGGCGATCGGCGCGGACAACGTGATCGCGGAGACCCCGCAACTCATGGAGTCGCTGACCCTGGCGTACGAACGGGCGGAGTCGCTCAGGGTCCGGGAGGGTTGACACCCGTCCCGCCCCCGTTCAGGCTGCTAAGTGGCGAAGGGGGGCGCAGTGACGACGACGTTCGGGATCGAAGAGGAGTTCGTGTTCCTCGACCCCGTCACGCTGCGGCCCGCCGACGCCGGGGAGGACGTGTACGAGCAGCTCTCGGCGGACCCGCAGTGGGGCGCGGTCACGCACCGCGAGTTCCTGGCTTCGCAGATCGAGCACGCGTCGACGGTCTTCCGCCGGCTCGACGAGGCGGAGGCCGCCGTCTCGGGCTTCCGGGTGCGGCTCGGCGAGGCGGCCCGCGCTTCCGGGGTGTACGTGGCGAGCGTGGGCACGTCGCCCGATGCGCACCCGTTCCCCGCGGTCACGCACACGGAGCGCTACCAGCGGATCGTGCGCGACATGGCGGGGCTCATCGCCGACCACCAGTTCTGCGGCCTCCACGTGCACATCGGCATCCCCGATCGCGAGGCCGGCGTGGTCGCGATGAACGCGGTGCGCCCGTGGCTGCCGCTGCTCACGGCCATCTCGGGCAACTCGCCGTTCTGGCGCGGATACGACACCGGGTACGAGAGCTGGCGCACCATCCAGCTCCGCCGCTGGCCCACCGCCGGGTCACCGCCCCTGTTCGCGGACGCGGGCGACTACGACCGTCGCATCCGCGCGCTCCTCGGGATGGCCGGACTGAAGGACATCGCGCTCATCATGTGGAGCGTGCGCCTGAGCGAGCACCTCCCGACCATCGAGTTCCGCATGGCCGACGCCCAGCTCTCGACGGAGGACACCCTGCTCATCGCGGCCGTGTGCCGCGGCCTCATCGAGTACGCCCTCGACGAGCACGCCGACCGGCACCGCATCGACCGCGAGACGAACGTGCCGGGCGAACTCCTGAGCGCCGCCGTGATGCATGCCGCGCACGCGGGACTGCGCGGTCAGCTCTACGACCCGGCCGCCCGCGAGCTCGCCGACGCCCGGGTCGTGTTCGACCGCCTCCTCGAGCGCATCGGACCGTACCTCGAGCGATCGGGCGACCTCGCCCGGGTCGCCGACCTCTCGGCCCGGCTGCTGCAGCTCGGCACGGGCGCCTCGCGCCAGCGGGCCGCGTTCCGCCGCGGCGGGGTGGACGCGCTCGCCCGGCTGTACGAAACGACGATCGGCTGGGATCCCGACACGAGGGCGGCATGACGCAGCCGACCGGTCGCGAGGGCGACCGAGCGGCGGATCCGGCCGACGGGGCCGAAGCCGCCGAGCCGCGCGCGGCGGCTTCGGCCCCGTCGGCCGCGCCGGTCGTGTCGGACGACGGGCCGGTCGTGTCGGACGACGGGCCCGGCTGGGCGGAGCCGCACGCGGCGACGCATGCCACTCACGTGGAGGCGACCGCCGGATCGCGCGACCTGCTGCGACAGCTCGTCGTGGCGATCAGCGCCGTCGTGGCCGTCGTCGTCGCGTTCATCGGCTCGGGCGCGGCCGGCGGCACCCGCATCCAGGACGCGGCGGGCGGCGCGCTCGATGCCGACGCCACCCTCCTCGCGCCGGGCCGCGGCGCCTTCGTCATCTGGTCCGTCATCTACCTCGGCCTGCTGGCGTACGCCGTCTGGCAGTTCCTGCCGTCGCAGCGTGCCTCCGAACGGCACCGCCGGCTCGGCTCGCTCGTCGCGGCGTCGATGCTGCTGAACGCGACCTGGATCCTGACCGTGCAGGCGGGCCTGCTCGGCCTCAGCGTCGCGGTCATCGCGCTGCTGCTCGTCGTGCTGTGCCTCGCGTACGCCACCTGCGTGCGCCTGCCACCGCACCGCATCGCCGACGCGATCCTCACCGACGGCACGATCGGCCTCTACCTCGGCTGGGTGTGCGTCGCGACCGCGGCGAACCTCACCGCCGCGCTCGTCGCGGCCGGGTTCGACGGCTGGGGCCTGCCGCCCGAGGCGTGGGCCGTGCTCGTCATCGCGGTCGCGACGGCGGCGGTCGCCGCACTCGGCGTGTTCAGCCGCGGGGGCATCGCGCCGATGCTGTCGGCGTGCTGGGGCCTCGCCTGGATCGCCGTCGCGCGCCTCGGCGGCGAACCCGCCTCGGCGGTGGTCGGCATCGCGGCGATCGCGGGCATCGTCCTGATCGTCGGCGTCACCGTCTCGGCGCGGATGGTCGCCGGACGCAACCGCCGGCTCGGCTCGCCGCGCTGAGCGAGCCGCGTGAGCGGATGCCGCGCGTGAGCGGATGCCGCGCCGTCGCCGGGTGCGGCAGCATGGGTGCATGACCGACGAGACCAGGATCCGCGTCGACGTCGGCGACGGCAGCATCTCCGCGATCGTCGCCCGCCCCGCAGGGGCCGTCGCCACGGTCGTCGTCGCGCACGGCGCCGGGGCGGGCATGGAGCATCCGTTCCTGTCGGGGTTCACCCGCGCGCTCGACCGCGAGGGCCTCGCGACCGTGCGGTTCGACTTCCCCTACCGGGAGGCCGGACGCCGGTTCCCCGACCGGCCGCCCGTCGCGATCGCCGCCTGGCGGGCCGTCGCGGAGGCCGCCGCCCGGCTCGCCGCCGAGGCGGGATCGCCCGGCGAGCCGATCTGGGGGGCCGGCAAGTCGTTCGGCGGGCGGATGGCGTCGATGGCCGTCGCCGAGGGCATGCCGGCCGCGGGCCTCGTGTTCCTCGGCTACCCGCTGCACCCGCCGGGCAAGCCCGCCCAGGTCCGCGACGAGCACCTCTACGGCATCACCCTGCCGATGCTGTTCCTGCAGGGCACGAACGACCCCTTCGCCGCTCCGAACGACCAGCTCGACGACATCGTCGCCCGCATCGGGCCGAACGCCCGGCTCGACTGGATCGAGGGCGGCGGCCACTCCTTCGAGGTGAAGGGGCGCAAGCGCCCGCAGGACGAGATCGCCGCGGACCTCGCGCCGCGGGTCAGCGCGTTCGTGCGAGCGCGCTGAGCACGCGCGGCCACCGGGCGCCGCCGGGCGGCGGCGCAACCGTCCCTACGGCAGCAGCACGATCTTGCCGCGCACGTGCCCGGTCTCGCTCTGGCGGTGCGCCTCGGCGGCGTCGACCAGCGGGTACCGGTGCGCGACCTCGAGGACGAACTCGCCCTTCGCGGCGAGGCCCGCGGCGAGCGCGACCGCGTCGAAGCGCAGCGCCAGCTCCTCGGGCGTGAGCGGCACCGGGCTGCCGCCGCTCCACGCGCGGATGCCGAGGTCGGCGGCCTGGCGGCCGAGCACGATCGTGGCGATGCGGTCGCCGTCGCCGACGAGCTCCTTCGACACCTCGATCGCCTCGGTGCTGCCGATGGCGTCGATGGCGACGTCGATGCCCTGCGGGGCCGCCGCGCGCACCCGGTCGGCGAGGCCGTCGCCGTAGGCGACCGGGATGGCGCCGAGGTCGCGCAGGTGCTGGTGGTTGTGCTCGCTCGCCGTCGCGATGACGGTGGCTCCGGCGCGGCGCGCGAGTTGGATGGCCGCCTGGCCGACGGCGCCCGACCCGGCGTGCCAGAGCAGGGTCGTGCCCTCGCCGACGCCCATCGAGGTGAGCACCTGGTGCGCGGTGCCGACCGGCACCGGGATCGCGGCGGCCTGCTCGAAGGTCACGCCGGCGGGCTTGCGGGTGAGGCGGGTGACGTCAATGGCGAGCTCGGTGGCGTACGCACCGGTCGCGTTCGCCACGATGACCTCGTCGCCGACCTCCCAGTGCTCGACGCCGGGGCCGACCATGGTGATGACGCCGGCGGCGTCGGAGCCCAGCCGGCGCGGCTCGGTGATCTCGCCGCTCGGGCGCAGCCGCGCGCGGATCTTCCAGTCGATCGGGTTCACGCCGGCGGCACGCACCTCGACGACCGCCTGGCCCGGGCCGGGCAGCGCGTAGGGGATCTCGACGTACTCCAGGACCTCCGGCCCGCCGAACCGCTCGTACTCGATCGCGTGTGGCACGCCCCTCCCTCGGTCGCGGGGCGCACGCCCCGATTCCACCCTACGGTCGGGGGCCCGTCGAGTCTCCCCTCGACCCCGCAGGCCGTCTTCGGAGGTCTCGATGAGGAGGATTCGCGCGCCGGTCGGAGTGTCGGGCGCAGACGCGCCGGACGGGTCGGAGTTCCTCCTCATCCGCGGGCGGGCCGGGCGGGCGCACGGGCGGGTGGATGCCTCGGGCGCAGCGGATGCCACGGGCGTACGCTGGCCGGATGAGCCCCAGCGGGACGCGCGCGAACGGATGGCTCGCCGCCATGGCGGGCGTCGCCGCGGCGCTCTTCGCGGTCGGGGTCGGGGAGCTGACCGCGGCGATCGTCGCCCCCGGCTCGGGCCCGCTCGTGGTCGTCGGGTCGGCGCTCATCGAGCTCGCGCCCCCGTGGGCGAAGGACGCGGCGATCGCCCTGTTCGGCACGGGCGACAAGGCGGCGCTGCTCGTCGGCATCGGGATCGTGCTGGTGCTCGTCGCGGCGGGGGCCGGACTCCTCGAGGCGCGCGTGCCGCCGTGGGGGCGCGTCGTGTTCGGCGTGCTCGGCGCCGCCGGCATCGTCGCGGCGGTGACGCGGGCCGGGGCCGGTCCGCTCGCGCTGTTGCCGTCGGGGCTCGCAGGCGTCGCGGGCGCGATGGCGGTGATGGTGCTCGTGCAGCGCCTTCCCGGTGCGGCACGGCGCGCGAGCGAGGCATCCGGCCGGCCCGAGGCATCCGCCGGGCCCGACGCGACCGACCGGCCCGACGCATCCGCCGCGCTGCCCGACCGGCGCCGCTTCCTCGTGTGGGCCGGCGGCGCGGCCGCGATCGGGCTCGTCGCATCGGCGGCGGCGTGGGCCGGGCAGGCCGGGCGGCGCGCGGTGCAGTCGGTGCGCGAGGCGCTCGTGCTGCCGAGTCCGGCGGCGACCGCCGACATCCCGACGGGCGCGCAGCTCGACGTCGACGGCCTCTCGCCGGTGATCACCCCCAACGCCGACTTCTACCGCATCGACACCGCGCTCGTCGTGCCCGAGGTCGACCCCGCCGGCTGGTCGCTGCGCATCCACGGCGACGTCGCCGAGGAGGTCGTCGTCACGTGGGACGAGCTGCTGGCGCTGCCGATGTCGGAGTTCGCCGTCACGCTGGCGTGCGTGTCGAACGAGGTCGGCGGCGGCCTCATCGGCAATGCGGTCTGGCTCGGCACGCCCATCCGCGACCTGCTCGCGAAAGCCCGCCCCGCCGCCGGCGCCGACATGGTGCTCTCGCGCAGCATCGACGGGTTCACGGCGGGCACGCCGCTCGAGGTGCTGCAGGACCCGGGGCGCGACGCGATCCTCGCGATCGGCATGAACGGCGACCCCCTGCCCCTCGACCACGGATTCCCCGTTCGGATGGTCGTGCCCGGCCTCTACGGCTACGTGTCGGCGACGAAGTGGGTCACCGAGCTCGAGGTCACCCGGTTCGACGAGGCATCCGCGTACTGGACCGACCGCGGCTGGAGCGCCGAGGGGCCGATCAAGCTGTCGAGCCGCATCGACGTGCCCCGGCGGGGTGCGACGGTGGCGGCGGGCCCGGTCGTCGTCGCGGGCGTCGCGTGGCACCAGCACACCGGCATCGGCGCCGTCGAGGTGCAGGTCGACGACGGGCCGTGGCACGAGGCCGACCTCGCGACCGCGATCTCGGCCGACACGTGGGTGCAGTGGCGCTGGGAATGGCAGGCGCCGTCGGGCTCGCACACCCTGCGGGTGCGGGCGACGGGCGCCGACGGCGAGGTGCAGACCGACGAGGTGCGTCCGGTGACCCCCGACGGCTCGACGGGACTGCACCGGGTCGACGTCTCCGTGCAGTGACCGCCGGCGGCATCGGGCGCGGCCACGTCGTCGGGACGGCGCCCGCCGCGGCCGGGGAGTCGGGTCAGCGGCCGCCGCCGCCTCCGCCTCCGCCACCGCCGCCGGCCGACGCGCCGCCGCCGGATCCGCCGCTCGAGCTGGAGCTCGCGAACGACGCCGCACTGCTGCTGCTGATCCCGCTCATCGCCGACGCGAAGGCGACCGACGAGAACGGGTGCGACCCGATGTACCAGTCGGGCTGTCCGCCGACCTGCTCGTAGGCGCGGCCGAGCACCTCGCTCCACTGCTTCTCCTGGCCGAGCAGCACCGCCCACGGCAGGAGCCGCTCGGTGAGCTCCAGCACCTGCGACAGGTCGTTCGCGGCGATCGGCTCGCGCTCGGCGCCCTGCGGCGACTGCAGCACCCGGATCCGGTCGGCCTCGGCGAGGCGGATGTACAGCTCGAGGCCCGCGAGGTGGTCGCGCAGCTCGGCGCCGCGGGCATCGTAGGGTCGCTTCGCGATGAGGAGCAGCGCGACGCCCTCGGCGGCGACGGCGACGGCCACGCCCAGCCACGGCCAGGCACCGCCGACGACCCGCTCGGCCGAGATGATCGCGAACACGAACGAGGCGACGAGTCCGAGCGTGCCGAGCGCGAAGACGAGGGCGATGAGGCCCGCCGGGCGCTTGCGGCGGAATCCGGCCGCGGTGGCCGCCGACGACGCCTTCTGCAGCACGGCGCGCAGCCCGTTGCCGATCGACTCGTTGCGCTCTCCCAGCGACCGGGCCTCGCCGTGCTGGAGCTGGGGGCCGAACACCGCGTGCAGGGCGGCGAGGTCGTCGGCGGTCGCGCCGCCCCGGCGCTGGTAGCGCCAGGCCTGCTCGGGCGGCGGGCCGTCGAGGTACTGCAGCACGTACACGGGCTTCGAGGCCCACCACCCGGTCGCGGGCTGCTCGACGATCCGCATGCGGCCGAGGATCGCGAGCTGCAGCAGCTGCGCGGTGATGGGGCTGTTCGCCGACTTCGCGACCGCCGCGGCGAGCGGGATGCTCACCCCGGGCGGCGGCAGGTACTCGGCGACGATCGTGGGCCGGCCCGGGGCATCCCGCAGCCGCGTGACGCGCACGATCGCGGCGACCACGACGGCGGCGAGCGCGGAGAGCCCGCCGAGCGCCGCGAGCGTCGGCCACGGCTCGGCGAAGAACCCGCTGTCGCGTGCCGCGAACGTACCAGGCTCGAAGCCGATCGCGAAGGTGAGCGTCTGGTACGGCGCGAGGTCGCTCGCCGAGAACGACCAACCGTCGTCGGTCGGCGTGATCGTCGCGGGGTTCTCGGTGCCGAACGAGCCGGCGACCGCGTCGACCCCGCCGGTCGTGGCGGCGAGCAGGTCGGGCTCGAGGTGCACGTCGGCGCTGACCTGTCCGAACGGCTGCGGCCAGTGCTCGCCGTTCACGTCCCAGTAGAACTCGTCGGCCGCGGTGTCCTCGTAGTGCCGCGTGACGTTCCGCTGCGTGTACGTGATGACGTAGGTCTGCACGCCGTGCACGAACTCGTCGGTGCCGAGCGCGAGGGCGACGACGCCGTCCTCCGTCTCCGACTCGTACGGCACCGGCACGCCCTCGGCGTCGGTCACCGACACCACGTGCAGGTCGGTCGGGTGGCCGTCGTAGCTGTCGACGAGGTACCGCATGATGCCGCGGTTCTGGTCGAAGTCGGGGAACCGGGCGACGAGGGTCTCGACCGTGGTCAGCGTCGACCGATCGGCCTCGTCGCGCCCGAGCTCGTAGTCGGCGTGGAACGAGTCGAACGTGAAGTCGTCGACGCCGGTCGGCGCGGCGGCACGCGTCGGCGCGGCCGGCGCGGCCGGCGCGGGCGCGGCGAGGGCGGCGGATGCTCCGCCGAAGGCGAGGAAGACGGCCGCGACGGCGGCCGGGATGACACGGAGTCGCACGGGGCCAGCCTAGGGAACGGGCGTGGGGCGGGGCATCCGTGCGCGCCCGGATCGGCGAGTCGGGGGCGGGGCGGCTCGACGCGGCCGGCCTGGCGCTGCCTCGTTCGGGTCGCCCGTCGTCCGCGGATGAGGAGGAATTGCCGGTGCCCCGGCGCGTCGCCGGCCGGCACGCCGGAGCCCGCTCGATTTCTCCTCATCCGCGGAATCGGGAGGGGGCGGCGGGGCGAGGGCGAGGCGAGGGCGGGGGCGGGGGCGGCAAGGCGGCCGGCCGGCCGGCCGGCCGGCCGGTCAGGATGCCTCGGGGTCGGCGAACCGCTCGGCGAGCGCCGTGCGGATCTCGTGGTGGCGCAGCAGGAACGCCCGCTCGTCGAGGCGCTTCCGGCGGAGCCATCCGGTGACCTCGTCGTTGCACTTGCTCGCGTTGCACGAGCCGCACGCGGGCACGACGTTCGGCAGGGTGTAGCGGCCGCCGCGGGAGATGGGCTGGATGCAGTCGCGCTGGAGCGGCCGGTCGGTCGCCCCGCAGTACGCGCACCCCTGCCACGCCGCCGTGAGCGCGGCCCACTGCGCGTCGGTGAGGTCGTGCTCGACGCGCGCCATCCGGCGCTTGCGCCGCCGGGCGTAGGTCGCCGCACGGGTCCTGCTCACGCCATGGGGTCAGGGTAGCCCGATGGTCAGCCGAGGGGCGGCGTACGCGGCGGCGCGGTGCGGCGCGAGCCGGTGGCCTCGAACGCGGCCGCCAGGGCGAGCAGCACGGTGTCGTCGTAGGCGCGGCCGGCGAACGTGAGCCCGACGGGCATGCCGGTGTCGGCCATCGTGCCCATCGGCACGGTCACGGTCGGGATGCCGAGGTGCCGCGGCACGAGGTTGCCGTTCGCGACCCATACGCCGTTCCGCCAGCCGAGGTCGGCCGACGCGGGGTTCACGTCCATGTCGGCCGGGCCGACGTCGGCGACCGCCGGGAACACGACGGCGTCGAACCCGAGGTCGTCCATCCACGCCTCCAGGTCGATGCGTCGGGTCTCCTCGAGGCCGCGGATGCCCCGCTCCAGCTCGGGGATGTCGGCGAGCGCGGTGCCGGGGTGGGCGCGGACCCAGTCCGGGTACTCGGCGATGTCGTCGTCGAAGCCGGTGTACCGGTCGGGCAGGGCACCGGGCGGCGGCGGGAAGATGCTCGCGCCGTCGACGTCGGCGAGCGTGCGGAGCGCCGGGTCGCCGTTGGCGTCGAGGAAGTCGTCCCACGCCCACGCCGACAGGTCGACGATCTCGCGGTGCAGATACTCCGGCGAGACGAGGCCGCGGGTGGCGATCGTGGGCGCGCCGGGGCGGTCGCCCTCGTAGTTCGAGACCGCCGGGAAGTCGACCTCGACCACGGTCGCGCCGGCGGCCTCGAGGTCGCGCCGGGCGGCCTCCCAGAGTGCGATCACCGAGGGCCGGGTCTCGATGCGCTGCCCGGTCGGTCCGCCGATGCCCACGGATGCCCCGGGCATGGCAGTGCCCGCGAGCGGGTCGGCGTTCACGTACATGCGCGGGACGCCGAAGCGGCGGCCGACGAGCGCGGCGCGGGCCGCGGCATCCGCGTCGTCCGAGGCATCCGAATCGCCCGAGGCATCCGAATCGCCCGGGGCATCCGCACCCGCCCCCGCACCCGGCAGCAGCGCCACGTACGACGGCGGCCGCACCGCGGACGCCGCCGGCAGCTCGAGCCAGGGCTGCGCGCGCCAGAAGTCGCCGCGCGGCTCCGCGTCGTCGGCGACGATCACGTCGAGCACCTCGAGCAGGTCGGCCATGGTGCGCGCGTGCGGCACGACGACGTCCATCGTGGGCACGAGCGGCCAGTTGCCGCGCACCGAGATGACCCCGCGCGAGGGCGTGTACGCGCAGAGCGCGTTGTTCGAGGCGGGGGCGCGCCCGCTCGACCAGGTCTCCTCGCCGAGGCCGAAGGCGGCGAACGACGCCGCCGTCGCGGTGCCCGACCCGTTCGAGGAGCCGGACCCGAACGCGGCGGTCAGGTACTCGGCGTCGTACGGGCTCTCGGCGCGACCGTAGACGCCGCGCTGCATGCCGCCGTTCGCCATCGGCGGCATGTTCGTGAGGCCGAGGCAGATCGCCCCGCCCGCGCGCAGCCGCTCGATCGTGAACGCGTCGCGCTGGGCGACGAGGTCGGCGAACGCGGGGCTCCCGGCCGCGGCGGTGAGGCCGCGCACGAGGTAGGAGTCCTTCGCGGTGTACGGGATGCCGTCGAGCGGGCCGAGCACGCCGCCGCGGGCGCGCCGCTCGTCGGAGGCGCGCGCCTCGGCGAGCGCCTCGGGGTTGCGCACGACGACGGCGTTCAGCGCGGTCGTCGTGCCCGGCGCGTCGTACGCGTCGATGCGCGCGAGGTAGGCCTCGACGAGCGCCGCCGAGGTGGTCGCGCCGGACTCGAGCGCGGCGCGCAGGTCGGCGACGGATGCCTCGACGACGTCGATGCCCCGGGCGTCGCCGGTCACGCCGGCACCGCCGGCTGCTGCTGGGTGATGCAGTGGATGCCGCCGCCGCGCGCGAAGATCGGCCGCGAGTCGACGGTGACCGCCCGCCGGCCGGGGTAGGCGGCCTCGAGGAGGTCGCGGGCGCGGGCGTCCGCCTCCGGCTCGCCGAAGCCGCACGCGATGATGCCGTCGTTCACGACGAGGTGGTTGACGTAGCTCCAGTCGACGAAGCCCTCGTCGTCGCGCAGCGTCGCCGGGGCGGGCAGATCGATGATCTCGAAGGCGCGGCCCGAGGCATCCGTCTCGCGCTCGAGCTGCGCGCGCAGGTCGCGGGTGACCGCGGAGTCGGGGTGCCCGGGGTCGGGCTGGTGGTGGAGCAGGAGGCGGCCCGGCGACGGGATCGTCGCGACGATGTCGACGTGGCCGTTCGTGCCGAAGTCGTCGTAGTCGCGGGTGAGGCCGCGCGGCAGCCAGATCGCCTTCGTCGTGCCGATGGTGCGGGCGAGCTCGGCCTCGACGCGGGCGCGGTCGGCGTAGGGGTTGCGGCGCGGGTCGAGCTGCACCGTCTCGGTGAGCAGCACCGTGCCCTCGCCGTCGACGTGGATGCCGCCGCCCTCGTTGACGAGCAGGCTCGACACGAGCTCGGCGCCGAGTCGGGCGGCGACGAAGCGGGCGATCTCGGCCGAGACCCGCCACTCGGCCCACTCGGGGGCGCCCCAGCCGTTGAAGGTCCAGTCGACGGCGCCGAGCACGCCGGGCCGCTCGTCGTCGACGACGAAGGTGGGGCCGAAGTCGCGCATCCAGAACTCGTCGAGGGGGGCCTCGACGAGCTCGACGTCGCCGCTCAGCATGCGGCGGGCGCGGGCGAGCTCGGTGGGGTCGACGACCATCGAGACGGGCTCGAACTCGGCGACGGCGTGGGCGACGGCCGTCCAGGCCGCGTAGCCCTCCTCGCGCTCGGCCGCGCCCTCGCCGAGGGTGAGTCCCTCGCGCGGGAATGCCATCCAGGTGCGCTCGTGCGGCGCGGTCTCGGCGGGCATGTGCCAGGTCATGCGGGGCTCCTCGCGGTCCTTCTCGGGGTCTTCTCGGGGCCCACTCGGGCCTGCTCGTCGGCGGCGCCCGGATTCCGGCCCCCTTGTTGATCAGGTGATCAATTGTGGCAGCCGAATCCTCGCGCCGCCACCGTCAATCGGGATGCTCCGCCAGCCACGCGTCGGCGAGGCGAACGGGTGCGACCGAAAGCCAGGCGTCGGTGACGAGTTCGCCGAGGCGGCGGTCGCTGATGCGGTCGAGGTGCACGAGCACGTACGCGTACCCGTCGAAGTGCGGGGTCGTGAACCAGACGGTCGGATCCTCGGCGATCAGCGCGTGCTTGACGGCCTCGTCGTCGACGCGGGCGCCCAGCACCGGACCGGGCTGCTCGGTCAGCCCGAGGTGCGCGAGGTCGGTCTGCCGCAGCGGGCGATCCAGCACGAACACCTTTCCGCGGACGCGCCAGGCCGGCGCACCCCGGCTCTCCTGCTCGACCGCGTCGGGCATCGACAGGGCGAGCCGCCGGACGTCCTCCCAGTCGGCCATGCGGCCACGCTACGCCCCCGGGCAGGGGCGCGTCGATGTCGGATGCCCCGGCTAGCGTGGGCTCGTGCCGGGGCATCCCGGAGGGAGAGGGGCCGCATGTACGTCGTCGCCGACGGAACCGTCGTCACCAGCGCGAGCGACCTGAAGAAGGCCTCCGACTGCAAGTTCGCCTTCCTCCGCGAGCTCGACCAGAAGCTCGGTCGCGACACGCTGTTCGCCCCGGTCGACGACGAGATGCTGCGGCGGGCGGGCCTGCTCGGCACCGAGCACGAGCGGCGCGTGTTCGAGCGCTACCGCGCCGAGTTCGGCGACGCCGTCGTCGAGATCCCGCAGCCGAGCGTCCGCGACGACGAGGCGGTGGCCCGGGCCGTCGCCGACACGATCGCCGCGCTCGAGGGCGGCGCGCCGGTCGTCTACCAGGCCACGTTCGCCGAGCCCGGGTTCATCGGCTTCGCCGACTTCCTCGTGCGCCGGCCCGACGGCCGCTACCGCGTGCAGGACTCGAAGCTCGCCCGGCATGCGCGGGTGACCGCGCTCCTCCAGCTCGCCGCGTACGCCGAGCAGCTCGTGCGCCTCGGCATCCCGTGCGACGACACCGTCGAGCTGCTGCTCGGCGACGGCACGACGAGCGCGCACCGCCTCGACGACATCCTCCCCGTCTATCGCGAGCGGGCGGCGCGCCTGCGCCGGCTCGTCGACGAGCGGCAGGCGGCGCCCGGGCCGGTCGAGTGGGGCGACCCCCGCTACACCCACGACGGGCGCTGCCCGACCTGCGAGCTCGAGGTGCAGGCGCGCCGCGACGTCCTGCTCGTCGGCGGCCTGCGCGTCACGCAGCGCGAGCCGCTCGCCGCAGCCGGCATCACCACGATCGACGAGCTCGCCGCCTCGACGGGCTCGGTGCCGCACCTCGTCGACGCCACGCTCGAGGGGCTGCGCGAACAGGCGCGCCTCCAGCTGCGCGCCGAGGCGGCGCTCGCGGCGGCGGAGGCATCCGGACTGAGGTCCCCCAACGACCCGCCGCTCCCGCCGCCGGTCTCGGTGCGCGACGCCGGCGCGCTCGCCGCGATCCCCGAGCCCAGCCCGGGCGACCTGTTCTTCGACTTCGAGGGCGACCCGCTCTACACCGAGGGCGACGGCACCCGGTGGAACCTCGACTACCTCTGGGGCATGGTCGACACCGCCGAGACCTACACCGCGTTCTGGGCGCACGACTTCGCCGAGGAGAAGACGGCGCTGCTGCGCTTCCTCGAGGTCGTGAAGCAGCGACGGGCGCAGCATCCCGACCTGCACATCTACCACTACGCGTCGTACGAGCGCACCCACCTCACGTCGATCGCGGCTCGCCACGGCGTCGGCGAGGCCGACGTCGACCAGTTGCTCGCCGACGGAGTGCTCGTCGACCTCTACCCGATCGTGAAGCGGTCGGTGCGGGTCGGCAGCCGCTCGTACTCGATCAAGAAGCTCGAGCCGCTGTACATGGGCACCGAGCTGCGCGAGGCCGACGTGAAGAGCGGCGGCGACTCGATCACCGAGTACGTGCGGGCTCGCGAGCTCGCCGACAGCGGCCGGGCGGATGCCTCGCGCGAGGCGCAGGAGATCCTCGACGACCTCGCCGATTACAACCGCTACGACTGCGTATCGACGCTGAAGCTGCGCGACTGGCTGCTCGAGGTCGGGCGGGCGAACGGCGTCCAGCCCGTGCCGGCCGCGTACCTCGTCGACCGCGTCGACGGCAAGCGGTACGAGTCGTCGCCGCTCGCGGAGGGCCTGCGCGCGGCCGCCGGCCCCGCCGACGAGCGGCGCGACGACGCCGACCGCACGGCGCTCGCCCTCGCCTCAGCCGCGATCGACTACCACCAGCGTGAGGCGAAGAGCTTCTGGTGGAGCCACTTCCTGCGCACCGACCAGCCCGTCGAGGCCTGGGCCGACCACCGCGACGTGCTCATCGTCGACCCGGCGCGATCCGGCGTCGATCAGGGCTGGTACGAGGATGAGCGCCGGCAGTACCCGCGTCGCGTGCTGCGCCTGGAGGGCGACGTCGCCCCCGGGTCGCGGTTCAGCCCCGATTCCGAGGTGTTCCTGCTGTACGACTGGCCGTCGCCCGTGCCGGCGTCGTCGCTGCGGCCCGGCCAGCGGGCGACCAGCGATGCCCGCATCGTCGAGGTCACCGAGACCGGCGTCGTCGTCGAGGAGCGCGGCTCGATCGGCGAGACGTGGTCGGTCCTGCCGATGGCGCTCGCGCCCGGCCGCCCGCCGAACACCAACGCCCTGCGCGACGCGATCGCCGAGTGGGCCGCCCCCATCCCCGGCGCCCTGCCGGCCCTCCCGCCGAACCCGGCGATGGACGTGCTGCGCCGACTCCCCCCGCGCACCACCGGCGCGCCGCTCGAGCCGCACCTCGACGGCCGCAGCTACGTCGACGAGGTGCTCGCGTCGGTGCGCCGGCTCGACCGGTCGTACCTCGCGGTGCAGGGCCCGCCCGGCACCGGCAAGACCTACGTCGCCTCGCACGTCATCGCCCGGCTCGTCGCCGAGCACGGCTGGCGAATCGGCGTGGTCGCGCAGTCGCACGCCGTCGTCGAGAACGTGCTCTGCTCGGTCGTCGAGGGCGCCGGGCTCGACGGCGCGCGAGTCGCGAAGGCGCTGAAGGACCCGGCCGACGTCGGCCGCGTCCCCTTCACCGGCCTCGCCAACAAGGACCACCTCGCCCGCTTCATCGAAGACCAGGGCGGCCGCGGGTACGTCATCGGCGGCACCGCCTGGGACTTCTGCAACGTGCGCCGCGTGCCGCGCGGGTCGCTCGACCTCCTCGTCATCGACGAGGCCGGGCAGTTCTCGCTCGCGTCGACGATCGCCGTGTCGGTGGCCGCGCGCAACCTGCTGCTCCTCGGCGACCCGCAGCAGCTCCCGCAGGTCAGCCAGGCGCTGCACCCCGAGCCGGTCGACGGATCGGCGCTCGGCTGGGTGGCCGACGGGCACGACGTGCTGCCGCCTGAGTACGGCTCGTTCCTCGCCGAGAGCCGGCGCATGCACCCGGCTGTCGCCGACCCGGTGTCGCGCCTGTCGTACGAGGGCGCCCTGCAGTCGCATCCGATCGCCGCCGTGCGCACGCTCGCCGGCGTCGAGCCGGGCCTCACGCCCGTCGCGCTCGACCACATCGGCAACTCCACGTTCTCGCCGGAGGAGGCCGCGCTCGTCGTCGAGCTCGCGCAGTCGCTGCTCGGCCGCAGCTGGACGAACGCCGAGGAGAACGGCGCCGGCCCGACGCTCGAGCCCGCCCGGCCGCTCGGCCAGGGTGACCTGATCGTCGTGACGCCGTACAACGCGCAACTCGCCGAGGTGCGCCGCGCGCTCGACGCCGCCGGGCTCGTCGACGTGCCGGTCGGCACCGTCGACAAGTTCCAGGGGCAGGAGGCCGTCGTCGCGATCATCTCGCTGGCGGCCTCGTCGGCGGCCGACGTGCCGCGCGGGCTCGAGTTCCTGCTGCTGAAGAACCGGCTCAACGTGGCGATCTCGCGGGCCATGTGGGCGGCCTACCTCGTGTACTCGCCGGGCCTGCTCGACGGGCTGCCGCGCACCGCGGAAGGGGTGGCGCAGCTGAGCGCGTTCATGCGGTTGGTCGGCGCCGACGAACGGACGCCGGTGCGGGCGTAGCGCAGGGCGTCGATATCAGGGTGCGCACGAGGCACTGCCGACGCCGGCGTCGAACAGTGCGCCGCCCGTCAGATACAGCACGACGCCGAGGCCGATGAGGGAAGCGACGAGCACAGCAGCGATCGCGATCGCGATGCCGTGCTGCCCGTACCCCTTCCGCCCAAGAGCCACGAGTACGGCCAGCCCGACGACGTGCGCGACGATGAGCGGCACGCCACCCACGAGTTCACCGAAGCCCGCCATCGAGGTGTTCGCCGCGAGCGCCTTGCATTGCTCGGTCTGCGCTTCGATTTGAGCGAGGCCGAACCAGCCCCACGAGAGCAACGCGGCGAAGGGTCCGAGCGCTGCGACCGCCCAGAACCCGATGCGCGCTGCGCGCGGCGGTGGCGTGGTCACTTCCAGAGTCACGACGGGAGACTATCCACGGCGCCCACTCCCCGTCCACGCACGATCGAAGGACCACCGCAGCTCGGGACTCGTACCGCGTTCGCCACTGTCTGCGCTCCAGCCGTCACCAGCTCCATCGGTCAGGCGTGCCCGAGGAGGCGCAGACGCGGCGCGGGCCGATCAGCCGAGCCCGGCGACGACCTTCTCGACGCGTCGCGCGCGGGTGTCGGCCGCCTTCGCACCCTCGACCGCGGTCACGTGCGCCTTGCGTGCGCTCGGCGAGAGCCGGTCGAACGCCTCGCGCACCCCGGCGGCTGCCAGCGCGTCGGCGAGGTCGGCCGGCACCTCGACCGTGCGCGGCTCGGTGTCGAGCGCGAGCTCCACCACGATGTGGTCGCCGCCGTTCAGGCCGGTCGCCGCCCGCTTGTCCGAGCTGAACGGGATCAGGAACCGCCCGCCCATCGGGGCGATCGTCGAGCGGTAGGTGAAGTCGTTCACCGTGACCACGACGGGCGGTCGCTTGCCCGCGCCGAGCGCCTCGACCAGGTCGGGCGGCACCTCGATGCCGGTGTTGTTGCCGTCGAGGAAGAGATCGGTCTCGAAGCGCATGCGCCGAGTCTCGCACCGGCGGGCACGAGGCGGAAGGGCGGTTGACGACGACGGCGGGCGGTTGACGACGGCGGCGGGCGGTTGACGACGGCGGCGGGCGGTTCGCGGCCGGCTCCCAGCGAAGCTGGGAATACCGCTCAGGTCGGAAACGTACATTCTTCTCATGACTTCCCCCCACCTCGTGCCCGACCGCATCACGATGTACGGCGCCGCCTGGTGCGGCGACTGCCGCCGCTCGAAGGCGCTGCTCGACCGTCGCGGCGTCGACTACGACTACATCGACCTCGAGGTCGTCGAGGACGGCGCGGAGCGCGCCAAGGCCATCTCGGGCCGCACGCAGATCCCCGTCGTGATCTTCCCCGACGGCACGCACTTCACCGAGCCGACCGACGCCGAGCTCGGCGCGAAGCTCGACGACGTCGAGGCGACCGCGGCCTGACGCTGCTCAGCGCAGCCCGCGCTCCGCGAGGTTCCCGAACAGGGCGCCGATGCCCCACGTCCACGGCGCGACGTCCTCGCTGTGCCGCACCCGGTTCACGAGTGCGCCGAGCCGCGCCTCGCGGATGGTGACTACGTCGCCCACGTGGTGGGTGAATCCGTGGCCGGGTGCGTCGCGGTCCTGGATCGGCGCGAACAGCGTGCCCAGGTAGAGCACCAGCCCGTCGGGGTAGGCGTGGTGCGGGCCGATGGCCTGCGCGACGAGGTCGGCCGGGTCGCGGCTGATGCGCTCCAGCGGGCTGGATGCCTCGAGCCGGAAGCCGTCCTCGCCCTCAACGACGAGGGTCACGACGGCGCGCCGCACGTCGTCGAGCCCGTACCCGCCGTCGAAGAGGCGGATGAACGGGCCGACCGCGGCCGACGCGTTGTTGTCCTTCGCGCGGCCGAGGAGCAGCGCGCTGCGCCCCTCGATGTCGCGCAGGTTCACGTCGTTGCCGAGCGTCGCGCCCACGATGCGGCCGTCGGAGGCGACGACGAGCACGAGCTCGGGTTCGGGGTTGTTCCACTCCGAGGCGGCGAGCACGCCGACGTCGGCGCCCGGGCCGACGGTCGCGAGCACGGGCGCCTTCGTGAAGAGCTCGGCGTCGGGGCCGATGCCCACCTCGAGGTACTGGCTCCACCAGCCGCGCTCGATGAGCAGCGACTTGAGCCGAGCGGCCTCGGGCGAGCCGGGGACGAGCCCGTCGATCGAGCCGCCGAACAGGGCGAGCACCTCCTCGCGCACGGCGCCCGCGGCCTCGGCGTCGCCGCGGGTGCGCTCCTCGATGACGCGCTCGATGAGCGACACCGGGAACGTGACGCCGGCGGCCTTCACGACGTGCAGGTCGATCGGCGACAGGAGCCACGGTCGCGTCGGGTCGCGCGTCGCCTCCGGCGTGTTCGCGACGAGGTCGTCGAGCGTGCCGAGCACGGGGCCCGACGCGGCCGCGAGCGCGGCCACCGGGTCGGCCGACTCGGTGAGCCGGCTCATCGTCGGGAACGTCGCGCTCAGGTCGACCGCGCCCGCCGCCCGGATCGCGACGACGCTCGGCCCGCCGACGGCGGGATCGAACGCGCGACCGACGAGGGTGCCGGCCGTGCCGTCGTCGGGCAGGACGTCGGCGGCGGAGCTGGGCAGGTCGGGACGGGATGGGTCGGTCACGGCGGGCCTTTCGTCATCGAGGGCGGCGCGGCGGGTGGTCGGCGGCGGAGCGGGGCATCCGATGCGCCCACCGTAGCGGGGATGCGCGGTACGACCGCCGGACCGATCGGCGCGCGCGCCACGCGGACCGACATCACCCGGTCTTCGGCACCGCCGGATCGACCTCCATGCAGAGCAGCCGCGGCCGGGACTCCCACGACGGCATCGGGACGAACCCGTGCCTCCGGTACAGGCGGATCGCGTCCTCGCGCCAATCCCACACCGTGAGGCGCGTCGGCGCGTCCGCTCCGTCCAGTGCCGCTCGGATCAGGGCGGAGCCGATCCGACGCCCCCGCGCCAGGGGGTCCACCCAGACGCGCTTGATCTCGCGGTACCGCTCCGCCCGCCACACGACCGCCATCGCGAGCGGCGTTTCGCCGAGCCCGCCGAGCAGCACGGTCGCGCGCTCGTAGGCGCGCGCCGGGTCGTCGACCTCGCCGCGATACCGCTCGGGCAGGCCGCCGTCGGCGATCGGTACGCCCGTGTGCGCCGACTCCTCGAGCAGGGTCTGTTCGAGGTACGCCGCCACGAGTTCGCCGACGGTCGCGGCGTCGGGGCCGGCGAGGTCCGCACGGCGGACGAAGGGCTGGGCGGTACGAGGTTCCACCGCCCCATTCTCATGGCATCCCGTGCATCGCCTCGCGCCGTCGCTGCCGGCGCTTCCCGGCCCCTCCCGGCGGCCCACTACCGGAGCTGCGGCACGACCTCCTGCTCGAACAGCTCGATGCCCGAGCGGTCGTGCGCGGCCTCCGGCCAGTAGTGGATCGCGTACCCGAGGCCGAGCTCCTTCGCCGCCTGCAGCTTCGCGACGACCTCGTCGACGGTGCCGACGAGCGCCGAGGGCGCGTGGAAGTCGGCGAGGTAGCGGGCGGTCACCTCGGGGCCGAGCTCCGGTGCGACGCGGGCCTCGATCGCCGCGAGCCGACGCTCCACGTCCGACGCATCCGTGCCGATCACGGTGTTGAAGTTCGACGAGCGGGTGATCGAGCCGAAGTCGCGGCCGATCCGCTCGCAGTGCCCGCGCAGCACCTCGCTCTTGTGGGCGAACTCGTCGAGCGAGCCCCAGAAGTTCGTGTAGTCGGCGCGCTTCGCCGCGATGCGGAGCGTGACCTGCTCGCCGCCGCCGGCGACCCAGATCGGGATGCCGCCGGCCTGCGCCGGCATCGGCTGGAAGATCGCGCCGTCGAACGCGTAGTACTCGCCGGCGAAGTCGGCGCGGCCCGTCGTGAACGCCTGGTGCAGCACCTCGACGCCCTCGCGCAGGCGAGCGAGCCGCTCCTTGACGTCGGGGAACCCGTAGCCGTAGGCGCGGAACTCGTGCTCGTACCAGCCTGCGCCGATGCCCATCTCGACGCGGCCGCCGGAGATCACGTCGGCGGTGGCGGCCTGCTTCGCGAGCATGCCCGGGTTGCGGTAGCCCATGCAGGTGCACATCTGGCCGAGCCGCACGCGCGAGGTCGAGACGGCGAACGCGTTCATGAGCGACCAGGCCTCGAAGGTCGGCTCGGTGTCGCTCGGCTTCGGCACGGTGTGCAGGTGGTCGTAGACCCAGATCGACTCCCACGGGGCATCCTCGCGGTCGGCGTGGGCGGCGACCTCCTGCATCGCCTCCCAGTACCGGGCCGGCTCGATGCCGACGAGATCGTGACGCCAACCCTGGGGGACGAACATTCCGAAGCGCATGCGCCCAGCCTAGGTCGCCGGAAGACGCTTGCCCGACCCGTGGCACCCCCGCGCCGCCGCGACCCGGGGCAGCCCTGAGGCGGTGGCGCGGCAAGGTCCGTACGGTCGCCGCATGACCACCATCCAGCCCACCCACACGTCCGCCGCGCCCGCGCCCGCCGACGACGCGACCGAGGGCCCGCACTGCGAGTTCAGCGCCGACGACTTCCGTGCCGTGGCGACCGGAGCGGGCGCGGAGCGTCGCATCCGCGTCACCGGCGGGGGCCTGTGCCCGAGCGCCGGCTGGGGGCTCGCGCTCGACGCCGCGAACCCGGGCGTCGTGCCGCACCCCGAGAGCCTGTGGGTGCAGTTGCGCGAGCTGCCGCCGACGGATGCCTCGGCCCGCGTGCTCACCGACACGGAGGTCGAGGCGACCTTCGCCGACGACGCCGCGACCGAGGTCGTCATCCGCTTCTCGTGGCGCGAGCCGATCCCGGTGCCGGTCGTCGACGACGAGCCGGGCACCGGAACCGGTGACGACACCGGGTACTGAGCAGACCCCTACGCCAGCGCGAACCGCAGCTCGGCCATCGCCGGCCCCGACCACACGGTGCCGTCGAGGTCGTCGCTGCGCACGGTGACGACTCGGCCGCCCTTCGCGATCACGAGGAGCGCGAGCTGCGGCAGCAGGTCGCCGGCCTGGGTGCCGTCGGCGAGCGCGACGCCGTCGCCGTTGCCGGCGGCGAACTCGATCGCGCCCGACTCCCGGTCGAGCGTGCCGTTGACCCGGCTCGTGAAGTCGAACCAGAACGTCTCGACCGCGCCGTCGGCCGCCTCCCGGCCGATCGCGGCCAGGTCGCGTTCGACGCGGCCGGCGCTGCCTTCCGTGAGGGTGCGCAGCGCGTGCTCGGCCTCGCCGATGTTCAGGCGGTAGAGCTGCAGCCGGAGGGCTTCGTCGATCTCGGACGCCCCGAGCCGGTCGGGTGCGCCCGCGACGCCGACGACGCGACGGCCGTTCCTCGAGCGGTCGATGAACTGGCTGAGCAGCGGTTCGGCGGCGAACACGAACAGCGGCACCCGGTGGTCGGGGTCGAGGGCGGCCAGCTCGTGGCGCGTGGCATCCGCGACCCGCTTGGCGTAGATCTCGAAGAGCTGCTTGCGTCGCTCCTCGCCGGTGACGCCGCGGTCGCCGTGCATGCCGCCGCGCGGCTTGTCCTCGCCGGGCTCGCGGTTCGACGCCGACTCCGCGTCGCGCGGGTGCGACAGGTCGACATCGAGCGTCTTCGCACGCTCGGTGGGCGTCGCGTGCCAGAGCGACCACTCGTTCGCCGAGAGGGTGATGGCGAACGCCTCCTGGTCCTGGCTGGGCGCGCGCAGCAGCTGCCCGAGCGTGAAGTGCGAGCCGACGTGCACGGCGTCGTCGAGCCGGTTGGGCAGGACGAACACCTCGCTGAAGCCCGGTGAGACGAAGATCGCGAGCGAGCGCGCGAGGCGCCCCCAGAGCTGCTGGTCGCCGAGGATCGCGTCGCGGCGCGCCCGGAGTTCGTCGACGATCGCGGTGGTCGCGCCCGAGGCGCGCACCTGCTCGATCGCCTCGTCGAAGCCGCTCTTCACGGCGACCTCCGCCCGTTCGCGCTCGGCGACGACGGGCGACGTCTTGGCGTAGACGGTGATCGCCGGGTCGTGCGGGCCGGCGAGCGCCGCGAAGTCGGTCGTGGTGGGCAGCTCGTAGTGCAGGGTCATGCGTTTCCTCCCCCTGGAAATCGTCGCGACCCGCGACCGCGGTGTCGCTTCCACCCAGCCTATGAAGCGGGCAGCGGGAGCGACACCCCCAAAGCCCGTTCGGCACGGTCGCGGCGGCGATCGTGCGTCACGGGGTCGAGACCGGTGCGCCGTCGGCCTCGCGCTCCCACTCGCGCACCGCGCGCGCGGCGATGAACGGCGCCCGCTGCTCGGCCCACTCGTCGACCGCGGCCAGCTCGGCCGCCTCCTGTCTGGCGACGAACGCGTCGGCGACCTTCCGCCCCGACTCGCGGCGCAGCTCGGCGCGGTACTCGGCGACCTCGAGCCGGGGTGCGGACTCGTCGCGGGCGGCGCGCAGCCGGTCGGCGGCACGATCGCGCTCGGCGGCCACGATCGTCTCGTCGGTGAGGTCGGCGATCTCGTCGTACGCGGTCGGCGCCATGAGGTTCTGCAGCGTCTTCGTGAGCACGGGCATGAGCTCGATGCACACGAAGAGCAACGCGATCATGAGGTGGGCGAAGGCGAGCAGCCCGTTCCGGTCGCCGATGCGCGACAGCGCCTCGAGCCGCGCCAGCATGCCGGTGGACTGGTCGGCGGCCGCTTCGTATCGAGCGGTCTCGAGGTCGCGGGCCGCGGTGAGGCGGGCGAGCTCGGCACTGTCGTCGGCGAGCGCCTGCTCGGCCTGCGCGACGGCCTCGGCGGCACCCGCCTCGATGCGGGCCTCGGCCTGTGCCTTCGCCTCGGCCTCCGCCTGCTTCGCGGCGTCGAGCGCGGCGAGCTTGCCGTCGCGATCGAGCCGCTTCGACTGCGTGATGGGGCCATCGCCGACGATGCCGGTGCCGCCGGTGCCGTCGAGCTCGGCCAGCCAGACGCGGTTCGCCTCGTCGTATGCGGCCTGCGCCGCCGCGGTCGCGGCCTGTGCGGCGACGTAGTCCGCGTCGGCGGCGAGCGCCTCGCGTCCGCCGTCGGCCAGGAGCGCCCGCTGCTCGGCGACGCTCGCCGTCAGCTCGTCGATCTCGGCGTACCGCGGGTCCGCCGCGAGCTCCTCCTCGAAGGCCTGCTTGGCCTCCAGCGCCATCACCTCGGTCTCGGCGGCGATCTCGCGCTCGAAGACCTGCAGCGTGAGCGGGGTGGCGACGACCACGCCGATCACGAGGGCGAGCGCGACCCGCGGCAGGGCGACGAGCAGGTTGGCGGATGCCTTCGGCTGGCGCGGCATGCCGACGATGAGCATGCGGTCGATGGCGAGGATCACGAGTCCCCAGCCCACGCCGCCGACGACCGCCACCCAGGGCGGCGCGGCGAGCGAGATCGCGAGGGCGAACGACGCGGCGACGGCCGACACGGTGGCGGTGGCGATGAGCACGAGCCCCATGGCGACGTACCGCGGCCGCTGGCCGATCGCGTGCTGGAGCACCTCCGGCCGCGCCCCGCCGAACCGCGCGAGCCCTTCCCCGATCCGACTCATGGGTCCCCCGATCTGCATCGGAGCCGGTTCCCCGGATCCGCTCGAAGGGGTCACGATACTCGCGAGTGCGATCGGCGTCATCGGGGGATTCCCCCCGATCCGGCCCATGCCGTGGCCGATGCCGAACGGCCCGGTCGCGGAGACGACCGGGCCGAACGGGGGATCCCCGGGAGCGGGGGATCCGACGCGGCGGGACCGGCGGGGTCGTGCCGGCCCGCCGCGGGTCAGCGGAGTTCGTGGTTGGCGCGGATGACGCCCGTCGGGTCGACCTCGGCGCGGAGCGCGCGCAGGCGCTCGAGCGTCGCCTCGCCGTAGAACCGTCGCGGGTCCTCGCCCGCCGACTCGGCGAAGTTGAGGTACTCGACCTCGGCCCGCCAGGGCTCGATGCGCGAGAACAGCCGGCCGAGCGACGCGACGACCTGCTCGGCGAGGCCGGGGGCCGCGATGCCGACGGCGTAGACGACGTACCCGGCCTCGAACCCGGCGGTCGCCCCCGGCTCGGGCACCCGGTTCGCCGAGGCGACCGCGCGCGCCGCATTGGGGCGGACGCGCCCGCCGAGGTGCCGGATCTCGACCGACAGCAGCGCGGTCTCGGCCTCGGGGCCGACGGCCGCCGTGAACGCGCGGACCGCGTCGGGGTCGAGGTCGGCGAGCGCCATGCCGCCGCCGATGCCGGGCGTCGGCCCTGGCGGGTCCATGTGCAGCTGCAGCAGCTCGGCCGTGGCCTGCGGGTGCACGGAGTCCATCGCTGGGCCGAGCGCGCGGAGCGGGGCGAGCAGTTCGTCGGTGCGCTCGGGCGACTCCTGCGACACGACCTCGACGACGACGAACGAGTGCCCCGAGAGGAACGGCGGGAGCTCGGGCATCGGCGGGATACGCAGCACGCGGCCGATCGACGTGACCGACTCGGGCGCGGCCTCCGTCCACTCGGCCCACGCCTGCAGCACCTCCTCGGTGCGCTCGAGCGGGAAGAACAGCGTGCCGGCGACGACCTGCGCGATCGGGAAGACGCGGAACTCGATCGCGGTGACGATGCCGAAGTTGCCGCCGCCGCCACGGACCGCCCAGAACAGCTCGGGCTCGTGCTCGGCGTCGACGCGGTGGAAGGTGCCGTCGGCGGCGACGAGCTCGACGGCGAGCACCTGGTTCGCGGCGAGGCCGTGCGAGCGGGCGAGGAACGAGAGGCCGCCGCCGAGGGTGTAGCCGACGACGCCGACGTCGTGCGAGGAGCCGGCGAGCGCGGCGAGCCCGTGCGGCGCCACGGCCGCGACGACGTCGCCCCACTGGGCTCCGGCCTCGGCGCGGGCGACGCGGGCCTCGACGTCGACCGCGACGCCGCGCATCGCGTGGGTGCGCAGCAGGATCGCATCGGCCAGGCCGTGCCGGTCGGCGAGCGGTCCGGCGTTGTGGCCGGTGCCCTGGGGCGCGACCGACAGGCCGTAGGCGCGGGCCGTCTCGACGGTGCGCGCGACGTCCTCCGCGGACTCGGCGACGACGACCGCGACGGGGCGCTGGTCGACGGCGAGGTTCCACGCGGCGCGAGCGGTGTCCCAGTCGGCTTCGCCCGCGAGGTGCAGCGTGCCGTCGAGGCGGGCGGCGAGCGCGGCGAGGGCTTCGCGCAGGCTCAGGGTGGCGGGCTCGGCGACGACGGGCGGGGCGGCGGGCGAGGCGACGGGCGGGGTGACAGGCGGGGTGGCGGGCGGGGCGACGGGCGGGGCGACGACCTCGGCCGGAGCGAGACCGGCTGCGGGCGCAGGGGTGTTCACGGATGGTTCCTTTCGACTTGCGGATCGTCGCCGGAGGCGGCGCACAACGTCGTCCATTCGACCGTCGGGCCTCGGCCCCCGGATCAGAGATCTCCCGCGACTCGGCTCAGGGACAGCACGGGGAGGAATACCGGCCGCACCCGCCCGGTTGAGGCATCCGATGACCGCTTCACCTCGCCTGTCCGTGCTCGACCTCATCCCCGTGCGATCCGGGCAGACCAGCGCCGACGCCGTGGCCGCCTCGGTCGCGCTCGCGCAGGCGGCCGACCGGCTCGACTACGCCCGCTACTGGTTCGCCGAGCACCACAACATGCCCGCCGTCGCCTCGACCACGCCGCCCGTGCTCATCGCGGCCGTCGCGGCGCGCACCGAGCGCATCCGCGTCGGCTCGGGCGGCGTGATGCTGCCGAACCACGCGCCCCTCGTCGTGGCCGAGCAGTTCGCCGCGCTCGAGGCGATCGCGCCCGGACGCATCGACCTCGGCATCGGCCGCGCGCCCGGCAGCGACCCGGTCATCACGCAGCTCCTGCGCATCAGCGGCCCGACGGCCGACGTCGACCGGTTCCCCGACCACGTCGCCGACATCCAGAGCCTGCTCTCCCCCGAGGGCGCGAACCTGCGGCTGACCAGCGGCCGCGAGTACGCGATCGCCGCCACCCCGGCCGCGACCGGCACGCCCACGGTGTGGCTGCTCGGGTCGAGCGACTACTCGGCCCAGCTCGCCGCGCAGCTCGGCCTGCCGTACGTGTTCGCGAACCACTTCTCGGGCGAAGGCCTCGAGCGCGCGCTCGAGCTGTACCGCACCGGCTACGAGCCCAGCGAACGGCACCCGGTGCCCGAGACGTTCCTGACCGTGAACGCGGTCGTCGCGCCGACCTCCGAGGAGGCCGCCGAGCGCGCCCTCCCGCAGCTGCACTCGATGGCGCGGCTCCGGCTCAACCGGCCGATGCGGCCGCTCGAGACGATCGACGAGGCGCTCGCCGCGCCCGCCGACTCGCTCGCCGACGACCTCATCGAGCGGATGCGCACCCGCTGGATCATCGGCGACGCCGAGCAGGGCGCGGCGCAGGTGCGCCGCCTGGCCGAGCGCCACGGCGTCGAGGAGGTGATGGTGTCGCCGATCGCGGGCAGCTACGCGAACGAGCCGGCGGATGCCACGCCCGGGCGCGTGCAGACGCTGGAACTGCTGGCGGGGGCGCTGAACTAGCGTCTCGATACGCGTCGCCTTCGGCGGCGCTACTCGACCACCGAGTTCAGGAACCCCGCCCGGGGTTCATAGGAACGGCACAGTCGCCGCACAGGGTCCGGCTTGCGGCGTCGGGCTCCATGGAGGGCATGGATCAACTCCTCCTCATCGCCATCGACCTCGTCGCCGTCTCCGTGCTCGTCTTCGGGTTGTACTACCCCAGGCACCGGCGCCGCGACCTCGTGGTCGCGTACCTGACCGTCAACGTCGGCGTGCTGGCCGTCGCGATCCTGCTCGGCTCCGCCACCGTCGGCGCCGGGCTCGGGCTCGGGCTGTTCGGCGTGCTGTCGATCATCCGGCTCCGCTCCCGCGAGATCGAGCAGCACGAGGTCGCCTACTACTTCGCCGCGCTCGCGATCGGCCTCGTCGGCGGACTCGCCGGCGGCCTCGGCGCCGCGTTCACCTGGCCCGCCGTGGGCCTCATGGCCCTCGTGCTCGCCGTGCTCGCGATCGGCGACCACCCGCGGCTGTTCCGCCGCTCGCGGCAACAGCTCGTCATGGTCGCCCGGGCGGTCGCCGACGAGCAGGAGCTCGCGGCGCACCTCGAGTCGGTGCTCGGCGGCCGGGTGCTGCGCGTACGCGTCGAGGAGCTCGACCTCGTCGACGACACGACCCGGGTCGACGTGCGGTTCGAGGTGCCCTCGCCGGGCACGGGCCGCGGCCGGACCGCTGCGGCGGGCACCCCCGCTGCGGGGAGCGCCGAGCTCGAGGCATCCGACCGGCTCGGGGCATCCGCCGCAGCCGGCGCGTCCGCCGCCGGGGCATCCGGCTCGACCCTCACCGGAGCGCGGCGATGAGCCCGTGCGACGCGGCCCTCGCCGCGATCGGGGCGCTCGACGCCGTCGACCTCGACGAGCTGAACGCGCGGGCCGAGCTGCTCACCCGGGTCGACCGCAAGTACGTGCTCCCGCTCGCCGACCTGCCCCGCGTGCTGGGCGGCCTGCCGGCCGGCACCCTCGCGCTCGAGCTCGACGGGAGCCGCGCGCAGGCCTACGAGTCGGTGTACTTCGACACCGCCGACCTCACGAGCTTCACCCTGGCCGCCCGCGGCCGCCGCCGCCGGTTCAAGGTGCGCACCCGCAGCTATGTCGACTCCGACCTGTCGTTCCTCGAGGTGAAGACCCGAGGCGGCCGCGCGGTGACCGTGAAGGACCGCATCCCGGTCGACCCCGACGGGGCCGCCGCCCTCGACGGCGACGCCGTGGCCTACACCCGGCGCGTGCTCGACGAGTCGGGCATCGGGGCGCCCGCGGCGCTGCGGCTCGACTCGGTGCTCACGACCGCCTACCGGCGCGCGACGCTGCTCGTGCCCGCCGACGGCGACCGCCCGGAGAGCCGGGCGACCGTCGACCTCGACCTGTCGTGGCACGAGCGAAGCGGTCACGGGCGAGGCGGCGACGGGCGAGGCGGCGACGGGCCGGGGCGCGTGCTCCGCCTGCCGGGCCGCGCCGTCGTCGAGACGAAGTCCGGCGCGTCGGCGGGCGCGGTCGACCGCGCGCTGTGGGCGGCCGGGCACCGGCCGGCCCGCATCTCGAAGTACGCGACCGGGCTGGCCGCCCTGCGGCCCGGGCTGCCCGCCAACCGCTGGCACCGGGTGCTCCACCGCGACTTCGCGGGCGCCGAGCGCTCGGCGGCCTGAGTCGCCGATCCGACGGCCGACCGCGTGGTTTCGACCGGCTCAACCACCGACCACGTGGTTTCGACCGGCTCAACCACCGACGACACCATCCACGAAGAAACGGACCCCAGAACATGACCGACCCCACGCCCACCGCCCCGCGCCGGCGCCGCCCCTGGCTCCTCGCCGCCGGCTTCGCCCCGCTCGCCCTCGCCGGCACCCTCGTGCTCGCCTCCTGCAGCACGACCGCCGACCCGGCCACCGGCACCACCACGACCACCGACGAGACGGTCTCGCTCGCCGCAGCCGCCGCCGTCGACCCCGGCGCGACCGCCGCCGAGGTGATGGCCGACAACGAGGCCGCCCCCGGCGAGGACGGCGACGACACCTGGACCGAGTCCGACGTCGTCGACGTCGCCCTGTCGGGCACCGGCGCCACCGCCGACTCCGACGTTGTGACCTCCGCCGACGGCACGGTCACGATCACCGAGCCCGGCACGTACCGCCTGAGCGGCGACCTCGACGGCGGGGTCGTCGTCGACACGGCCGCCGACGGGCTCGTCCGGCTCATCCTCGACGGCGCCGACATCCGCAACCCCGACGGCGCGGCGATCGCGATCACCGCCGCCGAGCGCGCCCAGGTCGTGCTCGCCGACGGCAGCGACAACCTGCTCAGCGACACCACCTCGTACGCCGACGGCGCCGACGTGAACGCCGCCCTCTGGAGCGCCGCCGACCTCGTGATCGCTGGCACCGGCTCGCTCACCGTCGACGGCAACGGGAACGACGGCATCGCGAGCAAGGACGGCCTGCGCATCACCGGCGGCGAGATCACCGTCGACGCCGTCGACGACGGCATCCGCGGCAAGGACGAGGTGCAGGTCGATGGCGGCACCCTGTCGATCACCGCCGGCGGCGACGGCATCAAGGCCGACGACACCGAGGACGCCGAGCGCGGCTGGATCGCGATCGCGGGCGGCGACGTGACCGTCGTGGCCGGCGGCGACGGCCTCGACGCCGAGACCGACGTCGTCGTCTGGGGCGGCACCCTCGACGTGACGGCCGGCGGCGGGAGCGGGGCATCCGTCGCCGACGACGCCTCGGCCAAGGGGCTGAAGGGCGGGGTCTACGCGGTCGTCGACGGCGGCACCGTGACCGTCGACGCGGCGGAGGACGCCATCCACGCCGACAACACCGCGCACCTCGCGAACGGCGAGACCGCCCTCGCGGCCGGCGACGACGGCGTCCACGCCGACGTCGCGCTGACGGTGTCGGGCGGCACCCTCGACGTGACCACGTCCCACGAGGGCCTCGAGGCCGCGGCGATCGTGATCTCGGGCGGCGCCACCTCGGTCGTCGCCTCCGACGACGGCGTGAACGCGTCGGCCGGCGACGTCGCCTCCTCCGCCGAGCCGACGCTGACCGTCTCGGGCGGCACCCTCGCGGTCGACGCCGACGGCGACGGCATCGACGTGAACGGATCGATCACGATGACGGGCGGCACGGTCACCGTGCAGGGGCCGACGAACGACGGCAACGGCGCGCTCGACTACGACGGCACGTTCGACATCTCCGGCGGTACCGTCGTCGCGGCCGGCAGCTCCGGCATGGCGATGGCGCCGGGTGCGGATGCCGCGCAGGCGTCGGTGCTCGTCACGCTCGCCTCGACCGCGCAGGCCGGGTCGACGCTCCGGCTGGTCGCCGCCGACGGCACGGTCGTCGCGACCGTGCCGGTGACGAAGGCGACCACGTCGCTCGCGGTGTCGGCCCCCTCGCTCGTGAACGGCGAGACCTACACGGTGACCTCTGGCGGCACGAGCCTCGGTTCCGCGGTCGCGGGCGAGCAGGTGTCGATGGGGATGCCCGGCGGCGGGGGCGGCCCCGGCGGCGGCGGGCAGCCGCCGGCGCGCGGCTGAACCGGCAGCGGCTGAATCGGTGGCGGACATGCGGATGCCCCGGGCGATCGCCCGGGGCATCCGTTCGTTCTCGTTCGGGTCGGTCGGTTCGAAGCCGCTCGGACCGGGCCGCGGCTCAGGCCGCGAGGCCGAGCCGGCGCAGGTCGTCGCGCGAGGCGTGCACCTCGCTGCCGGCCAGGATCTTGGCCTCGCGCGCCACGCGCGCGCCGTTCTGCACCCGCGCGTCGTCGCCGATCTCGGCGTAGGGCCCGATCAGGGCGTTGCGCCCGACGACGGCACGACGGCCGACGTGCGCGCGCACGCCGATCTCGGCGCGTTCGGCGACGATCGCGTCGCGCTCGATCCAGCCGCCCGGGCCGATGACGGCGTTCGGCTGGACCTCGGCACCCGGGTCGACGTACGCGGTTGCGTCGACGAACGCGGTCGGATGCACCTTCGCGGTGGTCGCGACGAGGCCGCGCCCGTTCACGTGCTTCCGATAGCGCCGGAGCGTCCCGGTCTCGTCCTCGAACTCGACGTAGCTGATACCCACGTGGTTCCTCCCTTCGGATGCGGTCTGAGGGGGTTTCCGCACCCGCAACCCGTGCAACACGTCGGCTGACCCGCGTATTCCCGCGGTCTGCGGGCTGTCCCCCGACTTCCTCAGGGGCAGCACTGAACGTGCTCCCGAAGCCTTGTCGAGCCCTGCGCGCGCTGGTTGGCTCGCTCGTCGTGCGGCGGTCGCCGCCCTCGAGAGCCGCGGTTGCCACCGCCCGAGCCAGCTGGGAATCCCATGTCGACCTACCTCCTCTGCGCGAGCCCCATCCAGGGCCACGTGTCGCCCGTCGTCGCCATCGCCCGCGACCTCGTCGCGCGCGGCCACGACGTCACCGTGCTCACCGGCTCGCGCTTCCGCGGGGCGGTCGAGGCCGCCGGCGCCGCGCACCGCCCGCTCACCGGCATCGCCGACTTCGACGACCGTCGCCTGCTCGAGGACCACCCCGAGCGCGCCGCGAAGCGGGGTATCGCGAAGCTGGAGTTCGACGTGCAGGTCACCTTCATCCGCCCGGTGCCCGACCAGTTCCGCGACGTCGAGCGGGCCGTCGCCGAGCTCTCGCCCGACGCGATCCTCGTCGAGGGGGCGTTCGCGGGGGTGCTGCCGTACCTCCAGGACGACCCGACGTCGCGGCCGCCCGTCGTCGGCGTCGGCGTGATCCCGCTCGTGCAGGGCAGCGTCGACACCGCCCCCGCGGGCCTCGGCCTCGCGCCGTCGTCGACGCCGTTCGGGCGGCTCCGCAACCGGGTGCTGGGCGCGCTCGTCACGCGCGTGCTGTTCCGGAAGTCGCAGGCGCTCGCGCAACGGACCCTGCGCGACCTCGGCCGGCCCGAGCTCGAGACCTTCGTGTTCGACTTCACCCGCAAGTGCGACCGCTACCTGCAGCTCTCGCCGGCCGAGTTCGAGTACCCGCGCAGCGACCTGAGCCCGAACGTGCGCTTCGTCGGCACCGTGCTGCCGCCCGCACCCGACGACCCCGAGCTGCCGGCCTGGTGGCCCGAGCTCGACGGCGACCGCCCGGTCGTGCACGTCACGCAGGGCACGATCGACAACACCGACTTCGACCGGCTCGTACGCCCGACGCTCGACGCGCTGGCCGACCGCGACGTGCTCGTCGTCGTCGCCACGGGCGGCCGGCCCGTCGACGACCTCGGCGAGCTGCCCGGCAACGCGCGCGCCGCCGAGTTCCTGCCGTACGACCTGCTGCTGCCGAAGACCGACGTGTTCGTCACGAACGCCGGCTTCGGCGGAACGCAATACGCCCTGAGCCACGGCGTGCCGATCGTCGCGGCCGGCGCCACCGAGGACAAGCCCGAGGTCGCGATGCGCGTGCAATGGGCGGGCGTCGGCGTGAACCTGCGCACCGGCACCCCGGCGCCCTCGGCGGTCGCCCGGGCGGTCGACCGCGTGCTCGCCGACCGCGGGTTCCGCGACCGCGCCCGCGCGATGGCCGCCCGCATCCGCGACTACGACACCTTCGGCCTCATCGCCGAGGAGCTCGAGCAGGCGGTCGCCGCCGCGCGGCTCCGCCTCGAGGTGCCGGTGTCGTAGCGGGTACGACCTCGCCGGGGCCTGAGGTTAGGCTGGCCTTATCATGACCCTCTCGCCCCTCCTCGAGCTCGACGAGGTCCGCATCCGGCACGACGGCGCGGCCCGGCCGACGCCCGACGGGGTCAGCCTCACCATCCGTCCCGGCGAGGTCGTGCTGGTGCTCGGCCCGTCGGGCTGCGGCAAGTCGACGCTCGCGCTGGCGCTCGACGGGCTCATCCCGCACGCCGTCCCCGCCGACCTCGACGGCACCGTCACCGTCGCCGGGCTCGACAGCCGCGAGCACCCCGTCGGCGTGCTGAGCGAGCACGTGGCCATGGTGTTCCAGGACCCCGACGCGCAGGTCGTCACCGGCACCCTCCTCGACGAGGTCGCCTTCGGCCCCGAGAACCAGCTCGTGCCCGCCGCCGAGGTGCTGGCCCGCGCCGAGCGGGCGTTGAAGCTCGTCGGCCTCTGGGACCGTCGAGCCGAGAACCCCGACCGCCTCTCCGGCGGCGGCCGCCAGCGGCTCGCGATCGCCTGCGCCCTGGCGATGGCCTCCCCCGTGCTCGTGCTCGACGAGCCAACCGCGAACCTCGACCCGGCCGGCATCGACGAGGTGTACGCGGTGCTCCGCGAGCTCGCGAGCGAGCGCGACCACGCGATCGTGCTCGTCGAGCACAACCTCGACGCCGCCGTCGACGTGGTCGACCGGGTGGTCGTGCTCGACGGTGCGGGCCGGCTCGTGATCGACGGCCCCGCGCGCGAGGTGCTCCGCGACCGTGCCGGCGACCTGCTCGCCCTCGGCGTGTGGCTGCCGGTGTCGACGCTCGCGGCGCTGCGCCTCCGCGAGGCGGGTGTCGTGCTCGACCCGCTGCCGCTGACCCCGGCCGAGCTCGCCGCCGCGCTCGACGCCCGCGACGAGCTGCCCGCCCCGCTCAGCGACGCGGCGCCGGTGCGCTCGACGGCCCTCGACCCGCGGCCGGTCATCGGCGCGCCGCCCACCACGACCGGCTCGGTGCCGGTGATCCGCGCCGACGGAA
Source organism: Agromyces sp. MMS24-K17 (assembly GCF_043950245.1). GTDB lineage: Bacteria > Actinomycetota > Actinomycetes > Actinomycetales > Microbacteriaceae > Agromyces. Next base: position 1,394,619 of record NZ_CP171640.1, on the reverse strand, counting down.
CGGCGGATGCCCCGCCGACGGCGATCACCGTGCGCGCGCTGTCCGTCCGCCGCGGCGGCAAGCGCGGCGCCGAGGTCGTGCACGACGTCGACCTCGACGTGGCATCCGGCGACTTCCTCGCCATCGTCGGCACCAACGGGGCCGGCAAGACCAGCCTGCTGCAGGCGATCTCCGGCGTCATCCCGGCGCCGCGGGGCACGATCGACGTGCTCGGCCTCGACCCGCAGCGCGCCGACGCGCGCGAGCGGAGCCGGCGCATCGGCTTCGTGTTCCAGAACCCCGAGCACCAGTTCGTCGCCTCCTCCGCGGCCGAGGAGCTCGAGCTCGGGCTGCGCCTGCAGGGCGTCCCCGAGGAGGCGCGCGGCGCGGAGGTGGCGCGCATGCTCGACCGCTTCGGCCTGGCGGAGCTCGCCGGCCAGCACCCCTTCCTGCTCTCGGGCGGCCAGAAGCGGCGCCTCTCGGTCGGCACGGCGCTCATCGCGGGTGCGCCCGTGCTCGCCCTCGACGAGCCGACCTTCGGCCAGGACCGCGAGCGCGCCGCGGAGCTCCTCGACATGCTGCGGACGCTGAACGAGCAGGGCACGACCGTGCTCGTCGTGACGCACGACCTGCAACTGGTGGCCGACTACGCGTCGCACGTCGCGGTCATGCAGGGCGGCCGGATCCTCGGCACCGGGCCGACCGCCGAGGTGCTCGCCGGCCCGCTCGTCGAGCAGGCCGGGCTCCGCCACCCGCCGCTCGCGCGCGCCACGCGTGGCCTCGAGCGGCACCCCCGCTGGCGATCGGTGACGCGGATGTCGCAGCTCCCGGTGTCCGGAGGCCGGCGATGACCGCGGCCGAGACCACCGCCGCCGAGGCATCCGTTCCCGATCCGGCCGCCGCGTCCGCACCCACGCGACCGGCCGCGCCCGCCCCCGCGCCAGCACCGGCGCCCGCAACGATCGACCCCTTCGCCGAGCAGCAGGCGCCCGCGTGGCGCTTCCTGCACGGCCTGAACCCGCTCGCGAAGCTGTTCGCCCCGCTGCCGGTCATGCTCGTGCTCGTCTTCACGCGCGGGCTCGCCGTGCCGATCGTGGTGATCGTGCTCGGCGTCGTGCTGCTGCTCGTCGGCGCGCACCTGCGCGCCCGCGCGGCCGCGCTCCTCGTGGCCGGGCTACCGGTCGCGGTCGCGCTGCTCGGCGTGAGCTTCGGCATCTGGACGGACCCCGAGCGGCTCGCGCCGTCGCCCGCCGACGCCGTCGTGCTGTGGTCGATCGGCGACTGGGAGTTCACGCTCGCGATGTACCTCGTCGGCCTCGCGACGGCGCTGCGCATCGCGGCGCTGCTCGTGCTGAGCCTCGTCGCCGGCCTCACCAGCACCGGTCCCGAGCTCGTGCGCGCGCTCGTGCAGAACCTGAGGGTGCCGTACCGCATCGGCTACACGGCGCTCGCGGCGCTGCGCTTCGTGCCGAGGTTCGGGCACGAGCTCGAGGTGATCCGCGCCGCCCACCGGGTGCGCGGCACCGACCACGGGCGCGGCCCGATCGCCGCCGTGCGGCGCATGCTGAGCACCGCGATCCCGCTGCTCGCGAGCGCGATCCGGCACGCCGAGCGGGTCGCCCTCGCGATGGACGCCCGCGCCTTCGGCGCCCACCCCACCCGCACCGAGCGCACCATCAGCCGGTGGCGGGTGCGCGACACGGTGTTCGTGGCGCTGTTCTGGGCGACCGCGGCGGCCGTGTTCTGGTGGGGGTTCGCCAGCGGATCGGCCTGGCTGGCGCTGTAGCGACGCCGGGCGCCGCGCGCCGCGCGCCGCGACGAGGCATCCGTGTCGTGCGGAGGACGTTCACGCCGAAGACGCCGAAGACGCCGAACGGCGGCGGACCCCGATGGGTCCGCCGCCGTTCGCGGTCGGCGCGCGGCTGCCCGCGCCCCGGTGCGGGGCCTAGCCGGCCGCCGCGGAGTCGAGGATCTCCACGTAGAAGACCAGCGTGTGGCCGCCGAGGCCGTTGCTCGACTCCTCGGTGCCGTAGCCGAGCTCCGGCGGGATCGTCACGATGAGCTTGGTGCCGACCTGCTGGCCGACGAGCGCCGCGCCGAAGCCCGGGATGACGCCCGAGGTGGTGAACGTCGCCGGCTCGCCGCGGTCGAAGCTCGAGTCGAACGTCTCCTTCGTGTCCCAGTTGATGCCCACGTAGTTCACGGTGACGCTGTCGCCGTCGGCGACCGTGGCGCCGTCGCCCTGCTCGAGGACCTTGAGCTGCAGCTCGGTCGACGGGGCGGCGTCGGGGATGGTGATGGTCGGGGCGGCGTCGCCGTTCTGCGTCACCTCGGGGACGTTCTCGGTCCACTCGCTCGGCGTGGGCAGCGGCTCGGCCTCCGGCTCGACGTACTCGTCGACGACGTCGGCCACGATCACGACCGAGTCGCCCGCGGCGACGCCGATCGACTCGTTGCCGGTCTCGCCGTAGAGCGACGCCGGCGGGGCGACGGTGACCGTGCGGGTGCCGTAGGGCTGGCAGTCGATCGCGGCGCGGAAGGATTCGAGCAGGGTCTCGTCGGCGATGCCGAGCGTGGCCGGCTGCGAGACGAGCTGCTCGCCGCTCGTGCCGTTGAACATCGTGATGACGACGTTGGCGGTGTCGCCCGGCTTCGTGGCGTCGCCGTCGCCCTCGATGACCACCGTGGTCTGGAGCTCGTCGGCCTCGAGCGGGACGGTGAAGTCGGCGGTCGGCGTCTGACCGAAGTCGCCGTCGACCTTCACGGACTCGCTGGCCGCGCCCGACGGCGCCGTCGTGCACTCGCCCGCGGCCGCCGTGGGGCTCGGGGTGGACTCGGGGTCGCCGCCGGTGCAGCCGGCGAGCAGGAGCGCGGCCGACGCGGCGAGGGCGACGGGCGCAGCGAGGCGCAGGGCTCGGTTCATCAGAGGGGGTCTCGTTTCGATCGGGACGTGGACGTCTCCGGACAGTCTGCCCGTTCGAGGCTCACGATTGGCTGTGTCCGCCCGGCGCGCTCCGCGACGCTGGCGCGTCGCCCATCGCGCCGGCGCGGGTTCCCAGCCAGAATAGGCAGATGGGGGACGGAATGCAGATTCGCGGGGGCGATCGGCTGGACGGAGGGGTCTTCGGCGACGCCGATGACTTCTCGGTGCTGGACGAGGTGCTGTGGGAGCCGATCTCGGCGGCGACGCTCGTTCGCTCGAGGCCGCAGTTCGACGAGCTCGTGCTCGACGCATGCTGCGGCGCGGGCGCGTCGGCGCTGCCGACCGCCGAGCTGGTCGGCATCGGCGGGCTCGTCGACGCCATCGACACGTCGGAGCCGCTGGTCGAGCTGGCGCGGGATCGGGCGGGATCGCGGCTGCCGCAGCTCCACCTCTCGGTCGCCGATGCGACGACCTGGGAGACGGTCGGCTACGACCTGGTGCAGTGCGTGCTCGGGGTGTTCCTCTTCGACGACCTCGACGAGGGCGTGCGCCACCTGGTCGAGGCGGCGAAGCCCGGCGGGCGGGTCGCGGTGACGGTCTGGGCGCGCGGTGCCTTCGATCCGATCCCGGCGGCGCTGGCCGAGGCGCTCCGCGGCGACACGGATGTCCCGGACACCGACGCCTTCGCGCACCTGGTGATGTCGGAGGCCGAGACGCCCGGCTCGCTGGCGCTGTGGTTGTCGGGCCACGGCCTGGTGCAGGTGCGCGCCGACGCTGTGCACCGCCATCTCGAGCTCGACGACGACCTGGCCTGGGCTCTGGTGCTCGGCACGCGCCTGCGCACCTTCGTGGCCGGCCTCGACGCCGAGGCGCTCGATCAGGTGCGCGAGCGGTTCGTCGAGTCCCTCCGCACGCGCGAGGTGACCTCGATCGACGTGACGACCCTGATCGGCGTCGGCCACCGGCCGGCCTGAGCCGGGGCCGCCGGGGCACGCCGGGTCACGCCGTCGCGCCCGGCTCCGCCCCGGTGGCGACGGGCCGGTCCTCCCGCGACCACTGGCTCCACGACCCGGGGAACAGCGCCGCGTCGATCCCCGCGAGCGCGAGGGCTGCGACCTCGTGGGCGGCGGTGACGCCCGACCCGCAGTACGCGGCGACGGCCGCGCTCGGCGTCGCCCCGAGCCCGGCGAAGCGATCGCGCAGCTCGCTCGGCGGCAGGAACCGGCCGTCGGCGTCGAGGTTGCCGGCCGTGGGCGCCGACCGTGCACCCGGCACGTGCCCGGCCCTCGGGTCGATCGGCTCGACCTCGCCGCGGTACCGCTCGCCGGCCCGCGCGTCGAGCACGACGCCGCCGCCCGCGGCGAGCGCGCCGGCCTCGTCGGCGTCGACGACGGGCATGCGCCCCGGCCGCGCGGTCGCGTCGCCCGGTGCGGGCACGACCTCGCCGGTGTCGAGCGGATGCCCCGCCGCGATCCAGGCGGCCAGGCCGCCGTCGAGCATCCGCACGTCCTCGAAGCCGGCGTCCCGCAGCAGCCACCACGCGCGCGCGGCCGACTGGTTGCCGAGGTCGTCCATGACGACGACGGCGTCGCCGTCGTGCAGCCCCCAGCGGCGCATCCCGCGGGTGAGTCGTTCGGCATCGGGCAGCGGATGCCTCCCCCGACCCTCGACCGAGTGGTCGCTGAGCTCCTCGTCGAGGTCGACGTAGACGGCACCCGGCACGTGCCCGGCGAGGTACGCCGGCCGGCCGTCGGGCACGGCGAGGCTCCAGCGCACGTCGAGGACGACGGGCGGTCGCGGGGAGGCCAGCCGCTCGGCGAGTTCTCCGGTAGTGAGGAGGAGGTCCATGCCTCCATCCTCCCTCGCGGGCCCCCGGCGGGCGGCCCGCGGCACCCCCGATCCATGCCCGCCGGGGAATGCGCCGCCGTGCGCCCCGTAGACTGGGGGACGGAACACGGTGCGCGCGAGGAGGTTGAATGCTGTTCAGCCTCGTCGTGTTCGGTGCGCTCTCCCTGATCGCGCCACTCCTCACGAGGCTGCTCGGGCGACGCGTCTTCCTCGTCCTCGCGATCCTCCCCGCGGTCGTCTTCGTCGTGCTCTGCACGTGGCTGCCGGGCGTCGTCGCCGGCACGCCCGTCGTGGAGTCGGTCGAGTGGATCCCGGCCCTCGACATCTCGCTCACGTTCCGGCTCGACGCGCTCGCGCTGCTGCTCGCGCTCATCGTCACCGGCATCGGCGCCCTCGTGCTCGCGTACTGCACCTGGTACTTCGACGACGACGAGCCCTCCCTCGGCCGCTTCGCCGCGCTGCTGCTCGCGTTCGCCGGCGTGATGCTCGGGCTCGTCACCTCCGACGACGTGTTCGTGCTGTTCACGTTCTGGGAGCTCACGAGCGTGCTCTCGTACCTCCTCATCGGCCACTACACCGGCCGCAAGGAGAGCCGCGGTGCGGCGCTGCAGGCCCTCACGGTCACCACGTTCGGCGGCCTCGCGATGCTCGTCGGGCTCGTGGTGCTCGCCGTCGCGGGCGGCACGACCTCGCTCGCCGAGCTCGTCGCGAACCCGGTGACGGGCGCCGCCGGCGAGTGGGGCGTGGCCCTCGTGCTGGTCGGCGCGATCTCCAAGAGCGCCCTCGTGCCGTTCCACTTCTGGCTCCCCGCGGCGATGGCCGCCCCCACCCCGGTGAGCGCGTACCTGCACGCCGCCGCGATGGTGAAGGCCGGCGTGTACCTCGTGGCGCGGCTCGCGCCGGGGTACGCCGACCTCGAGGTGTGGCATCCGATCGTGGTGATCCTCGGCGCGACGACCATGCTCGTCGGCGGGTGGCGCGCGCTCCGCCAATACGACCTGAAGCTGCTGCTCGCCTACGGCACCGTCAGCCAGCTCGGCTTCCTGGTGCTCGTCACCGGGTTCGGCACGCGCGATGCCGCCCTCGCGGGCGTCGCGCTCCTGCTCGCGCACGCCCTGTTCAAGGCGACCCTGTTCCTCGTGGTCGGCATCGTCGACCACTCCGCAGGCACGCGCGACTGGCGGAAGCTCAGCGGCCTCGGCCGGCGGATTCCCGTGGTCGCGACGGTCGCGATGCTCGCCGCCGCGAGCATGGCGGGCATTCCGCCGCTGCTCGGGTTCGTCGCGAAGGAGGCGGTGTTCACCGCCTTCCTGGAGGCCGGCGAGGCCGGCGGCGGCGGCGCGTCGGGCCTCGCGGCCTGGGGCTGGCTGGCCCTCGTCGGCGCGTTCGTCGGCTCGGTGCTGACCTTCGCCTACACCGTGCGCTTCGTCTGGGGCGCGTTCTGGTCGAAGCCCGAGGTCGAGCCGACCCCGCTGCACCGCGGCAGCCCGCTCGCCGTCGTCGCGCCCGCGATCCTCGCCGTGGCGGGACTCGTGGCCGCGTTCGTCGTCGGCTGGATCGAGCCGCTGTTCACCGCCTACGCCGACGAGCTCCCCGGTCCGCACGAGTACCACCTGGCCCTCTGGCACGGGCTCGAGCCGGCGCTCTGGCTCTCGCTCGCGGTGTACGCGCTCGGCACCCTGCTCGTCTGGGGCCGTGCCCGCGTGGCTCGGCTGCAGGCGGCGGTGCCCGTGCTCGTCGACTCGGGCCGCGGCTACCTCGGCATCGTCTCGGCAGTCGACCGCTTCGCGGCGCGGATCACGAGCCTCATCCAGCACCAGGGCCTGCCCGGCTACCTGGGCATCACGGTGACCGTGTTCATCGGCGGGCTGGGCCTGTCGGCGATCGTGAACACGACCTGGCCCGGCAGCGTGCGGCTGTGGGACTTCCCGTCGCAGCCGTTCATCGCGCTCGTGATGGCCGCCGCCGCGATCGCCGCCGCCGTGGTGCGCCAGCGCCTCACCGCCGTGCTCCTCGTCAGCGTGACCGGCTACGGGTTGGTGCTGCTCTTCGGCATGTCGGGCGCGCCCGACCTCGCGCTCACGCAGGCGCTCGTCGAGACGATCGTCATCGTCGTGTTCGTCCTCGTGCTGCGCCGCCTGCCGAAGCGGATCGCGCAGCGGAACCCGCCGGTGCACCGGGTCGCCCGCATCATCACGGGCGCCCTGTCGGGCCTCGTCATGGGCGTCATCGGCCTGGTCGCGCTCGGCGCCCGCATCGAGCCGACGATCGCCGAGGGGCTGCCGGCGCTCGCCCTCGAGGCGCACGGCACGAACATCGTCAACGTCATGCTCGTCGACATCCGCGCGTGGGACACCCTGGGCGAGATCTCGGTGCTCGTCGCCGTCGCGACCGGCGTCGCGAGCCTCATCTTCGTCTCCGGCCGCACCGGCGGCGCCCCGCGGCTCGACACCCCGGTCGACCGCCGCGACCGGTTGCGCCCGGTGCCCGAGCCCGCCTCCAGCATCCGCGCGGCGAAGCCCAGCGTCGCGGAGGTCGCGGGCGAGACGGATGCCGCGGCCGAGGCCGCATCGACCCGGCAGTCGTGGCTCCTCGCGGGGCGCACGCTCTCGCCCAGGTCGCGCTCGATCCTCATCGAGGTGCTCGTGCGCCTGCTCTTCCACCCGGCCATCATCGTGTCGGTCTACCTGCTGTTCGTCGGCCACAACGCGCCGGGCGGCGGGTTCGCCGGCGGCCTCCTCGCGGGTCTGGCGCTCGTCGCCAGGTACCTGGCCGGCGGGCGGTACGAGCTCGGCGAGGCCGCCCCGATCGACGCCGGGCGCCTCCTCGGCACCGGCCTGCTGCTCGCCGCCGGCACCGCGACCGCGCCGCTCCTGTTCGGGGCGACCGTGTTCCAGTCGGCGTGGTTCGAGGCCGACGTGCCGGTGCTCGGCACCCTCTCGATCGGCACCTCGACCCTGTTCGACATCGGCGTCTACCTCGTGGTCGTGGGGCTGGTGCTCGACATCCTGCGCTCGCTCGGCGCCGAGGTCGACCGCCAGCAGGAGGAGGCCGACGAGGAGTCGGCGTCCACCGGCGACACCGCTCCCGGCGAGTCCCGAGACGAGCCCGAGGAGGTGCGCGCGTGACCGCATCCCTCACCCTCGTCGTGCTGATGGCCGTCATGTTCGGCGCCGGCATCACGATCATGCTCGAGCGCAGCCTCACCCGCGTGCTGATCGGCTTCCTGCTCGTCGGCAACGCCGTGAACATCCTCATCTACCTGATGAGCGGCGCACCCGGCCTCGCGCCGATCCTCGGCGAGGGCGTCGAGGCCGGCGACATCTCCGATCCGCTGCCGCAGGCCTTCGTGCTCACCGCGATCGTGATCAACCTCGGCATCACCGCCTTCATGCTCGCGCTCATCTACCGGTCGTGGTGGCTCGCCCAGCTCGGCGACGCCGGCGACCTGCTCGAGGACGAGACCGACCTCGCCGAGGACGCCGAGGAGGCCGAGGACCTCATCCGCTCCTCCGCCGCCGACGACCGGGCGATCCAGGAGCTCATCGACGCGAGCGACGAGGAGTTCGACGAGGACCCCGAGCTCGAGGCATCCCGCCGCGAGGCATCCGACCGCGACCACGCCGATGAGGAGGCCAAGCCGTGACCGCCGCCACGCTCGTCCCCCTCGTCGTGCTGCTGCCGCTGCTCGGCGCCGCCGCCGCGCTCATCCTGGGCCGCCACCGGCGCGCCCAGATGGCCGTGTCGGCCACCGTGCTCGGCGCGGTCGCCGTGATCGCGGCCGCGCTGCTCGTGGTGATCGACACCACCGGGCAGGGCGTGAGCGTCGCGATCGGCGGCTGGGAGGCGCCGTACGGCATCGTGCTCGTCGTCGACCGGCTGAGCGCCATCATGCTCATCGTGTCGGCGATCGTGCTGCTCGGCGTCCTCGTCTACGCCGTGGGCCAGGGCATCGCCGACCAGCATCGCGAGACGCCGGTGTCGATCTTCCACCCGTCGTACCTGATCCTGTCGGCGGGCGTGTTCGACGCGTTCATCGCGGGCGACCTGTTCAACCTGTACGTCGGGTTCGAGATCCTGCTGTCGGCGTCGTACGTGCTGCTCACGCTCGGCGGCACCGGCGAGCGCATCCGCGCGGGCGTCACGTACATCATCGTGAGCCTCGTGTCGTCGCTGTTCTTCCTGTCGGCGCTCGCGCTCATCTACGGCGCGACCGGCACGGTGAACATCGCGCAGCTCTCGACGCGCATCGCCGCGCTGCCCGACGACGTGCAGCTCATGCTGCACCTGCTGCTGCTCATCGCGTTCGGCATCAAGGCGGCCGTGTTCCCGCTGTCGTTCTGGCTGCCCGACTCGTACCCGACCGCGCCCGCGCCGGTCACGGCGGTGTTCGCGGGCCTGCTCACGAAGGTCGGCGTCTACGCGATCATCCGCTCCGAGACGGTGATCTTCCCCGACAGCGACCTGTCGGTGCTGCTGCTCGTGGTCGGCGGCATGACCATGGTCGTCGGCATCCTCGGTGCGCTGACGCAGGCCGACCTCAAGCGACTGCTGTCGTTCACGCTCGTCAGCCACATCGGGTACATGGTGTTCGGCATCGGCCTCGCGTCGCAGCTCGGGCTGGCCTCGACGATCTACTACGTCGTGCACCACATCACCGTGCAGACGGCGCTGTTCCTCACGACCGGGCTGATCGAGCGCGTCGGCGGCTCGACGTCGATCACCCGCCTCGGCGGCCTGCTCAAGGCGTCGCCGCTCGTCGCGATCCTGTTCTTCATCCCGGCGCTCAACCTCGGCGGCATCCCGCCGTTCTCGGGATTCCTCGGCAAGGCCGGCCTGTTCCTCGCCGGCGGCGAGGCGGCGGATGCCCCGGGCGCGACGCCCTGGCTCATCTGGGCGGTCGTCGCGGCCGGTGCGGCGACCTCGCTCGTCACGCTGTACGCGCTGACCCGGTTCTGGAACATGGCGTTCTGGCGCGGCCGCGACGAGCTCGAGGGCTACGAGTCGGTGCTGCTCGAGCAGGTGCAGGAGTTCCCCGACGCGCACGGCGGCGTCGCGACGGTGCGAGCCGGCACGGTCGCCCGGGTGCGCACGCCGGTGCTGATGGTCTCGGCGACGGTGGCGCTCGTGGCGATCACGCTGCTGCTCACGGTGTTCGCCGGACCGCTGTTCGACCTCGCCGGCCGCGCCGCCGCCGACCTCGGCGACCCCTCGACGTACGTCTCCCTCGTCTTCCCGGGAGGTGCGCCGTGAACGAGATCTCGCCCTGGCGGGCCGTGTGGCGGCAGCTGCCGCTGCTCGTCGCACTCGTCGCCCTGTGGCTGCTCCTGTGGGACCACATCGACCTCATCACGATCGTGACCGGGGTCATCCTCGCCGTCCTGGTCACCCGGGTGCTGTACCTGCCGCCGGTCCTGCTGAGCGGCCGGTTCAACCCGTGGCGGGGGCTGCTGCTCGGCCTGCGGATGATGGCCGACGTCGTCGTGGCGTCGCTCCAGGTCGCGTTCTTCGCGGTGAACCCGCGGTGGCAGCCGGTGAACTCGATCATCGCCGTGCAGCTGCTCACCCGCAGCGACCTCGTGACCACGCTCACCGCCGAGGCGATCTCGGTCGTGCCGGGCACCGTCGTCGTCGACATCGACCGCGAGCGCGGCCTCCTGTACCTGCACGCCCTGGGCACGCGAACGAACGCCGACATCGATCGGGTGCGCCACCAGGTGCTCGGCACCGAGGAGCGGATCGTGCTCGCGATCGGCACGCACGCGCAGGCCGAGTCGATCCGCGCGGCCCGCCGCGAGCGCCGGGCGGCACGCACGTCGAAGGGAGCGGGCGCATGACCTTCCTGGAACTGGTCGGGCTCATCGCCGGGGTGATGTTCGGCATCGGCGCGATCGCGGCGGTGGTGCGGATCATCCGCGGCCCGTCGATCCTCGATCGTGCGCTCGCGACCGACGTGCTCCTCGCGATCGCGATGTGCGGGCTCGGGGCCGAGATGGCGATCAACCGGCACGTCGACACGCTGCCGGTGCTGCTCGTGCTGGCCATGTTCGCCGTGGTGGGGTCGATCTCGATCGCCCGGTTCGTCGCGAAGCAGGACAAGTCGTGAACGCCACCGAGATCGTCGTCGCCCTGCTCGTGCTCGTGAGCGGGTTCCTGTCGATGGCCGCCGGCATTGGCATCATCCGCTTCCCCGACGTGCTCACCCGCCTGCACGCGGCGACGAAGCCGCAGGTACTGGGGCTCGCCGCGATCCTCCTCGCGATCGTGCTGCGCGTGCCGACCTGGGGCGTGCTCACCACGGTCGTGCTGATCATGACGTTCCAGCTGCTCACCCAGCCGATGACGGCGCACATGCTGGGCCGCAGCGCCTACCGCACGGCGCACGTGCGGCACGACCTGCTCATCGAGGACGCGCTGGGCCACGACATCGCCGAGCACGCCGAGGACTTCACGGATGCCACGGCCGAGCTCGAGGACGAGGGCGAACTCGCCACCGGCGAGCATGCCCCCAGCGAGGCGGAGCGCCCGCCGCGGCCCGAGTAGACCCCCGCACGCGACGACGGCCGCCCGCTCCGGCTGGGAGCGAGCGGCCGCCGCCGATCAGGTCAGCGCCGGAAGTGCGCGCCGAGCCGCTCGGCGTCGTACGTGCCGAAGCCGTTGCCCTTCGCGGTGCCCTTCACCGACGAGGTGGTCTGCGCGTAGGTGAGGATCGAGTGCGCGACCGCATCCGTCATCTCCTCGAGCACGACCTGGTTGATGTTCGTGATGGCGCCCTGGTACTCGAGCGCACCGTCGTACGACTCGTTCAGGGCCTCGTACAGCGCATCGAGGTCGTCGTCGCCGACCGCGAGCACGTCGAGGTCGTCGCACGCTGCGTGGTAGCACGGGTCGTACGACACCGCCTCGCCGTCGAACTCGGCGAGGCCGCCGTAGAGGCCGACCTGCGCCTCGGTCTTCGCGCCCTCGGCCCCGGTGAAGAGGCCGCCGGCCGGGATGCCCGCGGTGATGAACGCGTCGTAGTCCGACCGCCCGTCGAACGCCGTCGGCTCGGTCGCGAGGCCCTGCGAGGCGAAGTAGTCCTCGAAGACGCCCTCGATGCCGTCGCTGCCGTTGGGGCCCTCGATGCCGAACGCGTCACCGTCGCCGTCGTAGATGAACCGCGCCGGGTTCGGCGAGCCGATCATGTCGAAGTTCAGGTACAGCGCGAGGTCCTTCTGCTGTCGCGGCGTGAGCGAGTCGACGTAGGCCTGCGAGCCGATGAGGCCCGCCTCCTCGGCGCCCCACCAGGCGAACCGGACGGCGTTGCGCGGCTGGATGCCGAGGTCGTGCATCTGGAGCGCGATCTCGAGCAGCGCGGCCGAGCCCGACCCGTTGTCGTTGATGCCGGGGCCCGCGGGCACCGAGTCGAGGTGGGCGCCGGCCATGACGACCCGGTCGGTGCGACCGGTCGGCGTCTGGGCGATCACGTTCTTCGTCGGCACGTTCTGCTCGACGAGCGTGTCGGTCGCGACCCGCATCTCCACCGGGCCGGAGGCGAGCAGTCCGGCGAGTTCGTTCCCGATCTCGAACGAGGTGCCGACGACGGGGATGGGGTCGGAGAACTGGTCGCCGAGGGTCGCGCCGAGGGTCTCGGTGCGGCCGTCCTGGCCCTCGTTGAAGATGATGACGGCCGATGCCCCGGCCATCGCCGCGTTGTGCGCCTTCACCGAGAAGTCGCACGTGCCGCGCTGGACCAGGGCGATGTTGCCGGCGACGAACCCGGCGTTCGTGAAGTCGGCCGCCTCGCAGCCGCTGTTCGACGAGCCCGCGGTCGGCCCGGGGGGCAGCACGAGGTCGACGGCCTGGAGGGGGGCGGTGACGTCGCCGCTGCCGGAGTAGTCGGCGGTGAGGACGTCGGTGCCGGCCTCGTACACCCGCGGGTCGGGCGAGACGCGTTCCATCTCCGGCGGTGCGAGTTCGGTGAAGCGGTTGAACAGGAACTCCTGGACGCTCACCTGGTAGCCGGCCGCGGTCAGCGTCTCGACGAGGTGGTCGGCAGAGGCATCGAACCCGGGCGTCCCGCTGGCACGCGTGCCGCCGTTGGCGTCGGCGATCGCCTGGAGGTCGGCCAGATGTCCCATGACGGCGTCGGCCGACACGGCGGCGCGCAGTGCGCTCGTGTCCGTCGGGACGGCTGCATTGGCGATCGGAGCGGCGCTCATGGCGACGACGGCGGCGATGCCCACGACCCCGATTCCGACCTTGTGTGGTGTCTTCACGATCTCTCCCTGCTTCGTTGCAAGGGCGTGCGCCGTCCACGAGATCGGGTAGTTCCAGCGTCGGGCACGCCATCGGACGCAGCCAGAGTCTCCCGAACCCGAGGATGTGTCAACCCATTGACTGGCCGGGATACGCTTCGATCACGGCAGCATCCGAGGGGGACGCACGATGATCGAACCGCTTTCCGACCTGCCCGACGGCGTGATCGGCTTCCGCGCCGTCGGCACGATCGAGGCATCCGACTACCGCGAGCGGCTGCGCCCGGCGATCGACGAGGCCGTCGCCGCCGGACGGAAGCTCGACCTCGTCTTCGTGCTCGGACCGGAGTTCGACCACTACTCGCTGTCGGCCATGTGGGAGGACGCGAAGCTCCTCGGCGAGCCGTGGTCGAGCTGGGGCCGCGCCGCCTTCGTCACCGACCACGACGTGCTCGCCGGCATCGCGAACGCCTTCGGCGGGCTCGTGCCCGGCGAGTTCGAGGTGTTCCCGCTCGAGCGGGAGGCCGAGGCGATCCAGTGGGTCGCCGCCGACCCCGCACGCGAACCGGCGGCCGAGTAGGGCGCGACGCGCGACCCTACCCGCGCCCGCGCACCCGGTCGCTGCGCGCGAGGAACGTCGCACCGACGATCGTCACGAGGCACAGCACCGCCGGCACCACGGTGCGTACGACGTCGCCCTGCGTCGCGCCGATGAACGCGTCGATGCCCTGCACGACCGTCAGCACGACCGCGATCGCGAGCAGCGCGTCGTCGGAGCGGAAGAGCGGCGCGATGAGCGCCACCACCACGATCGCGACGCTCCGGGATGCCGCGTACCAGGGCCCGGCCTCCTCGAAGCCGCCGACCGCGATCACGTCCGCGACGGAGTACCAGACGCTCACGATGGCGCTGACCAGCGTGAGCGAGTAGCAGATCCAGAACGCCGCGCCGCGGGCGGCCACCGGCTTCGTCGTCACCGTCATGCGCCCAGCGTGGGGCGACGCCCGCCCGCGCCCGCGGCGGCGCGCCGACGACGACGGATGTCGGTCCCCGGCGCGTACCGTCGGAGCATGGCGACCGCTGGCATCCCGACGACCCGCACCGCACGGCTCGACCTGCGTCCGCCCGTCCGCGACGACCTCGACGGGTTGTACGCCATCTGCACCGACCCTCGGGTCTGGGCGCACTTCCCCGCCCTCCGGCACACCGATCCGGCGCAGACGCTCGCGATGATCGACCGCTGGGCCGCCGGCTGGGAGGTCGACGGGCTCGGCACCTGGGTCGCCCGCCTCGCCGGCGACGACCGCGTCGTCGGCTACGGCGGCTGCAGCGTGCTCGGCGGGGTCGTGTGGAACCTCGGCTACCGTCTCGCCGCCGACCTGCACGGGCAGGGGCTGGCGACCGAGCTCGCCGGCGAGGCGGTACGGCAGGCGCACGAGGTCGCACCCGGGCGGCCGGTCATCGCCTACCTGCTCGAGCACAACGCGGCGTCGGCGGGCGTGGCGCGCAAGCTCGGCTTCGACCTGGTGCACCGCGGGCGAGATGCCGGCAATCCGGATCCCGACGCGGTGCGGCTGGTCTACGCCGACCGGCCGCTCGACGCCGAGCAGCTCGCGGCGGCGATGCGCTGAGCCCGGACCGGCCGCCCCGGCGCACACCCCGCTGTCGGATGCATCCGCGATGCTGGAGGGATGACCCCCACCGCGACCGGTACCCGCGACGCCGCCCTCGCCGCCCTCCGCGAACTCGTCGGTCGCGACGACGCCGAGTTCCACGACGGCCAGTACGAGGCGATCGAGGCCCTCGTCGAGGGGCGCCGTCGCGCGCTCGTCGTGCAACGCACCGGGTGGGGCAAGTCGGCGGTGTACTTCGTCGCGACCCTGCTGCTGCGCCGGGCGGGGGCCGGGCCGACCGTGCTCGTCTCGCCGCTGCTCGCGCTCATGCGCGACCAGGTCGCGGCCGCCGAGCGCGCGGGCGTGCGGGCGGTGTCGATCAACTCGACCAACGCGCACGAGTGGGCCGACGTGCTCGCCCGCCTCGACGCCGACGAGGTCGACGTGCTGCTGGTCTCCCCAGAGCGCCTCAACAACCCGACGTTCCGCGAGGAGCAGCTGCCCGCCCTGGTGCGTCGCATCGGCATGCTCGTGGTCGACGAGGCGCACTGCATCAGCGACTGGGGCCACGACTTCCGGCCCGACTACCGGCGCCTGCGCGACCTCATCGCGCAGATGCCCGCCGGGGTGCCGGTGCTCGCGACGACCGCGACCGCGAACAGCCGCGTCGTCGCCGACGTCGCCGAGCAACTGGGCACCGCGGGCGGCGAGGTGCTCACCATCCGCGGACCGCTCGCGCGCGCCTCGCTCCGGCTCGGCGTGCTCCGCCTGCCGGATGCCGCGACCCGGCTCGCGTGGCTGCTGAGCCACCTCGACGACCTGCCCGGGTCGGGCATCATCTACACGCTCACCGTGTCGGCCGCGGAGGACACCGCGCGGCTCCTCCGCGAGCGCGGGCACGACGTGCGCGCCTACACGGGCCAGACCGACCCCGACGAGCGCGTCGAGTCGGAGGGCATGCTGAAGCGCAACGAGGTGAAGGCCCTCGTCGCCACCAGCGCCCTCGGCATGGGCTTCGACAAGCCCGACCTCGGGTTCGTGCTGCACCTCGGCGCCCCGTCGTCGCCGGTGTCGTACTACCAGCAGGTCGGCCGCGCGGGCCGTGCGAGCGACAACGCCGACGTGCTGCTCCTCCCCGGCCCCGAGGATCGCGCGATCTGGCAGTACTTCGCGACGGCCTCGATGCCCGACGAGGAGCGGGCGACCCGGGTGATCGATGAGCTGGCGTACGCCGGCGGCCCGGTCTCGACGCCGGCACTCGAGGCCCGCGTCGACCTGCGCCGCACCCCGTTGGAACTGCTGCTCAAGGTGCTCGACGTCGACGGGGCGGTGCGGCGGGTCTCGGGCGGATGGGTCGCCACGGGCACCCCGTGGACGTACGACCGCGAGCGCTACGCCCGCATCGCGGCCGAGCGCGAGGCCGAGCAGCAGCACATGATCGACTACGAGACGACGACCGGGTGCCGCATGGAGTTCCTGCAGCGGTCGCTCGACGACGACACCGCCGCGCCGTGCGGCCGCTGCGACACGTGCGCCGGCGCCTGGTTCCCCACCGAGGTGGCGGCCGGTTCGGTCGACACCGCCGCCGGCGCCATCGACCGGGTGGGCGTGCCGATCGAGCCGCGCAAGCAGTGGCCGACGGGCGCCGACCGGCTCGGCGTGCCGGCGAAGGGCCGCATCGCGCCCGGCGAGCAGGCGGCCGAGGGGCGGGCGCTCGCGCGCCTCACCGACCTCGGCTGGGGCAACGCGCTCCGGTCGCTGCTGGCCGCGGGCGCGGCGGATGCCCCGGCGCCGGCGCCCGTCCTTGCCGGGTGCGTACGGGTGCTGGCCGAGTGGGGCTGGGCCGAACGGCCCGTCGCCGTGATCGCGATGCCCTCGCGGAGGCATCCGCTGCTCGTCGACTCGGTCGCGCGCGGCCTCGCCGAGGTGGGCCGCCTGCCGTACCTCGGCGAGCTCGGGCTCGTCGACGGCGGCCCGACGGGAGAGCCCGGCGGCAACAGCGCGTTCCGGCTCGCCGGCGTGTGGGGCCGCTTCACCGCGGCCGGGCTCGACGTGCCGGCCGGCCCGGTGCTGCTCGTCGACGACCTCGCCGACAGCCGCTGGACCCTCACCGTGGCGGCGCGCACCCTCCGGGCCGCGGGCGCCACCGCGGTGCTGCCCTTCGCGCTCGCGCTCCGCGCCTGACCCCGGTGGTCGAGCCCGTCGAACCCACCGGTGGTCGAGCCTGTCGAAACCCTCGGTGGTTTTCGACAGGCTCAACCACCGCAACCCTGGCGGTTTCGACAGGCTCAACCACCGCCGTTCTACGGCCTCCCGTACGGCGTCAACGGCCAGGTGATCTCCGACAGCTTCGCCTGCCCCGAGATGCTGGGGTGGAAGTAGTCGAGGATCGAGATGTGGCTCGACGTGAACGCGAAGTTCGCGACCGCGTAGCCGTCCCACGTGCAGTTCGCGCGGGCCTGGCACTCCGCGGCGAGCGCGTCGTTGAACGCGTTCACCCGCGCCTGCACCGCGTCGCGGCGCTGGACGTCCACCGTCTTCGTGCTCGTCGGGTACGCCAGCATCGACTGGCAGATGCGGGCCGCGGCCCACACGAGCCGGGCGCCCGACTTCGACTTGTTCAGGTCGTACAGCCGCTTCACGTTCGGGATGGATGCGACGAAGACCTGCGCGTTCGGCGCCTGCGCCGACAGCACGTCGAGCGCCGCCTTCACCTGGGCGCGGAACACGTCGGGCGCGGTCATGCCGGCGACGGTGGTGGTGCACGCGTCGTTCGCGCCGATCTGCACGGTGACGTAGGCGGGGTTCTGCGTCACGGCCAGCTGCGCCTGCGCGAGCAGGTTCACCGCCTTCGACGTCGACGCCGAGTCGTTGTAGACGAGCAGCCCGGGCACGCCCTTGGCACGGATCCGGCTCGCGTGCGAGTTGATCGTGCTGACGCTGCCCGTCGACCAGCTGTAGGTCGGGCAGTTCCGGTAGCCGCACGCGTCCATCGCCTGGCTGATTGAGTCGCCGAGCGCGGCGATCGACGGTGGCGGGGGCAGCGGCGCGGCCTGGGCGGGACCGGCGACGGAGCCGGCGAAGACGAGGCCGGCTGCGGCGACGGCCGAGACGACCAGGCGGCGGAGGCGGATGGAGCGCGCATGCGACATGGGTACGACCCTTCGAACCAGAGGCGCGTCCGTTCGGGAGTCGGCAGGGCTGGGCGCGGAACGACGGTGTTCGCGCGGCACCGTACTCCCGCCCGTCGGGGTCGGCCAGACCCCCGTCCGGGGGCGACGGGGCGCGGGTGCGCGGGCCGCCGCGCCACGAGAACGTCACCGTCGTGTCATCCCCCCGTCACCTCCGCTGCGTAGGTTCCCTGCATGGACGGGATGGGGTGCACCGCCGTCGGCGAGGGGGCCGGGGAATGATCGAGCACGTCGACCCGTTCATCGGCACCGCGGCGACCGCGCTGCCGCCGGCCGACGGGCTCGCGGCGACCTGGTGGTGGCCGAAGCCGCAGGTCGGCAACACGCACCCGGGCGCGACGTTCCCGCTCGGCATGGTCTCGGCGTGCGCGTACTCCGGCGCGTACCCCACCGGGTACGGCGCGTACGACCTCAGCACCGAGGGCCTGCCGCCGACCCTGCACGACCGCGCGCTGGCGTCGGGATTCACCCACTTCCAGCAGTCGGGCACCGGGGCGATCCGCAAGTACTACAACTACTTCCGCGTGACGCCGATGACCGAGCCGCTCGACGTGCTCGGCCGCACGTGGGACCTCACCGCAGAGGAGGCGAGCCCCGGCCGCTACGCCGCGACGCTCGACTCGGGCATCCGGGCCGAGCTCACCGTGGGGCCGAAGAGCGCGGTGCACCGCTACACGTTCCCGAAGGACCGCAACGCGCGCGTCGTCATCGACTTCTCGCTCGGCGGGCTGTCGATCCCGTACGGCGCGACCATCCCCCTGCGCGCGCACCTCGAGTCGCTCGGCCCGGGCGTCGCCCGCGGCGAGATCGTCGTCGAGGGCGCCCCGCTCGCGGTGCACGTCGAGTGCGACACCCCGCAGTGGCGGCAGATGCTCTGGTACGACCGCCGGCTCATGCCGGGCGGCACCCGGCTCGACTTCGACCACATCCGGCCGACGACGCTGCGCAGCTTCGGCCTGATGTGGGCCGGTCCCGCGGAGGCGGGCCAGACGGTCGAGCTGCGGTTCGGGTTCTCGTTGCGCGGCCCCGACCAGGCGAGGGAGAACCTCGAGCGCGACTGCGGCAGCGGCCCGGCGCGGTTCGCGCACCGCCGCAGCCGCACCGAGAAGGCGTGGAAACGCCACCTGCAGGCGATCCGCGTCGACACCCCCTCGGAGGAGCGCCGCACGGTGTTCTCGACGGCGCTCTACCACTCGCTGATCAAGCCCTGCCTCGCGCCCGACGAGAGCCCGTTCTGGCCGTCGCCCGGCCCGTTCGCGTTCGACCTCTCGACGATGTGGGACATCTACCGCACGCAGCTCCCGTTGGTGACGACCCTGCTGCCCGGCCGCGCCGTCGAGCTCGCGAACGCCCTGCTCACCATCTGCGAGGAGGAGGGCAACTTCCCGATCGGCTACCGGATGGCGCGGGGCAGCGACCGC
Source organism: Agromyces sp. MMS24-K17 (assembly GCF_043950245.1). Lineage (GTDB taxonomy): Bacteria > Actinomycetota > Actinomycetes > Actinomycetales > Microbacteriaceae > Agromyces. Next base: position 1,375,407 of record NZ_CP171640.1, on the reverse strand, counting down.
TTCTCGCGGCAGGGGTCGGCGCTCGTGCACACCTTCCTGTCCGACCTGTGCCGGCTCGGCCTCGACGGCATCGACTGGGAGTGGGCGCTCGTGCACATGCACAACGACCTGCGCCGCACGTACGGCGAGGACTTCCTGCTGCACGGGCACGCGCACCCTATCAGCCACACCCTCGACCTGGCGTACGGCTACTGGTGCACGGCCGCGATCGCGCGGCGCTGCGGCGACGCGAAGCTCGCCGACGAGTTCGAGCAGCTCGCCGGGCGGTGGGTGAACGCCTACGACGCCGCCACGGGGCTCCTCAAGGACTCGACGTTCTACGAGGGCAGCCGCTGGAACTACTCGTTCCGCCTCCAGCACGACATGGCGGGTCGCATCGCCCTCGCGGGCGGCGACGACGCCTTCACCGGGCTTCTCGACCGGTTCTTCGGCTACGGCGCGCCCGCGGTGCGCCAGCCGGGGCTCGCACCGGATGCCTCGGAGATGGCCGCGGGCTACGCCCTCGGCCGGTTCGAGGGACTGAACAACGAGCCCGACATGGAGTCGCCGTGGGCGTACATGTACGCCGGGCGGCCCGACCGCACCGCCGAGGTCGTGCACGCGGCCGTGCACCGGCAGTTCGGCACCGGTCGCGGCGGGCTTCCCGGCAACGACGACTCGGGCGGGCTCAGCTCCTGGTACGTCTGGGCGTCGCTCGGCCTGTTCCCCGTCGCCGGCCAGGACCTCTTCCTGCTGAACGCGCCCGCGTTCGCCGAGTCGCGGCTGCGCGTGGCCGGCGGCGACACCTTCCGCATCGACACGATCGGGTTCACCGAGCCCCGCCCCGACGGCCCGCCGCAGTACGTGCAGTCCGTCGCCCTGAACGGCACCACCCTCACCCGTCCGTGGCTCCGCGCCGCGGAGGTGCACCACGGCGGCACCCTCACCGTCGCGCTCGGCCCCGAGCCGAGCGACTGGGGCACCGCCGAACGACCCCCGTCCCATCCCGTCCCCTCGCCCGCCGCCTGACCGAATCCCGTGCCGACTCCTCGCGCTCCGCGCGGGGCATCCGATCACCGAACCGAGACCGGAGGACGACATGACCGCCATCGCCCGCACCCGCCCGACCCGCCTCGTGATCGTCGTGCGCGCCGATCCCGTGATCTGCGGGCACTCCGTCGAGGCGCGCAACCTCGCCGAGGTCGCGCTGCAGCGCGGCTTCGACGACGTGCGCATCGTCACCTGGCCGATCGAGAAGCTCGAGGCCGCGGGGCTCCCGCTGAAGCCGCTCGACGTGGTGCTGCCGTACAGCCCCGGCATCACGGTCGAACGCCCGGCACCCGTCGGCGACTACAAGGTGCCCGACAGCCGGTACCTGGCCGGCATCACCGGCCGGCTCGTCGAGCTGTTCACCGACGGCGTGCCGACGGTCGCCCTCTCGCTCTACCTCAGTCCGCACACGGTCGCCGTCGCCGACGCGATGCGCGTCGCGTGGGCGACGGGGCTGCCGGTCGACGTCACCACGATCGCGGAGGCGGTCGGGTCGGATGTCACGAACATCGTCCGCGCCTGCGTGGCGGAGGGCCGCTTCGGGCCGGCCGCGCACATCCTGTCGAGCTACCTCAGCCAGGACCACTGCGTCGCCGTGTCGGAGTACACGCGCGACCTGATCGTCGAGTCGGCCGCCGAGGTCGACGAGATCCACGGCACCCGGTTCGCCGAGCAGTGCCGGGAGCGCGTGGCGATCTCGTACCCCGCGATCGACTCGGCGCCGTACCTCGACCTCGACCCCGCCGAGGTCGAGCGGGTGGCCGCGGCGCGGGGCCTCCGGCCCGGCGGGTACGTGCTGTTCCTGTCGCGGCTCGCGCGGGCGAAGGGCATCGACGACCTGATCGACGGGTTCGCGCGGAGCGCGGCCGCCCGCGACGGGCAGCGGCTCGTGATCGCCGGGCGCGGGCCCGAGGCATCCGAACTGCACGCCGTCGCGGCCGCGTCGGGCGTCGGGCACCTGATCGACTTCCTCGACGACGTCGGCGACGCCGAGAAGCCGTACCTGATGGCCGGATGCTCCGCCTTCGTGCTGCCCTCGAAGCCACGCCCCGAGTTCGTCGAGACGTTCGGCATCGCCCTCGCCGAGAAGATGCTGGCCGGCGGCGGTCCGATCATCACGTGCGACACGGGAGGCATCGGCGAGGCGGTCGGGGAGCACGCGACGATGGTGCCGGCCGGCGACGGGCCCGCGATCGGGCGGGCGATCGACGAGGCGATCGCGGTGCCGGCGCACATCCAGCGGGAGCGGGCGGCCCGGGCGCGCGACTACGCGCTGCAGTTCGACCGGGTCAACGTCTTCGACCGGCTGTTCGCGCGGGTGCTGCCGGAGCGACTGCCGGTCCCGATCGAGTAATGCCGGTTCAGGCGGCGAGACGCAGTTCGGCCTCGGCACGCACCTTGATCCTGCGCGCGAGTCGGTGCGATGGCCGTTCGACGACGAACCAGAATCCAATCGCCACGGCGATGCTCACCGGGATAGCGACCAGGATCGCCTGGAATGGCGAGGCGACCATGCTGTCGACCGCCACCACGATCGGCTCGTGAACGAGATAGAGGCTGAATGAGATCAGCCCCAGAAAACCGAACGGGCGGCTCAGCAGCAGCGAGCTGAAGACCGGAGCATGGGTCGCGGCCAGGATGACGATGCAGACCCCGATCAGGATCACCGGGATCGTGAGGAAGGACAGTTCGATGGGGAGGAATGACTGCGTCGTCCAACCGGCCGTGAGCAGCACGACGGCAACGAGAAGCCCCGCGGTCCAGAACGCGAATGAAGTGCGACGCCCCATCCGATCGAGCCGACCGCTCAGCTTGTTCCACATCGCCGCTAGCGCGACGCCGATCCCGAACATCGGGAGGAACTTCAACGTCGTGAGGCCGACGTATGCGCCGAGGGTCGTGAGCGCGAAGTATGCGAGGAGTTGGATGCGGGCGTCCACCCGTCGAGCCGCATAGATGAAGACCGGGAGCAACAGTGAGAACAGGATCTCCCACTGGAGCGACCAGAGCGGAGTGATCCGGTTGCTGGACCCGGTGACCAGCACGGCATCCATCAGCATTCCGCCGAGGTCGTAGTCACCCGGCCGTCGCTCGACCCAGGCGCTCTCGCCGGGCCGGGCCTCTGGGGTCAGCCAGATCACGAGCGCTCCCAGAACGACTGCTCCGAACACGGGAAGGTACAGCCTTGCGAGTCGTGAGGGGAAGTACGAATTCCAGCCGAATGAGGCGGATTGGGCCGCGAAGCCCAGGACGAGTCCGGAGAGCACGAAGAAGAGGTAGACAGCCTCCGTCCCCGCCCAGACGAGATGGAGTGGGGTGTAGACGAGGAGACTGGCTCGACCACCACCGACAGGCTCGCTGAAGTAGGGGGCCGCGAGCGAGGGCACGAGCAGGAACGCATGGTGGATGAGGACCACCAGCGCGGCCAAACCACGCAGTCCGTCAAGTGCTCGCAGGCGCAAGGAGATGTCCCGTCTCGGTCGTAGGCCGAGTCGGCGTTTCCCGGCTGAGGGAGCGTAACAGACCAATATGCGGGGCGGCTTCGTCGACGACTTCTCGGCCGCCGAGGTGTCCTACGATCGGTTGGATGAGTTCGAGGACAGTCAGAAGCACGGCCGAAATCATGGGCGCGTTCTTGGGGCTGCTGCTCGCACTGACGCTGATCGGTTGCGCGGACGTCGACGCTTCGCCCAACCCGTCAGCGAGCGTCCCGCAGGCCGCTTCGACCCCATCTCAGAGCGTAGAGCCGACGTCGGAGCATGACTTGGACGCCCTTCGGAATCTTCCGCGGTCGCCGCGTGTCCTCGTGATCGGCGATTCGTTCACAGAGGGGTACGGCGCCAGTGGCCCGTCCGCGACGTGGGCGAACATCGCGGGCGAATCTCTCGGGTGGCGAGCCGTCATCGACGGGGTCGGGGGGACCGGATTCACCAAGCCGCTCGCCACGGACGGCAGAACCGGGATGGACTTCCGCAGCCGAATCGAGCAGCACGCCGCTTCCGGGCAGACATTCGACCTCATCGTCCTCCAGGGCGGACTCAATGATGTCCAGGCCACGCGGGCATTGGAGATCGCGAACGTGAACGCCACGATCGCGATCGCTCGGCGTGCCTGGCCTGACGCAGCCGTCATCGTATTCGGCCCGTCGTCACCGCCGTCGAGTGCAGCCTGGCGGGTACACGCAGCGGCTATTGCCGAGGCGGCGGTGGACTCCGGCGCGGTGTCCATCGATCCCGACGGAGCCGAGCCCTGGATCAATACCGACAATGCCGACCGGTTCGCTCTGAGCGACGGTCTGCACCTCAACGATGCCGGGTACCTCTATCTCGCCGCCAGGTTCGTGGCCGCGGTCGAACTCCTGATCAGTTGACACTGGGCTGGCAGCTCGAGTTCCTGTCGAGTCGGCGTCAGTGGGAGGCGATCCAGGCGATCGCCCCGGCGCCGCCGAGGATGATCGCCCAGAGGGGCAGCGCGAGAACCAGGCCGATGCCGAGGCCGCGGAAGGCGCGCGTGCTCTCGGCACGCTCGAGGGCCACGCCGACGGCGTCGGCGCCGAGGTCGAGGTCGGAGCCGCGGAGGGCGGTCCGCGGCGCCATCGCGTCGACGACGGGCGACGGCGCGGGGGTCGGGAAGGGGATGACGGTGTCGGGCACGATCATCAAGGCTGGCAGCCGAGGCTCGATGCCAGCCGGGGGACGCTGGGAGTGGACTGGAGATATCCTCAGGATTGCGCCACCGCGCCAGGCTACTCGCCGTCCGCGGGCGGGCCGAACTCCTGCCATTCGACGCCGTCGCACTCGTAGAACACGAGCGCCAGGGTGTCGATGAACACGTCGCCGTCGGCGGTGCAGGTCGCGGGATCAGGCGCGTCCGTGCCGAGGGTCACCTGGGTGCCGGGCGTTCCGGCCTCCCCCTGCTCGCCCTGCGGGCCCGTCTCGCCGGTCGCGCCGGTCTCACCGGTGGCGCCGGTCTCACCGGTCGGGCCGGGCTGTCCGGTGAGGTTCGCCGCGGCCGACGCGCGGATGTTCCCGACCTTCTTCCACGCGCCGTCGGTGAACAGGTACATGTCGGAGGTGGCGAGGTCGATGTAGACGTCGCCCTCGTATCCCTTGCCCTCGGTCGGCACGCCGGTACCGGCCCGCACCGCCGAGCCTGCGGGCAGGATCTCCTCGATCGCCTCCTCGTAGTCGCCCTCGTCGAAGCTGTCCGTCGGCGTCGGCGTGGGGCTCGCGGTCGGTGCCGCCTCGGTCGAGTCGGCCGAACGCGCGAGCCAGGAGCCGAGGAACGCCGCGACGAACGAGAGCACGACCACCCCGACGCCGACCCAGAGCAGCATGGCCCGGCTCACGGTCGCCGGCTGCGCGTGCGCGGCGGATGCCTCGGGCGGGCCCTGCGGCGGCAGACCGCCCTGCGGCGGCACCCCGGTCGGTTGCGTCGATCCGTCGCTCATCGTGGTCCCCCTCCACGTCCCGCGCTCGGCGCGGAGCGGGGAACCGCCCGGCGGCGCATCGCGCTCATGCTACCGACGCGAAGCGGCGCGTGTCCGATCGGACACGCGCCGCTTCGTGGCGAGATGCGGAGGGTCAGCCGGCGGGCTGCGCCTCGGGCTCGGCGTCGTCTTCGGCGTCGATCTCGACGATCTCGACGACCTCGACGACCTCGATCGCCTCGTCGGCCTCGGCCGCGTCGACCTCGTCGAAGGCGACGTCCTCGAACGCCTCCTCCGACTCGATCGCGGCGAGCTGCACCGGACCGAGGTCCGACAGCAGGTCGTCGCCGAGGCGGACGTCCTCGAAGTCGACCGCGATCTCGGCGCGATCGAGCAGGTCGTTCATCCGGCGCTGGCGGTTGCGCGGGATGAGGGTGATGACCCGGCCCGTGTTCCCGGCGCGGCCGGTGCGGCCCGAACGGTGCAGGTAGGTCTTGTACTCGTCGGGCGCGTCGGCCTGGATGACCAGGTCGATGTCGTCGACGTGGATACCGCGGGCCGCGACATCCGTCGCGACGAGCACGTCGACGCGGCCGCTGGTGAGCTGCTGCAGGTTGCGGGTGCGCTTGGCCTGGTTGAGATCGCCGTGGAGGGCGACGGCGTAGATGCCGGCGTCCTCGAGGTGCATCGTCAGGTCCTCGGCGAACGCGCGGGTGCGCGCGAACACGAGGGTGCGGCCGTTGCGGTCCGCGAGCTGCGCGACGATGTCGCGCTTGTCGCGGTTGTCGATGACGAACACGCGGTGCTCGATCGTGCCGGTGGACTGGTCCTCGCCGGCGACCTCGTGCACGGCCGGGTCGACGAGGAACTCGTCGACCAGCGCGGCCACGCCCGTGTCGAGCGTCGCGGAGAACAGCAGCTTCTGGCCGCCCTCCCTGGTCTCGCGGAGGATGCGCTGCACCGGCTCGAGGAAGCCGAGGTCGCACATGTGGTCGGCCTCGTCGAGCACGGTGATCTCGATCGCCGAGAGGTCGAGGTGGCCCTGGCGGACGAGGTCCTCGATGCGGCCCGGGGTGCCGATCACGATGTCGACGCCGCGGCGCAGGGCGCCGACCTGGCGGGCCTGCGGCACGCCGCCGTACACCTGGGTGGTGAACAGGCCGACCGACTGCGCGATCGGCTGCACGGTGCGGTCGATCTGGAGGGCGAGCTCGCGGGTCGGGGCGAGCACGAGCGCGCGGGGCGCACGGCCCATGGCCCGCTTGCGCCGGTCGGCGTCGCCCTGCTTCGCCCAGAGCTGCATCAGGCGCTCGACGGTCGGGGCCCCGAACGCGATGGTCTTGCCCGAGCCGGTGCGGCCGCGGCCGAGGACGTCGCGGCCCTCGAGCACCACCGGGATGGTCGCGGCCTGGATCGGGAAGGGGTGCTCGGCACCGAGGTCGCGGAGCGCGCGCACGACGTTCTGGCCGAGGCCGAGGTCGGCGAAGCCGACGCCCTCCACCTCGGTCGCCTCGATCGCCTGGGCTTCGAGGCGCTCGAGCACGACGTCGTCCTCCGGGCTGAAGTGACGCTGCTCGGCGTCGCGGGCCGGGTAGAACGAGGAGGGACGGCGCTCGGAGTCGCGGAACCCGGGCCGGTCGAAGTCGCGACGCGGGCCGCGGTCGTTGCGGTCGAACTCACGACGCGGGGCGCGGTCGTCCCGGTCGAAGCGACGCGGCCCACGGTCATCGCGGTCGTCGCGGCGCGGCGCACGATCGGTGCGGTCGAACTCGCGACGCGGCGCACGGTCGTCCCGGTCGAAGCGACGCGGCGCACGGTCGTCGCGGTCGTCGCGACGGGGCGCACGGTCGGTGCGGTCGTTCCGGTCGAACTCGCGACGCGGGGCGCGGTCGTCCCGGTCGAAGCGACGCGGGCCACGGTCATCGCCGAAGTCACGGCGGGGCGCACGATCGGTGCGGTCGTTCCGGTCGAACTCACGACGCGGCGCACGGTCGTCCCGGTCGAAGCGACGCGGCCCACGGTCATCGCCGAAGTCACGGCGCGGCGCACGATCCGTGCGGTCGTTCCGGTCGAACTCGCGACGCGGCGCACGGTCGTCCCGGTCGAAGCGACGCGGCCCACGGTCATCGCCGAAGTCACGGCGCGGCGCACGATCCGTGCGGTCGTTCCGGTCGAACTCACGACGCGGCGCACGGTCGTCCCGGTCGAAGCGACGCGGCCCGCGGTCGTCGCGGTCGAACTCGCGACGCGGGGCGCGGTCGTAGTCGCCGCGAGGTGCGCGGTCGTCGCGGCCCGGGCGGTCGGCGCGGTGCGGGGTGCGGCCGGTCGCGACGCGCTCATCGCGGCTCCAGCGCTGCTTGGGCTGCTCGGCCTCCTCGGGGCGGTAGCCGCGGTGGCCCTTGCTGCGGGAGCCGGGCGCGCCCGTCGACGTGCGCGAGCTGCGGGCGTACGACGGGTCGAAGTTGCGGGCGGGTCGACCGCCGGCGGGCTTCTTGTTCTTCGGCATGGATGGCTTCCTGGGTTGTAATTCGAGTACATGGCAATCCGGGCCGCGCGGCAGCACGACCTGACTGAGAACCCGGAACTCTGGTGGACCGGGGCCGTTCACATACGGTGACTATCCGGAGGCGATGCTGCCTCGGAACCGGCCCTCAGGACTCACAAACCCATCCGCGCACGGCGCGGTGTCCAGAACCGACCTTCCCACGATACCGGATGCCCCTGAGAAGCCGCCGAACGCGGCCGCGAACGCCCGGCGCGAAGCCGCCGCCGGGATCCGTGCCCGCACCGATGCGCCGCAGGCGCGCGTCGTGGCATCCTCGGTCCTGGGCGCCGAACACCGAGCGACCCTCGGGAAAGGACGACGCATGGTGCTCCGGATCATCTCGGCGTTGGCGTTCGGCGCCATGGTCGGCGGCATCATCGGCTCGATCGCCACCGGCGACCCGCGCTACACGATCCTCTGGTCGGTCGCCCTGCCCGTCGGCATCCTCACGGGCATGTGGGGGCTGTTCTCGCTGGGGAAGCGCGCGACGCCCGCCGCGCCGATCGATCCCTCGCAGCTCGCGCTCGCCCGCGTCGAACGCATCACCCGCACCGGGTTCTCCGTGAACGACCAACCGCAGTGCGAGCTGCAGCTCACCGTCGCGCCCCGGTTCCGTCCGGCGTACACGACGACGCACCGCCAGATCGTCGACCTCGTCGCGCTCGCGCAGGTGCAGCCGGGGAGCATCGTCGTCGTGCGCCGGCCCGACGAGGCATCCGCCGACGTGGAGGTCGTCTTCGAACCGCCCGCCGACTGGGCCGCGCTCCGCCAGGCGGAGCAGCTCCGAACCGGCACCGAGCGCACCGTCCCGCTGGCGGCCGAAGCCCCGGTGCGGGAGTCGGATCCCGCGCGGCGTCCGGCCGCCCCGGGCGCATCCGCCGACCGGCCGCACCCGGCCCGCGTGGCCGCCTGGTGGGCGCTCGTGGCGATCGCCGCGGCCGTCACGCTCGTCCCGGCGTACCCCTCCATCGGTCGCACGGTCAGCGCCCTCGCCGCGGGGAACCCCGCGCAGGCGGGCGTCGTCGAGGGCGACCGGCACGCCGAGATCGTCGATGCGCTGGCCGCCGAGACGGGCGGCACGCAGTTCGTGCGTATCGGCTTCTACGGCGACTACGCCATCGCCTCGGCGCCGTCGTCGCCCGGAGCGCTCACGATCGACGCGTACCAGTACCGCTACGACCGGACCGAGCGACAGGGACCCGAGCTCATCCAGCCCGAGGATCCGGCGGCCGCCCTCTTCGACGCGTCGGAGGTCGACTTCTCCCGCATCCCCGGGTACATCGCCGCGGCGAAGGCCTCGAGCGGCATCGCCGACCCGACCTCGATCATGGTGAGCGTGTCGCGCACGCCGGTCGCCGACGAGTCGGGCGAGATGCCGGTGCAGGTCCTGGTGTCGCTCGACTCGCCCTATGAAGACGCGAGCGTCGTTTTCGACGCGACGACGGGCGAACCGGCCGCGTGACGCCTCGTGGCGATGGCGCGGGGAACCTGAGGTAGCATCACCTCACCCCCGAACCGGAGCACCCGTGATCACTCGCCCCTCCGGCGGTCACGGTCGTCGGCGTCGCCGGCCGCTCCTGATCGCCGCTGCCGTCGCCGCGGCCCTCGTGGTCACCGGCGCGCTGTCGGGCTTCCACCTCGGGCTCCAGGAGATCGACCCCCATGGGGCGGATGCCGCGAGCGAGGTCGCCGGCACCGAGGTGGTCGGCATCCGCACGTTCGTCGCGCCGATCGGCCTCCGCGTCGACGAGGACCTCGAGTACGGCACGCGCGACGACGGCACGCTGCTCACCCTCGACGTCTGCTCCCCCGCCACGGCGGGCACCGGCGTCGACCTACCGGCGGTCGTGTCCATCCACGGCGGCAGCTGGGCGCGCGGCGACAAGGCCAACGCCGACTGGCGCAACGTCTGCCTGTGGCTCGCGAGCGAGGGATTCGTCGCGGCATCCGTGAACTACCGGCTGGTGCCGCAGGCCGTGTTCCCCGCCCAGCTCGACGACGTGTCGCTCGCCGTCGAGTGGCTGCGCGACGACGAGCAGGCCGAACGGTTCGGCATCGACCCGGCCCGCATCGGCGTGTTCGGCGGGTCGGCCGGCGGCAACCTCGCCGCCCTCCTCGGCGCGGCGGGCGAGGGCCCGCTCGACGAGGGCGCCCGGGTGGCGGCCGTGGCCGAGCTGTCGGGCCCGGTCGCGCTCGACGACCTCGACGGTGCGAGCACGTGGCTCCGCGGCATCGTGGGCGCGTACGTCGGCTGCGACCCCGACGAGCTGACGCCGTCGGCGTGCACGACCGCGACGGATGCCTCTCCCCTCGCGCACCTCGACGCGAGCGACCCGCCGTTCTTCATCGGCCACGCGGTCGACGAGATCATCCCCCTCGCCCAGTCGACAACGTTCGCCTTCGCCCTGCAGACCGCGGGCGTGGAGGCCGAGCTCGCCGTCGTCGACGGCAGCGAGCACTCGATCGGGATCCTCGACGAGGCGCTGCGCGCCCGCGTCGCCGCGTTCCTGCACGCGCACCTGGGCTGAGCCGGCCGGCGCGGCGCACCTGGGCGGCCGCGCGACGGCGCGCAACCCCTCGACCGCGCGCGCCTGCGGCTGCCATCATCGCGGTGTGCCCGACGACGACGCTGCCACCCGTGCGACCCCCGCGACGATCCCCGCGCGGGAGCCGGTGCTGCCCCCGCTGCCGCCCCTCGACCTCCCGTCCGGCCTCGCCGCCCGTCGCCCGGTACCGGCCGACCACCTCGCCGTCATCACGGCGATCCCCGGGTGGTGGGGCGTGCCGGCGACGAGCCACCTGCCGATGGTGCTCTCGCGGCTCTTCTTCCAGCACTTCGCCGACACGTCGTTCCTCGTCGAGGACGACGCCGGCGACCTCGCCGCGTTCCTCGTCGGCTTCCACTCCGCGTCGCAGCCCGGCGTCGCGTACATCCACTTCGTGGGCGTGCGCCCCGACCTGCGCGCCCACGGCCTCGCCCGCACGCTGTACGAGGCCTTCTTCGCCGAGTCGCGCGCCGCGGGCTGCGATCGCGTCGACGCGATCACCGGCCCGCCGAACCGCCGGTCGCAGGCGTTCCACGAGGCGATGGGCTTCACCGCGTCCGGCGACGCCGACGTCGACGGGGTGCGCGCCTGGCTCGACTACGACGGCCCGGGCCAGCACCGGGTCGCGTTCACCCGGCCGCTCTGACGCGGCCCGCACCCGAAGGAGCGACTCGTGCCCGACGATTCCCCCGCCCGGTTCTCCCGCGACGAGTGGCGCGTCGCGCTGACGCGCACGTGGCACGAGTTCCGCATCTCGCAGGCGACCGACATCGCCGCCTCGCTCGCGTACTACGCCGTGCTGTCGGTGTTCCCCGCCGTGCTCGCCGGCCTCGCGGTGCTCGGCGCGTTCGGCACCGCCGAGGACGTCACCCGCGAGGTGCTCTCGGTGCTCGCCGACGTCGGCGGCGAGCGCGCCGCCGACGCCCTGCAGGAGCCGGTCGGCCAGCTGCTGGACGCCTCGCATCAGTGGTTCGCGATCGTCGTCGGCCTCGCCGGCACGCTCTGGTCGGTGTCGGGCTACCTCGGCGCGTTCGGTCGCGGCATGAACCGGATCCTGCACGTCGAGGAGGGCCGGCCGTTCTGGTCGTCGCGCCCGCGGATGATCCTCGTCGCCGCCGTGCTCACGGCGCTCGGCGCGGTGGTCGCCGTCCTGCTCCTCGTCAGCGGCCCGGTCGCCGACGCCGTCTGGCGCACGCTCGGCCTCGGCGAGGAGGCGACCCCGTGGTGGGACGTGGTCAAGGTGCCGGTCGTCGTCGTCATCGTGGCCGTCATCATCGCGATCCTCTACTGGGCGACGCCGAACGTGAAGCGCCGCCACGTGCGCTGGATCAGCATCGGCGCGTCGGGGGCGGTGCTCGTGTGGATCGTCACGACGGCGCTGTTCGGCTGGTACGTCGTCGGGTTCCGCACGTTCGAGCGCAACTACGGCGTGCTCGGCGGGGCGGTGGCGTTCCTGCTGTGGGTGTGGCTGTCGAACCTCGCGGTCGTGTTCGGCGCCGTGCTCGACAGCGAGATCGAGCGGGTCCGGCAGGTGCGCGCCGGCGTGCACGCGGTCGTGTTCCTCGACCTGCCGCTCCGCGACGACCGCATGGTCCGGCGCAACCGCCGGCAGCGCGAGGCCGACGTGCGCGCGACCTCGGAGCTCGCGCGCGCGGCGGTCGCCGACCCGGATGCCCCGGCGCGATCGGCTCCCGTGCATCGGGCCGAGGACGCCCCGGCGACGACGGGTTCCGCGACGGCCGGGCGGCACTGAGCCAGGCGCAGGGCCGGGCGGACCGCGCGGCACGCGCGCTCAGTCCGCAGCGCCGGCGTCGACCTCGCCGCGCCCAGCCCGCGCCTCGCGGATGCGCCGCGCGACGAGCACGGCGAGGGCGATCGCGATCGCGCCGTAGACCACCCAGTCGAGGTACTGCAGCACGTGGTCGAGCTGCTCGTGCTGGGTGCCGAGTGCCGCGCCCGCGCCGATGAGCAGGGTGTTCCACACGGCCGAGCCGATCGCGGTGAACAGGCAGAACACGATGAGGGGCATCCGCGCCGCGCCCGCCGGGAGCGAGATCAGGCTGCGCACGCCCGGGATGAGCCGGCCGAAGAGCACCGACCAGCGCCCGTGCCGGGCGAACCACTCGGCCCCGCGCTCGAGGTCGGTCCGGCTGACCAGCCGCGTCCACGCGAGCCAGCGGATGGCCCGTTCGAGGCCGATCCATGCGCCGACGCCGTACATGACGAGGGCCCCGAGCACCGAGGCGAGCGTGCTGAAGACGATGAGCCAGCCGAGGTCGAGGTCGCCCGACTGGCTGAGGTAGCCGGCGAACGGGAGGATGACCTCGCTCGGGATGGGCGGGATGAGCACCTCGAGGAAGACGAGGGCGCCGACGCCGACGTTGCCGAGTGCGCTGAGCACGTCGGCGGCGAAGCCGGTCAGGCCGGTGAATCCGTGGTCGTCGGTGGCACTGGCGGCGATCATGACGTCTCCTCGTCGCGGGGTCGGCGGTTCGGCGGGTGTGGCGTTGCCGTCACGGTAACGAGGGCACCTGTCAGATCCATGTGGGCCGCCCGATCGTGCAACCTGCGCCGCACCCGGCCCCCGAACGGGGCAGACTCGCCGATTCGCCATTGTGCCGCGGACGGCCCTGCGGAAGACTGTCAACGTCGACGGCCCGAACGCCGGCGAGATGGACAACCCTATGCAGCCGAAGATGCCCCAGCCGAACCGTGAAACGACCCGAGCGATCCTCGCCCGGCGCGTCGGTCTGGCGATCACGGCGGTCTGCGGCCTGGTCATCGCGGTGGGGTCCATCGGCCCGGCGCAGGCCGAGGAGGTCGTGCCCACGGAGCCGCCCGCCGTCGAGTCGTCCGCCGATCCGACGCCCACTCCCGAGCCGACGCCGGAGCCCACGCCGGAGCCGACCCCGACGCCCACTCCCGAACCGACGCCCGAGCCCACGCCGGAGCCGACGCCGACCCCCGAACCCACGCCGGAGCCCACCCCGACGCCCGAGCCGACCCCGGAGCCGACCCCGACGCCCGAGCCGACCCCGACGCCCACGCCGAGCGCGCCGACTCCGGCCGCTCCGCAGCCGCAGGCCGAGGTCGAGTACGGCCCGCTGACCGACGAGGAGCTCCTCGCGATGTTCGGCGACGGCAGCCTGTTCTCGTCGCTCATCGACCGCGACCTCTTCTCGCTGCTCGCCGGCCGCACCGCGATCGGCGACGCCGAGTTCGACCTCCGCGACGCGCAGAGCTCGCTCGCCGACGCCCTGTCCACCCAGTCGGAGGCCCGCGAGGTCGCCGACCGACTCGCCGCCGACGCCGAGAAGGCCCGGAAGCAGGCCGAGGCGGCCGCCGACGCGTACATCGCGGCGAGCCACCGCGCCGACGACGCCACGCTCGCCTCGCTGCCGGCGGCGTTCGGCGCCGGCAAGGACCTCCTGGCCGGGCTCGCGGGCGTCGACCGGGTCAGCCGCCTCGCGTCCGACGCCGACGACCTGGCGAAGCTCGCCGACGACCTCGACGGCGTCGCCTCGCGCGCCGAGGAGCGGGCCGACCGCGCCCTGGCCGCCGTCGACGCCGTGCCGACCGAGGAGTACCAGGCCCGCGTCTCCGACGCCGAGGTCGCCGTCGCCGTCGCGCAGACCGAGCTCCGCAAGCTCGAGGCCGACGCCTCCTCGTCGACGCTGAAGCTCGTGGCCGACCTCCCCGAGGACTCGGGCCGCCTCAGCGACCAGGGCTGGTCGCTCCCGGTCACCGGTCGCATGACCGACGGCTACGGGCCGCGCCCGGTGAAGCCGCTCGCGGGCGTCAACGACTTCCACCGGGGCACCGACGTCGCCGCCGCCTGCGGCACCCCGGTGTTCGCCGCGACCTCGGGCGTCGTCGTGCAGGCGGGCCCCAACGGCAGCCTCGGCAACTGGATCCTGCTCGACCACGGCACCGGCGTCGAGACCGGCTACGGTCACCTGCAGCCCGGCGGCATCCTCGTCTCGCCCGGACAGATCGTCTCGGCCGGCCAGCTCATCGGCACCGTCGGCAACACCGGTGCCTCGACCGGCTGCCACCTGCACTTCGAGGTGCACCTCGACGGCACCGCGATCGACGCCCGGCCGTTCATGGCCGCCCGCGGCGTCGCGCTCGGCTGAGCGCGACGAGCGCAGGGTCGGGCCGGTCGGGCTTGTCGGGCCGCGCCGGCGGACGCCACCGCACGTGCGTCGCGGCTACGCCCGCCGCACCTCGATCGTGCTGACCCCCGAGAACCCGAGGAAGACCCGGTCGCCGGCGTCGACGATGGCGGCGAGCACCTCGCCGCACGCCGCGCAGCGCACGACGCTGCCCGCGCCGCTGCGGTAGACCATCGCGCGGGCGAGCGTCTCGACGACGCCGCAGGTCGCGCACCGGGCCGAGGCGGTGGTCGCCTCGAACGCGAACAGGTCGGCCAGGGGGCCGGCGAGCGCGTTGCCGTCGACGTGGGCCGGCCCGTGGTCGGCGCGCTGCTCGCTCATGCGGTGTCTCCGTATCGCTCGGTGCGGATGTCGCGCCCCGCGTGCCCGGCCGCGACGAGCCAGTCGGCCACCCGCTCGACGAACCCCGTCGACCCGCAGACGTAGACGATCGGGCGGTCCTCGACGGGGATCGCGGCCGCCAGCAGCCGCGCCTCGTCGATGCGGCCGGCCGGGACCGGCCAGCCGTCGGGTACGCGGCGCGTGTAGACGAGGTCGACGCGGAGCGGGGCATCCGTCGCCTGGAGCGCGTCGAGCTCGGGCGCGAACAGCACGTCGTCGGGGGTGCGCACCGAGTAGAGCAGCCGGAACGGCGTGCCGTCGGAGGCATCCGCCCGCGCCTGCGCGATCGCGATGAGGGGCACGACGCCGGATCCGCCCGCGATGAGCTGCACGGGTCGCCCGTCGGCGGCGCCGGGCTGCCAGACGAAGAACCGGCCGAGCGGTCCGTGCACCTCGAGCTGGTCGCCGGCGCGCAGCTCGTCGACGAGGAACGGCGAGACCTCGCCGTCGGGCAGGCGGTCGACGGCGAGCACGACCCGCGTGCCGGGGCCCGCGGAGGCGATGGAGTAGGAGCGGGTGGCCGAGTAGCCGTCGGGCGCGGTGAGGCGCACGTCGAGGTGCTGCCCGGCCGCGTTGCCCGGCCAGGTCGGCACGTCGAGCACGATGCGGGCGGCGGAGGCAGTCTCGCGGGTCGTCGCGACGACGGTCGCGACGTGCCACGCGACGCGCAGGCGCGCCGGCGTCGCCGTGACGGTGGCCGTGGTCGCGTCGGTCACCAGTACCGCTCCTCCTTCCACGGGTCGCCGTGGAGGTGGTAGCCGTTCTGCTCCCAGAACCCCGGCTCGTCGTCCTCCATCATGACGAGGCCGCGGATCCACTTCGCGCTCTTCCAGAAGTACAGGTGGGGCACGAGCAGGCGCGCCGGCCCGCCGTGCTCGGGGTCGAGCGGCTCGCCGTCGAACTCGAACGCGATCCACGCCTGCCCGTCGAGCAGTTCCTCGAGCGGGACGTTCGTCGTGTAGCCGCCGTAGCTGTGCGCCATGACGAACTCGTACTCGGTCTCGACGTCGGCGAAGAGCGTGTCGAGCGAGACGCCGCGCCAGCTCGTGCCGAGCTTCGACCAGTGGGTGACGCAGTGGATGTCGGTCGAGACGTCCTCGATCTCGAGGGCCATCAGCTCGTCCCACGTCCACGAGTGCGACGCACCCGTCTCGGTGCGGATCGTGAACGCCCAGTCGTCGGTGTCGATGTCGGGCGTCGGGCCGGCCGAGAGCACCGGGAAGCCGTCGGTGAGGGTCTGGCCCGGTGGGAGCCGCGGATCCTCGTCGTGCCGTCGCCCGGTGAAGCCCCTCGTGATGAACGACATCGACGCCCTCCGCTCGGCTCGCCGCGCCGGCACACGGGCGCGCTGGTCGCGATCGTACGCCCGCCCTTCACGACGTGTCACCCCCTCGGCGGGACGGATGACCCGCGGTTCGGGACATCCGTTCGGCGGCGGGCCGCGCCGGTCAGTCCTTCGGGGTGTCGATCCGGTCGAGCACGCCGGTGCGCTCGACGAGCTCGACCCAGCGGTCGACGTCGACGCGGCACGTCGCGACGGCGCAGGTGGGCAGGTCGGTCCAGGTGCCGGTGAGCTCGCCGACGGCGTCGCTCATGCCCGGATTGTGGCCGACGACGGCCGCCACCTCGACGTCGTCGGGCAGGCCGCTCGCGACCGCGAGGATGCCACCGCCGGATGCCCCGTACAGGCGCTCGTCCTCGACGACCCGGTCGTCGGGCAGGCCGACGGCCGCCGCGATGAGGCCGGCGGTGGTGCGCGCGCGGAGCGCGGTGCTGGTGACGACGAGATCGAGCTCCACGCCGCGCTCGGCGAGGCGCCCGCCCATCGCCGGCGCGTCCTTCTCGCCCCGGTCGTTCAGCGGTCGGTCGTGGTCGGCGAGCCGCGGGTCGCCCCAGTCGGACTTGGCGTGGCGCACGAGCAGGAGCGTCTTCATGTCGCCAGCCTCGCACCATCGCGCGCCGCCCGCACCAGGTCGCGCTCCCGTCCGGCCGACAGCCCGGCGCCCCTCGCCCGGTCGAGTCCCTGCGCCCGCTCCCACGCCAGCAGGTCGGCGAGGGTCTCCTCGAGCGGCCGCAGGCGCAGGCCCGCCGCGACGGCGGCCGCGTTCGAGTGCGCCTGGAACGCCGACCACGAGGCATCCGCGATCCAGAGCGGCATCGAGTCCTCCCCCGACCACTCGGCGACGCCCTGCTCGACGAGGAAGGCGGCCGGGACGGCGACCACCTCGCCGCGCCGGCCCGCGACCTCGAGCGACGACGCGACGACGCCCGCCACCGTGTTGCGTTCGCCGACCGCGTCGAACGTGCCCGTGAGGCCCCGCTCGAGCGACCCGAGCACCCAGTCGACGAGGTCGCGCACGTCGATCAACTGCGCGGCCGCGTCGCCCAGGTCGGGCACGAGCATCGGCGCGTCGTCGCGGGCGGCGCGCGCGACGTAGTACCCGGTGCGCCCGGAGTGGTCGCCCGGACCGCCGATGAGCCCGGACCGGACGACGAGCAGGCGATCGCCGTACGCAGCGCGGTACGCGGCCTCGCAGGCGACCTTCGCCGTGCCGTAGGGGTCGTCGTCGGAGGCCCGGGTGCCCGGCTCGAGCAGCGCCGCGGTCTCGTCGGCGCCCGGCTCGTCGTGGCGGGCGTACACGTTGCCGGTGGAGATGAACACCGCCTGCCGCGTCGCCCCGGCGAGCGCGGCCGCGGCCTCCGCCGCGAACGCGGCGACGCGGGTCACGTCGATCACCGCGTCCCACGCGCGGCCCGCGACGGCCGCGTACGCATCGGGGGAGGAGCGGTCGGATGCCACGAAGCGCACGCCGTCCGCGACGGCGCCCGCCTCGCCGCGCGCGAGGCAGGTCACGTCGTGGCCGCGGGCGACCGCGGCGGCGGCGAGTTCGCGGCCGAGCCACTGCGTGCCGCCGAGGATGAGCAGGTCCATCCGGCCATCGAAGCAGGCGGGCGAGCCCAGTGTCAGGCGTGTTCGCAGTGGGCGGATCGTGGGCGGATCCGCCGGCCGGGAATGGAATCGCACCGCGGCCGGTTGTCGACACCAATACCCCCTAGGGGTATTCTCTCGCGAAGGAGAGCCGACCCGAGGAGGATCGACGCATGAGCGGCCACGAGCACCCCGAGGCGCACGCGCACCACGAGCACGACCACGGCGACCACGTCGGCGGGTTCCGCCGCCTCTTCTGGATCATGCTCGTGCTCGCCGTGCCGACGATCGCGTTCAGCCCGATGTTCGCGTCGATCCTCGGGTACCCGCTGCCCGACCTCGCGATCGTGCTGTGGATCTCGCCCGTGCTCGGCACGGTCATGTTCCTGTGGGGCGGCCGCCCGTTCCTCGAGGGGGCGTGGTCGGAGCTTCGCGCCCGCAAGCCCGGCATGATGCTGCTCATCGGCATGGCGATCACCGTCGCCTGGCTCGCCTCGCTCGGCGCGAGCGTCGGCGTGCTCGACCACCACCTCGACTTCTGGTGGGAGCTCGCGCTGCTCATCGTGATCATGCTGCTCGGCCACTGGATCGAGATGGCCTCGATCCAGCAGGCGTCGAGCGCGCTCGACGCGCTGGCCGCGCTGCTCCCCGACGAGGCCGAGCGGGTGACGGATGCCCCGGACGGCACGCCGACCGTCGAGCTCGTCGCGCCCGCCGACCTGCGCGTCGGCGACGTGGCGATCGTGCGGCCCGGCGGCCGGGTGCCCGCCGACGGCGTGGTCGTCGACGGCACGGCCGCGCTCGACGAGTCGATGATCACCGGCGAATCGGCGTCGGTGATCCGACGCCCCGGCGACCGCGTCGTGGCCGGCACCGTCGCGACGGACACCGCGATCCGCGTCCGCGTCGACGCGGTCGGCGACGACACCGCCCTGGCGGGCATTCGCCGGCTCGTGGCGCAGGCGCAGGCCTCCACCTCGCACGCCCAGCGCCTCGCCGACCGGGCGGCGGGCTGGCTGTTCTGGTTCGCGCTCGCCGCAGCGGTGCTGACCGCGATCGCCTGGACGCTCGCCGGGAGCCCCGACGACGCCGTGATGCGGACGATCACCGTGCTCGTGATCGCCTGCCCGCACGCGCTCGGCCTCGCGATCCCGCTCGTCGTGCAGATCGCGACCGAGCGAGCCGCCCGCGGCGGCGTGCTCGTCACCGATCGCCTCGCGCTCGAGACCATGCGCACCGTCGACGCGGTGCTCTTCGACAAGACCGGCACCCTGACCCGTGGCGAGCCGGCCGTGACCGACGCCGTCGCCGTGCCCGGGTTCGACCCCGACCGGGTGATCGCCCTGGCCGCGGCCGCCGAGGCCGACTCGGAGCATCCGCTCGCGAAGGCGATCGTCGCCGACGCCGCGCGGCGCGGGCTCGCCGTCCCGGCCGCCGCGGGGTTCACCGCGTCCGCCGCGATCGGCGTCCGCGCGACGGTCGACCGGCACGTCGTCGAGGTGGGCGGCCCGAACCTGCTCGCCCGCGACGGCCATGCGCCGATCCCGGCCTCGGACGGGTGGGGCGCGGCCGGCCAGACGGTGCTCCACGTCGTCGTCGACGGCTCGGTCGCCGGCGCCCTGGCCCTGGCCGACGAGGTTCGCCCCGAGTCGCGCGAGGCCGTCGACGCGCTCCGCACCCTCGGCGTGCAGGTGGTCATGATCACCGGCGACGCCGAGCCCGTCGCCCGCTCGGTCGCCGCGACGCTCGGCATCGATCGCGTGTTCGCGGGCGTGCGCCCGGAGGACAAGGCGGCCAGGGTGCGCGAGCTGCAGGCGGAAGGCCGGAAGGTGGCGATGGTCGGCGACGGCGTGAACGACGCGCCGGCGCTCGCCCAGGCCGACGTCGGCCTCGCGATCGGCGCCGGCACCGACGTCGCGATCGCCTCGGCCGGCGTCGTGCTCGCCTCGAGCGACCCGCGGTCGGTGCTGTCGGTGATCGAGCTGTCGCGGGCGACCTACCGCAAGATGACGCAGAACCTGTGGTGGGCGGCCGGGTACAACCTCGTCTCGGTACCGCTCGCCGCCGGCGTGCTCGCGCCGATCGGGTTCGTGCTGCCGATGTCGGTCGGCGCGCTGCTGATGAGCCTGTCGACCGTGGTCGTCGCCCTCAACGCGCAGCTCCTGCGCCGGCTCGACCTCGCGCCCGAGGCATCCGCTCGCGCGGTGCTCGGGAGGGCGGGCGGTGCGGACGCCGGACGCGGTGCTCGACGCAGCGGCGACGGCGGATCGGATTCGCCCGGCGCTCAGGCGCCGACGGTCAGCGTCGCCAGGTCGGGCCGGTAGCGGGCGTCGGTCAGCCCGACGGCGCGGCCGGATGCGTCGCCGGAGCGCCGGCGGTCGCGCAGCAGCGGCGTCCCGACCGCGACCCCGAGCGACTCGGCGTCGAGCCGGTTCGCGGCGACCGCGTCGACGGTGTGCCGCACCTCGGCCGGCGCCACGCCGTGGCGGGCGAGCTCGGTCGTGACCGAGCCCGAGTCGGGATCGAACCCGAACAGGTGCCGACCCACGTCGGGCGCGAAGGCCGCGCGCTCGAGCATCACCGGCCGGCCGTCGAGCATGCGGATGCGGACGAGCTCGACCACCGTGCCGCCCTCGTCGAGCCCGAGCACCCCCGCCACGGCCGACGTCGCCGGGCGACGATCGAGCGACAGGGTGCGCTGGCCCGGCGACCGCCCCTCCGAGAGCGCCCAGTCGGTGAACGACCGGCCGTCGAGGATCGGGCGGGCCGGCACGACCTTGCCCACCACCGGCGCCCGTCCGCGGCCGCCGATGACCGCGCCTTCGGCGCGGAGCGCCGCCAGCGCCCGCCGGACGGGCCCCCGGGAGGTGCCGAACTCACGGCACAGCGCGGCCTCGCTCGGCAGCGGCGTACCCTCCGCCCACTCGCCCCGCACGATGCGGTCGAGCACGGCGACCCGCACGCGCTGCGACACGGGTGCCGGCGCCATGGTCATGCTCCGAGCCTAGGAATCGGGCTCGGAGCGCCGCCGCCGCGGCGCCCGACGAACCGGTGAACTCTGGGTGAACTCCGGCTCCGGGCGCCGCGGCGACGACGTGCGGTGGGGGTGCGTCGGGTGTGCGGGACTCGGGGCCCGCCGCCCGGGGGCTACTCCACCGTGGCCGTGGCCGAATCGGCCGGGGCGACCGGGGCATCCGGTCCCTCGACCGGGCGCGTGCCCGAGGCATCCGCCCCGCCCTGCTTCCGGAGGCGACGACGCTCGCGCGCGCCCTCCACCAGGTTGTAGAGCGTCGGCAGCACCACGAGGGTGAGCACGGTCGACGACACCAGGCCGCCGATCACGACGAGCGCCAGCGGCTGCGAGATGAAGCCCGAGTGCCCGGTGATGCCGAGCGCCATCGGCAGCAGCGCGAAGATCGTCGCCAGCGCCGTCATGAGGATCGGCCGGAGACGGCGTGAGGCGCCGTGCAGCAGCGCGTCACGCACGGTCATGCCGCGGTCGCGGTACTGGTTCACCAGGTCGACGAGCACGATCGCGTTCGTCACCACGATGCCGATCAGCATGAGCACGCCGACGAGCGAGGCGACGCCGAGCGGGATGCCCGTGATCACCTGGAGGGCGATCGCGCCGGTCGCCGCGAACGGCACCGAGACGAGCAGCAGCAGCGGCTGCAGGAGCGAGCGGAACGTCGCCACCATCACGATGTAGACGATCAGGATCGCCGCCAGCAGCGCGAGGCCGAGCTGCGAGAACGCCTCGCCCTGGTCGCTCGAGACGCCGCCGAGCGACGCGCTCGTCCCGGCGGGCAGGTCGGCGTCCGCGATCGCCGCGGTCACGGCCGCGTTCGCCGTGCCCAGGTCGTCGCCCGCCGGCGTCGCCGTCACCGTGGCGCTGCGCAGGCCCTGCACGGTCGTCACGGACGCCGGTCCGTCGACCGTCTCGACCGTGGCGAGGCTGTCGAGCCGCACCAGGCCCGTCGGGGTCGGCACCTGCAGCGCGCTCAGCTCCTCGACTGAGGCCGGCGGGTTGTCGGCGGCGAGGTAGATCGTGAGGGTCTGCTCGTCGATGACGACCGAGCCACCCGGCTGGGGCTGCATCGCGGCCGAGACGTACCCGCCGAGCGCGACCTCGCTGAAGCCGGCCGCGGCCGCCGCGGTGCGATCCACCTCGACGGCGACGTACGGGCGCGCCTCCGACAGGTTCGAGGTGACCTGGCTCACCGAGTCGACGCCCTGGAGCTCCTCGATGATCGCGTCGGTGGCGGCTTGCAGGTCCTCCGCGTTCGACGCGGTGATGTCGACCTCGATGTCGTTCGAGGCGCCGAAGCCGCTCGACGCCGCGAGGGTGATCTCGCCCGCGTCCTCGATGTCGTCGAGCTCCGCGCGCACCTCAGCCTGGAGCGCGTCCTGGTCGACGCTCTCATCGGTCGTGACCGAGTAGGTCACCGTCGAGCTGCCGCCGCCGAACACGGCCTGGAGGCCCCGCCCGCCGGAGCCGATCGAGGTCTGCACCGTCTCGATGCCCTCGGTGTCGAGCAGCACCTGCTCGACCTCGTCGGAGGCCGCGTCCATCGCGTCGAGGCTCGTGCCGACCGGCAGCTCCTGCGTCACCTGGAACGTGTTCTGGCCCGACGACCCGAGGAAGTTCGTCTTCATGAACGGCACCAGCGCGAGCGTGCCGCCGAGCACCAGCACCGAGAGCAGGAGCGTGACGACGCTGTGCTTCAGCGTCCACTCGATGATCGGCAGGTAGCCGCGCTGCAGGCGCGACGGGTGCTCGAGCTCGTCGGCGTCGGCCTTCGGCGCGGCCGACGAGTCGTCGACGAACGCGGCCGCGGCGGCCTCGCCGGCCTCGTCGTGCTTGTGCAGCTTCGCCGGCTTCAGCAGCCAGTACGCGAGCACCGGCACGATCGTCAGCGACACCAGCAGCGACGCCAGCAGCGCGATCGTCACGGTCAGCGAGAACGGCCGGAAGAGCTCGCCGGTGACGCCCTCGACGAGCGCGATCGGCAGGAAGACCGCGACGGTGGTGATCGTCGACGCGGTGATCGCGCCGGCGACCTCCTTGACCGCGCGCACGATCGTCGAGCCCTTGTCGACGCCCGCGACGAGGTGCCGCTTGATGTTCTCGATGACGACGATCGAGTCGTCGACGACGCGGCCGATCGCGATCGTGAGCGCGCCGAGGGTCAGGATGTTCAGCGTGTAGTCGGCCGCCTGGAGGCCGATGAAGGTGATGAGCACCGAGGTCGGGATCGAGATCGCCGTGACCAACGTCGCCCGCACCGACATGAGGAAGATCAGGATCACGATCACCGCGAACGCGAGGCCCAGCAGGCCCTCGGTCGCGAGCGACTCGATCGACTGCTCGATGTAGGGGGCCTGGTCGAACACGACCGTGAACGTCGCACCCGGGTTCGTCGTGCTGAGCGACGCCTCGAGGTCGGGCAGCAGCGCCTTCACCTCGTTCGAGACCTCGACCGTGTTCGCGCTCGGCAGCTTCGTGACCGAGATCGTGAGCGCCGGCTCGCCGTTCACCCGCGAGATGCTCGTGACCGGGTTCTCGGTCAGCTCGACGGTCGCGACATCCGCGATCGTGGCCTCGACGGGCTGGTCGGTGACGGGCGAGGCGCCGCCGATGATCGGCAGGGCGGCGATGTCGTCGACGCTGCCGAGCCGGGTGCCGGTCTGCACGGCGAAGGTGGAGTCGCCCTCGGTGATCGTCCCGGCCGGGATGAGCAGGCCGTTCTGCTGGAGCGCGTCGCGGATCGCCTGCTGCGAGAGGCCGATCGCGGCGAGCTTCGCGGGGTCGGGCGTGATGGTGACGCGCTGGCCGACGTCGCCGACGAGGCTCGCCTGGCGCACGCCGTCGATGTCGTTGATCTCGCCCAGCGTCGTGCGGGTGAGCTCGTCGGAGAGCGTGCTGGTGTCGTCGACGCCGGTTACGGCGACCGCGATGACGGGCAGGTCGCTCAGCGAGAACGCGATGACCTGCGGGTCGACGTCGTCGGGCAGGTCGCTCGAGATGCGGTTCACGGCCGACAGCAGCTTCTGCTCGGCGAACGCGAGGTCGGTGCCGTAGGTGAAGCTCGCGGTGACGCGCGAGACGCCCGTCGAGCTGGTCGTCGTGGTCGACTCGAGGCCGGTGATGCCCTGGATGGCGGTCTCGATCGGGGTCGAGACGTCCGTGTTCACGATGTCGGGCGACGCGCCCGGGTAGCTCGTCACGATCGACAGCTGCGGGAACTCGATCGAGGGCGCGAGCTCCTGCTTGAGGCTGGTCAGCGAGATGCCGCCGAAGATCGCCACCACGATCGTCACGAGCGCGATGAGCGCGCGGTTCTTCATGGACAGCTTCGCCAGCAGGTGCATGGGCTCGATTCTCGCAGGACGGAACCCTCCGGATGTCACGGGATGCTGGGAGTCCCGGGCCTTCGAGCGGCCCGCGACCGGGTCGAACGCGGCTGCGATGGGGCGGTGAGCGGATGTCCCGACCCGCCGGACGCAAGGGCTGCGCCGTTCCCCCGCGGGACGATATGGTCCGAACAGACTTGGGGGGGTGATCGCCGATGGAGGCTGGGACGCGTTCGATGCGTCGTGCGGCGCTCCGCTACGCCCTCCTCGGCGCCGCCGGCTCCGCCCTCTGGCTGGCCCTGGGGCTCGCCGCCGGAGCCGGGAGCGCCTCGGCCGACGAATCCGACGGCCGGGGCCTGCTCGGCGCGGTCGGTGGCGTGCTCGGCGGCGTCGCCGAGACGACCGATGCCGTGGGCGACGGCCTGGGCGGCCTCGTACAGGGCGTGCTCTCCCCGGTGGGCGCGGTGCTCGCGCCGGTCGCTGCGCAGGCGCCCGCGCCGGTCGCCGACGCGGGCGAGGCGGCGAACGTCGTGGTCGACGGCACCGTCGGCACGGCGAACGCCGTCGTCGACGCCGTCGACGCGACCGCGGGCGCCGTCGTCGAGGGCGTGGCCGATCCGGTGGGCGACCTCGCCGGCTCCGGCGCGATCGGCACGATCGTCGACCCCGTGGCCGACGGGCTCGACTCGGTCGTCGGCAGCGTGCCCGTCGCCGGGTCGGTGGTCGGCGCCGTGGCGCCCGACGGCCTGCTCGGCTCGGTGCTGCACCCGGTGACCGCGGCCTTGGACGCCACGCTCGGCACGGTGGTCGGCACACTCGGGCCGCTGCCCGACGGCGGCGTGCTGCCGACCCTGCCCTCGATCCCGCTGCTGCCCGACCCTGATGCCGGCGTCGTCGATCCGTCTCCGCCGGCCACGGACGCGCCGCCCGGCGCCCGGCCGCCCACGACCGCGGCGACGGGTCCGCCAGACCTGCCGAACGGTTCCGGTGCGCCGCCCGGCACCGCGTCCTCGCACTCCATCGCAGGCCCCGCCGTCGGCGCGGCGCCGCCCGTGGCGCCGCCCACCGGCACGCCGTTCGGCGCCCCCGCCGGCCCCGCCGCGCCCGGCGGCGCCGGCTCGTCCGGTTCCGCGGGCGCCGCAGGCGGGGCATCCGGCTCGGCCTCCGACTCGATCTCCGGCTCGCCCGCGCTCGACCTCGGGGTCGCTCGGGCCACCGGCGCGGCCGGCGACGATCTGCCGTCGTCGCCGGTGTTCGACACCGACACCACTCCGGACTGACGGGGACCCTCCGCGGCCGCGCCGCTGCGCCTTCGGCGCGCGCACGGCAGCGGAACCGGTCATCGCTCCCTGCCCGGGAGCACCAACCCGTACCAAGTCAGGAGACACATCATGGACCTCAAGCGGTTCGCCACGAGGGCGCTGTACGCGACCCTCCTCACCGGGGGGCTCACGCTCCTCGGCGCCGGCGTCGCCAACGCTGCGGAGACGAGCGGCGACGACGGCATCCTGTCGGGCACGCAGCTCGGCATCTCGATCGACCTGCCGATCACGGTGTCCGGCAACGGCATCTCGGTGCTCGGCGACGCGTCGTCGACGGATGCCTCGACCGGCAGCCCTGCCGCGACCGGCGCCCCGGCCCCGGCCGCCGTCACCGGCGGGGACGACAGCCTCGGCTCGGGCACGCAGGCACTCGTCGACGTGTCGGTGCCGATCACGATCGGCGGCAACGCGATCAGCGTGCTCGGCGACGCGACGTCGGACGGGGCGGCGACTGCCCCGGCCGCGGCGGCTCCGGCTCCGGCGGCTCCGGCGGCTTCGCCGGACGCACCGGCCGCGACGACGAGCGGCGATGACTCGCTGCTCGGCGCCACGCAGGCGCTGGTCGACATGTCGGTGCCGGTGACGATCGGCGGCAACGCGATCAGCGTGATCGGCGACAGCGAGTCGACGGATGCCTCGACCGCGGCCGGCACGGCCGGCCCCGGAACCGGCTCCGGGGCGGGCACCGCCGGCTCGGCGCCCTCGACCAGCGGCGACGACTCGCTGCTCGGCGGCACGCAGGTCGTCGGCGACATCGTCGCCCCGATCCTCGTCGGCGGCAACGCGATCAGCGTGATCGGCGACAGCGCGTCGACGGATGCCTCGACCGAGGCCGGCACGGCCGGCACGGCCGGGACTGGGGCGGGCACCGGCGGCGCGGCGCCCGCGACCGGCGGCGACGACTCGGTGCTCGGCGGCACGCAGCTGCTGCCGATGATCTCGCTGCCGATCACGGTCGGCGGGAACGCGATCAGCGTCATCGGCGACACCCGGAGCGACGGCTCGACGGCGGGCGCGGACCAGGTCGACCCGACCGATCCGACGTTTCCGACCGATCCCGCCGACCCGGGCGACCCGGCGGTTCCCGGTACGCCGGGTGACGGAACCGATGGCGCGGATGCCTCCGAGGGCGGCTCGTCCGTCGCCGGGTCCGGCTCGGTGGCCGTGATCGCCGCGGGCGATGACGAGGCGGCGTCGCTCGCCTCGACGGGCGTCGAGACGGGCACCGCCGGGCTCGCCGCCCTCGCGGTGCTGGCCGGCCTCGTGCTGGTCGGCCTGCGGCGGTTCGCCGTCCGTCGCTGAGACGACGACGGCCCGGGCCATTCGGCCCGGGCCGTCGTGCTGCGGGTCGCCCCGCTGCGGGTGTCACCCCGCGTGCCGACCTCAGCCCAGGTCGGCCGAGCCGGCCCGCACCGCGCGGCGACGACGCATCCCGACGACGACCGCGCCCGCGCCGAGCACGACGATCGCGGCAGCGAGGGCGGCGATCCAGCCGGCCTCGACGCCGGTGTCAGCGAGGCCGTCGCCGGCCGCGGTGCCCGAGGCGGGCACCGCGGTGACCGTGAGGGCCGCCGACACCTCGGCCTCGCCGGCGATCGCGACGAGCGCGTGGGTGCCCGCCGGCGTCGACGCCGGGATGGTCGCGATGAACGACAGCGAGCCGTCGGACGCGGCGGTAGCTTGGCCGAGCGACACGGGGTCGCTGCGCAGCTCGAAGCGCACGGCCTCGCCCGGTGCGAACCCGCTGCCCGCGACGACGACCGTGCCGCCCGCGACGACCGAGGTCGCCCCGAGGGTGATGGCCGGTCCGTCGCCCTCGCCGGGCTCCTCGCCCGGGCCCTCGCCGCCGGCGTCGGGGAACGCCGCGGAGGCGGCGCCGAGGCGGAGGAACACCGTCTCGCCCGTGGCATCCACCAGGCCGTCGTTGTCGGTGATCGCGTAGAGCTGCCCGTCGGCGGCGACCGCGAAGCCCTCGAGCTTCTCCTGCGTCCAGCCGTTCGTGGCGCGCAGCTTCGGCAGCACGTCGATCGCGGTGCGCTTCTCGAGCACCTGCAGCGGGGCGCCGGCCTCGGGGTCCTCGGCGGGGACCTCGACCGTGGTGATCCGCTTGACGGCGGCGGCCGGGCCGTTCAGCTTGTCGCGCTCGATGAGGGCGAGGGTGTCGTCGTCGATCGCGGTGATCTCCGAGAGGCCGAGCCAGTCGCCGGCGGCCGTGGTGTGCTCGAGGCGGTAGCCGAACCAGGTCCACTCGCCGCTCGCACGGTCGTAGCGGCCGATGCGGGTGACGTCGTCGCCGTCGACCGTGCCGGCCGCGGCGTTCGCCGGGTCGGTCCAGAGCGGGCGCTGGATCGCGACCCAGACGCGCTCCTCGTCGCCCTCGCCGGTCACCGTGACGCCCTCGAGTCCCCACTTGCCGATGTGCGCGGAGACGTCGGCGGGCAGCGAGACCTTCTCGACGATCGCGCCGTCGACGTCGGTGCGCACGAGCTGGTTCGCCGGGCCGGTCGCGCCCTCGAGCGCGAGCCAGAACCCGCCCTCGCGGGCCACCGCGACGCCCTCGATGTCGAGCGTGACGGGCGCGCCCGCGTCGGTCACGCGGATCGCCTCGGTGATGCGGGCGGGCGTCGAGGCGACGTCGACCGCGTAGACCGTGCTCGGCGAGACGGCGACGTCGCTGGCCGCCCAGATGCGGTCGGCGTCGTCGGGGTCGCCGGCGAGGGCGCCGAGCGCCTGCCAGCCGATCGGGGCCCCCGCATCGTCGAGGTCGGAGACGATGCTCGGGCCGCCGGTCGCACCGGTCGCGCCCGGAGCACCGGTCGCAGCGGCCGCGCCGCCGAACTCGAACACGTTCACCGACGCGCGCACGTTCGCCGACGCCTTGTCGGTCTCGCTCGAGACGATGAGCAGGTCGCGCTCGGGCACGGGCAGGATGCCCTCGGGGCCGTTCGTGGTGAACAGTACCTGCTCGAAGGCGGGCGCGGCCGGGTCGGTCACGTCGTAGACGGCGACGAAGTTGCTGCGCTCGCTCGCGACGAACGCGTACGTCGTGCCGCCGAACTCGGCGACCGCGAGGCCCTCGGGCTCGGAGCCCTTCTTGCCGGCGCGGTCGTCGTTGTAGACGCCGTGCTGCGCGGCGAGGCGCTCGAACGAGTTGCCCGCGTCCCAGACGACGCCGCCGGTGGTCGCGTCGAAGACGGTCCAGCCGCGGGTGCCGCCCTTCCAGTCGCCCTCGTTCGCGGTGGCGAGGCGGTCGTCGCCGATCCAGGCGATCGCGTCGGGCTCGCGCGGCGAGGACTTCAGCGACCCGGTCAGGTCGATCTTCTTGTCCTTCTTCACGTCGACGCCGTCGACCGCGACGGACCCGGCCGAGAAGGCGCGGGCGACCTCGCGGGTCTCGAGGTCGATGATGGCGATGCCGTTGTTCTCCTGGAGCGTCACGGCGAGCTGGTTCCGCGAGTTGATCGTGACGTACTCGGGCTCGGGGTCCTCCGGGGTGTCCCAGCCGGCGGCCGCGACGACCGGGATCGGCGCGCCCGCGTCGTCGAGGAACGACACGGCGTCGACGGTCCAGGTCGCCGGGTCGGCGGCGTCGACGCCGTCGCCGTCGCCGGAGAGGCCGAGCACCTGCACGAAGCCCCCCGGCAGCTGCGGCAGGTCGCCCTCGTCGCCGCCCTCGGGGGTCGCCTCCTCGTCACGCTGGTTCTCCATCGCGATCGCCGCGAAGCGGCCGTCCTTCGAGATCGCGATCGAGTCGGGCTGCCCGCCGAGGTCGATGGAGCGGACGACGCTGCGGTCGCTCGCGCGCAGCACGTCGAGCCGGCCCTTCGGATTCACGAAGTCGCCGCCGGTCTCGTCGATGACCACGAGGACGAAGTCGCCGTAGGCGGCGACCGACGTGGGCTGGTCGTCGGCGTGGCCGAGCTCGGCGAGTTCGACGGTGCCGGTGCCCTCCGGGACGCTCGGGTCGGTGACGTCGACGAACCCGATCCGCTTGCCGAGCGCGTCGGTGTAGACGACGGTGCCGTCCGCCGTGATCGTCGAGATCTCGGCGACCGTCTCGGCGGCCGGGTCGACGCCCTCGGGCACGTTCTGGAAGACCGGGTAGGTCGCCGTGCGGCTGAAGGCGGATCCGGGCGCGGTCGGCGTCGGCGCGTCACCGGCCGCGAAGGCCGGCGCAGCCGCGGCACCCGCGCCGGCGGCGAGGATCGAGGCCACGGCGAGCGCGGCGAGGGACAGGGGGCGGGCAGGCATGGGCACACTCCGGTGGGGTCGATGCGAGGATCGCCGCCAGCGTCCCGGCCGGATGCGACGCGGCGGTGGCGCGTCGGTGAACGCCCCACCCCCGCGCGGTGAACGGATGCCGCGCCCCGCGCGTCACACCACGTCGGCGAGCAGCCCGGGGTCGGCGACGGGCGCACCCGACAGCGTCCGCCACGCCCGCGCGAGCGCGGCGACGGAGGCGTCGAGCACGTCGACGGGCGAGCAGAACGGCAGCCGCAGGAACCGCTCGAACGCCCCGTCGATGCCGAAGCGCGGCCCGGCGGCGACGATGAGCCCCTGCGTGCGCGCCGCGAGGGCGAGCTGCGAGCTGATCGGTGCGCCGAGGCCGACCCAGGTCGCGATGCCGCCGTCGACGTGCGGCACGTGCCAGTCGGGGAGCGCGTCGGCGAGGAGCGACTCGAGGTGGTCTCGGCCGGTGCGGAGCTGGGCGCTGCGGAAGGCGATCACCTCGTCCATCCGCTCGAGGGCGCGGGCGACGATGAGCTGGTCGAGGATGGGCGTGCCGAGGTCGCCCGGCGGGCGCACCGCGAGGAGCTTCCGCAGCAGGGGCCGCTCGGCTCGGATCCAGCCGATGCGCAGGCCGCCCCAGATGGTCTTGCCGACCGAGCCCACGAGCACGGCGTCGCCGTACGCCGCCATCGGCAGGAGGGTGTCGGCGCGATCGATGTCGAGCTCGGCGGTCGTCTCGTCGGCGACGACGACGGTGCCCTGGCGTGCGGCGGCGTCGAGCACGCGCTCGCGCGCCTCGGCCGAGAGCGACCGGCCGGTGGGGTTCTGGAAGTCGGGCATGAGGTACGCGATGGACGGATTGGCATGCCCGAAGGTGCGCACGAGCGCCTCGACGTCATCGGCCGCCGCGACGTCCCCGAGGTCGGCGGGGCTCGCGGGCGCGCCGACGAGCCGCGCCCCGGCGGCGCGCAGCGCCTCGTAGGCGTGCGGGTAGGTGGGCGCCTCGATGACCGCCCGGTCGCCGCGCCCGACGACGGCGCGCGACAGCAGGGCGATCGCGTGCTGGGCGCCGATGGTGACCATGACCTGGTCGGGGTCGGTCGGCAGGCCCCGCGCGGTGTAGCGGGCCGCGATCGCC
This sequence comes from Agromyces sp. MMS24-K17, assembly GCF_043950245.1. Lineage (GTDB taxonomy): Bacteria > Actinomycetota > Actinomycetes > Actinomycetales > Microbacteriaceae > Agromyces. The sequence continues at coordinate 1,344,329 of NZ_CP171640.1, read as the reverse complement.
TCGCGGAGCTCGGGCAGCCCGACCGGGTCGTACCCGGCGTCGCCGAGGTGGCGGGGCAGGTCCTCGGCCGCGGCGCGGGCGAGGTCGGCCAGCCAGGGCAGCGCGGGCGGCGCCGCCTTCGAGAGGTCGACGTGCGCGCCCGCCAGCGGCGCCGGGAGGATCGCGGGCGCACCGGGCAGGCGGGCCACGCTGCCGGACCCGCGCACGCTGTGCAGGTGGCCCTGCTCGCGGAGTCGCCCGTAGGCGGCGGTCACCGTCGCCCGGCTGACCTGGAGCCGTTCGGCGAGGTCGCGCTCGGCCGGCAGCCGCGTGTCGACGGGGATGCGGCCGTCGATGACGAGCAGGCGGATGCGCTCGGCGAGCGCGCCGTAGACGGTGTCGTCGGATGCCCCGCGCCACTCCCCGAGCAGGGTGTCGAGTGCGCGGGCGCTGAGTGCGGCGTCTCCCATGCAGGCCACTTTATGCCGATTGGCCTGTTGGCGACAGGCCAATCATGGAATTGGATGGCTTCATGCCTCGCCGCCTCGCCTCGTTCGACGATCCCGCGCCACTCCTCGCGCGCCGCCTCGCCCAGCTCCTCGTCGGGCTGTTCCTCTACGGGTTCGGCATCGCCATGATCGTGCGCGCCGACCTCGGCAGCGCCCCCTGGGACGTCCTGACGCAGGGCATCGTCGAGCAGACCGGCCTCGGCTTCGGGCTGATCGTGATCATCACGAGCGGCATCGTGCTGCTGTTCTGGATCCCGTTGCGCCAGCGACCGGGCTTCGGCACGCTGATGAACGCCCTCCTCGTGGGGCCGGCGGCCGATATCGGCTTCCTGCTCATCCCCGAGGGCCTCGACCTCTGGGTGCGCATCCTGCTGCTGCCCGCGGGCGTCCTCATGGTCGGGTTCGCGAGCGGCCTGTACATCGGCGCCGACTTCGGCCCCGGCCCGCGCGACGGCCTGATGACCGGCATCCACCGCCGCACGGGCTGGCCGATCTGGGTCGGCCGCACCGCGGTGGAGGTCTCGGTCGTGATCGTCGGCTGGCTGCTCGGCGGCGTCGTCGGCGTCGGCACCGTGCTCTTCGCCCTCACGATCGGCCCGGTGTGCGGCTGGATGATGCCGCGCCTGCGCATCCGTCGCGCGAAGGAGCGCGCTGCGGCGGCCGCGCGCGAGACGCGGGCGTCCGCGGCGGCGGCGCTGGTCGAGTAGGCGCCGGCGGTCGAGTAGGCGCCGGCGGTCGAGCCTGTCGAAACCCGTGGTTTCGACAGGCTCAACCACCGATCGTCGAAACCCGTGGTTTCGACAGGCTCAACCACCGGTTCGCCTAGAGCTCCCGCTCCGCGTACGCGCGCAGCGCGTCGCGGACGAACTCGGCGCCGTCGCGGCCGCCGTAGTTCGCGCCGAACCGGTCGTCGGCGACGTACATCTCGCCGAGCCCGATCACGTACGCCTTGATGTCCCCGCCGGGGACCGCCGCGGGCGTGCCCGGGACGCCGGTCAGCCACTCGACGTGCCGCTTCGCGAGCGCCTGCGCCGCGTCGCCGCCGGGCTGCTCGCCCGACTCCGTGGCCGCGATCCACGCCTGCGACAGCTCGGCGGTGCGCGCCTTCCAGTCGCGCTGCCCGTCGGGGCCGAGCCCGCGCCACCAGGCGTCGCCCGACGCGTACGCGTCGCGACCCCAGCGCTCCTCGACCTCCTCGCGGTACTGCGTGTGGTCGAATCCGTCGAACATCTCTCCTGCCATGATCTCCTCACCTCCCTCCAGTGCCGTGATGGTCCGCTCGACCGACGCGATCTGGCGCGCCAGCCGGCCTTGCTCCTGTCGCAGCCACCCGAGGTGCCCGCTGAGCGCCCTCGCCTCGGCGGTCTCGTTGTCGAGCGCCTCGGCGATGGCGGGCAGCCCGAGCCCGAGGTCGCGCAGCAGCAGGATGCGCTGCAGGCGAACGAGGGTCGAGCGGTCGTAGTAGCGGTAGCCGTTGGCTCCGATGCGGCTCGGCGGGAGCAGGCCGACGTCGTCGTAGTGGCGCAGGGTGCGGCTCGTCGTGCCGGCGATCCGCGCCACCTCCTGGATGGACCAGTCCATCGCGCCCTCCTTCCTCCGATGCATCCGGATGCCTCGTGCGACCGGATGCCTCCACGGTAGAGGTTGACGCTACGTCAAGGTCAAGCGCCGCCTCGCGTCATCCGCGGCCGTCATGCTTGCGTCCGACGCAAACGCGATATATCGTGTTATCCCAGAGACGCGATATATCGCGTTCCGAACGCTGGCCGGCGACCACGGACCGGCCACGCAGACCAACCGAGGAGCACCGACCATGTCGATCGAGAAGTGGGCCATCCTGCCCGGCGAGACCCGGGTCATCGACCTCGAACTCGTCCGCAAGCTCAAGGTCAGCCTCATCGGCGGCAAGGTCGACGTCATCGCCCATGACGAGCCGGGCGCCCGCGTCGAGGTGTCGTCCGTCAGCGGCAAGGAGCTGTCGGTCTCGATCGACGGCGACAGCCTCGAGGTCGACCACCCGCAGCTGCGCTGGGACAACTTCATCGACGTCTTCAAGCAGTGGCGCGGCAACGCGAAGGCCGACGTGTCGATCCTCGCTCCCCGCCACGTGCTGCTGAAGCTCGGCATCGTCTCGGGCGACGCGCTCGTGTCCGGCTTCGACGGCGACGCGAAGTTCAGCACCGTCTCGGGCGACGTCGTCGTCGACAACCACGTCGGCGACCTCGAGCTCTCGACCGTGTCGGGCGAGGTGTCGGCCGGCAATCACGTCGGGCGCATCACCGCCCACTCCGTGTCGGGCGACATCGTCGCCTCCGGCGACATCCTCGGCTTCAACGCCGACACCGTGTCGGGCGACATGATCGTCGACGCGCACACCACCCCGTCCCGGGTCGACACCAACACGGTGACCGGCAACCTCACCGTCCGCTTCGCGGCCGGGTCGGGCGCCCGCTACCGGGTCAACACCGTCAGCGGCACGGTGCTGGTCGACGACTTCGAGTTCCGCGGCATGCTCGGCAAGGGCTTCGAGCGCACCACCGGCGAACTCGCCGGCACCTGGCTCGACCTCGGCGCCAACAGCGTCTCGGGCAACATCTCCATCATGCGCCGCGAGCCGGCCCCGGCCGCGGCGACGAGCGACGAGGCCTCCGCATGACACCCCCGGTGTTCGCCCACGGCAACCTCCGGCTCTACCTGCTGGCCCTGCTCGAGGAGCAGCCCCGGCACGGCTACGAGCTGATCCAAGCCCTCTCCGAGCGGTTCGGCGGCACCTACTCGCCGAGCGCCGGCACCATCTACCCCCGCCTCTCGAAGCTCGAGGAGGAGGGGCTGGTGACGAAGGTCGCCGACGGCCGCAAGACGGTCTACGAGATCACCCCCGCCGGCCGCGACGAGCTCGAGCGCCGCCGGCCCGAGCTCGACGCGATCGAGAGCGACGTGACCGACTCGGTCCGCCGGCTCGCCGACGGCGTGCGCGCCGAGGTCGACACCGCGATGCGCACGCTGCGCGCCGAGCTCGCGAGCGCGGCGCGGGAGGCGAAGCGGTCGGCTCGCGACGGCAAGCGCGCCGGCGAGGCATCCGCCCGGGCCGGGGCGAGCGCGGCCGACACGCACATCGAGTCGAGCCGGGCCGTGCACGAGGCCGACCTCGTGCTCGCCGACTTCCGCCAGCGCCTCCGCACCGACCTCCGCACGCAGGCCCACCAGGGGCGGGTGAGCGCCGAGACCGTGACGCTGCTCCGCTCCCGGCTCGACGCCGTGCGCACCGAGGTGCTGGCCGCGCTGGCCGATCACGAGGCCTGAGGCGCGCGCGGTCGCGCCGACACCCCGTCCGCGCGGGCGGCGCTAGCCTCGGAGGGTGCGCGCCTCCCTCGCGGTCGCCATCGGCGGCCTGATCGGCACCGGCCTCCGGCTCGGGTTCGACCTCGCGTTCCCGCACCCCGACGACGCGTTCCCGGTCGAGACGCTCCTCATCAACCTCACTGGCGCCTTCGCGCTCGGCGTGCTCGCGGGCGGCCTCTGGCGCCGCCCGTCGACGCCGCAGTGGGTGAAGGCGGGCGTCGGCGCCGGCGTGCTCGGCTCGTTCACCACGCTCTCGGCGGTCGCCGCCGCGGTGGTCGTGCTGGGTCGCGAGGGCGCCTGGTGGACCGCCGGCGGCTACCTGCTCGCCAGCGTCGCCGGCGGACTCGCCGCCGCCGCGCTCGGCCTGCGCGTCGGCTCGTCGCTCATCCATCGACGGATGCCCCGCTCCGTCACCGACCACGGCGAGACGCTGTGACGGCCGGGCTGAGCCCGCTCGTCGTGGCGGCCGTGCTCGTCGCGGGCGCCGTCGGCGCGCTCCTGCGCTACGCGCTCTCGCGCCGCTTCCCGGTGCGGCCGGGGCACCTGCCGGGAGGCATCCTGATCGTGAACGTCGTCGGGTCGGGCGTCGCCGGCGCGCTCATCGGCCTCGCCGAGCGCGCGGCGCTCGACGGCGACCTCCGGCTCATCCTGGTGACCGGGTTCTGCGGCGGGTTGACGACGTTCAGCACGTGGACGGTCGAGTCGATCGAGCTCGTCGACGGCGGCCGCTGGCGCGCCGCGACGCTGAACGTGGTCGTCACCCTGGTGCTGGGCGTCGGCGCCGCGGCGGTCGCCTACCTGCTCGTCCGCTGATCGCCCGCCGCACGCGGCCTGCAGCCGAGCTGCGCATCCGCTGAACACCGGTCGGACCCGTTGGCGGGTTCGTCGCAGGATCACGGCGCACCTCGCCGATCCACCGACTTGACTCCGGCCAGCGCAGGTGTAGTGTCATCCGCCGTGACAAGTGAGGGCGACACGCCTCCTGCAGAGTTGAAGTCGCCGAAGAACTGGATCATCGGCGACAAGCTGCCAACCGAGAAACTCGAGGGACAGCTCCTTCCGAAGCGCGTGGCGCTCCCCGTCTTCGCGAGCGACGCGCTCTCGTCGGTGGCGTACGCGCCGCAGGAGCTCCTGATGGTGCTGACGGCCGGCGGCCTCGCCTTCCTCGCGTTCGCGCCGTGGATCGCCCTCGCCGTCGTCGTGCTGCTCGCGACCGTCGCGCTGAGCTACCGGCAGCTGATCCGCGCCTACCCCTCGGGCGGCGGCGACTACGAGGTCGCGCACAAGAACCTCGGCGAGAAGGCGGGCCTCGTCGTGGCGTCCGCGCTGCTCGTCGACTACGTCATGACCGTCGTGGTGTCGGTCGCGTCGGGCGTCGACAACATCATCTCGGCGTTCCCCGACCTGAACCCGTGGCGCGTCGAGATCGCCGTGCTGTTCGTCATCCTCCTCGCCGCCGTGAACCTCCGCGGCGTGAGCGAGTCGGGCAAGGCGTTCGCCGTGCCCACGTACCTCTTCGCGGCCAGCGTGCTCATCCTCATCGGCACCGGGCTCGTGCAGATCCTCATGGGCAACCCGCCCGTGGCCGAGTCCGCCGCCTACGGCGTCGAGGCCGAGCCGATCGCCCAGGCCGCGTTCGTGCTGCTCCTGCTGCGCTCGTTCGCGAGCGGCTGTTCGGCCCTCACCGGCGTCGAGGCCGTCGCGAACGGCGTGCCGGCCTTCCGGCGCCCGAAGGTGCGCAACGCGCAGAAGACGCTCATGCTGATGGCCGGCATCGCCATCGTCCTCTTCGTCGGCCTCACGACCCTCGCGCTCGTCTCGAACGTGCACTACGCCGAGAACCCCTGCGACCTGATCGGGTGGGAGGAGTGCGCGACCGCGCCGCAGCCGAGCCTCATCGCGCAGATCGCCGCCGCCGTCTTCGGCAACGGCTCGATCCCGTTCTACGTCATCCAGGTCGCCGCCGCCCTCGTGCTGCTGCTCGCGGCCAACACCGCCTTCAACGGCTTCCCGCTGCTCGGCTCGGTGCTCGCCCGCGACGGCTACGCGCCGAAGTCGCTCTCGACCCGCGGCGACCGCCTGATCTACTCGAACGGCGTGATCCTGCTGGCCCTGGCGGCCGCGACGATCCTCGTCATCTTCCAGGCCAACCTGACGCTGCTCATCCAGCTCTACATCATCGGCGTGTTCGTGTCGTTCACGCTCGGGCAGTCGGGCATGGTGCGGCACTGGCTCCGGCTGCTGAAGGCCCCCGAGCACACCCACGCGAAACGCGGCCGTCCGGGCCCCGCCGACGACGACCAGCGGCCGATGACGCGCGGTGCGATCTACCGGGCCCTGTCGATCAACCTGTTCGGTGCGACGCTCACCGCAGTGGTGCTCGTCGTCGTCACCATCACGAAGTTCACGCACGGCGCGTGGATGGTCTTCCTGATGATGCCGATCCTGTTCATCCTCATGATGGGCGTGCACCGCTACTACCGCGACGTCGAGAAGGAGGTCGAGGTCGACCCGACCACGACGTTCGGCTCCACCGGCGACCACGCGATCGTGCTCGTCGGCCGCATGCAGAAGCCCACCCTGAAGGCCCTCGACTACGCGATCGCGGCGAAGCACGTCAGCCTCGAGGCCGTGCACGTCTCGATCGACGACGAGCTGACGAAGCAGCTCAAGCGGGACTGGGTGAAGCAGAACATCCACGTGAAGCTGCGCATCCTGTCGTCGCCGTACCGCGACCTCAGCTACCCGCTGATCCAGTACATCAAGCAGCGTCGCGAGGAGCACGGCTCCGAGGTCGTCACCGTGTACATGCCGCAGTTCATCGTCGGCCACTGGTGGGAGAGCCTCCTGCACAACCACAAGGCCCGGCGCATCCAGCAGAAGGTCATGCTCGTGCACGGGGTGACCGTGGCGCTCGTGCCGTGGCTGCTCGACTCCTCCGACCTGCTCTACGGCCGGCGGTCGCGTCCGCTGCCCGGGCAGGACCGTCGCGGCGAGCCGGTGCGTCCGCCGGCGCGCAAGCCCATCCAGGGCGCGTCCGCCAAGCGCTGACCGGGCCGCCTCCGCGCCGGCCGGCCGGCTCCGTTCGCCGTCGTCGGCGGCACGTCGCGCGGCCGGGTAGCGTCGAGGGGTGATCCGCACCCGACTCGCCTCCGCCTTCGGCGGTCCGGCGGGGGCGACGGCGCTCGTGGTGATCGGCCTCGCGTGCCAGGAGGTCGGCGCCTCGATCGCGGTGCTGCTCTTCCCGACGGCCGGCCCGATCGGCATGGTGACGCTCCGCCTCGGGTTCTCGGCGCTCATCCTGGTGCTGCTCGCCCGGCCGCGACTGCGTGGCCGCACGCCCGGGGCCTGGCTGACCGTGACGTGGTTCGGGCTCGCCCTGGCGCTGATGAACGCGCTGTTCTACCTCGCGATCGAGCGCATCCCGCTGGGCGCGGCCGTCACCATCGAGGTGCTCGGGCCGCTCGCCCTCTCGGTGGTCGCGAGCCGGCGCTGGACCGCGTGGCTCTGGGCCGGCCTCGCCGCGGTCGGCGTCGTGCTGCTCGGGCAGGGCAGCTTCGGCCACCTCGACCCCGTCGGCGTCGCCTTGGCGGCGGGCGCGGGTGCCACCTGGGCCGCCTACATCCTGCTGTCGGCGCGCACCGGCCGCAGCTTCCCCGGGCTCGACGGGCTCGCCTTCGCCATGGCGATCGGCGCCGTCGCGATCCTGCCGTTCGGCATCGCGACGACGGGCGCCGTGCTGGTGCGGCCCGACGTGCTCGCCCTCGGAGCGGCCGTGGCCCTGCTGTCGTCGACGATCCCGTACGCGCTCGAGCTCCTGGCACTGCGCCGCCTGCCGGCGGCGACGTTCGCCGTCCTCATGAGCCTCGCACCGGCGATGGCCGCCCTGGCCGGCCTCGTGCTGCTCGGCCAGGGCTTCACGTGGGTGGGCGCCGTCGCGGTCGGCCTCGTGGTGGCGGCCTCGATCGGCGCGGTGCGCACGGCGCCGCGGCCGGCGCCTCCGGCGGGGTAGGACGAGGCATCCGTCTGGGGTCGGTGGTGCTACAGCATCGCCATGATCTGGCGCGCGATCATGCGCCCGGCGCGGCTCGCCCCGATGGTCGAGGCCTGCGGCCCGTACCCGGCGAGGAAGATGCGCGGGTCGTTCCACGACGCGCCCTGCCCGATGACCACGCCGCCCGCCTTCTCGCGGAGCTTCAGCGGCGAGAGGTGGCGCAGTTCCGGGCGGAAGCCGGTGGCCCAGATGATCGCGTCGGCGCGGGCCGAGCTGCCGTCGGGCCAGACGACGCGATCCTCCTCGATCCGCTCGAACATCGGGCGGGCCACGAGGAGCCCGCGCTCGATGCCGGCGGCGATGCGGCGGCTCTTCGGCACGCCGGTGCCGCTCACGATCGACGGCAGGGCACGACCCGAGCGGGCCGCCTCGTCCTGCGCGGCGACGGCGGCCGAGGCGCCCTCCAGGTCGAGCTCCATCCGGTCGAGCCAGTCGATCGGACGCCGGCTCACCCACGTGAGGCCCGCCGCGACGCCCTCGAGCTCGAGCATGAACCCGATGGCCGAGGTGCCGCCGCCCACCACGACGACGTGCTTGTCGCGGAAGTCCTCGGCGTCGACGAAGTCGGAGGTGTGCAGGTGCCGACCCCGGAAGCGGCCCATGCCCGGGTAGAACGGCACGAACGGCGACCCCCAGGTGCCGGTCGCGTTCACGAGGAACTGCGCGTTGACCTCGCCGCGGGGGACCTCGGGCTCGCGGAAGTTCGTGCGGCGGCGCCCGAAGAACCCGCGCGTGCGCTGCTCCTCGACCGGCTGCGGCGAGAGGTCGTCGAAGGTGATGCGGATGTCGGGACCGGCGTTCGAGACACGGCGCACGTTGACCGGGCGGTGCACGCGCAGGTCGTAGTGCTGCTCGAAGCGTCCGTAGTAGTCGGCGACGACCTCGCGGGCGGGCAGCGACCGGTCGGCCGTCTCGAACGAGAGCCCCAGGTCGGCCATGCCGGGCAGGTCGTTGACCTTGTGCGCGGTGCCCAGCTTCATCGACGACCATCGGTGCTGCCACGCTCCGCCGGGCCCGGGTGCGCGGTCGAGCATGACGAAGTCCTCGTCGGCGACGAGTTCGAACCGTCGCAGATAGAAGGCGACCGACAGTCCGGCCTGGCCGGCGCCGATCACCGCGACCTTGACGCGATCGGGCACGGACATCACGGAGTCAATCGAACCATGCCCGGCTGGGTGATCGCACAGTTTCGACGGGCCCCCGAGGGACCGGCCGGAGCCCCCCTGCGCCGCGTCGAACCGGGGGTCTCGGCACTCTGCACAGCGATCATTCCGCACCGGCTCGGGTGCTAAACTCCTCCGAGGGAATCATTTATCAGTGCGAGCCGGGTGATGGACATCCCACCCGGCCAGAAGTCGTAAGGGGGTCACGCATGGGGCGCGGCCGTCAGAAAGCCAAGCACACGAAGGTGGCTCGCGAGCTGAAGTACTTCAGCCCCGAGACCGATTACAGTGCGCTTGAGCGCGAGCTCACTACCTCGCAGCACGATCACTACGACGAGGAGTCGTCGAAGTGGTCGGAGTATGCCGACGACGACTCCTACGTCCCCGGCGACGGCTCTTCCCAGCGCTGACCCGGGCGGGCGGCCGTTCGCGGCCTGAACCCGCCGGTTCCGATCGTGCACGACGCACGGGTCACCCCTCCCGAGGGACCCATGCGGCCGTGGCCTCGGCGAACGCCTCGAGCTCCTCGAGCGTGCCCGCGGGCGTGATCGCGCGCAGCACGACCTCGTCGACCTCGGCGCGATAGTCCGCGAGCCGGGCGGGGCCGTCGAGCGTCGCGTCGATCGCCCGGAAGCCGAGGCGCTCGAAGTTCGCGGCGTACGCCGGGATCCGCGCGTACCCGTCGGCCTCGCGTTCGAGCACGCCGCGGGCCGCGGTGTCGGCGATGGTGCGCACGTAGAGCACCGCACGCACGGGGCGGCCGGGCGCGGCGGGCGTCGCCGGCCGGTCGGGCCGGTCGGCGGCGTCACGGCACAGGTCGGCGGATGCCTCCGCCGCCGCCTGCGGCGTCAGCCAGTTCAACAGCACCCCGTCGGCCTCGGTCGCCGCGAGGCGGCGCATGCGCGGGCCGAGCGCGCCGACGACGATCGCCGCATCGGTACGGGTCCGCAGCAGGGCGACGCCGTCGCGGACCAGTCCGAGCGGCCGAGCGGCGGCACCCGAGCCGACGCCGAGCACCAGCCGGTCGGCCGGCAGTCCGTCGAGGTCGAGCGACTCGGCCGGCCGGCGGTCGAGCGGGATCACGCCGGTCGCGAGGCCGATGCGGTCGGTCACCTCCGCCGCGGCGCGGAGCGCCGCCAGGGAGTCGCCGTTCGGCAGGTCGTTCACCCAGAGCGTGCCGAAGCCGAGGCGCTCCACCCGGGTCGCGAGCGCGCGCACCGTGTCGAGCGGCGTCCGCCCCGGAATGCCGATGGAGACCGCGCCGAGGCGCCCCTCGCCGGTCACCGGGTCAGTCCCGGTAGGAACCGACGAGTCGGACGGCGCCGCCGTCGACGCCCTTGGCGCCCTGCTCGAAGCCCGCGAGGTCGCGGGCACCGGTGCCGACCGTGCCGACCTGCCAGGCCGGGAGGCCGAGGCCGTCGAGCGCGGCGATGACGTCGGATGCTCCGTCGGCCCCGACGACGGCGAAGAAGCCGATGCCGAGGTTCCAGGTGCCCTCGGTCGACTCGAGCGTCGTGCCCGCGAGGTCGTTCAGCACCCGGAACACCGGCTGCGGCGACCACGTCGAGCGGTCGACCTCGACCCACGAGCCGCGCGGCAGCACGCGGGCGAGGTTCGCGGCGATGCCGCCGCCGGTCACGTGCGAGAGCGAGTGCACGGCCGCACCGTGCTCGCCCTCGAGGAGGCGCACGAGCGGGCCGGAGTAGAGGCGGGTCGGCTCGAGGAGGGCCTCGCCCCACGTCGTGCCGAGCTCGGGCGAGGCATCCGTGTACGACAGGCCGGCGCCGGCGAGGATGTGCCTGACGAGGGAGAAGCCGTTCGAGTGCAGGCCGCTCGAGGCGATCGCCAGCACGACGTCGCCGTCGACGACGCGCTCGGCGCCGAGCAGGCGGTCGGCCTCGACCACGCCGACCGCGGCACCCGCCACGTCGTAGTCGTCGACGCCCATGAGGCCCGGGTGCTCGGCCGTCTCACCGCCGACGAGGGCGGTGCCGGTCTCGGCGCAGGCGCGGGCGATGCCGGTGACGATCGCCGCGATGCGGTCGGGTACGACCTTGCCGCAGGCGATGTAGTCGGTCATGAACAGCGGCTTCGCACCGACCACGACGATGTCGTCGACGACCATGCCGACGAGGTCCTGGCCGATGGTGTCGTGCACGTCGAGCGCCTGCGCGATCGCGATCTTCGTGCCGACCCCGTCGGTCGAGGTCGCGAGCAGCGGCCGCGCGTAGTCCTTCGCGAAGGAGAGGTCGAAGAGGCCGGCGAAGCCGCCGACGCCGCCGAGCACGTTGGGCCCGTGGGTCTTCGACACCGCCTCCTTCATCAGCTCGACGGCGAGGTCGCCGGCGGCGGTGTCGACTCCGGCCGCGGCGTAGGACGAGTTGGCGCTCACCCGACAAGGGTACCCGGCGTGTCCGGCCCGTTTCCCCCGCCGCGGAACGGCGTCCGGACGTAGAATTCCGGTATGACCCCGGGGGGCGGACCGAGCTGGGTGATTCGCGAGAACGCGACACGGTCGGTACTGCTCGCCCTCTACCTGCGCGAGGTGCTCTCCGTCGCCTCCCCCGTCGAGCTCCCGCGACTCCGTGACATCGGCGCGATCGGCGCGCGGCTGCCGATCGACGGGCAGGATCGCCTCGAGCGGCAGTGGCGCGAGTGGTGGGCGATGACCGTGGAGCCCGAGGCGCATCCGTCGCCCGTGCCGCTCGAGCTGGTCGACGCGTACGACACCGAGGTGGCGCTGCCGGTGACCGGCGCGGAGGACCTGGCGCAGGCGATCGTGCCGCACGCCGAGGCCGCGCGGTCGTGGGCGACGTGGGCGCACGACGGGTACCGGCAGGCGTCGAACGCCCGCCGCGGCGACTCCTACCGGGCCTACGCCGGCACCATCGCGGTGCACGAGCGCGAGGTCGGGCGGCGAGCGCACTCGTTCGAGCTGAACGTCGAGGTGCTGCCGCTCACCCAGTCGGGCGTGTGGTGGATCGGGAGCACGACCGTCGCCGTCACCGACCTGCTCCGTTCCGACGCGGTGGCGTTCGACGACGCGATCCATCCGATCATCGCGGAGCTGGCGTAGTCGTCCCGCGTGGTTTCGACGGGCTCGACCACCGCGGTAGCGTCGCAGGCATGAGCATCTGGTTCGGCGAACCCAGCGTCGAGTGGGCGAACTCCCGGTGCGAGGGCACCGCGATCCGGTCGCTCGGCATCGAGATGACCGAGTTCACCGACGACTCCCTGAAGGGGCGCATGCCCGTCGACGAGCGCACCCGCCAGCCCGGCGGAGTGCTGCACGGCGGGGCATCCGTGCTGCTCGCCGAGACGCTGGCGAGCTGGGGGTCGAGCTTCACGGTCGACCCGGAGCAGTTCTACTGCGTCGGCATGGAGATCAACGCGAACCACGTGCGGCCCGTGTCGGACGGCTGGGTGACCGGCGAGGCGCGGCCCATCTCGCGGGGCCGCACCACGCAGGTGTGGGACATCCGCATCTCCGACGAGCAGGGACGCCTCGTGTGCGTCTCGCGCTGCACCATGGCGGTGCTCGCGAAGCCCTCGGAGTACTGAGGCGGCGCCCCGCCGGTCACCCGGCCGCGGCGGTCAGCCGGTCGCCTGGTCGGCCTGCAGCACGAGCTTCAGCACGACGTCGGGATGGCTCATCATCGCCACGTGCGAGCTGTCGATCTCGATCGTGGTCGAGCCGGCCCGGGCGGCCATCGCGCGCTCGGCCTCCGGCGGGATCGTGTGGTCCTGCTTGGCGACGAGGTACCAGCTCGGGATGCTCGCCCACGCGGGCGGGCCCGACGGGGTGAACAGCGCCGACACGGCCGCCGGGCGCTGCGACGCGGCGAGCACCGCGGCCTCCTTCTTCGACAGGTCGGCGGCGAACAGCTCGCGGAAGAACGCCGGGTCGATGTAGCCGTCGGCGTCGTTCTCGGGGGCACCGGGGTACGGACGGAAGACGAGGTGGTCGGCCAGGTCGGTGTGCCCGCCGCCGAGCGCGTTCGCGTCGACCAGGGCCTCGCCCTCGTCGAGCGCGTAGGCGGCGACGTAGACGAGCGCCTCCACGTTCGGGTTGCCGGTCGCGGCGTTGGTGATGACCGCGCCGCCGTAGGAGTGCCCGACGAGGATCACCGGCCCCTCGATGGTCGACAGGACCAGCCGCAGGTACTCGGCGTCGGCGTGCAGCCCGCGGAGCGGGTTGGCGACCGCGAGGGTCGTGTAGCCCTTCTTCTGCAGGCCCTCGGTCACCTCGTTCCAGCCGGATGCGTCGGCGAACGCGCCGTGCACCAGCACGACGGTGGGCTTCGGGCCCGACGCGCCGCCGCCGTGGCCGCCGCCGGCGGGTTGGACGGCGCCGGCCGCCGACGGCAGTGCGACCGCGACGGCGGTCAGGGCGACCGCGCCGGCGAGCGCCAGCGCGGTGCGGACGGGGCGTCGCCCCGGTTCACGGGTGGACTTCATGGATCTCCTCCTCCTGAGTACGGGTCATCCGAAGCCTTCCGGAGGGGCCGGATGCCGCGCACCACGTGGGCTGCGTAGTCCGGAGAGCGCTCTCGAACGCGCGCCGCGCGCGCCGGCGTCAGGCCGAGGAGCGGCCGGGAGCGCGCCGCGCGGCGACGCGGATCGCCTCGACCACCACGGCGAGCGCCTCCTCGAACCGGTGCGCCGGCGGGGCCCCGTAGCCGACGACCATCGCGGCGGGGCGGGCGTCGACGAGGTCGGGCGTCGCCGCGTACGCGCCGAGCCCGTCGACGCGCAGCCCGCGCGTGGCCGCCGCCTCGCTCACGTCGTGCTCGGCGACGCCGTCGGGCAGCTCGAGCAGGCAGTGGATGCCGGCGGCGAGCCCGACGACGCGGGAGCCGGGAGCGCCCTCCGTCATCAGCTCCTCGAACCGCTCGCGGCGCGCGCGATACCGCAGTCGCAGGGTGCGCACCGTGCGGTCGTAGTCGCCCGACTCGATGAGGGCGGCCAGCGCGAGCTGCGCGATCGCGTCGGTCGCCGCGCCCGACCGCCGGCGCTGCGCGAGCAGGTCGTCGCGCCAGGCGGGCGGCACCACGCCCCACCCGAGGCCGAGCGCCGGCGAGAGCGACTTGCTGGCGGTGCCGCCGTAGACGACGTGGCCGGGCGCGAGTGCCTGCATGGCGCCGATCGCGCGGCGGTCGTAGCGGAACTCGCCGTCGTAGTCGTCCTCGACGACGAGCCCGCCGGTCTGCTCGGCCCACCGCGCCACCGCGGCGCGGCGTGCGCCCGACAGCGGCACGCCGATCGGGAACTGGTGCGCGGGCGTGAGCAGCACCGCGTCGACGGATGCCCCGGCGAGGCCCTCGACCACCGCGCCGTCGTCGTCGACCGGCAGGGGCACGGGCTCCAGCCCCGACGCGACGAGGAGGTCGCGATGCGACACGTGCCCGTACCCCTCGACCGCGATGCGCCGGCCGCCTCGCGCGGCGACGGCGCGCGCAGCGAGGGCGAGCAGCTCGCCGAAGCCGTGCGTGACGACCACGTCGTCGGCCGACGCCACCACCCCGCGCGCACGGGCCAGGTAGTCGGCGAGCGCGACGCGGAGCGCGGCAGCGCCCTCCGGCGTGGAGTAGCCGAGGGCGGCGGCGGATGCCCCGGACAACGCCCTGGCGGTCGCCCGCGCCCACGCCGTGCGGGGGAACGCCGAGCCGTCGGGGAGCCCGCCGCGCAGGTCGAGGTCGAACCGGGTCGACCGATGCACGGGCGCCGTCGTCGCGGGCCCCGCCGACGGCCGGTCGGCGACCCAGGTGCCGGCGCCGACCCGGGCCTCGAGCCGGCCCTCGGCCACGAGCCGCGCGTACACCTCGGCGACGCTGTTGCGGGCGATGCCGAGATCGGTCGCGAGGGTGCGGCTCGGCGGGAGCCGGGTGCCGGCGGCGAGCCGGCCGGCGGCGATCGCGTCGCGGAGCGCCTCCTCGAGCGAGGCGACCTTGCGCCGGCCGTCGACGAGGAGGTGGAGATCCAATCCCGAATCGGCCCAATCCCTCGCCATGGGATTGGACGGTACCAGCGCCCGGCGACGTCCGTAGCGTGAAATCCATGACCTCAACCGAGACCGCCGAGACCCTCACGACCACCGACCGACCCGCCGCCGCCGCCGCCGAGCAGCACGCGCACGAGGCATCCGCCTACGTCGCGCCCCGCCGCCGCCTCGACATCGACGGCGTCGCGCCCGCCTTCACCCGCGCCGTCAGCGCGCTCGACGACGCCGCGGAGGCGGAGGCCGACCGCGCCGGCCTCGGCGCCGGCATCCGCGAGCTGGTTCGCCTGCGCGCATCGCAGCTCAACGGCTGCTCGTACTGCGTCGACCTGCACTCGCGCGACGCCCGCGTGGCGGGCGAGTCCGAGCAGCGGGTCTACGCGATCGCCGTGTGGCCCGAGTCGAACTTCTTCACCGCGCGCGAGCGCGCCGCCCTCGGCCTCGTCGAGTCGGTCACCCGGCTCAGCGAGACGCACGTGCCCGACGACGTGTTCGCCGAGGCCGCCGCCCACTGGAACGACGACGAGATCGCCGCCCTCCTGGCGCTCACCGTGTCGGTGAACGCGTGGAACGAGCTCGCCGTCGCGACGCGCGGATGGCGACCCCGCCTGCGGGACTGAGCCCGGACGGGTGGTGAGCCTGTCGGCACCGTGAGCCGTGGGTTCGACCGGCTCGACCACCGTGGTTCGACAGGCTCGAACCGACGGGCTCGACCGCCGGTCGCGCAGGCCGATGCTCAGGTGAGCGGCAGCGGGCGCTCAGGCGGCTCACACGCGCGGGTGTGGGAGAATCGTCGCGGTCCGATCGGGCCGAGCAGCCAAACCCCCCGAGGAGCACTCGCTCGCATGTGCGGCATCGTCGGCATCGTCTCCACCGAGCCCGTCAACCAGCAGATCTACGACAGCCTGCTGCTCCTGCAGCACCGCGGGCAGGACTCGACGGGCATCGCCACGGCCGACGGCCCCGTGTTCCACATGGCCAAGGCGCGCGGGCAGGTGCGCGAGGCGTTCCGCACGCGCGACATGCGCTCGCTGCTCGGCAACATCGGCCTCGGCCACGTGCGCTACACGACCAAGGGCGCAGCCGAGCGCGAGGAGGAGGCCCAGCCGTTCTACGTGAACGCGCCCTACGGCATCGTCCTCGTGCACAACGGCAACCTCACGAACACCCGTGAGCTCTCGCGCGACCTGTTCTCGATCGACCGTCGCCACGTGAATTCGACGAGCGACACCGAGATGCTCCTCAACGTGCTCGCCACCGAGCTGCAGGGCCAGATCAAGGGCCCCGAGCTCGACCCCGACCAGGTCTTCGACGCCGTCACCCAGGTGCACGAGCGCGTCGAGGGCTCGTACGCCGTCATCTCGATGATCGCCGGCTACGGCCTGCTCGCGTTCCGCGACCCGTTCGGCATCCGCCCGCTCATCCTCGGCCGCCGCGTCACCGAGGCCGGCAAGTCGGAGTGGATCGTCGCCTCCGAGTCGCTCGTGCTCGAGAACGGCGACTACGAGATCGTGCGCGACGTGGAGCCCGGCGAGGCCGTGTTCATCTCCCTCGACGGCGAGCTGTTCACCCGCCAGTGCGCCCGCGACCCGCGCCTCGTGCCCTGCTCGTTCGAGTACGTCTACCTCGCGCGTCCCGACTCCGTCATGAACGGCATCTCGGTGTACGAGGCGCGCCTGCGCATGGGCGACCGGCTCGCGAGCACCGTCGCCGCGCACATGCCGCTCGGCGACATCGACGTGGTCATGCCGATCCCCGACTCGTCCCGCCCCGCGGCGATGCAGGTCGCGCAGAAGCTCGGCATCGAGTACCGCGAGGGCTTCTACAAGAACCGCTACGTCGGCCGCACGTTCATCATGCCCGGGCAGGCGCAGCGCAAGAGCTCGGTGCGCCAGAAGCTCAACGCGATGGGCACGGAGTTCAAGGGCAAGAACATCCTCATCGTCGACGACTCGATCGTGCGCGGCACCACCTCGCAGCAGATCGTGCAGATGGCCCGCGACGCCGGCGCGAACAAGGTGACCTTCACCTCGGCCGCCCCGCCCGTGCGCTACCCGCACGTCTACGGCATCAACATGCCGTCGCGCCGCGAGCTCATCGCGCACGGCCGCCGCATCCCCGAGATCGCCGCCGAGCTCGGTGCCGACCACATGATCTACCAGGAGGTCGCCGACCTGCGGGCCGCGATCACCGAGGGCACGTCGATCACCGACCTCGACCTCTCGTGCTTCACCGGCGAGTACGTCACCGGCACGGTCACCGAGGAGTACCTCGACTGGGTGGAGCAGACGCAGCTCAGCTGACGCCCCTCCGACCGGCGCCGGTCGGGTGGCGCCGCCGAGGTCGCCGCCGAGCTGGCGCCGTTCGGGTGGTTGCCCAGGCGAGGTCTGGGACAATGGACGGGTGAGCGACACCCCCACGCCGTCCGAGCCCGTCGAGCCCCAGCACCGCGACGGAGGCGCCCTCGAGCCGATCGAGGCCGTCGAGCCGTCCGCGGCCGACGCCGACGGCGCTCCCGATGCGGGCCACGCCCACCCGGTCGAGCGCATCGAGTACGACGAGCCCGTGCTCACGACCGACGTCGACGACGAGACCGTCACGGTGCGCCGGTCGCCGCGCTACGGCAGCTTCATGCTCGCGGGCGGCGTGCTCGGCGCGGTGATCGCGCTCATCCTCACGTTCGCCTTCCCCGAGAACGAGCAGTTCGACCGCGGCCAGGTCTTCGGCTTCCTGCTGATCGCGCTCGGCGCCATCGGCGTCGGCTTCGCGGCGCTCATCGCCCTCGCGCTGGACCGCGCCTTCTCGCGCCACCCCACGTCGGCGATCGCCGAGCACGAGGCCACGCACACCGTCGACGACTGACCGGCCGGGGCATCCGCCCGCCCTGCCCATCGCCGACCGGCCCCAGCCACCATCCCGCTCCGTCATGTCGCCCAAGTTGCGCACCTCGACGGTGCACAGCGACCATTCCTGCCACCTCGTCCAGCGATGTCGCAGAACTGGACGCCCGCGGGCGGCGAGGTGCGCGATATCGGCGACATCACGCGGCCCCGGCGGCGCGCGGGATGCCACGGCGAACGGACGGCTCGCACGAGGCGCGGCGCGGCGCGGCGAGCGGATGCCACGGGCGCACCTCCTCCCGACGCGGCGGAGCCGGTGCCCGGCCACTCGGCCGGGCACCGGCTCCGCCGGCGGGTGCGCGTTCTCGCTGCGGGTCAGCCCTGCGTGCCGGCCTCCGTGCGACGGCGGCGCAGCACGATGGCGAGCACCACCAGCACGGCGATGACGAGCGCGAGCGCCGCGAGGAGCCACACGATCCACGAGGCATCCGCCGACACCGGCTCGACCGCGGCCTCGGCCGAGTCATCCGACGCCGTCTCCGATTCCGCGACCGCGGCCGCGGGGGCGACGAGCCCGCAGTCGGCCGGGACCGTCGCGGCGAAGGTCACCGGGTCGAGCGCCTCGCCCGCGGCGTAGGTGCCGAACGCGGCGGCGCCCTCCTCGGTGAGCACCGCGGCCGCGGCATCGACGTCGAGCGTGCCCTCGGCGCCGGCCGGCAGTTCGAGCTCGGCGAACCGCACGCCCTGTGCGGCGACCGGCTCGCCCGACTGCGTGGTGCCCTGCACGTCGAGCAGCAGGTACGCCGTGCCGTCGCCGTTCAGCTCGACCTTCGGGTTCGCGATCGTCGTGTCGAGCGCGCCGTCGTGGCCGGTGAACTCGACCTGGCCGGTCCAGGCGAGCACGCCGCGGCCGGTCTCGGGGTCGTACGTTCCGGCGCCGCCGGCGAACGCGAAGCCCGCGTCGCCCTCGGTCGCGCCGGTGACGACCCACTCGCCGTTCGCGATGCCGCTCGACAGGTAGCTCAGGAAGCTCTCCTTGAAGCCCCAGTCGAGGGTGGCGTCGGTCGCCTGGCACTGGCTCTGGGCTGCGGCCGGGATGGTGAAGCGGATGCCCCGCGCCACCGAGCCCTGCACCGTCAGCGTGTGCTCGCCGGCCTCGAGACCCGCCGGCAGCACGCCGGTCCAGGTGACGACGCCGCCGTCGTCGGCGACGAGGTCGCGGGCGAGCACGGTCGGCGTCGAGTAGACGACGACGGCGATGCCCTCCTCGTTCGGCTGGAAGCCGCCGACCGAGAACGTGACCTCGCGGCCCCCGACGAGCGCCTCGAGCTGCTCGGGCGTGAGGTCGATGCCGGTCGTCGCGGGCGGGGCGGCCGGGATGTCCCGGGCCGTCGATGCCGAGGCGGTCGCCGTGGTCGCCGCGACCGTCGAGGTGCTGCCGGCGGGAGCCGGGGCGGCCGCGCCGATGACGACGGTCAGCGGGTCGAGCGCCTTGCCTGCGCCGTAGAACCCGTCGAACGCGGCGGCACCGGCGGCGGTGAGCGACGTCGGCGCGCCGGCGAACCGGGTCGCGCCGTCGACGGTCGAGCGGGTCGCGCGACCGAGGTCGACCGTCGCGAAGTCGACGCGGCTGCCGTTCACGCCGAGCTCGAGCACGGCGGTCGAGAGCCCGGTGACCCGCAGGGTCGGGTTCGCAAACGTCAGGTCGAGCACGCCGCCGTGGCCCGTGAAGCGGGCGCTGCCCGCGTAGGTCGCGGTGCCGACGCCGCTGACGGCGCTGAACGTGCCGCCGGTCTGGCCGAACTGGAACACCGAGCCGCTGCGCGTCGCGCCGCCGCCGACGGCGATCGAGCCGCCCGCGATCGGGCCGAGCACGTAGTCGCGGAACTCGGCGCTGAGGCCCCAGCTGAGCGAACCGCCCGCGACGACGACCGGCGGCGTGGTGCCGGGGTCGGTCGGGTCGGTGGGATCGGTGGGATCGGTCGGGTCGACCGGCGCGCCGGCCTCGACCGTGATCGGCGCGAAGGCGTCGAGCGTGCGGTTCGTCGCCGACAGCGCGTGCGCGGCCGACGAGGCGACGACGTAGGTGCCGCCCGGTGCGAACGTGCCCGCGGGCACGGTGAGCTTCGTGCTGAACGCGCCGTCGACGATCTGCGACGGCATGACCCACGCGAGCGCGATCCAGCCGGAGCCCGGCAGCGGCCCGTCGCCGGTCCAGCGACCGTCCTCGCCGATCACGACGTACGCGCCCTGCGCCGCGCCCGCGCCGATGTAGCCGGTGCCGGTCACGGTGAAGGTGTTCGCGACCGCGGCGTCGACGTCGGTCGACGGGGTGACCGACAGCACCGCGTTCGGCCCGGTGGCGAAGGCGATCGGCACGGCGAGCTCGTTCGCCGCCTGCACGACGCCGCCGGCGCCGAGGGTGAACACGGCGAGCGTGGCGCCCTCACGGGCCTTCGCGTCGAGTGCGGCCTTCGAGACCGTCACCGACCACTCGACCGAGGCGGTGCCGTCGGCCTCGATGGTCCACTTCGTGGGCGCGACGGTGTTCGCGGCGTCGGCGACCCAGGTGTTGGCGGCGTTCGAACGGGCCGAGGACGGCGCGCCGGCGGACGGCTTCCAGGTCTCGTCGAGCCAGCCGACCTGGATGTAGAAGCCGGCCTGGCCGGGCGTGTACTTCGACGCGAACCCGGTCTGCATGCCGGTGGCGCGGATCACGAGGTCCTCGCCGGCCGGGTCGAGCTTCTCGGTCTTCGAGACGGTGAGCGACGGCGTCGCCGCGAACGAGAGGGGGACGGCGAGCTCGTTGGCCGCCTGCACCGCGCCGCCGGCGCCGAGCGAGAACACGGCGAGCGTGTAGCCGTCCTTCGCCTTGGCGTCGAGGGCGGCCTTCGTGACGGTCGTCGACCACGTGACCTCCGCGGTGCCGTCGGCGT
This sequence comes from Agromyces sp. MMS24-K17, assembly GCF_043950245.1. Lineage (GTDB taxonomy): Bacteria > Actinomycetota > Actinomycetes > Actinomycetales > Microbacteriaceae > Agromyces. The sequence goes on along the minus strand of NZ_CP171640.1, from coordinate 1,323,508 downwards.
TCCGCGTCCACTTCGTGGGTGCGATCGTGTTCGCGTCGTCGGCGACCCACGTGTTGGCCGCGTTGGTGCGCGCCGACGACGGGGCGCCTTCCGACGGCTTCCACGTCGGGGCGAGCCATCCGACCTGGAGGTAGAACCCGGCCTCGCCGGGGGCGTAGGCCGAGCGGTAGCCGGTGACGTAGTCGGTCGCGGTGATGGTGAGGGTCTCGCCGGCCGGATTCAGGCCGGAGGTCTTCGAGACGGTGAGTTCGGGCCGGGCGAACGAGATCGGCACGGCGAGCTCGTTCGCGGCCTGGTTCGCGCCGCCGGCGCCGAGCGAGAAGACCGCGAGGGTCGCGCCGTCACGGGCCTTGGCGTCGAGCGCGGTCTTCGTGATCGTCGTCGTCCAGGTCACGTTCGCGGTGCCGTCGGCGTTGCGGGTCCACTTCGTCGGCGCGATCGTGTTCGCGTCATCCGCGACCCACGTGTTCACCGCGTTCGAGCGGGCCGACGACGGGGCGTTCTCGGAGGCCTTCCACACCGGGTCGAGCCAGCCGACCTGCAGGTAGAAGCCCGCCTCGCCGGGCGCGTAGCGCGAGGTGAAGCCGGTGGCGTAGTTCGCCGCGGTGATCGTGACGGTGTCGCCGGCGGGGTTGAGCCCGGCGGTCTTCGACACGGTCAGCGTCGGGGTCGCGGGCTCCGGGGTGCCGGGGTCGGTCCCCTCGCCCGGGTCCGTGCCGTCGCCCGGGTCCGTGCCCTCGCCGGGCTCGGGCTCGGGCTCCGGCTCCGGCTCCGGCTCCGGCTCCGGCGCGTACGCGATCGCGGTCTTCGTGTCCTGCGACGGGTTCATCGCGCCCTGGCCGTGCGCCTTGGAGGTGAACACCGCGAGATCCGCCCCCCCGGCGGCCGGCACGGTGAACTGCACCGAGAAGGACCCGTCGGCGCCCATGGGCGCCCGCGCCCCGGTGGCGACCTGTCCGACGGCCACCCAGACGGCGTTCGCGATGTCGAAGCCGGCGCCGTAGATGCCGGTGAGCGACGCGTCGCCGAAGCCGACGTAGACGCCGGTGGCGTCGGCGGTGAAGCCGGTGCCGGTGACCGTGACGGTGCCGCCCTCGCGGGGCGCTTCGGTCACGGTGACGGCGGGGGCGGCGTCGGCGACGGCGGGCGCCGCCGCGACGATGCCGCCGCCGGTCGCCACGAGGGCGGCGAGCAGGGCGGCCGCCCAGCGGCGAGCGCGTGCGGGTCTCGGGGTTCGAGCCGTGTCGGGCTCGGGTGACGTTGTCCTCACGACAGGGTCCTCTTCTGGTGGGTGACGTCACGGAGCGCGGGCGCAGGCGACGGCGCCAGGACGACACGAGGGGGACGAGCCCTTAGGTTAGGCTCAGCTAAGTAGCGAACCTACGTCGCCGCGGAGACCCGTGTCAACTTTTAGGATAGGCTAACCTAACTTCATGCCCCGCCCGATCCCCCGCCTGCTCCGTCGCGCCGCCCTTCCGGCCGCCGCCGCCCTCGCCTCGGTCGCCCTGCTGGCCGGCTGCGCCGCGCCCTCGGCCGCCACCGGCGGCGCGGCATCCGGCTCCTCGGGCGAAGCCGGGCAGGCCTGCCGCGGCACCGAGATCCCGTTCGCCGAGGTCGCCTTCGCGACCGACGCGCGCGAGCTGGAGGGCCCGTCGACCGCCTGCCTCGCCGACGCGGGCCTGCCGATGATCGAGTCCGACGAGGAGCCCGCCGTGCCGCTCACCGTCACCGATGCGGACGGCGAGGAGGTCACGGTGAGCGATGCCTCGCGCATCCTCGCCCTCGACATCTCGGGCACGCTCGCCGCGACCGTCTTCGGCCTGGGCCTCGGCGACCGCGTAGTCGGGCGCGACGGCTCGACGGGGTTCGCCGAGGCATCCGACCTGCCCGTCGTCACGCAGGACGGCCACTCGCTCTCGGCCGAGTCGATCCTCGCGCTCGACCCGACCGTGGTCCTCACCGACACCACGCTCGGCCCGCGCGACGTGCTCGAGCAGCTGCGCGACGCGGGCATCCCGGTCGTCATCACCACGTCCGAGCGCCGCGTCGACAACGTCGAGCAGGTCGTCGCCGAGGTCGCCGACGCCCTCGGCGTCCCCGGTCGCGGCAAGCTCCTGTCCGACGCCATCCAGGGCGACCTCGACGACATCGCCGCGACGATCGCCGCCGGCATCCCGGCCGAGGCGGCCGACCGGCCGCGCACGATCTTCCTCTACGTCCGCGGCAGCGCGAACGTCTACTACCTCTTCGGCGAGGAGTCGGGCGCCGACTCGCTCATCGACGCGGTCGGCGGCTACGACGTGGCCGGCGAGATCGGCTGGCAGGGCATGCGGCCCGTGACCGCCGAGGCGATCGCCGCAGCGCAGCCCGAGCTGGTGCTGCTGATGACCGGCGGCCTCGAGTCGGTCGGCGGGGTCGACGGCCTGCTCGAGAAGGTCCCGGCGCTCGCGACCACGCCCGCGGGGGAGCACCGCCGATTCGTCGACATGGCCGACACCGAGATCCTCGGGTTCGGTCCGCGCACGCCCGCGGTCGTCGAGGCGCTCGCCCGGGCGATCTGGGCGCCGGCGTCATCCGGCCACCTCGGTTCGGATGCCACGCCGCAGGCCGGTTCGGATGACTGAGCCGACCATGCTCGCCGGCCGGGACGCCGGCCCGGGGCATCCGCCCGCGCCCGCCGCCGCACCCGCCGCGCGACCCGGCGGACCGGCCGCGCCGCGTGGCCGCCGCGCCCGCCCCGGCCGCGCCGCCCTCCTCTTCGCCGGCCTCGCCGTCGCGCTCGTCGCCGCCGTGCTGGTCTCGGCGATGGTCGGCCAGCTGCCGATCTCCCCCGCCGAGGTGTGGAACTCGATCCTCCGCGCGACCGGCCTCTCGACCGCGCCCGAGGCGACGCCGAACGCCGACGCGGCGCTCTGGACCATCCGCTTCCCGCGCATCGCGATGGGCCTGCTCGTCGGGGCGGCGCTCGCGGTCGCCGGCGCCGTCATGCAGGCCGTGTTCGCGAACCCGCTCGCCGAGCCCGGCGTGGTGGGCGTCTCGTCGGGCGCCGCCCTCGGCGCCGCCGTCGCGATCGTGTTCGGCCTGACCGCCTGGGGCGACTGGGCGACGGCACTCCTCGCCTTCGTCGCAGGGGTGGCGACGACGGCGATCGTCTACCTGACGAGTCGCGCGTCGGGCCGCACCGAGGTCGTCACCCTCGTGCTCACCGGCATCGCGGTGAACGCGTTCGCGGGCGGCGCGCTCGCGATGCTCATGTTCCTCGGCGACAGCGGGTCGCGCGAGGAGATCGTGTTCTGGCAGCTCGGATCGCTCAACGGCGCCCGCTGGCAGGAGGTCTGGGTGATGGTGCCGCTCGTCGCGATCGGCCTGGTCGCGTCGTTCGCGATGGCCAGAACCTTCGACCTGTTCTCCCTCGGCGAGCGCGGTGCCCGCCACCTCGGCGTCGACGTCGAGCGCACGCGGGCGATCTCGATCGTGGTCGTCGCGGTGCTGACCTGCGCGGCCGTCGCCTTCGCGGGCATCATCAGCTTCGTCGGGCTCATCGTGCCGCACCTCATGCGCATGGTCATCGGCCCGGCGCACCGAGGACTGCTCGTCGCGAGCGCCCTCGGCGGCGCGCTCCTGCTCGTCGTGGCCGACCTCGTCGCGCGCACCGCGGTGCCGATGGCCGACCTGCCGATCGGCGTGCTCACCTCGCTCGTCGGCGGCCCGTTCTTCTTCTGGCTGCTGCGACGCACGCGCCGCCGGGCGGGAGGCTGGGGATGAGCGCGAGCGTCCCCCTGCGCGAACCGGCGTCCGCGGGAGCCGCGACGGGACTGCTCCGCGCCGAGGCCGTCACCGTCTCCGTCGACGGCGCCGACCTGCTGGCCGCGGTCGACTTCGCCGCGTCGCCCGGCCGGGTGCACGCCCTCATCGGCCCGAACGGCGCCGGCAAGTCGACGCTCCTCGGCGTGCTCGCCGGCGACCGCACCGCGTCCTCCGGAGCGGTCACGCTCGACGGCCGGCCGCTCGCGGGCATCGGCCTCGCCGCGCTCGCCCGGCACCGGGCGGTGCTCACCCAGGAGCACGCCGTGACCTTCCCGTTCCCCGCGCGCGAGGTCGTCGAGATGGGGAGGCACCCGTGGTCGCGCACGCCCGCGGCCGACGACGACGAGGCCGCGATCGACGAGGCGATGGCCCAGACGGATGTCTCCCACCTCGCCGCCCGCACCGTGCCGTCGCTGTCGGGCGGCGAACGCGCCCGCGTCGCCCTCGCCCGGGTGCTCGCCCAGCGCACGCCGGTGCTGCTGCTCGACGAGCCGACCGCGGCGCTCGACCTGCGCCACCAGGAGGACGTGCTGCGCCTGGCCCGCGAGCGCGCGTCGGCCGGGGGCACGGTCGTCGTGGTGCTGCACGACCTGAACCTCGCGGCGGCCTATGCCGACGACCTCACGCTCCTCCGCGGCGGTCGCGTGCACGCGACGGGGTCGCCGGCCGAGGTGCTCACCGCCGACGCGATCGGCGAGGTGTACGGGCAGGCGGTCGACGTGCTGCCGCATCCGCGCACGGGGGTGCCGCTCGTGCTGCCGGTGCGCGACGGCGGCTGACGCACGCGTCCGCCCGAGACGTCGCCCGGGCGGGCGCACCGATCAGCGGACGATCGGCAGCCAGTTCCCCAGGTCGGCCCGCTGGCCCGACGCGTGCACCTTCCCCGCCGCACGCGCGTCCTCCCACGTCGTCGAGCCGGTCGCGAGGCCGAGCCAGGTCGGGGCATCCGTCTCGATCACGTTCGGGGGCGTGCCTCGGGTGTGCCGCGGGCCCTCGATGCACTGCACCGCGCCGAACGGCGGCACCCGCACCTCGACCGTGCCGCCCGGGGCGACCTCGGCGAGCACCTGCAGCGTGTAGCGCACCGCCAGCGCGAGCGTGTTCCGGTCGACGGCGGTGCCGCCCGCCGCCTGCGCCGCCGTCCACGTCGCGACCGCGTCGCGCCCCGCCAGGTCGTCGATCCTCGCCCGTGCCATCCCCCCAGTCTCCACCGTCCCGTCGCGGCCCGTCACGGCGAGGCCGCGCGAGGGGCGGTCGGGTACCCTTGACCGGTGCGAATCCTCGTCCTCGGCTCCGGCGCGCGGGAGCACGCCATCATCCTCCGCCTCCTCGACGAGGAGGCCGGCCACGAGATCATCGCGGCCCCCGGCAACGCGGGCATCGCGGCGTCGCCGACCTCCGCCGCGCGCGGCACGGTGACCACCATCGCGCTCGACCCGACCGACGGCGCCGTCGTCACCGACTACGCCGTCGACAACGCCATCGACCTCGTCGTCGTCGGCCCCGAGGCGCCGCTCGTCGCGGGCGTCGCCGACCCGGTCCGGGCGAAGGGCATCCCGGTCTTCGGTCCGGGCAAGGTCGCCGCGCAGCTCGAGGGCTCGAAGGCGTTCGCCAAGCGCATCATGGACGCCGCGGGCGTGCCGACCGGCCGCGCCGTGCGCGCGACCGACGTCGCCGAGGTCGAGCGCACGCTCGACGAGTTCGGCGCCCCGTACGTGGTGAAGGCCGACGGGCTCGCCGCCGGCAAGGGCGTGCTCGTCACCTCCGACCGCGACGCGGCCGTCGCGCACGCGGCCCACTACCTCCAGCAGGGCTCGGTGCTGATCGAGGAGTTCCTCGACGGCCAGGAGGTGTCGCTGTTCTTCCTCGCCGACGGCCACGACGTCGTGCCGCTGTCGCCCGCCCAGGACTTCAAGCGCCTCCTCGACGGCGATGCCGGCCCGAACACGGGCGGCATGGGCGCGTACTCGCCCCTGCCGTGGCTGCCCGACGCCGTCGACGGCCGCGGCGGCACCTTCGCCGACGAGCGCGCGTTCGTCGACGAGGTGCTCGAGACCATCGCCCTGCCGACCGTGCGGCAGCTCGAGGCCGAGGGCACCCCGTTCATCGGCCTGCTCTATGCGGGGCTCATCCTCACGACCCGGGGCATCCGCGTCATCGAGTTCAACGCCCGCTTCGGCGACCCCGAGACCCAGGTCGTGCTGCCGCGCCTCGAGACGCCGCTCTCGGGCCTGCTGCTCGCGGCCTCGACGGGCGGGCTCGGCGGCGCCGAGCGCCCCGCGTTCACGTCGGACGTCGCGGTCACGGTGGTGCTCGCGAGCGAGGGCTACCCGGAGTCGCCGATCACGGGCCGGCCGCTCGAGCGGCTCGACGACGCGGCATCCGTGCCGGGCGTCCACCTGGTGCACGCGGCGACCGCGGTCGCGGGCGAGGGCGCCGACACGCATCTCGCGGCGACCGGCGGCCGCGTGCTGAACGTCGTCGCCGTCGGCTCGGACTTCGCCGACGCCCGCCGCCGCGCCTACGACGCGATCGGGCGCATCGGGCTCGAGGGCGGCCAGTTCCGCACCGACATCGCGGCGCGCGTCGCCGGCTGACGCGGCCGCCCCCGACGACGGCAACGGAAGGACTCACATGACCTCGATCGACCCGCTGGAGCTGCCCGGCTGGACGCACGTCTACTCGGGCAAGGTGCGCGACCTGTACGTGCCCGCGTCGACGCCCGACGACGACGACACCTGGTCGGGCAACCCGCTCGACCGGTCGCCCGTGGTGCTCGTCGTCGCCAGCGACCGGGTGAGCGCGTTCGACCAGGTGCTCGAGCCGGCGATCCCCGGGAAGGGCGCGATGCTGACCGCGCTGACCACGTGGTGGTTCGGCGAGCTGCGCGACGTGCCCAACCACCTCGCCTACGCCGAGGACGACCGGTTCGAGGTGCCCGAGATCCCGGCCCACGTCGCGGACCGCGCGATGCTGTGCCGCACGCTCGACATGTTCCCGATCGAGTGCGTGGTGCGCGGTTACCTGACCGGCAGCGGGTACAAGGAGTACGTCGCGACCGGCGCGATCGGGGGGCTGCCGCTGCCCGAGGGCCTGCAGGACGGCGACCGCCTGCCCGAGCCCATCTACACCCCGGCGTGGAAGGCCCCGCTCGGGGAGCACGACGAGAACATCAGCTACGAGCGCACGGTCGACCTCGTCGGCGAGACGGTGGCCGAGCAGCTGCGTTCCCTGTCGCTCGACGTGTTCCGGCGCGCGTCCGAGATCGCGGAGGCGCGCGGGGTGATCCTCGCCGACACGAAGTTCGAGTTCGGCGCCGATCGCCACACCGGCATCATCACGCTCGGCGACGAGGTGCTCACCAGCGACTCGAGCCGCTACTGGGACGGCGACGCGTACCGCACCGAGGCGACGCCGGCGCTGCGGATGGCGAGCTTCGACAAGCAGATCGTGCGCGACTGGCTCGCGACGAACTGGGACCAGTCGGTGACCGAGGTGCCGCCGACGCTGCCGCACGAGATCGTCGCGCAGACGACGGCGCGGTACCGCGAGCTGCTCGAGCGGCTCGGCGCGCTCCGGTAGGGCACCGACCGGACGACGGGCCGGCGCTTCCGCGCCGACCCGTGGCCTGTCGCGACCCGCTCTCCTAGTTGGCGATCGCCTTGGCGATCTTGTCGCCGCCTTCGGAGATGGCCTTCTCGAGCGCCTCGAAGTCGTCGCGGTCGATGGCCTTGTGGAGCTTCTTGTCGGTGCGCGCGAGCACCGTGTCGATGCGGTCGAGGTAGCGGTCGTCGATGACCGCGACGATCGCCGAGGTGCCCTTCGGCAGGTACTCCTCGAGCTCGAGGCCGAGCTTCTTCTCGTCGTGCTTCTTCGCGAGCTTGCCCGAGATCGCGCCGACGCCGGCGCCGATCGCGGTGGCCGCGAGCAGGGGCGGGGAGAACAGGCCGACGACCAGGCCCGCGGCACCGCCGATCCACGCGCCGGAGGCGACCTGGCCGGTGCCGTGCTCGTCGACGGTGACCCGCCCGTCGTCGCTGCGGCGCAGCACGACCGACGACACGACCTCGAGTTCGTCGGCGGCGGCCGCGTCCTTGAGCGTTCGGTACTCGTCGGTGGCGATGGCCGCATCGTCGTACGTCGCCACGTAGAGCGTCAGGTTGTCCACACCCATGTTGTCCCATTCCCCTCGAACACCGCTCCACGGACCCCCCGGGGAGCCGGTTGCCTTCACCCTAGGCAGCGCGGCGGGACGGTTCAAGGGCCATTCGCCGCCATCCGGAATACGGGTGGTCTCCGCCGGGTTACCATTAGTTGTGGAAACAACCAATAATGCCTCGCGGGGCTCGGGCCTCCTCGCCGCCGACACCGGGATGGGCGCCGTCACGCTGCGCGTCGGCGACCTCGACGGCATGATCCGCTACTACCGCGACGGCGTCACCCTCGAACTGCTGAGGCACGACGGCCCGGTCGCCGTGCTCGGTCGCGGCAGCACGCCGATCGTCATCCTCCAGCACGCCCCCGAGCTGCGCCACGCGTCCCCGCGCGCCGCCGGGCTGTACCACGCGGCGATCCTGTTCGACTCGCGTGCGGCGCTCGCGACCGCCATCCTCTCGGTGGCGCAGCGCCACCCCGGCACGTTCACCGGCAGCGCCGACCACCTCGTCAGCGAGGCGTTCTACTTCACCGACCCCGAGGGCAACGGCGTCGAGCTGTACTTCGACCGCGACCGCTCCGCCTGGAGCTGGGTGCACGGCCAGGTCGAGATGGGGTCGATCTTCCTCGACCCGAACGGATACCTGCGCGAGCACCTCACCGAGGCGGGCGCCGACGCGGCGTCCGCGGGCACCGGGCTCGGCGACGCGGTCGTCGGCCACGTGCACCTCTCGGTCGGAGACATCCCGAGCGCGCGCGAGTTCTACGTGAACCGGCTCGGCTTCGAGACCACCGCCACGTTCGGCCCGCAGGCCCTGTTCGTCTCGGCCGGCGGCTACCACCACCACATGGCCATGAACACGTGGGAGAGCGCGGGCGCGGGTCGCCGGCAGCTCGCCCTCGGGCTCGGGAAGGTCGAGATCGTCGTGCCGAGCGCCGACGACCTCGGCGAGCTCGGCGAGCGGATGCGCCACTTCGAGGTCGCGACGCGCGACGACGGTCGCACGCTCGCGTTCGACGACCCGTGGGCGAACCTCGTCGAGGTCCGCGCCGCGGGCTAGCCGGGCAGCAGGCAGCCCCCTCGCCGGTCAGCCGGCCGCGGGCACCACGTCGTCCGCGGCCCCCGCGCCCGAGCCGTTCTCGGCGGCGGTCTCGGCGCGGTGGTGCGCGAGGTCGTGGAACTCGTCGAAGTCGAGCGCGACGCCGGGCAGCGGCTCCTGGCCGGGCCGGGCGCGGATGCCCTCGAGCACGATCGCGAACTGCCGTCGCCAGAAGGGCAGGTTGGTGCCGCCGAACTGCCCGAGCGAGCCGAGCATGTCGATGAGCACGAGGATGTCCGCGGCCTCGACGTCGGGCCGCAGCGAGCCCTCGGCCTTCGCCCGCTCGACGATGCCCTCGAGCACGGGTGCGAACTCGAGCCCGGGGCGGTAGTCGCCGTCGATCGCCGCGACCCGGCGCATCAGCGCGGGCAGGTACGGCGTGGCCGCGACCCACTGGCCGAGGCGCTCGAGCACGACCTGGATGGCGTCCCAGCCGCTGCCCGCGGCCTGCACCTCCGGGCCGAGGTCGTGGAACATCTTGATGGCCGCATCGTAGAGCTCGCGCAGCAGGGCGTCGCGGGTCGGGAAGTGGCGGTAGACCGTGCCGGCACCTACGCCGGCTCGGGTGGCGAGCTCGTCGAGCGGGGCATCGATGCCACGCTCGGCGAAGAGGCGACGGGCTTCTTCGAGCAGCCGCTCATGGTTTCGTCTCGCGTCACGTCGGGTAGAGGTGGCCGAACTCATCTGCCAAGTTTAGTCCGCTCGCCCACGAAACGGCGGGGAGCCTCGGTGACGGATCCGGCGGTCCCGCCCATCCCGCGCGTAGGCTTGGGGAATGGCCGATCCCGATGGCGTCCGTGCCAACACCCGAGACCTCGAGGCGTCCGTCGTCACCGACTTCAGCGATCGGATGAGCTACGGGGGCTACCTCGACCTCGGCACGCTGCTGTCGGCGCAGCGCCCCATCTCCGACCCGGAGCACCACGACGAGCTGCTGTTCATCATCCAGCACCAGACCACCGAGCTCTGGCTGAAGCTGCTCCTGCACGAGCTCCGCGCGGCGTGCGCGCAGCTGCGGATCGACGAACTGGCCCCGGCGCTCAAGTGCCTCGCCCGGGTGAAGCACATCCTGCGCACCCTCACCGAGCAGTGGTCGGTGCTCGCCACCCTGACCCCGGCGGAGTACTCGCAGTTCCGCGGCGTGCTCGGCAGCGCGAGCGGCTTCCAGTCGTACCAGTACCGCGCGGTCGAGTTCGTGCTCGGCAACAAGAACGCGAAGATGCTGCAGGTCTTCGACTCGGATGCTCCGGCCCGCGCGATCCTCGCCGAGGCGCTCGAGGCACCCAGCCTCTACGACGAGTTCCTCGGGCTGCTGTCGCGCGCCGGCTATCCGATCCCGCAGGACGTGCTCGACCGCGACGTGACCGAGGGGTGGACCTACCGGCCCGAGCTGGTGCCGGTGTTCGCGTCGATCTACGCCGACACCGACCGGCACTGGGCGGCCTACGAGACCTGCGAGGAGCTCGTCGACCTCGAGAGCGACTTCCAGCTGTGGCGGTTCCGGCACCTGAAGACCGTCGAGCGCATCATCGGCTGGAAGCCCGGCACCGGCGGCTCCAGCGGAGCGCCGTTCCTCCGGAAGGCGCTCGACCTGACCTTCTTCCCCGAGCTGTACGCGGTGCGGACGGAGCTGCCGGCATGAGCGACGCATCCGGATCGCCCCGGCTCGACCTCGGCCCGCTCGCGGCCGCGGCCCGCCGGTCGCTGAACGGCGACAATCCCGGCGAGGTCGGCACCAGGCTGCCGCCGCTCGTCGACCACCACGTGCACCTCATGCTCGTCGGCGTCGGCGCCTTCGCCGGCTCCGGGCTCTCGGGCGTCGTCGACCTGGGCGCCCCGCTGCCCGTCGTCGCCGCCGCGCGCGGCATCGGGATGCCCCGGGTCGACTTCGCCGGCTGGTTCCTCACCGCACCCGGCGGGTACCCGACCGGACGGCCGTGGGCCGTCGAGGGCTGCGTGCGCGAGGTCGCGGCCGAGACCGGCGAGGAGCGCTGGACCCTGGCCCACCCCGCCGAGACCGCGGTGTCGGAGCTGCACTCGTTCGGGGCATCCGTCGTGAAGGTCGCACTGAACCTCGACGCCGGGCCGGTCTTCGACCGCCCGACGCTCGACGCGATCGTCGCCGCGGCCCACGAGCGCGGCCTGCCCGTGGTCGCGCACGTCGAGGGCGACGGGATGACCCGCCTCGCCGTCGAGGCCGGCGTCGACGTGCTCGCGCACACCCCGTTCACCGAGGCGGTTGACGACGACCTCGTCGCCCGTGCCGCCGCGGCCGGGCAGCGCTGGATCTCGACGCTGCACATCCATGGCCACGGCGCACCGAGCGACGACCTCGAGCGGGCCGTCGACAACCTGCGCCGCTTCCGCGCGGCGGGCGGGCGCGTGCTCTACGGCACCGACCTCGGCAACGGCGACCAGCCCGTCGGCGTCAACGCCGGCGAGCTGGCCGCGCTCGCCCGGGCGGGGCTCGGGGCATCCGAGCTGCTCGCCGCCCTCGCCGACCCGTGGCCGCGCGACGAGCGCGTCGACGCGGTCGCGACCTTCGTGCCCGGACCGCCGCCGGAGCGCCTCGACGACGTGCCCGCCTGGCTGGCCGCCGCCGTCGTCGTGCCGGCCGAGGAGCTCGACCCCGTCGACGACTCCGCGGCGGCCTGAGCGCCACCGCCCGAGCCGCCCGCCCCAGGGCCGCACCCCAGCCGAGACCCCCGGAGACCGCATGACCCTCGACCCCCAGCTCGCGTACGCCCGCCGCATGGACCGTGCCGACGGGCTCGCCCACTACCGCAAGCGATTCCACGGCGCCGACGACGACCTCGTCTACTTCGACGGCAACTCCCTCGGCCGCCCGCCCGTCGCCGCGATCGAGCGCATGCAGCGGTTCATGACGCACGACTGGGGCGGTCGGCTCATCCGCGGCTGGGACGAGGCGTGGCTGCAGCTGCCCGTCGAGATCGGCGACCGCATCGGCCGCGCCGTGATCGAGGCGAAGGCCGGGCAGACGGTCATCGGCGACTCGACCACGGTGCTGCTCTACAAGCTCGCCCGCGCCGCCGTCGACGCGCAGCTCGCCCGCGACCCCGAGCGACGCGAGATCGTCGTCGACACCGACAACTTCCCGACCGACCGGTACGTGCTCGAGGGCATCGCCGCCGAGCGCGGCCTGCACCTGCGCTGGATCCACGTCGACACGTCGCTCGGCGTGACCCCCGCACAGCTCGCCGCCGCGGTCGGCCCGCAGACCGCCCTCGTGGTCGTCTCGCACGTCGCCTACCGCAGCGCCTACCTCGCGGATGCACCCGAGCTCACCCGGATCGCGCACGACGCCGGCGCGCTCATCCTCTGGGACCTCTGCCACTCGGCCGGGTCGGTGCCGGTGAAGGCCGACGCGTGGGGCTTCGACCTCGCGGTCGGCTGCACGTACAAGTACCTGAACGGCGGGCCCGGGTCGCCCGCCTTCGCCTACGTGCGCGACGACCTCCAGTCGATCCTGCGCCAGCCCATCCAGGGCTGGTTCGGCACGACCGACCAGTTCGACATGGGGCCGGGCTACGAGCCGGTGCGGGGCATCCGCCGCTTCCTGTCGGGCACGTCCCCGATCCTCGCGATGCTGCCGATGGACGAGACGCTGGCCATGATCGAGGAAGCCGGCATCGCCGCCATCCGCGCGAAGTCGGTCGCGCTCACGTCGTTCGCGATCGAGCTCCACGAGCACCTGCTCGCGCCGCTCGGCGTGACGCTCGCGTCGCCCGCCGACCCTGCCGAGCGCGGCGGCCACGTGACGCTCCACCACGACGCGATGCGCGAGGTCACCGCCCGGCTCTGGCAGCGCGACGTCATCCCCGACTACCGCGACCCGGGGGGCCTGCGCATCGGGCTGTCGCCCCTCTCGACGAGCTTCGAGGAGGTGCACCGCGGGCTGGATGCCACGCGCGAGTGCCTGCGCGAGGTGATCGCCGAGCGGGCCGGGCTGGGGTAGGCGACGGAGCCCTTTACCCCGCCTCCGCCGCGGTCGCAACCCCGGCGACCGGATCGGCCGGTGCCGGGGTTCGCGGCGTAGCATGGCCGCCTCGCAACGACCGAAGCACTCCTCGGCTGCGGCCATCCCCGGCCGCCGAAGAGGAGGGACTCGAACGGAGGGCACCATGCCGAACCAACCGACCGGCGCACCGATCCCAGCCGCCGAGGACCTGCGGAGCGACCGCGACACGACGGTCGACCAGGCCACGACCGCCGCGCGAGCGGCCGCCGACGCGGTGCGGGACGCCGCCGACGAGGCCCGCGACGACATCGCCGACGCGACCGAGCGGGCGAGCGACGCCGTCCTCGACGCTCGCGACGCTGCGGTCGCCGCCGCGGATGCCGCCACCGACGGGGCGCGCGACGCGCTCGGGAAGGCCACGGACGCGGCCAAGGACGCCGCCGAGGCCGCGATCGCGCAGGCCCAGGCCGCCACCGCCGCGACCCGCGACGCCGCGCACGACGCCGCCGACGCGGTGCGGGAGCACACGGCGTCGGCGGCATCGGGCGTGCGGGAGTTCACCGAGGACGGCGTCGACTACGTCCGCAGCCAGGTGCGGGCGCATCCGGGGATCGCGATCGCCATCGGGGTGGCCGCCGTCGCGGCGGTCGCGGCGATCGTCCGGGCCGTCGTCAGGCGCTGACGTCGGCCCCGGCGTCCGCGGGTGCGTCGGCCTTCGCCGGCGCGCCTGCGGCGCCACCCCAGGCGACCGTCACCTTCGGCTTCGCGAACCAGAGCACGACGAGCGCGCCGACGGCGAAGCCGATGACGGGCAGCCACACCGACTGCGCCATGGCGGCGGCGAAGCCGTCGAGCACCTGGGCGGGCAGTTCGCCGCCTGAGCCGGCGGCGCCCGCGGCGGCCGCGCCGCCCGCGGTGTCGAGGCCGGGCAGCTCCGCCGCGAGGCGGGCGTTGAGCAGCGCGGTGATCGCGGCCGCGCCGAGCACCGAGCCGACCTGGCGGGTCATGTTGTAGACGCCCGAGCCGGCGCCGGCCTGCGCCGGCGGGAGGTTGCGGGTCGCGGTCGACGCGAGCGGCGCCCAGATGCCCGACATGCCGAGGCCGAGGAACGCGGCCGGCACGAGCACCCACGCCGGGGCGATGTCGGGGTCGATGAGCTGCCCGATCCACGCCAGCGCGCCGGCGACGATGAGCAGGCCCGCGAACGCGACCCACTTCGGGTTCACCCGGTCAGTGAGCTTGCCGGCGAGGGGCGCCATGACGCCGGTCACGACCGCCATCGGCGCCAGGAGGAGCGCGGCGATCGTCGGCGAGAGGCCGAGGCCGATCTGTGCGTAGAACGTCAGCGGCAGCGGCATCGCGACGATCGAGAAGCCGACGAGCGAGATCGCGAGGTTCGCGAGCGAGAAGTTGCGGTCGCGGAACAGCCCGAGCGGCAGCAGCGGCTCGGCGGGGTTGAACCGCTGCCACACCAGGAAGGCCGCGATCACGACGATGCCCGTGATGATCAGGCCCCACACGGTGATCGGCCCGACGATGGTGCCCCAGTCGTAGGTCTCGCCCTCCTGGATGCCGAACACGATGAGGAACATGCCGACGGCGCTCAGCACGACGCCGAGCCAGTCGAAGCGGTGCGCGTGGGTCTCGAGGTCGGGCACGAGCCGCCAGGCGACGATGAACGCGACGATGCCGACGGGCACGTTCACGAAGAAGATCCACTCCCAGCCGAAGCCGTCGACGAGCAGGCCGCCGAGGATCGGGCCGACGAGGGTGGCGACGCCCGACACGGCGCCCCAGAGGCCCATGGCCTGGCCGCGCTGGGTGGGCGGGAAGATGCGGGTGATGACGGCCATGGTCTGCGGGGTCATCAGGGCGGCGCCGAGACCCTGCACCACGCGCGCGGCGATGAGCCACTCGATGGTGCCCGACAGGCCGCAGCCGAGCGAGGCGAGGGTGAACACGGCGAGGCCGATGAGGTAGACGGGCTTGGGCCCGAACCGGTCGCCGAGGCGGCCGGTGATGAGCAGCGGCACGGCGTAGGCGAGCAGGTAGGCGCTCGTCACCCAGAGCACGGCGGTGAGGTCGGCGTCGAGGCCGGTCAGGATCGCGGGGTTCGCGACGGACACGATGGTCGTGTCGACGAGGATCATGAAGAAGCCGATGACGAGGGCCCAGAGGGCCGGCCACGGCTTGCGTTCGGTCTGCATGTGCGGGGTTCCTTCGGTGTGTCGGCGTGGAGCCGAGCGGTCGTGAGCGGGGAGGGCGGTGCGCGGGCGCGGGCGCGGGGTCAGTGCCCCGCGGTCGCGCCCACCGAGTCGGGGTCGGGCCAGGCGAGGCTGCCGTCGCGCAGTTCGCCGAGCAGTTCGACGAGCCAGGCGTCCTCGGCGGCGAGCATCGTCTCCCAGTAGTGGACGTTGAGCACGTACCGCCGATCGACGCCGCGCGCGGCGATGCCCTCGAGCGACTCGTGCACGAAGTCGCGCAGCTCGGCGAGCGAGGCGCGCCGCTCCTCGAGGAGCGCGATCACCTGGTCGACGGGCAGGTTGTGCGCCTCGCCGATCGCGAGGGGGAACTGCGGGTACTCGTTCTCGTACCGGCGGAGCCGGTCGGCGACGGCGGCGCGCATGGCCTGCAGGCCGGCGTCGGTGATCGCGTAGACCGTGCGCTCCGGCCGGTTGCCCGAGCGCTCGACGCCCCGGCTGGCGATGAGGCCGTCCTGCTCGAGGCGCTCGACGGCCCGGTAGAGCGTGCCGGCGCTCACCTTGACGACGCGGTCCTCCTTGCGCTGCAGCATCAGCTGGTACATCTCGTACGGATGCATCTCCCCTTCGACGAGCAGGGCGAGCGCGGCGACGGCGACCGGGCTGAGCTGGATCGGTTCGGGCATGCGAGGGCTTTCGGGACGGGAGCGAGGCCGACTATTCCGGCCGGAATATTCATATTCCGCTCGGAATAATACGCACGGAACCCCTCGCTCGCAACCCGTCGGCGCGACCCGGCCGCCGCGATCGGTAGAATCGAGGAATCCCACCACTCCCGACACCGGACGGAGAACCGAAGGTGCCCACCATCGTCGTCGACGTGATGCCCAAGGCCGAACTGCTCGACCCCCAGGGGAAGGCCCTCGCCGGCGCCCTCGCCCGCACCGGCCGCGCCGGATTCACCGGCGTCCGCATCGGCAAGCGCTTCGAGCTGACCGTCGACGGTCCGGTCGACGACGCGCTCAAGGCCCAGGTGCGCGAGATCGCCGAGGACATCCTGTCGAACTCGGTCATCGAGGACGTCGTGGCGATCCACTTCGAGCAGTCCAACGCCGAGCTCGCCGAGGAGGCCGCCGCGCCGCACGACGCGCACGACGGCTACGACGCCCCCGCGGGCGAGACGCACTGAGCGGGGCATCCGACATGCGCATCGGCGTCATCACGTTTCCCGGCTCGCTCGACGACCGCGACGCCCAGCGCGCGGTCCGGCTCGCCGGCGGCGAGCCCGTCGCGCTCTGGCACGGCTCGCACGACCTCGAGGGCGTCGACGCGCTCATCCTGCCCGGCGGGTTCAGCTACGGCGACTACCTGCGCTGCGGCGCGATCGCGGCCCTCAGCCCGATCATGACCGAGGTCGTCGACGCCGCGAACCGCGGCCTGCCGGTGCTCGGCATCTGCAACGGCTTCCAGATGCTCGTCGAGGCCCACCTCCTCGACGGCGGGCTGATCCGCAACGACCACGGCTCGTTCATCTGCCGCGACCAGGTGCTCCGCGTCGAGAACACCGACTCTGCCTGGACCGGCGACTTCACCGTCGGCCAGGAGATCACCATCCCGCTGAAGAACGGCGAGGGCGGCTTCATCGCCGACGAGGACACGCTCGACCGCCTCGAGGGCGAGGGCCGCGTGGTCTTCCGCTACGTCGACGTGAACCCGAACGGGTCGCTCCGCGACATCGCCGGCATCCGCAACGAGCGCGGCAACGTGGTCGGCCTCATGCCGCACCCCGAGCACGCCGTCGAGCCGGGCTTCGGCCCCGACACCGCCGCCGCGATGCGGTCGGGCGTCGACGGCCTCGGCTTCTTCACCAGCGTGATCCGCCAGGCGCTCGTCGAGGCGTAGGACCGCCTCGCCGGCCCCGGTCGGCAGCCCGCTCAGTTCGAGAAGCACGCCGACGCCACGAGTTCCTGCGGCAGCGGCCCGCGGTACTCGTCGCCGGGCTGCGGCCCGACCTCGGGGTCGAAGGTGAAATCCTCGAACGCGCACACCTCGTCGTCGAACGCCGGTTGCCACGCACCGTCGACGGAGTGGAGCACGGTCGTGTGCTCGTTCCCGTCGCGGATGACGCCGAGCACCATCCAGTCGCCGCTGCACAACCGGGCGGCGGGGTCGATCTGCGCGTCGGCGCCGAGCGCCGCCTGTGCGGCGGCGAGCTCGTCCGGCCCGCACTCGACAGCGGTGGAGGCGCCACCGCCCGAGTCCGTCGGCACCCCGGCCGGGGTCGCCGTGACCCACTCGTACGCGCAGGTCCACCCGGTTCCGCCGGTACCGAGCCGCCCGCCCGACGACCCGCTGCCCTGGAACACGCCGTCGACGACGGCGCCGTCGAGCACGACCATCGTCGCGTCGTCGGGGGCCGTGACCTTGACCTCCCAGCCGCGGCTGACGCGGGTCAGCGTGCCCTCGAGCGTCTGCCCCGGCGTCGTCAGGCTCGCCTCCGAGCCCGCGACCGTCAGCGTCTGCCCGGTCAGCGGGAACGTCCCGCAGTCGTCCATGCCGTGGGCGTCGACGAGGTAGGCACCCGCGAGCGGCGAGGTCTCCGCGGTCGGCACGATCGGTGCCGCGGTCGCCGCCGGCCCGGTCGCCGCGGACGGGTCGAAGGACAGCGAGGAGATGACCCGCACGATCGTCTGGTAGTCGGCGGACTCGAGGTACGCCTCCGCCTTTGCGAGGCTGGGGAAGTCGAGTCGCACCGGCAGCGCGCCGTCGTCGAAGTGGGCCGAGAAGCTGATGATGCCGACCTCGCCGTCCTCGAAGACCAGGGAGCTCAATCCGTCCTCGCACGAGGTGGGCCCGGTGATCGGGGTGGCCGTCGCGCGGAGCATCCCGGCGATCCGGTCGCCCTCGTCGAGCACGTCGAACGCGACGGCCGGCGTCGCGCCGGACCGGTCGGCCGGGATCGACATCGGCGTCTCGTCGAGGCGGGTGATCGGGTAGGACTCCATCATGTCGGGCACGCAGCCCGGGCCGCCGATGCCCCATTGCTTGTGCGAGTAGTAGAGCCGGGACGCACCGTCGGCGTCGAGCACCTCGTAGTCGACCGCACCCTGGGCGTCGACCCACGGCGGAAGCACCGTCCAGTCTGGCGGCAGCTGCCAGGACGCCAGTCCGTCCTCGGTGGTGAACGTGAGCCAGGCCGCCTCGGCGGTCGACGTAGGCGCGGCCGAGCCGCTCGACGCCGCCTCCTCCGCCGGGGACGGCGTGCAGCCCGCCAGTGCGACCGCCGCACCGACGATGAGCACCGCCTGCGCAGCGCGGATGCGCGCGTGCACGGGCGGAGCTTAGCAGCGGAGGGCGTCGGCGTCGAGATGATGCTGAGCTTTCCTCCGGTTCGGGTGGAACGCTCGTCGCCCTCAGTCCCAGAGCGGCGGCGGGTGGGATGCCTCGCTTCGCGCCGGCTCCGCACGTCGCGCCGCATCCGGGCCCGGCCGCCGCGTCGACTCCGGCGTCGGTCGCCCGGACGGCTCGGCCACCTCGCCGGTGTCGGCCTCCGCGACGGCGTCGATGCCCGCCCGCTCGGCCGCGTCGAGCGTCGCCTCGATCGCGAACCGCGTGCTCTCGACCTGGTCGGCGGAGGCGCCGTGCGCGGTCCGCAGTTCGAGCGCCGCAGCGAAGTCGGCCAGCGCGTCCTGGAACTCGCCCTGCGCGAACCACACCTTGCCACGGTGCTGCCGGCCGCTCGCCTCGAGCAGGTGCCAGTCGTGGGTGTGCGCTTCCTCGATGCACGCGGAGAGCTCCGCGGCGGCCGCGTCGAGCTCGCCGTTCGCCTGCAGGACCGTGGCGCGGAGCATCCGGGGCTGCTGGATGTCCCGCCGCTCGCCGGTGAACCGGGCGAGCCGGAGGGCCTGGTTCGCCTGGTCGAGCGCCTCGGTGACCCTGCCGGCGACCTTGTAGAGCCAGGCCCGTTCGCAGAGCGCGTCGCGGCTGCGGAGCTCCCCGAGCTCGGCGAGCCGCGCGGCCACCGCGACGGGATCGACGCGCTCGCGCAGCGTGTCGGGATCGTAACCGGCGATGAGGGTCATCGCGGCCATCGTAGACACCTGCTCGGGAGGTTTCGGCGTGCCTCGCCGAGAAGCCGGCATGCCGTTATGTCCGGGCGCCTCATCGCCGGGAGTCCCCGATTCCTCCCCGGCCTCCCGCCGCACGATCGGGATCGCCTGCGTGAACTGCTGCGCCCGCTCCTCCGCCTCGGGCGTGCCCGTGAACAGGCCCGACCGATCGCCGTCGCCCGCCTCGTGTCGATCCCGAGCGCCGCGCGCGCCGCCGCGGGCGCCCTCCGGCACCGCCGTTTCCGCCTCCGGCGACCCCACCGGCCCCGCTCCGGCCGCGAGCAGCACGCGCTGCGCCGGCTGGGCATCCGGCTGCACCCGCTGGATCCAGTGCACCATCTCCTCGCGCACGAAGCAGCGCAGGTCGAACAGCGTCGGCGCGTCGACGGCCGTGACCAGGATGCGCACCCGCACGAACCCGCCGACCGCGTCCGTCACCTGGAGCACCTTCGCCCGGCCGTCCCACAGCTCGGTCCGCTCGAGGATCGCGTCGAGGTGCTCGCGCATCGCCGCCGGCGACACCCGCCAGTCGAGGTCGAGCTCGACCGACCCGAGCAGCTGGCTCGACGTGCGCGTCCAGTTCTGGAACGGCTTCGTCGTGAAGTACGTGCACGGCAGCACCAGCCGCCGGTCGTCCCAGAGCCCGACGACGACGTAGTTCAGGGTGATCTCCTCGATGCGCCCCCACTCGCCCTCGACGATCACGACGTCGTCGACGCGGATCGCGTCGCTGAACGCGAGCTGCACCCCTGCGAAGAGGTTGCCCAGCACCGACTGGGCCGCGAGTCCGGCGACGATCGACACGATGCCGGCCGAGGCGAGCACGGAGGCGCCGAGCGCGCGCACCGCGTCGAAGGTGAACAGGATGATGCCGAACGCGAGGATGACGATCACCACGACGACGAGCCGCCGCACGATCTGCAACTGCGTGCGCGCCCGCCGGGCGAGCCGGTTGTCGGCGACGTCGACGCGGTAGCGGCGCATCCCGAGGTCGGTGAGGAACAGGAACCCCTGCGCGACGAGCCACGCGCCCGCGACGATCAGGGCGATCAGGAACGCGTGGTCGACCTCCGCCCGCCATTCCTGCTCGGGGAAGGCGACCGCGACCGCCATCCAGAGGCCGGCCACGAGCAGGAACACGCGGAACGGCCATCGCACGCGGTCGATCAGGATCGCCGCCCACTCGCGATGGCGGGCGATGGCACGGACGATGAGCGACACCACCGCCGAGACGACGAAGACCGCGGCGACGACCACGAGGACCGCGACCGCGAAGGAGAACCAGGACTGCCAGATCGTGGACATCGATCCAGCCTCGCGCGGGGCGACGCCAGCAGCAACGTGCACCCGGCGGGTTGACAGGCGGCGCCCGGGACGTTCCCGGGCGCCGCCCGCCCGGCTCAGCGCTCGGCGTCGACGTAGCGGCCCGGTGCGGATGCCACCGCGACGCCCGAGACGTAGCCGGCGGGCACCGCGGGCGTCCCGCCGCCGGTCACGTACGACCCGGGTGCGGGCGGCCGCAGCGTACCCGAGACGTACGCGCCGCCGAGCGGGTGCGCCGCGAAGATCGCGGGTGCGGGTGCGGGTGCGGGTGCGGAGGGTGCCGCCGGTGCGGGATCGGCCGCGAACCGCTCGTCGAGTGCGCTGAGCGCCGCGAGCGGCCCGGGCTCGGCGAGGGGGCCGGGCTCGCGGTCGAGCACGGCCGCGTAGGCTGGGATGGTTCCGTCGTCCATGTCTGCTTCCTTCTCGGGGAGTACGTGCGGTGGTTCGGTGATGCCGGGGCTGCCACCCCGGCATCACGCGTCTTCAGGGTGGGCGGATGCCTCGTGCACTGCCATGCACGGGGCATCCGCCCGGGTTCGGCCGATCGCTACGCGGCGGCCTCGTCGTCGACGTCGGACGCGACGTCGACGCCCGTCTCGGGCTGCTGCGGGGCATCCGCGTTCAGGCCGGCCGCGTGGGCGGCGCGAACGGCGGCACCGAGCCCGGCGTCGACGTTCGTCCAGTACTGGAAGAAGCGCTCGCGGATGTCGTCGACCGAGATCGCGTTCGCCTGGCCCGCCAGCGTGGTGAGGAAGCGCGCCTTCGACTCGTCGGGGAACACGTCCCGGTAGAGCGTGCCGGCCTGGCCGAAGTCGCTGTCGTCGGCGTGCAGCGTCGCCGCCGCGCGCACGAGGGCGCCGTCGTGCTCCCACGAGCCCTCGGCCGCGCGCGCCGGGTCGGCCTGCGGGCCGCCGAAGCTGTTCGGCGCGTAGACGGGCGTCGTCGGCGCGTTGAAGTGGTGGCGCTGCGCGCCGTCCTGCGAGTAGTTGTGCACGGGTGCGGCGTGCGGCGCGTTCACGGGCAGCTGGTTGTAGTTCGTGCCGACCCGGTAGCGCTGCGCGTCGGGGTAGCTGAACACGCGGGCCATCAGCATCTTGTCGGGGCTGATGTCGGTGCCGGGCACCTGGTTCGCCGGCGAGAAGGCGGCCTGCTCGATCTCGGCGAAGTGGTTCTGCGGGTTGCGGTTCAGCGTGAAGTGGCCGACCTCGATGAGCGGGTAGTCGCCGTGCGGCCACACCTTGGTGAGGTCGAACGGGTTGAAGCGGTAGGTCTTCGCGTCCTCGTAGGGCATGACCTGCACCTTGACGTCCCACGTCGGGAACTCGCCGCGCTCGATCGCCTCGTAGAGGTCGCGACGGTAGAAGTCGGCGTCGGCGCCGGCGATCGCCTCGGCCTCGGGCGCCTCGATGGTCTCGACGCCCTGCCGCGCGATGAAGTGGTACTTCACCCAGAATCGCTCGCCGGCCGCGTTGATCCACTGGTAGGTGTGCGAGCCGTAGCCGTTGACGTGGCGCCACGAGCGGGGCAGGCCGCGGTCGCCGAGGAGGTACGTGACCTGGTGGGCCGACTCGGGCGAGAGGGTCCAGAAGTCCCACTGCATGTCGGCGTCGCGCAGGCCCGAGCCCGGCAGGCGCTTCTGCGAGTGGATGAAGTCGGGGAACTTGATCGCGTCGCGGATGAAGAACACCGGGGTGTTGTTGCCGACGATGTCGAGGTTGCCCTCGGTCGTGTAGAACTTCAGCGCGAAGCCGCGCACGTCGCGCCAGGTGTCGGGCGAGCCCATCTCGCCGGCGACCGACGAGAACCGCAGCAGCGTCTCGCTGGTCGCGCCGGGCTGGAACACCGCCGCACGGGTGTACGCCGAGACGTCGCCGGTGACGACGAGCTCGCCGAACGCGCCGCCGCCCTTGGCGTGGACGATCCGCTCCGGGATGCGCTCGCGGTTGAACTGGGCGAGCTTCTCGACCAGGTAGCGGTCGTGGAGCACGGTGGCGCCGTCGGCGCCCACGGTGAGGGAGTGGGCGTCGCTCGCGACCGGGGTTCCGGTCTGCGTCGTCGTGTAGTCCGACATTCGTCCTCTTTCTCGGTGGTGGGTGGGTGGTGCGGATCGGCGTGCGGGCACGCCGATCACCGCCCGGGTGGGCGGTCGTCCGGTGGGGCTGCCGTCAGCCGTCGAGTTCGCGCCGGCAGTCGCCGCAGAGGCCCCAGAAGGTGACCTCGGCGGTGTGGATGGCGAAGCCGTTGTCGTCGCTCGGCGCGAGGCAGGGCGGTTCGCCCACGACGCAGTCGACGTCGGCGACGGCGTGGCAGCGGGTGCAGACGACGTGGTGGTGGTTGTCGCCGATGCGGCTCTCGTAGAGCGCGGCGGAGCCCGCCGGCTCGATCTTGCGGAGGAGGCCCGCCTCGTTCAGCGCGCCGAGCACGTTGTAGACGGACTGCAGCGAGGTGCCGGGCAGCTCGTCGGCAATGCGGGCGTGCACGGCGTCGGCGTCGAGGTGGCCGTTGCCCGTCACGGCGCGCAGCACCGCGAGGCGCGGTGCGGTGACCTTGAGCCCGGCGGCGCGCAGGTGCGCGGCCGGGTCGTCGTCGCGGTGCGCGGCGACGAGGTCGGCGGTCTCGGTGGGCATGCCACGAGCCTATCGGGTTGTTTTGAGTAATTCAAAACAACTGCGGATGCCTCGCCTTCTGGCCGTCCGGATTCACGGCTCGTTCATAGCCCTGCGAGGGCGGCGGCATAGGCGCACTCGGAATCCTCGGAGCATGACC
Organism: Agromyces sp. MMS24-K17; assembly: GCF_043950245.1. Taxonomy (GTDB): domain Bacteria; phylum Actinomycetota; class Actinomycetes; order Actinomycetales; family Microbacteriaceae; genus Agromyces. Next base: position 1,300,068 of record NZ_CP171640.1, on the reverse strand, counting down.
ACGACCCTGCCCGCACCCGAGCCGGCTGCCTACGCCGCGCCGCGTCCTCCCGCCTCTCCCGCTCCCGCGATCGCTGCTGAGCGCCCGCTCCCCTGGTACCGCCGCACCTGGGTGATCATCGTCGGCGCCGTCACGGCCGGCGTGCTGCTCTTCGGCGCAGGCATGGCCGCCGGCGCCATCCTCTCCGGCCTCGCGCGGCCCTCGATCGGCCAGTTCGGCCCCAGCGACTTCCCCGACGGCGGCTTCCCCGGCGATGGCAACGGCCCGCCCGGATTCCAGCAGGACGGTCGCGGCCCCTTCGGCCAGGACGGCACGCAGGACGGCACCGACCAGGGCACGGAGGAGGGAACGGGCGGCATCTGACGCACCGCGTTCGCCGGCGGCAGTCGGGCCGGCTCCGCCACCCGACGGAGGGATACCGCTCCGCGGCTCGATGCCGCATGATGTGACCGTGGTCGGCAACGGAGCCGACCCGGTCGAAGGAGCTCCCGTGGTCCGCAGCACCCTCCCCGACCTCGACATCCCCGAGGCATCCGTCTACGACTTCCTGTTCGGCGACCTCGACGAGGCGCGGCTCGACGCCGTCGCGATCATCGACGGCACGACGGGCGCCGAGACGACGTACCGCACGCTGATCGCCCACATCTCGCTGTTCGCGGGCGCACTCGCGTCGCGCGACGTCGGCGTGGGCGACACCGTCGCCGTGCTGTGCCCGAACGTGACCGCGTTCGCCACCGTGTTCCACGGCATCCTGCGCGCGGGCGCCACCGCGACGACGGTGAACTCGCTCTACACGCCCGCCGAGATCGCGAACCAGTTGCGCGACGCCGGCGCGCGCTGGCTCGTCACCGTGAGCCCGCTGCTGCCCGGCGCGACGGCCGCCGCCGAGCAGCTCGGCATCCCCGACGAGCAGGTGGTCGTGCTCGACGGGGCCGGCTCGGTCGACGGCGTCGGCCACCCGTCGCTCGCGGAGCTCCTCTCGGAGGGCAACCCGGCCCCCGACGTGACGTTCGACCCGGCCACCCACCTCGCGGTGCTGCCGTACTCCTCCGGCACGACCGGCCGCCCCAAGGGCGTCATGCTCACCCACCGCAACCTCGTGGCCAACGTCAGCCAGTGCTCGGCCACCATCGGCCTCACCGACGGCGACCGCGTGCTCGCGGTGCTGCCGTTCTTCCACATCTACGGCATGACCGTGCTGCTGAACTTCGCGCTGCGCCAGCGCGCGAGCCTCGTCACCATGCCGAAGTTCGAGCTCGCCGAGTTCCTCCGCGTGACCAGCGAGCACCGGGCCACCTGGGTGTTCATCGCCCCGCCGATCGCCGTCGCGCTCGCGAAGCATCCGCTCGTCGACCAGTTCGACCTGTCGAGCGTGAAGGTCGTGTTCTCGGGCGCGGCGCCGCTCGACGGCGCCCTCGCCGAGCTCGTCGCGGAGCGGCTCGGATGCATCGTCTGCCAGGGCTACGGGATGACCGAGACGAGTCCCGTGGTGCAGGTGATCCCGGTCGACCGGCCCGACCTCGACCGGTCGAGCGTCGGCGTGCTGCTCGCGAACACCGAGGCCCGTGTCGTCGACGCCGAGACCCGGGCCGACGTCGAGGTACCCGCCGACGGGTCGGCGAGCGAGCCCGGCGAGCTGCTGGTGCGCGGCCCGCAGGTCATGCAGGGCTACCTCGACAACCCCGAGGCCACGACCGCGATGCTCGACCACGACGGCTGGCTGCACACCGGCGACATCGCGACGGTCACGGCCGACGGCGTCTTCCGCATCGTCGACCGGCTCAAGGAGCTCATCAAGTACAAGGGCTACCAGGTCGCGCCGGCGGTGCTCGAGGCCGTGCTGCTCGAGCACCCCGCCATCGCCGACGCGGCCGTGATCGGCGCGCTCGACGAGGACGGCCAGGAGGTGCCGAAGGCGTTCGTCGTGCCGCAGGCCGGGGCGTCACTGACCGCCGACGACGTGCTGGCGCATGTCGCGGCGCACGTCGCGCCGCACGAGAAGGTGCGCCGGGTCGAGTTCATCGAGGCGATCCCGAAGTCGGCGTCGGGCAAGATCCTGCGGAAGGACCTGCGGGCCAAGGAGCAGGCCGGATCGCTGGTCGAGTAGCGCCGCCGCGCAGCGACGACGCGTATCGAGACCGCAAGGTCAGTACTGCAGCAGGCTGTAGACCTCGAGGTCGTCGCCGAGCTCCTCGGCGAGCTTCGCGCGCCCGCCGAGGTCGACCAGCTCGACCGCCACGGCGATGCCGGCGACGTGCCATCCGGCCCGCTCCACCAGGCGCGCCGCCGCGCCGACCGTGCCGCCGGTCGCGAGCACATCGTCGACGATGAGCACCCGGGTGCCGGGCGGCAGTTCGCCCTCGTGCACCTCGAGGGCGGCGGTGCCGTACTCGAGGGCGTACTCCTCGGAGAGCACCTTGCGCGGCAGCTTGCCCGCCTTGCGCACCGGCAGCACGCCCGCGTCGCGCAGCACCGACGCCGCCGCGGCGAGCAGGAAGCCGCGCGCCTCGACGCCGGCGAGCACGTCGAACCGGCCCTCGAAGGGCACCGTGATCGCCTCGGCGAGCGCGTGGAACGCGGGCCCGTTCGCGAAGACGGGGGTGAGGTCGCGGAACAGCACGCCCGGCTCGGGGAAGTCGGGGATGGTCGCCATGTGCGCCTCGACGAGGTCGCGGGTGGCCTGGACGGCTGGGGTCTGCTCCACCGGCCAAGGGTATCGCGGGGGTCGACGCCGGAACTGGGCGGCCTCCCAGCCCCGCTCGGGCAGGATGAGCGGGTGACCTCTCCGTTCCGGACGCCGTACGCCCTGTTCCGCACCGTCGCGTTCGCGGAGGCGATCACCTGGACGCTGCTCCTCCTCGGCATGATCGGCAAGTACGCGGCCGGGCTCGACTGGGCCGTCACCGTGGCGGGGTCCATCCACGGCTTCGTGTTCCTCTCCTACGCCGTGACGGTCGTGCTCGTCGGCGTGAACCAGCGCTGGTCGCTCGGCACCGTCGCGCTCGGCGTGCTCACCGCCGTCGTGCCGTACGCGACCGTGCCGTTCGAGGTCGTCATGCACCGCCGCGGGCGCCTCGAGGGCGAGTGGCGGCGCGAGGCATCCGACCACCCGGCCGACGGGAACGTCGTGAACCGGCTCCTGCGCTGGTTCCTCGCCCGCCCGGTGCTGCTCACGGTCATCGCCGCCGTCGGCGTCATCGCCGTGTTCTCGGCGCTCCTCGTCGTCGGCCCGCCCGGCGGCAAGGAGGCCTGAGCGAGGCCGGCCGGGCCCGCGGCGGCCGCGGCCCGCTCACCTGAGCACGGCGGGTAGACTCGACGGGTCAGGCATCCGCCCCGCGGCACCCGTGCGCCGCCACTTCTTGGAGCTCGCCCTCGTGACCACCGAAAACCCCGCCACGACCGCTGCGCCCGCGACGATCGCCGCCCCGACGACGCCCGTGCTCGACACCGTCGAGGTCGCCGCCGCCACGCCCGAGAAGGAGCAGCCGTACGCCGTGCTGGGCCTCAAGCCCGACGAGTACGAGCGCATCCGCAACATCCTCGGCCGCCGCCCCACGAGCGCCGAGCTCGCGATGTACTCGGTCATGTGGAGCGAGCACTGCTCCTACAAGTCGTCCAAGGTGTACCTCCGCCAGTTCGGCAAGAAGGTCACGCCCGACATGAAGAAGAACCTCATGGTCGGCATGGGCGAGAACGCCGGCGTGCTCGACATCGGCGAGGGCTGGGCGGTCACCTTCAAGATCGAGTCGCACAACCACCCGAGCTACATCGAGCCGTTCCAGGGCGCCGCGACCGGCGTCGGCGGCATCGTGCGCGACATCATCTCGATGGGCGCGCGCCCGGTCGCCGTCATGGACGCGCTGCGCTTCGGCGCCATCGACCACCCCGACACGGCCCGCGTCGTGCACGGCGTCGTGGCCGGCATCAGCTTCTACGGCAACTGCCTCGGCCTGCCGAACATCGGCGGCGAGACCTGGTTCGACCCGGTGTACCAGGCGAACCCGCTCGTCAACGCCCTCGCGGTCGGCGTGCTCCGCCACGAAGACCTGCACCTCGCGAACGCCAAGGGCCAGGGCAACAAGGTCGTGCTCTTCGGCGCCCGCACCGGCGGCGACGGCATCGGCGGCGCGTCGATCCTCGCCTCCGACACGTTCGCCGAGGGCGGCCCGACCAAGCGCCCCGCGGTGCAGGTCGGCGACCCGTTCGCCGAGAAGGTGCTCATCGAGTGCTGCCTCGAGCTCTTCCAGCACGACCTCGTCGAGGGCATCCAAGACCTGGGTGCGGCCGGCATCTCGTGCGCGACGTCGGAGCTCGCCTCCAACGGCGACGGCGGCATGGCGATCGTGCTCGACGACGTGCTGCTGCGCGACCCCTCGCTCACGCCGGAGGAGATCCTCATGAGCGAGAGCCAGGAGCGCATGATGGCGATCGTGAAGCCCGAGAAGCTCGAGGGCTTCCTCGAGGTCGTGAAGAAGTGGGACGTCGAGACCAGCGTGCTCGGCGAGGTCACCGACACCGGCCGCCTCTCGATCACGTGGCGCGGGCAGGAGATCGTGAACGTCGACCCGCGCACCGTCGCCGTCGACGGCCCGGTCTACGAGCGCCCCGTCGCCTACCCGACGTGGATCGACGCCCTCCAGGAGGACACCGCCGCGAAGCTCGACCGCCCGGCCACGCCCGACGAGATCCGCGCGCAGTTCCTGCAGCTCGTCGGCTCGGCGAACCAGGCCGACGCGGCCTGGGTCACGAACCAGTACGACAAGTACGTGCTCGGCAACACCGCCCTGTCGTACCCCGACGACGCGGGCATGATCCGCGTCGACGAGGCATCCGGCCTGGGCGTCGCCGTCGCGACCGATGCGAACGGCCGCTACTCCTACCTCGACCCGCGCGAGGGCGCGAAGCTCGCCCTCGCCGAGGCGTACCGCAACGTCGCCGTCTCCGGCGCCGTGCCCGTCGGCGTCTCCGACTGCCTGAACTTCGGCTCCCCCGAGAACCCCGAGGTCATGTGGCAGTTCTCCGAGACCGTCGAGGGCCTCAGCGACGGATGCCTCGAGCTGGGCATCCCCGTCACGGGCGGCAACGTCTCCTTCTACAACCAGACCGGCGACGTGCCGATCCACCCGACGCCCGTGATCGCCGTGCTCGGCGTGATCGACGACGTCGCCCGGCGCGTGCCGAGCGGCTGGCAGGACGACGGCCACAACATCTACCTCCTCGGCGACACCCGGGCCGAGCTCGACGGCTCCGCCTGGGCGGGCGTGGTGCACGGCCACCTCGGCGGCCGGCCGCCGGCCGTCGACCTGGGCCGCGAGCAGGTGCTCGCGGAGCTGCTGCACTCGGCCGCGGTCGAGGGCCTGATCGACTCGGCGCACGACCTCAGCGACGGCGGCCTCGCGATCGCCCTCGCCGAGGCGGTGTCGCGCTTCGGCGTCGGCGCCCGCGTGTTCCTCGGCGAGGTGACCGGCGACGCCGGCATCGACGTCTCGACCGCGCTGTTCAGCGAGTCGACCGGCCGCGTCATCGTGACCGTGCCGCGGGAGGACGACGTGAAGTTCCGCGGGCTCTGCGAGGGCCGGGGCTACGCGGTGCGCCGCATCGGCGTGACGGATGCCTCGTCGAACGCGCTCGAGGTGCAGGACGTGTTCACCGTCTCGGTCGACGAGCTGCGCGGCCTCAACCGCGCTCCCCTCGCCGACGCGTTCGGGCCGATCGTCGGGTACTGACCCGCCGCATGACGGATGACCGTGGGCGGCCGGCGCACTCCCAGTGCGCGGCCGCCCACGGCCGTTTCTGCACATGGGAGTCCTGACGATGGAGTTCGCGCTCGCCGCACTCGTCGCGCTGTTCGTGCTCGCGATGATCGTCGGCATGACGGTGCGCGCCGTGCGGGCCGAGCCCGGTCGGCGGATGCGGGCGGCGTTCGGCCCGCTCATGGGCTCACTCGAGATCCACCAGGAGTTGCATACCGGGCAGAAGGGGCTGCAGCACTCGATCCTCGAGTCGATCCAGGTCAGCGAGGAGCGCCCCTCGCGCACCGATGCCGATCCCTCCTGACTCCTGGCTTCTGGCTTCTGGCTCCGGCATCCGGTATCCGGCCGCGGGCGATGCATTCCCGGTTCGCGTACGCCCATTGCCCCTCAACGCTGAGGGGCAATCGGCATACCCCAACCGACGAACGACGACGGCAGCGCACCTCTGACCTGGTGGTCGAGGAGGTCGCGCAGCGACCGTCTCGAGACCCCGCTCCCGGCGGTCGATGAGGTCGCGCCAGAACCCCCGCCCCGGTGGTCGAGGAGGTCGCGCAGCGACCGTCTCGAGACCGCCCTGCGAGACTGTCCTGCATGGACGAGGAACCGCGCCAGTCGTACTCCGACGCGTACGCCGCCCGTCACGGCGGGTTCGCGCTCATCCCGGCCGCCCACGTGTTCCTCACGTCGGGCGACCGGGTGCTGCTGCAGCGGCGGTGCGGCACCGACTACTACGACGGCTGGTGGGCGGCGTCGGCCGCCGGCCACGTCGAGCCGGGTGAGTCGGCGTACGACGCCGCCGTTCGCGAGACCGCCGAGGAGCTCGGGGTCGCCGTGGGGCGGCTCCGCCCGCTGACGACGGTGCACCGGCGCGGGCCCGGCCCGGTCGACCGCGCGCCCGAGCAACGGGTCGACTTCTACTTCCAGGCCGTCGACTGGGAGGGCGAGCCGCGACCGTCCGACGGCACCGCCGACGCGCTCGAGTGGTTCGACCTACGCGAGCTGCCCGAGCACACGGTGCACCACGAACGGCACGTGCTCGAGCTCCTCGAGGCCGGCAGCCTGCCGGTCATCACCGACTTCGGGTTCTGAGCGACGCGGGCCGGGGGCCGGCACCGGCGCGGGGCGGGGCATCCGTCACCGTCCGTTCACCCGCACGTCGCCGAGCGGGGCTGGCGCGCGCCGCACGCGGCGGCGGACACTGGGCGGATGAGCACCGATCCGATCGACCGGGACCAGCAGGCAGGCGAGGACGAGCTCGTGGAGCAGGTCGTCGACCGGGTCGCCGAACGCTTCCCCGGGGCCTCGCGCGACGAGGTCGAGCACGTCGTCGACGAGGAGCGGCACCGGCTCGACGGCAACCCGATCCGCGACTTCGTGCCGGTGCTCGTCGAGCACGAGGCACGCGACCGGCTCCGCGAGGAGGGCTACGAGCCCGCGGAGCGGGCGGCGACGGCGGACGCCGCCGAGGGGCCGGCAGCGGGCGGGCACGAAGCATCCCCCGGCCCGCAGCGCGACGCGACGGGCGAGCTGCGCGCCGGAACCGAGTCCGACCGGATCCAGGCGCCGCTCGGCATCGTCGGCGCCGAGGGCGCGGTCGACTGAGCCGCACCCCGGCCGGGCGCGGGACGCGACCGCGGTCAGCCGGCCGTGGGCGCCGGCCCGGTCGACTCGCGCACGACGAGCTCGGGCTGGAAGAGGTACTCGGTGCGCGACGCGTGCACGTCGTTCATCTCGCCCACGAACGCGTCGGCGATCGCGATGCCCATCGTGTTGACGGGCTGGCGGATCGTCGTGAGCGGCGGCCAGGAGTGCCGGGCGAGCGTCGAGTCGTCGAAGCCGACGACCGACAGGTCCTCGGGCACGCGGATGCCCTGGCGACGCGCCTCGGCGAGCACGCCCACGGCGATGAGGTCGCTCGCGCACACGATGGCGGTGCACCCCTCCGCGAGCAGCGCCCGAGCGGCCGACAGTCCGCCGTCGTCGGAGGCGAGGGTGTGCTCGATCAGCACCGGGGCATCCGTGCCGACCAGCTCGGCGATCGCGTCGCGGAAGCCGGCCGCCTTGCGCTGCGCGGGCACGAACGCCTCGGGCCCGTCGGCCAGTCCGATGCGGCGGTGTCCGAGCGAGACGAGGTGCCGCACCGCGAGCGCCATCGCGCCGAGGTCGTCGATCGCGAAGAACGGGGCGTCGACGCCGGTGCGGGTGCCGTTCACGAACCCGACCTTGAGCCCCATCTCGCGGAGCTGCCGGTACCGGGTCACCGGGAAGGTGCTGTCGGCGTGCCGGCCCGACACGAAGACGATGCCGTTCGCACCGGCCTCGACGAACATCTCGATGTACTCGTCCTCGTGGACGCCGCCGTCGCTCTGCGTGCCGATGAGCGGGGTGAAGCCGCGGCGGGCGAAGTTCGGGCCGAGGGCCTGTGCGAACGCCGGGTAGATCGGGTTGCCGAGCTCGGGCAGGATGATGCCGACCGGGCGGCCGGTGCGGCGGCGCAGGCGAGCCGGGCGCTCGTAGCCGAGCAGGTCGAGCGCGGTCAGCACGGCCTGGCGCTTGTCGGTCGCGACGCCCGGCTTGTCGTTGAGCACGCGGCTCACGGTCGCCTCGCTGACCCCCGCGTGCGCCGCGATGTCGGCCAGCCTCGCACTCATGCGCGCAAGGCTAGCATCGCGGGCGGCCGCGGCCCCGCCGCTCGCCGCGGCCGGCGGCGGGGCGGTCGGCGGGGCCGCCCGGCTACTTGACCGCACCCGCGGTGAGGCCGCCGACGATGTACTTCTGCAGCAGGAAGAACAGCACGACCACCGGCAGCGCCGCGAGCACCGCGCCGGCCGCGAACACCGGCCAGTTCGACGACGTCTCCTGCGACACGAACTGGAACAGGCCGACGGCGAGCGTCTGCTTCGCCGGGTCGGTGAGGATCACGCTCGCGACCACGAACTCGCTCACCGTGCCGATGAAGGAGATGAGCCCGACCACCGCCAGGATCGGGGCGGCGAGCCGAAGGATGATCGTGAAGAAGATGCGGGCGTGGCTCGCGCCGTCGAGCTTCGCCGCCTCGTCGATCGAGGACGGCACCGTGTTGAAGAACCCGTACATGAGGTAGGTGTTCACGCCCAGCGCCCCGCCCAGGTACACGAGGATCAGGCCGAGCTGCGTGTCGAGCCCGATCGCGGGGAAGATGTCGCCGATCGCGGTCATGAGCAGGAAGATCGCGACGACTGCGAGCAACTGCGGGAACATCTGCACGAGCAGGATCGTGATGAGTCCGAGCCGGCGACCCGAGAACCGCATCCGCGAGAACGCGTACGCCGCGAGCGCGCCGAGCAGCACGGTGCCGAACGACGAGACGATGCCGATCACGAGGGTGTTCACGAACCACGCGGCGTAGGGCTGGGCGGGGCTCGTGAACAGCTCGACGTAGTTGCCGAGGTCGAACGACGCGAACAGGGAGTTCGATCCGACGAGGCTGCCGTTCGGGTTGAACGAGGCCGACACGATGTACAGGATCGGGAACACCGCGATGACGCTCGCGACGACGGCGACGACGTACTTGCCGGTGAGTTCGAGGGTCGTGCGGCGCCGGGCCGACGGACCGCGCCCGGCCGGGGCATCCGTTCGCTCCCGACGCGGGTTCACGGCCGGGGAGTGGGAGGTGCGGGTGTCGGCAACCATCAGTGCAGGTCCTCCAGGGCCTTGGTGCGTCGGAAGCTGATCAGCGAGATCGTCGCGACGAGGATGAAGATGATGATCGAGAAGGCGCTGGCGAGGCCGTAGTCGCGCCCGCTGGTCTCGCCGAAGGCGACCTTGTAGACGAGGGTGATCAGGATGTCGGTGGCGCCGACGTTCATCTCGGTCGAGATGTCCTGCGGGCCGCCCTCGGTGAGCAGGTAGATCACGTTGAAGTTGTTGAAGTTGTACGCGAACGTGGCGATGAGCAGCGGCGCCATCGTGACCATCAGCAGCGGCAGCTTCACCCGGCGGAACACCGTCCAGGCGCCGGCGCCGTCGACGCGGGCCGCCTCGATGTACTCCTCGGGGATCGCCTGGAGGGCGCCCGTCGCGACGAGGAAGAGGTAGGGGTAGGTGAGCCACAGGTTCACCCAGAGCACGCTGACCTTCGCGAGGAACGGGTCGGTGAGCCAGGGGATCTCGGCGCCGCCGAGGAGCACCTGGTTGATGAAGCCGAACTGCGGATTGAGCAGGCCGCTCCAGATGAGGGCCGACAGGAACGCCGGGAAGGCGTACGGCAGGATGATCAGCACCCGGAAGGTGCGGCGGAACCGCAGCCTTCGATCGTCGAGCATGATGGCGAGGAACACGCCGAGGGCGAAGGTCGCGGCGACCGTGACGCCGGCGAACACGAATGTCCAGATGATGACGCCGACGAGCGGCCCTCGGATCGACTCGTCGGTGAAGGCGCGCACGAAGTTCTCGAAGCCGACCTCGATCTTCCAGCCCGGCATCAGCTCGTCGCCGTCGGCCGAGGTGAACGCGCCGTTGCCGGTGTCGGCGTAGACGGTTCCCGTCTCGAGGTCGACGAACGAGTCGGTCGCCTCGTCGTACCGCATCGTCGCGGCGTACGCGAACGCGGTGGCGCCGTCCTGGGTGCGCAGCGCGCCGTCGTCGAGGTCGTCGGTGAGCGGCACGCTCATCGCGGCGATCTGCTTCTGGTCGGCGATCATCTGCGTGAAGTCGAGCGTCGTGTAGCCGTCGAGGGCGACGGCCCTGCCGCCTTCGAACTCGGCGCCGTCGGCCGGCTCGAGCGGTCGGAGCTCGTTGCCGATGAGCGCCTGGCCCTCATCGTCGGTGACGAGGAAGGAGAGCTCGCCGAGCCGCTCGACGACGACCATGTCGTAGCCGGGCGAGTCGGGCACCCGGGTGAGCGACTTGCTGATGAGCACCGCGATCGCGTCGTCCTTGTCGCCGACGTGGCCGTCGCCGTAGTTCGTGAACGCGATGTAGCCGCTGTACACGATGACGTAGAGCTGGAAGATCACGAGGAAGACGGTGGCGGGGGCGAGGTACTTCGCAGGGAGGAGGCCGCGTCGCAGGTAGATCCAGTTGATGACGGCGGCGCCGAGGAGCGCGGCGCTCGCGGTGACCCAGTCGCCGTGCATCACGAGCACGATCACGGCGTACAGCACCAGGGCGTCGAGCAGGCCGAGGGAGACGACCTTGATCAGGATCGCACCGACCGACGGCGCGCTCGAGAACCGGAGCGGGCCGCGGCCGCGGGGCGGTCGGGCCGGGGGCGGTGCCGCGTCGCCGGCGGTCGGGCTGGGGGCGGTGGTGGTCATGCGAGGCTCCGGTGAGGGCGAGGGCGGGTCGTGCGGGAGGCGGTCGGCAGGGATGCTTCGGGGCGAGGATGCCCCGGGCGAGGATGCCCCGGCCGGGGTTCCGGGCCGGGGCGCGAAGGGCGCGCACCCCGGCCCGGGGTCGGTCAGCCGGCGATGTCGGCCTGGATCTTGGCGGCCATCGCCTGCCAGGCCTCGGTCGGGTCACCGGCGGTGTTGTTCACCAGCGCCGCCTCGGTGGCGCCCCAGTAGTTCCACACGGCGCCCATCTCGGGGATGCTCGGCATCGGCACGCCCGTGATGCCGACCTCGCCGAACGCGCCGACGTCGGGGTTCTCGGCGGAGGCGATCTCGAACGCCGAGGTCAGTGCCGGCGGGCGGCCACCCGCCTCGTACAGCGCGAGCTGCACCTCCTCGGTGCCGAGGTAGTTCACGACGAACTCGTTCGCGGCGAGGGGGTTCGCGCTCTTCGCGCTCACGAAGAAGCCCTGGACGCCGACGAACGGGGTCGGCGCCTCGGGGCCCGCCGGCGGGATCGGCTCGATCGCGTAGTCGATGCCGGCCTCCTGGAAGGCGGGCAGGTTCCACGGGCCCGACAGCATGTACGGCGACTTGCCGGCGGCGAATTCGTCGCGGGCGATGTCGCCCGTGATGTTCGTGTTCAGCACGCCCTCGGCGCCCCACTCCACGAGCTTGGCGGCGAACTCGTTGCCGCCCTCGCTGCCGATGAGCAGCTCGTCGGGGTTGTAGCTGCCGTCGGGGTTGGTGCCGAACAGCGGGGCGCCGTACGAGGTCTGCAGCGGGTAGAGGTGGTACGGGTCGGACTCCGGCCCCGACGGCACGATCACGGGGTACTGCGCGCGGCCCTCGGCGACGACGGCCTGGCCGGCCGCGATCACCTCGTCCCACGTGGCGGGGGTCGAGTCGGCGAGCGCCGTGTTCCGCACGAGCGCGATGTTCTCGATCGAGACGGGCAGGCCGTAGGTGGTGCCCTCGTAGCTCATGGCGCGGATGGCGACCTCGGAGTAGTCGGCCGCGGCGTCGCCGAGCTCGAGCGGCGCGACGACGCCGTTCTGCACGAACAGGCCGAGCCAGTCGTGGCCGCCGATGATGACGTCGGGCCCCTTGCCGGTCGGCACCTGCTTGACGAAGTCCTCCTTCATCACGTCGCCGTATTCCTTCTGCACGAGCTTCACGTGGATGCCCTTGTCGGCCTCGAACTGCGCGGCGATGTCCTTGAGCTCGTCGGAGCGGTTCGAGTCGACCCAGACCGTGAGCGTGCCGGCGGATTCGTCGGTGCTGTCCGACCCGCCGTTCGCGCACCCGGTCAGCGCGGTCGCGAGGACCAGGCCGCCGGCGACGATCGCCGTCGCTGCTGTGCGGTTCACCTTCATTGGTGCTGCCTTTCTACGTGATTGTCAGGCCGCTGCGTCGCAAGCGCTTCCAGTCTGGACCGGATCACGCGCGCCTCGCTGCGGTGAAAGCATCGTCGCAGAGTCTTGCGCGATTTGCAATCGCTTTCAACAATTGAATGGACGCGTCATCCGTGTGCCCGCGAAGTCGACGAGCGCCCGCATCGACATCGCCCGGCATGCGGCCGACCCGATCCGCGTGGAGCGCACCGCACCGGATGCCTCGAACGCGCCGCCGATCGCGGCGAAGTCGTCGTCCTCGACGACCGGTTCGTCCCACGTGGCCCACCGCCGCTCCCCGGCGTCGACGACCGGAGCGCCGTTCCGCACCCGCGCACGCCCGGAGGCTCCCGCCGACCGCCCCTCCGCGAGGTGCAGGCTCGTGCAGCGGTCGAAGCCGACCCCGAGCAGCACGATCCGGGCATCGGCGTCGTAGAGCCGCGCGAGCGGGGACGTCTCGCCGAAGGGGTCGTCGGGGTCGTGCCGCCGCATCAGGCCGCTCGCCTCGACGCCCGCGGCCGCGAAGGACCGGTGCGGATGCGGGCTCCGCACGGCCCCGGGCTCGGTGCGGAACAGCTCGGCGATCGCCCCCATCGACCGGCTCGGCGTGCGCACCGGATCATAGGGCGGCAGCGAGGCGCGCACGCGGGCCCTCGCCCCGGCGTCGAGCGCCGGGTCGTCGAGGAAGTCGGGGTCGCAGAGCTGCCAGCTCTGCGACGGCATCGCCACCGTGCCGAACACCCCGACCGCCCTGCGCAGCGCGGCGATCACCGCCTGTTCGCCGCCCGACACGAAGCCGAACGACGACAGGGACGCGTGCACCAGGAGGACGTCGCCGGGAACGACGCCGAGGCGCTCGAGGCCGTCGACGAGGTCGGCCTCAGTGACGACCGGGATTCCAGCGGATGCCTCGCGCGATTCGGGTACTGCAAGCTCTTTCATCCGGCGGTCCGCGTGGAGCGATCGGATGCGGATGCAAGCGCGTCCACACGGGTCGGGCCGACCACGGGGTCGCCCCCGGGTGGGCCCACTGCGTCGCCCTCCGCATCCGCCTCTGCCAGGATCGCGATCGCCGCTTCCGCCGCCGCCGCCGGGAAGTCCGGCCACCCGGGCTCGAGCGTCTCCCGTACGAGCCGGGCGACCTCGAGCGCCGCCAGCTCCACCGGCCCGTCGAGGGCACGGTCGAGCCTGGCGGCGAACGCCGGATGGTCCGCGTCGAACCGCCGAGCGGGATCGAGCGGGTCGCGGCTTCCGCCGCCCGGCGGGTCGAGCCTCGCTCGCGCCGCGTGCAGCAGGTGCGTGACCGCGTAGCCGCGCACGAACTGCCCGGCGACGATCCGCTCGCCGCGACGCGCCCGGCCGAAGCCGACGAGGAGCTTCACGAACGCCAGCCCCGCCTCGTTCACGGCGTCGACCGACGCCGGCGCCGCCGCCGAGCGGGCGTGCGCCTCGGCGACGAACTCGCGCACGCCGGCGTCGCCGAACGCGACCTCGTGTGCGTCGACGCCCGCGCCGGCGAGCTCGTCGAGCGTCGACAGGGCGAACTCCACCAGGTGACCGTCGTCGTAGAGCACCGAGAAGCCGATCCTGCCCTCGCGGGCGACGAGCACGATCCGCTCGGCGTCGGGCAGCCAGCCGAGGCGGGCCCGCGCCGCCGCGCCGCAGCCCTCGCGCACGATGGCGAAGACGTCGTGGTCCGACCAGCGATCGCGGCGGTCGGCCGCGGCGGTCGAGCCGAGGAGCACGAGCCCCTGCGCGTCCGGGTCCGCGCCGAACGCGGTCACCAGCCGATCGGTGAAGGCGTCGTAGCCGGCGAGGTCACGCATCGGCCGGTTCCAGCACCGGTGCGGGCGCCGGCGTCACCGACGGGCGTCCGCCGCCGTCCGACGCCGCCGCGCTGCGCGTGGCATCCGCTCGGCCCGTGGCATCCGCCCGGCTCGAGGCATCCGCCCGCCGCACCGGCAGCGACCACATCGCGAACGCGGGCCCGCTCGCGGTGACCGCGAACCCGTCGCCGCCCATCTCGAGCGCGGCATCGCCGAAGCCGACGCCGGCCGCGCCCGCCCGCTCGACGCCGCGCACCGCGCCGAACGGCAGCCGCACCTCCGTCGCCGCCCGGGTCGCGAAGACGAGCACCGACTCGTCGGCGAGTTCGCGCACGAACACGAGCGCGTCGTCGTCGGCGTGCAGCCAGCGCAGGCCGCCCCGCTGCACGGCCGCCGAGTCGCGACGGAACCGCGCCAGCCGCCCGTACTCGTCGGCGAGGCGCGGTGCCGCGTCCCACGGCAGGGGCGTGCGCGCGTCCTCGCCGTTCACGCCGCGCAGCCCGAACTCGTCGCCCGCGAACACCACGGGCGTGCCCGGCAGCGCCATGGAGAGCCCGGCCGCCACGAGCTGCGCCCGGTCGTCGGCGCGCTCGGCGAAGCGCGGGGTGTCGTGCGTGTCGATCGCGTTCATCGCGAGCTCGCGCACCGCCCACGGGTACGGCGCGGTGAACCGGCGGTAGCTCGCCACCAGGTCCTCGGCGGTGTACGCCGGCTCCTGCGCGAACGGGATGCCGAAGTGGTGCGGCGCGCCCGGCGCGGGCCGGCGCAGCCACTGCCACACGGGGCGGGTGAAGGCCGAGTAGCTCATCGGCGCGTGCCAGCCCTCGCCGTCGAAGTCGCGCGCGGCGTCGTTCGTCGACTCCGCGTAGAGCACGCGGCCGGGTGCGACCTCGTCCATCGTGCGGCGCACGGTGCGCTGCACCTCGCGGTTGAGGTCGTCGGCGCCGAGGCGGCCGGTCATGTTCGCGACGTCGATGCGCCAGCCGTCGAGCCCGTAGGGCGGCAGCAGCCACTTGGCGACGACGCTGTCGGGCCCCTCGATGAAGCGCCGGCGGAGGTCGCGGGAGTTCCAGTCGAGCTTCGGCAGCGAGGGCACGCCGTACCAGGCGACGTACTCGGTGTGGGCGTCGTCGGTCCAGACGTAGAAGTCGGACTCGGCCGCGTCGGGGTCGCCGAGCGCCGACGCGAACCACTCGTGCCCGTCGCCGGTGTGGTTGGTGGTGAGGTCGCCGATGACGCGGATGCCCCGGGCGTGGGCGGCCTCGACGAGGCGGATGAGCGCGGCGTCGCCGCCGAGCACCGGGTCGACGCGGTCGAAGCTCGAGGCGTCGTAGCGGTGGTTGGACCGCGCGGGGAAGAACGGCGTCAGGTAGAGGAGGGTGACGCCGAGGCGCTCGAGGTGGTCGAGGCGCTCGGCGATGCCGTCGAGGTCGCCGCCGAAGAGCTGGCGCGGGGTGTCGGGCCCGCTGGAGACGACCTCGTCGCCCCAGCCCGCCGGCCGCGCCCACTCGGGGTGCTCGCGGTCGTCGGCTGCGGCGGACCGGGCGAACCGGTCGGGGAAGACCTGGTACATGACCTGCTCACCGGCCCAGGCGGGCGGCGGAGCGTAGGTCGCGACGCGGAAGTCGCGGGCGTCGACGGGCTCGAGCCGGTCGAGCCCGTCGCCGGTGAGCCAGGCCGACGTGCCGTCGGCGTGGTTCAGCAGGAACCGGTAGCCGGCGACAGGGTTCGCGATCTCGAAGGCCCCCTCCCACCACGTGGCGCCGCGGTCGCCCTCGGGGAACCAGGTCGTGGCCGCGAGCGGGTGGAACCGGGGCTCGGCGTCGGCGACCACGCGGACGGCGACCGAGACGACCGGTGCGTACTCGTCGGGCACGCGCACCCGCACGAGGTGCCGGTCGCCGAGCGCGACCCCGCGGGTGGGGGCGTAGAGCTCGGAGCCGTCGTGGTGGGGCTGGGCGTGGAGTCGCTGGGGCATGGGCGGCGTTCCTTCGTGTGGGCGCGCCGGAACCGGACGCGCGGCCGAGGTACGGCGGCGTCTCGGCCGCGCGGGATGACGCGTCCGACATTAGCAACAAGTTGCCTTGATTGAAAGAATTTTCAGCACGCCTTGCAAGAGGCGCACCGGCTCATGCGCCGCCGGGCGGATGCGCCAGCAGGTCGACGCGTTCGGCCAGGTAGCCCGCGAGGTCGGCGAGCGCGCCGGGGTCGGTCGGGCTCCAGCGCACGCGCAGCACCCCGTCGTCGCCGACGACCAGCGGGCCGGATGCCCCGTGCGCCGCCAGTTCGTCGAGGTCGACGGGCACCGCGCCGAAGTTCACGGTCTCGTCCTCGTGGTAGCCGCCGCGCACGGCCGCCGCCTTGAACGCCCGCTCGACCGCGACCGAGTTCGCCGTGACGCTCCTGCGCACCTCGCGCTGCGCGCGGACCACGCGGCCCGTCGCGAGGAGCGCGCCGTCGGTGGTGACGAGCAGCACGCCCAGCCGCCAGACCCGCCCGCGGGGAGTCATCCGCGCCGCCCGCGGCAGGCCGAGCACCCGGCGCGCGGGAACGTACTCGGCCCACGCCTCCTCGCGCGCCCCCGCCGCCCTGAGCCGTGCGACGGCGTCGGCGACGAGCGCCGCGACGCGGGCCGGGGCATCCGCTCGGTCGTCCATCCCCCGATGCTAGGCCGCGGCGGCCGCGGCGGCCGCGCGGGCCCTGCCGCGCCGCCGCCTCGCCGCGGAACTCAGTACTGCAGGACGATGCGCCCCTCGACCTTGCCCTGCTCGAGCCGCTCGAAGATGTCGTTGATGTCGTCGAGCGTCTCGACCGACGAGACCGTCGGGTGGATGAGCCCGCGCGCGTAGAAGTCGATCGCCTCGGCGAGGTCCTGCCGGGTCCCGACGATCGAGCCGCGGATGGTGATCCGGCGGAGCACCACGTCGAAGATCGACGCCGGGAACTCTCCGGGCGGAAGCCCGACGAACACGACCGTGCCGCCGCGGCGGGCCATCCCGACCGCCTGCCCGAACGCCTCGGTGTGCACCGCGGTGACGAGCACGCCGTGCGCGCCGCCGGTCTGCTCCTGGACGGCCGCGATCGGATCCTCGGTCGCCGCGTTCACGACCACCTCGGCGCCGTGCTTCTTCGCGAGGGCCAGCTTGGCGTCGTCGATGTCGACGGCGGCGACCCGCATGCCCATCGCGATCGCGTACTGCACGGCCACGTGGCCGAGGCCGCCGATGCCGGAGATGACGACCCACTGACCCGGGCGCACCTCGGTCTCCTTGAGGCCCTTGTAGACGGTGACGCCGGCGCACAGGATGGGCGCGACCTCCACCGGGTCGACCCCGTCGGGGATGCGTGCCGCGAATCGCTCGTCGACGAGCATGTACTCGCCGAAGCTGCCGTCGACGAAGTAGCCGCCGTTCTTCTGGTTCGGGCAGAGCGTCTCCCAGCCGGTACGGCAGTACTCGCAGCTGCCGCAGGCCGACCACAGCCAGGCGTTGCCGACCTTGTCGCCGACGGCCAGCTCGGTCACGCCGGGGCCGACGGCGACGACCTCGCCGTACCCCTCGTGCCCGGGGATGAGGTCGGGCTTCGGCGCGACCGGCCAGTCGCCGCGCGCGGCGTGCAGGTCGGTGTGGCAGACGCCCGACGTGATCAGCTTCACGAGGGCCTGCCCGTGCCCGGGCTCGGGGATCGGGACGTCCTGGATGACGAGCGGCGCGCCGAGCTCCGTGACCACGGCAGCGCGCATGGTGGCGCCCATCGAATGCCTCCTTCGATCGGGCCGGCCGGATGCCGGCCTTCTGCGTTCGACGCTACGCCCGTCGAGGTTGCCGACGCGTTGCGACCCGTAGGTGGTTGAGCTCGTCGAAACCACCGGTGCTGCGTGGCCTCGACAGGCTCGACCACCGAACGGGAATCCGTGGCCTCGACAGGCTCGACCACCGAACGGGTGCGGCGCGGATGCCTCGTCAGGCGTGCGCGAACACGAGCGAGACGTTCTGCCCGCCGAAGCCGAACGAGTTGCTCACGACCGCCTCCTGCTCGAGGTCGCGACGCTCGAGCGCGACGTCGAGGTCGACCTCGGGGTCGATCGTCTCGCCCGTCAGGTTGCGGGTGGGCGGCACGACGCCCTGCTCGACGGCGAGCACCGCGGTGATCGCCTCGACCGCGCCGGCCGCACCGAACAGGTGCCCGAGCGCCGCCTTCGGGGCCGTGACGGTCGTGCGCCCGAAGACCTCCCGCACGGCGCGCGCCTCGGCGACGTCGCCGACCGGGGTGCCGGTCGCGTGGGCGTTGACGTGCCCGACCTGCTCCGGCAGGAAGCCGGCCTGGGCGAGCGCCTTGCGCATGGCCGAGATCTGGCCGGCGCCGTCGGGAGCGGGTGCGGTGAGGTGGTGGGCGTCGGCGGCGATGCCGGCACCGGCGAGCACGGCGTGGATGCGGGCGCCGCGCGCCCGGGCGAGGTCGCCGCGTTCGAGCACGAGCATGCCGGCGCCCTCGCCGAGCACGAACCCGTCGCGATCGACGGAGAACGGCCGGGAGGCGCTGGCGGGGTCGCCCTCGAACCGGGAGAGGGCCCGCGCCTGCATGAAGCCGGCGACCGTGATCGGGCTGATCGCCGCCTCGGTGCCGCCGGCGATGACGATGTCGGCCTCGCCGGCGCGGATGAGCCGCGCGCCGTGGGCGATCGCCTCGGCGCCCGACGAGCACGCGGAGACCGGCGTGTACGTGCCGGCGCGCGCGCCGAACTCGATGCCGACCACCGCGGCCGCCGCGTTCGGCATGAGCAGGGGCACGGCGCGCGGGGACACCCGGCGCAGGCCGATCGCCTGCAACGACTTGTCCTCCCTGAGGAGGGTGAGCAGGCCGCCGACGCCGGTGCCGACGGCGGTCGCGAATCGCTCGGGGTCGGCCTCGGGGGAGCCCGCGTCGAGCCACGCCTCCCGGGCGGCGGCGAGCGCGGCCTGCTGCGAGCGGTCGAGGCGCTTGGCTTCGACGACGGTGAGCAGTTCGGCGGGGTCGACGTCCATGATGCCGGCGGGCGTCGCGGGTACGTCGGCGGCCTCGGCGTGGTCGAGCACGTCGCCGCGGATGCCCGACTCCGCCGCGAGCAGGGCGGCCCAGGTGGATGCGACGTCGCGACCGAGCGGCGTGACCGCCCCGATCCCGGTGACGACGACCTCGGTCAGCGTGTGCATGCCTGCCCCCCTGCGAGTTGTATGCGATACAACGTGCGACTTTTGTATCACATACAATCGACCCGTGGGAGAGGAACGGGGACGATCCGCCGACGCATCCGACCGTTCCGAGCGGGGCGGCCGATCCACGCGCAACCACATCCTCGTGACGACCTCGCGGCTCACGGTCGATGCACGCAGCCCCGACCCGAGCGTCGCCGACATCGCCCGCGCGGCCGGCGTCTTCCCCAACCAGATCACCTACCACTTCGGGTCGAAGCAGGCCCTGCTCGTCGATGCGGCGTTCCTGGGCCTGCTGTACGACGCCGCCCGCGTCGAGCAGGTCGGGCGTCGAGCGCCCAGCGCGGCCGTGTTCCGGCGAAACATCGCCCGAGCCATCCTGTCGATGCCCGCGCTTCCCGTCGTCGCCCGCGTGCTCGCCAGCGAGAGCGCCAAGCCCCAGGTCGGGGAGACGATCGACGGGCACATGCAACTGCTGTTCCGCCACTCGGAACGCTACGTCCGCGAGCTCGCCGCGGCCCGCGGCTGGGTGACCGAACGCTCGCTGCCCGTCGAGATCCGCACGTTCTGGAGCACTGCGATCGGCGCCGTCCTGCTCGCCCGTGCGGGCGTGAGCGGCACCCGGGCCGACATCGACCTGGCCGGCACGCTCACCATCCACGACCGCCCCGACCTCGAGATGGCGGGCACGCTGCGCGCCCCCACCCCCAGGACGCCCCCGCTCAGTTCGTAGGCGCTCCCGGCGCGGTCGCGACGAAGAGGCGCCCCGCCCCGCTGACCCGCACGCGGCCGGCGTCGGCGACGAAGACCGCCCGGCCCCGCGGGACGTCGATCGACGAGCCATCCGATGACAGGGCGAACGCACCGTCGGTGACGACCGCGATCGCCGCACCCGGCAGGTCGAGCACGGCGTCGCCGCCCACGGCGATGAGCTCGAATGGGACGCCACGACCCGAGGGGACCGCGCGCGGGCGGTAGCTCACCACACCCGGGGCGAGGTCGACCGGGACGAGCTTCGACGCCGGACCGGTGCCGAAGTCGAGCACCCGAGCCAGTTCGGCCGTGTCGACGTGCTTGGGCGTCAGGCCGCCGCGCAGCACGTTGTCGCTCGGCCCCATGAGCTCGACGCCGTCGCCGCGGAGGTAGGCGTGGATGTTCCCGGCGGGCAGCCAGAGCGACTCGCCCGCCCGCAAGGTGACGTGGTTGAGCATCAGGGCGACGAGGATGCCCGGGTCGCCGGGGTACGCCGCAGCGAGGCGGTTCGCCAGCTCGAACCGCTCGGGGTCGGCCGCCGCGGCCGCGGTCACCGAGGCGACGAGGGCGGTCACCTCGGGGTCGCCCGACAGCAGCCACTCGAGCGAGCGACGCACGCCGTCGGGCCCGGCGAGGAGCTCGCGCCACCGCAGGCGCGCAGCCTCGCCCGCCCCGGCCGTCGCGCCGGGCAGGCCGATCGGGGCGAGCGGGTCGACCGCGCCGAGCAGGTCGATCGCCGCGAGCGTCTCGGGGACGGGCCGGAAGCCGCACAGCGCCTCGAACCCGTCGGACAGGGCGACGATGAGCTCCGGCTTCGCGTTCCGATCGCGGTAGTTGCGGTCGGATGCGTCCAGCGGGACGCCGAGGGCGTCCTCCCGGTCGTACCCCGCCCGCGCCTGCTCGGGCGTCGGATGCGCCTGCAACGAGAGCGGGGAGTCGGCGCACAGCACCTTGAGGAGGAACGGCAGCCGACGCCCCGTGCCGGTCTCCCATTCGGCGAGGTCGGCCCAGTCCGACGGCTCCGCCGCGCGACTCGGCGACGACGGGTGCGATCCGAGCCAGAGCTCGGCTTCCGGGCCGCCGCTGCCGGGCAGGCCGAGGACGCGCGCGACGCCGTCGATCGTCCCCCAGGCGTACGGGCGCGGGTCGTTCTCGATCGTCGTGAACTGGGCGGTACGGGTCGGCATGCGGCTCCTCGGCTCGGTCGGGTCCGATGGGTGGAGCCGGCCGGGACGTGTGGTCCCGACCGGCAGGTGGGCGGGTGGGCGCCGGTTCGGACGATCCCGACGCCCACCCGGTCTCAGCGCAACGTCAGGCGGTCGATGGCGTACTCGCCCGCGTTGAAGAAGACGAGCACGTCGTGCACCGAGGTGAGCGCCGAGGCGTCGCACCCGAAGGCGTCGAGCTCGGCGACCACGGTCTTCGACGTCTGCTCGGGCACGTACTCCCACGGCGACTGGCACCAGGTCCAGTCGGCGCCGTTGCGCACAGCGATCGACACCGACGTGCCGGTGGCGCCCGTCGTGAGGTCGAACTCGATCGACGTCCGCGTCGACAGGTCGAGCGTCGGCGAGTCGGCGGGCGATCCGAACCAGGCGCCCTTCGAGCCGACCTGGAGCGCGAGGGCACCGTCGGTCGCACCGGTCGCGCCCGAGCCGAGCGTGCCGGGGTCGGACTGCCAGTTCGCCGGCGTCCAGCCGTCGGTGCCGCCCTCCCACGAGGCGAGCACGACCGGGTCGCCCGGAGCGGGCCGGACGGTCACGGTGAGCGCGGCCGACGTGGTGCGGATGCCGTTCGAGACGCGGTAGGGGAACGCCGCCTTGCCGACGAACCCGGCGGTGGGCTCGAAGCGCACGACGCCGTCGTGCACGATCGCCAGCCGGCCGCCGTCGACGATCCGCTCCGACTGCCGGCCCGCGGTGGACGGGTCGAGGTCGAGGGTGCGCGAGCGCAGCGGCAGCGTGATCGACACGTCGTTCGCGAGCACGTCCACCTCGACCGTCGTGTCGCGCTCGATCGTCGCCGAGTCCTCGTCGGCGAACGCGTCGAGCAGCGCCTTCGGCTGCAGCTGCAGCGTCGGCACGAGGGCCGCGTGGTTGCTGATCAGCGAGCACACCGCGCTCGGGCAGTAGACGGTGAAGCCGTCGTAATCGGCGTAGAGCGCGCCGCTGTCCTCCTCGGACGCGAGCATCCAGTACAGCGTGCCGTCGACGCCGGTGCGGCGGATCTCCGACAGCCACGTGTGGGTCGTCGGCATCCGCGTCGCCTTGTCGATCACGCCGAACTCGCCGAGGTAGACCGGCTTACCCAGCTTCCGGGCCGCTTGCGCGTGCTCGCGGATCCAGCCGGTGCCCCAGTCGACCGTCGTCTTCCAGTGGTCGGGGTAGAGGTGCATCGACATGAGGTCGATCTTCGGCAGGGCGGCGAGCGCGACCGTGTCGACGCCGTCGCCGCAGTCCTCGCCGAACCCGGGGCCGTAGCCCGAGGCGCCGTAGCGCTGGGTCAGGGTCCAGTCGGCCTCGGCCCGGCAGAAGAAGCCCTTGTCGCCGGCCGACAGCAGGTGGTTCCTGTCGATCGACTTCACGTACCGGCTCATCTCGTCGGCCCACGTGGTGATGGTCGTCGTGTCGCAGGTCCCGTCGGGGTAGACGCCGGCGCTGGTGCAGCGTGGCTCGTTCGCGAGCTCCCAGGCGAGGATCGTCGGGTCGTCCTTGTAGGCGACGCCGGTGATCGAGTTGACCCGGTTCAGCAGGGTCGACACCCAGTCGCGGTACCAGCCGCGGATCGTGGCATCCGTGTAGAAGTCGGCGTGCTCGTCGAGCCCGGCCCACCGCACGTACTGGTCCATGCCGCCGAACGCGTTCCAGTTGTTCGTGAACGGGATGACGAGGCGGATGCCGCGCTCACCCGCCTCGGCGATGGCGCGGTCGAGCCGTTGCAGGCCGTCGGCGCCGGGGTTGGCGACGGGGCGGCCCGCGTCGGCGTCCCACGCCTGGTACCAGACGCCCTCGAAGTTCTGGTGGACCGAGCCCGAACCGTCGGGGTTCTGGAAGTCCTGGAACCCCCAGGTTCGGATCACGTCGAACCCGGCCTGCGCCGCGTCGTCGAGCACCGCGTCGACCATCGCGTCGGACTTGTAGCCGAGGTAGTAGTTGTTCGTGCCGGCGAACTCGTACGGCTTGCCGCCGAGCTTCAGCTGACCGCCCTGCGCCGTGACGAACTTCGACGCGGCGGGCTTGGCTGCTGCGGGTGCGGGCGCTGCGGTGGCCGGAGCGGCCATCCCGACGCTCGCGACGGCGATCGCCGTCGCGGCGACGACGGCGGCGCCGAGGCGTCGGGCGAACCGCGCTCTCCTGCGTGTCATCGTTGACCTCCTGTGATGGGTGGGCCAGGCGGCGGCTGCCGCCCGGTTCGGCCTCGGCGCCCGATCCGAGGCCTGCGTCGTCACGTCACTCGGTGGACGCGACGGCGACGTGGATACGCAGCGGATGCCCCGCCGGGAGGCCGGCCAGGACGGATGCCCCGTCGAGCCCGGTGCCGTGCGGCGCCTCCATGCGGAGCGCGGGATGCCACGTACGGAGCAGGTCCTCGAACCGCGACCGGATCCGGCGAGCGCGGAACACGCCGCCGATGGCGCTGATCACGGGACCGTCGTCGGTGCGGTCGTCGGCGTGCGCGACCCGGCGGAGCGCCGACGAGACGGAATGCGCGAGCTCCTGCGCGGCACGCAGGCAGATGCGGTCGGCGACCGGGTCCCCGGCCTCGGCGAGCGCGGCCGTGGCCTCGGCGAACGACGCGACGATGCGGATCCGGTCCTCGGCGCCCTGCAGCTCGATGTACGCCTCCTCGAGGTCGTCCCACCGTTCGTGCATCACATCGGTGATGCGCGTGCGCGGGCCGCGCCCGTCGTGGGCGCGCATGCCGGCGTCGAGGGCCTCGCGACCGATCCAGTAGCCGCTGCCGGCGTCGCCCATGATGTTGCCCCAGCCGTCGACGCGGGCGACCGCGGTACGGCCGACGGCGAGCGTGACGACGCCGGTGCCGGATGCGACGACCGCCCCTCGCGCATCGCCGAGCGTGCCCAGGAACGACGTGATCGAGTCGTGCGCGAGCAGCACCCGGCGGGCGCCGAGGTCGCTGACCAGGCCGAGCAGCGCCGCGGCGTCGGCTCCGCGGTCGGTGAGGCCCGACACCCCGCTCGAGATCGTCGCGGGGACGATGCCGGTCGCGTCGTGTACCCGGCGGACCGCGTCGGCGAGTTGCGGCAGCAGCGGCTCGTGGGTGAGCACCCCGGGCAGCACCTGTTCGTAGGCGACACCGCCGGCCTGCTCGACCCGGACCTTCGTGCCGGTCTGGCCGGCGTCGATCGCGAGGGTGGTCCCGTGGACGCCGGTCATGCGCCGGCCTCGCGGTTCCAGTCCGTGTACGCCGCGGTCATGATCGCGGCGGCGGGCTTGCCGTACGGGCAGTAGTCGTCGTTGCCCGCGGCATCGGCCGCGTCGTACAGGTCGGCGGGCCAGTCCCACAGCATGAGCCCGCGCACCCAGGGTCGGGCCCGGCAAGCGGCGAACATGGCCTCGAAGTACTCGGCCTGCGCAGCCCCGGAGGGTGCGCCGACGAGGTTCCAGTCGTTCGGCCGGGCGGGCGAGCCCTCGCGGGAGGGGCATCCGGCTTCCATGAAGAAGAACGGCTTGCCCGTGGCTTCGACCACGCGCTCGATCCGGTCGAGCTGCGCGTCCCACTCGTCGATCGGGTAGTAGCCGCTGGAGGAGATCACGTCGACCGCGTCCCACCAGCCGACCCGGTCCTCCTGGTACTTGTCGCAGTTGTAGGTGATCGGGCCCGAATAGACCTCGCGGACCTCGGCGATCAGCCGGCGCCAGTGCGCCTCCTGCCCGTCGGTGCGCACCATCTCGCAGCCGATGCAGAGCATGGCGCAGCCTTCGGCCTCGGCGATCGCGGCGGCGTGCAGGATGAACCGCCGATAGGCGGCGAACCAGTCGGTCCAGCTCGGCTCGCCCGGGACATCCCAGTCGAAGAACCCGATGAAGGCTCGCCAGGTGCCGTCGGCGACGTTCACGACGGGCTTCAGGCAGACCTCGAGGCCGAGGGCATGCGCCCGACGGATGGCGGCGACGATCTCGGCGTCGGCCACCGTGGGCGCCTGGTCGAACGGGATCTCGGTCGAGAACGGCGTCGCCTGCTCGGCGGCGTACGCGAGCGCGGTCCACGTGACGCCGTGCTCGGCCATCCGCGTCATGGATGCCTCCGCCGCCGGCGTGGCCCACGTGCCCCGAACGCCGGTCCAGCCCCAGGTCATGCCGCACACCGGCTCGGCGAGGAGCGCGACCGCGTCGATCCTCGCGGGTGCCGGGGCGCTCACGAGACCACCAACTGGTTTCCGGAGCGCAGGACCTGGGCCCGGGCGACGTCGCCGACGCCGATCCCGGGCACGCCGCCCAGGCGGAAGGTCGCGGTCTCCCCCGGCAGCAGGGTCACGAGGCCCGTGTCGACCGTCGCGTCGGGCGCGATCCGATCGGCGAGGATCGTCAGGTCGCGCACGAGCACGTCGGCGGTGACCCGCACCTCGGCCGAGTCATCCGCCTCGTCACCCGTGACCTCGATCTCGAACGTCGGCGCGCGCAGGGCGCTGTCGCGCGGCTCGGTGAAGAACCAGGCGCCGCGCACGTCGTCGAGGGCCGCCGTGAGGACGACGTCGCCGGTGCCGTCCGCCGCGACGAGCGTCGCCGGGATCGCCACGGTGACGGTGCCGCGGGCGGGCACGTCGACCAGCTCGGCGACCTGTTCACGGACCGTGCCGTCGAAGCCGCGGAGGGCGAGGCGGAGCTCTCCCGTCCACGCGTCGGCCGTGTCGTTCACGATCGTCGCGGCGAGGCCCTCCGGGCGGGGCTGGACCGTCACGACGCGCGGCGCGAAGGCGTTGCGGATCGCGTGCAGCAGGGGCTTCTCACGGCCGTCGCCGTCGATCGCCGCCCACGAGGTGACCGGCCAGCAGTCGTTGAGCTGCCACACGACCGCGCCCGAGGTGTGCGGTGCGTGCGAGCGGAACCAGTCGAGCGCCGTGCCGACGGCGTTCGCCTGGTTGAGCTGCATGGCCCAGTGCCAGGTCTCCATGTCGTCGGGCACGCGGTAGTGGGCGACGAGGCCGGCCGCGAGCTTCGCGTTGCCGTCGGTCGCCTTCTGGTGCACGATCATGCCGGGCGACTCGGGGGTGAGCGGCTGGTCGCTGATCGCCCGGGTCAGGGTCGACCAGGCCGGCGGGCCCTGCCACCCGAACTCGGCGACGAAGCGCGGCGTGTAGTCGCGGTAGTGCGGCCAGTCCTTCTGGTTCCAGAGGTCCCAGATGTGCATGGTGCCATGGGCCTCGGCGTTGGGGTGCTCGCCGCCGGGGCTGAACGGGCTGCCCGGCGCGTAGGGCACGCCCGGAGCGAGCTCGCGGACGACCGCCGGGAACAGCTCGTGGTAGTAGTACGCACCCCAGGTGCGCCCGTCGAGCCGCTCCTTCCAGCCCCAATCCTCGTAGCCCCACAGGTTCTCGTTGTTGCCGGTGAGCAGCACGAGGGAGGCGTGGTGGCCGATGCGGGCGACGTTGTCCCGCGCCTCCGCCTCGATCTCGGAGCGAAGCGGCTCCTCCTCCGGGTAGGCGGCGCACGCGAACAGGAAGTCCTGCCAGGTCAGCAGGCCCAGCTCGTCGCACAGGTCGAAGAAGTCGTCGGACTCGTAGATGCCGCCGCCCCAGACGCGGATCAGGTTCAGGTTCGCGTCCTTCGCCTGGCGGAGGCGGCGCGCGTAGCGCGCACGGTCGACGCGGGTCGGGAACGCGTCGTCGGGGATCCAGTTGACGCCCTTGACGAACACCGGCACGTCGTTCACCAGCAGCTGGAACGGGGTCCCGGCGGCGTCGGGCTCGGTGTCCCAGCGGACGGTGCGGAATCCGACGCGACGGGATGCCTCGTCGAGGACCCAGCCGTGCACGCCGAGGCGGATCCGCACGTCGTACAGCGGCTGCGCGCCGTAGCCGACCGGCCACCAGCGGTCGACCGTGTCGAGCTCGACGCGGATCACGACCTCGTCGGCGCCGGCGGGCACGGTGGCCTCGACGACCTGTCCGGCGACCTCGACACCGAGCCGGAGTTCGGCGTCGGCGCCGGTCGCGGAGCGAGCGATCCCGACGGTGGCCTCGACCACGCCGCCGTCGCCGAGGGGGCGGGCGTCGACGCGCACCTGCGCGAGGCGTGCGGTCGACCAGGACTCGAGGCGAGCCGGCCGCCAGAGTCCGCTGGTGAAGGTCGCGATGCCCCAGTCCCAGCCGAAGTTGCACGCCGACTTGCGGATCGCCTCGAACGGCAGCGGATAGGGCCGCGGCCGTGCCCCGAGTTCGACGGACTGCGCGTTCGCGTACCGGACCGGGCTGCGGAAGGCGACGACGAGGTCGTTCGCGCCGCCGCGCAGGAGGTCGGTCACGTCGAGCCGGTGGGTGCGGTGCTGGTCGGCGACCTCGGCGATGGCCTCGCCGTTCAGGCACACGGTCGCGACCGTGTCGATGCCGTCGAAGACGAGTTCGTGCCGTTCGGCCGCGACGAGCGCCGAGGCGTCGACCTCGATGGTGGTGCGGTACGTCCAGCCGACCAGGCCGATCCAGGCGAGCGCCGACTCGTTGTCGTCGAGGTACGGGTCGGGGATGAGGCCGGCGGCGAGCAGGTCGGTGTGGATGACTCCGGGCACCGTCGCGGGCACGCCGGCGGCCAGGGCGGGCCGGAGCGCCTCTGGTACGGGGCCGGCTGCGGCCTCGGCGCGCCATCCGGTGCGCAGCGCCCGTCGTACCACCGGCACCGCCATCGTCGAATCCTTCATGGTGCTCATCATGCTCATTTCACGGCCCCGGCGACGAGGCCCTTGTAGATCCACCGCTGGAGGAAGACGAACGCGATCACGGTCGGCACGATGACGACGAGCGTCGCCGCCGCGATCAGTTCCCATTGCGCCCCGAACGGGCCCTTGAAGTTGAAGAGGGCGGTCGAGATCATCGGCTCGGACTTGAGGTAGAGGAACGGGAGGTAGAACTCGTTGTAGATCGCGATGCCCTTGATGATGATCACGGTCGCGATCGCGGGCTTCAGGTTCGGCAGGATGATCCGCCAGTAGATCGTCCAGGCGTTCGCGCCATCGAGCTTCGCGGCTTCGTCGAGCGAGACCGGGATCGAGGAGATGAACTGGATGAAGATGTAGATCGCGATGATGTCGGTGCCCATGAAGAGCAGGATCAACGCGGCCTTCGTGTTGTAGAGCCCGAGCCCCGACACGATCTGGAAGGTCGCGACCTGGCTCGTGACGCTCGGGATGAGGGTCGCGACGAGGAACAGGCCGAGTACGAGCTTCTTGCCCCGGAATGCGAAACGGTCGACGGAGTAGGCGGCCATGGTGCCGATGAGGATCGTGCCGACGAGCGAGACCACGAGCACGATCGCCGTGTTCACGAAGCCCGCGATCATGTCGCCCTCGTCGATGACGATGCCGAAGTTCTCGAGGTTGAACCAGTTCGACGGCGGGTCGAGGGGACCGGTCGTCGCGTACTCCTGCTGGGTCTTGAGGCTCGCGAACAGCACGACCGAGATCGGCAGGAGGACGACGATGGCGGCGAGCACGAGGCTCGCGTACTTGAAGAACGGGGCGATGACGCGGCTCATGTCAGGTCGACTTTCTCGTCGGGGAAGAACTTGCGCTGCACCCAGGTGACGATGAGCACGATGGCGAGCAGCACGACCGCCATCGCCGAGGCGAGGCCGACGTTGTGGTATTCGAAGGCAGTGCGGACGGTCTGGATCACGAAGGTCGTGGTGCCGTTGGCGCCGCTGGTCATGATGAACGGGATCTCGAAGACGGAGAGGCTGCCCGCCACCGCGAGGATGAACGACAGGCCGATGATGCGACGGATCCCGGGGAAGATGATGTAGCGGAACTGCTTCCACCGGTTCGCGCCGTCGAGCTCGGCGGCCTCGTACAGTTCGGGCGAGATCGACTGGATCGCGCCGAGGAACAGGATGAAGTTGAGGCCCGTGTACCGCCAGACCGAGGTGCCGGCGAGCGAGAAGTTGGCGATGTCGGCGTCGCCGAGCCAGAGCGGCGGATCGGCCACCCCGAACCAGCCCAGAACGCTGTCGAGCGTCCCGCCCGGCTGGAAGAAGTAGAGGAAGACGAAGCCGATCGCCACGCCGTTCAGCAGGTAGGGGAAGAAGATGACGCCGCGGAAGAAGTTCGAGAAGCGGGTGCTGAAGCTCAGCAGGGTCGCGAAGTAGAGCGCGATGGCCATCTGCACGAAGGTCGCGATGAAGTAGTACAGGCTGACGAAGAAGACCCGGAAGATCGTCGGGTCGGTGAACACCTTGACGTAGTTCTCGAACCCGACGAACTCGTCGGCGTCCGGGGAACCGCCGAAGCCGCGCCACGAGGTCGTGCTGTACCAGAGCATGTTGATCGCGGGGACGTACGTCAACAGGAGGAGGAGCCCGACCGCGGCGGCGACGAAGAGGTAGGGCGTCGCCTTGCTGAGCCAGGACCGGCCGGCCGAGCCGGCACGCCGACCCGGCGAGCGCCTGCGGCGCTGCGCCGCGCCGCCGGCTTCCTCGGCGACGAGGACGCCCGGCAGGACGCCGGATGCCCCGGACGGACCGGGACCCGCTGTAACGGACATGATGCTTCTCCTGTCGGGGACGGGGGTTCCCCGTTGCGGTGCTGGGTGGGGCGGCTCCGGCCACGGAGGCCCGTGCGGGGCTCTCCGGGCCGGAGCGCCGGGGGTCTTGGGGGAGGGGAGCCGTGCGGCGGCGGACTTTCGGGGGTTCCGCCGCACGGCTCCGGATCAGGGACTAGCCGGCGAGCTGGTCGACGGCTTCGCCCCAGCGCTGGTTCAGGTCGGCGAAGAACGCAGCCTTGTCGACACCGGTCTGGCCACGCGCCGAGTCGATGAGCTCACGACGGTAGTTCTGGCCCCAGACGTCGACCTGGGACGCGTCGGCGACCTTGACCAGCAGGCCCTCCTTGCCCTCGGGCTCGGGGTTGTTCTCGAAGAACTCGACGTTGGCCTCCTGCAGGGCGGTGAGGTTCGCGGGCAGCTCCTCGACCTTCTTGGAGGACGAGATCATGCCCGAGATCGCAGCGAAGTCGGAGTCGTTGACGAGGAACTTCATCCACGCCTCGGCGGCGGGCTTGTTCTTCGAGCTGACGTTGATGCCGAGGCGGCGGTCACCGCCGATCTTGGCGAACTGCTGACCATCGATGTTCGACGGGAACGCCATGAAGCCGACGTCCTCGGGGTCGGTGCCCGCAGCCTTCGCGGCCTCCTGGAACTGGGAGACCGACCACGAGCCGAGCACCATCGAAGCGATCTTGCCGGCGGCGAAGTCGTTCTTCGACTGCTCCCAGTTCGTGGTGAGCGGGTCCTCCTCGCTCAGCCCCTCGTGCACGATGTCGTAGAGCAGGCCGTCGACGACGTCGGCGGGCTTGCCGTCGGTCCACGGCTCGGGGTCTTCGGCGAGCTCGTTCTGGACGTCGCCGTTGCCGCCGACACCCGCGAAGTTGTCGGTCCACTGGCCACCGAGCGGCCAGCCGTCCTTGTAATTGGTGTAGTACGGGATCGCGTCCGTGTTCTCCTTGATGAGCTTCAGGTCGGCGAGGAACTCGTCGGGCGAGGTCGGCAGCTCGGTGATGCCCGCGGCGTCCCACACCGCCTTGTTGTACAGGACACCGAAGGTGTTGCCGCCGATCGCGAGGGCGTAGACCTGGTCCTCGAACGCCTTGTCGTCGACGAACCGGTAGTCCTTCTCCAGCTCCGCGACCGTGCCGAGCGGCTCGAAGAAGTCGGGGTACTCGTCGACGCCGAGCTGGTCGGGGATGAGCAGCACGTCGCCGTAGCCGTTCGGGGTCGACATGCGGGTGCGGATGTCGTCCTCGTACGCCGTGATGGTCTCGTAGTTGACCGTGACGTCGGGGTACTGCTCGTTGAACTCCTCGACGTAGCGGTCGAACGTGCCGTCCTTCTCGAGGTCGGTGCGGTTCGAGAGGAACGTGATCTCTCCCGAAGGAGTGCCGTCGTCGCCCGATTCGGTCGAGCCGCCGGAGCACGAGGTGAGGAGGAGCGCCGTCGCTGCTGCAGCTGCGACAAGGCCAGCCATTGCCTTGCGTGATGCCATGTGATTTCTCCCTGTGATGTGGACATCCCGTGGAGAGAGCCGGGATGCGCTCACCATCGGGTGCGATGTCAGCGTAGGACAGTGAACCCGTTAAGTAAAGCGCTTTAGTTAATTGCAGTCGGCAACAAATGCGTGAAACATCGCTTGATCGGCCTTTTCAATGCGAGCCGTGCGTCCATTGGCACGGCGTGTCCGATGTTCTTCGTGGGACATTCGCCCCACCTCGGATAGACTCGCCGACGACCACCCACGCTTCGGAGAGCCGCCATGACGACGATGCAGCAGCGCGCGACCCTCGACGACGTCGCGCGCCTCGCCGGCGTCAGCGCGAAGACCGTCTCACGCGTCTTCAACCAGCGCGCGCTCGTCGGCGACGACACCGCAGAGCGCGTGCTCGCCGCCGCGAAGCGGCTGCGGTTCCGCCCCAACACCCTCGCGCGCGGACTCCGGCGGGGCGGCGGCACCGACACCGTCGGCTTCGTCATGGGCGAGTTCGGCAACCCCTTCTATTACAAGGTCGCCTCGGGCATCGAGCGCGAACTCGCCGACCACGGCGTGCGGCTGGTCGTGGCGACGACGGATGACACGCCCGACGGCGAGGCCCGCGTCGCCGATGCCCTCCTCGGCCAGCGCGTCGATGCGCTGCTGCTCATCCCGGCGTCCGCCGACCAGTCCTACCTCGACGGCGAGCGGCAGCTCGGAACCCCGATCGTCTCGATCGACCGCCCGGCGCGGAACCTCGCCGCCGACTCGGTCGTGCTCGACAACCGCCCGGTCGTGCGCGAAGCCACCCGGCGCCTCCTCGCCCTCGGGCACCGCCGGATCGCGTACGTCTGCACCCCGGCCGACGTGTACACCCAGGTCGAGCGGGTCGCGGGCTACCGGGAGGCGATGGCCGACGCCGGCATCCCCGACACCGCGCCGTGGGCCCGCCTCGACGACGATCGGTCGAGGGCGCCCGAACGGATCATCCGCGAGCTCCTCGAGCAGGCCGACCCACCGACCGCGATCATCGCGGGGAACAACCGGGTGACCGTCGGAGCACTGCGCGCGATGCGCGAGGCGGGCGACGACCGAACGGCGCTCATCGGCTTCGACGACTTCGACACCGCCGATGTCCTCGGGGTCTCGGTCATCTCCTACGACCCCGCCGAGCTGGGGCGGCGCGCCGCCCACCTCGCGCTCGAGCGTATGGGCGACCCCACCGGCGTCACGAAGCAACTCGTGCTGCCGACCTGGATCATCGAACGCGGCAGCGGCGAACGCACGCCCGCGGTCGCGGCGACCCGCTGACGCCGCCGCCGAGTCAGGCGCCGACCGGCGCGGGACCCGTCGACCCGCGCGCCTGCAGTCGCGGGGTCGAGTCGAGGGACGCGGCCGGCTCCGCGCCGCCGACCACCTCGAACAGCCGCCGAGCCACGTGCGCCCCGAACGCGATGACGTCATGGCTCATGGCCGACAGCGTCGGCACCGTGTGCCGGCAGAGCACCGAATCGTCCCACGCGATCACGGAGACGTCCTCGGGCACCCGGAGGCCGAGCTGGGTGATCGCCGACATTCCGGCGACGGTCATGATGTCGTTGTCGTACACGAACGCGGTGGGCGGGTTCGCCGAGCGCAACGCGGCGGCCGTGGCTGAGCCGCCCTGCTCCGCCGAGTAGTCGGTGCGGAAGATCTCGCCCTCCACCCCGACCGCCGCGACCTCGTCGAGGAACGCGTCGTCGCGGATCCGCGTGTGCGCGAGTTCCTCCAGGCCCGCGACGCGCGCGATCCGGCGGTGCCCGAGCCCGGCGAGGACTCGCACGGCCTCGCGGGATGCCGCGGCGTCGTCGGTCCACACCGACGAGTGCGGTCCGGCGAATCCCGGGTCGCCGACGACGAGCGTCGGCAGGCCGGGATGCTCGGCGAGGTAGGCCACCCGGGGGTCGTCCTGCCGGATGTCCACGAGGATCACCCCGTCGACCCGGCGACCGTTCCGCCAGAGCCGCAGGGTCTCGAGCTCCCGCTCGAGGTCGGGCACCACCTGCAGCAGCAGTCCGTAGCCTCGCGGCGAGAGCTCCGTCTCGATGCCCGCGAAGAACTGCATGTAGAAGGACTCGAGGCCGAGGTTGCGCGGGTCGCGGGCCAGCACCAGCCCGAAGGTGTTCGTCTTCGCCTCGGCGAGCGAGCGAGCCGCGCCGGCAGGCGCCCAGCCGAGCTCGTCGGCGACGCGGAGGATGCGCGCGCGCGTCTCGTCGGAGACGCCCTTGCGACCGTTCAGGGCGAATGAGACCGCGCCGATCGACACGCCCGCACGAGCGGCGATGTCCTCGATCGTCACTCGCCGTTTCGCATCGGCCGTTCTTCCCACGACTATGCACCCTACTCGCCGCCCCGCACGGCGCCCCGCCCGCAGGCACGACGCGCCAGCCCGGCGCAGAGACGTCCGACCCGTGCGTTCCCGGGCCTCAGCCGTGGTGCGCGGGGCGGATGCTCACGTAGAGGTCGTGCGCCCGCTCCGAGCCGTCGCGGAGGTAGCCGACGTCGAGCTTGCCGGCGCCGACCTCACGGCCCTGCGCGGCGATCCACGATTCGATCCGCCCGAACGACTCGGCGATCGAGACTCGATCGCCGCGATGGGTCGCGGTCGCGTACTCGCCGGCAGGTACCAGCGCATGCACCGCACCGTCCACCTGCGCGTCGACCTCGCCCAGCAGGCCGACCACCTCGTGGTATCGATCGCCGACGCGGGTGCTCGCCTCGGCGAGCGGCCCGTCGAAGCGGCGGAACGCCTCGGCCCAGGCCAGGGGCACGAGCTCCGAGAGCTCGTCGAATCGCGCGAGCACCGGGACTCCGATCACGACCGCCGGTCGGCGCCGCACGATCGAGATCTCGGACAGCTCCTCGACCATGGGGCCACCATAGCCGCCGATCCGCGGCAAATAAAGCGCTTAATCTTGGATGGATCGGAAGGGGGACGAGTCGATGCACGTCTCGGAGACAGGATCGGGGCGTCCGCTGCTCCTGCTGCACGGCGCGGGCGTCGCCGGGTGGATGTGGCGGCCGACGCTCGAGCGACTCGATGGCGGCTTCCGGGTGATCGTGCCCGACCTCCCCGGGTTCGGCCGCAGCTCAGCCGAGACGTACCCCACCCACCGGGCCGTGGTCGACGAGCTCGCCGGCATCCTCCGCGACCTCGCCCCGCACGGAGCCCTGGTCGCCGGCTTCTCCCTCGGCGCGCAGCTCGCGATCGCCCTGGCCGCCGCGGAGCCGGATCTCGTCACCGGCGCCGTGATCGTGAGCGCCGAGGCACGACCTGCCCGGTTCCGCCGCACGACGCTTGCGATGCTGTCGGCCGCGGCCCCGCTCGCGCGTCGACCATCCTTCGCGCGCGTGCAGGCCCGCGAGCTCTCGATCCCGTCCGAGCTGATCGACGACTACGTGCGCGACAGCGCGGCGACGAGTCGACGAACCCTGCTGGCGAGCGTCGGCGAGAACCTGGCGTTCCGTCTGCCACCGGCCTGGGCGGGGTATCCCGGCCCCGTCGAGGTACTGGCAGGGGCGGGCGAACGGCCGATCATGCGCGAGTCGTCGTCCCTCGTGGCAGCCGCGCACGGACGCGCGTCGCAGGTCGTCGCGGGCGCCGCGCACGACCTCCCGTTCACCCGTCCCGATCTCGTGGCCGCGGCGATCCACGCCTGCAGCGAGGCATCCGGGCCGGCTCGCCCCTGATCAGGCCTTCCGCCGGCGATGCCGTTCGGCGAGCCGGCCGACCCACCGCCGGGCGGGCGCAGCCGCGACCCGGGTCGCCAGGACCACGCACGCGATCCCGACGAGCGCGCCGGCCGCGACGTCGTGCGGGTAGTGGACCCCCTCGAGCACCCGGCCCGACGCCGCGACGACCGCGAGGACCGCGCTCGTCACCGCGACCCAGCCCGACACGACGAGCGCTACCGAGGCAGCGAGCGCGAACGCGACGGTCGAATGGTTCGACGGGAACGACCAGTCGCCCGCCCCGGGGCAGCCTGCGGCGACCGCAGCGGCCTGGCAGGGTCGCTCCTCCGCGAACGCGGACTTGAGGGTCTCGCTCGAGAGGTAGGCGACGGGCACGGCGGCCAGCGCGATCGTTGCGACGATCCGATCGGCGCCCGTCCGCGGCGCCCGGGCGAAGGCCCAGACCGCCAGCACGGCGAGCGCGGCGATGGCGGCCGGCGCGAGCAGCGCGACCTCGGGCACGGCGAACCGGAGCGGCATCACGGCATCGGCGACCGCCCCGCTGAGCGCTCCGGGAGCGATGACGAGCACGCCCATCGCGAGCACCACGAGGGCGAGGATCGGAGCAGGCGGAATCTCGGTGCGACGGCTGGCCATCCGGGAACGCTAGCGAACCGCTCCCGCCCGCGGCGTCAGCCCGGAGGATGACTCGCGTCGCGGCGCGGCGATCAGCCCGCCCGGCCGATGAGCTCCAGCAGGGCCATCCCGTACGCCTCCGAGGCATCCGGATGCTCGAACCGCAGCGCCTCGCCGCCGAACTCGACCTCGACCTCGAACGCGTCGGGCAGCCGGCGCAGCGCGCGGAAGGTGCCGCGCAGCAGGTCGCGCAGCTGGTCCTCCCGCGGCAGCCAGACCGCGTCGGCGATCGTGAGCGAGTCGAGCGCCCACTCGGTGGTGCCGTTGAAGCCGAGGATCGTGCCGGTGGGCGTGCGCTGCGACTCGATCGTCATCTCGCTCACGGTGTACACGTCGGCCTCGAACTCGGCCTCGACGTGGTCGGGCAGGTCGAGCTGGAACCGGTCGCCCGAC
The DNA here is from genome assembly GCF_043950245.1 of Agromyces sp. MMS24-K17. Lineage (GTDB taxonomy): Bacteria > Actinomycetota > Actinomycetes > Actinomycetales > Microbacteriaceae > Agromyces. The sequence goes on along the minus strand of NZ_CP171640.1, from coordinate 1,263,849 downwards.
GCGGGATGCCAGGCGAGCCCGGCCCGCTTCAGGATGACGGCCAGCTCACGCGAGATCATCCGGCCAGTCTGCCGGGTCCGGTGCGCCAGGGCGAGGGCGAGGGCGAGCGGATGCCTCGCGCCCGCGCCGTCACGGCTGTGGCGTGGGGACCGGGGCCGACTCCGGCTGCGGCTCGGGCGCCTGGCCGGGCGTCGCGTCCTCCGGCGACTCCGGCACGGGTTCCGGCACGGGCTCCGCAGGCGACTCCGGCGCGGGGATCGGGCCGAGGGTGGCGCCGGCCGGAGGCGGCACGATCACGTTCTCGCCCGGCTCCCCGGATTCAGGGGCGGTCGGCGACGCCGGCACGTACGCGCACGGCTTGCCGTTCAGCACGAAGTTCGTGGGGATGAGGAACGACATGCTCGCCGTGCTGACGTCGATCTGACCCGGGCGCTCCGCGCCGACCGCGATGCCCGCCCAGTCGTACGCCGTGTACCTGACGTGCTGCCCCTCCTGCACGACCGAGTACGCCAGCGAACCCCGGTTCGTGTACTGGTCGTCGACCCAGTCCCACTCGAGGGTCCAGGAGCCCGGCACCGCGGTGTCCCCGCGATTCGCCACGTTGAAGTCGGCGATGCCATTGGTGCCCCAGGTGTGGTAGGCCCAGCGGTTGACCTCGCACGTGGTCGGCGGCGACGCCACGGCCTCCATCGCCCACGAGGCATCCGCGCCGGTCATCGCCGTGTACCCCGCGTACGTGCTGCGCTGGATGCCGACCAGCACGATCAGCACGCCGAAGGCGATGGTGAGCAGGGTGGCGGTCGACTCGACCACCACGCGGGTGGCCTCCTGCTTGCGGGTGCGGGGAAGAACTCGATGGTCAGGGTGCCGCGGACGACGATCACCCCGACGATGAGCGCGGCCCAGGTGAGCAGCCAGAAGCCGCTCGCCGCCCACACGATCGGCAGGCCGATCGACGGGACGAGGATGCGGCCCACGCCGATGACGGTCGCCGGGTCGACCCGCGTCGAGTCGGGCGACCGGTTCGCGTCGCCCTGGGTGACGAACGAGCCGTCCGAGGCGATCTCGACGAGTCGGTGCAGGAGCTGCCGGGTGGGGTCGGCCGGATCCGGGAAGAGGATCACCTGCCCCTCGACGTACTCGTCGGCGGGCAGCGGGAACACGAGGGCGACGTCGCCCGGCTGGATCGACGGCTGCATCGACCCGGTGATGATCGTCGTGCCGACGAACCCGAACGGCCTCGGCAGGAACGCGGCGGCAGCCAGCGTGATCACCATGACCACCAGCCCGCGGCACAGCGCGACTCGGATCAGCACCGGCCACGGCAGGTCGTCGATCGGCGTGCGGCGCCAACCCGGCACCGTCGCGGTCGGCGCCTCCCGCGTGTGCGTGCTCAGGTGTTCTGCGCCTCCCAGACGAAGGTGACGTCCGCACTCGCGCCCTGCTCGGCGGTGTCCGCCACCACGTACTCGACGGTGTAGGTGATCTGGTCACCGGTCGAGACCGGCAGCTCGAGGATGCCCGAATCCCAATCGGTGATCGCCTGGAACTCGGCCAGCGTCCCGGTGAAGGGCGTGCCCTGCGCCGCGCCGTCGACCTTCGGCGTGATGGTGAGGTCGAGGCCGTCGGCGAGCGTCTGGTCGCCGGTCGACGACGACGCGTACAGGCGGACGGTGGCGTCGAGCGAACCGGTGTAGGTCACGACGACATCGGCGCTGCCGGAGGCGCCGGGCTTCAGCCCCGTCGCCGTGAACACCGATTCGGCCTCGTTGTCGTTCGAGAGCTCGACGTTGCCGGACGAGAACGTGCTCGACCCGGTCTGCGTCTGCGCGGTGAACGCCGAGTACGACGCCTGGTAGATCAGCACGCCGGCGACGATCACCGCCAGGCCGATGATGATGGCGAGCACCCAGAACCGGGCGCCGCCGCGACGATTCGGCTCCGTGGATCCGGGCGCACTCGTGGACTCTGACATCGCGTTCCCCCCTGCGACACACTGCGTCCGCACACCCCCACGTTGCGGTCGCTCGTGGGGTCAGCGTATCGCCGAGGCATCCACATGGACAGGACGGCCCGACCGGCGCGGCGCGTCCGGCGGACCGCGGATGGCGGTCGCGGCGATCAGCGCCGCTCGCGCCGGGTGCGCCACGGCCCCGACGCGGCCGCGATGACCACGACGATGAGCCCCGCGACGAGCCATCCGTACCGAGCGGAGAAGATGCCGATGACGGCCATCAGGATGCCGATGACGACCCCGACCTGCACGAGGAGCCTGCGGCCCCGAGGCGACGCCCACCAGTCGGCGACGATGCGGCGGATCATCCGACCAGCCCGTGCCGCACGCCGGTCGCCTGCTCGGCGAACGCCCATACCCGGGCGCCGATCGAGGGATCGGTCGAGGTCCGCGTCGGCCGGGCGAGCGCCGGCGCGCCCTTCGTGCGGTGGCGCGGGCCCCAGAACTGGCCGCCCTCGACGCCGTCGGCGGTGAGCGCGTGCAGCACGACCTCGGCGCCGCGGTGCTTGCCCTGCGCCCACGCGCCCTGCAGCTCGTCGGCGAACCGCTTGCCGCGGGTCGGCTCGTTCACGCCCGGCACGTACGGCGTGCGCCCGGAGGTCGAGTAGCCGGGGTGGGCGACGACGCTGCGGAGCGGCGCGCCGATCCCGCGGAGACGGCGGTCGAGCTCGAACGCGAGCGCGTGGTTGGCGATCTTCGACTGCGCGTACGCGCGCCACGAGTCGTACGAGCGGGTGAGCTCCAGGTCGTCGAGGCGGAAGGTCGACAGCTGCGTCGACAGCGACCCGAGCGTTACGATCCGCGCGTCGGCTCGCACGTGCCCGAGGAGCCGCGCGTGCAGCGCGAAGGCGCCGAGCGTGTTCGTCGCCAGCACGAGCTCGTGCCCGTCGGCGCTCGTCTCCCGGCGGCGCGGCGTGTGCACCATGCCGGCGTTGAGCGCGATCCCGTCGAACGGGTCGCCTGCGAGGAGCGCCGCGGCGCCGGCGGCGACCGAGTCGAGCGAGGCCTGGTCGATGACGAGGGTCTCGATCGACCCGCCGACTTCGTGCCCCGCGCCGGCCTCGAGGCGCTCGCGGATCGCACCGGCCGCGCGTTCGACGCGCTCGGTGCTGCGCCCGGTCATCACGACCTGCGCGCCGGCGCCGGCGAGCCGTGCGCTGGTGAAGAAGCCGATGCCCGCGTTCGCGCCGGTGACGAGGAACCGCCGCCCCTCCTGCGACGGCAGCGGCGCCGGGTACCAGTCGGTCATCGACCCTCGGGCGCGATGGCGCCGCCGGCCGAACCGGATGCGGCGGCTGCGGCGGCTGCGGCTCCGCCGCCGTTCCCGGCGAGCTCCTCGTGGTGCTGGATCACCTCGGCCACGATGAAGTTGAACCACTTCTCGGCGAACGCCGGGTCGAGGTGCGCTTCCTCGGCGAGCGCGCGGAGGCGTGCGATCTGGCGCTTCTCGCGCTCCGGGTCGCTCGGCGGCAGGCCGTGCCGCGCCTTCAACCGGCCGACGTGCTGGGTGAACTTGAAGCGCTCCGCCAACAGGTGGATCAGGGCGGCGTCGATGTTGTCGATGCTCGACCGGATGCCGAGGAGCTCGGTCATCGCGGCGTCGCGATCGTCGATGGCACTCATGGCTTCGACCCTAGGCGACGGCGGGAGGCGCGGCATCCGCTCGCGTCACACGAACGCCGGACCATCCGTGTCGCTCGGGACCACCGGATGCGGTGGTCCCGAGCGGATCGGATGGTCCGGCGAGCGCGGACCGATGCCGGTCTCCGGGTCAGCGCGGCGTGGCCCGCCGGATGATGGCGTAGCCGAACACCGCGCAGAGCGCCGACAGCACCAGCAGGATGGAGAAGCCGCCGACCAGGCCGACCGACGCGAACCACTCCCAGAGCGGGATCCACGACTCGGTAAAGGTGAGGATGGCGACGATGCCGAGCAGGATCGCGAGCGCGGACGCGCCGAGGGTCAGCATGCCCGCCATCCGCCAGCGCATGTACACCGTGGTGGCGGCGGCGCCGATGGTGAGGATGAACATCTGGAACGCGAACGTCGTGTACGCGGCGGTCAGCCAGTCGGAGTCGACGTACCAGAGCGCGTCGAACATCGCCGTGCCGATCCACCAGTGATCCGTCGCGCGCTCCAGGATCACGAGCGTCGCGATCGCCACCGCGTTGAACGCCGAGACGAGCAGGAACATGATCACCGTGCCGACCCAGTAGTCCCGGCGGGTCGCGCCGAAGCCGAGGGCGAACTGGAAGGTGAAGGCGATCGCCTGCACCCCGACGACGACGAGGTACCACTGCGGCGACAGCACGGCCCAGCTGTACTGCATGCCCTTGGTGACCTCGTCGGTCGGCCCGCCGGCGGCGGAGATGATGAGCACCAGGACCATGCTCACGGCCCAGGCGCCGGCGATGATCGTCCACGGCACGATGAAGAAGATCGACGGGTTCACGACGTGCAGTCGGACGATGCGCCAGATCTCGTTCGGGCGGACGCGCGGGGTGGTGCCCACGGCGGTCGCGGTCACGGCGGTCATGCTGCGGCTCCCTTCTTGAGGGTGATGACGTTGTCGGATGCCTCGGGCTCCGCGGCGAGGTCGCCGCCGGTGAGGTGCACGATGAGCTGCTGCAGCGACACCGGGGCGAGCTCGAGGCCCGCCTCGGCGGCGCGCACGCGGTCGGCCCGGTCGAGCCGGCCGTCGACGGTGACCGAGGCGAGGCCGCCGAGCGACTCCCGGCCGATCACGGTGCGGCCCTCGACGAACTCGTCGACGGCGGCGCGGGCGCCGGCGACGGTGGTCGCGGAGCCGCGCACCTCGTCGGCGTCGCGGTCGAGCAGGATGCGGCCCTGGTCGATGAGGATCACGTGCTCGAGGAGGTTCGCCACCTCGTCGATCAGGTGCGTCGACAGCACGATCGTGCGGGGATGCTCGGCGTAGTCCTCGAGCAGCCGGTCGTAGAAGATGTGCCGGGCGACGGCGTCGAGGCCGAGGTACGGCTCGTCGAAGAACGTGAGCGGTGCGCGGCTCGCGAGGCCGACGATGACGCCGACGGCGGAGAGCTGGCCGCGGCTCAGCTTCTTGAGCCGGCGCTTCACCGGGAGCCGGAAGTCGGCGACGAGGCGCTCGGCGAACTCGGCGTCCCAGTGCTCGAAGAACCACGGCGCCGCGCGGAACACGTGCTTCGGCGTGAAGTCCTCGGGGTACCGCTGCGACTCGGCGATGAAGCACACGCGGCGCAGCACGTCGGCGTGCTCGGCGGGCGTGCGGCCGAACACCTCGAGCTCGCCCGCGTTCGGGAAGAGCTGGCCGGTGAGCAGCTGCATGATCGTCGTCTTGCCGGCGCCGTTGCGGCCGAGGAGGCCGTAGATGCGGTGCTCCTCGAGTTCGAAGTCAACGGCGTCGACGGCGGTGAACGAGCCGTAGCGCTTGGTGAGTCCGGAGGCCCGGACCACGGTGCGGGTCATGACTGGATCCTCTCCTCGCGGACGAGTACCGCGAGCTGGTCGATGTCGATGCCGAGCTTCTCGGCCTCGACGATGAGCGGTCGGATGTACTGGGCGGCGAACTCCGCTCGTCGTCGCTCGACGAGCCGATCGCGGGCCCCGACGGTCACGAACATGCCGATGCCCCTTCGCTTCTCCACGATGCCGTCGTCGACAAGGCGGTTCACTCCCTTCAATGCAGTGGCCGGATTCACGCGCAGGAACGCCGCGAACTCGTTCGTCGACGGGATCTGGCTGCCCTCGGGCAGGGATCCGTCGATGATGTCGTTCTCGATCTGCTCCGCGATCTGGATGAAGATCGGGCGTGATTCGTCCATCTGCGGCCTGTCTGTCGAAGGCCTCGGGTCGGCCTCACCGGTTCATTACTCAAGTAACTAACCATGGAACCGAGCGTGTGTCAACCCTCCGATTCAGGCGGCTGTTCCTCGCTCGGGCGCGCAGAGGAACGGCCGCCGGGGCGAGGAACGGCCGCCCGAGTTGGATCGCGCACCCGGTGCAGGACCGCGCACCGGACCATCCGGTGCGATCAGCCGGCGGATACCCCGCTCCGACGCCGCCCGAGCCGCAGGCGCCCCTGGGCGAACAGGATGCCGACGAGCACCAGCGCCGCGCCGACGGGCTCGTGCCAGCTCAGTCGCTCGCCGAGGAGCGCCATGCCGAGCGCGACGCCGACCACGGGCGTCACGTAGGTGACGGTCGACGTGCCGGTCGGGCCCCACGCGCGCAGCACGTTGATGTTCCAGATGTAGGCGAGCCCGGTGCCGAGCACGCCGAGCGCCAGCAGCGACGCCGTGATGCGCCAGTCGAGCTCGACGGGCGACAGCGCGAGCCACGGCGTGAGCACGAGCATCACGAGGGCCGAGACCCCGATCGACAGGAACGCGAACGTCGCCGGCGCGATCGGCCGCTGGCTGAGGAACCGCCGCTGGTACCCGAACGTGAAGCCGTAGCAGAGCGTCGCGACGAGGCACGCGAGCTGGCCGGCGAGGCTGCCGGTCAGGGCGGTGAGCTGCCACGGGCCGATGACCACGAGCACCCCGACGATGCCGAGGCCGACGCCGAACCAGCGGCTGCCGCCGAGCCGCTCGACGCGGAACACGAGGGTCGCCATGAGCGCGGTCATGATCGGCGTGGTCGCGTTGTAGATCGAGGCGAGGCTCGACGACACGTACTGCTCGGCCCACGCGAAGCAGAGGTACGGGATGACGCACGTCGTGAACGCCACCACCAGGAAGTGGCCCCACACCGCCTTCTCGCGGGGCAGCACCGGACCGGGAACCCCGTCGGCGCCCGTCACGCGCGGCCGCGTCACGAGCACGATGAGGCCGAGCGCGATCGCGCCGAGCACCGTGCGGCTCCAGGCGACCTGCCCGAACGAGACGCCCTCGAGCGCGACCTTCATGAAGAGGAAGCTCGAGCCCCAGACGAGCCCCATCGCGAGGAACTGCAGCCACGCCGACAGCCGGCCGGGCCGGCCCACCACGGGCGCGGCCCCCGCGGGCGCGGCGGCGGCCTCGTCAGCAGGGAGGCCGGCGGATGCGTCGGTCGCAGCGGATGCCTCGGTGGTGCGTTCGGTCACCGGTCGAGCGTACGTCGGGGCGGCCGCCGCCATCCGCGGGTTCCGGACACGTTGGCCGGAATCATCCGAAGGTCGGCAGGCGCCCGTCGCGTCTAGGCTCGGAGCATGACCACCCACTTCGACGTCATCGTCCTCGGCGCGGGTCCCGGCGGCTATGTGGCCGCCATCCGCGCCGCCCAGCTCGGCCAGAAGGTCGCCGTCATCGAGGAGAAGTACTGGGGCGGCGTCTGCCTCAACGTCGGCTGCATCCCGTCGAAGGCGCTGCTGCGCAACGCGGAGCTGGCGCACATCTTCCACGCGCAGGCGGCGACCTTCGGCATCACCGGCGACGCCCACTTCGACTTCGGTGCCGCGTTCGACCGCAGCCGCCAGGTGTCCGACAAGCACGTCAAGGGCGTGCACTTCCTCATGAAGAAGAACGGCATCACCGAGTTCGACGGCCGCGGCTCATTCACGGGCCCGAACTCGATCGACGTCGCGAAGGCCGACGGCACGGTCGAGCAGCTCACGTTCGCGAACGCGATCATCGCGACCGGCTCGCGCGTGCGGCTCCTGCCCGGCGTGCAGCTCTCGCAGAACGTCGTCACCTACGAGACGCAGATCCTCACGCGCGACCTGCCCCGCTCGATCGCCATCGTCGGCGCCGGCGCGATCGGCATGGAGTTCGCGTACGTGCTGCGCAACTACGGCGTCGAGGTCACCGTCATCGAGTTCCTCGACCGCGCGCTCCCCAACGAGGACGTCGAGGTCTCGAAGGAGATCACCCGCCAGTACCGCAACCTCGGCGTGCCCATCCTCACCTCGACGAAGGTCGAGAGCGTCGTCGACGACGGGGCATCCGTCACCGTCACCTACACCGGGGCCGACGGCCAGCCGGGCTCGCTGCAGGCCGACAAGGCGCTCATCTCCGTCGGCTTCGCGCCGAACGTCGAGGGCTTCGGCCTCGAGCACACCGGCGTGCAGCTCGCCGAGCGCGGCGCCATCGCGATCGACGAGCGGATGCGCACGAACGTGCCGCACATCTACGCGATCGGCGACGTCACCGCGAAGCTCATGCTCGCCCACGTCGCCGAGGCGCAGGGCGTCGTCGCATCCGAGACCATCGGCAACGCCGAGACGATGGAGCTCGGCGACTACCGGATGATGCCGCGCGCGACGTTCTGCTCGCCCCAGGTCGCGTCGTTCGGCCTCACCGAGCAGCAGGCGCGCGACGAGGGCTACGACGTGGTCGTCTCGAAGTTCCCGTTCAGCGCGAACGGCAAGGCGAACGGCCTCGGCGAGCCCGTCGGCTTCGTGAAGCTCGTCGCCGACAAGAAGCACCTCGAGCTGCTCGGCGGCCACCTCATCGGTCCGGATGTCTCGGAGCTGCTGCCCGAGCTCACGCTCGCGCAGAAGTGGGACCTCGGCGCGCTCGAACTCGCCCGCAACGTGCACACGCACCCGACCCTGTCGGAGGCGCTGCAGGAGGCGTTCCACGGCCTCGCGGGCCACATGATCAACATGTAGGGCGGATGCCCCGGCGGAAGGCGGAACCATGAACTGGCTGCTCATCATCGGCGGTGGCCTGCTGGCCCTGTCGGGCGTGGTCTGGACGCTGCAGGGCGCGGGCGTCCTGCCCGGCTCCGTCATGAGCGGGGAACTGCTCTGGGCGATCGTCGGGCCGATCGTCGCGGTCGTCGGCGCCGCCCTGCTCGCGTGGGGCGTCGCCCGCCTCCGCCGCGGCTCGCGGTCGTAGCTTCCTCGGTGGTTGAGCCTGTCGAAACCACCGCCCCGAGTCTCGGTGGTTGAGCCTGTCGAAACCACCGGGCTCGCGGAGGGGTGGTTTCGACGGGCTCAACCACCGGTAGGACGGGGCCGGATGCCCGTGGCATCCGACCCCGTCCTCGTTGTTCGATGCGACCGGGCAGGCGGTCCTGGCCGCATCGAGTGATGGGTCGCCGGCGCCCCCACGCCGGCGACCGGCCTAGTGCTGCGTCGCCTTCTCGGCTCCGACGCCGGTGAGGGCGCGCACCTCCATCTCGGACTCCTTCAGCGGGTCCTCCTTGCCCTTGTCGAGCACGGTCCCGAGCCAGCCCAGGAAGAACGCGAGCGGGATCGAGATGATGCCGGGGTTCGACAGCGGGAAGAACGCGAAGTCGATGGCCTCGGTCTTCAGCATCGAGGTCTCCGACCCCGACACCACCGGCGAGAACACGATCAGCACGATCGCCGCCGCGAGGCCGCCGTACATGCTCCAGAGCGCGCCCTTGGTGGTGAACCGCTTCCAGTAGAGCGAGTACACGATCGTCGGCAGGTTCGCCGAGGCGGCGACCGCGAACGCGAGCGCCACGAGGAACGCGACGTTCTGGCCGTTCGCGGCGATGCCGCCGATGATCGCGACGATGCCGATGACGACGACCGTGCGACGGGCCACCTTCACCTCGGCACCCGGCTCGGGCTTGCCCTTCTTCACGACCGATGCGTAGATGTCGTGCGCGAACGACGCGGCCGCCGTGATGGTGAGGCCGGCGACGACCGCGAGGATCGTCGCGAACGCGATCGCCGAGATCAGGCCGAGCAGCAGCGGGCCGCCGAGGGCGAACGCGAGCAGCGGGGCCGCCGAGTTCGGGCCGCCCGGCGCCGCGGCGATGACCGACGGGCCGACGAGGGCCGCCGCCCCGTAGCCGAGCACGAGCGTGAACACGTAGAAGATGCCGATGAGCCAGATCGCCCAGACGACCGACTTGCGGGCCTCCTTCGCCGTGGGCACCGTGTAGAACCGCATGAGCACGTGCGGCAGGGCCGCGGTGCCGAGCACGAGCGCCAGGCCGAGCGAGAGGAAGTCGATCTTCGAGACATCCGTCACGCCGTACTTGAGGCCCGGCTCGAGGATCGCCGGGTTGCCGGCCACCTCGACGGCGTGGTCGAGCAGCGCCGAGAAGTCGAACCCGTGCAGGGCGAGCACCCAGACGGTCATCACGCCGGCGCCCGCGATGAGCAGCACCGCCTTGATGATCTGCACCCAGGTGGTGCCCTTCATGCCGCCGATGAGGACGTACATGATCATCAGCGCGCCGACGACGGTGATGACGAGCGACTGGCCCAGGCCGTCGGTGATGCCGAGCAGCAGCGACACCAGGCCGCCGGCGCCCGCCATCTGCGCGAGCAGGTAGAAGAAGCAGACGACGAGCGTCGTCGTCGCGGCCGCGATGCGGACCGGCTTCTGCTTGAGCCGGAACGACAGCACGTCGGCCATGGTGAACCGGCCCGTGTTGCGCATGAGCTCGGCGACGAGCAGCAGCGCGACGAGCCACGCCACGAGGAAGCCGATCGAGTAGAGGAACCCGTCGTAGCCGGTGATCGCGATCGCGCCGACGATGCCGAGGAACGACGCCGCCGACAGGTAGTCGCCCGCGATGGCCGAGCCGTTCTGGCCGCCGGTGAAGGAGCGGCCGGCCGCGTAGTAGTCGGCCGCGGTCTTGTTGTTCCGGCTCGCGCGGAACACGATCACCATCGTGATCGCGACGAACGCCGCGAAGATGCCGATGTTGAGCCAGGGGTTGCCGGGCGACGAGGTCGCCGCTTCGAGGTGCAGCATCAGCGGGTCACCCCCTGGCCGACGGTGCCCTGCTCGATCTCGTCGCGGATGGCGGCGGCCTGCGGGTCGAGGGTCTTGTTCGCGAAGTGGACGTACCACATGGTCACGGCGAAGGTCGTGACGACCTGGGCCAGGCCCAGCAGCATCGCGACGTTCACGCTGCCCCAGACCTTGATCGACATGAAGTCGTGCGCGTAGCTGGCGAGCAGCACGTAGGCCAGGTACCACACGAGGCACGCGGCCAGGACGGGGAACACGAAGCTGCGGTGCGACCGCCGCAACCGCTGGAATTCCGGTGTGGCCTGCACCGCCGGATAGTCGACGACGGGGTCGTCCGTCGTGGTGCCGCTCAGGGCGTCGTTGCCCATGGCTCTCTCCTTCGAGGGGGGTCGACGCGGTCGACGCCGCGCCACTGCGTTCGCAGTGCGTCCATGCTGGTCGTCGCGGGCGGCCGGCGGGGGCGGCCGCCGCTCGTCGTCGGTGAACGGCGCCGCTGATGCGACGAACGGCGCGAGGGCCGCGACGAACGACGGCTACCGTTGAGGGATGCCCGAGTCGATGCTGCTCGCCACCGCTGCCGGTGTGGTCGCGGGCGCGCTCGCGGTCGGCATCATCGTGCTGCTGCGCCGGCTCGTGGTCGCGTCGAAGGACCTCGGCACCGACGAGGAGCGGGCGACGTACCGCACCCTGCACCTCGCGTCGCGCGCGGCGAAGCACCTGCGCGGCGGGCTGGGCGGGGCATCCGGAGCCGCTGGTTCGGGCGGTTCGGGCGGGGCATCCGGTGCGGGAGGTGCCGCGGAGCAGGACGCGCTGCGCGCCGCCCGTCACCTGCGGGCCCTGCTGGCGTGCGAGAGCCTCGCGATCGTCGACGCGGCCGGGCAGGTCGCGATCGACGGCGACGAGGCGCTCGCCGACGCGGCCCGCCGGCTCGCGGCCCAGGCCGCGGCATCGGGGAAGCCGCAGCTGCAGCGGCGCATCCGGCTGGGCGAGCGCGAGACGGATGCCGCGGCGGCGCCCGTGCTCGTCGGCCGTCGTGCGGTCGGGGCGGTCGTGGCGTTCGCCTCCCCCGTGCGGTCGGGGCTCGTGCGCGCCACCGGCGAGGTGGCCGACTGGGTGGCGGCGCAGGTCGAGCTGGGCGAACTGGATGCCTCGCGCGCGGCCCTCGCCGAAGCCGAGGTGCGGGCGCTGCGGGCGCAGATCAGCCCCCACTTCATCTACAACTCGCTGAACGCGATCGCGTCGTTCATCAACACCGACCCCGCGCAGGCCCGGGAGCTCGTGCTCGAGTTCGCCGACTTCACCCGGTACTCGTTCCGCCGGCACGGCGACTTCACGACCGTCGCCGAGGAGCTGCGCTCGATCGACTCGTACCTGCGGCTCGAGCGCGCACGGTTCGGCGCCCGGCTGCGGGTGACCCTGCAGATCGCGCCCGAGGTGCTCTCGACGGTGGTGCCGTTCCTGTCGATCCAGCCGCTCGTCGAGAACGCGGTGCGGCACGGACTGGAGGCCAAGGAGGGCGGCGGGCGCATCACCATCACCGCGGAGGACCAGGGCGCGTTCGCCCAGATCACCGTCGAGGACGACGGCGTCGGCATCGACCCCGTCGTGCTCGAAGGGGTGCTCGCGGGTGCGCCGGGCGAGCACGTGGGGCTCCGCAACGTCGACGCCCGGCTGCGGCAGGTGTACGGCGACGAGCATGGGCTCGTCGTCGAGACGGCCGTCGGCGCCGGCACGCTCGTGCGCATGCGGGTGCCGAAGTCGCAGCCCGGCCGGAGCGCCGAGCCCGCGGGGTCGCTGGAGGGGAGAATCGAGACGTGATCAGCGTCCTCATCGCCGACGACGAGCAGCCCGCGGTCGACGAACTGGCGTTCCTCCTCGGGCAGGATCCCCGCGTCGGCGTGATCCATCAGGCGAACTCTGGCTCGGAGGCGATCCGCCTGCTGACCCGCGAACCGGTCGACGCGGCGTTCCTCGACATCCACATGCCCGGCCTCACCGGCTTCGACCTCGCACGGGCGCTGCAGCGCTTCGAGCACGCGCCGGCGCTCGTCTTCGTCACCGCCGACGAGGAGGGCGCGCTCGAGGCGTTCGACCTCGCCGCGGTCGACTACCTGCTGAAGCCGGTGCGCGCCGAGCGGCTGGCCCGGTCGGTGTCGCGCATCGTCGAGGCGCTGCGCGCGGCGCAGCCGCCGGCGGGTGCGGGCAGCCTGGCGGGTTCGGCCGGCTCCGGGCCGGCGGCGCAGCCGGAGGTGATCGCGGTGACGCTCGGCGGCACGACGCGGATGATCCGCCGCGACGACGTGCGGTACGTGCAGGCGCAGGGCGACTACGCCAGGCTCCACACCGAGGAGGCGAGCTACCTCGTGCGCGTGCCGATGGCCGACCTCGAACGGCAGTGGGCCGACGCCGGGTTCGTACGGGTGCACCGCTCGTACCTCGTGTCGCTCCCCCACGTGTCGCGGGTGCGCCTCGGCGGCGACCGGCCGAGCATCACCGTCGGCGCGGCGGAGCTGCCGGTGAGCCGCCGGCTCCTGCCGGGCCTGCGCGAGCGCCTCGACTCGACGACGATCCGGCCGAGGCCGTGAGCGGCGCGCCGGAGGAGGTCGCGCCGGGCGCGGATGGCTCGCCCGGTGCCGCCGGGGCGGATGGCTCGCGGGCGGATGCTCCGCCGCCGACCCCGCCCGTGCGGGTGCGGGTGACCGCGCCCCGGGCGGGCGCCCAGCCCGGGGCATCCGGTGGCGGCGGGGCATCCGTCGCGGGTGGCGGCTGGGGCGCGCGCGGCCGCGCCGCGACAACCAGCGACATCGAAGGCGAGTACGTGCGCTCGCTGATCCGGTCGCAGCTGCGGGCCGGGCTCGTGTTCGCGCTCGGGTTCGTCGGCGCAACGGCCGTGTTCGTCGTCGCCGTCACGCTGCTGCCCGGGCTCGAGGAGGCGTTCCTGTTCGGGGTGCCCGTGTCGTGGCTGCTCGTCGCCGCCGGCGTGTACCCCCTCGCGATCACCGTCGGCGCCCTGTACGTGCGCAGCGCCACCCGGAACGAGGCCCGCTACCGCTCCCTCGCGGAGGACGCGTGAACCCCGCCGTCGGCTACGCCGCCATCGTCGCGGTCGCCCTCGTCTCGGCGCTGATCGGCTTCTACGGCCTGCGCGTCTCGCGCACGACGAGCGACTTCTACGTCGCGAGCCGCACGGTGAAGCCGTGGTGGAACGCGTCCGCGATCGGCGGCGAGTACCTGTCGGCCGCGAGCTTCCTCGGCATCGCCGGACTCATCCTGCTGACCGGGTCGTCCGGCCTGTGGTTCCCGATCGGGTACACCGCCGGGTACCTCATGCTGCTGCTGTTCGTGGCGGCGCCGCTGCGGCGGTCGGGGGCGTACACGATCCCCGACTTCACCGAGGCGCGGCTCGAGTCGCGCTGGGTGCGGCGGGTGACGAGCGGGCTCGTGATCGTCATCGGCTGGTTCTACATCGTGCCGCAGCTGCAGGGCGCGGCCCTCACCGTGCGCATCACGACCGGCCTGCCCGCGTGGGCCGGTTCGCTCGCCGTCGCCGTCATCGTCGCCATCGTCGTCGCCGCGGGCGGCATGCGGTCGATCACGTTCGTGCAGGCGTTCCAGTACTGGCTCAAGCTGACCGCGCTGGCGGTGCCGGTCATCGCGCTGCTCATCGTCGTGGGCGGCGGGGTTCGACCCGAGCTGGCCGGGCAGGCCGCGTTCCCCGTCGAGGCCGGGCCAGGGTCGCTCGACCTCTACCGCACGATCTCGCTGATGGTCGCGCTGCTCCTCGGCACCCTCGGCCTGCCGCACGTGCTCGTGCGCTTCTACACGAACCCGGATGGCCCGGCCGCTCGCCGCACCACCCTCATCGTGCTCGTGCTCTTGTCGGCGTTCTACCTCTTCCCGACCGCGTTCGGGTTCCTCGGGCGGGCGTTCGCCCCCGACCTCGCCGCCTCGGGCGACGCCGACGCGCTCATCCTCGTGCTGCCCGAACGCCTCGTTCCCGGACCGCTCGGCGACGTGCTCACCGCCCTCGTCATCGCCGGCGCCTTCGCCGCGTTCCTCTCGACCTCGTCGGGCCTCGTCGTCTCGCTCGCGGGCGTCATCAGCCAGGACCTCCTCGGCGGCAGCGTGCGCGGCTTCCGCATCGCCGCCGTGCTCTCGACGTTCGTGCCGCTGCTCGTGGCCCTCGCGACCGAGTCGAGCGGGCTCGCCGGCAGCGTCGGCCTGGTGTTCGCGTTCACCGCGTCGACCCTCTGCCCGGTGCTGCTGCTCGGCATCTGGTGGCGCGGCCTCACCGCGGCCGGGGCGATCGCCGGCATGCTCACCGGGGCGGTGCTGTCGGGCGGGGCGATCCTGCTCGGCCCGCTCGCGCACCGGTCGGCGCCCTCGATCGCGCCCTACCTCGACCAGCCGGCGGCCTGGACCGTGCCGCTCGCCGTGCTCGTCATCGTGCTGGTCTCGCGTGCGGGGCGCCGCGGCGGGCGGCGGGGCATCCCGCGCGGCACCGACGCGTTCCTCCGCCGGCTGCACGTGCCCGAGGAGCCGCGCCGCGCGCCGGAGGAGCCGCGCCGCACGTCGTGACCCGGCGGTCGCCGTAGCCTTGTCGGATGCTCCCCCTCGTCGCCGGCTCGGTGCTGCTCGGCGCGCTCGCGCAGCGGATCACCGGCATGGGGTTCGCCCTCGTCGCCGCGCCCGCGCTCGTGCTGCTGCTCGGCCCGTTCGACGGCGTCATGGTGGCGAACGCCGGCGGCCTGATCTCGGCGCTGCTCATCCTGCCGCGCCTCCGGCGCGACATCGAGTGGCGGCGCTACGCGCTGCTCATCGTGCCCGCCGTGGTCGGCAGCGTCGCCGGCGCCCTGGTGGCGGTGCGGCTGCCCGGCGAGGTGCTGCAGGTCGGCATCGGCCTGCTCGTCATCGCCGCGCTCACCGTGTCGCTCGCCGTCGTGCGCACCGACCACGTCGTCACCGGCACCCCGCCCGCCCTCGTCGCCGGCGTCGCCTCGGGGTTCATGAGCGCCACCGCCGGCGTCGGCGGCCCCGCGATCAGCGTCTACGCCGTCGCGACCCGCTGGCCGCAGCGCGCGTTCGCCGCGACCGCGCAGCCGTACTTCGCGACCCTCGCGAGCGTGTCGCTCGTCGGCAAGCTCGCCGCCGACGGCTGGCGCGCGCCGGGCCTCGACGCGACGGCGTGGCTCGTGGTGCTCGGATGCCTCGTCGCCGGCCTCGTCCTCGGCGAATGGCTGAGCCGCCGAGTGCCCGCGCGCTTCGCGCGCGTCGGCGTGATCGTCATCGCGTACCTCGGCGGGGCTGCGGCGGTGATCGACGGGCTGCTGGGTTAGGCGCAGCGCCCTCCACCGGTGGTCGAGCAGGCGCGCAGCGCCGTATCGAGACCGGCCGGCCCGCTTCACCCGGTTCGGACCACTCGTTTCGCGCGGGACATCCGAGATCGGTGGTCCGAAGCGAAAGGGATGGTCCGAGCGGGCCCATTGCCGGAAGGGAGGCGCGGGCGGGCCCGGCGTCAGCCGAGGGTGATCGGGGCGGGGTCGGCGGCGCCGAGGCGGGACTCGAGGCCGGCGCGGACGGCGGGCCACTCGTCAGCGAGCACCGAATAGATGGCCGTGTCGCGCCACGAGCCATCCGCCCGCCGCTTGTCGTGCCGCATGATGCCCTCGAACTGGGCGCCCAGCTTCGCGATCGCGGCGCGCGAGCGCGCGTTGACGGCATCGGCCTGGATCTTGACCCGGCCGAAGCCGTGGTCGAACGCGAGGCCGAGGATGAGCAGCTTCGCCTCGGGGTTCACGGCGGTGCCCCACACGCGCGGGTCGTACGCCGTCCAGCCGACGTGGGCGCCCTCGTTGTGCAGGTCGATGTCGCCGAGCGAGGTCGTGCCCACGACGGTGCCGGCGTCGGGCCCGCCGACGAGGCGGATGGTCCACGGCAGGTGCTTCGGGCCCAGGTGCCACTGGGTGAGCGCGAAGCGCTCGTACCCGGCGAAGTCCTCCGCGAGGCCCGCCGGCCCGCCGCCGTAGCCGCCGGCGAACACCTCGGGCTTCGCGAGCGCCCGGTACAGGTCGGGCACGTCGGCCGGCACGTACGGGTCGAGGCGGATGAAGCGACCCACGAGGGGCTCGGCGGGGGGCAGCACAGCGGTCACCCGCACGAGTCTGGCACGGGGCATCCGCCTCGGCCGAACGCGCGGCACGACCGTCGCGCGACCTCGCGCGCGGACGCCGCAACCCGGCGCCGGTGGCCACCCCTACCCCGCGCCGGTGCCCGCGAATAGGCTGGCCCTCGGCGGCGAAGCGGCCGCCACGGAAGGGGAACCCCATGGCCGGATTCGACGACCTCGCCAAGCAGGCGGGGGACTTCATCGAGCAGAACAAGGACAAGATCCAAGAGGTCCTGAAGAGCGAGCAGGCCGAGGACATCAGCGACAAGGTGCTCGACGGCGTCGGCGAGGCCGTGAAGAAGGTCGTGCCCGACGAGCACGACGGCGTGGTCGACGACGTGAAGTCGAACATCGACAAGTCGATCGGCAACGAGTAGCGGCGGACACCGCACGGCGAAGGCCCGGCCCCGAATCGGGAGCCGGGCCTTCGCGCTGCGAGCGCTGCGAGCGCCGCCCGCGTCAGTCGAGCAGGTCGTGCACCTGGACGATCTCGTCGCGGGCCGGGCCGACGCCGATGGCCGAGATGCGGGAGCCGCTCATCGCCTCGAGCTCGCGCACGTACGCCTGCGCGTTCGCCGGAAGGTCGTCCAGCTCGCGGGCGCCCGAGATGTCCTCGGTCCAGCCGGGGAACTCCTCGTACACCGGCTTCGCGTGGTGGAAGTCGGACTGCGACACCGGCACCTCGTCGACGATCGTGCCGTCGACGTCGTACGCGACGCACACCGGGATCTTCTCGATGCCGGTGAGCACGTCGAGCTTCGTCAGCACGAAGTCGGTGACGCCGTTGATGCGCGCCGAGTAGCGGGCGATGGGCGCGTCGTACCAGCCGGTGCGGCGGCGGCGGCCGGTCGTCGTGCCGAACTCGAAGCCCTTCTCGGTGAGGAAGTCGCCCCACTCGTCGAACAGCTCGGTCGGGAACGGGCCGGCGCCGACGCGCGTCGTGTACGCCTTCACGACGGCGATGACGCGGTCGATCTGGTTCGGGGCGATGCCCGAGCCCGTGACCGCGCCGCCCGACGTCGCGTTCGACGACGTGACGAACGGGTAGGTGCCGTGGTCGACGTCGAGCATCGTGGCCTGGCCGCCCTCGAAGAGCACGGTCTCGCCGCGGCCGAGCGCCTGGTGCAGCAGCAGCGACGTGTCGGTGACCATCGGGCGCAGGCGGTCGACGTACGACAGCAGCTCGTCGACGATCTCGTCGACGCCGATCGCGCGACGGTTGTAGACCTTCACCAGCAGGTGGTTCTTCTGGTCGAGCGCGCCCTCGACCTTCTGCCGCAGGATGTTCTCGTCGAAGAGGTCCTGCATGCGGATGCCGACGCGGTTGATCTTGTCGGCGTAGCTCGGGCCGATGCCGCGGCCGGTGGTGCCGATCTGCCGCTTGCCGAGGAAGCGCTCCGTCACCTTGTCGAGGGTGCGGTGGTACTGCGTGATCAGGTGGGCGTTCGCCGAGATCCGCAGCTTCGAGACGTCGAGCCCGCGGCTGGTGAGCGCGTCGAGCTCCTCGAACAGCACCTCCGGGTCGACGACGACGCCGTTCGCGATCACCGGGGTCACGCCGGGCGTGAGGATGCCCGACGGCAGCAGGTGCAGCGCGTACTTCTCATCGCCGATGACGACGGTGTGGCCCGCGTTGTTGCCGCCGTTGAACTTCACCACGTAGTCGAGGCGCGAGCTGAGCAGGTCGGTGGCCTTGCCCTTGCCCTCGTCACCCCACTGCGCTCCGACGAGCACCACAGCGGTCATGTCAGTCCTCTCCTGCGGCGGCTGCCGCGTCAGGGGCGGCGACGGGGTCGCCGATGATGGCGGATGTCTCGCCGGGCGCTGCCTGCTCGCCGGTGTCGGCGAGGGCGGCGCGCACGTCGGCGAGCGAGAGCTGTTGAGTCGGCGTGAACTCGCTCGCGATGCGGGCGGGCGCCTCCTCGTCGGCGGCGGCGAGCTCGTCGCCGGCCGCGGTCGCGGCGTCGTCGAGGCCGAGCGCGAGCGCGGCCCGGCGCTTCGCGTCGAGCCCGCGCAGGTACGCGCGATTGGGTTCATCGGCCCACGAGACGGCGTGGCCGGGGGTCCACCCCGCGGCGGCCAGCTGCTCGCGGGCGAGGTCGACGGCGACGGTCGCGTACGCGAACGCCTCGACGGGGCGCCCGGTCGAGTCGGCCACGTCGGCCAGCTCCGTCCAGGCGAGGGGGGACGACGGATGCTCCGCGACGACGTCGTGCACGGTGCCGCGGTCTCCGTCGGCGAGGGCCTGTCGAACCTCGGGTTCGTCGACCAGCGACGCCTCCGGCTCCGGGGATGTCTCGTCTGCGGTCACACTCGAGTGTATCGCGGGGCCTCCGCGCGGCCCGGGAGGGCCCCTGGGCCGCGTCTGCGCGCCCCTCGCGTGGGCGTGGGCGGGGATGCCCGAAAGGTAGGCTGGAGGCCATGTCCAAGGTCCTCACGTCCATCCCCGTCGGCGAGCGCGTCGGCATCGCCTTCTCCGGGGGCCTCGACACCTCGGTCGCCGTCGCGTGGATGCGCGAGAAGGGCGCGGTGCCCTGCACCTACACCGCCGACCTCGGCCAGCCCGACGAGCCCGAGGTCGAGGAGGTCCCGGGCCGCGCCATCCAGTACGGCGCCGAGCTCTCGCGCCTCGTCGACTGCCGGTCGGCGCTCGTCGAGGAGGGCCTCGTCGCCCTCGCCTGCGGCGCGTTCCACATCCGCAGCGGCGGCAAGACGTACTTCAACACGACCCCGCTCGGCCGCGCCGTCACCGGCACGCTGCTGGTGCGCGCGATGCGCGACGACGACGTCGACATCTGGGGCGACGGCTCGACCTACAAGGGCAACGACATCGAGCGGTTCTACCGCTACGGCCTGATGGCCAACCCGCGGCTGCGCATCTACAAGCCGTGGCTCGACTCGGCGTTCGTCACCGAGCTCGGCGGCCGCACCGAGATGAGCGAGTGGCTGCAGGCCCGCGACCTCCCCTACCGGGCGAGCGTCGAGAAGGCGTACTCGACCGACGCGAACATCTGGGGCGCGACGCACGAGGCGAAGAAGCTGGAAGACCTCGACGCCGGCATCACCATCGTCGAGCCGATCATGGGCGTGCGATTCTGGGACGAGTCGGTCGAGATCGCCGCGGAAGACGTGACGGTGCGGTTCGAGCAGGGCCGCCCGGTCGCGCTGAACGGCGTCGAGTTCACCGACGCGGTCGAGCTCGTGCTCGAGGCGAACCGCATCGGCGGCCGCCACGGCCTGGGCATGAGCGACCAGATCGAGAACCGCATCATCGAGGCGAAGTCGCGCGGCATCTACGAGGCGCCGGGCATGGCGCTGCTGCACATCGCGTACGAGCGCCTGCTCAACGCGATCCACAACGAGGACACCATCGCGAACTACCACGCGGAGGGCCGTCGCCTCGGCCGCCTCATGTACGAGGGCCGGTGGCTCGACCCGCAGTCGCTCATGCTGCGCGAGTCCCTCCAGCGCTGGGTCGGCTCGGCCGTCACCGGCGAGGTCACGCTGCGCCTCCGCCGCGGCGACGACTACACGATCCTGAACACCGAGGGCCCGGCGTTCAGCTACGTGCCCGAGAAGCTCTCGATGGAGCGCGTCGGCGACCAGGCGTTCGGCCCGGAGGACCGCATCGGCCAGCTCACCATGCGCAACCTCGACATCGCCGACTCGCGGGCCCGTCTCGAGCAGTACGCGCACCTCGGCATCGTCGGCGGCGCGACCGCGGCGCTCGTGGGCGACCTGCGCGAGGGCCAGGCGTCGGAGATCACGGCCGGTGCCCAGGAGACCGACCTCGAGGCCGCGACGGACGCGGCGAACGAGGCCGCGGCCTTCGACCTCGGCACCGACTGAGCTCGGATCGGCCTCGGCACCCGCCGAGCTTCGACCCCGCTCCGAGACGCCCGGATCGGCCCCTCACGGCCGATCCGGGCGTTCCGGCTTCAGCCGAGTCCGCCGCCGCCGCCGGTGCAGCCGTTCTCGACGAACGACGGGTCGCCCTGTCCGTCGAACGTCGCGACCGTGCCGTGGTCGTCGTACGAGAAGGCGGGGATGACGTCCTCGTCGTCCTGGTGCTTCTCGTGCGCCCGGATCACCGCGATCTTGTCGGTGACGATGTAGACGAACGGGTTCTTCGCGCTGTGCGTGGCGTGGCAGTAGCCGACCTTGTGGTCTCCGTCGACGGGCGACGTGGCGTTCGCGGCCAGGGCGGTGCCGAGCACCGAGGCGGCGAGGAACGGCACGGCGGCGGCGATGGCGACGAGCCGGCGGTGGGCAGTGGACATGGTGGAGCTCCCTTCCTTGTGCAGGGTTCGGGTGTGCGCGAGGGGGATGTCCGCAGCCAAGCACGCCCGCGTCGAGCCGCGACCCCAGATCGGGGGACGGCCGGTCGGAGCCCCGCGGGCGGCGAACCCCGCGGTACCCGTTGCGGCACGGTGCTATCCGCCGGGCCCGGGCGGGTGCCATACTCTCGACAACCGGAGCCGGGGGAGGGCGCATGGACGTGAGGGGCACCACGGGTACGGATTCGGATCGACGCGGATGAGCGCCGACCTCGGCTGGTGGGTCGCCACCGCCCTCGTGCTCGCCGACTGGGTCATCCGGATCATCGCGCTGATCATCATCCCGCGCGACCGCAAGCCGACGGCGGCGATGTCGTGGCTGCTGGCGATCTTCCTCATCCCGTTCGTCGGCATCGTGCTGTTCCTCCTGATCGGCAACGTGAAGCTGCCGAGGAAGCGCCGCGACCGCCAGCTCGAGATCAACGGGATCATCGCCGAGCGCGTCGACGCGGCCGCCTGGGCGTCGGACCTCACGCCCGACCGCGCCACCTGGCCGGCCTGGTTCGCCACGGCGACCGAGCAGAACCGGGTGCTCGGGGCGCTGCCCGCCGTCGGCGGCAACCGGGCCGAGCTGATCGGCGACTACGGCGCCTCGATCGACCGGATGGCCGCCGACATCGACACCGCCGAGCACTTCGTGCACGTCGAGTTCTACATCGTCGCGATCGACGACACCACGCGCGGGTTCTTCGCCGCGATGGAGCGCGCCGTGCAGCGCGGCGTCACCGTGCGGCTGCTGCTCGACCACGTGGCATCCCGCCGGGTGTCGGTGCACGAGGCGACCTTCGCGGAGCTCGACCGGATCGGCGTGAAGTGGGCGTTCCTGCTGCCGGTGCAGCCCTTCCAGGGCAAGTACCAGCGGCCCGACCTGCGCAACCACCGCAAGCTCGTGGTGGTCGACGGCCGGGTGGCGTACACGGGGTCGCAGAACCTCATCGATCGCAGCTACGACTCCCCCAAGAACCTCAAGCGCGGGCTCATGTGGCAGGAGCTCGTCACCCGCGTGACGGGGCCGACGGTCGCCGCGATCAACGCGGTCTTCCTGTCGGACTGGTACTCCGAGACCGATGAGGTACTGCTGGAGACCGAGCACGTGCCCGCTGCGCAGGTCGAAGCGGATGCCTCGCCCGACGCCCTGGTCTGCCAGGTGGTGCCGAGCGGGCCGGCGTACGAGCAGGAGAACAACCTGCGCCTGTTCCTCGCCCTGGTCGCCTCGGCGCAGGAGCGGGTCATCATCACGAGCCCGTACTTCGTGCCGGACGAGGCGATGATGTACGCGATCACGTCGGCGCGCCTGCGCGGCCTCGAGGTGCAGCTGTTCGTGTCGGAGATCGGCGACCAAGGTTCGGTGTGGCACGCACAGCGCTCGTACTACGGGGCGCTCCTGCGGGCGGGCGTGCGGATCTTCCTCTACCCCGGGCCGTACATCCTGCACGCGAAGCACCTCTCGATCGACGACGACGTGGCGGTGATCGGGTCGAGCAACATGGACATCCGCTCGTTCAACCTGAACTTCGAGATCTCGCTGCTCGTGCGCGGGAAGACGTTCGTGGCCGACATGCGCGAGGTGGAGGCGGGGTACCGGGCGATCGGGCGCGAGCTGACGTTGGCCGAATGGGAGCAGGAGCCGGGGACGGCGACGTTCCTCGACGGGGTGGCGCGGCTGACGTCGGCGCTGCAGTAGCTCGGGGCGTGACGGCCTCACGTTAACTTGCACACGCGTGTGCAAGTTCGTACACTGGAGTGATGCAGCCCGTCACCGACGCGGAGCGCCGCGCGCCCCGTCGGGACGCGGCCGAGAACCGCGAATCCCTGCTCACCGCAGCCGCCGCCTGCCTCGCCGAGTCCCCCGACGCGTCCCTCCTCACCATCGCCGAGGCCGCCGGCCTCACCCGCCGTGCCGTCTACGGCCACTTCGCCAATCGCGACGAGCTCGTGCTCGCGCTCATCTCGCGCGGCGCCGAGCGCCTGAACGCGGTCGTGGTCGACCCGCACCTCCCCGCCTCGGCCGACGACGGCGACGCCCCCGCGGCGATCGCCCGCCTGGCCGGCCGCCTCTGGCACGCGGTCGAGCACGTCCGCGTGCTCGCCGCCATGGCCGTGCAGGCCCCGTACATCGACCAGGTCGCTCTGGCCCTCGCCCCGGTACGCGCGGCGCTCCTCGACCTCGTCGAGCGCGGCGCCGCCGCGGGCACCGTGCGCGGGGACATCCCGCCGGCCCTCCTCGCCCGCCTGATCGAGCGCGCCGCCATCGCGGTGCTGCTCGAAGCCGCGGCCGAGCGCGTCGCCGCCGGCGACGGGCGCCGGCTCGCGATGCTCGCCGTCCTCTCAACCGCGGGGCTCGACTGGCGCGCCGCGGGTGCCGTCGCCGACGCGCAGCCGGCGGCCGAGCCCGAAGCGCAGCACGAGCCGGAGGCCGCGTGATGAGGATCGACCTCCGCGACGTCGCCAAGGGGCGCGACGGCCTCGCCCTGCCGACCACCTCGCTCACCTACGAGTCGGGCCGCGCGACCCTGGCCCGCGCCGAGACCGAGCAGCGCCCCACCGTGCTCGGCCTCATCGCCGCGGGCCGCATGCGCCCCGACACCGGCACGGTGCGCATCGACGGCCGCAGCGACGCGTCGGCGATCCGCCGCCTCGTCGCGCTGGTCGACGCCCCCGGCGTGAGCGACCCCGCCCCCGACGTCACGGTCGCCGGGGTCGCCGCCGAGGAGCTCATGTTCGCCGGCATCCCGTCGGGGCCGATCTCGGTCGCCCGCTGGCTCGACCAGCTCGGCCTCTCGGCGATCGCCCGCCACCCCGTCGCCGACGTCGACCCGACCGACCGGCTGCGGCTGCTCACCGAGTTCGCCATCCTCCGCGACGGCGTCGAGGGCGTCGTGCTCGTCTCCCCCGACCGCCACGGCGGCGACCCCGTCGCGTGGTGGTCGCTCGCACGCGGCCTCGCCGACCGAGGCTTCGCGGTGCTCGTCATCGCCGGCGACGCCTCGGCCGCGGCGATCGCCGCCGACACCATGCTCGCCCGCATGCAGGGCGACGAACCCGACGAGGCCCACGAGCACGAGGTCATCGCCGAAGGAGGCCTTGCGTGAAGGTTCCGCAGATGATCGCCGCCGAGTTCCGGCGCCTCTTCTCGACGCGCATGTCGGTGATCGCCCTCATCGCGCTCGTCGCCGTGCCCGTGCTCTACGGCGGGCTCTACCTCTGGGCGAACCAGGACCCGTACGCGAAGCTGAACGAGGTTCCCGTCGCGCTCGTGGTCGAGGACGAGGGCACCCCCGCCACCGAGGATTCCGCCGCCCGCAACGTCGGCGACGAGGTCGCCGACGAGCTCATCGCCGACGGCGCGTTCGACTGGCACCTGCTCTCGGCCGACGAGGCCGCGGCGGAACTCGCCGACAGCTCGGTCGACTTCGTCATCACGCTGCCCGCCGACTTCAGCGACGCGCTCGCCTCGATCCAGACCGACGAGCCCCGGCAGGCGCAGATCGTGCTCGAGACGAGCGACGCGAACAGCTACCTCGCGGGGACCATCGGCGAGCAGGCGGTCGAGCGCATCCGCACCACCGTCGCCGAGCAGGTCGGCCGCGAGGCGGCGTCGCTGCTGCTCGACTCGATCTCCACCATCCGCAGCGGCATCGTCGACGCCGCCGACGGCGCGCAGCAGCTCGTCGACGGCTCCCGCACCGCGGTCGACGGCGCCGGGCAGCTCGGCACCGGGGCATCCGCCCTGGCCGACGGCAACGCGCAGCTCGCCACCGGCACGCAGCAGCTGGCCGACGGCAGCGCGACCCTCGCCGACGGCGCCCGGCAGGTGGCCGACGGCAACGCGCAGCTCGCGGCCTCCGCCGATCGCGTGGGCTCGGTCGTCGGCGACGCCGCCGCCGCGGTGCCCGAGGCGCGCGCCGAGATCGCGGCCCGGCTCGCGGCCGCCGGCGTCGACCAGGCGACCATCGACGACGCGCTCGCACGGCTCGATCCCCTCGGCGACGACATCGCCGCCGGCAACGCCCGCGTGCAGGAGGTCGTCGGGCAGATCGACCGGCTCGCGGCCGGCAGCGCCCAGGTCGCCGACGGCTCGGCGACGCTCGCACAGGGCGCGCGGGCGGCGGCCGACGGAGCATCCGCCGCCGCGTCCGGCGCCGCGACCCTGCGCGACGGCATCGGCACGCTCGGCACCGGGCTCGGCGACCTCGCCGACGGCACCGAGACCCTGCGCTCGGGCCTCGCGAGCGCAGCCGTCGAGATCCCCGACTCCGACCAGGCCACGCGCGACGCGCAGGCGAAGACCATCGCCGACCCGGTCAGCCTCGAGACCGACGCCCTGACCGAGGCCGGCAACTACGGCGCCGGGCTCGCGCCCTTCTTCGCCGCCCTCGCCGGCTGGATCGGCATCTACGCGCTCTTCCTCATCGTGAAGCCCGTCTCGCGGCGGGCGGTCACGGCCCTGCACTCGCCGATCCGCGTGACGCTGGCGGGCTGGCTGACGCCGGGCATCCTGGGCGCCGTGCAGATGGTCGGCCTGTTCACGGTGCTCGCCGTGACGCTCGGGTTCCCGATGGCGCATCCGCTCGGCACGCTCGGGGTCATGGTGCTCGCCTCGGCCACGTACGCCGCGATCATCCTCGCGCTGAACGTGTGGCTCGGCTCGGTCGGGCAGTTCCTCGGGCTCGTGCTCATGGTGCTGCAGCTCGTCACCGCCGGCGGCACGTTCCCGTGGCAGACCCTGCCCGCGCCACTCGCGGCGCTGCACCACGTGCTGCCGATGGGCTACGTCGTCGACATGATGCGGCAGGTCATGTACGGCGGCGACCTCGGTCGCGCCGGGCTCGACGCGCTCGTGCTCGGCGGCTGGCTGCTCGGGGCGCTCGCGATCGCGGCGATCGGCGTGACGCGGATGACCCACTTCCGCACCCTGCGCGACCTCCAGCCGAGCCTCATCGGCTGACCCGTCGCGGCCGCGAGGCGCCTCGGTCCGGGGCGCCTCGCGGCCGGTCTCAGGCCGGGAACAGCAGCGCGACGCCCGTGCCCACCAGCCACGCCGACCACGCGAGGTAGGCGAACGGCGTGACCGCGCCGGCGAGGCGCCAGCCGTGCTCCTCGAACCCGCCCAGGAACTCGAGCGAGCACAGCGCCAGCACCGCGCCGACGACGATGCCGATGAGCCCGATCCACCCGGGCACGGCGCCCGACTGGAGGATCCCGACGCCGACGAGGATCGTCCAGGCACCGCTGAAGAGGTAGCCGAGGTGCTCGCCGACGGCGACGCCGAGGTACCGGTTGAACGACTGGAACACGATCTCGATCGCCTCGCGGCGCGCGGGCGAGGCATCCGCCCGCGCATCCTCCCGCGCGAGGTAGGGCACCAGGAACGGCCAGCGCACGAGGCCGAGGAACTGGACGATCGACGCGAGCACCCCGACGACGAGGCCCGCCGCGACGAGCGTCGCGTCGGCGCCGGCGAGCGTCCCGGCGACGAGCACGGCGGCCGGGGCGAGGAGCACGGCCGTCATCGCGAAGGCCCACCACAGCAGCACGAGCGACGACCCGCCCGCGCGGAAGCGCTCGAGCACCTCGCCGGTGGGCCTGCGGAGGATGTCGGGGTAGGAGAACCGGGATGCGAGGGCCGCGAAAGCGAAGTTGAACGCGATCGGGAGGACGATCAGCAGGATGCCGGTGGCGAGTCGCATGGCGGTCAGGCCTCCGTCGGGGCGGCGGCGGCCAGGGGCGCCTGCGAGACCTGCCGCGCGGCTCGCGGCCCGAGGATGCGCCGCAGGACGAGTCCGGTGGCGAGGGTCGCGACGATCGCCCCGCTCGCGCCGAACACGGCGTGACCGCGGTCGAGGTCGACGATGACGAGCGACGTGACCGTCCACGCCGCGGCCCACGCGAGGGAGACGGCGACGGCCCACAGCATGCCGGTGCGGATGCCCCGCCCCAGCGCGAGTGCTTGGGCCGCGCCCACGGCCAGCCCGGCCACGAGCCCGGTGAGCGCCGCGGCGACCGTGGTGACCGGCGGGCCGATCAGGGCGACCGACACCGCGGAGCCGCCGGCGACGCCGAGCGTCGTCGCGACGGGCCAACGCCAGTCGACCGCCCGGCCGAGCGCGAGCCACTGCGCGCCGCCGACGACGGCGCCGACGATCGCGCCGGCGGCGAGCGCCATGAGCGGATCGGCGACCGACCCGACGGCGAGCCCCGCGAGCAGGCCGCCGAGCGGGAAGGCGAGGAACGTGGGGATCCAGCGCAGGAGGGACATGAGGCTCCGATCACGTTGCGTACGCCGTACGTTAGTTCATAATGTACGCTGTACGCAACGAAGCGGGGGACGAATGGCAGACACGACGGCCGAGTCGGACACGACGGCCGAGGTCGGCACGACGGCCGAGTCGGACACGACGGCCACGCGCCCGCGGCGACGACGGAACTCGCTCACGGAGTACGAGATCCTCGACGCCGCCGAGGTCGTGGCCGCCGACGGCTACGCGGCGCTCACCATGCGCGCGGTCGCCGACGCGCTCGGCGCGGCACCGATGTCGCTCTACCGCTACTTCGCCACGAAGGACGACCTCGTCGACGCCCTGCTCGACCGCGTGCTCGGGCGCATCGAGTTCGACCCCGAGACCGGCGACGCCCGCGCGGACCTCGACGCCTTCGCGCACCGGCACCTCGCGCTGCTGCTCGCGCATCCCTGGGCGGTCGCACCCCTGATCGCGCATCCGCTGCCCGGCCCCAACGCCTTCCCGATCGGGGAGCGCGCCCTCGCGATCCTCGAGCGGGCGGGCACCACCGGCGACGAGGCGGTCGCCGTGTTCAGCGGCATCCTCGCGCTCAACTACGGATGGGCGTCGTTCGCGCTCTCGCGCAGCGCGCCCGACGCGGCCTCGAGCCTGGCACGCCTCTTCGCCGCGACGGCACCCGGGCTGCCGCGCACCGCGGCCGTCGCCGCCGAGATGCAGCACTACGGCAGCGACGACCACTACGACCGCGTGATCGCGCGCCTCCTGGGCGCGATCGGCTGAGCGCCGGAGCCGCGGCCTGCCGAAGCGGATGCCCCGACGGCCGCCTGCCTGCTACAGCCAGTGCTTGCGCTTGAAGATCAGGTAGAGCGTGAGCGCGAAGCCGCCCATCAGGAGCAGGGCGGCGGGGTAGCCGAGGTGCCAGTGCAGCTCCGGCATGTGGTCGAAGTTCATGCCGTAGATGCCGGCGATGAGGGTGGGGGCGAAGATGATCGCCGCCCACGCCGACACCTTCTTGGCCTGCTCGCTCGAGGTGACGGCCGCCTCGCTCAGGCGCTGCATCTCGTCGTTCTGGCGCTGGGCGACGAGCGTGGTGTGCACCTGCAACGCGTTCTGCAGCAGCTGCCGGAACGACTCGCCGCGCTCGACCGTGCGGATGACGTGGTCCTGCACGTCGCGCAGCGACCGGCGGAGCTCGAGGTCGTCGCCGCGCGCCTCGAAGCCGACCTGCATCGCCTCGAGCATGCCGATCAGCGGGCCGGTGGCGCGCTGGAACTCCATCACCTCGCTTGCGAGGTCGTAGATGCGCCGCGTCACGGCCGGGTCGCCCGAGAAGAGCTGCTCCTCGATCTCGTCGATGTCGTTCTCGAGGCCGGCGACGATCGGCGCGTACTCGTCGACGACCTCGTCGAGGATCGCGTAGAGCACCGCGTCGGAGCCGCGGGCGAGGAGCGTCGGATCCTGCTCGAGGCGCCGCCGGACCTTCGACAGGTCGGGTGACTCCGCCCGCCGGACGGTGACGACGAACCGCTCGCTGATGAAGACCTCGACCTCGCCGAACTCGACCTGCTCGACGTCGTCGAGGTACCGGGCCGGCCGCAGCACGAGGAACCTCGTGTCGCCGTACCGCTCGAGCTTGGCGCGTTGGTGCCCCTGCCGGGCGTCCTCGACGGCGAGCGGGTGGAGGTCGAACTCGCTCGCGACGGTGTCGAGCTCGGCATCGGTGGGCCGGTAGAGCCCGATCCACGCGAACCCGCCCTCGTGGGCGGCGAGCGCCTCGAACGCCGCGTCGAGCGACGACGGGCTGGCGACCCGCTTCCCGTCCAGGTAGATGGCGCTGTCGACGACCGGCACGGCTTCAGTCTGGCCGTTCGGTGCGGCCGGGGCGGCCCGCGAGGTCGGCGTGGCATGGATCCCACTTTTGCATGATTGGTGTGCAAATGTCGTTCATTGACATCGTTACTTTGATCGAAGTAGCCTGCACATCAGGTCGCTAGGCGGCGAAACCGAGGGGTATTCAGATCCGGTCTCGCCGCCTTCACCCGTGCCGGCGCCCGCCGGAACCCGCACCCAGTCGACGATGACGGAGGTCTGCATGCTCCCCGCCCCGGCCCCCGCCGCGCCCGTGAGCGAGCCGCTCGACGCCCGCATCGAGGCGTCGCTCGGCGACCCCGCGGCGCTGACCGCCGGACTCTGGACCGAGGTCGGCTGGCGCACCGAACCCGCCGGCCCGGAGATGGCCGACCTCGTGGCCGCCGCCCGCGCCGCCGACGGCGGCAAGCACCTCCGACCGAGGCTCGTCGCGGCCTCGTACCTCGCGCACGGCGGCGACGACGACGCCCTCCTGCGCCGGGTGGCCGCGGCGCAGCAGCTCATCCACGTCGGCCTCTGCATCCACGACGACCTCATCGACGGCGACCTGGTGCGGCACGGCCGTCCGAACGTCATCGGCCGGGCCGCTGCCGCCGCGCGCGGCGCGGGCCTCGCCGAGGCGGCCGCGACCCGTCAGGGCGAGGCATCCGGACTGCTCGCCGGCGACCTCGCGCTGAACGCCGCCGTACTCGCCCTCGTGGCCGCCCCCGCGCCCGACCGGGTGCGACTCGCGCTCGCCGCCGCCGCGCTCGAGGCGATCGAGCGCACGGTCGCGGGCGAGCTGCTCGACGTGCGCAGCGAGACCCTCGCGCCCGAGCAGAGCACGCCGATCCTCGTCGCCCGGCTCAAGACGGCGTCGTACAGCGTGAGCCTGCCGCTGCGCCTCGGCGCGATCGCGGCGGGCGTCGACGACGCGACCACCGCCGACGCGATCGAGCGGGTCGGCACCGCGCTCGGCATCGCGTACCAGCTCGGCGACGACGACCTCGGCCTGTTCGGCTCCCCCGAGACGACCGGCAAGTCGGCGCTCTCCGACCTCCGCGACGGCAAGCGCACCGAGCACGTGCGCCTCGCCCTCGAGCGCGCCGACGAGACCGGCCGCGCGACGATCCTGCGATCGCTCGGCTCGCCCGCCGCCACCGACGAGGATGCCCGGCGCGTGCGCGCGATCGTCACCGCCACCGGCGCGAGGGCCGCCGTCGACGAGCTCATCGAGGAGCACCTGGAGCGGGGCATCCGCACCGCCAGGGCCGAGCTCCCGGCCGAGCTGGCCGACCACCTCGCCGGCCTCGCGGTGGCGCTCCGCCACCGCATCCGCTGACCGGCGGGGCAACCCGGACAACCCAGACCACCCAGGCCACCCCAGCCGCACACCGATCGAAGGAGACCGTCGTGGAGCACCCCGCGCCCGCCGAGACCACCCGCCCCGCCCCGAACACCGCCGCGACCGGCGCGACGCCCTGGAACCGAGGCCGCGTCGGCCTCTGGCTCATCGGCGCCCGCGGCTCGGTGGCGACCACCGTCGCCGTCGGCGTCCACGCCCTCGCCGCCGGCATCGCCCCGCCCACCGGCTGCACGACGGCCGGCCCCGGCCTCGCCGGCGTACCGATGCCCGGGTTCGACGAGATCGTGATCGGCGGGCACGACGTCAGCACGACCCCGCTCTCCGAGCGCGCCGAGGCCCTGGCCCTCGCGGGCATGATCCCCGCGGCGATCGTGGCCGCCGTCCGCGACGACCTCGTCCGCACCGACGCCGAGATCCGCCCCGGCTACGACCCGCGGACGCACCGCGGCGGCCAGGGCGACGCGGTGCGCGACCTCGCGGGCGACATCGCGGCGTTCCGCGAGCGGCACGGCCTGGCGCGCGTCACCGTCGTCGACGTCTCGTCGACCGAGCCGCTGCCCGGCGACCGCCCCGAGTTCCACGACGTCGCGGCCCTCGCCGCCGCGCTCGGCGACCCGACCCTCGCGGTGCTGCCGCCGAGCTCGGTCGCCGCGCTCGCGGCCGTCGAGGCCGGCGCCTCGTACGCGTGCTTCACGCCGTCGGCCGGGCTCGGGCTGCCGGTGCTCCGCGAGATCGCCTCGCCGCGCATCGCGTTCGCCGGGCAGGACGGCAAAACCGGCGAGACGCTGCTGCGCACCGTGCTCGCGCCGATGTTCACCGAGCGCGGCATGCACGTGCACTCGTGGGCCGGCGCCAACCTGCTCGGCGGCGGCGACGGCCAGACCCTCGCCGACCCCGAGGCGGTGCGCAGCAAGCTCGTCTCGAAGAACCGCGGCCTCCGCAGCCTCGTCGGCGACCACGTCGTCGCCCCGCTGCACATCGACAACGTGCCCGACCTCGGCGACGTGAAGACCGCATGGGACCACGTGCACGCCGAGGGCTTCCTCTCGACGCGGATCACGCTGCAGACCACGTGGAGCGCGTACGACTCGATGCTCGCGGCCCCGCTCGTGATCGACCTCGCCCGCCTGCTGTCGCTCGCCGACGCCGCCGGCGAGCGCGGCGTCGTGCGCGCGCTCGGCGCGTTCTTCAAGGACCCGTGGGGCAGCGACGTGCACGGGTTCGCCGACCAGGCGGCCGCCCTGCGCTCGTGGGCCGACGAGGTCGGCCACCGGCTGGCGGCCGGCGACGACGCGGCGGCCGGCTCGAGCGCACCTGCGGCCGCGGGCCCGGATGCCTCGGCCCCCGCCGTCCGCTCCGGCGAGCCGGTGGCGACGGGCGGCTCCCGGTGACGACCGCCGGCGACGTCCTCGATCTGGTGCGCGCCCCCGCGGCGCTCACCGTGCTCGGCGACACCGCGGTGGGCGCCCAGGTCGCCGCCGGCGGCTTCTCCCGGCGCGGCTGGCTGCTGCCGCTCGCGTCGGTCGCGATCTACAGCGGCGGGATGGCCCTGAACGACTGGGCCGACCGCGACGTCGACGCCGTCGAACGGCCCGAGCGCCCGATCCCGTCTGGGCGCGTGAGCCCGAAGCGGGCCCTCGCGGTCGCCGCCGGCCTCGGGGCGATCGGCCTCGCGCTGGCCGCGGCGGGCGGCGGACGGCGCGGACTCGCGGTCGCCGTGCCGCTCGTGGCATCCGTCGTCGCGTACGACGTGGTCGCGAAGCCGACCGCGGCCGGACCGCTCGCGATGGCCGCGTGCCGCGGGCTCGACGTGCTGCTCGGCGCGGGCGGGTCGGCGCGTGCGCTGCCGGCCGCGCTCGCGGTCGCCGTGCACACCGCCGGCGTCACCGCGCTCTCCCGGGGCGAGGTGCACGGCGGCTCGGGCTCCGACACGGCCCTCGCGCTCGTCGCGACCGGCGCGGCGGCCGCCTCGGTCGACGCGATCACGCCGGTCGGGCCGGTCGGCTCCGGCACGACCGAGCCCGTCGCCCGCCTCGCGGGCGCCGCGGGTTCGGCGGCCTACCTCGCCGCGGCCCTGCCCGGCCAGCTCGCCGCCGCCCAGGAGCCGACGCCCGAGCGCGTCCGCGACGCGACCCGCGCCGGCATCGGCTCGGTCGTGCCGCTGCAGGCCGCGCTCGTCGCCCGCGCGGGCGGGCTCGCGACCGCGGCCGGCCTGATGGGCGTGCACGCGCTGATCCGGCTGCGCGGCCGGAAGGCGCGACCCGGCCGGGGGGACGTCACGTGAGCGGCGGGCTGCCGGGCGCGGGGTTCGCGCTCGGCTACGGCACGAACGGCTTCACCGACCATCCCCTCGACGACGCGATCACCGTGCTCGACCGGCTCGGGTACCGGGGCATCGCCCTGACCCTGGGCCACCCGCACCTCGACCCGTTCGACGGCGAGGCCGACCGGGCCGCGGCGCGGCTCCGCCGACGGTTCGACGACCTCGGCTGGCGGGTCGTCATCGAGACCGGCACCCGGTACCTGCTCGACCCGTTCCGGAAGCACCGGCCGAACCTGCTCGACGACGACGCCGACCTCCGGGAGCTGTTCCTGCGCCGCGCGATCGACCTCGGCGCGATCCTCGGCGCCGACTGCGTGTCGCTGTGGTCGGGGGTGCTGCCCGACGAGGTCTCGCCCGAGGCGGCGCACGACCGGCTCCGCGCCCGCCTCGACGGCCTCGTCGGGCGCGCGGAGGAGGCCGGGGTGCCGCTCGCGTTCGAGCCCGAGCCCGGCATGCTCGTCGAGACCGTGGCCGACGCGCTCGCCCTGCGCGCCGACCTCGGCGACCCCGACGCGCTCGGCCTCACCGTCGACCTCGGCCACTGCGTCGTCGTGGAGCCCGACGGCGTCGTCGGCGCGCTCCGCGCCGCGGGTCCGTTGCTGCGGAACGTCCAGGTCGACGACATGCTGCCCGCCGCTCACGAGCACCTCGAGTTCGGGCACGGCTCGCTCGACCTCGCGGCGGCGCTGCGCACGCTCGACGAGCTCGACTACCGCGGACTCGCCGCCGTCGAGCTCCCCCGCCACGCGCACGACGCGCCGGGCGTCGCCGCCCGCTCCATGACCGCTCTCGAACACGCCTGGGAGGCACGATGACGAACGCCTGGACCGAGGAGGCCGTGCGACTCATCACCGCCGACCCCGAACGCATCGCGGAGCTGTTCCCCGCCGCGGGCCGCGAGGTCGGGCGGGCGCCGCTCGCCCCCGACACCGACCCGCTGGGCCTGACCGCGGGCACCGCCGACGACCTCGCCCGCGAGCAGCTCGTCGCCGCACTGCTGCGGGCGCTGCCGCCCGCGGACGCGGCGGCCGAGCTCGCCGACCTCTACCGGTACGGCGACGACGCCGAGCAGCGCGGCGTGCTGCGCGGGCTGAACGCGGCCGAGGCGGCCGGCGCGATCACGGGCGGTGGGGATGCGCAGCGCCGAGGGGATGACGCCGGCGAGGCATCCGCTCCCGTCGTCGATGCCGTGCCGGTCGTCGCGACCGGCCTGCGCCTCGTCGCCGAAGCGCTCCGGAGCAACGACCCGCGCCTCGTCGCGGCCGCGCTCGGCGCGTTCGCCGCGGCCCGACTCGACCAGCACGCCTGGCGGCACGGGGTGCTGAAGGCCCTGTTCATGGGCATCCCGCTCGCCGCCGTCGCCGGCCTCCACGCCCGAGCCGACGACGAGCTGGCCCGCATGGCCGCCGGCCTCATCGCCGAGCGGCGGGCCGCGGGCCGATCCGTGACCGACGACATGACCCGACTCGCCACCGACCCTACGGAGGACTGACATGCGCATCTTCGACCCGCACATCCACATGAGCTCGCGCACCACGACCGACTACCGCGCGATGTACGACGCCGGCGTACGCGCCCTCGTCGAGCCGTCGTTCTGGCTCGGCCAGCCGCGCACGAACGTCGGCAGCTACACCGACTACTTCGACGCGCTCATCGGCTGGGAGCGGTTCCGCGCGGCCCAGTACGGGATCCGCCACCACGCCACCATCGGCCTGAACCCGAAGGAGGCGAACGACCCGCGCTGCCGCGAGGTGCTCGACGTGCTGCCCCGCTACCTCGCCAAGGACGGCGTGGTCGCCGTCGGCGAGACCGGGTACGACTCGATGACGCCCGAGGAGGACGACGTGTTCGCCCGCCACCTCGAGCTCGCGGTGAAGCACGGGCTGCCGGCGCTGGTCCACACGCCGCACCGCGACAAGGCCGCCGGCACCCGCCGCACCCTCGACGTCGTGCGCGAGTCGGGCATCGCGCCCGGGATGGTCGTCGTCGACCACCTGAACGAGACGACCGTGGCCGACGTCGCCGACAGCGGCTGCTGGATGGGCTTCTCCATCTACCCCGACACGAAGATGGACGAGCAGCGGTTCGTCGCGATCCTCCGCGAGTACGGCACCGAGCGGATGCTCGCGAACAGCGCCGCCGACTGGGGCCACTCCGACCCGCTGAAGACCCTCGCGACCGCGCACGCGATGCTCGACGCCGGTTTCACGGCCGACGACGTCGACCTCGTGCTCTGGCGCAACCCGGTCGCGTTCTACGGCCAGTCCGGCCGGCTCAACCTCGACCCGGTGCCCGGGTTCGAGGGCGCAGGCGACGCCGCGGCGGATGCCTCGGCGCCGGTGCCGTCGACGTTCGAGGGCAACTCCGTGCTGCGGGGGGTGCGGGCCTGATGGAGCTCTCGTACTGCACCAACGTCCACCCCGCCGAGGACCTCGACGGCGTCCTCGAGCAGCTCACCCGCTACGCCGGCCCCGCGCGCCGCGCCGCCGGCCTGGATCGGCTCGGCGTCGGCCTCTGGCTGCCTGCCCCGCTCGCGCACCGCCTCGCGGTCGACCTCGTCGCCCGCGATCGGCTCCGCGCCGCACTGGCAACCGAGGGGCTCGAGGTCCGCACGATCAACGCGTTCCCCTACGCCGCGTTCCACGCCGAGGTCGTGAAGCTCGACGTGTACCGGCCCGACTGGACCGACCCCCGCCGCGCCGACTACACCCTCGAGTGCGCCGCCGTGCTCGCCGACCTCCTGCCCGACGGCGCCGTCGGCAGCATCTCGACGCTGCCGCTCGGCTGGCGGTTCCCGTGGACCGCGACCGAGGACGACGCGGCCACCGCCGCCCTCTCCCGCGTCTCGGCCGGGTTGCGCGACCTGCGCGACCGCACCGGCCGCACCATCCGCCTCGCGATCGAGCCCGAGCCCGGCTGCGTGCTCGACACCGTCGACGACATCGTCGGATGGCTCGCCCCGCGCCTCGGCCCGCCGGCCCTCGGCCGCATCGATCCCGAGTTCGTCGGCATCTGCCTCGACACCTGCCACCTGGCGACCTCGTTCGCCGATCCCGTCGAGACGGTTCGGCGGGTCGGGCTCGCCGGCATCCGGATCCCGAAGGTGCAGGCCTCCGCCGCCCTCCACGTCGACGACCCCGCCGACCCCGCCGCCCGGGAGGCGCTGCGGGCGTTCGCCGAGCCGCGGTACCTGCACCAGACCCGCGCGCTCGCGACCGACGGAGCCGTCCTCCGCATGGACGACCTGCCCGACGCGCTCGACGGGCTCACCACCGACGGGCCGTGGCGCATCCACTTCCACGTGCCCCTACATCTCGACCCCACGCCGCCGCTCGCGTCGACCACCGACGTGCTGCGCCGGGCCGTCGGCGCCGTCCGGGAGCTGCCCGAGGGCGACACCGCGCACCTCGACGTCGAGACGTACACGTGGTCGGTGCTGCCCGGCGGCGCCGGAGACCTCGTCCAGGGCATCGCCGCCGAACTGCGCTGGGCGAAGGCAGAGCTCCTCGCCGACGTGGCATCCGCCGGGGTGGTGGCACCGTGACCCGGGTCCTGCTGCTCGACGTCGTCGGCCTCACGGCCCGCGCCCTGTCGCAGATGCCGCGCCTGCGGGCGCTGGCGGCGGGCGGGGCATCCGCCCGGCTCGGCACCGTGCTGCCCGCCGTGACCTGCTCCGTGCAGTCGACCATGCTCACCGGCCTCGCGCCGGCGCAGCACGGCATCGTCGGCAACGGCTGGTACCACCGCGACATCGGCGAGGTGAACCTGTGGCGCCAGCACAACGTCCTCGTCGAGGGCGAGAAGGTGTGGGAGACCGCGCGGCTTCGCTCGCCCGGGTTCACCACCGCGAACGTGTGCTGGTGGTACGCGATGGGCGCGACGACCGACCTGACGGTCACCCCGCGGCCGATCTACCACGCCGACGGCCGCAAGTCGCCCGACGCGTACACGCGTCCGCCCGCCCTGCACGACCGGCTCGTCGGCGAGCTCGGCGACTTCCCGCTCTTCCAGTACTGGGGGCCGACGGCGTCGATCGCGTCGACCAGGTGGATCATCGAGGCCACCCGGTCGGTGCTCCGGGAGGAGGCATCCGACCTGGTCATGGCCTACCTGCCGCACCTCGACTACGACCTGCAGCGCTTCGGGCCGGACTCGCCGGAGGCCGACCGCGCCGCCGCCGAGCTCGACGCCGCGCTCGCGCCGCTCCTCGGCGACGCCGTCGCCGCGGGCGCGACGGTGATCGCGGTCGCCGAGTACGGCATCGCCCCCGCGAACCGGCCCGTCGACGTCAACCGGGCGCTGCGCCGCGCCGGGCTGCTCGAGGTGCACACCCAGCAGGGCCGGGAGCTGCTCGACCCGATGACCTCGCGCGCGTTCGCCGTCGCCGACCACCAGGTCGCGCACGTCTACGTCGCCGACCCCGCCGACGTGCCCCGCGTTCGCGACCTGCTCCTCGGCCTCGAGGGCGTCGACGAGGTGCTCGACCGGGAGGCGCAGGCGAGGTACGGGCTCGACCACCCGAGAGCCGGCGAACTCGTCGTCGTGGCGCAGCCCGGCGCCTGGTTCACCTACTACTACTGGCTCGACGACGACCGCGCCCCCGACTTCGCCCGCGGCGTCGAGATCCACAAGAAGCCGGGCTACGACCCCGCCGAGCTGTTCCTCGACCCGGCCGACCCGTTCGCCAAGGCGCGCGCGGGCCTCGGGCTCGTGCGCAAGAAGCTCGGGCTCCGGTACGCCATGAACGTCGTGCCGCTCGACCCGACGCACGTGCGCGGCACTCACGGGCGCCTCCCCGACTCGGCCGAGGACACGCCGCTGCTCATCACCTCCGACGCGACGCTCCCGTTCTGGGACACCGCGGGCGACCTCGTGCCGGCCGCGCGCGTGCGCGACCTCGTGCTCGACGCCGCACGCATCCCCGCGACGGCGGCGGCGCCGTGAGCGGCTCGGGCACCGTCGAGGGGGTCGTCGAGGGGATCGTCGTCGAGGAGGTCGTCCTCCTCGACGACGACGGCACCCCGATCGGCACGCGCGACAAGGCCCTCGTGCACGGCACCGACACCCCGCTGCACCTCGCGTTCTCCTGCTACGGCTTCGACGCCGAGGGCCGGATGCTCCTCACCCGGCGTGCCCTCGGCAAACGCACCTGGCCGGGCGTCTGGACGAATGCCTGCTGCGGCCACCCGCAGCCGGGCGAGGACCCGGAGGCCGCGGTCGTGCGCCGGGTCCGTGACGAACTCGGCGTCGAACCCCGCAACCTGCGGTTGGTGCTCCCCGACTTCCGGTACCGCGCGGTCGACGCGAGCGGCATGGTCGAGCACGAGGTCTGCCCGGTCTACGTCGCCGAGCTGCCGACCGACCTCGACCCCGACCCGGCCGAGGTCGCCGACTGGGCGTGGGTCGATCCGGCCCGCTTCCTCGCCACGGCCGAGCGCACGCCGTTCCTGCTCAGCCCGTGGAGCGTGCTGCAGGCGGCGGAGTTCGCGCGGCGCGGGGTGCTGGCGGCGGGCTGACGGGGCATCCGGCCGGCGCCGGGCGACCGCGGGGCGCTCAACCCAGGTCGGCGTGGCTCAGCACCCAGGAGTGCATCGCGATCGCGGCGGCCGCGCTCGCGTTCAGCGACCGGGTCGAGCCGAACTGGGTGATCTCGACGACCGCGTCGGCCGCGGCCTGCGCCTCGGCCGAGAGGCCCGGCCCCTCCTGCCCGAAGAGCAGCACGCACCGCTCCGGCCAGGCGAACGCCTCGATCGGCACGGCGCCGGGCACGTTGTCGACCGCGATGACCGGGAGGGATGCCTCGTGCGCGCGCCGCACGAAGGCCGGGACATCCGGGTGGTACTCGAGGTGCTGGTAGCGGTCGGTGACCATCGCGCCCCGCTTGTTCCAGCGGCGGCGGCCGATGATGTGCACGGTGTCGGCGGCGAACGCGTTCGCGGTGCGCACGATCGAGCCGATGTTCATGTCGTGCTGCCAGTTCTCGATGGCGACGTGGAAGGGATGCCGCAGCGCGTCGAGGTCGGCGACGATCGCGTCCATCCGCCAGTAGCGGTACCGGTCGACCACGTTGCGCCGGTCGCCGTGCTCGAGCAGCTCGGGGTCGAGGTGCGCGTCGTCGGGCCAGTCGTCGCGGCCGCCCGGCCACGGGCCGACGCCATGGGCGAGCTCGGGCTCGCCGAGCTCGGGCTCGTCGGGCTCGGCCCCGTCACCGGGCGTGCGCGCGTCTTCCACGTCGTTCAGGCTAGGCGACGCAACGCGGCCCCGGCGTACTCGCCGGGGCCGCGCGCATGGAAGCGAGGTCGACTACTCCGGGGACTCCGCGTTGCCGCGGCACGCCAGGCCGGGGCTGGGCACGACGCCCTTGAGGCCGGCGCGCACGTACTGGCCGTAGCTCTGCACGTGTCCGCCCGTGACGGCGTCGTCGCCGGGCTCGCCGTGGTTGTCCTCGATGGTGTCGGGGAGGTCGCGGCCCGAGAAGGCGCATGCCGAACTCGCGTTGTGCGCCCCGGGGATCGGGTCCCCGTTCCCGTTCGTCTCGCCGGCGAACGCGGCTCCGCCGCCTCCGAGGACGAGTCCGAGTGCGGCGACGCACCCGATGATGATTCGCTTCATTGCTCCACCTCTCTGTCGGGTTGGTGATGGAACTCCGCGAGCGGCGCGCGGGTACGCGTCGGATCACGGATGCGGCGGAATGTACTCCCGATCCGGGATGGCGGTAATCCCCGTTCGCGGGGCACGGGCAGATTTCGGTACACCGAAATCTGCGCTATCTTTTCGGTATGCCGAAAACGCTCGAGGACGAGTCGCGAGCCCCAGTCCGATCCGGCCGGCGCCCGCGCGTCGCATCCGTGCCCCGCGCCGCCCTGCTGATCGGGCCCGCGCTCGTCGCGGGCGTCGCGTACCTCGACCCCGGCAACGTCGCGAGCAACATGACCGCCGGCGCCCGCTACGGCTACCTCCTCGTGTGGGTCGTCGTGCTCGGCAACGTGATGGCCTGGCTCATCCAGTACCTCTCCGCGAAGCTCGGCATCGTCACCGGCCGGAGCCTGCCCGAGGTGCTCGGCGAGCGCATCCGCAACCGCTGGGGCCGGCGCGCCTACTGGCTGCAGGCCGAGCTCGTCGCGATGGCGACCGATCTCGCCGAGGTCATCGGCGGTGCCGTCGCCCTCAACCTGCTGTTCGGCGTGCCGCTCATCTGGGGCGGGCTCATCACCGGCGCCGTGTCGATCGGCCTGCTCATGCTGCAGGCGAACCGCGGCGCGCGCACGTTCGAGTTCGTCATCATGGGCCTGCTCGTGATCATCGCGATCGGCTTCAGCGTCGGCGTGCTCGTCGCGCCGCCCGACCCCGCGGGCCTCGCGGCCGGGCTCGTGCCCCGATTCGAGGACGCCGGCTCGGTGCTCCTCGCCGCCTCGATCCTCGGCGCCACGATCATGCCGCACGCGATCTACGCGCACTCCGCGCTCGCCCGCGACCGGTTCCCCGACCCCGAGACGCGAGCCCTGCCCACCGGCGTGCTCGTGCGGGCGACCCGCATCGACGTGACCGTCGCGATGGCGATCGCCGGCACGGTGAACCTCTGCATCCTGCTGCTCGCCGCCGTCAACCTCGCCGGGGTGGAGGGCACCGACAGCCTGGAGGGCGCCTACGCCGCGATCGGCGCGACCCTCGGCCCGGTCATCGCCACGCTCTTCGCCGTCGGGTTGCTCGCGTCGGGACTCGCCTCGACCTCCGTCGGCGCGTACGCGGGCGCCGAGATCATGCACGGCCTCCTGCACGTGCGCATCCCGCTGCTGCTGCGCCGGCTCGTCACGCTCGTGCCCGCCCTCCTCATCCTCTGGCTCGGGTTCGATCCCACCCTCTCGCTCGTGCTCAGCCAGGTGGTGCTGTCGTTCGGCATCCCCTTCGCACTCATCCCGCTCATCGCGCTCACCGCGAAGCGGGGCCTGCTCGGGACGTGGAGGAACCACTGGGCCACCACGGCAGCCGGCATCGCCGCGTCGGTGTTCCTCATCACGCTCAACGGCGTGCTGCTCTGGCTGGTGTTCACGGGGGCGTGAGCGGGGCGGCCGCGCCGCCTCAGCACCAGTCGAGCGGCGGCGACGAGATCCGGCCCACGAGGATGCCCTGCACGGTCGACGTGCCGACGTCCGCGACGAACAGCATCGAGATACGCCGATCCTCGTCGGTGACGACGGCCATGTCGGCCTCCCAGGTGGTCAGCTCCATCCGCGCTTCGGGGTAGGCCCGCCTGACCTGGTCGAGCGTCGCCCCGATGCCGATGCCGCGCTCGGTGCGCGGCGAGTCCGACAACCGCGCGTCGCGTTGCACCGACAGGAACATCGTCGCTCCGCCGTCGTCGGGGAAGGCGGCGACGGATGCCCCGTCGGCCTCCATGGTCCACACGGCGCACCCGGCGCTCCCGGCCCACTGGACCCCGCCGTGGGTGGAGGCCTCTTCCCGCGACGTGGCGAGGGTGATCGGCCCGATCCGGTCGAAGTCGATGATCCAGTTGCCGGTGTCGGTGTCGGGCGCGGCCGCGTTCGGTCCGCAGAGGCAGATGACGATCCACGTGATGACGCCCGACTCGGCGTACACCCGGTAGCCGGTGCGGCTGCCGGGCGCGGTGGCGTAGTCGGCGTAGGCGCCGGAGACATCCGTCCCGGTCGCGATCGGCGCACCGTACATGCGATCGGCGTCGGCCTGCGGCGCGCCGGGCGCGACCGCGTCGACCGTCGCGGTCGAGCGCTGCTTCGGGCGGATCTCGACGAGCACGCCGTCGCGGAACCGCAGTTCGGCGGCGTCGCAGTCGACGTACAGGACGCCGGCCACGGTTCGGCCCTTCGCGAATCCCGGCACCGTCGCCTGGGCCTGGCCCAGCGACATGCCGATGCGCAGGCCGTCGAGGCCCGTCGCCGTCAGGTGCTCCGACGCCGCGCCGGGGTCGACGACGACCCGCAGCTTCGCCGCCAGTTGCGCCGCGTTCGTCGCGGAGAAGAACTCGCCGCCGCCGGCCCGCGCGACGCACTCGAGCGCCGCCGTCGCCGCTTCGTCGGCGTCGACGTGGAAGCCGATCGCGTGGATCGTGAGCGCGGGGTTGGCGGCACGGAGCTCGGTCGCGACGTCGCACGACGGCGGCGGCGCGCAGGTGTCGACGCCGTCGGAGACGACGACGATCACGCCGGGCTCCGCCGAGGGCAACTGGGCGGCGGCATGCCGCAACGCCGGCCCGATCGGCGTGTACCCCGACTCGACGATGCCCGCGACGGCCTGGGTCATGGCCGCGCGATCGAGCGGCGCGACCGGCAGCACGGTCTTCACGTCGAGGCATCCCGCCGCCTGCTCCGCATCCGAGTTGCCCGTGCCGGTGCCGAACACGGTGAGGCCGATGTCGATGCCGTCGGGCAGGTGCTCGATGAAGACCGTCGTCGCCGCCCGTGCGGCCTCCATGCGGGTGCCGCCCTCGGGCACGTCGCGCACCATCGAGCCGGATGCGTCGAGGATGAGCACGGTCGGCGCGGGGTCGGGCACCGGCGCGGCGATGGGCTCGGCGGCGGTGCCGTCGTCACCACCGGCGTCGGAGCCGCCGCTCGACGTACCGTCGTCGGGTTCGGACGCCGAGGTGGCCGGTGCTCCCCCGCCGAACGCGCCGAGCACGGCGGCGGTCGCGACCCCGCCGCCGACCAGCAGGATCGCGAGCCCTCCGGCGAGCGCGGCGACGAGCACGGTGCGGCGACGGGAGCCGGGGTCACGCCTGCGCGCCTCGATCCCCGTCGCGGGCTCCTGCTCCGGCTCCGGTCCCGGGTTCGCGGCGATCCATGCGCGCAGGCCGTCGTAGGCGGCCGGGTTCGCCGCGATCGCGGCGCGCAGCTCGGGATGCGCGTAGGCCAGCTCCGCGAGGCG
The DNA here is from genome assembly GCF_043950245.1 of Agromyces sp. MMS24-K17. GTDB lineage: Bacteria > Actinomycetota > Actinomycetes > Actinomycetales > Microbacteriaceae > Agromyces. The sequence continues at coordinate 1,220,990 of NZ_CP171640.1, read as the reverse complement.
CGCCGCTGGCGTGCCGGGGTCGGATGCCTCGGGCCGGCTCTGCTCGAACTGCGGGTCGCTCATGACGTGCCCTCACCGGTCGCGACCGGATCACCGCCGGCGCGGTTCGCCCGGAGCCAGGCGACCAGGCCGTCGTACGCCTGCGGATGGCGTTCGATCGCGTCGCCGAACTCCGGGTACCGATGCGCGAGCGCGGCGAGCGTCGTGGCATCCGTCGCGGGGTCGTGCACCGCCGCCCACGCGGCGACGCGTGCGTCGGCCGCCGGGTCGACGGGCGCCGCGGTCGCGGTGTCGGGCGCCGCGATGCCGGGCGCCGCGACCGCCTGCGGTGCGACGGGAGCGGAGGATGCCGCCGCATGCGGCATCGCGTGCCCGAGCTCGCCGTCGAGGGCGCCGGGCTGGCCGGCGCCCCGGACGGCCTGCACGACGATCGCCGCGGCGGCGAGGCCCGCGATGATCGGCCCCGCCACGACGAGCGGCGGATAGCTGAACGACGAGAGCGACCCGAGCAGGAACGAGAGCAGCACGAGCCCTCCGCCCACGGCCGCCGAGATGCCGCGGGTCCTCGGCGGGATGCCCTTCACCGGGAGCACCGCGATCGCCGCGGTGATCAGCCCGGAGACCAGGATGCAGGTGTCGTAGATGCTCCACATGACGGCCTCCGCTCAGTACCCGCCGCCGAAGAGCATGCCGAGCCCCACCGCGTAGACGATGAGGATGAGCACGCCGAGTCCCACCGAGACGTACCCGATCACCAGGCCGGCTACGGCCAGCCCGTGCCCGGCTTCGCCGGTTCGCCGGATCTGCCCGAGCGCCACGTGCCCGAACACGATGCCGAGCACGCTGAACACGAACGCGAAGACGAGGGCGAGCACGGCCATCGTGTTGGTCTGCGCGCCTTGGAGCGGTGCGGCACCCGACGGGACCAACGCCGACCGGACGGTCGCGGCGCGCGTCGCGGCGCGACGTTCGGCGCCCCGCGTCCACCACAGCGCGCACCCCACCGCGGCGAACGGCGCGGCGAGTACGAGGAGGAAGCCGGCCAGCGATCGCAGCCAGGTGGCGGTGTCGAGCTCGCGCGGGTATCGCACGTAGAACGGCAGGAGCAGCATCCCCACGACGAACCCCGCCGCGAGGACGGCGATGGCCGCGTATCCCGCGCCATGCACGGGACGGGCGAGCATCCAACTGATGAGGAACGCGCCGGCGACGAGGACGATCCAGGCGATCTGGGTCGGTAGCGCGAAGAAGTACGGTAGCCCCGCATACACCGCCCCGACCCCGAGCAGCAGGCCGACGGCGGCGAGCGCGATGGCCCCCGCCTTCCGGCCGGCGCTCGGCGCGCCGATCGCCCCACCGACGATGAGGAAGGCACCGGCCAGCAGCGGGGAGAGGAGCGCGGCCAGGTCGATGACCCCCGCCAGGTCCTCGGGCAGCAGCATCGACAGCGTGCCGAGCGTGTAGGCGGCCAGCGCGGCGATCCACCACGGCGTCGCGAGGGCTCGTCGGCGGACGCGCTCGGCGACGAAACCCGGAAGCCCTGCGGTCGGCGCATCAGCGAGCGGCCGCGGGTCAGGCACGGAGGCCGGGTCCGGCTCGAGGCTCAGCTGCTGCTCGAGGCTCAACTGCTGCTCCGGGACGGCCGCGGTGGCGTCCGCCGCGGTCGTAGCCGGCGCCGTCGGGTCGGAGGCGCCGTGCTGCGACGCCCACGCCACCAACTCCGGGTAGGCGTTCGGATGCCTCGCCACCGTCGCGCTGAACTCCGGGTGACCGTACGCGATCTCGGCGAGGGCCTCGGGCGACGTCGACGGGTCGAACAGCGCCTCCCACGCGACCTCCCGATCGGTGTGGATCGTCATCGTGCACTCCCCTGCATCTCAGTCATCGAAGGCCAGCGCCACGGTGTACTCGCCGAACGAGACCCTCCACCCCTCGGCCGCGGGCACGGCGACCCCGGGCGGGCACTCGATCGCCTCGCCGGCCGAGTTGGTGACGGTCGTGCCGTTCGTCGAGTTGAAGTCGGTGATCCAGGGCAGCCCGCCCCGCACCTCGATGCCGGCGTGCGACTTCGAGACCGACTTGAAGCGGTCGACGAGCGGCACGGCGCGCGTCGTCGGCGGCATGTGCGTCGGCACGACCGGATTGCGGCCGACCACGATCGCCTCCTCGAGCCGCAGCTCCTCGCCCTCGGGCAGCAGGAGCTTCCACGGGCGGGCCGACACCGCCTGCGCGCTGCGCGTCGCGTCGAGGTCCTCGTCGTCGAACTCGGGCTCGGGCTCGGGCTCGGGCGACGTGGCCGAGTGCACCTCCTGGGGCGCCGGAGGAACCGGCGCCGTCCGACCCGGAACCCCCGTGACGAGCCCCGCACTCGGCTGCGCGGCCGCAGCATCGGCGATCGGTGCCGCCCACCCGGCCGGGGCCGGCGGGGCCGGCCGGGCCGCCGGCGGCGGAGGCGGCGGCAGCAGTACGGCGGGGCGTCCCGGGGGCGGCGGCGGCATGCGCACGTCATTCGACGGAGGCGGCGGCGGGGGTGGAGGTGGTGGGAAGCCGGCACCGGTCCCGACCGCACCCGACGCGAGAGGCGGTGGGGGTGGTGCCGACGTGCCCACGGCTGCCGGTACCACGGCCGTCGCCGCGACGGCGGTGGTCGCCGAGGCTACGGGCGAGGCATCCGGCTGCTGCACGCCCTCGCGGATGACGATGCGCGCGCCCGGATCGGCTGCGCGGACCTGCCCGGCGAGGTTGCGCACGAACTGCAGGTAGGTGCCGTGCGCGACCATCGACCTCGTGCTCACCGGGATGAACCCGGCGACCGTCGACTGCGTGGTGAGGTACCAGTCGATCGACGTCGAGGCGAAGCGCTGCCCGTCACGCTCGACGAGCGACAGCGAGAACACGAGCAGCTTCTTGAACGAGACCAGGTAGTCGTTGATGCGGAACTCGATCGCGCGATCGGTCGACTTCACGACGACGATGCGGTGCTTGCCGAGCAGCAGGTCGCCCGTGCTCTCCTGCGCGGCGCGCTGCGCCATGTTGCCCAGCTGCTCGAGTGTGAGCGAGGTCTCGACGTCGACGCCCGTCCAGGCGTACTTGTGGGGTTTGGCCATGGGTCAGCCCTCCCGATCCGAATCGCCCACGACGCGACCACGGAAGCGCGACATCTGCTCTCGGATCGCTTGGTGTGCGGGGTCGTCGCTCTCCTCGAACCGGTCGGCGAGCCATTCGTAGTCGCCGTGGTCCGTATGCGGGAAACCACCCACGATCGTCTGCAGTGGATTGCCTCCGCGGAACGTGACATCGGAACCACCGCGTTGCTCGGCCTGCACCCCGCGCAACCAGCCGTACGGACCCACCTCTGCGTCGGTCAAGGGAATCGGATCGCCGTTGTGCTCGAACCTGATGATCTCGGCGCCGTGCAGCGAGTTGTAGCTCTTGTACGAGGGCGATCCGTAGGTCGCAATCGTGGAGATGTTGAGCACGCCCTCGTCCGCCAGGCGCTGTGCGACCAAGCCTCCTTGGCTGTACCCGACGAGCATCAGTTCGGCATCGGGATCGCCGTCGATCGCCTTCAGGATCTCCGTGCGCACGTGATCGAGGGTGTCGTCGGGCAGACCCGAGATCAGGTTCGCGTTGTCATCGAGGCCGGTCTGCCCGTCCGATCCGAAGTTCGTGCCGTTGATGTAGACGAGGTAGCGGACCGTCCCGTCGTCGCACAGCACCCGCTGGATGCGCACGCTGTCGCCGTCCCGGTCCATCTCGTGCAACGAACGGATGTAGTCGGCCGGGCGCTCCGGCGCACCCCCGAAGTCCCCCGAGCGGATCCCCCCGACCGCGCTCGCCCGATCCTGCTCGGCCGCGTCGGCTCGCAACCGCGCCCCACCGTCGCGAAGGCGCGCAGCCGCCGCGTGCATCCGCTTCGAGTGCGCCGAGTCCCAGTCGATCCGGAACCGCACGGCGACCGGACCGGCCCAGGCATTGATGCGGATTCCCTCACCGACTTCCCGGCGCCCGGCGTCGAGCCGGTCCGCCGCGCGGTCGAACTCGGCGGCGAGTGCCCGCAACCGCTCGACGTCAGCGCCGGAGAACGTGCCCATGGCGGCTCACCTCACCGCGTTCGCGACGAACGCATCCACGGCGTCGAAGGTCGTCGTCGAGGCCGCCGCGAAACGGGGGCCATCGTCGTCGAGGTCGACCCGGCCGACCTCGACGTGGTCCGGCCGCACTCGCAGGACCCGGTCTTCACCGCTCGCCGCGATCAGGACGCAACCCGCGGAGGACAGCGAGAGGCCCGGCGCGGGCGCGAAGCGGGTCCGGGCGAATGCGACGATCCTGGCGCGCGCCGTCGCCGCATCGCTCTCCTCCAAGGCGTGGACACCCGTCGCGTCGGCCACGTCGAGCACGATGCCCCGATCGTCGATGAACACCGCCGCAGCCGCTCCGGCCAACCCGGCGAGGTCGCCGCCGCTGACGTGCGCGATGACCACGCGGGGGGCCTTCGCCGCCCGCTCGACGGTCGCTGCGAGCGCGGGCTCGATCTCGGTCCGCCCGTCACCGGTCGCACGGGCACGACCACGCACGATGAGCGACCGCAAGCCGCGGAACGCGGCGGCGGTGATCGCCCGTTCCTCGCCGGCCACCGACACCAACGGGACCGGCCACCCCACCCCCCGGGCGCCGGCGACGGCCACGATCTCGTCGTCGGTGAGCAATTCGTCCATGGGTCGCTCCTAGAAGGGCCAGAGGTTGTCGATGAGGTCGGGGACGTAGTCGACGACCGCCTGTGCGGCGCCGACGGCGGCGCCGCCGGGGTCGGACATCACGTAGTCCCAGTTGTCCTTCGCCTGGTCGAGACCCCAGTCGGTGTGCGCCGCCAGGTCGACCACGTCCCACACCTGGGCTCCAGCGACGCCGGTCAGGTAGGTGATCGGGTTCGGGACCGACTTGAGCGCGCCGGATGCCACGTCGACGACGAAGCCGCCGGCGCCCCACACCTTGTCGAGCACGGATCGATCCGGATCCGTGAGGACATCGCCCATGCCGATCGCCGAGACGACGTTCCCGACGCCCGGGATCTTGCTCGCGAAGAACCCGACATCGAAGGACCCGAAGATCGGAGCACTCCGGTCGGGCGTCCAGTCCAGGCCGCCCTGCAACCAAGAGAAGATCGAGCGCCCACCGGCGTCCGCCGAGACGGGCACCGTGCCCCAGTCGGCATCGCCGAACCGGAAGCCGCCGATCAGGTCGCCCGGCAGGGGCAGCCCCGGCAGGCCCGCCTCCCACCCGCCGTCGACCGCGCTCGCCTGCTCCTGCTGGTCGGCGTTCGCCCGCAGGCGGTTCGCGGCGTCGCGGAGGGCCGCGGCGGCGGCATCGACGCGCGGGCTGTGCGTGCCCGTCCAGTCGTTGCCGAACCGCGCGGAGTCCGGCCCGGTCCACGGCGTGGAACGGACCTGGCCGCCGAGCGTCGCCCGGCACGCCTCGAGCTGCTGCGCCGAGCGCTCGAACTGCTGCGCCAACGTGCGCAGTTCCGCGACATCGGCCCCGTACATCGCCATGGTCGGCCTCCTCCTCTCGTGATCCCCGGTCCCGCGCCGCGGCGGGCTACTGCGAGGCCTGCTCCTGCTGCGCGGCGTTCTGCGAGGCGCGCTGGGCGGCGTCGCGCAGCGCCTGCACGACCTGGCGCAGCGAGCTCGAGTGCTGGCCCGACCACTCGTTGCGGAAGTGGGTCGCGTCGGGCCCCTCCCACTGGGTGTTCGAGAGCGCGTTGGTGAGGGTCGAGAGGATGCTCTCGATCTCGCCCGCCTTGTTGTTGAGCTGCGAGCTCAGCTGACGGACCTGCTGGACGTCGAGTCCCCAAACGGCCATGGTCTTCTCCTTCGTGTTCGATTCGTGTTCGGTGTTCCCTGCGGATCGCGGGTGCGATGCCGCAAAGCTAATGACGGGCAGACCCGGTGGTCGATGGGCCTGAATCCCCATGCCGGGCGGTGCACCGGCTCGCCCGGGTCATCCGACCTCCTCCGCGACCTGGACCTTCGCCGCGCGCCCCGCAGTGACGACGAAGCCGCGACCCGCGGGGAAGTCGGTGCGGCGGAGCCGCCCGAGCGGCGCGCCGAGCAGGTCGGGGTCGAGCTCCGACGGGACCAGCAGGATGCCCCGCCGGCCGGCCTTGAACGGCTGCCCGAGCGTGTACGCCTGCGACCAGGTCGAGGTCTCGGCCTCGCCGACGACGAACTGGTCGGCCCGCACCGCCGCCTTGATGAGGCGGTCGAGGTCGAACTCGGCCTCGCCGCCGGTGAAGTCGGTGACGGATTCGATGAGCACGGCGACGCGGCCGAGCGACGCCGGGTCGGCCTCGAGCCGCTCCGCCAGTCGGCCCGCGAGGGCGGCGACCTCCGTCGCCCCGATCGCCTGGTGCGTCCACCCCGCCTTCCGGCTGAGGCCGGACGCGCGCGGCGCGAGGAACACCGTGGTGACCGCGCCCGATCGCCGCAGCGACGACGCGATCGTCGCGAGCGCGGTCGTGCGCCCGCTCCCGGGCGGCCCGCTGAGCATGAGCGTGCCGCGCGGTTCCACGGCGGCCGGCCCGAGGGTGAGGTCGTCGAGGCCGAGCACGGGCCATCCGCGGGTGTCGGGGGCGAGCTCGTCGAGCCGCACCCGATCGGGCAGGCGGCGAACCGGCGGCGGCGACCCGATGCCGCCGCGACGCATCCCGTCGCCGAGCCGAACGAGCTCGCGTCCCTGCACCGCGAGGTTGTCGGAGTCGCCGAGGACGGCGAGCTGCACCTCCTGGTCGCCGAGGATGCCCCGCCCGGGCGGGGAGAGCGGGGTGAGGATGTCCTTCGGCACGCCGAGCAGCAGGTACTCCTCCTCGCTCGCGAGCCGCAGCACGATGCGTCGCTGCACGGTGGACGCGATCGAGGTGGGCACCGCGTTGGCACGGTCGCCGGTCATGACGACGTGCACGCCGACCTGGCGGCCGTCGTTGGCGACCTGGGTGAACGCGGCGAACCAGGCCGTCGCCTGGGCGGAGCCGAACTCGTACTGGTCGCGGAACGCGCCGATGCCGTCGATGAGCAGCAGCACCCGCGGTTCGTCGGGACGCCCGGCCAGCCCCCGGTACTCGGTGATGGTCGCGGCGTTCACCGCGGCGTACCGCACCGCCCGCTCGTCGACGAGGTCGCGGAGCATCCGCAGCAGCCGCGCGACCCGCTCCTCGTCGTCGCCCGGAATGACCGCCCCGACGTGCGGGAGGGCATCGAGCGCCTTCAGGCCGCCGGCGCCGAAGTCGAGGGCGTACACCTGCACCGGTCCGCCCCGCGTGGTCATCGCCGCCGACGCGGCGATGGTGCGCAGTGCGGTGCTCTTGCCCGACCCGCCTGTGCCGAACACGACCATGTTCCCGTCGCGGTCGGGCTCGTAGTAGGCGGCGGGCTGCGCCTGCAGGTCGGGCCGGTCGATCACGCCGATGAGGAGCTGCTCGTCGGTGCGGCGGTTGGGCAACCGCTTCAGGTCGTACACGGGCGCGAGGGAGTCGAGCCAGGGCCTGCGGGGCTCGGGAACCCCGGCGCGAGCGGCGGCCTCGCCGATGGTCGTGACGATGCGCGCGATGTCCTTCGGGCCCGTCGCGGCCGGCTCGGCCGGCCCCGTCTCGGGCGGCTCCCAGGCCGGGCCCTCGCCGAAGCCGAGCTCGCGCACGTCGATGCGGGGGCGCGGCGGGGTGTCGGTGGTCCAGCCGCCCGCATACCCCGTCTGGAAGGTGCGGATGCGTCCAGGGCCGGTCTTCACCGCCGCACGACCGGGGATCCCCGGGTCGAAGTGGGCCGCCATGGGCTCGCCGAGGATGTCGGACGAGTCCTCGGCGTCGGCCATCCGCAGCGCGATGCGGAGGTTGGTGTTGGCACGCAGGTTGTCCTTGATGACGCCGGCCGGGCGCTGCGTGGCGAGCACCAGGTGCAGGCCGAGCGAGCGTCCGCGCTGGGCGACGTCGACGACGCCGTCGACGAACTCGGGCACATCCTGCACGAGCGCGGCGAACTCGTCGACGACGATCACCAGGCTCGGCGGGCAGTCGGGGTCGCCGCTGCGCTCGAGCGACGCGAGGTCCGGCTCGCCCTTCAGCCGCAGCAGCTCCTCGCGATGGCGCAGCTCGGCGCGCAGCGACGTGAGGGCCCGCCGCACGAGGTGCGGCGCGAGGTCGGTGACGATGCCGACGCTGTGCGGCAGCTTCACGCAATCCGCGAACGCGGCGCCGCCCTTGTAGTCGACGAACAGGAACGTCAGCCGGTCGGGGCTGTTCGCGGCGGCCATGCCCAGCACCCAGGTCTGGAGGAACTCCGACTTGCCGGCACCGGTCGTGCCGCCGACGAGCGCGTGCGGCCCGTCGCGTCGCAGGTCGAGGTGCAGCACGTCGGCCCCCGTGACGCCGACGAGGGCGCGGAGGTGGCCGTCCTGCTTCCGGGGCACGGGCGCCGTGCCGTCCCGCGGGGTGAGCGAGTGGTTCTCGGCCCACCGCTCGATGACGCCGTCGGCCTCGTCGAGCACCTCGCGGCCGGCGAGCGCGGCGTACGACACGGCGCGGGGCAGGTCGGAGTCGTCGCGCTCGGGCACGCCGGCGTCGACGACCGCGGCGAGCGCCCTGGCGAGGTGCTCGGCACGATCGCGGGCGAGCGTCGCGACCTCGAGCGGGGTCGCCCGGTCGCCGGTGCGGACGATGCCGCCGACGCCGTCGGGCGTCTCGTCGAGCTGCAGGAACGCGCGGCAGGCCGCCGGCAGGAGGTCGACCCGCGGTGCGCACCAGACGACGTGCACGCCGGCGTCGGCGCCGCGTTCGACGATGCGCGTCAGCCGGGCCCGGTCGGCGGGCGCGTCGTTCTCGACGACGAGCAGCAGGGCGGGCACGACGGGGTCGGGGAGGTCCTCCGGGCGCTCGGGGTCGAGGCTCCCGCGCAGGGTCGGCGGATCCTGGCCGACCCTGTCGTCGATGAGGCCCTCGATGCGGGACAGCAACGACTGCGCGGCGGCGGGCGAGTCCGCCAGGTGCGCCCCGTCGAGCGGGGAGTGCGCGGCGCCGGTGTGCGGCAACCACTTCAGCCACGACCATCCGTCGCGGCTCGCCGGCGCGACGATCGCGGCGACCGCCAGGTCGGCCGGCGAGTGGCGCGCGGTCAGCTGGAACACGAGGGCGCGTGCGGCGTCGCCGGCGCGCGGTGCCGGGCCGGCGACTCCGAGCGCCCCGGTGCTGCGGAGGTCGGCCACGACGGGAACGCCCGCGATCGTCGCGTACTCGCTGCGCACCCCGACCAGCTGATCCCAGCAGTCGGGCAGGGTCTCGTTCGAGGCGGGCAGCTCGACGGTGCTCCGCGACCGGTCCCGGCCGATCCCGAGGCTCACGGCGAGGAAGGTGCGGTGCTCGGCCCGCTCGCTCCACAGCAGCGGGCCCAGGCGCTCGGACGCGCGCTCGAGGTCGGCGAGGGGCGGATGCTCCTGCCCGCGCACCCGGCGCTCGCGCTCCTGGGCCGCCTCGAGGGTCTCGTGCAGCCGCCGCATGCCCTCGTCGAAGCGGGCGCGTTCGGCCTTCAACGTGCGCCGCGTGGTGATCGACTGGTCGAACCACGCGCCGACGAGCAGGATCGGGCTGAGCGCCATCATCACGACGCCGAGGAGCTGCTGGGTGATCGCCCAGACCACCATGCCCATGATCAGCGGCGCGGCGAGTGCGATCCACGGGAAGCGGTGCGGCGCCGGCAGCTTCGGCGGCGCCGGCGCGACGAAGGTCTCGCCGCGGTAGGGCGGCACCACCCGGGGCGACCTGACGTGCTCGACCACACCGCTGACCGGGGCCGGCTGCTCCCGTGCGGCGGCCCGGAGCGGGACCACGCAGAACGACGTGTCGCCGACGACGACCGTGGTGCCCGAGTCGAGCTGCGCCCGCTCCACCAGCCCGCCGCCGACCTCGACGCCGTTCGAGGAGTTGAGGTCGATGACCTCGATGGCGTCGGCCACGTTGAGGCGGGCGTGGCGCTTCGACACGAGGCCGTCGGTGAGGCGCACGTCGACGTCGCGGTCGCGTCCGACGATGCTCGACCCGAAGGGCAGCGGGTACTCGCGTCCGGCATCCGGGCCGGAGAGCACGCGGAGCAGCGCGGCCGGGGCACCCCGGTCGGCGCCGGCGTCGGCGAACCGGTCGCCGCGCACGACGAGGTCGACGTGCGAGCCGGAGCGCAGGCCCGCCTCGCCGACGAGCGCCGTCGGATCGAGCACGCGGGCCGCGCCGCCCTCGAGCACGCGCAGGTCTGCGGACACCGGGCCGGAGGGCGCGGCCGCGCGCTGCGGGTCGCCCGCGAGCAACGCCCCCGCGACGTCGGCGACGGAGGCCGTGGCATCCGCCGTGACCGCCACGTCCACCGGCCCGGTGGCGCGGTGCAGGGTGAGGCGGAGCTTCATCGGTCGACCTCCGAGGGTTGGGGCGCGTCGAGCAGCGGCAGGTCGACGCGGGTGACGAGGCGCGCCGAGATCGCGTACTCCACGAGGCGGACGCGCCGGTTCGTGGCGTACGTGCGGGAGTCGCCGCGCAGGCCCTGCACGCCGATGCGCTCGAGCTTCTCGCAGACGTTGTCGAGCTTCCGCGAGAAGCGGGTGGCCGCCCAGCCGAGGCGGGCCGCCGCGGCGGCGTTCGTCGGGATCTCGCCCATGCCGGTGCCCTCGCGGGCGAGCATCGGCTCCGCGAGCGAGAGGATGAGTAGCTTCTGCGACGGCGTGAGCGTGAGCTGCCCGACCGTCGTCACCCCGTCGAGGCTCGTCGCCGACGTCTCCGAGAAGGGCGGCGACGCGGTGTGCAGGGTGAGCTCGTAGGTCGTCGGGCCGGCGGTGAACACCACGCTCATGCGCCCGAACACGAGCGGCAGCTTGGCGCCCGGGGCGAGCCACGACTGGAGCCGCCCGGCGGCGTCGCTGACCGTGACCGACAGGCGCGTGCCGACGTTCGAGAGCATCCAGAGGCCGTCGAACGCGCGGATCTCGAGCAGGCGGCGGTGCAGGAAGGGGTTCTCGTCGACGACGAGGTCGGCGTCGCGTCCGATGGTCAGCGAGCCGCCCTCGAGGATCGGGAACCATTCGCCGCAGAACTCCACGGCGACCGCGGTGGGCGGCGGGCCCGTCTCCTCGGAGACGGGCGAACCCGTGCTCGCCGTCGCCCCGGCCCGCTCGGCGGTCACGGCGCGCACCCCTGCGTCGGCTCGTCGGCGGTGCGGCCGTTCTCGCGCCGGAGCAGCACCTCGATGCAGGTCGTGCCGGGCTGCTGCGCCACGGTCGCCGTCGGCTCCTCGGCGGCGGCGAACTCGGTCTCCTCGCCCGGCACGACGGCGCGCCACAGGTAGCCGTCGCCCGGTTCGGGCTCGGGATTCGTCCACGTGAACACGACCGCGGTGCCGTCGGCGACGCCGGTGAGCGCTGCCACGCCGGGGACCTCCGCCACGTCGACCGCGTCGACCGGTGCGTCGGCCTCGGCCGAGGAGTCCGGCCGGTCGGCCTCGGAACTGCCGGCCGAGGCGCCGCTGAGCACGAACGCCCCGACCGCCCCGCCGACGACCAGGATGCCCACGGCGGCCGCGGCGACCGCCAGGCCGATGCGGCGCCGGGCGGGCGGCGCGGCGTCCGACGCGGGGGCCGCCACGACCGCGGCCGGCCGGATCGCCGTGTCGTCGACCGCCGGCGCGGGAGGGATCGGCAGGCCGCCCGGCGCGACCGGTCCGCCGTGCGGCGGATCCGGTCGGCGCACCGTGTCGTCGACGGCGGCGCCCGGCCGAACGGCGAGCCCGGTCGTGCCGTTCGGGCGCAGCACCGTGTCGTCCGTCGAGGCCGAGGCATCCGGCTCGGGGGCGACGGTTCCCGCTCCCGGAGCATCCGTCCCCGGCTGCCGCTCCGGCGACTTGGGCAGCGCCGGCGGCGCCGGCGGTGCAGGCGGCGCCGCCTGCGCGTCGATGCTCACCACGCTCGATACGCGCGTCAGGCCGTCGTCGTCGTCCTCGGCGATCTCCGACCGGGGGTCGTCGTCGACGACGTCGAGCACGGTGGGCGTGAGCCCGAGCTCGCCCTGCACGCGCTGCAGCGACCGGCCGAAGTCGAGGGCCGACGGGTGCCGGTCGGCGGGCGACTTCGACATCGCCTTCCGCAGCACCTGCTCGAACCCCGCCGACACGTCGCTGCGGCCCAGCCCCGGCACCGGCATCGTCTGGGTCCGCGCCATGAGGTCGGCCTGCGTGTTCGAGGCGCCGGGCAGCTCGAACGGGCTGCGCCCGCTGAGCAGCGTGTACAGCGTCGCCGCGAGCGAGTAGACGTCGCTCCGCGCGTCGCTGCGCGACAGCCCGCCGAGCGCCTCCGGCGGGGACCACGGCACCGACAGGCCGTCCTGCTCCTCCGCGTCGACCTTCGCCGCGATGCCGAAGTCGGCGAGCGCCGGGCGCCCGTAGTCGGTCACGAGGATGTTCGCCGGCTTGATGTCGCGGTGGAAGATGCCCGCGCGGTGCGCGGTCTCGACCGCGCCGGCGATCTGCACGCCCACGCGGAGCGCCTCCGCCTCGGAGAACCGCTCGCGGCGGTGCTGCGCCTGCAGGTTGGGCTTCGAGCAGTACTCCATCACCAGGTAGGGGCGGCCGTCGCCCGAGATGCCGGCCTCGTAGACCGACACGATCGCCGGATGCGTCGCGATGCGCGCCATGAGGTTGGCCTCGTCGTCGAAGCTCTTCTTCGCCGCGTCGTCGAGGCGGCCCGCCAGCACCTTCACCGCGACCTTGCGGCCGAGGCGGTCCTCGTACAGGAACACGTCGGCGAATCCGCCCGACCCGATGGGTTCCACGAAGCGGAATCCCGGGAGCGCGGGCGGCGTCGACGGCGGCCGTCCGCTCATCGGAGCCCCTCGAAGTCGAGCACGTTGCCGTCGCCGATGTCGATGCGGTCGCCCGGGAGCAGGATCGCGACCTCACCCGGATGGAGCCGCACCGGGTCCTTCCCCGGCCGCAGCAGCCGGCTGCCGTTCGTCGTGTCGAGGTCGACGGCGAGCACGTGGCTGCCCTCGACGCGGATCTCGAGGTGGGCGCGCGAGACGTCCTGGTTCGGGCTCGGTACCGTGACGAGGTGCGGCGCCTGTCCGCCGAGCACGCGGTTCAGCCGCGGTCGGCGCCCGATCACGGCGCCCCGGTCGAGCACGAAGCGCTCGCCCGTGGAGACGACGAGGGTCGCCGCGGCGACGGATGCCCCGCCAGCGACGGCGCCGGACGCCGGGGCGCCGCCCGCGTCGGCGAGGCCCGCCTGCAGCGCACGGAGCTGCTCGGACGAGATCGTCTCGCCGTCGTGGTCGCCGTCGGCGACGTCGAACCCGATCGCCGGAGCATGCGGCGCGGCGACCGACGGTGCGGCGACCGGTGCGCCGGCGCCCGCCCCGAAGGCGGGGAGGCCGGCGATGAGCCCGCCGCCCCGGGCGGCGTCCTCGGCGCGGTCGGCGCGCACCGCGGCATCCTCGATCGTCGACGTGCGGGTGGCCCCGAAGAGCAGCTCGTCGTACTCGTCGTCGACGACGGGCGAAGGGAGGACCGTCGTGTGGCCGGTCGGCGCGGCGAGCGGCACGGGTGTGGGTTCCGCCTCCGGGTCCGGCTCCGCCTCGGGCTCGGGCTCCGGCTCCGGCTCGGGCTCGGGCGCCGGCTCGACGTCCGGCACCTCGATCGCGGGCACCGCGACGGGCACCGCCTCCGCGACGGGCACCACGCCGATGGCGACCGGCACTTCGAACGCGGGCGACCCCACCTCGGGCACGACCGGCACGTCCACCACCGGCACCTCCACCACCGGCACCTCCACCGCTCCGGGCTCCGTCGCCGCCCTCACCTCGAGCCGCGCCGCGGCGGCCGACACCACGCCGTCGCGCAGGGGCAGCCACGCGGCATCCGGCGCCTCGCCCAGCTCGACGCGCCGTGCGTCGGCGATCGCCTGCTCGGCCCAGCTCATGGCCGCCCGGCCGTCGACCTCGTGCACGTCGCCGCTCGCCGTGGTGACGCGCGCGAGGATCGGGCCGCGCACCGCGAGCCGTACCGTGCCGTCGGCCGCGGCGACGGCCGCCGCGAACGCCGGCAGGCCGGCCATGCTGGTGCCGAAGGAGCCGAACAGGGCGCCGAACACGGCGTCGAGGCCGCGGCCCTCGCCGAGTCCGGTCCAGATCTCCTCCAGCGCCGACTCGGGCGGGCGACCGGCGACGAGCACGGCGGCTCGCGCGGTCAGGATCGCATGCCGGTCGCCCGGTGCGTAGCGGGTCATCTCAGGCTCCCTCCAGCAGTTCGCTGCGCGGCCGGGTGTCGTCGTCGACGGCGTGGATCCCGGTCGGCAGGGTGGGGTCGTCGTCGTCCGCGGCGACGCCGACGGCATCGACCACGACGACGGTGATGTTGTCGCGCCCGCCGTGGGCGAGCGCCTCGGCGACCAGCCGGTCGGCGGCGGCCTGCGGGTCGCGTTCCTCGGCGAGCGCCCGGTCGATGCGCTCGGCGTCGAGTTCCTTCGTGAGTCCGTCGGAGCAGGCAAGCAGGCGGTCGCCGCGGAGCGCGGGCAGCATCCAGAAGTCGGGCTGCGCCTCGGAGCCGGCGCCGACGGCCCGCGTGATGACACTGCGCTCGGGGTGCGTCGCGGCCTCCTCCGGGCCGATCGCGCCCGAATCGATGAGCGCCTGCACCGCGGAGTGGTCGACGCTGACCTGGGTCGTGCGCCCGGACGAACGCAGGTAGGTGCGGCTGTCGCCGATGTTCATGACGAGCCAGTACCCGCCGCCGCCCTGTTCCGACACGGCCACGCCGGTGATCGTGGTGCCCGGGGCGGCGCGTTCGCTGCGGATGGCGCGCACGCCGTCGACGGCCGCCGCGAAGGCCACCTCGAGGTCCTGGAGCGAGACCGACGGCCGCCCGGCGAGCGCCCCGATGGCGCTGATCGCGGCCGCGCTGGCGTGCGCGCCGGCCTCGTGACCGCCCATGCCGTCGGCGACGAAGAACACCGGCGGCCGGGCGACGTACGAGTCCTCGTTCTCGCGGCGCTTCCGGCCGCGGTCGGTCGCCGCACCCCAGGCCAACTGCATGACCGCGCCGCTCACGCGTCGCCCCCTTCCGACGCGCCGCCCGACGCGCCGCCGGCGGCGCCCAGACGGCGCGGCTTCACGCCCGCACCCAGGTCGCGCAGCACCGAGCGCGGCAGCAGGAACCCGCGGAGCCTCGCCCGCCACCCGGCCGCGCGACCGATGCCGCGGGTCGCGGTCCGCACGTCGTTCCAGTAGGCGGCGACCTCCTCCGCCGACGGGTCGCCGGCTCCGAAGACCGCGACGTCGGCGCGGCTCGCCAGCTCGCCGTAGGGGGATCCGCCGGGCGAGGCATCCGCGAACCGCTCCTCGAGCACGGCCACCTGCTCGCGCCGGGTGGCGCCGTCGGGCGCGACCGCGCCGTGGTCGAGCGCGGTGTCGCGCAGCTCGGCCCAGCCGCCGCTCATGCGGTCGGACGGCTCCGGCGCGCCCGCGCGTCGCCGGCGCCGCACCGCCTTCGCCCCGGCCATGACGAGCGCCGGTCCGAGCAGCAGCAGCACGATGCCGAGGCCGATCCCGACCCAGCGCAGGGTCACCCACAGCCAGGCGAGGTCGAGCGGCTGCTCGCGGTGCTCCGCCTCGTCGGCGGGCGGGTCGGGCGGCAGTTCGACCGGCTGGTCGGGCTGCGGCGGCGGCTGGAGGACCTGCGCCTGCGGCTTCTGCTCGGGTTCGGGCACCTCCTGCTGGGGCACCTGGTCCTTCGGCGGCGTCGGGTCGAACGGCACCCAGCCGATGCCCCGGAAGGGCACCTCGACCCAGACCGTCGCGTCGGCCGCGGTCACGGCCACGCTGCCGCCTCCGGCGCCGGCCGCGGGGTCGGCTTCGGGCCGGAACCCCATGACGACTCGCGCGGGCAGCCCGAGCTGGGCGGCGGCGAGCGCCATCGCGACGGCGTACTGCTCCTCGTCGCCGATCATCTGCGTGCCCTCGAGCAGGGCCGCGATGCGTTCGGCGCGATGGCCCGACCGCGACGCGACCTGCCCCTCGAGGCCGTTGCTGTAGAAGCCGTCGTCGTGCAGCGTCGACGCGATCGCGCTGAGCTGCTCGAACGCCGATGAGGTGCCGGCGGTCACGTCGGCGGTGAAGGCGCTGACCGCCTCGGGCACGTCCTGCGGCTCCGAGAGGGTGACCCGGTCGACCTCGGCGCCGACCAGGTCCGCCTCGTCGGGCGCCGTGGGCACGACGGCGTCGACGGCGTACGCGTCGCCCTCGACGAGCCCCGACGTCAGCACCGCGGTGCCGGTGGCCGCGTTGTAGTTCAGGTCGTCGGCCCGCGATCCGGCGTCGGCCAGGCGCAGGGCGGTCGCCGCGCCCACGTCGGGCAGCCACACGCCGCGGAGGTCGCCGACGGTGATGGTGAGGCTCGCGGGCTCGCCCGGGGCATCCGTCGCGATCTCGCGGCCGACCCGCGCGAAGGTGCCGCCGCCGGCGGAGCCGTCGCCGGAGACGCGGTACACGATGCCGTCGTACTGGTCGAGGGTCGCGAGGCGGATGCGCGCGCCGGCCGGGAGGCCGTCGACGGTGAAGAGCACGGATGCCTCGCCGTCGGTCATGTACTTGCGGAAGGAGGTCAGCGGGCTCGCGAAGTCGTGCACCTCGAGCGGTGGCACGATGAGGTCGCGCAACACGACCCGGTCGGTGGCGGGCACGACCGCGCCCGCCGTGAGGCCGGCCGCCAGCGCGACGGCGAGGCTGCCGGCGGCGATCGCGGTCGCACGCGGCGTCCGCCGAGCGGCCGAGGTCTGCGCGAGGTTCTCGGCACGGGCGTCGCGATCGCGCCAGGCCGCCCAGGCGATGGCTCCCGCGGCGAAGGCCGCGCCGATCACGGCGGGCAGGAACGCGCCGAAGGTGCTGAGGCAGATCGAGCCGGCGAGGAGCAGCGCGATGGGCGCGACCGCCCATCGCGGGCGCCGGGCGCGCAGCCCGATCGAGACCGCGACGACCGAGGTCAGCAGCCCGGCGATGAACGGCACGACGAGGAGTCCGTCGAATCCGGTGATCGGCGTGGCGACGGTGAGCACGCGCTTCCACGCGAACACGACGCCGAGCGCGAGGTCGGCCAGTGTGTCGAGTGTCGGCACGACGCCGAACCAGGTGCGGTCGCGCGCGGCGACCACCCCGCCGAACACGAAGTACGCGCCGACGACGAGGGCCGCGACGACGAGCGCTCCCCAGCCGCGCACGGCGGCCAGCCAGGCGATGGCGGTGCCGAGCAGCACCCCGCCGACCGCCGCGATCCAGAAGTCGACGCCGTCGAACACGGGGGCGAGCGGCGCGAGGGCGAGCACGCAGAGGGCGGCGAGCCCGGCGGCGACGCCGAGGCCACGCGCGTCGACGGGGCGGCCGGCTTCGGTGCGGGCGGATGCGGCACGGCCCGCGCTCATGCCCCGGCCCTCGCGATCATGCGGGGCAGGTCGTCGAGCTCGGGCACGGTCAGCACCGCGAGGTCGCCGACGGTGCGACGGCTGGGCGCCTCGGCGGGCGCGACGCGCACCGCGAGGCCGCGCGCCGACAGCGGCAGCGCGGCCGACACGCTGCGCATCTGCTCGGCGGCGACGCTGCTGCCGAAGAGCACGACGACGACGGATGCCCCGGGCACGTCACGGGCGACCGTGCGGGAGACCTCCGCGGCGGGCCGGGCGCGCTCGACGAGCTCGACGCCCGAGAGCCCGTCGAGCAGGCGCCGCGAGTGCTCGGCCGGCGTGGGCGTCTCGGCGCCGAGCACGGCGACGTCCTTGCCTTCGGCGAGCGCCTGCAGGCCGAGGGAGCCGGCCGCCGAGACGGCGAGCTCGAACTCGTCGGCGTCGGCGTACTCGTCGGTGCGCGTCGAGAGCACGATGGCGAGCTGCGACCGGCGGGTCTCCTCGAACTGGCGCACCATGAGGCGCTGCGAGCGGGCCGTGGACTTCCAGTGCACGTGGCGCAGGTCGTCGCCGGGCACGTACTCGCGGAGCGCGTGGAACGACACGTCGTCGCTCGACAGGTCGCGCGTCGGCAGGCCTTCGAGGTCGCGGAGGAACCCGCTCGAGGAGCTGTCGAGCCGCACGGTGCGCGGGTGCACGTAGAGGTCGGTGGCCGCGCCGAGCCGGCGGCTGCGCTGGAGCAGCGCGAGCGCATCCCGGCGCACGGAGCGGAGCGGACCGAGCCGGAGCACCGCACGCCGCTGCGTCGGGATCTGGAAGACCTCCTCGCGCCGCTCCCCGGCCGCGAGCGGGGGGATCGCGAACTCCGCGCGCGCGACGCCGACCGGCAGCACGAGCGTCGAGGCCGGCACCCGCCGTCGCGCCGGGTTCGCGACGAGCACCTGCCCGTACGCCGGGGTGCCGACGACGACGCGGGCTTCCGCGAGGTCGATGCGCACCTCGTATTCGGCCCGGCCGAGGATCGACGCGATCGCGATCGCGAACAGCACCGCGACCGCGATCGCCGCCGCGAGCAGCTCGCGCCAGCCCAGCCAGGCTCCGAGGGCGACGGATGCCCCGCCCGCGACGACCAGCGCCCAGCCGAACGGCGTGACGACCGACGCCCGACGCCCGACCGCGCGACCGGCCGCTGCGACGACCGGCACGACGCGCCCGCCGACCCGGGCCGCGCCGTCGCGCAGGGAGCCGGCCGCGCCGCGGAGCGGGCGGGCGACCTCGAGCTTCGGAGCACGGGGCCGCCGTTCGGCGGCGGTGGTCATGCGGCGGCGTTCCTGGCCTGCGGGGCGGCGATGTCGGCGAGCACGCGGGCGATGAGGTCGCCGGCGCCGACGCCGGAGAACTCCGCCTCGGGGTCGAGCACGATGCGGTGCTGCCAGACCGGCACGGCGAGCGCCTTGATGTCGTCGGGCAGCACGTAGGTGCGCCCCTCCGCGGCCGCCCACACCTTCGCGGCGCGGATCATCGCGAGCGAGCCGCGTACCGAGACGCCGAGGCGGGCCTGGCGGTCGGTGCGGGTCGCCTCGGCGAGCTGCGCGGTGAAGCGCAGCACGGCCGGGTCGACATGCACCTCGGCGACGAGGTCGGCCATCTCGGCGATGGCGGTCGTGGTGACGACCGGCGAGATCACCGAGGAGCGGTCGCGCACCGACGCCCCGCCGAGGATCACCTCCGCCGCCTGCAGGTCGGGGTAGCCGATGCTCGTCTTGATGAGGAACCGGTCGAGCTGGGCCTCGGGAAGCTTGTACGTGCCGGCCTGCTCGATCGGGTTCTGGGTGGCGATGACCATGAACGGCCGGCCGACCTCGTGGCCCTTGCCGTCGACGGTGACGCGCCCCTCCTCCATCACCTCGAGCAGCGCGGACTGCGTCTTCGGGCTGGCCCGGTTGATCTCGTCGGCGAGCACGATCGACGCGAAGATCGGCCCCGGGTGGAAGCTGAACTCGTGGCTGTCCTGGTCGTAGACCGTGATGCCGGTCACGTCCGACGGCAGCAGGTCGGGCGTGAACTGGATGCGGTTGTGGGTGCCCTGCACCGTCGCCGCGAGCGACTTCGCGAGCTGGGTCTTCCCCGTGCCGGGCGCGTCCTCCAGGAGGACGTGCCCCTCGGCCAGCAGCGCGGTCAGGACGAGGCGGATGACTCCGGGCTTGCCGAGCACCGCCTGGCCGACGTTGTCGCTCAGCCGCTGGAACGTCTGGGCGAACCAGGTCGCCTGGTCTTGGGTGATGGTCATCGTCGGTTCCTTCGCGGATCGAGGTCTCAGCAGGTGGGCATGCCGGCGGGGATCGCCTCGCCGACGGTGGTGTAGACGGACAGGTACCAGCCGTCGGTCAGCCGGAACCAGCGCCGGTCGCCGTTCACGTTCTTCTTGCTCCACGTCACCCAGCAGGTCGCGCTCTGCACCGAGCCTGCGGCCACCCACCTGGACGTGCAGTTGGGCGGGGCGTAGTGCACCGCGGTGGAGTCGGAATCCTCGAGGCACGAGCTCGCGTTGTCGACCTGCACGTTCCAGGCGGCCTGCGGCTTCGATTGGCCCGACCAGGTCGAACTGCTGCTCCCCGCTGCGTTGGCGTACGTGACGGTCAGCGTGGCGGTCTGGTCCGGGCCCATGCCGCCCTGCGTGTACGCCCCGTTCCCGCCGCCGTCCACCCCGTGGCTCTGCGACGTCAGCCCGCTGCCGTTCGCGTTCACGTTCCAGCGGAACTCGACGCCGCCGTCGAGGCGGTTGATCGCCTGCAGCGTGATGATCGGCTTCCCGAACGGCACGACCGCGTTCGAGGTCGTCTCCGGGCCGGGCGCGACGCCCGCGACGGTCGAGGTCGCCCACACGCTCACCGCGTAGCTCGTGCCGTTGGCGAGCCCGCCGATGCTCCCGCCTCCGGCGGGCAGCGTGCCCTGCGCGCCGGTGCTGAGCCGGTAGTTCCACGTCAGCTCACCCGCCCGGTTGCCGTTCAGCGCGCCGGGCGTGAACGCGACCGCGAGCGAGCCGTCGCCAGGCGTCGCCGTGACCGTGGCGGGTGCCGCCGGGGCGTTCGCGGCGCGCCGCGGGGCCGAGTCGGAGCTCGGCGACGAGCTGCCGGCCTTGTTGCGGGCGGTCACCGAGAACGCGTAGTCGGTCTCGCTCGTGTCGACGGTGACGTTCTGGCTCGTGCCGGTGACGACGAGGGTCGTGACGACCGATCCGCCGCGCTTGACGGTCAGCGTGTAGTCGGCGACGGCGTCGCCGTGGGTGCTCGCCGGCGGGGCCCAGGCGACGGCGATCTGCGCCTGGGCGCCGACCGGCGTCGACGGCGTCGACGTCGGCTGCCCGGGGGCGTCGGGCACCCCGGCGGGGATCATCGACGCCGAGTACGTGCTCCACTCCGACGGCTCAGGCGCGCGGTTGTGGGCGCGCACGCGCACCTGGTACGCGACGCCGTTCTCGAGGCCCTCCCAGGTCAGGGAGGTGCCGGTGACCCCGGCCTTCTGGATCGGGCCCGCGGCGGGCGCCGGCGAGATCTCGAGCGTGTACGACGCGACCGCCGAGCCGCGGCTCGCGGGCGGCGCCCACGCCACGTCGAGGCGCCCGTCGCCGAAGGCGAGCGTGGGCGGCGCCGGGGTGTCGGGGCGCGCGTCGGGGCGTGCGGGGGCCGACGTCGGCGACGGCGCCGACTCGCCGACCCGGTTCGTCGCGGTGACGGTGAAGGTCACCTCGACGTCGTTGGCCAGCCCGTCGATCGTGCAGGTCGTCGAGGCGCAGCTCCGCTCGCCCCCGCTCGACACCGACACCGTGTACCCGGTGATCGGCGCCCCGTTGTTCGCCGGCGGCGTCCACGAGAGCACGACGGTACGGTCCTGCACCGAGGTCACGGTCGGCGTGCCGGGTGCGGCGGGCACGCCCTGGACCGTGAGCACGATCCGCCCCTCGACCTCGCGTTCCGGCGCCCCGGTGGCGTCGGCCACGCGGTACGACGCGATCATCGTGCCGACGAACGCGCGGTCGGGCGTGACGACGACCTTCCGGCCGTCGATCCGGACCGTCCCCGTCCCGCTGTCGACCCGCGCCGCCCGCAGGTCGAGCGGTTCGCCGGGGAACGGGCTGACGTCGTTGGCGAGGACGTCGACCGCGACCTCGGCGCCCTGGCGGGCATCGGGCACGGCGTCGTCGTTGACGACGGCGAGCGGGCGCTGCGAGGCCACGACGACCAGCGAGACCGTGCCGGTCGTGGGAGTCGACGTGCCGTCGGTCACCTCGACGGTGATCGCGGCGGTCGCGCCGCGCGCGGCCTCGGCCTCGGCACGCACGCGCAGCCGGGAGCCGTCGACCTCGGCCCCGAACCCGCTCGGCACGTCGCCGACGACCCGGTAGGCGAGCCGGTCGAGGTCGCCGCGGTCGGGGTCGATCGAGAGCTTCGCGAGGTCGAGCACGACCGCGTCCTCACCGGGTGCGACGGGCACGGTCGCGTTCTGGAGCGTCGGCGACACGTTCGACGTCGGCACGACGACGATCGGCACCGACACGTACGCCTGGCGCGCCGTGGGGTCGTCCGGCCCGCTGCCGTCGGTGACGAGCACGCCGACGGCGTCGGGGCCGTAGTACCCGGGCGCGGACGTGTAGGCGAGCGTGCGCTCGTCGACGACGAGCGGCGTGCCGTCGGCGTGTGCGGCCGTGGCACTGTCGGCGGTCGCGACCCGCGGGGTGCGTTCGGCGCGGACGCGCACCACGTCGGCGAGCGCGATGCGGAGCGACTCGCCGCTGGCGACCTCGAGCGGTTCGTCGATCGCCAGCGTCGGCACGACCTCGTCGCTGCCCGGCACGCGCACGAAGGCGCTCGCCCGGAGCCCGTCGCGGTCGGTGACCGTGTAGGTGAGCACCTGCGCCTCCGGGAGCAGCTGCACCTCGGCGATGCCGCCGGCGAGCAGGCGGACGGTGTCGGCGACGAGGTCGACGTCGAGGTCGGAGGCGACGCCGTCGGGGTCCTCGTCGTTGGCGAGCAGGTCGATGCGCACGGTCCGCTCCCCGGCCGCATCGAGCGCGGAGGCGCGGTCGTCGCGGGCGATGGGTGCTCGCAGCGGGGCCTCCGGGTCGACCGTGACGAGCAGGGAGCCCACCGCCTCGGCACCGAGGGCGTCGGCGATGCGGTACTGCACGGTGTAGTCGCCGGGCGTCGCGGGCGCGGTCACGACGACCCGGTCGCGGACGGTCTCGGCCTCCAGGCCGTCCGCGACCTCGAGGGCGTCCGCGACGAGGCCGATGCGATCGCCGTCGGGGTCGCTGTCGTTGGCGAGGACGGCGACGGCCACCGCGCGGCCGGGGCGGACGCTGACGGCGTCCTTCACGGCGTACGGCGCCTGGTTCGCGTAGTTCGGCCCGGCGATGCCGACGACGACGGCGCCCTCGGCGACGGCGCCGAGCCGGTCGCGCACGACGTACCCGAACGTGTCGGTGCCGCGCGAGCCGGGGTACGCCTCGTACGTCAGCCAGCCGTCGCCGACGGTCGCACGGCCCTTGGCCGGGGCATCCGCCGTGCCGAGCAGTTCGACGGAGTCGCCGTCGGGGTCGATGCCGTCGAGGGGCACGGGGATGCGCACGCTCGAGCCGGCGATGACGCGCGCGGTGAGCGGCAGCGGCCGCGGCGCCTGGTTGTTCGCGTCGTCGCGGGCGAGCACCTGGATCGTCACGTAGCCCGCCGTGCGGTTGCCCTGCGTGTCCTCCACCTCGTAGGTGGCGTAGACCGTGCCGGGCGACTCCGAGGCGCGGAACCGCAGCTTGCCCTCGGCGATGAACACGTCGCCCTGCGACGCGTCGGGCACGGGCGCGACGAGGTCGGGCCGCAGCGTGATCGTGTCGCCGTCGGGGTGCGAGTCGTTCGCGAGCACGTCGACGGTCACCACGTCGCCGGCGCGCACGGTCGCGCGGTCGTCGACGGTGACGGGCGGCCGCAGGGTCGGCGGCAGCGGGACCGGCAGCACGAGCACCTCGCCCGTCGCCGACTGGGTGCCGTTCGAGACGGTGTAGGCGAACGCCACGGGCGAGGACAGGCCCGAGGCATCCGTCACCCGCACGATGCGGTGCTCGAGCACCTCGACCGAGATCCCGGAGCCGGGTGCGACCTGCACCGACTGCACGACGAGCACGCCGCCGGCCGGGTCGGAGTCGTTCGCGAGCACGTCGACGAGGGTCGAGCGCCCGGCGGGCAGCAGGGCGGTGTCGCGCACCGCGACGGGCGGCCGATCGGATGCCCCGCCCGCGAGCACGTCGATGCGGATGAGGCCCGCGCTCTGCGACGGCCCATCCGTCACGAGGTACTGCAGGTAGTAGACGCCGGGCGCCGCCGCGGTGAAGGTCAGGGTGCCCGCGGCGAAGTCGGGCACGACGGTCGCGCCGGCCGCCTGGTCGTGCTTGGCGAGCCGCAGCGGCTGCCCCGACGGGCTGGTGTCGTTGGCGAGCGGGGTGAGCACGACGGGCGTGCCGGCCGTCGTCGAGGCCCGGTCGGCGTTCGCGATCGGCCGCAGCGTGCCGGCGGGGCGAACGTCGACGCGGAGGACCCCCTCGGCCTCCTCGGAACCGTCGGAGACGACGAGCGCGACCTCCGTGATGCCGGGGGTGTGCGCCGACGCCGTGAACTCGACGATCCCCGACGAGCGGTAGGTCACCTGGTCGCCGCCCTCGGTGCTCGCGCCGAGGAGGAAGAGGTCGTCGCCGTCGGGGTCGCGCCAGCCCTGCAGCGCGTCGACCTCGAGCGAGGCGCCCGCCTCGACGACGACGGTCTGCGGCTTCACGAGCTCGGGCGCCGCGTTCGTGCCCTCGGGTCGCACGCTGAGCGACACCCGCGCCTCGTCGGTGCCGCCCCGGCCGTCGTCGATTCCGTAGCCGAACGTGAGCGTCCCGGTCGCGTTCGGCGACACCTTCACCTGCAGCGCGGCGCCGCCGAGCACGGGCACGGCGTCCTCGAGGGCGGGCGGCAGGTCGCCGGCGACGGATGCCTCGAGCAGGTCCCCGTCGGGATCGCTGTCGTTCTCGGTGACGCGCAGGACGGCCGTGCGCCCGGGGCGCACCCCGTACTGGTCGTCGACGGCGATCGGGTCGCGGTTGACGTCGCTGCGCTCCGGGAGGGTCTGCTGGTCCTCCTCGTTCGTCTCCTCCTGCTCGGCGTCCTGTGCCGGCGGCGGCACGACGTCGTCCCAGTTCTCGACGAGCTGCATCTGCTGGGTGACGAGCCAGACGCCGCCGTTGCGCACGTCATTGAGCACGACGACGTCGCGGTTGACGCGGTACCGGAGTTCGGCGTCGCTGCGGGCGCCGTCGACGACGCCCGAGGTGTCGTGGGCGTCGCCGGCGCAGTCGCGCAGGTAGGCGGCCGAGCCCGACCAGGCGGCGTAGGAGCATCCGTTCAGCCGCACCGGCGCGGCCGGGGCGCCGGGGGCTTCGGCGGGCTCGTAGGCGGCCTCGCCGCCCGACCCGGGAACGGTGACGAGGGCGTGCTCGGTGGCGACGAGGATCACGTCGCCCGACGGGCTGCTCTGCTGCAGTTCGGCGCCCGCTCCGCCGTCGATCTCGACGGGATCGCCCGAGGGCGGGTAGAGCACGCCGGTGCGGGCGTCGAGCACGGCCGCGCGGTCGCCGATCGCCGCGATCCGCAGGTCGGCGTCGCGGGGGAGTTCTGGCAGGGTCGACCGGCTGGTCTCGGCGAACCCGCCGTCGACGACGGCGAACGTCACGATCTCGTGGTCGGCGCGCGACACGGCGTGCACGATCCCGTCGTCGCCGACGGCGACGGCCGCTCCGCTGCCGAGCTCGGCCAGCGGGTCGACGCCGTCGAGCGTGAACCCGCCGAGCGACGGCACGGTGACGGGGTAGAGGTCGCCGCCGTCGAGCACGGCCACGACGTCGCCGCCCGCCGCGACCACCGCGCCGGCCGGCAGCGCGGTCTCGCCGAGCAGGGCGACGGCCGCGGGGTCGACCGCGGCCAGGGTCGACGACGACCGGTCGTGCACGAGCACGGTGTCGCCCTGCTGGAGCACGTCGTAATCGGGGGCGCTCGAGCGGAGGCCGGCGTCGAGCACGCGCGAGGGGAAGTTGAGGTGGCCGACGAGCAGGTCGCTCGACTTGGTGACCCAGACGCCCCCGTCGTTGAGCTCAACCTCCGCGGTACGGTAGCCCTCGTACAGCACGGCCATGGTGGTGACGGCGACGACCGCGGCGGTGAGCGTCGCGCCCGAGGCCAGGGCGCGACGGTTGGCGCGCAGGCTGATGAGGACCATCCACCGCTCCCTTCGTCGTTCGTCGTTCGTCGCCGTCCCGGCACGTCGGAACCCAAGTACAGGGGCCCGTCGCTCCCGGCGTCGATGGGGCATTTCCCCCATGCCATCGATGGGTGATGGCGTTCGCGAGCGGCCCGCTCCCCCGTGCCGGCCGCTCGCGACAGGCGACAGCCAAGCAGTCCGTGGGCATCCGCGGGTGTCCGGAAACGGCCGGTTCGTCCCATCCGGAAAAGCTGGCCGAACCCGCGTGTCCCCCGAATTGGTGGGCCTCCGAGACGTGAATTCGATGCGTTTCCATCGATTCGCGATGGTAAAAAATGGGTACGCCTCCGCGGGCCTCCGGCCCGGCGGTGCATGCGAACACCCACGACGACGAGTGAAGCCGCGAGGACCCATGCCACCCGCCGACCCCACCGAGCCCGACTCGACCACGCGGTTCGCCGCCGACCTGCGCGCGCTGCGACTCGCTGCCGACAGCCCGACCCTCGCCCGCCTGCAGCACGACACGGGCATCTCGAAGACGGTCCTGTCGAGTGCGTTCAACGGCCGTCAGCTGCCGTCGGCGCGCACGGTCGACCGCATCGTGCGCGCGTGCGGCGGCGACGCCGCCCTGTGGATCCAGCGCCGCGACGCCCTCGCGGGCCTCGGTGCGGCGGGCGAGGCATCCGCCTCGGCGGCGGCCGGGTCGGATGGTTCGGCGACGGCGGATGCCTCGGCGACGCCGGAACCCGCCGCGGGCGGAGCCGACGGGCCGGGCACTGCCGTCGGCGACGACGACGCGGCGCGACCCGTCGCATCCGCCGTCGCCCCGCGCAAGACGCTGGGCCGCGGCACCGCCGCCCTGCTGATGGCCGCCGCGTTCGTCCTCGGCGTCGTCGCGGCCGGTGGCGTGAGTTACGCCGTCACGACGGCCGCGCTCGACGACGTCCGCGCCGAGGCGGCGGAGCAGGCCCGCAAGGAGCTCACCGAGTCTCCCGTCAACGAGCGCGCGCAGATCAACGTGCACAACGGCGTCGACCCGGCGATGTCGCCCTGCGTGAACGACGCCGAGGTGGCGACGAGCTCACCGCGCACGAACAACACGAAGCTCGAGATCATCTGGTCGAACAAGTGCTACGCCGGCTGGGGTCGGGTGACCCGCTACGACGAGCAGATCTCGGGGAACTCGGTGATGGTCGCCATCTACCCCGAGACGGCGGCGCAGGGCCCCGACCGCCAGGAGGCGATCGAGCCGAACGTGCAGGGCGCGTACACCACGCTCGTCGTTCGGCCCACGCCGGAGACCCGCCTGTGCGCGGTCGGCGCGATCACGCTCGACGGCGAGAGCATCGACCTCGGCGAGCCGCTCTGCATCTGAGCGACGGCCCGGCCGTCGCTGCCCGCGGCGGCTCCACGCCTCGGCCGGGCGCGACTCGCGGGCCCCGCACGTGGAACCGCCCCGATCGCCTGCACGGATGGCGATCGGGGCGGGGTCATGGGGCCGGGCGGCGGGGCGGATGCCTCGCATCCGTCCCGGCCGCCCGGCGGGCGGATCAGCGGCTGAAGGTCACCGCCCAGCGGGTCTCCGCACCGTCGGCCGGGCGCACCCAGGCGTTCGGCATCGCGACGACGACGTGCTCACCGGCGTCGACGAGGTACTTCCCCTTCTCGACCGGCTCGCCGTCGAGGTAGTAGGAGAACGCCGGGTCGAATCCGATCTGCACCTCGTCCTTGCCGGTGCCGGGGCGGTCCTTGAACTTGGCGCCGACGGGCGTCTTGGGCGTGGCCGGCACGGGCACATTCGCCCAGTCGAGGTCGCTCGCGAGGTAGTACGAGGTGTACGACGGCTGGTTGTAGGTCGTCTGCTGGCGGGCCACCTCGGCGCGGTACTGCACGTCGTGCATGAGCGTGGTCAGCTTGTGCGTGGTGACCTCGGTCGAGGTGTAGATGCGCAGCGCGCTCGAGTCGGCGGTGCGCACGAGCAGCTCCTCGCGCCAGTCGCCGAGCACGTCGGCGACGAGCGACGGGTTGCCCTTGGTGCCGTTGTTCGTGAGCGTGCCGTTCGCGGTGAGCACGACGCCGCGGGTCCAGTCGCGGATGACGGGCGTCGCCGTGCCGGAACCGTCGACGATCTGCGTCGTCAGGTCGCCGGCCCAGCGGATCGACATGTTCGTGCCGGGCGTCGCCGCCGACAGGATGTCGCCGGTCGAGCTCAGCAGGCCGGACGCCTCGGTGCCGCCGGGCATGCTCGACCACACCTCGATGCCCGGGACATCCGCCCGCACGTCGCCGATCATGCCGCGGCCGGTGTCGCGGCCGGAGTACGCGCCGAACAGCACCTCGCCGGTGGCGGCGTCGCGCAGCGCGGTGCCGTAGGGGGCGCCTGCGGCACCCTCGTGCACCGTGAAGATCTCGAGGCCGGGGCGCGAGGGGTCGATGTCGGTGACGTGCATGGCGTCGCCGTGGCCGAGGCGCGCCTCGGTGCCGGGCGCGGCGCTGCCCGCGGGCAGCGTGTCGAACGAGCTGTAGAGCACGCCGCCGTCGTCGTCGATCGTGGCCGAGCCGTAGACGATCTCGTGCTTGCCGTCGCCATCGACGTCGGCCGCCGAGAGCGAGTGGAAGCCCTGCGTGGTGATCGAGCCGTACACCGGGTCGGTGCCGTCGCGGCCGTGCGGGGCGTCGTTGAACGGGTTCGTCATCGGCACGTGGCCGCTGTCGATGAACCAGCGGCGCTGCAGCTGCTCGCCGTCCCAGTCGTAGGTGGCGATGGTGCTGCGCGTGTAGTAGCCGCGGGCGAACACGGCCGACGGGTGCTGCCCGTCGAGGTACGCGACCCCCGAGAGGAAGCGGTCGACGCGGTTGCCGGGCTCGACGCGGGCCATGGCGTAGTCGCCCCAGAGCAGGCCGTCGTCGCCGCGTCCGGGCTCGTAGGGCACGGTCTGCAGTTCGGCGCCGGTGGCGCTGTCGAAGACGGTCAGGTACTCGGGGCCGTCGACGATGAAGCCCTCGAACTCGCGGAGCTTGTTGTTGGCGCTACGGCTCGGGGCGTAGACGTCGATGAAGGTGTCGGCGAGCTCCTCGGCGTCGGCCTCGGAGAGCGGGTACTCGTGGGTGACCGGGATGCCCCACGCCTGCTCGAGGGTCGCGGGCCAGTGCCCGGCGACGACCTCGGGGTGCTCGGTCCAGCCCTGGAACACGTCGACGAGGTGGTCCTGGTAATCGGCGGCGCTCATCCGGTAGTCGTCGGTCTGCGCGTAGCCGGCGGCGAGGTCGGCCTCGGGCATGGTGATGTACCGCTCGCTCGCGACGCTGCCGTCGGCGTTGTAGGTGGTCGACTTCGTTCCGGGCGCGGTCTTCAGCATGGTCTCCGAGCGGCCGTCGCCGTCGAAGTCGTAGACGAGGAACTGCGTGTAGTGGGCGCCGGCGCGCACGTTCACGCCGAGGTCGAGGCGGTTGAGCAGCGTGCCGTCGAGCTCGTAGGTGTCGATGTAGACGGGGCCGGTCCAGCCGCGCTGGGACACGTCCTTCGAGTTCGACGGGTCCCACTTCACGACGTACTCGTAGGCGCCGTCGCCGTCGACGTCGCCGACCGAGACGTCGTTGGCGGAGTACGTGTAGTTCCGGCTCACGTTCGGGATGACGGTCGGCGGCGTCACGCCGTCGGCCGGCTTCTGCAGCGGCAGGTCGTGGAAGCCCTGCGCCCAGGCGGTCACGGCGGCGGATGCCTCGAGCTCCACGCCGTCGACCACGGGGGCGACCGCGTACTGCGAGGTCGCGCTGCCCGAGGCATCCGCGTAGTTCGTGCTGTCGGTGACGACCGCGATGCGCTCGCCGTCGCGGTACACCGCGAAGTCGGGGCCGTCGACCCCGGTGTCGGTGGTGCCGGTCGTCTCGGAGCCGAGGAGGCGCCAGCTGAGGAAGACGCCCTCGGTCGTGCTCACCGCGACGAGGCCGCGGTCGAGCTCCTCGAGCTGCGGCAGGCCGGTGGGTTGGAAGTCCTTCGGTGCGGCGACCGCCGGGGCGGCGACCGCACCGGCGACGAGGCACCCGACGGCGGCGGCCGTCGCGAGCGCGCGGAAGGGATGGGTTCGGAGATTCATCGTCGAATCCTTCGCAGTTCTCTGATCGGGTCGACAGGCCGACGGCCTGTCGGGATAGCGCTTTCCGTGCGTGTTCGACCGTACCCCCCGCCCGGGGGTGGGTCAAGTGTGGATTTGAACGTTTTAACCTGAGTCGCCGAATCGCGCCCGGTATCCTGAGGCCGATGCCCAACGGCCAGAGTCCGGCGATCGAGGACTACCTGAAGACGGTGTACGCCCACACCGAGTGGCAGCCCGACCCCATCACGCCGTCCGCCCTCGCCGCCGCCCTCGGCGTCGCCCCGTCGTCGGTCACCGAGATGGTGAAGAAGCTCGCGGCCCTCGGCCTCGTCTCCCACGCGCCCTACCGGGCGGTGCGCCTCACCGACGAGGGCCGCGCCCGCGCGCTCGGCGTGGTCCGCCGGCACCGGCTGATCGAGACCTGGCTCGTCCACGAGATGGGCTACGCGTGGGACGAGGTCCACGACGAGGCCGAAGTGCTCGAGCACGCCATCAGCGACCGCCTCCTCGAGGCCATCGACGACCGGCTCGGCCGGCCCTCGCGCGACCCCCACGGCGACCCGATCCCGCGCGCCGACGGCACGGTGCCGACCGAGCCCTTCGTGCTGCTCGCGGACGCGCCCGCCGGCCACCTCGGGCGGGTCATCCGCATCAGCGACCGCGACCCGTCGGTCCTGCGCGACCTCGACGACGCGGGCATCGGCCCCGGGGTCGAACTCCGCGTGACGGATGCCTCCCCCCTCGCGATCACCGTCGCCGCCGGCGCCGACCCCGCCGAGCGCGCGCTCGCGCGCGAGGTCGCCGAGGCCATCTGGGTCACCGCGTAGCCGACGCCGTGCCGCCGGCGGCCACTCCGGCCCGCCCCCCTTGGGGGCCTCGGGGCTCAGGGGAACCCCCGATGCCCGGGCGCCCCCGGCCGGGTGAGGATGCTGCTACCGGACGCATCCGGCTCACGTCGACGGCGGCCCTGCCCGCCCGAAGATCGGAGGACCCGTGACCACGGACCCGACCCCCCTGCCCACCCCATCGCCGACCCGGACGGCGGCCCGCGCATGATCCTCGTGGTCGCCGGGCACGACGACGAGCACGCCGAGGCCGTCGTCGCCCGCCTCGACGAACTCGGCCGCCACGTCGTGCGACTCGACCCGGGCGAGCTCGCCGAGGGCGCCTCCCTCGAGCTCGGGTTCGGCGGCGGACACCACCCCGAGCTGCGCCTGCGCACCGCCGCCGAGGACATCGACCTCAACCGAGCCGGGGTCGGCTGGTGGCGTCGCCTCACCCCGCGCCGCGCCGGCCGCGACCGGATCGCCGACCTGACGGCCGCCCGCGAGTCCCGCGAGGTCGTCGACGGCGTCGTCGCGTCGCTCGCGGTCGACTGGCTGAACCCGCCGTCGGCCGAGGTGACCGCCCGGCGCACCCTGCTGCAGTGGACGATCGCCGCCGAGCTCGGCTTCGTGCTCCCCCGCACCATCGTCACCCGCGACCCGGCGCGCGCCCGCGCGTTCGTGCTCGAGGCGGGCGCGGCCGGCGTCATCACGAAGTCGCTGCGCACCCGCGCCGACGGCGTGCGCGACACCCACCTGCTCGAGGCATCCGACCTCGTCGCCCTCGACCGCGTGCGCGACGTGCCCACGCTGTTGCAGGAGTACATCGAGGGCACCGACCTGCGCGTGACCGTCGTCGGCGACGAGGTGTTCACCGTCGAGGTCGACGCGTCCGCGGACGCCCGGCCGTGGGACGCCCGGCGCGGGGCGGGTGCGTCGGCGATCCGCCGCACCGAGCTGCCCGGCAGCCTCGGCGAGGCACTCGTCGGCCTCGTGCACCGGCTCGGGCTCGGCTACGCCACCGTCGACCTGCGCCTGACCCCCGAGAGCCGGCACGTCTTCCTCGACCTGGCACCGGAGGGCGCGTGGATGTTCGCCGAGCGGGGCGCGGGGGTGCCGATCACCGACGCGGTGGCCCGGGCCCTCGCGGCTCGCGACGGGCTGCTCTGCGGCTCGACCGCGGCGGCGGACGCCCGCGCGGCGACCGGCGCCGCCTGAGCCGGGCGTCCGCGCGACGACGGGGCCGCGACGTCATCGGGCCCGGCCGCACCGTACCCTTGTCCCCATGGGACGACGCGACGAGGTCGAGTGCTGGCTGACCGACATGGACGGCGTGCTCGTGCACGAGAACGAGGCGCTGCCGGGCGCGGCCGACCTGCTCCAGCAGTGGGAGGACCAGGGCACGCCCTACCTCGTGCTCACGAACAACTCGATCTTCACCGCACGTGACCTCTCGGCGCGGCTGCGCGCCTCGGGCCTCAACGTGCCCGAGGACCGGATCTGGACCTCGGCGCTCGCGACCGCGGACTTCCTCAAGCAGCAACTCCCGGGCGGGTCGGCGTTCGTCATCGGCGAGGCCGGCATCCTCACCGCCCTGCACGACGCCGGCTTCGTCATGACCGAGACCGACCCCGACTTCGTCGTCGTCGGCGAGACCCGCAACTACTCGTTCGAGGCGATCACGAAGGCGATCCGACTCATCGGGCGCGGCGCGCGCTTCATCGTCACGAACCCGGACGCGACCGGCCCGAGCGCCGAGGGCCCGCTGCCCGCGACGGGCGCCATCGCCGCCCTCATCACGAAGGCGACCGGCAAGGAGCCCTACGTCGTCGGCAAGCCGAACCCGATGATGTTCCGCTCGGCGCTCAACAAGATCGGCGCCCACTCCGAGAACACCGCGATGATCGGCGACCGCATGGACACCGACATCGTCGCCGGCATCGAGGCGGGCCTGCACACGGTGCTCGTGCTGACCGGCATCAGCGACCACGCCGAGATCGAGAAGTACCCGTTCCGTCCGTCCGAGATCGTGCAGGGCGTGTTCGAGCTCGTCGCCGAGGTCCCGGCCGAGACGGAGCACTGACCGCGGCGGATCGCCCCGCCGCGGTCCGCGCGACCGGCGGCCGCCCCGGAGGCGGCCGCTCCCGAAGGCGCCGCCCCCGAAGGCGCCGCCCCCGACGTCAGGCCGCAGCCGGGAACTCGCCCGGTTCGACGTCGAGCCGCTCCCGCAGCTCGCGGTCGAGGTCGAGGTCGGCCGCGCCGAGCACCTCCTCGAGCTGCGCCACGGTGGACGGACCGGCCACCGGGATGGCCGGCACCTCCCGCCCGAGCATCCACGCCAGCGCGACCTGGTTCGGCGTTGCCCCGACGTCGCGGGCGACCGCGTGCAGCCGGCGGAGCCGCGCGTGCGTGGTGGGGTGGTCCACCCCGCCCGTCAGCGCCTTGTCGGTGCGGGTCAGCGCACCCTGGTGCAGTGGCGAGTACGCGGTCACGGCGAGCGGGGAGCGGCCGTCGACCCCGGTGGATGCCGCGTACGAGAGCAGGTCGGGCGTGACGAAGTTGTTCCGGTCGATGCGGGGCGTCGGGTAGATGTAGCTGTACTGCTGCTGGACCACGCCGTAGGGCGAGACGCCCTGGCGGACGGCCTCCTCGCGCGCCTCGACGAGGCGCCAGAGCGCGACGTTCGAGATGCCGGTGATGCCGACGAGGCCGTCGCGTTGCAGGTCGCCGAAGGCGCCGACCGTCTCGGCGAGCGGCGTCGCGCGATCGTCGACGTGGCCGTAGAGCACGTCGATCTGCTCGACGCCGAGGTGCCTCGCGCTCTCGCGGGCCTCCCGGTGGACCACCTCGGCGCCGAGGCCCTGGAAGTTCGTCGGCTCGGTGTTCGAGAGCGGCAGTGCGGGGTCGGCCTTCGCCGCGCCCAGCTTCGTCGCGATGCGGAGCCCGTCGGGGCGGCCGCGGCTCCGCAGCCAGCGCCCGATGACGTCCTCGCTGTCGCGGCCGTAGCCGAGGCCCCAGGCGTTGTAGTTGTTGGCGGTGTCGATGAACGTGCCGCCGGCCTCGACGAACCGGTCGAGGATCGCGAACGAGGTCACCTCGTCGATCCTCGTGCCCATCCACATCGTGCCGAGGCAGATCGTCGAG
This sequence comes from Agromyces sp. MMS24-K17, assembly GCF_043950245.1. GTDB lineage: Bacteria > Actinomycetota > Actinomycetes > Actinomycetales > Microbacteriaceae > Agromyces. The sequence continues at coordinate 1,187,176 of NZ_CP171640.1, read as the reverse complement.
ACGTCGAAGCCGGTACGGCCGTCGCCGATGGTGCGGTAGCGCATGGTTCCTCCGTATGGTCGGTGCGCGCGGAGCGCCGTGTCGGGTTCGACGGTACGAACGAATCGGTCCGGGCATACACTCCAATCCGAGCCATGCAGGCCAGACCGATTCAGGTCGAGGAGGGAGCGCCGATGACCCCGGGGGACCGACCGCGCGGCGGCACCACCCTGGCGTGGGAGACGCTCCTGCCGCTCGGCGACGGACCTGGTCCGCTGCGCGACCGCCTCGAGCGGAGCATCCGCGACGCCGTGCACGCGGGCATCGTGCCTCCCGGATCCGCGCTGCCGCCGAGCCGCTTGCTCGCCGAGACCCTCGGCGTCTCACGATGGGTCGTCACCGAGGCCTATGGCCAGCTCGTCGCCGAGGGATTCCTCGAGGCCGTCGTCGGGTCGGGCACGAGGGTGCCGCTGCACGCGACGCCGCGGCCGGCCGCGGTGGCCGGGGCGCCGGCGACGGTCGGGACGATCGATGCCCCGGCGGCCGATCGCGCCGGCTCCGCACCGCCGCTCAGAGGCGAGTACCGCCGTCCGAGGTTCGACCTCGGCCCCGGGGTCCCCGACCTCCGCCACGTCCCCCGCGCGCGATGGGTCGATGCGATGCGCCGCGCGCTCGACCACGCGCCCGACTCCGAGCTCGTGGTGCTCGACCCGCTGGGGCATCCGCTCGCGCGGACGGCGGTGGCCGGGTACCTCGCACGGTCGCGCCGAGCCGTGGTCTCACCCGACGACGTCGTGCTCACGCATGGAGCGACCGACGGCATGCGAGCCGTCGTCGCCGGGCTGCGCGCCGCGGGCCACCGCAGCCTCCTCGTCGAGGACCCGAGCTGGGACCGGCTCCGTGACCTCGCCGCCTCCGCCGGGCTCACCCCCGTCCCGGTGCCGGTCGACGGCGAGGGCATCGACGTCGACCGGCTCGTCGAGGCATCCGCCCGCACCGGCACCCGTGCGGCGCTCGTCACCCCCGCCCACCAGTTCCCGGTCGGCACGGCGCTGTCGTCGGCACGGCGCGACGCCATCGTGCGGTGGGCCCGCGCGGTCGACGGCGTCGTCATCGAGGACGACTACGACGCCGAGTTCCGCTACGACCGCCGCCCGATCGCCGCACTCCAGGGACTCGCCCCCGACCGCGTCGTCCTCCTGGGGTCGCTCTCGAAGTCCGTGGCGCCCGCGTTGGGCATCGGGTGGTCGGTCATGCCGGCGTCGCTCCGGCATCGGATGCCGCTCCCCGAGCTCGCCCGGCCGTCGGTGCTCGACCAGCTCGCGCTCCGGCAGTTCATCGTCTCGGGCGACCTGGAACGCCACCTGCGCGCCGCGCGCGGACGATTCCGTCGCCGGCGGGCGGCCCTGCTCGACGCGCTCGCGCGCGACCTGCCCGACCTCGCGGTGTCGGGGATCGCCGCCGGCATGCACGCCGCCCTCGAACTGCCGGACGGCGTGTCGGGCCGTGCCGTACGACGGGCGGCCGCCGACCTCGAGGTCGGCGTGTCCGACCTCGCCCGATACCGCGTCTCGGCCCCGGCGCGAGGCGGAGGGCGCGACTCGCTCATCCTCGGGTACGGCAACCTCTCGGACGCCCTCGTCGATGCGGCCGTCGCCCGCCTGGCCGCGGCCATCCGATCGGTCGAGCAGGGCACACGGCCGGACGCGCCGGCCGGCCATCGGGGCGGGGCGCCCGACTAGGGCAGCCCGACCCCGTGGCCGAGCACCAGCTCGCGGTCGCGGTCCCACGGCTCGGCCCAGCCGAGCGTGTCGAACATCGCGTCGAGGATGCCCGCCGTGAACCCCCACACGAGGTGCTCGACGCCGGCGACCGTCACGAGCCACCCCGGCCCGCGCCACTCGTGGCCGTCGCGCCGCAGCACGGTGGTGTAGCGGTGCACCGGGTCGAGCAGGTCGGCGACCGGCGTGCGGAACACGTGCGTCGACTCGGCCGGGTCCACCACGCCCACGGGCGTGGGCCGCGACCACCAGGCGAGCACCGGCGTGACCAGGTGGCCCGAGTTCGGCACGGGCAGCCGGGCGAGCTCCCCGAGCACCTCCACGCCGGTCGGGTCGAGGCCGGTCTCCTCGCGCGCCTCGCGCAGCGCCGCCGCGACGGTGCTCGCATCGCCGGGATCGACCCGCCCGCCCGGGAACGCGACCTGGCCGGCGTGCGAGCGCAGCGTCGCAGCGCGCTCGAGCAGCAGCACGTCCAGGTCCCGCGAGACCGCCGCGGCCTGCGCCTCGTGCCCGGCGGGGAGCCCGTCGAGCACGCCGAAGAGGATGAGCACGGCGGCCGGCCGCGCGGCTCCGCCGTCGAGCACGCCGCGCGCGTGGGCCCAGTCGCGCAGCAGCCCGGCGTCGCCGATCAGGCCGGCGAGCTGGTTCCGCGCCGCTGCGGACGGGTCGGAGGCGCCGGGATTCGGGTGACCGCTCACCCGACCGACGCTACCCTCATCCGGGCCGGGACGGGTCTCGCGCCGGCGTCGCGGATCAGCCCCCGAGCCCCGGCCAGTGCTTCGCCTGCTCCGCCTGGCGCTCGACGTCGAGGATGGCGTCCGCCTGCTCCCGGCTGCGGCCGCGCACGTCCTCGGAGTGCTTGCGGTGCGAGAAGACCCATTGCGTGACCGCCCAGACGGCACCGATCACGACGATTCCGGCCCAGAACGTCCAGTCCATGGCGACACCTCCGTGATCCGGAGGCTACTCCGCCCGGCTCCGTCGCCGCGCGCGATCGGGACGTCCGGCGCAGGCGCGGAAGCCCCGCACCGCCGCGCGCCCCTCAGGCGAGCCGGGTGAGCGCCAGTTCCAGCGCGTCCCAGAACCGCGGCACGTCGAGCCCGACCGCGATGTCGGCGTTCGCCTCGCGGTCGAGCATGCCGTCGAAGTCGACGCTCGTCGCACCGGCGGTCTCGGTGCCGGCGAGCTCGATGTCGAGGCGGGTGCGCACGGTCCGAACGCAGCCGGGGTCGGCGAGCACGGCGACCGCGACCGGGTCGTGCAGCGGCCCCTCGGGCATGCCGAACACCTCGTGGTTGGTGCGGCAGAAGAACTCGAACAGCTCGTCGCCGAAGGCGCCGGTGCGGCTGCCCAGCGCGACGACCCGCTCGCGCACCTCGGTCGTCACGAGCGCCGTGTGGGTGACGTTCAGCCCGACCATCGTGAACGGCACGCCGCTGCGCACGACGAGGTCCAGCGCCTCGGGGTCGACGAGCGCGTTGAACTCGGCGTACGGCGTCGCGTTGCCGCGCTCGGTCGATCCGCCCATCCAGACGACCTCGCGGATCCGGCCGACCAGGTCGGGCCGGTCCCGCAGCAGCACGGCCACGTTCGTGATCGGGCCGGTCGCCACGATCGCGACGGGTTCGGATGCCTCGAGCAGCGTGTCGGCCATGAGCTCGGTCGCGCTGCGCGCGTCGAGCGGCACCTCGGGCTCGGGCAGCTCGGGGCCGCCGAGCCCGTTCGCGCCGTGGATCCACTCCGCGGTCTGCAGCACGCGCTCGAGCGGACCGGAGGCCCCGGCCGCGACCGGCACGTCGAGCACGCCGGCGACGGTGAGCGCGACGCGCGCGTTGTACTGGGTGAACTCGAGCGGCACGTTGCCGCCGACGGTCGTCACCGCCCGCAGGTCGAGCGCCGGATGCCCCGCCCCGAACCACAGCGCGAAGACGTCGTCGTGGCCCGGGTCGCAGTCGAGGATGACGGGGAGGCTCACGCGTCGTCGCCTTGCGCGCCCGATGGCCGATCGGATGCCCCGGCCAGCGCCAGCACGGCGTCCCGGGTCGCGTACGAGTCGACGGTGCCGCGGGCCTGCACGGCGAGCGCTCCGGCGGCGATGGCGATGCGCACCGCCTCGTCGAGCGGGCGCCCCTCGGCGAGGGCCGCCGCGAGGGTGCCGGTGAAGCCGTCGCCGGCGCCGGTGGTGTCGACCGGGGTGACGCGCGGCGCCGCCTCCGCCCACCCGCCGTCGGCGGACGCGGCGACGGCGCCGGCGCCGCCGAGGGTCACGACGACCGACCGTGCGAGGCCGGCCGCGACGACGGCACGGGTCGCGTCGAGCCAGGCGGCCCGGGTCGCATCGCCGTCGGGTTCCGTCGCGGACGAGGCATCCGCGCCGTTCCCCTGCGTCGCGTCGCCCGCCGCGGGGGCGGGTGCGATGCCGACCGTGCGCGCCTCGTGCTCGTTCACGACGAGCGGGTCGGCGACGGCGATCGCGCCGGCGGCGAGGTCGACCGGCGGCGCGAGGTTCAGCACGAACCGGGTGCCGGCCTCGTCGCCGACCGCGGCGAGCCGCTCGATCGTGGCGACGGGCACCTCGCCCTGCGTGAGGGCGACATCGGCCTCGGCGACGCGCGCCCGCTCGGCATCGACGGCCGCAGGCCCGAGCCGCTCGTTCGCGCCGGCCACGACGATGACGGTGTTCTCGCCGGAGTCGGCGACCGTGATCGCCGCGGCGCCGGTCGGGGCATCCGCCACCTCGGCGATGCCGTCGAGGACGAGCCCGAACCCGGCGAGCGTGTCGCGGGCGAGTCCGGCGGCGGCGTCGGCGCCGACGCGCGCGATGAGCGCGACGTCCGCACCGAACCGGTGCGCGGCGACGGCCTGGTTCGTCCCCTTGCCGCCGAGCGCGACGCGCAGGCCGTGGGCCGCGATCGTCTCGCCGGGCGCCGGGAACTCCCGCACGTACGTCGTCGTGTCGACGTTGAGCGAGCCGATCACGACGACCGCTCCGCGGCGCGATGACGTCATACGGCCGGGCCCGGGCCCTGCAGGCTGCCGGTGAGCGCCTCGCCGCTCGAGCGGTTCACGAAGCAGTAGTAGTGCCGCTGCCCCGCCGTCCACTGCTCCTCGGTCACGGGGAACGAGCCCTGCACGACGAGGTCGCTGAGCCCGACCGCCGCCTGCACGTCGACCACGCCGGCCGCGGTGCAGAGACCGGTGATCTGGCCCGCGAGCTCGGCCTCGCCGGGGAAGGGCGCGGCCGGGTCGGTCGAGAACGTACCGCGGTAGACGAGCTGCGCCGCGTGCGGCTGCGCGCAGTCGACCACGGTGTACTCCATCGCCCACGCGTCGGTGAAGGGCTCGACGCACTCGCCGCCGAACAGCGTGTCCCAGCCGTGCACGCCGGGCGGCTGCGGAGCCGTGGGCTCGGGCGTCGGGGTCGGGGTGTCGGACTGGGTCTCGCTCGCCGACGGCGTCGACGCCGCCGGAGCGGGGGCGATGAGGCGCGTGCCGAGGAAGAAGAGGCCCGCGAGCACGAGCAGGGCGACCAGGCCGCCGGCCACCCAGAGCAGGGTCTTCGTGGTGCGGTTGCCGCCGCTGCCGGAGCCGCCGGGCGTGGATCCGCCCGAGCCGCCAGAGCCCCCGCTGCCACCGCCGCCGACGGGGCCGTTCCCGCCGGAGCCCGGACCACCGGTGCCGCCGGGCACCGCCGGGCCGGCCGGATAGGCGCGGGTGGCGAAGTCGCCGGCGCCCGCGGCGCCGGAGCCTGCCGCCGCCGCGCCGGAGCCTGCCGCCGCCGCGCCGGCGGCACCCGCCGCACCCCCGGCGGCCGCGGCCGCGAACCACGCCGCGCCGTCGACCGAGCCGTCGGATGCGGGCGCGAGCGGAGCCGTCGCGGTGGGCTCCTCGCGGAACCAGTCGTCGAATCCGGGGTCGTCGACGCCGTGCGCCGCCTCGGGCTGCGGCTCGGAGGCCGGAGCCCAGGCCGCGGGGTCGGGCGTCCACGGGTCGACGTCGGGCGACCAGGTCTCGGGCCCTGCGGACGGCTCCTCGCCGGCCTCGTCGTGCGCGTCGAGCGACCACGGCTCGTTCGCCGGCGTCCAGGCCGGTTCGTCGGCCTCGGCGGCCTCGGCGGCCGGCGTCCAGGCCGGCGTCCAGGCCGGCGTCTCGGGCGCGGCAGCCGCGGCGGCAGCGGCAGCGGCCGCGGCGGAGCCCGCTCCGGCCGCCCCGCCCGCGACCTTGGGATCGACGCCGGTCGGATCGGGCGTCAGGTTCCAGAAGTAGCCGGTCTCCTCGAGCTCCCGGGCGACCGTGGAATCCTCGGTCGACGCGGACTCGTCGCCACGCTCCGACTCGCGGCGGCCGAACAGGCCGCGGAACCCGCCGGCGGGCCGCTCGTCGTCGTCGTACGCGTCGTCGTCATCGTCGTCGGAGCCCAGCCCGAGCGCCCCGAAGTCGTCGTCGGATGCCGGCGGACGCGGGCCGTCCCCGAGCCGAAGCCGCCGGCACCCGGGCCATCGGCACCGGGGACGTCGACGGGCGCCGGCGGAGCGGCGGGACGCGCGGTGCCGCTGCCCAGGGCGGCGAGCAGGTCGTCGACCGGGCTCGGCGCGTCGGGTTCGGGTTCGGGCTCGTCGCCGCCGTCGGCGATCGCCCAGGCGGGGAACGGCGGACGGTCTGCCGCCTGCATCGACCAGCCCCGACCGTCGTCGCGCACCGGCGACGGGTCGGCCACCGGGTACGCCGGCTCGGCGACGGGGACGCCACTCGGCCCGCGGACCTCGATGAACGGGAAGGCCGGGTCCTCGTCGAAGGCGGGCAGCGGTGCGGTCGGCGGCGTGGCCGAACCGAGGTCGGCGACCGGCTCGGCGGCGTATGCGACCGGCTCCGGCTCGGAGGCGAACTGGTCCGGCGCAGCGGCCGCGGGCTCGGGCTCCCAGGCGGCCGGCTGCCACGCGGGCTCCGGCGCGGATGCCCACGTCGGCGACTCCGCGGCCGCGACGGGCTGCTCCCACACCGGGGGCTCCGCAGCCGCAACGGGCTGCTCCCAAGCGGGCTGCTCCCACACCGGCGGCTCCGCAGCCGCAACAGGCTGCTCCCACACGGGCTGCTCCCACACCGGCGGCTCGGCAGCCGCAGCAGGCTGCTCCCACACCGGCGGCTCCGCCACCGCGGCAGGCTGCTCCCACGCCGGAGGCTCGGCCGCGGCGACCGGCTGCTCCCAGACGGGCGGCTCCGCCGCGGGCACCGCGGGCTCCGGCGTCCACGCAGCGGGCTCGGGCGCCCAGGCGACCGGCTCCGGCGTCCAGGCCGCCGGTGCGGCCTCGGGCGTCGCCGATTCGGCGAACGCCGACCACAGCTCGGCCTCGAGGTCGCGCGGCGACGCGGCGGACCCCGCCTCGGGCAGCGGGGTGAACGAGCTCCGCGCGACGGGCGGCGGGGTGAACCCGGCGAAGAGCGACTCCGCCTCGTCCGCGCCCGGCTCCGGCGACGGCGCCGGCTCGAGCGAGGCATCCGACGGGAACGCGGCGGGCGCGGCATCCCAGCCGCCCTGGAGCGGCACGTCGACCGCCGGCACGTCGACCGGCGGCACCTCGGCCGGCTGGGCCTCGGCGCGCTGGGTCTCAGCCCACGGGGCCGGCTCCTCGGCGCCGGACGAAGCAGCCTCCGTCTCGGGGCCGGACAGCCGCCGGAACGCGGCGCGGAGCGCCTCCTCCGAGTCGAGCGGCTGCTCGCCCCAGGTGAGGGCGAACGACGCGGGCGGCGTCACGGGGCCCGGAGGCACCGGGGCGACCGGCGGCACGGGCGCGGCCGGCGGCGCGGCGGCCTGCCAGGGATCGGACGGTGCGACCGGCATCGGCACGGTCGGCGTCGGGGCCGACGGCTCCCAGGCGGGCGTGGCGGCGAACGCCTCCGCACCGGACTCCCAGGAGGGGACCTGCGGCGCGGGCTCGCTCCAGGCGCGCGGGGGCGTCCAGGTCGGGGGATCCGGCACGGCGGGCTCCGCCGCGACCGGCTCCGGCGCGGAGGCCCACGGCGATGCCGCGGGCGGGACGACCGGCTGCGGGGTCACCGGGGCGGGCGGGGTCGCGGGCGCCGCCGGCGCGGCGTCGGCGAGCGAGAACCAGTCCGACACCTCCTCGTAGCGGGGTGCCGGGGTCGCCGGCTGCACCGGCGCGGCGGGCGGCAGCACGGGCTGCATCGCCGTCGGGAACGGGTCGGCTTCGGGCACGGGCGGCCTCGACGGAGCGCCGCCCCCGAGCTGGCGGAGCATCCAATCGGCTCCGTCCAGCTCGAACGCGTCGTCCGCGTCGCCGCGGCCGCCGTGCCCGGCCATCAGGCGAGCCCCAGGTCTTCCAGCCCGATGGCGTACAGGTAGGGCACGCCCTCCGCCTCGATGACCTCGCGGGCCCCCGTGTTGCGATCGACGACGACGGCGACGGCGGCGATCTCGGCCCCCGCCTTGCGCAGCGCCTCGATGGCCTTCAGCGGGGAACCGCCGGTGGTCGACGTGTCCTCGAGCACGATGACGCGCTTGCCCGCCACGTCGGGGCCCTCCACCTGGCGGCCGCGGCCGTGGTCCTTCGGCTCCTTGCGCACGACGAACGCGTCGTAGGCGAGCCCTCGGGCGGCGCCCTGGTGCAGCACGGCGGTGGCGATCGGGTCGGCGCCCATCGTCATGCCGCCCACGGCGGCGACGTCGGGCACGTCGGCGATGAGGTCGAGCATGACCTGCCCGATCAGCGGCGCGACGCGGTGGTCGAGGCTGACCTTGCGGAGGTCGACGTAGTACGACGCCTGCTTGCCGCTCGTGAGCGTGAAGTCGCCGTGGAACACGGCGTCGGCGGAGATGTGGTCGATGAGGCGACGGCGCACGTCGGCGGCGGCATCCTGAGGCGCTGCGGGAGTCACGGGACGAGTTTAGTTGTCGTCCTCTGAAGGGGAAGTGGATGCCTCGCGGCGGGCCCGCCCCCAGAACGAGCGTGGCGTGCCCGGAACGAAGCGCGCCCAGAGCGGCGGCTCCTCCTCCTCGCGCAGCGCCGGGACGTCGATGTGGAAGCTCGCGACCTCGGCCGCGCCATGCTTCGCGAAGCGGTAGACGGCGGTGCCGATGAGCACGCCGAGCGCGATCGACATGATCGAGGTGAGCGCGTCGGCGAAGTCCTCGAGGCTGGCTCCGCTCCCCACCGCCTCGGTCAGCCCGACCAGGCCCGCGGCACCCGGCACCAGCAGCCAGAACGCGGGGAGGAACGTCAGCTGCGTGGGCGCACCGTGCTTCAGCGTCCCGATCCAGAGCACGAGCGGCGTCATCACGGCGGCGCCGACGAAGCCGCTGATCGTCGCCCCGACGAGCACGCTGCCGATGGACTGGCCGGCGTACGCGACGAGGAGGACGAGGAGGATCCACCCGAACGTGCGTCCGGGCGCCGAGAAGTGCAGGAAGTTGCCGACCGCGAACAGCAGCACGCCGAGCACCGCCGTCCACCACGGGAAGCCCTCGGTGGTCACGAGGGGGACGTAGGTCGTGGATGCCACGCCGACGACGGTGCCCGCCGCGATGATGCCGAACGACAGCAGGCCGAGCTGCACCAGGCCGGTGACGAGGCGGGAGGACCCCGCGACCATCTGGCGCGCGGCGAGCTCCATGGTCGCGGTCGTGAGCACGCCGCCGGGCAGGAAGGTCGCCAGCGGCGCGATCATGAGCCGCACCGGGTCGCCCATCGGCACGTGCGGCGCGAGCAGGAACACCACGACGCCGGAGACGAACGCCGCGACGACCGGGAAGACGAGTTGCAGGGTCGGCGATCGGATCAGCTTCGCGAGGCCGAGGACCGCACCCAGGCCGAACGCGATGAGGACGCCCTCCCAGGTCGGGGCGAGCAGCAGCGAGAGCCCCGCCGTGAGCAGCGCATGGCCGAGGACCCGCACCACCCAGCCGTGACGCGGGCGCGAAGCGCCGATCTCATTCAGCCGGCCGATGCCGTCGCGCGGGTCGATCGAGCCCGACCGAGCCTGCTCGATGAGGTCGTACAGGGCCGCGATCTGGTCGAAGCGCAGCCCGCCCGGCCGGCTCGTGCGCAGCGCCAGCCGCTCGGTCTCCCCGGAGCCGGTCTCCACGAGGATCAGCGTCGGCAGGATCACGAACTCGACGTCGTCGGCGCCGTAGGCCCGCGCGACCTGCCCGAGCGTCTCGTGGATGTAGTCGACCGAGTCCTCGGCCGCGATCATCCCCTCCGCCAGTCCCAGGATGAACTGGCGGAGGGCGGCCGTGTCGAGCTGGGCGGCTGGCGTCGCGGGCATCGCGGGACCTGACTCAGACGATGACGAACGACAGGATCACGCCGATGATGATCGCCACGATGATGTAGACGAGGTTCGGCAGCTGGAACGAGTGGTCGACGACGAACTTGCCCATCTTCGTGGAGCCCGTCTGGTCGAACGCGACCGTGGCGACCTGGCTGCCGTTGGCGGGCAGCGTGTAGATGCCCATCGCGGCCGGCCAGAGGCCGACGAGCAGCGAGGCCGGCAGGCCGATCGTGATGCCGATCGGCACGATCGCGTTCGTCGCCGACGACTGGCTGGTCGTCAGCATGGCGACGAGGAACAGGGCCAGCGCGAACAGCACCGCGCCGAGGAACGCGCTCGAGCCAGAAACCAGGGCCCCGAGTCCGTCCACGATGAGGGTGTTGTTGTTCGCGACGAACGTGTTCGCGAGCCACGCGATGCCGAACAGGGCGATCGCGCCGACGATGCCGGCGGGGAAGGTCGACTGCTTCGGGACATCCGACGCCTTGACCTTGCAGAGGACGAAGATGAGTGCCGCGATCACGCCCATGAGGACCTCGATGATCGCGGCGATCGACATCGTCTCCGGGTTGCCGTCGGCGTCCGTGCCGATGACCGGGCGCAGGCCCTCGAAGAGGCCGAACAGCACGATCAGCACGACGCCGCCGAGGAACAGCGACGCGGAGAGCACCGCGCTGCGCGGCAGCTTCTTCTCGTGGGCGTCCTCGACCGGGGGCTTCACCTGCCCCGAGGCGAGCCGCGCCTGGAACTCGGGGTCGTCCTCGAGCTCCTTGCCGTGCCGCACCATCACGAAGGACGCGACCGCGAGGCCGATGATCGAGGCCGGCCACATGATGAGCAGCAGCTTGCCGAGGTCGACGCCCTGCGGAGCGAGCAGCACCACCATCGAGGCCGTCGCGGCCGACACCGGCGAGCAGAGGATGCCGACCTGGGAGGCGACCGCCGAGACCGACAGCGCCCGTTCGGGCCGGATCTTCTGCTGGTACGACACGTCGTAGATGACCGGCAGCAGCGGGTAGAAGATGTTGCCGGTGCCGGCGCCGACGGTGAAGAGGAACGACATCGCCGGCGCGAGGAAGACGACCGACTTCGGCCTGGACCGGATCGCCTTCGCGGCGACCGAGACCATCCAGTCGATGCCGCCCGCGGCCTGCATGACCGACGCGGCCGTGATCACGGTGATGACGATGAACACCGCATCGACCGGCGGGCTGCCGAGCGTCGTCCCGGGGAAGAGGAACACGAGCGCGGCGACGCCGACGAGACCCCAGACGCCGAGGCCGATGCCGCTGGTGCGCGTGCCCATGTAGATGGCCGCGACGACCACCAGGAGCTGGAGGACGAGGATCCAGACGTTGTCGTTCACGACGACGGCCCCTTCACGATGGGGCCGGTACTCGCGAGCACCTTCGCCGGCAGGGGGGTCTCGACGATGCGGCCGTCGACCGCCTCGACGCGGAGTGCGAGCGGATCCTCGACCGGGCTGATCGCGGTGACGAACTCCGGAGCGGCACCTCCGGCGTTCGTGAAGTGCAGCGACTGCAGGTTGCCGACGGCGTAGCCGGTCGAGAGGTCGCCGTCGAGCAGCGCCCGGTGGAACAGCGGCTGGCGCTGGTCCTCGGCGTCGTAGTGCGGGCAGAAGCTGCCCTCCAGGAACCCGAGTCCCTCGGGCAGCACCTGGAGGGTCGGGCCGTAGCTGTCGGTGGTGCCGCCCTCGAACCAGCAGATGCCGCCGGCGGAGCCGCCGGTGAAGACGACGTTCGACGCCGGGTCCTCCCACCGTTCGCGCAGGATCTCGTCGAGGCCCTGCCGCTTCCACACGTCGAGCATGTTCGCGGTGTTGCCGCCGCCGACGTGGATGACGTCGAAGCCCTTCACGAACCCGGCGAGGTCGTCGACGGCCCGGTGGAACAGCGGCAGGTGGTGCGGCGCGCAGCGGTCGGAGTCGTAGGTCGAGTAGAAGCTGACGATGTAGGCGGTGTCGTCGCCGGTCGCCGTGCCGACGAACAGCACGCGCGGGCGTTCCTTGCCGGTGAGCTCCAGGATGTACCCGTGCGTCGGGTCGGCCCGACGCTCCATCATCGCCTTGCCGGCCCCCGTCGCCACCACATGCGCCATCGCGTTCCCCCTCACGACTGCGGGGTCGCTCCCGGCGCCCCCGCGCCTCACGCTATCGGCGCCCAGCGCGGATTGTCGAGAGCGACGCGATCATGCGTGATGAGGATGCCTCACTCCAGCGCACGCAGCCACTCGCCGGCCGGCCGGGGAATGCCGAAGGGCCGCCCCGCGGGGTGTCCCTCCCCCGCGCAACGGCCCTTCGATCGGGGCGATGCCCCTGGCGCGACCTAGGCGGTCAGCGCGAACTGCTCCTTCGGCTGGCGGCGGTACCCGTCGGTCGAAACAACGACGACGGAGCCGATGATGCCTGCGACGCTCAACACGCCCAGGAGGAGGACGGCGACGAACATGGCATTTCCTTTCGAAGAGAGACGAGGTGGTCGAACTGCGCTTCTGTCCCATCTCCACGCGGTTCGACACTCCTATTGTGAACCTGAAAATCATTCAGCACAAGCTCACAGAACTACAGGGATGTTGTAGCGTGGCTACATGGATGTGCGCCGCCTCGACCTGCTCAGGGAACTCGCCGAACGCGGCAGCGTGACCGCCGTCGCGGAGGCGGCCGGCCGCACGCCGTCGGCGGTCTCGCAGCAGCTCAAGGTGCTCGAGAAGGAAGCCGGGATGCCCCTCACGCAGCGCGTCGGACGGGGCATCCAGCTCACCAGTGCCGGGCATGCGCTCGCCCGCAGCGCGACCGAGGTCGCCGTCGCCCTCGAACGGGCGGGCGCCCTGTGGGACGACTTCCGGAACCAGCCCGGCGGCGAGGTGAGCCTGCTCACCTTCCCGACCATCGGCGCGACCCTGCTCCCCGCCGTGTTCACCGACCTCGCCGCCGTCGCCGGACTCGTCGTACGGGCCACCGACCTCGACCCGGAACTCGACCGATTCGCCGACCTCACCAGCGATCACGACATCGTGCTCGCCCACGCCATGCCCGGCCAGTTGCCGTGGGGCGGGCGCGGCCTCACCGTCGTGCCACTGCTCACCGAGCCGCTCGACATCGGGCTTCCCGTCGACCACCGGCTCGCCGGGCGCGCCCACGTCACCCCCGAGGACCTCGTCGACGAGACCTGGCTGAGCGTGCCGGAGGGGTTCCCGTTCGAGCGGATCCTGCACGCGGTCGAGCAGCAGGGCGGTCGGCGCATCCGCATCGCCCAGCGGTTCAGCGACATGCGCATCGTGGAGGCGTTCATCGAGGCCGGGCTCGGCATCGCGCTCGTGCCGCGCCACACGTCGGGCCCCGTGCCGCCCGGCATCGTGCTGAAGCCGCTGCGCGGCGTGCCGTCGGCGCGCCAGATCGTCGCGCTGGCGCGGCCCGACGTCGCCCAGCGCCTCGCCGTGCGCACGGTGCTCGACGTGCTCGTCGCCCGCGCGTCGCGCCTCGGGGCGTAGGCCGCACCCATCCCACGTCACTCGCGGCGGCGGAAGGCGTGCGGGACAATGGGAGGGTGCAGTCCGGTCGGGGGCGGCGACGACGCCTCGTCGCCGGGGGGATCGCGGCGGTCGCGACCGTCGCCGTGCTGACGGGCGCCGCCTTCGTCGGGGTCCGGGCCGGCGAGACCGCCGCCGCATCCGCCGAACTGGCGGCCGCCCGCACCTCGCTCGCGGCCGCGCTCGACGGGCTCGACGCCGACCTCGCGACCGCGGGCGAGACCGCGGAAGACGGCCGGGCGCTGCACGCCGAATCCGCGGGGCGCACGCTCGACGAGGCGACGCGCGAGGCGCTCGCGACGGAACTGGCATCCCTCGAGACCGCCACGGCGAGCGCCGACGCCGAGGCGGGAACGGCGCGGACGACGCTCGACGGGGAGGGCGCCGGCGGCGACGCGGACGCCTCGGGCGCCGCGGTCGCCGCGGATGCCTCGGATGCCTCGGGCGCCGCGCCGGCCGCCGCCACCGCCGGCCTCGCCCTCCCGCTCGCGGACCTGCCGGGGCTCCTCATCGCCGATCCGGCCACGCTCCGCCTCGCCGCCGACCGGCTGGGCGCGGCATCCGACGCCGTCGACGACGTTTCCGAGGCGCTGCGCGATCGGATCGCCGACACCGCGTCCGCCGCCGACGCCGTGCGGGCGGCGATCGGCGAGCGCGACGCCTGGCTCGCGGGCATCCGCGCGAACGCGTACCACGAGACCGTCTGGGCCGCGGGCTGGACTCCGGAGCTCGACGAGTGCCGCGGATCGGTCGACCTCACCGGCGCCTACGGCGTGCCGACCATCGCCGAGCACTGGTCGTGCACGGGGAAGGACTTCCCGCGCGACGCCGGCACGTACGTCGTGCTCGACGGCCTCGACGCCGGCACGTACCGGGTCGACGGGGTCGCCGCGGTGCTCGACCAGGACCGGCACACCACCGCCGACCTGCCGCGCGGGCACGACCTGCTCTACCAGACGTGCCTCGGCGGCGACTCGAGCACGATGGCGCTCGTCGCCCTCACCCGGGTCGACTGAGCCCGGGCGACGACCGGCCCATCTAGGCTCGCAGGGTGAGCAACGACGCCATCCTCCTCGACCTCGCCGACGGCCTCGCCCGGGTCACCCTCAACCGCCCCGACCGGCTCAACGCCGTCGACCCGGCCGCCATCGCGCGCTGGCGCGAGATCGGCGAGCTGGTCGCGAGCCGCGACGACGTGCGCGCCGTGCTGCTGGATGCCTCGGGCCGCGCCTTCTGCGCCGGCGGCGACCTGCGCGCCATGTCGGAACTCGCCGCGGCGACCGCCGCCGACGCCGATGCGACCGGCCGCGCGGTGACGGGCGGCGCCGCGATCACGGCCCTCGCCGACGAGATCCACGCCGGCCACCGGGCGTTCCGCGACAGCGGCGTGCCGATCGTCGCCGCGGTGCAGGGCATCGTCGCCGGCGGCGGCCTCGGGTTCATGCTCGTCGCCGACGTGATCGTCGCGTCGGAGGCGGCGGCGTTCCAGAGCGGCTACGCCGACGTCGGCCTCACGCCCGACTGCGGCGTCAGCTGGCTGCTGCCCGAGGCCGTCGGCCAGCGCCGCGCGCTGGAGCTCACCCTCACCTCGCGGCGGCTGTCGGCCGCCGAAGCGCTCGACTGGGGGCTCGTCACCGAGGTCGTCGCGCCCGACGCGGTCGCCGACCGAGCGCTGGAGATCGCGAACGGATGGCTCGCCGGCGCCTCCGGCGCCTTCGGGCAGGCCAAGCGCCTCGTGCGGGCCGCCGCCGAGCGCTCGTTCGCCGACGCGCTCGACGACGAGGCCCGCACGATCGGGGAGGCGTTCGACACCCCCGAGGCGCAGGCGCGCATCGCCGCGTTCACGCGGCGCTGAATCCCCTAGCCTCTCGTCATCCGCCCGACCGCTCGCCCGAGTCATCCGCCTGACCGCCCGCCCGAATTACAGGAGAATGGGCCCTATCCCCCCTTTGCACGGGGGATAGGGCCCATTCTCCTGTAGATCAGTCGGCGGGAGTCAGGTCAGTCGTGCTGCGGGAACCCGAGGTTGATGCCGCCGTGCGTCGCCGGGTCGAGCCAGCGCGACGTGATCGCCTTCTCGCGGGTGAAGAACTGCACGGCCGCGGGGCCGTACGCCTTCGCGTCGCCGAACATCGAGGCCTTCCACCCGCCGAACGAGTGGTAGGCGACCGGCACCGGGATCGGCACGTTCACGCCGACCATGCCGACCTGCACCTCGCGCTGGAAGCGCCGGGCGGCACCGCCGTCGTTGGTGAAGATGGCCGTGCCGTTGCCGTAGCGGCCGCGGTTGATGATGCCGAGGCCCTCCTCGTAGCCCTCGACGCGCACGATCGACAGCACCGGGCCGAAGATCTCGTCGGTGTACACCGTCGAGTCGAGCGGCACCCGGTCGATGAGGGTCGGCCCGAGCCAGAACCCGGCCGAGTCGCCGTCGACCTCGACGTCACGGCCGTCGACGACGACGGTCGCGCCGTCGGTGGAGGCCTGGTCGATGTACGTGGCCACCTTGTCGCGGTGCTGCTCGGTGATGAGCGGGCCCATGTCGCACGAGCGCCGCCCGTCGCCGGTCTTCAGCCCGGCCATGCGCTCCTTCACCTTCGCGACGAGGTCGTCGGCGATCGCATCGCTCGCGAGCACGACCGAGATGGCCATGCAGCGCTCGCCCGCCGAACCGAAGCCGGCGTTCACGGCCGAGTCGGCGACGAGGTCGAGGTCGGCGTCGGGCAGCACGAGCATGTGGTTCTTCGCACCGCCGAGTGCCTGCACCCGCTTGCCGTGGCGGGCCGCGGTCTCGTAGATGTACTGCGCGATCGGCGTCGAGCCGACGAACGAGACCGACGAGATGCCGGGGTGCTCGAGCACCGCGTCGACGGCCTCCTTGTCGCCGTGCACGACGTTGAAGACGCCGTCGGGCAGGCCGGCCTCCTTGAAGAGCTCCGCCATCCAGATCGCCGCGCTCGGGTCCTTCTCGCTGGGCTTCAGCACGACCGCGTTGCCGGTCGCGATGGCGACGGGGAAGAACCAGAGCGGCACCATGGCCGGGAAGTTGAACGGCGAGATGATGCCGACCACGCCGAGCGGCTGGCGCACGGTGTAGACGTCGACGCCGGTCGATGCGTTCTCGGAGTACTCGCCCTTCGTGAGCTGCGCGATGCCGCAGGCGTACTCGACGACCTCGAGGCCGCGGGCGATCTCGCCGCCGGCGTCGGCGAGCACCTTGCCGTGCTCGCTCGTGAGGATCTCGGCGAGCTCGCCCTTGCGGGCGTTCAGCAGCTCGCGGAACGCGAACATCACCTGCTGGCGCTTGGCGATCGAGGCCTCGGCCCACGCCCGCTGCGCCTCGGTCGCGACCCGCACGGCGGTGTCGACGTCGGCGGCGGTCGCGAAGCGCACGCGCTTCTGCACGACCCCGCGGGCGGGATCGAAGACGGGTCCGGTGCGGTCGCCGGTACCGGCGGCGGATGCCCCGCCGATCCAGTGCTCGACGATCGCGAGCTCCTCGGCCTCGGCGGTCGAGTCGGTGGTGGTCTCAATGGTCTGGCTCATGAGTCAGCCCTCTCCTTCGAGTGCGTTGCTCAGTACTTCATCGTAGATCGCCACGGCTTCGGCGACCTCCTCGGCGGTGACCACGCACGGCGGCACCACGTGGATCCGGTTGTCCTGCACGAACGGCAGGAGGTTGCGCTCGACGAGCGCGCCCTTGATGCGGCCCATCGCCGCGGCGGGCAGCGGCGCGCGCGTCTCGGGGTCGGCGACGAGTTCGAGCGCCCAGAAGACGCCCTCGCCGCGCACCTCGCCGATGACGGCGTGCCGGTCGGCCAGGTCGGCGAGCGCGGGCCCGATGGCGGATTCGCCGATCTCGCGCGCGTGGTCGACGATGCCCTCGGACTCCATGGCGTCGAGCGTCGCGACGATGGTCGCCATGGCGAGCGGATGCCCCGAGTAGGTGAGTCCGCCGGGGAAGACCCGCTCGTCGAACGTGGCCGCGATGGGCGCGTCGATGACGACGCCGCCGACCGGGACGTAGCCCGAGTTCACGCCCTTGGCGAAGGTGATGAGGTCGGGGCGGACGTCGTAGCCGTCGAACGCGAACCAGCGCCCGGTGCGGCCGAACCCGGCCATGACCTCGTCGAGGATCAGCAGGATGCCGTGCCGGTCGCACAGCTCGCGCACGCCGGCGAGGTAGCCGGGCGGCGGCACGAGGATGCCGGCCGTGCCGGGCACGGTCTCGAGGAGCACGGCGGCGATCGACGACGGACCCTCGGCCTCGATGACGCGCCGCAGGTGCTGCAGGGCGCGCTCCGACTCCTGCTCGGGCGTCGTCGCCCAGAACTCGGAGCGGTAGAGGTAGGGGCCGAAGAAGTGCACGTGGCCGCGGGCGAACTCGTTCGGCACGCGACGCCAGTCGCCCGTGGAGACGATCGCCGCCCCGGTGTTGCCGTGGTACGACCGGTAGGTCGAGAGGATCTTGTCGCGGCCGGTGTGCAGGCGGGCCATCCGGATCGCGTTCTCGTTCGCGTCGGCGCCGCCGTTGGTGAAGAAGACCTTGTCGAAGCCCTCGGGGGCCCGCGCCACGATGCGCTTGGCCGCCTCGCCGCGGGCGAGGTTCACCGTCGAGGGGGCGATGGTCGTGAGCAGCTCCGCCTGCTCGCGGATCGCGGAGATGACGGCCGGGTGCTGGTGGCCGATGTTGACGTTCACGAGCTGGCTGGAGAAGTCGAGGTACTCCCGGCCGCCGTGGTCCCAGACGCGCGCGCCGCGCCCGGAGGCGACGACGAGCGAGGAGACCTGGTTCTGGGCCGACCACGAGTGGAAGACGTGGGCCCGGTCGAGCTCGCGGGCGAGCTCGTCGATGTCGGTCATGCTGCGGATTGCCTTTCTCTATCGGACGTTCGGGTGCCGGCGGGCGGCTGGGACATGCCGCCCGCCGGCGCCCTCCCGCTAGTTGCCGCCCTCGTTGAGGGTGACCTCGGTGGGCGCGTACGACTCGCCCAGCACGTCGACGCCGTCGGCCTTCAGGTTCTCGAGGGCCTGGTCGACGTACTCGTTCGTGTACGCCGTGTCCGGCGGGTCGGTCGTGATGACCTGGGCACCGTCCTGGTTCTTGGTGGCGAGCGCCATCTTCACCGTCGCGGCCCACTGGTCGTCGTTGATGTGGCCGATGCCCGAGGTCGACGGCCAGATCAGCTTGTTGATCTCGTTCGCCATCCAGAGCTGGTGGCTGGTGCCGAGCGTGGAGCCGGCGGCGGTCACGGCGTCGGCGGCGGCCTGCGGGTCGTCGCGCTGGTCGATCCAGCCGAGGATGGCACCCTGGATGAGCTTCACCGCGGTGTCCGCGTACGCCTCGTCGGAGGCGAGCCGCTCGGTGTTGGCCCAGATGGCGTCCTGGAGCATGGCCGTGCCGACCTCGTTCCAGTCGATGACCGAGAAGTCCTCGGGCTGGTAGAGCTCGCCGGTCTCGGGGTTCACCGCCTCGAGGAGCTGGGCGTACTCGTTGTACGTCATGGCCTGCGCGGCGTCGATCTCCTTGTTCAGCAGGGCGTTCATGTCGAAGTTCTGCTGCACGATCGTGTAGTCCGACGCGTTCGCCTCGGTGAGGCCGGCGAAGAGCTCCCACTCGTTGCCGAAGCCCCAGCTGCCGACCTGCTTGCCCGAGAGGTCCTCGGGGCCGGTGATGCCGCTGTCGGCCCAGCTGACCTGCAGGGTGGCCGACCGCTCGAAGATCTGGGCGATGTTCGTGATGCCGGCGCCGGCCTCGATCGAGGCGAGGGCCTTCGGCACCCACGCGATCGCGAAGTCGACGTCGCCGGCTGCGAGCACGTCCTGCGGGACGATGTCGACCGCGCCCGGGATGATCTCGACGTCGAGGCCGAGGTCCTCCCAGTAGCCGTTCGCCTTCGCCAGGTAGTACCCGCCGAACTGGGCCTGGGTGAGCCATTGCAGCTGCAGGGTGACGGGCGTGAGGTCGCCGTCGCCCGAGTCGTCGCCGCCTCCGTCGTCGGTGCTCCCGCTGGAGCAGCCGGCGAGGACGAGCGCGGCCGCGGCCGCGGCGGCCGCTCCCGCGAGGATCCTGTTGCGCTTCATCTGCGTTCCTCTCTCGGTGTGATGCGGATTCGTGGTGCGTGTGCTGGTGCGATGCGTGGTGCGTGGTGCGATCCGACCGGCCGGGGCCGGGGGCGTGGACCGGGCGTCGTCGGCCGGCGTGGACTGGGTCAGCGGTGTCGGGAGGCGATCCTCTCGAGCAGGCTGGTGAGGGCGAAGAAGACGAGGCCGAGCAGGATGGCGCCGATGACGAACGCCCAGGCCCGGGCGTACGCGCTCGACGCGGCGGCGGTCGTGATCGCCGAGCCGAGGCCCTGGCGCGGCCCGCCGAAGTACTCGGCGACGAGCGCCGAGATCACGGCGAGCGACGACGCGATGCGCAGGCCCGTGAAGAAGTGCGGCAGCGCCGAGGGCACGGTCACCGCCCACGTCTCCTGCTGCGGGCTGGCCGCGTAGGAGCGCATGAGGTCGCGGTGCACGGGTCGCACCTGGCGGAGGCCGCGGAGCGTGTTGAGGAAGATCGGCACGAACACCGCCAGCGATGCGATGAGGATGCGCGCCACCTCCGACGTGGACCCGAACATCGTGTACAGCACCGGCGCGAGCGCGACGATCGGCACGACCGCGACCGCCGCGACGATCGGGGCGAGCATGCCGTCGATCGCCTTGGCGAACGAGGCGACGACGGCGAGCACGACGCCGAGGACGGCGCCGATCGCGAGGCCGATGAGGGCGTTCAGCCCGGTCGACGCGGTCGCGGCGAGGATCTGCGGGGCGTACTGCACGAGCTGCTCGAGGATCGCGGTCGGGCTCGCGAGCACGAACGGCGGGATGCCGAGCGACACGACGAGCAGCTGCACGAGGGCGACGAGCACGAGGAAGAGCAGCACGGGCGGCACCACGAGGCGGGCGAACGCACGCCAGCGGCCACCGGATGCCCCGCGCCGGCGCCGTGCGGCCTCGGGTGCGGGCGGCGGGGCGAGCTGGGTCGCGATCGCCGCGTCGGGCAGTCCGCTCATCGCACGTCCACCCCTCGCGCCGACCCCGTGGCGGGCGTCGCCTGCGGCCCGTGCAGCGCCTCGCGCACCGCGGTGACGCCGGCGAAGAACGCGGCATCCTCGCGGAGGTCCTCGCCGCGGTCGGCCGCGTCGCCGAGTCGCACGTCGATCTCGGCGGTGATCCGGCCGGGTCGGGGCGACATGACGACCACCCGGTCGGAGAGGTACACGGCCTCGGGGATGGAGTGCGTGACGAACACGACGGCGGCGCCGGTCTCGGCGCGGATGCGCAGGAGCTCGGTCTGCATCCGCTCCCGGGTCATCTCGTCGAGTGCGCCGAACGGCTCGTCCATGAGCAGCAGCTTCGGGCGCTCGGCGAGCGACCGGGCGATCGCGACGCGCTGCTGCATGCCGCCGGAGAGCTGGTCGGGGTAGTGCCCGGCGAAGTCGGAGAGGCTCACGAGCTCGAGCAGCTCGGCGACGCGGGCGCGGCGCTCGGCCTTCGCCATGCCGTGCAGCTGCAGGGGCAGCTCGACGTTGGCCGCGACCGACCGCCACGGCAGGAGGCCGGCCTGCTGGAAGGCGATGCCGTAGGCCTGGTCGATGCGCGCCTGGCGCGCCGACTTCCCGAACACGCGGATGTCGCCGGCCGTCGGCTCGTCGAGGTCGGCGATGAGCCGCAGCAACGTCGACTTGCCGCACCCCGACGGGCCGATGAGCGAGACGAACTCGCCCGCGTGCACGGTGAGGTCGATGCCGGTGAGCGCGGTGACCTCCGCCCCCTTCGCGCCGACGAAGATCCGCTCGACGGCACGGACGACGACGGCCTCCGCGGCGTCGACGGCGGGTGCCGGATCGGGGGCGGCGATCGGGGCGCTGGCGGTCATGCGACGGTCTCCTGTCGGCGGAACGGACTGAGGAAGGCGGCGAGGAGGGCGACGAACCCGGCGGCGACGAGGCCGAGCAGCACCGCACCGAGGATCGGGGCCCAGGGCTTGGCCGGGTCGCTCGACGCGGCCACGGCGGTCTCGAGGATGAGCCGGCCGATGCCGCCGGTGAACCCGACCGAGATCTCCGCGACGACGGTGCCGACGACCGCGTTCGCGGCCGCGAGCCGGAGCGCGGGGATGAGGAACGGCACGCTCGCCGGCAGGCGGAGGCGGAACAGGGTCGTCCACCATCCGGCGGCGTAGCTGCGCATCAGGTCGAGGTGCGCGGCCTCCGGGCTCTGCAGGCCGCGCAGCGCCCCGACCGCGACGGGGAAGAACGCGAGGTAGCTCGCGATGATCACGACCGACATCCAGCTCTCCCAGGAGAAGTCGCCGAACGACAGCCGCGACCCCCAGTTGCGGATGAGCGGGGCCAGCGCGATGAGCGGCACCGTCTGGCTGAGGATGACGAACGGCAGCACCGCGCGCTCCGCGATGCGGAACCCCAGCATGAGCAGCGCGAGCGCGAAGCCGACGACGACGCCCACGAGCCATCCGAGGGCCGCGACCCCCAGGCTGACGAGCGCCGCCAGCAGCACGACCACGCCGAGCGGCAGCGCGCCGGGGGCGCGCGTCACCGGGTCGACGATGCGGGCGAACATCTCCCACGTGTGCGGCATGGCCTGGTCGCTCGTGCGCGGCAGCAGGCGGATGCCGCTGCCGGTCACGCCCTCCTGCGCGCCGATGAGCCATCCGTCGGCCGGCCCGACGAGCTTGTACAGCTCCCAGAGCGCGGCGAGCGCGAGCACGCCCACCGCACCCCAGAGCACCGCGCGCCAGCGGCGCGAGCGTCGGGTCGCCGCCGTCGTCATGCCTTCGCCGTGATGTGCTCGGTCATCGCCGGGATGACCGTCTCGCCGTAGACGCGCAGCGTCTCCTCCTTGTTGTCGTGCTGGAGGTAGCCGGCGAACTGGTCGACGCCGAGGTCGGCGAGCTGCTTCAGCTTCTGGATGTGCTGGTCGGCGGACCCCAGGATGCAGAAGCGCTCGACGATCTCGTCGGGCACGAAGTCGACGTGGTCGTTGTCGGCCTTGCCGTGCGTGTTGTAGTCGTACCCCTGGCGGCCGCGGATGTAGTCGGTCAGGGCGTCGGGCACGGTGCCGTGGGCGCCGTACTTCGCGACGATGTCGGCGACGTGGTTGCCGACCATGCCGCCGAACCATCGGGTCTGGTCGCGCATGTGGCCCCAGTCGTCGCCGATGTACATCGGCGCCGCGACGCAGAACTTGATCGACATCGGGTCGCGCCCGGCCGCCTCGGCGGCGTCGCGGACCGTCTTGATCATCCACGCGGCGATGTCGACGTCGGCGAGCTGGAGGATGAACCCGTCGCCCACCTCGCCGGTGAGCTTCAGGGCCATCGGTCCGTAGGCCGCGACCCACACCTCGAGCTCGGAGCCCTTCGACCATGGGAACTGCAGGGTCGAGCCCTTGTACTCGACCGCCCGCGAGTTCGCGAGCTCGCGGATGACGTGGATCGACTCCCGCAGCTCGGCCATCGTGGTCGGCCTGCCGTTCGTGACCCGCACCGCCGAGTCGCCGCGGCCGATGCCGCAGATCGTGCGGTTGCCGTACATCTCGTTCAGCGTGGCGAAGACGCTCGCGGTGACGGTCCAGTCGCGGGTCGCCGGGTTCGTGACGAACGGGCCGACGGTGATCCGCTTCGTCTCCGCGAGGATCTGCGAGTGGATGACGTACGGCTCCTCCCAGAGGAGGTGCGAATCGAACGTCCACACGTGGCTGAAGCCGAACTGCTCGGCGAGCTTGGCCAGGTGCACCGTGCGCGAGGCCGGCGGGTTGGTCTGGAGGACGACTCCGAAGTCCATGTGGTTCCCTCTCAGATCAGGTACTGCGACAGGCCGCGCTTCAGGAACTTCCCGTCGCCCTTGGCGCCGACGTACTCGTCGCCGTCGACGACGACCTTGCCCCGCGAGAGCACGGTGTCGACGTGCCCGTCGATCTCGTACCCCTCCCACGCCGAGTAGTCCATGTTCATGTGGTGGGTCTTGTCGAGACCGATCGACGTGTGGCCGTTCGGGTCGTAGACGACGATGTCGGCGTCGGCGCCGGGCTGGATGACGCCCTTGCGGCCGTACAGCCCGAACATGCGCGCCGGCGTGGTGCTCGTCAGCTCGACCCAGCGCTCGAGGGTGATCTCGCCGGTGACGACGCCCTGGTACATGAGGTCCATGCGGTGCTCGATCGAGCCGATGCCGTTCGGGATCTTGCGGAAGTCGCCGAGCCCGAGCTCCTTCTGGTCCTTCATGCAGAACGGGCAGTGGTCGGTCGAGACCATCTGGAGGTCGTTCGTGCGCAGTGCCTGCCACATCGAGTGCTGGTGCCCCTCGGCGCGGCTCCGCAGCGGCGTCGAGCACACCCACTTCGCGCCCTCGAACGCACCCCACTGGTCGCTGGATGCCCCGAGCTGGTCCTCGAGCGAGAGGTAGAGGTACTGCGGGCAGGTCTCGCCGAACACGTTCTGCCCCTTGTCGCGCGCCCAGGCGAGCTGCTCGACCGCCTGCTTCGCCGAGACGTGCACCACGTAGAGCGGGGCGCCGGTGAGCTTCGCGAGCATGATCGCGCGGTGCGTGGCCTCCTCCTCCATCTCCCAGGCGCGGGCGATGCCGTGGTAGTACGGGTCGGTGTTGCCGGCGTCGACGAGCTGCTGGGCGAGCACGTCGATCGCCGGCCCGTTCTCGGCGTGCATCATCGTCATCAGGCCCGTGTCGCGGGAGACCTGCATGGCCTTCAGGATCTGCGCGTCGTCGGAGTAGAAGACGCCGGGGTAGGCCATGAACAGCTTGAAGCTCGAGATGCCCTCGTCGGGCAGGCGCCGCATCGCAGCCAGCGAGTCGGCGTTCACGTCGCCGACGATCTGGTGGAACCCGTAGTCGATGGCGCAGTTGCCGGCGGCCTTCTCGTGCCAGGCGGCGAGCCCGTCTTCGATGCGCTGCCCGTAGGTCTGCACGGCGAAGTCGATGATCGAGGTCGTGCCGCCGTGCGCGGCGGCCCGCGTTCCGGTCTCGAACGTGTCGGATGCCTCGGTGCCGCCGAACGGCAGCTGCATGTGCGTGTGCGCGTCGATGCCGCCGGGGATCACGTACTTGCCGGTCGCGTCGATGACGCGGTCGACGCTCGCCGAGACATCCGTGCCGAGCAGTTCGCTGCCGGGTGCGAGCACGGCGACGATGCGCTCGCCGTCGACGAGGACGTCGGCCTCGGTGCGGCCGGTGGCGCTGACGACGGTGCCGCCGGAGATGAGGGTGGTGGTCATGGGGGTTCAGCTCCTCACGGCTTCGGGATGGAGGTGTACGAGTCGGGCCGGCGGTCGCGGTAGAACTGCCAGGCGTTGCGCACGTCGCGGATCATGTCCATGTCGAGGTCGCGCACGACGACCTCCTCCTCGGTCTCCGAGCCGTACTCGCCGACGATGACGCCCTGCGGGTTGACGAACTGGCTCTTGCCGTAGAAGTTCACGGCGAGGTCGCCGTACTCGTTGTCCTCGAGGCCGACCCGGTTCGCGGCGGCGACGAAGTAGCCGTTCGCGGCGGCCGCGGCCGGCTGCTCGATCTCCCACAGGCGGTTCGAGAGGCCGGGCTTCGTGGCGTTCGGGTTGAACACGATCTGCGCGCCGTTGAGGCCGAGCTCGCGCCACCCCTCGGGGAAGTGCCGGTCGTAGCAGATGTAGACGCCGATCGGGCCGACGGCGGTCTGGAACACCGGGTAGCCGAGGTTGCCGGGGCGGAAGTAGAACTTCTCCCAGAACTTGTCGAGGTTCGGGATGTGGTGCTTGCGGTATGAGCCGAGGATGGTGCCGTCGGCGTCGACCACGACCGCGGTGTTGTAGTAGACGCCCGGCTGCTCCTCCTCGTAGATGGGGAGCACCATGACCATGCCGAGCTCCTTCGCGAGCGCGGCGAAGCGCTGCACGATCGGGCCGTCGGCCGGCTCGGCGTAGTCGTAGTACTTCACGTCCTCGGTGATGCCGAAGTACGGTCCGTAGAACAGCTCCTGGAAGCAGATCACCTGGGCGCCCTGCGCCTTGGCGTCTCGGGCGAACTGCTCGTGCTTGTCGAGCATCGACTCCTTGTCGCCGGTCCAGGTCGTCTGCGTGATGGCCGCTCGGACGATCGTCATACTGCCTCCTGCTTTCGGGTCGGCGTCATTGCCGTCCGCGGTGGGCGTGGAGCTCTGCCTACCGGGGTCTGACGTGACGCCGAGCGGTGGTGCCGAGAACGTTGGGACGGGCCATCCGACCCGTTCTGTTATTGTTCGGCGTGAACATTTCCCTTGTGTTTCGCTCTGTGACGTACGTGTAAGTCATTGTGGGCTTCGCAGCGGGGGGAGGCAAGAGCCGTGCACGCTGGATTCGTGGAGATCGACGGATCGTCGCCGAGCGACATCGCGGCCGGTGTCGCGCGCCTGATCACGAGCGGCGAGCTGGCGCCGGGCGACCGGCTGCCGACCGTGCGCGCCCTCGCCGGCCAGCTCGGCGTCAGCCCGGCGACCGTCAGCCAGGCGTGGCAGGCCCTCGGCCGGGCGGGGCTACTCGAGTCGCGCGGCCGCGCCGGATCGTTCGTGCGCCGCCGCGACACCACGTGGCTGCCGCCGCGCACGCAGGGCCTCGCCGGGTACCTCGGCGACGCCCGCCTGGACCTCTCGCGGGGCACGCCCGACCCGACGCTGCTGCCCGACCTCTCGCGCGCCCTCGCCCGGGTGTCGGCCAGCGCCGACACCCCGAGCTACCACGACCTGCCCGTGCTGCCCGAGCTCGAGCGGGTGCTGCGCGACGCCTGGCCGAACCCGGTCGAGTCGATCACCGTCGTCGACGGCGCGCTCGACGCCGTGTCGCGCACCCTCGAGACCGTCGTGCGCTTCGGCGACCGCGTCGCCGTCGAGAACCCCGGGTTCCCGCCGTTCTTCGACCTGCTCGACGCGCTCGGCGCCGAGCGCGTACCGGTCGAGCTCGACGAGGGCGGCGTCACCCCCGAGTCGCTGCGCGCCGCGCTCGACGCGCGCCCGAGCGCGTTCCTGCTGCAACCGCGGGCGCAGAACCCGACCGGCGTCTCGCTCTCGGTCGCCCGCGCCGAGGCGCTCGCCCGGGTCATCCGCGACCACCGCAACGGCGCCGACCTCGTCGTCATCGAGGACGACCACTCGGGCCAGATCTCCACCGCCGGCGACGTCAGCCTCGGCCGCTGGATCCCCGACCGCGTCGTGCACGTGCGCAGCTTCTCGAAGTCGCACGGGCCCGACCTGCGCATCGCCGCCCTCGGCGGCCCCTCCGCCATCGTCGACCGCGTGGTCGCACGGCGGATGCTCGGGCCCGGGTGGACGTCGCGGATGCTCCAGCGGATCCTCGTCGACCTGCTCACCGACGGCCAGTCGATCGACGAGGTCGCCGAGGCGCGCCGCCGCTACTTCTCGCGGCAGCGCGCGCTCGCGACCGCGCTCGCGACCTGGGGCGTCGAGCCCTCCCGCTCCGACGGCATCAACACGTGGCTGCCCGTGCACGACGAACGCTCCGCGCTCGTGCAGCTGGCGGCGGCGGGCATCCGCGTCGCGCCCGGCGGCCCGTTCTTCGCGACGGATGCCCCGGGCCGCCACTTCGTCCGCGTCACGGTCGGGCTCGTGCGCGACGGGGCCCCCGACGTGGCGGCCGCGCTCGCCGCGGCGGCGCTGCCCACCCCGCCGGGCGTGCACTCGCTCGAGCAGCGCTGGGCGTGACCCCGGGGCCGGCGGGGAGTTGCGGCGGCACTCGGTCGGTGAGGCGGCACGAGCTCCTGCCGCCGCACCGAGGGTGTGCCGCCCGACTCGGCCACCGGGTCCTGCGCTAGCCTGCCCGCAGGGACGGGGAGGGTTCGCATGACGACGACCGATGCCGCAACACGCTCGCACGAGCCATCCGCTCGGGTCGCCCCGCCCTCGCGGGTGAGGCACGCCGCCGCGTTCGTCGGCCGCGTGCCGTTCACGATCTCGCTCCTGGCCGCGCTGCTCCTCGTCGGCATCCTCACCGGCACCCTGACCTCGCCGGCCACGGAGGCCGACTGGTACGAGACCTTCGCGTACGGCGTGCCGTCCTTCGCCGACTCGCGCTGGTGGACGACGATCACCGGCACCTTCCTCGTCACCGCGCCGTGGGGCTACCTCGTGCTCGCGGTGCTCGTTCCGCTCGGCGTCGGGTGGCTCGAACTCCGCCGCGGCACCGCCCGCGCGGCCGCCTATTTCGTCGGCGGCCAGGTCTTCTCGGTCGTCGGCGCCGCGATCGTCATCGCCGGGTTCGCCGAGATGGGGTCGTACTGGGCGCAGACACTCGTCACGCAGCTCGACGTCGGCCCGTCCGGCGGCGTGTTCGCGTGCCTCACCGCGGCGTGCGCGAGCCTGCCCTCACCGTGGCGCGGCCGCAGCCTCCTCGTCCTCACCGAGTACGCGCTCGTGAGCCTGCTGTTCCTCGGGTCGATCGCCGACGTCATCCACGCCGTCGCCGTGGGCATGGTCCTGCTGATCAACGTCGGCTCCTTCACGAAGCCCACCGTGCGCGAGCAGCGGTTCGTCGCCGTCGCCGCGATCGTCGGGCTCGTCGCGATCGAGCTCATCGCCTCGCTCGTGCCGACGGCGGGCCCGTTCGGCCTGACCGACGCCGGCGGCATCGACGTGATCGACGTCGGGTTCGACCTGCTGATCGTGATCCTCCTCATCGCCGGCCTCCGGCGCGGGTCCCGGGTCACCTGGGTGATCGCCGTCGTCCTCGTGGCGCTCAACGTGCTGCTGGGCGCGCTGGCCGTCTTCCTCATCGCCCACCCGGAGCTGTTCGGCACGCCGGGCGAGTACGACGACCGGGAGGGGCTCGCGTTCGCCGCGGCCACCGGGTTCCTCTGGACCGTCATGCTCGGCTGGCTGCTCGTCTGCCACCGGGCGTTCCGCGCGAGGCTGCGGCGGCGGCTTCCGGGCGACCGCGGTGCCGATCGCCCCGGCGCCCGTCTCGACGAGACCCGCGACGTGATCCGCCGCGACGGCGGCGGCGTGCTGTCGTGGATGGCGACCTGGCGCGACAACCGGCACTACTTCGGCTCCGACCCCGGCACGGTGGTCGCGTACCAGCTCCACCAGGGCGTCGCGCTCGTGCTCGGCGATCCGATCGCCCCGCCCGACCGGGTCGCCGAGACCCTGCGCGAGTTCGTCGACACCGCAGAGCACGCCGGGTTCGTCGTCAGCGTCTTCGGCGCGAGCGAGGCATCCGTCGCGGGCATGCCGCCCGGCTGGCGCTCCCTCCAGGTGGCGGAGGACACGATCATGGACCTCCCCGGCCTCGAGTTCACCGGCAAGCGGTGGGCCGCCGTGCGCGGCGCGATGAACCGCGCCGAACGCGAGGGCGTCCGGTTCCGGCTCACCTCGCTCGCCAGGGAGTCGCTCGCGGTACGCGCGCAGGTCACCGCGATCTCCGAGCAGTGGGTCGGCGACAAGGGGCTGCCCGAGATGCGGTTCACGCTCGGCTCCCTCGACGAGGCGCTCGACCCGGCCGTGCGGCTCGCGGTCGCGGAGACGGCCGACGGCGTCGTGCAGGGCTTCCTCAGCTGGCTGCCGGTCTACGCGCCGGGCGGCGCGCCGCGCGGCTGGACGCTCGACCTGATGCGCCGACGCGACGACGGATCGTTCCCGCCGGTGATGGAGTTCCTCATCGGCGCCTCGGCGCTGGCGTTCCGGGACGAGGGCGCGGAGTTCGTCTCGCTGTCGGGCGCTCCGCTCGCCCACTCGGCGGAGACCGAGGAGGAGGGCCAGATCGAGGCCATCCTCGACCGGCTCGGCGGCATCCTCGAGCCCGCGTACGGCTTCCGCTCGCTGCACCGCTTCAAGCAGAAGTTCAACCCGCGCCCGGAGCCGATGTACCTCCTGTACAGCGACGAGGCCGACCTGGCCCGCATCGGCATCGCCCTGGTGCGTGCATACCTGCCGGATGCCTCGGTGCCGCAACTCGTGCGCGCAGGCCTGTCGATCGGCCGGTAGGGCCTCCTCGCCCAGTCGTCTGGTCAGCCCCGTTCGGATGCCCCGCGCCGCCGGGCCCCGAACCGCAGTGCCATGGCGCCGGCGAGGAGCAGGGCGAGCGCCGCGATGAGCGCCGCCTGGCCGTCGACGCCGGTGGAGGCGATGCCGCCGGAGCCGCCGGAGCCGCTCGTGCCCGAGCCGCCCGAGCCGGAACCGCCGCCGGGGTTGCCCGGTCCGCCCGGCTGGTTCGGCTCCGTCGTCTCGTTGACGGTGATGGTGAACGAGTCGGACACGAGGGCGAACAGCACGATCTGCTCCTCGGGTGCCGAGTCCTGCGCCGTGCACGTCACCGTGGTGACGCCGATCGGGAAGAACCCGCCCGACGGGGCGTCGCAGGTGACGGTCACCGGCGGCACGCCGCCCGACACCGTCGGCGCGGGGTACGACACGTTGACACCGGGCTCGCCGGGAGGCGCGTCGACCACGATGTCGTCGGGCGCGGTGATGCTGAGCGGGTCGGGTCCGGCGACGAGCGAGAACGCGACGGTGTTGTCGACCGACGTCGACGCCTCGGAGAGGTTGCCCGAGGCATCCTCCGCGGCGCCCGCGCCGATCGAGGCGATCACGTCGCCGTCGCCGGTCATACCCGTCACCTCGACCGTGTAGCTCGCTCCGGCGCCCGAGACGGCGGCGACGAGGGCGCCCGGCGCCGTCGACGCGGCGAGGATCACGTCCGCGGCACCGAACCCGGTCACCGGTTCGCTGAACTCCACCTCGAACACGATCGGCGTCTGATCCGTCGGGTCCGCCTGGCCCGCACCCTGCTCGATGGTGACCGTCGGCGCCGTCACGTCGCCGTCGTCGAAGTCGAACGTCACCTGGTTGTCGAGCGACGTCGACGCCAGGGACAGGTTGCCCGCCGCATCCTCCGCCGCGGCGGCGACGACCTCGGCGACCACGAGGCCGTCCTGCGACATGCCCGACACCTCGACCGTGTACGACGCACCCGAACCCGACACCGCGGCCGTCGTCGGGTTGGCGGTGCCGGAGAGCACGACGTCCGCGTTGTCGAAGCCGGTCACGGCCTCGCTGAACTCCACCTCGAACTCGATCGGCGACACCCCGGTCGGGTCGGCCTGGCCCGCACCCTGCTCGATCGTCACCGTCGGAGCGTCCTCGTCCACGCCCGTGAACGTCACCTCGTTGTCCACCGACGTCGACGCCGTCGACAGGTTCCCCGCCGCATCCTCCGCCGAAGCCGCGACGACCTCCGCCACGACCAAGCCGTTCGCCGACATCCCCGACACCTCGACCGTGTACGACGTGCCCGACCCCGACACCGCCGCCGTCGTCGGGTTCGCAGTGCCCGACAGCACGACATCGGCGTTGTCGAACCCGGTCACCGGTTCGCTGAACTCCACCTCGAACTCGATCGGCGACGCCCCGGTCGGGTCCGCCTGGCCAGCACCCTGTTCGATCGTCACCGTCGGAGCGTCCTCGTCCACCCCCGTGAACGTCACCTCGTTGTCCGCCGAGGTCGACGCCGTCGACAGGTTCCCAGCGGCATCCTCCGCCGCCGCCGCGACGACCTCCGCCACGACCAAGCCGTTCGCCGACATCCCGGACACCTGCACCGTGTACGACGCACCCGAACCCGACACCGCGGCCGTCGTCGGGTTCGCCGACCCCGAGAGCACCACGTCAGCGGCACTGAACCCGGTCACCGACTCGCTGAACTCCACCTCGAACGAGATCGGCGACGTCCCCGTCGGATCCACCTGCCCCACAGCCTGCTCGATCGTCACCGTCGGCGGCGTCACGTCCTCGAGCTCGTCGTCGATGATCGTCACCGTGGCCGTCCCGTCGGTGATCGCCACGTCGAACCCGGGCGGATCGGCCGGGACGCCGTCGATCACCACCCGGTACGTCTCACCGGGATCGAGATCCATGTCCTGCAGGGCATCCACCGGGATGTCGATCGACGCGGCATCCGCCGGCACCGGGAAGGCGACCGACGCGATCGGCGTGAAGTCGGCGGCACTCGTCGGCGCCACGACCTCCGTCGACACCGTCACCGAGAACGCCGGATGCGTCGCCGGCGACACCACGAGCGGCACCGTCGTCGACGCGCCCTCCGCGACCGAGACATCCGTCGGCAGCGAGAGTTCGAGCAGCTCGTCGGGCACCTCGTCGTCGATGATCGTCACCGTGGCCGTGCCGTCGGTGATCGCGGCGTCGAACCCGGGCGGGAAGGGCGGGTTCGGCGGGAACCCGTCGATCGTCACCGTGTAGGTCTCGCCGGGATCGAGGTCGCCGTCCTGCAGGGCATCCACCGGGATGTCGATGGAGACGGCGTCCTCCGGCACGGTGAACGTCTGCGCCCCGATGGGCGTGAAGTCGGCCGCGCTCGTCGGCGGCACCGCGGTCGTGGAGATCGTGACGTCGAACGCCGGGTGGGTCGCCGGCGACACCGCGAGCGGGACCGTGGTCGCCCCGCCCTCGGGCACCGAGACATCCGTCGGCAGCGAGACCTCGATCATGGTCCCGTCGCCCACTTCGACGACGACCTTCTCGACCGTCGGGAAGTCGTTTGTGTCGAGGTCGAACCCGAAGAACGGCACCTGGATGCCGTACGGCGGGTCGCCGAGGTACTGCACGGGCAGGCCGTTGTTGCCGAGGTCGCTGACCAGGAATCGGACGGTGCAGGTGACGTCCGCGAGCCCCGTCGCCTGGAACTCGACGTTGTCGAGCACGTAGTTGAGCGAGTCGATCGCGTTGAGGCCGCTGACCACGCCGGCGAACGCGTTGTGGGGGTCGCTCGGATTGCCGGTCGCGAACGGCAGGTTCTTGACCTCGTCGGGCAGCGCCGCCATGGCGGCGTCGATGAGGGCGGTCTTGTTCGTCTGGTACTCGGCGTACGCGTCGGGCTCGGTCACCGGGTCGGGCGCGACCCCGAGGTCGAGGGCGTCGCCGAAGAGCTGCTCGAGGTCGTCGTAGACCGCGAACGGCGACGCGGGCATCGCGAACGTGCCGCAGTCGGCCCACGCGATGAGCAGCCATTCGTCGCCGGGGCCGTCGATGGTGTCGTTGTCGTCCTGCTCGTCGTTGTCCTCGTCGACGACGTTCCAGTCCAGCTCGTCGGGTTGGCCGGTGTCGTCACCGGCGTCGCCGAGGTATCCGGTGCCGCCCGACGGCACCTGGAAGACCTGGTCGGGCACGGTCACCTCGGGGAACTCGTTGATCCGCTGCACCCGGATCTGCACGTCGATGCTGACGGGACCGCCGAGCGCGGGGTCGCCGGGTCCGAGCGTCACGAGGAGCGTCTCGGCGTTGGAGCCGTTGTAGTAGTACGGGTCGTCGGCGGTACCGTCGTCGTCCGAGTCGGTGTCGGGAACGTAGACGAGGGTCGCGAGCGCGGCGTTCACCTGCTCGGTCGTGCCGATCACCGCCACTGCCTTCGCGGGGAGCTCGGATGCCTCGTGCTTGTCTCGCTCGAGCGCGCCGCCGGGGAACTTCAGCACGTCGAGGTCGCTGTCGCCGTCGTCCTCCTGCGTCGGCAGGGGGTCGAACGTGAGCGTGCCGTAGGCGACCGAGAGCTGCACCGCCGTGCATCCGCCCTGGTTCCAGTCGGGTGCGGCCATCGCGCAGCCCTGTTCGCCCGACTCGACCTCGATCTTCCGGAGGTCCTGCGAGATGAGGTCGGTGCCGCCGTCGAAGACCAGCTCCCCCTCGGGGATGACGGTCGGGAATCCGTCGGGGATGGAGACGGGCAGGCTGCCCGCCGGCGCCATGTACAACCGGGTCGGCGGATCGACGAAGCTGGGCGCGGCCGCACTCGCGGCCGTCGCGGTGACGAGGGCCGCGAACACCGCGACACTCGCCCCGATGGCGAGCACGCGCATCCCGCGCCTCGGCCGCGTTCCCCCAGCGCCGACGGCGACCTGATCCGCCATGTTCCGTACCCCCCGGTTCCGGACGCGGACGACTTCGTCCCCTTCACAGGCAACCAGCGGCGCGGATGCCTCCGCAAGCGAAGTCGAGGATTCGTCGCCGTTGCCATGACCCCAGTTCGAGGGGCAGGCGTGGGCGAGACCGTCACGCCGCCCGCCTACGCTGGTCGGATGCGGATCACGGTGCTGGCGGGCGGAGTCGGCGGGGCGCGTTTCGTGCGCGGCGTGCGCGAGGAGGCCCGGCGCCGCTGGCCCGACGGGCAGGGCGGGAGCGAGGCATCCGCCGTCGACGTGATCGTGAACACCGGCGACGACCTCTGGCTCGCCGGCGTGCGCCTCATGCCCGACTTCGACTCGCTGCTGTACGCGCTCGCGGGCGTGAACGACACCGAGCGCGGCTGGGGG
This sequence comes from Agromyces sp. MMS24-K17, assembly GCF_043950245.1. Classification (GTDB taxonomy): domain Bacteria; phylum Actinomycetota; class Actinomycetes; order Actinomycetales; family Microbacteriaceae; genus Agromyces. The sequence goes on along the minus strand of NZ_CP171640.1, from coordinate 1,153,212 downwards.
CGTGCCGGCGAGACCGAGCGGGTCGCGGCCGAACTCAGCGAGTGGGGCGTCGGCTGGCCGTGGTTCACCCTCGGCGACCTCGACCTCGGCACGCACCTCGCGCGCACCTCCTGGTTGCGCGACGGCCTCACGCCCACGCAGGTCGGGGAGCGCCTGCAGGGCCGCTGGCCCCTCGGCGTGCGCCTCCGGCCCGCGACCGACACCGAGGTCGACACGCACGTGCTGGTGCAAGATCCGGATGCCGCGGGCGCATCGGATGCCCCGACCGTCGAACTGCACTTCCAGGAGTGGTGGACCCGCTACCGGGCGAGCCTGCCCGCCCTCGAGTTCCGGCAGCGGAACCTCGACGTCGCCCGCCCGGCGCCCGGCGTCGCCGAGGCGATCGCCGACGCCGACGTGGTGCTGGTCGCGCCGTCGAACCCGGTCGTCTCGATCGGCACGATCCTCACGATCCCCGGCATCCGCGAGGCGCTCGCGGCGACGTCCGCGCCCGTGGTCGGTGTCTCGCCGATCATCGGCGGCGCCGTCGTGCGGGGCATGGCCGATGCCTGCCTCTCGGCCATCGGCGTCGAGACGGACGCCGCGGCCGTGGCCCGCCACTACGGTGCCCGCTCGGCCGGCGGCCTGCTCGACGGCTGGCTCGTGGCCGAGGAGGATGCGGCCGAAGTCGAGGGCCTCCGCGCCCACGGGTTCGCCGCCCGCGCGGTGCCGCTCTGGATGCGCGACCTCGACACGTCGGCCGCGCTCGCGGGCGAGGCGTTCGACCTCGCCCGCGAGCTTCGAGCCGACCGGGGCCGCTGAGCGCATCGCGCATCCGCGGCCCCAGCGTGCTCAGGGCGCCGCGACGTCAGACGGCACAGCCGGCGGCGCGTGCCGCGGTGTACGGGTAGCCGGGGACCGGACCCGGGCCCTTCATGGGCGAGCAGAGGTAGCTCCACGACTGCGGGCCGACGATGCCGTCGACCGACAGGCCCCAGTAGCGCTGGAACGCGACGACGGCGCTCTTCGTCGCCGGCCCGAACGCGTTGTCCACGGCCAGGCCGGTGTAGGAGCCGATCGGCTGGTGGTACCGGCTCGCCTGCGGGATGCGGTGGTAGTTGAGCAACTGCTGGATGGTCCCGATGCAGCTGGAGTAGCCGCCCTGCGAGTAGTTGTAGTCCACGCAGCGGCCGGCGGCCTCGGCCGGTGCCGGGGCGGCGCCGACCGCGCCGACGGTTCCGGCCGCGGCGAGCGAGAGCGCCGCGAACGCGAGGGCGAGCTTGTGGCGACGGGTGCGGATGGGCATGCGGGTGTCCTTCCCAGCGGCACCGTGCCGCCGAATCACGGTCGACCCTACGGAACCGGCCACGCACGTGGCGATGGGGAGCACTCCCCGGCCCGCGGCCCCGCCGGTAGACTCTCCCCGACCGCCGGTCTGCTGTGACCGGTTGGCATGGCCCGGGCTGTGGGCCGTGAGTCCCCGACTTCCGTCGGTTGCACCGAACTCACCGTCTTCCACCGTGCCCGGAGATCCCATGCCCTCGCGTTCCCCGCAGTCCCCCCGTCGCTTCGCGCCGTTCGCCGCCGTCCCGCTCCTCGTGCTCGCCCTCGCCGGCTGCGCGGCGCCCGCCGGGTCGTCCCAGCCGACGGGAGGCGACGGCGACGGCGCGGCGGCGGCCGAGGCATCCGCCTACCCCCTGACCATCGACAACTGCGGCACCGAGGTGACGTTCGACCGCGCGCCCGAGCGCGTCGTCACCGTGAAGTCGTCCACCCTCGAACTGCTCGTCGCCCTCGGCCTCGCCGACCGGGTCGTCGGCAGCGCGTTCACCGACGGGCCCGTTCCCGACGCCATCATCGGCGCCGCGACCGACGACCCCGCGGGCGACGCATCCGGCATCCCGGTCGTGAGCGACAAGGTGCCCTCGCAGGAGGCGACGCTCGCCCTGGAGCCCGACCTCGTCTTCGCCGGCTGGGAGTCGAACCTCACCGCCGACGGTGCAGGCGATCGGGGCCTGCTCGGCAAGCTCGGCGTCGGCACGTACGTCGCACCCGCGGCCTGCAAGGCCGCCGGGTACATGCCCGACCCGCTCACCTTCGACGAGGTCTTCCGCGAGTTCGAGGAGGCGGGCGCCATCTTCGACGTGCCGGATGCCGCGTCCGACCTCGTCGCCGCGCAGCAGTCCGCGCTCGACGCGATCGAGCCCGACGACCGCGGGCTGACCGCGCTCTGGTACAGCTCGGGCAACGACACCCCCTATGTCGGTGCCGGCATCGGGGCGCCGCAGATGATCCTCGACGCCGCCGGCCTCGAGAACGTCGCCGCCGACGTGCACGACACCTGGACGGCGATGGGCTGGGAGGCGATCGTCGCCGCGAACCCCGACGTGATCGTGCTCGTCGACGCGCCGTGGAACACCGCCGCCTCGAAGATCGAACTCCTGCAGCAGAACGCGGCGACGGCCGCGCTCCCCGCGGTGCAGCAGGAGCGGTTCCTCATCGTCGACTTCCCCGCGACCGAGGCCGGCGTGCGCAACGTGTCGGCCGTGCAGTCGCTCGTCGACCAGCTGGCGGCGATCGGCTGATGGCCGCGGATCCCGCCGCGCGGACGCGAATCGCCGCTTCCGGAGCTCCGGAGCGACGATTCGCGTCCGCGCCGGTGGGCGGCGGGTCGGGCAGGGCACGCGGCGGCGGCCGCGCGATCATCATCGGATGCCTCGGCGTGGTGCTGCTCGCGGCGTCGATCGTCGTCGCGGTCACGATCGGCCCGGCCGGCCTCTCGCCCGCCGACGTGCTGGCCAGCATCGGCGCGCACCTCGGGATGGGCGAGCCCACGCTCTCGCGCCTCGACGACGCGATCGTCTGGGAACTGCGGATGCCCCGAGTGCTCACGGCCGCCGTCGTCGGTGCCGGGCTCGCGCTCTGCGGGGCGGTCATGCAGGCGGTGACCCGCAACCCGCTCGCCGATCCCTACCTCCTCGGCCTGTCCTCGGGCGCCTCCGTCGGCGCCGTCCTCGTCATCGTGCTCGGCGTCGGGCTCCTGCTGCCGCTCGCCGCGTTCGCCGGCGCGCTCGCGGCGCTCCTCGCGACGCTCGTCATCGCGATGGCCGCGAGCGCCCGCGCGGGCCGGGGCGCGAGGCTCGATCCGACCACCACCGTGCTCGCGGGCATCGCCGTGTCGAGCGTGTTCGGCGCGATCACGAGCCTCGTCATCTTCTGGAGCGCGACCGGCGACAGCTACCGCGAGATCCTCAACTGGCTGCTCGGCTCGCTCGCAGGCACCGACTGGACGTCGGTCACGATCAGCGGGGTCGCGCTGCTCGCGGTCGGCCTGCCGCTCGTCGCGAGCGCCCGCACGCTCGACGCCTTCGCGATCGGCGAGACCGGCGCCGCCGCGCTCGGCGTGCACGTCGCCCGCACGCGGGTGCTGCTGCTCGGCGGCACGGCCCTCCTCACCGGCGCGCTCGTCGCCGTGAGCGGGTCGATCGGGTTCGTCGGCCTCGTGCTCCCCCACGCCGTGCGACTCGTGACCGGTCCCGGGCACCGGTCGCTGCTCCCGCTGTCGGCGCTCTCCGGCGCCATCTTCCTGGTGTGGGCCGACACGGGCGCGCGCACGCTGTTCGACCCGCGCGAGCTGCCCGTCGGCATCCTCACGGCGCTGGTCGGCGGCCCGGTGTTCGCGTGGCTGCTGCTGCGGGGACGGAGCGCGGCATGAGCCTCGACCTGTCCCGGGTGCGCTTCGACCGCGCCGGCCGCACGATCATCGACGGCGTCGACGCGACGCTGCCCCGCGGCGCCCTCACCGCGCTCGTCGGCCCGAACGGCGCCGGCAAGTCGACGCTGCTCCACCTCATCGCCGCGGTCGAGCGCGCGGACGCGGGCGAACTGCGCCTCGACGGCCGCTCGCTCGACGGGATGCGGCGGCGCGAGCGTGCCCGGGTGGTCGCCCTCGCCGAACAGCAGGCGGAGGTCGACGGACGGCTCACGGTCGGGGCATCCGTCGCGCTCGGCCGCACGCCGCACCTCGGCGCGTTCGGCGTCGCGGGCGCGCACGACCGCGCGGTCGTGGCCGACGCCCTGGATGCGGTGGGCGCCTCGGCATTCGCCGGTCGCACGCTCGACTCGCTGTCGGGCGGCGAACGGCAGCGGGTCACCCTCGCGCGTGCGATCGCGCAGGAGCCGACCCTGCTCCTCGCCGACGAGCCGACCAACCACCTCGACCTCGGCGCCCAGTTCGTGGCGCTCGACCTGCTCGCCGGCCTCGCCCGGGGCGGCCTCACCGTCGTCGCGGCGCTGCACGACCTGTCGCATGCGGCGGCCTACGCCGACCACGTCGTCGTGCTCGCCGCGGGGCGGGTCGTGACCGCCGGCGCGCCCGGCGACGTGCTCACGGCCGACCTCGTCCACGACGTGTACGGCGTGCGGGCCGAGGTCATCGCGCATCCGCTCACCGGGCGGCCGCTGATCGCGGTCGCGAGCGCGGCGGGCCGGCCCGAGGCCGCCGCACCTGCCGGCGCGCCCGCCGCCGACCCCGCCGACCCCGCAGAGCCCGCCGCCCACGAGCGGATGCCCCGCCCCGAGGCATCCGCGCGGGCGTAGCCTTGGGCCCATGGGCGAGGTGACGCTGACCGACGCGCGACGCGCGCAACTGGACTCGATCGTCGACGAGTTCCTCCACAACTCCCGATCGGGCCGGCGCCTGTTCGCCGTCGACAGCCTGTCGGCCGAGCAGGCCGAGCGCTGGGCCGACGACCTCGCCGACCGGCTCCGCGCCAAGGGCCAGCCGGCGTTCCGGGTGTCGCTCGGCGACGCCGGCGAGGCGGCGCTCCGCGCCGACACGATCGAGCCGTTCCGGAAGGGCGAGCTCGCCGGCGCCGAGGACCCCGACACCGTGCTCGTCGTCGACGGCCGCGGCGTGCTCGACGGCTCCGCGCACGGGCTCTGGCACTTCCGCGTCTGGACCCTCGCCGGCGACGAGCTGCCGCACGCCGGCGGCGACGTGATCGTCGACGCCACCGACGAGGACGCCCCGACGCGGTACTTCTACGACTACTGCAAGCTGCCGCCGAGCGCGGGCGACGGGCACTGACCCGCCACCCCCGCTCGGTCCGCGACGGTCAATACGCGACCGTGAACCGCCGGCCCGCGAACGCCCCGCGCTCGACCTCGTCGACCACGGCGGCCGCGTAGTCGCCGACCGTGATGCGGCTGACGCCGTCGGCGTCGGTGAGCGGGGTGTCGCGCGCCTCGGCCCGGTAGGCGCCCGTCTTCTCGCCCGGCACGAGGTGCACCGGCGGCGGGCTGACGTACGACCAGCGCACCGGGGTCTGCGCACCGCTCAGCACCTGCAGCGCCGCGCCCTGGTCGCGCGCGGTCTCGAAGTACGCGGCGGGGAAGTCGGGCGAGTCCACGAAGCGGCGGCCGGGCTCGTACTCGAGGCTGCCCCCGCCGCCCAGGAACACGAGTCGCTCCACGCCGGCGACGGGCAGGGCCGCCAGCAGGGCACGTGCCGCGCGCGGCACGACCTGGTCGGGCCCCTTCACCGAGGCGACGACCGCGTCGTGTCCGGCGACCGCGGCGGCGAGCTCCTCGGGGTCGGTCGCGTCGGCATCGCTGCGCGTGAGCTCGGTCACCTCGTGGCCGCGTTCGCGCGCCTCGGCCACGACGAACCGGCCGAGGGTGCCGCGGGCGCCGACCACGGCGATGCGGAGCGCGGCGGCCGGCTCCTCCGGGGCACCTGATCGCGGCGGGGCATCCGATCGGGGCGGGGCATCCGATCGCTCTCCCGCGTCGAGCCGCTGCAGGAACGCGTCGAGGTGCGGGGCGGCCTCGTCGAGCCGCTCCTCGAGCGCGAAGTGGCCGGTGTCGAGCAGGACGACCTCGGCATCGGGCAGGTCGCGCCGGTAGGCCTCGGCGCCGGCGGGCGGGAAGAACGCGTCGTGGATGCCCCAGAGCACGAGGGTCGGCGGCCGGTGGTCGCGCAGCCATTGCTGCCAGGCGGGGTACCGCTCGACGTTGGAGTGGTAGTCCATCGCGAGCGCGAGCTGCGCGAGGTCGCGGCCGGGCAGGTCGAGGTAGTGCTGGTCGAGCGTCCAGCCGTCGGGCGAGACGAGCGTCTCGTCGGCTGTGCCGCCCTCGTACTGGCCGCGCGTGACCTCGAGGGTGAGGAGGCCGCGGAGCCGGTCGGCGGCGCCGGGCACGTCGGCGCGCTCCGCGACGGTGGCCTCGGCCAGCGGCGAGAGCCCCTCGAGGTACGCGTTCGCGTTCTGCACGACGAGGCCGGCGATGGCGTCGGGGCGGCACTCCGCGAGGCGCATGCCGACCGGGCCGCCGAAGTCGAAGACGTACAGCGCGAACCGGTCGAGCCCGAGCGCGTCGACGAACCCCTCGATCACGTCGGCGAGCGCGTCGAACGTGAACGCGAATCCGTCGGGCGTCTCGGTGCGTCCGAACCCGGCGAGGTCGGGCGCGATAAGGCGGCGCTCCGCGCCGAACACGTCGAGGAGCCGCCGGTACTGGTGCGAACCCGACGGGAACCCGTGGAGGAGGAGCAGCGGCACCCCCTCGGCGCCCTCCGTCTCGCGGTAGGCGACGCGCACGTCGCCGACCTCGACGAAGCGGTGGTGGATCCGGGCGATGGGGCGCAGGGCCATGATGCCGAGCCTTTCTAACGCGAACCGATTAGCATTAACGCGAGCATGGCAGAGGAGCCCGTCTTAATGCAATCAGATTCTCATTTGCCGGGACGCCAGCGACCCGGGGGTCGCACGGCACGCACCCGTGCCGCCGTGTTCGAGGCCGCGACGGCGGAACTCGCCGAGTCCGGGTACGCCGGCACCTCCCTCGACCGGATCGCCGCCCGCTCCGGCGTCTCGCTCTCGACGCTGTACCGACGCTGGGGCACGCTCGACCGGCTCATCCGGGAACTCGTCGACGAGAGCACCGTGCCGCTGCCCGACGAACCGACCGGCGACCTCGAACGCGACCTGACCACGGTCGCCCGAGCCGTGCTGACGCTCTCGCAGGACCCGGTGCACCACTCGTGGATGGACGCGCTCGTCTCGGCCGCCGTGCACGACCCCGAGGCGCGAGCGATGCTGTCGCACATCATCGCCGGCCGCATCGAACGGGTCTCGGTGCTGATGACCCCCGCGGTCGAAGCGCTCGGCCTCGCCGAACCGGTCGACACGCGCGAACTCGCCCGCCTGATCGCGGCGCCCTTCTACTACCGCACCTACATCAGCGGGGAACCGCACACCGAGCGACTCCTCGAGCGCACCGTCGCGCGCGTGGCCGCCGCGGTCCGCGCCGGCGCCGTGCCGGTCGAGCGGGACGGCGCCGAGCCGGCGTAGCGTTCCACCACCGTGCGGGCGCCACAACCCCTCGCGCGAACGGATGCCCCGCCGTAGCGTGGCCGGATCGACCATCGGTTCGAGGGGGATCCCATGCGCAAGCTCGCTGCACGTCATGCGTTCACGTTCTCGATCGCGGCGGCCGCCGCGGCCGGCCTCGTCGCCGTCGGCGCACCGGCCACGGCCGCGCCGACCGCCGGCGCACCCGTCACGGCCGGGGCATCCGCTGCGACCGGGGCGTGGGCCTCGACCGGCCGCCCATCGCCGGGCTCTCCGCCACCCACGCCGACCTCGGTCGGCACCGGCGGCGCCGTGGCATCCGTCGACGCCGACGCGAGCGCGATCGGACTCCGGGTGCTCGCCGACGGCGGCAACGCGGTCGACGCGGCGGTCGCGACGGCGGCGGCCCTCGGCGTCACCGAGCCGTACAGCGCCGGCATCGGCGGCGGCGGCTACTTCGTCTACTTCGACGCCGCGACCGGCACCGTGCACACGATCGACGGCCGCGAGACCGCGCCCGCCGGCATCCAGCACGACGCGTTCATCGATCCGGCCACGGGGCAGCCGTACCCGTTCTCGCCGCAACTCGTTTCATCAGGCGTCGCCGTCGGCGTGCCGGGCACCGCGGCGACCTGGGAGACCGCGCTCGACGAGTGGGGCACGACGACGCTGAAGCAGGCGCTGAAGCCGTCGATCCGGCTGGCGCGCGAGGGCTTCACCGTCGACGCGACGTTCCGGCTGCAGACACAGGAGAACCAGGCGCGGTTCGCGGCGTTCCCCGCCACCGCGGCCCTCTTCCTCCCCGGCGGCCAGCCGCCCGCGGTCGGCACGACCTTCCGCAACCCCGACCTCGCGAAGACCCTCCAGCAGCTCTCGGCCAAGGGCGCCGACGAGCTCTACACCGGCAAGCTGGCGGCCGAGATCGTCGACGTCGTGCAGGACCCGCCCAAGGACTCCGCGTCGACGTTGCCCGCCCCGGCCGGGTCGATGACCCTCGCCGACCTCGCGGGCTACGAGGCGCTCCTCCAGGAGCCGACGCACGTCGAGTACCGCGGCCTCGACGTCTACGGCATGGCGCCGTCGTCGTCGGGCGGCACGACCGTGGGCGAGTCCCTGAACATCCTCGAGAACCACGCCTTCGACGCCGCCGACCCGGGGCAGACGCACCACCTGTTCTTCGAGGCGACCGCCCGGGCCTTCGCCGATCGCGGCGCGTACGTCGGCGACCCCGCGTTCGTCGACGTGCCGACCGACGTGCTCCTCAGCCAGGACTTCGCCGATGCGCGGTGGTGCACCATCGACCCCGACCAGGCCTCGCCGAAGCCGGTCGCTGCGGCCCCGCTCGACGCCTCGGGCTGCGCGGCCGCCGCGGTCGCCGAGGACGGCGACACCGAGAACCTCTCGACGACGCACCTGTCGGTCGTCGACCGGTGGGGCAACGCCGTCGCCTACACCCTCACCATCGAGCAGACCGGCGGCTCCGGCATCACCGTGCCCGGGCGCGGGTTCCTGCTGAACAACGAGCTGACCGACTTCTCGACCGTGTACGACCCGACCGACCCGAACCACATCGGCCCCGGCAAGCGTCCGCGGTCGTCGATGTCGCCCACGATCGTCGTCGACGACGGCGAGGCGCGCTACGTGGTCGGCTCGCCGGGCGGCTCGACGATCATCACCACGGTCGCGCAGGTGCTGCTGAACCGCATCGACCTCGGGATGCCACTCCCGGAGGCCGTGGCCGCACCGCGGGCGACCCAGCGGAACGGCGCCACCACGCTGGCCGAGCAGGCGTTCATCGACGCCTACGCCGACGACCTCGCGCCGTACGGGCAGGCGCTCACCGTCGCCGGGGCGCCCGGCACGTCGGCGGCGCAGATCGGCGCGGTCGCCGCGATCGAGGTCGCGCCCGACGGCACGATGACCGCCGCGGCCGAGCCGGTGCGGCGCGGCGGGGGGACGGGGCTGGTGGTCGATCCGGCCGACTGATCGCGGGCGGATGCCGGGGCCGGTGCCGTCAGGCGCCGCCCCCGTCGGCCCGCTTCGTGTAGGTCTCCTCCGCCGTGAGCACCGCGTACGAGCGGGTGATCACGTCCTCGAGCACCGCGAGGTCGACCTGCTCGAGATCCTTCAGGTAGACGCAGACGAGGCCGGTCGTGTGCGGGCCGAGCTTCGCCAGCGACTCGGCGTACGGTCCGACGCCGTCGCCGAGGTACACCACCGTCGCGGCCTTGCGCGGCGCGAAGCCGGCGGCGCCGGCCGTGCCCTCGCGACCGCTCTGATAGCGGTAGTGGTACTCGCCGAAGCCGATGATCGTGTGCCACAGGTACGGCGGCTGTCCGGTCGCGCGGGCGTAGAGGTCGAGCAGCGTCTCGGCATCGCGCCGGCGCTTCGCGGGCGTCACCGCGTCGATGAACGCCCGCACGTCGTCGGGCACCTCCGGCTGGGTCATCCTCGACTCCTCCCCGTTCGAGCCTCGCCGCGACGTCATCCGCCGCTGCGCCGCCTCCCGGCGCCTACCCCCGCGCCCGCAGCCTCGGCGCCAGGTCGCGCTCGAACAGCTCGAGGAACCGGCGCTGGTCGTGGCCCGGCGCGTGGAACACCAGGTGGTCGAAGCCCCAGTCGACGTACTGGCCGATCTGCTCGACGACCGCGTCGGGGTCGCTGCCGACGATCCAGCGCTTCGCGATCTGCTCGATCGGCAGGGCGTCGGCCGCCCGCTCCATCTCGACCGGGTCGCTGATGTCGTGCTTCTGCGCGGCCGACAACGACAGCGGCGACCAGAAGCGGGTGTTCTCGAGCGCCAGCTCGTCGGTCTCCTCGTACGAGAGCTTGATCTCGATCATGCGGTCGAGCGCGGCGTAGTCGCGGCCGCCCGCCTCGACGCCCTCCTTGACGGCGGGGATGAGCTGGTCCACATACAGTTCGGCGCCCTTGCCCGAGGTGCAGATGAACCCGTCGCCCGCACGCCCGGCGTACTTCGCCACGGTCGGACCGCCGGCGGCGATGTAGACCGGCACCGGGACATCCGGCCGGTCGTAGATCGACGCGTCGTGCGTCGAGTAGTACTCGCCCTCGAAGTCCACCTGGCCGTCCTCGGTCCAGAGCGCGCGCATGAGGCGCACCGACTCGCGCAGCCGCGCGAACCGCTCGCGGAACTCGGGCCAGTCCTGCTCGCCCGCGCCGCGGAAGCCGGTCGCGATCTCGTTCAGCGCCTCGCCGGTGCCGAAGCCCGCGATGATGCGGCCCGGGTAGAGGCATCCGAGCGACGCGAACGCCTGGGCGAGCACCGCCGGGTTGTAGCGGAACGTCGGCGTCATCACGCTCGTGCCGATGCGGATCGACGAGGTGCGCTCGCCGACGGCCGCCATCCACGTGAGCGAGAACGGCGCGTGGCCGCCGGTGTGCCGCCACGGCTGGAAGTGGTCGCTCGTCCACACCGACTCCATGCCGTGACCCTCCGCGGCGACGGCGATCTCGACGAGTTCACGAGGGGCGAACTGCTCCGCCGAGGCCTTGTATCCGAGGGTGAGCGTCATCCTCCGATCCTCCCACGGTTCGGTCCGACGAGGGCCGGGAGCGAGGCCGGGAGCGAGCCCTCGGCGCCGGGGCTCCGAGCCGCCCCATCCCCGCGGTTGCTAGCCTCCACGGGGAGGTGCGCATGACCGCCTTGAACGCATGGCTCGGCGAGCACGCCGTCGCGCTCGACTCGCTCGACCCCGACGACCTCGACCCGTCGTCGCCCGACCTCGCGGCGATCACCCGGCTCGTCGGAGACGCCCGCGTCGTGTTCGTCGGCGAGAGCATGCACCGCATCCACGAGTTCCTCGACGTGCGGCACCGCATCGTGCGACACCTCGTGACCGAACTGGGCTTCACCGCGTTCGCGATGGAGTCGGGCTTCGCCGAGGCCCGCCTCGTCGACGACTGGATCGGCGGGCGCAGCGACCTCCGTCCACGCGAGGTGCTCGAGCGCGGGCTGACGTACCACATGGGCAAGTGCCAGGAGCTGCTCGACCAGCTCGCCTGGATGCGACGGCACAACCTCGCGGCCGCCCGTCCGCTCCGGTTCCACGGCATCGACCTGTCGGCGTCGGCCGCCTCGGCCCGCCCGGCGGTCGAGGTGGTCGCCGAAATCCTCGATCGGATCGACCCCGGGTACTCGGCCGTCGTCCGTGAGACGCTGCTGCCGCGCTTCGACCACCTGCCGCCCGAGGGCGGCCTCGCCTGGGCGGCGCTCGCCATCCGCGCCTACCTCGAGCTCGGCGAGCCCGAGCGGTTCGAGCTCACCGCCAGGATCGGCGCGCTCGCCGAGCGCACGGCCGCCCTGGCGCCGCGCTTCGCGGGCACCGACGACGCCGAGGCGATCGCGTTCGCCGCGCAGGCGGCGGCCACCGCGCGGCGCACCGACGCGTTCCTCGCCGCGATGGTCGGTGCCGCCGGTCGCGGCTTCCCGCCGGCGAACGTGCGCGACCTCGCGATGGCGGAGAACATCCGTTGGATCCTGCGGCGCGAACCGCGCATCGTGGTCGCCGCGGCGAACGGCCACGTGCAGCGGTCGTCCTTCGTCTCGCCGCCGCTCGTGCCCGAGCCGCAGCTGACGTTCGGTCAGCACCTCGCCGACGAACTGCGCGGCCACTCGGTCGTGATCGCGAGCACGTACGGCGGGGGCGACGCGTGGCTGCACCGGCCGTCGCCCGACGACGCGCCCGGCGAGTCGACGCCCTTCGTCGAGGCGGTCGAGAAGCCGCGCCCGCGCACGCTCGACGCGGCGATCGCCGCCGGCGTCCGCACCAGCGGCACGTCCGGCACTCCCGGCTCGCCGGGCGCGATGCCGCCCGGCTTCCTCGTCGACCTCCGCGACGCGCCGGCGGGCGGACCGGTGCGCGACGCGGCCGACCAACTCGAGGGCACCGCGCATGGCCCCTACGTGCTGTCGTCCGCCCCGTTCGACGCGTTCGACTCGGCCGTGCACGTCGACCGCATCACGCCGTGGCACACCTGGCTCGACGCGCACGGGCGCAGCTGAGCCGAGGCCGCGCGGATGCGCCGCGCGCTCGGCCCGGTGCCCGGGTGCCGCGCTCAGCGCGTCGCCGTCAGCGAGGCGCTCAGCGTGCCGCCGTCAGCCACGGCAGCGATGCCGCGAGGCGGCCGAACTCGGCCTGCGTCGCGCGCCCGACGCCGAGCAGCGCGGCCTCGGCGAGCGCGCCCGCGGTGTCCACGTCACGTCGCAGCGTCGGCCACGCCCCCGGGTCGGATGCCTCGAGCTCGGCGAACCCCGCCGCGGCGTGCCGCTCGGCGGAGTCGTGCCCGAATCGCGGCTCGAACGGCTCCCCCGCCCGGGCGGTCGCGAGCGTCGTCCCGGTGCCGTCGGCGTCGCGGACGAAGGCGAGCGGATGCCCCGCCGCCGCGTCGAGCGCCGCGGCGAGCGCATCCGGCCGGAGCGCGGGAAGGTCGCCGAGCAGCACCCCGACCGCGGCCGGGCCGTGACGGCGCGCCGCCGCGACGCCGTCGGCGATGGCCGGGCCGAGGCCGCGAACCAGGGGCTCGGCGACGAACTCGGCGTCGCCCGCGAGGGTCGCGTCGTCGCCGACGACGAGCACCCGCCCGACGCCGCGGGCGGCGAGCGCGGCCGCGATCGTGTCGGCCGCGAACGCCCGCGCGAGCGCCGCCCGCTCGTCGGGGCCGACCTCCGGCGCGAGCCGGGTCTTCGCGAGCGACGGCGACTTCACCGGGATGACGATGGTCCAGGCATCCGGGCTCGCGTTCGCCCGCACGCCCGCCTCCTCCGCGCCACTTCGCGTGCGTCCGCGCCATCCCGCGTGGCGCAGACGCCCCGGAACCGGCGCAGAGCCGAACGCGGACGCGCCGCTCATCGCCGCAGCCCCGGCAACACGTCGCGGCCGAACACCTCGAGGAAGGCCCGCTGGTCGCGCCCGACCTGGTGCACGTAGACCCGGTCGAAGCCGAGGTCGAGCGCGCGCTGGATGCCCGCGCGGTGCACGTCGGGATCGGCGCCGATGAGCATGCGCCCGGCGAAGTCCTCGGGGCGCACGGTGCGCGCCACGTGCTCGAAGTCGAACGGCGAGCGGATGTCGCCCCGCGGGATCCGCAACCCCGCGATCGGCCATTCGGCGACCGCGTTCGCGATCGCCTCCTCGTCGGTCGGCGCCCACGACACGTGCAGCTGCAGCACCTTCGGCATGCGCGACGGATCGCGACCGACCTCGCGGGCGCCCTCGGCGAAACGCTTCAGCAGGACGGCGAGCCGGTCGTCGTCGGGCGCGCCCGTCGTGATCAGGCCGTCGACCGTGCGGCCCGCCCGCTTCGCGGTGACCGGGCCGCCTGCGGCGACGAGGACGGGCGGCGCGACCTCGGGCATCGTCCACAGGCGGGTCGACTCGAGCTTGAAGTACTGCCCGGCGAAGCGGATGTCCCGCCCCGCGATCGACGCCTGGAAGAGCCGGCGGATCAGTTCGACCGCCTCGAACATGCGGTTGATGCGCTCGGGCGCCTCGGGCCAGTACCTCCCGACGACGTGCTCGTTCAGCGCCTCGCCCGAGCCGATGCCGAGCCAGTGCCGGCCGGGGTGCATCGCCGCGATCGTGGCCGACGCCTGCGCGACGACGGCGGGATGCATCCGGAAGCCGGGTGTCGTGACGCCGGGCCCGAGGTCGCCGGTCGTGCGCGCCCCGATCGCGGCCAGCACGCTCCAGACGAAGGATGACTCGCCCTGCGCGGGCAGCCACGGCTGGAAGTGGTCGCTCGCCATCGTGCCGGTGAACCCGTGCCGCTCGGCGAGCGCGGCGAGCTCGACGGCTTCGGCCGGCGGGAACCGTTCGAGCATTGCGGCATAGCCGATGTGCGGGCGCATGCCTCAATCCTGCCGTGCCGCGCGGGCTGCGTCTCCGCGCAGCCCGCGGGTGATGCAGCAGCGAGCGGAGCGAGCTTCCTCGTCAGCTGACGAGGGGGCCCTCGGCCTGGGCCTCGTCGAAGCCGGCGCGGTAGCCCTCGTCGTAGGCCTCGTCGGCGCCCTGGCGGAACAGGTCGCGCTCGGCGGGCCGCACGATGCTGCGCGCGCCCGGCAGGTCGAGGTCGCCGACGTACCGCCCGAGGCCGCGCACGATCGCCACCGGCACCCCGGCCGACTTGCCCTTCACGAGCTCGGCGGCACCGGCGATCTCGTCGGCCACGCACGGCATCGTGACGGCGAGGGGCTTGCCCGAGGCATCCGTCGTGCCGCGCAGGTCCTCGAAGACGAACACGCCCGCAGCGCCGATCGCGAGGTCGGTCTGGCCCTCGCGCCAGGCGCGGCCGACCGTGTCGGAGAGGATCACGCCGACATGCGCGCCGGTGAGGGCGCGCAGGCCCGTCGCCAGGGCGCGCGCCGAGGCATCCGGATCGACCGGCAGCAGCAGCACCGTGCCGTCGGGCGCGTTCGACGCGTCGACGCCGGCGGCCGCCTGCACGATGCCCTGGCGGTTCTCAACGATGCGGGTGACCCCGCCGTCGTACTCGCGGGTCGCCACGACCCGCACCGTCTCGGCGGTGATCGCGTCCTCGCGATCGGCGGCGCGGATGACCCGGCCCTCCGCCTTCGACACGATCTTGGAGGTGACGACGAGGATGTCGCCGTCCTCCAGCTCGGTCGCCCCGGCGATGATGCCGGCCAGGTCGGCACCCTCGGCGATCTCGCCGATGCCCTCGACGCCTTCGACGCTGAACCCCACGCGAACCCCCGAACTCTCGGCGTCCATCATTGCAGTTCGCCCGGAACCGCTGCCAGACTGCCACCGTGCAGCCGCTGCCGGTCACCGCTCCGCCGCCCACGCGCCGTCCCGTCATCGTCTGGGATCTGGTCCTCACGATCGTGCTGCTCGTCGTGCTGGTCGGCCTGACTGCGGTCCTGTTCTTCCTGTCGTTCTTCCTCGCGTTCGCCGGCGACTCGTGCGGCGCGGTGGAGTGCAACTACGACGTGATGGGCACAGGCATGGTCGTGGCGATGTTCGGGCCGCCGATCGTGGCGCTCCTGGCGCTCGTGGCGGCGATCATCGTGCTCGTGCTGAAGCGGATCGCGTTCTGGATCGCGCTCGTCGGCATCGTCCTGGCCGTCGGCGTGTTCTTCCTCGGCGCGGCGATCACCATATCGGGCGTCCCGCCGACCGCGTAGCATCCAGCCATGGAGCGCGCTGCCGACGACGACGACATCCCGGGCGACGGGCGCACCGAGACGCCGGTGCAGCGCGCCGACCGCAACTGGAACGACATCATGCAGGAACTGCGTGCCGTGCAGACGGGCACGCAGATCATCACGGGCTTCCTGCTCGCCGTCGCGTTCCAGCCGAAGTTCGACACGCTCGACGACTACGAGGTGACGCTGTACCTGGTGCTCATGGTGCTCGCCGGGTTCGCGACGCTGCTCGGGCTGGCACCGGTGATCATGCATCGCCAGCTCTTCGGCCGACAGCAGAAGCGCCGCCTGGTGCGGACGGCGAACCGGTTGCTCCTCATCCTGCTCGTCGTCGTGTCGCTGCTCGCCGCGGGCGTGGTGAGCCTCGTCTTCGACGTCGTGATGGGCCGGGTCGCGGGCTTCCTCGCGCTGGCCACCGCGATCACGATCCTCGTCGTGTTCTGGATCGTCGTGCCCCGACTCGGTCGGCGCGACGCGCTGCTGAGCTGAGCGCGGGCGGCGTCCGCCCGCGTCGGCGCCCCGTCCTACGCTTGGTCGCATGCGCATCGCCACCTGGAACGTCAACTCCATCCGCGCCCGCCACGGCCGTATCGTCGACTGGCTGGTGCGCGAGGACGTCGACGTGCTCGGCATGCAGGAGATCAAGTGCAAGCCCGAGCAGTTCCCCTACGAGGCGTTCGAGGCCGCGGGCTACGAGGTCGTCGCGCACGGCCTGAACCAGTGGAACGGCGTGGCGTTCGCGAGCCGCCTGCCGATCTCCGAGGTCGAGACGCACTTCCCGCTCCAGCCGGGCTTCCTGAAGGGCCACGACGGGCCCGAGCTGCCACTCGAGGCCCGGGCGATGGGCGCCACCGTCGAGGGCGTGCGCCTGTGGAGCCTGTACGTGCCGAACGGCCGCTCGCTCGGCGACCCGCACTACACCTACAAGCTCGACTGGCTGGCGGCTCTCACCGACTTCACCCGGGCCGAGGTGACGGCGCATCCCGAACGGCCGTTCGCGCTCATGGGCGACTTCAACATCGCCCCGTTCGACGTCGACAACGGCGACCCGACGGTGCAGGTCGGCGTGACGACGCACGTCAGCCCCGAGGAGCGTGCCGCGTTCTTCTCGCTCGAGGCCGCCGGCGTCGCCGACGTCGCGCGCGACCGGGTGCCGGAGGGCCTCTTCACGTACTGGGACTACAAGCAGCTCCGCTTCCCCCGCAACGAGGGCATGCGCATCGACTTCGTCCTGGGGTCGCCCGCCTTCGCAGAGCGCGTCACGGATGCCTCGATCCACCGCAACGAGCGCAAGGGGGATGCCCCGAGCGACCACGTGCCGGTACTCGTGGAACTGGCCGACGCAGCCGGCGACGACGAAGAGGACTTCGACCGGCCGATGTTCCTGTGATCCGGGGCGACTGGCCTCAGTAGACGTCGAAGCCGCAGTACGGGCACTTGTACGGGTCGCGAGGGTGCATCTGGTCCTTGAAGACGGTGTGACCGCGCTCGCACGTCGCATCGATCAGCCAGTTGCCGGTCTTGGTCTTCGAAGCCTCGGTCTTGAACACGTGTTCTCCCCACTCGGAGCGTTGCGGACGTCGGACTGATCCCAGCCGGAGCGGGAACAGGCCATTCCTATCGACCCGTCAGTGCCGGGACAAGCGCTCGGGGCGGGGCCCCGGGTCCCCCAGTTCGGGGCGGAGCACGGCGGATGTCGGACCGGTAGGAAAGTCGCGTGGGGACGATGGATCCAGCCGTCAGCGCAGGACCTCCGCTCCACGACCGAGACCTTGAGGAGCACGCATGACCACCTGGAGTGACGCCAAGCGCTACATCCACTCGAACTACCGGGCTGAGGACGTCGACGACAACCTCATCAAGCTGGTGTTCGAAACCACCAACCTCCGGAGCCAGATCGTGTTCGTCGCGCACGACTCGACCGGCAACGGGACCGAGTGGATCCGGGTGAACTCGCCGATCGGCAACGTCGAGCAGATCGACCTGAAGTCGGCGGCCGTTCGGCTCTCCGACAAGATCGTCGGGGGCCTGGTGATCTACGGCGACCTGGTCTTCGTCACGAACGGCGTGCCGCTCGAGAACCTCGACACCAACGAGCTCGTCGAGCCGATGCTCCGCGTCCTGTCGATCGCGGATGAACTCGAGGCGGAGTTCCTGGGGACCGACGTCCACTGACACCGGGTCGTGCCTCGCGGCCGGCCCGGCCGCGACGGGCTACGCCGACGCCCCGCCGAGCGCAAGGGGTGGTCGCTCCCAGACTCGACGGCTAGCCTCGGTGCGATGACCACGGCACCCGACCGCCCAATCGTCGACGAACCGTTGCTGCCCGGCACGCTCCTCGACGGCCGATACCGCCTCGGTGCGCTGATCGGACGCGGCGGCGTGGCATCCGTGCATCGCGCCGACGACACCGCGCTGGGCCGCTCGGTCGCGGTGAAGCTCTTCGACGGCCGCACCGAGGGCCTGCACGACCCGGCGCGCCGCGCGCGAGAGACCGCGCTGCTCGCATCGGTCACGCACCCCGCACTGGTGACCCTGTTCGACGCCGGACACGACCCGACGACGGGCCGGGAGTACCTGGTGATGGAGTTCGTCGACGGCCCCGACCTCAGCCGCCGGTTCGCCGACGGCCCGCTCGCGCCGTCGGAGCTCGCCGCGCTGGTGCGCGAGCTCGCCGAGGGCCTCTACGTGATCCACTCCCGGGGCATCGTGCACCGCGACGTGAAGCCGGCGAACGTGCTCCTCGCACCCACGCACCTGCCGACCCGCGAGTGGCACCCGAAGCTCGCCGACTTCGGCATCGCCCGGCTCATCGACGACGCCGGCCTCACGGCGACCGGCCAGCTCCTCGGGACCCCGGCCTACCTGAGCCCGGAGCAGGTCCGTGGCCAGGGGGCGGATGCCGCCGCCGACGTCTACGCACTCGGCCTCGTCGCCCTCGAGGCGGCGACCGGACAGCGCGTCTACGACGGGCCCGCGATCGAGGCGGCGAGCGCGCGCCTCGTGCGCGACCCCGAGGTGCCCGAGTGGCTCGGCGCGGGCTGGCACGACCTGCTCACGGCGATGGTCGCTCAGGACCGCGAGGCGCGGCCGACGGCGCTGGACGTCGCGGTCCGCGTCGGCGAGCTCCCGCTGCCGGGCGAGCGCCCGACCGATCCGGCGGAGGCGCCCACCGTCGCGATGGCGCCGACCACGGAGCCACCGGGGGACGACTCGGCGGTGGAGTCCCCGGTGAACGCGGCGGCGGAGGCGGTGGATGCGCCGACCCTGGCCGTCGATGCCCCGACCGCGGCGACGCTCCTGCTTCCGTCGGCGAGTGCGACGGTGCCCGCGCGGAGCCTCATCGAGACGGAGCTCCCGGACGCCGAAGGCGCGCCCGTCACCCGCCCTCGGCGCGAGACGGCTCCGAGCGACCGGTCACCGCGCCATCGGCGGCGCATCGGCCTCGTGGCGGCAGCGCTCGCGGTGGTGGCGCTCGTGGTCACGACCGTCGCGATCCTCACGTCCACGCTGCTGGGCGGCGCGGGCGGCGCCGGCACGGATGCCTCGACGCCGCCGATGCCGACCGTCGAGGGCGAGCTCGGGGTGCACCTCGAGCAACTGGAGGAGGCGGTGACCCCGTGACCGCACCGCGTGCGCCGCGCGCCCGTCGCCCCGGTTCCCCGAGGACCGCGACGACGATGGCGGCGGCGGCCGTCGCCGCCGGCGTCCTGCTGCTCGCCGGATGCGCCGCACCGTCGGACGCGTTCGACCAGGAGGCATCCGCGGCCCTGCACGCCCGCGTGGTCGCCGTCGCCGAGCGCTCCTCCGCCACCGACTACGCCGGGGCCATCGCCGAGCTCGACCGGCTCGAGCAGTCGCTCGACGCCTCGGTCGCCGACGGCGACGTGCCGGCCGACCGCGAGACGGAGATCCGCGAGGCGATCTCCCTCGTGCGCGCCGATCTCGACGCCCTCCTCGCCGCCGCGACGACCCCTGAGCCGGCGCCGGAGCCCACCCCTGCCCCGACCGACGACAAGGGCGGCAAGGACAAGGACGACAAGAAGAACGAGAACGGGAACAGCGGCAACGGGAACAGCGGCAACGGGAACGGGAACAGCGGGTCCGGGAACGACGATGACTGAACGTCGGGC
Source organism: Agromyces sp. MMS24-K17 (assembly GCF_043950245.1). Classification (GTDB taxonomy): domain Bacteria; phylum Actinomycetota; class Actinomycetes; order Actinomycetales; family Microbacteriaceae; genus Agromyces. The sequence continues at coordinate 1,133,560 of NZ_CP171640.1, read as the reverse complement.
CGCCGCGAGCTGGCGCGGTCCGGCCGCGCGCGCCGCATCGGTCGCCGCGCTCGCCGTCTCGCTGCTCCTGGCCGGATGCTCCGCCCCGGTGTCACCCGACGCCGCCGATGCATTGCGGGCGCAGGTGGTGGCGGTGGCCGAGCGCGCGGCAGCCGCCGACTACGCGGATGCGCAGGCGGCGCTCGACCGCCTCGAGCAGTCGCTCGACGCCGCAGCCGACCACGGCGACGTCTCGGCCGAGCGGTCGGCCGACATCCGCGCGGCCATCGCCCTCGTCCGCGCCGACCTCGAGGCGCTCCTCGCGTCGCCCGGGTCGCGGCCGACGCCGCGCACGAAGCCGTCGCCCACCGATGCGTCCACCCCGACGCCCGAGCCGACGGTCGAGCCCGACGAGCCGGAACCGGAGCCGGAGCCGGAGCCCGAGCCCACTGCCGAGCCCGAGCCGACGCCGACCGACCAGAGCGGGCCGGGCAACGGGAACAACGGCAACGGTGGCGGCAACAACGGGAACGGGAACGGGAACGGCGGCCGGGGCGGCAGCGGCGACTGACGCGCGTCTGCCGCGCGTCTGCCGCCGACGGGAGGGCGTCGCCCTCAGTCCTCCGGCGCCGGGCGACGCCCGGTTCCGAGGCGATCGAGCAGCGCCGCCCGCGACGGCGCCGGCGTGTAGCCGGTCGGAGCAGCGGGGACGGCGGTCCGCACGGGCGGCGCGGGCGTCGTGACCTGGGCCGGAGCCGAGGCCGGTCGGCCGGGTGCGTCCGGTACCGGGGCCGCCGGCCGGGGCGCCGCGGACGGAGCAGCGGTCGATGGTGCGACGGGCGCATCGTGCGCTCCGGTGGACGTCGACCCGGCCGCCGAGGCCGACGGCGACTTCGACGACGCGGCGTCGAGCACGGCGCGATCCCCGTGGCCGCCGGGGCCGTCGGGGCCGCCGGGGCCGTCGGGGCCGTCGGGGCCGTCGAGCACGGCCTGGAGGCGCCGCGCCGCGCGACGGTCGTGGATCCGGGCGATGAACCAGGCGGCGAAGTAGAGGGCGGCCATCGGGACCGCGAGCAGGAACATCGAGACCACGTCGGCCGCGGGCGTGGCGACCGCGGTGAACAGGACGATCCCGAGCAGCGCGATCCGCCACGAGGAGATGATCGCCGCGGCCGACAGGATGCCAGCGACGTTGAGCAGCACCAGGAACACCGGCACGACGAAGGCGACGCCGAGCGCGATCATGAGCTTGAGCACGAAGTCGAGGTACGCGTCGGCCTGCAGGAACGCCGCGCTCCCCTCCGGAACGAAGCCGGTCATGAGCTCGACGATGTGCGGCAGCACGAACCATCCCGCCGCGCAGCCGGCGAGGAAGAGCGGCACCGCAGAGCCGAGGAAGCCGAAGGCGTACCCGCGCTCGCGGCGCGTGAGCCCGGGGACGAGGAACGCGAAGAGCTGGTAGAGCCACACGGGACTCGAGAGGATGACGCCGAGGTACAGCGCGATCCGGAGGCGGAGGTCGAACCCGCTCGTGATCGCCGGGAACACGAGCTCCGCCTGCTGCGCCTCGGCGATGCGGGCGATCGGCTCGCGCAGCGCCGCCCACACCGCATCGGTGAGCACGAACCCGGCGGCCATGCCGAGGACCAGTCCGACGGCGGCGAGGAAGAGCCGCTTCCGCAGCTCGCGGAGGTGCTCGACCAGGGGCATCCGGCGGCCGGAGCCCGCCGCGGGACGGGCTGCGCGGCCCGTCGCCCCCGCCGCCGTGGTGCGCATGATGGCGCGCATCGCCCGGTTCCCGGCTCAGCCGAGCGGGGCCGCGTCGGCGCGCTTCGCGGGCATGGGCGCCGACGAGGCCGGTGCGGCCCCCGCTACCGGTGCGACCCCCGAGCCGTCGTCGACCGCGGCGCCGTCCTCGCGGACCTCGCTCCGGAGGATCTTGAGCGACTGCCCGAGGCTGCGCGCGAGGGCCGGGAGCTTCGGCGCGCCGAAGAGGAGCAGCACGACGACCAGGATGATCAGGAAGTGCCAGCCGGTGAGGTTCGAGAGCATGGGGCATCCGTTCGAGCTGGGCTCCGCGAGGCGGAGCGGGCGGTGGAGTTGCGGGAGCGGGGCGGTGGAGTTGCGGGAGCGGGGCGGTGGAGTTGCGGGAGCGGGGCGGTGGAGTTGTGGGAGCGGGGCGGCCGACCCGCGGTGCGGGCCGGCCGCCCCCAGACCGGTCGCGTCAGACGAGCAGGGCCGCCGCGGCGAAGGCCGCGAGGCCCACGAGGCCGGCGCCGGTGATGGCCTGCACGCGGCGGTCGACGACGCACATCGCCGACAGGAAGCCGGGCATGGTGCCGCCCGACCGGGTGTGCACGATGGCCGCGAGGCTCGGCAGGCAGCGGCCGAGCGACACGATCGTGAACAGGGCCGCGCCGAGCAGCGGGTTGCCGGCCAGCAGCAGGCCGAGCACGAGCAGGTAGTACGCGCTCGAGCGGATGAAGATGACGAAGCCCGGCCCGATCATCGTGCCGAACACGAACGACACCTTCCACGGCGCCATGCTGCGGCGCAGGTGGCGGGGCAGCTGGCGGCGGCGCATGGGCGTCGGCATGCGCAGCACGCCGAGCTCGTGGAGGCCGTACGCCAGCGCGACGACCGCCCAGGCGGCGAGCGCCCACACGACGTCGATCGTGCCCGCGAGGAGCATCCCGATCGCGCCGATCAGCGCGCCGGTCGGGGCGCCCGTGAGGATCGAGCCGAACGCGTGCCAGCCGAGGCGGCGCGCCGGCGTCGATGAGCCCGCGCGGTCCGCCTGCTTCGGCGCCGCGACCACGGCGGCGACGGACATGCCGCACGTCGACCAGTTCGCGGCGATCGAGGTGAGCAGGCCCGCGCCGACGACCGCCGCGGTGAGCGCGGGCGCCCCCGACGGGGCGACGACGGCCGCCGCCGCGACGCCGACGGCCGCGGCTGCGACCGGGAGCACGGCCCGGGCACGGCCGGGGACGGCCTCGGCGACGGTCGGCCGGAGCTGCGGGAGGTCCGCGCCGAGCACGGGGTGCGCGAGGTTCGCCCGGACGGGCGCCTCGAGGGTTGCGGTCATGGTGTTCCTTCCGGTTGTTCGGGCCGGGATCCGGGCGGACCCCGGCCGGGTGGGCGGGTCGTGCGGGGCGGGTCGTGCGGAGCGCGGGTCGTGCAGGGCGGGTCGTCGAGCCGGGTCAGTCCGTGACGACGACGGACCCGGTCATGTACGGATGGATCGAGCAGGCGTAGTCGTACGTGCCGGGTTCGTCGAACTCGACGTCGAAGACCCCCTCGCCGACGATCTCGCTGTCGAAGGCGCCGTCGTCGGCCTGCACGTGGTGGTAGAGCCCGTCGTCGTCGAACCGCCACTCGACGACCTCCCCGGCGTGCACGGTCACCGTGGCGGGCGTGAACTGCAGGTCGCGGATCTCGACGACCGCCGCCGGCGGGCCCGCGGCCGGGCCGCCCGCCGGGGCGCAGCCCGTCAGGAGGACCACCAGCGGCGCCGTCGCGGCGACGAGTCGGCGGCGCATCAGCCCTCGACGACGACCGTGCCGACCATCATCGGGTGCGGCGTGCAGTGGTAGGTGAAGGTGCCGGCCTCGTCGAACGTGTACGTGTAGCTGCCGGTGCTCAGCAGCTCGCTCTGCAGCACCCCCTCGAGGTCGCCCTCGCCCGACACGTCGTGCGGGATCCCGCCGTCGTCGAACACCCACTCCACGGTGTCGCCGGGGTGGATCGTGACCTCGGCGGGCTCGTACGACATGTCGGTGACGGTGATCGTCACGTCGGGCTCGGCGTCGCCGGCCGCGGCGGCGCCGCCGGTGCTGCACCCGGTGAGGGCGAGGGCGGCGAGCACGGCGCCCGCCGCGGTGGTCCTGGCGAGTCGGATTCGGTGGGTCATCTGGTGCTTCCTCTCAACGGATGTACCGCAGGTTCGCGGTCATCCCGGCTTCGAAGTGGTAGGCGTTGTGGCAGTGGAACATCCACTCGCCCGGGTTGTCGGCGTCGAACTCGATGGCGAGCTCGGTGCCGGGCAGGGACACGACGGTGTCGCGGCGGAGGCCGCCGTAGGCGGGGACGGCGAAGGTGTGGCCGTGGGTGTGCATCGGATGCCACATCGCGGTCGAGTTCGTCATCGTGATGCGGATCCGCTCCCCCTGGCGCATGACGAGCTTCCCGGCGTCTGCGCCCGCCATGCCCCAGGCGTAGCGGTCGCCGGCCTGGATGAGCTCGACGCGGTAGTCGCGGTCGGGCTCGCGGGTGTCGAGCACCGTCGACTCGGCCGGGCGCAGCTCGCTCTCGAGCACCAGCCGCCGGTCGTGCTCGGCGAGCCGGGTCGGCAGCGGCCCAGCGAGCGGGGCGGCGTCGGGCGTGCGCAGCACGGTCGCCGCATGGCCGTCGCGGCCCTCGACCGCGGCCACGATCGGCCACGCCCCCGACTGGACGGTCACGAGCAGGTCCATGCGCTGGGCCATGCCGAGGATCACCGCATCGGCGGCCTGCGGCACGGTGTCGTAGCCGTCGACGGCGATCACGGTGAGCTCGTGCCCGGCGATCGCGAAGCGGTACGGGGTCTCGGCGGCGGCGTTGATCACCCGCAGCCGCAGCCGGCTGCCCGCGGCCGCCTCGACGGTCGCCGGGTCGTTCGGCGGCCGGCCGTTGACGAGGTGCATCGGGTAGGCGATGTGCTGGGTCATGCCGCCGAGGGCGTCCGAGTCGCCGTGCCCCTGGGCGACGAGCCCGGCGGCGACGGCCATCTGGTCGTCGGTCATCCCGGCCGAGGAGGCCGAGCCGCCCGTGCCGGCCGCGGCAGCCGCTGAGGCCCCGGCCGCCGCGCTCGGCGTCGCCGTCGCGCTCGCCCCACCGTGGTGGTGCGCCCCCGCGAGCGCCGGGTTCAGCGCCATCAGGATCGCGTCGGGCGTGGTGCCGAGCCCGTCGACCCAGTCGTCGAGCACGAGCACCGCGTCGACGTCGGCCCCGCTCGCGTCGTGCGGGTCCTCGACGATCAGCGCGCCGAAGAGCCCGCGGTCGGCCTGCAGCCCGCTGTGCGAGTGGTACCAGTGGGTGCCGGGGTCGGGGGCGATGAAGTCGTAGTCGAACGTCCCGCCCCCGGCCGCGATCGGCGCCTGCGTGGCCGGGGCCGCGCCGTCCATGTCGTTGCGGATCCGGATGCCGTGCCAGTGCAGCGTGGTGTCCTCCGCGAGCCCGTTCGCCACGGCGACCTGCACGCGGTCGCCGGCCCCGAGCCGCAGCTCGGGCGCGACCGCGTTGCCGCCGTACGACCACGTCTCGACGAGCCGGCCGCCGAGGTCGACGGTGGCGACGCCCGCCGCGAGCGCGAAGGCCGCCGTGCGACCGCTCGCCGCCCGGGCCGCCTCGGCTGCGGCGACCTCCGGGTCGGTCGGGAGGATGTAGTCGTACCCGGAGCCGGCCGTCTCGGCCGGCGACCTGGTGCCGGGCGCGCAGCCGGTCAGCCCGAGCACGCCCAGGCCCACCGCCCCCGCTCCCAGCGCGCCGAGGCGGAGGAAGCCGCGACGGCTCGTCGTCATGCCGGTCGGGCCGGCTCCGGGCCGGGTCATCCGATGACCTGCGGGGTGAGGATGCGGCTCGGCGAGTCGGTGAAGCCGTCGATGACCGCCCGCGAGACCTCGGCGCCGGTGAGGGCGTCGAACCCGACGATCACGGTCGCCTCGTCGGCGTCCGACCCGGTGACGTAGAGCGTGGTGCCGTCGACCGAGTAGGCGAAGCCGCCGATCGAGGCGAGCTGCATCGACGCGAGATCGAGCGTCGCCAGGGTCGCGAAGGTCGCGGGATCCGAGACGATGAGCTTCACCTGCTCGCCGCCGTCGACCGAGTCGGGGTGGATCGCCGAGTCGGTGTAGCCGACCACCAGGCTCGTCGCGGTCGTGTTGAGCACCGCCTCGTCGAAGCGGCCCGAGTCCTGGCCGGCGTTGCCGATCGGCTGCACCGGGCTCGTGGGGAGCCCGTCGGCGAAGTCGAAGACGAACACGTCGCCGTTCGCGGAGACGAGCAGCGCCTGATGGGCCTCGTGGGCGAGGCTGGCGTGGCGGTTGCTCACGAAGTCGTCGGGCAGCACCTCCTCGCGGCCGGTCTCGGAGATCGAGCCGTCCTTCGCGATGGTGTACTCGACGAGCTCGCGGGTGTCCTCGCAGACCGAGTAGATCCGGTGCCCCGACGACCAGGTGAAGGGGCCGCAGCCGAGGGCGGGAAGCGCGCCGGTCTCCTTGCCCTTCGCGAGGTCGAAGACCCGCAGGCCGTAGAGGGCGTCGTCCCAGAAGGCGAAGTACTTCCCGTCGTCGGTGACGACGCTCGAGCCCCAGCGCGAGTGCGCCCGGGTGTACTTCGGCATCTCGATCTCGTCGGGCTCGAGCATGGTGCCCGAGTACGTCGAGATCGTGAAGTCGGCCGCGCCGCGGGAGCCGCGGGGCCGCCAGACCTCCTGGGCGAGGATCACCGGGTCGTCCGAGGTCTTCCCGACGAACGGGTGCAGCACGGCGTCCCAGATGCCGGGACCGGTGGTGAGGTTCGCCGTCACCTCGCCGGTGGCGGGGTCGACGGCCGCACTCACGACCTGGAGGCCCCACTGGGTGCCGACCAGCACGACCTCGTCCTCGCCGATCGGGTCGACCTTCCCGACGTGGAGCTTCTGCGGGATCTCGTCGTCGGAGGGGATCTCCTCGTCGGAGCTCCCGAGCGTGGTGGTGTCGTCGGTGGGGAACCACTCCTGGTCGGGGAGCTCGACGACGCCCTCGGGCACGCCGACGGGGCCGGCGTCCTCGTCGGCGGCGCCGGCCGAGGAGGTCGTACAGCCCGTGAGGGCGAGCACGGCGAGCAGGGCGAGGCCGGTGACGGCCGGTGCGTGACGCGTGGCGTTCCTCATCGCGAACCCGCCCCCACCTTCGGACGGACGGCGGGCGTGACCTGGCAGTCGGTGCCGATGATCGGCGCCATCGTGCAGGTGTAGGCCTGCGACTCGTCGGAGACGCACCAGATGATCTCCTGGTCGAAGGAGCCGGCGACCGGGTTGTACATGATCGCCTGGTTGTCGGGCTGGCCGCAGAACGTGTTCGAACAGCCGGGGGCGCCGCAGCAGTCGTAGTAGGCGATGAGGTACGTCTGGCCGTCGTCGGGGTTCGTGCAGCAGCCGACCCAGAACTCGGCGCCGGGCTTCGAGCCGGGCGCGCAGGTGGTCATGCCGCCGCCGGCGCACGACGTGCACGGCGTGCCGTCCATGTTGCACCAGCGCCAGTACTCGCACGTCGACGAGTCGCCGGTCTGCTCGAACGGGAAGAGCGGCTCGGCTTCGCCGGCGGCGCCCGGCGCGGGCTCATCGGCGAAGGCGGCCCGGGTGACCGGCAGGCTGCCGATGACGGCGACGCCGACCGCGCCCATGCTCCAGCGCCCGATGAGGCCGAGCACCGAGCGACGCGAGGTCTGCTCCGACAGCCTCCGACCGAGGCGGCCGACGCGGCTCCCGCCGCGTCCGGCCATCCATTCGGCCTGTTCCTGCATGGTCGACTCGTCGACCGGGTATCTGTTCTCTGACATCTGCGGTGCGATCTCCTTGTCGTGGGGAGGGGTGGCGGGGTCACGGCGGCCGGCGGGCCGCCGTGCGCGCGGCTCAGCGGGTGACGAGCTCGTGCCCGTGGGCGTGGGCGTGGTCGTGCTCGTGGTCGTGGGCCGTGCGCGCCTTGGCCTGCTCGTGCAGGTGCTGGAGGGACGGGGTGCCGGTCTCGAGGGCGTTGAGGAGGCTCTCGACATGGGCCATCTGGTTGCAGAGGCCCTTGCCGCGGATCTTCCCGTGCTCGTCGAGGATGACCCCGTAGGGGGTGGTGCCGACCTGGTACGCGATGCCGACGTCGCGCGCGTCGACGTACGCGAACTCGTCGCCGATCCCGGCGCCGGCGAGGAAGGCCGCGTGCTCCTCGGGGGTGCCGTCCGAGATCATGACGACGTCGAGGTGCTTGCGCTCGGCCTTGGCGAGGGCCTTGATGCCCGGCAGCAGGCTCTTGCAGGTCGAGCACTTCGGCCCGGTGAACATGAGCAGCTGCGGCTTCTCGCGGTGGCCGCCGACGCTCGTGGCCCGGCCGAGGTGGTCGCTGAGGCCGCGGAACGAGGGGCCGACCTCCTCGACCTTCGGGCCGTTGTCCATCATGCGGGCGCCGAGCGGGCCGAGTCGCACCTGCACGCGGCCGATCTCGCGGGCGAGTGCCAGGTTCATCAGGAAGAGGAACGCGACGGCCGCGGCGAGGACGATCACGGCGATCGTGAGGAAGAGCGTCATCGTGGGATCCTTCGTTTCAGTGGCGGATGCCCCGGAGGGGGCGGGTTCGTGGGGGATGCCCGGGCCGGTCAGCGACGGGCGAGGGAGGCGGCGCGCAGCTCCTGCCGCGCCTGGGCGAGGTGCGAGTCGACGGTGCGGCGGCCGGGGTTGACGATCGTGCGCAGCGTCATGGCGGCGGCGATCGCGGCCACGACGAGCACGGCGGTCGCGAGCCCGAGCACCTGCTCACCCACCGGCGTGAAGCCGGGCCCGTAGCCGCCCGGCACGACGGCGAGGCCGCCGGCGAGCGCGGCGAGCACCAGGGCCCGGCCCGCGTGGAACCAGCCGATGCGGGGCGCGTGCCCCTCGGCCTTCGCGAAGGCGAAGCATCCGCAGTCGAGTTCGCGGCGACCGCGCAGCAGGTTGATCGCGAGGCCCGCGAAGAAGACGACGAACAGCGCGCTCGCCGCGAGCGGGGTCCATGGTGCGCCGAGCCCGGCGACGAGGAGGGCGCCGAGGGCGACCTCGACGACCGGCAGCACCGCGGCGACGAGGCGCTCGAGCGGCGCGGGCAGCAGGCGGTAGCCCTGCACGGCGACGAGCATGCCGGCCCGGTCGCGCAGCTTCGGGATGCCGGCGAGCAGCAGCAGCCCGCCGAGCAGGGCCGAGACGAGGGTGGGGATCATGGGGGCTGCTCCTCTCGGGGATGCGCCGCCGGGTGGGCGACGCTCCGGCTGGGTTCCGCCGGTGCCATCGAGGCTCGCAGCGGCGCTTTTCGGTGGCGGGGCCGGGCGGTAACGATCGCGGCGCCGTGGGCGAGACATCCGGTTCGTCTCGGAACTCCCTGATCAATCCCAGATTCCGCGTCCAGGTCGCCGGCTCGGCGACCCGAAGGCGAGCGGATGCCCCGTGCGGCGTCTCACTCCGCGTCATCACGATCGACGTTCCACCGAAACCGCGCGGAAACGCGGCGCCTCAGCGCTCGCCGCCGACGACGATGCCGACGTGGCCGGCATGGCCCTCGTGGCCCACGTGACCGGCATGCCCGGCCGTGCCGGGGGCGACCTGGACCGCCGTCGCGTCCCCGGCGCCGGGCTGGAGCATCGCCGGAACGGCGACCGCCAGCATGCCGCCGGCGGTGGCCGCGGCGACGAGCGCCGAGACGAGGGCGGTGCGGGAACGTGCGGGCATGTCGGCCTCCTCCATCGGGGACGGGCGCCCCCGATCGGCAGTCTCACGGCCGGCGGTTTCACCGGCATGCCCTGCCCGGGAACATCGGCGGCGCCCGGGTTGCGACACGGCCTCGACGACCTCCCCCGCCGTCGCACCCGCCGACACGGATCGGAAACATCGGGGAAGCCCCGGAGCAACGCCCCCTCCGTACCGTTGCCACCCACAGGAGGCGGCAGTGCAGGCATTGGAACGGGCGATCGCCCAGCGGGTCCCGGTCGAGGGGCTCGCGCGCACCTCGCCGCTCGGCGGCCTCCGCCGGCGACGGGTCGGCGCGGTCGACGTGGCCGCCCAGTCGGTGGCGGCCGTCGCCCCCGCCGGCGTCGCGCTGACCAACCCGAGCTCGGTGGGCCACGAGGCCGGCGCCTTCGCGGTGCTCGCCGTGCTCACCACCGTCGTGGTGGTCGTGATGCTCGCCGCGACGGTGTCGGTGTTCGCCCGGCGGATCGCGAGCACCGGCTCGCTGTACACCTTCGCGACGCGCGGCCTCGGCCGTACCGGCGGCATCATCGCGGGGACGGCGCTCGCCCTCGGCTATGCGGGCATGGCCGTCGGATGCCTGCTCGACGCCGCCCGGCGCGCAACCGCGATGGCCACGGGGTCGCCCGCCGACGGGCATCCGTGGCTCGTCGCCTGCTTCATCGTGGCGTTCGGGGCGTGCGTCGCCGTGGCGCTGCTCCGCGGCGTGCGCATCTCGACCCGCGTGCTGCTCGTCATCGAGATCCTCGCGGTCGGCACCATCGCCGCCGTCGCGACGATCGTGTTCGCGGCGGCCGGCTGGAACTTCGCCCCGCTCGTGCCGTCGTTCGAGCACGGGGTCGACCTCGACGCGGTGCTCTCGGGCGTCGCGGTCGGCCTCGTCGCGTTCGTCGGCTTCGAGTCGGGTGCCGCGCTCGGCCCCGAGGCCCGCCGCCCCCTGGCGACCGTGCCCCGCGCCATCGCCTGGACCGTCGCGGCCGTCTGCCTCAGCTACCTCGTCGGCGCCTCGGCGCAGCTCGTCGGCGCGGGCGCCCTCGAGGCACCGGGCGGCGACCCCGACGCTCCTCGCGTCGCCCTCGCGACGCTCGGCGAATCGGCCGGGGTCTCGGGCATCGGGCCCCTGGTGGAGGTCATCGTGATCCTCTCGTGGCTCGCCTGCACGCTCGCCACGACGACGGCGCTCGTGCGCCTCGCGTTCGCGATGAGCCGCGAGGGCCTGCTGCCCGCCGCGTTCGGCCGCACCTCGCCGCACGGCGCGCCGACCTCGGGCGCCCGGCGGATCGCCCTCGCCGTCATCGCGGTGCCGCTCCTGGCGGTGCTCATCGACGGCGCCGCCGGGCTCACCGACGGGGTGGTCGACTTCGTCGACCACGCCACCGAGACGGCCGGCATCATCGGGTACCTGCTCGCCTACGTGCTCGTGGCGGTCGCCGCACCCGTCTTCCTCGGCCGCATCGGCGAGTTCCGCTGGACGAGCGTGCTGCCGGCCGGCCTCACCGCCGCCGCGCTCGGGGCGACGTTCGTGCACTACGTCGCCGCCGTGCCGGCCGACCGCATCGCGGCCGCCTGGTGTTCGATCGCCGCGATCGGCGTCGCGTCGGCGTTCCTCATCTCGCGCGTGCGTCGACGACCCGACATCGCGGCGCGGCTCGGGCTGTACGACTCGCCGATCGCGACCGACACCATCGGCGGTCGCCCCCGCGCCGGCGGCGGACGGCCCCTCGGGGGCGGCGGACGGCCCCTCGCGGACGGCGGACGGGGACGAGGACGGACCGGCGAGTCGTGAGCGCGGCCCGGGAGGAACCCGGCGTCGCGGTGGGACGCGGCGATCGGCTCGCGCTCGCCTTCGAGGTGCTCGAGCTCGTCGCCGAGCGGGGCACCGGCATCTCCGCGAACGAGCTCGCCCGCGAGCTGGGCGTCGCGCGGGCCACCGTCTACCGCACGGTGAACTCGCTCGTGCAGCAGGAGTTCCTGCTGCGCCGACCCGACCTGACCGGCTTCATCCTCGGCGTCCGGGTCCTCGAGCTCGCCTCGCTCATCGCCGCCGTGACGCCGAGCCGCGAACGCCGCCTGCTCACCGATCTGCGCGTCGAGACCGGGGCGGTCATCCACTTCGCCCGGATCGACGGCGAGCGCATCGAGCTCGTCGACGAGGACCCGGCCTGCCCGCTCTCCGACGCGGCCGCCTTCGCCGCGCAACCGCACCGGTCGGCGGTCGGTCAGCTGCTGCTCGCCGACCTGCCGCCGACGCGGGCCCAGCGACTCGCGGGCATCCCGCGCGACGAACTCGTCGAGCTCGCCGAGGCGACGGCCCTGCGCGGCTACGCCGAGCAGATCGCCCGGCTCGGGCCCGACCGGGGCTGCCTCGCGGTGCCGGTGCGCGACCTCGACGGGGTGCTCGTCGGAGCGCTGGCGCTCTCGGCGGAGCCGCAGCGGCTCCCGACGGCGGTGCGCCACGTCGCGCGCCTGCGCGCCGCAGCGGAGGAGCTCGCCGACTGGTGCGTGGAGGCCGGCGGCGACCTCAGCGCCGCCCGGTGAACGTCGCCGGCGCCCACTTGCCGTCGACTTGAGGCGTCCGCGCCAGCGCTCCGCAAGCCGGCCGCAGGTGCCTTCCGCCAGAACGGACGAGGGAAATCCTCGACCTCAGGGAAGGTACTCATGTTCGGCATTCGACGTGCGATCGCGGCCGCTGTCGCCTCGCTGCTCGCCTCGGCGATCCTCATCGCGCCGGCGCTGCCGGCGGCGGCCGCAGCAGGTGCGGCACCCGACCCGGCCTCGTGCTCGCCCGCCGCGGACACGGTGACGCCCGCGACGACCCTGGCGGCCCAGGACCTTCCCGCGAAGGGGGCCGGCTCGCTCACGGTGCCGCCCGCGCCCCCGACGATCGCCGTCACGGCCCCCGCGGGGCCGGTCACCGTCGATGCGGCCACCTTCACGATCAAGGGCACCGCACCCCGCAACACCAACGTGCTGGTGTGGGCCGACGCCAACGGCAATGGCACACGCGATCGCACCGAACGGCTGGTCGGCCTCACCGCCACGCTCGGTCGTGCGACCACGTGGGCGGTCACGGTGAAGCTCGCGCAGGACGCCGTGAACCGGTTCGTCGTGACCGACTTCAACCTGCCCTGGCGTGCGGCGAAGGCCGTCGCGGTGCCACCGATCACCGAGTCCGGCGGGGTGTCGATCTCGCAGCCGACCGCGACGCCCGCGCGGTTCTCGCCGACCGCCGACGGCGTCGCCGAGACGGTCACCGTCGCGTACGAGCTCTCGCGGGGCGCGAACGTCACCGCGACCGTCGTCACCGCCGACGGCGTGCCGGTGCGGACCCTCGCGAACGCGGCGCCACGCCCGGCCGGCGCGAACGCCGAGACCTGGGACGGTCGTCGTGACGACGGTACGGTCGCTCCCGACGGCGTGTACACCGTGCGGCTCGATGCGACCGCGGGAACGACCAAGGCGATGCGGCGCACCGTCGACGCGACCCTCGACGCCACGGGGCCCGTCGTCGTCGTCGAGCAGCCCGTCGACGGCGCGCGCACCGCCGACCGCACGCTGCGCGCCTCCGCGGAGGATGGGGCCGGCGTCGCATCCGTCTCGTTCGAGACGACCACCGACGGGACCGCCTGGACGCCGGCCGGGGCCGCCGACACCAGCGCGCCGTGGACGGCGACGCTGCCCGCCTCCGTCGTCGACGGCGCGATCGGCATCCGCGCCCGCGCGGTCGACGCGGTCGGGGTCTCCGCCGTGTCGGCCGTCGTCTCGGCGACCCTCGACACCACCGGACCCGACGCGCCATCGGGCCTGATCGCCGCCGACGTGCCCGACGACGCCGGCGGCGCGATCGCGCTCGCATGGGCGCCGTCCGCGTCCACCGATGTCGACGCCCAGTGCGTGCTGCGCGCCGGCGCCGATGGGGGCTACGACGTCATCGCCGCGCTCGAACCCGGCGCGACCACCTGGACCGACACCGGGCTCGTCGACGGCACCACGTACGTCTACGCCGTGCAGGCCGTCGACGACCTCGGCCACGCCGGCGCACGGTCGCTCGCCGCGAGCGCCATCCCGACCGACGACCGCGACCGCACCGCGCCCGACACGGCGATCGCGACCGGGCCCGCCCCCGAGGTCTCCGAGGGCGTCGCCGCCTTCACGTTCACCAGCACCGAGGAGGGTTCGTCGTTCGAGTGCGCCGTCGACGACGCCGACTGGAGCGCATGCGCCTCCCCGCTCGACCTCAGCGGGCTCGGGGTGGGCGACCACCGGTTCCGGGTTCGGGCGACCGACCCGGCAGGGAACACGGAGGCCGAGCCGGCCGAATGGACCTGGAAGGTGCTCAGCGCCCCACCGGGGCTGCCCCAGGACCCGACGACGGTGGCGACGCCGCTCGACCCGTCGGTGCCGACCGACCTCGCCGAGGCGACCGAGTTCCTCTACACCGGACCGAACGCGATCCAGTCCGGCGTCGAGGACGGCGCGATCGAGCCGGAGCGCGCCGGCGTGGTGCGCGGCCGGGTCCTCGACCGGGCCGGGGACCCGCTCCCCGGCGTCCGGGTGCACGTCGAGGGCCACCCGGAGTACGGGCACACGACGAGCCGCGCCGACGGCGGCTACGACCTCGCCGTCAACGGCGGCGGCACCCTCGTGCTCGGGTTCGAGAAGGATGGCCACCCGCCCGTGCAGCGCGCGGTCGACCCCGGCTGGTCGGCGTACGCCGTGCTCGACGACGTCGTGCTCGTGCCGTTCGACGAGCAGGCGACCGAGATCGACTTCGGCGACCCGGTGCAGGTCGCGCAGAGCTCGCCCGTGATCGACGAGGACGGCACGCGCCACGCGACGCTGCTCTTCGACGAGGGCACGGCAGCCGAGATGGTGCTGCCGAACGGCGACGTCGCACCGCTCGAGACGCTCCACGTCCGCTCCACCGAGTTCACGGCCGGGGCGTCCGGGCCCGAGGCGATGCCCGGAGCCCTGCCCGGCATGAGCGCCTACACGTACGCGGCGGAGTTCAGCGTCGACGAGGCGGTCGAGGCGGGCGCCGAAACCGTACGCTTCAGCAAGCCGGTGATCGACTACACCGAGAACTTCCTCGGATTCCCGATCGGCTCCGCCGTGCCCACCGGCTACTACGACCGCGCCGAGCACGCCTGGATCGCCGGCCAGAACGGCCGGATCGTGAAGATCCTGCGCATCGAGTCCGGCAAGGCCGTGCTCGACGTCGAGGGCAAGGGGGTGGCGGCGACCGCGGCCGCGCTCGCCGCCCTCGCCATCGACGAGGCCGAGCTCGCCGCGCTCGCCGACCTGTTCCCGGCGGGCACCGGCCTCTGGCGGGTCGCGCTCGACCACTTCACGCCGTGGGACCACAACTGGCCGTTCTCCCCGCCGCTCACGTCGGAGGCGCCCAAGCTCCCCGAGTTGCACGAGGACGCCGAGTTCTCCTGCCAGGGCGAGCAGTCCGGTTCGATCATCGGCTGCGACAACCTGACGCTCGGCGAGCGGCTCCCGGTCGCCGGTACCGATCGCACCCTCGCCTACCAGAGCGAGCGCACGCCGGGCCGCGACAACCGACGCGTCGTGGTCCCCATCACCGGGGCCACGCTTCCCACCGGCCTGGTCTCGGCCGAGCTGCGGGTCGAGGTCGCCGGCCGGAGCTCCACGAGCACCTGGCCGAACCCGAACCCCAACCTGGTCACCAACGCCACCTGGGACGGCAAGGACGCCTACGGGCGAGAGGTGCAAGGGTCGCAGGTCATGACCATCTCGGTCGGCTACACCTTCAAGGGCGCCTACAACACGCCGTCCTCGGGGAACTCGAGCTTCGGCAGCTACGGAGCCACCTCGATCACGGGCAGCCAGACCCGCGAGGAGGTGACGCTCTGGACGACGCAGGAGGTCGTGGTCGGGCACTGGGACGCCCGCGCGGCCGGCCTCGGCGGCTGGACGCTCAGCGGCCAGCACACCTACGACGCGCTCGCCCGTGAGTTGTACCGCGGCGACGGCAGCGTCGTCGGCGCGGAGAACCAGGCGAACGTGATGCACCCCTATGCGGGCACCGGCTCGAAGGGCTTCGCCGGCGACGGCGCCCCCGCGGCATCCGCGCAGTTCAACGGCCCGCAGGATGTCGCCTCCGCGGCCGACGGCACCGTCTACGTGGCCGACACCGCCAACAACCGCGTGCGCCGCATCACGCCGGCCGGGATCGTCACGACGATCGCCGGTACCGGGGCGAACGTCGACTCCGGCGACGGCGGCAAGGCCATCTCGGCGGGGCTCAACAGCCCGACCTCGGTGGCCGTCGCCCCCGACGGCACGGTGCTCGTGGCCACGACCCTGCGGGTGCGCGCCATCCGGCCGGACGGCACGATCACGACGATCGCCGGCACCGGCCAGTCCGGCTGGGCCGGCGACGGCGGGCCGGCGACGGCGGCGACGTTCAAGGCGGTGAAGGGCCTCGCGGTCGCCGCCGACGGCACGGTCTACCTGGCCGACTCGGGCGCCTGCCGCGTCCGCGCGATCGGCGTCGACGGCATCATCCGGGGCATCGCCGGCGTGGTGCCCGCCGCGGGCGACAACAACCCGCGCTGCGGATTCGGCAACGACAACATGAAGGCCGACAAGGCCTTCCTGGCGAATCCGTCGGACGTCGCGATCGCGACGGACGGGTCGCTGCTCATCGCCGACACGGGCAACAACCGCATCCGACGCGTCGGCACCGACGGCATCATGCGGACTGCCGCATCGGTCTCGGGCACCGAGCAGGTGAACTCGCCGCGATCGATTGCCGTGCTGCCCGACGGCGGATACCTGTTCACCGACGTCTTCACCCACCGGCTGCGCAAGGTCGGCACCGACGGAACGATCTCGACCGTCGCCGGCACGAAGCTGACCGGCTCGACCGGTGACGGCGGGCTGGCCGCGAAGGCGGCGCTCAACACGCCGAGCGCCGTCGCCGTGGCACCCGATGGGCGCCTGCTGATCGCCGACACCGGCAACAGCCGCTTCCGCATGATCGCGCCACCGCTTCCCGACACGCTGCGCGACGACGTCACCATCGCCTCGACCGACGGCAGCGAGCTCTACGTCTTCGAATCCGGGCGGCACGTGCGCACCCTCGACGCCATCACGGGCGCGACGCGCGCGACGATCGCGTACGACGACCACGGCCGCCTCGAGTCGATCACCGACGGCGACGGCGACGCGACCCGCGTCGAGCGCGACGCCGCGGGGCATCCGACCGCGATCGTCGCGCCGTACGGCCAGCGCACCGAACTGACGGTCGACGACCACGGATACCTCGCGAGCGTCACCGCACCGGGCGGGGCGAGCACCGCGCTCGACTCGAGCGATGCGGGCCTCCTCGAGACGCTCACCGATTCGCGCGACGGCGTGCACCGCTTCGAGTACGTCTCGGGCGGCCTGCTGCACCGCGACGAGGGCCCCGACGGCATCTCGACGACGCTCGAGCGCCAGGTCACCCCGACCGGCCAGACCGTGACGGCGACCTCCTCGGTCGGCCGCACGACCACGTACGAGGTCGACCTTCTCCCGGGCGGCGGGATGACCCGAACCGTCACGACCCCGTCGGGCGCCGCGGCGACCGGGACGATCGCCGCGGACGGCACCCGCACCCTGATCGAGGCGGACGGCACGAGGATCGTGCGCACGGTGGGCCCGGACCCGCGGTTCGGCATGTCGGCGCCGCGTCTCGTCACCGAGACGATCACGACGCCCGCAGGACTCGTGCACGCGACGTCCATCTCGACCGCGGCGACCCTCGCCGATCCCGTGAACCCGCTGAGCCTGCAGCAGCTGACCCGCACCACTGTGGTCAACGGCCGCACGTCGACCTCGGTCATCGACGCACCGGCGGGCACGGTCACCGACACGAGCCCCGAAGGCCGCGTGCAGGTGACGACGTTCGACGAGCTCGGCCGGGTGACCGGTGTCGATCCCGGCGGCGACCTCCTCCCCGTGTCGCGCGAGTACGACGCGCACGGCCGACTCGCACGGGTCGCGCAGGGCGACCGGGACTCGACGTTCGAGTACGACGAGCTCGGCCGCCTGGTGGCCGTCACCGATGCCGCCGGCCGGGTGGCGCGGTTCGGCTACGACGACGCCGGCCGGGTGGCGACCGTGAGGAGCCCGGAGGGGGCGGTGACGACGTTCGAGCACGACGACGCGGGGGACGTGACGCGGATCATCCGCCCCGACGGCCGCGAGCACGTGTTCGCCTACTCGGCGGCCGGGTTCGAGACCTCCGACGACCCCGCCGGCGAGGGCGAGTGGACGACCGCCTACGACGCCGACGGCGTGCCGAGCAGCCGGACCCGGCCGGGCGCGACGACGTCGCTCGGGTTCGACGACGCCGGGCGCCTCACGTCGGGCGCCGAGCCGGTCGGCTCGACCTCGTACGGGTACGACGCCGCGAGCCGGATCGCCACCACCGCGGCGGATCCGGGCGACGGCACCGCTCCGCAGTCACGCACGTACGGCTACGACGGCCCGCTGCTCACGAGCATGACGGCCTCCGGCGCCGTGGAGGGCAGCTGGAAGTTCGCGTACGACGCCGACTTCACGCCGGTGGGCGTGACGTTCGCGAGCGGCCAGGACTCGGCGCAGGTCGCGCAGTCGTACGACGACGACCTGCTGCTCGAGCAGACCGGTGGATTCACGGTCACCCGTGACGAGGTCGGCGCCGCCACCGCCATGGGCGACGGCACCGGCGCGACCGGCTACGGCTACGACGCCTACGGCGACCTCGACGCCCTCGGACTGACGGTCGCCGGCGTCGAGGCCTATGCCGCAGCGTTCGCATTCGCGTCGGACGGCGCGCTCGCCGAGCGCGTCGAGCATGTCGCCGGCGACGCGGTCACCACCGGGTACGCCTACGACGACGACGCCCGTCTCACCGACGTGCAGGTCGACGGGGCCGTGGTCGAGCACTACGAGTACGACGCGACGGGTCGCCGCACGAGCGCGGAGGGGGTGGGTGCGGACGGCACCGCGACATCGGTCGAGACCGTGTACGACGACGCCGACCGCCTCGTCTCGGTCGGCGACACCGCCTACGCCTACACGGCCGACGGATCGCTCGCCGCGCGCGGCGACGACACGTTCGCCTACGGCTACGACGGACGGCTCGTCGGCGCGAGCGTCGGCGGCGCCCACGTCGCCTACGGGTACGACGCGGAGGGGCGCCGCACCACGCGCACCGACGCGGAGGGCACCACCACGTACCTGTACGGCAGCCTCGCCTCGCCGTTCCGGGTGAGTGCGGTGCGCGGGCCGGACGGCACCCTCACGCAGCTCACCTACGACGAGTACGGCCACCTCGTGTCGTTCCTCCGGGCGGGCGCCCGGTACTACGTCGGCACCGACCAGGTCGGCTCCCCGCGGGTCGTGACCGACGCCTCCGGCACCATCGTCGAGCAGGTGCGGTACTCCGCCTTCGGCGAGGTGCTCGCCGACTCGGCGCCAGGGTTCGACGCGCCGCTCGGCTTCGCCGGCGGCATCCCGGATGCCGCGACCGGGCTCGTCCGGTTCGGCATGCGCGACTACGAGCCCGCGACCGGGCGCTGGACGACCCGCGACCCGATCGGGCTCTCGGGCGGCCAGACCGACCTCTACGCGTACGTCGGCCAGGACCCGGTCCAGCAGCGCGACTCGAGCGGCCTCGCCGACGACGACATGGTGATGGAGATCGAGGTGACCGACGAGGCCGAGCGCTCGACGGCGGCCGACTGGGTCGCCGAGAAGGCCGAGTGGCTGACGAACCTGGCTCGGGACTGGGGCCTCAACAAGCTGAAGTCCAAGCTCAAGATCGGCCCGGTGAAGATCGATCCCGACAACGCGTCGATGTCGCTCGGCGACAGCGCCACGCTGAAGGTCAACGGCACCGACGCGGCGAAGTTCAGCGCCGAGTGCTCCATCGCGGTGTCGCCCGACGAGTCGACGGATCCGTTCGAGAACACCGACGACGACATGATCGACCTGAAGCTCAAGCTGGGGGCCTCGATCCCGCTGCTGAAGAAGATCCCCCTCGTCGGCAAGTACTTCGGCGCCGAGGAGGAGTTCAGCACGAGCATCAACCCGAAGGAGGACTGGTTCGCCGCACCGTTCTCGTCGCAGTCGAGGATCGGGCGTGCGCTCGACGCGGGGAACATCCACCCGGTCGGGCACACCTACTGAATCCCGAGCGGAGCGGCCCCGCTGGCCATCGGTCGGCGGGGCCGCTCCGCGCTCGGCGGCAGCGGGGACGACGCACCGCGCGGCGGTCCCGCGGATGCCCCGAGCGCGATGCCGGGGTCAGGCGATGCCGACCGGGGCGAGCGCGAAGCGTCCGTCCGGGTCGATCGACGTCCGTGCCTCCCGCACCAGGTCGCCGTGCGAGCCGGCGGCGGGCGGGGCGGGCACGACCTCCCGGTCGGCCACGGGCTCCCGCTCGGGCGACGCATCCGCCGGCGACCGCAGGGGGGTGACCGTGATCTCGGTGACGACCGCGGCCGGCAGGACCCCGGCGCGCAGCGCCAGCACGAGCGGATGCCCCGGGCCGGCCTCGATCACGGCGCCGTCGACCCGCACGGCCCGGAGCCCGACGATCCGTTCCGCCGGTGGCCCGTCGCGGCCCTGCAGCACGGAGCCGCCGACGGCGCCGCGCTCGAGGTCGAACGGGAGCGCGACGCGCAGCCCCGCCGCGGCGACCGCCTCAGCGACCTCGCACCAGAGCGCCCCGGCCGCGATGCGGACCGTGAAGCCCGCCGGGTCGATCGCGACTCCGCCGAGCCCGGCGGTACGGATGAGCAGCACGTCGGCGAGCGCACGATCGGGAGGCGGGCTGAGGTTCGTGCGCTGCGGGAGGACGCGGAACCCCAGCCGGGCTGCCGCGCGGAGCACCTCCGCGACCTCCGACTCGTCACCGGGGTAGAGCACCGCCGCGGGCCGCAGGGCGGCGGCGCCCGGTCGTGCCGGGTCGCACGCGGCGTCGTAGCCGGCCTCACCCGGGAGGTGCACCGCGCCGCCGCAGAGCCCGCGGAGCGCCTCGGGGTCGGGTCGTCCGACGTCGTCCGTCATGCGTGCCTCCGCGGGTAGGGTGCTGGCACCCTCCACGATGCCGCGACGACCTTGCGGGGGACTTGCGATCCGCTCGCCGCGGCCTACGGGCGCACCGGCGACGCCGCTCCGGCCGCGACCGCGATGCGACGGAGGGCGGCGTCATCCTCGGCGCCGAGTTCCCGTCGGGCCTCGGCGACCGCTTCGCGGACCGCGCGGGGCGTGACGAACAGCCGCTCGGCGATCTCGTTCACGTCGGCGCCGGCGGCGAGCTGCTCCACGACCCGGCGCTCGGTGCTCGTGAGCCGGGCCAGTCCATCGGCTGCGGGCGGAAGCGCCACGCCGAGGACGGCGAGCCGCTCCGCGCAGGACGCGGCCAGCGCGTCGGCGCCGCACGAGCGAGCGAGCTCGAACGCCCGCCGAGTCCGTTCGGCGTCGAGCGGCGCCGGCTCGAGTGCCGCGAGCGCGGCGTGCGCGCGGGCGAGCTCGAGCTCGGCGTTCGCCCCGGAGAGCACCTCGACCGCCTCCTCGAGGTCGGCCCGGCCATCGGCTCCCCGGAGTTCGCCCCGGATCCGCAGCGCCCGGCCGATGCCCCGCGGGGCCCCCCACCGCTGGGCGAGCGCGAGCTCCTCCGTGACCAGGTCGATCGCCTCGGGCAGGTCGTCCGACGAGCGCGCGGCCAAGGCGAGGGCGCGCAACGATCGCCAGTGCCGCCATACCGGGTTCTCGACGCTGGTCATCAGCGCCTCCGCGTCGCCGAGGACGGCGAGCGCCTCGTCGACGCGCCCTTCGGCGAGCAGGAGGAGCCCCTCGGACTCGGTGATCAGGCGGAGCCCGTCGCCGAGCCGCGGCCGGTCGGCGACGGAGTCGAAGAACGCCCGCGCCGCGGGCACGTCGCCGCGGTCGAGGAGCACGCGCACGAGGAACGCCTCGCCGTAGGCGACGGCGACGATCGGCGCGCCCCACTCGATGCACTGCTCGTTCGCGGTGCGGAACGAGTGCTGCGCCTCGCGGAGGTCGCCGCGGAACCAGAGCGACACCCCGCGCCAGAGGTGGGCCGACAGCGAGCTGAACAGCGAGCCGGTCTGGTAGGCGCGGGCGAGGCCCTCATCCCAGTGCCGATCGGAGTCGGCGCCGGTCCAGTCGAGCACGTCCGCCGCGATCGGCCAGTACAGTCCGGGGTCGATCTCGACGATCGCGGGATCCGCGAGGGCGAACTCGGCGAGCCGCCTCGCCTCGGGGAGGTGATCGCTCGTCATCAGGCGCTCCCAGGCGAGGATCGCCGCAAGGGTTCGCGCCCCGAGCCCGTCACCCTCGATCTCGACCGCGCGGGCCTGCCACACCGCCGGGTCGAGGCCGTGGATGTACCCGCCGATCCGGGCGACCGCCTCGAGCCGCTGTCGCACGTCGATCAGCTCGGGCGGCGTGGCGTCCGCCGCTGCGGTCGCGAACGCGGTGGCGCTGCCGGGTGGGCCGACGAAGACGTGCGTCTGCGCGATCCGGCCGGCCACGTCCGCCGCGAGCTGCCCCGGCGGGAGTTCCACGTAGGCCTGGTGCAGGTGTTCGAGGGCGGCGGCTCCGTTCGAGAGCATCTCGACGGTGCCGAGTTCCGCCAGCAGCGCCCCGCGAGCGGCGATCGGGGCGGGCTCGTCGATGGCACGCGCCAGGTAGACCGCCGCGCTGTCGGGCGCTCCCCGCTCGCGCGCCACGGTCGCGGCGCGCACCAGCGCCTCGACGGCCCACGGCTCGCCGCGTCCGGGTGCCTGCAGGAGGTGCGCGGCGACGGCCTCAGGCGCTCCCGACGCGACGTGGAGGAGTCGGGCCGCCCGCTCGTGGGCGAGGCCCCGGCGCGCCGCGTTGAGCGACTGGTACACGGCGTCGCGCACGATCGGATGCACGAAGGCGAGCGCGTGCTCGTCGCGCAGCAGTTCGGCGGCCGCCGCGATCGCTGCCGCCTCGGCGACCCGGGTGTCGGGGAGGTCGGTGAAGCTCGCCACGGTCGCGATCGCGCACCCGTCGCCCAGCACGGCGACAGCGCGAGCCACGTCGACGACGTCGCCGCCGAGCGCGTCGAGCCGGCGCAGCACCACGTTCGCGATCGCGCGCGACCCGATCGCGTTGACCGTCTCGGCATGGGCCCGGTCCGGGCGAACGTGTTCCGCCTCCAGGGCCCGCACGAGCTGGCGCAGCAACAGCGGGTTCCCGCCGGTCGTTCGGTGGCACGCCGCGACGAACGCCTCGTCGGAGCTGCCGAGGCGCTCCTCGACGAGCGCCCGGCTTCCCTCCCGGCTGAGCGGGCCGGGCTCGAACGCCAGCACGGCCGGGTCCTGTACGAGGTCGACGAGGGCCGGGTCATCGGCCTCGGGCTCGCCGCTCCGGCGCGTCACCGCGACGAGCAGTCGCTGGTCGGCGACGCGGCGCCCGAGGTAGGCGAGGAAGCGGAGGCTGCCGGGGTCGCTCCACTGCACGTCGTCCACCGCGATGAGCAGCGGCTGCAGTTCGGCGAGGCGCAGGGCCATCCAGTAGAGGCCGTGGAGCGTCGCGAACGACGGGTCGGCCGACCGGGAGGCATCGGAGAGGTCGAAGACGGGCGCCGCGGCCGCGGCCGATCCCGTGAGCAGTCGTGCGCGGGTCGCTTCGTCCGCCAGGACGGGCTCGAAGAGCTGCCGGACCAGGCCGAACCCGAACTCGCGCTCGAGTCGGCTGCCTCGCGCGTGCAGCACCCGGACGCCGAGCGCGGAGGCCGACTCGCGCAGTTCGGCGAGGAGTCGGGTCTTGCCGATCCCGGCGGGGCCCTCGACGACCACGACGCCGCCGAGTCCGCCGACGGCGTCGCCGATGGCTCGCTGCAGCGCGCCCACCTCGGTCTCACGTTCGACCAGCGCGTCGCCGGCGGCCCGGGCGCCTGCAGGTGCGGTGCGCGAAGGCGACGGCACGGGTGCTGACGGCGGCTCGGCGGCGGCGGCGGGCGCCGCGGCAAGGCCACCGGCCCCGGTCGGTCGATCGAGACGGCGATCCTGCGAGAGGATCTGCGCCTCCAGCTCCCGGAGCGCCGGGCCCGGATCGACGCCGAGCTGATCGGCCAGGTTCGCGCGAGCCTCCCGGAGCGCGTCGAGCGCGTGCGCCTGGCGGCCGCTGCGGTAGAGCGCCAGGGCGAGGAGGCGCCAACGGTCCTCCCGGAGCGGGTCCTCCTCGACGAGCGCCTGGAGTTCGGGCATGAGCGCGGCGTGCTCGCCGGCGGCGAGCCGTGCACCGACGAGGTGCTCCCGGGCGAGGTCCCGCAGGGCCCGCAGCCGGGCGGCCTCGGCGTCGGCCCAGGCCTCGCCGGCGTGCTCCGCATACGGGTCACCCCGCCAGAGTGCGAGCGCGGAACGCAGCGGCTCGATCGCCGCACCGTCCTCGCCGAGCGCGACGCCGTCGCGGACGAGGGCCTGGAACCGCCACGCGTCGACCGCGTCGTCGGGCAACCGGCACGCGTAGCCGAGTCCCTCGCTCACGAGCACCGCACGACGGCTGCGCGCCGCGGACTCCGGCGAGATGGCGCGCCGCAGATGGGACACGTAGGACTGCAGCACCGCCGTCGGATTGGCCGGGGCGCCGCCGTCCCACAACTCCTCCGCCAGCTGGGCTGCCGGGACCACGACGCCGTGCGCCACGAGGAGCAGGGCGAGGACGGCTCGCTGCCGCGGGCCGCCGAGGTCGACCGCGACGCCGTCGAGTTCGGCGTGGACGCCGCCGAACGCCCGGATCGCCAGACGTGGGGAATCGGGCGCAGGCCGGTCGTGGGACGTCCCGGTCTGCGACATCCTCACTCCCCCACTCCCGTCGCCACTGACGATAGCGACGCGCGGGCCCCCGCGCATCAGCGTTGTCCCGGGGATCCGGAGGGTCAGCGCCGCCCGGTGAACCGCGACATCGAGCGGTAGACGCCGAACCCGTCGCCGACGACGAGGTCGAACACCCGCGTCGGCAGGATCGCCCGCAGCACCCGCGACAGCCGCACGGTGCCGGGCAGCTCGAGCAGCGGGTCGCCGCGCAGCATCGCCCGCCACACCTCGTCGACGACGTAGTCGGGGTCGAGCACGGGGGTGAGGGCGGGCCCGGTCGCGCCGGCGAACATGCCGGTCGCGATGTAGCTCGGGGTGACGGTGAGCACCTTCACGTTCGTGTGCCCCGCCTGCTCGAGCTCGATCCGCAGCGAGTCGCTCCAGCCGATCACCGCGGCCTTCGAGGCGGCGTAGGCCGCCATGCGGGGGTTGCCGAGAGTGCCCGCCGCGCTCGCGACGTTCACGATGCGCGACTGGCGGTAGGCCGCGGCGATCATGCCGGGCAGGAATTCGCGGGCGATGTACATGGGCGCGAGGGCGTTCACCTGCATGGTCGCGCGAGTGTCGTCGCCGTTGTCGGTCTCCCAGAAGTAGCGGTTGCCGCGCACGATGCCCGCGTTGTTGATGAGGATGTCGGGATTGCCGACGTCGCGCCGCGTCTTCTGCGCGTGTTTCGCGATCGCTCCGAGGTCGGACACGTCGACCACGTAGGACCGCACCTTCGTGCGGCCGCGGCTCGCGGCGCCGAGCTCGTCGGCCAGGCGGGCGAGCGCGGGCGCGTCGATGTCCCACAGCGTGACGGATGCCGCGCCCTCCGCCACGGCGCGCTCGGCGTAGCTGCGGCCCATGCCGGAGGCCGCTCCCGTGATGAGCACGCGGGCACCGCGGACCGTTCTCGTCATGACTCGATTCTCCCTCGGCCGGCGCCGGCGGACCGCCGCCCGCCGATGACGCCGGATGACCCGCGTCGTGTTACGCCGCGGGTCGTGCGCCCCTGACACGCAACCGGAGGCGTCTGTACGGTCGATGCATCCGCCCGGAATCCCGGGAACCAGCCGTCCATCAGGGGTCTGCGCCATGTCCACGCCGTCCGTGCTCGATCGTCCGGAGATCGACGGCGCCGAGCCGGCGGCGATCTCGTTCCGCGGCGTCGGCCGGTCGTTCGCGACCCAGGCGGGCACCCGCGCCGTACTCCGAGACGTGTCGCTCGAGATCGAGGCGGGCGAGATCCTCGCCATCCTCGGCCCGAGCGGCTGCGGCAAGTCGACGCTGCTGCGCATCGCGGGCGGCCTCGACCGGGCGACGTCCGGCGCGGTCGAGATCGGCGGCACCCCGGTGCGCGACTACGACGTGCGCTGCGCGGTCGGGTTCCAGGAGCCGCGCCTGCTGCCGTGGCGGTCGATCGCGCAGAACGTCGCGCTCGGGCTGCCGCGCGGCACCTCTCGCGAGCACGGCCGCGCCCTCGTCGCCGAACTGCTCGAGCTCGTCGGCCTCGCCGAGTCGGCCGGGCACCGCCCGCGCGAGGTGTCGGGCGGCATGGCCCAGCGGGCGTCGCTCGCCCGGGCCCTCGCCCGCAACCCGTCGGTGCTGCTCCTCGACGAGCCGTTCGGCGCGCTCGACGCGCTCACCCGACTGAAGATGCAGGACCTCCTGCTCGACGTGCACCGCGCCGCGCCCACGACGGTGCTGCTCGTCACGCACGACGTCGACGAGGCGCTCCAGCTCGCCGACCGGGTCATCCTGCTCGGCGCCGAGCCCGACGACGACGATCTCGGCCCCGCCGCGCCGGGCGCCGTCATCCGCCAGACCGTCGTCGTGCCCGGCAACCGCCCGCGCGACCGCGGCTCCGCCGAGCTGGCCGAGCTGCGGGGGCGCCTCCTCGACGGCCTCGGCATCGACCGGCACGGCTCCGCACGGGGCATCCCGACGACGACCACCATCCCGCACTACCCCTACTGACCCCGTCCTCCCGCGTCCGGCGCACAGCAGCGGCCGCCGCGGACCGCACCGCACCAATCCCACATCAAGGAGTCCCCACATGACCCGCTCCCGCCTCCTCCGATCCGCGCTCGTCGCGGGCGCCACCGCCGCCGCGTCGGTGCTCGTGCTGAGCGGCTGCGTCGCCGGCGAGGGCCAGGCCGCGCAGCCCGAGCCCACCGCGACGTCCGGCGAGGCCGCCTCGCTCGAGGGCCAGACCCTCTCGATCGACTTCGCGACCTACAACCCGCTCAGCCTCGTCATCAAGGACCAGGGCTGGCTCGAGGAGACCGGCCTCGAGGTCACGTGGGTGCAGTCGGCCGGGTCGAACAAGGCGAACGAGGCGCTGCGCGCCGGTGCCATCGAGGTCGGCTCGACGGCCGGCTCCGCGGCGCTCCTCGCCCGCTCGAACGGCTCGCCGATCCAGGTGATCGACATCTACTCGCAGCCCGAGTGGGCGGCGCTCGTCACCGTCGACGGCAAGGGCGTCGAGGAGGTCGCCGACCTCAAGGGCAAGCAGGTCGCCGCCACCAAGGGCACCGACCCCTACTTCTTCCTCCTGCAGTCGCTCGAGGCCGAAGGCCTCGCCCCCGAGGACATCACCGTGCAGAACCTCCAGCACGCCGACGGCTGGGCGGCGCTGCAGAACGGCTCCGTCGACGCGTGGGCCGGCCTCGACCCGATCATGGCGGGCGCCGAGGAGCAGGGCGCGACCCTCTTCTACCGCAACGTCGACTTCAACTCGTACGGCTTCCTGAACGCCACCGAGTCGTTCATCGCCGACAAGCCGGAGGTCGCGCAGGCCGTCGTCGACGCGTACGAGCACGCCCGCGCCTGGGCCGAGGAGAACCCCGAGGAGACCGCCGCGATCCTCGCCGAGGTCGCCGGCCTCGACGAGGCCGTCGCCACCAAGGTGATCGACGAGCGCACCAACCTCGACGTCGACAACGTGCCCGGTGACGCGCAAGTCGCGGTGCTCGAGAAGATCGGCCCGATCTTCGTCGAGCTCGGCGATGTCGCCAGCCAGCAGCAGGTCGACGACGCGCTCGACACCCTCATCAACGACGAGTTCGCGAAGGCGGCCGACCCGGCCCGCTACGAGGACTGAGCACGATGACGGATGCCTCGCGCGCGCAGCGCGCCGATGAGCGGCCCGAGGTCGCCGAGCTGCCGACGTCGGTCGACGCGCAGTTCGGCGCCCCGGTGGCCGACGCCGGCCTCGCGGTCGCAGCGGCGGGCCTGCTCGGCCCCTCGGGCGTCGACCGCCGGGCGGACGACCCGCGCGAGGCATCCGCCATCCCCTCCCCGGCCGCGCCCGGCGCGCGTCGCCGGCTCGTCGACCGACGCTGGTTCCGCGTCGTCGGGGGCGCGATCATCCCCGTCGTCCTGCTCATCACGTGGCAGGTCGTCTCCACCTCCGGCACCGTGCCGGTATCGATGCTGCCGAGCCCCGAGATGGTGTGGCTCGCCGCGGTCGACCTCGCCGAGCGCGGGCTGCTCGGCCTGTACGTCGCGATCTCGACGCAGCGCGTGTTCATCGGCTTCGCGTTCGGTGCGGCCTTCGGCCTCGCGGTCGGCGCGATCGTGGGCCTGTCGAAGCTCGGCGACATCCTGCTCTCGCCGACGCTCGGCGCGATCCGTGCGGTGCCGTCGCTCGCGTGGGTGCCGCTGCTGATCCTGTGGTTCAAGATCGGCGAGGAATCGAAGATCATCCTCATCGCGATCGGCGCGTTCTTCCCCGTGTACACGATCGTGGCGGCGGCCCTGCGGCATGTCGACCGCCAACTGCTCGAGGCGGGCCGCGCGTTCGGCCTGCGCGGCGTGCGGCTGTTCGGCGCCGTGCAGCTGCCGGCCGTGGTGCCGTCGGTCGTGTCGGCGCTGCGCCTCGCGCTCGCCCAGGCCTGGCTCTTCCTCGTGGCCGCCGAGCTCATCGCGAGTTCGATGGGGCTCGGGTTCCTCCTGGTCGACTCGGGCAACAACGGCCGCATCGACCGCATCTTCCTCGCGATCATCCTGCTCGCGATCCTCGGCAAGCTCACCGACGCGCTCGTCGGCCTGTTCGAACGGTGGGCCGTCCGCCGCTGGGCCTGAGCCCGCGCGCCTGATGCCCCGTTGAGCCGGCGGGCGGGCCGTCGCTGCCCGCTCGGCCGGCGCCGCCCCCGCCGAGCCTCCGGCACGGCGCCGCATTGCCCGAAACACCCGCCGAACCCCCGGCGCTGCGCCACTTGGCGGCGTTCTGTGCCATCTGCCCTGGCGCAGAGGCCCCCGAACTGGCGCACGCACGAGCACGAGCACGAGCACGAGGCATCCGGCGCCGGCTGGCGTCTTCCGCTGACGCCGCCGGCGCCTCGCCCCGCGGAGCCCCCGGCGCTGCGCCACTTCGCGTGGGTTGCGCCACCCATGCTGGCGCAACGGACCCGACGGGGCGCAAGCGCGAAGCATCCAGACGCCTTCGGGGTCGCGCCCGTGCTCAGGCTGTCGCACCAAGCCTTACCCGTTGCGCCACGCCGTGCGCGATGCGCCCGCCCGTTCGGCGCAACGCGCACGAACCGGCGCGACCGCCCTTCGAAAAAAAGTTGGTATTCAGTGTTGCTAACTACCGGTACTCATGCTTACTATGTACCAGTAGTCAGCAACACCGAGTACTAGTACTCATCACCACTGAATAGTTGAAGGGAGCGTTCCATGGGTACCAAGCAGATGACCGAGATGCTCAAGGGCACGCTCGAGGGGATCGTCCTCGCCACCCTCGCCACGCAGCCGGCCTACGGCTACGAGATCACGGCGCGGCTGCGCGACCAGGGCTTCGCCGACATCGCCGAGGGCACCGTCTACGCCCTGCTCATCCGCATCGAGCAGCGCGGCCTCGCCGACGTGGCGAAGGTCCCGTCCGAGAAGGGGCCGCCTCGCAAGGTGTTCTCGCTCAACGCGCAAGGACGAATCGAACTCGACGAGTTCTGGAGGACCTGGAGCTTCCTCGCAGAACGTATCGACCAGCTCCGCACCGACCGCAACGAAGGAGACGACTGATCATGGCTGCCAAGTGGATCGAAGCCCTCACCGGCTCGCTCGAGCAGAAGAAGCAGTACCGGCAGTACAAGGCCCGCATCGCGGCGCTGCCCGAGCCGTACCGCACGGCCGCGAACGCGTTCGAGCGGTACTTCATGTACCAGGGCGGCATCACCGACGGCGACCCCGCGGTCATGATGACCATGCTCGGCGACTTCGCCGACCTGTGGGAGCGCGCCGCGGTCGACGAGACGCCCATCAGCGCGATCGTCGGCGACGACTCGGTCGCGTTCGCCGAAGCCTTCAGCGAGGCCTACGTGGGCAAGCGCTGGGTCGACAAGGAGCGCAACCGCCTCACGAAGACCATCGAGGGCCTCCAGGAGGCCGAAGGGAAGGACGAGCGATGACCACCGCAACCCAACCCGCACCCGCGATCCGGGTGCAGGGCATCGAGAAGTCCTTCAAGGACCTGCACGTGCTGAAGGGCGTCGACTTCGACGTCGCGACCGGAAGCATCTTCGCCCTGCTGGGCTCGAACGGCGCCGGCAAGACGACCCTCGTGCGCATCCTGTCGACCCTGCTGCAGGCCGACGCGGGCGCCGCGACGGTGCACGGCCACGACGTGGCCACCGCATCGGGCGAGGTGCGCGACTCGATCAGCCTGACGGGGCAGTTCGCCGCCGTCGACGAGGTGCTCACCGGGCGCGAGAACCTCGTGCTCGTCGCGAAGCTCCGCCACCTGAAGAACCCGGGGGCCATCGCCGACGACCTGCTCGCTCGGTTCTCGCTCACCGACGCCGGCGGCCGGCGCGCCGGCACCTACTCGGGCGGCATGCGCCGCCGGCTCGACATCGCGATGAGCCTGATCGGCGACCCGCCGATCATCTTCCTCGACGAGCCGACCACCGGCCTCGACCCGCAGGCCCGCATCGAGGTCTGGCAGACCGTCCGCGGCCTCGCCGAGCGCGGCACCACCGTGCTGCTCACCACGCAGTACCTCGATGAGGCCGAGCAGTTGGCCGACCGCATCGCGATCCTGCACGAGGGCACCATCATCCAGAACGGCACCCTGGCCGAGCTCAAGCAACTCCTGCCGCCCACCGAGGTCGAGTACGTCGAGAAGCAGCCCTCCCTGGAGGACGTCTTCCTGGCCCTCGTCGGCGACACCGATCGAAAGGCATCCTGATGACCACGCACGTCCTCGGCGACACCCGGGTGCTCACCGGCCGCTCGCTGACGCACATCCTCCGCAGCCCCGACACGATCATCACCACGGCGGTCACCCCGATCGCGCTGATGCTCCTGTTCACGTACGTGCTGGGCGGGGCGATCAACCTCGGCACGAACGAGTCGTACATCGACTACATGCTCCCGGGCATCCTGCTGATCACGATCGCGTCGGGCATCGCGTACACCGCGTACCGGCTGTTCCTCGACCTGCAGGGCGGCATCTTCGAGCGGTTCCAGTCGATGCCGATCGCCCGGTCGAGCGTGCTGTGGGCCCACGTGCTCACCTCGCTCGTCGCGAACCTCGTGTCGGTCGCGATCGTCATCGGCGTCGCGCTGCTCATGGGGTTCCGCACCGGGGCATCCGTCCTGGTGTGGCTCGCGGTCGCCGGCATCCTCACCCTGTTCACCCTCGCCCTGACCTGGCTCGCCGTGATCGCCGGCCTATCGGCGAAGACGGTCGACGGCGCGAGCGCGTTCAGCTACCCGCTGATCTTCCTGCCGTTCATCAGCTCGGCGTTCGTGCCCACCGACACGATGCCGGCGCCGGTCGCCTGGTTCGCCGAGAACCAGCCGGTGACCTCGATCGTGAACACCATCCGGGCGCTGTTCGCCGAGCAGCCCGTCGGCGACGACATCTGGATCGCCCTCGCCTGGCTCGTCGGCATCCTCGTGGTCGCCTACGGGTTCGCGATCGCCGCCTACCGGCGCAAGTTCAGCTGAATGCGAGCGCTGCCCGAGCGCACGTCATCCCGACCGAAGCCGCCCGCCTCCCCCTGGGGACGCGGGCGGCTTCGTCGTTCCCGCGCTCGCGTGCGCCCGGGCGTCGCGCCACGTGCCGGCGGCGAGCCGGTCGTTCTGCGCCAGTTCCCGCGGTTCCGCGCCAGTGGACGTGGCGCGCAAGCCCGCGAAGTGGCGCAGCGGCCGTCAGGCGGCGGTCGGCGGGCGAGCGATGCGTCGGCGAGGTGAGCGGGGCGCAGTGCATCCGCCGCGGTCTGTGACGGGCGATGACGCCGACGAGCGCGCCCGCGCCGCCGCGCGCCTACCGTCGAAGGGCCGGGATGCCTCGCGCCGCCGTCGCCGCGATCCCCACGCCGCGACCGGCCACCAGCAGCAGTGCGAGCAACGAACGGACCCCCGATGACGATCGACACCCTCCTCGACGAGCAGCGGCGCTATCCCGCGCCCGAGGCGTTCTCCGCGCGGGCGAACGTGACGCCGGCCGACGCCGAGGCGCTGCACGCGCGTGCCGCGGCCGACCCGGTCGGGTACTGGACTGAGCAGGCCGAGCGGCTCGACTGGGCCGAGCGCTGGGCGACGGCGCACACCTGGCGCCACCCGGTGACGGGAGTCGACGGCGGTGTCGGCAGTGCCGAGGCGGCCGACGCCCCCGTCGGCGCCACCTGGTTCACGGGCGGACGGCTGAACGCCGCCGTGAACTGCGTCGACCGGCACGTGGCATCCGGCCTGGGCGACAAGGTCGCCTACCACTGGGAGGGCGAGCCGGGCGACCGGCGCTCGCTGACGTACGCCGAGCTCGGGCGCGAGGTCGCGAAGGCGGCGCACGCCCTCACCGAGCTCGGCATCGGGCAGGGCGACCGGGTCGTCGTCTACCTCCCGGTGCTCCTCGAGACCGTCATCGTCACGCTCGCGATCGCCCGCATCGGCGCGATCCACTCGCTCGTCTTCGGCGGGTTCTCGGCCGAGGCGCTGCGCTTCCGCGTCGAGGACACCGGGGCGAAGCTGCTCGTCACGAGCGACGGCCAGTTCCGGCGCGGCGCGGCGGTCGCGGTGAAGGCGCAGGCCGACGCGGCCGTCGAGGGGCTCGCGCACGTCGAGCACGTGCTCGTCGTGCGCCGCACGGGCGAGCAGACGCCCGATATCCCGTGGACCGAGGGCCGCGACGTGTGGTGGCACGACGTCGTCGACCGCCAGCCCGACGTGCACGAGGCCGAGGCGTTCGACGCCGAGAACCCGCTGTTCATCATCTACACGTCGGGCACGACCGGGAAACCGAAGGGGCTCGTGCACACGACCGGCGGGTACCTCACGCACGCCGCGACCACGCACTGGCAGGTGTTCGACCCGAAGCCGGACGACGTGTACTGGTGTACGGCCGACCTGGCCTGGGTCACCGCGCACACGTACGAGCTCTACGGCCCGCTCCTCAACGGCGTCACCAGCCTGATCTACGAGGGCACGCCGAACACGCCGCACCCGGCCCGCCACTTCGAGCTCATCGAGCGGTACGGGGTGACGACGTACTACACGGCGCCCACGCTCATCCGCTCGCTCATGACCTGGTTCCCGGGCGGCGTGCCGGCCGAGTACGACCGGTCGACGATCCGCCTGCTCGGCACCGTCGGCGAGGCGATCAACCCCGAGGCGTGGGTGTGGTTCCACGAGCAGCTCGGCGGCGGCCGGGCGCCGATCGTCGACACGTGGTGGCAGTCCGAGACCGGGGCCGCGGTCATGGCGCCGCTGCCCGGCGTCTCCACGTTGAAGCCGGGGTCGGCGCTGCGCGCCCTGCCGGGCCTGCGCACGCTGGTCGTCGACGAGCACGGCGACGAGGTGCCGCGCGGCTCCGGCGGCTACCTCGTGGTCGCCGGCACCTGGCCGGGCATGGCGCGCACGGTCTGGGGCAACCCCGAGCGGTACCGCGACTCGTACTGGGCGAAGTTCGCGCACCGCGGCTGGTTCTTCTCCGGCGACGGCGCCCGGTACGACGCCGACGGCGACGTGTGGCTGCTCGGCCGCGTCGACGACGTCATCAACGTCTCGGGCCACCGCCTCTCCACGATCGAGATCGAGTCGGCGCTCGTCGCCCACCCCGCGGTCGCGGAGGCGGGCGTCGTCGGGGTGTCGGATGCCACGACCGGTGAGGCGATCGCCGCGTTCGTGGTCGTCGGGGACGGCGTCGAGGGGCGCCCGGATGCCTCGCTCGAGGCATCCGACCGGGCCGCGGCGCTTCGCGCCCACGTGGCGGCGGCCATCGGGCCGATCGCGAAGCCGCGCGACGTCGTGTTCGTGCCCGACCTCCCGAAGACGCGCTCGGGCAAGATCATGCGGCGGCTGCTCGTCGACCTCGCCGAGGGGCGACCGCTCGGCGACACCACCTCGCTGCAGGACGAGTCGGTGCCCGTGCGCATCGCGGCGGTGCTCGCGCGGTAGGGCGGGCCGGCCCCGGCCCCCGGCACCTGCCCGCTGCGCCACTTCGCGCCCGTTGCGCCGCTCTGGTTGGCGCAACGCACACGATGTGGCGCAGCGACGTCGGCGCACGGCGCACGGCCCGAGCCGGTGCACCGCGGGCGCCGCGCCTCAGCGCATCGCCCGGTACGCCGCCCGCACCTCGGGGTCGAGGTGCTCGGTCGCGTACGACAGCGACACCCGGCTCAGCCGAGCCGCGTAGCCGTCGAGGAAGCCGGTGAGCGCCGCCCGGTCGACCCGCTTGCCGACCTCGCGGAGCATCCAGCCGACCGCCTTGCGGATGAGGTCCTCGCGGTCGTCGATGAGTCGTTCGGCGACGGCGAGCGCCGGCCGGGCATCGCCGGCCTTCGTCGCCGCGAACGTCGAGATCATCGCGACCCGGCGCTCCCACAGCGAGTCCGAGGCCACCAGCCGCGCGACGAGCGGCGGCACCGGGTCGGCGGCCGGAGCCGGCAGGAAGCACGGCTCGCCCACGAGGACCTCGGCCGACACGTCGACGAGGTCCCAGTTGTCGACGTGCCCCGCGGCGAGGTGCTGGAGGTACGCCTCGTGCAGGTCCGCCCGGAGCGCGTCGTCGCGGGTGCGGGCACGGCCCGCGCGACGGAACCGCTCGACGCCGATGACGAGCGCGCACATGCGGTGC
Source organism: Agromyces sp. MMS24-K17 (assembly GCF_043950245.1). Classification (GTDB taxonomy): domain Bacteria; phylum Actinomycetota; class Actinomycetes; order Actinomycetales; family Microbacteriaceae; genus Agromyces. Next base: position 1,099,137 of record NZ_CP171640.1, on the reverse strand, counting down.
TCGTGGAACGGGCTCTCGAGCAGCCGGTCGGCCTCGGCGAGCGGCAGGTCGGCGAACCGGCGCGCGACCGTGCGCAGCTGCGGCATCGTGACGCCGAGGAACCGGTCGCCCTCGGCGTAGCCGCCCGGTCCGGTGCGGAAGAACCAGGCGGATCCCGCGGCGCGCTCGGGGTCGGCGAACTCGGCGAGCGCGGCCACGATGTCGGCGGCGGTCGGCGGCGTGGACGGGGCATCCGCCGGGGCATCCGTCATGCGGGCACCCTACCCGCCGCCACTGGCGATCGACACCGCCGCCACTGCCAGTGCCACTCCCCGAGACGACGGATGCCCCGCCGCGATCGTTCGCGGCGGGGCATCCGTTCACCCCTCAGGGGCGGAGCGTTGCGGCTCAGGCCTTGGCGTCGCCGTCCTTCGCGGGGGCGGCGGGGGCCTCGGCGGGCGCGGCCTCGGTCGCGACGGCCGGCTCGGCCTCGGCGACGAGGGCCGGCTCGGCGGGGGCGGCGGGCGGCTCGGCGGTCACGGCCTCCGCGACGACGACCGTCTCCTCGAAGCCGTCGTCCTCGGCGTCGTCGAAGTCGTCCTCGAAGTCGTCCGCGGCGTGCGCCGCGGCGACCGCGGCGAGGCTGATGGCCAGGCCGAAGGCGACGATCGAGAGCACGACGCCGATGAGGCCGGCGGTCAGGACGCCCGCACCGATCGTGATCGCCGACTGGCTGCCGTAGACATCCGCGGCGGTGCCGGTGCCGCTGACGAGCGCGGTGTTCAGCTTGTCGTTCGAGGTGATCGTGAGGAACGCGCCGTAGCCGGCGGCGATCAGCGAGACGACGAGCGCGAGCGCCGGAAGCAGGAGCTTGGGACCGGTGGCCCGGCTGGTTGCGGACATGGAGGAGCCTCTCGGTGAGGGTGCGGGGATACCTCGGCAACGGTACGCGACGAGGCTATGCGAGCGCTATGCGGCGGCCGTGTCGGATGTCACGATGTGGGGATGCGGATCGAGTACGCCCCCATGGGCGAGGAGGACGTGGCGCTCTGGCTGCCCGAGTCGATGGCCTACTACGAGGCGGCGCGCCTGCGCGCCGGCGACTCCGAGGAGGAGGCGCGGGCGGGCCGGCAGGCCTCGGTCGACCGGTTCTTCCCCGACGGCCGCCTGATCGACGGCCAGCATCTGTTCGCGATCCTCGTCGACGGCGAGGACGTCGGCTGGCTGTGGCTCGGCCCGTGGAGCGAGGGCGGCGACCAGTGGTGGGTGTGGGACATCCACGTGCGCGAGCCGCACCGCCGCCGCGGGATCGGCCGCGCCGCGATGGAGTACGCCGCCGAGTTCGCGAAGGCGCACGGCGCCCCGACGCTCGGCCTCAACGTGTTCGCGTTCAACCTGCCGGCGATCGAGCTGTACGAGGCGCTCGGGTTCGAGGCGGCCTCGCTGCACATGATCAAGGCGCTCTGACCCCGGCCGACGGCGGTCCGTTGCGGCGGGCTGCGAGCCCGTGCGCGGCTCACCGTGCACACGCAACGAACCCGCGTGCGGTCGCAACCCATCGCAGGCTCCCCGCGCCTAGCCTTGCCTGAGCGACGATTCCCGTCGCGCACTGCCGCACGCCGCGGCCCGGCCGGAGGACGGAGGTTCCGATGTCACAGACGACGACAGACAGCATCGTGGGCGAACCCGAGGTCCTCGAGGACGAGGCGTTCGAGGTCACCGCCGCGACGGTCGCGCTGGCCGCCGACATCGAGCTCGACCCCGCGTGGCTCCGCCTGAAGGAGGCCGCGACGGCCCTCCAGGCCCTCCAGGCGCAGGACGGCTCGGTGCCCGCGGCATCCGACGTCGTGGCCGACCCGCGCGGCGAGGCATCCGCCCTCGTCGACGCGATCGTCGCGTCGATCCGCGAGCTCGCGCCGCGCTTCCCGCACGACGCGGCCTACCTCGCCGCGCTGCCGGCGGACTTCGCCACGTGGCGCGACGGCGGCTTCGGGGTGCCCGACTTCCTCGACTCGCTCGTCGCGTTCCAGCCGCAGCAGCACCGCGTCGACGGCGTGCGCCACCTCGTGGTGTTCCCGATGTACACGCAGAACGGCTCGACCGACCGGCACGTCGAGGCGCTCGTCGTCGAGGCGATCTGGCCCGAGTTCATCGAGCGGCTCGAGGCGGAGTCGTACGGCAACAAGCTGTTCGTGAGCCTCCGGCTCGTCGACTTCACCCCCGGCTACGACACCAACTCGGCGGTGCTCTTCCCCGAGACGGTGGCGATGCGGGAGATCCCGCGGTTCACCTGGGGAGCGATCTTCCAGGACCGCGAGGCGGCGCGCTATCGTCGCGTCGTGCGCGCGGCGACGGAGATCACGAGGCTCGACCTCCCCGAGGCGGCCGCGCGCCTGCTCGACGACCAGGAGCTCGCCGAGCGCACGTTCGTGATGTGGGACCTCATCCACGACCGCACGCACATGCGCGGCGACCTGCCGTTCGACCCGTTCATGATCAAGCAGCGCATGCCGTACTTCCTGTACTCGCTGGAGGAGCTGCGCTGCGACCTCACGGCGTACCGGGAGGCGGTCAAGATCCAGGCGGATGCCTCGGCCGACGACGTGACCCGGGAGCACGCGGCGCTCGTGCAGTTCGCGGTGCTGTTCGACCGGCTGTTCCGCTTCCCGATCACCGGGTCGCGGGTGCGCAACTACGACGGGCTCGGCGGCCAGCTGCTGTTCGCGTGGCTGCACCGCAAGCACGTGCTGCACTGGACCGACACGTCGCTCGACTTCGACTGGGCGGCCGTGCCCGCCGCCGTCGTCGAGCTGGGCGACGCGATCGACGAGCTGTACTGGACGTCGATCGACCGGCCCAAGACGGTGCACTGGCTCGCGGCGTACGAGCTCGTGCGCGGGGTGCTCGCGCCGAACCCGGCGTCGACGTGGGCCGAGGGGCTGCCGCGCGAGGTGCTCGCCGGCCCGCCGAAGGGCTACACCGACCTCGTGATGGACGACGAGTTCCCGCTGTCGATGTTCTACGAGGCGTTCGAGAAGAAGATGCGCGGCGTCATCGAGTCGACGGTCGGCATCACGGGACGCGCCCCGGATGCCTGACGCGGCGCGACCGCCGCTCGCCGGCCGGACGGTGCTGATCGCGGGAGCGACCAGCGCCTCCGGCCGCGCGGTCGCGGCGGGCCTGCTCGGCGTCGGCGCGCGCGTCGTCGCCGTCGGCAGCGACCACGACCGCATCCGCTCGCTCGAGGAGGAGGTGCCGGGCGTGGTCGGCGAGGTCGCCGACCTCACCGACGAGGACGAGGTGCTCGAGCTCGCGATGCGCGTGCACTCGCGCGTCGGCGAGGTCGACGGGGTGATCCACCTCGTCGGCGGATGGCGCGGCGGCGGCTCGATCGTGTCGCAGAGCGACGACGACTACCGGGCGCTCGAGCGCTCGTTCACCTCGCTCCGGCACGTCACGCTGGCCTTCTGGGGCGACCTGGTCGACTCCGAGGCGGGCCGCCTCGCGATCGTCTCGTCGACCTCGGTCGAGCGTCCGCGCGCGGGCGGCGCGAACTACGTGTCGGTGAAGGCGGCGAGCGAGGCGTGGATGCAGGCGGTCGCCGACGGCTTCCGCACCGAGGCCAGGTCGGCCGCGGCCGTCACGTTCCGCGTGCGCGCGCTCGCGGGGCTCGAGGACGAGCTCGCGGCGTCGGTCATCGCCCTCTGGGGAGCGGATGCCGCGCCGCTGAACGGCATCGTGCACACCCTCGGCGAGCACCCCGCCCCCGCGCCGGTGGTCGAGTAGGTCGCGCAGCGACCGTATCGAGACCTACCCCCACTCGCGCCAGGCCGCCTGCTGCGCGCCCACCGTCCAGCACCCGCCCGATGCGGTCGACCCGTCGCCGCCCGCCGCGTCGCCGAACGCCGCGGTGTTCCAGGCGGCGCGCTGCGCGTCGTCGAGTCCCGTCGGCATGGCGGGCGACCCGCCGGTCGCCGGATAGGCGGGGTTCCAATACTCCCAGTACCGGTACTCGTACCCGGCATCCGACATACACGTGCGCACCGCGTCCTGGAACTCCAGCCAGTGCTCGCGCTGGGTCGGGCCGTCGGGGGCGGGCGGGATGGGCGCATCGAGCGGGGTCCCCGCAGCGTCGGCCTCCTCGGCCGCCTGCGCGGCGACGGCCTCGCAGCCGCCGGTCGAGGCATCCGCACCGCCGCTGCCGCGCAACGCCGCCATCCACGCCGCCTCGCCGGCGGCGTCGAGGTTCGGCGGCAGCGGGCTCCCGCCGAACCACCACTGCCATTCGAGGTAGGAGAACCCGGCCTCGGCCATGCACGCGCGCACGACGGCCTGCCGCCCGAGCCAGGCTCGCTTGGCCTCGTCGGTCACGAAGGCGGGGTCGCCCGGCGTGACGTAGGGGTTGTACCTCGGCGACATCGGGTCGGTCGGGTCCGTCGAGACCCGCGGATGCGTCGGGGCCGGCGTGCCGGCGTCGGGCGTGGGCGCGGGCGTCGGGCCGGGCACCGGGGTCGGCGCCGGCGTCGGTGCGGGCGACCCGTCGATCGGTCGCTCGTCGTCGCCGGCGTCGTCCGCCGATCCGCGGCCGTCGGCGAGCGAGCCGCCGCTGCCGTCGACGGCCGGGTCGCTGGGTGCGATGCCCGGGTGGGCGAGCAGCACCCCGGGGCCGTCGTGGTCGCCGACCGCCGCGTGCACGCCGATGCCGAACGCGATCGCGCATACCGCGACGACCGCCGCGCCGGCGACGGCAACGGCGGAGGTGGTGGTGCGCGGGCGATGCGGACGAAGCATTCCGGGCAGGATACGCACCTCGGCTTGTCCCCCGCAAGGGGGGTAGCGGGGTGTTCACCGATCGGTCGGGTCGGGAACCTCCGCGGCCGACTCGGAGCCGACGCCCCCGTCGGCGGCCAGGTCGGCCGCCTCCGACTGCCGTCGGCTGAGCCACACGAACGGGGTGGCGAGCACCTGGAACGCGCCGCTCACGAGCATCGATCCGGGGTACCCCCAGAGGTCGGCGGAGCGCCCGAGCACCGGCTGGATCACCGTGCCGCCGGCGCTGCCGAGCAGCGAGTCGAACGAGAGCACCGTCGCCCGCTGCTGCGACGGGATCATGTCGTTCACGTACGCCTGGCGCACCGGCCCGGCCGCAGCCTCGACGAGCCCCCACAGCACGAGCAGCACCAGCGCGAACCAGAAGTTGCGGTTCAGCCCGAGGGCGACCAGCACGCCGACGCTCACGACGACGCTCAGGATGGCCGTCGTGGTGCGACGGCGGAAGCGGCCCCGCACCCATGGCGCGAGCCATCCGCCCGCGACCTGCGAGGCCGAGAGGATCGCGGCCGCGAGGCCCGCGATCGAGTACGCGCCCTCGTCGCCCCAGAGCTCGACCAGGTACGGCTGCAGCGCGTAGAAGACGTAGAAGCTGACGCCCGTCGTGAAGAACGACGCGAACATCATGTAGCGCACGGCCGGCCGGCCCAGGCCGTAGTGCACGGAGGCCTTGAAGACCTCCTTCGTCGCCCGGATCGGGTTCGTCCGGCCCGCCGGGGTGAAGCCCAGGTCGTGCATCACGAACGCCGCGACGACGAACATCACGACGAGGATCCCGGCACGCACGAGGAACGGCACGCCGAGGTTCGTCGCCTGCGCGATCGCGCCGCCGGCCAGCGACCCGACGAACATCGCCGCGCCCGAGATCGCCGTGCCGCGGCCGAACACCCGCTCGAGGCTGCCGGTGTAGCCGGTCGCCGTCAGCGCGTCGACGAGCCACGCCTCGACCGCGCCGGAGAAGAACGTGAAGCCCAGGCCGAGCAGCACCGACACGACCGCCCACCACGCGAACGGCGCCTCCCAGAACCAGAGCAGCCAGTAGAGCACGGTCGTCACGGCGAGCGTCAGCGTGCCGAGCAGGTACGAGACGCGCCGGCCGAGGGTGTCGGCGACGACGCCGGTCGGCACCTCGAAGATCACCATGCCGGCCGAGAAGAACGCGTTCGCGGCGAACGCCTCGAAGTTCGACAGCCCCGCGTCGAGCAGGAACAGCGTGTTCACGCCCCAGATGAACGAGGCGGCGAGGGTGTTCCCGAGCAGGAGCGAGAAGTAGACGCCCTGCACGCGGCGGGGCGTCGACGTCGGCGACGATGCGGGATCGATCGCCGGGTCCGGCGTGCTCACGCCGGGGACTCCGGTCGGGCCACCCGCCCATCATGCTCCCGCCCGGCACGCCCCGGCAACGGATGCGCGGCGCGGCGGTAGCCTCCGAGCATGGTGCGCCTGCTGATCCGCTTCGCCGTCTTCCTCGGGACCGCCGCGCTCGGGCTCGCGCTCGCGGCGCTGCTCGTACCCGCGTTCCACCTGCACTGGGCCGGGTTCTTCGTCGCGATCCTCGTGTTCGCCCTCGCCCAGGCCCTCATCGACTGGCTCGTGCGCAAGCTCTTCCACCGCTCGGCGCCGACGGTGGCCGGCATCGCCGGACTGCTCTCGACGTTCGTCGCGCTCTGGCTCGCGACGCTGCTGAGCGACGGGCTCAGCTTCGACGGCATCGCCGCGTGGATCCTCGCGACGGTCATCGTCTGGCTGACGACCGCGGTGCTCGGATGGCTCGCCGCCAAGTTCCTCCTCCGGCCGGAGGCCGGCGAGCGCGCCGCGAAGCGTTAGCCGATCGTCGCCTCGACGGACTCCGGCCGGGTGCGACCGAACTGCTCCATCAACGCGTCCAGCAGGCTCCGCGACCAGGCGTACACCCAGGCGTCGGACTTCCGGAACCCGGTCTCGACGGTCATGATCACGACGAGGTAGAGCGTGTACAGCCGGCGGCGGGTTCGCTCCGACTCGGTGAGCTCGGCGACCTCGATGCCGAAGCCGGTCGCGAACGGCGTCGGGTCGCCGAAGTCGGGCAGGTCGATGCCGGTGAGCCCGGCCTCCATGAGCGGGTCGCCCCAGACGGCGCGCTCGTGGTCGAGGATGGCGACGATGCGCCCGTCGCGGATCATCGAGTTCTTCGTCCAGAGGTCGAGCTCGACGAACCGCGGCTCGGTCACCTCGTCGAGCGCGTCGGCGTGCTCCGCGAGCACCGAGCGGATGTCGTCGAACGTCCAGCCCAGGTCGATGCCGACCTTCTCGCCGTCGCGCAGGGTGTCCTCGATCATGATCGTGAACGCCTCCCGCCAGGTCGCCGACCCCGGCCCCGGCAGCGGGCCGAAGAACTCGCCGACGATGCCGTTCAGCTCGCGGTTCATCGCGCCGAGCTCCCGCTCGGCGGCGGCGATCACGTCGGGCTCGAGGCGGCCGGCCTCGGCGGCGAGGCCGAAGTTGTCGGCGTCGACGTACTCCATGAAGAACCAGTCGGCGTCGACCAGGTCGCGCGACAGGTCGGCGTGGTCGATGCGGGGCACCGGCACGGCCGTGCGCTCGCGCACGAGCTCCATCGCGGCGATCTCGGTGCGCATCATGTCGACCTCGCGGGTGAGCACCTCCACGCCGGCCGGCGGGGCGATCTTCAGCACGGTCCGCCGGCCGTCCCTCAGGCGCACGATGTAGGCGACGTTGAACCAGCCGTGCGTCAGCTCCTCGGCGAAGTCGTCGCCCTCGGGCACGAGGTCGGCGCCGTACGCGCGTTCGATCATGGCGCGCAGGGTCGCGGGCGGCTGCGGGTTCTTGGTGATGCTCTCCATCGATGCTCCCGGTCGTGGCCGCCGCGCCTCCGTGCGCGGCCGGGCCGATGAGCAGCATACAGAAAACCGACAGGGTTGTCTGTATTTGATCGGCCACCTTCGCGCGCGCCTCGGACCGGCCCGTCGGAACGCCCGGTCCGCCCGCCGATTCGGTCGCGCGCCGCCCTCCGGATACGATGCTCCGGATCCTCCCCTACGAGGCATCCCTCCCCCGAACCGAAGGCCCCACCATGCGCAAGCGCACCGTCGCGCTCATCGTCATCGCCGCCGTCCTCGTCACCCTCGTCGGCGGCCTGTACTGGGCCGGCCGCAGCCTCTTCCACGAACCGACCGCCCGCGGCGTCGACTCCGTCATCGGCGAGCTCGGCGGCACCCGCGTACTGGGCGTGTTCGCCCACCCCGACGACGAGCAGACCGTCAACGGCCTGTTCTGGCGCGCGAAGCAGCGGGACGGCGCGTACACCGCGATGATCACCGCCACCCGCGGCGAGGCCGGCGAGCAGTCCCCGCCCGTCGGCCGGCAGTCCGACCTCGGCGACATCCGCAAGGCCGAGGCGCTCAAGAACAGCTGGAACCTCGGCGTCGACCGCCACGTCGTCTGGGACTACCCCGACGGCGGGCTCCCCGAAGTCGACGAGGACGAACTCGTCGAGCGCGTCGTCGCCGAGCTGCGACGGGTGAAGCCCGACGTGGTCGTCGCCTTCTGGCCGGAATCCGGCGCGACGGGCCACAAGGACCACATGCGGATGGGCGAGGTCGCGGAGCGGGCGATCGCCGAGCTCGAGGCATCCGACGGCGACTACCGCGGACCCGACCACCTCGTCTACACGATCAGCCCCACCACGGCCCTCTCGATCTTCGGCGGCGAGACGGGGAAGTTCGTCGTCGCGAACCAGCCGCACCCCGAGTACGCGATGAGCGCCGAGGTCGGGAAGAAGCACGAGGGCTGGACCATCCACGCCTCGCAGGCGAACTTCCTCCAGGAGTCGTACCTGCTGCCGAACTGGCTGATCTACCTGCTCTGGGACCAGGAGTTCACCCACGTGCGCGACCTGCGTGCCGAGCCGCTCGGCTGACAGACTGAACTCCCGCACGACCCGGATTCCCCGCACCACCGGCATCGAGGCCGGAACCGAGAGGCAGGCGCCGATGCCCACCATCACCGCATCCGACGGCACCCGGCTGCACGTCGACGAGCACGGCGATCCCGCCGGCCGACCCGTCGTGCTGGTCGCCGGGTTCCGGGCCGCGACCACCAGCTGGAAGTCTCAGCAGCGCGCGCTCGCCCGGGCCGGGTACCGCGTCATCGCCCTCGACAAGCGCGGGCACGGGGCATCCGAGGTCGGGCCGGACGGCGGGCACACCATGCAACGCCACGGGCGGGACATCCGCGACCTGCTCGAGACCCTCGATCTCGCGGACGTCAGCCTCGTCGGCGGCTCGCTCGGCGGGAACTCGATCTGGGCGCTGCTCGCCGACGCCGACCCCGCCTCGCGGGCGGCAACGGCGCGCGTCCGGAACATCCTCATCGTCGACCAGACCCCGAAGATGCTGAACGACGCGACCTGGCCGCACGGGTTCTACGGCTACGACGAACAGAACCGCGACACCTACTTCGCGACGGGCATCCCCGACCCGGGGCGCGTGCCGGCGAGGTCGAAGGGCGTCGTACGGATCGCACGGGTGCTGCGCGCGCTCCAGCCGCAGAAGCTTCCGCGTCAGCTGACGCCCGCCGAGCTCGAGCTCATCGGCGACCACGCCCGGCGCGACTGGCGCGACACGATCGCCTCGGCGTCGGTGCCCGTGCGCTTCGTCGCGGGCGCCGAGAGCGAGCTCTGGCCCGCCACCCACGCCGCCGCGAGCGCCGCGCTCAACCCGCTCGCGTCGTCGGTCGTGATCCCCGAGGACGGCCACGCGGCCAACATCGAGCAGCCGAAGGCCTTCAACCGGGTGCTGCTGGAGTGGCTCGCGCGCCCCGCGGCTGAGTAGACCGCGCATCGAGCAGGAATCGAGAAGCGGCACCCCCGCGGCCGCTCGTAGCGTCGCTTCCATGAACTCCACCGACACGATCACCACCATCGACTCCGTCACCCTCGAGACCGACGACACCGCCGCGGCGGCCGACGCCGAGCGCTTCTACGCGACCGCGTTCGGCATCGGCGACCGCGTGAAGGTGCGCGCCACGGATGCCCCGACGAGCGGCTTCCGCGGCTACACGCTCTCGCTCAACGTGGCCCAGCCGGCCGACGTGCGCCTCCTGTTCGAGCGGGGCCTCGCCGCCGGCGCGACGGTCGTCAAGCCCGTCGAGAAGTCCCTCTGGGGCGTGGGCGGCAACCTCCGCGCGCCCGACGGCGCCATCTGGACCATCGCCACGTCCGCGAAGAAGGACTCCGGCCCGGCCACCGCCGACATCGAGCGCATCGTGCTGCTGCTCGGCGCCGACGACATCGGGGCGACCAAGCGCTTCTACGTCGACCGGGGCCTCGCCGTCGGCAAGAGCTTCGGCGCGTACGTCGAGTTCACCACCCCGGGGAGCCCGATCCTGCTCGGCCTCTACAAGCGTCGTGCGCTGGCGAAGGCCGCCGGGGTGCCCGCCGAGGGCAGCGGTTCGCACCGCCTGGTGATCGACGGCGGCGGCGCGTTCACCGACCCCGACGGCTTCGCCTGGGGCACCGGGGCCTGATCCGCCCGCGAGGCGGCCCTACGCCGGGAACGCCTTCCCCGGGTTCAGCACCCCGTGCGGGTCGAGCGCGTCCTTGATCGCCCGGTGCATCCCGAGCACCCGCTCGCCGAGCTCCGAACGTGCGCCCGGCAGCTTCAGCAGGCCGACCCCGTGCTCACCGGTGACGGTGCCGCCGAGCGCGCGGCAGTCGTCGACGATCCGGTCGAACGCGATCTTCGCCCGGGCCTTCGCGGCGTCGTCGCCCTCGGGCGCGATGATCAGCGGGTGCAGGTTGCCGTCGCCGGCGTGCGCGATGTTCGCGATCACGACGTCGTGCTCGGCGGCGGTGGCCCGGATGCGGCCGAGCATCTCGGGCACCGCGCCGCGCGGCACGCAGATGTCCTCGGTCAGCACGGGGCCGAGGCGCTCGAGCGACGGGTACGCGAGCCGGCGCGCGAGGAAGAGCCGGTCGACCTCGTCGGGGTCGGTCGCCCGTTCGACGCCGAGCGCCCCCGCTTCGGCCATGCGGGCGGCGACGGAGGCCACGAGCTCGTCGCCGCGGGCCCCGACGTCGTCGACCTTCGCGAGCAGGAGCGTGTCGGCGCCCTGCGGGAGCCCGAGGTGCTGCCAGGCCTCGACCGCCTCGATGCAGGTGCGGTCGATGATCTCGAGCGCCGAGGGCACGATGCCGGCCGCCGAGATCGCGGCGACGGCCTCGCCGGCGGCCTCGAGCGAGCCGAACGTGCCGACGACGGCGCGCTCCTCGCGGCCGGCGAGCGGCAGCAGCTTCAGCGTGAGCTCGACGATGATGCCGAGGGTGCCCTCGGAGCCGACCATGAGCGCGGTGAGGTCGTACCCGGTGACGCCCTTGGCGGTGCGCCGCCCGAGCTCGACGATCGACCCGTCGGCGAGCACGACGGTGAGGCCGAGCACGTAGTCGCGGGTGACGCCGTACTTCACGCAGCAGATGCCGCCGGCGTTCGTGGCGGCGTTGCCGCCGATGGTCGAGATCTTGTACGAGGCCGGGTCGGGCGGGTACCAGAGCCCGTGCTCGGCCACGGCTTCGCGGAGGACGTCGTTGATCACGCCGGGTTCCGCGCGCACGTAGCGCTCGGCGCGGTTCACCTCGACGATGCGGGTCATCCGCTCGAGCGACAGCACGATGGAGTCGACGAGCGCGTTCGCGCCGCCCGACAGTCCGGTGCCCGCCCCGCGCGGCACGACCGACAGGCCGGATGCCCCGGCGTAGCGCACGACCGCGGCGACGTCGTCGGCGGTCTCGGCGAAGACGACGGCGACGGGCGGGGTGAAGTCGGCCCATTCGGCGTCGTCTTGCGCGTACTCGTCGAGGACGGCAGCGTCGGTGGAGACCTGCCCGGGGCGGAGCATCCGCTCGAGGTCGCCGGCGGCCGCGCCGCGATCGATCGTGGACGGCTTCGGCATGGGTGCGGCTCCTTCGCGCGGGTGGTGCGGGTCCCGACTCGATTCTGCGGCACGCGGCGGCGAGCCGGCGCCGCCGCTCGGACCTCGCCGCTCGGACCTCGCCGCTCAGTCCTCGCCGCTCAGGCCTCGGGCGGGGGCTCCACGCCGACGCGGTGGATGCGCCGGCGCCAGTCCGCGGGCACTCGGTCGCGCGGGGCGGGCGAGCCCTGCGGCACCGGGCGGCTCACGGGCGGCACGAGGTCGACGCCGTCGGCCGGTTCGGTGGGCTCGTTGCGCTCGTAGTCCCAGAACCAGCTCTCACCGGGCTCGAACGATCGCGCCACCGGATGCCCCGACTCGTGCGCGTGCCGCGTGGCGTGCTGCTCGGGCGACGTGTCGCAGCATCCGATGTGCCCGCACCAGGCGCAGCGCCGGAGGTGGACCCACCAGCCCTCGGGGTGCGCGAGGCACTCGACGCAGCCGAAGCCCGAGGGCGGGACCTCGGGCCGGATGACGCGCTCGTCGGGCGCCGCGCCGGTCGCGGGGAGGTCGGGCGAGGTCGACTGGGTCATGTCGACCGAGCGTACCCAGTGCGGGAAATCCGACGCCATCCCCCTGCCGGAAACGGTTGACGAGAGATCCTCACCGTCGTAAGTTAAGCAGATCATTAATTAAGGAGTTGCTTACATGGGTGCATCCGACGAGTTGAGCCTGGTCTTCCAGGCCCTCGCCGACCCGACCAGGCGGGCGATCATCACCCGCCTCCGCGAGGGCGCGGCGACCGTCGGCGAGCTGGCCGAGCCGTTCGCGATGAGCCGTCCCGCGATCTCGCAGCACCTCCGGGTGCTCGAGCGCGCCGGGCTCATCGAGCGCACCGCGAACGCGCAGTGGCGCACCTGCACCCTGCGCACCGAGCCGCTCGACGAGGCATCCGCGTGGGTCGAGCGCCACCGCATCGAATGGAACGAACGGTTCGACCGGCTCGATGCGCGACTCCGCGAGATGAAGGGGGACCGACGTGTCCGAGACGAACGAGACTGACGGCTTCGAGATCGTGCGCGTGTTCGACGCACCGCGCGAGCTGGTGTGGCAGGCCTGGACGACCGAGGCCGACGCCGCCGAGTGGTGGCATCCGCGCGGCATCGAGATCAAGCCGGGCAGCGTGCGGCTGCGCGCCGAGGTCGGCGGCGAGTACGCCTACACGATGGTGAACCCGGCCGACGGGCGGGAGTACCCGACGGCCGGCGTCTACCGCGAGGTCGACCCGCCGTCGCGCCTGGTCTTCACGTGGGGCGGTCCCGACGACGTCGACGAGGATCGGCCCGTCATCGTGGTCGAGCTCGCCGAGCTCGACGACGGCGACCGCACCGAACTGACGTTCTCGGTGCGCGGCCTCGTCGCCGGCCCGGGCGACGACGTGTACGACGGCTGGTCGTCGGCGCTCGAGATGCTCGACGAGCAGCTGGCGGCGCAGCAGGCGACGTCGGGCGAGCCGCGCTGATGGGCCGGCTCATCCTCGAGCAGATCGTGAGCGCCGACGGCTACGCGGCCGACGCCGAGGGCGGCATCGACTACTTCGGCTCGGTCGACCGGCTCAACGCCGACGACCACGACCAGCTCGCCCTGCTCGAGACGGTCGACCGCATCGTGCTGGGCCGCGCCACCTACGAGATGTTCGCCGCCTACTGGCCGGCCGCCGACGCCGAGGTCGAGCGCGTGGCCGTGCCCATCGCCCGCCTGCCGAAGCACGTCGTCTCCACGACGCTCGACCGGGCGCCGTGGGGCGACGACGAGATCGGCATCCTGCGCGACCTCGACGCGGTGGCCGAGCTCCGTGAGCTGGACGGGTCGACCATCGTCTGGGGCAGCCTCGACCTCGCCGACGACCTCCTGCGGGCGGGCCTCGTCGACGTGCTGCGACTGCGGATCCTCCCGGTGCTCATCGGGGCCGGCCGGTCGTTCACGCCCGGAGACCTCGGCGAGCGGCGCCTCGCGTTCCACCACGCGGTCGAGCACCCGGGCGGGCAGGTGACGCTCCAGTACGAGGTGCGGTGAACCTGCGGCGGGGTGACGGGATCACCCGCGCGACGGATGCCCCGCCCGGCGCCCGCCGCTAGCGTGGCGGGGTGACCTCCGCCCCGCCCGTGCTCGACGGCGTCGAGTGGGTCCGTCCCCGGCCCGGCCGGGCGGGCCTGCGCAACGACGCCGTGCTGGCCGTCGTCCTGTTCGCCGCGTCGGTCGCCTCCGCCTGGCTGTACCGGGCCTCGGGCTGGGCCGAGGGCGTGCCGTTCTGGGCGACCCTCGTGTGGGCGGCCGCGATGACCCTGCCGCTCGCCGCCCGGCGCCTGCAGCCGGAGCTCGTCGCGATCGTGCTCACGGCCGCGTTCGTCGTCGGCGCGCTCACGCAGTCGGGCGACCTGCTCTTCTCGAACATCGACCTGTTCATCGCCATCTACTCGATCGGCGCGTGGGGGCGGAACCGCCTGATCGCCCAGGTCGTGCGCGGCGTCATCGTCGTCGGCATGCTCGGCTGGCTCTTCTGGGACGTGATCGTCTCGTCGAACATGCCCGACCACCTGCCCGACCTGTCGCGCGAGGTCGACGGGCTCGTCTCGCCGTACGTCGCCTACGCGCTCATCAACATCCTCACGAACCTGCTGTTCTTCGGCGGCGCCTGGTTCTTCGGCGACAACGCCTACCGGTCGGCACGGTCGCGCGCGGCGCTCGAGCAGCGCACCGTCGAGCTCGCCGCCGAACGCGAGCGCACGCGGGCGCAGGCGGTCGCCATCGAGCGCCTCCGGATCGCGCGCGAGCTGCACGACGTCGTCGCGCACCACGTGTCGGTCATCGGCGTGCAGGCGGGCGCCGCCCGTCGCGTGCTCGCCCGCGATCCCGAGGCGGCGACCGCCTCGCTGGTCGCGATCGAGGACAGCGCCCGCGAGGCGATCGCCGAGCTGCACGGCCTGCTCGGCACCCTGCGCCAGGGCTCGGACGCCTTCGACGGCACGGATGCCCCGCGCTCCACGGATGCCCCGAGCGATGCGGATGCCCCGGCGAATGCGGGCACCGGCCCCGCCGCGGGCGCCGACCCCCGGCCGTCGGACGCACCCGCCCGCGGCTTCGCCGACCTGGCCGCCCTCGCCGACGCCACGACGGCGAGCGGCATCCCGACGACCTTCACCGTCGTCGGCGAGCCGCGCGAGGCGAGCACCCTCGTGGGCCTCACCTCGTACCGGATCGCCCAGGAGGCCCTGACGAACGTGCGCAAGCACGCCGGCGCCGCCGCGACGGCCGAGCTCCGCGTGCGCTGGGACGACGCGAGCGTCGAGGTCGAGGTCACCGACACCGGCGCGGGCCGCGCGGCGGCGACCGGCCGCGGCGGGCTCGGGCAGGCGGGCATGCGCGAACGGGTCGCGGTGGTCGGCGGCACGCTCGAGTTCGGGCCGCGGCATCGCGGCGGCTACCTCGTGCGGGCGACGCTGCCGCTGCGGCGGCTCGCCGAGGCATCCGTCGCCGCGCCCGGTTCCGCCGCGAACGGAGGTGACGCCTCGTGAGCGTCCGGGTGCTCATCGTCGACGACCAGGCGCTGGTGCGGGGCGGGTTCCGCACCATCCTCGACTCCGAACCGGGCATCGAGGTCGTGGGCGAGGCAGCCGACGGCCTCGCCGCGATCGCCGCGGTCGCCGAGCTCGATCCCGACGTGGTCTGCATGGACGTGCAGATGCCCGGGCTCGACGGACTCGCCGCGACGCGGCGGATCGTGGCCGAGCGCGGCGAACGACCGGCGGTGCTCGTGCTCACGACCTTCAACCGCGAGGACTACCTGTTCGAGGCGCTCGAGGCGGGTGCCAGCGGGTTCCTGCTCAAGAACTCCAGCCCCGAGCAGCTCATCGACGCCGTGCAGGTCGTCGCCCGCGGCGACGCGCTGCTCTCGCCGGACGTCACGCGCGCCGTGATCGCCGCCGCGCGGACCCGAATCGTCGCTTCAGGCTCGCCGGAGCGACCATTCGCGTCCTCGCGCAACGCGCCAGTGGCGCATGGCGCGGGCAGCGCGCTCGCGACGCTCACCGACCGCGAGCGCGAGGTGCTCGAACTCCTCGCCGAGGGGCGCTCGAACGCCGAGATCGCCCAGCGCCTCTGGGTGGGCGAGGCGACCGTGAAGACGCACGTGTCGAAGGTGCTGCAGAAGCTCGCGCTGCGCGACCGCGTGCACGCGGTCGTCTACGCGTACGAGCACGGCGTGGTGCGACCGGGCGCGTAGCCGACTGGCAGCGCGGCGACGGTCAGCGGCGAGGGTCGGCGGCCGCTTCGTCCACGGGCTCGTCGGCCGGCACCGACTCCTCGTTGCCCGCGTACTCCGCCGACAGCAGCCGGTACGACTTCGTCGTGAACGCGACGAGCGCGAGCACCACCATGACGAGCCCCGAGAACAGGAACACGAGCGCGATGCCCCGCGCGTCGCCGTCGCCGAGCAGCCAGCCCCAGACCTCCTGGCCGGCGTCGGACTCCATGTACGGGATGAGCCAGAACTGCGCGATCGGGGCGATGAGGAACGCCGTGACCGGCGCGGCGGCCGACTCGACGGCGGCCGCGAACCCGAACACCCGCCCCTGCGTGCGGAACGGGACGACCTTCTGGATCACGGTCTGCTCGGACGCCTCCACCACGGGGATGAGGCACATGTACGCCCAGATGCCGATCGCGTAGAGCGGCCACCACTCGCGGATCGTGAAGAGCGAACCGAGCACGCCCATGCCGATGACGACGAGCAGCATGGTGCGGATCGGGTTCTTCCCGAGCCCGAACTTCGCGATGACGAGTCCGCCGATGATGAAGCCGGTCGCGGTCACGCCGAGCACCAACCCCCAGGCCTCGACCGAGAAGATCGTGAGGCCGTACGGGTCCATGAGCGCCATGTAGACGCCGCCGATGAGGTTGTTCAGCGTCGAGAACAGGATGAGCGCGAACAGGCCGGGCGCCTTGCGGACCGCGGCGAAGCTGCCCCGGAAGTCGATCGTCGGCGCCTTCTCGCCCTCGGCGGGCTCGGGCCGCTCCTCGGGGATGCGGAGGAATAGCAGGTGCACGAGGGCGACGAGGGTGAGCGCGATCGCGATGACGAGGGTCCAGCCCATGCCGAGCAGCCCGATCGCGAGCCCGCTGAACACGCTGGTGACGATGAAGGCGAGCCCCTGCACGGTGCCGACGAGGCCGTTCGCGTTCGCGTGCCGCTCCTCGGGCACGAGCAGGGTGACGGTCGTCGACAGCGCGATGTTGCGCAGGTTCTCGATGACCGAGCCGAACAGGATGATGCCCGTGAACGCCCAGAACCACGGCCCGCCGAGGTCGAGCAGCGCCGACTCGGGGTGGAGCAGGTACAGGGCGCCCGCGATGATGAACGACCCGAGCGTCACGAGGCTCGAGAACTGCATGACCCGGAGCTTGCGGTGCCGGTCGACGAGCGTGCCGAACAGCATCGCGAAGAACGCGATGAGCAGCATGTACGCGCCCCCGATGATGCCGGTGGCGAGCACCGACCGCGTCTCGAGGTAGACCCAGAAGGTCAGCGCGAACCACAGGAAGCTCGTCGTGATGTTCGCGACGGCCGTGTTCACGAGCACCTGGACGAACGTCCGCATCCCCCCGGTGGCGACATCCATCCGTGCAGGGTAACCGCGCCCGCCGACATCCGGAACCCGTTGCATCCTCCCGACGCGCGCGCATCTCCCCCTCGCGGCGGAGGCGCGGCGGAGGCGCGCCGGATGCGTCCGCCGCGCGGCGCCCCGACTGCCCCGAGAACCCCCCGCGCGACGGATGCCCCGCCGCACGCCGCATCCCTAGCGTTGAGCCATGCTCGAACTCAACGACCTCACCAAGCGGTACGGCGACCGCCTGGCCCTCGACCGCGTGGGCTTCACCGTCGGCGACGGCCGTCTCACCGGCTTCGTCGGCGGCAACGGCGCCGGCAAGACCACGACCATGCGCATCGTCCTCGGCGTGCTCGCCGCGGACGGCGGCACCGTCACCCTCGACGGGAAGCCGCTCGCCGCGGCCGACCGGCGCACGTTCGGCTACATGCCGGAGGAGCGCGGGCTCTACCCGAAGATGAAGGTGCTCGAGCAGACGGTGTACCTCGCCCGCCTGCACGGCTGGTCGGCGGCCGCCGCCCGCCGCAACGCGACCGAGCTGCTCGAGCGGCTCGGCCTCGGCGAGCGGCTCGGCGACACCGTCGAGTCGCTCTCGCTCGGCAACCAGCAGCGCGCCCAGATCGCCGCCGCGCTGGTGCACCGCCCCGAAGTGCTCATCCTCGACGAGCCGTTCTCGGGCCTCGACCCGATGGCCGTCGAGACGGTGCAGTCGGTGCTCGCCGACGTGGCAGCGCAGGGCGCGCCGGTGCTGTTCTCGTCGCACCAGCTCGACGTCGTCGAGCGGCTCTGCGACGACCTCGTCATCATCGCGGGCGGCACGATCCGCGCGGCCGGGCCGCGCGACGCGCTCCGCGAGGAGTTCGCGAGCGACCGCTGGGAGCTCCTCACCTCCAACGACGCCGGCTGGGTGCGCGGCATCCCCGGCGTCCGGGTCGTCACCTTCGACGGCGGCTGGGCGCTCTTCGAGGCCGAGACGGATGCCGCGCGCCACGCCGTCCTCGCCGAGGCGGTGTCCCGCGGGGACGTCGTCAGCTTCACCCGCGAGCAGACCACGCTCGCCCAGATCTTCCAGGAGGTCGTGCGATGAGCACGCAGCTCGAGCGACGCGACCCGTCGTTCACCCAGGCCAGCGGCCTCGTCGCCGGCCGCGAGATCACCACCCGACTGCGCAGCAAGGCGTTCGTGATCTCGACGATCGTGCTGATGGCCGCGGTACTCGCCTCGGTGATCCTCGGCTCGGTGTTCGGCTCGCAGGACGAGCCCTCGCGGGTCGCCGTCGTGGGCACCGCGGCCGACGCCGTCGCGGGCGTCGCCTCGCTCGAGGCCGTTCCCGCGGCCGACCTCGCCGATGCCGAGGCGCTCCTCCGCGACGGCGACGTCGAGGCGATCGTGGCGCCGACCGACGAGGTCGCCGCGTCCGACCTCGCCGCGGGAGGCGACCTCGTCGCCGCCGAGCCGCCGGGCACGGTCGCGGCGGACTCGCCCGTCACGGTCATCGGCCTCGGCGACGCGCCCTGGGGCGTGGCATCCTCCCTCGCCCTGGTCCCGCCCGTCGCGATCCTCGACGTCGCGCCCGTCGACCCGCAGCTCGCGTACTTCGTCGCCTTCGGATTCGGCATCGTCTTCTTCTTCTCGGCGCTGACCTTCGGCCAGACCATCGCGCAGTCGGTCGTCGAGGAGAAGCAGACCCGCATCATCGAGATCCTGCTGTCGACGGTGTCGGCGCGGGCGCTGCTCACCGGCAAGGTCCTCGGCAACAGCGTCATGGCGTTCGCGCAGATCGTAGCCATCGCCGGGCTCGCGATCCTCGGGCTCGCGCTCACCGGCCAACAGGTGCTGCTCGGCGGGCTCGGGGCATCCGTCGTCTGGTTCGTCGCGTTCTTCGCCGTCGGCTTCATCATGCTCGCCGCCCTGTTCGCGGCGACCGCCGCGACCGTGTCGCGCGCCGAGGACGTCGGCTCGGTGACCACCCCGGTGACGATGCTCGTGATGCTGCCGTACCTGCTCATCGTGTTCTTCAACGACAACCCGACCGTGCTCGCGATCATGAGCTACGTGCCGTTCTCGGCGCCGGTGGGCATGCCGATGCGGGTGTTCCTCGAGCAGGCCGAGTGGTGGGAGCCGATCGTGTCGCTCGCGATCCTGGTCGCGACGACGGTGCTCGCGCTGCTCGTCGGCGACCGCATCTACCGGCACTCGCTGCTGCGCACGGGCGCCCGGGTGAAGTTCTCGGAGGCGCTGCGCGGGTAGCGCCCCGGGTTGTCGGAGGCGCAGGTGCGAGGATGGTTCGGTGACCGACCAGCTCCACGACACCACCTTCCGCGGCTTCGCCTCCGACAACTACTCCGGCGTGCACCCCGAGGTGCTCGACGCGATCGCGCAGGCCAACGGCGGCCACCAGGTCGCGTACGGGGAAGACCAGTACACCGAGCGCCTGCAGCACGTCTTCGCCGGGCACTTCGGTGAGGATGCTCAGGCCTTCCCCGTCTTCAACGGCACCGGCGCGAACGTGACCGGCCTGCAGTCGATGCTGCCGCGCTGGGGCGCGGTCGTCGCGGCGACCACCGCGCACATCAACACCGACGAGGGCGGCGCGCCCGAGCGGGTCGCGGGCATCAAGATCCTCGGCGTGCCGACACCGAACGGCAAGCTCACCCCCGAGCTCATCGACCGCGAGGCGTGGGGCTGGGGCGACGAGCACCGCGCGCAGCCGCTCGTCGTGTCGATCACGCAGACCACCGAGCTCGGCACCCGCTACTCGATCGAGGAGATCCGCGCGATCGCCGACCACGCGCACTCGCTCGGCATGCGCGTGCACCTCGACGGCGCGCGCCTGTCGAACGCGGCGGCCGCGCTGGATGCCCCGCTCCGCGCCTTCACCACCGACGCCGGCGTCGACGTCGTGAGCGTCGGCGGCACGAAGAACGGCGCGCTCGGCGCCGAGGCGATCGTGGTGCTGAACCCCGCCGCCTCCGAGGGGCTCACGTTCCTGCGGAAGCTGAACATGCAGCTCGCGTCGAAGATGCGGTTCGTCTCGGCCCAGCTCATCGCCCTGTACGAGGGCGACCTGTGGCTGCGGAGCGCGTCGCACGCGAACGCGATGGCCAAGCGCCTCCGCGACGGCCTCGAGGCCGGGATCGCCGCCGGCGGCCTTCCGGGCCTCTCCTTCACGCAGCCGACCGAGTCGAACGGCGTCTTCGCGGCACTGCCCGCGGGCGTGGCCGACCGGCTGCGCGACCGCGGCTTCCGCTTCTACGACTGGGATGCCGCGCGCGGCGAGGTGCGCTGGATGTGCTCGTTCGACACGAGCGAGGACGACATCGACGCGTTCGTCGCCGGCATCGGCGAGGAGCTCGAGCGGGCCTGATCACGCCGGCGGTGCGAGCGCTCGCGCCGCCGATCGGTCGCCCCGCGCGGGCGGCCGCAGACGCCGACGGGCGGATGCCGCGAGTCGCGGCATCCGCCCGTCGTGTCGTTCCGTGGATGCGGTGCGGGGCGCCGGCCTATCGGCCGATCGCCCGCAGCGCGTTCACGATGCCGTCGCCGTAGAACCCGTTCTTCGACGTACCGCCCTCGCAGGTGTGCGTCGCGGTGATGGTCGCGCCGGCCGGCGTGATCCGCGTGTAGGTGAACGCCGGGGGCGTCGGGCACGCGGTGTCGACGGCCGAACGCAGCAGCACCTGCTCGACGACCTGCGCCGGGAGGTACTTGCCGCCGCGCACGACGTCGGGCAGGCCGTACTTGCTGACGATCAGCGCCGCGACGCCGGCCGCGTGCGGCGAGGCCATCGACGTGCCCTGCAGGTACTGGTAGTACGCGCAGGACTTGCCGTTCTTGTCGCAGCTCTTCACGACGTACTCGACCGTCGGTTCGCCGTTCTCGTCGATCTCGCCGTTGGCCTCGGCGAGCGACTTCGGGTACGCCGCGAGGATCGCCTTCGAGATGTCGCGGGTGTTCGTCGCGGTGTCGTACACGTCGCCGCCGGGGGCGGCCACGTCGATGTACCCGTTGCCGTAGTTCGAGTAGTACGCCTTGCGCTTCGAGACGCCGGTGCTCGACACCGAGATCACGCCGCGGCTCTCCGACGGCACCGACACGCACGACGCGGGGTCGAGCAGGTCGCGCACGTAGGCGGCCTCACCCGGCACGTCGGCGAAGTCGGGGCTCGTCGCGTCGCTGAGGACCTTGGTGTAGTCGGATGCCTCGTTGCCGGCGGCGGCCACGAGCGTCACGCCGCGGTTGCGGGCGAAGTCGAGGGCGCGCTGCATGGCGGCCACGATGGTCTGCTGCTCCTGCTGGTCCTCCGGAGAGTCCGCCGGGTGCGAGGCGCAGTTGAACAGCCACGGGTCGACGTAGTAGCTCATGTTGACGACGTCGATGCCGGTGCGGCCCGCGTAGGTGAGCGCGTCGACCGACGGCTGCAGGAAGAAGTAGCCCGAGTCCTGGCCGGCGCGGAGGTTCACGAGGGTCACGTTCGGCGCGACGCCCGCGATGCCGATGCCGTTGATCGGCGCGCCGATCGTGGAGGCGACGTGCGTGCCGTGGCCGTCCTCGTCGACGTCGGCCGGGTCGGAGCACGACTGGTCGGGCTCGTCCTCGCAGGGGCCGTCGATGTACCCGCCGTTGGCGTCGAACGGGATGTCGGTGGTGAAGTTGCGGCTCAGCTTCGCGTCGAAGTTCGGCGCGATGTCGGGGTGGCTGCCGTCGACGCCGGTGTCGATGATGCCCACCCGGACCTGCTTGGAGCCCTTCTCGTACTTGTACGAGCCGTCGGCGGTGGCGCCGATCTGCTGCATGTCCCACTGGTACGAGGCGAGCGGCTCGTTCTTCGCGGCGCCGCCGCCCTGGCCGGGCTTCGAGCCCTTGGCGTTCGCGCCGGCGACCTTGGTCTCCTCCTCGACGGCGTCGGCCTTGCGGATCTGCTCGTCGGAGGCCTTGTCCTCCGGCACGTCGCCGATGACGCGGTTCTGGGCGGTGCCCTGGATCGCGCCCTGGGCCGCGGCGTCGGCGGCGAACTCGGCGTTCGTGGTCGCGACGGTCGCGACGCCCACGTCGGTGTTCTCGCTGACGATGGTGCCGCCCGCCGCGGCGACGGCGGCTCGCGCGTCGGCGGTCGAGGCGCCCTCGGTGAACAGGACGACGTACTCCTGCTCGGCGCCCTCGGACGTGTCGGTCGCGACGGCCGCCGGTGCCGCCGCGAGGGCGGTGATGGCGAGTGCCAGGGCGGAGGTCGCCGCTATGGATCGGAAGCGTGGCATGTTCGGCCTTTCCGTTCGGGGTCGTGCGCTCATCGTCGGGCGCACCGCTCGCCATGGTCGCACAGCGGGCCGCGGGTGGGAAGGGGGCCGGGATGCTCCGTCCGATGACGAACCGTTTCATCGAGTTACGCGTCGGGAATACCCCGGGCTTGCATGCGTTTGAATCGAGCGGGTCGACGGCGCCCCGGCTCCACCCATCTCCATCGAAAGGCCCTCGCCATGACCCTCGTGACCGACCTCACCTCCCGCCGCGCCGACACCACGGCGCCCCTGATCGACGCCCTCGTCGACCGCTGGAGCCCGCGCGCGTACGACCCCGCCGCGGAGATCCCCGCCGACGCCCTGCGCACCGTGCTCGAGGCCGCGCGCTGGGCCCCGTCGGCCAACAACACCCAGCCGTGGCGCTTCATCGTCGCCCGCCGGGGCTCGGAGGCGTTCACCACGCTCCACGACGCGCTGCTCGGCTTCAACCAGGCCTGGGCCGACTCGGCGGCCGTGCTCATCGCGAACGTCGCCGAGATCGCCGACGACGAGGGCAAGCCGCGGCCGTGGGCCCGCTACGACCTCGGCCAGGCCGTCGCGCACTACTCGGTGCAGGCCCAGCACGAGGGCCTGCACACCCACCAGATGGGCGGCTTCGACGGCGCTCGCATCGCCGAGGCGTTCGGCCTCGGCGAGCGCTTCGAGGTCGTCTCGGTGACCGCCGTCGGCGTGCTCGGCGACGTGGACGCGCTGCCCGACGCCCTCCGCGAGCGCGAGGTCGCCCCGCGCGTGCGCAAGCCGCTCGACGAGCTCGTCATCGCCGGCGAGTAGTCGCGGCGGAACGGAACGGAACGGGCTCCCGGGGATGCATCCCCGGGAGCCCGTCGTCGTCTCCGCTGGTCAGGCGTCGGTGAGCCGCCCGAGCGCGATCGGCTCGGTCGGCGGGGAGTCGCGGCGCTCGGCGGCGTCGGCGGACGGCGCCTCGACGGCCGTCGCGCGGTCCGTCGCGCCCGCACGCGCTCGCCGCCCCCGGGCCGCGAGCGCGCGGTGCACGCGCCAGGCCGCGAACACGGCCACGAGGCTCACGCCGAGGTGGAGTCCCAGGAACACGCCCGTCAGCCCCGCGCCGAGCAGCACGCCCGCCACGAGCGGGCCCGCCGCCGAGAACGCCGTCTGCAGCGCCGAGATGGTACCGAGCGTGCCGCCGACCCGCCCGGCGGGAGCCAGGGAGGCGACGAGCGGGTTCAGCACCGGGCTGTAGATCGTCTCGCCGACGGCGAAGACGCCGTAGGCGGTGACGAACACGGCCGACGCGATCACGGGGTCGACGACCTGCGCGGCCGACAGGCCGAGCCAGGCGATCACCCAGATGGCTCCCACGGCCATGAGCAGCACCGGCGCGCTGCGCTTGGCGGTGAGCCGCACCATCACGACCTGCAGCGCGACGATCACGATGCAGTTGACGGCGGCGGCCGTGCCGATGGCGGCGGGGTCGACGCCGAGCACGGTGATGCCGTAGGCCGGGAGGCCCGACTCGAACTGGGCGTAGAAGCCGAGCGCGAGCGCGATCGTCACGATGGCCGACCAGCGCAGCGCGGGATCGGCGACGATCGCGCGCACCGCGCCGCGGCCGGCTCCGTCGCGCGGGTCGTCGCCCGCGCGGCCGAACTCGCTCGGCACCGGGGCGCCGCGACCGGCCAGGGCGATGATCGCCGACGAGAGCACGAACCCCGCCGCGGCCATGGCGAAGCCGACCGTGAGCCCGTCGGGCCGGTCGAGGTCGACGAGGTGCCCGGCGAGGAAGGCGCCGGCGGCCATGCCGAGCGACTCGCCGGTGAACTTGTAGGCGAAGACGCGCCGGCGGTCCTCGCTCGACGACCACTGGAGGGCGAGCACCTGCTTCGCCGGCGACGCCCCCGAGAGCCCGAGGCCGAACACGAGCATGCCGGCGAGGAAGGTGACGGGGTCGTTCGCGAGGATCAGCGAGGCGGCACCGGCGGCCGCGACGAGCTGCGCGACGACGGCGACCTTCACGGGGTCGTACCGGTCGCTGAGCCGGCCGGCCAGCGGCGCGGCGGCGAGCGCGCCGACGGAGAAGAGCGACGACGCGGCGGCCGCGACGAGCGCGCCCCACTCCCGCGTCTCGGCGGCGTACGCGTACTGGAACGGCAGGATGCCGCCCCAGCCGAGCATGCCGATGGCGGACGCGAGCACGAGCAGCTTCGCGCGCATGACGGATCCCCCTCCCGAGGTGACGGATGCCCCGACCCGCGCCGACCGTCAGGTTTCGAAGCTGAACTATTCGATATCGAAATATTAGCAACCGAACTCCGCGTGGGAGAATTCCCGCATGGCCAAGCGAACCCCGACCGCGCCCGAGCTGCACCGCCGCGCGGTCGCCGCGTACGTCGCCGCCGGCGGCGAGGAGTCGGTGCAGCGCGTCATCACCGCGGTGCAGAGCCTGTCGCGCAAGCTCGACCAGTGGTACGCCCGGCAGCTCGCCGACCTCGACCTCAGCGCCGGCGAGTGGGCCGTGGTCGCGTCGCTCGCGAAGTCCGGCGAACCGCTCACGCCGAGCCAGCTCGCCGACCAGACGAACGTCGCGCCATCGTCGATGACGCACCGGCTCGACAAGCTCGCCGACCGCGACCTCGTGCAGCGCGCCCCCGATCCCGGCAACCGCACCCGGATCCTCGTCACCCTCACCGATGGCGGCTGGGAGCTGTTCAGCCTCGCGATCCGCGGCTCCGAGGTCGTCGAGTCCGACGTGCTCCGCGACCTCGACGACGCCGAGCGCGGCGAGCTCGCCCGGCTGCTCGAGGTCGTCATCGCCCGGCTCGACGACGTCGAGGCCTGACGCCCCGGCGCCTGACGGCGGGCGGGGCATCCGCGTCGCCTGCCGCGACCCGGACCCGGCACCCGAAGTGGGCTGCCCCCGGCGGTGCATCCGTCAGTACGATGAGCCGACCCGCACAGCCCCACGACGCCCGACCGACCGAGGAGCCCCATGACCGAGCCCGCCGACACACAGATCGCCCCCGGGTGGTACGCCGATCCGAGCGGCTCGGGCGGGCAGCGCTGGTGGGACGGCATCGGCTGGACCCACCACGTCGCGCCCGCGGCGACCGCGCAGCCGGCGTACGCGGCCCAGCCCGCCTCTGCGGCCCAGCCCGCCTCCGTGGAGCAACCGGCATACCAGGGCCAGTCCGCGTACCCGGTGCAGGTCGGCGCCGCCGCGCCCTACGACCCGGCCACCTTCGGCGTGGCGCAGCCGTCCCGCGTGCCCGACGGCACGCCCGTCGACACCGGCTGGAGCTGGACGATCGCGCTGCTCCCGCTCCTGTCGACCCTGCTGCTCCCGTTCATCGACTACGACGCCGTCTTCGCGGCGGCGCTGGCGCCGTCGTCGCCCGCGGAATCGCTCGGCTACGTCGCCGACCCCTTCTACACGCTCCAGACGCTGATCACCTGGCCGCTGTACGGCCTCGCCGTCTGGTTCGGCTACCTCGACTCCCGCCGCCTCGAGCAGCTCGGCTACGGCCGCCGGTTCCACTGGGCGTGGGGGTTCCTCAGCTCGCTCGTCTACCTGATCGGGCGGTCGGTGGTCATCCGGAAGCAGGCGGGTCGAGGCGCCGCGACCATGTGGGTGGCGATCGCGGTGACGGTGATCAACGTGGTCGCCGCCATCTGGATGTTCGTCGCCGCGTTCAACGCGGCGTTCGCCGCCGCGCTGCCCACCAGCCTGAGCTGACGCCGGCCGCGGCTGCGGCCGCGACGGCGGCTACGGCCGCAGCAGCACCTTCACCGCGCGCCGCTCGTCCATCGCGGCGTACGCCTCGGCGGCCTCGCGGAGCGGCAGCTCGAGGTCGAACACCCGGCCCGGCTCGATCGCACCCGACCGCACGTCCGGCAGCAGCTCCTCGATGTAGCCGCGCACCGGTGCGACGCCCCCGTGCACGCCGACGTTCGTGTTGAACATGCGGCGGATCGGCAGCTCCGGGCCGCCGTTCGGCACGCCCACGAACCCGACGCGGCCGCCGGGGCGCGCCGAGCGGAGCGCCTGGTCCATCGACTCCTTCGTGCCGACGCACTCGAGCACGTGGTCGGCGCCGATGCCGCCGGTCAGTTCCTGCACGGCCAGCACGCCCTCGTCACCGCGCGAGGCGACGATGTGCGTGGCGCCGAAGTCGCGGGCGAGCTCCTGCCGGTCGCGGTGCCGCGACATCGCGATGATCGTGGTCGCGCCGAGCCGACGGGCGGCGATGATGCCGCACAGCCCGACGGCGCCGTCGCCGACCACTGCGACCGACGACCCCGGGCGCACGCCGGCGGACACCGCGGCGTGATGGCCGGTGCCCATCACGTCGGCGAGCGTCAGCAGGCCGGGCACCTCGTGGTCCTCCACCGGCCCCGGCACGACGACGAGGGTGCCGTCGGCGAGCGGCACGCGCACCTGCTCGCCCTGGCCGCCGTCGGCGAAGCCGCCGGCGCGATCGTCGCCGCCCCACCAGCTGCCGTGCAGGCACGACGTCGAGACGCCATTGCGGCAGTTCACGCACGTGTTGTCGCACACGTAGAACGGCGCGATCACGAAGTCGCCGACCTTCACGAGGGCGACCTCGTCGCCGACCGCCTCGACGACGCCGACGAACTCGTGGCCGATGCGGTGCGGTCGCTCGGTGGGCTGCACGCCCCGGTACGGCCAGAGGTCGGAGCCGCACACGCAGGCGGCGACGACGCGCACGATCGCGTCGCGGCCGCTCGAGAGCACGGGGTCGGCGACCTCTTCGACGCGGATGTCACGGGCGGCGTGGATGACGGTGGCGAGCATGGGACCGAGCCTAGGGGGATGCCCCGCCCGAGGCATCCCCCGACTCGGCGCAAGTTCGCGTGCACCGGGACGCACTCGGGGCCCGGTCCGAGCGGACCGGGCCCCGAGTGGCGCCGAGGGCGCTACGCCTCCTTCGGCAACGGTGGCACGAGGATGCGCAATGCCCACCCGAACAGGATGAACAGCACGCCCACGCCGGCGGCGAACAACGCGACGCCGTAGGCGACCACCGAGGTGTACAGCGACGACCGCAGGAACGAGGCGTTCATCACGGTCTCGCGCACCGGGTCGTCCTGGTCGAGTTCGGCGTAGGTCTTCCCGCCGCTCGCCTCCATCGCGTGCTTGTTGATGATGTCGGCCTGGATGTAGGCCGTGATCGGGCCGCCGACCTGCTGCCCCTGCAACGCGATCGCGTCGTCGGGGATCGTGATGTTCTCGGCGCGGAGCTGGGTCGTCACGGCGATCCAGGCGACGATCGCCACCACGATCAGCAGGATGCCGCCGATCAGTCCGGCCAGTCCCGCCAGCCGTACCGATTTCACCCGCCCGCTGCTCAGCACAGCGGTGCCCGTCTCGAATTGCTCGGTCATATCGCCACCCCTCCCCGGTGCCTGATACCCCGAACCTTAGCGATGACCGGGGCTTCGGCGGAAGAGGCGCGCATGCGCATCGCCGCCTCACCCGCTCGTCGTGACGAGCCCGGCGAGCTTGCCCTTCGCCTGCCGCACGTCCTGCGGGGTCGACGCCGGGTTCGTGCGCACGTCCTCGAGCGCGAGCATCGCCGTACCCCAGGTCGTCCACACGCCGTCCACCTTCACCGGGGTGGCCAGGCCCACCGAGCCGTTCGCGAAGTTCAGCCATGCGGCCAGCAGGAACTGGTCGAACTGCGCGTTCGCGTCGTTGTTCGGCGGCGAGTGGAAGATCGCCACGGCGTCGTCGCGGTCGAGCGGCGTGTCGAAGACCGTCGAGAAGAACACCGCGATGTCGAGGTAGCACTCGAGCTCGGCCTCGGTGAAGTCGGCGTTCTTCTTCTCGCGGACCTGGTTCAGCCACCAGCCGTGCTGCTTCGACTTCGTGCCGTCGCCGACGACCACGATCGCCGCCTCGTCGGTCGCGGAACCGCCGTCGTCGTCGGCCGCGGTCGCCACGAAGTCGTAGAGGCAGGCGTCGGCGTACACGTGGTCGGCCGAGAAGCCCACCGCGCGCGGCTGCACCGTCGGCGACTTCAGCGGGTCGGGGACGGGCGGGTTCACGAGCGACACCTCGGTGTCGGTCGTGCCGTCGTCCCAGTCCCACGTGAGCTCGAGGTCGTCGCTGCCGGGATCGGTCGCGTCGAGCGGGATCGTCACGCTGCCGCCGGCGTCGAGCACGAAGGCCTCGACCCCGTCGTACGCCTGCGTGCCCGACGTGTCGATCGTGATCGACGGGTCGATGTTCGCCACATCCACGTCGACCGTCGCACACGTCGACGTGTCGTCGTCGAGGCCGCAGACCTCGACCTCGAACAGGCCGTCGTCGCCGAAGTCGTAGGTCGTCTCGAACGCGAGCGTCGCGTCGGGGCGCACCTGCTCCTCGGCGCCGGCGAGCGGCTGCGGGCCCGCGCCGTCGTCGAAGTCGATCGTCGCCGACAGGTCCTCGAGCCAGCCCGGGTCCGACACGACGCCGCGGATCGTCGCGGTGCGCGCCGCCTCGTCGAGCGCCGGCACCGGGTCGATCGTCACCGTCGGCGCGACGTTCGCGACCTCTACCGTGGCGGTGTCGGTCGAGACGTTGCCGTACAGGTCGGTGACCCGCAGCCCGATCGGGTAGGAGCCGTCCTGCCCGACCCGGTCGAACGACGGGGCGAACCCGAACGCGTCGTCGTACTGCCCGTCCGCGTCGAGGTCCCACTCCCACGCGGAGATCGCGCCCGCGCTCGGGTCGCTGCCCGCGCTCGAGCCCGACCCGTCGAGCGGGGCATCCGTGCCCTCGATCGTCGCGTACGGACCGCCGGCGTCGGCCGTCGGCGCGCACCCGGCCGGCAGGGTCGTGTCGTCGACCTGGGCGGCGTGCCCGTTCGTGCCCGCCGCCACGGCGTTCGCGCCGAGGCCGCGCTGGGCGAACGCCGACCAGATCGCGCACACGTGCGAGCCGCCGTTCGTCGCCACGTCGGCGGCGATGAGGCCGTTGCGGGCGTCGACGAACGTCGGCTTCGCGCCGACGTCGGTGGCCTTCATGCCGTCGATGACGAGCTGCTCGGCCGCCTGGAGCCCGATGAACGCGCGGACGGCGTAGACCATGGTCGCCCAGATCGTGCCGTTGCCGTGCGGGCTGCCGTCGCCGGCGGGGTCGTACGGGTTGTAGTCGGAGTAGACGAGCGGCGACGTGTCGTACGCGACCGAGCGGATGCCGGTCGTCGTGTTGCCCGTGACGTACTCGCCGACCATCGTGTCGTCCCACTTCAGGAAGGAGAGCACGTCGCTCCAGCCCTCGCCGAGCGCGCCCGTCTGGTCGTCGCCGTAGTCGAAGCTGCCGCCGCCGACGAGTCGCGTCGAGACGCCGTGGCCGAACTCGTGCGCGATGACGTCGCCGTCCATCGAGCCGTCGCGGTAGGGCCGGTTCGGCGGCGACCACATGTACATCTGCATGCGCGGGCTCGACCCGTCGCCGGGCGTGCCGAAGTTCGCGTTGTTCATGCAGCGCACCGGGTTCGAGTCGTCGTCCTCGCAGCCGAAGTCCCAGCCGTCCTGCGCCTCGGCGAGCACCGGGTCGCCGTCGCTGCCCCCGTTGCCGAAGTTGTCGACCTGGAAGTTGCGCCACGCCTCGGTGAAGCCGAGCTCGTACGTGTAGTCGTGCATCACGTTCGTGTAGTAGAAGAGCTGCGTGATGATCGCGTCGAGGTCGGCGTCGAGGCTCGCGTCGGCGCCGTCGGCGTTCGTGCGCCAGGCGTCGGTGAACGCGTAGTCGAACACCTGGTAGCCGGGGTCGCCCGAGGCGGGCGTGACCGGCTGGTACTCGTTGTTCGCGTCGTCGTCGTCGAGGTCGCGGTAGGCGTCCACGTTGTTGCCGCTCGTGGTGTCGTCGGCCACCCAGGTGCCGTTGATGCCCGAGAACGGATGCAGTTCGCGGCTCGCGCCGGAGGCATCCGGATGCTCCTCGTCGAAGACGTCGCCCTCGGGCCCGAGGTGCGCGTACCGGCTCGACTCGTCGAGCACCTCGCCCGTGGCCGCGTCGACGATCGACTCGACCCAGACCTGGCCCGACAGCTCGACGTCGGTGACCCACGCCAGCGTGAGCGCCCGGCCGTGGTCGGTCGGGAACCAGCGCTGCTCGGCCTTCAGCGGCGTCGGGTTCGCGAGGCCCGCGTCGGCGAGCGTGTTCGGCACCTCGACGGCCTCGGCCTCGGTCGTCTGCGCCTCGCGCGGCACCTCGGCCGCGACGACGGGCGCATCGGATGCCTCGCTCGCGGCCTCGGCGATGGCCTCGGCGGCCGTGACGTCGGGCTCCGCCGGCGCGGCACGCGCGGCGTCGCCCGGGACATCCGCCGCCGTGCCGCCGACGTGCACGAGCCGGCCGTCTTCGGCGACGCTCGCGGTGAACACCGCCTGGTGCACCGGCAGCCCCTGGACCTGCTGGCGCAGGATGACGTAGGTGACGCCGCTCGGGTCGGTGATGGGCGCATCGGGCACGAGCGAGGCGAGGCCGCCGCCGCCCAGGCCGAACGCATCGGCGTGCGCGCCGAGGTAGCCGAGCACGATGTCGAGCGGTGCCGCGGCGCTCGGGCCGGTGAGTGCGCCCACCGGGTTCAGCACGGAGAGCACGTCGCCGACCTCGTCGGTGCGCACGAGCAGGCCGTCGTCGAACCCGAGGGCGGCTGCGGAGGCGCCCCCCGGCGGCGGCGCCGCCCCGGGGCTCGCGCCGGGCGCGGCGACGGCGGCGAGCGGCTGGCTGAGCACGAGGGCGAACGCGCCGAGGACGGCGACGATGCCGATGGGACGGGCCACGATGACCTCCCGGGGCAGGCTGAACGGTCCTGCGTGCGTTCCCCCGGACGCACGCAGGCCGACTCGACGAGCCGGGCGAGACCTTACTCGGGGGGCCACCGCGCGGGCTCGCGGCTGCGGACGACTGGCCTCCCCCAGAACGGGGGCCGAACGCCCGGTTCGCGGGATGTCGGCGGCGTCCGGCAGGATGCGGTGGTGACCAGCGGCATCCGAGGATTCTGGGGCGCCCTCCCGACCGAGGGCCGGTGGCTGCTGTCCACGGTCGCCATCCAGACCCTCGGCCGCGGGCTCACGCTGCCCTTCACGATCATCTACCTGCACGAGGTGCGCGGCTTCGACCTCGGGCTGTCGGGCGCCCTGATGAGCCTGATCGCGATCACCGGGCTCGTGATCACCGGCCCCGGCGGCACGCTCATCGACCGGTTCGGCGCGCGGCCCGTGCTGCTCGTCGGCCTCACCTCGATGATCGCCGGGTGCACGCTGCTCGCATTCGCGACCGAGCCCGCCGCGGCCGCGGTCGCCCTCGTGCTCATCGGCGTGAACTTCGGCGTGTCGTGGCCCGGCTTCAACGCCCTCATCGCGACCGTCGTGCAGGGCGACCTGCGCCAGCAGTACTTCGGCGTGAACTTCGCGCTCATCAACCTCGGCATCGGGGTCGGCGGCATCATCGGCGGCTTCTACGTCGACGTCGACGCGCCCGAGACCTTCACGACGATCTTCCTCGTCGACGCGGCCAGCAGCCTGATCCCGATGGCGCTGCTGCTCGGGCCGCTGCGCCGGGTGCGCACCCACGGCGACCCGGCGGCCGACGACGCCGACGCGGCACCCGTCGCCGGCTACCGCGAGATCCTCCGCATGCCCGCCGTGCGGTGGCTGACGCTGCTCACCTTCATCTCGGTGTTCATCGGCTACGGGCAGATGGAGGCCGGGTTCCCCGCCTTCGCCCGCGGCACGGCCGAGGTGTCGACGCAGGTCGTCGGGTTCGCGTTCGCCGTGAACACCGCCGTGATCGTGCTGCTGCAGTTCACCGTGCTGAAGCTGATCAGCGGCCGCCGGCGCACGCGCGCGATGCAGGTGATGGCCGGCGTCTGGGCGCTCTCGTGGATCGTGCTCGGCGCGACGGGACTCGTGCCCGACACGCTCGCCGCCGCGATCGGGGTGCTCGCGTTCATGGGCGTCTTCGCGTTCGGCGAGACGCTCCTGCAACCGACCGTGCCCGCGGTCTACAACGACCTCGCGACCGACCGCAATCGCGGCCGGTTCAACGCGATCAACTCCGGGGCGTTCCAGGGCGGCGCGATCACCGGCCCGATCGCGGCCGGCGTGCTCCTCGACCAGGGCCTCGACGGCTGGTACATCGCCGTCATGGTGCTCGGCTGCGTCGGCATCGGCGTGCTCGCGGCCGCGCTCGAGCGCCGCATCCCGGCCGAGGCGAACGGGGTCGTCCCGGCCGACGCGTGAGCGCCGGCCCGGCAGTCCGCGCCGCGCGTCGCGCTCACAGGCCGCGCATGGTGAACGCCGACGCCAGCAGCCGCCGCACCGGCGGGACGCCGAGCACCCGCACGAGCGCATTGCGGGCTCGCAGCCGCGCACCCGACGCTGCGCCGCCCATGGTCATGTTGAACCACGCCTGCCGGATGGCCCGCCCGGCGGCGCGGCGGCGCACGCGGGCGTAGCCGCCGAACGGGTCCGGCCCCGCGTCGGCCGCCCTCGCGTCGTCGGCAGCGAGCACCCGGGCGAGTACGCGGTCGAGCTCCAGCGCATCGAGCCAGCCGAGGTTCATGCCCTGGCCGCCGATCGGGCTGACCTCGTGCGCGGCGTCGCCGACGAGGGCGATCCGCCCGGCGGCGAAGCGGTCGGCGAGGTGCTGCTGGGCGGTGAACGTGCTGGGCTCGGCGGCCCCGGCGAGGTCGACGGATGCCCCGGTGCGCGCCGCCACGATGGTCGCGAGGCCGTGCGCGGTGAGGGGAACGGCCGGGCGGCGGCGGAGCCAGGCGACCCATCGGCGGCGTCCGCCCGGGAGCGGGAACGACTCGACCACTCCCGCGGGCTCGAAGTAGAGGAGCGCCGTCGCGGGCGCGGCCATCGTGTCGTCCGCGTCGCCCATGACGTACTCGGCCCGCCCGGGCCGGGCGGCCCAGCCGATGCCGGCGGCCTCGCGCACCCGGCTGCGCACGCCGTCGGCGCCCACGACGTAGCGGGCGACGACTCGGGATCCGCTCCCGGCACGGTCCTCGGCGCGGTCGGCGGCGCGATCCGCCGCGAGCTCCACCTCGACGACCGGGCCGCGCTCGCGCACCCCGACGACCTCGGCATCGCGGTGCAGCGCCCCGGGTGCGAGCCGCGCGAGTCGTGCCTCGAGCAGCGCCTCCGTCTCGCGCTGCGGCAGGGAGCGCACGGGCTCGCCCGTGAAGGCGAGCCGCCCGAGGACCCGTCCGCGGCAGGCCACGACGCCGTCGCGGATCGGCACGGCGAGGCGCCGCACCTCGGCCCCGACTCCGGCCGCGTCGAGGGCGGCGAGCCCGGGCGGGTGGATGCCGATCGCGCGGGTGCGCCCGGCCGGGGCATCCCGACGCTCGAGCACCACGACGTCGACGCCGCGACGCGCGAGGAGGCAGGCGAGCAGCAGCCCGACCGCGCCGCCGCCCACCACGGCCACGTCGTGCACGCGGTCGGGGTCGGGTGCCGCGCGGGCGTCTCGCGCAGGCGCCGCATCCCGCGACCCCCGCGTCATGCCGGCGCCCGCCAGACCACCTCGAGCCGCGACGGGAAGCCGCGGCGCACGGCCCACCCGGCGGGCAGCACCGGGGCGAGCTCGCGCGCGGTGTGGCTGCGGCGGATCGAGGTGAGCCCGTCGGGGCGGATGTAGCAGCCGCGCAGGAGGTTCCGCCGGAACGGCCAGGTTCCGGCCGCGAACCCGGCGTACCCCCAGCGCGAGCGCTCGATGTCGCCGTGCACCACCACCCCGCCCGGTCGCGCGAGCCGCTCCGAGTCGGCGAGCAGGGCGCCGAGCTCGCGCCCGTCGAGGTGGTGGAGCACGTGGTTCGAGACGACGACGTCGAACCGCTCCCCGCGTTCCGCGAGTTCCCGGGTGGTCGCCTGCTCGAACCGTACGCCGGGCACCGGCGGCCGGCGCCGGGCGAACGAGATGGCGCGTTCGTCGGGGTCGATGCCGACGACCTCGACATCGAACCCGTCGGCCGCGGCCCAGCGCGCGAGGCGTTCGGGCAGGTCGCCGCCGCCCGTGCCGACGTCGAGCACCCGCAGCCCGCGCGACCCGAGTCGCCGTCGCGGCCGGATCCAGTGCCGGTACGACGTGCGCTGCCCGGAGACGAAGGCGTTCACGAGGCCGAACCGCGCGTACGTGCGGGCGAGCATCGCCGGGTCGCAGCCGGGGTCGTCCATCAGTTCGCGGGCGTCGGCGTCGCGCACGGCGAGCGACCCGAGGCGCGGGCCCCGCACCGCGGCCGCTCCCACGTCAGCCCCGGACCGTGAGCAGCGCCGTCTCCACCGTGAGCCCCGGCCCGAACGCCATCGCGGCGACCCGTTCGCCGTCGCCCGACGACGCCTGGTCGAGGATGTGCCGCAGCACGAACAGCACCGTCGCGCTCGACATGTTGCCGAAGTCGCGCAGCGTCGCCCGGGCGGGCACGAGCTGCTCCTCGGTCAGCACGAGGCGGGACTCGACCTTGTCGAGGATGCTCCGCCCGCCGGGATGGATCGCCCAGTGCTCGATCGCCTCGCTCGAGGCATCCGTCCGCAGCGCCTCGGCGAGCGCGTCGTCGTGCGCGAACAGCGGCTCCATCGCCCCCGTGATGTGCTGGTCGATGATCGCGGGCACCGCGTTCGACAGCACCATCTCGAAGCCGTGGTCGCCGATCTTCCACGCCATGTCGCCCTCGCCGACCGGAGTGATGCGCGTCGCGAACCGGTCGAGGTCGAACGCCCGCTCTCCGGGCTCGAGCGGACGCGCGGTGACGATCCCGGCGCCGGCGCCGTCGGAGAACAGCGACGACGCGACGATCGTGTCGGGGTCGTTCGATGCGCGCAGGTGCAGGGTGCACAGCTCGGCGCTGACGACGAGCACGACCGCGTCCGGCGTCGCCTCGCACAGCTGCTTCGCGAGCCGGAGCGCGGGGATCGAGGCGTAGCACCCCATGAACCCGAGGTGGTAGCGCTCCACGTCGGGCGGCAGCCCGAGGTCGCGGGCGAGCACGTAGTCGGGGCCGGGGGCGTAGAACCCGGTGCACGAGACCGTGATCACGTGCGTCACGTCGGCGGGCCCGATGCCGGGCGTCGCGGCGAGCGCGGCGCGCGCCGCGTCGAGGTAGAGCGTCGTCGCGTGCTCCACGTAGAGCTCGTTGCGCGCCTTCGTGCCGGGGAGCAGCAGCTCGCCGCTCCGGATGTCGAAGAACACCGGTTCATCGGGGTGCGCCTCGCGGCTCAGCTCGATGAGCACGGTGTGGCGGGTGTCGATGCCCGAGACGTTGAAGGACGTCGCGACGATGCGTTGCGCGAGCCGGGTGAGCCCCGGTTGCGCCGCGAACACGTCGCGCACTTCCTCCTGCACGAGCACGGTGGGCGGGACGACGGTGGCGAGCCCCCTCAGCGCAACGGCCATGCCCCATCGTCGCGCGCGCGGGGATGCCGTGCAAGGGCCGGGCGGAGGGTTGACAGGCAAGGCACAGCCGGCGCCTCACACGTGCGGCACGAACTCCTGCCACGCGAGCCGCTTCTCGCCGCGCGGGTCGGCCTCGACGCGGTCGACCCGGTCGAACACGAGCGTGCGCCGCTCGACCTCGTCGTACCGCGGCCAGCCCTCGAGCGGCGCCCCGGTCGCGGCGAACGCCGTCCAGTGCGCCTGCATCCGGCGCCCGACCTCGCGGTACATCCGCCGGCCGCCGAGTACGGTGAGCCCGCTGCCGGTCACGGTGTCGAACTTCTCGAACAGCGCGAACAGGTCGAGCCCGTGCGTGGCATCCAGCCCGACGAGTCGCGCCGTCGGGGGCGCCGCGTCGAACCGGTAGAAGTAGACCGGGGCGTAGCGCGACTGCCGCTCCCCGACCTTCACGCTCGGGAACCAGAACGTGAAGTCGCCTGCGAAGTCGGCCGCGGGCCTCGGCTCGGGCAGCCCCGGGTACTGCCGCTTGATCGCCTTGCGCGCCTTCTTACGCGTGTTCGCGAAGATCGCCCGGATCCGCGGCTTCGTCGTGGGCAGGATCCCGATGCGCCCCTGGAACAGCGACCCCTCCCGGTCGTTCGTGCCGATGACGAGCGGCACGCGGTGCGCCCGCCCGTCGCGGAAGGCGTCGAGCGGGCGCTCGGGCAGGAAGTCGCCGTCGATGACGGGCGCGAGGCTGATCGTGCCGGGCCGCTCGTCGGGCGTGCGCACCGACAGCATGGTGGTCGCCGCGGCGAGGACGGTCGCCGGCGCCGTCCGCAGCATCACGGCCGCGTCGTCGGGCGCCTCGCTCTCGACGTCGTCGTCGTCGACCAGGCGGGCGAGCACGCCCACGTACTCCTCCGCCCACCGGGCGGCGACATCGGTCGCGTAGACCGCGTTCGCCGGCGAGCTCTGCGCGATCGCCCGGTGGAAGAGCCCTTCGGCCGCCGGCACGGCGAGCAGCGTCGTGACGGCGTTCGCGCCCGACGATTCGCCGAACAGCGTGACGTTGTCGGGGTCGCCGCCGAAGGCGGCGACGTTCCGCCGCACCCAGTCGAGCGCGAGCACCTGGTCGCGGAGGCCGAGGTTGCCCTCGATCGGATGCCCCGCCGTCGCGTACGCCCGGAAGTCGAGCCAGCCGAGCGCGCCGAGCCGGTAGTTGAGGCTCACGTAGACGATGCCGTGACGGCGCACGAGCAGCTCGCCCTGCCGCGGGTACTCGCCCGACGACCCGACGCTGTACGCGCCGCCGTGGATGTAGACCATGACCGGGCGGCCGCGCACGGGCTCGTCGGGGGCGGTCACGTTGAGGCTGAGGCAGTCCTCGCTGCGTCGCAGCCTCGGGTGCGCGCCGATGAACTGCCCTCGCCGGTTCTGCGGCGCGACCGGCCCGAAGTCGATCGCGTCGCGCACCACGTCCCAGCCGGGCGCCGGGCGCGGCGCCCGGAAGCGCCCCGGCCCGCCGGTGTCGGCGCCGTACGGGATGCCCCGCCACATCCGGAGCCCCCGGCGATGGGCCCCGCGCACGGGGCCGCCGTCGGTCTCGACGATCAGGCCGTCGGTGCGGACGCCACCCCCCACGAGCATGCGGGGAGCCTACCCGCCGACCGTGAACAACCGCACCGGGTCAGTCGTCGGGGGTGGGCGCCGAATCGCCGAGCAGGAGCACGAGGAGTCGTGCGAGCTCCGCTCGCTCGGCGTCGTCGAGCGGCGCCAGCAGGGTCTGCTGCGCGCCGTCGATCGCCCGGTCGAGCTCGCCGAGGGCCTCCTCGCCGAGGGGGGTGATCGCCACGGCGTTGCGTCGCAGGTCGCGCGGGTCGGGGGTGCGGACGATGAGGGCGGATGCCTCGAGGTCGCCGAGCACCGTGTGCAGGTCGCTGCGATCGATGCCGAGCCGCCTCCCGAGCTCGGCCTGGCTCACCGAGCCCTGTTCGGCGAGGGCGTGCAGCACCGAGAAGTGCTGCCGGCGCATGCCGTGCGCGGCGAGCGCCGCGCCGACGATTCCCGCGCCGACGCCCGCCGCCCTGCTGAGCAACCAGGACGGCAGCTCCGCGAGACGGCGGGGCGGGACGGGTTGCTGGTTCACGGCACCAGCCTAGGTCGCGGGCGGGCGGCGCCGATCAGGCGGCCGCGGTCCGCCACACCGGGGTGACTCGCAGGTCGGCGATCCGCCAGCCGGCGTCGGTCTCGCGCGCGCCGAGCCGGTAGATCGCACCGAGCGCGAGCACGGGCACGCCGTCGGCGTGCGCGAAGTGCGCGATGAGGTTGGCCCGGATGCTCGCGGTCCGGGGAGCCCCCTCGACGGCCGGGTCGGGCTGGACGAGCACGTTCGTCATGACGTGGTGCAGCCGTTCGAAGCCGACGTGGTTGCGCGTCGCCTGGTTGATGACGGCGTCGCGCCCCTCGGCGGTTCCGCCGGGCGTCGTCGCGGTCGCGTCGTCGGTGAAGAGCTCGCGCAGCGCCTCGAACCGGTGCTCGTCGAGCGAGGCCCCGAGGTGCGAGACCAGGTCGGTGAGCTGCGCGCGCTCCGCGGGCGTGAGGGTGCGCGCGTCGGAGGTGGTGCGGTCGACGGCGATCTCGGTGGTGGTCATGTCGGTCCCTTCTTGATTTCGTTGGCACATCCAACGTTGGTATTACCAACGTTGGTGTGGCCAACGATATCGGAAACGCGCCGGAGCGCAAGGCCCGAGTTCGAACCGAGACGCGCCGCCGGTCGCTACTCGACGACCTCCGCGTCGACCACGTCGTCGTCCGGTGCATCCGGTTCGCCCGAGGCATCCACCCCGCCCGACGCACCCGACGCACGCGACTCCCGCACCGGGTCGCCGCGCGCAACGGTGAGGGCCGCTCCCGCAGCAACGTGGGTGAAGCGTGGGCCTTCGACATGAACGGGTCGACCTTCGCCCCGATCTGAAGATCTCCGCCCGAGGAATGACAAGTATCGGCGGGACGGCTCACAAATAATCGGAATGATCAGCGCATTGTAGATGCTTGTAAACACTGGGTACAATGACCAAATTGTGCAAATAATGCGCGGGTCGCACACAAGAAATCGAGGGGTCGTGAACAAGAAGTACGAACTTCCACCAGTCGATTTCGGCTCTGACCTCGTCCGGTACGCGTTCGAAGTCGAACGCCTCCGTGGTGACCTCGGGAATGGAACGACGCCAGCGCGGACGCTCACCGAACTCCACGCGCTCTTCCGCCTCGTGATGAGCGTCGTTTCCGCGCGCATCGAGGGAAATCGCACGACGGTATACGACGCGCTGTCCGAGTTGCCCCCACTCGGATCAGCCGCCCCCGTGGAGTCGGACGCGCTCCGCGAGATCACGAACATCCTCGACGGCATCGACTTCATCGATGCGACCGACCCGACCACGCCGCTGAGTCATATATTCGTCCGAGAGCTCCATCGCATCACCGTCGATGGGCTTCGACGCGAAGGCGACTCGACTCCGGGTGAGTACCGGCGACGGGACGTATCAATCGCCCAGTCAGCACACACGCCACCGTCGCACGTCTACGTCCATGCCGAGATGTCCGAGCTCCTGGACTTCGTGAACCGTGACATGCCAACGCACCAGCAGATGATCCACGCCGCGATCGCCCACCATCGGTTCGTCTGGATTCACCCATTCGGAAACGGCAACGGCCGGGTCTCGCGTCTGTTCACCTACGCGATGCTCCGACGCAATGGATTCGATTCGATCCCGGGATATCGGGCCGTGAATCCAACCGCGGTGTTCGGCAACGATCGGGACGGCTACTATTCGGCGCTCGAGGCCGCCGACGACCTCTCCCCCACCGGGACGATCGGATGGTGCGAGTTCTTCGTCCATGGCCTTCGTGACGACCTTGCGCGGTTGATCCAGATGCAGGACTTCACGTTCCTCACGGAGCGGCTGATCGACCCCGCCGTCGATCGCCTCATCGCGAGCGGGGGAGCGACGGCAGCCGAGGGTTCGGCGTTGAAACTCGCCGCGCGGTCCGGGGTCGTCAAGGCCGGCGATCTCGAACCGGCATTCTCGGGTAGCCCGTCACAACGTTCTCTGGCAATCCGATCGATGCTCGAACGCGGCCTCCTCGTCCGAGATGAGAGCGGCCCTCGCTTCTACCGCGTCTCGCTGGCGCGCGCACCGCTCGGACCTTACGTCATCCGGCAACTCGACGAACTCGGCCACCTTCCGCGTATCCTTCGCGATGATCGACGCTCGCGCGATTGACCGACTCCGTCTCCGGCCAGCGCGCACGCCCGCTTCGCACGCCTCGATGAGCTCCGCCTACTCGACGACCTCCGCGTCGACCACGTCGTCGTCCGGTGCATCCGGTTCGCCCGAGGCATCCGCCCCGCCCGTCGCACCCGACGCGCCGGGCTCCTGCACCGGCTCGCCGCGCGAGACCGTGAGGGCCGTGCCGTCGGCCGCGAGGCCGACGACGACCGCGTCGCCGTCGCGCACCTCGCCCGAGAGCAGGGCGCGCGCGAGCCGGTCGTCGATCTCCTTCTGCATGAGCCGGCGCAGCGGACGCGCGCCGTACAGCGGGTCGTAGCCGCGCTCGGCGAGCCAGGCCCGCGCATCGGGCGTGACCCCGAGCTCGAGCCGGCGCTCGTGCAGGCGCGCGCCCAGCCGATCGATGTAGAGGTTCACGATCTCGGCGAGCTCCTGCTCGCTGAGCGCCGAGAACACGACGATGTCGTCGAGGCGGTTCACGAACTCGGGCTTGAAGGCCTGGCGCACCGTCTGCTGCACGGCCTGCTCCTTCTCGTCCCACGACAGCGTCGGGTCGATCAGGTACTGCGACCCGAGGTTCGAGGTGAGGATGAGGATCGTGTTGCGGAAGTCGACCGTGCGGCCCTGCCCGTCGGTGAGGCGACCGTCGTCGAGCACCTGCAGCAGCACGTCGAACACCTCGGGGTGGGCCTTCTCGACCTCGTCGAAGAGGAT
Source organism: Agromyces sp. MMS24-K17 (assembly GCF_043950245.1). Lineage (GTDB taxonomy): Bacteria > Actinomycetota > Actinomycetes > Actinomycetales > Microbacteriaceae > Agromyces. The sequence continues at coordinate 1,058,096 of NZ_CP171640.1, read as the reverse complement.
CACCGAGTACGGGCGCCGCCGCACGGCCTCGGTGAGCTGCCCGCCCTGGTCGTAGCCCACGTACCCGGGAGGCGCGCCGACGAGCCGCGAGACGGAGAACTTCTCGCCGTACTCGCTCATGTCGATGCGCACCATGGCGTGCTCGTCGTCGAAGAGGAACTCGGCGAGCGCCTTCGCCAGCTCGGTCTTGCCGACACCGGTCGGCCCGAGGAACAGGAACGAGCCGGTGGGCCGGTTCGGGTCGCTGAGACCGGCGCGCGAGCGCCGCACCGCGTCGGCGACGGCCGCGACCGCGGGCCGCTGGCCGATGAGGCGTCGCGCGAGCTCCGATTCGAGGTGCAACAGCTTCTCCATCTCGCCCTGCATGAGGCGGCCGACGGGGATGCCCGTCCACGCGGAGATGACGGCGGCGATGTCCTCCTCGGTGACGAGCTCGTTCACCATGCGCGGCTCGTCGGGCGCGGCCTCGGCCTGCTCGGCGGCGACGATGTCGCGCTGGAGCTGGGCGATGGTCTCGTACTCGAGCTTCGAGGCGCGCGCGTAGTCGCCGGCGCGCAGCGCCAGGTCGCGCTCGGTGATGGTCTCGTCGAGCCGCTTCTTCAGCTCGCCGACCCGGTTCAGGCCCATCCGCTCGCGGTCCCACCGCTGCTGGAGTCCGATGAGGTCGCGCTCCTTCACGACGAGGTTCTCGCGGAGCTTCGCGAGCCGCTCCTTCGAGGCGTCGTCCTTCTCCTTCTTGAGGGCGAGTTCCTCGAGCTTCATCCGGTCGACCTCGCGCTTGAGCTGGTCGATCTCGACGGGGCTCGAGTCGATCTCCATCTTGAGCCGGCTCATGGCCTCGTCGACGAGGTCGATCGCCTTGTCGGGCAGCTGGCGGGCCGAGATGTAGCGGTTCGACAGGCTCGCAGCGGCGACCAGCGCGGCATCGGAGATGGTGACGCCGTGATGGGCCTCGTAGCGGCCCTTCAGCCCGCGGAGGATCGCGATCGTGTCCTCGACGCTCGGCTCGCCGACGTAGACCTGCTGGAAGCGCCGCTCGAGGGCGGCGTCCTTCTCGATGTACTCGCGGTACTCGTTCAAGGTGGTCGCGCCGATGAGGTGCAGCTCGCCGCGCGCCAGCATCGGCTTCAGCATGTTGGATGCCGCGACCGAGCCCTCGCCGCCGCCGGCGCCCATGAGCAGGTGCAGCTCGTCGACGAAGGTGATGATCTCGCCCTCGGACTCGTCGATCTCCTTGAGCACGCTCTTCAGGCGCTCCTCGAACTGGCCGCGGTACATGGCGCCCGCGACGAGCGCGGAGATGTCGAGCGAGACGAGCCGCTTGCCCTTCAGGCTCTCGGCGACGTCGCCGGCGACGATGCGCTGCGCGAGCCCCTCGACGACGGCGGTCTTGCCGACGCCGGGCTCGCCGATGAGCACGGGGTTGTTCTTGGTGCGGCGCGTGAGCACCTGGCTGACCCGGCGGATCTCCGAGTCGCGGCCGATCACCGGGTCGAGCTTGCCCGCCTTCGCGAGTGCGGTGAGGTCGACGCCGAACTGTTCGAGCGCCGACTTCTGCTCCTCCTGCGAGCTCGGCGCGCCCTGCATGTTGGCCACAGGCAATCCTTTCGTTCAAACTTGAGCCTACTCGACTCAACTTCAGGATTCGCGTGGATATTCCCCCACGGGGTTCACGGTAGACGGATGCCCCGGGCCTGTCACCCCCGGTCGGGAATGCCCCGACGCGCGCGATGCGTTGGGTTGAGGAGACCTTGGAATCGATCACGGGAGGAGCGCCATGCCGCTGCAGGGAGAGTACGCACCGAGCACCGCCGACTGGGCGCGCAAGCAGGCCGAGCAGTTCGAGGCCACCGAGGGCGCCGAGGCGAACCTGCTGCGAGGACGCCCCATCATCGTGCTGACCACGCTCGGCGCGAAGAGCGGGAAGCTCCGCAAGACCGCGCTCATGCGCGTCGAGCACGACGGCGAGTACGCCGTCGTCGCCTCGAAGGGCGGTGCCGCCGACCACCCGAAGTGGTACTGGAACCTCGTCGCGAACCCGCACGTCGAACTGCAGGACGGCGCCGAGAAGCACGACTACGTCGCGCGCGAGCTCGCCGGCGAGGAGCGCGAGGCCTGGTGGCGCCGCGCGAACGAGACCTGGCCCGACTACGACGGCTACCAGGTGAAGACCGACCGGCTGATCCCGGTGTTCCTGCTCACGCGCGCCGAGGCGTAGGCGCTCCGGGCGGCATGCGGAGGGGGAGCGGGCGACGCCCGCTCCCCCTCCGTCGTCCTCGTCGACGCTCGGTCAGGGCTCGATGATGTTGAACAACGGCGGGAAGGTGCTCAGCAGGCCGAACAGCACGCCCGCCGAGTCATCCCCCTCGACGTGGAAGGTTCCGGCCTCGCGGGCCTCCTCCACGCTCTGCGCCCCCATCACGACGGCGGCGAAGTCGGCCTTCGATGCCGTGAGGGTCGCGTCGACCTCCGGATGGTCGCCGAGGCCGAGCTCGGTGTAGATGAGCACGCCGTTGCGCAGCTCCAGCAGGAAGGCGCGGTCGCCGCCCAGCTCCCAGCGGATGCGCCGGTGCTCGGATGCCGCGGCCGGGCCGTCGAGCCGGATGCCGACGTAGTCGAGGAGCATCTCGGGCGTCATCGCGGCCACCGTGTCGGGCGAAGCCACGCCGAGCGCGATCTGCGGGACGCCGTTGCGCAACTCGTACGCGCCGTGGAGGAAGGCGTTCCGCCAGGTCGGGTTCTCCTGCTGGAACCCGAGCTGCTCGAGCGCCGCGGCGTTGAGCTCCCTGGCCTCGGCGTTGCGGGGATCGGCGTACACGACCTTGCTCGCGACCTCGGCGACCCAGCGGTACTCGCCCGCCTCGAAGTCGCGACGGGCGCGCTCGAGCACGGCGTCCGCGCCGCCCATGTACTCGACCTCCTTGCGGGCCCCCTCGACCGGCGGCAGCGACCACAGGTGCGACGGGTTCGCGTCGTACCAGCCGAGGTAGCGCTGGTACACGGCCTTCGCGTTGTGGTTCACCGACCCGTAGTACCCGCGGTTCGCCCACTTCAGGGCGATGCCGTCGGGCAGTTCGAGCTGCTCGCCGATCTCGACCATGGTGAACCCCTGGTTCGCCAGGTGCAGCACCTGGTCGTGGAGGTACTTGTAGAGGTCGCGCTGGTGCTCGATCAGGTCGACGATCCGCCCGTTGCCCCACACCGGCCAGTGGTGCTGGGCGATGATCACCTCGACGTCGTCGCCGTAGCGGCCGATCAGCCCGTGCAGCACCTTCCACCACGTCTTCGCATCGCGCACCTGCGCACCGCGGAGCGTGTAGAGGTTGTGCAGGGTGTGGGTGACGTCCTCGGCCGAGTCCAGCAGCTTCCACTTCGGGAACCAGATGAGCATCTCGCTCGGCGCCTCCGTGCCCGGCGCCATGAAGAACTCCATCTCGACGCCGTCGACGGTGTGGCGCTCGCCGGTCTCGCGGATCTCGAGCGTCGGCGGGATCAGCGTCGACTGGCCGATCGAGGTCGACTTGCCGAGGCCGGCATCGATCGCGCCCGTCGGCCCGGCCGGCAGCAGCGGGCCGTACTGGAAGATCGCGCGGCGGGCCATCGCGTTGCCCGCGTACACGTTCTCGCTCACGGCCTCCTCGAGGAAGCCCTCCGGCGCGATCACCTGCACACGCCCGGACGCGACGTCCTCCTCGGTGGTGATGCCCTTCACGCCGCCGTAGTGGTCGATGTGGCTGTGCGTGTAGATGACCGCGACCAGCGGGCGCTCCCCCGCTCGCGGCGGTAGAGCTCCCACGCGTGCGACGCCATCTCGGGCGTGATCAGCGGGTCGATCGCGATGACGCCCGTCTCGCCCTCCACGAACGTGATGTTCGACAGGTCGAACCCGCGCACCTGGTACACGCCGGGCACGACCTCGAACAGCCCGTTCACGAGGTTGAGCTGCGCCTGGCGCCAGAGGCTCGGGTTCACCGTGTCGGGCACGTCGTCGGACTTCAGGAAGTCGAACTTGGCGAGGCTCCACACGGGAGCCCCGTTGGGCAGGACATCTGGGAACTCGTCGAGCGTGGCGATGAAGCCGCGCTTCGCGTCCTCGAAGTCCTGCGTGTCGTCGAAGGGCAACGCGGAGCCGACCGCCGCGTTCGCTTCCTTCGTCCGGGCGGTCGGCTCCGATGCAGCCGTCACGACAGCAGTTTCGCCTTCGCCGCAGCGAACTCCTCAGGCGTGATGATGCCCTGCTGCTGCAGGCCCGCGAGCTTCTGCAGTTCGGCGACCACGTCGACGCCACCGGCCGGCGCCGCCGCAGCGGGCGGCGGTGCTGCCGCTGCGGCCTGGGCCTGCTGCTGGGCGACGGCCTGCTGGGCCGCGGCCTGCATCGCGGCCTGCTGCTGCTGGGCCTCGTACTGCTCCTGCTCCCACTGGTCCTGGGCCTTCTGCTGCTGGTGACGCTGCATGCCGCCCGACACGGCGGTGGCCGTGCCCGCGACGACCGCGGTGCGTGCGGCGAGCCCCACGAGTCCGGGTCGTCCGACCCTCCTGAAACCTGGCATGTTCTTCCCCCTTCTTCCCCGGTACTGGTTGTTATCCGCGCAGCTCGGCCGCGTCGTCGCCGGCCTCGGCCTCGGCCTCCGCCTCGGCGAGCACCGCGTTCACGATCGGCGCCGGGATGCGCTCCGACTGGAGCACGATGCCGCCCGACTCCGCGAATCGCGAGGCGAGGTTCTTCGCCCACAGCAGCTCGATCGCGAGCAGCGCCGCCGACGTGCCCGGCGGGATCGCGTCCGCGAGGTCGGTGAGGTCGTCCTCGCCCACGAGGCCGCTCGCCTCGAGGGTGATGTCGATGATGTCCACCTCGTCGCCGAGGTCCTCGATCTCGGTCGCCTCGATGTTGCCCTCGGCATCGCGTGAGACGAACACCGCATCGATCAGGCGGATGTCACCCGCCTCCACCAGATCCGCGATCGCCCCGAGCGTTCCTGCATCGGGCTTCTCGCCGGGAAATCCCACGACCACGATCTCGACCGGGCCGTATTCGAACTCTGCCAATCTGTCCCCCTTCGACACGATGAGACTAGACCGCGCGGGTCCCCGGCGGAAGGGTTCGCGACACACCGGCCCGCGCCCCGTCGTGGCGCTACCTCGGAGGTCGTCCCGAGACGTATCATTCAGGCGCATCGTGACTCGTGCGCGAACGACGCCGGGGGGCAGGAGCGGTCATGGACACCAGGTCGGAACCCACCGTCGGAACCTCGGTCCGGCCCGAGCCGGCGGGCACCCCGCCGCGAGCCGAGCGCCGCGCCGCAGGCGTCGCGGCCCGGGCGAAGCATCCGATCGCCGCCCACGCGCAGCTGGCGCCGGCCGACCGCGACCCCGTCGCGATCATCGAGGAGCAGGGCACCACCCGCGTCGCGCAGCTGCTCGCGCTCCGGCACGGGCGCATGGCGGCCTCGCCGTTCGCGTTCTACCGGGGCGCGGCGGCCATCATGGCCACCGACCTGCGCGAGGTCCCCGACTCCGGCATCGTCACCCAGCTCTGCGGCGACGCCCACCTGTCGAACGTGGGCATGTTCGCGTCGCCCGAGCGGGCGCTGCTGATGGACCTCAACGACTTCGACGAGACCGCACCGGGCCCGTTCGAGTGGGACGTCAAGCGCATGGCGGCGAGCTTCGAGATCGCCGGCCGTGCGCGCGGCTTCACGCCGGAACAGCGCGCCCGCATCGTGAGCCAGCTCGTGCTCTCGTACGCCATCGCGATGGACGAGGCCTCCCGCACGCCCGTGCTCGAGCTGGCAACCGCACGCCTCGACGTGGACGCGCTGCTCGCCCGCGTCACCGGCGAACTGCGGCCCGAGGCGGCCGATCGGGTCGCGAAGGCGATCGCGAAGACCCGCCGCCGCAACAGCGCCGACGCGGTCGACCGCCTGGCCGAGCGGGTCGGCGCCGACTACCGCTTCCGCACCGACCCCCCCATCCTCGTGCCGCTGCGCGAGCTCGCCGCCCACCAGGGGATCGACGAGCCGCGCGCCGAGGCCCGCGTGGAGGCGCTGTTCGACTCCTACCGCGACTCGCTCACGCCCGCCAACCAGCACATCCTGAACCGGTTCCGCATCGTCGACGTCGCGATGAAGGTCGTCGGCGTCGGCAGCGTCGGCACCCGCGCCTGGGTGGTGCTGCTCATCGGCAACGGCAAGCGCGACGTGCTCGTGCTCCAGGCGAAGGAGGCGCAGCGGTCGGTGCTCGAGGACCCGAACCGGCCGAGCGCCTTCCGACACCAGGGTGAGCGGGTCGTGCACGGCCAGCGGCGCATGCAGGCGTTCGGCGACGTGCTGCTCGGCTGGACCAGCGGCGAGGGCGTCGACGGGCAGCAGCGCGACTTCTACGTGCGGCAGTTCCGCGACTGGAAGGGGTCGGCGGAACCCGAGAAGCAGGAGCGGCAGACGATGCGCATGTACGCCGAGTACTGCGGCATCGTGCTCGCCCGGGCGCACGCGCGCGGCGGCGACGCGGCGGTCATCAGCGGGTACCTCGGCGACGGCCGCGAGTTCGCGGGCTCGCTCCTCGAGTTCTCGACGCAGTACGCCGATCGCACCGAGCGCGACCACGCGGCGCTGCTCGAGGCGATCTCGAGCGGGCGGGTGGACGCGGTCGCGCCCTGACCGGCCGCCCGGCCGGACCCGGCGGTGGGGCGGACGTCGCGTCAGGCGTCGCCGGCCGCGGCCGGCACCGCCGCGTCGGCGTCGGGCGGGGCATCCGCCGGCTCCGGATGCTTCCGGCTGCGCCGCTCGGCCTTCTTCGCGACGTCCTCGGCGTCCATGGCCGCCTTCGTCGTCTCGAGGTCGCCGATCGCCGGCCGGATCCACGCGGCACGCGGATCGGAGTCGACGAGGAGCATCCGCACCAGCAACGTGAGCGGGATCGCGAGGATCGCGCCCGACGGGCCGAGCACGACCGCCCAGAACAGCACCGAGAAGAACGTCAGCGTCTGGCTGAGCGAGACGGCGTTGCCGACGACGCGCGGCTGGATGACCGACTGGATGATGCCGTTGATGATGCCGTAGACCACGATCACGGCGACCACCAACGGCCATCCCCCGACCAGCGCGCCGAACACGAGCGGCGGGATCAGCGCGATGAAGTAGCCGATGTTCGGGATGAAGCTGCACAGGAACGAGAGCATGCCCCAGAGGGCCGCACCCGGGATGCCGAGCAGTGCGAGGGCGATCCAGTTCACGATGCCCTGCGCGGCGCCGAGCACCGTCGTCACGACCATGTAGCGGCGCACGCCGAAGCCGTACGCCCCGAGCGCCTCGGCGAGCGCCGGCTTGCGGGTGTGCAGCTGGGCGAGGAGCGTCGACGAGTACGACGAGTCGACGGCCATCAGGATGAGCATCGTCAGCAGCACCACGGCCGCCCCGATGAAGCCGGCAGCGCTGCCGAGCACGCCGCCGAGGGCGTCGAGCACGGCGCCCGGGTCGAACGACCCGAGGATCGCGTTCACCTGGTCCTGCCCGACGCCGAGGCTCTCGAGCCAGGCCGCGAGGTCCTGGCCCCACGCCTCGAACTGCGGCAGGTAGTCGGGCAGCAGGGTCAGGAACTGCGCGAACGCGATGAAGAGGGCGCCGAAGAAGCCGCCGAGCAGCAGGATCACCGCGACGAGCACGCCGACCGTGGCGACGCCGCGCGGCACGCCGCGACGTTCGAGCCCCCGACGCAGCGGGTACACGCAGATCGTGAGCACCAGCGCGAAGAACGACGCGGTGAAGATGTCGGCGATCGAGTGCAGGCCGATCGCCGCGACCGTGGCACCGCCGAGCCCGAGCATGATGAAGGCCGCGCGGTGGCTGCCCTTCACCGACGCGTTGACCGCGGCGACCTGCTCGGCGACCTCGGCCCCGCTCGATGGCGCGTCAGCCCCTCCGGCCGCCTGCTTCCGTCCGAACCACATCGCGACCTCCCCCTGCCGACGCTTGAACCGTACCGCCGCAACGCCTCGGTGGGCTACGTCTGCTTCGGCGGGAGTTCGGGCGTGTCGGCCGACGCCTCCGGCGCTTCCGACCTCGCCGATGCCGCCGTTACCGCGACGGCGGGCGCCGGCGGTGGTGCGGCGTTCCCGGTGAGGCGGCGCAGCGCGGTCGCGCGCGCATCGGGCTCGATCAGCAGCGCCCGCACGAGCAGCGTCAGTGGGATCGACAGGATCGCGCCGACCGGCCCGATCACGAACGCCCAGAACACGACCGAGAAGAACGACAGCGTGAGGCTGAGGTCGACGGCGTCGCTCACGAACTTCGGCTGCACCAGCACCTGCAGCACGACGTTGATCGCGCAGTAGGCGAGCAGCACCGTGAGGGCGAGCGGCCAGCCGCCGACGACCAGGGCGAGCACGGCCGGTGGGATGACGCCGAGCACGAAGCCGATGTTCGGCACGAAGTTCGTGACGAACGCGAGGATCGCCCACACCAGCGGGATCGGGATGCCCAGCGCCCACAGCAGCAGGCCGTCGAGCACGGCGACGATCGCGCCGAAGGTCGCGTTCACCACGTAGTAGCGGCGCACCCCCTGGAAGTACCGCCGCCCGATGCCGTCGGGCTCGCCCGCGCCGAAGACCACGCCGAGCCGGGCGAAGCGAGCCGCGTCGCCGGCCATGAAGATGACGTACCCGAAGATGAAGAAGAACGCGACGGCGATGCCGAGCACCGCGTCGGCGACCGACGCGGCGAAGCCGAGCAGCACGTCCGGGGAGAGCACCGACGACGCGGCATCCGACGCGGTGTCCGACAGGCCCCACGACGCGAGCTGCTCCTGCACCGCCTTCGCCGTCGCCTGGAACTCGTCGGCGTAGTCGGGCAGCATCCGCACGAACTGGGCCGACGCCACGAACAGCAGCAGCGCGAGCAGCGCGAGGATGAGCCATCCGACCGCCACCACCGCCGTGCTCGCGAGCCACGAGGGCCAGCCGCGCCGCAGCAGCGGCGCGTAGACGGGGGCGGCGATGATCGTGATCACGGCGCCCACGGCCGCCGGGCCGAGGATGTCGCGGGCGAACCAGATGCCCGTGAACACGATGACCGCGGCCGCCGTCGTGAGGAGGATGCGCGTGCCGTGCGCGAGCGGGCGCTGGGCGGGGGCGTCGGCGGTCATGTCAGAAGTCCCCGATCCCCTTGCCGACCAGCACGACGCCGATGACGAGCAGCAGCACCGCCATGACGGTCGCGTTGTTGTGCACGAGCCAGCCGCGCAGCGACTCGAGCGGCCCGGCCATCCGCTTCGACGCGACGAGGTACGCGATCACCGGTCCCGCGACCGACACCGCGGCGATGACGGTGAACACGACGATGGCGACGGTCGCCTCGCCCCCCGTGAGCCCCGAGCCGCCGATGACGACGCCCGCGCCGACGGCCATGATCAGGTTCTTCGGGTTCACGGCGGAGAGCAGGAATCCGAGCCCGGCGCCCTTCGCGGCGGTCATCGAGTCGATGGCGGCCATCCACTTCGGCATGGGAGGCTCCTCCCCGGCTTCGGGCGCGTGCGCCACTGCTTGAGCGCGAGGAACAGCAGCAGCAGGCCGAGTAGGACCTTGATCGCGCCGGCCCACGGCTTCGGCCCGTCGTCGCCGTCGGGGAGCACCGAGGCCAGCAGGGTGAACACCGTGACGGCGACGAGGATGCCGACCACCCAGCCCACCAGGAATCCGACGCTCGTGCCCTTCGCCTTCGGCGACAGCAGCATCAGGATGGCGGCGATGATCGGGATCGGGCTGATCGCGATGCCGATGGCGAGCGGGAGGATGTCCCCGATGACGGCGCCCAAGCGGTTTCCCCTTCGTCTCCGGGACGGGTCCGTCGACGCTGCTCGTCGACCCGCCCCGCGTCCCCTCGCGCTCGACCCTAGCGGGCGGTGCTCGGCTTGGGCAGGACCGGGTCGGGCGTGCTGACCACGAGCTTGGGCGCCCGGGTGACGAGGAGCCACACCGGCAGGATGAGGACGCACAGCAGTGGCAGCACGACCACGTCGCCGACGAGGGCGACCGCCAGGAAGATGGCGATCCACCCGTCGCGGGTGGCGGCGAGGGTCATGCCGAGGGTGGCGGATGCCACGGCCAGCGAGATGGGCATGTCGGGGATCAACGCCGCCGCGAGGAGCCCCAGGGCCGCACCGATGAACACCGTCGGGAAGATCCGGCCGCCGCGGAACCCGGCCGACGCGGCGATGAGCAGGGCGACGACCTTCACCGCCGCGAACAGCGCGAGCTCACCGGCCGTGTAGCCGCCCGGGTCGTCGAGGAGCTCCCCGGTCTGCTCGAGCCCCTTGAAGAGGGTGATGGGGCCGCCGATGATGCCCAGCAGGCCGAGCACCGCGCCGCCCAGGGTGGTGAAGACGATCGGGTACTTCAGCGCGTGGAACGCACGGTGCACGAACGGGAGGAGCCACGCCGCGAGGATCCCGACGAGCGCGGCCCCCACGGCGACCACGGCGCCGGTGAGCACGTCGATCGGCTCGATCGACTCCATCGACGGCAATTCGAACGCGATCGACGACCCGCCCAGCAGGTGCATCGTGAGCGCCGCCGTGCCGGCCGCGGTGAGGGGGAGGAACATCTTGTCCCACAGGGATCCGGGCGCCTTCACGGCCGCGACCATGCCGGTGAGCACGAGGGCGGCGGCGACCGGCGTGCCGAACAGCGCGCCGATCGTCGCCGCGGAGGCCAGCAGCACGACCACCGGCTGCGGGATCTTCCCGCCGAGCCGGGCGAGGGCGGCGACGGCGATCGCGGAGTTCACCGCGATGATCGGGTTCTCGGGGCCGAGGCTGACGCCGCCGGCGAGCGACAGCAGCACCGCGAGGAGCAGGCCGGGCACCACGTAGAGCTTCGGCGGATTCGTGGCGAGCTCGGTCGTGGCCGAGTCCTCGCCCGCGTGGCCGGGCACGAACTGCACGACCAGGCCGACCGCGGCGCCGGTGACGGTCAGCACGATGAAGATCCACCACGGCGTCGACTGGTCGGCGCCGAAGGTCGCGGGCAGCGTCTGCCAGACCCAGTCCTCGAGCAGCCCCGACACGGTGTCGAGCAGCCAGAGCACGAGCGCCGAGACGATGCCGATGGCGACGGCCGGGATGGCCATGAACGCCAAGGTGCGGACGCTCGGGCCCGGCGTCTCCTCGTTCTCGGGCATCGGCTCCCCTTCCCCCGGGTTCCTGCGCTCATCCTGCCGTACGTGCGGCGCTCGCGGAACGACGACGCGGGCGCCGCGCGTCAGATCGCGTCGGGCGAGGTCAGCGGCGCCGAGGGCCGATCGCTCGTGACGACCGCGTCGAGCCCATCCGCGGCGAGCGCGTCGGCGAGGGCGTCGACGGCGGCCGATCGCACGCCCAACCCGGCGTTCGGCAGGTGCCAGACGCGCACTCGGTAGATCGCCCGACCCGGCGCCCGGGTGGCCGTGCTCACGATCGGTGCCGGCTCGGCGAGCACGCCCTCCACCGCCGCGGCCGCCTCGAGCAGCCGCGTGCGGACGCGGGCCGGGACATCCGCGCCGCCGCCCAGGGCCACGCGCACCTCCAGCTCGCTGCGGAGGGCGCCGTGGGTCGACTCGTTCACGATCGGACTGCCGAGCACGTCGGCGTTCGGCAGGTGCACCTCCATGCCGTCGAAGGTGCGCACGACGACCGCGCGGCCGTTGAGCTCGATCACCTCGCCCTCGATGCCCTGGCTGCGCACCAGGTCGCCGACGTCGATCGGCCGCCGGGACTGCAGGACGACGCCGGCGGCGAAGTTGTCGGCGACCCCGCGCAGCACGAGGGCGAGCACCACGCCGATGATGATCGCCACCGCGATGAGCGGCTCCACCGAGGCGCCGAGGAAGCTGAGCCCGACCACGATGCCGAGCAGCACGATCGTGTACTCGACGATCCGCATCACGGTGAGCTTGACCGGCTCGCCGACCGACGGCACCCGATCCAGGAGCGTGCGGGCGCCCTTGCGGGCGAGGCGTCCGAGCAGCCACCCGGCGAGCACGCTGAGCGCGGCGAGCAGCAGGGTCCACCCGTTGATCTGCAGCGATGCGATCCACTCCGGCATCCGACGCTCCTCCCGCCCGCAGGTCGAACGTAGCGCCGCGTGGCCGCCACGGCGCGAAATCCCGCGAGTTTCCTGCGGTCCGGCGCGTCGTTGACGCTAGGGTGACCGCAGGAGTATCGAAACGGGGGGATCGATGTTCAGGAGGCGCTTCGACCGCACAGGCGGCCGTCATGTCTCCGTTCGGCGCCCGGATCGTCGCAGGGCCCTCACCTTGCGCGCCTCCTCCGCCCGCCGACCGGAACCGACGGCGACCCGCACAATCGAAGAGAAAGGCCCGCAATGAACTTCTGGCAGAGCTTCTGGGAGATCGTCTGGTGGACGATCTGGATCTTCGCCTTCATCGCCTACCTGTGGGCGGTCATCGCGATCATCACCGACCTGTTCCGCGACCACAAGCTGAACGGGTGGCTCAAGGCCGTCTGGATCATCTTCCTGTTGTTCTTCCCGTTCATCACCGCCCTGGTGTACCTCATCGCACGCGGCAACAGCATGGCCGAGCGAGCGCAGAAGGAGGCCGTCCAGGTGCAGCAGGCGACCGACGCGTACATCCGGCAGACGGCCGGCACGTCGGCCAGCCCGTCGGATGAGATCGCGAAGGCGAAGGCGCTCCTCGACTCCGGCAGCATCACGCCGCAGGAGTACGAGGCGCTGAAGGCGAAGGCGCTCTCGCACAGCTGAGACCCGGCGCACGCGACGGAGGGGCGGATGCTTCGGCATCCGCCCCTCCGTCGCGTTCCGGCCGGTCGGCCGGGCGCCTCAGGCTCAGGCCGGGGCCTCCGCCGCGTGGCGGGGAGCGGTGGGCGCGTCCTCCGTCGCGTCGGGCAGGTCGCCCGCGGCCTCGCCGGTGGCCCGCATCGCGCCCGAGTTGCGGAGGAACAGGATGATCCAGCTGAAGATCAACACGCCCGCGACGAGCTCGACCGCGGTGAGGTTGTAGTACCCGATGGCGAAGAACACGCCGAGCACGACGACGACGCCCACGTACACGAACCCGAGGAACACGAACGTGCGCGGCATGCTCGGCACGAACCGGGGCAGCCCGATCACGATGACCGCGTAGACGACGGCCATGCCCGTCGCGACCGTGTTGTGGATCGCGAAGAACTGGTCGACCGGGAAGATCCCGACGCAGGCGAGGAAGATGCCGATCAGCACGAGCATGATCCGCACGGCGTTGCGGTGACGCAGCTCCAGCGGCGTCGACGTCGGCAGCCCCGCCGTGCAGTACCGCGCGACGATCGTGACGATGGCGCCCGCGATGATGAGCGTCAGGTTGAACGCGAGCGCCGAGACGTCGTTGCCGATGCCGAGCGCCGACAGGTTCTTCTGCCACCACAGCGGGTCGCTCGCGCTGAGCATGCTCGCGAGCGCGCCGACGACGAGGAACACGGCCAGCACGAGCGAGAGCAGCATGGGCGTCAGCCGGGCCGCCGAGAGGAAGACCACGTAAGCGCTCACCGCGAGGCCGACGCCCGCGAGGATGATCGCGGGCAGCGTGAACACGACGGCGCCGATGAAGCTGCGCTCGAGCAGCGCGCTCAGGCCGATCCAGGTGAGGAGCACGATCACGCCGTGGGCGACCGCGAGCGCGCCGAGGTCGAACCAGTGCAGCTTCGCGCCGTCGACCGCGAGCCCCTGGCCGAGCTCGCGTTGCAGCGCGGCGCTCGGCGAGCGCAGCACGACGCGTCCGAGCACGAACGCGATCACCGAGACGACGCCGCCGGTGATGGCGATGAACTCGCCGATGGAGCCGGGGCCGGAGATCGGCACGTCGCGTTCCCAGAATACGATCGTGCCGATGAGGGCGCCGACCACGAACGCCAGTGCGCCGAGGATCAGGGCGACCGACTCCAGCGACTCGGCGTTCTCGGCCGGTCGCTGCAGGATCCTCGAGAGCGGGGTGGCCCGCTCGAGTCTGGCGCCGGCGGTGTGGATACGGCTCATGCGGTGCTCCCCTCGCGGCCCCCTGCCGCCTTGGGCACCATCGTGCCACGCGGAACCACGCGGGGGAACGAGCGAAACCTCAGGGCATCGGGTCGAGCACCTCGAGCATCGACCCCTGCACGAATCCGGCCCATTCGTAGGCGGCCCGCAGGTAGTCGTCGCGCTGCTCGTCCTCCTCGGGCGTGCCCTCCTCGCCGAGGCCGACCCGCTCGGCGAGGATCAGCCGGAGGTCGGTGAGGAAGGTGAGCCAGCCCCACGCCTGCGACTGGTCGAGCTCGATCTCGACGAGCCCGCGGTCGCCGGAGACGGCGGTCGCGTCGCGCACGGCCTGCGCGGCCTGCCGCTTGCCGTCGACGAGGCTGTCGCGCGTGTAGCGGGTGAACTCGTGGGCCGCGGTCGCGTCCTCGGGGTAGGCGTTCGGGAAGAGCCGGCCGAGCGCCGGGTCGTCCTCGCCACCGAGCAGCAGCACCGAGTCGACCTGGTCGGCGAGCTCCGAGAGCAGCATCGCCTCCTCGCTCTCGAGGACGAGCCGCACCCCCTCGCCGCTGTCGCGGCCGGCGACGATCACGTCTCGCCCTTCACGACCGTCGCCTGCAGGCCGTAGCCGTGCATCGCCTGCACGTGCCGTTCCATCGCCTCCCGGTTGCCGCTGGCCACCACGGCCCGCCCCTCGGTGTGGACGAGCAGCATGAGCCGCTCGGCCTCGGCGCGGGGGTAGCCGAAGTAGCTCTGGAACACGTAGGTGACGTACGTCATCAGGTTGACCGGGTCGTCCCACACGATCGCCCGCCACGACCGCTCGACGGCACCGTCGGCCAGGAGGTCGACGTCGTGCAGTTCGAGCGTGTCGGTCACGCTTCCAGCCTGACATGACTGCCGGGAGGATGCATCCCCCGGCGTGCGCATCCCCCGCGGCTCAGCCGCGCGAGTCGGCCGCGGCTCAGCCGCGGGTCGACGCCGTGATCGTGAACTTCGGATCGCGCGCGACCTGCCGGGTGCGGCCGACGTGGCGCTCGAGCACCGGCCGGTACCGCAGGTGCGAGTTCCAGACAGCGACGAGCCGCCCGCCGGGGGCGAGCGCCCGGCCGGCGTCGGCGAAGAGCCGCTCGGCGAGCGCCGTCGTGATGGTGCCGCCCGCATGGAACGGCGGGTTCAGCACGACGAGGTCGGCCTCGCCGTCGCCGACGGCCTCCAGCCCGTCGGCCCGGTCGACGACGATGCGGTCGCCCACGCCGTTCGCCGCCGCGGTGAGGCGTGCGCTGGCGACCGCGACGGCCGACTGGTCGAACGCCTCCACGCGGGCGCCGGGGAGCAGGCGCGCGAGGGCGACGGCCACGAGGCCGGTGCCGCAGGCGAGGTCGATCGCGCGGGCGGGCGCCGGGGAGCCCTCGAGCGCGTGCGGGAGCTGCTCGATGAGGAATCGCGTGCCGATGTCGACGGATGCCCCGGCGAACGCGCCGGCGTGCGCGACCACGTCGAGGTCGAGGGCGTCGTCGTGGGCGCGGCGCGGCCACGGGGCATCCGTGTCGTCGCGACCGCCCGGCGGGCGGATCGGCTCGCGCGCGACGAGCACGCGCGACTTCTGCCGCGCGTGCGAGACGTCGAGCCGGCCGAACCGCCGCAGCAGGACGTCGTTCATCGCCGTGGTCATGTGCTTGAGCCGCCCCCCGGCGAACACGACCGCCTCAGGATCGGCGTGCTCGGCGATGAGCGCCGCGACCTCGTCGAGCTGGTCGAGCGAGCGCGGCAGCCGGAGGAGCACCACGCGGGCACCCGACACCAGCTCGGGCCCGAGCGGCAGCGTGCGCACGGCTGCGCCGAGGCCGAGCCGCTCCGCGTTCGCCGTGATCGCCCGCTCGCCGAGCAGGGCGTCCTGGTGGGCGCGGATGCCGACGAGCGCGTGATCGGATGCCGCGCCGAGCGCGAGGGCGCCGTGGGTGTCGCCGATCACGACGACCGTGCCGGGCTCGGCGGCAGCGAGCGCGCCGGCCGCCTCGTCGAGGAGCAGCCGGTCGGCCGCGTCGTAGGCGGCGAGTCCCGTGCCGTCGACGTCGGGCTCCCGCCGCAGGGCGGTGAATTCCATCGGGGACAAGGCTATTCGCCTCCATGGAGACATCCAGCCCCGTTTGCTACCCTCGGTCGCGCATGCGGGATCAGGACCACATCCAGCCGGGGGGCACGCGCGTCGCACCGAATCCGGGTGCGGCGCCCGCCGAGGGACCCCGCCGCAGGCGCCGCCGCGCCACCGCCGCGCGCCCGCTGCGTCCCGTGCGCCGGTTCGCCGGCGTGCTCGCCGGCGTCGCCGTGTTCGGCCTCGCCGCGACGCTCGCGATCGCCCCCGACGGCCCGCCGACCGATGCCGCGCTGATCGCCGCGGCGAGCTCGACCGGGCACGGCGGCGACCGCGTCCAGCAGGTGAGCGTCGGCGGAGAGGCCGCGACGCCGGCCGTCTCGACCGACTCGTACACCGCGTCGACCGGCCCCGAGACGCTCATCGCGGGCGGCACCAACCACGACTGGGCGAAGCTCGTGCTCGTCGACGGCGCATTCCCCGTGACCGAGGCGAACGTCACCGTGATCCTGCGCTGGATGCGCCAGGAGAACGGCGTCGACAACTGGTGGAACCGCAACAACCCGCTGAACAACGGCAACGGGTCGGGCGGCGGATCGGGCCTCGGCAGCTACGACACGCTCGCGACCGGCGCCTACTACGCGGCCGACAGCCTGCGCCGCTACTCGTTCTACGACGCCATCGAGGCGGCGCTCGAGGCCGGCGACAGCGCCGATGCCACGGCCGCGGCGATCTGGGCGTCGCCGTGGGCGGGCAGCCACTACGGCAACGGCACCCACTGGTCGACGCGGCCCGTCGAGGCCATCGAGGCCCCGGCCTCGGCCTGGGGTCGCTGAGCCACCAGGATCCGCGCGGGTGGTACCCCCGGCGTCAGCGGTCGAGCGGCCGCCACACGACGACGGCGTTCTCGCGGCGCAGCCGCGTGCCCGCCTTGATGGTGACGACCTCGCCGTGCGAACCCGCGGCGAACACGCGCCGTCCGGGCCGGTTGAGCATCTCGTCGGCCAGCGCCGCCTCGAGCTCGCGCACCCGCCGCCGGAGCGTCGACACCTCGTCCTCGAGGCCGAGCACGCGGCGGATGCCCTCCAGGCTCACGCCCTCGCCCGACAGCTGGGCGATCTCGCGCAGCTGCGTGACATCGCGCATCGAGTAGCGACGCGACTTGCCCGCGGTGCGGCTCGGCGAGACCAGCCCGAGCCGGTCGTACTGGCGCAGCGTCTGCGGATGCATGCCCGCGAGCTCGGCCGCGACCGAGATCACGAACAGCGGGCTGGTCTCGTCCACGAGGTCAGCCCCGGGCCCTGGCGAGCAGGTCGGTGCGCGGGTCCTCGTCGGGCAGGAGCGCGGCGAACTCGCGCAGCTTCTCCTCGGCGTCCTTCGACAGGTGCGACGGCACGGCGATCTGGACGACGGCGAGCAGGTCGCCGGTGCCCTTCTTGGTCTCGACGCCCCGGCCCTTCACCCGCAGCACGCGGCCGCTGGGCGTGCCGGGGGCGACGCGCAGCTTCACGGGGTCGCCGCCGAGCGTCGGCACCTGGATGGTCGCGCCGAGCGCGGCCTCCTCGAACGTGACCGGCACGGTCACGCGGAGGTTCAGGCCGTCGCGCTCGAAGACGGGGTGCTTGCGCACGTGCACGGTGAGGATGAGGTCGCCGGCCTGGCCGCCGTCGGGCGACGGATGCCCCTTCCCGCGCAGGCGGATCTTCTGGCCGTCCGCCACGCCGGCGGGCACGTTGACCGTGATGGGCTTGCCTTCGGCGGTCTGGAGCGTGACCTGGTCGCCGCGCGTCGCGGTGATGAAGTCGAGCGTGGTGGTGGCCGTGACGTCGCGCCCGGGGGTGGGCCCGCCGAAGCCGCGGTAGCCGCCGGTCGACTGGCCGAAGCGGCCGCCCCCGAACAGCCCGCCGAGCAGGTCGTCGTAGTCGCCGCCGCCCTGCTGGAAGGTGTAGCGCTGGCCGCCGCCCGCGCCGCCCTGGCCGAACATGCCGCCGAAGACGTCCTCGAAGCCGCCCGCGCCGCCACCGCCGGGTGCGGTGAACCGGGCGCCGGAGCCCATGGCGCGCACGGCGTCGTACTCCTTGCGCTCCTCGGCGTCGGAGAGCACCGAGTGCGCCTCGCTGATCTCCTTGAACTTCGCCTCGGCCGCGGCATCCCCCGGGTTCTGGTCGGGGTGGTACTTGCGTGCGAGCTTGCGGTACGCCTTCTTGATGTCGGCGTCGCTCGCGTCCTTGGAGACGCCGAGCACCTGGTAGAAGTCCTTGTCGAACCAGTCCTGACTGGCCATCGGCACCTCCATTCGTTCTGGTTGCGGTGGTCGAGCAGCGAGCGAAGCGAGCGTATCGAGACCTCGCGTGGTCTCGATACGCGACTCCGTCGCTACTCGACCACCGGAGTGGTTCCTAGGCCGGCACCTTCACGACGACCTTGGCCACGCGGATCAGCGTCGAGCCGAGCGTGTAGCCCGTCTCCACCACGTCCGCGACGGTCTCGGTCTCCACGTCGGGCGACGGCTGCTGGAAGATCGCCTCGTGCACCTGCGGGTCGAACACGTCGCCCGCCGCGCCGAACGGGGCGAGCCCGAGCTTCTCGACGGCGCCGCGCAGCTTCGCGGCGATCGTCGCGAACGGGCTGTCGCCCTCGAGGTCGCCGTGCTTCTCGGCCCGGTCGAGGTCGTCGAGCACGGGCAGCAGCACGGACACGGCCGCGCCGACCGCGCGCTCGCGCTCGACCTCGCGGTTCTGCTCGGTGCGGCGCCGGTAGTTCGCGTACTCGGCGGTGACCCGCTTGAGGTCGGCGAGGTGCTCGTCGGACGGGTCCTGCACCTCGGCCTCGGCCGCGTTCAGGATGTCCTCGACCGTGAGCACGTCGTCGCCCTCGTCAGCGGGCACGTCGGGCAGCTCGGTGGGCTCGGTGGGCTCGGATGCCTCGCTCGAGACCTCCGCCCCCTCGTCGCCGTTCGGCACGTCCTGGTCGTGGTTCTTGCCCGCCATGGCTACTTCTTCTCGTCCTCGTCGTCGACGACCTCGGCGTCGACCACGTCCTCGTCGGACTCGCTGCTCCCGGCCTCGCCGGTCGGGTTGGCGTCCTCGCCGGCGGCGGAGGCCGCGGCATCCGCCTGGCCCTGCGCGTAGATCGCCTCGCCGAGCTTGCCCTGCGACTGGTTGAGCTTCTCGAACGCGGTCTTCACCGCGTCGTCGTCGTCACCCGCGAGCGCGGACTTCAGCGCGTCGACGTCGCCCTGGACCTCCGACTTGACGTCGGCGGGGAGCTTGTCGTCGTTGTCCTTGATCAGCTTCTCGATCGAGTAGACGAGCTGCTCGGCCTGGTTGCGGGTCTCGGCCGACTCGCGGCGCTTCTTGTCCTCGGCGGCGTGCTCCTCGGCCTCGCGCACCATGCGCTCGATGTCGTCCTTCGGGAGGCTCGAGCCGCCCGTGATCGTCATCGACTGCTCCTTGCCGGTGCCCTTGTCCTTCGCGGACACGTGCACGATGCCGTTCGCGTCGATGTCGAAGGTGACCTCGATCTGCGGGATGCCGCGCGGCGCCGGGGCGATGCCGGTGAGCTCGAACGTGCCCAGCGGCTTGTTGTCGCGGGTGAAGTCGCGCTCGCCCTGGAAGACCTGGATCGCGACCGACGGCTGGTTGTCGTCGGCGGTCGTGAAGGTCTCGCTGCGCTTGGTCGGGATCGCGGTGTTGCGCTCGATCAGCTTCGTCATGATGCCGCCCTTGGTCTCGATGCCGAGGCTCAGGGGGGTGACGTCGATGAGGAGCACGTCCTTGCGCTCGCCCTTGAGGACGCCGGCCTGGAGGGCCGCACCGACGGCGACGACCTCGTCGGGGTTGACGCCCTTGTTGGGCTCCTGGCCCGTCTCCTGCTTCACGAGGTCGGAGACCGCGGGCATGCGGGTCGAGCCGCCGACGAGCACGACGTGCGCCACGTCGGACAGCTTGATGCCGGCCTCGCGGATGACGTCCTCGAACGGCTTCTTGGTGCGGTCGAGCAGGTCGCGCGTCATGTCCTCGAACTGGGCGCGGGTGAGCTTCTCGTCGAGGTTCGCCGGGCCGTTCTCGGTGAGCGAGAGGTACGGGAGCTGGATGTTGGTGCTCATCGAGGAGCTGAGCTCCTTCTTGGCCTGCTCCGCGGCCTCCTTGAGGCGCTGGAGGGCGATCTTGTCGTTCGAGACGTCGACGCCGGTCGACTCCTTGAAGCGCTTGATCAGCCAGTCGACGACGCGCTGGTCCCAGTCGTCGCCGCCGAGGCGGTTGTCGCCGGCGGTCGCACGGACCTGGATGGTCGAGAAGTCGTCGTCCTTGCCCACCTCGAGGAGGGAGACGTCGAAGGTGCCGCCGCCGAGGTCGAAGACGAGGATGAGCTCGTCCTCCTTGCCCTTGTCGAGGCCGTAGGCGAGCGCGGCCGCGGTCGGCTCGTTGATGATGCGGAGCACGTTGAGGCCCGCGATCTCGCCGGCCTCCTTCGTGGCCTGGCGCTCGGCGTCGTTGAAGTACGCCGGGACGGTGATGACGGCGTCGGTGACGGTGTCGCCGAGGTACTGCTCGGCGTCGCGCTTGAGCTTCTGCAGGATGCGCGCCGAGATCTCCTGCGGGGTGTACTTCTTGCCGTCGATCTCGGCGGTCTTCCAGTCGGTGCCGACGTGGCGCTTGACCGACGCGATGGTGCGGTCGACGTTGGTGACGGCCTGGCGCTTCGCGGTCTCGCCGACGAGCACCTCGCCGTCCTTGGTGAATGCCACCACCGACGGGGTGGTGCGGAAGCCCTCCGCGTTCGCGATGACGACGGGCTCGCCGCCCTCGAGGACCGAGACCACCGAGTTGGTGGTGCCGAGGTCGATTCCAACTGCACGTGACATGTGTGTTTCTCCTTCTGCCCGATGCGGGCCGCACGGATGCCCCGTGGCGGTCGTTCTCGGACTGGTGGCCCGGCCGTGCTGGCCCGCAGCCGAAAGTCAGGTGACGACAAGGGTTGAGCCTTGCCGACTCAAGTGTCTATCGGGCCGGGTGACGTGTCAAGTCGCTCGTGCCCGAACTTGAGCTCACCTGACTCAACTTTGCAGCGGCGGCGCCTATTCCCACCGGTGCCGCTTCCACCCGGCATCCCCGACGACGCACTAGCCTGCCCCTGTGGACGCGCGGGAGCAGGAGGAGCAGGCCGTCGTCGCGGAACTCGCCAGGTACGACCGCGAGCTGCGGCAGTACCGCAGGCTCCGCGGCCGGATCGCGGCCGACTTCGCCCGGCGGCTCGAAGCCGCAGGTTTCAAGTACTTCCACGTCTCGGCGCGCGTGAAGTCGCGGGACTCGTTCGAGCGCAAGGTGCGCCGGGCGCCCGACCGCGAGGTGCGCGACATCCTCGGCCTGCGCGTCGTCGCGCACTTCGAGGGCGACCTGCCCGCCATGGAGCAGGTCGTGCGCGAGGCCCTCATCGTCGACGACGACTCGTGGGTCGACAAGTCGGAACTCCTCCCGATCGACGCGTTCGGGTACCGATCGGTGCAGTTCGTCGGCCGGATCCCGGGATCGATCGCCTCGACCGGCACCGCCCCGCACCCGATCGTGACCGCCGGCACCCTCACCGTCCCGGACGGGGACGCGGACGCGCCCTCCGACGCCCCGCAGGTCGAGGTGCAGCTGCGCACCGCGCTGTCCGACACGTGGTCGGAACTCGAGCACGACTTCCGCTACAAGTCCGCCCGCCAGCTCCCCCGCGAGGTCGACCGGCTGTTCGCGCTCTCGGCGGCGCTCCTCGAGCAGGCCGACGACAACCTCGACCAGATCCGCCGGCAGGTCGAGGAGGCGCGCACGCAGGGGCCCGCGCGGGCGGACGGCGGCGAGCGCGGCTACATCGGCCGGTTCGTCCAGTACGACGGCGACTCCCGCACGCTCGACCAGGTGCTCACCGCGGCGCTCGACGTGCCGTTCGGCGCCGTGACGGGGTCGGGGCGCGAGCTCCGAAGCGTCGTCCGCGCCGCGGGATGGCACCGGTACGAGGCGCTCGCCGAGGGATTCGCCGAGTTCTCCGAACTCGGCCGGCGCCTGGCGATCGCGTGCGCCCGCACCACGAACGACATCCTGCTCACCGACGCCGAGCCGCAACGACCGGCGCGGTCGTTCCGCGGCATCGGCACGTACTGGACGGCGCTCGCGGCCGCCCTCGTCGGCGGCGCGCCGGTGCCCGAGAGTCGCGTCCCCGACGGGCGGCTCGCCGAGTACCGGGAGGTCGCGACGTACCTCTACGCGCATCCGGATGCCTCGGCCCTCACGGTGCGCACCCGGTACGAAGCCGTCGCAGCGCCGGCCGGCACCGTCGACGACGCGGCGTTCACGCCGATCCGGCTCGACTGAGCGGGCCGCTCGGGCAGCGATGACGACCCGATGATCCCACCGCGGGCGCCCCCGCGCCTCAGCGCTGTCCCGGATCATCGACGGAAGGCCGCCCGCTACCGTTGGCCCATGGCCCGTCCCGACCTGCGCCGCGCTGCTGCGGCCGCCCCGCTCCTGCTCGTGCTCGCGCTCGGCCTGGCCGGGTGCACCGTCGGGGCGCCCGTGGCATCCGAACCCGCTGAACCGAGCCCGGCGCCCGCCGCATCGGCCTCGGAGACGCCGGACGCGTCGCCGAGCGAGACGCCCGCGATCGCCGCGACCTGCGACACGGTCCTGACGCCCGAGGCGTACGCCAAGCTCGCGGCGGACGGCCTCGAGCCGATGCCGTTCACGCCCTTCGACCCCGTCGAGGTCCGCATCGCCGACGCGGGCGGATTGACCTGCTCGTGGGGCAAGCCGCAGACCGACCTCGTCCTCGCGGTCGCCCAGGTCCCGACCGGCGCCGACGAGGCGGCCTGGGCCGCCGCCCTCGCGGACGGCGGGTACACGCAGACCGACGACCCCGTTCCCGGGGCGTACGTCGGCCAGCCCGATGCCGCGAACGGCATCGCCCCGGTCGCGATCCTCGCCGACGGCAGGATCACCTTCGTGAGCGTCCCCGCATACGCCGGCTCGGTCAGCCCCGTCGGCTGACCGGCGACGGTCGCCGTGCTCGCCGGCGCTATCCGCCGAGCACGCCCTCCGCGGCCGACGACGGCTTCGGATCGGGCGCCCGCCGCATCCGCAGCGCGTTGAGCACGCCGAGCAGGCCCGCGATGATCGGCACCAGCAGCGCGACCTGCAACGCGAACGGCCGCGCCTCCGTGTTGATGCGGATGATCTCGTCCTGCACGTCCTCCGGCTGGCCGACGAGCAGCTCCTCGAGGGTCGTGTTCGACATGAGCTGCGCGTTCTCCTCGAGCCCGGCCGCGACCTGCGACTTCTCCTGGTCGGAGAACACCGTGCTCGCATCCGACTGCGCCGTGAAGGTGAACGCCAGCGTCGCGAGCATGATCGCGCCCGCGAACGCGAGGCCGAACGACAGGCCGAACGAGCCGGCCGCCGAGTTCACGCCCGCCGCCTCGCTCACGCGCTCGTCGGAGATCGGCGACAGCGTGTAGTTGTTCAGCTGCGAGACGAGGAGGCCCAAGCCGGCACCCGTGACGATGAGCGGCAGCGTGAGCCACCAGCCGGAGTCGGCGCGCGGCACGATCGGCAGCAGCACGACGAGCCCGATCACCGCGAGCGTGAAGCCGATGAGGATGAGCGTGGCCGGGCGGCGCTTTCCCGAACGACGGCCGGCGAGGATCGCGACGGCGAACATGCTGAGCGACAGCGGCGCGATCGACAGGCCCGCCTCGAGGGCGTTGTACTCCAGCACCATCTGCAGGTAGATCGGCAGCACGATCATGGTGCCGCCGAGCGCGATCTGCTGCAGCAGCTGTCCCCGAGCGCCGTACCGGAACAGCTTCGACTCGAACAGGGCCGGGTCGAGCAGGGTCGGCTTGCCGCGGCGCTTCCGCGAGACCAGCCACCAGACCAGCGAGACGAGGCCGACGACGCCGACGGCGATGAGCGCCAGCACGGGGCCCTCGCCCTCCTGCCAGACGAGGATGCCCAGCACGACGCCGCCCATGCCGATGACGGAGAGCAGGGCGCCGACGAGGTCGATCGAGCGGTCGCCCGTGTACGGCACGTCCTTCACGAGTCCGATGCCGAGCAGCACGACCGCGATGATCACGGCCTCCAGGGCGAAGCCGACGCGCCACGAGAGGAACGTCGTGATGAAGCCGCCGAGCAGGGGGCCGACGGCGGCGGCGATGGCGGCGGATGCCCCGACCAGCGCGTACACGCGCTTCTGGTGCTCGCCCTCGAAGTTGCCGTGGATGAGCGACTGCATCGACGGCAGCAGCAGGGAGGCGCCGATGCCGCCGATGACGGCCCAGAAGATGATGATCGCGTTGAGGTCCTGTGCGAAGACCATCGCAATCGCGCCGACCGCGTAGCCGAGCAGGCCGAGGATGTAGGCGAGCTTGCGCCCGATGAGGTCGCCGGTCTTGCCGCCGATGAGGATGAACGCGGCCGAGACGAGCGCTTCGAGCGCGATGGCGCCCTGGACTCCGCTGACCGTCGTGTCGAGGTCCTTCACCACCGCGGAGATCGACACGTTCATGAGCGACGTGTCGACCACGAGCACGAACATGGCCATCGCGAGCAGAATCGCGAGCTTGCCGTTGAATGGCGTCGGAACGCCCTGATCCCCCGTCATGCACGAACACAACCACATCCGCGTCCGTCGCGATAGGGGCGCGCCGCAGACCAGCCCCCGCGAGTGTCCAGTTCCCGCGGGCCGCGCAACGCCCAGTCGATGCGAACTGGACACTCGTCGGCTCCTCCACAGGGGAGAACGGGTGGCGGTGCGGCGCTGGGGGGCCGCGGGCGGCCTCCGCGGCGGTTCGGTCTCGGCGACGCTGGGCGGATGACCCGTGCCGCACCGCTCCCCGACGAGTTCGCGTGGGCGCCGTTCTCCGTCGCCCGGGCGACGGAGCGAGGCATCCGACCGCACCGACTCCGCGCGCGCGATCTCGCCGCGCCGTTCCGCGGAGTCCGCTCGGGCTCGGCGCCGGCGACCCTGGCGGAGTGGTGCGACGCGTACGCGCCCCGTCTCGGCGAGCACCAGCTCTTCAGCCACGCGACGGCGGCCGGCCTCTGGGGGCTGCCGCTTCCGACGGGGCATCCGCTCCCCCTCCACGTCGCGGCGACGGCGGGCCGGGAGCCGCGGGCGGCCGGCGTGGTCGGCCATCGTGTCGACGCCGCACGCATCGTGCCTCGCCGCGTGCGCGGACTGCCCGCCGTATCGGCGGCGGATGCCTGGTGCCAGGTCGCCGGCTCGCTCTCGCATCGCGACCTGGTCGCGGCCGGGGATCGCCTGCTCGGGTGGCCGCATCCGCTCGTCGCCGAGGAGGTGCTCGACGAGGCGATCGCCCGCCACGCCGGTGGCCGGGGCGCGATCGCACGACGGAACGCGCGACGGGACATCCGACGCGGGGCCGCATCACGGCGTGAGACCCTGCTGCGGCTCGACGTGATCGCCGCGGGACTCCCCGAGCCCGAGTGCAACGGCCGGATCGAGCTGGCGCCCGGACTGGTCGTGTTCGGCGACCTCGTGTTCCGGCGGTGGCGGGTACTCCTCGAGTACGACGGCGACCATCACCGGACCGACGCGCGCCAGTTCGCCCGCGACGTCGATCGGCTGAACGCGCTCGCGGCGCACGGATGGATCGTGGTCCGCGCCAGGTCGGGCATCGCCACCGCTCACGCGATCGCCGACGCCGCCCGCGCGCTCCGCTCGCGCGGCTGGCGCCCCGCCTGACCCGCGCCGCGCTGCTTCGCGCCGCGCGAGTGTCCAGTTCCTGCGCCCGATGCGGCTGCGCATCGGCATGAACTGGACACTCGTCGGCGGGCGGGGTGGGGCGCAGTGGGTGGCGGGGCGGGCTGCGGGGGCGGGCAGCCGTGGTGCGCCCGAAGGGGTGGCGCGCACCGCGCGCCGGGCGTATGCTCGCCGGTGGCCGCGGATCCGCGGCATCCGGAGCACCGCACGAAGGGAGAGCACGATGAACGCCGTCATTGTCGAGCGCATCGCAGACATCCTTCCCTTCGAGGCCGCCCGCCCGTAGCGACGACCCGGCAGCACGCCGGCGCCGGGCCCGCATGGTGGCCTCCTGTATCCGGAGACATCCACCGTGACCATCACGTCATCCGCGTCCTTCGACGCATCCGCCCTCGCGTTCGCGACACACGAACCGGGCGACGACCAACGCTGGTCGACCTGGCCGGCGACCACCCCTTCCGAGCGCGGGCCGCAGCCTCGGCCCGACTGGGTCGTGACCTCCGCAGCCGCGATCGACACCGAGCTCGGCGTCGTCAAGAGCGGCAAGGAGGCCGACCTCTTCCTCATCGAACGCGCCGTGCCGGATGCCCCGCCCGGCGCCGTCGGGCAGTCGACGCTGCTCGCCGCCAAGCGGTACCGGGGCCGCGAGCACACCGACTTCACCCGCTCGGAGGTCTACACCGAGGGCCGTGGCACGCGGCGCAGCCGCGACGTGCGCGCGGTCGCCAAGGGCACCACGTTCGGCCGCGAGGTGGCCCGCGTCCAGTGGGCGATGTCCGAGTTCGAGGCGCTGTGCCGGCTCACCGAGCTCGGGGCATCCGTGCCCTACCCGGTGCAGGTGAGCCAGACCGAGGTGCTCATGCAGTTCATCGGCGACGGCCGCGTGGCAGCTCCCCGGCTCGCGCAGGTGCGGGCGGATGCCTCGGAGCTGCGCGACCTCTTCCACCAGGTCGTCGGCTTCATGCGGATCCTCGCCCGCGGCGGGCTCACCCACGGCGACCTGTCGCCGTACAACCTGCTCGTCGACCGCGGCCGGGTGGTCGCGATCGACCTGCCGCAGGTGGTCGACGTCGTCGCGAACCCGAACGGGTTCGACCTCATGCACCGCGACTGCGTCAACGTGTGCGCGTGGTTCACGCGGCAGCGGCTCGAGTGCGACCCCGAGCAGCTCTTCGGGGAGCTCGTGGGCGAGTCGCCCTGGTGACCCCGGTGGTTGAGTAGCGAGCGCAGCGAGCGGATCGAGACCGGGGCGAGGGTCTCGATACGGCCGCGGGCGGCCTACTCGACCACCGGGAGGCGTCGCGGGCGGCTACTCGACCACCGGGTTGAGGCGTCCAGCGGATGCTCGGGTCGGGCGCGTACCCTGATGGGATGCCGACCGACGCCTCCGAGCCATCCGACACGACCGGCGTCCGTCGCACCCGCCCGCGCCAGGTCCGCCCGGCGACCGAGGGCTGGCAGCAGCAGAAGGGCGCCGACGGCCGCCCGCTGCTCCAGTTCGCGTCGCCGAAGCGCGGCAAGCCGCCGGTGCACCTCGCCGACTGGAAGCCCGAGGAGTGGAAGGCGAAGGCCGAGGAGCTCGGCGTCCCCGCGTTCCGCCTCAAGCAGGTCGCGCGCCACTACTACACGCGCTGGACCCACGACCCGGCCGAGATGACCGACCTGCCCGCCGAGGGCCGCGAGGAGCTCGTGCACGGCCTGCTGCCGGCGCTGCTGACCGAGGTGCGCCGCCTCGAGACGGATCGTGGCGACACGATCAAGTTCCTCTGGAAGCTGCACGACGGCGCCCTCGTCGAGTCGGTGCTCATGCGCTACCCCGGTCGCATCACGCTGTGCGTGTCGAGCCAGGCCGGCTGCGGCATGAACTGCCCGTTCTGCGCGACCGGCCAGGCCGGCCTCACCCGCAACATGTCGGCGGCCGAGATCGTCGAGCAGGTCGTGCGCGCCAACCAGGTGATCGCGTCGGGCCAGCTCGGCGGCAAGCGGTCCGACGACCACAGCCAGGAGCGCGTCTCGAACATCGTGTTCATGGGCATGGGCGAGCCGCTGGCGAACTACTCGCGGCTCATGCAGGCGGTGCGCACCATGGTCGCGCCGTCGCCGAACGGCCTCGGCATGTCGGCGCGCAACGTGACGGTCTCGACCGTCGGCCTGGTGCCCGCGATCGAGAAGCTCGCGAACGAGCACATCCCGGTGACGTTCGCGCTCAGCCTGCACGCGCCCGACGACGGGCTGCGCGACGAGCTCATCCCGGTGAACTCGCGCTGGAAGGTCGACGAGGCGCTCGACGCCGCCCGCGCCTACTTCGACAAGACCGGCCGGCGCGTGTCGATCGAGTACGCCCTGATCAAGGACATGAACGACCACGCCTGGCGGGCCGACCTGCTCGCGCAGAAGCTCAACGACCGCGGCCACGGCTGGGTGCACGTGAACCCCATCCCGCTGAACCCGACGCCGGGTTCCATCTGGACGGCGTCCGAGGTCGAGGTGCAGCAGGAGTTCGTGCGGCGCCTCGAGGAGCAGGGCATCCCGACGACCATCCGCGACACCCGCGGCAAGGAGATCGACGGGGCGTGCGGCCAGCTCGTCGCCACGGAAGAGGACGAGGCGGTCGCGGCCGCGACGCCGCTCGAGGTCTAGCGAGGCGGATGCCTCAGTTCGACCGGATGCGTCGGCGGCGCGCCTGGCCGGCGACGACGAGCAGCGCGCCGAGGAGCACGCCGCCGGCCGCGCCCGTGATCGCCGGTCCGGCGTCCACGCCCGTGGCCGCGAGCGGGCACGAGGTCGAGCCCGCGGTGGGCGTGCACGGCACGGGCGTCGGGGCCGGCGTGACGGTGAGCAGCATCGGCTCGCTCGCCACCGGGTCGAAGAACGCGCTCGTCGCGACGAGCCGGTACAGCGTGCCCGAGTTCGCCAGCAGTCCGTCAACGGCGAGGGTCTCGCCATCGGCGCCGGGCACGTCGACCCAGGTCGTGCCGCCGTCGGCGCTGGACTGCCACCGGATCTGCTGCCAGAAGTCGTCCGCGGTCGCGGTGAAGGTGGCAGCGGTGCCCTCCGGCACGGTCTGGTCGCCGCCGCCCGTCACGGTCGGGCGGGTGAAGACGAGCAGTTCGTCGCTGCCGCCGCTGGTGGCGTAGAGCCGGTGCGAGACGCCCGCGTCATCGCTCGACACGGCGACCGATTCGACGTTGTCGCCGATCGGCACGCGAGCGGCCGACGGCGTGGCCGTCGTGTAGTCGATGGCGATGATGCCGCCCGTGAGGCAGGCGAGGTAGCCGCGTGCGCCGTTCGGACTCGCATCGGCGAGCCGCGGACCGCAGTCGACGGGCGTCGTGGTGACGGCGCCGCCCGGCGGCGTGAACGCCGACAGGGATGTCGGGGTGCCCGAGTTCGAGCTGATGACCCGGTCGACGGCACCGACGTAGGTGACGCCCCACGGCAGGTCGCCGGTCGGCGTGAACACCCCGGTCGAGAGGGTGCCGTCGGCCGCCACGTCGACGGCCTGCACGCCGCCCGCGGGCGCGGCGACGTACTGCGTGAAGAACGCGGTCGAGCCGTCGGCCGAGACCGTCACGCCGCGCGAACCGTTCGGCAGCGAGATGGTGCGCGGCGGAGCCGTCGGGTCGGCCGTCGAGAACTGGTACTGCGGATTGAACAGCGTCGCCGCGTAGACGTAGTCGCCGTTCGGGTCCGCCGTCAGGTCGACGAAGCCCCCGCCACCGGTGATGACCGTGGGCGCGGGCGCGCCGCCGGCGATGAGGTCGGCGGCCGGGTACACGAGGATCTGGCCCGGGTTGTAGAACGAGACCCACACCTGGGTGCCGTCGGGGCTGACCTGCACCGCGGTCGGGTTGAAGGCGGCCGCATCGCCGAACGTGATGACGTCCAGCTCCGTGAAGGACGTGGAGTCGTAGACGCGCAGGTCGGACTCGCCGCCGTCGCCGCGCGAGATGACGAACACGTACGCGTCGTCGGGTGTGGCGTCGACGTCGATGGGGTAGCGGCCGCTCGGCACGGCGAGGTAGGTCTCCGCCGGGTCGGCCTGCGCGGGGGCCGCGCCGATCCCGATGCCGGCCACCACGAACGCCGCCGCGATCGCGGCGGCGCCGATTCCCCTGACGCGTCGCTGCATCCCCATCCGATCCCTCCCCCTTCGGCGGTCGCGCCGCCTCCCGGCATCCTCCCACGTAACCCCCGAAGAGGGTAGGCGGGGGGCGGGGCATCCGCTCCCTGTCGTTCACCTCGCGGGACTAACGTTCCATGCATGACCGACCGCAACGACGGGGCCGCCCTCACCGCCCCTGCCACCGCGAACACCGGCGCGATCGCCGCGATGGGCCTCGACCTCCAGGAGGGGCGCGAGATCCCGCGGAAGCAGGTGTGGGCGTGGGCGATCTGGGACTGGGCGACGCAGCCGTTCAACTCGGTCATCCTGACGTTCGTCTTCACGGCGCTCTACCTCACGAGCGACGCGTTCCTCGACCCCGCCGTGGCCGCGCTCGGCGAGGGCGACCCGGCGTACGAGCACGCCCTGTCGGAGCTCGCGAGCGGGCTCGGCTGGGCGATCACGATCGCGGGCCTGCTGATCGCGCTGCTCGCGCCGGTGCTCGGCCAGCGGGCGGATGTCTCGGGCCGCCGCAAGCTCTGGCTGGCCGGGTCGACCGCCGCCCTGGTGCTGTGCATGGCCGCCCTGTTCTTCGTGCAGGGGCAGCCCGCGTACTTCGTGCTCGGGATCTCGCTCATCGCGGCGGGCACCGTGTTCAGCGAGATCGCCGGGGTCAACTACAACGCGATGCTCGTGCAGGTCTCGACGCCGAAGACGGTGGGCAAGGTGTCCGGCCTCGGCTGGGGCCTCGGCTACATCGGCGGCATCGTCGCCCTGGTGCTCGTCGTCGTGGCCACGCAGTTCGACTGGTGGGGCATGCCGACCGACGACGGGCTCGTGTACCGGGTCATCGCCGTCGGCTGCGCGGTGTGGACCGTGCTGTTCGCGTGGCCGGTGCTCGTCTGGGTGCCCGAGGCGCCTCCGGCGCCCCGCCGCGAGAAGGTCGGCTTCTTCCGCAGCTACGCGGTGCTCGTGCGCGACATCGTCGCGCTCTGGAAGGGGTCGCGCCCGACGTTCTGGTTCCTGCTCGCGAGCGCGGTCTACCGCGACGGCCTCGCGGGCGTCTTCGCGTTCGGTGCGGTGATCGCGGCGGTCGGCTTCCACTTCACGTCGAACGAGGTGCTGATCTTCGGCATCGTCGCGAACCTCGTCGCGGGGATCTCGACGATCCTCGCGGGCCGGTTCGACGACCGGTTCGGCGCGCGGGCGGTCATCCTCTTCTCGCTCGCGGGCCTCGTCATCGCCGGCCTCACCGTGTTCTTCTTCCACGACGCGGGCAAGATCGTGTTCTGGGTGTTCGGGCTGGTGCTGTGCTGCTTCGTCGGGCCGGCGCAGGCGGCGTCGCGGTCGTTCCTCGCGCGGGTCACGCCGGCCGGCCGCGAGAGCGAGATCTTCGGCCTCTACGCGACGACCGGGCGGGCGGCGAGCTTCCTGTCGCCGCTGCTGTGGTCGGCGCTCATCGCGTGGTTCGGGGCGACGTACTGGGGCATCCTCGGCATCGTGCTCGTGCTCGCCGCGGGCCTCGTGATGATGTTCTTCGTCCGCGTCCCCGAGCGGACGCCGGCGGGTGGCATCCGCGCCTGAGCCCGGTGACAATGGGGGCATGACGACCCCCGCGCTCCTCGGCATCTCGCACGGCACCGCCTCCCCCGAGGGGCAGGCCGCGGTGCGGGCGCTCGTCGACGCGGTCGCCGAGCGGCTGCCGGGCACGACCGTGCGACTCGGGCACGTCGACGTGCAGCAGCCCGACGTCGCGGCGTCGATCGACGCGCTCCCGGCGGGCGAGTCGATCGTGCTGGTGCCCCTGCTCCTGTCGGCGGGGTACCACGTGCACGTCGACCTGCGGGAGGCGACGGCGGCGCACCCGCACGTGCAGATCTCAGCGGCCCTCGGGCCCGACGGGCGCCTCGCCGACGTGCTGGCCGCCCGGCTCGCGGAGGTCGGGCCGACCGACGACGACGCCATCGTGCTCGCGGTCGCGGGCTCGAGCGACGAGCGCGCGGTGGTCGACTGCCGGCGCATGGGCGATCTCCTGGCCGACCGGCTCGGCCGGCCGGTGACGGTGGGCTTCCTGTCGGCGGCGGAGCCGCGGCTCGCCGACGCGGTCGCGCAGGCGCGGTCGGATGCCCCGGGCCGGCGCGTGGTCGTGTCGAGCTACCTGCTCGCGCCCGGCTACTTCCAGGACCTCGCGGCGGCGGGCGGCGGCGACGTGCTGACGCGTCCGCTGCTCGACGCCGACGAGCCCGCACCGGCGCTCGTCCAGGTCGTCGTCGACCGGTACCTCGCATGCCTCGATGCGCCCGTCGCGTCAACCCTGTGACGGAATCTTTCACTCTGCGTCGCTCGATGACGGAGCGTTGCGGCCTCTGACGCCCTCGGCGTGACGCATCCGGGGGCCTCGCCTAGCGTCGACCCAGTCGACTGGGCAGCCCCGTCGGCACCGGCATCGTCCGGACGACGGAGGGAGGGCTGACTGTGACGCTGAGTGACACCGAGACGCGCGAGGCGGACGCGCGGCCCGAGGCATCCGCCCGGCCCGAGACGAGCCGCGTGCGCCCGTCGCGATCGACGAAGCCCAACGGCCAGTGGAAGGTCGACGGCACCGCCCCGCTCAACGGCAACGAGGAGTGGAAGCAGGTCGACGACGGCCTCAGCGTGCGGGGCCGCATCGAGGAGGTCTACTCGAAGGGCGGCTTCGCCTCGATCGACCCGACCGACCTGCACGGCCGGTTCCGCGTCTGGGGCCTCTACACGCAGCGCAAGCCCGGCATCGACGGCGGCCGCACCGCGACCCTCGAGCCGCACGAGCTCGAAGACGAGTACTTCATGCTGCGCGTCCGCATCGACGGCGGCCAGCTGACCACCGAGCAGCTGCGGGTCATCGCCGGCATCTCGACCGAGTTCGGCCGCGACACCGCCGACCTCACCGACCGGCAGAACATCCAGCTGCACTGGATCCGCGTCGAGGACATCCCCGAGATCTGGCGCCGTCTCGAGGCCGTCGGGCTCCAGACGACCGAGGCGTGCGGCGACGTGCCGCGCGTCGTGCTCGGCTCGCCCGTCGCCGGCATCGCCGCCGACGAGCTCATCGACCCCACGCCGCAGATCGACGAGATCACGAGCCGGTTCATCGGCGACCCCTCGCTCGCGAACCTGCCGCGCAAGTTCAAGTCGGCCATCACCGGCCACCCCAGCCAGGACGTCGTGCACGAGATCAACGACGTCGCGTTCGTCGCCGTCGAGCACCCGACGCTCGGCATCGGGTACGACCTGTGGGTCGGCGGCGGGCTCTCCACCGCGCCGCGGCTGGCCGAGCGGCTCGGCGTGTTCGTGACGCCCGAGCAGACGGCCGAGGTCTGGCACGGCGTCGCCCAGATCTTCCGCGACTACGGCTTCCGCCGCCTGCGCAACCGCGCCCGCCTGAAGTTCCTCCTCGCCGAGTGGGGCACCGAGAAGTTCCGCGAGGTGCTCGAGACCGAGTACCTCGGGCACGCGCTGCCCGACGGCCCGGCTGCGCCGACGCCGTCGACGCCCGGCGACCACGTCGGCGTGCACCGCCAGAAGGACGGCCGCTTCTACGTCGGCGTCACGCCGATCGTCGGCCGCGTGTCGGGCCCGACGCTCGCGGAGGTCGCCGACGTCATCGAGGCGCACGGCTCGGCCCGCCTGCGCACCACCCCGCACCAGAAGCTCGTCGTGCTCGACGTCCCCGAGGACCGCGTCGACTCGCTCGTCGCCGCTCTCGACGCGCTGGGCCTGCAGGCGCGCCCGAGCCTGATCCGCCGCGGCACGATCGCCTGCACCGGCATCGAGTTCTGCAAGCTCGCCATCGTCGAGACGAAGGCGTACGCGACGGCCGCGGTGCTCGAGCTCGAGGACCGCCTCGCCGGCCTCGACCTGCCGCACCCGATCAGCCTCCACGTGAACGGCTGCCCCAACTCCTGCGCGCGCATCCAGACCGCCGACATCGGCCTCAAGGGCCAGCTCGTCACCATCGACGGCGAGCAGGTGCCCGGCTACCAGGTGCACCTCGGCGGCGGGCTCGCCTCCCAGGACCGCGACGAGGCCGGGCTCGGCCGCACCGTGCGCGGCCTCAAGGTCGCCGCCGACGGCATCGCCGACTACGCGGAACGCGTCGTGACCCGCTTCCTCGCCGACCGCGACGCGGCCGCCGACGAGACCTTCGCCCAGTGGGCGCACCGCGCCGACGAGGAGGCCCTCCAGTGAGCGTCACCCTCGCACCCCGCGCCGCGGTCAAGCGCTCGCACGACGAGCTGCGCGCCATCGCCGAGCGCGGCGCCGCCGAGCTCAACAGCCTCGCCGAGGGCGAGGCATCCGCCCAGGCCGTCGTCGCGTGGGTCGCACGCGAGTTCGGCACGGATGCCGCGGCCGTCGCGTGCTCGATGGCCGACGCCGTGCTCCCCCACGTCGTCGCCGGCGACCTGCCCGGCGTCGACGTGCTGTTCCTCGACACCGGCTACCACTTCGCCCAGACCTACGAGACCCGCGACGAGGTCGCCCGGGCGCTCGACGTGCGCATCGTCGACGTGCTGCCCGAGCAGACCGTCGCCCAGCAGGACGCCGAGTTCGGCGCCGAGCTGTTCTCGCGCGACCCGGGCCTCTGCTGCGCGCGCCGCAAGGTCGCCCCGCTGCAGGATGCGCTGGCCGGGTACGAGGTGTGGTTCACCGGCGTCCGCCGCGAGGAGGCGCCGACCCGCACGAACACCCCGCTCGTGCAGTGGGACGAGCGGAACGGCCTCGTGAAGGTCAACCCGCTCGCCGCATGGACGTTCGACGACCTGCTCGACTACGCCGGCGCCTTCGGCGTGCCGGTGAACCTGCTCATGTCGCAGGGCTACCCCTCGATCGGCTGCGAGCCGTGCACCAAGCCGGTCGCCGCCGGCGAAGACCCCCGGTCGGGCCGCTGGGCCGGCCTCTCGAAGACGGAATGCGGGCTGCACCTATGACCGAGCAGATCCTGACCCGGCCCACGAGCCTCGACACGCTCGACCTGCTCGAGGCCGAGGGCATCCACATCATCCGCGAGGTCGTCGCCGAGTTCGAACGGCCCGTGCTGCTGTTCTCCGGCGGCAAGGACTCCGTGGTGGTGCTGCACCTCGCCGCGAAGGCGTTCTGGCCGGGCAAGGTGCCGTTCCCGGTGCTGCACGTCGACACCGGCCACAACTTCCCCGAGGTGCTCGCGTTCCGCGACGAGACCGTCGAGCGCCTCGGCATCCGCCTCGAGGTCGCCCGCGTGCAGGACTACCTCGACGACGGCCGGCTCCAGGAGCGCGCCGACGGCACCCGCAACCCCCTCCAGACGCTGCCGCTGCTCGACGCGATCGCCGCGGGCCGCCACGACGCCGTCTTCGGCGGCGCCCGCCGCGACGAGGACAAGGCCCGCGCCAAGGAGCGGATCATCTCGCTCCGCGACGAGTTCGGCCAGTGGGACCCGCGCAACCAGCGCCCCGAGCTGTGGAGCCTGTACAACGGCCGCCACACCCCCGGCCAGCACGTGCGCGCGTTCCCCATCTCGAACTGGACCGAGCTCGACGTGTGGCGGTACATCGAACGCGAGGGCATCGCGCTGCCGCCGCTGTACTACGCGCACGAGCGCGAGGTGTTCCGCCGCGACGGCATGTGGCGCGGGATCGGCGAGTTCTCCGAGCCCCGCCCGGGCGAGGCCGTCGAGCGCCGCCTCGTGCGGTACCGCACCGTCGGCGACATGAGCTGCACCGGCGCGGTTGAGTCGGATGCCTCGGACGTCGCGGCCGTCGTGCGCGAGGTCGCCCAGTCCACCCTCACCGAGCGCGGCGCGACCCGCGCCGACGACCGGATCTCGGAGGCCGCCATGGAGGACCGCAAGAAGGACGGGTACTTCTGATGACGGATGCCACGACCGCCGTGACGGGCCTCGAGACGGCTCGGCCGACGGGGACCACACTCTTCCGCTTCGCGACCGCGGGCTCCGTCGACGACGGCAAGTCGACGCTCGTCGGCCGCCTGCTGCACGACTCGAAGGCGATCCTCGCCGACCAGCTCGAGCAGGTCGCCCGCACGTCCCGCGAGCGCGGCTTCGGCCAGGGCACCGGCTTCGACTTCGCGCTGCTCACCGACGGCCTCCGCGCCGAGCGCGAGCAGGGCATCACGATCGACGTCGCCTACCGCTACTTCTCGACCGGCCAGCGCAGCTTCATCCTCGCCGACTGCCCGGGCCACGTGCAGTACACGCGCAACATGGTCACCGGCGCGACCACGGCCGACGCCGTCGTCGTGCTCATCGACGGCCGCAAGGGCGTGCTCGAGCAGACCCGCCGGCACCTCGCGGTCGTCGCGCTGCTGCGCGTGCCGCACGTCATCGTCGCGGTGAACAAGATCGACCTCCTCGGCTACGACGAGCAGGCGTTCGCCGGCGTCGCCGCCCAGGTGCGCGAGGTCACCGCCGAGCTCGGCCTCGGCGACGTGCACGTGCTGCCCGTCTCGGCGCTTGAGGGCGACAACGTCGTGGACCGCTCGGCGAACACGCCCTGGTACGACGGCCCGGCCCTCCTCGAGCTCCTCGAGGCGCTGCCCGCGATCGACGAGCTCGAGACCGAGTTCGACGCCTTCCGCCTCCCGGTGCAGCTCGTGCTGCGCCCCCAGGGCGGCCTGACGCCCGAGCTCGCCGCCGACGCCGCGACCGCCGAGGCGTACCGCGACTACCGCGCCTTCGCCGGCCGCGTGGCCTCCGGGCGCGTGCGGGTCGGCGACCGGGTGCAGGTGTTCCCCTCGGGCATCGAGACCACCGTCGCGGGCATCGACGTCGCCGGGGCATCCGTCGACGAGGCGACCGCCCCGCAGTCGGTCGCGCTGCGCCTGGCCGACGAGGTCGACGCCGCGCGCGGCGCCGTCATCGGCGGCGCCGGCACCCTGCCGGTCGGCCGCCGCGAGATCGACGCCGAGCTGTTCCAGCTCGACGCCCGGCCGCTCGCGCCGGGCGCGCGCGTGCTCGTGAAGCACGGCACGTCGACGGTGCAGGCGCTCGTCGCCTCGGTCGAGTCGCGCCGCGACCTCGACACGCTGGCGCACGTGCCCGCCGACGCCCTGCAAGTCAACGAGATCGGGCGCGCGACGCTCCGGCTCGCGGCCGACCTGCCCCTCGAGTCGTACGAGGCGAACCGGTCCGCCGGCTCGTTCCTCGTCATCCACCCCGCCGACGGCGCCACGCTCGCCGCGGGGATCACCCACGCCTGAACCGACCCGGCCAGGCACCCACCCGTTCACACGACCCGCGAAGGAGGCGAAGCCCGTGAACACCCGCACCATCCGTACGACCCTGTCGATCACCGCCCTTGGAGTCACTGCCATGATGCTGGCCGGCTGCGCCTCCGCGTCGGGCAGCGCCACCGAGGCGGGCGAGGCGGAGACCAGTGCCGCGACCGAGCTGCGACTCGGCTACTTCGCCAACGTCACCCACGCCCCCGCGCTCGTCGGCCTCGAGGAGGGCCTCTTCGAGGACGCCCTCGGCGACGACACGACGCTGACCACCCAGGTATTCAACGCCGGCCCGGCAGCCATCGAGGCGCTCACCGCCGGCGCGATCGACGCGACCTTCATCGGGCCGAACCCGTCGATCAACACGTTCATCCAGTCGGCCGGGGCTTCCGCCCGCATCGTCGCCGGCGCCGCGACCGGCGGCGCCGCGCTCGTCGTGCGCGACGGCATCGACTCGCCCGAGGACCTCGCGGGCACCACGCTCGCGACGCCGCAGCTCGGCAACACGCAGGATGTCGCGCTCCGCGCCTGGCTCGCCGACGAGGGCTACGAGACCGACACCTCGGGCGGCGGCGACGTGAACATCACGCCGACCGAGAACGCGCAGACGCTGACCCTGTTCCAGCAGGGCGGCATCGACGGCGCGTGGCTGCCCGAGCCCTGGGTCTCGCGGCTCATCGTCGACGCCGGCGCGCACGTGCTCGTCGACGAGGCCGACCTCTGGGACGACGGGAACTTCCCGACGACCGTGCTGCTCGTGAACGCCGACTTCCTCGCCGAGCACCCGCAGACCGTCGAGGCGCTCCTCGAGGGCCACGTCGCCTCCGTCGCCTGGCTCGACGAGCACGCCGACGAGGCCGCCGACGTCATCAACGCGAAGCTCACCGAGGACACCGGCAAGGGCCTCGACGAGGCCGTCATCGACCGCGCGCTCGAGCACGTGACCTTCTCGGTCGACCCGCACGCCGAGACCTTCGAGACGCTCGTCGCCAACGGGCTCGAGGCGGGCACGCAGAAGGACGGCTCGATCGACGGCCTCTTCGACCTGCGCCTGCTGAACGAGCTGCTCGCCGCCGACGGCGCCGAGCCGGTCTCGGCCGGCGGCCTCGGCGAGGAGTAACCCATGACCGGCCGCACCGCGATCCGCATCGAGCACGTCAGCAAGCGCTTCGGCGCCGGCCCCGTGGTGCTCGACGACGTGAACCTCGACATCGCCGAGGGCGAGTTCGTGTGCCTGCTCGGGGCATCGGGGTGCGGCAAGTCGACCCTGCTCAACCTCATCGCCGGGCTCGACCGGGTCTCGTCGGGGTCGATCACGACGCCCGACGAGGGTTCGGCCGTCATGTTCCAGGAATCGGCGCTCATGCCGTGGCTCACCGCCGGGCGCAACGTGGAACTCGCGTTGCGCCTGCGCGGCGTGCCGCGCGCGAAGCGCCGGGCGCAGGCACTCGAACTCCTCGACGTCGTGAACCTGGCCGACGCCGCCGAGAAGCGGCCGCACGAGCTGTCGGGCGGCATGCGCCAGCGCGTCGCCCTCGCCCGCGCGCTCGCCCAGGACCGTCCGGTCCTCCTGATGGACGAGCCGTTCGCCGCGCTCGACGCCATCACCCGCGATCTCCTCCATGAGGAGCTCGAACGCGTCTGGCGCCAGACCGGCCGCACCATCGTCTTCGTCACACACAATGTCCGCGAAGCCGCGCGGCTGGGGCAGCGCGTCGTCCTCCTGTCGAGCCGCCCCGGCCGCGTCGCGGGCGAGTGGCGCATCGCCGACACCGAGGGGCGCCGCATCGAGTCGCCCGAGGTCGCGGCGCTCTCGATCGAGATCACCGACCAGCTGCGCAAGGAGATCCGCCGAAATGCCGCGTGACGACGTGATCGTCGAGGCGCTCGACGAGTGGACCCCGGGGCGCGGCGCAGCCGCACCGTCCGCCGGACATTCCGATGCCGACCTCCGCTCCCTCGAGGCCGGCCTCGACCGGCTCCAGACCGACGTCGAGCAGCGCCCGAGCCTCTGGCGCCGCTTCACCACGAGCGTGCTGCCGCCGATCGTCTTCCTCGTCCTGCTCGTCGTCGCATGGCAGGCGTACATCGTCATCGCCCAGCCGCGGCCCGACATCTCGCCGGGCCCGCTCGACGTGCTCGCCGCGTTCCAGCAGGGCTGGGAGTCGGGGCGCATCCAGGAGGCCGTGTTCACGAGCCTCGAGCGCGGCGTCGTCGGCTTCCTCATCTCCGTCGCGATCGGCACGCCGATCGGCCTGCTCCTCGCCGAGGTGCGCCCGCTCCGCCGCGCGGTCGGCCCGCTCATCTCCGGCCTGCAGGTGCTGCCGTCGGTCGCCTGGGTTCCCGCCGCGATCATCTGGTTCGGGCTCACCGACGCCACGGTCTACTTCGTCGTGCTGATGGGCGCCATCCCGTCGATCGTCAACGGCCTCATCTCCGGCGTCGACCAGGTGCCGCCGCAGCTGCGCCGGGTCGGCACCGTGCTGGGCGCCGGCCGCGGGCAGCTGGCCACGCTCGTCGTGCTGCCCGCCGCCCTGCCCGGCTACGTGGCGGGCCTGAAGCAGGGCTGGGCGTTCTCATGGCGTTCGCTGATGGCCGCGGAGATCATCGCCGTGGGCGGTACGATCGGGTTCGGCCTGGGCTCGATGTTGCAGCAGTCGCGCGAGCTCGCCGACCTCGCGGGAGTGCTGGCCACGATCATCACGATCCTCGCGATCGGGATCCTCATCGAACTGGTCGTGTTCGCTCCGCTCGAGCGACGGATGCTCCGTCGCCGAGGCCTGCTCCTGGGAGGTGCCCGATGACCGCACGAGACATCCGTGCCGCCGCCGCGCAGCCGGGAGCCGCCGCGCAGCCGGGCACCGTCACGCAGCCGGGAGCCGCCGCGCAGCCGGGCACCGTCACGCAGCCGGGCACCGTCACGCTCGTCGGCGCAGGCCCCGGCGACCCCGGCCTGCTGACCATCCGCGGCCTCCGCGCCCTCGAGCGCGCCGACGTCATCGTCGCCGACCGCCTCGGCGCCCGCGCGGTGCTCGACGGCCTCGCCGCCGAACGCGGCGCTCCGCTCGACGCCGAGGTGATCGACGTCGGCAAGGAGCCCGGCCACCACCCGGTTCCGCAGCACGCCATCAACGAGCTCCTCGTCGAGCTCGCCCTCGCCGGCAAGCAGGTCGTGCGCCTCAAGGGCGGCGACTCGTACGTGTTCGGCCGCGGGGTCGAGGAGGTGCTCGCGTGCCGCGAGGCCGGGCTCGACGTCGAGGTCGTGCCGGGCGTCACCAGTGCGGCATCGGTGCCGGCGGTCGCGGGCATCCCGCTCACCCATCGCGGCGTCGCCACGGCGTTCACGGTCGCCACCGGCCACGAGCAGATCCGCGCGATCGGCGGCGGCCGCGACCACACCGTCGTCCTCCTCATGGGCATCAACACCCTCGCGAACGCGGCCATCACCCTCGCCCGCGGCGAGCGCGGCGGCGACTGCCCGGTCGCGATCGTCGAGGACGGCTACGGCCCGCGCCAGCGGGTCACGGTCGGCACGCTCGACACCATCGCGGTGCAGGCGGCGCGGCGGGGCATCCGCTCGCCCGCGGTCGTCGTGGTCGGCGACGTGGTCGCCCTGAGCCCCTACGCGCCCGAGGCGCTGTCGTCGCCCGAGGCCGTCTCCTCGCCCGAGGCCCGCTCCTCGCCCGAGGCCCGCTCCTCGCTGGGCGCGCTGCCCGAACCCCTCCAGGCTTCCGACTCGTTCTGAGCCGAACCGCTCGCCGGCCGGCGAGCCCGACTCCCATCCGAAAGGCCCCGCACGTGACCCTCTCCCTCCGCGTCGCCATCGTCGGCGCCGGCCCCGCCGGCATCTACGCCGGGAACATCCTGAACAACTCGGTGCGCGCCGAGGGCGGCGAGGTCTCGATCGACCTGTTCGAGTCGCTGCCGGCGCCCTACGGCCTGATCCGGTACGGCGTCGCGCCCGACCACCCTCGCATCAAGGGCATCGTCAACTCGCTGCACGAGATGCTCGACGCGGGCACGATCCGCCTCATCGCGAACGTCGAGGTCGGCCGCGACGTCGCCGTCGAGGAGCTCCGCGAGCACTACGACGCCGTCATCTTCGCGACCGGCGCGATCCGCGACACCGCCCTCGACATCCCCGGCATCGACCTGCCCGGCTCGTACGGCGCGGCCGACTTCGTCAGCTGGTTCGACGGCCACCCGGATGTCCCGCGCACCTGGCCGCTCGAGGCCGAGTCGATCGCCGTCATCGGCAACGGCAACGTCGCGCTCGACGTCGCCCGCGTGCTCGCGAAGCACCCGGTGGACCTGCGGTCGACGGATGTCCCGGCCAACGTGCTCGCCGGCCTCGAGGCCTCGCCCGTGACCGACGTGCACGTGTTCGGCCGCCGCGGGCCCGCCGACGTGAAGTTCACCCCGATCGAGCTGCGCGAGCTCGGCGAGGTGCCGAACGTCGACGTCATCGTCCACGACGAGGACTTCACCGCGGTCGACCCGACGCAGGCGCCGAACAACCAGGTGAAGATCATGCTCCGCACGCTGGAGTCGTGGCGCACGCGCGAGTCGACCGGCGCTTCGCGCCGCCTCCACCTGCACTTCTACGCCTCCCCGATCGAGGTCGTCGGCACCGATCGCGTCGAGGCCGTGCGCTTCCGCCGCAACGAGCCGGTGCCCGGCGGCGCCTGGGGCGAGGTCCGCGCGACCGACGAGGTGCGCGAGCACGCCGTGCAGGCCGTGTACCGCGCGGTCGGCTACTTCGGCTCGCCGATCGTGGGCCTGCCGTTCGACGAGCGCCGCGGCGTGATCACGAACGTCGGCGGCCGCGTCGTCGACGCCGACGGCTCGCACGTGCCCGGCACCTACGCGACGGGCTGGATCAAGCGCGGCCCGGTCGGCCTCATCGGCCACACCAAGAGCGACGCGATGGAGACCATCGAGCACCTCGTGGCGGATGCCTCGGCCGGGTTGCTCAGTGCGCCCACGTCTGAGCGCGACGCCGTGCTGGCGCTCCTCGACGAGCGCGAGGTCGCCTACACGACCTGGGACGGCTGGCTGGCCCTCGACGCGCACGAGCGCGGCCTCGGCGAGATCGACCAGCACCCGCGCGAGCGCGTGAAGGTCGTGCCCCGCGAGGAGCAGGTCGCGATCTCGCGCGCGGGCAGCCTGGTGGCGTCGGCGGAGTAGGGGTGGGTGGTCTCGACGGGTTCGACCACCGGTGGTTGAGCCCGTCGAAACCACGACGCCGGCCCCGTCGCCGGTTCGCGGATGAGGAATCTTTCGGCGACACGCCGTGCGGGCGGGCTCGACGCGCCGGCGCCGGTCGAGTTTCTCCTCATCCGGTGAGCGGGCCACCGGAGGCAGGGCCCTCGGAGTCCCTGCCACCGGAGGCGAGGCCACCGGGAACGGCCCCGCCGGTCGCGATCGCCTCGATGCGCCGCGCCGCCGCCGCGGCTCCGTCGACGCCCACGTAGGCGCGGGCGATGCGGTCGGCGGCGGCACGGATCGCCGGGTCTCCCAGCACCCGCCGCACGGCGCCGAGGAACTCGGGCTTCCCGACCCGCTTCGGCGGCACCGCGATCGCGTTGCCCGCCTGCTGGCACATGCGCACGTGCCAGGTCTGCTCGGGCTGCAGGCCCATGCCGACGAACGGCACCCCGGTCGCACACGCCGTCTGCACCGTGCCCTGCCCGCCGTGCAGCACCGCCGCATCGACGAGCCCGCCGAGCCGGTGCGCGGGCAGCAACGGCGTCACGTGCACGTTCGACGGCACCTCGTCGCCGGGCTGCAGGTAGTGCCCGATCGGCGCGACGACGTTCGCATCGACCTCCCCGAGCGCACGAG
Organism: Agromyces sp. MMS24-K17; assembly: GCF_043950245.1. Lineage (GTDB taxonomy): Bacteria > Actinomycetota > Actinomycetes > Actinomycetales > Microbacteriaceae > Agromyces. Next base: position 1,015,040 of record NZ_CP171640.1, on the reverse strand, counting down.
CGGCGCCGAGCGCGAGCTTCCGGTCGGCCGACGAGCCGAGGCCGAGGTACACGAGCGGACGCGTGTCGGCGGCGAGCTCCTCGACGATCGGCGGGAGCTCGGCGTCGAGCTGCGCGAAGATCGGCCCGACGGGCACGAAGTCGTCGGGCAGGTCGAATCCCGCGAGCTCCCACGGCATCTCGGTGACGAGGTTGAGGTCGGCGGTGAGCAGCGACGACACCGTCCGCAGCGGGGGCACGCCGTTCGCCTTCGCCACCGAGGTGAACGAGCGCGGCGCCAGCGGAACCGAGTTGTAGATCCAGCGGAACCCGGCGGTCGCCACGCGGTCGGCGGCACGGGCGAGCCATCCGTCGCCCCCGACCAGGTACAGCCGCCGCGCCTGCGCGACCTGCGGTCGCGTCAGCGCGAACGGCACCGGGTAGCAGAGCGGCACGCGCTCGGCGCGGGCCGAGAGGAAGCTGGTCACGTTCGAGCCGGTGACGACGGCGGATGCCCCGAGCTCGCGGATGAGCCGCCGCTCGACGCCGACCCGCGCGGCGACGAGTTCTCGGGTGAACGGGCTGCGGAACGACCGGCCCTGGTCGAAGTCGATCGCCCGCTGCCGCTCTGCCGCCGACCACGACGGCTCGCAGGCCCGGTACTCGAAGCCCGCGGCGCGGATCAGCTCGACGTAGTCGTGCTCGTAGCCCTGGAACACGATGCGGTGCCCCGGCGAGATCGCGCGGGCGACCTGGATCATCCGCGTCGTCTCGGCGAGGTTGAACGTCACCGGGCAGAACAGGATCGCGGCCATCGGCACCCCCCTGCTGCGAGGGTAGCGGGCGGCTCACGAGGGGTCTCGATACGGCGCTGCGCGGCTACTCAACCGCCGGGGTGGCCGCCTACCCGACCACCGGGGGTGCGCGCGTACCCGACCACCGGAGCGCACGCAGGCGCGGGCGACCGGGGCCGGGGGTCGCGAGGACACGGCGCGACCCCCGACCGGTCGGAGGACCCGAGGTCAGCGGTGCGACAGCTCCAGCGGCACCGGCTTCGGCTCGAAGCCCGCGGCGGCGACGCGCTCCGGGTCGTGCCGGAGGCATGCGACCGAACGGCGCGGGTCGTCGCCTTCGACCGCCGGCGCGGTCAGCTCGGGGGTGATCGCCCCGCAGGCGTCCCAGGCGGAGGCGCAGCGATCGCGGAAGGGGCATCCGCCGCCCAGCTTGGCCAGGTCGGGCGGCGTGCCCGGGATGCCGGTGAGCTCGCGCCGCGGCCCGCGCAGCGGGGGGAACGAGTGCAGCAGGGCCGACGAGTACGGGTGCCGGGGGCGGTGGTAGACGTCGAGCGACGCGGCGTCCTCGACGATGCCGCCGGCGTACATGATCGCGATGCGGTCGGCGATCTCGATCAGCAGCGACACGTCGTGCGTGATGAAGATGACCGAGAAGCCGAGGCGCTCGCGCAGCTCGGCGATCTGCTCCACGATCTGGCGCTGCATGACGACGTCGAGCGCGGTCGTGGGCTCGTCCATGATGAGCACCTGCGGCTCGAGGGCGAGCGCCATCGCGATCATCACGCGCTGGCGCATGCCGCCCGAGAGCTGGTGCGGGAACGCGCGCAGGCGGTCGGGCGCGATGCCGACGAGCTCGAGCAGTTCGGCGGCGCGCTCCAGCGCCTCCTTCTTCGAGGTGCCCGGCCGGTGCGCGAGGATGCCGTCGGCGATCTGCGTGCCGATGCGGTGCACCGGGTTCAGGGAGTTCATCGCCCCCTGGAACACGATCGCGAGATCCTGCCAGCGCGACGCGCGCAGCTGCTGGTCGTCGAGGCGCAGCAGGTCGGTCTTCACGCCGTCGCGGCCGGTGAACAGCACCTCGCCGCCGGTGATGAGACCGGGCGGGGGCAGCAGGCGCGTCGCCGCGTACGCGAGCGTCGACTTGCCGCAGCCCGACTCCCCGGCGAGGCCGAGCACCTCGCCGCGGCCGAGGGTCAGCGACACGTCGCGCAGCACGTGCACCGCGTCATCCTCGTAGCCGTAGTCGACCGACAGGTTGCGGATCTCGAGCACCGGGTCGGTGACGGATGCCCCGGCCCGGGCCGTGGCGGAGTCCAGGAGCGTCATGCGCGCTCTCCCTTCGTGGTGCGTCCCGCCCCGGACCCGACCGGTGCGGCGACCGGTGCGGCGACCGGCGTGAAGCCGATGCGCGGGCGGATGCCCCGCTTGCGCAGCTTGCGGGCGTTCATGCCCGTCGAGCGCAGGCGCGGGTTGACGAACTCGTCGATGCCGAAGTTGATGAGGGTGAGGCCCATGCCGAGCAGGGCGATGCAGAGGCCCGCGGGGATGAACCACCACCACGCGCCGCGCTGCAGTGCGAGCTGCGACTGCGCCCAGAACAGGATGGTGCCCCAGTTCCAGTCGCCGCCCGACCCGATGCCGATGAACGCGAGGGTGATGAGCGAGAGCACCGCGAAGGTGACCGTGCCGACGAAGCCCGACGCGATGATCGCCGTCAGGTTCGGCATGATCTCGGCCGTGATGATGCGCCAGCTCCGCTCGCCCGACGCGCGGGCCGCCTCGACGAAGTCGCGACGACGGAGCGAGAGCGTCTGGGCGCGGAGCACCCGGGCGCCCCATGCCCAGCCGGTGACGGCGATGACGACCGCGACCGTCAGGCCGCCGACGCTCGGCAGCTGTCCGGCGATGATGATGATCAGCGGCAGCTGCGGGATGACGAGGAAGACGTTCGACAGGGCCGAGAGCGACTCGTCGCCCATGCCGCCCACGTAGCCGGCGGTGACGCCGACGATCACGCCGATCGCGGTCGCGAGGATGCCGGCGACGAAGCCGACGACCATCACGCCGCGGGTGCCGATGATGAGCTGGGAGAAGATGTCCTGGCCGAGGTGGGTGGTGCCCATCCAGTGCTCCCACGACGGCGGCTGGAGCAGGTCGTCGCTCTGCGCGCTCGGGTCGTACGGGGCGATCCACGGGCCGATGATCGCGATCAGGGTGAAGAACCCGATGATCACGAGGCCGGTGATGGCCTTCGAGTTCCGGAGGAACAGGAGCTTCCGGCCCGGCCGCTGCTGCTTCCGCTTCTGCGACGCGGCCGCGAAGGCCGCGGTGTCGGGGGCCTCGGTGGGCCGGCTGACGTCGTCGAGTTCCTCGACGATGCTGCTGTCGATCGTCATGGTCAGCCCTCCTGCCGGGTGCGCGGGTCGAGGATCGCGTAGATGAAGTCGGCCATGATGTTCGCCGCCAGCACCGCGATCGTGATCACGAGGAAGCAGCCCTGCATCAGCGGGTAGTCCTTGCCGTTCACGGCGTTGAAGAGCAGGAAGCCGATGCCCTGGTAGCTGAAGACCATCTCCATGATCAGCGTGCCGCCGACGATGAACCCGAGCGAGAGCGCGAAGCTCGACACCTGCGGGAGCACCGCGTTGCGTGCGGCGTAGTTGAACATGACCCGGCGCTCGGAGAGGCCCTTCGCCTGCGCGACGGTCACGTAGTCCTCGGACGACACGGTGACGAGCATGTTGCGCATGCCGAGGATCCAGCCGGCGATCGAGGAGATCACGATCGTCAGGGCCGGCAGCGTGCCGTAGTAGATCACCGAGGAGATGAACTCCCAGCTGAACTCCGGCACCAGCGACCGGTCGTAGCTGCCCGACGCGGGGAACCAGCCGAGCGTCACCGAGAAGACGAAGATCGCGATCAGGCCGAGCCAGAAGTACGGCACCGCCGAGAAGAACGTCGAGATCGGCAGCAGCGAGTCGGCCCACGTGCCGCGGCGCCAGCCGATGCCCGTCCCGATCAGGGTGCCGATCGCGAAGCTGATGATCGTCGCGATGCCGACGAGGCCGACCGTCCACGGGAGGGCGGCGGCGATGACGTCGCTCACCGGCATCGGGAAGAGCGTGAACGAGATGCCGAGCTCGCCCCGCATGAGGGTGCCCCAGTAGTCGACGTACTGGTCCCAGAGCGACTTCGAGTCGTCGAGGCCGAACATCGCGTACAGGGCGGGGATCGCGTCGGTCGGGATCTTGCCCTGGTTCTTCGCGACGAGGGCCTTCACCGGGTCGCCCGGCATGAGGCGGGGGATGAAGAAGTTGATGGTGACCGCCGCCCACGCGGTGATCACGTAGAAGATGAGGCGGCGTGCGACGAACTTCATGCGGAGGCCTCCTCGGAAGCGGAGACGGCGACGGCCGGGCGGTCGCCGTAGGCGTCGAGCACCGAGCCGAGCACGGGGCGGTCATCACGGTCGGAGTACCCCCAGCACGCGGCCTGGCGGCCCTCGCCGACCTCGAACAGCGGCGGCACGACCGTGCGGCACAGCTCGGTGGCGAACGGGCAGCGCGGGTTGAAGCGGCATCCGGTCGGCGGCTTCACCAGGCTGGGAGCCTCGCCGCGGGCGCCGTGGGCGCGCGCCTCGAGGTCGTCGGGGTCGGGCGCGGAGCGCACGAGGAGCTGGGTGTACGGATGCTTCGGATCCTGCGTGACCGACTCGCTGTCGCCGCTCTCGACGACCCGGCCGGCGTACATCACCAGGGTGCGGTCGGCGAAGTAGCGCGCCGACGCGATGTCGTGCGTGATGTAGAGGATCGCGATGCGGAGGCGGTCGCGGAGGTCCTTCAGCAGGTTCAGGATGCCGAGGCGGATCGAGACGTCGAGCATCGAGATCGGCTCGTCGGCGAGGAGCACCTCGGGGTCCGCGGCGAGTGCGCGGGCGATGGAGACGCGCTGGCGCTGACCGCCCGACAGCTCGTGCGGGAACTTGTCGATGTAGCGGGCCGGCGGCGTGAGCTGCACGCGCTCCAGCAGCTCCTCGAGCGCGACCTCCAGGTCGGCGCCGCGGAGGCGGCCGCGGTGGATCCGCAGCGCCCGGGTGAGCGTGTAGCGGATCGGGTGGATCGGGTTCAGCGACCCGAACGGGTCTTGGAAGATCATCTGCACGCGACCCACGTACCGGCGGAACTGGCGCCGGTTGCGGACGGTCGCGTCCTGGCCGTCGAGGACGATGCGGCCGGAGGTGAGGGGCATGAGCTGGGCGAGGAGCCGGGCGATGGTCGACTTGCCGGAACCGGATTCGCCGACCAGGGCGACGACGCGGCCGCGGTGGAGCTCGAGGTCGACGTCGTCGACGGCGTGGACGACCCCTCGGTTGCCGAGGCCGCGCACGGGGAAGTGCTTGCGGATGGCCTCGGCGCGGAGCACCGGGGGTTCGGGAGATGTGTTGCTCATGGGTTCACCTTTGAAACTGCCTCGGAACAGGGTAGGCGGCTTCCCGCCGAAGGCGGAATCCGGGTGGTCGGGAGGGTGGGGAGGGGGTGCCGGGGAGGCGACGGCCGGAACCGTCCGCCGCCTCCCCGGCCGAGGGGGTTACTCCTCGCTGGGGACGAGCTTCGAGAGGATGAGCGCCGCCTGCGGGCCCGTGGGCTGCGGGTTCGCGTACGGGTCCTCATCGGTCGGGAACCCGGTGTAGTTCACGGTCGAGTACTGCGCGACCGCCGGACGCTGCCAGATGACGAGGCCGGGGACCTCGGAGACGTAGGCCTCCTGGATCGTCTGCATCGCCGCGGCGCGGGCCTCGTCGTCGGACGCGCCCTTGAAGTCGGCGAGCGCCTGGGTGACGGCGTCGTTGTTGTACCGGCCGAAGTTCCAGTTCGCGGTCTCGCCGAGCGGCACGTACGAGGCGCCGTCCATGATGTTCGAGTACAGGTTCCACGGGGTGGAGCCGTTGTCGACCCAGTGCAGCGTGGCCTGGAAGTTGCCGAACGGGATGATGTCGTTGAACCAGGTGTCCTGCACCGCGGCCTCGACGGTCGCCGTGGCGCCGAGCTCCTCGGCACCCGCCTTGATGATGTCGAGCGCGCTGAGGTAGTCGCTCCAGCCGGCCGGGTTGGTCAGCGTGAACGAGACCGCTTGGCCGTCCTGGTCGAGCAGGGCGCCCGAGGCGTCCCACGTGTAGCCGGCGTCGGTGAGGATCTGCTTCGCGGCGTCGACGTCGACCGCGAGCTCCTCGCCCTGGAACTCGTCGGCGATGAACGCGTCACCGGTCGGGGTGGGCAGGCCGGTCACCGAGGTGATCGTCGGCCAGACGCCGTAGCCGGCCTTGGTCGAGATCTCCTCGCGGTCCATGACCAGGTTCAGGGCCTGGCGGAACGCGACGTCGTTGAACGGCTTGGTCTCGTTGTTGAGGAACAGCACGTCGACGCCGAAGCCGCCGCCGGCGACCTGGTGGTAGTGCTCCGGGTCCTTCGCGATGAAGGTCGACTCGTAGTCGGGGATGAACGTCCAGCCCCACTGCGCCTCGCCGGTGGTGAGGGCGGTGGTCAGGCCGTTGTTGTCGTTGAAGGTGTCGTAGCGGAGCGCGCCGACCTTCGGGGCGCCGCCCCAGTAGTCCGCGTTCGGCTTCAGCGACACCGACTGCGAGGTGAACTTGTCGAGCAGGAACGGGCCGGTGCCGATCATCTCGTCGTCGGTGAACTCGACGGGGTTGTCGACTTCGCCCCAGATGTGCTCGGGCACGATGAGGAGCTTGTAGAGCTTGTCGCGGTTGACGTACTGCGAGGTCGTGAAGTTCACGACGACCTTGCCGTCCTCCACGGCGATGTCGCCGTACTGGTCGGGGAAGTCGATGTTCAGCTCGGGGTTGTCCTTGCGGAGCTGGATCGAGAACGCGATGTCGTCGGCGGTGAAGTCCTCGCCGTCCGACCACTTCACGCCCTCGCGGGGCGTGATCGTCGCCTGGGTCGAGTCCTCGTTCCACTCGACCGAGTCGGCGAGCCACGGGGTGGGGTCGTCGGTCGGGTGCAGCTCGTTGATCTGCATGAGCGACTCGTAGACGACGAACGCGTAGCCGAGCGACAGCGACGCCGACCCGGTCGCGAGCGGGTTCTGGTTCGGTGCCTGCGGACCGTTCGGCATGCCGACGACCAGGACCTTCCCGCTCGACCCTTCGGTCGAGCTGCCGCCGGCGCTGCAGCCGGTCAGCGCCAGGCTCGCCGCGACCAGTACGGCCCCGGCGGCGAGGATGCGCTTGCGCATGTGAATGCCTCCTTGCATTTCCTTGGTGTGGAGCTGGGTGTGGAACTACTCGTCCTCGACCGCGACGGACGTCGCGAGCCGGAGGTCTCTGGAGGACCGACCGACGCGGAGCGTATACGTTCCGCGCGGCAGGACCCAATCGGAGCGGTCGACGTCCCACACCTCGAACGCCCGACGGGCGACGTGGAGCGTGACGGTCGCCTCGCCGCCTGCGGCGACGTCGACCAGGGCGAAGCCCGCGAGCCAGCGCACGGGCCGGTCGGCCCAGGCGTCGTCCTCGGACAGGTAGGCCTGCACGACCTCGCGGCCGGGCCGGCTCCCGACGTTCGCGACCGCGACCTGCACGGTGACGAAGGCGTCGGACGTCTCGGGGGCGTCGGATGCCCCGGCGCCGCGTTCGACCGCGAGGCCGCGGTACTCCCACTCGGCGTAGCCGAGGCCGTACCCGAACTCGCGGGCCGGGGTGCGGTCGAGGCGGTCCCAGCCGCGGTGGCCGACGTGCACGCCCTCGGCGTAGTCGATCACGCCGTCGACGGGGAGGCCGTTCGGCACCGGGACATCCGCCTCGCTCGCCGGCAGCGTCCACGGCAGGCGGCCGCTCGGCTCGATCTCGCCGGTGAGCACGGCGGCGAGCGATGCGCCGGCCTCCTGGCCGGGCAGCCACCACCAGAGCACGGCGGGCACCTCGTCGAGCCACGGGAGGATGACGGGGGCGCCGGCGTTGACCACGACGACGGTGCGCGGGTTCGCGGCGGCGACGCGGCGGACGAGCTCGTCCTGGCGGCCGGGAAGGGCGAGGGTCGGGCGGTCCCAGCCCTCGGACTCGGTCTCGGGGTTCGTGCCGATCACGACGACGGCGAGGTCGGCGTCGGCCGCGGCGGCGACGGCGAGGCCGATCTCCTCGTCGAGGGTGGGGCCGGGCACCCGGTGGCGGAAGTGGGCCCGCACGAACCGGCCGTACGACTCGCCGTCGATGACCTGCAGGTCGGCCTCGAGGCGCACGCTGCGGGGCTCGTCGACCTCGACGTCGCTGACGAGCATCTCGGGGCTCGCGTAGCTGGAGTTCAGGATCACCTCGGGGCCGACGTGGTGGTCGGAGGTGCCGAGGACCACGCCGTCGACGACGACGCGGTGGGCGCCGACGGGGCCGAATTCGAGCACGTGGGTGCCCGCCTCGCGCAGGTCGACGTCGACGGCGATGCGCACGGATGCCACGCGCGGGTCCTCGACGGGGAACCAGAGGGCCTCGGCGTCGGCCAGCAGCGACGACTCGACGATCTCGCCGGCCTCGTCGAGCCCGTCGACGCGGATGCCGCGGTCGCCCTCGGGGGCGGAGAGGCGGTCGGATGCCACGAGCGGGGCCTTCACCGTCGCGGCTCCGCCGCGGTGGCGGGTGACCTCGGCGCCCGGGTACGCCGCGCGGAGCGCGTCGAGCGGGTCGGACACGTGCGGCGTGGTGACGAACGCGCTGCCGCCGCCCTGCGTGAACGGCTCGACGGCGTTGTGGCCGATGAGCGCGATGCGGGTGGGGGCGGCTGCTCCGGTCGGCTCGACGGGGAGGAGCCCGCCGTCGTTGCGGAGCACGACCGTGCCTCGGGCGGCGGTCTCGGTGAGGAGGGCGACGACCTCGGCCGAGGCGGGGTCGTCGTTGGCGCCGGTGGAGTCGTACGGGAGCACCTCGCCGGCGAGGCCGCTGAGGGCGCCGACGCGCTCGGCGAGCCGCACGATGCGGGCGACCTTGTCGTCGATGACCGACTCGGCGACATCGCCGGCCTCGACGGCGGCGACGAGGGCGTCGCCCCAGGGGCCGAGCGGGCCGGGCATCACGAGGTCGAGGCCGGCGTTGGCCGACTCGGCGGTGTGCTTGGTCGCGAGCCAGTCGCTGATGACGACGCCGTCGAAGCCGAGCTCGCCCTTGAGCAGCCCGGTGAGGAGCGGCTCGTGCGCGGTCGCGGTCTCGGCGACGCCGTCTCGGATGAGGCCGTTGTAGGCGGCCATGATGGTCCAGACGCCGGCGTCGATGACCGCCTCGAACGGGGCGAGGTAGACCTCGCGCAGCGTGCGCTCGTCGATGCGGGAGAGGTACTCGGTACGGTCGGTCTCGGTCTCGTTGCCGATGAAGTGCTTCACGCAGCCGGCGACGCCCTGCTCCTGGAGCGCGTCGATGAAGGCGACGGCGAGGCGGCCGGTGAGCAGCGGGTCCTCCGAGAGGCACTCGAAGTGGCGGCCGCCGACGGGGCTGCGCTGCAGGTTGACGACGGGTGCGAGCACGACGTCGACGCCCTTGCGGCGCGCCTCGGCGGCCATGAGGCGGCCGAGGCGGGCCTGCACGTCGGCGTCCCAGGTGGCGGCGGCGGCGCTCGGGGCGGGCATCTGCGCGGAGGGCAGCCCGTCCTCGCCGGTGCCGCGGACGCCGATCGGGCCGTCGGAGACGGTCATGGTGCGCAGGCCCAGCTGCGGCAGGGCCGTGAGGGTCCAGGTGCCGGCTCCGGTGAGGAGGGCGACCTTGTCGCGCAGCGGGAGTCCGGCGGCGATCGCGACGGCGTCCTCGAATCCGATGGACGTCGGGTCGGCGGCCGGCCGGGTGGTCCGGTCGTCGGTGGCGGTCGGGGTCGTGGTCACGCCGCGCACTCCTCTCGGTGGGGCTCGTCATTGAGCTCGGGGGTGAGCTCGTCATCGAGTGACGGGCATCATCCTCACACACTTACTGACCTGTAAGTAAGTTGAGGTGGTAACGTTTGGATAACGCAGTCGTGCGAACACGGCGCGCCGACATGCAATGCTGAAGATGAGAGCGCGATCCCTGCGCTCGACGGCTCATGATGGAGCCACGGGGCTGCCGCGAGGCGAGGCATCCGGGAAGGAAACGACGAGGTTGGCAACAGGGGACACCCGGAGCAAGCCGGCCGCCGAGCGCGTGCAGCGGCCGCAGGCCCGCACGCTCGAGCGGCGGGAGACCGTGCTCAAGGCGGCGATGAAGGTCTTCGGCGCGCGCGGCTACAACAAGGGCGCGCTCGTCGAGGTCGCCGAGGAGGCGGGGATGACCCACGCCGGCGTGCTGCACCACTTCGGGAGCAAGGAGGGCCTGCTCGTCGCGATGCTGAAGTACCGCGACGGCGAGGAGGTCAACGGCGTGCCCGCCCGCGCGCAGACCGAGGGCCCCGCGTTCCTCCAGCACCTGGTCGACACCGTCGAGGAGAACACGCACCGCCGCGGCGTCGTGCAGGCCTACTCGGTGCTGTCGGGCGAGTCCGTCACCGACGGGCACCCGGCGCACGACTACTTCCACGAGCGCCTGCACATCCTGCGCGAGAAGATCGCGGGCGTGTTCGGCGAGGTCACCGGCAACACCGACCGCGGTGCGCTGCTCGACGCCGCGTCGACGCTGATCGCCGTCATGGACGGCCTGCAGGTGCAGTGGCTCCTCGAGCCCGAGGCGGTCGAGATGCCCCGCATCGTCGGTGCCGTCATCGACGAGCTCATCGCGCGGCTCGAGGCATCCGCCCCGGCCGACTGACCCGGCCGCGCCCGGTCCGGTGGTCGAGTAGCGCCGGCGCGAAGCGACGACGCGTATCCGGTGGTCGAGTAGCGCCGACGCGAAGCGACGACGCGTATCGAGACCCGCCGCACCCGCCTCGCCGCTCGCCGATGAGGAGAAACGCGCCGACACGCCGTCGTGCCGAGCCGCACCGTCGGCGTGTCGCCGAAGTGCTCCTCGTCGGCTGACCTCCGCGGACCCGGCCTGCTCGCATGGCGGGACCCCGCATCCCGTGTCGCCCAGATGGCGCACTTCGCTGGCGTCGGCGCGCAATCCGCGCGACGTCACGTCGCGGTGTCGCGAAAACGGCGGGCACCCACCGGCGAGGTGCGCCGAATGGGCGACATCGTGGAGGCGAGGACCCGTCAGTCGTGCGGCCAGGCCGCCGCGAAGCGGGCGAGGAGGCGGGAGAACTCGGCGCGCTCGGCGGGGGTGAAGCCGGCGAGGGCGGTCTCGATGGCCGCGCGACGGCGGCCGATCGTCGCGGAGACGGCGGTGCGGCCCGCCTCGGTGATGATCAGGATGCTCCGTCGCGCGTCGCTCGGATCGGCCTCGCGCCGCACGAAGCCGGCCTCCACCGCGGCCTGCACGAGCCGGCTCGCACGCGGCTGGTCGACGCCGATCAGTCCGGCGACGTCGCTCACCGACTTCGGGCCGTGCGCCTCGAGTGCGGCCAGGAGTCGGAGCGCGGCGTGGCCGCGGCCGGGCGGGCCGCCATGGCCGCCATGACCGGGATGCCCGCCGTGGTCTCCGTGGCCGTGGTCGGAGTGTCCACCGTGGTCGCCGTGCTCGCCGTGGTGGGCGTCGGCACCGGGCCCGCCGTGCGGCATCTCACCGCGACGGCCGCCGCGCGAGCCCGCACCCCAGGCGCGGCCACCCCGCCCGCGCCCGCCGGCGCCGTCCGGGCCGCCTGGTCCGAACGGGCCGCCCGGGCCGCCGGGACCCCAGCCGAAGCCCGGGCCGCGACCGAACCCGGGTCCACGTCCGCCGCGAAGGTCGCCGAGCGCCGCCTCGATGGCGGCGATGTCATCGGAGCCGCCCGGGCCGCCGCCTTCAGGACCGCCGGACCCCGAACCTTCGGGTTCGCCGTGAGCGGATTGACGCGGGTCCGACATGCATGTCATCCTACATATACATGTCAGATGACATGCAATACGCAAACGCGCAACGCGCGCCGGGCGCCCGACGGGCGCACCGAGAGAGGAATCCATGACGGACCACGAGTTCGACCACGACCATGACCACCACGCCGACGACGCGCCGGAGTTCGAGCACGAGCACGAGCACGACGAGTCCGTCGCCGAGGCCGAGGCCTCGACCGACCGCCGACCGCTCGGCTTCTGGCTGAAGCTCGTCGACCGCCGCATCTCCGACGAGATGGCGACGCTCTTCGAGGCCGAGGGCCTGACCCGCCGCGACTGGCGGGCGCTCAACCTGCTCGGCGGCGACGCCGTCGACGAGCACCTGGCCCACCGGCTCCGCCATCGCCCCGACCTGCTCGACCGCCTGGTCGAGCGCGGCTGGGTCGCGACCGACGAGGCCGACGTCCCCACGCTGACCGACGCGGGTCGCGAGGCCCGCGACCGGCTCCTCGCCGACGTCACCGGCCTGCGCACCCGCGTCGCCGGCGCGGTCAGCCCCGAGGACTTCGCGACCACCCTCGCGACCCTCGAGTCGATCGCCCGCGAACTCGGCTGGGACGAGTCGCAGCCGATGCCGCGCGGACGCCGCGGCGGCCGCGGCCACCGGTTCGGCCGCTTCGGGCACCCGCACCGCGGGCACGACGGCCACGGCCACGGCCACGGCCGTGACGAGCACGGGCACGGCCGTGACGAGCACGGGCACGAGCACGGCCACGAGGGGCACCACGACCACGAGGGTCGCCGCCACGGCGGCCCCCACGGCTACGGCCGCGACTTCGGCCGCGACTTCGGCCGTCGCGGCGACCGTGGCTTCGGCCGCGACTTCGCCCCGGGCTTCACGCCCGGGTTCGGCCCCGGCTCGGCCGCCGGCTTCGGCCCGGGCTTCGGCCCCGCACGTGCCGACGACCCGCGCGAGGTCCACGTGCACGTCCACGTGCACGGCGCATCCGCCGCGGGGGACGACCGCAGCTGACCGATCGGTTCCGGCACGGGGCCGGGTGGGCATCGCGCTCGCCCGGCCCCGTGCCGTCCCGTTCCGTCTGGGGGCCTGTCGCCGATGGGACCGCGCCGCTACGATCGCCCCATGCGTCCGAGCCGACTCCCGGCATGGTGGCTGCGCTAGCAGCCCGATGACGCCTGTCCCCGAGCTGCGCCGCAGGCTCGGGGAACCCGGACGCCGACGTGCAGCCTCCACCGCGATCGAGAGGCACGCCATGCGACACCCCATCCCCGACGGCACCGGATCCCGCCGGCTCGGCCCCGCCGATGCCGGCGAGCTCCTCACGCTGCAGCGAGCGGCGTACGCGACCGAAGCGCAGCTCTACGACGACCCGCGGCTGCCCGCGCTCACGCAGACCCTCGACGACCTTCGAGCCGAGTTGGCGCATCCCGCGCTCGGGCTGTTCGCCGGGCACCGCCTGGTCGCGTCGGTGCGGTGGCGGATCGACGGCGGCACGGCCCGCATCGGGCGGCTGGTCGTCGCGCCCGACAGGCAGGGGCTCGGCCTCGGCACGGCGCTGCTGCGCGCGGCCGAGCAGGCCAGCGGCGCGCACCGGTTCGCCCTGTTCACCGGGCACCGCAGCGAGGGCAACCTACGGCTGTACGAGCGCGAGGGGTATCGGCGCGTGCGGCGGGAGGTGCTGCGACCGGGGGTCGAGCTGGTGCACCTCGAGAAGGAGGGGTCGCGGTCTCGCCAAGCTCACCCGGTGGAGGTGCCGCGCGCGTTGTAGACGACGGCGTCGGATGCCCCGTAGGCGCGGAACACCGCCGCCGCCTCCGCGCGGCGGACGCCCTGGAGCACCCGGATGCCTCGCCGCTCGAACTCCCCCGCCCAGTCGGGATGCATCGGGCCCTCGTCGAACCCGGTGAGGTCCTCGCATTCGGGGCCGTCGCCCGCGATCGTGAGCCGGCGCACGCCCGACCACATCGTCGCGCCGTAGCACATGACGCAGGGGCGCCAGTTGACGACGAGTTCGAGGTCGGCGCCGTCGGCGCCAAGATCCCACCGGCCGAGCCGCGCCTGTGCGAGCCCGATCGCGGTGACCTCGGCGTGCAGCGAGCTCAGGCCCGTGGAGAGCACCACGTTCACGCCCGCCGACACGAGCTCGCCGGTCGACGCGTCGACCACGATCGCCGCGAACGGCCCGCCGTTGCCGGCACGCCAGTTGCGGTCGGCGAGCTCGTTCACGAGGTCCATCCGCTGCTCGGGCGTCGCGAGGTCCCATTCGGCGTAGCGGTCGAGGTCGGCGACGAGCCAGGGCGGCAGTTCGGCACGGAATCCGGTGGCGATCGGGGCATCCATCCCGCCATCGTGGCATCCGCGCGCCTGTTCCGCCTCGCGAGGTCGCCGGAATCGTCGGCGGTCTCAACCGATCAACGCATCACCTTGGGCGCTTTGATCGTAGCGACGCAACCCGACCAGCTACCCGCCAGGCGTCGTGGCCGCCCGGCGCTGCAGCTCGCGGTACACCGTGGTCCGTGAAATTCGGAAGAGCTCGGCAAGTTCGGCCTGCGTGTGGGCGCCCGCGTCGTGGAGCTCGAACAGATGCTTGCGTTGCGATGCTGAGAGCTTTGGTTGCTTGCCGCGCAGGCGGCCCTTCGCTCGGGCGACGGCCATTCCTTCGCGCGTGCGCGCCCGAATCAGATCGGCCTCGAACTCGGCCACCATTCCGAGCACATTGAACAGGAGCCGGCCGACAGGATCAGCAGGGTCGTAGACACTGCCGCCAAGGCTGAGCGCCACCCCTTTGGTCGTCAGCTCATCGGCGATGTCGCGCGCGTCCGGCAGCGATCGCGCGAGTCGATCGAGCTTGGTCACGACCAGGGTGTCGCCGCGGCGGGTGGCGGCCATCGCCTCGCGCAGGCCGGGGCGAGCACGATTGGAGCCGGTGAGCCCGTGGTCGACGTAGATGTTCTCCGGGTCGACGCCGAGCGCGGTGAGACCGATTCGCTGCGCGGTGAGGTCTTGCTCGTTCGTCGATACTCGGGCGTAGCCGACCTTGATTGCGCTCATGGGATCAGTGTTGCAGTTAGGGGGCTGTCACCGGGCATTTCATCGTGCGGGTCTTACGTACATCCGATGGCCTACTGATGGTTGAGATCCTCCGGCGTCGCTCGGATGTACGGTGAGGGACCGGGTTGCGGTCATTCCGACGCCTCGCTCGCTATGTTGGCCAGGTGGCGCGCGCCGTCAACGCGCGGATACCGCGAAACTGCCTGGCATGGCAACGACCGGGTTGATGTGCGACAGCTCCGGCGGCAGCGGTGGCCACACGTGAATCACGCCGCGATCGAGAGGAGTCCGTGGTGGCGAAGATGCATGCAGCATTCGAGATCGAATCGCAGTTCGGAGTAATTGTCGTGCGTGATTCTGAGTCAGATGGAGACCTGTCGGACTGGAATCCGAACGAGCGGCGATCCTATGTAGACCGGAATGCTGCGATCTTCGCCGTGACTCCTGGAGTCGATGGGCCGGTGAGGTGCGAACTGTGGCAAGGCATGCCGACCGAGCCGATGCAGCACGTGATTCTCCGAGAACGGTTCAATATCGCCGGTGGGCTCGAGATCGAGGACCCGGCAGGACTGATCAACGTGCACGCCTTCTGGATTCGTGGGGATCGAGAGATCCTCGTCCTGGCGGACGACTTGAACTGGCCGGAGCGAGTCCAGATCGTGGTGGATCCGAGCGAATAGCGCCGGATACGTCGCACCCGCTCAGGGATCGGTTTACGGTCTTGCCGCCCTCGGCTTCTGGATCACCCACTGGGTCATCAACGGCGGTGCTGCATGTCCCGTTTATCCGCAAACCCGCTCCGGGGTCGCAATCACCGTGCCGGCTCCTACCGGGACAGAACAGGACGCCCAGCCATCTGAAAACTGAACAGCCGATCTCTTTCCATCGGAGTCAGCGAAGTCTTTCCGAGTCACGGGAGGCGTCCAACGATCCCTGTCGTCGGGCGAGGCTGTGGTCATCTGCTCGGAGACTTCTGGGAACTCGCGCTCAGGCGAGGACCGCGTCGTGTCTTGGCTCGTGCAGCCGACGGCGAGGAGCGTGATCGAGATCGCGGCAAGCGCGGCCAGCGGTTGGCGCTTCGACCATTCGGTATTCATACGTGGGACCTACTCTCAGTCTTGATTGGTGCCGCGGCCGCTTGACCTTGGCACAGGTTGAACGTGGGCGACGTCAGTTAGCCAGTGGGTTCGTCAGCGGGGTTCGGAAGGTAGGCGGTGATGTCGAGCGGCTCTGTCGGCGGCAACGTGATGGCCGCGGGGTCAATGGGCTTCATAGGGTGCTCCATTTGTGTCGGGATTCGTTCAGGCGGGTCCGGAGGTTGGCTCACGCGCGTTGCTGGGGTTCTTACTGGGTCCAGATGAGGCGGAGCACGTCGATCACGTCGTCGGCTTTCGCTCCCGAGGCATCTGCCTCGATGATGAGTTCTCGAATGCGGCGGACGACGGGCAGTGGGAGCACGTTGGCCGACGGTGCGACGCGGGTGCCTGCAGCGGTTCGCGTGATCACGAGGCCGTCACGCTCGAGCAGTTTGTAGGCCTTGGCTGCGGTGCCGGGAGCAACGCCGAGATCTGCCGCTGTCTGCCGTACCGTTGGCAGACGCTCGCCGGCTCCGAGTTGCCCCGAGACGATCCGGCCGCGGAACTGTCGGTAGATGCTCTGCGTCGGGCTGGTGTCCTCGCTCGCCGATACGACCACCTCAGCGGTCATCGAGCGACTCCGGCGATGGCATCGAGCTCAGCTTCCTCGTGGCCTGCACGCGGCCGCCGAGTGCGCAGCATCCGTGTCGCTACCAGGATCAGAAGGACGAACGCGAGGATCTCGAGTATTGGCGCGAGCAGAGCCCCGGTTGCCGCGAACTCGGCGTACCGCCAGGTCGTCTGGTATTCCTCGCCCGTCTCGCCATTGATCAGTCTGGTCATCAAGCCTGCCTCGGCGATGAAGCGCCATGCGCCGGCGAGTGCGAGCAGCATGCCCGCTGTCGCAACGCGGACGACGCCGGAGGCGATCTCAGTGCGGACGACCCGCTCGCCCTGGACGTATTCGGGGCGCTGAAAGGGCCGCACCGCGTTCGTGTGGAGCGTTGCCCAGAGGATGCCAGCGAGCGCGGTCAGGCACACCAGCACGGGCACGCCGTAGGCCCAGCCGTAGAACCACGGCCGAACCGGATCGATGGACGTGTTCGGAGCCGTGAGCTCCAGGTAGATGTAGCGGCCGTCTGAGCCGGTGGATGACTCGAGTCCTGCGGCGACGGTCGTCGCCAGCAGTGCGAGGAACGTCGCTCCCGACGCGATGAGGCCGGCGCGCGGTCCGAAGCTCGTCCAGGTGCGCCGTGCGGAGGGTGCCGGCTGCTCCGGCGGTGCAGATCCGCGAGTGACGATCAGTGCGAGAACTGCCGTGACGCAGATGACGGCGGCGAACACCGGGGTGGCGTACTCCCACCACTCGACGATGTTCGCCAGGTTCATGAGGTAGCCGCGCACGACCGTCTCGATCACGAACGCGAAGATGACCAGCGCGGCGCCAATGCTGAGTGCAAGCCGTTCGGGGCGATACCGCTCTGTCGCCGTGTCCGGCTCCGGATGGATCACTGGAGCGGGCCGTCGACGATCCTCAATGATCTTGGCGGCGACGATCACGAGTGGCGCGATCAGCACCGCGGCCACGAATGAGAACAAGGGCGTCGAGAGGGCCGCTGAAGCCAGGTCCAGCGGCCCCAGCGCGGTCACCGATTGTTCGAACACTGCATCTCCGATCATTTGTGTCATATGTCTAACACAAGTTGTGTCGCTATGCGAGTACAAGTGGCACCAGTACGCGCCGGAGAGTGTGATCCGCAAACGCCCGCGGGCGAATGGTTTGCGCGACTCGTGGGACATGGATTTGGAGTGTCCTTGCTCGCGAGGAGGCATGCCGGTGAGGGATCCCTATGTGGGTTGGTGAGCACGCCTGAGTTCTGGGCGGAAGCGATCCGCGGCTGTGTCCCAGCCGAGGACGCGTCGGGGTCGGGTGTTGATCCGCTCGGCGATGTCGTCGAGCTGCCGGAGCGAGAACCGGTTCAGGTCTTCGCCTTTCGCGAGGTACTGGCGCAGGAGCCGGTTGGTGTTCTCGTTCGACCCACGCTGCCATGGACTCCGTGCGTCGCAGAAGTAGACCTGCAGGCCGAGCTCGACGGCGAGTTCTTGGTGCTCTGCCATCTCGCGGCCGCGGTCCCAGGTCAGCGACAACCGCAGCGTTGGCGGGACGGCGCGGAGGTTCTCGACGATGGCCCGGCGTACCGCGTCGGCTTTGTATCCGTGCGGAAGCGGAACGATGCGAACGAACCGGGTCTGTCGTTCGACGAGAGTCGCCACGGCCGATGGGCGACGGCCCATGACAAGGTCACCTTCCCAGTGGCCGAGCACGGTTCGTTCGTGCACTTCGACGGGCCGGGCATGGATCGGAGTCATGTTCCGGAGCCGCCCGCGTCCGTGCGAGGACTGGACGAGGCGGGGCCGCCGGACTGATCGGCCCGACCGAAGATGTCTGGCCGTCGTCGCGTCGAGTTCTCTGCGGGCCGTGATGTAGATCGTGCGATAGATGCTCTCGTGCGAGATCCACCGTTTCGGATCTGACGGGTGTTGCCGGCGTAGCCAGGCCGCGATCTGCTCGGGCGACCAATCCAGCTCGAGCTTGGAGCGGACCTCAGCGAGGAGCACCGGGTCAGCAGCAAGCCGCGTTGTCTTCGGGCGCCGGGCGCGGTGCATGGCAGCCTCATCTGCCGTCACCGCACGGTATGCCTCCCGGCCGCCGTTGCGGTGGATCTCGCGAGAGATCGTCGACGGCGCCCGGTGCAGCCGCGCTGCAATCGCCCGCGCCGAGAGGCCGGCTGCGATCCCACGGGACACGTCCTCGCGCTCGAGGACAGTCAGATGCGATTCGGAACGGCGTCTTTTCGGTGGGCGAACGCCACCCGTCCGGCCAAGATACGCATGCACCGTCCTCGGCGAGCAACCCAGCGACCGCGCGATCAGCCGCGTTGAGTCACCAGCACGCCATCGTCGCCACAACTCGTTTTCCTGGATGCTCGAGAACGCCATCGGCTACCTCCAACCGGCATCATCCTCCCGGTGATGCGTTGATCGGTTGAGACCACCTCCGAATCCGGCGCGGGAAGCGACGATTCGAGCGACCTCGCGGCGAAGATCAGCGGCGGCGGGCCGCGCGGGGGCGCACGCTCACGCCCTCGGCGCCCTCCGAGAGGCGCTGCGCGATCCAGATCGGCACGATCGAGATCACCACGAGCACGACCGCGATCACCGACACGATCGGCGCCTGGTTCGGCCGGAACATGTTGTTCAGGATGAAGATCGGCAGCGTCGTCACGCCCGACCCGGCGGTGAACGTCGTCACGATGATCTCGTCGAACGACAGCGCGAACGCGAGCAGGCCGCCCGCGAGCAGCGCCGATCGCAATTGCGGGAACGTCACGAGGCGGAACGTCGTCCAGACGCCCGCGCCGAGGTCGGCCGACGCCTCCTCGAGGTTGGTGCCGGTGCGGCGGAGCCGCGCGATGACGTTGTTGAACACGGTCACGACGCAGAAGGTGGCGTGCGCGATCACGACCGTCCAGATCGACAGGGGCACGCCCATGATCGTGCGGAAGAAGTTGTTCAACGCGATGCCGGTGATGATGCCGGGCAGCGCGATCGGCAGGATCACGAGCAGGCTGATCGCGTCGCGCCCGAAGAAGTCGAACCGTTGCAGCGCGAACGAGATGAGCGTGCCGAGCGCGAGGGCGATCGCGGTGGCGACGATCGCCACGACGATGCTGGTCTCCACCGCCTCGACGGCTCCGGCGCTCTGGAACGCCTTGCCCCACCATTCGAGCGTGAACCCGGGCGGCGGCCACGTCAGCGACGTGGACGTCGAGAACGAGTTCACGAGCACCACGAGCAGCGGCACGTAGACGACGACCAGGATGACCCCGGTCACGATGCCGAGCGTGAGCCGGGCGGCCCTGCTGAGACGCATCCGTCGCTCCTAGAGGTTGTCGAGGGCGCCGGTGCGGCGCACGAGGAAGAGGTAGCCGAAGATGATCACGATCGGGATGAGCGCGATCGCCGATGCCAGCGGCAGGTTGTTGGCCGCGCCGACGTTCGTGTAGACGAGGTTGCCGAGCATCTGGTTCGCGCCGCCCACGATGTTCACCGTGATGTAGTCGCCGAGCGACAGCGAGAAGCTGAAGATGGTGCCGGCGATGATGGCGGGGAACGCCATCGGCAGCACGACGTGCCGGATCGTCGGCCAGGTGCGACCGCCGAGGTCGGCCGACGCCTCGAGCAGCGAGTCGGGCACCCGCTCGAGCCCGGCCTGGATCGGCAGGACCACGAACGGCAGCCACAGGTACGACAGCGTGATGACCGTCGCGGGCAGCCCGTACCCGGGCGTGTGCAGCCCGAACGGCGCGAGCAGCCATTCGAGGATGCCGTCCTGCGAGAGCACCGACCGCCAGGCGTACGCCTTGACGAGGTAGCTCGCCCACAGCGGCATGAGCACGAGGATGATCAGCACGCGTTTCGCGCGCGGCGTCGCGACCTTCGCGATGTAGAACGCGATGGGCAGCGCGAGCGCCACGTCGATGATCGTGACGAGGATCGCCACGCCGAGCGTGCGCAGCGTGACCGTCTGGTAGAGCGACCCGGTGACGACCTCGATGATGTTGTCGAGCGTCCATTCGGTCGTGATCTCGCCCGTGAAGCTGTCGACCTGCCAGAAGGCGGTGACGAGCAGCAGCACGAGGGCGACGATGTAGACCACCCCGAGCCAGGCCAGCGGTGCCGTGAGCAGCAGCGCCAGCCGGGTGCGGGGGTGGGTCGCCAGGAAGGCGGACCCCGCCCGCGCCGCCGTGCGACGCGGACGGGGTACCGCACTGGTGGACGTCATCAGCCCTTGATCTCCTGCCAGGCCTGGGTCCATGCCGCGTAGTCGGTGCACTGCACGTCGGTGCGACCGTCGAGGCACTCGGCGATCGGGGTCGACCAGTACCAGATCTGCGACGCGTAGTCGGCGTCGCCGGCGTGGTACGCCTCGCAGTCCTCGCGGTACTCGCACGCCTCGTCGCTCGACGGCGCCTCGCCGAAGTACGACGTGGCGGCGGCGTTCGCCTCGGGCGAGGCGATGTAGTCGAGCCACGCGTAGGCGCAGTTCGGGTTCTTCGCCTCGGACGAGATCATCCAGGTGTCGCTCCAGCCCGTGGTGCCCTCGTCGGGCAGCACGACGTCGGTGGCGACGCCTTCGCCCTCGAGCACGTTCTCGATGACCTGCCAGCTCGTGCCGACGACGGTGTCGCCGGTCGTGAAGGCCTGGATCTCCTTGAGGTAGTCGCTCCAGTACTCGCCGATCGACTGGCGCTGCACCTTGAGGAGGTCGACCGCGGCGGCCAGCTGCTCCTCGTCGAGCGCGTAGGGGTTCTCGATGCCGAGCTCGGGGTTGTGCGCCATGAGGTACACGGCCGCGTCGGCGATGTAGATGGGCGAGTCGTACGCGGTCACCTTGCCGGCGTTCGCGGCGGCGTCCTCGAAGACGACGCTCCACGAGGTCGGGGCCTCGGGGAACACGTCCGTGTTGTACATGAGCAGGTTGGCGCCGTAGCCGTGCGGCACGCCGTAGGGCACGCCGTCGACCGAGTTCCACGACTGGTTCTTCAGGAAGTCGTAGATGTTGGCGTAGTTCGGGATGAGGTCGGTGTTCACGGGTGCGACGTCGCCGGCGGCGACGAGGCGCAGGGAGGCGTCGCCGGACGCCGAGACGACGTCGTAGTCGCCGGTCTTCATGAGGTTGAGAGCCTCGTCGGAGGTGCCGAAGGTCTTGGTGGTGACCTCGCAGCCGGTCTCCTCCTCGAACGGGGTGACCCAGTCGACGGCGGGGTCGTTCGAGCCGTCCTCGACGTAGCCGGGCCAGGCGAGGAGCGAGACCTGCCCCTCCATGTCGCCGAGCTCGGTGGCGGCCTCGCTGGCCTCGGTGGTGCCGGAGCTGGTGCCGCAGGCGGTGAGCAGCGCGACCGAGGTGATCGCGAGCCCCACGACTGCGCCGCGGCGCGCCGTGCGGGTGATGCGCATCATGGTTGTCTCCTTCTGGTGGTGCGGGGTTCCCTTGGGTGCGGGTCTGGGGGTCGGGTCAGGCGGGCGCGGATGCGCCGGTCGCGGCGGACGCCGCGGGTTCGGGGGTGGATGCCTCGCCCGGGGCATCCGTTCGCAGTTCGACGACGTCGTCGTCGTGCCAGCCGACCGCGACGCGGTCGCCGCGCTCGTCCTCGGGGCGGCGGCCGCGGGCGTTCTGCTCGAGCACGGCGACGCGCACGCCGGCGTCCAGGTCGACGACGAGGCGGATGCCGCTGCCGAGGTAGATCGCCTCGACGACGGTGCCCGGCGCGGTGCGCAGGCCCGGCTCGGTGGTGCCCTCGGCCGAGACGGTGAGCTTCTCGGGGCGGATGGAGTGCAGGCCGGGCCGGCCGAGCAGGTCGCGGGAGCGCTGGTCGTCGAAGAGGTTCGAGGTGCCGACGAAGTCGGCGACGAAGCGGGATGCGGGCCGCTCGTAGAGCTCGGCGGGGGTGCCGAGCTGCTGGATGCGGCCGGCGTGGAACACGGCGATGCGGTCGGAGAGCGTGAGCGCCTCCTCCTGGTCGTGCGTCACGAAGATGAAGGTGATGCCGAGCTCGCGCTGGATCTGCTTCAGCTCGACCTGCATCTGCTCGCGGAGCTTCAGGTCGAGGGCGCCGAGCGGCTCGTCGAGGAGCAGCACCTTCGGCTCGACGACGGTGGCGCGGGCGAGGGCGACGCGCTGGCGCTGGCCGCCGGAGAGCTGGGAGGGGCGGCGGTCGGCGTACTGCTCGAGGCGCACGCTGGCCAGGGCGCGGCGGGCGCGCTCGTGGCGCTCGCGCTTGCCGATGCCGCGGACCCGGAGTCCGTAGGCGACGTTGTCGAGCACGCTCATGTGCGGGAACAGCGCGTAGTCCTGGAAGACGGTGTTCACGTCGCGGTCGAAGGGGGCGCGCTTCGAGACGTCCTGGCCGAAGAGCTCGATGGTGCCGGAGGTGGGCTGCTCGAACCCGGCGATGAGGCGCAGCACGGTCGTCTTGCCGGAGCCGGACGGCCCCAGCATCGAGAAGAACTCGCCGGCCCCGATCTCGAGGTCGACGTGGTCGACCGCGGTGACCGCGCCGAACTCCTTGGTCAGTCCGGTGAGCCGGATGGCCGGCTGGGCGTCGCTCATGGCGCCTCCGTTCGTCATTGCACGTGGTCCTCCTTCGAATCATATGGATCCATATGTCTAAGTCCAGACGTTCGTGTTACGGTCGGGTCACGGATTTCCGGGAGCTCCATCGCCGGGCCGGACGAGGAGGTCGGATGCCGCACGCGACCGGGCGCGCCGACGCCACGCGCGCCGTCGTCTTCGCTCCGCTCGACGGCGCCGGCCGGGCCGAGCTCGTCGAGCAGCGCCTCACCGACGCGATCGTCGCCGGCGTCCTCCGCGACGGCGAACGGCTGCCGAGCGAGTCCGACCTCGCCAAGAGCCTCGGCGTCGCGCTCGTCACCGCCCGCGAGGCGCTCCTCGGCCTCCGCGACAAGGGCCTGGTGCGCACCCGCCGGGGCCGCGACGGCGGCAGCTTCGTCACGTACGACCGCGAGACCTCGGTGCGCCTCGTCGACGACCGCCTCCGCGCGCTCAGCCGCATCGAGCTCCGCGACCTGTCACTGCACTGCGCGGCGATCGCGGGCATGGCCGCCGAGGTCGCCGCCGACCGCGCCAGCGACGACGACGTGCAGGCACTCGTCGACCTCGACGCCCGCGCCGACCTGGCGACCGCCGGGGGTGCGCGCCGCGCCGTCGGGCGGTTCCAGCTCGAGGTCGCCGCGATCAGCCAGTCGCCGCGACTCGTGCAGGAGGAGCTGCGCCTGCAGGCCGAGGCCGGCTCGCTGCTCTGGCTGTGCCTACGCGAACAGGACTATCGTGACCGCAGCAGGCAGTCGCGGCTCGACGTCATCCGGGCCATCCGCGAGGTCGACCCCGAGGGCGCGCGACGCGTCACGACCGCGCACATCACCGCCGCGGTCGAATGGCTGATCGACGAGAAGGTGCGGCTGGAGACATCCGCCGCCGAAGCGGAGGGAGCAGGCCGATGACGACCCGACTCGACGTCCCGGCCGCGCAGGTGGTGAGCCGCATCGCGGCGACCATCGATCCGGTCTTCGCCATGGTCGACGGGTGGCGCGACGCGCTCGCGGCCCACCTGGCCGGCACGGGCACCGGCGCCACCGCGCCCGAGCCGACCGCCCGCGCCCTCGATCCCGTGGTCGACGCCCTCGTGCGCCCCGAGCTCGAGCGCGACGGCGGCCTCATCACCGGCGCCGGCTTCGTCGCCGACCCCGGCTACCTCATGGACGCCCCCTGGCACCTCGCCTGGTGGCTCGGCACCGCCAACACCTTCGGCTCCGGGCACGGCGTGCGCCGGCTCGAGGCCGAGAGCGACCCCGACGCCGAGCAGTTCCGCGACTACACGACGCTCGAGTGGTGGCGCGTGCCCGCCCGCACCGGCACCCGGCACCTCACCGGCCCGTACGTCGACTACCTCTGCACCGACGACTACACGGTGACGATCACGACGCCGGTGACGGTCGGCGGCGAGCTCGTCGGCCTGGTCGGGGCCGACCTCTACGTCGCCCAGCTCGAGCGCGTGCTGCTCCCGGTGATCCGCGCGTCGGGGCATCCGTGCACCCTCGTGAACGCGTCGGGCCGCGTGGTCGCCTCGACCGACGCGCATCGCGCCACCGGTGCGCTGCTGCGCCTCGACGGGCTCGCGGACGCACTCGCTCCACTGCGCGGCGCGGCGGGCGAGGGGGCGGATGCCCCGCTCCGGGCGTCGACCGCGGGCATCGCGCTGCCCGACGGCGCCCTGCTGCTCCCGTGCGGCGACACGTCGCTCGCGCTGGTGCTCGAGGGCTGACCCTCCCGCTCCGCTTCCTGCGTTCGCCCGTTCAGAGGGCGAGCGCGGCGCCGGGGGTGAGGACGGACTCGGCGACGGCCGGGTCGGCGCCGAGCGCGAGGAGCCGGTCGCGGTAGGCGCGACGAGCCCGGACGTAGGGCTCGTCGGTGTCGCGGATGGTGGCCAGCAGGTTCATCCACTCGAAGAGGCCCTGCAGCTCGAACGCGAGCTGGTCGGGATCGTCGAGCCCGGGCAGTTCGCCCTGCTCCATCGCGAAGCGGGCGACGATCGCGAGGTAGTCGGTCCAGCTCTCGAGCTGGGCGGCGAGCGCATCGCGCACCGGTCCGCGCTTCGCGTGGTAGTCGGCCGCGGCGGCGGAGAAGAAGCAGCCGCCGGGGAAGACCCGGTGCTCCGAGTAGGCGACGACGAGGTCGAGCAGCGCGGCGAGGCGACGGATGCCCCGGGGCTGCACCCTGGCGGGCTCGATGACGGTCGCGAGGAAGCGTTCGGCGGCGGCCTCGACCGCGGCCAGCTGGAGGCGCTCCTTGTTGCCGAACAGGGTGGCCACGCTCGACTTGCTCACGTCGGCGGCGGTCGCGATGCTCGCGATCGAGAGCTGGTCAAGGCCCTCGATCGAGGCGAGGTCGACCGCGTGCGACAGGATCGCCCGGCGCGAGGCATCCCCTCGGGCCCGCCGGCCGTCGACGATGACGCTGGCTTCCTGCATCCCCCTAGTGTACGTACGAACGTTCGTATAGTCTACGTACGATCGTTCGTACACCTTGCCGACGGAGGCCCCCGATGCCACAGCTCGCCACCACCGTGTTCGCGGCGCTCCGCGCCGCCGAGCGGGTCTCCCCGGGGCTCGCCGCGCGACTCGCCGAACCGGTGTTCCAGTCCACCCAGCCACCCGCCCGAGTACGCCCGGGCGATCGCGCGATCCACGACACGGCCCGCCGCTCGGTGCTGCGGGTGCGCGGGCGGGAGATCCGCGCCTACGAGTGGGGCCGCGGCGCCGACACCGTCCTGCTCGTGCACGGCTGGCGCGGCCGCGGCTCGCAGTTCGCCACGATCGTGCGGGAGCTCCGCAGCGAGGGCTACCGGCTCGTCGCCTTCGACGCCCCCGCAAGCGGCGACTCGCCCGGCCGGCGCACCGACATCCGCGACTGGCTCGCCGCCATCGAGGCGCTGCAGCAGCGGCACGGTCGGTTCCGGTCGATCATCGGCCACTCCTTCGGCTCGCTCGCCGCACTCACCGCCGTGCGCGAGGGCGTCGCGACCGACGGGGTCGTCTCGATCGCCGGCATGGGCCACGCCCGGTATCTGGTCGACGGGTTCGGCGCGCTGAGCGGGCTGCGGCCCGAGACGACCGAGGCCCTCGCCGAGTGGTTCGCCGGCCGCATCATGCCGGGGCATCCCGACCCCTGGGGTCGCTTCGACGCGATCGCCGACCCGCTGCCCGCCGGCGTTCCGCTGCTCGCCGTGCACGACCGCGACGACCGCGAGGTGCCGGTCGGCGAATCGGTGCGCCTGCACGCCGCGCACGGCGCTCGCTCCCGGCTCGTGCTCACGAGCGGCGCCGGCCACAACGCGGTGCTCGGTGCCGACCCGACGCTCGACGCGGTGAACGCGTTCGTGGCGCGCGGGCTCGCGGGCGTCGACGCGACGGTGCTCGCGCGGCGTACGGTCGAGGAGCCCGTGCCGGCGCCCGCGGGGGACTCGGTCGCGCAGGACTGAGCGGCCGGGGTGGCGGGGCTCAGCTGAAGAAGCGGTTCGCCGGCCGCGTGTAGAGCAGCAGGATGCCGATGAGCGCCAGCAGCCCCGAGAACAGGGCCGACCAGAACGAGATCGGCGCCGCGATCATCAGGAAGATCGACGACACCAGGTTGATCGCGAACACGATCGTCACGATGATCCGCGAGGTGTTCGAGCCGCGGAACAGGCCGAGGCTCACGACGATCGTGATGATGCCGATGATGATCGCCCACACGCCCGCCCCGAAGTTGTCGCCGCCGGGGAAGAGCTGGAAGAAGCCGCCGATGATCTGCAGTGCGCCCGAGATCCAGGCGATCACCGCGACCAGCGTCACGCCTCCGGGTCGTGGTCCGGCCATGTCGGCCTCCTCACCTCGGGGCGACCCCCTCGCCGCCCGCCTGTCGGCAGGCTAGCGCGCGGCTCCGGCGGCGGGAAGGCGGCGCACCGGCGCGCGGCCCCGACCGCGCCCGCGGTGCTGCGCCGCAGCCCTATCGCGATACCCGGGGATGCAGCCGGCAGTTCGTGTGCAGGTACCGGGCCGAGCCGTCCGCGGACTCGAGGATCGCGACCGTCTGCGGGTCCTCGAGCGGACCGACGGGCGGCATCACGAAGTGCGTTCCGTCGATCGGCAGCAGGTCGTACGTGATGCGGTCGGGCAGGCCCATGAAGGCGGCCTGCATCGGGTCGAGGTCGACCGTGAGCTGCAGGCCCCGGCCGTCGGCGGTGACCTCGAACGCCGTGCCCGGCCGCGTGTACACCCCGACGTACCGGGCCGGGTCGAGCACGAGCGCCGGATCCGGGCTCGGCAGCGGCGGGATGCCGTCCAGGCCGAGCTCGGCGAGCAGCACGTCGAAGACCTCCCGGTACAGCGAGTCGCGCTGTCCCCCGCAGGTCAGCAGCGCCAGCGCGAGGTCGTCGTCGGGGAGGATGCGCAGGCGGGCGTTCTGCCCGATGGTGCTGCCGTCGTGCGCGAACACCGTGCGCCCGCCCCAGTCGCAGACGACCAGGCCGAGCGCCCACTCCGGGCCGAACATGAAGGGGTCGGGGATCGGCACCCGCGAGGTCGTCATCTCGCGCACCGCCGCCTCGGAGAGGATGCGCGCGCCGTTCGGCGCGACACCCCCGTCGAGGATCACCTGCGCCAGGGCGAGCACCTCGCGGGCGATCGAGGTGACGTTGCCGCCGGGGCCGTAGGCCCGGGGCAGCCACGGCACCGGCGTGGGGATGGGCCCCTCCTCGAGCGAGCGGATCAGGTGCCCGGTGGCGAGCCGAGCCGGGTCGACGTCGTCGCGCCAGGTGTGCGTGCTCGTGAGGCCCATGCGCTCGAAGAGCCGGCGCGTCATGATCGCGTCCCACGGTTCGCCGTCGACGACCTCCATGATGCGGGCGAGCGTCGCGTAGCCGAGGGCGGCGCTGTAGCCGTGGACCTCGCCGACCGGGCTGACCTGCGGCGCGTCGGACGCCTGCCGGAGCATCCGTTCGAGCACGTCCTCGCCCTCGCCCGCGTCGCCGAACGCCTCCTCGATGCCGCTCGTGTGGGTGAGCAGGTGGCGCGGGGTGACGCGCGCGGTCGCCTCGGGGTCGGCGACGCGGAAGTCGGGGAGGATCGTGCGCACCGGCTCGTCGAGGTCGACCGCTCCCTCGTCGACGAGCTGGAGGAACGCCGTCGCCGTCCACGTCTTGCTGAGCGATCCGCACTGGAAGACGGTGCCGGCCGTGACGGGTGCGCCGGTGGCGACGTCCTTCACGCCGAAGGCGAGTTCGGCGATCTCGCCGCGGTGGAGCACGCCGACCACCGCCCCCGGGGTGCCGTGCGCCGCGAGGATCGCGCCGATGCGCTCGCGCGCGCGGTCGGATGCCACGGCTCGCCTCAGCGCCCGAGGCCGACCGCGTTGGCGGCGTCGGCTTCGACGTACTCGGTCGTGGCCGACGAGCCGGCGTATCCGTCGAACAGCTCGCGGACGGCGTCGAGCGAGTCGTGGACGATCACGTTGACCGCCCGCGTGCCGTCGGTGCTCGCGACGGCGAGCACCCACTTCGCTCCCTTCGGGAGTCCGCCGTGGGCGCGCTTCAGCGCACCCCAGAACCGGGCGTCGTCGAGGACGGTCGAGATGGCCATGATGTGCATGTCGTGCTCCGAACAATCGTTTCCAATGACGGAAACGCTACGTAGCCTTTCCATCAGCGGCAACGCCGAAGGCTTATATTCGCGCGGATCGTTGCGTGGTACTGTGCCTGAACGCAACCCACCGTTGCGTTGCTGTCGATGAACGCTCCGAGGAGGAGGAGGAGGAGGAGGAGGAGGGATGGCCGGGGGCCGACTCAGCCTGGAGGAGCGACGAACGATCGCGTCGGGCCTCGCCGAAGGACTCGGCTACGCCGAGATCGGCCGTCGGCTCGGGCGGCCCACGTCGACGATCAGCCGCGAGGTGGCCCGGCACGGGCACCGGCGGTACTCGGCCGAGTCGGCCGATGCAGCGGCCCGGCATCGGGCCCCCGCCCCGAGCGGGCCGGGCGACGCGTCCACCGCCTCCGCTGCCACGTCCGTTTCCGCCGCCGCTGCCGCTGCCGCTGCGCCGTCCGCCGCACAGGCGTTCGTCGAGGAGTTCGCGGCGCTGCTCGCGGCCACGGGCATGCCCCGCATGGCCTCGCGCGTGTTCACCGCGCTCCTCACGTCGCCCGCCGGCAGCCTCACGGCGGCCGAGCTCGTGCACGGCCTGCGGGTCAGCCCCGCCGCCGTCTCGAAGGCCGTCGGGTACCTCGACGGACTCGACCTGCTGCGGCGGGAGGCCGACGCCGGCAGCCGCCGCGAGCGGTACGTCATCGACGACGACGTCTGGCTGCGGGCGCTCCGCACCGATTCCTCCGCCCACGACGACGTGGCGGGCGCCGCCACCCGGGGCATCGCGATCTTCGGCGCCGACTCCCCCGCCGGAGCCAGGCTCGGGCTGATGGGCGAGTTCTTCGGCGGGCTCGGCGAACAGCTCCGCGGCAGCGACCTCGCCGACCCCGTCGCCCACGACGCGATGACGATGCTCGCCGCACTCGTGGAGGCGGGGCATCCGCTCGGCCCTTCCGAACTCGCGACCGCGCTCGGCTGGCCCGAGGCCCGCGCCGGCGCCGCGCTCGCCCTGCTCGCCGGCCGGCCCGAGCTCGCCGACCCGCTCGCCGTCCACGCGGTCGACGGCCGCTACGGGGTGGGCGCGCGCCGCGATCGACTCACGGCCGCGCAACGCGACGCACTGCGAGGCGACCGGGCCTCCGGCACGCCGGCGTCGGGGTCGTAGCCGCAGCGGGCGCGTCGCGGCCGTCGGCCTATCCCGAGCCCGGCGGCGCCCGCGTCAGCGACCGGCGGCGCCCGCGTCGGTGACGCCGACGTCGGTGCGGTGGAAGTTCTGGAACGAGCGCGACGCCGTCGGCCCGCGCTGGCCCTGGTAGCGGCTCGAGTAGTCGGCCGAGCCGTACGGCTTCTCCGACGGCGACGAAAGCCGGAAGAAGCACATCTGGCCGATCTTCATGCCCGGCCACAGCTTGATCGGCAGCGTCGCGACGTTGCTGAGCTCCAGGGTCACGTGGCCCGTGAAGCCGGGGTCGATGAAGCCGGCCGTCGAGTGGGTGAGCAGGCCGAGGCGGCCGAGCGAGCTTTTGCCCTCGAGTCGCGCGGCGACGTCGTCGGGCAGGGTGACCGCCTCGAACGTCGACGCGAGCACGAACTCGCCCGGGTGCAGGATGAACGGCTCGTCGGGCTTCACCTCGATGAGGTGGGTCAGCTCGGGCTGGTCGACCGCCGGGTCGATGAAGGGGTACTTGTGGTTGTCGAACAGCCGGAAGTACCGGTCGAGGCGCACGTCGATGCTGCTCGGCTGCAGCATCGAGGGATCGGACGGCTCGAGCCCGATGCGTCCTCGCTCGAGCTCGGAACGGATGTCGCGGTCGGAGAGCAGCACCCGGCCAGCCTAGCCACCGCGAGTCGGGGCATCCTCCCGCGATGTGTGGAGACCGTCGCTCAGTGCGGCGGCCGCAGCGCCTCGTCCGACGCCAGCGCGGTGCTCGCGACGCATCCGAGCTCGCCCGGCTCGAGCTGGATGCGCGAGACGTGCAGCCGCTCGACCACGCCGCCCTCGGCGCGAAGGAGCAGGCAGTCGTCGGGCGTGCCCATCGCGAACCCGATCCGCTCACCGTCGCGGGCGACCTGCACCTCGGCGGCGACCTCGCGCTCACCGGATGGGGCGTCGAGGCGGGCGGTGATCGCCGTCGCGAGCTCGGCGTCCGTCTCGTCGCCCGCCGCCGCGAGCACCTCGGTCGCGACCGCCTCGGCGTTCGCGGGGACGACGACGATCGGGCGGACGTCGGGCTCCGGCGTGACGGAGCCCAGCGACTCCGGGCAGTCGACGACGGGGGCGATCGCGTGGTCGTCGTCGAAGTCGGCGGTCGGGCCCCACCGGTCGAGCTCGACGCGGAGGCAGAGGTCGCGCTCCCGCAGGCCGCCGTCGACGACCACGCTCAGCCGGCTCGCGAGCACGAGCGCACCGACGGGCTCCTGCCAGGTCACGGCGTCGGATGCCTCGATCGCGACGAGTACCAGGGCTGAGGCCGTGGCGTCGGAGTCGACGTCGAACCACCCGTCGGACGCCGGCGCGTATCCGGTGGACGGGAGCAGCGGCTCCGCCCGGCGCGCATACTCCTGGATCGCGTCGGCCGGGTCGTTCAGGCCCGTCTCGTCGGCGATCCCGGCGATCTCGCGAGCGACGTCGGCCGCTTGGGCGCGGAGCTCCGCCTCGAGTCGCTGCACTCCGGCAGCTTCGCCGGAGATCGCGGCACAGCCGGCGGCTCCCGCGACGAGCAGGACGGCGAGCGCGCCGGCGCCCGCCGCCGTCGTGAACCTTCGAGGCATCCGCATCGCCCCAGCCTGCCCGATGCGGGGATCGCTCCGCGCGTTGCTAGGATGATCCGGACGCCGCGTCAGCGGCTCACGCCGATGTAGTTCAATGGTAGAACTTCTGCTTCCCAAGCAGACAGCGCGGGTTCGATTCCCGTCATCGGCTCCGATCAGGGGTGCTTCACCCCGACCACGCCTTCCTCACAGTCCCCTCCCATGCGGGCACCGTAGGCTTCACCCATCTGCAGTGGGCGTTCGCCCGTGAATTCAGGCTGGGAAGTCCACAACCAGCTGGGACGTATTCACATCACCTTCCACCGAATCCTTCGGTGCGGTCCGGGCGACGAAGCCCCGAACCGGATCAGCGGACGTCACCCGCAGCTGCACCGCACCGTCCCGGGTGGTTCGAGCGTCGGGACGTCTGAACCGCACGCGATGGTCCTGCCGGTCGGCATGGCGTTCGCATACCTCGGCGTCCAGCTCGACGGCATCGTCATCCGCTACCTGAACCGCGTCGGACTCGCCGCGCGCGACCCGTTCGACTGCCCCATGGTCAACCGGTTCCGCCGGGCCTGACCCCTGGTGCGCCGCGGCGCACCCCACGACTTCCGTCGGCGGACATCGCCGACGGAGCAGCGCACGACCTGCGTCGTGCACGTCGCAGTCGCCGTCGGCGGCTCGGCTCTACAGAAGGAACAGAAACATGGCAACCGGAACCGTCAAGTGGTTCAACTCCGACAAGGGCTTCGGCTTCATCTCCCCTGACGACGGCAGCGCCGACGTCTTCGCGCACTTCAGCGCGATCGCGACGGGTGGATTCCGCTCGCTCGACGAGAACCAGAAGGTCGAGTACGACACCGCACGCGGCCCCAAGGGCCTCCAGGCCGAGAACATCCGCGTCCTCGTCTGATCAGGCTCCCGCCCCTCCGCCGTGGTGCGCATCGACGCCGTCGAACACCGGGGACGTGCGCGTCGAGCGCACGCACCCGCCATCGACGGGAGTCGGTGACGCACGACGCGGCGGAGGTCGCGGATCGGCCTGCCATTCGGGCGCATGATGCCGCGCTCCGCCGCGCCGCCGGAGTCACGCCTCCTGCGGGTCGACGACGCTGATCGACCAGGTCACGCCGAACCGGTCGGTGAGCATGCCGAAGCCGGGCGACCACGCCGATGCGGCGAGCGGCTCGACGACGGTCGCGCCATCGATGAGGGCCTCCCAGTAGGCGGTGACCTCGTCGAGGGATGCCCCGCCGAGGGCGAGGAAGAAGGACTGGTCGGTGATGGTCGTGCCGTGCTCGCGCCGGGTCGAGCCGGGCAGGGCGGGCGCGGACGCGTCACTCGAGCCCGGTACGTCGTACGCCATCACGGTGAACCCGTCGGCGCCGAAGGCCTGCCCGTAGACGACGTGCTGCGCCCCCGGCTGGTCGGCGGGCATCCCGAAGTCGGCGTAGGTGCGGATGACGGCGTGGCCGCCGAAGGCGTTCGCGTAGAACTCGAGCGCGCTGCGTGCGGCGCCGTGGAAGTTGAGGTGGGCGACGGGGGTGGCGGACATGGGCTGCTCCGATCGGTGCGAGGTGTGGTCGAGTCACACACTTCCGGATATTCAGGACAGGGAACGTCCGAATTCGATGCGACGATGCATCCATGCCGATCTCGTCCTCGCCGTCGACCTCGAGACGGCTGCTCGCGTTGCTCTCGCTCCTGCAGTCGCGCCGCGACTGGCCGGCGCACGTGTTGGCCGAGCGGCTCGAGGTGAGCGAACGCACCATCCGGCGCGATGTCGAGCGGCTCCGCGAACTCGACTACGCCATCGACGCGACGCGTGGCCCCGACGGCGGGTACCGGCTCGGTGCCGGAACGCGCCTGCCGCCACTGCTGTTCGACGACGACCAGGCGGTGGCGATCGCGCTCGCGCTGCGGACGGCCGCTTCGCTCGGCGCGGGCATCGAGGACGACGCCCAGCGGGCGCTCGCGACGCTGCGGAGCCTGCTCCCCGACCGTCTCGCCTGCCGTATCGAGCCGCTCGCGGTCGCCGCAGCGGCCGCGCGCCGGAGCGGCGAGCCGCAGGCCGACCCGACGGTCCTCGTCGCCATCGGGGAGGCGATCCGCACGCGTCGCGAGCTGCGGTTCGACTACGCCGCCCCGGCGCGCGGCGGCGCACCCGATGACGACGGCACCACCGTGCGCCACGTCGAGCCGCACCACCTCCTCCTGCGCGGCGGCCGTTGGTACCTGCTCGGCTTCTCCGCCGACCGCGACGACTGGCGGACCTACCGGGTCGACCGGATCACGCCGCGCACGCACACCGGGCGGGCCTTCACCCCGCGGCCCGTCCCCGGCGACGACCCGGCCCGCTACCTCGCCGCCCGCTTCAAGGGATCGGACGGCGGCGACGACACCTGGCCGTGCTGGGGAACCGCGACGTTGCACGCGCCGATCCAGGCCGTCGCGCCGTTCGTCGACGACGGCACCGCCGAGGCGCTCGCGCCCGACCGCACGCGCGTCACGCTCGGCGCCTGGTCGTGGGGCGCCCTCGCCGCCGCCTTCGCCCGCTTCGAGGCCGACCTCGACGACGTCGAGCCGGCAGGACTCCGGGCGGCGTTCGGCGAGTTGGCCGGGCGCGCGGCCCGGGTCATCCGCTCGCCTCGCGAAGCGGACGGGTGAGCCATCCCATCACGCCGCACCGCCTGCGAACATGGGCCTATGACCCGCACGACCGTCGATGCCCCGTCCGCTCCCGCCGCGATCGGCCCGTACTCGCACGCCGCGACCGCGCCGGGCGCCGGGCTGCTGTACCTGTCGGGCCAGACCCCGATCGACCCGGCCAGCGGGCGGCTCGTCGACGGCGACGTCACCGCGCAGACGCGGCAGGCCTTCGCCAACCTCGAGGCGGTGCTCGGCGCGGCGGGCCTCGGCTTCGCCGACGTCGTCAAGGTGAACGTGTACCTGACCTCGATGGCCGACTTCGAGGGCATGAACGCGGTCTACGGCCAGACCTTCGCGGCACCGTTCCCGGCGCGCACGACGGTCGCGGTGGCCGGCCTGCCCCTCGACGCGCGCGTCGAGATCGAGCTCGTCGCCTCGACGGCGCAGGGCTGAACCGCGGACATGACCGCGATCCGCTGGCCCGACGACTGGCAGCTCGAAGCGCGGGCCGCCATCGAGCCGTATCTCGGCTCGCATGCGCGGCTCAGGATCATCGTCGGCACCCCGACCTCGATCGACGGCACCGTGCTCGAGGGCTTCGTCTTCCTCGACGGCGAAGTGCCCACCGTGATCCACAACCGGGATGATCGGCCCGGCACGTACCCCTGGCCGTTCCTTCGAGGCCCGGTCCTGCGCATCCTCGAACTGCGGCCACGACGCACGCCGCTCGTGGTGTTCGCCCACCCGGACTGGACCCCGCGCTCCCGCACCTGACCGCGCGAGGCATCCCGGATGCCGCGCGGCCGCGCCGTCACGCGTCCCGCCCGCCCCCGTGGTGCGCGTCGAAGTCCTCGAACACGAGGTAGGTGCGCGTGCTCCGCACGCCCGGCATCGACTGGAGCTGCTGCAGCACGATGCGCCGCAGGTCGCGGTTGTCGCGGGCGCGCACCAGGGCGAGCACGTCGAACTCGCCGCCGACGAGGGCGACGTGCTCGACCTCGGGCAGGGCGATGAGCCCTTCGCGGATCGCCTGCCACTCGGCCTGCTCGACCGAGAGCGCGACGTACGCCGACGAGTGGTACCCCTCGAGCACCGCGTCGGTGCGGATCGTGTAGCCGAGCAGCACCCCGCTGTCGGACAGCTTGCGGATGCGGGCGTAGGCGTTCGCACGCGAGATGCTGAGCCGGTTCGCGATCGCGTTGACCGAGGCCCGGGCATCCGCCCGCAGCGCCTCGAGGATGGTCCGGTCGATGTCGTCCAGCATTGGTGGGTCATCCTCCCGCGATCGGGTCATCCGGCCGAGACATCCTCGACCCGTATTGGGAGAAATCTGGCGAATCGTCTTCGATCCGTCAAGGGTTCGTGCCCGATCGTCGCGGCGGACGGATGCTTGGAAGCAGGACGTCCGGCTCGAAGGAGAGCTCCCCCATGCGCGACCACGACCCGTTGCTCGACCACGACCCGTTGCGCGACCACGACGCCAGGCGCGACCACGACGCCAGGCGCGACCGCGACCGAGGCCTGCTGCCCCGCGAGGTGCCGGTGCAGCTGATCGACCCGAGCGGTCGTACGGTGCCGGACGACGAGTACGACGCGCCCGACGGCGACCGCCTGCTCGAGGCCTACCGGGCGCTCGTCGTCGGCCGGCGGATCAACGAGCAGTGCACCGTGCTGGTGCGGCAGGGCCGGCTCGCGGTCTACCCGTCGTCGCGCGGGCAGGAGGCCTGCCAGGTCGCCGCCGCGCTCGCCCTCGCCGACGGCGACTGGCTGTTCCCGACGTACCGCGACTCGGTGGCGATCATCACGCGCGGCGTCGACCCAGAGGAGACGCTGACCCTCCTCCGCGGCGACTGGCACTCGGGCTACGACCCGCGCGAACGGCACGTCGCCCCGCAGGCGACCCCGCTCGCGACCCAGCTGCTGCACGCGGTCGGCGTGGCGCAGGCGGCGCGGCTGCGCGGCGAGCCGACGGTCGTGCTCGCGCTGTGCGGCGACGGCGCGACGAGCGAGGGCGACTTCCACGAGGCGGTGAACTTCGCGGCCGTCTTCCATGCGCCGGTCGTCTTCTTCGTGCAGAACAACGAGTTCGCGATCTCGGTGCCGCTCTCCCGGCAGACGGCCGCCTCGTCGCTCGCCGCGAAGGGGGTGGGCTACGGGATCCGGGGCATCCGCGTCGACGGGAACGACGTCGCCGCCGTGCTGGCCGTGCTCGACCAGGCCATCGCGCACGCCCGCGCGGGCGGGGGCGCGACCCTCGTCGAGGCCCACACGTACCGGATGGAGGCGCACACCAACGCCGACGACGACACCCGGTACCGCGAGCGGGACGATGTCGCCGCCTGGGTCGAGCGCGATCCGCTGGCCCGGATGCGCACCTACCTCACCGGGTCGGGAGCCCTCGACGACCGGCTCGAGGAGCTGTTCGCCCGCGAGGCCGACGCCGTCGCGACCGAGTTGCGCGAGGCGATGAACCGCGAGGTGACGGTCGACCCCGAGGACCTGTTCCGCTTCGTCTACGCGGAGCGGACCCCGCAACTGGACGCGGAATGGGCAGGGCTCCAGGGCGAGCTCGCCCGGGCCGGCGAGGAGGAGGCGCGATGACCATGCTCGAGACGAGCGGGCAGCAGGCGACGAGCGGTGCGCAGACCCCGCAGGCTGCGCAGACCCCGCAGGCCCCGCAGACCCTCACGATGGCCGCCGCCGTCGACCTCGCCCTCGCCGACGCCCTCCAGTCCGACCCGAGCGTGCTCGTCTTCGGCGAGGACGTCGGCCGCCTCGGCGGCGTGTTCCGCGTGACCGACGGCCTCACCCGCCGCTTCGGCGAGCAGCGCTGCTTCGACACCCCGCTGGCCGAGTCGGGCATCGTCGGCACGGCGGTCGGCATGGCGATGAACGGGCTGCGCCCGGTCGTCGAGATGCAGTTCGACGCGTTCGCGTATCCCGCGTTCGAGCAGATCGTCAGCCACGTCGCGAAGATGGGCAACCGCACGCGCGGGGCGATCCGGCTGCCGATGGTGATCCGCGTGCCGTTCGGCGGCGGCATCGGCGGCGTCGAGCACCACTGCGACTCGTCGGAGGCGTACTACGCGCACACCCCCGGCCTCACGGTGGTCGCGCCCGCGACGCCGCAGGACGCGTACAGCCTGCTGCGCGCGGCGATCGAGTTCCCCGACCCCGTGATCTTCCTCGAGCCGAAGAAGCTCTACTGGTCGAAGGGGCAGGTCGACCCCTCGGTCACCGCCGAGATCGGCCGGGCGGCGGTCGCGCGGCCGGGCACGGATGTCACGCTCGTCACCTACGGCGCCATGGTCGGGGTGGCGCTGGCCGCCGCGGCGGTCGCCGAGGGGGAGGGCCGGAGCATCCAGGTCGTGGATGTCCGCACGCTCAGCCCCTGCGACGACGAGACGATCTTCGCGGCGGTGCGCTCGACCGGGCGCGCGGTGGTGCTGGCCGAGGCGCCGGGGTACGCGAGCGTCGCGGCGGAGCTGGCGGCCCGCATCGGCGAGCACTGCTTCGAGTTCCTCGAAGCCCCGGTCCGGCGCGTCACCGGGTTCGACATCCCGTACGCCCCGCCGAAGCTCGAGCACCACTACCTGCCCGACCTCGACCGGGTGCTCGACGCCGTCGACACGCTCGACTGGGGCTGAGCCGGCCGCGGGCAGCGCTCGCTTCTGCGCCATTTCCCGGGCAACCGCGCCGACCCATGAGGCGCACGACCCCGAGAAGTGGCGCGCGAGCGGATGCGCCGGGCCGCGCCGGCCCGCTCAGGCCGCCGGGCGCCCGCCCGTGAACGACGGCTTCCGCTTCTCCTGGAACGCTGCGAACCCCTCGCGGTAGTCGTCGGTGTCGCAGAGCGCGGCCTGCGCGGCGTTCTCCAGGTCGACCGACTCCCAGAGCGCGAGGCGCTCGTCGCGGAGTCGCTGGATGAGTCGCTTGCTGGCGAGGAACGCCTCGGTCGCCCCGACGGCGGCCTTCCGTGCGACCTCGACGGTCGTCGACACGAGCTCGTCGGCGGGCAGCGCCCGGGAGAACAGCCCCGACTCGACCGCCTCGGCGCCGGTCATGAGCCGGCCCGTGTAGATGAGGTCGAGCGCCTTGTGCGCGCCGAGCCGCTCGAGGAAGAGCCAGTGGCCGCCCGAGTCGAGGGTGGCGCCGAGCGCGGCGAACGGCGACCCGATCTTCGCGTCCTCGGCGACGTAGACGACGTCGGTCGCGATGAGCAGCCCGAGCCCGACGCCGAGCGAGGCGCCCTGCGCCGCGGCGAACGTGGGTGCGGGGAAGGCGGCCATGCGCTTCAGCAGCGGGGTGACCTTCCCGCCGAGGTAGCCGATCACGTCGTCGTCGCGCGGGTCGACGCCCGAGATGTCGCGGCCCGCGCAGAACGCCCGGCCCTCGCCGCGCAGCACCAGCGCGCGCACCCCGGCCCGCTCCGCCTCGTCGTACGCGGCGCCGAGGTCGCGCAGGTCGCCGTCGTTCACCGCGTTGAGCCGTGACGGCGCGTTCAGCACGACCTGGGCGAGCCCGTCGCTGATGTCGAGATCGATCATCGGATCCTCCTAGACGTCGTAGTCGATGCGCACGCGGTCGGTCGACGGGTGCGACTGGCAGGTGAGGATGTAGCCGCGCTCGAGTTCGTCGGGCTCGAGCGCGTAGTTCTCGGTCATGTTCACCGATCCCTCGAGCAGGCGCGCCCGGCAGGTGCCGCAGACTCCGCCGGCGCAGGCGAACGGGGTGTCGGGGCGCACGCGCAGCGCCGCGTCGAGGATCGACTCGCGGGCCGCGTGCGGGCTCTCGACGGTGGCCGACTGCCCGTCGAGCGTGAACTCGATGACCGTCCTCGGGCCGTCGTCGGCCGCGTCGACCGGCGGGCGGGGTCCGCGGCGGCGGTCGGCGTCGTCGTCGGTGCTGAAGAGCTCGTACCGGATGTGCCGGGGCTCGACGCCGGCGACCTCGAGCGCCGTCCGGCACAGGTTCACGAGCTCGATCGGGCCGCAGAGGAACCACTCGTCGATCGAGGCCGGGATGACGAGGCGCTCGAGGATGACCCGGAGCCGTTCCTCGTCGATGCGACCCGACAGCAGCGGCGAGGCGCGCTGCTCGCGCGACAGCACGTGGTGGAGTGCGAAGCGCGTCGGGTAGCGGTCCTTCAGGTCGCCGAGGTCCTCGAGGAACATCACGTCGGGGGTGGAGCGGTTGGCGTAGACGAGCTCGAACCGCGAAGTCTCCGACCGTTCGAGCACCGCCGTGGCGAGCGCCATCATGGGCGTGATGCCGGAGCCCGCGGCGATGCCGGCGACGGTGGCGCCGTCGAGGTCGGCGAGGCTCGAGGTGAAGGTGCCCTGCGGGCTCATCACGTCGAGCTCGTCGCCCGGCCGCAGGTGCTCGTGCGCCCACGTCGAGAACCGGCCGCCGCGATCGCGCTTGATGGCGATGCTGATCGCGCCCGGCGTCGGCGGACGGCACAGCGAGTAGGAGCGGCGCAGCTGGTCGCCGTCGATCCGCGCCCGCAGCGCGACGAACTGGCCGGGCAGGTAGTCGTACTCCTCGACGAGGGCCGCGGGCACGGCGAACGTCACCTCGATCGCCTCCTCGGTGAGCGGCCGCACGTCGGCGACGGCGAGCGAGTGGAACCGGGCGCGCTTGCGCGCCCCGCCGCGCGGGCCGCCGACGGCGTTGTGGAGGAGGGCCTCGGCGGTGCGGGTGGCCTGATCCGCGGCCATCAGTGCACCTTGAAGTGGTCGAAGGGCTCGAGGCAGGCACGGCACTCGTAGAGCGCCTTGCACGACGTCGACCCGAACCGCGACACCTCGCGGGTGTCGAGCGACCCGCAGCGCGGGCAGCGCACGCCGAGCTGCACGCGCACCAGCCCCGACACGGCGGCCCGCCCCGTCGGCGGCGCGATCCCGAAGTCGACCAGCTTCCGCTTGCCCGCCTCGGTCATCCAGTCGGTCGTCCACGCCGGAGCGAGCGTCACGTCGACGCGCACGTCCGCGAACCCGGCCGCCGTGAGCGCGAGCACCAGGTCGTCGCGGATCGCGTCCATCGCGGGGCATCCCGAGTACGTCGGCGTGATCGTGACGGCGACGCGGTCGCCGTCGACGCGCACGTCGCGGAGCACGCCGAGGTCCTCGATGGTCAGCACCGGCACCTCGGGATCGCACACGGCGGCCGCGACCCGGCGCGCCTCGGCCAGGTCGGGCAGCGAGCGGATGCCCCGCGCCGCGGTCACCACGTCGCCCCCGGGTGCTGCCTCGCGAGGACCTGCATCTCCGCGAGGAGGAAGCCCAGCGTCGAGAAGTGCCGGCCGTGGCGACCCCCGCCTGCGGCGGGCGGGACATCCGGAACCTCGATGCCCGCCTCGCCGAAGACCGCCGCGATCACCTCGTCGAACGCGGGGCGCAGGGTCGACGGGCGCACGGCGGCGTCGCCGAGCCGATCGATGAGCGGCTCGTCGCGGAACAGCTCGCCGACGTAGGGCCAGACGTCGTCGACGGCACGGAGCATCCGCTCGCGCGAGGCATCCGTACCGCCCGCGAGGCGCAGCGTCCACTGGATCGCGTGGTCGCGGTGGTAGTCGACCTCCTTCACCGCCTTCGCCGCGATCGCGGCGAGCGCGGGGTCGGTCGAGGCGCTGAGCCCCCGGTAGAGCTCGAGCAGGTAGGTCGCCGCGACGAGCTGCCGTGCGATGGTCTGGGCGAAGTCGCCGTTCGGCTGCTCGAACAGCCAGGCGCAGCGGAACTCCGGCTCGTCGCGCAAGTAGGCGAGGTCGTCCTCGCTGCGTCCGTCGTAGCTGCCCGCGTAGCGCAGCAGCGAGCGGGCGTGGCCGAGCAGGTCGAGCGCGATGTTCGCGAGGGCGACGTCCTCCTCGAGCTCGGGCGCCCGGGCGATCCATCCGCCGAGCTGCTGCGCGAGGATGAGCGCGTCGTCGCCGAGCCACAGCGCGTACTCGGCGACGTCGGCGGTCGCGGCGCGCTGCTCGGCCCCGGCGAGCTCCGCGGAGAGCTCGACCTGGTCGACCGTGACGTCGCCGTGCGCGTCTCGAGACGCGTCGCCTCCGGCGGCGCTCCTCGACGAACGGATGCCGGTCACAGGTGCGGCACCCCCTCGGAGGCGGTGTAGTACCGCGCGTGCCGGTAGTTCTTGCCCGCGGGCGACTCGAAGAAGGCGCCCTTCGAGTCGGGGTCGCTCGTGGTGATCGCGTCGGCCGGGACGACCCACACGCTCGTGCCCTCGCCGCGGCGGGTGTAGAGGTCGCGGGCGTTCCGCAGCGCGAACTCGGCGTCGGGGGCGTGCAGCGACCCGGCGTGCACGTGGGAGAGCCCGCGGTCGGCGCGGACGAACACCTCCCACAGCGGCCACGGCTCGTGCTCGACGGTTCCCGGCGTGCTCATCAGGCGGCCCTCCCCCGGCCCGGTCGGCTTGCTCCGCGCGCTCGGCCTGCTTGCGCGCGTACTCGGCCGCCGCCTCGCGCACCCATGCGCCGTCGTCGTGGGCGGCCCGCCGGTTGCGGATGCGGACGGCGTTCATCGGCCCGCGGCCGGCCAGCACCTCGGCGAACTCGTCCCAGTCGATCGGGCTGGTGTGCCAGCGCTGGGCCTCGTCGTCCCACCGCAGCTCGGGGTCGGGCAGCCGCACGCCGAGCGCCTCGGCCTGCGGCACGAGCATGCCGATGAACCGCTGGCGGAGGTCGTCGTTCGAGAACCGCTTGATCTTCCACGCCATCGACTGCGCCGAGTTCGGCGACGCATCGTCGGGCGGACCGAACATCATCAGGCTCGGCCAGTACCAGCGGTCGACGGCATCCTGGGCCATGGCGCGCTGCGCCTCGGTGCCCTGCATGAGGGTGAGCAGGATCTCGAAGCCCTGCCGCTGGTGGAACGACTCCTCCTTGCAGATGCGCACCATCGCGCGGCCGTACGGACCGTACGACGCGCGGCAGAGCGGCACCTGGTTGCAGATCGCGGCGCCGTCGACGAGCCAGCCGATCGCGCCCATGTCGGCCCAGGTCGGCGTCGGGTAGTTGAAGATCGACGAGTACCTCGCCCGGCCGTCGATGAGCTGCCGGGTCATCTCGTCGCGGGTGATGCCGAGCGTCTGCGCGGCCGAGTACAGGTAGAGCCCGTGGCCGGCCTCGTCCTGCACCTTGGCCATCAGGATCGCCTTGCGCTTCAGGCTCGGCGCCCGGCTGATCCAGTTGCCCTCGGGCTGCATCCCGATGATCTCGGAGTGCGCGTGCTGGCTGATCTGCCGGATCAGCGTCTTCCGGTACGCCTCGGGCATCCAGTCGCGCGGCTCGATGCGGGATTCGGCGGCGATGAGGTCGTCGAACGCCTGCTGCTGCGGTTCGGCCGCGTCCGGGCGGGTCGGGGTGGGGTCGGGATGGTTCGTCATGACCAGCTCCTCGTCTGATCGGTGGTGCGCGACCGCCCGCGGAACTCGGCGACGACGTCGCCGGCCTGGTCGGTCAGGGTGACGTCGTAGAGGCCGGTCCGGCCGTTGCCGGCGACGCGTCGCGCGGTCGCGGTGAGGGTGTCCCCGGGCAGCACCTGCTTGAGGAAGGCGATGTCGGCGCCCGCGGCGACGGTGACGCGGTCGCTGTCGAGTTCGTTGCAGGCGATCGCGAACGCCGTGTCGGCGAGCGCGAAGATGAAACCGCCGTGCACGATGCCGAACCCGTTCAGCATGTCGTCGCGGATCGCCATGCCGACCACCGCCAGGCCGGGCTCGTCGCGCTCGACGCGCATGCCGAGCGCGTTCGAGGCCCGGTCGTTGGCGATCATCGGCCGCACGTGCTTCCCGCCCATCACGCCACCTCCGCCCCGACGGGCGCGCCGGCGGCCTCGCCCGCGCCGGCTCCCGCCGCCTCGTCCCAGTGCTTCGCGACGAGGGTCAGCACGTCGTACGTCGCGACGACCTCGTCGCGCTGGTTGCGGATCACCGCGTCCCAGCGCACCTCGCCGTACTCGTCGGTCTCGCGCGGGGTGATCTGCTTCGCGGTGAGGATGACGCGGATCGAGTCATCCGGCGACACGGGGGTCAGGAACCGGAGGTTCTCGAGCCCGTAGTTGGCGAGCACGGGCCCCGGCGCGGGGTCGACGAACAGGCCGGCCGCCCACGAGACGAGCAGGTAGCCGTGCGCGACCCGGCCCGGGAAGAACGGGTTCGCCGCTGCGGCCTCCTCGTCCATGTGGGCGTAGAACGTGTCGCCCGTGAAGTGGGCGAACGTCTCGATGTCCTCCAGCGTGACCGCCCGCAGCTCGGAGGCGACCTGGTCGCCGATCCGCAGTTCGTCGAGCGACTTCCGGAACGGGTGGCGACCGGGCTCGCCGCTCGGCGCCCCCGAGTGCCAGGTGCCGGTGAGCGCGGTCAGCATCTCGGGCGAGCCCTGGATCGCGGTGCGCTGCATGTAATGGAGCACGGCGCGGATGCCTCCGAGCTCCTCGGTGCCGCCGGCGCGGCCGGGTCCGCCGTGCACGAGGTGCGGCACGGGCGCCCCGTGCCCGGTCGAGGTGCGCAGGTTGTCGCGGCTGAGGAAGAGCACGCGGCCGTTCGCCGACGCGATCCGCGTGAGCAGCTCGACGGCGACGGCCGGGTCGTTCGTGACCGCGCTCGTGACCAGCGAGCCCCCACCCCGGATGACCAGGTCTGCGGCCTCCTCGACGGTCGAGTAGGTGAGCACGCTCGCGACGGGGCCGAAGGCTTCGATCTCGTGGACCGCGACGGTGCCGGTGTCCGTGAAGCCCAGGAGGATCGGCTCCACGAACGCCCCGTCGCGAGCGGGCCCGGTGCTGCCGTCCGCGTGGACGACCTCGGGTGCATCGGCCGAGCCGAGCAGGATGGTGCCGCCGGCCGCCCGGAGGGCGGCGACCTGGCGGAGGACCTCGTCGCGCTGCGCCGTCGAGACGAGCGGCCCCATCGTGACCGACTCGGCGTGCGGGTCGCCGATCACGAGTCGGGCGTCGATGAGGGCGCGGAGCGCGTCCACGACCGCGCCTTCGGCCTCGACGGGCACGATCGCGCGTCGGATCGCGGTGCACTTCTGGCCGGCCTTCGCGGTCAGCTCGACGAAGAGCTGCTTCACGTAGGCGTCGAACTCCGGTGTCCCCGGTTCGACGTCGGGGCCGAGCACCGAGGCGTTCAGCGAGTCGGTCTCGGCCGAGAGCACGACCGTGCCGTCCTGCACGCGCGGGTGTGCGCGCAGCAGGTCGGCGGTCGACGCGCTGCCGGTGAACGCGACCACGTCGCCGAGCCCCAGGGCGTCGAGCAGGCCGGGCGCGCTGCCGCTGACGAGCTGCAGCGACCCGTCGGGCAGCAGGCCGGAGTCGACCAGGATCCGCACCCACGCCTCCGCGATGAACGCGGTCTGCGTGGCGGGCTTCACGATCGACGGCACCCCGGCGAGGAACGCCGGCGCGAACTTCTCGAGCGCACCCCACATCGGGAAGTTGAAGGCGTTCACCTGCACGGCCACGCCGCTCCGCCGCGTGTAGAGGTGCCGCCCGAGGAAGCTGCCGTCCTTCGCGAGCGACTCGACCGGACCGTCGAGGTAGGCCTGCGCGTTCGGCAGTTCGCGGCGCCCCTTCGAGGCGTAGGTGAACAGCACCCCGATGCCGCCGTCGACGTCGCTCAGCGAGTCGCGCACGGTCGACCCGGCCGCCTTCGACAGCTCGTACAGCTCCTCCTTGTGCTCGGTGAGCAC
Organism: Agromyces sp. MMS24-K17; assembly: GCF_043950245.1. Lineage (GTDB taxonomy): Bacteria > Actinomycetota > Actinomycetes > Actinomycetales > Microbacteriaceae > Agromyces. The sequence goes on along the minus strand of NZ_CP171640.1, from coordinate 970,380 downwards.
GAGCGCGAACTGCTTAAGCAGCAGCGCGCGCTGGTGGAACGTGAGCTCGCCGAGGCTGCGCTGGCCGGCCAGGCGGGCGAACGCCACGGCACCCGCGAGGTCGATGCCGGCGGTGCTCGCCAGCGTGACCACCTCGCCGGTCGAGGCATCCCGGATCTCGACCGCGTCGTCGTCGCCCTCGGGCGTCCACCACGCGCCCTGCACGTAGCTCGGGAGGGTGCTCGTCATGTCTCGCTCCATTCGTAGAAGCCGCGGCCGGTCTTCCGGCCGAGATGTCCTTCGTCGACCAGCCGGCTGAGCAGCGCGGGCGGGGCGAAGCGGTCGCCGAGCTTCGCGTGCAGCTCCCGGGCGATGCCGAGGCGCACGTCGAGGCCGACGAGGTCGGTGGTGCGGAGGGGCCCGACCGGATGCCGGTACCCGAGCCGCATGGCCGCGTCGATGTCGTCGGCGCTCGCGACGCCCTCCTCGAGCATGCGGATCGCCTCCAGCGCGAGCGCGACCCCCAGCCGGCTCGACGCGAAGCCCGGGGCATCCCGCACGGCGACCGGCTCCTTGCCGAGCGCGGTCACCCAGGCGCGGGCGGATGCCTCGAGCCCGGCGTCGGTCGCGCGGCCGAGCACGACCTCGACGAGACCCGACGACGGGACCGGGTTGAAGAAGTGCAGGCCGAGGAAGCGGTGCGGGCGGTCGAGGTGCGCGGCGAGGTCGTCGATCGAGATCGACGAGGTGTTGGTGGCCAGCACGCCGGCGGCGTCGACGACCGCCTCGACGCGACGCAGCGCGTCGACCTTGAGGTCGCGGTCCTCCGGGACGGCCTCGACGACGAGGTCGCGGTCGGCGAAGGCGGCCACGTCGACGCCCGTCGCGAGTCGCGCCAAGACCCCGGTCACCGGCGGAAGCGAGGCATCCCGCTCGGCGCTCCGCTCGAGCATCGCGACGATCCGCTCGTGGGCCGCGGCGGCCGCCGCGTCGTCGCGTTCGACCACGACGACGTCGGCGCCCGCGAGCAGGAACGCGTGCGCGATGCCGGCGCCCATGCGACCGCCGCCGAGCACGCCCACCCGGGCGGGCACGCCGCTCATGACCGCCGCCGCCGTTCGAGGAAGGCGGTCATCCGCTCGTGCTTCTCGGGCCGGTCGAACAGCTCCGCCTGGAGTTCGAGGTCGATGCGCGGATGCTCCGCCGCCTGTGCCAGCAGCGCGCGCTTCGCGTACCGGGTCGCGAGGGCGTCGTTCGCGGCGATGCGGTCGGCGAGCGCGTGCGCGGCGGGCAGCAGGTCGGCCGGCTGGTGCACGGCGTTGAGCAGGCCCCAGTCGAGCGCTTCATCCGCGTCGAGGATCCGGCCCGTGAGCAGCAGCTCGGCGGCGCGCGCCTCGCCGACGAGCTGCGGCAGCCGCCAGGTCGCGCCGGCGGCGGCGATGATGCCGAGGCCGGTCTCGGGGTTGCCGATCCGGGTCGTCGGGGTGCCGAGGCGCAGGTCGGCGGCGTACGCGAGCTCGGCGCCGCCGCCGAGCGCGACCCCGTCGATCGCGGCGATCACGGGCATCGGCAGGGCGCGCACGCGGGCGAAGGCCGTCGTGTTGATACCCCGGAGGGCGTCGGCGGCGCGGCGCTCGCGGAGCTGGGCGATGTCGGCGCCCGACGCGAACATCCCTCCCGCGCCGGCGAGGATGAGCACCCGCGGGATGGCCTCGAGCTCGGCGCACAGCAGGTGCAGGGCGTCGACCATCGCCTGGTCGATGGCGTTGCGCGCCTCCGGGCGGTTCAGCGTGGCGACGACGCGGTCGGCGCTGCGCTCGATGAGCAGGACGTCAGCCATCGACCCGCTCCAGGAGCAGGGCCGTGCCCTGGCCGACGCCGACGCACATGGTCGCGAGGCCGTACCGCGCCTGCTCGCGCTCCAGGCGGCCGAGGAGGGTGACGGTGATGCGGCAGCCGCTCGACCCCAGCGGATGCCCCAGGGCGATCGCGCCGCCGTCGGCGTTCACGGTCTCGGGGTCGAGGCCGAGCCGGCGGATGCAGGCGAGGGCCTGGGTGGCGAACGCCTCGTTGAGCTCGACCGCGCCGAGGTCGCCGACGGTGAGCCCGGCGCGAGCGAGGACCTGTTCGGTCGCGGGCACCGGCCCGAGCCCCATGACCTCGGGCGCGACGCCGGCCGACGCGGACGCGACCACGCGCGCCCGCGGAGTCAGCCCGTATCGTTCGAGCGCGGCCGCGCTGGCCACGATGACGGCGGATGCCCCGTCGTTCAGCGTGCTCGCGTTGCCGGCGGTGACCACCGAGCCGCCGGCGACGACCGGCCGCAGGCGCGCGAGCGCCTCGAGGTCGGTGTCGCGGCGGGGGCCCTCGTCGACGTCGACGAGCCGGGCCGCGGGCCCGCTTCCGGTCGGCACGCCGACGATCTCCGCCGCGAACCGGCCCGCGTCGATCGCGGCCGCCGCGCGCTGGTGGCTCCGCAGCGCGAACCGGTCGGCGTCCTCGCGGGTCACGCCGTCGACGCGCGCCACCTCCTCGGCGGTCTCCGGCATCGAGAAGGTGGCCCTCGGCCGTTCGGTGAAGCGCGGGTTGGTGAAGCGCCAGCCGATCGAGGTGTCGAAGGAAGCCCCGGGCTTCGCCCACGGCCGGTCGGGCTTGGCCTGCACCCACGGTGCGCGGGTCATCGACTCGACCCCGCCGGCGATGATCACGTCGGCGTCGCCGGCGCGGATCGCCTGCGCGGCCATGGCGATGGCCGACATGCCCGACGCGCACAGGCGATTGACGGTGACCGCGGGCACGTGGTCGGGCAGGCCCGCCAGCAGGGTCGCCATGCGGGCGACGTTGCGGTTGTCCTCGCCGGCCTGGTTGGCGGCACCGAGGATCACCTCGTCGACGTCGCCGCCGTCGAGGTCGGCGCCGTCGGCCCGGGCGCGGCGGAGCACCTCGGCGACGACGAGCGCCGCCAGGTCGTCGGGCCGCACCGCGGCGAGCGCACCGCCGTACCGCCCGACCGGCGTGCGCACTCCTCCCACGAGGAAGGCTTCGCCCATGCATCCGCTCCTGACCACGTCGTCTCGGCGTTCGTATCGCTCCGTGCCGTATTTACCAACCAAACGTTCGGTCAGTAAATAGTATGGCAAACTTCGAGCATGAGCACGTCCCCGGTCGAGCACGCCGAGCCCGTCGCCGCGGAGCCCCGGCGGGGCCGACCGGGCTACGACCAGCGGGGCATCCTCGAGGTCGCGGTCGGCGTGTTCAACGAGCAGGGCTACGACGCGGCATCCGTCGCGGCCATCGCCCAGCGGCTGGGCCTCGGCAAGTCCGCGCTCTACCACCACTTCGCCTCGAAGGAGGAGCTGCTCCGGCGCGCGCTCGACGAGGCGCTCGACGGGCTCGAGGGCGCGCTGCGCGACGCGCTCGCGGCCGACGTGCCCGCCGGCGAGCGACTCCAGCTCGTGCTCACCGGCGCGGTGACCGTGCTCGTCGAGAGGCTCCCCTACGTGACGCTGCTGCTCCGCGTGCGCGGCAACAGCATCGTGGAGCGCGAGGCGCTCGACCGCCGGCGGGCGTTCGACCAGGAGCTGACCCGGCTCGTGCGCGAGGCGCAGCAGGAGGGCACCATCCGAGCGGACGTCGAAGCCGGCGTCGCCACGCGGCTGCTGTTCGGGATGGTCAACTCCATCGTCGAGTGGTACCGGCCGACCGGGCCGGAGGACGCGGCGCGGCTCAGCGCCGACGTCGTCGCGATCGCGATGGGCGGCCTGCGGGTGGCGCAGGCCTGATCCCGGCGGATCAGCCGTGCATCCGCCGCACCTCCTCCTGGTACGGCGCGATCACGGTGCCGGAGATGCGGCAGTCGAGCAGCAGGAACCGCCGCTCGCCCGGCGACTCGGCCGCCCAGGTGCGCAACCGCTCGAGGTCGGCGAGCTCGCGCACGACCACGCCCTCGCCGCCGACCGCCTCGGCGAGCGCGGCGAAGTCGGTCTCGGGGATCAGCATCGGCGACTGCGCGAGCCCCATCCGGCCGTAGAGGTGCACCTCGGCGCCGTAGGCGGCGTCGTTCCAGACCACGGCCATCCCGCGCCCGGCGGCCGACCGCACCGCGGTCTCGAGGTCGGCGAGCGCCATGAGGCCGCCGCCGTCGCCGGTCGTGAGCACGATCGTCGCGTCGGGCCGCGCGCTCGCGGCGCCGGGCACGCTCGCGAAGCCGAGGCCGATCGCCTGGAACGCGGTGCCGACCATCACCATCCGGTCGGGGCTCGCGACGGGCCAGTACATGTTCGCCCAGGCGATGAAGTGCCCGCCGTCGGAGACGACGACGCGTTCCTCGGGCAGCAGCTCGCCGATCCGGATGGCCACGGCGCGCGGATCCAGCGCCCCGTCGGGCATGACCCCGTCGCCCGACGACGGCCGCGGCTGCGCGCGCGCCGCCTCGACGTCGAGCGATTCCCGCCACCCCGAGGCGCCCGCGCCGAGCGCGCGCAGGTCGTCGCCGAGCGCCCGCGCCACGAGCCGGGCGTCGCCGCGGATGAAGCCGCCGATGTGCGGGTGGGTCGCGGCCGGCGCCACGTCGACCTGGACCACGCGGGCGCCGGGCGCGAAGAGCTGCCCGAACCGCATCGTGAACTGGTTGAGGGATGCCCCGAACACGACGACCACGTCGGCCTCGCGGACGAGCTCCATCGCACCGGCCGCACCGAAGCCGCCCGCCACGCCGAGGTCGTACCGGCCGTCGGGGAACACGCCCCGGCCGAGCGCGGTCGTCGCGGTCACGGCGCCGGTGAGGTCGGCCAGTTCGCCGAGCTCGGGGCCGGCTCCGGCCAGCCACGCCCCGCGGCCGGCGAGGAGCAGCGGGCGTTCCGCGGCCGCGAGGTCGGCGGCGAGCGTCGCGATCGCCTGCTCGGCGAAGCCCGCCCCGAGGCCGCTGCCGGCGCCGGGCGCGAGCGGCGGCGGCAGGCGCGGCTCGGTCGCCCCCGGCACGTCCCCGGCGTCCACGAGGGCGACGTCGTAGGGGATCGCGAGCACGACGGGCAGCCGGTAGCTCAGGGCGTGCTCGATCGCGATCAGGGTCGTGGTCGCGGCATCCGCCCGGCCCACCGTGTACGTGCGCGCGCCGACCGCGGCGGCGAGCGCGATCTGGTCGACGTCCCACGGCCGCGGGCCCGAGGTCGGCTCGTCGCCGACGACGAGCACGAGCGGCACGCGCGCCTGCGCCGCCTCGGCGAGCGCGGTGAGGGTGTTGGTGAACCCCGCGCCGTAGGTGGCGGTGGCGGCGGCGATGCGCCCGGAGGCGCGGTAGTGGGCGTCGGCCGCGACCACGCCGCCGGCCTCGTGGCGCACCGCGGTGAACGTGGCGGGGGTGTCGCGCACGAGCGAGTCGAGGAACCAGGCGTTGCCGTTGCCCATCACGCCGAAGACGTGATCGACCTGGGTGGCGAGGGTACGCGCGACGTGCGCGGAGACGACCGGCATGACCTGGGGCCTTTCGGAGACATGGAGGGGTTCCATCTCTGTCTCACGCGGCGGCGACGAGGTCGTCTGCGCTTCGTGCCCCTTTTCGAGCACCGGCGCTTCGGTGCGCCTGGACGCGTCGAGCCTACCCCGGCGCGCGTCACGCCACGTCGCGAACGGATGTCACGCGCCGACGCTGTGGGTCACGCGTGGACACCTGCGAGCGCGCTGCGTGCCGCCCGGTTTCGGGCGGCGACGCGGGGTGACGCCGCCCGTTGCCGGGGCTTGCGGACCGGTCGCAGCATGGCCGGATGCCTGATGCATCCGCCGCCACGACCCTGGCCGCGCCCCACGCCGACGCGACCGAACTCGACAACGCCGCCTGGCACTCGCTCGCCGGGCCCCATGCTGCGTTCGCGATCGGGAACGACCTCGTGCGCCGGTACCCGGCCGACGTCGCGCCCTTCGTGGCGGTGCGCACCTGGGACGACCCGGGCGTCTGGGATGCGCTGATCGAGCTCGTCGGGCCCGGCGCCGACGTCGGGCTGTCGGGGTACGACGGCGCCATCCCGGCGGGCTGGGAGGTCGTGGGCCGCGGCGAGGGCGTGCAGCTCGTGCAGACCGAGGCGCTCCAGCCCCGGCCCGACGCCGAGGCGATCGTGCTCGGCGCCGACGACGTGCCCGAGATGCTCGCCATCGTCGAGCGCAACCAGCCCGGACCGTTCCGCCCCCGCACGTATGAGCTCGGGCGCTACGTCGGCATCCGCCGGGGCGGGCGGCTCGTGGCGATGGCCGGCGAGCGGCTGCACCCCGAGGGCTGGACCGAGATCAGCGCGGTCGCCGTCGACGCCGACCACCGCCGGCAGGGGCTCGCCTCGCGGCTCGTGCTCGACGTCGCCTTGCACATCCAGGAGCGCGGCGACCGCGCGCTGCTGCACGCCGCCGCGAGCAACGTCGGCGCGATCGCCGCGTACGAGCGGCTCGGCTTCGCGCTGCGCCGGCGCACGGTGTTCGGCGCGGTGCGCACGCCGTCGGCGTAGCGGGACATCCGCCCCTCGACGCATCCGTCGAGCCCATCCATCGAACCGTCCGTCCTCGGGAAGGAGACCCGGTGCGCTACCTCGTCCGCCGCGTGCTCTACGCGCTGTTCGTCGTGTGGGCCGCGTACACGATCACGTGGCTGCTGCTGTTCTACCTGCCCGGCAACAGCGCCTCCATGATGATCAGCGGGGCCGGCGCCGACGTCGACCAGCAACTGCTCGCCTCGCTCGAGGCGCGGTACGGGCTCGACCGGCCCGCGTACGAGCAGTACTTCGCGCTGCTGTGGCAGACCGTCACGGGCGACCTCGGCACGTCGATCCAACTCGGGGTGCCGGTGGCCGTGGTCGTCGGGGGCGCCCTGCCGCACACGCTGGCTCTCGGCGGACTCGCGCTCGTGCTCAGCGTCGTGCTGGGCTTCGCGATCGCACTGCTCGCCAACACGGCCCGGGCCACGTGGCTGCGGAACCTGCTGTTCGCGCTGCCCTCGGCGTTCCTGTCGTTCCCCGTGTTCCTGACCGGGCTCATCCTCATCCAGGTCTTCGCGTTCAACCTGCACTGGCTGCCCGCCGTCGGGAACACCGGGTTCCAGTCGCTGATCCTGCCGGCGCTCACCTCGGGCATCCCGGCGAGCGCGGCGATCGCGCAGGTCACTACCAAGAGCCTGTGGGAGTACACCCACGGTTCGCAGGCGACCTTCCTCACCGCCCGCGGCGTCGGGCGGGGTCGCATCGTCTTCGCCCACGGCCTGCGCAACGCGATCATCCCGGCGGCGACGATCATCGGCATGTCGGTCGGCGGCATCCTCGCCGGCGCCGTCATCACCGAGACGGTGTTCTCCCGCCAGGGCCTCGGCCGCGTGCTGCAGGCGGGCGTCGTGAGCCAGGACGTCCCGGTCGTGCAGGGCGTCGTCATCATCTCCGCGCTGCTGTTCGCGCTCGCGAACCTCGCGGTCGACCTCGTGTACCCGCGGATCGATCCGCGCATCCGATTGGGGATCGCATGACCCTCCACGCCGACGCGCAGGCCCTCGCCGACGCGCAGGCCCTCGCAGCCGAGACCGCGCTCCCCGCGGACGCGACCGTCGCCGAGGTCCCGGGCGGCCTCGCCGTCCTGCCCACCGAGCCCGCCCGTCCCCGCCCACTCCGGTCCGCGCGGGTCGTGCAGGCGACCCAGCCGACGTTCATCCTCTCGGCGCTGCTCCTCGTCGCCGTCATCACCGCCGCGTTCCTGCCGGCGCTGTTCACGAGCCTCGACCCGTACACGACCGACCTCGCGAACAAGCTCGCCGCTCCCTCGTGGGGGCATCCGCTCGGCACCGACAACCTGGGTCGCGACCAGTACGCCCGCGTCGTCTACGGCACGAGCAACACGCTCATCGCCTCGCTGCTTGCGGTCGTGCTCGGGCTCGGGGTCAGCGCCGTGCTCGGCATCCTCGCCGGGTACCTGGGCGGCTGGGTCGACGAGGTGGTGGGACGCTTCGTCGACATCTTCCTCGCCGTGCCCGGGCTCCTCGTCTCGCTCATGATCGTCACCACGCTCGGCTACGGCACGATCAACATCGCGATCGCGGTCGGCATCGGCTCGGTGGCCGCGTTCACCCGCATCCTCCGCGCCGAGGTGCTGCGGGTGCGCGAGTCCGACTTCGTCACCGCCGCGCGGCTCTCGGGCCTGCGCTGGTGGAGCATCCTCCCGCGGCACGTCTTCCCGCATTCCATCGGGCCGCTCATCGCGCTGCTCGCGCTGCAGTTCGGCGAGGCGCTGCTCGCCATCTCGGCGCTGAGCTTCCTCGGCTTCGGCGTGCAACCCCCCGAGCCCGAGTGGGGCCTCCTCGTCTCCGAGGGCCGCACCTACCTCTCCACCGCGTGGTGGCTCGCGATCCTGCCCGGCATCGTCATCGTGCTGGTCGTGCTCGCGGCGAACCGGGTGAGCAAGTTCATCGAGAAGGTGACCTGACCGACATGACCGAATCGACCTCCCCTCCCCTCCTCGACGTCGCCGACCTGACGGTCCGCTACACGACGGCCGGCGACGACGTGCTCGCCCTCGACCGGGTCTCGTTCTCCCTCGGCCGCGGCGAGCGCCTCGCCGTCATCGGCGAGTCCGGCTCCGGCAAGTCGACGCTCACCCACGTGCTGCTCGGCATCCTCGCGCCGAACGCGCACGTCTCGGCGGCGCGCGGCGAGCTCGACGGCGTCGACCTCCTGGGCGACCTCACCGAGCGGCAGTGGAACGAACTGCGCCGGTCGCGGGTGGCGTACATCCCACAGGACCCGAACATCGCGCTCAACCCGGTGCAGCAGATCGGGAAGCAGCTCGACGAGGCCCTGAAGCTCTCGCCGAGGAAGGTCGAAAAGCTCCGCCGGCGCGCCGAGTCGATCGCGCTCCTCGAGCGGGTCGGCATCGCCGACGCCGAGCGGGTGTACGCCTCGTACCCGCACCAGGTCAGCGGCGGGCAGCGGCAGCGCGTGCTCATCGCGATCGCGCTGGTGGGCCGCCCGCAGTTGATCGTGGCCGACGAGCCGACGTCCGGCCTCGACGTCACCGTGCAGCGGACCGTCCTCGACGCGCTCGACGAGCTGGTCGCCGAAACCGGCGTCTCGCTCGTGCTCGTCACGCACGACCTCGCCGTCGCCCGGCAGCGCACCGACCGGCTGCTCGTGCTCGAGGGCGGCCGGATCGTCGAGCAGGGCCCGACGAGCGCGGTGACCGACGCGCCCCGGCACGGGTACACCCGTCGCCTCCTCGACGCCGTGCCGTCGCTGCACCAGGGCAAGCTCGCCCCGAGCCCGGGGGTGCCGCAGCTCGAGGCCCCGCACGACGACGCCGGCCTGGTCGCCACGGGACTCGTGAAGACGTACCTCACCCGCGACCCGCGGCGCGGCCGCATCGCGACGCCGGCGGTCCGCGGCGTCAGCCTCACCATCGACCCGGGCACCACGTACGGGCTGGTGGGCGAGTCCGGCTCGGGCAAGTCGACGATCGCCCGCATCGTGGCCGGGATCGATCGAGCCGACGAGGGGTCGGTGTCGTTCCGCGGGCAAGATGTCTCGCGCGCACGGGGTGCCGAGCAACGCGCCCTGCGCACGCGCATCCAGTACGTGTTCCAGAACCCGTACACGTCGCTCAACCCGCGGTTCCGGGTCCACGACATCGTGGCCGAGCCGCTGCGCGGGTTCAAGGCGGCATCGGGCGCCGAGCTCGACCGCCGCGTGCGCGAGGCCATCGACGTCGTCGGGCTGGCCGCGTCGATCGCGACCCGCACCCCGACCGAGCTGTCGGGCGGCCAGCGGCAGCGCGTCGCGATCGCCCGGTCGATCGTGCTGCGCCCCGAGCTGATCGTGCTCGACGAGCCGGTCTCGGCGCTCGACGTCTCGGTGCAGGCGCAGGTCATGCAGCTGCTCATCGACCTCCAGCACGAGTTCGGCGCCGCCTACCTCTTCATCTCGCACGACCTCGCCGTCATCCGCGAGCTCTCCGACCGCGTCGGCGTGCTCCGCAGCGGCGAGCTCGTCGAGGAGGGCGCGGTCGGCGAGGTGTTCGCGCACCCGCAGCACGAGTACACGCGCCGGCTGCTCGACGCCATCCCGCTGTTCGCCTGACGTCCGAGGCATCCGTTCCAGACCCCCACCCCCGCACCACGACCTGCACCACGCGAAAGGAGCACCACCATGTCCACCATCCGCACCGCGCATCCGCCCCGCCGGCTCCTCGGCACGCTCGGGGCCGCGGCCGCCGCGGCGATCCTGCTGACCTCCTGCGCCGGGTCCGGCGCCGACGCGTCGGGCGCCGGCGCATCCGGCGACCGCGTCGACGGCGGCGAGATCACCGCCTACAGCGCCAACATCAGCTACCTAGACCCGCGCCAGAACCACGGCTTCGTGGGTCGCGCCCTGGCCGACTCGCTGCTCGACATCGACCCCGACACGTTCGAGCTGAAGCCGTGGCTCGCGACCGACTGGTCGGCGAACGACGACCAGACCGAGTTCAGCTTCACGCTGCGCGACGACGTCACGTTCTCCGACGGCTCGAAGCTGACCGGCGACGTCGTGAAGGCCAACTTCGATGCCGCGGTCACGCAGATCGAGGACGGCAACGGATGGTACATCCGGGGCCTCTTCGACAACTACATCGAGACCGAGGTCGTCAGCGACACCGAGGTGATCGTGAAGTTCAGCCAGCCGAACCCGGCGTTCCTGCCCACCATCCCGACGAGCTTCCTCGCGATCCTCTCGGCCGACTCGTTCGACCTGAGCTACGAGGAGCGCCAGGCCGGCGACTTCGCCGGCAGCGGCCCGTTCGAACTCGACAGCTACACGCCCAACGAGCAGATCACGCTGGTGCGCCGCGACGACTACGACTGGGCGTCGGATGCCTCGGAGCACACCGGTGCCGCCAGCCTCGAGAAGGTCACCATCAACTTCGTCGACGAGCAGAGCGTGCGCGAGAACGCCCTGCTCGCCGGCGAGATTCAGCTCGCCCAGAACCCGACGGTCGAGGGCTCGAAGCAGCTCACCGACCAGGGCTTCGGGCTGATCTCGCGCGCGCAGTCGGGTAACCCGTACAGCTTGGTGGCGAACTTCGCCCGCCCGCTGACGAAGGACCTCGACCTGCGCCGCGCCCTGTCGAAGGTCATCGACCGCGACACCATCCAGCAGAGCATCACGACCGACGCCGAGCCGGCGTCCACGAGCGTGCTCACGCCGAGCACCTTCGGCTACGCCGACCAGTCGGAGTACATCTCGTACGACCCGGAGGGCGCCGAGGAGATCCTCGACGGCGCCGGATGGGTCGTCGGCGACGACGGCATCCGCGAGAAGGACGGCCAGCGACTGACCTTCACGATCGTGAACTGGTGGGAGCCGAAGGCCATCACCGACGCCCTCCAGCTCATCAAGGAGGACGCCGCGAAGGTCGGCATCGAGATCGAACTGGTGAACGAGGCGCCGGGTGGCAGCACGTGGACCGACGGCGAGGGCGACTTCCTCTACAACAACGCCACCCGCGCCGACGGCGGCATCGCGCTGTACTCGCAGTACACCGACGAGTACCTGCAGGCGAACTCGGGCGCGACCACGGCCGAGGTGACCGAGCCGGGCTCCGACCTCAGCGGCATCCTCGAGCGCTCATTCGTCGAGCCCGACGTGGACGCGCGCCAGGACCTGCTCGCCCAGGCGCAGGAGATCCTCGTGCGCGACGCCGTCCGCATCCCGGTCTTCGACAACGTCAACAGCGAGTCGGGCTACTTCGCGTCCGACGCGAAGCTGCACGGCCTGCGCGAGAACTCGATCTCGGAGCTCGTGCTGTACGACGCCTGGCTCAGCCACTGAGTCGCGAGGAGGCGGCCCGCGGCCCGACGTAACGCGTGCGCCGCCTCCTCGCCCGGAGCCGTAGCATCGCACCATGCAGCCGACCCGCCCCCTCGACCCCGTGCCCGGAGAGAGCCGTCTCGGCCTCGTGACCATGGCGGTGATGCTCGGGTTGGCCCTCGCCGCGCTGCTGCTGACCACCATCCTGAGCTTCTTCGTGCCCGACCTGGGGTCGACGGTGCTCGTCTGCGCGATCCTCACCGTCGTCGCCCTGATCGGCACCTTCATCGCGTGGACGCAGCGACGCAACTACCTCCGCGACCGCCGCCTGGGCCGGGTCGTCGACCGCGAGTTCTGGACGGGCGACAACGGCACCGCGTCGCTCTGAGACGACGGAAGCCCCGGCGGACGGACGCCGAGACGGGCAGGAGCCGACCGCGCTAGGTTGACCCCGAGCCCGAACGCATCGTCACCTGCCGGGAGGAACCGCACATGACCGAACCCGCCATCGACCCCGAGCTCGACCTCACGATCCAGCGGGTCATCCGCGCACCCCGCGCCGCCGTCTGGCGCGCCTGGACCGACCCCGCGCTCCTGCAGCGCTGGTGGGTGCCCGCCCCGACCGTCGCCCGGGTCGACGTGCTCGACGCCCGTCCGGGCGGCGCCTTCGTCACGCGGATGAGCGACGACGGCGAGGCGTTCGTGCCGCACATCGACGGCGTGTTCCTCGTCGTCGAGCCGGACCGCCGGCTCGTGTACACCAATGCGATCACCGGCACCTGGCATCCCGCCTCGCCCGAGCCGGTGGCGATCACCGCCGAGATCCTGTTCGGCGAGCACCCCGACGGCACCGACTACCGCGCGATCGCGCGCCACGCCGACCCCGCCGCGCGGCAACGGCACGAGGACCTCGGCTTCTTCGAGGCCTGGAACGGGGTCACCGCCGCCCTCGCCGAGGTCGCGGAGGCCGGCGACGCAGCCTGACGCCGGCGACTCAGCCTGAAGCCGACGTCTCAGCCGGGCGCGCTGACGGCCTCACTCCACGAGTGCGTGGAACACCTCGTAGACCATGAACGCCGGCCAGAAGATGCCCTGGAAGAACGCGAGGATGAACTCCCAGAACTGGTCGGCCTGCTGGAAGAAGAACACCCACGCGCCGATGATGCCGAGCCCGTAGATCGCGCCGCCGCCGGCGAAGCATCCGGCGTTCGAACTCCTGTCGTTCATGTCGACCCCCTCGGGCTCACGATACGCCCGGGCGGCCCAGGGCGACAGGATGCTCCGCTCGGGCCCGGGCCGCGTACCCGTGCAGCCATGCCCCAGACCACCCGCCTACGCTGGATCGCATGCCTCCCGCCGTCGACCGGTCCACCTCCGCACGCCCCGCGCTGACCGACCGCGGTCGGCAGTTCGTCGCCGACCGCCACCTCGCGACCCTGTCGACGATCGGCCCGCGCGGCGACCTGCACGTCGTGGCGGTCGGCTTCACCTACGTCGACGGCGTCGTCCGCGTCATCACCGACGGCGCGAGCCAGAAGGTGCGCAACGTCGAGCGCGACGCCCGGGCCACCGTCGCCCAGGTCTCCGGCCCGGAATGGCTGAGCATCGCGGGCCGCGCAGTCGTCGAACGCGACCCGGAGTCGGTCGACCTCGCCGTGCGCCTGTACGCCGAGCGCTACCGGCAGCCGCGGGTGAACCCGACCCGCGTGGTCATCCGCATCGACCCCGACCGGGCGCTCGGCTCCGCCGGCCTCTGGGCGTAGCCGGTCGCAGCCGGACGGGGCTCAGGCCGGGCGGATGCCCCGAGCCGAGGCCTCGCCCGAGGCATCCGCTCAGCCGCCGAACGAGCTCCCGTGCACCGACTTCGCGCTCGATCCGAAGCCGGCGGCCTTGCCGCTCGTGCCGAACCCGCCGCTGAGCGGCACGCGCTGCCCGACGGTCGCGCCGGCCGGCGCCTTCTCGACGACGTCGGAGTGCGCGACCGAGCCGGGCTTCGCGAAGTCGCCCGCGCCGACGGCCGACCACGAGTTCACCCGCGACGAGTCCCACCGGGACCCCGCGAACAGCAGCGGCCCGAGCCAGAGACCCGTGCCGTAGTGGTGCGTGCCGTGGTACTCCCCGGCGTCCTCGCAGAACTGCTCGGCCGTGCCTTCGACCGGGTTGCCCTCGGCCCGCAGCTTCGCGAGCTGCTCCTCGACGTCGGCGAGGCAGTCGGCCTGCGAGGCGTAGACGGGCCGCTCGGTGCCGTCGGGCAGCACGTACTGCTCGCCGTCGGCGCCGGTGACGACGACCCCGTCCTCGGGGAAGGTCGAGCACCCGGCGAGGAGCAGCATCGCGCTCGCGACCCCGAGGGCGGCGACCGCGCGCGGCGCGGCACGCGGCGCGACCGGCCGGACCGCGGTGCGCACGCCGGACCGGACGCCCGGGCCGCCCGCCACGCCCAGCTCCAGCGCCCCCATCCGTCGCCGCGTCTCCGTCATCGCTGCTCCTCCACGTTCCGGCCCGGCACGATGTAGTGCGGCACGAACTCGGCGAGGTCGCCCGTGATGGGCCCGCCGGTCTCGCGCACGTCGATGCCCGCGGGCGTCTCGCCGACGACCCACGAGCCGATGACGGCGGTGCGCCCGTCGATGCGGGCGAGCTCCGCCCGCTGCTGGTACACGAACCCGTCCTCGTCGTACGGGCCGGGCTGCTCGGCGACGATCCCGCCGCGGGGGTCGAACACGGTGACGTTGGCGCCCTCGCGGCCGAGCCGCGGCTTGCGCACCCAGTGCCGCCCCCAGAGCGGGCCGCCGGCCTCGAACGGCGCGGCCGACTCGAACGCGGGCAGCAGGTTCGGGTGGCCGGGGAACAGCTCCCACAGCACCACGAGGAGCTGCTTGTTCGAGAGCAGCATCTTCCAGATCGGCTCGACCCAGGCGGTCGTGTGCCGGGTCGGCTCGAGGAACGCGGCGAACTGCTCGCGCGCCATCCACTCCCACGGGTAGAGCTTGAAGATGCGCTCGACGTGCTCGCCGTCGGCGTCGAGGAACCGCCGCCCGTCGAGGTCGTAGCGCAGGTCCTCGACGAACACCTGCTTCACGTCGAACCCCGCCTGCCGCGCGGTCTCGGCCATGTACGACACGGTGTCGGCGTCCTCGACGATGAGCTCGCCGTCGCCGTCGTCGTGCAGTGACGCGAGGTGCAGCCGGGCGCCGGGGGCGACGCCCCAGCGCGCCTCGCGGATGTGCGCCCACTGCTCGACGAGCAGCTCGTGCAGCAGGTTGAACTGGTCGGATGCCTCGCCCCGCGTGTCCCGCAACCACTGCCACTGCGCCGCCGCCGACTCGACGAGCGAGGTCGGGGTGTCGGCGTTGAACTCGAGCAGCGAGATGGTGCCCGCCCCGTCGTAGGCGAGGTCGAACCGGCCGTACACGGTGGGGTCGTCCTCGTCCCAGCTGCGGCCGACGAGGTCGTGCAGTGCGGTCGGGATCCCGAACTCGGCGTAGCGGCGCTCGCGCACCACGTGCTCGACGGCGTCCATGCAGCGGGCGAAGAGCTCCGCCGTGGCGGCTTCGAGGGCGTCGACCTCGGCCGACGTGAAGCCGTAGGCGGCGTGCTCGTTCCAGTAGGGCCGACCGCCCTCCGAGGGCAGGTCGTAGAAGGTGAACCCGACCTCGTCGAGACGGGCGCGCCAGTCGGGGCGCGGCGCGCTGGGGGTCCTGATCACCCCGCCGAGCGTACGGCATCGGATGCCGCGTCAGCGCGGGGCATCCGATGCCGTCGTCGGTCAGAACTTCGAGCCGAGCGCCTTCGCCTTGATGGCCTCGAACTCGCCGTCGCTGATCGCGCCCTGGTCGCGCAGCGCCTTGGCCTTCGCGATCTCGTCGGCCGGGTTCGCGAACGACTGGGCGCGGATCCGATCGAAGTCGTCCTCGGTGTACTCGACCTGCCGCGGCTGGTTGCGCTCGGACATGCCCTGCCCGCGGGCGATGAGGTACACGAGGCCCGCGATGAACGGGACGATCAACAGGAAGATCAACCAGAGCGCCTTGGCCCAGCCGTTGAGCTGATGGTCACGGAACAGGTCGATCACGATGTACACGAGGACGGTGAAGTACGCCACCCACGCGAACATCCAGATGAACCACCAGATCCAGCTCCAGAGATCCAATGCCGATTCCCCCTCTCGGCGCCTCGGGCGAGGCACCCTTGGCGTCACCATACCCCCGCGCGGCCGCCCGGGAACAGACCTCCGCCTGCCGTTCAGCGCGCGTCGTCGGCAACCAGCTCACGAAGCCGCGAGCGGAAGCGGGCGCCCATGTCGACGGCCGCGGGGTCGAGCAGCCACTGCACCTGGAGTCCGTCGATGAGCGCCACGAGCTCGCGGTCGAGCCCGTCGACCTCGACGCCCGGCCGCAGCCGCCCGCGGGCCGCGAGGTCGGCGAGCGCGCGGCGGATGTCGCCGCGGAGCGCCGCGTACCGGTCGACGAAGTAGTCGTGCGCGGGGTGCGCGGGGTCGGATGCCTCGGTCGAGAGCACGGCGAAGAGGCCCACGATGCCCGGCTCGGCGGCGTTCTGCTCGACGGCGCGCGCCAACCGGTCGAGGTAGTCGGCCCCGTCGCGGGTCGGATCGGCGCCGACGAAGAAGCGCTCGTCGTTCACCCGGTCGCGCTCGGTGAGCACGGCCTGGAGCAGCGCCTCCTTCGTCGGGAAGTGGTGCAGGAGCCCCGCGCGTGACACGCCGCAGTCGGCGGCGATGCGCACCATGCTCGCGTTCCGGTAGCCGACGGTCGCGAACGCGGCGAAGGCGGCCTCGAGGATCTCGGCCCGGCGCCGGCGCCCCTTCGAGTACCCGTCGCCCGCCATCACCCCGCCCGGCGGGCGTCGAACGCGGCGCGCGAGGCCTCGATGACCTCCTGGTTGGCGATGGCCCACCCGGCGAACGCGGAGGCGGGCTCGATCAGGGTGGCGCCGACGGCGGTGAGCTCGTACTCGACCCGGGGCGGCACCTCGGCGTGCACGGTGCGCTCGACGAGGCCGTCGCGCTCGAGCTGGCGGAGCGTGAGCGTGAGCATGCGCTGCGAGATGCCGGGGATGTGCTGCTGGAGCTCGGTGAAGCGCAGCCGGCCGTCGCGGAGGGTGACGATGACGAGCATCGACCACTTGTCGCCGATGCGGGCCAGGATGTCGCGGATCACGCCGCCCGAGGCCCCCGCCTCGTGGCAGGACACCTCGTAGTCGCTGCGCGGTGCGCCGGGATCGATCTCGATGGCCATGGTTCCTCCGGTGTGCGATGGGCACATGCGTGTGCCTTTTGCAGCCCCCTCCATCATGACTGATCATGGGGTTGCACACAAACAGTAACCAATGCACCCGAAGGATTCCCCCATGCTCATCGCCCTCTGGATCGTCAACGGCCTCCTCGCCCTCGCGTTCATCGCCGCCGGCGCCATGAAGGCCCTCCGCCCGAAGCCCGCGCTCGTCGCGAGCGGCATGGGCTGGGCCGACGACTTCAGCGACCCCGTGGTCAAGCTCATCGGCATCGCCGAGGTGCTCGGCGGCATCGGCCTCGTACTGCCGCTGCTCCTCAGCATCGCCCCGGTGTTCGCGCCGATCGCGGCGGTCTGCCTCACGATCGTCATGGTCGGCGCCATCGTCGTGCACGTCCGCCGGCACGAGAACCCGACCCCCTCGGTCGTGCTCGCCGTCCTCTCGGCCGCGAGCGCGGTGCTCGGCTTCGTCGTCGTCCTCGGCTGAGCGGCCCGGTGCGAGCGGATGCCCCGGGGGAGGCATCCGCTCGCCGCGGTCACGCCGGCCGCACCACCCGGTACGAGGGGAGGCCGCGGCGTCGGATGAGCCACTCGGCGACCACCAGGTTCGGCAGCCAGCAGAGGAACGGCACCGCCGCGTACGCGTTCGCGAACGCCGCCTCGAAGTCGAAGCCGCCCGCGCCGGCGAACGGGATCTGCAGCACCAGCAGCAGCGGCAGCCAGATCCGCAGCATCACGGCCGAGTACGTCAGCGCGTAGTTGCGCATCATCCAGGCGCGGTGCGCCGGCACGTCCCGCCGCCGGATCGCGCGATAGGCGCGCCATCCGCTCACCAGCCACAGCACGGCGAGGGCGCCGAAGCCGAAGAACCCGACGAACCCGGCCGAGTTGAACGGCGCCATCACCAGCCCCGCCGCCGCGGCGAGCGCCACCGACACCAGGTAGGTGCGGCCGAGCCAGCGGTGCACCCGCGGCGCGCGGTCGCGGAACCCCTTCCAGAACTGCAGCGGGCCGACGATCAGCGCCAGCCCGCCGCCGATCGCGTGCACGTACAGCGCCGCCTGCACGAAGGCCGGCTGCGCGGCGTAGTGCGGCGCCAGGCCCGACTGCGCCTCGCCGAGCGCCGCGAGCGACGCCGTGAGGTAGGGCACGACCGCGAACCCGGCGATGCCGAGCGCGGAGAGCAGCACCCACGCCCAGCCGATGCGCGCGCCGATCCTGCGGTGGTTGAGCTCGGGCCCCCGGCGGTGGTTGAGCTCGGGCCCCTGCCGGTGGTTGAGCCTGTCGAAACCACCACGTCCCGAAGGCGTGGTTTCGACGGGCTCAACCACCGAGCGAGGTTCGACGGACTCCGGCGTTGTGGATGTTGACATGCCCGCACGCTATTGCCCGCCCAGCGGTCGCCGGCAGGGGGCTGACCCCCGGGTTCGGCGCGGGGCATCCGTCGTGGTGTCGCCGCCGCCCTCGCGGCCCTCAGTCCGCGAGGAACGGCTCCTGCCGGAAGCCCTCGTCGTCGAGGACGAGCACGGTCGACTCCGGCACCTCGACGAAGGCGCCGGGCAGGTCGGTCAACGGCTCCGACACGACGACCCTGGCGCGGGCGCCGAAGACGCTCAGGCGCTCGAAGTCGGGGTACATCTCGCGAAGCGTCGGGATCTCGACCGAGTAGAACAGCGTGCGCGAGCGGTGAGCCGTCGAGTAGCGGAACGCCCAGATCGTCGACCCGTCCGCCACGGCGATCGTGCCCTGCATCGGATGCTCGATGCCGTGCCGGTGCCCGATCTCCTCCACCTTCCGGATCGCCTCGCCGACCGCGCGGATCGGGTCCTGCTCGAGGCCGTACGTGAGCGCCAGGTAGAACAGCACCTCCGAATCGGTGGTGCCCTGGATGCGCGGGAAGAGCCCGGGGTCGACGAGGAGCACGAGATCGCGCTTCATCAGGTGGAACCCCGCGAGCGCACCGTTGTGCATGAACAACCACTCGCCGTGGCGGAAGGGGTGGCAGTTCGACTGCTGGATCGGGGGCCCTGCCGCGGCGCGCACGTGCGCGAAGAACAGGGGCGACTCGATCGCGTGCGCGAGCTCGCGCAGGTTCACGTCGTACCAGGCCGGCTCGATGCTGTGGAAGAGCGCCGGCTGGTCGGGCCGGTCGCCGCCGACCGGGTACCAGCCGACGCCGAAGCCGTCGCCGTTGACCGTCTCGGCGCCGAGCGGCGAGTTCAGCGACTGCGCGACGAGCGAGTGCTTCGCGTCGAGGATCAGCGAGGACGGATGGATCGGCTCCCCCAGGTACGCCAGCCACCGGCACATCGACCCCACCCCCATGAGTTCGCCGGCGCCCCATCGACACCGGTCGCACCCGACACTACGCCGGTCGGTGCCGTCGTGCAGCGGCCGGACGATTGGGGGTGGCGGGCTGCGCGGGCGATGGGGCGCGCGGCGGCGCTACTGCGCCGGCGCCTCCTCGGCGGGTGCCTCGGCAGCGGGCGCCTCGATGGGGCAGCGGGAGAGCTGGGTCATCGCGGCCTGCGCCTGCTCCAGCGACCACGGCAGCTCGACCAGCGGCGGGCCGCCCTCGACCGCGGGGGCCTTCGAGGCGATCGATGCCATGGCGAACGCCGTCTCGCGCACGAAGTCGGCGCCCGACGTCGAGTTGTTGAGTGCGACGACCACGGTGAGGCCGGTCGCCGGGTCGGTGAACGCGGCGGTCAGCGCGCCCGGGTTCTCCCCGGCCATCCCGCGCAGCGGCCCGTAGATCGCGCCGCCGACGCCCTGCGACTGCCACCCCGGGGCGTCCGGCGTCGTCTCGGAGGGGGTCCACTGGGCGCGCATCGTCGCCTCGTCGACGAGCGCACCGGTCGCGAACGCCTGGCTCAGGCGCACGGCGTCGTCGAGGCTCGTGTACGCCCCGGCTGCCGCCCCGCCCATCGACGCCGACTGCGCGCTGGCGTCGACGCGCGCCGCGCAGTCGGGCGCACCGTCCGCTCCGGCGCGGGCGACGTACGCGCCGAGCGCGCCCGGGTGCTCCAGCTCGGATCCCCCGGGCAATGAGGTGTCGTCCAGGCCGAGCGGACCGACCACGTAGTCGCGGACGAGGCTGTTCCAGTCGCGATGCGTCGCCTGCTCGAGCGCCCGCGCGAGCAGGAGCACGCCCGTGCGCGACGGCACCCAGCGCTGACCCGGCTCGCCCGTGCGGGGGGATGCCAGGCCGCTGGCGATGAGCTCGCCCGACGGCCACGGCCGCACCGGGTTCGCGATGAACGTCGCGCGCAGCGGCCCGTAGTAATCGGCGATGCCGGAGGTCTGGCGGCAGAGCTGTTCGAGGGTGATCCCCGCGAGGCCGGGGATGTCGTCGACGTACTCCGACACGGCGTCGTCGAGGGCGACGACCCCGGCGTCGACGAGCCGGAGGAGCACCAGGCAGGTGAGCTCGGTGGTGCCGAGGCCGAGCTGGAACTCGGTGTCGACCGCGACCGGCGCGTCTCCCTCGTCGAAGCCGACGGTCCCGCTCGCGGCCGACCAGTCGCCCGCCCACGGCACGGCGACCGCCGCGAGCCCGCCGCTCGAGCCGCTGAGCCGGATCGCCTCGTCGAGCATGGCCGACAGGGAGGCCGCGGTGTCGTCGGGCAGCGGCGAGTCCACGCCGCCGAACGGCGCCTCGGGATCGACGCTCCCCGTGCATCCGGCGAGCGCGACGGTCGAGGCGATCGCCGCGATCATGGCCGCGATGCGCAACCGCTTGCGTCGGGTACGGTGCCGATCAGCCACCCAAGCTCCCCCAGCCGTGTGTCCGAGGCGATTGTAACCCGCGCGACACATGCCGCCCGAGAGGTTCCGCCCGCGGTCTCCCGAGGACTACTCTGCTGCGGCCTCCGCGCCGATCGCCCGGGCCGCCCCCGACATGAAGCGCTCCACGTTCCGGTCGACGATGATGTCGCTCGGTCGCAGCGGCCTCGCGAGGTACAACCCGTCGAGCGAGGTGAGCCGGCTGAGGGCGACGTACGTCTGCCCGGGGCTGAAGACCCGGGGCCCCAGGTCGACGATCGCCGAGTCGTAGCTCGCCCCCTGCGACTTGTGGATCGTCACCGCCCACGCCAGCCGCAGCGGGAACTGCGTGAACTCGGCCACGATGTCCCGCTCGAGCTTCTTCGCCACCGGATCCCAGCTGTACCGGTACTTCTCCCACGTGACCGGGTCGACCTCGTGCTCCTCGCCGTCGACCGCGACCCGCAGTTCGCCGCGCATCGAGGTCACCGTGCCGATCGTGCCGTTCACCCAGCGCGGTCCGTCGCCGCGGACCATCGTGTCGTTGCGCAGGAACATCACCTGCGCGCCGACCTTGAGCTCGAGCCGCTCGTCGGCGGGGAACGAGCGGCCGCCGAAGTCGCCGGTCACCTCGGCTTCGTTCGCGAGCGATTGGCCGGGCAGGCGGTGCAGCTGCGTGTGGTTGATGCGGTTCACCGTGCTGTTCGTCGTGGCGAGGGTGATCGCACCCTGCTCGGGCAGCGGCCGGCGCGCGCCCGTCGCGTTCAGCACCCCGGCGATCTCGGCGGTCACCTGCCCGTGCCGCACGGCGTTCAGCATGTGCTTGAACGTGTCGTCGTGCTGGCGGTGCACCTCGCCGAGCTCGAAGATGCGCAGGTCGGCCTCGTCCCACACCTTCGCGTCGAAGAACCACATCGAGCTGTAGGTGTCGGCGAAGTAGCGCCGCTCCTCGACGTCGCCGGGCACCGGGGCGAGCTGGTACGGGTCGCCGAACAGCACCACCTGCGCGCCGCCGAACGGCTCGTGCCGGCGCTGCCGGGCCTGGCGGAGCGAGCGGTCCATCGCGTCCATCAGGTCGGCGTTCACCATCGAGACCTCGTCGACGACGAGGGTGTCCATCGCGTTCAGGATCTTGCGCACCGCGTCGTTCTGGTCGATCGCGTGGTCGGCGATGACGCCGATCGGCAGCCGGAACAGCGAGTGGATCGTCTGCCCGCCCACGTTGAGCGCCGCGACGCCGGTGGGCGCGCAGATGACGATCTGCTTCTTCGTGTTCCAGTTGAGGTGGGTGAGCAGCGTCGACTTGCCGGTGCCGGCGCGGCCGGTCACGAACACGTGGTCGCGGGTGTCCTCGATCGCCTGGTAGACCGCGGCCTGCTCGGCGGTCAGGGTCACGTCGGGCACGGTGCGGCTTTCGGCTGGGGGCGGATGCCTCGGCGGGGCATCCGCCGGGCGCGCCCGCGGGCGCGCTCCGAGTGTAACCCCGTCATGCGGGGCGACCACGGGCACCGTCCACCGCCCGCATAGACTGGCCCGCGTGGGGAGCGTCGAGCGGTCCGGTCGCGTGTCGCCGCTCGCCGTCATCGGCTGGAGCGGCCTCGCCGTGCTGCTCGTCGTCGCCTTCCTCTCGGCGCTCGCGGCGCTGAACCAGTCGATCTACGGCGCCTCCAACTTCGTCGAGCGCTACCTCGAGGAGATCGCGAACGACGAGATCACCCTCGCGGCCACGACCCCGGGCGTCGCGCTCGACGCCGAGCAGCTCGCCGCGCTCGGCCTCCCGGGCGACGTCTCGACGGCGATGCTGCGCTCCGGGGTGATCAGCTCGGGGCCCGAGGACATCCGCATCACCGATGACGTGACGCACGACGACGGTACGCATACCGTGACCGCGAGCTACCGCCTCGGCGACACGATCACCGACACGGCGTTCGAGATCGAGCCGATCGCGCCGCTGTACGGCGTGCTCAACCGGTGGGCGTTCTCGATCAGCCCGATCGCGATCATCGACGTGACCGCGGCGCACTACCCGATCTTCACGGTCGGCGATCTCCAGCTCGACACCCGCGCGCACAAGACGGGCGACGACCTCGCCGCGTTCACGCAGACGGCGCCCTACCTGGCGATCGCGCCGGCGGTGTACTCGTTCTCGTACGACGACGTCCTGCTGACCGCGCAGGACGTCGTCACGGTCGCGGCTCCCGGCTCGCGGACCGCGGTGACCGTCGACTCGCAGCCGACCCCGTCGTTCGTCGAGCGCGTGCAGCGCCAGCTCGACCAGTACCTCGACCAGTGCGCTGCGCAGCAGGTGCTCCAGCCCACCGGGTGCCCGTTCGGCGAGGTCGTCGACGACCGCGTGATCTCGGCCCCGACGTGGTCGATCTCGACCTACCCGGTTGTCACGCTCATCGCCGGCGCGACCGCCTTCGACATGCCGCCGACCGAGGGCGTCGCCCACCTGTCGGTCGAGGTGCAGTCGCTCTTCGACGGCGACGTGTCGCAGCTCGAGCGCGACTCGACGTTCCTCGTGTCGCTCTCGGCGACGATCCAGCCCGACGGCTCGATCGCGGTGCAGCTGAAGTAGCGGGCGCGCCTCGCGCTTCCGGGCGGGCTCGCTCAGGCCGGCGCGGACTCGCCGCGGATCGCGGCGAGGGCTGCCGACACCACCTCGTCCGGTGTCACGTCGATCGGGACGATCGCGCCCGGCTCGTCCGCCGCGAGCGACTCCAGCGCCGCGAGCTGCGAGTCGAGCAGCGCCGCCGGCATGAAGTGGTCGACGCGCGCGCCGAGGCGCGAGGCGAGCAGGTCGCGTCCGCCGTCGAGCGCGATCGTCACCGTGCCCGGCGCGATCGCGCGGATGCGGTCGCGGTAGCGCCGCTTCAGCGCCGAGCAGGCCACGACGACGGATGCCCCGCCCGCCAGCGTCTCCCCCACCCGGTCGAGCCACGGTTCCCGGTCGGCGTCGTCGAGCGGCGAGCCGCCGGCCATCTTCGCCACGTTCGCCGGCGGGTGCAGGTCGTCGCCGTCGACGAACGACGCGCCGAGCGCGGCGGCGATCGCGGCGCCGACGGTCGACTTGCCCGACCCCGACACCCCCATCACCAGGATGCGCACCGGGCCGGCGACCTCGTCGTGGACCTCGTTCGAGCGGGGCATCCGTCAGCGCTCCTCGTTCGGGCCGGCCGGGCCGGCGGGCGAGCCCGCGGCCGAGCCGGCGGGTGAAGCGGCCGCCGCGGCCGTGTCGCGCTCGGCGAGCGCCGCGAGCCGGGCGTTGTAGGCCTCGAGCTCGGCGTCGCCGGTGCGATCCGCATGCCGGTCGCGACGCTTCGACTCCTTCTCGTCGCTCAGCGACCATTGGATCGCGACGGTGATCGCGAGCGCCACCGTCGGGATCTCGCCGATCGACCACGCGATGCCGCCGCCCAGCTGCTGGTCGACGAGCGCGTCGGTGCCCCAGCCCATCGCGCCGTACCAGTCCGCGAGGAACAGCCCCGTGCCGAGCATGATCGACAGGCCGAAGAACGCGTGGAACGCCATCGTGCCGAGCAGCAGCACCAGGCGGAACGGGTACGGCAGGCGGTACGGCACCGGGTCGATGCCGATCAGCGACTGGACGAAGAGGTACCCGGTGATCAGGAAGTGCGCGATCATCCACTCGTGGCCGATGTGGTCGACCATCGTCCACCGCAGCAGCGGCGAGTAGTAGAACACCCAGAGCGAACCGGCGAACAGGCCCGCCGCGACGATCGGGTTGGCGATGACCTGCGCGAAGCGCGAGTGCACCGCGAGCAGGATCCACTCGCGGCCGCCGCGCGAGCCGTCCTTGCGGGCGTGGATCGCGCGGGCCGCGAGCGTCACGGGCGCCCCCGGCACGAGCAGCACGGGCACCGCCATGGTGAGGGCCATGTGGCCGAGCATGTGCGCCGAGAACAGGTACTGCTCGTAGACGTTGACGCCGCCGTTGGTGACGAATGCGAGCAGCAGCAGGCCCGCCACCCACAGGATCGTGCGGTGCAACGGCCAGCGGTCGCCGCGCTTCGCCAGGCGGCGCACGCCCGCGACGTAGAAGAAGATGCCGAATCCGCAGGCGAAGAGCCAGATCAGGTCGGGCTTCCACTCGGTGAAGTAGCGCCACCAGTCGGGCCACGGCGGCAGCGCCTCGCCGGTGAGGATCTCCGCCGGGGTCTGCACGGTGGCGCCGAGCTGCTCCGACACCGGGGTCGCGGTGCGCGCGAGTGCGGCCGCGACGCCCGACGCGATGCCCATGAAGGCGAGCTCGGTCACCACGAGCACCCAGAAGTCGCGCGCCGTGCCCGCGGCCTTCGCGACGGCGGATGCCCCGGCCCGCGTGATGCGTCCGATGAGCCAGCGCCGCTGCATGGCGCCGAACAGGCCGAGCGCGACGAGCGCGGAGACCTTGACGACGACGAGCGCGCCGTATGGCGACGCGAGGTCGGGCCAGTCGCCGATGCGCAGTGCGGCGCTCGCGTAGCCGGAGACCGCGACCACGATGAACGAGATGAGCGCCACCGTCGAGTATCGGCCGAGCACCACCGGGAGCCGGTCGCGACCGAGCTGCTTCTGCAGCAGCACGAGCGTGACGAGTCCGCCCAGCCAGGCGGCCGCGAACACGAGGTGCAGCCCGAGCGCCGTGATCGCCGCATTGTGGCCGGCGGTGCCGGCGGCGTGCCCCTGCTGCGCCATCGGCACGAGGCTCGCGACCGCGAGCACCGTGACGAACACGAGCGCCGTGTGGTTGCGCACCGCGAAGCAGAGCACCGTGACGGCGGCGGCGACGAGCGTGGTGGTGAGCCACGACTGGCCGAGCTCGATGCTCGTGACGAACTGGCCGAGCTTGCGGCCGAAGTCCTCGCCGGCGTCGAACGATTCGCCCGTGACGACGAGGAACGTGAAGACGGTCGTGGCCGCACTCGCGACCGCCATGATGCCGGCCGATGCGGCGGCGACGTCGAGGGCGCGATCGAACTCGGGCTGCTTGGGCGTGAGCGCCCACACCGCCATCACGAGGGCGCCGATCATGCCGGCCGCCCCGAGGTTCACGAGGAGCTTCGCGACCGGGAGCCCCCATCGGGCGACGGGGCCCGGGTCCTGGATCTCGAGGGGCGCGGCGCCGCCGCCGGCGACGAGCGCAGCGACCATCGCGAGGAGCGCGACGGCGAGGAGCACGGCAGGGCCGAGCACGCGAACGGAGCGGGGCACCGCAACAGCCTAGGCGAGCGGGCTGGGAGCAACGTCGGGCGGGCGGTCTCGACAGGCTCGGAAACGACGACGGGGCGGCCGGCTCGCGCCGACCGCCCCGTTCAGGGTCGCGAGACTACTTGGCGGCAGCCTTGAGCTTCGAGCCCGCGGAGACCTTGACCGAGTAGCCGGCCGGGATCTCGATGGTGGCGCCGGTCTGCGGGTTGCGGCCGGTGCGGGCGGCGCGCGAGGTGCGCTCGACGGCGAGCCAACCCGGGATCGAGACCTTCGTGCCCGCGGAAACGGAGTCGGCGAGCGTGTCGAAGAGACCGCCGAGCACGCGGTCGACGGTGGCCTGGCTCTCGTTGGTGGCCGCCGCGATCTTCGCAACGAGCTCCGACTTGTTCAGCGTCTCAGCCATTGAAGTGTCCTCCTCGGACGTACGTCTGCTTGATACAGCATTTACTCATGACGGGGTCGCGCCTGGATCGGTGAAACCCCCATGTGGTCGGTAGACCGCCTCGAACATAACAGAGATCCGCAGGATTCCGCGGATTTCCGGGCATCTGGGTGCTGCGACACGCCGAAGGCGATGCATCCGCATGGACCTCCGCCCTGCGCGCGCCCGCCAGCCGACCGGAGCGCTCAGAACTCGACGGGGTCGCGGGAGATCGGGCAGGTCATGCAATGACCGCCGCCGCGCCCCCGGCCGAGCTCCGCGCCGACGATCGTGATCACCTCGACGCCCGCCTTCCGCAGCAGGGTGTTGACGTGCGTGTTCCGGTCGTAGGTGAACACGACGCCCGGCTCCAACGCGACCGCGTTGTTGCCGCTGTCCCACTGCTGGCGCTCCCCCGCGTACCATCCGCCGCCCGGCTCGACCGTGCGGAGCCTCGGCAGCCCGAGCGCGTTCGCGACCACGTCGACGAACGCGTCGCGCTCGGCCGTCACCTCCACGCCGCCCGCGTCGGCCGGCCGCAGCGAGAACGTCTCGATACCGTCGACGATGTCGGGGTAGTAGGTGACGAGGTCGCGATCGGCGAAGGTGAACACGGTGTCGAGGTGCATCGCCGCGCGGAGCTTCGGCATGCCCGCGACCACCACCCGCTCGGCCGCGCCCGCCTCGAACAGCTTCGCCGCGACCTGGCTGATCGCCTGCCGCGACGTGCGCTCGCTCATGCCGATGAGCACCGCACCGTTGCCGATCGGCATGACGTCACCGCCCTCGAGCGTGGCCTGGCCCCACGACACCTCGGGATCGCCCCACCACACCGTGCTCCCGACGTAGTCGGGGTGGAAGTCGTAGATCGCCTGCATCAGCAGCGTCTCGTCGTGCCGCGCCGGCCAGTACAGCGGGTTCATCGTCAGCCCGCCGTAGATCCAGCACGTCGTGTCGCGCGTGTAGATCGTGTTCGGCAGCGGCGGCATCAGGTAGTCGTTCACCCCGGCGTCCTCCCGGGCGAGCGAGACGTACGACGACCGGAAGTCGGCCGGCAGCTCACGGGTCGACAGGCCGCCGATGAGCGACTCGGCGAGCGCGGCGTCGTCGAGCGATTCGAGGTACGCGCGCACGTCGTCGACGAGCCCGAGCCCGACCTCGTTCGCGGTGATCTTGCGGTCGAGCAGCCACTCCTTCGCCCCGGGCACCGCGAGCGTCGACGCGAGCAGCTCGTGCAGCTCGACGACCTCGACGCCGCGCTCGCGCAGCTTCAGCACGAAGTCGTGGTGGTCGCGCTTCGCGTTCTGCACCCAGAGCACGTCGTCGAAGAGCAGGTCGTCGTTGTTGCTCGGCGTGAGCCGCTCGTGCGCCAGCCCGGGCCGGCAGACGAGCACCTTGTTCAGCCTGCCGACTTCGGAATGGACGCCGTACGTGTTCGACATGGGACCCCCTGGTGCGTTTCGGTCGGATTCGGAGCGGTCGTGCGGAGCGGTCGTGCGGAGCGGTCGTGCGGAGCCGGTCGGGCTCAGAGCTGCAGCGCGCCCGTGGCGAGCAGCACGATCCCGACGACCGCGCCGACGACGATGACGATGAAGGTGACGAGCCCGGCGACGGTGAACGTGCGGGCGCGCTGCTCGCGCCGCGCGAGGATGTACAGCGCGGTGGCGGGCGCGAGCAGGATGCAGGCGAGGAAGAGGAAGACGTACCCGGCCGCCCAGATGAGGAACAACGTGTACACGGTCGAGATGACCGCGACGACGAGCTCCCGGTTGCGGACGCCGGGCGACTCGCCCGTATACCCCTCGCGGCGGATCGCGACCTTCACCCCGTAGGCGCTCGCGAGCGCGTAGGGCACGAGCGCGAGGGCGGCGGTGAGGTCGAGGGTGAAGTCGAGCGCGTTGTGCACGAACTGCACGGCGAAGAGGATGCCGGTGACGAGGATCGACGTCCACAGCACCGCCGTGTTCGGCACGTCGCGCGCATTGAGCCGGGCGAACTGGTGCGGCAGGTCGTTGTCCTTCGCCGCCGCGTACACGACGTCGGCCGCGAGGAGCTGCCAGGCGAGGTACGCGCCGAGCACCGAGATGATGAGCCCGACGCGGATGAACGCGCCGCCCCACGGCCCGACCGCCGCCTCGAGCACGCTGCCCACCGACGGCTGCGGCAGCTCGGCGAGTTCGGCCCTCGGCAGGATCCCGTACGACAGCAGCGAGATCGAGGCGAACAGGGCGAGCACCGACAGGAACCCGACGACGGTGGCCGTGCCGACGTCCTTGCGGCGCTTCGCGTGCCGGGAGTACACGCTCGCCCCCTCGATGCCGAGGAAGACGAACACCGTGATGAGCATGGTGCCCTGCACCTGGTCGAAGAGGGAGTCGCCGCCGGGCAGGTCGTACCCGCCCGTGAGGTTCGCCGCGAACACGTCCCAGCGCACGTAGAACACGACGAGCACGATGAACAGCGCCAGCGGCACGAGCTTCGCCACCGTGACGATGAAGTTGATCGCCGCCGCCTCGCGTACGCCGCGGCGGATGAGCAGGTAGAAGCTCCACACCGCGATCACCGAGACCGCGAACGAGATCCACGTGTCGCCCTGGCCGAGCCACGGCTCGAGCTCGGGGAAGAGCTGGCCCAGGGTCGTCATGATGAGGACCCAGTAGAACGCGTTGCCGGCGCACGACGACGCCCAGAAGCCGACGGCCGACAGGAAGCCGGGGTACACGCCGAAGCCCTCGCGTGCATAGACGTAGACGCCGTTGTCGAGGTTCGGCTTCCGCAGTGCCAGCGACTGGAACACGAGCGCGAGGGTCAGCATGCCGAGCCCGGCGATCGTCCAGGCGATGAGCGCGCCGTAGACGCCGGTCTGGCTGGCGAAGCGGGCGGGGAGCTGGAACACGCCGGCGCCGACCATCGACCCGACGACCATCGCGGTGAGCGCGGGAAGGCCCAGTTTCGACGGATGCTCCGCCGCCGACGCCGCGGTCGTGCTGGTCGCGCTCTCAGCCATGCCAGGTCCCCCCCGTCCGCGAGCGCCCCCGGCGCCGCACGTCCCCGCTCCCGTGTCTAGTGCAGGTGGGGGCGCCGGGACAAGAGGCGGCGGCGAGGCATCCGCTCGGCCGGGCGTCGACGGACGTGCCCGGGAACGCGAAGAGGGCGCCGGCCGAAGCCGACGCCCTCTCCAGACGCTGTCGCGAGCGGGTGCTTACCAGCTCGACTTGGTGATGCCCGGAAGCTCACCGCGGTGCGCCATCTCACGGAAGCGGACGCGCGAGACGCCGAACTTCGTGAGGACGCCGCGGGGGCGGCCGTCGATGGCGTCACGCGAACGCACGCGGATCGGCGAGGCGTTGCGGGGAGCTTCTGCAGGCCCACGCGAGCGGCCTCACGGCTCTCGTCGGTGCCGTTCGGGTCGACGAGGGCCTTCTTCAGCTCGAGGCGCTTCGCGGCGTAGCGGTCGACGACCACCTTGCGCTGCTCGTTGCGCGCGATCTTGCTCTTCTTCGCCATGTCTTAGCGCTCCTCTCGGAAGTCGACGTGCTTGCGCACCACGGGGTCGTACTTCTTGAGCACGAGGCGGTCGGGGTTGTTGCGACGGTTCTTGCGGGTCACGTAGGTGTACCCGGTACCGGCCGTCGAACGGAGCTTGATGATCGGACGGATGTCCTGCTGCTTCGCCATTAGAACTTCACCCCACGAGCCTGCAGGTCCTTCACGACCGCCTCGATGCCACGAGCGTCGATGACCTTGATGCCCTTAGCGGACAGGGTCAGGGTGACGTTGCGGCGAAGCGACGGAACGAAGTACGTCTTCTTCTGGATGTTCGGGTCGAAGCGACGCTTCGTACGCCGGTGCGAGTGCGAGATGTTGTGACCGAAGCCGGGAACGGCGCCGGTCACCTGGCACACTGCTGCCATTGGTTTCCTCCAATACCGAGGGGCGGATGCCCCTCCCAAGGTCTCTTGTCTGCAGGCGATCTCCTCCGGTTGCCCGGCTAGATACAGGGGATTCGCCTACGAACCGGGCAGTGGAAGTGCCCAGCCAAACGTCGAGTCTATCAGACGGGCCGATCGCGGCCGAAATCGGGCGACGCCTCGACCTCGACGAGGTACCCCTGGACCGACCGGCTCCGTCGCGCGGGCCGAGGACCGGCCGCCGCGAACCATCCGAGCGTCGCCCCGCCATCCGTGCGCCCTGGCGATGCCGACGCAGCCAGCGGCACGAGGTCCTCCGGGCGCGGCGGCGGAACGGGACCGCCGTCGAGCAGCGTCATGCTCGAGGCATCCGCCAGTTCCCCGATCACGTCGCGGTCGAGCCGCTCGAGGTCCCGGAAGGCGGCGGTGCCCGGGACGACCACGAAGCTCACCGGGTCCGCCGCCGTCGAGGCGCGGTCCGCGAAGACGGCGCGGATGCCTCGGACCACGCCGGCAAGCGGCACCTCCTCCTCCGCGGAGGTCTCGTGGTGCGTCTCGGCCCACGAGACCTCCCCGGCGAGCTCGGTACCGAGGACCTCGCCGAGCCAGGCGTCGCTCGGCCGCACGCCGACGGCCCGCCATTCCACCCGGTCGCCGACCCCGAAGGGCTCGCCGCAGCACGCCCACTCCCACTCGGTCAACCACACCAGCGCCACGAGGCGTCAGGCTACGCGGGCGCCGCCGCCCGCGGAAGGGGACGCCGGCACCGGGATGCTCCGCCGCGACAGCAAAGCCGCGGTGAAGAAGCAGATGGCGCCGATGACCGTGCCGAGGTTCGCCCAGAACTGGCTGACGAGGTCGCCGGTCTGCGGGAGGACGTACGCCCCGACGGCCGACACCCCGAACGCCACCGACCCGATCGCGTTCAGCCAGGTGCCGTGCCAGGTGCGCGCGTCCACGTCCCACAGCTCCCCGCGCGCCCGCGTCGCGCTCAGCGCGAACCCGCTCGCGACGAGGAAGCAGATCGACCCCCAGGCATCCGGCCGCCACCCGACGCTCGGATCGTCCGCCGCCTGCACCGCGGCGACCAGCACGGCCCCGGTGCTGAGGTTGAAGAAGAGGGTGCCGGCGAACTGCACGGCGGCGGCCCACCAGTCGTCGCGGTCGGCCCGGCCCATGTTCCGAGGCAGCGTCTTCCGTCCGCTCAGGCTGAGCTGGATGAAGCCCGCCGTCGTGAAGAAGATCGACCCGGCGAAGAACGTCGCCGCCGTGCCGACCGGCCCCGCCCACGCCGCGTAGAACGGCAGCGGGCCGAGGAAGAACGCGACCGATCCGATCGCGAACCCCCACGCCTCGCGGCGGAGCCGCCGCACGCGGGTGGGCGAGGCATCCGTCACGGGGACGCCGTCGGCCGGCGCATCCGTCATCGCGACCGCCCGCCGGTCAGTGGTGGAACGCGGGCGGCATGCCCGGGTGCGGGATGGGCGCCTGGAGCGAGTCGAGCAGCGCCGTCTCGCTGCGGATGTCGCCGAGCAGGTCCTCCGCGAGGTCGTGGCTGAGGCCGTTGCGGCACACGATGCGCATCACCGTCTGGTCGGCCTGCTCGCCCGAGAGCGGGTACGCGGGCACGAGCCATCCCTTCACCCGCAGCCGCTCCGACAGGTGGTACAGCGTCCAGTTGTCGGTGTGGCCCGGCTTCAGGCGCCACGCGAACACCGGGATGTCGCTGCCGTCGGTCAGCAGCTCGAACGCGTCGAGCTCGGCGACGCCGGCCGACAGGTACTTCGCGACGTCCTGCGAGGTCTGCTGGATGGCGGTGTAGCCGGCCCGCCCGAGCCGGAGGAACCGGTAGTACTGCAGCAGCACCTGCGCGCCGGGGCGCGAGAAGTTCAGCGCGAAGGTCGGCATCTCGCCACCGAGGTAGCTGACTCGGAACACGAGGTCGTCGGGCAGCGACGCGACGTTGCGCCACACGATCCAGCCGACGCCCGGGTAGACCAGGCCGTACTTGTGCCCCGACGTGTTGATCGACGCCACCCGATCGACGCGGAAGTCCCACGGCAGGTGCGGCTGCAGGAAGGGCGCGACCATGGCGCCGGACGCCCCGTCGACGTGGATCGGGATGTCGAGGCCGGTGCGCTCCTGGATGCCGTCGAGCAGCTTCGCGATGTGCTCGACCGGCTCGTACGCGCCCGTGTAGGTGACGCCCATCAGCACGACCACGCCGATGGTGTTCTCGTCGACGACGTCCTCGAGGCCGGTGCCGTCGAAGAGCGGATGCTCGTCGGTCGTCGGGATGAGTCGCATCTCGACGTCGAAGTAGTTGCAGAACTTCTCCCAGCAGACCTGCACCGCGCTCGACATGATCAGGTTCGGCTTCTCGGTGTCCTTGCCGGCGGCGCGGCGGGCGTGCTGCCAGCGCCGCTTCAGGGCGAGGCCGCCGAGCATGCACGCCTCGCTCGAGCCGATGGTCGACGTGCCGATCACGTCGTCGGGGTCGGGCGCGTGCCAGAGGTCCGACAGGATGCGCCAGCAGTACTCCTCGATCGCGGCGGTCGCCGGGTACTCGTCCTTGTCGATCATGTTCTTGTCGAACGAGTCGGAGTAGAGCCGCTGCGCGTTGTCGTCCATCCACGTGCCGACGAACGTGGCGAGGTTCAGGCGCGCGTTGCCGTCGAGCATCGTCTCGTCCTTGATGATGCGGTACGCCGTCTCGGGCAGCATCTCGAGCAGCGGGATCTTCGTGTACCGCGCCGTCGAGGCCTCGCCCTTCCTCGTGAAGATCGGCTCAAGCTGGTCGTTCGTCGCGTCCGTCATCACGGCCCCCCTCGATCGGCCGCGGTGCCTCCCCGCCCCGCGGTCCATCGATCAGTCTGCCGCCGGAGGGCTGCCGCGTCGAGAGGTGCGGGCGTCGGGCCTTCGGGTCGGGCCCTCGGGTCAGACCTTCGCGTCGAGCGCCGAGCAGGTGGCGCAGAGCCCGAACACGTCGACGACGTGCGCGGCGCCGGTGAAGCCGTGCTCGGCGGCGACCTGCTTCGCCCAGTCCTCGACCGGTTCGGCGCTGATCTCGACGGTCAGCCCGCAGTTGCGGCAGATGAGGTGGTGGTGGTGGCCGCTGGTGCTGCACGCGCGGTAGAGGGCCTCGCCCTCGGGGGACTGCAGCGAGTCGGCCTCGCCGGTCGAGGCGAGGTCGCCGAGCGCGCGGTACACCGTGGCCAGCCCGATGGGCGAGCCCGACGCGTGCAGCGCCGAGTGCAGCGCCTGCGCGCTGATGAAGCCGTCGGTGCCGTCGAGCGCTTCGCGGACGGCTTCGCGCTGCCACGTGTTGCGCTTCATGCGACCCTCGCCTCCTCCGCGGTCTCGACCGGAACGTCTCTCCTCCACGGTAGTCGCCTCGCCTGCCGGGCGAGCAGCGCGACCAGGAAGAACGCGGTCGCCGCGAGCGCGATCGCGGGCCCGGCCGCGATCGCGAACGCGCGCGACGCGAGTACGCCGAGGATGCCCGCGGCCGCGCCGATCACGGGCGAGGCGAGCAGGATGCCCCGATAGCTCGGCAGCACGAGGCGCGCCGCCGAGGCGGGCGCGGCGATGAGCGCGATGGCGAGGATGGCGCCGACGGCGGGCAGGGCGCTCACGACGGTGGCCGCGGTGAGGCCGAGCACGAGCAGCTCGATCGGCCACTCGCGGTACCCGGCGGCCCGGAACCCGGCCCGGTCGAAGGTCGAGAACACGATCTCCTTGCCGAAGGCGGCGACCGCGACGAGGGCGACGGCGAAGACGGATGCGGCGAGCGCGATGTCGGCCGGCGTGACCGTCAGGATCGACCCGACGAGGAGCGACTCCGCCCGCACGGGGCTGCCCGGGATGGCCGCCTGCAGCAGCGCGCCGACGGCGAACCCGCCGGTGAGCACGATGCCGGCGGCGACCTGCGAGCCCTGGCGGCGGGCGCGGGCGACGAGCGCCATGACGCCGACGATCGCGACCGCGGCGACCGCGGCGCCGAGCGGCACGCTCACGCCGATCGCGGCGGCGACGACGGCACCCGGGTAGGTGGCGTGGGTGAGCGCCTGGGCGAAGAAGGTGCGGCGGCGCAGCACGGCGAGGGCGCCGACGAAGCCGGTGCCGGCGCCGATCACGGTCGCGCCGATGAGGGCGAGCTCGAAGTAGCCGAGGGTCATGCCGACACCCCCTCGGGTGGTGTCGTGTCGACGATCGGGCCGGCGGTCCCCGCGGGGCGGGGCATCCGACGCCCGCGGCGCGCCTGCGCGGCATCCACCGCGAGCCGCACGACGAGCACGAGCGCGTAGCCGGCGACGAACACCGCGACGATCATGGCGCCGCTCGGCAGGTCGACGCCCGCACCCACCGACGCCGCGAAGCCCGCGGCGAGCCCCAGCCACGACGCGATCGCCGCGAACCCGGCCGCCGCCGGGAAGAGCCACCACATGCGCCCGGTCAGGAGCCGCGCCGTCGCGCCCGGCACGATCAGCAGGGCGAGCACGAGCAGCGTGCCGACCGTCGCGGCCGCCGCCACGACGACCAGCGCGATCGCCGCATTCAGCACGAGGTCGAGCACGAGCGACGAGTCGCCGGCGGCCCGGCTCCCCCGCGCGTCGAACGCCCGGAACAGCTGCTGCTTGATCGTGAGGCCCACCGCGGCGAGCGCGATCAGGCCGACCACCACCAGCGGCACGACCTGGTCGGCCGGGATCGTCAGCACGCGCCCGAAGAGCAGGGCCTCGAGCTCGCCGGCGTAGTCGTCGCTCTTCGAGACCACCACGACGCCGACGCTGAACGTCGCGGTCAGCACGAGGGCGATCGCCGAGTCGGATGCCACGCCCGAGCGCACGAGCAGCGTGAGGATGACCGCCGCAGCCAGTGCCGCGATCGCCGCGCCGGGCAGGAGGCCCGCGGTGCCGCCGACCGCCAGCCCGATCGCGAGGCCCGGGAACACCGCGTGCGTCAGGCCGTCGCTGATGAACTCGAGGCCGCGCAGGTTCACGAGCACGCCGACCACGCCCGCCACGACGGCGAGCACGAGCATGACGACGAGCGCCCGCGCCATGAAGGGCAGCGCGAACGCACCGACGAGGGCGTCCCAGGCGCTCAACCGCGGCCTTCGCGGGCTTCGCGGGCTTCGCGGCCGTCGCGACCCTCGTGTCCGGCGTGGCCTTCGTGGCCCGGCACCACCAGCGTGTGCTCGTCGAGCTCGACCTCGACGCCCTGGAAGCAGGACTGCACGTTCTCGAGCGTCAGCACGTCGCCGACCGGGCCGTAGGCGTACTGCTCGTGGTTCACGAGCACGATGTCGTCGCACACCTCGCGGGCGAGGTCGAGGTCGTGCGTGGAGACGAGCACCGCGACCCCGCGCTGCTTCAGCGAGCGGAGGGTCGCCATGAGCGCGTCACGATTGGGCTGGTCGAGGCCGTTGAACGGCTCGTCGAGGAGCAGCAGGCCCGGCTCCCCCGCCAGCGCGCGGGCGAGCAGGCCGCGCTGGCGCTGGCCGCCCGAGAGCTCGCCGAACCGGCGGGCCGAGAGCTCACCGAGGCCGACGGCCGAGAGCGCGTCGCGCACGGCGGCGCGGTCGGCGCGCCCGGGCCAGCGCAGCAGCCCGAGGCGGCGGTACCGGCCCTGCATCACCACCTGCTCGAGGGTGATCGGGAAGTCGGGGTCGAGCTCGGTCGTCTGGGGCAGCGAGCCGATCGACACGCCGTCGGCGAGGCGCATCCGCCCCGCGGTGAGCGGCACCAGGCCGAGCAGCCCCTGCAGCAGGGTCGACTTGCCGGCGCCGTTCGGGCCGATCACCGCGACCGCGCGCCCGGCCGCGATCGCGAGCTGCAGGCCGCGGATGCCGGAGCCGTCGGGGTGCGTGAAGGCGGCAGCATCGAGCGTCAGCACCGCCTCGTCGTGTCCCGCTCCGTCGCGTCCCCCGCTCACGCCGTTCATCCTCGCAGGCTCGCGGGCGGCTCGCT
The DNA here is from genome assembly GCF_043950245.1 of Agromyces sp. MMS24-K17. GTDB lineage: Bacteria > Actinomycetota > Actinomycetes > Actinomycetales > Microbacteriaceae > Agromyces. The sequence goes on along the minus strand of NZ_CP171640.1, from coordinate 934,068 downwards.
CGCCTCGACGCCCCACGACTCGAGCATGAGCCGCACGTTGTGCAGCTGCGAGCCGAGGTACGTCTCCCCCTCGGTGCCCGGCTGCCCGAGCGAGTCGCCGTACAGGGCGTCCTCGCCGGAGTACACGGTCACGCCGGCCTCGCGCGCGATGGTCTCGGCGGTCTTCGGCGAGATCGCGTCCTCGGCGAACACGGCCTGCACCCCCGTGGCGCGGATGTCGGCGACGAGCTGGTCCATCTCGGCCGCGCTCGGTTCGGCGTTGTCGTCGAAGCTCGGGATCACGCTGCCGACCAGCGTCACGTCGTACGCGTGCAGGAAGTAGGTGAAGGCGTCGTGGTTCGTGACGAGCAGGCGCTGCTCGACCGGCACGAGGTCGACGTTCTCGCGGATCCACGCGTCGAGGTCGGTCAGGCGGTCGACGTAGGCCGTCTCGGCGTCGTCGACGGCGTCGGCGTCGAGGCCGGGCACGTCGGCGAGGCCGTCGGCGATGTTCTGCACCATCACGGCCGCGAGCGCCGGGTCGGTCCAGATGTGCGGGTTGCCCTCGGCGTGGTCGTGGTCGTCGTGCGCGTCGGATGCCTCGTCGTCGTGGTCGGCCTCGTCGCCGTGGTCGTGGTCGTGGTCGTCGCCGGTGTGCTCGAGCTCGATGCCGGTCGACGCGTCGATGACCGGCCCGTCGTAGCCCGCCGCGTCGATCGCGTCGTCGAGCCAGCTCTCGAGGCCCGCGCCGTTGACCACGAGGGCGTCGGCACCGGCGATCGCGGCGAGCTGCGCCGCCGACGGGTCGAACGAGTGGGCGCTCTGCCCGGCCTGGAGCAGCTGGGTGACGTCGGCCTCATCGCCCACGAGCTCGCGGGTGAAGTCGGCGACCTGGGTGGTCGTCGCGACGATGCGCGGGCCGGATGCCTCCCCCGACGCCGCTCCCCCGGCGCAGCCGGTGAGGGCGAGCGCCGTGACCGCGGCGACGCCGAGCGCGACCGCGGCACCGCGGGCGGTCGTGGCGGTGCGGGGACGGCGGTCGTTCGGGGTCGTTCGGGCTCGCATGCTTCGAACCTACGCTTATTGATAATGGTTGTCAAAATCATCGGCCGGGCCGACATGACCTCCCGGGTCGCCGTGACGAACGACGACGCCCGGCCGCAGCGACGGGGATGGCGCACGTCGGCGGCGGGTGAGAGGGTGAAGCACGTGTCCACGACCACCGAGCCGATCAGCCTGCACCCGTTCACCGCCGCCGACGCCGAGCGCCTGCTCGCCGGCGAGGTCGACCCGCGCGACGGCTGGGAGGGCGGCTACTCGTTCACCGAGGAACCCGAGCTCCTCGACGAGTACCTCGGCGCCGTGCGCTCGGGCGGCGACCCCGCCCCCTACGGCCCGTACCTGATCCGGCGCGGCACCGACGGCAACGCGATCGGCGGCGTCAACCTGTTCCGGTCGGACGACCCGGGCGTCATCGAGTTCGTCTTCGCCCTGGTCCCCGCGACCCGTGGGCAGGGCCTCGGCCGGCACGCGGTCGCCGCGGCCATCGAACTGATCCGCTCGCTCGGGGCATCCGTGGTCCGCGCCGAGTGCGAGGTCGACAACCTCCCCGCGCGGCGCGCGCTCGAGCAGGTCGGGCTCGTCGTGGTGTCGCGCACGCCCGAGCTCATCCGCTACGAACTGCGCCTCTCCCCCGCCTGAGGGCGGACCGCGCCCCGCTGATCGAGTAGGGCACGCAGCCCCGTATCGAGATCCTGGTCTCGATACGCTCGCTGCGCTCGCTACTCGACCACCGACCGCCACCTACTCGAGGAGCAGCGCCGGCTCCTCGATGATCGACGCGACGTCCGCGAGGAACCGCGACGCCACGTCGCCGTCGACGACGCGGTGGTCGAACGACCCGCCGATCGTCGTGACGAACCGCGGGCGCACCTCGCCGTCGACGACCCACGGCTTCTGCTTGATCGTGCCGAGCGCGACGATCGCGACCTCGCCCGGGTTGAGGATCGGCGTGCCGGTGTCCATGCCGAAGACGCCGATGTTCGTGATCGTGATCGTGCCGCCCTGCATTTCGGCCGGCTGCGTCTTGCCCTCGCGGGCGGTGAGCGTCAGCTGCTCGAGGGCGGTCGCGAGCTCGACCATCGTCATCGCCTGCGCCTCCTTGACGTTCGGCACGATGAGCCCGCGCGGGGTCGCCGCAGCGATGCCGAGGTTCACGAAGTGCTTGACGATGATCTCCTCGTCGGTCCACTGCGCGTTCACGGTCGGGTTGCGACGGACCGCCCAGATGATCGCCTTCGCCATCAGCAGGAGCGGCGAGATCTTCACGCCGACGTAGTCGGGCGAGGCCTTCAGCCGCTTGATGTACTCCATCGTGCGCGTCGCGTCGACGTCGACGAACACCGAAACATGCGGCGCGGAGTATGCGCTCTGCACCATCGCGTTCGCGATGGCCTTGCGCACGCCCTTGACGGGGATGCGCGCCTCGCGATCCGACGGCGCGTCGGGAGTCTGGATGTTGCGGAACACGCTCGCCTGGCTGGCCTCGCGGATCACGTCGTCGCGGGTGATCTCGCCGATGGGGCCGGTCGGCGACACGCGGGAGAGGTCGACGCCGAGGTCCTTGGCGAGCTTCCGGATCGGCGGCTTCGCGAGCACCGGCAGCGCGGGCTCCGCGATCCGCGGCGCCGGCGCGGGCACCGTCGCGGGCTCGGCCAGCGTGCGTGCGGCCGCCGCGGCGGCCACCGCCTCCTCGCGGGGCGAGGGCACGACGGTGGCGAGGTGCTCGTGCGCGCCGCCGGGCACGGGGTGGCGGCGGCGACGGCTCTGCGCGGGGCCGGAACTGCCGTGGCCGACGAGCACCGCTCCCCCGCCGTCCTCGGCCGCCGGAGCCGGCGTCGGGGCAGCGGTCGGCGCCGCGACCGCGGGCGCCGCCGCGGCGGAGGGAGCCGGCGCTGCCGGCGAAGTCATGCCGTTCGCGGCATCCGTCTGGATGACGAGGATGGGCGTGCCGACGTCGACGGTCTTCCCCTCCTCGACGAGCAGCTCGGAGACGACGCCCTCGAACGCGCTCGGCAGCTCGACGAGCGACTTCGCGGTCTCGATCTCGACGAAGACCTGGTCGAGCTCGAGCCGATCGCCGGGCGCGACGCGCCACTGCACGATCTCGGCCTCGGTGAGGCCCTCGCCGACGTCGGGCAGGGGGAACCTGATCTCGCCCATCATTCTCCTGTCGGAATATTCACGTTCGTGAGCTTCGGAACGGCGTCAGTACGCGAGCGCGCGGTCCACGGCCTCGAGCACCCGGTCGGGGCTCGGGAGGAACTCGGTCTCGAGCGCGGCCGGCGGGAACGGCGCGTCGAAGCCCGACACGCGCAGCACCGGGGCCTCGAGCGAGTAGAACGCCTTCTCGGCGACGGTCGCGGCGATCTCGGAGCCGACGCTGACGTTGCCCGGCGCCTCCTGGGCGACGACGAGCCGGCCGGTGCGGTGCACCGAGTCGAGCAACGGGCCGTAGTCGATGGGGGAGAGGGAGCGGAGGTCGACGACCTCGAGGCTCGTGCCCTCGCCCGCCGCGATCTCGGCCGCCTGGAGCAGCGTCGCCACCATCGCGCCGTGGCCGACGACGGTGACGTCCGTGCCCTGGCGCACGACCCGGCTCGAGTGCAGCGGCAGGCCGGCGTGCTCGAGGTCGACCGGGCCCTTGGGCCAGTACCGGCTCTTCGGCTCGAAGTACAGCACCGGGTCGTTCGACGCGATCGCCTCGCGGATCATCCAGTACGCGTCGTGGGGGTTCGACGGGCTGACCACGCGCAGGCCCGGCGTGTGCGCGAAGTACGCCTCCGGGCTCTCCTGGTGGTGCTCGATCGAGCCGATGTGCCCGCCGTACGGCACCCGGATGACGATCGGCATCGACAGCGACCCGGCGTGCCGGAGCGTCTGACGCGCGAGCTGCGTCGTGATCTGGTCGAACGCGGGGAAGATGAAGCCGTCGAACTGGATCTCGATCACCGGGCGGTAGCCGCGCATCGCGAGGCCGATGGCCGTGCCGACGATGCCCGACTCCGCGAGGGGCGTGTCGAGCACGCGGTTCTCGCCGAACTCGGCCTGCAGTCCCTCGGTCACGCGGAACACGCCGCCGAGCTTGCCGATGTCCTCGCCCATGAGCAGGACCTTCGGGTCGGCGAGCATCGCCTCGCGCAGGCCCGCGTTGATGGCCTTCGCCATCGAGAGCGTCTGCACCCCGCGCGCAGCGGTGGTCGTGTCATCCGTCACGTCCGCCACGCGGACCTCCTGTCCGATGCCGGCGCTCATGCCGCGCCTCCGTCGAGGCTGCGCTCGAACGCGTCGAGCCAGGCGAGCTGCTCGGCCATGAGCGGGTGCGGCTCGCTGTACACGTGCTCGAAGATCGTCTCGCGGGTCGGGGCGGGCAGCTCGAGCGCGCGGCGCCGCACGTCGGCGGCCGCGTCCTGCGCCTCCTGCTCCACCTCGGCGAAGAACGCGTCGGATGCCCCGCGCGAGGCCAGCCACGTGCGGTAGCGCGTGATCGGGTCGCGGGCGGTCCAGTGGTCGACCTCGTCCTGCGTGCGGTACTTGGTGGGGTCGTCGGCGGTGGTGTGCGCGCCGATCCGGTAGGTCACGGCCTCGATGAAGCTCGGACCGTCGCCGGCGCGTGCCTCCTCGAGCGCCTGCCGCGTCACCGCGTAGCTCGCGAGCACGTCGTTGCCGTCGACGCGGATGCCCGGCATGCCGAAGCCGCCACCGCGCAGCGCGATGGGGGAGCGGGACTGGCGCGACACCGGCACAGAGATCGCCCACTGGTTGTTCTGCACGAGGAAGACCTGCGGCGTCTGGTAGCTCGACGCGAACACCAGCGCCTCGTTCGCGTCGCCCTGCGAGGTCGAGCCGTCGCCGAAGTACACGAGGACGGCGGTGTCGCGCTCGGGGTCGCCGGTGCCGGCGGCTCCGTCGAGCGTGAGGCCCATCGCGTAGCCGGTCGCGTGCAGCGTCTGCGAGGCGAGCACGAGCGTGTACAGGTGGAAGTTGCCGTTCTCCGACGGCTCCCATCCGCCCTGCGTGATGCCGCGCAGCAGGCTCAGGATCTTCACCGGGTCGAGCCCGCGGATCATGCCGACGATGTGCTCGCGGTACGAGGGGAAGATGTGGTCCTGCGGGCGGGCCGCCCGGGCCGAGCCGACCTGGGCCGCCTCCTGGCCGTGGCTCGGCACCCAGAGGGCGAGCTGGCCCTGCCGCTGCAGGTTCGCCCCGGCGATGTCGACCCGACGCGAGATGCTCATGTCGCGGTAGAACTGCTGGAGCTCGACGTCGGGGAGCGCCTCGATCAGGGGCAGGTATGCCTCGGCCTCCGCCGTCGGCCGCAGCTCACCCTCGTGCGTGAGGAGCTGGACCGTGGGTGCCGTGAAGTCTCTCGTGCTGGCTGCCACCGTTCCACGGTACCCGCTGCACCTAGTGGCTATCTTGTGACGGCTCCACAACGTGCCCGAGAATCTCGAGGAGGGTTTCGACAGAGGACTCTTCGCCGACCGAGATCCGCAGGCCCTCGGGCGGGAACGCACGCGCCACGACGCCCGCGTCGAACAGCCGCTCGGCGACCTCGGCCGTGGCCTCGCCGGCGGGCAGCCACACGAAGTTGCCGTGCGCCTCGGGCACGTCCCACCCCTGCGCGAGGAGCGCGGCACGCAGCCGGTCGCGGCGCTCGACGATCGTGTCGACGCGCGCCAGCAGCTCCGCCTCGGCCTCGGGCTCGAGCGACGCCAGCGCGGCGGCGCTCGCGGTGCCGGTGACGCCGAGCGGGATCGCGGTCGCGCGCGCCGCGTCGAGGATCGGCACGGCGCCGATCGCGTAGCCCACGCGGAGGCCCGCGAGGCCGTAGGCCTTGGAGAAGGTGCGCAGGATGACGACGTTCGGGTGGCGGCCGATCACGGTGCGGCCGTCGACGGATGCCTCGTGCCGGACGAACTCCGTGTACGCCTCGTCGAGCAGCACGAGCACGTCGGACGGGAGCTTCGCGAGGAACGCCTCGAACTCGTCGGCCGTGACGATCGGCCCGGTCGGGTTGTTGGGGGAGCAGACGATGACGACGCGGGTGCGGTCGGTCACGGCGGCGGCGATGGCGTCGAGGTCGTGCCCGTGGTCGGGACGGTTCGGCACCTGCACGCTCGTCGCGCCCGCGACGGTGACGAGCCCCGGGTAGGCCTCGAACGACCGCCACGAGTAGACCACCTCGTCGCCGGGCGCCGCCGCCGCGAGGATGAACTGGGCGAGCAGCGCCACCGATCCGGCGCCGACGATGACCTCGTCGGTGGTCACGCCGTACCGCTCGGCGAGGCGCTCGCGCAGGGCGAAGGCCGTGGCATCCGGGTAGCGGTTGATCTCGGCGCCGGCGGCCGCGACGGCCTCGACGACCGACGGCAGCGGGTCGAACGGGTTCTCGTTGCTCGAGAGCTTGTAGCCGCCCTCCGGTGCGGGCCGCCCCTGCCGGTACGGCGGGAGGGCCGCGATCTCGGGGCGCAGTCGGACGGGCGCGGGGGTGGGGTCCGGGGCGGTCACGAACTCACCGTACCCGCTGCGCCCGGCGCGGCCGCATGCCAGCATGGTGCCATGCGCTTCCTCATCAAGGTCCTGGTCAGCGCGTTCGCGCTCTGGCTGACCACGCTGATCGTCGCGGGCGTCACGGTCGTGCCCTACGAGGAGACCGAGGTCGCGACGATCCTGACGTACCTGCTGATCGCGTTGATCTTCGGCGTCGTGAACGCCATCGTCGGCACCACGATCCGGATCGTCGCGTTCCCGCTCTACGTGATCACGCTCGGGCTGGTGTCGTTCCTCGTGAACGGCCTGCTGCTGCTGATCGTCGACTGGATCAGCGACCTCATGGGCTTCGGCCTGCAGGTGGAGAGCTTCTGGTGGGGCGTGCTCGGCGCGCTCGTGCTCGGCCTGCTCAGCTGGCTGATCGGCCTGGTGGTGCGGCCGAGCCGCGACTGACGGGGTCGGTCAGCGCCCACCGCCCGACGGCGTGGTCGGCACGCGCTCGGCGATCCACTCGGTGCGCACGCCCGGCTCGCCGCCGGTGAAGTCGGCGAGGCGCTGCTCGAACGCGACGAGCTCGGGCGCCTCCGAGGCGTCGATGCGCTCCGCGGTCTCGCGGTAGCGGTCGAGGGCGTGGGCGGGCACGGCCCCGTCGGCGGCCGGCGTCGGGCCGTCGATCACCGGGCGGCTCACGGTGATCCGGCCGGGGGAGGGCGTGGTCGCGGCGCCGCCGAGCGTCGGCGTCAGGTCTTCGGCGTGCTCCACCGAGAGGAAGGGCGTGTCGCCGGTGCGGAAGGGCGCCGTCGGCCCGCCGAGGCTCAGGCCGCCGACCACGTTCACGTCCGTCCGCTCGGTGAGCGCCGCCGCGACGGTGCCGCCGGCCGAGTGCCCGACGACGAAGACGGGGCTGTCGGGGCTCGCGCCCGCCGCCTCGAGCGCCGCGAGCACGGCCCGCTCGCCCGCGGCGGTCGGCTGGGGCAGCAGGTCGTCGACCGGCAGCCCCGACGCCTCCTCGACGCCCGCGACGGCATTCGTGAGGTCCATCGGCTGGCTGCCGAACCGGTCGAACGTGACGGTGCCGCCGACGTAGGCCACGTACCGGGCGTCGGCGCCCTCGCCGTAGCGCTCGATCACGACCTGCGGCGTGCCCTCCTCCGAGTCGGGGATGCGCCTCGCGAGCCCGCCGACGCCGTCGGGCGCCGTCACGGCGCGACCCACGGGGGCATCGCCGACGGCGCCGACGCCGGTCGCCCGCCCGACGCGATCCGCTGGCCGCACGGTGACCGGCCCCTCGACGAGCACGTTCGAGCCGAGGATGCCGGCCGCCGCTGCGGCGAGCAGCAGCACCGAGGCATTCTCGGGCGCCGTCATCTCGCGGCCCAGGAGGGCGGCGAGCGGAGCGGGTACGCCCATCGACGCGAGCACGACCTCGTCGACGGCCCCGCCCGCCGAGCGGATGACCCGCAGCGTGCCGGGGTCCTGGAGGATGCGGCGCAGCGCCGGACCGGGGTCGATGCCCATCGCGTTCGTCGCCGAGACGGCCGCGATGCCGGTGAGCACCGTCGGCACCGCCGTCATCAGCAGCATCGGCCCGAACATCGCGGCGCCCAGGCGGAAGCCGAGGTCCCAGAAGCCCGCGACGCGGGCCTCGGTCTCGCCGTACCGCTCGGCCGTGTCGAGCAGGGCGCGCCGGAGTCGCCCGGACTGGTCGGCCGTCGCATCGAGGCTGTGCTTCGCGCGGCGCAGCAGGAAGGTGAGGTCGACGGCGCCCCAGGACCCCGGCTCCGCGTCGAGGTCGACGTGGGCGAGCCCCCGCCGGACCTCCTCGGTCCGCTCCGCCCAGTCCCGTGCCGTCGCGGCGACCGCACCGAGGCGGGCGGCCTCGACGTAGAGGTCCTCGACGGCGACGCTGGTGCTCCCGCCCGTGCTGATCGTCAGGTCGTCGCTCACGCCCCGGTCTCCGCCCCGGCCTCCGCCGCGGCGAGCGCCCGGCGCATCAGGGCGACGCGGTCGGTGAGGGCGTCGTGCGCGTGGACGAGGTCGTCGGCGCCGCCCTGGAACCCTTCGCGGACGCTCGCGAGGATCGCGCCGTAGTGCGCCGAGGCGTCCGAACGCCACGACGCGGGCCCGCCGTCGGGCACGAACCCGTACCGGCTCGCCCCGACCTCGGCCACGAGGTGCTCGAGCACCCGCAACTGCCGTTCGGCCAGTCGGAGCCGCTCAGCGGTGCGCGGACTGACCGTGGGCACGAAGGAGATCGGGTCGTCGTACATGCGGCGATCCTGCGGCAGCGCGACCCGGCCGGGGGCGGTCCCACCCAAGCCTGGGGACCCGCCCGCCTCACCGGTCGGCGGGGGAGGAGCGGATGCCCCGCGCCTCGGCCAGCACCTCGGCGAGCGCGTGCGCGCCGATCCGGCCGATGCGCCCCTGGTCGCCGACGGTCGCGAGGATCGCGGCGCCGAACGCGACGGCCCATCCGCGAGCACGCCGCCAGTCCGAGGCATCCGTCGCCGTCGCCCGGTCGATCGCCGCGCGAAAGCGCGCGCGACCCTCGGCGTCGAAGGTGAGCCAGGCGGTCGCGAGGTCGGTCGCCGGATCGCCCGCGGTGAGGTCGCCGAAGTCGAGCACGGCCGCGAGGCGCACGGATGCCCCGCCCGGCGTCTCCTCGAGCAGCAGGTTGGCCGGGTGGAGGTCGCCGTGCACCCAGACGGCCGGGCCACTCCGCGCCGGCGCCGCGAGCGCGTCGGACCAGACCTCGAGGAGCAGCCCGAGGTCGTCGGCGGCGAGCAGCCCGGCGGAACCGATCGCGCCCAACCGCTCGCGGATCACCGCATCGCGCTCGGCCAACGGCACCCCGCGATACGGATTCGCCGGGGCGTCCGCCGGCGCGGGCACGGCGAGCGCCGCGCAGAACGCGGCCAGGTCGCCGGCCGCGCCGCCGCGTGCCGCGGGCGGGACGGATGCCCCGTCGGCCCCCTCGAGCCAGTGCACGACGCTCCACGCGTAGGGATACCCGGCCCCGGGGCGACCCGCCCTGAGCGGCGCGGGAATCGGCACCGGCAGGCGTTCGGCGAGCTGCGGCAGCCAGCGCTGCTCGCCGGCGACGAGGCCGGCGGCGAGCGCGCGCCGGGGCATCCGCACCGCCGCCCGATCGCCCAGGCGGAAGACCGCGTTGTCCCACCCGCTCGCGACCTCGACGATCGGCTCGGCGCCGTCGGCGCCGAGCAGGTCGGGGTGCTGCGCGACGAGCAGCGCGCGCACGAGATCGGCATCGACGTGGACGTCGGCGTCCGGGGCATCCGCACCCACGCGACCTCCGTCCCCGCGCCGCCCGGATCTCCCCCGGTCGCGGGTCGGATCCGCTCTGTGCCAAGCGGCGGTTCTCGTCCACAATAGGGTCCATGACGCCAGCGGAGCCCGAAGGGGTCGCTGCGCAGCCCTTCCGAGTGTCCTTCGTGTGCACCGGCAACATCTGCCGGTCACCCATGGCGGAGGTGGTGCTGCGCGACCTCGTCGAACGCGCGGGGATCGACGGCGCGATCGCCATCGAGTCCGCGGCGACCGGCGACTGGCACGTGGGGGAGCGGGCCGACCAGCGCACCATCGACGCCCTCGAGCGCGCGGGCTACGACGGGTCGCGCCACCGGGCCCGGCAGTTCGACCCGGGCCGCTTCGGCGAGCTCGACCTGGTGGTCGCGTTCGACCGCGGCCAGGCGCGGATCCTGCGCAACTGGGCGACCAACGCGACCGACCAGCACAAGGTGCGCCTGCTGCTCGAGTTCGAGCCCGAACTCGCGCCGCTCCAGGACGTCCCGGACCCCTACTACTCCGACGCCGAGACCTTCGATCGAGTTCTTGGGATGATAGAGCGGTCGACTCAGGCGCTCTTCCGGCAACTCGCGCCGGCTCTCAGACAAGGAATCCGATGACTTCGCTGCCTCCCCAGCCGCTCAGCCCGCTCGATGGACGTTACCGGCAGGCCGTCGGCGACCTCGGGGAGCACCTCTCCGAGGCCGGCCTCAACCGGGCCCGCGTGCACGTCGAGGTCGAGTGGCTGATCGCCCAGACCGACCGCGGCTTCTTCGGCTCGTCCCCGCTCTCCGACGAGCAGAAGTCGGCCCTCCGCGGCGTCGTCGCGGCCTTCGGCCAGGCCGACATCGACGAGCTCGCGACCCTCGAGGCGACCACGCGCCACGACGTGAAGGCCGTCGAGTACTACGTGCGCCGGCGCCTCAGCGACCTCGGCCTCGACTCGATCGCCGAGCTCACGCACTTCGCCTGCACGAGCGAGGACATCAACAACCTCTCGTACGCGATCACCGTGCGCGACGCGGTGCAGGACGTCTGGCTGCCGAAGCTGCGCGCGGTCATCGCCCGCATCGGCGAGCTCGCGGTCGAGCACCGGGATGCCTCGATGCTGTCGCGCACGCACGGCCAGCCCGCGACGCCGTCGACGATGGGCAAGGAGCTCGCGGTGTTCGCGCACCGCCTCGAGCGCATCGCCAAGCAGGTCGAGCAGACCGAGTACCTCGGCAAGTTCTCCGGCGCGACCGGCACGTTCTCGGCCCACCTCGTCGCGGCACCGGATGTCTCGTGGCCCGACGTGTCGCGCGAGTTCGTCGAGTCGCTCGGGCTGGCGTGGAACCCGCTGACGACCCAGATCGAGTCGCACGACTGGCAGGCCGAGCTCTACGCGAAGGTCTCCCACGTCAACCGGGTGCTGCACAACCTCGCGACCGACATCTGGACCTACATCTCGCTGGGCTACTTCCGGCAGATCCCGGCCGCCGGGGCGACCGGCTCGTCGACGATGCCGCACAAGGTCAACCCGATCCGCTTCGAGAACGCCGAGGCGAACCTCGAGCTCTCGTCGGCCGTGCTCGACTCGCTCGCGGCGACCCTCGTGACGAGCCGCCTGCAGCGCGACCTCACCGACTCGAGCGCGCAGCGCAACATCGGCGTCGGCTTCGGGCACTCGCTGCTCGCGCTCGACAACATCCAGCGCGGCCTCGGCGAGATCGACCTCGACCGCGCGCTGCTGCTCGACGACCTCGACCACAACTGGGAGGTGCTCGGCGAGGCGATCCAGACGGTCATCCGCGCCGAGGTCGTCGCCGGCCGGTCGACGATCGCCGACCCGTACGCCCTGCTGAAGGAACTGACCCGCGGCAAGCGCGTCGGCGCGACGGAGCTGGCGGAGTTCGTGAACGGCCTCGAGATCGGCGACGAGGCGAAGCAGCGCCTGCTCGCGCTCACGCCCGCGACGTACGTCGGCATCGCCGACGACCTGGTCGACCGGCTCTAGCGCCGGACGCTGGTTGAGCCTTCGGAGTGGTTTCGACGGGCTCAACCACCGGTCGGGGTGGTTTCGACGGGCTCAACCATCGGTTGGCGTGGTGGTTGAGCTTGTCGAAACCACCGGGTAGGGCGTCAGTGCGCGGAGCCGCGGTCCTCGGGGCCCTCGTCGTCGCGGAGCTCGGCCTGCTCCGAGGCATCCGGCTTCACCGCCATGGTCAGCAGGGCGAGCACCATCAGGACGATGATGAACACGCCGCCCGTGCCGATGAGGGTGATCGTCCAGTCGCGGGTCGCGAACAACGCGATGACGCCGACGAAGATCGCGGCGATCGCCGCGCCGCCGACGTACTCGGCGGGGCGCAGGATGTCGCGGCGGCTGGGCTTGTAGTCGCCGTCGGGGGACTGGGTCACGGCTGCTCCGTTCGGGGTGCGGCGGGCGCGTCGACCGCGGGAGCGGCGGCGGCCCACTTGAGCGAGAGGCCCCCGATGACGAGCGCGACGCCGAGCACGACGAGGTAGCCGCCGAGGAATCCGACGACGGTCACGGCGTCGGCCGGCACGACCAGCACGACGACGGCGTAGAGGGCGGTGAGGATGCCGGCGGTCAGCCAGTCGCGCGAGGCCGCGGTGCGACCGCGGGCGCGGAGGCCGGCGAAGATCTCGAGGATGCCGGTGATCGCCGCCCAGGAGATGAGCAGCAGGCCGAGCCACTGGAGGCCCCCGGGCACGATGAGCGCGAGGATGCCGGCGGTCGCGGTGACGACGGCCTGCACGGCGAGGATGACCCGGATCGGCCGGTCGGCGACGAGGCGCAGCGACAGCGCGCCGACGACGAGCCCCGACACGAGGGCCCAGGCGCCGAACACCAGCAGGCCGAGCGTGGGCGAGTGGTCCTGGATGAAGGCGACCGCGGCACCCGGCACGAGCGCGATGGCGCCTCGGGTGACGGGGACGACCCAGTAGCCCGCCCGGATGGGCGCAGCGTCGTGGACCTCGGCCACGGAGACCTCTTTCACGTCGGAGGGGGATACCGATCCATCCTACGCGGGGCGTCGCTGGGAGCCCGCTGTCACGGAAGGTCATGGGTCGACGGCACGCGGGAGTGCTGCTAACTTAGGCGAGGCTTACCTAAAGATCACCCCCGGTCGGGGGCCATTCGGCGTGCCCATCCGGCCGTCCGAGACCGAGGTGAGCCCCACACGAGAGGGGAAGCATCCGCCGTGCCCGACATCCTGAACGCCGCGACCGCGGACCACTACGCCGCCGCCGTCGGAGCCGTCGTCGAACGGCTCGCCGACCGGTTCGCGAGCACCGCGCAGCCGTTCTCGGGCGCGTCGCGCGCCGAGCTCCAGGCCCTCGTCGACGCGGTCGACCTCGACGGCGCCGCCATCGGCACGGCCGAGGCGCTCCGCGAGATCGACGACCTGTTCGTGCAGCACGCGGTCTGGTTCCACGACCCGGCGTACCTCGCGCACCTCAACACCCCGGTCGCCGTGCCGGCCGTCGCGGCCGAGGCGATCCTCGCCGCGCTGAACCCGTCGCTCGACACCTACGACCAGTCGACCGTCGGCACGCTCATGGAGCGCCGCCTCGTCGAGTGGACCGCCGAGCGCCTCGGCTTCGCCGGCGGCGACGGCGTCTTCACGTCGGGCGGCACGCTGTCGAACCTGCAGGCGCTGCTGCTCGCCCGCGAAGCGGCCGTCGCGGGCGCTCGCGAGACGCTCGGCCTCGGCCGCTCGGAGGCGATCGGCCGGCTCGTGGTGCTCGCGACCGACTCGAGCCACTTCAGCGTGCAGAAGTCGGCGCTGCTGCTCGGCCTCGCCGACGACGCCGTCGAGCTCGTGCCGGTCGACGACGAGGGCCGGATGCGGCCCAGTGAGCTCGCGGCCGCCGTCGCCGGGCTCGTCGCGGCGGGCCGCCTGCCCATGGCCGTCGTGGCCACGGCCGGCACCACCGACCGGGGTCGCATCGACCCGCTCGAAGCCATCGCCGACGTCTGCGACGCCGAGGACATCTGGCTGCACGTCGACGCCGCCTACGGCTGCGGCCTGCTCGTCTCTCCGACGCGCCGGCACCTGCTCGCCGGCATCGAGCGCTCCCGCTCGGTCACGGTCGACTTCCACAAGAGCTTCTTCCAGCCGGTCTCCTCAAGCGCGATCGTCGTGCGCGAGCCCGCCGACCTCGCGTCGATCGCCTGGCACGCCGACTACCTGAACCCGCTCGAGAACGCCGAGCCGAACCAGGTCGACAAGTCGCTCCAGACGACCCGCCGGTTCGACGCGCTGAAGCTGTGGGCCACGCTCCGCGCACTCGGCGCCGACGGCATCGGCGCCCGGTTCGACCGGGTGATCGAGCTCGCCGCCGACGTGCGGCGGTCGGTCGAGGCATCCGACGACCTCGAGCTCGTGGGCGGCAGCGACCTCAGCACCGTGCTGTTCCGCTACGCCCCGGCCGGATGTCCCGCCGCCGAGTCCGACCGGCTCGTCGCGCTGATCCGCCGCGTGCTGTTCGAGTCGGGTCGCGCGCACGTCGCGAAGACCGTCATCGCCGGCCGGCCCTGCCTCAAGCTCACCCTGCTCAACCCGGAGACGACGCGCGAGCAGATCGAGGCGGTGCTCGACCTCGTGCGCGCGGCGGGCGCCGCGCTGCGCGACGCGGAGCACCTCGACGAGGCATCCGACGACGGCCTCGCGTTCGCGACGCGAGCCGGCTTCACGACGGAGGCCGCCCGATGAGCGCGACCGCCGGACGCATCCACGACCTCGTCGGCATCGGCATCGGCCCGTTCAACCTCGGCCTCGCCTGCCTGTCGGAGCCACTCGACGTCGACGCCGTGTTCCTCGACGCGGCCGACGGGTTCCGCTGGCACCACGGCATGATGATCGAGGGCGCGACCATCCAGGTGCCGTTCCTCGCCGACCTCGTGTCGATGGCCGACCCGACCTCGCCGTACTCGTTCCTCGCGTGGCTGAAGGAGCGCGGCCGGCTCTACCCGTTCTACATCCGCGAGAGCTTCTACCCGCTGCGCGCCGAGTACGACGCCTACTGCCGTTGGGCGAGTGAACGGGTCGCACCGGCGCTGCGCTGGGGGCGCGAGGTGGTCTCGGTCGAGTTCGAGGCATCCGACGACTGCTTCGCGGTGCGCGCGCGCCTCGCCGACGGCACCGAGGAGGTGCACCGCGGCCGTCACCTCGTGCTCGGCGTCGGCACCGAGCCGAAGGTGCCCGCCGGCCTCGCGGGCGTCGCCGACCGCGTCGTGCACAGCGCCGACTACCTGCACCGCCGCGAGGAGCTCATCGCGGCGCCGTCGATCGCGATCGTGGGCAGCGGCCAGTCGGCCGCGGAGATCTACCGCGACCTGCTCGAGTCGATCGACGAGCACGAGTACCGGCTCGACTGGATCACCCGGTCGCCGCGGTTCTTCCCGATGGAGTACACGAAGCTCACCCTCGAGATGACCTCGCCCGAGTACACCGACCACTTCCACGGGCTGCCGCTCGAGCTGCGCGAGCGCCTCGGCCGCGAGCAGCGCGGCCTGTACAAGGGCATCTCGGGCGACCTCGTCGACGACATCTACGACACGCTCTACCGCAAGAGCGCCGCGCGGCCCGTGCCGACGAACCTCCTCACCGACACGGAACTGGTCGATGCGACCTGGCGGGCGGATGCCTCGGAGTTCGCGCTGCGGCTCCGCCACGACCAGCTCGACGAGACGTACGACTGGTCGGCCGCGGCGGTCGTGCTCGCGACCGGATACGCGCCGCGCGTGCCGGCGTTCCTCGCGCCGCTCGGGTCGCTCGTCGACCGCGACGCGCTCGGCCGGCTCGACGTCGCCCGCGACTACTCGGTCGACGGCGGCCGCGGCCGCATCTTCGTGCAGAACGCCGAGGAGCACACGCACGGTCTGACCGCGCCCGACCTCGGGTTCGGCGCGTGGCGCAACTCGAGCATCCTCGCGTCGATCCTCGGCGCCGAGCCGTACCCGGTCGAGCGGCGCGTCGCGTTCCAGGAGTTCGGCGTGCCCGCAGCGGCACGCGCAGGCGTGGCGGATGCCCCGGGGCGGTCGGATGCCTCGGGCCGGCCCGGTCCGCTCGCCGACGCGACGACCGGAGGCGCGCGATGACCACGATCGACGCGACCGCGCCCGCCCGCCTCGCGGGCTTCGAGTACCGCACGCCCGCCGGGCACCTCTCGATCGTGCCGATCGACCCCGTCCGCCACGCCGCCCTCGTGCAGGGCTGGCTCGCCGACCCGCACGCCGCCTTCTGGCAGATGGGCGACCTCTCCGTCGACGAGGTGCGCGACTACCTGCACGTCGTCGTCGCCGACCCCGACCAGGACTCGTGGCTCGGGTACCGCGACGGCGTGCCGGCGTTCCTCGTCGAGACGTACGACCCCGCGCGGGTGCTGCTGGCCGACGTGCACGACGCCGAGCCGGGCGACCTCGGCATGCACCTGCTCGTCTCGCCTCCCGGCCCGGCGCCGGTACGCGGGTTCACGTCGGCCGTCATGGCGACCGTGGTGCGGTTCTGCTTCGACGGGCTCGACGCCCGGCGCATCGTCGTCGAACCCGACGTGCGCAACGCGGCCATCGCGCGGAAGAACGCCGAGGTCGGGTTCCGCATCGTCGGCGAGGTCGAGCTGCCGGGCAAGCGCGCGAGCCTCGCGGTGCTCGAGCGGGCGTGGTTCGAGGCATCCGCTGTCCCCGAGGCATCCGCCCGGCCCGAGGCATCCGCCGCCGCGCACCTGCGACCCGACACGATGGCGATCGCGCAGCGCCACCTCGTCGCGAAGGCGATCGCCGAGTTCACGCACGAGCGGCTGCTCGCGCCGGTCGACGAGGGGGAGGGCTGCTACCGGCTCGACACCGACGGCTCGACCTACCGCTTCGCCGCCCGCCGGCACCGGCTCGAGCACTGGGTGATCGACGAGCCGACGCTGCACCGCACGGTCGGCGGCGAGCCGGCGCCGCTCGACGCGCAGGAGCTGATCGTCGAGCTGCAGGCCGACCTCGGGATTCCCGACGCCCTGCTCGGCACCTACCTGGAGGAGGTCGCCTCGACGCTGGCGAGTGCCGCCTTCAAGGCCGACCGCGGCGGCCTGCCGGCCGCGCAGCTCGCCGTCGCCGACTTCCAGTCCATCGAGGCCGGTATGACCGAGGGGCATCCGGGCTTCGTCGCGAACAACGGACGCATCGGCTTCGGGCTCGACGAGTTCGCGGCGTTCGCGCCCGAGTCCGGGGCATCCGTTCGCCTCGTCTGGCTCGCGGCACGCCGCGAGTCGACCCACCTCGCGCTCGGCCGTGGGCTCTCCGAAGCCTCGCTCTACGACGGCGAGCTCGGCGCGGACACCCTCGAGCGCTTCGCAGACCGGCTGCGCTCGCTCGGCCTCGACCCGGCGGAGTACCGCTACCTTCCGGTGCATCCGTGGCAGTGGCAGCACCGCATCGCGATCACGTTCGCGCCCGACGTCGCCCGGCGCGACCTCGTGCACCTGGGCGAGGGCGACGACGAGTACCGCGCGCAGCAGTCGATCCGCACGTTCTTCAACACGAGCCGGCCCGAGCGGTCGTACGTGAAGACGGCGCTCGCGATCCAGAACATGGGGTTCCTCCGCGGCCTGTCGCCCGCCTACATGCGGGCGACGCCCGCGATCAACGACTGGGTGGCCGACCTCGTCGGCTCGGATGCCACGCTCCGCGCCGCCCGGTTCGAGGTGCTGCGCGAGCACGCCTCGATCGGGTACACCGGCGACGCGTACCACCGCACGGCGACGCCGTCGGCGCAGCGCAAGATGGTCGCGGCGCTGTGGCGGGAGAGCCCGGTGCCGCGGCTCGCGCCGGGTGAGCGGCTGGCGACGATGGCGGCGCTGCTGCATCGGGATGCCTCGGGCGCGTCGGTCGCAACCGAGCTGATCCGGGCATCGGGGCTGCCGGCGGCCGGGTGGGTGGCCGCGTACCTCGACGCCTACCTGCGCCCGGTGGTGCACTGCCTACTCGCCCACGACCTCGCGTTCATGCCGCACGGCGAGAACCTCATCCTCGTGCTCGACGGCCACGTGGCGCGGCGGGTGTTCATGAAGGACATCGGCGAGGAGATCGCGGTACTCTCCGACCGGGTGCAACTGCCTGAGGAGGTGTCGCGCGTGCGCGCGGTCGTCGACGCGGAGGAGCAGGCCCTCGTCGTGTTCACCGACGTCTTCGACGGCGTGCTGCGGCACCTCGCGGGCATCCTCGACGGCGACGGCACGCTCCGCGAGGACGCGTTCTGGCGACTCGTCGCCGACTGCGTCGACCGGCACGCGCGGGAGCACCCCGACCTCGACTCGGCGGTCGACCTGCGCGCCGACCGGTTCGCGCACTCGTGCCTGAACCGGTTGCAGCTGCGGAACACCCTGCAGATGGTCGACCTCGCGAACCAGTCGGGTTCGCTGCAGTACGCGGGGACGATCGCGAATCCGATCGGGCGGACGGCGATCGGGGCGGCCATCGGATGACCCGGGCCGAGGTGTTCCGCGACGCGCTGGGCGTGCCGCACCTGCGCGCCGACGACGAGCTCGCCCTCGCCGAGGCGCAGGGGCGCGTCACCGCGCTCGACCGCGCGTGGCAGGTCGAGGTCGATCGGTGGCGCGCCGAGGGACGGCTCGCGGAGCACCTCGGGCCCGCCGGGGCCGAGTGGGACCGGTTCGCCCGCCGGATCCGGCTGGCCGACACCGCGCAGCGCGCGTACGCCGCGCTCGGCGACGACGACCGCGCCTGGGTCGATGCCTACGTGCGGGGGGTGAACGCCGGGCTCGTCGAGGGGCGCGAGCGGGCGCCCGAGTTCGAGACGCTCGCCGACCCGACCGCCTTCGGCGGGGCGCCGGCTCCGGCGCCGACCCCCTGGCCGAACTGGGCGCCGCTCGGTGTATTCCTCGTCGCGCATCTGCTGTTCTCGACCTTCCCGCACCTGCTCTGGCGGCATCACGTCGCCACGACGCTCGGCGACGAGCAGGTCGAGGTGTTCGCGCCGGGCGCTCCCGGGGCGGCGGGCAGCAACGCGTGGGCGATCCACGGCAGTCGCACCACGACCGGCTCCCCGATCCTCGCGGGCGACCCGCACCGGCTCCTGGAGCTGCCCGGCGTGTACCAGCAGGTGCGACTCGCCTGCCCGGAGTACGACGTCGTCGGGCTCGCGTTCCCCGGCGTGCCGGGCCTGCCCCACTTCGGGCATGCGGGCGCGGCCGCGTGGGGCGTCACGAACGCGATCGCGCACGCGGTCGACGTGTTCGAGGAGCGGCTCCGCGAGCGCGACGGCGACATGGAGGCACGCGGGCCCTCCGGCTGGGAGCGGACGTCGGCGCACGAGGAGGAGCTCCTCGTGCGCGGCGAACCGGCTCAGATGGTGTCGGTCATCGAGACCGCACGCGGCCCGATCGTGGTCGATGGCCCGGGCGGATGCTTCAGCGTGCGCCTGCCCGCGCGCGTCGACGCAGACCTGGGGTTCGCGGCGTTCCGACGCCTCCTGCGGGCGGGTTCGGCCGCGGACATCGCCTCGGCGTTCGAACGCTGGGTCGACCCGGTGAACCGGGTCGTCGCCGCCGACCGGGCCGGGTCGGTGCTGCGCTTCACGGCCGGGCGGCTGCCCGGACGGGCGGCGGGCGAACGACGGTTGCCGCTGCCCGCTTGGAGCGCCGCCGACGCTCACCCCGGCGCCGAATCATCCGGCTGGCCGGCGATGTCACCACCGGAGCCGGTTACCTCGTTCGCGGTCGACGCGAACGAGCGGCCGGACCGGGTCGACGCCGACCTCGGCTACGCCTATCCCGCCTCGACTCGGGCCGACCGGCTTCGCCACCTGCTGACCGCGGCCGGGGCCGAGTCCGGGTCCGTCGACGCCGAAGCCCAGGGGCGGTTGCACGCCGACGTGCACGATGCTCGCTCCCTGGCGTTGGTGGCGCGCCTCGGCGCAGCGGCGGCGCATTCCGCTTCCAGCACATCGCTCACCCCGGCCGCCCGCGCCCTGCTCGACGACCTCCTCGCCTGGGACGGGCATTGGGGTGCCGAGTCCGTCCCGGCCGCTCGGTTCGCGTCCTGGCGGAGCGCGTTGGTCCGTCGACTCACGTCGCACCCCGCCATCGCGCCACTGCATACCGCTCATGGCATGGGTGCGATCTTCGATCCCTGGTTCTCCGTCGCCGCGCGCGTCGGCGACTCGCTGGAGGCGGTGCTGGATATCGGGACGCTCGGCATCGACGGCCCGGCCGAACTGCTCCTCGCGCTCGACGACGCATCCGTCGCGCCCGAGGCATCCGACACCGCCGAGGCATCCGTCGCGACCGGGGCATCCTGGGGCGCCTCGCACCGGCTCCTGCCGCTGCACGTGCTCGCCGACGTGCGCGGCCTCGCTCCCGACGCCGTCCCCGGCGTCCCGACCACCGCCCTCGCCGGCGACACCGACACGGTCCGCTGCACCGGCACGGTGCCCGGGGTCACCGACCTCGCGTTCCGTGGATCGGTCGCCCGATGGGTCTGGGACCTGGGCGACCGCGACCGCAGCCGCTGGAACGTTCCGTTCGGGGCATCCGGCATCCCGGGCGACCCGCACTTCGCCGACCAGCTCGACGACTGGGCGCATGCCCGCACCACCCGCATCACCACCGACTGGGCCGAGCTCCGACGAGAGGACCCCGCATGACCCGACTCGCCACCGGCGCCCCCGGCGCCGTCGTCTTCGCCGCCGACGACCCCGTGCTCGGCCCGCTCGAGCTGCGCGTGCTCGACGTCGACGACCCGCGCGACCTCGACGTGCTCGACGACTGGGTGCGTCGGCCGTGGGCCGGCTTCTGGGGGCTGGCCGACCACTCCCGCGAGGAGCTGCGCGAGGTGTACCGGTTCGTCGACTCGCTGCCGACGCACCATGCGTTTCTCCTCCGGCGCGACGGCGAGCCGATCGTGCTGCTGCAGACCTACGAGCCCGAGCACGACCCGGTCGGCGAGCGGTACGACGTCGAGCCCGGTGACGCCGGCATCCACTTCTTCCTGGGCGGGCGCGGCGCGCCCACGGCTGGGCTGATGACCCGCGTCTTCGTGGCGCTCGGCGGGTTCCTGTTCGCCGACCCGGCCGTGCGCCGGATCGTCGTGGAACCCGACGTCGGCAACGACCGCGCGGTCGCGCTGATGACCCGACTCGGGTTCGTTCCCGGCCCGGTCATCGACCTCGGGCACAAGCGCGCCCGGCTCGCCTTCCTCGATCGGGAGCGGTTCGAAGCGCTGGCCGGTCGGGCCTCGACGCCCGCCGGCGCTACAACGCCTTGAGGATGTCCTCGACGCGCTCCTTCGCGTCGCCGAACAGCATCTGCGCGTTCTCACGGTAGAACAGCGGGTTCGGCACGCCGGCGTACCCCGCGTTCATCGACCGCTTAAAGACGATGACGTGGTCGGCCTCCCACACCCGCAGCACCGGCATGCCGGCGATCGGGCTGCCCGGGTCCTCCGCGGCGGCCGGGTTGACGGTGTCGTTCGCACCGATGACGAGCACCACCGAGGTGTCGGCGAGGTCGTCGTTGATCTCGTCCATCTCCTCGACGATGTCGTACGGCACCTTCGCCTCGGCGAGGAGCACGTTCATGTGCCCGGGGAGCCGGCCGGCGACCGGGTGGATTCCGAACCGCACGTCGATACCCCGCTCGCGCAGCTTCTTCGTGAGGTCGGCCACCGGGTACTGGGCCTGGGCGACGGCCATGCCGTAGCCGGGGGTGATGACGACGCTGTCGGCGTTCCGCAGCAGGTCGGCGGCCTCCTCGGGCCCGATCTCCCGGGTCTCGCCGACCACCTCGCTGCCCGAGGCCGGCGCCGCGATGCCGAAGCCGCCCGCGATGACCGAGATGAACGACCGGTTCATGGCCTTGCACATGATGTACGAGAGATACGCACCCGACGAGCCCACCAGTGCGCCGGTGACGATGAGCAGGTCGTTGTTCAGGAGGAAGCCGGCGGCGGCCGCCGCCCACCCCGAGTAGCTGTTCAGCATCGAGACCACGACGGGCATGTCGCCGCCGCCGATCGAGGCCACCAGGTGCCAGCCGAGGGCGAGCGCGAGCACGGTCACGACGACGAGCAGCCACAGCTCCGGGGTGATCACGTACCAGACGGTCAGCACGACGAACACGACGAGCGCGCCGAGGTTGAGCGCGTTCTTGCCGGGCAGCATGAGCGGCTTCGAGCTGATGCGCGCGGAGAGCTTCAGGAACGCGACGATCGAGCCGGTGAACGTGACCGCTCCGATGAACACGCCGATGAACACCTCGGCGTGGTGGATGTCGAGCAGCGCCCCCTCGAGGCCGTGCTCGTCGAGGGCGCCGTTCCAGCCGACGAGCACGGCGGCGAGGCCGACGAAGCTGTGCAGCAGGGCGATGAGCTCGGGCATGCCCGTCATCGCGACGACGCGGGCCCGCCAGAGGCCGATGCTCCCGCCGATGAGCAGCGCGACCACGAAGAACACCGCGCCGAGCATCACCCCGGGTTCGCCCCAGGCGCCGGCGAACGTCGCCCACACGGTGGCGACCAGGGCGATCGCCATGCCGGCGATGCCGTAGCCGACACCGGCTCGTGAGGTTTCGTGCCGGCTGAGCCCGGCGAGGCTCAGGATGAACAGCAGGGCGGCGACCAGGTAGGCGGCGCCGGCGATCGACTCCGGCGTCAGGAGGGGCTCGGCGGCCAGATGTGGTTGGAAGGAACGGGGCATTCGGAGTGGGCTCCTCGTCGCGGTCTCGGTCGGTGCAGTCTCGGTCGTCTCAGTCCGCGGTGCGGTCGCCCTTGGCGAACATCGCGAGCATCCGACGGGTCACGGCGAAGCCGCCGAAGATGTTGATGCCGGCCAGCAGCACGGCGATCGCGGCGAGCACCTGCACCACCGGCTCCGAGCTCGTGAGCTGCACGATCGCGCCGACGATGATGATGCCGGAGATCGCGTTGGTGACGCTCATGAGCGGGGTGTGCAGCGCGTGCGCGACCTTGCCGATGACGTAGAAGCCGATCACGACCGACAGGGCGAGCACGGTGAAGTGCTGGGGGAGCGGCGGCGGGGCGACCGCGTTGATCCCGAACAGCGCCACGATGCCGATCACGACGAGTACCGCCCGACGCATCGGCGTCAGCCACGGACGGCGCGGCTGCGCGGACGGCTGCGCGGCCGAGGCATCCGACGCGCCCGCACCCGCGCCCGCACCCGCTGCTCCGGCGCCCGCGGCGGCCGCCGGCGCCGCCGACACCTGCACGGGCGGCGGAGGCCAGGTCGTCTCGCCGTCACGGACGACGGTGACGTTCCGCTGCACGACGTCGTCGAAGTCGATGACGAGCTCGCCGTCCTTGCCCGGCGTCAGCAGCTTCACCAGGTTCACGAGGTTCGTGCCGTAGAGCTGCGACGCCTGCGCGGGCAGCCGGGCGGCGAGGTCGGTGTACCCGAGGATCGTCACCCCGTTCGCCGTGACGATCCGCTCGCCGGCGACCGAGCCCTCGACGTTGCCGCCCTGGCCCGCGGCCATGTCGACGATGACGCTGCCCGGCTTCATGCTCGCGACGTCGGCCGCCGTGATCAGTCGGGGCGCCGCGCGGCCCGGGATCAGCGCCGTCGTGATGATGATGTCGACGTCACGGGCCTGCTCGGAGTAGATCTCCGCCGCACGCCGGTCGTACGCCTCGCTCGTCGCCTTCGCGTAGCCGTCGGTCGACTGCTCGACCGCGACCTCGACTTTCAGGTACTCGCCGCCGATCGACTTCACCTGGTCGGCGACCTCGGGCCGGGGGTCCGTCGCGCGCACGATCGCGCCGAGGCTCGATGCCGCGCCGATCGCCGCGAGGCCCGCGACGCCGGCCCCGGCGACGAGCACCTTGGCGGGCGGCACCTTGCCGGCCGCGGTGACCTGCCCGGTGAAGAACCAGCCGAATTCGTGCGCGGCCTCGACGACCGCGCGGTAGCCGGCGATGTTCGTCATCGAGCTCAGCACGTCCATCGACTGGGCCCGCGAGATGCGCGGCACGGCGTCCATGGCGAGCGCGGTGACCCCGCGCGCCGAGAGGGCGGAGAGCAGGTCGGGCCGGAAGGCGGGGCTGAGCAGGCCGATCAGCGTGCTGCCGGGCTCGAGCAGCGCGATCTCGGTCTCGCCCGGCGGCCCCACCTTCAGCACGACGTCGCTGCCGAACGCGACGACGGTCGAGCCGATCGCGGCGCCCGCCTCGACGTAGGCCTCGTCGGGGAACGACGCGTGCGCGCCCGCGCCCGCCTCGACGACCACGTCGTACCCGAGGGCGATGAGCTGCTTCACCGTCGCGGGCGTCGCGGCCACCCGGGTCTCGGGGGCCGCCTCGGCCACCACGCCGATCCGCGCCATGTCGTCTCCTCACTCGTCGTCGAGCGCACCGGGGCGCGGTGCTGCTCCAAGCATGCGCCCACGGGCCGCGCCGTGGACAGGGCGCGGCGGGATGTCGCGAGCCGGCGAGTTCGCGCGGCACCACGACGGGACGGGACGTGGGGAACACTGTAGGGGCGGGATCGGCCTCGAACCCGCCCCTCGCGGCCGCGAACACGGAAAGATCGCTCGAACTTTCCCGTGCGAGAACTCTCGGGCCGCCGACCGGCGTCTCAGCCCGTCGCCGCCCCCGGTCCCGCCGCGATCAGCTCCGGCAGCGCCCGCTCGATCATGTCCATCGTCGCGGTCAGCGACACCCGGAAGTGGCCGGGCCGGTCGAACAGGGTGCCCGGCATGACGAACACCCCTCGTTGTGCGAGGGCTTCGCAGTAGGCCGCCGCATCGTCGGCCGGCGCGCGCCCCCACAGGTAGAACGTGCCCTCGGGTGTCGTGAGCTCGTACCCGGCGCCACGCAGGGCGCCGAGGAGGCGATCGCGCTTCCGGGTCAGTTCGGCGAGGTCGATCGACACCCCCTCCAGCTCGGGAACGGAGTACTGCATGATCGCGTCGGGGAAGCCCCAGCCGATGGCGAGCTGCAGGGGCATCAGCGAGGCTCGCAGCTCGTCGCGCTCGGCGCGGGGGAGCAGCGGTGAGAGTGCGAGGTAGCCGAGCCGCGCACCGGGCGCGAGGAGGACCTTGCCGTAGCTGTAGTCGACGACGGTCCACGGGTAGACACCGGCCGGGCTGTCGAACCCGAGGCCGTCGAAGCGGATGCGTCGATACGGCTCGTCGGACACGAGCCAGATGCGGCGACCGTACCGTGCCGACGCGGCCTCGAGCACCTCGCCGAGCGCGTCCCAGGTCGACCTCGGGTAGATGCGGCCGGTGGGATTCGCGGGCGAGTTGACGACCACGATGCGCGTGCGCGGGGTGAGGGCGCGGGCCACCGCTTCGACGTCGAGGTCGAACGTGACCGGGTCGAGCGGGGCCTCCACCGGTGCGAGGTTCGCGGCGTGCAGCATGGGCGAGTAGCAGAACCATCCGGGCGCGGGGATGACGACCTCGTCGCCGGCGTCGGCGAGCAACGCGAACGCGAGCGAGAGCGCACCGAACGCGCCCTGCGTCATGGCGACGTCCTCGGGTTCGAACTCGAGCCCGAGCTCCGTCCGCAGGCCCGCGGCGACCGCGTCCTGCGCGGTGCGGACGTTGTCCTTGTACGCGAACCAATCCACCGATCGCGGTTCGACGTTGGTGCGCAGTGCGTCGACGAGGCCCTGCAGCGGCGGTTCGTGGGGATTGCCGAACGTGAAGTCCAGCGCGTCCGGATCGGATCCGGCCGCCTGGATGCGGGTGAAGAAGCCCGTCACCACCTCGACGGATCCGCGCGCGTCGATCGCGCGTCTCGAGAGCACCATGTCGACCGCCTTCCGGCTCGCCGGGGCGACCCGGCTCGCTTGGGGAACGCGGTCAGCCTCCTCCCGGGCGCCCTGCGCGTCAACCGCCCTGGTCGGCGTTCACGACCCCCGGCGGTGTGCCGTCGACCTCCAGCCGGAACGGCCGCACCCGGTCGGCGTGCCCGAGCGAGCGGGCCGGCGCGATCCGGTCGCGCACGCGCTGCTTGAGCTCGACGATGTCGGGGAACCCGCCGTCGTCGGCCCGAGACCAGATCCGGTCGCCGTCGACGTGCACCTCGAACACGCCGCCGGTGCCCGGCACCAGCGTCACGGCGCCGCCGAGCAGCTCGGCCTGGAAGGTGGTCAGCAACTCCTGGGCGAACCACGCCGCTCGCAGGAGCCATCCGCACTGGGTGCAGTACTCGATCCGGATCTCGTGGCTCATGGGAAGCGATTCTTGCAGGCGCCGGTTTCGCCATTGCGTCGTGGTGGCGACATCGATCAGGATCCGAGAAGCGCCGCCGGCGCGGGCTCCGTAGGTTCGACATGAGAGCAACGACCACCACCGACTCGACAGAGGAGCACGACATGGCTGTGAAGAACGACGGACTCTCCGTCGAGGAACGCGAGGCCGTCAAGCAGCGCGCCGCCGAGCTGCGCGCCCAGGCCAAGGCGGGCAAGACCCGCGAAGCGGGCGAGAAGGCGCTCCGGGAGGCGATCGACGCGCTCCCCGAGCCCGACAAGGCCCTCGCCGAGGGCATCGACCGGATCGTCAAGGACGTCGCCCCGCACCTGTTCCCGAAGACCTGGTACGGCTTCCCCTCCTATGCCGACGCGGACGGGAAGATCGTGGTGTTCTTCAAGGCCGCTTCGAAGTTCACCACGCGGTACGCGACGCTCGGCTTCGAGGAGGCGGCGCAGCTCGACGACGGCGACCTGTGGGTGACGTCGTTCGCCATCCTCGAGCTGACGCCCGCGGTCGAGGAGCGCGTCGCCGCGCACATCCGGAAGGCCGCCGGCGGCTGATCGGAGTGGGACGGGCGGCCGCGTCGAGCGGCCGCCCGTCCGCGCGCTCGGGCGACGCCCGCGACGGTTCGCGACTCAGAGCGCGAGCAGCCGCTCCTGGTCGCCGAACACCTCGAGCCCCGCGCACTCGGCGACGCCCTCGAGCAGCACCCGCCCGTCGCCGTCGAGGTGGCGGAACCGGATGCGCGCATCGAGCGTCTCCTCGACGCGCTGGTGCATCGCCGACCGCAGCGGCGCGTGCAGCAGCCCGCCGCGCACCCGTTCGGCCTCGAGCTCGAGCATGCCGTCGGGCCCGGACACCGCCCAGTGCACGTGCGAGTCGTCGATCGCGAGGCGCCGCTCCGTCGATCGGTTGTAGGTCGTCCACTTGTACAGGCGACCGCCGTGCCGGAACCCGATGATCGAGCCGCGGAACGAGCCGCGCAGCCACGGGATGATCGCGACCGAGGCGATGAGCGAGGCATCCGCACCGTCACCGACGTCGGCGTCGACGTGGTTGCCGGCCATCCACACGTAGCCCGCCGGGAAGGCCTTGCCCCAGTCCTTCTCGATGTACCCGCGACCGCCGTCGAACGAGGTCGGCACCCCCTCGACCTCGAGGCCGCCGGCCAGCCCGTGGCCGAACGAGACGATGCCGTGGAAGCACTCCATGAACGGCACCATCCCGTACCAGCCCATGATCCCGGGCTCGCGGGCGGTCACCGGCCACGGCACCAGGGCGCCGGCGTAGTCGACCCGCCCGCGCAGCTGCGGCAGGTCGAGGGTCGCGCCGGTCGCGTCGAACCGGTTTGCGCCGACGCGCACGTCGAAGTCCCGGTCGGATGCCTCGAACTCGTCGACGTCGAAGCGGTGGTACCACGACCGCCCGGTGCGCCCGTCGAGCACCTGCACGAACGCCTCGTCGCGGTCGCGGTCGCCGGCGAGCCCGCGGAAGACGCCCGGGATCACCGCCCAGCGCTGCGTGCGGTCGGCGGAGACGAGCTTGACGTACCAGCCCTCGAAGAAGCCGCGACGGATGCCCCGCCCGTGGAAGGCCTCGGGGTGCCGCACCCCGCGAACGTACGACGCCGGTGTCCGCATGCGCTCACCCTAGGTCGTCGTGCCGCGGCGCGCTCGGCCGATCGCCGGCCGGGTTCACCAGGGCATGGGACGGTGGGGCCCGCGCTCCGAGTCGTCGGGGAACTCGGGCAGCTCGGTGCCGCCGGCGCGGACGCAGAGCCAGCGCAGCTCGTCGGGGCTGTCGGGCCGGCAGCGCCACGTGCGCCAGACGCCCTGGCCGACGCGGAGCACCGTCCCGGGGCCGACCTCGACCACGTCGTCGTCGAGGCCCATCTGCCCGCGCCCGCCGAGGAACACGTAGAGCTCCTCGACCTTCGCGTGCCGGTGCCAGTAGCCCGCCTGCTCGCCCGGCTCCAGCGCGTTCGCGGTCAGGCCGATGTACTGCATCGCCAGCTCGTGGTCGACGACGCGTCGGCCGTCGCGCGAGCTGTCGGGGCGGAAGCCGCCGTAGTGGGAGCGCCACTCGTCGAGCGCGCCGATCTCGAGCACCTGGTAGTCGGTCACGTCGTCACCCTAGCCTCGCGGCGCCGGACGCTCGCGGCCGCCCCGAGCCGCGGCGGCGACCGCGAACGCGAGCGCCGCGCCTCCGAGGTAGGCGACGAGGTCCCACGGGTCGAAGGAGCTCCCGAAGACAAGCCGCGCCGGCGGCGCCGCCGCGACGATCGCCGCGGGGAGCTCGGTGAGTTGCAGCAGCTCCACCGCCGTCGAGACGCCGAACGCGATGGCGGCGACCGCCCACGGCCGCAGGCCCGGCGCGACCAGCAGGGCGAGGCACCCGACGAGGGCCGCGTACAGGATGCCTCCGAGCACGTCGACCACCGGGGTGCGATCGAGCACCTGGAGCGCGAGGCCGAGCACGAGGCATCCGACGGCGGCACCGACAGCGATCAGGCGCGTGCCTCGGCGAGCGCGCGCGTCGGTGTCGGCACGGCTCACGTCACTCGGCATCCGGCCAGTGAAGCAGTCGGATGCGGCTACGCCGGGTCGACCCGCCAGCGCATGAGCACGTTGCCCGACTCCGGCCAGGCGCGGGTCTCGAGGAGCTTCAGCGCGACCGGCGGCCGGTCGTCGAAGAGCGGCACCCCGCCGCCGGCGATGAGCGGGAACGTCACGAGGTGCAGTTCGTCGACGAGGCCGGCGTGCATGAGGTCGTTCCAGAGGATCCGGCCGAGGAGCACGAGGATGCCCCGCCCCTCGCCCTGCTTCATCGCGGCGACCTCGGCCCGGGCGTCGGCGACCCGCACGATCCTCGTGCGCGGGTGGGGCGCGAGGTCCTCGGTCGTGATCGTGTCGGAGACGACGACCTTCTCGATGGCGTCGAAGCGGGCGGCGAACCGGCGGCGGATGGCCGTGGCATCCGGATCGGCGCGCACGCCCGCCCAGTACCCGAGGTTCCCGAGCGACGAGCGCCGCCCCGACAGCAGCAGCGTGTCGGATGCCTCGAGCAGGGCGTTCGTGACGTGGTCGAAGGTGTCGGCGCCGCGGTAGTCGGGGTGCTGGTGCTCGAAGAACGACCCGATGTCGTGGTCGTCGTCCTCGTAGCGGCCGTCGACGGTGACGAAGTTGCAGACCGTGAGGGTGCGCATGCCGTCACCGTAGCCCGGATGCCTCCCGGCGTGCGCTCGGCCGCATCGCCTACACTCGGTCCCCGGCGCACGCACACCCCGCAGCGCGCCGACCGACTCCCCGCTCCGCGACCACCGTCGCGCGACCCACGAGAGCCCACCGCACATGGCCACGAACCAGCCCATCACCGTGTCGATCCGCCGCGAGGTCGACCCCTCCCGCATCTCCGAGGCGACCGCCTGGGTGCAGACCGGCGTGAACCTCGCGAACAAGTACCCCGGCTTCCTCGGCTCGGGGTGGATCCGCGCCGGCGAGCACTCGACGGACTGGCACATGCTCTACCGCTTCGCCGACGAGGCGTCGCTCGAAGCCTGGGAGCGCTCCGGCGAGCGCGGCTGGTGGCTGTCGATGGGCGAGGGGTTCGTGCGTTCGGAGCGCAGCCGGCGCCGCACCGGTATCGAGGGCTGGTTCGACGAGCCCGCGACGGGCTCGATCGCGGTGACGGATGCCTCGGGCGGGGCATCCGCCGCGTCCCAGTCTGGTGCCGTGGGCGCCGACGGCGCGCCCTCGCTGCCCGCCGCTCCGCCGCGCTGGAAGCAGGCCGTGACCATCTGGCTCGGCTTCTTCCCGGTGAACCTGGCCTTCGGCTACCTGACCGCGCCGATCCCCGGCTGGGGCGAGCTGCCGCTGTGGCTGCGGGCCCTCGCGACGACGCTCGTGCTCACGCCGGTGATGACGTACTGGGTGCTGCCGTTCGTGACCCGATCCCTGCGGGGGTGGCTCGCTCCGCGAGCCTGAGGCCACATCGGCGGGAGCCGGTTCCCCGGGCGTCGACATGGAACGTCCGCCCGAATAGGGGGACATCACCCGATCGGCACGCTTCGTCGCCGAATCGGAACGGCTTCCCGCTCCGCATTGACAAGCCATTTCGCCGCGGCGATCATTCCCTCATGCCATTCCCGCCCGCCTTCCACCCGGTGGTCGCATGCTTCCGCAGCTGACTCCCTGCGGGCTGATCACGCTCGATCCGCACGGGACGATCGTGGACCTCAACCCGACGATCCTCGACTGGATCGGGGCTCCCCGCGCCGAGCTCATCGGCCGGCCGCTGGAGGCGGTGCTGACCCTGCGCATGCCGCTCACCGGCGGCGACGGGCAGTTGCCCACCGACGCGACGATGCACGGCTCATCGGGGGTCGTCCGGCCCGTGGTGGTCGGCGTCATCGACACGGACGGCGGCGCCGGCCGCCAGGTCGCCGTCTACGACGTGTCCGCCCGGTCGGCGTTCGCCCTGGGGTTCCGCGGGGCGGAGGCGAAGACGGCCCGTGGCCGCCAGCGCCTCCAGATCCTGCTCGGTGCCGCCGTCGGCTTCGCCGGCATCCGGTCGGAGGCCGAGGCCGCCGAGCTCCTCGTCGACGCGGCGCAACGCGCGTTCGCCGCCACGTTCGTGAGCGTGCACCTGACCGGGGAGGACGGGGTGGTGCAGGTCGCCGGCGTCAACCCGCTCCTCGACCACTGGCCGGAGGGCTTCCGCCCGACGGGCGCGGTGACGATCGCCGGCGGCGAGGTGCTCGTGGTGCGGACCCCCGAGGACGCGGACACGTACGTCCCCGAGGTCCCGATGGGCGAGGTCTTCCGCGCCGCGGGGATCCAGGCCGCGCTCGCCTCGCCGATCCGCTCGAAGGGCGAGACCCTCGGGTCGATGATCTGCTACTTCGACCACCCTCGCGAGTTCGACGAGGAGGCCGTGCCGCTCGCGGAGGCGCTCTCGAACCAGACCGCGCAGGCCATCGCCCGAGTCCGTCTCGAGGAGACGGTGCTCCGCGCGGCGATGCACGATGCGGTCACCGGCCTGCCCAGCCGTCGCCTCTTCGAGGACGACGTCGAGCGGATGCTCCAGTCGGACTTCCAGGCGCTCGGCGTGATCTTCATCGACCTCGACGGGTTCAAGTCCATCAACGACCGGCTCGGGCACGCGGCCGGCGACACGATCCTCCGCGAGGTCGGGGGGCGCCTGCGGCGGGTCATCCGCGAGGGCGACGTGCTGGGCCGCTTCGGGGGCGACGAGTTCATCGTCGTCGCGGCGGTCGACCGGCCCGACGACACGGCGGCCCTCGCCGAGCGCCTCCGCGCGTCCGTGGCGGAGCCGTACGCGGCGCTCCCGACCGAGCTCTCGATCACGGCGAGCATCGGCACCGTCAGCGTCGACGGCGCGGGTGGACCGCTCGTCATCGACCAACTCATCCGCGCGGCGGATCACGCGATGTACGAGGCGAAGATGAGCGGCGGCGACCGGGTCGCGACGATCACGCGGCTGCGCGGGGTCGCCTGACGCGTCCGCGCGCCGCGACGCCGCGTGCCGCCGTCCTTCACCCCTCGCGTTCGCGGCGATCCCGCACCGCGCGGATGACCGCGGCGATCGAGCGCCAGCCCACGAGCGACGCGAACAGCACGATCGCCGCGACGATCACGAACGGCAGCGCGGTGCCCTGGCCGGATGCCGCGCGCAGGAGCATGCCGATGACGAGCGTCGCCGCCCACACACCGAGCCCCGTCCGGACCGGGGCACTCGGCGCACGCCACGCGAACGTCACGACCCAGCCGACCGCGAGACCCGCGAGGAACGGCCAGGCCGTCTGCCACAGCCCGGCGAGCACATCCTCGGTGTGACTGGCGCGGCCGGTCGCCGCGAACGCGACGACGAGGGCCGCGTCGATCGCGGCGGCACCGGCGATCCGGCCGATCGACGGTCGCGAACGGCGAACGGATGCCTCGGGCTGCGCGGAACTCACCGACGCAGCCTACGACGCCGACCGGGGAATCTTCCGCGGGCCCTGTCCAGCGGAGGCCGACCGGCGTAGCGTCGACCCATGGCGAAGCTCAGCGAGACCCTGGCGGGGGCGGTCCCCTCGTGGGGCGCGAAGGTGGCGTACGGCGAGAAGGTCGTGTTGAACGGTGCGGACTTCGTGCCGGTGGCACTCGTCGTATTCGGGTTCGGGGCCGGCGAGGGCTCGGGCGAGACCCAGGAGGGCACGCAGGTGCCGGCCGGTCACGGCGAGGGCAGCGGAGGCGGCGGGGGCGGGTTCTCCGTGCCGGTCGGGGCGTACATCGGCGCGCCGGGCGGACCGCGGTTCCACGCGAACCCGATCCCGTTGCTGGTGGTGCTCACGCCGGTCGTGACGGCGATCGGCTTCGGGCTGGCGGCGATCATCGGCGCGTCGCGCCTGCGCAGCCTGCGCTAGACCGGCCCGACCCGACCCGGTGCGGCCGCTAGGGTCGCACCTTCCGGCGCGCCCGCAGCGAGCGGATGCCCCGTGGCGGCCGCCGGTCCGAGGCGACGTCGCCCGCCTCGACCACCGGGATCGCCCCGGTCACGACGGCGTCCACCGTCATCGACCCGTCGACCGGGCCGATCACCTGGATCGGCGTCGTCGGCGTGGCCGTGCGCGGCTCGACGCGCATCCGGCCGAGGCGCCGGTGCTCGCGCACGTAGGCCGGGATGAGCAGGATCACCGCGCCGATCCAGGCGAGCGGGTTGCTCCACACGACCCCGACGAAGCCGAAGATCGATCCGAGCACGACGGCGGCGCCGACGCGCATGACGAGCTCGATCACGCCGGTGACGGTCGGCACGACGGTGTGGCCGAGGCCCTGGAGCGCACCGCGCAGCACGAACAGCACGCCGAGGGCGATGTAGCTGAAGCCGTTGATCGCCAGCATCGTCGCCGCTTCCGCGACGACCGCGTCGGAGCCCTCGCCGACGAAGAGGCGCACGAGGTGCTCGCCGAACGCGATGAGGGCGGCGCCGATCACCACGGATGCAGCGATGGCGAGCCAGGTCGCCTGCACGACACCGCGGCGGATGCGGTCGGGCCGACGGCCGCCGAGGTTCTGCGCGGCGAACATCGACACCGCGAGGCCGATCGACTGGAGCAGCGCGACGGCGAGCGAGTCGACGCGGGCTCCGGTCGTGTACGCGGCGACCGCGTCGGCGCCGAGCGCGTTCAGCGCGACCTGCACGGTCAGCGTGCCGATCGCGATGATCGAGGCCTGGAAGCCCATCGGCAGGCCGAGGCGGAGGTGCTCCGAGACATCCGCTCGGCTGACGCGCCAGTCGGCGCGACGCAGGTGCAGCACCGGCACCCGGCGGCGCACGAACTCGAGGCAGAGCACGACCGAGACCGCCTGCGCGACGACGGTCGCGAGCGCGGCTCCCGCGACGCCCCAATCGATGACGCCGACGAACCACAGCACGAGCGCGACGTTGAGCGCGCACGCGACGGTGAGGAAGACGAGCGGGGTGCGCGAGTCGCCGATGGCGCGGATGATCGCCGACAGGAAGTTGAAGAACATCATGGTGGATGCCCCGAGGAAGCTGATCTGCGTGAAGACCGTCGCCTCGGGGAGGAGCTCCTCGGGCGTCTGCAGCAGGCGCAGGGCCGGCTCGGCGATGAGCGGCGCGGCGACCGTGAGCACGACGCTCATCGCGCCGGTCAGGATCGTGCCGACCGCGACCGACCGGCGCACGCCGTCGTAGTCGCGCGCGCCGAAGGCCTGCGCGGTCGGGATCGCGAATCCCGAGGTGACGCCCCACGCGAATCCGAGCAGCAGGAACAGCAGGCTGCCGGTGGCGCCGATCGCAGCCAGCGACATGACGCCGAGGTGGCGGCCGACGACGATGGCATCGGCGATCTGGTACAGCTGCTGCACGACGTTGCCGAGCAGCAGGGGGACGGCGAAGAGCAGGATGACGCGCCACGGCGCGCCGGTGGTGAGGGATCTGGCCATGGTGGCTCTCGAGGTCGTGCGGCGGGAGGAGGTCGGG
Source organism: Agromyces sp. MMS24-K17 (assembly GCF_043950245.1). Lineage (GTDB taxonomy): Bacteria > Actinomycetota > Actinomycetes > Actinomycetales > Microbacteriaceae > Agromyces. The sequence goes on along the minus strand of NZ_CP171640.1, from coordinate 899,985 downwards.
GCCGCTCGAGCCCCGCGGAGCATCTTATCGAATCGATTCGAGCGGATGCCACGGTCCGGGTTCGATTCCCGCCAGAATGTCAGGTACCGGCGGCCCCGACCGCGGCCGCCGACGGAAGGGAACCGACATGCCCGCTGCGCTGATCGAGGTGCGCCGTCGCTACTCCGAGGCGGAGGAGGTCGCGATCATCGACGCGGTCCACGGCGCGCTCGTGGCCGCGTTCCGCATCCCGCCCGACGACAAGGACGTCCGCCTCGTCGTGCACGAACCGCACCGCTTCGCCTGCTCGCCGGCGACGCCCGATCCGGAGCGGCGCACCCTGGTCACGATCGACTGCTTCGCGGGCCGGTCGGCCGACGCGAAGCGCACCCTGTTCCGCGAGATCGTCGAACGCCTGGAGGCGTGCGGCATCCCCCGCGACCACGTGACGACGATCATCCACGACATCCCGCGCGAGAGCTGGGGCGTCTCCGGCGGGTTCGCGGCCGCCGACGTCGACCTCGGCTTCGCCGTGGAGGTCTGACGCCGGCGGCGCGTCACACCGTCGCGTGCAGCGGCACCGCGAACGCCTTCCGCAGCGAGCGGGGTGCGACGAGGGGGAGCAGCAGGGCGAGCAGCCGGCCCTTGAGGAACTGCGGTTCACGGGTCAGCTCGACGTCGACCCGCGTGCCCTCGCCGTCCGGCGCGAGCTGGAAGACCCAGCCGCCACCCGGGCCGAACACCTTCGAGTCGAGCGTGGTGATCTCGACGCGGTTCCGGTCGGCGTCCCATTCGTAGCGGGCCTGCTCCCACGCCGCGGCGGTGCCCTCGGTGACCACCGCCCAGTCGTCGCCGAGGGCGTGGACCTCGAAGTGGTCCGCATCGATCGTGGGCCACTGCTCGGGGCGCGACGGCCCGAAGTCGGTCAGTACGGCCATGACCTCGGGCGTGCTGAGCTCGGAGTGGAGGTGGAATCGGATGACCGGCATGGGATGCGTCCTTTCGAGGGGTCGTGGCGGGGCGATGATCACGCCCCACCACGACCGTCTCGCGAGCGCACCCCGCGGCGCGCCCGTGCCTCCTACTGGTCGGCTCCCGGGCCGCGCGGGACCGGTCGCTCGTGCAGCTCCCCGGCGGCGTCGAGTTCGAGCAACGTGTCGAAGCCCGCGCGCTCGAGGAAGTCGCGGTCGTGGGTCACGACGAGCAGCGCCCCGCGGTAGTCGGCGAGGGCGTCGACCAACTGGTCGACGGTGCGCAGGTCGAGGTTGTTCGTCGGCTCGTCGAGCACCAGCAGCTGGGCCGGCGGCTCCGCGAGCAGCAACCCGGCCAGGGCCACCCGGAAGCGTTCACCCCCGGACAGCGTCGACACCGGTCGCTCGACCGAGTCCCCGCGCAACAGCAGCCGCGCCAGCTGGTTCCGGATCTCGCCCGGGCTCAGCCCCGCGGCCCGATGGGCGACGTTCTCGAGCGCGCTGCGCTCGTCGTCCAGCCCGTCGAGCCGCTGCGTGAGGTAGCCGACGCGGTCGGTGATGAGCCGGCCGTACGGGCGGCCGGGCGTCGGCTCGGTGCCGTGCACGAGCTGGTCGAGCAGGGTGGTCTTGCCGATGCCGTTCGGCCCGACGAGCGCGACGCGCTCCGGCCCCTGCAGCACGAAGCCGCGCTCGTGCCCGTACAGCTCCGCGAGCCTGCGGCTCCGCGGGACCTCGGGATCGGGCAGCACGAGGTGGACGTGCTCCTCGGTGCGGACCCGTGACGACGCGGCATCCACCGCGGCCCTCGCGGCCTGGACCCGCGCATCCGCGCCGGCACGCAGGCCGCCGGCGGAGACCTGCGCGCGGCTCGCCCGGTTGCCGGCGAGGATGCGGGGGATGCCGCCCTGCTGCTTCGTGCTCCGGCCGGTGCGTTCCCGTCGGGCGAGCTTCACCTCGGCCTCCTCGCGCTGGCGCCGCTCGACCTTGAGCGCCTGCTCGGCGGAACGCGCCGCCTGGATCGCGGCCTGCTGCTCGCGGTCGAGGTGCTCGCGCCATGCGGAGAAGGGCCCGCCGAAGACGGTCAGCCGGCCGTCGTGCAGCTCGGCCGTCTCGTCGACCAGTTCGAGCAGGTCGCGATCGTGGCTGACCACGACGAGGGTGCCCGGCCACGACGCGACGAGCGCGGCGACCTTCGCCCGCGTCTCGCGGTCGAGGTTGTTCGTCGGCTCGTCGAGCAGGGTGATCGGCGTCCGGCGGACGCGCAGTCCGGTGATCGCGATGAGCATCGCCTCGCCTCCGGACAACGCCTCGACGCGACGGTCGAGGCCGAGGGACGGGAAGCCCAGCTCGTGCAGGGCATCCGCGGCTCGGCTCTCGATGTCCCAGTCGTCGCCGATCGCGTCGAAGTGGCGGACGTCGACGTCGCCCGCCTCGATGGCCCGCAGTGCACGCAGCTGGGCGTCGATCCCGAGGAGCTCGGCGACCGTGGCCGATCCGTCGAGGATCAGCGTCTGGCGGAGGTACCCGACCTCGCCGGTCGTCGTGATCGACCCGGACGATGGCTCGAGCCGTCCGGCGATGAGCCGCAGCAGGGTCGACTTGCCGGCGCCGTTGTCGCCGATGAGGCTCGTGCGGCCGACGCCGAACGTGCCGGAGACCTGCGACAGCGCGACGCGCCCGTCGGGCCAGGCGAAGGAGAGGTCGCGGAGGGTGATGGAAGGGGTTGCCGATGAGGACATGTGGATCTTTCCCGCCCTGGTTGCAGGGCTGACATCGGCCCGGGGCGGCGCACGGCACGACCGTGGGTCGTGCGGCCCGCGGGGGCCTGAGGGGTGGGTGGTCGCTGAGGACGCACGCCGGAGGCGTCGACTCGGAGCGCCGCCGACGATGCGGCGGCTAGGCTCTGTCGACCTCGATCTCCACGGATCCATCGTACCCGCGGGCGCCGCCGCCGCAGCCGGCCATCGGGCCGGCGCGGCCGACGACCGCCGCGGTGGTGGCGACGATCGCCGCGACGAGCACGGGGACGACCCACGCCGGGACCCACGCGGCGGCTGCCGCGGCGGCCACGACGGCGGCCGCCCCGATGATCGACGCCCACCGCCTGGTGCGCAGCAGGATCCGGCGGAACGCCTCGAGGCCGACGAGGAAGAGCACGACGCCCGCGGCGAGCGCGACGACCGCGATCCCGCTCGCCGGCGCATCCGGACGGACCGCGACGTCGTCGAGCAGCAGGGTGCTGCCGACCGCCACGAGCACCACGCCGGCGACGAGCGGGAAGTGCCCGAACGTGTACCCGTCGCGCGCGAGCGCCGGTCGCGCGGCGTGGTCGGCGTGCGCGAGCGCCGCGGCGGCGGCCGCCGACAGCCGCCCGAAGAACGCCCACCAGAGGCTGGTCGTGATCAGGAACCCCAGCAGGGCCACCGCGATCGCGAGCGGGCTCGTCGACCACGGGTCGACGCGGGCCCCCGACGACAGCACGGTCTCGCCGAGCGCGATGATGAGCACCAGGTCGTGCCGCTCGCTGAAATGGCGCGGGCTGCCGACCCGCCACCCCCGGTACCGTGCGGCCGACCGGCCGCCCGCGAAGTCGACCGCGAAGGCCGCCGCCCAGAGCCCGGCCTGCCACGCGCCGCCGGCGAGCGCGCCGGAGACGAGGAGTCCGATCGACACCGTCTGCGGCCCGAGGTCGAGGAGCAGCTGGCGCCGGAGGCGCGGGCGACGCCAGGCCGTCACCGCGAACAGCCCGACGTAGCACCCGCGGACGACGGCGAACGCGAGCGCGAGCACCAGCGCGGGATTCGCGCCGCCGGGATGCCGCGTCCACGCCTCCGGGATCACGAGCGCGACCACGAAGAGGGCGGCCATCGCGACGAGCATCCCGACCCGGACGAACCCGCGGTCGAGCCGCACCTGGTTCCCGAGCCAGATGAACGCGCACCACGCCCACCAGAGCAGCACGAGCAGGATCGTCGCGTGCAGCAGCGACCCCGCGTCCGGCTCCGCCTCGACGAGCGCGACGACCCGGGTCAGGGCGAACACGAAGACGAGGTCGAAGAAGATCTCGAAGAGCGTGGTGCGGTCCCGGTCGCGGGTCGCGACGGGGGCGCCGGCACGGGGCATCCCGCCCGGCGGGGCATCGGCGCGAGGCATCCGGTTCATCGCATCATCGCTCCGCGGCGGACGCGGCCGGCTCCGGGAAGTCGGCCGCACGGCTGACGTCCGCCCACGCGAGCGTCTCCTCCACCCGCGCCCGGTCGCTCGCGACGACCATGTCGACCGCCGCCGACCCCAGCGGGAGCCGCAGCGGCAGCTGCGCGCGATCGGGGAGGCCGACGAGCAGGTCCGCGGCGCGCACCGGGTCGCCCGCCTGGTTGCCCTGGCTCGCCCGTCGGAACTCGTGCAGGGCGCCGACCGTCGCCTCGTAGTCGGGCCCGACCGGGTACATCGTCATGGAGCTGCCCTGCCAGTCGGTGCGGAAGGCCCCCGGCTCCACGATCACGACCCGGATGCCGAGTGGCGCGACCTCGCGCGCCAGCACCTCCGAGAACCCCTCGACCGCGAACTTCGCCGCCTGGTACGCGCCCATGCCCGGCGTGCCGCCGACCCGGCCGCCCACCGAGGAGAACTGCAGGAGGAGCCCCGAGCGCTGGCGGCGGAGCACCGGCAGTGCGGCGCGGGTCACGTTCACCACGCCGAACAGGTTGGTCTCGACCTGGGCGCGGAACTCGGCCGCCGGCATCTCCTCGATCGGCGCGCTGTCGGCGTAGCCCGCGTTGTTCACGACCACGTCGAGACGGCCGAACCGTTCGACGGTCGCGGCGACGGTCGCCTCCGCGGCGTCGGCGTCGGTCACGTCGAGCGGCAGGGCGAGCAGCCGGTCCGTCCCGTGGCGATCGGCGAGCTCCCGGAGCGCGCCGACCGACCGCGCCGTCGCGACGACCGCGTCGCCGCGCTCGAGCGCGGCCCCGACGATCGCGCGACCGAAGCCGCGCGTGCTTCCCGTGACCAGCCACACCCGGGTCGGTCGTTCCTCCGTGTTCGCGGGCATGTCCCGCTCCTCTCGTCCGGGCATCCGCCCCGGCGGTGGATGCCTCCGACGTCGATGCTCGTCGCGCAGGGCGGGTCGTCGCGCCCGGTGGTCTCCCGGGTCGACACCCGAGTCGACGGCACCCGGGTGCCGGCCAGTGGGTTCCACCGGCGCGACGGGCGCACGCGAGGACGAGGCTCGGATCGGCGGTCGGGACCCGGCCGCCGGCACCACCGGCAGAGCCGGGAACCACCGCAGAGGAGCATCCGATGACCATCCAGACCGACCGGCCCGCCACCGCGGACGCGGCCACCTCCGCGACCGCGACGGATGCCGCCGCCGGCGACCTCAAGCTCGAGGTCGTCGTCATCCCGGTCGCCGACGTCGACCGCGCGCTCGAGTTCTACGACCGGCTGGGCTGGACCCTCGACGTTGACCTCGTGATCGGGCCCGACTACCGCGTCGTCGAGTTCACCCCGACCGGGTCGCCCACGTCGATCATCTTCGGCACGGGCGTCACCGACGCCCAGCCCGGATCGGCCCGCGGCCTGCACCTCGTCGTCTCCGACGTCGAGGCAGCGCGCGCCCGCCTCGTCGCGCAGGGCGTGGCCGTGAGCGGGGTCTTCCACGACGCGACCGGCGTCTTCCACCACGGCGGGGCGGCGTTCCGGATGCCCGGACTCGCGCCGAACCGCGGCTCCTACGGCTCGTTCGCCGCCTTCGAGGACCCGGACGGCAACGAGTGGGTGCTGCAGGAGATCACCACCCGCATCCCGGGCCGGATCGTGCAGACCCGCTTCGACTCGCCCGCCGAGCTCGCCCGGGCGCTCCGCTCCGCCGCAGTCGCACACGGCGAGCACGAGGCGCGCATCGGAGCGGAGGACCCGGACTGGCCCGAGTGGTACGCCGAGTTCATGGTCCGCGCAGCGGCCGGCCAGGACCTCCCGGAGTGAGCGCGGCGTCACCGTTGTCCCCATTGGATCGACTCGTCGCGATCGAGGAACTGCGGCGGCTGCAGGCGCGGCTGTGCCGGCTCGCCTCCGAACGGGACTGGCCGGCCGTGGAGGAGCTGTTCCTGCCCGACGGGCGGTTCCGCGCGTTCGCGGCGGACGGCGCGCTGACCTGCTTCGCCGACGGTCCGGGCATCGGCGAGGCGATCGACCGCGCGCTGGGCGCCGGGACCCTCATCGTCCGAGCGTTCGGCGAGGAGCTCGACGTGCTCTCGGACGCGCGCGCCGAGGGCCGCTGCTCGATCGAGGACCTGTTGTTCATCGGCAACCGGGAGCGCGTCATCCACGGCTTCGGCTGGCTGAGCGTCGCGTACCGCCGCGACGGCCGCCACTGGCGGATCCGGTCGGCCGAGTTCACACGGATCGCGCGTGAACATCGGTGACGGATGGCGCACGAGAGCGCTCTCCGGCAAGTAGGCTCACCGAACATGGCGCCCCCTGGACCCGGACCGTCCCTGATCGGTCGCCGCCGCGAACGCGAGCGGCTCGATCGACTCGTCGCCAGCCTGCGCGGTGGCGAGAGTCGATCGCTCGTGGTCCGGTCGGAGGCGGGGCTCGGCAAGTCGGAGCTCCTCGACTACCTGTCCGAGCAGGCGAGCGGATGCCGCGTGCTCCGCGCCGTCGGCGTCGAGTCGGAGATGGAGCTGCCGCTGGCGGGCCTGCAGCAGCTGTGCGCGCCGATCCTCGACGGCCTCGACGCGCTGCCCGAACCGCAGGCGGTGGCCCTCGGGGTGGCGTTCGGGCAGCGGACGGGCCCGGCGCCCGACCGCTTCCTCGTCGGACTCGCGACCCTCAGCCTGCTCAGCCACGCCGCCGAGGCGCAGCCGCTGCTGTGCCTCGTCGACGACGCGCAGTGGCTCGACCAGGCGTCCGCGCAGGTGCTGGCGTTCGTCGCGCGGCGGCTGGTCGCCGAGTCGGTCGGGCTGGTGCTCGCCGTCCGGGAGCCCGTCGACGAGCGGTTCGCTGCGATCGACGACCTCACGGTCAGCCCGCTCGACGACGACGACGCCCGCGCGCTGCTGGCGACCGTGGTGCCCGGGCCGATCGACCAGGCGGTGCGCGACCGGATCATCGCCGAGGCGCACGGCAACCCGCTCGCGCTCGTCGAGCTCCATCGCGGCGCGGACGCGCTGGAGTTCGGCGGGATCGCGAGCACGGCGGGCCGTACCGGCGTCGCGGGCCGGATCGAGGAGTCGTTCCGCCGCCGCGTCGAGGGCCTGCCGCCCGAGACCCGCCGGATCCTGCTCATCACCGCGCTCGAGCCGGTCGGCGACCCCGCGCTCGTGCTCGGCGCAGCCCAGGCGCTCGGGCTTGACGCCTCCGCGTTCGAGCCCGCCGTCGAGGACGACCTCGTCGAGGTCGGCGCGAAGGTGCGGTTCCGGCATCCGCTCGTGCGATCGGCCGTCGTCGCCGCCGAGCCCGCGGCCGACCGGCGCGCGGCGCACCTCGCCCTCGCCGCCGCGACCGACCCCGACAGCGACCCCGACCGCCGGGCCTGGCACCTCGCCGAGGGCTCGATCGGACTCGACGAGGACGTCGCCGCCGAGCTCGTGGCATCCGCCGTTCGCGCGCGCCTCCGCGGCGGCCTCGTCGCGGCCGCCATGTTCCACGCGCGCGGCGCCTCGCTGACCCCCGACGCGCAGATGCGCTCGCGTCGCGCGCTGATGGCCGCCGAGGACACGTTCCGCGCCGGCGGGATGCAGCAGGCCCTGCGGCTGCTCGACGGAGCCGAGCCCGAACTGCTCGACGAGCACCAGCAGGCCCGCGTCGACCTGGTCCGCGGACAGGTGCTCTTCTACGTCGCCCCGGGGCGCGACGCCGCCGGCGCGCTGCTCGAGGCCGCCCGTCGACTCGAGGCGTACGACAGCGACGCGGCGCTCGCGACCTACGCGAACGCGTACATCGCCGCCGTGCTCGTCGGGTCGCGCGCGCGTGGCGTGCAACTCACCGACGTCGCCCACGCCATCCTCGCGGCGCGACCGGTCGAGCCGCTCAACGCCGGGGCGCGGGCCGCCGTCGCCGCGCTCGAGGGGCTGGCCGTGCTCGCCATCGACGGGTACGCGGCCGCCGCGCCGCTGCTCAGGGACGCGCTCGACGAGCTCCGCGCACTCGACCGCACCCCCGCGGAACCGCTGCCGGCCGCGAACCGCGATCCCCGACGCGGCCTCGGCGCCGACATCGGCGACGAGATCGGCGCCCTCCGCTGGCTGCCGCTCGCCTGCCTCGTCTCGCGGGTGCTCCTCGACGACGACGCGTACGTCGAGCTCGCGAGCGAGTTCGTGGACTCCTGCCGCCGCGAGGGCGCCCTGTCGTCGCTGCTCATGGCGATGGCCGAGTGGTACCCGCTCCAGCTCATGAGCGGTCGCATCACGCACGCGGAGGAGCAGTACGCGGCGATCCGCGACGTCATCTCCGCCCGTGACTTCCCGGAGCTCCCCGACCGCGAGGGATGGTTCGCCGCGTACCGGGGCGACCCCGTGGCGATGGGGCAGTCCCGCGCCCTCGTGCACGCGCGCGCCGCGGAGGGGGAGGGCCAGTGGCTCCTCTCGAACGCCCTGCAGGAGGGCGTCCTGCACAACTCCTCCGGCCGCTACGCCGACGCCCTCGCGGCGACGGCCGCCGCCGACGGCCACCCGTTCGACATCGGCCTGGCCGCCTGGGTGCTGCCCGAGCACGTCGAGGCGGCGGTGCGAGCCGGAGCGCCCGACGAGGCCCGCCGTTCACTGGCCCGGCTCCAGGAGATCGCCGCGGCGACCGGCACCGACTGGGCCCGCGGGCTCGCCTCCCGCTCCGCCGCGCTGCTCGCCGACGACCGCGACGCCGAGGCGCTGTACCTCGCGGCCGTCGACGAGCTCGGCCGCACCCGGATCGCTACCGCCACCGCGCGTGCGCACCTGCTGTACGGCGAGTGGCTGCGCCGGCAGAACCGCCGCGTCGAGGCCCGGGAGGCGCTGCGGCAGGCCCACGAGCTGTTCACCCGCATGGGCGCCCACGCGTTCGCCGACCGTGCGGCCCGGGAGCTGGCCGCGACCGGCGAGGTCGTGCACCGGGCCGCCGACGGGCCGGTCGACGAGCTCACGGCGCAGGAGCGGCAGATCGCCCGTCTCGCCGCGAGCGGCAACACGAACCCCGAGATCGGCGCGCAGCTGTTCCTCAGCCCGCGCACCGTCGAGTGGCACCTGCGGAAGGTGTTCACGAAGCTCGGGGTGAGTTCACGGCGCCAGTTGGCGCGGGCGCTTCGCGAGCCGGCGGCATCGGCCGTCTAGCCGGAGCGGCTCCCAGTCATCCACCCGTGGGTGCACCGGGCGACCCGGGCACCACCCGTGCCTCCGACCCGGCAGTCGCACCGGCGCGCGCGCGACCGCTCCTCCGCGACGGTGGCTCCATGCAGAATCACACGCCACCGCCCGACGCCCCTCGAGTGCCGACGCCCGCCGCCGGCACCGGACGCACCGCCGTCCGCACCCATCCCGTCCGCACCGTCACGGTCCGGATCCTCGCCGTCCTCGGCGCCCTCATCGTCCTCGCGGCGTGCTGGGCATCGCTCGCGCCTCCGGCGCACGCAGCCGAGCGCGGGAGTGGGGCATCCGCCGGGTCGTCGGGGTCTCCGGCCGCGCCGGCGACGCTCGTCACCGTCGACTCCGGAGCCCTGCAGGGCGTCGCGACGCCGACGGGCGTCGAGTTCCGCGGCGTGCCGTACGCGGCCGCGCCGGTCGGGGACCTGCGCTGGACGCCGCCGCAGCCCGTCCCGGCCTGGGCCGGCGCGCGCGACGCGACCGCGTACTCGCCCGTCTGCCCGCAGGCGCCGCCGAGCCCGAACGGCTCGAGCGAGGACTGCCTGTACCTCAACGTGACGGTGCCGTCCGACACGGCCTCGGCCTCGGCCTCGCGCAGCGGCCTGCCCGTGATCGTCTGGATCCACGGCGGCGGGTTCGAACTCGGCGAGGGCGCCGACTACGACGCGTCCGACCTCGCGTCGAAGGGCGCGATCGTCGTCACGATCAACTACCGCCTCGGCCTCCTCGGCTTCCTCTCGCACCCGGCCCTCGCCGACGGCACCGGCGCGTCGGGCAACTACGGCCTGATGGACCAGCAGGCCGCCCTCCGATGGGTGCAGCACAACATCGGCCGGTTCGGCGGCGACGCGGGCCGAGTGACCATCGCCGGACAGTCCGCCGGTGGCCTCTCGGTCGGGATGCAGCTCGCCTCGCCCGGCGCGAAGGGCCTGTTCCAGCGCGCGGTGATCCAGAGCGGTGCCTTCGCGCCGCTCCAGAAGCCGCTCGCGCAGGCCGAGGAGGAGGGGCGCGCCTCGGCGACGGCGGTCGGCTGCGCCGACCAGACGGCCGAGTGCCTCCGTCAGGTGCCCGTCGACGTGCTCGTCGCGAACCAGCCGCTGTCGATCACGCCCGGCGTCGTCGACGGCGCGGTCCTGAAGACCTCGGTGGGGGTCGCGATCGCGACCGGCCGGTTCAACCGGGTGCCGATCATCAACGGCGTGAACACGCAGGAGGAGCGCATCTTCGTGCCCCTCGGCGTCAGCGTCACGAAAGGCGCGACGGTCATCGGCCCCGGCCAGGTGGATGCCTCGAACTACACGTCGGTCATCGCGTCGAGCCTCGGCGTCGGCGAGCGGACCGCGGCGACCATCGCGGCGGCCTACCCGCTCTCGAAGTACGCATCGCCGACGCACGCGTTCACCGTGCTGAACTCCGACGCGAACTTCTCGTGCCCGACGTTCGCCCTCGACGCAGCGGCCGCGGCCTGGGTGCCGACGTTCGCCTACGAGTTCAACGACGCCGAGGCGCCGCAGCTCTACGTGCCCGACACGCTCGGCCCGCCGCCCGCGGCCACGCACCAGTCGGAGCTCGCCTACCTGTTCGGCCAGCCCAACGCGCCGCTCGCCGGCTCGCTGACGGCCGACCAGGAGCAGCTCGCGTCGACGATGCAGGAGGCCTGGGTGCGGTTCGCTGCGACCGGGTCGCCGTCGAGCCCGGATGCCTCGTGGCCGCGGTTCGACCTGCGCACCCAGGTGCTCTCGCTCGACGACCCCGCGCCGTCCGTCGAACGCGGCTTCGCCGTCGACCACAAGTGCGCCCTCTGGGCGGGAGTCGCCCTGTTCGGCTCGCGCTGACCCCCACCTCCACCCCTCCGAAGGATGCCGGTCCCGATCCCGGGGCCGGCATCCCCGTGCCCGCCCCATTGCGCCTGCCCGGTGCCCCGGCCCCAGTGGCCCGGCCCAGTACCCCGGTGCCCGTGCCCCGGGGGTCGTCCCGGTGGGTGAGACCGGCGCCTCGAAGGGGCCACCCGCGGGATCGTCGAAGCACGTCGCGGCGACCGGCCCGACGAGAAGCGAAGGAGGAACCATGTCCGTCCAGGACGTCATCACCACCGGCACCCGCACCGACCGGGTCGTCGTCGAGGGCGACGAGCTCGTCTTCGACGTCCGCGGCACGGGCGCGCCGATCATCCTGCTGCCGGGCACGCCCGGCGACGCATCCGCCTACGGCCTGATCGCCGAGCCCCTCGCCGCCGACCACACCGTGATCACCTACGACCCGCGCGGCTTCGGCCGCAGCACGGGCAACGCGCCGCGGCAGTACGAGATCGGGCAGCAGGCGCGCGACGTGCTCGCGGTGCTCCGCGCCGCGGGCGTCGACCGGGCGCTCGTGTTCGGCAACAGCGCCGGCGCCCTGGTCGGCCTCGAGCTCGCGAAGCACCACCCCGAGGTCGTCGAGGGCCTCGTGGCGCACGAGCCGCCCGTCATCCGGGTCCTGCCCGACGGCGACGACTTCCGTGCCGCCATCGCCGACGTCTACCGGACCGCGTGGGCGGAGGGCGCGAAGCCCGCGTTCTTCGACTTCCTGGTGCTGACGCAGCTGCCGTTCAACGAGGGCAAGCCGTTCAGCCGGGCCGAGGTCGACGTGCTGCGCCCGAACCTCGGCGCCCTGCCGGGCCTCGACTTCGCGGACTTCTACGTGAAGGATCAGATGCTCCCGCTCACCAACTACGCGCCCGCCCTCGCCGCCATCGAGGCCAACGGCGTCAAGGTCGTGGCGGGCGCCGGCGAGCTGAGCATCGACCTGCCGTTCGGCCGCACCTCGCGTCGCATCGCCGACGAGCTGGGCGTGCCATTCGTCACCTTCCCGGGCCACCACGGCTCGCACACCGACCCGGCGACCGCCGACGCGTGGCTGGCCGCGCTGCGCGACGCGCTGGCCGCGCTCTGATCCGGCATCGGACGAACGAAGGGGTACCAGGATGTCTCAGACACTCGACTCCACCGCGACGGGAGCGGCGACCGCCGACCCGTTCGCGAACCTGCACCACGTCGACGCCGGCGACCTGGACGTCGCCTACGTCGACGCGGGCCCGCGCGACGGCACCGCCGTGCTGCTCCTGCACGGCTGGCCGTACGACATCCGCAGCTTCGCCGAGGTCGTCCCGCAGCTCGTCGACGCCGGCCACCGGGTGCTCGTGCCGTACCTGCGCGGCCACGGCGAGACGGTCTTCCGCTCGCCCGAGACGCTGCGGAACGCCCAGCAGTCGGCCCTCGCGGCCGACGCGATCTCGTTCCTCGACGCGCTCGGCGTCGACCGCGCGATCGTCGCCGGCTTCGACTGGGGCGCGCGCACCGCAGGCATCGTCGCCGCCCTGCACCCGGAACGCACGCTCGGGCTCGTCTCGGTGAGCGGCTACCTCATCGGGAGCCAGGCGGCCGGGGCCGCGCCGCTGCCTCCGGCCGCGGAGCTGCAGTGGTGGTACCAGTACTACTTCGCGACCGAGCGCGGGCGTGCGGGCTACGACCGTTACCGGCACGACTTCGCGAAGCTGATCTGGCGCCTCGCCTCACCGCAGTGGGCGTTCGACGACGCGACCTTCGACGCGAGCGCCGTCGCGTTCGACAACCCAGACCATGTTGCGATCGTGCTCCACAACTACCGGTGGCGGCTCGGGCTCGCCGACGGCGACCCTCGGCTCGACGAGACCGAGGCGCTGCTCGCGCAGGCGCCGACGATCCGCGTGCCGACGATCACCCTCGAGGGCGACGCGAACGGCGCCCCGCATCCGGATGCCTCCGCCTACGCGGCGAAGTTCTCCGGACGCTACGAGCACCGCGTGATCACCGGCGGCGTCGGCCACAACCTGCCGCAGGAGGCGCCCGGCGCCTTCACCCGGGCGATCCTCGACGTCGGGCGGTGGTCGTGATGGCGACGCAGTCGTCCATCGTCGTGCTCGTGCACGGAGCCTTCGCCGAGTCCGCGTCGTGGAACGGCGTCCTCACCCGCCTGCACGAGGCAGGCGTCGACGCGATCGCGGTCGCGAACCCGCTGCGCTCCCTCGCCGGTGACGCCGCGTACGTCCGCGACGTCGTCGCGTCGCTCGGCCGACCGGTCGTGCTCGTCGGCCACTCCTACGGCGGCATGGTCATCACCGAGGCCGCGGCCCGGAACGACGCCGTCGTGGGGCTCGTCTACGTGTCGGCGTTCGTGCCCGCCACGGGGCAGAGCGCGCTCGAGCTCTCGAACAGCGAGCCGGGCAGCACCTTGGGCGACGCGCTCGTGTCGTATCCCGTGGCGACGGGCGGGAACGAGTTCGCCATTCGCCTCGACGCGTTCCACGCCCAGTTCGCGGCGGACGTGCCGGCGGCCGAGGCCCGCCTGATGGCGGCGACCCAGCGTCCCGTCACGGAAGCCGCGCTGACGGCCGGACTCGCCGCCGCCGAGCCGGCATGGACCCGGATCCCGTCGTGGCATGTCTTCGGCGGCGCCGATCGGAACATCCCGCCCGCCGTCCTGCGCGCCGGGGCGGAGCGCGCGGTCTCCCGCGGCACGGTCGAGGTGCCGGATGCCTCGCACGCGGTGGGCGTGTCCCGCCCGGATGCGGTGGCCGACGTCGTGCTCCAGGCGGTCGCCCGATGAGCGCCATGACCGAGCACGACGGGCCCTCGCGCCACGATCGCCGCGTCGCCGCCGAGTACGCACGTGCGCACGTCGGGCGCGGGGCCCACCCGCCGATCACGGCGGAGGACGTCGAGTGGTTCGACCGGCTCACCCCGTCGCAGGTCGACGTGCTGGTCCGGCACCTCCTCGACGCATCACCCGGCATCGCGCAGGGCACCGGCGGCGGCCGGTCGGACGCGCAGCGGCAGCCCGCCGCCGCCGCACCCGCCCGGCGCTCGCTCGGCCGCCGCATCCTCGACGCCTTGGGCCGGATCGTCGACGCGATCGCGGCCGGATCGGTCGCCGGCGCTGCGGCGGGCGGCTTCGGCCCGGGTGCGGGCGCGCCGTACACCAGCGCCGGGACCGGGGTCGCCTACCCGTTCTTCTGGTGGTACGGCTACTGGGCCGGCGCCACCCAGGCGATGGAGGATCCGAGGTCCCATCGTTCGCGGTCGGACGACCCGACGAGTTGATCTCGTCGACGCGGCGCGCGTCGGGGGCGGACCGGAATCCCGGTCCGCCCCCGATGCACACCGACGCCAGGCCTGCGTCGCCCGAGATCTCGCCGATCCGGCGCCGCGCGTCAGTTGTCGGAGCTGGACTTGTCGGGCAGGTACGGCTCGATGGCTGCCGCGAGCTTCGCCGGGGTCATGGACTGCAGCCAGACATGACCGGGACCGTGGAGCTGGGCGAGGAAGAGGGAATCGCCGAAGAACTTGTTCTTGATGCCCTTGATGGAGGCGAACTCCAGCTCCATGTCCGCGCGGTAGAGCGCGAGGTGACCGGGGTGGATCAGGAGCGACTGGCCCGCCTGCAGGTCGTACTCGACGATCTCGCCGGCGAGCTGCACCCAGGCCGTTCCGTTGCCGGCGAGCTTCTGGAAGACGACGCCCGCGCCGCCGAAGATGCCGGCCCCGAGCTTCTTCTGCAGCCCGACGGACACTTCGACGTCGGCCGTGCTGGCCGTGTACGACCCGGACTGCACCATGTACTCGTCGCTCGGGTCGATCGCGAGCTCCCGGATGGTGCCCGGCAGCTGGGCGGCGAATGCGACGAAGCCACCCGCCGCCGGCGCGGTGTACTGGGTGAGGAAGAGTTGGCCGCCGCCGACCAGGCGTTTGAGGCCGCTCATGAAGCCGCCCTTCCCGCCGGAGGCGAAGGCCGTGGACGTCTCGATGTCGAGTCCCGGCGTGAGCCAGGCGACGTCGCCTCCCTCGGCGACGATCCGTTCCCCGGCGTCGAGGGTGATCTCGAGCACCGGCATGGTCGTTCCCGCGATGACGGTCTTCATCCGGCCAACCTACTGGCGGGCGCGACTGTTGGGTCGATCTGGGGTCCGGCTACGTGGAGATCGGGGCGATCTAGGCCAGGTCGGCGTCGGAGAGGTCCTCGACGTTCCTGGGAGTCGTTCCCTCGAAGACGACACCGACTCCGAAAGGGTCTGCCATCAGAAGGCTCGACTCGGTGAATCGCAGAAGCCACGTCCCGTCGGCCCAGACCACGGCCTCGGGTTCGCTGAACGGAGCCTCAGGCGCGTCCAGCGCAGAGAGTTCAGCGGGAGGGAGGTCGAACCGTGGCTCGCGCAGGCGATGTCGCAGGTATTCGGCGGCGACCTCGGCAAGCTCACCGAACCGGGATACGACGGTCCCGGCGAGCCGGAGCTGCGCCGGTCCCGGCACGGCTGCGGGTTCCACGAGGAGGAACACCGATCGCGTGTCATCCAGGATCGATGCCCAGCACGCGATCGAGTCGTCCGATTCGACCCGTGAGAACGTCGTCCCACCGATCACCACGTGCTCAGGAAGGTCGGTCATCCGCCCAGTCAACACGAAGGCGCGCGGCTGCCGGACGGACGGTCGTGTCCCGGACGCCACGCATCGCGGTTCAGCGTCCGGATCAGAACAGCACACGACCGACTCTGCGCAACGTTGGGCGCGATCCGACGAGTCAGTCACCCGTCACGTAAGACCTACACCGGCGCCATGTCGGCGAACTTGGAGAAGTGCCCCTGGAACGCGACCGTGATGGTGCGCGTCGGGCCGTTACGGTGCTTGGCCACGATCAGGTCGGCTTCACCCGCGCGGGGACTGTCGCGCTCGTAGGCGGCCTCGCGGTGCAACAGGATCACCATGTCGGCGTCCTGCTCGATCGAGCCCGACTCGCGGAGGTCGGAGAGGGCCGGCATCTTGTCGGCGCGCTGCTCGGGGCCACGGTTCAGCTGCGACAGCGCGATGACCGGCACCTGCAGCTCCTTGGCGAGGAGCTTCAGCGCACGCGAGAACTCCGAGACCTCCTGCTGGCGGCTCTCGACGCGCTTGCCGCTCGTCATGAGCTGGAGGTAGTCGATGACGACCATCTTCAGGCCGTGCTTCTGCTTGAGGCGGCGGCACTTGGCGCGGATCTCCACGAGCGTCATGTTGGGGGAGTCGTCGATGTAGAGCGGTGCGTCGTTGATGCGGCCACGGGTCGACGCGATCGTGGTCCAGTCGCGCCCGTCGACGGTGCCCTTGCGCATGTTCTGGAGCGGCACGGATGACTCGGCCGAGAGCAAGCGCATCGCGATCTCGGCCTTGCCCATCTCGAGGGAGAAGATGACGGTCGGCAGGTCGTTCGTGATCGCGGCGGCGCGGGCGAAGTCGAGCGCCAGCGTCGACTTTCCCATGGCGGGCCGTGCGGCGACGATGATCATCTGGCCGGGGTGGAACCCGTTCGTCAGTTCGTCGAGGTCGTGGAAGCCCGTCGGCACGCCGGTGAACTTGCCGTCGGTGTGCTTGGCGGCCTCGATCTCGTCGATGGCGGCCGCGACCGCGTCGGTGAGCGGCACGTAGTCCTCGGTCTCGACCGAGCCGGTCACCGAGTAGATCTCCGCCTGGGCGTGGTTGACGAGTTCGGTGACCTCGCCCTCGCCCGCGTAGCCCATCTGCACGATGCGGGTGCCGGCCTCGACGAGTCGGCGCAGCAGCGCCCGCTCCGCGACGATCGTGGCGTAGTAGCCGGCGTTCGCTGCCGTCGGCACGAGGCTCGTGAGCGTGTGCAGGTACTCGACGCCGCCGGCGCGCTGCAGGTCGCCCGTCTTGGTGAGCTCGTCGGTGACGGCGATGACGTCGGTCGGCTCGCCGTGCGAGTACAGCGTGAGGATCGCGTCGAAGATCGTCTCGTGCTTCGGCACGTAGAAGTCGATGCCGCGGACCGTCTCGATGACGTCGGCCACCGCGTCCTTCGAGAGCATCATGCCGCCCAGCGCACTCTGCTCCGCGAGGAGGTCGTGCGGCGGAGTGCGTTCGCCTCGGCGGGACTCACCGTCGTCGTGCGGTTCGGCGATCCCGATGTGCGCGAGCGACAACTCCATGACCTCCGATCCGCGTGCCAGACGCCCCCGGTTCCGGCACACACCCGTCCTACCGTCGACCGCCGACATCGGGCCGGGCGACGTGGATCATGCGGGGTGCCTGAGACGCTGCTTCACCCTAGGGACGCGCGCTCCCACGACACAAGTCGCCCTGTGGATAACTCTGGGGATAATCTGCGAGAAACGCCTGTGAACATGTGAATTCCACATGTGGAAAACTGTGGAATTCTTGTGAATTACATGGGTTGAATTACGGGTTGATCTGGTGTTTACCGTTTCCACACCTGTGGGGGAAAAGATTCTCAAATAGGTTTTCCACAGCGTTCCGCACCTGTGCACAAAGCCGGGGAAAACCGAGGATCGCTCTTGCGCGGGGGTGAACTCCGGGTGTAGCGCCGGTCGACGTGAGCACCGCTCAGCGTCGACCCCGCGCTCCGCAACCGAGGACCCCGGAGAACGCCGATGAACGCCGAAGCGGCGGCACCCCGGAGGGCACCGCCGCTTGGTACGAGCGAGCGAGTTACTTCGCCGCGACCACCTGGACGGTGATCGTCGCCGAGACCTCGTCACGGAGGCGGATGGTCGCCTCGTGGTCGCCGACCGCCTTGATGGGGGTCGGGATCTCGATCTTGCGCTTGTCGACGTCGCCGAGACCGGCGTCGGCGACGGCGGTCGCGATGTCCGCAGCCTTGACCGAGCCGAACAGGCGGCCGCCGAGGCCGGCCTTGACGGTCAGCTTGACCTTGCCCGACTCGAGCTTGGCCTTGAGGGCCTGCGCGTCCTCGAGGGAGTGCAGCTCGCGAGCGGCGCGGGCCGCCTTGATCTGGTCGACCTGCTTCTGGCCGCCGCGGGTCCACGGCGTCGCGAAGCCCTGGGGGACGAGGTAGTTGCGGGCGTACCCGTCCTTGACCTCGACCACGTCACCGGCGGTGCCGAGACCCGAGACCTCGTGCGTGAGGATGATCTTTGCCATTGTCGTGCTCCTTAGCGGCCGGAGCCCGAGTAGGGCAGGAGGGCCATCTCGCGCGCGTTCTTGACGGCACGGGCGATGAGGCGCTGCTCCTGCACGGAGACACCGGTGATGCGACGGGCGCGGATCTTCCCGCGCTCCGAGATGAACTTCCGAAGGGTCGCGACGTCCTTGTAGTCGATGACGCCGACCTTGACGGACTTCGCGGGGGCGGCGTTCTTCGCGCCCTTTCCGCGAGGCTTGCGGCGGTCGCCGCTGCTCTTTCCAGCCATGGTTCTTTCCTGTCTGAGTGAATTCGTGTGGTGCGCCGGATGCCTCGAGCGAGTCATCCGATGCGGCCGTTACGGCCTAGAAGGGCGTCTCGTCGCCGTAGCTCGTGCCCGGGGCGTTCCAGACGTCCCCGCCGCCGCCCTGCTGGGCGGCCGGAGCGCTGGGTGCCCACGCGTCGTCCGACTGGCCGCCCCCGTAGGAGCCGCCGCCGACGCCGCGGTTGGACGACTGGGCGCGCGTGACGGACGCGGTGGCGTAGCGCAGGCTGGGCCCGATCTCGTCGATCTCGAGCTCGATGCTCGTGCGCTTCTCACCTTCCTTCGTCTCGTACGAACGCTGCTTGAGACGCCCGGTGGCGATGACCCGCGAACCCTTGGTGAGCGAACCCGCGACGTGCTCGGCGAACTCGCGCCAGCAGCTCGCGCGCAGGAACAGCGCCTCGCCGTCCTTCCACTCGTTCGCCTGGCGGTCGAACGTGCGGGGGGTCGACGCGATGGTGAAGTTCGCCACCGCGAGCCCGTTCTGCGTGTAGCGCAGCTCCGGGTCGGCGGTGAGGTTGCCCACCACGGTGATGATGGTCTCGCCGGCCATGGGGACTAGGCGTCCTTCTTGGCGGGGGCCTTGGCTGCGGCGGCGGCCTTCTTCGCGGCCTTCTCCTCCTGCGCCTTGGCGTAGGCGGCGACCTGGGCGATGGCCTCCTCCGCGCGGAGCACCTTGGTGCGCATGACGGCCTCGCTGAGGTTCAGCTGGCGGTCGAGCTCCTTGGTGGTCGCGGGCTCGGCGGTGAAGTCGACGACGGCGTAGATGCCCTCGGCCTTCTTCTTGATCTCGTAGGCCAGCTTGCGACGTCCCCAGATGTCGACCTTGTCGACCGTGCCGCCATCGTTGCGGATGACGTTGAGGAACTTGTCGAGGCTGGGAGCAACGGTGCGCTCGTCGATCTCGGGATCGAGGATGACCATCAGCTCGTACTGGTGCATGACGTACCCACCTCCTTCGGACTCAGCGGCTGCCGGGCGTGTCCCGGCAGCAGGAGGGTTATACATGCGTCGTTCCGCGGAGGCCCGGAATCGGGCGCGCAGACAACCTGTCAAGTGTAACGGATGCCCCGCCCCGCCGCATCCCGGGCGTGAGCGATGCTCAGGCCTCGCGGGCCGCCCACCACGCGAGCAGGCGCTCGCGGGCCGCGTCCTCGCCGATCGGGCCCTCGTCGAGCCGCACGTCGAGGAGGTAGCGGTACGCCTCGCCGACGACGGGGCCCGGGCGGATCCCGAGCGCCGCCATGATCGCCTGGCCGTCGAGCTCGGGGCGAACCGAGGCGAGCTCCTCCTCCTCGGCGAGCACCCCGATCCGCTCCTCCAGGTCGTCGTAGGCGAACGAGAGCATGTCGGCCTTGCGGCGGTTGCGGGTCGTGACGTCGGCCCGCGACAGGATGTGCAGCCGCTCGAGCTGGTCGCCGGCGTCGCGCACGTAGCGGCGCACGGCCGAGTCCGTCCACGAGGCATCCGTGTAGCCGAAGAACCGCAGGTGGAGCTCGATCAGGCGGGCGACCGCGTCGGCCGTATCGTTGTCGAAGCGGAGCGCACGCAGGCGCTTGCGCGCGAGCTTCGCGCCGACCACGTCGTGGTGGTGGAAGCTGACCGCACCGCCGGGCTCGTACCGCCGCGTGCGCGGCTTGCCGATGTCGTGCAGCAGCGCCGCGAGACGCACGACGAGGTCGGGGGAGTCGAGCCGGCCGCGGGCGACCTCGTACTCGATCGCCTGCTCGAGCACGGTCAGGCTGTGCTCGTACACGTCCTTGTGCCGATGGTGCTCGTCGCGCTCGAGCCGGAGTGCGGGCACCTCGGGCAGCACGCGGTCGGCGAGGCCGGTCTCCACGAGCAGGCGGATGCCCCGGGCCGGCGTCGTCGTCACCAGGGTCTTCGTCAGCTCGTCGCGGACCCGCTCGGCCGAGATGCGATCGATCTGCGGCGCGAGCGCCGACATCGCCTCGAGCGTCTCCGGCTCGATCTCGAAGCCGAGCTGCGCTGCGAACCGCGCGGCGCGGAGCATCCGCAGCGGGTCGTCGCCGAACGAGACCTCGGGCGCCGAGGGGGTGCGCAGCAGCTTCGCGACGAGGTCCTCGATACCGCCCGACGGGTCGACCAGCTCGAGGCGGGGCAGGCGCAGCGCCATCGCGTTCACCGTGAAGTCGCGGCGAACCAGGTCGCCCTCGAGCGTGTCGCCGAAGACGACCTCGGGCTTGCGCGACTCGCCGTCGTAGGTGTCGGCGCGGTACGTGGTGATCTCCACGGTCTCGCCGGCGATCTTCGCCGCGATCGTGCCGAATTGCCGGCCGACGTCCCACGTGGCCTCGGCGACGGGCTTCACGATCGCGAGGATCTCGTCGGGCGTGGCATCCGTCGTGAAGTCGAGGTCGTTCACCGGGCGACCGAGGAAGGCGTCGCGCACCGGGCCGCCGACGAGCGCGAGCTCGTGCCCGGCGGCTTCGAAGGCGGTGGCGAGACGTGAGACGGTCGCCGAAGCCGCCAGCTCGGTGAGCCGGCCGAGGGCTTCGGCGACGTTGTGCATCGCCTCCATGTTAAGCGGGACGCCGCCATCCCCATGCCGACGGAACGCGCAGGTGGCGGCCCGTAGAATCGCCTGCATGGAGGCCGAGTCGACTGCTGTGCGACGCCTCCGCCGACTTCCCCCGGTCGTCCGCGCCCTCGCGGTCGCCGCCGTGCCCTTCGCCACCGCGTGCGCCCTGTTCGTGCCGCTCGCCGCGGCGGACGCCGCGCCGGGGGGTCCGGCGGACGCGACGACGACCGTCGTCCCCGCCTCCGGTCGAACCGAAGCAGCCGTCGTCGACGACGACGCCGTTCGACTGCACCTCGCGCCGACCGTCGGGGTCACCATCGATCCCGCCGCGCCGATCACGATCGACGTCGAGGTCGAGAACCGCACCGACGCGGCCGTCGCGGCGTCCACCGTGCGCCTCACCGGCGCCACGGCGCCGATCGCCGACCAGGCCTCGCTCGACGCGTGGCTCGCCGCCGACACCGCCGACACCGATGCGACCGGGGGAGCGGCCGCCGGCACGGTCCTCGCCGAGACGGCCGTCGACGCGCTCGCGGTCGGCGAGACGACGGTCGTATCGTTCACGCTCCCGCCGACGGCCCTCGCCGCGCAGGGCGGCGCACCGGTCGTCGGCCTCGGCGCCCAGCTCGCGGTCGGCGAGACCCTGGTGGCCACGACCGACGCGGCGTTCGCGTCGACGGCGGCTCCGGCGCAGCGCGCCGTCGGGCTCACGCTCGTCGCCGCGATCACGATCCCCGCGCAGGGATCCGGCCTGATCGACGCCGACCAGCTGATCACCTGGACCGCGCCGACCGGCCTGCTCACCCGGCAGCTCGACGCCGTCGCCGGCCGCCCGGTGGCCGTGGCGGTCGACCCGCGCATCATCGCGTCGATCCGGGTGCTCGGCTCGGCCGCGCCGCCCACCGCGACCGCGTGGCTCGAGGCGCTCGCGGCGATGCCGAACGAGATCTTCCCGCTGTCGTACGCCGACGCCGACCTCGCCCTCGAGTCGCAGCTCGGCGTCGCGGTGCTGCCTCCGATCGCCTTCGCCGACGTGCTCGACCCGGCCGCCTTCCCGGCGGATGGCGCCGACGACGAGGGCACCGGCACCGGCACCGGCACCGGCACCGGCACCGGCACCGGCGATGCCGGCACGAACGGAACCGGCGCGGACGCCCCCGCGACCGACGCGCCGACCCCCTCGCCGACGGCCACGCCGACGCCGACCGAGCCGGCCGACGCCCTCCCCACGACCGACGAGATCCTCGCCTGGCCGTACACGCGCACCGACCTGGCCTGGCCGGCGGACGCGACCGTCGCCGCCGACGACCTGGCGAACTTCCGCGCCGCCGGTCTCTCCACCTCGATCCTCTCCGCCGACAACGTCGAGGCCGCGGGAACCGATCCCAGCGCCTCGGCGACGATCGACGACGAATCGGCCCTCGTCGCCGACGGCCGGCTGACCACCGCCGTCCGTGACGCCGCGACCGCGACGAGCACGACCGGCTCGCACCAGGCCACGGGCGCAGCGCTGGCCGAACTCGCCCTCGCCGCCGGAGAGAGCAGCGCGCCGCTCTCGCTGCTGGCCACGTTCGAACGTGGATCCACCGCGAACTCGCTGCGGATGTCCGAGCTCATCGACGAGCTCGAGGCGTCGCAGTGGGTCCGCACGGCCAGCCTGACCGAGGCGATCGGCACGCCGCCGTCCGCGCGCACGCTCATCGACCTGCCCGAGGGCGAGCAGCGCCTCCAGGTCGCCGACCGCCTCGTGCGCACCGATGAGTCGATCGCCGAGTTCGCGACCGTGCTCGACGACGAGCGCCTGCTCATCGGCCCGACCCGCCGCGACCTGCTCGCCCTCCTCGACGTCTCGTGGATCGGCGACGAACCCGGCTGGACCGAGGCATCCGGGCTCTGGCTCGTGCAGCAGTCCGAGACCCTGTCGAGCGTCACCGTCGTGCCCAGCAGCAACGTGATCATCGTCGCGAGCGAGACCGGCGTGCCCACGACGGTGCAGAACACCCTGCCGTACCCCGTGACCGTCGTCGTCGACGTCGAGCCCTCCAACGGCCGGCTCGTCGTCGACGACCGCATCGAGGTGACGATCGCGGCCGAGTCGCGCAGCAACGTCGTGATCCCGGTCGAGGCGGGCGTCGGCAACGGCGACGTCGTCCTCACCGTCAGCCTCTCGTCGACCGACGGCGTGCCGGTCGGCCGCCCGGTCGACATCCCCGCGACGGTCCACGCCGACTGGGAGGGCATCGGCGCCACGGTGCTCGCGATCCTCCTGGTCGCATTCTTCGGCGTCGGCATCCTCCGGGCGGTGCGTCGCCGCCGGCGCGAGCGCGCCGAGCACGTCGAGGGCGGCGCGGCGGATGACTCGAGCGAGACGGATGCCGCGGGCGCGACGGATGCCACGGGCGAGACGGATGCCGCGGGCGAGACGGATGCCGACGCGTCCGCGACGGAGTCCGCGCACGACACCGACCCGGCGCAGAAGGAGACGGATGGCGACCGAGAGCCCCGCGATGGCTGAGGACCGGATCGGGCGGGCGAGCGCGTTCCTCGCCTCGGGCACGATCGTCTCCCGCATCCTCGGGTTCGTGAAGACGGCGCTGCTCGCCGCGGTCATCGGCGCCGGTGGCGCCGGCGCGAACGCCTTCGCGGCCGCGAACCAGCTGCCGAACACGATCTACGTCGTCGTCGCCGGGGGCGTGCTCAGCGCCGTGCTCGTGCCGCTCATCGTGCGGTCGGCCGCGCACGCCGACGGCGGGACCGCGTACATCAACAAGATCGTCACGCTCGGGTTCACGATCCTCGCGGGCGCCGCGCTGCTGGCGACCGTCCTCACGCCCCTGCTCACGCTCCTCATCGGCTCGCGCATGAGCGACGGGGTCTTCGCGCTCGCGGTCGCGTTCGGCTACTGGTGCCTGCCGCAGATCTTCTTCTACGGCATGTACTCGCTGCTCGGCGAAGTGCTGAATGCGAAGCGCGTCTTCGGTCCCTTCACCTGGGTGCCGGTGCTGAACAACGTCATCGCCCTCGCGGGCATCGGCGTCTTCGCCTTCGTCTACGGCGTCGACCCCGACGGCCTCCGCGAGGCGGGGGAGTGGACCGCCGGCATGGTCGCGCTCCTCGCCGGGTCGGCCACGCTGGGCGTCGCGTGCCAGGCCCTCATCCTGTTCTGGTTCTGGCGCCGCGCGGGCCTGCGCTACCGTCCCGACTTCCAGTGGCGAGGCGTCGGCCTGCGCTCCACCGCCGGACTCGCCGGCTGGACCTTCGGCATGCTCCTGCTGACGACGGTGGCCGGGTTCGTCGAGACGTCCGTCGTCGGCGTCTCGGCTTCGTCGCCCGACGAGGCATCCGTCTACGCCCTCCAGACGGCCTGGCTCATCTTCATGCTCCCGCACTCGGTGATCACCGTCTCGATCGCGACCGCCTACTTCACCCGCATGAGCGAGCACGCGGCGAGCGGCCGGCTCGACGCCGTCCGGGCCGACCTCTCGAGCGCCGTGCGCGGCGTCGGGGTCATCATCGTCATGGCCGCCGCCGTGCTGATCGTCTGCGCCTACCTCTTCGCGCGCGTGTTCACGCCGGTGGAGCCGCTCATCTGGTCGATGGGCAACGTGATCATCGCCTACGTCGTCGGCCTCGTCGGCTTCAGCGTGCTGTTCATCGTGCAGCGCACCTACTACTCGCTCCACGACACCCGCACCCCGTTCTTCTTCACGCTCGTGCAGGTCGTGCTCTTCATCGCCGGCGCCGTGGCGTGCATCTGGCTGCCGACGTCGTGGGTGGCGTTCGGCATCGCGCTCGTCACGACGCTCGCCGGCACGGTGCAGCTCGTCATCGCCGTCGTACTCCTGCGCCGCCGCCTCGGGCCGCTCGACGGCCGGCGTATCGCCGTGGCGTTCTCCCGCTCGCTCATCGCGCTGGTGGTGCCCGTGGCCGTCGGCATCGGGCTGCTCGTCGCCCTCGGCGGCACCGACCCGAGCGGATTCGCCCTCTCCAGCGTCTTCGGGGCGATCGTCTCGATGTCGATCATCGGCGCCGTCATGGCGGTGCTCTACTTCGCCGGCCTCTGGCTGCTCCGCTCGCCCGAGCTGCGCGGCTTCGCCGACCCGCTGGTCGCCCGCCTGCGTCGTCGCTGATCCGGCTTAGCGCCCTGCCGACGGCCAGTCACGTCACACACGGCCCGCGAACCGGGGGCCGGAATACGGGCCGCCTAGACTGTGTTGACCATGTCGTGGCATCCGGAACCTTCGGATGTCACATGCACGCCACCGAACGAGGAGCTGTGTTGCGCGACATCATCATCATCGGTTCCGGCCCTGCGGGCTTCACGGCCGCGATCTACGCCGCCCGGGCCGAGCTGAAGCCGCTCCTGATCGCGAGCTCCGTCGAGATCGGCGGCGAGCTCATGAACACGACCGAGGTCGAGAACTTCCCGGGCTTCCCCGAGGCGATCATGGGGCCCGACCTCATGACCAAGATGCAGGAGCAGGCCGAGAAGTTCGGCACCGAGGTCGTCTACGACGACGTCGTGGAGCTCGACCTCGAGGGCCCCGTCAAGCGCGTGAAGCTCGGCGGCGGCGACACCCACGAGGCCGCGGCGGTCATCTACGCGACCGGCTCGGCGTACCGCAAGCTCGGCCTGCCGGAGGAGGAGATCCTCTCCGGCCACGGCCTGTCGTGGTGCGCGACGTGCGACGGCTTCTTCTTCCGCCAGAAGACGATCGCGGTCGTCGGCGGCGGCGACTCGGCGATGGAGGAGGCCACCTTCCTCACCCGCTTCGCCGACAAGGTCTACGTGATCCACCGCCGCGAGGAGCTCAAGGCGTCGAAGATCATGCAGCAGCGCGCGTTCGACAACGAGAAGATCGAGTTCGTCTGGAACGCCGAGGTCACCCAGATCCACGGCACCACCGCCGTCACCGGCGTGACCCTGCGCGACACCGTCACCGGTGACCTGCGCGCGCTCGACCTCGACGGCCTGTTCGTCGCGATCGGCAACGACCCCCGCACGCACCTCGTGCACGGCAAGCTCGACCTCACCCCCGAGGGCACCATCTGGGTCGACGGCCGCTCGTCGCGCACCTCGGTCGCCGGCGTGTTCGCCGCGGGCGACGTGATCGACCCGTTCTACCGCCAGGCCGTGACCGCGGCCGGCTCCGGCACGGTCGCCGCGCTCGACGCGGAGCACTACCTGGCCGCCCTCGAGGACTCCGAGTCCCCCGAGGAGGCCGAGTCAGTGGCCGAGGCCGTGGAGGAGATCGAAGCCATCGAGAACCTCGTCGAGACCCGCTGAGCGCCCCGCCGCTCGACGCATCCCGACGCCCCGCTTCCATCCAAAGGAGAAACGCAATGACTGCACGCGCAGTGACCGAGGCCACCTTCGAGCAGGAGGTCCTCAACAACGAGAAGGCCGTGCTGGTCGACTTCTGGGCCGAGTGGTGCGGCCCGTGTCGCGCGGTCAGCCCGATCCTCGACCAGATCGCGACCGAGCACGCCGACAAGCTCGACATCGTGAAGCTGAACGTCGACGAGAACCCGCAGCTCGCGATGAAGTACCAGATCACCGCGATCCCCGCGTTCAAGGTCTTCGAGAAGGGCGAGGTCGTCAAGACCGTCATCGGCGCCAAGCCGAAGCCCGCCCTCGAGGCCGACCTCGCCGCCTACATCAAGTAGCCGGCCGCCTCGACGAACCCCGAGACCCGCCCGGCACACGCCGGGCGGGTCTTTCGCGTTCGTGGGGGTTCCCCGAGCCGGGCGGATGTCCCGCCGCGAGGCATCCGTCAGAGCACCCCGATCGCGGCGCATACGATGAAACCCTTGGAACAGAACGGAAGTGATGTGAGCACCGACGGCGTCCCGCAGCGGACCGGCAACAACCTCGACCCCTGGTACGCGAACTACGCCGAGCGAGCCGCCGGCTTCGCCGCATCCGAGGTTCGAGCCCTGTTCGCCGTCGCGTCGCGGCCCGAGGTGGTCTCGCTCGCCGGCGGCATGCCGTTCGTCTCCGCACTCCCGCAGGAGCTCATCCGTTCCGCGATGGAGCGCGTCATGGTCGAGCAGGGCCCGGTGGCCCTGCAGTACGGCGGCGGCGCGGGCATCCCCGAGCTGCGCGAGCACATCCTCGACGTGATGTCGCTGGAGGGCATCCGCGGCGCCTCGGTCGACGACGTCGTCACCTCGACCGGCTCGCAGCAGGCGCTCGACTTCGTGGCGAAGCTGTTCCTCGACCCGGGCGACGTCGTCCTCGCCGAGGCGCCGTCGTACGTGGGCGCGATGGGCGTGTTCCGCTCCTACCAGGCGTCGGTCGTGCACGTCGCGATGGACGACGACGGCCTGATCCCCGAGGCGCTGCGGCAGACGATCGCGCACCTGCGCGGGCAGGGCCGGCGGATCAAGTTCCTCTACACGATCCCGAACTTCCACAACCCAGCCGGCGTCACCCTCTCGGCCGCGCGCCGCCCCGAGATCCTCGAGATCTGCCGCGCGAACGAGATCCTCGTGCTCGAGGACAACCCGTACGGCCTCCTGCACTTCGACGAGCCGGCGCCGAACGCGCTGCGCTCGCTCGATCCCGAGGGCGTCATCTACCTCGGGTCCTTCTCGAAGACGCTCGCCCCGGGCTTCCGCGTCGGCTGGGCGCTCGCGCCGCACGCCATCCGCGAGAAGCTCATCCTCGCCGCCGAGTCCGCGATCCTGTCGCCGTCGTCCTTCAGCCAGCTGGTCGTATCGGAGTACCTGTCGACGGCCGATTGGCGCGGCCAGATCGACACGTTCCGCGGCGTCTACCGCGAGCGCAAGGACGCGATGATCGATGCGCTGGGGGAGTACCTGCCGAACCTGCGCTGGACGAACCCGAACGGCGGGTTCTACGTGTGGGTCACGATGCCCGACGTGCTCGACTCGAAGGCGATGCTGCCCCGCGCGGTGAAGGAGCTCGTGGCGTACACGCCCGGCACCGCGTTCTTCGCCGACGGCCGGGGTCGCCACGCGATGCGACTCTCGTTCTGCTATCCGACCCCGGAGGCCATCCGGGTGGGCGTGCGACGCCTCGCGAGCGTCGTGAACGGCGAGCTCGAGCTGCTCGACACGTTCGCCGGCACCGGCGAGCTGTACGAGCCGAGCCGCCCCGGCATCGAGCCGGCACCGCCGAGCGACATGAAGTGACGAATCGTTCCGAAGACTGGAGAAATCCCCGATCATGACTGATTCCGAGACTGTTTCCGAGGATCGCGCAGCCGCCTCGGCCGACGCCGCTCCGGCTGCGGCCGGCGCACTCGACGTCGTCGTCCTCGCCGGCGGCATCTCCCACGAGCGGGATGTCTCGCTCCGGTCGGGGCGTCGCGTCGCCGATGCCCTGATGGCCGGCGGACACCGCGTCGAGCTCCGCGACCCGGACGCCGGGCTGCTGCCGTTCCTCGCCGACACCAAGCCGGCGGTCGTCTTCCCGGCGCTGCACGGGTCGAGCGGCGAGGATGGCTCGCTGCTCGACCTGCTCGCCGCGCTCGGCGTACCGACGGTCGGGTCGACCGGCGCAGCCGCACGGCGAGCCTGGTCCAAGCCGATCGCCACGTCCCTGGTTCGGGACGTCGGCTTGTCGGTGCCCGAGTCGGTCGTGCTGTCGCAGGAGTCGTTCCGCGAGCTCGGGGCCGCGAGCGTGCTGCGGGTCATCCGCCGCGCGATCGAGGGCGACCTGGTGGTCAAGCCCGCCTCGGGCGGATCGGCGCAGGGTGTCACCATCGTCGACGCTCCCGACGAGCTGCCGCGCGCGATGGTGCATGCCTTCACGTACGACGACATCGCGGTGATCGAGCGTCGCGTCTTCGGTACCGAGATCGCGATCACCGTGCTCGACACGGGCGACGGACCCGTCGCGCTGCCGGCGGTGGAGATCGAGCCGACCGACGGCGTGTACAGCTTCCAGGCGCGCTACAACGCGGGGGAGACCACGTTCTACGCGCCGTCACGACTCTCGGCCGAGCACGCCGCCGCCGCAGCCGAGGCCGCGGTGCTCGCGCATCGGACACTCGGGCTCCGCGACCTCTCCCGCGTCGACTTCATCGTCGACGAGGCCGGAACGCCGTGGTTCCTCGAGGTGAACGTGCTGCCCGGCCTCACCGAGACCTCGCTGGCGCCGCTCGCCATCGAGGCGTCGGGCGCCGATGCGGCCCAGGTCTACGACGCGCTGATCCGGCAGGCGGCCGCGCGAGGCTGACGTCGCGTTTCACGTGAAACGGCCGGGGAGCGGATGCTCCCGGCCGTTTTCGATCTGTGCTGACGCGCGCTTTCGAGTCGTTTCGCGTCGTCAGGAGGCGATGTGCGGCGGCCTACAGACCCTCGAGTTCCTCGCCCAGGTCGGTGAGGATCCTCCGGAGGTCCTGAACCGTCGCGAAATCGATGTTGATCTGGCCCTTCCTGGCACCCAACGAGATCTTCACCCGGGTGTTGAGGCGGTCGCCGAGACGCCCTGCGAGGTCCTCGAGGAACTCCTGCCGCTTGCCTGGGGCGGGCTTCGCCTTGACGGGCTTCGGCGTGCCGGCGGCGATCGCCTCGGCCGCACGGACCGAGAGGTCCTCGTTGACGATCTTGTCAGCGAGGCGCTGCATCGACTCGACGTCGGGCATCATCAGGATCGCCCGCGCGTGGCCGGCGCTCAACACGCCCGCCGCCACCCGCAGCTGCACGGGCTCGGGGAGCTTCAGCAGGCGGATGGTGTTCGAGATCTGCGGGCGCGACCGGCCGATGCGCTCAGCCAGTGCTTCCTGGGTGATCCCGAAGTCGGCGAGCAGTTGCTGGTAGGCGGATGCCTCCTCCAGCGGGTTGAGCTGCGAGCGGTGCAGGTTCTCGAGGAGCGCGTCGCGCAGCATGTCCTCGTTGGCGGTGTCCTTGACGACCGCGGGGATCGTCTCGAGGCCCGCGGCCTTCGTGGCCCGCAGGCGGCGCTCACCCATGACGAGCTCGTACTTGCCCGCCTCGTCGGGGTGGGGACGGACGACGATCGGCTGGAGCACGCCGAACTCGCGGACGCTGTGGACGAGCTCTTCGAGGTCGTCGGCGTCGAAGTTCGTGCGCGGCTGCTGGGCGTTCGGCACGATGTCGTGCGGATTCAAGCGCGCGAGACGGGCTCCGGGCACTGCGACGAGCGTCTCAGGGCCCGCCGCCTGCTCGACCACGGCAACGGCTGCCTCCGGCCGGTCTCCGCCGGGGAAGAAGACATCGACCGGTCGGGTCGCCTTGCTCGCGGCATCCTCCGTGGTCGGGATCAGGGCACCGATGCCGCGACCCAATCCAGTGCGCTTCGCCGCCATCAGCGGACCTCCTTGACCTCGGGGGCGCCGCGGCGAGCGATCTCGGCGGCCGCCTCACGATACGACAGCGACCCGCTCGATGCGAAGTCGTAGGTGATGACGCTCTGCCCGTAGCTCGGAGCCTCGGAGACCCTGACGGAGCGGGGGATGATCGTGCCCAACGTCTGCGAGGGGAAGTGCTCGCGCACCTCCTGGGCGACCTGCTGCGCGAGGTTCGTGCGCGAGTCGTACATCGTGAGCAGGATCGTCGAGAGTCGGAGCGAGGGGTTCAGGTGCTTCTCGATGAGGTCGATGTTGCTGAGGAGCTGCGAGAGTCCTTCCAGCGCGTAGTACTCGCACTGGATCGGGATCAGCACCTCGCGCGCGGCGACGAACGCGTTGATCGTGAGCAGGCCGAGCGACGGCGGGCAGTCGATGAAGACGTAATGGTATGGCTCAGCCATCGAGTCGAGGTGCCGATCGAGTGCTCGCCGCAGCCGCTGCTCACGCGCGACCAGGGAGACCAGCTCGATCTCGGCGCCCGCGAGGTGGATCGTGGCGGGCACGCAGTCGAGCAACGGATGCTCGGTGGACGGCCGGATGACCTCCGAGAGCGGTAGGTCGGCGACGAGCACCTCGTACACGCTCTGCTGCTCGCTGCGGTGGTCGACGCCCAGCGCCGTGGAGGCGTTGCCCTGGGGGTCGAGGTCGATGACCAGCACCCGGGCACCTGAGCGCGCGAGCGCGGCGGCCAGGTTGACGGCCGTGGTCGTCTTGCCGACGCCGCCCTTCTGGTTCGAGATGGTGAGGATGCGGGTCGACGCCGGGAGGGGGAGTACCGCCTCCTCGAGCGCCACGCGCCGACGTGTCTCTTCGGCAAGCTGATCGGCCAGGGGGGTTCCTCCGTAGATCGGGGATGTTTCACGTGAAACATCGGGGGTGAGGGCGGCTGCCCGCGCATCCGCGGCTGGCGCCGTCGTTCGTGTCTCGATGGGCGCGGGGGATCGGGGGTTCACGGGAGCGGTCGGCGAGGTCGTCGCTGAGACGGCCGATGTGCTGGGTCCCGCGTCGGGCACGGCGGCGGGTCCGAGGGAGCGACGTTCGTCGTATCGGCCGTCGACGACCGCGTGAAGTTCGGCATCGGTCGCGACGGGGGAGCGTGAACGATCGGACGCCGGCTGCTCAGCCGGCGGCACCGAGGCGTCGGACTCGACAGCGTCCTCGCGTGGGGGCGGCGTGAGGGCTGCCGCGCCAGCGGCGGCATCGAAGACCGGGGCGGGAGCGTCGAACGCGGGGTGATCGACCGTGCCCGCAGACTCGGTCGATCGAGCGAACTCCCTGGGCGCGGGCGCGATGGACGCCGATGCCGCTTCAGGCTGCTCTGTCGCGGACGGCCTCGGCGCAGCCGAGGCGGCAACCGTCGGAGACGCGGCCGCAGCCGGCGCCGGATCCGGTTCCGGTTGCGGTTGCGGTTCTGCGGCAGCTCCGCTCGGGGCGGACTGGGACTGGTCCGTCATCGACGAGCCGGCTTGATCCAGGTGCTCATCCGCAGTTCCCTGCAGGGCGGCGGCTCCCGCCTCCTCACGCGAGGTCGCGCCGATTTCACGACCCCCGGACCCGGCGCCACGAAGCGTGGTCGCGTTCGACGGTGCGTCCTCGGTCGGTCGCGGCTGATGCAGCGCAGACACCGTATCGGCGGCCGCATCACCGACGATCTCCCGGATGATGTCCTCGAGCAGGCGGTCGGCCGTGGCGGTACCCTCGGGCGCCCATCCGGCATGCTCGGCAGGTGCCGCCGCGGGTCGATCGGATGCTTCGTCGTTGAGCGCGGCGGCCGTGGCCGCATCCCAGTCGATAGCCGGGGTCGGGCTGGTCGGCGCAGGACCGGTCGGTGCACCGGCGATGGGTGGCGAGGGCCGGGCCCAATCGTTCGGCGCGGGGCGCGATTCGGTCATCCCGGCCGGCGACGACGGAGGTGCGGGCGCCGTTGGCGACGAATCACTCGGCTGGGAGACCTCGGCGACGGCATGACCATCAACGCCGCCTGGGGTACCAGCCCACGGGGTCGCCTCGGCGCGCGGCCGGTCGAACGGCCCGTCCGACGACGGGGGTGACGTGCGTGTGCTCAGGTCGGTAGCGCCGGGAGGCGGACGGAGGTCCATGTCGGGGGAGAGGCTCTCTGGTCGCGGGGCGGGCACGTTCGATGCCAGACCACCTGCCTCGCTCGCGAGCTCGCTCGCGTCGCGGCGTTCGGCATCCACCTGCGCTGGCGAGGGTTCGACGGGCTTGGACTTCTTCCGTTGGAACCAGCCCCGACCCCCGCCCTGCGCCATTCCGTACTCTCCCGCCCGAGTCGTGAAACCTCTCGCCAGACACATCCGAGGACGAGACCTGACACCCAAGCCTAACCGCCGCCTCCGACCCTCACGTCGCGAAAACGGGGTTCTGACACCACCTGGACCGGGATGTTTCACGTGAAACGCAGCCGGCATCCGAACCACATGGCTGAGCCGAGCGGCGGATGTTTCACGTGAAACGGTCACGAACGAAAGCGGCCCCGCACTCATCAGTGCGGGGCCGCTGCGGCCTATGGCGAATCGATCAGCCGACCGTCGCGCGGAAGACCCGCGTGGTCTCAGCGACGACGCCTTCGCCGAGCACGATCACCTCGGGGTCATGCACCTTGTACTTCCGGAACACCTTCTCGGCAGAACCGATCTCACCGTCCACCCCGGCCCCCTTGAGGAGCACGAGCTCACCACCCGGACGGAGCAGGGGAGCGGTGATGGGGATGAGCGTGCGCAGCGCGCTGACGGCGCGAGCCGTCACCTGGTCGAGTTGCCCGACGAGCTTCGCCTCCTCGGCCCGAGCCCGCACGACCTCGACGTTCGCCAGGCCGAGGGCGTCGACCTGGTCGTTCAACCAGGCGACCCGACGCTCCATCGGTTCGATGAGCACGAACGACACGTCCGGTCGCATGATGGCGAGCACCAGGCCCGGCAGACCTGCACCCGACCCGACATCGCCGACGCGACCCGGGCGGAGCAGCGGAGCCACGAGCGCCGAGTTGAGGATGTGCCTCGTCCAGAGCCGAGGGAGTTCGAGGGGGCCGATCAGCCCGAGTTCTTCCCCGCGATCGGCGAGGGCGTCGGCGAAGGCACGGCCCCGCTCGAGGTGCTCCCCGAACAGGGTCGCGGCGGCTGCGGGCTCGGGTTCGAGGTTGAGTCGGTCGGTCATCGCTTCACGTGGAACGTCGGGTTGCCGGGTATCGGTCGCGTCGGGTCGGGGAGCGGCGGCGCTCAGCCGACGCGGGTGATCACGGTGTGACGCTCAGCGCCCTCACCCCGCGACTCGGAGTGGAAGCCGCGCTCGGCGACGAGGTCGTGCACGAGCTTGCGCTCGTACGACGACATCGGGGGGAGCGCCGCCTCCGTGGCGCCGGCCTCGATCCGCTCGACCGATCGCGACACCAGTCGCGCCAGCTCGTCGCGACGCGCATCGCGCGATCCGCCGATGTCGAGGATCAGGCGCGAGAACGCGCCCGTCTTCGTCTGGACGGCCAGGCGCGTGAGCTCCTGGAGCGCCGACACCGTCTCCGGCTTCGAGAGCACCGACAGGTTGGCGGCGTCGCCGGCGTTCACCGAGAGGTATGCGCGCCCGTTGCGCGCATCGATGTCGATGTCACCGTCGAGGTCGCAGATGTCGAGGAGTTCCTCGATGTAGTCCGCCGCGATGTCGCCCTCTTCCTCGAGTTGGGTGAGGGAGCGGTCGGCGGTGTCCTGCTGCACGTCGGTCATGGACTACTTCCCGTTCTGCTTCTTCGCGCGCGCCTTGCCGATCGGCTGCTGGCGCTGGGTGGTGGTGGGCTTCGCCTGCTCGACCTGCGGGTGCGACGGGTCCTCGACGACCAGCTTGCCCTTCTTCGCGAGCCGCGCCTCGCGGGCCTTGGCGGCCTCGCTGCCCGGGGTCGGCATGTTGCGGATGACGAGGAACTGCTGGCCCATGGTCCAGAAGTTCGAGACGAGCCAGTAGAACATCACGCCGAGCGGGAAGGCCACGCCCGAGAAGGCGAACACCAGCGGGAGCAGGTAGAGGAGCACACGCTGCTGGCGGAACATCGGGCTCGCCTTGGTCTCCGGCGACATGTTCTTCGAGACGATCTGCAGCTGGGTGATGAACTGCGACGCGGTCATCAGGATGATCATCGTGATCGCGATGATCATCACGTTGATGCTGAACGGCTGGCCGGCCGTCATGAGGTTCCACTCGCCGATGAACGTGGCCTTCAGCGGGGCGCCGAGGAACTCGGCGTTGGCGAACGAGTTCGCGAGGTCCTGCGTGAAGACGCCGACGCCGGCCTTGTCGTGCTGCGCGTCGTTGAGCACCGAGAACAGGCCGAAGAAGATCGGCATCTGGAGCAGCAGCGGGAGGCACGACGACAGCGGGTTGGTGCCCGTGCGCTTGTAGAGCTCCATCGTCTCGCGCGACATCGCCTCGCGCGAGAACTGGTCCTTCTTGCCCTTGTACTTGTCCTGGATCTTCTTGAGCTGCGGCGCCACCTCGAGCATGCGGCGCTGGCTCTTGATCTGGCGGACGAAGATCGGGATGAGCGCGGCCCGCACGACGATGACGAGGCCGACGATCGAGAGCACCCAGGTGATGCCGCCGTCGGGATCCATGCCGATCGCCGTCCACAGCGAGTGGAAGGCGACGAGGATCAGCTCGATGACCCACTTGATGGGCCAGAGGATGATGCTGATGAGGTCCATGTGAAGCGGTCAGGCCTTTCGGGACGGTTCGGGGAGAGCTCGGATGCCTCGTGCGAGTGCACGTGCGGGGAGGTCGGAGTGGCGTCCGCCGGTCCGGCCCACGCGGCCGGGACGACCCAGCCGAACGGCGTGATCCGGTGGCGATCGTGACGTGCCACTCGGACGTCGTCGATGCCGCCGGGGCTCCACGGGTTGCAGCGGAGGATCCGCCAGAGCGTGAGCGCCGACCCGACGACCAAGCCGCGCTGCTGCACGGAACCGAGGCCGTAGGCCGAGCATGACGGGTAGTACCGGCAGACGTCCCCGTAGAGCGGGGAGATGACGGCACGGTAGGCGCGGATCAGCAGGACGCCGGCGTTGCGCGGCAGCAGCAGGAGGAACTCGACGAGGTCACGCATGGTGGCCGCCGGGTGCTGCGTCGGATACGCGCGAGCCGCGGGTGACCCGACGGTCACTCGCGGCTCGGACGACTTCGGCGCGGAGCGCAGCCCACTCGGCCTCGGACGCCGAGGGCAGTGCCCGGACGACGAGGTCGACGCCGGTGATGCCCTCGCGGACGAGGTCGGAGCAGGCGGCCTTGAGCCGGCGGCGAACGAGGTTGCGCCGGACGGCCGTGCCGACCTTCTTGGAGACGATGAAGCCGAAGCGCGCGTCGGCACCCACCTCACGTGAGCGGAGATAGCTCACCGTGTGGGCACCGGCGACCTTCACCCCACGACGAACGACGGAACGATAGTCGTCGGCGGTCGTGAGGCGGTTGGCTTTGGCAAGCACCGACTGGTTACGCGGAGAGCTCGGTGCGCCCCTTGCGGCGACGAGCCGCCAGGATCGCGCGACCCGCACGCGTGCGCATGCGCAGGCGGAAGCCGTGCTTCTTGGCACGACGACGGTTGTTGGGCTGGAAGGTACGCTTGCTCATTCTCTACTCCGGCGGTGTCGGATCTCCGCGACCAGGGCGTCACAGGTGCCCCGGCGGGAAAAACTCAGGCCCTGACGGGCGGCGGTCAACTGATTAAAACTACGGCCTGAAGGGCGCGCGGTCAAACCGACCGCACCTGCGGTTCGCGCACTCCGAACCCGACAGTATCCCGCTCACCTGTATCGCCGCTGTGGATCGACACGCCGCGCGTCGCAGATCACCGCCGCGGCATTTGTCGTGACCGATGCGATTCGCTAGCGTGTGACACCAAGTTATCCCCAGCCTCGATCGCGGAATCACGGGCCTCGCGCCCGTTTCCCCCGATTTCGCCCACAGGGGGTGGATAACACTGTGAACAGATTCACCTCTCCCCGTGCGCGTCGTTCGGGGGACGACGAGCGGTGACACCGGTGCCGAACGAATGCGGGGAACCATGACGGAACAGCCCATCAGCGAGACCTGGGCGACGGTCCTCGTACGTCTGACCGAGGACGACACCATCACCCCGATGCTGCAGGGCTTCCTCAACCTCGTCGAGCCGAAGGGCATCGCGGCGGGCACGTTCTACCTCGAGGTGCCGAACGACTTCACCGCGAGCATGCTGAACCAGCGCATGCGGGTCCCGCTCCTCCAGGCGATGGGCGCGATCGAGGCGCAGTCGCCGGTGACCTCCTTCTACGTCGTGGTGAACCCCGAGCTCGAGGAGCCCCGGGCGCCCGAGCCGGGCGCCGGCATCCGACCCACCGACGCGGCCGGCCCGATCGGCGGGCTCGGCGTCCGCGGCGTCGAGGATCCGACCGATTCGCTCGAGTACGCCGGCGCCCCGCAGGCGGTGTTCGAGGCATCCGGCGGCGACCGGCCGCGCGACTCCCGCCTGAACCCGAAGTACGCCTTCGAGAGCTTCGTCATCGGGCAGTCCAACCGCTTCGCGCACGCGGCGGCCGTCGCGGTCGCCGAGGCGCCGGCGAAGGCCTACAACCCGCTCTTCATCTACGGCGACTCGGGCCTCGGCAAGACGCACCTCCTGCACGCCATCGGCCACTACGCGATGAGCCTCTATCCGGGCATCCGCGTCAGGTACGTGAGCTCCGAGGAGTTCACCAACGACTTCATCAACTCGATCGCGAACAACCGCGGCTCGCTCTTCCAGCAGCGGTACCGCAACATCGACATCCTGCTGATCGACGACATCCAGTTCCTGCAGGGCAAGGCGGAGACGCAGGAGGCGTTCTTCCACACCTTCAACACCCTGCACGACCACAACAAGCAGGTCGTG
Organism: Agromyces sp. MMS24-K17; assembly: GCF_043950245.1. Classification (GTDB taxonomy): domain Bacteria; phylum Actinomycetota; class Actinomycetes; order Actinomycetales; family Microbacteriaceae; genus Agromyces. Next base: position 862,644 of record NZ_CP171640.1, on the reverse strand, counting down.
ATCACGAGCGACGTGCCGCCGAAGCACCTGACCGGCTTCGAGGACCGCATGCGCAGCCGCTTCGAGTGGGGCCTGATCACCGACGTGCAGGCACCCGACCTCGAGACCCGCATCGCGATCCTCCGCAAGAAGGCGCAGTCGGAGCAGCTCCAGGTGCCCGACGACATCCTCGAGTACATGGCCTCGAAGGTCTCGAGCAACATCCGCGAGCTCGAGGGCACGCTCATCCGCGTGACCGCGTTCGCGAGCCTCAACCGCACGCCGGTCGACATGCCGCTCGTGCAGACGGTCCTGAAGGACCTCATCACGGATGACACGGACAACGTCGTGGCGCCGGTCGACATCATCACCGCCACGGCGGACTACTTCAAGCTCACCGTCGACGACCTCTACGGCTCGAGCCGCTCGCAGGCCGTCGCGACGGCCCGGCAGATCGCGATGTACCTCTGCCGCGAGCTGACCAGCCTGTCGCTGCCGAAGATCGGCCAGCTCTTCGGCAACCGCGACCACACGACCGTGATGTACGCGAACAAGAAGATCTCGGAGCTCATGAAGGAGCGCCGTTCGATCTACAACCAGGTCACCGAGCTGACCGCGCGCATCAAGCAGACCTCTCGCTACCGCTGATCCGCCGGCGGCCGACCTCGCCGAGGCGTACTTCCGGGACCGCGATCGGATGCTTCGCCGTGCCCGGATCCGGTTCGAACGACCGCTCAGCGGCCGCCTGCGGCCCGTTCCCCACAGATGTGGAAAGTCTGTGGATTGTTAACGAGCAACCGCCCCACGGCTGTTGAGACGGCTCGCGGGCATGTGGAGAACGCCATCGCGCCGAAGGCCGCCGCTCACGAGCGCTCGCCCCATTTCCACACGCCGTGCACAGCTCAAACGGGCCGGGATGCCAGTCATCACGCGGATCGCCGTACACCATCCACAGTTTCCACAACGGTTAACACCGTTAAGAGAAAGAGTTGATTCAAGAGGGCGCTCGACAACCTCGTGGAGCGCGCCCGCCGAGGGCGCCGCCGAACCCCCGAGCGGAGCATCCGAAACCTCGCGGAACCGCCGGAACCGCCCGTTCCCGCGCTGAGCCGTGCCGATAGCATGGGATCCACCCAGCACCTCCACGACGGGAGAACCGTGAAGTTCCAGGTCAATCGCGACGTCTTCAGTGAGGCCGTCTCCTTCGCCGTCAAGCTGCTGCCCCAGCGCACGACCCTGCCGATCCTCTCCGGCGTCCTCATCCAGGCCGGCGATGACGGCCTGGTCCTCTCGTCGTTCGACTACGAGGTCTCGAGCCGCACCGAGATCCAGGCCGATGTCGAGGAGCCGGGTACGGTGCTCGTGTCCGGGCGCCTTCTCGCCGAGATCGCCGGCCGGCTGCCGAACGCGCCCGTCCGCATCGCGACGGAGGACTCCCGCATCTCGGTCACCTGCGGCTCCGCGAGCTTCACCCTCCTGTCGATGCCGGTCGAGGAATACCCGTCGATCCCCGAGATCGGCGATGAGTCCGGGCTCGTCCCGGCGAGCGAGTTCGCCTCGGCCGTCGCCCAGGTCGCGGTCGCGGCCTCGCGCGACGACGTCACCCCGGTCATCACCGGCGTGCAGCTCGAGGTCCGCGAGAACACCCTCGGCCTGGTCGCCACCGACCGGTACCGGGTCGCGATCCGCGAGATCGAGTGGGACGGCGGGTCCGTCGGCGGCGAGGAGCTCACCGCCCTCGTCCCCGCACGCACGCTGCAGGAGGTCGGCAAGACCTTCGGGCACTCCGGCAACATCTCCGTCTCGATCACCAGCCGCGACGACCGCGAGCTGATCGCGTTCAGCGCCGAGAAGAAGACCGTCACGAGCCTGCTCATCAAGGGCAACTTCCCGCCCGTGCGCCGCCTGTTCCCCGACACGGTCGAGAACTACGCCGTCCTGAACACCGCCGAGCTCATCGAGGCGACTCGCCGCGTGTCGCTCGTGCTCGAGCGCGAGGCGGCCCTCCGGTACAGCTTCAGCGCCGACGGCCTCACGCTCGAGGCGATCGGCAGCGAGCAGGCGCAGGCCTCCGAGACCATCGACGCCATCCTCACCGGCGACGACACGGTCGTCTCGCTCAAGCCGCAGTTCCTGCTCGACGGGTTGAGCGCGGTGCCGAGCGAGTTCGTGCGCATCTCGTTCACCAAGACCGAGAACCCGAACAAGCCGGGCCCGGTGCTCATCACCAGCCAGACCTCGCGCGAGCAGGCCGGCGCCGACAGCTACCGCTACCTGCTGCAGCCGAACCTGCTGCTGCGCTGAGGCGCCGACGTCGGCGGGCGCGGGTAGTTTGGTCGGGTCCGTTCGAGAAGGGAGCCCAGCATGCACGTCGCCAGGCTCTCGCTCACGGACTACCGCAACTACGCGCGTGCCGAGCTCGACCTGACGCCCGGCGCGACCGTGCTCGTCGGTCGCAACGGCCAGGGCAAGACCAACCTCGTCGAGTCGATCGGCTACCTCGCGACCCTCGGGTCGCATCGGGTGTCGAGCGACCAGGCGCTCATCCGCGCCGGTGCCGACGCCGCGATCATCCGGGCGCTGCTGGCGCACGGTGACCGCGAGGTGCTCGCCGAGCTGCAGCTGAACCGGCAGGGCGCGAATCGCGCGCAGGTCAACCGGGCGCCGGCGAAGCCGCGCGACCTGCCGAGGGTGGCGCACTCCGTCCTCTTCGCGCCGGAGGACCTCGCGATCGTGCGCGGCGAGCCATCGGTGCGTCGTCGACTGCTCGACGAACTGCTCGTCCAGCAGTCGCCGCGTCTGTCGGGCGTGATGAGCGACTACGACCGGGTGCTCCGCCAGCGGAACACGCTCCTGAAGAGCGCCCGGGCCCGCGGGCTCGCGGCCTCCGCCCTGCCGACCCTCGACATCTGGGACGAACGGCTCGTCGAGCTCGGCGCCGAACTCATCGACCGCCGCCTCGCCCTGATCAACGACCTCGGTGCCCCGCTCGCGGCCGCCTACGGCGCCATCGTCGACGCCGACCACTCGCCGGCACTCCGCCCGGTGCTCTCGATCGACGGCCTCGACCCAGAAGAGGTGGACGAGGTCGACGTCGCCGGTGACGCGGTCGCCTCGGGCAGCACAGCCGAGCGCTTCGCCGAGGCCCTCGCCCGCCTCCGGCCGAAGGAGCTCGAGCGCGGAGTCACCCTCGCGGGTCCGCACCGCGACGACGTGCTGCTCCTGCTGAACGGACTGCCCGCGAAGGGCTACGCGAGCCACGGCGAGTCGTGGTCGTTCGCCCTCTCGCTGCGGCTCGCCTCGGCCGAGCTGCTCCGCCGCGACTCCGCCACGGGCGACCCGGTGCTCATCCTCGACGACGTGTTCGCGGAGCTCGACCGGCAGCGGCGCGACCGCCTGGCCGCCGCGATCGGCGGCTACGAGCAGGTGCTCGTCACCGCCGCAGTGCTGGAGGACGTGCCGGAGCCGCTCCAGGCGCGCATCGTCCGCATCAGCGCGGGCCAGGTGCTCGAGGCGGATGCCCCGGCCGAGACCCTCTCGCTCGAGGCATCCGCTGCAGAGGGGGGCGCCCATGTCTGAGGCCGCCCGGCTCTACCAGCACTTCCGCGAGATCTTCGGCGACGACCGCCCGCGGCCGCGGCGCACGCCGAAGGTGGTCATCGGCAGCGAACCGTTCACGCCCGGCCGCGACCCGAAGTCGCTCGGCGACGCGATCGACCAGCTGAGCAGCCAGTTCGGCTGGAGCGCGCCGCTCGCGCAGCACGACCTCCTCGCGAGCTGGGTCGACGTCGCCGGCGACGAGACCGCCAAGCACACCGAGCCGATCGGCATCGAGGGCGGCGTGCTCCAGGTGCGGTGCGAGTCGACGGCCTGGGCGACGCAGCTCCGGCTGATGCGCGCCGACCTCGTCACGCGGATCACGGAACGCTACCCGGAGGCGGGGGTCGAGACCATCCGCTTCCAGGGGCCGGACGCCCCCACCTGGAAATGGGGTCCCAGATCGGTTCCAGGGCGCGGTCCACGCGATACCTACGGCTGAGACGGCAAAAACCTTCGAACAGGTGTCCGGATGCCGTCAGATCGGCGTTCCCGGCCGGTTCGCGGGGCTCGATTTGATAGGGTTGAGCGTCGCTAGAACGACGGTTTGGAGTCCGATTCACCCATGACAGCGGAACCGACGAAGGCCCAGGGCGCGCCCGAATACGGCGCCGACGCGATCCAGGTACTCGAGGGCCTCGAAGCGGTCCGCAAGCGGCCCGGCATGTACATCGGCTCCACCGGTCCACGCGGCCTCCACCACCTCGTCTACGAGATCGTCGACAACTCCGTCGACGAGGCCCTCGCCGGCTACGCGACGAACATCGACGTGACGATCCTCGCCGACGGCGGCATCCGCGTCATCGACGACGGGCGAGGCATCCCGGTCGACATCCACCCGACCGAGGGCCGGTCGACCGTCGAGGTCGTGCTCACCGTGCTGCACGCCGGCGGCAAGTTCGGCGGCGGCGGCTACGCCGTGTCCGGTGGCCTGCACGGCGTCGGTTCGTCGGTGGTGAACGCGTTGTCGACCCGGCTCGAGGTCGAGGTGCAGCGCCAGGGCCACGTGTGGCGGCAGGCGTTCAACGTGGGCGTGCCCGAGGCGCCGCTCTCGAAGGACGAGGCGAGCGACAAGACCGGCACCACGACCACCTTCTGGCCGAGCCCGGTGATCTTCGAGACGGTCGAGTTCGACTACGAGACCCTTCGGAGCCGGTTCCAGCAGTACGCATTCCTCAACAAGGGGCTGCGCATCACGCTCACCGACCTGCGGCACGCCGACGACCCTGCCGACCCTGCCGACGTCGACAGCGACGCCGACGCCCAGGTCGAGGGCCCCCGCACCGACACCTTCCTCTACGAGCGCGGCCTCGTCGACTACGTGGAGTACCTCAACCGGTCGAAGAAGGCCGACCTCGTCAACGAGGAGGTCATCTCGTTCGAGTCGGAGGACACCGAGCGGAAGATCGCCCTCGAGGTCGCCATGCAGTGGACCACGGCGTACAACGAGAGCGTGCACACGTACGCGAACACGATCAACACGCACGAGGGCGGCACCCACGAGGAGGGCTTCCGCGCGGCGCTGACCACGCTCGTGAACCGGTACGCACGCGAGAAGGGCATCCTCAAGGAGAAGGACGACAACCTCTCCGGCGACGACGTGCGCGAGGGCCTCACCGCCGTCATCTCGGTGAAGCTCGGCGAACCGCAGTTCGAGGGCCAGACGAAGACCAAGCTCGGCAACACCGAGGCGAAGTCGTTCGTGCAGCGCGTCACTGGCGACCAGCTCAGCGACTGGTTCGACCGGAACCCCGCGCAGGCCCGCGAGATCATCCGCAAGGCGTTGCAGGCCGCGACCGCGCGGATCGCGGCGCGGAAGGCGCGCGAGGCGACCCGGCGCAAGGGCCTCCTCGAGGGCGGCGGCATGCCCGGCAAGCTCAAGGACTGCTCGAGCCGCGACCCGTGGCGCAGCGAGGTGTTCCTCGTCGAGGGCGACTCGGCCGGCGGCTCCGCCGTCCAGGGCCGCAACCCCGAGACGCAGGCCATCCTGCCGCTGCGCGGCAAGATCCTGAACGTCGAGCGCGCCCGCCTCGACCGGGCCCTCGCCAATGCGGAGATCCAGGCGATGATCACCGCGTTCGGCACCGGCATCGGCGAGGACTTCAACGCCGAGAAGGCCAGGTACCACAAGATCGTGCTCATGGCCGACGCCGACGTCGACGGCCAGCACATCACGACGCTGCTGCTCACGCTGCTGTTCCGATACATGCGGCCGCTGATCGAGATGGGCTACGTGTACCTCGCGCAGCCGCCGCTCTACCGCCTCAAGTGGACGAACGCCGAGCACGAGTACGTGTACTCCGACCGCGAGCGCGACGCGCTGCTCGAGGCCGGTCAGGCCGGCGGCAAGCGCCTCCAGAAGGAGAACGGCGTCCAGCGCTACAAGGGTCTCGGCGAGATGAACCCGGAGGAGCTCTGGGACACCACGATGAACCCGGAGACCCGCACGCTGCTCCAGGTGACCATGGAGGACGCGGCCGCGGCCGACGAGATCTTCTCGACCCTCATGGGCGACGACGTGGAGAGCCGGCGCTCGTTCATCCAGAAGAACGCGAAGGACGTGCGCTTCCTCGACATCTGATCGCGACGCGCGCCGCTCCGGCGGCGCGCCTCGGTCACCGCTCGGGCAGACGACGATGAGAGAACATGACTGACGAGAACATCCCCGATCCCCTCGACGAGGGCCCCGGCATCCACGGACGGATCGACCAGGTCGACCTGAACCTGGAGATGCAGCGCTCCTACCTCGACTACGCGATGAGCGTGATCATCGGTCGAGCGCTGCCCGACGTGCGTGACGGCCTGAAGCCCGTGCACCGCCGCGTGATCTACACGATGTTCGACGGCGGCTACCGCCCCGACCGCGCGTTCTCGAAGTGCACCCGCGTCATCGGCGACGTCATGGGCCAGTTCCACCCGCACGGCGACTCGTCGGTGTACGACGCGCTCGTCCGCCTCGTGCAGCCGTGGGCGCTGCGCTACCCGCTGGCCCTCGGCCAGGGCAACTTCGGCTCTCCCGGCAACGACGGCGCGGCCGCCCACCGGTACACCGAGACCAAGATGTCGCCGCTCGCCATGGAGATGGTGCGCGACATCGAGGAAGACACCGTCGACTTCCAGGACAACTACGACGGCCGTACGCAGGAGCCGACGGTCCTGCCGGCCCGGTTCCCGAACCTGCTCGTCAACGGCTCGGTCGGCATCGCCGTCGGCATGGCGACGAACATCCCGCCGCACAACATCCGCGAGGTGTCGGAGGGCGCCCTCTGGGCGCTCGAGCACCCGGATGCCTCGCACGAGGAGCTGCAGGAGGCGCTGATCCAGCGCATCAAGGGCCCGGATTTCCCGACCGGCGCGCAGATCCTGGGCGTCAAGGGCATCCACGACGCGTACCGCACGGGTCGCGGCTCGATCACGATGCGTGCCGTCGTCAACGTCGAGGAGATCCAGGGACGCACCTCGCTCGTCGTGACCGAGCTGCCCTACCAGGTCAACCCCGACAACCTCGCGATCAAGATCGCCGAGCTCGTCAAGGACGGCAAGGTCTCGGGCATCGCCGACATCCGCGACGAGTCGTCGGCGCGCACCGGCCAGCGACTCGTGATCGTGCTGAAGCGCGACGCGGTCGCGAAGGTCGTGCTGAACAACCTGTACAAGCACACGCAGCTGCAGGAGAACTTCGGCGCGAACATGCTCGCGATCGTCGACGGCGTGCCCCGCACCCTCTCGATCGACGGCTTCATCTCGCACTGGGTGGACCACCAGATCGAGGTCATCGTCCGCCGCACCGAGTACCGCCTCCGGAAGGCCGAGGCGGACGCGCACATCCAGCGCGGCTACGCCAAGGCCCTCGACGCGCTCGACGAGGTCATCGCGCTCATCCGGCGGTCCGCCACCGTCGACGACGCGCGCGCGGGCCTGATCGAATTGCTCGACGTCGACACCCTGCAGGCCGACGCGATCCTCACGATGCAGCTCCGACGCCTGGCGGCGCTCGAGCGGCAGAAGATCCTCGACCGCCTCGCCGAGCTCGAGCGCGAGATCGCCGACTACCAGGCGATCCTCGCCGACGAGGCCCGCCAGCGATCCATCATCTCCGACGAGCTCCGCGAGATCGTCGCCAAGTACGGCGACGAGCGGCGCACGCACATCCTCCCCGGCTTCGACGGCGACATGTCCATCGAGGACCTCATCCCGGAGGAGGAGATGGTCGTCACGGTCACCCGCGGCGGCTACGTGAAGCGCACCCGGAGCGACAACTACCGGTCGCAGCACCGTGGCGGCAAGGGCGTGAAGGGCGCGCAGCTGCGCGCCGACGACGTCGTCGAGCACTTCTTCGTGACCACGACCCACCACTGGCTCCTCTTCTTCACCGACCAGGGCCGGGTGTACCGCACGAAGGCGTACGAGATCCAGGAGGCCGGTCGCGACGCGAAGGGCCAGCACGTCGCGAACCTGCTCGAGATGCAGCCCGACGAGCAGATCGCCGAGATCCTCGACATCCGCGACTACGAGGTGGCCGACTACCTGGTGCTCGCGACCCGCGACGGCCTCGTGAAGAAGACGGAACTCACCGCCTACGACACGAACCGCTCGCGCGGCGTCATCGCGATCAACCTCCGCGAGGGCGACGAGCTCGTCTCGGCGATGCTCGCGAACGACGACGACGAGATCCTGCTCGTGTCCCGCAAGGGCATGTCGCTGCGCTTCGGCGCGACCGACGAGGCGCTGCGTCCGATGGGGCGCGCCACGTCGGGCGTGAAGGGCATGTCGTTCCGCGGCGACGACTCGCTGCTGGAGGCATCCGTCGTCCCGTCCTCCGACGAGGTGGACGCGGATGGCCCGACCGACGAGGCCGGCCAGAAGCTGAGCGCGACCGACGCGTACGTGTTCGTGGTGACCGAGGGCGGGTACGCGAAGCGCACCCGGATCGAGGACTACCGCAAGCAGCAGCGCGGCGGCCTGGGCATCAAGGTCGCGAAGTTGAACGACGAACGCGGCACCCTCGCGGGCGCGCTGATCGTCTCACAGGGCGACGAGGTCCTTGTGGTTCTTGCCAGTGGCAAGGTGGTACGCTCTGACGTCGCCGAGGTCCCGGCGAAGGGACGCGACACGATGGGCGTCGTGTTCGCGAAGTTCGCCGGAGACGACCGGATCCTCGCGATCGCGAAGAACTCCGAACGGAACCTCGACGACGAAGCCGCCGACCCTGAGGCGGCCGAGCCCGAAGCGGCCGAACCCGCGGAGAAGGAGTAAACGCCATGAGCAGCGTCGCCGACAAGCTGGCCCGCAAGTCGACCCGCCGACCCCCGGCGAAGCAGGTACGGCTCCGGCTCGTCTACATCGACTTCTGGTCGGCCGTGAAGCTGTCGTTCCTGGTCGCCGTGTGCCTCGCGGTCATCAACCTGGTCGCCACGTTCCTCGTGTACACGGTGCTCAACTCGACCGGCATCTTCGAGAAGGTCAACGACATCGTGCAGGACGTGGCCGGCTCCGGCACCGACCTCACGTCGATCCTCTCGCTCGGCAACGTCATGGGCTTCGCCATCGTCGGCTCGCTGATCAACCTCGTGGTGACCACGGTGCTGGGCGCGATCATCGCCGTCCTGTACAACCTGAGCGTCAAGATCACGGGCGGCGTGCTCGTCGGCTTCACCAATAACTGAGGCCGCGGCCGGCGTTCGCCGCCCTCGATTCGGACTTTCACGAATCGTCGGGTAGGCTTTCCAACGGCCGAAATTCCGGGGATATAGCTCAGGCGGTTAGAGCGCTTCGCTGATAACGAAGAGGTCCGAGGTTCAAGTCCTCGTATCCCCACCACTGCCGGGAACGGCAACGACAACTCCACACCACCCGGATGCACTGCATCCTCCGGGGCCTTAGCTCAGTTGGTAGAGCGCCTGCTTTGCAAGCAGGATGTCAGGAGTTCGAATCTCCTAGGCTCCACAGCACTGAACACGACGCGTCCGCCTCTCAGGCGGGCGCGTTTCGTCGTTCCAGGCTGTGATCGGTGCGGCGGGCGAGCGGATGCCTCGGCGGTATGGTGTGCGGATGGACATCCGCATCGCCGCGTACGCCGTGATCATCCGCGACGGGCAGATCCTGCTCTCGCACTGGAACGAGCACGGCCGGTCCGGGTGGACGCTGCCCGGCGGGGGCATCGAGGGGGCGGAGCATCCGATCGAGGCGGTGCGGCGCGAGGTGCGCGAGGAGACCGGCTACGAGGCATCCGTCGACCGCCAGCTCGGGATCGACACCATGGTCATCCCGGCGGCGCGGCGTCACACCGGGAAGGTGCCCCTGTACGCGATGCGTGTCGTCTACCGGGCGAGCGTCGTCGGCGGCGAACTGCGGAGCGAGGTGGGCGGCTCCAGCGACGACGCGCGGTGGTTCCCGCTCTCGGAGGTGCCGAACCTCAAGCGGGTGAGCCTGGTCGACATCGGGCTCGGGCTCGACGAGGCGGAGCCTGCGGATGGGGTGCCGGAGCCCAAGCGGCGCTGAGCGCCGCGCGTGGGCTGGGCGGGAAGCGGGGAACGGCCCCGCCCGAAACGGGCGGGGCCGTTCGCGTTCGGCCTCCCTGCGGTGCGCATGATCGTCAGGCGACGTGCCGGTGGACAGCGGTGCCCGCATAGGTGATGGCGTGCAGCAGGACAGCCTGCTGCTCGAGGTGGCGGCGGTGTGCGACCTCCTCGTGCGAGAGCGCGGCCTTCGGCCGGCTCCACGCGAGCAGGGCGAGCCCGGCGCGCGCGGCGAGGCGTTCGTGCATTCGGCGGGCTCGCGCCCGCACGACGGATCGACCCGTGGTGGCGTCGAGGGTGGTGGACATGGCGTTCACGGTGGTTCCTTCTTCTTCGAGGGGTGGTCGCGTGACGGTGCCGCCGCGCGACGGTGCGATGAGCTGGCGGGATGACTCGGCCGGAACCGTGCGCGCGCGTCGACGACGTCGACGGGCGTGGCGATGGTCCGGCGGGAACGACGACGGGCGGTGGGGTCCGCGTCAGCGGACGGGCGCGCGGTGGCGTCGGAGGATCGGAGCGCAGCGAAGCCGCGGGAACTCCGGTCGGGGCGGTGAGGTCCGGGTCAGACGTTCAGGCGCCGACGACGGCGCGGGAACGGACGGGACTCAGCAGGCCTGCCGAGCGGCGACGGAGAGGTCCGCAGCCGCGATGAGGGCGAAGCCCGGCATCTTGATATCGATCATCATGTGATTCATCGGACTCAGCTCCTCTCATTTCGTATCGGTCGAACCGAGTGTTGACACTAGCGCGGAATTCGTCGCGTGCACAAGCGAATCGGAGGGATTCATCGAGAAACGCCGCCGGAATCAGGGCTGTCCCTGACTCGGCGGCGCACTCGTCTGCGGACCGGGCGTACCGGTCGCGCGGGGTCTTGCTCAGGCCTCCGGCGTGGAGGGGGCGGGAGCCGGCTCGTCGTCGGCCACCCACAGTTCGTCGTCGGCGCGGAAGGTCTGCCACACGGCGTACCCGACGCCCGCCGCCACGGCGACGGCGGCACCGACGAGGAGCACGACCCCGAACCCGGGGCCGCCCTTCTTCTTCTCGACCACCGCGACCGCGCGCGGCGAGACGCGCTCGACGGCCCGGCGCACCCGGGCGTCGTTGGCGATGTCGCCGATCGCGAGCACGGAGCCGAGGGCATTGCCCAGGCCCCGCTCGGCGCTCGACCCTGCGGCACGCGCGAAGTCGCGCGCCTGGTCGACGCCCGGACGGACGTACGACTCGTAGCCGGCACGCGCACGCGGGACGAACTCCTCGCGAGTCAGGTGGCCGAGCTGACGGCTCGCCTCCCGGGCCACGTAATTCGCGTGCTCGAGCACCGTCTGCTGGTTCCCCCACAACTCCTCGGCGCTGCTGCGCAGCTTCCGGAGTTCCTTCTTGCGCTTGCGAGTCAGGCTCATGTCGACCTCCACCATCGGTCAGCGAACTCCTCCATCTTGCCACCGAAGCGGCTGGACGCGAGGTGGGAGTACCGATTCGGGCATGGTGGTTGACGAATCGTGTCGTGAGAGAATATTGCAATGCCGAATCCCACTGCGATCGCGACCCTCAACACCAACCTCGGACCGATCAAGGTCGACCTCTACGGGCACCACGCCCCCAAGACGGTGCGGAACTTCGTCGGACTCGCCACGGGTGAGATCGAGTGGACCCACCCGGCGACCGGCGAGAAGTCGACGAAGCCGCTGTACGACGGCGTCATCTTCCACCGCATCATCCCCGGCTTCATGATCCAGGGCGGCGACCCGCTCGGCCAGGGCGTCGGCGGCCCGGGCTACCAGTTCGACGACGAGATCAACCCGGAGCTCGACTTCACCGAGCCCTACGTGCTCGCCATGGCGAACGCCGGCATCCAGTTCGGCCGCGGCACGAACGGCTCGCAGTTCTTCATCACCGTTGCGCCCACCACGTGGCTGCAGGGCAAGCACTCCATCTTCGGCAAGGTGACCGACGCCGAGAGCCGGGCCATCGTCGACAAGCTCGCGACGGTCCCGACCGACGGCCGCGACAAGCCGCTCGCCGACGTCGTGATCGAGAGCATCTCGGTCGAGCCGGTCTGACCCGGCGCGTGACCGACCCCGGCGCCGATCGCGCGAACTTCTGCTACCGGCATCCCGACCGGCAGAGCTTCGTGCTGTGCCAGCGATGCGGCCGCACGATCTGCGGCGAGTGCCAGACGCCGGGGGCGGTCGGGGTCATCTGCCCCGAATGCATGCGCGAGCAGCGCGCCTCCGCGCCGCGCACGAAGCCCGCGGTGCTGACCCGGATGCGGTCGGCCGGCAGTCGGGGCGCTCCCGTCGTGACGTATACCCTCATCGGCATCACGCTGGCGGTGTACGTGCTGCAGCTCATCCCCGGCCTGGGTGTGACGGACTGGCTCTACTTCACGCCGCTCGCGGTCAGTGACGTGGCGATGCAGCCGTGGCGGCTCATCACGTCGGTGTTCGTGCACTCCACCGGGCTGATCTTCCACGTGCTGCTCAACATGTACACGCTGTGGATCTTCGGGCAACTGCTCGAGGGCCTGCTCGGCCGGGGCCGGTTCCTCGCGCTCTACCTGATCGCCGGACTGGGCGGCTCGGTCGGCGTCGTATGGCTGGCGGACCCGAACACCTCGGTCGTCGGCGCCTCCGGCGCGATCTTCGGCCTGATGGGTGCGTTCCTGGTGATCCAGCGCCGGCTCGGCGGGCAGACCACGCAGTTGTTCGTGCTGCTGGCGATCAACCTCGCGATCGGGTTCGTCCCGGGGTGGAACATCGCCTGGCAGGCGCACCTGGGCGGCCTCGTCGCGGGCGCGCTCGTGGGCCTGATCTACGTGGAGACGCGGAAGCGGAACCAACTCGGCCTGCAGGTGGGCCTGCTGATCGGGCTCACCCTCGTGCTGCTGCTGCTCGCGTTCCGGTACGTGTTCTTCCCGCTCGCCTCCTGACCGTCGGCGCCGCGATTCTGCACAGCGTTCTCCACAAGGTGGGGAGAATTACACCGGTGTGATTGCTTCGGGGCCCGGAAACGGCGGGCTTCCGCGATTTCCACACACTGTGCACACTTTCCACAAGGTTTTCCACATCTGGGGAAAGTGCGGTGGATCGCCGATGCGAGCGCTCCCGCGAAGCGGGACGCGAACCCTGCGCGGGCACGACGAAGGGGCGGATGCCGAAGCATCCGCCCCTTCGCAGGTTCAGTCCGCGCTCAGCGCCACCGGGTCGTCATCAGGAAGCCGACGAAGGCGATGCCGAAGCCGATGAGGATGTTCCAGGAACCCAGGCTTGCGATCGGCAAGGTGCCCTGGCTCACATAGAAGACGATGATCCAGGCGAGACCGAGGAGCATGAAGCCGAACATCACCGGCTTGAACCAGACCGGGTTCGGGGCCTCTTCGCCCGAGGTCTGCTGCTCCGCGCGCGCGGGCTTGGAGGATTTGGTGCGTGCCATGCGGGGAATTCTAGCCGAGCGAAGCCCGGACTCCCAGCCGAGGCCACCGCGCCCACGGCTAGAATCGCCGATATGTCCCTGACGCCCGATGAGCAAGCGGATGCCCGCGTCGGCACGCCGAAGCGACACCGGGTCTCGGTCGTCGGCGTCTTCGGCGAACTGCTCCTCACCGCGGGCGTGCTCATCCTCCTGTTCCTCGGATGGCAGCTCTGGTGGAACGACGCGATCATGGCCGGACAGCAGTCCGAGGCGGCATCCGAGCTCAGCCAGGAGTGGAGCGCGCAGCAGCGCGCGGATCGCGGCGGCGAGCCCGTGCCCGCCCCCGCGGAGCCCGGGGAGCCAGTCGTGGACCCGACGACCTACGGCAACGCCGAGTCGTTCGCCGTGATGTACGTGCCGCGCTTCGGTGAGGACTCCCAGCGCACCGTGGCCGAGGGCATCGGCCTCGACGTGCTCAACAGCTACCAGCAGGGCGTCGGCCACTATCCCGGCACCGCGATGCCCGGCGCGGTCGGCAACTTCGCCATCGCGTCGCACCGCAGCGCCTACGGCGGCGGCATGCACGAGATCGAGCAGCTGCAGCTCGGCGACGCCATCTACATCCAGACGAAGGACGGCTGGTACACCTACCGGTTCCGCGACTTCGAGTACGTCACCCCGTCGACCGTCGACGTGCTCGCACCCGTCCCGCACCACCCCGACCTCCCGCCGACCGACCGCCTGGTCACCCTGACCAGCTGCAACCCGCTGTACTCCACCGCCGAGCGCATCATCGCCTACGGCGTGCTCGAGTCGTGGCAGCCCGGCGCCGACAATCCGCCCGCCGAGATCGCCGACGCCGTCGCGAAGTGGGGAGCCTGATGTACGGAGCGCTCTGGCGTGTGCTGCCCGGCCCCTGGTGGGTGCGGGTCATCCTGCTGCTCGTCCTGGCCACCGCGGTGGTCTACGCCCTCTTCACGTGGGTCTTCCCCTGGGTCGACTCCGTCCTCAACCCGATCAACGTCACGGTGGACCAATGACCCGCATCCTCGTCATCGACAACTACGACAGCTTCGTCTACACGCTGAACGGCTACCTGCAGGAACTCGGCGCGGAGACCGAGGTGCTCCGCAACGACGCGTTCGAGGCATCCGAAGCCGCCGACCGCATCGCCGGGTTCGACGGGGTGCTCGTGTCGCCCGGGCCCGGCAAGCCCGCCGACGCCGGCGTCTCCATCCCCGTCGTCGAGGCCGCGCTCGCGAGCGGCACACCCCTGCTGGGCGTGTGCCTCGGGCACCAGGCGATCGCCGAGGCGTTCGGCGCCGTCGTGACGAACGCCGAGGAGCTCATGCACGGCAAGACGTCGAGCATCGAGCACGACGACAGCGCCTTCTACGACGGCGTGCCCCACCCGTTCACGGCCACCCGCTACCACTCGCTCGCCGTCGTCGACGGCACCGTACCCGACTCACTCGTCGTGACCAGCCGGACGGAGGGCGGCGTGATCATGGGGCTTCGCCATCGCACCGCGCCCATCTACGGCGTGCAGTTCCATCCCGAGTCGGTGCTCACCGAGGGCGGCTACCGCATGCTCGGCAACTGGCTCGCCGTCGCCGGCCTGCCCGAGGCGAAGGATCGCGCGGTCGGGCTGAACCCACTGGTGCGGGCGACCGCGACGGGACGCTGAGCCGGGCTGCTCGAGCAGAGCCGAGTCCGCGTCGGGTCGGCGGTCGACCCGCGCGCCGGACTCAGTGGTCGGGCGTCTCCGGCTTGCCGTTGTCGCTCGACCCGCCGCGGTTCGTGCCGCCGCCGGTGCCGCCCGACCCGCCCGCGCAGTACGTGAGCGTGACATCCGAACCCTGCGGCACGTCACCCGGGGGTAGCGACTGCTTGACCACGGGCGACCCCTCCGCCGCCGGGCACGACGCGTCGGGCGCCGGGATCGGGTTGAGCTGCAGCGAGGCCGAGCGCAGGTAGTCGGATGCCGCGGCCAGCGTCTGGCCGGTGAGGTCGGGCAGGGTCACCTTGCCGTTCGAGAGCCGGAAGTCGACGGCCGAGCCGGCCTGCACCGAGGTGCCTGCGGCCGGCGTCGTGGCGAGCACGGTGTCGGCCGGAACCGTGGGCGAGCCCTCGCGGTTCTCGACGCCCGGCACCAGCCCGGCGCCCGAGATCGCGGCCTTCGCCTGCTCCAGGGTCATGTTCGTCGTGTCGGGTACCGTCACGGCGGCGGCGCCCGAGGACACGTACACGGTGACCTCGGTGCCAGTCTCGACGATCTCCGCGGCCGGCGGATCGGTGCGGATCACCTGGCCCGCCGCGACCGTGTCGTTCACCTCGTCGACCCGCTTCGGCACCAGGGTCTCCTCCTGGAGCTGCGCCGACGCGTCCTCCCAGGTGAGGCTCGCCACGTCGGGCACCTTGTGCGCGTTCGAGGGCAGTTCGGTCGTGGGCTGGAGGTTGAAGGCCCAGTACATGACCGCCACCACGATGACGACCACGACGACGATGCCCGCCCAGATCCACACCGCCGGCGGGCGGCGCTGCGTGCGCACGGCCGTCTCGTCCTCGGTGAGCTGCCGGAGCGCGAGCTCGGTGGTCGACAGGGACCCCGTCGGCGTCGCGCCGAAGAGCTGGGTCGCGGCATCCGGCTCGCGGTGGACCGGCACGCGACCGCTCGCGGCGATGTCGACGTCGGCGCGGAACTCCGCCGCCGACTGGTACCGGCCGTCGCGGTCCTTCACGAGCGCGCGCATCACGACCGTGTCGAGCGCCGGCGAGACGCGCGGGTTGATCACGCTCGGCTTGACCGGCTTCTCGCTGACGTGCTGGTACGCGACCGCGACCGGGGTGTCGCCGCGGAAGGGCGGCCGACCGGTGAGCATCTCGAAGAGCACCACGCCGGTCGAGTAGACGTCGGTGCGCGCATCGACGGTCTCGCCCTTCGCCTGCTCGGGCGAGAAGTACGCGGCGGTGCCGAGGATCGCGGTCGTCTGCGCGACCGTCGTGGCCGAGTCGGACACCGCGCGCGCGATGCCGAAGTCCATCACCTTCACCTGGCCGGTGGTGGTGATCATGATGTTGCCCGGCTTGATGTCGCGGTGCACGACGCCCGCACGGTGCGAGTACTCGAGCGCGGTCAGCACGCCGTCGATGACGCGTACGGCGGCGGCCGGGTCGAGCGGGCCGTCGTGGATGATGTCCTTCAGGAGTCGCCCCTCGACGTACTCCATGATGATGAAGGGCAGCTGCACCTCGTGGCCCGAGGCGTCGAGCACCGTCTCCTCGCCCGCGTCGAACACCCGCACGATCGTCGGGTGCGCCATGCGCGCCGCCGACTGCGCTTCCTGGCGGAACCGCATGCGGAACGCCGGGTCGGTGGCCAGCTGCGGCTTCAGTAGCTTGACCGCGACCTGGCGGCCGAGCCGGGTGTCGGTGCCGACGTGGACGTCCGACATGCCGCCGCGCCCGATGAGTTCGCCAATGCGGTATCTGCCCGCGAGCAGGCGTCCTTCATCGGTCACGTGGGTCGGCTCCTCTCGGGGCGCAGGGGTGTTCGGCGGGTGGAGGCCGAGTATACGTGGGTTACGGCGCCTTGACGGTGACGGTCGTCGCCGGCGAGCTCGGCGATTCGAGCTGGCCGCAGAAGAAGCTGAACGTCACGTCGAACGTCGCCGGGCCGGCCGGCGCGGTGAGCGTGAGGTTGCGCGTGCTGGCCGGGTAGCTCGAGTCGGCGGGCGTGGCCCCGCCGGTGGCGAGGACGTGGTAGCCGGTGAGGGTCTGGCCCGACGGGCAGGTCTGCACGTCCCAGCTGACCTGGACGGTACCCTTCGACGCGACCTCGTCGGTGCTCACCGTCGGCCCCGCGCTCGGCGCGCTCGGGCTCTCGGGGGCCTCGAGGTAGGTCAGCACGATCGTCGTGCCCGGGGGCACGGGGCCCGACGGGTTCACGTCGATGACCGTGTTCGTCTGGCCCGGGTCGGTCGCCTTGCCGCCCGACTGGCGGCTGGTGGGCAGGCCGAGGGCCTCGATCGCGGCGGCGGCCTCGTCGACGTTCATGCCGAGGTACGAATCGCGGTCGATCTGCACGTTGCTCGGCGCAGTCGACGGCGGCGTCGACGGCGTCGACGGCGTTACCGACGCCGGGGTGCTCGGGGCCTTCGACGGCGTGCTCGGGTCGGGCTTGGCTCCGCCGCCGCCGTTCATCGCGAGGGCGATGATCGTGCCGATCAGCACGATCGCGAGGATCACGATCAGCACGATGAGCGGCCAGGTCCACGGGCTGCGCTTCTTCGGCTCCTCGGTGCCCTCCTCGCCCGGCTGGTCGATCGGCGCACCGGCGGGCAGGACCGTCGTCGCGGCGGTCGCACCCTGCTGCGGCATGAGCATGGTCGCGGCGGTCGCGCCGGCGGCACCGAGGACCGCGGGAACCGCGGCGGCCGCGCCCTGCACGTCGCCCCGGCGGAGCGCCGTGGCGGCACGCGCGAGGTGCGCGGCGGTCTGGGGCCGGTCGGCCGGATTCTTCGCGATGCACGCGTAGACGAGGTTGCGCACCGGCTCCGACACGGTCACCGGCAGCTCCGGCGGCGTCTCGTTGATCTGCGCCATCGCGATCGCGACCTGCGACTCGCCCGTGAAGGGGCGACGGCCGGCGAGGCACTCGTACGCGACGATGCCGAGCGAGTAGATGTCGGTCGTCGGCGACGCCGGGTGGCCGGAGGCCTGCTCGGGCGAGAGGTACTGGACCGTGCCCATGACCTGGCCGGTCGCCGTCAGCGGGACCTGGTCGGCGATGCGCGCGATGCCGAAGTCGGTGATCTTCACGCGCCCGTCGGGCGTGATGAGCAGGTTGCCGGGCTTGATGTCGCGGTGCACGAGGCCGGCCGCGTGGGCGGCCTGCAGGGCGGCGGCCGTCTGGGCCACGATGTCGAGCACCTTGTCGGTTGAGAGCACGTGCTCCCGCTCGAGGATGGTCGAGAGCGCCTCGCCGGGCACGAGCTCCATCACGAGGTAGGCGCTGCCCTCCTCCTCGCCGTAGTCGAAGACGTTCGCGATGCCCTCGTGGTTCACGAGTGCGGCGTGACGGGCCTCGGCGCGGAAGCGCTCGAGGAAGCCCGGGTCGCCCAGGTACTCGTCCTTCAGGATCTTGATCGCGACCTGACGCCCGATCACGAGGTCGGTGGCCTGCCACACCTCGCCCATACCGCCGATGGCGATACGCGACTGCAGTTCGTAGCGCCCACCGAAGGTGAGCCCTGCGCTCGGTCTCATTTGCTCAGCACCGCCTCTAGTACCTGTTTCGCCACCGGTGCGGCAATCAGATTGCCGTACCCCTCCTGACCCAGCCCCCCGCCGTCCTCCACGAGTACCGTGATCGCATACTGGGGATCGTCGGCGGGGGCAAAACCGGTGAACCAGAGGGTGTAGGGATCTTCCTCGCCGTTCTCCGCCGTACCCGTCTTACCGGCCACGCTGACGCCGTCTATTCTTGCATTACTGGCAGCGCCGTTTTCGACGCCGTTCACCATCATCTGGACCATGGTCTTGGCCGTTTCCTCACTGATGGCGCGCCCGAACTGCGAGGGCTCGAACTGCTGCAGGGGGCTGAAATCCGGGGCCGTGATCTGGTCCACGAGGTTGGGGTTCATCACGATGCCGCCGTTGGCGATCGCGGCCGACACCATCGCGATCTGGAGCGGCGTCGCCCGCACGTCGCCCTGGCCGAACGCGGTCAGCGCGGTCTGCGCGTCGTCGAGCGCGCCCTTCGGGTACGTGCTCGGCTCCGCGAGGTTCGGCGTCTCGAACGCGGTGTTGAAGCCGAACTTCTCGGCCTGCTCGCGGATGGCCTGGTCGCCGAGCTCCATGCCGAGCTCGGCCATCGGGATGTTGCACGACAGGCGCAGCGCGTCGGCGAGCGTCACGGTCGCCCCGCCGCCGCAGGTGCCGCCGCCGGAGTTGCGGACCACCGCGTCGGTGCCGGGCAGCGTGAGGGACGCCGGGTTCGGGAAGGTGCTCTCGGGGGTGTACCGCCCCGACTCGAGCGCCGCGGCCACGACGACCAGCTTGAAGGTCGACCCCGGAGGGTTCATGTCGCCGCCGGTGGCGCGGTTGAAGAGCGGGTCCATCGGGTCGTCGAGCAGCGCCTGGTAGGTGGCCTGCACCTGCTCGCCGTCGTGCACGGCGAGCGAGTTCGGGTCGTAGGTGGGCTTCGTCACCATCGCGATGATGCGGCCGGTGGCCGGCTCGGTCACGATGACGGCGCCGGCGTAGTCGCCGAGCGCATCCCAGGCGGCCTGCTGCGCCACCGGGTCGATCGCGACCTCGACGGATGCCCCCATCGGGTCCTGCCCGGAGAACAGGCGGTTCACCTGGTCGAAGAACTGGCTCGAGCTCTGGCCGCTGAGGTAGTCGTTGAGCGAGCGCTCGAGTCCCGTCGCCTCGCCGTTCACCGGGATGAAGCCGGTCACCGGGGCGTACAGCGGCCCGTTCGCGTACACCCGCTGGAACTTGTAGTCGTCGTCCGACGGCTGCGAGAAGGCGATCGGCTCGCCCGCGACGAGGATCGGGCCGCGCTCGACGGAGTAGCTCGCGTACAGCGTGCGCGCGTTGCGTGGGTCGGCGGCGAGGTTGTCGGCCTGCACGAACTGCACGACCGTCGATGCGACGAACAGCGCCACGAACATCAGCAGCGCGAGGATCGACACCCGCTTCATCTCGCGGTTCATCCGTCGATCACCAGCCTCGGGTGGTTGCGGATCGTGTCGCTGAGCCGCAGCAGCAGGGCGACGATGATCCAGTTCGCGACGAGCGACGAGCCGCCCGCGGCGAGGAACGGAGTCGTGAGGCCGGTGAGCGGGATGACCCGCATCACGCCGCCCACGACGATGAAGACCTGGAGGGCGATCACGAACGACAGGCCCACGCCCAGCAGCTTGCCGAAGTCGTCCTGTCCGGCGAAGCCGATGCGGAACCCGCGGGCGACGAACAGCACGTACAGGGCCAGGATCGCGAACACGCCGGCGAGGCCGAGCTCCTCGCCCAGCGACGCGATGATGTAGTCGCTCTGCGGCACCGGCGTCAGGTCGGGCCGTCCCTGGCCCCAGCCGGTGCCGATGAGCCCGCCGTTGGCGAGCCCGAAGAGCCCCTGCACGAGCTGGTAGCTGCCGCCCACCTCGGCGTCGTAGCGGTCGGGGTTGAACGGGTCGAGCCAATTCGCGAAGCGGTTGCCGACGTAGTCGAGCGTCTGCGCGGCGATGATCGCACCCGTGACGAACAACGTGAGGCCGAGCACCACCCACGAGAGCCGGCTCGTCGCGACGTAGAGCATCACGAGGAACAGCCCGAAGTAGAGGAGCGCGGTCCCGAGGTCGCGCTGGAACACGATGACCGACATCGACAGCGCCCACACCACGATGAGCGGGCCGAGGTCGCGGGCGCGGGGGAACCGCATGCCGAGGATCTTCGGGCCGACCATCGACAACGAGTCGCGGTTGCGCACGAGGTAGCCGGCGAAGAACACCGCCAGCGCGATCTTCGCGATCTCGCCGGGCTGGAACGTGGCGAAGTCGCCGATGCCGATCCACACCCGGGCACCGCTCACCTCCCTGCCGATGCCGGGCAGCAGCGGCAGGAGGAGGAGCACGATCGCGACGAGGCCCGAGAGGTAGGTGTACCGGAAGAGCACGCGATGGTTGCGGATCACGAGGATCGCGACGATCGCGCAGATGATCGCGATGGCGCTCCACGCGATCTGGCGGACGGCGGCGCTCTCCCACCCGGCATCCTGCTCGGCGATGTCGATGCGGTAGATCATCGCGATGCCGATGCCGTTCAGCACCGTCGCGATGGGCAGCAGGAACGGGTCGGCGTCGCGCGCGACGAAGCGCATCGCCACGTGCAGGCCGATGACGAGCACCGAGAGGCCGACGCCCAGCAGCACGAGCTGCGTGTCGATGCGGCCCAGCGCGCCGAGCTGCACGAGCACGATCGAGCCCGCGTTGATGGCGCAGGCCAGCAGCAGCAGCCACAGCTCGAGGTTGCGCAGCTTCTGCGGCAGGCGGATGCGCCGCACGCCCGCCGGGGGCGTGTCGGATGCCACGGCGGCGGTGCCGCGCGGGGGCGTCGACGGTCGTCGCTGGTCAGTCAATCGACTCCTCCAGCCGTTCCACGATCTGCATGGCCTCCTCGAGGGAGCCCGCGCTGATGGTCTGCTCCACGCGCTGCTGGTCGTACGTGCGGAGGTCGGCGACGTCCATCTCCGTCTCCAGGTACACCTCGCTCAGCGAGATCGGCCCGAGGTCCTGCTGCACGCCCTGGTAGATCGCGACCCGGCCGTCGGAGTCGCCGACGTAGTACCGGGTCTGCGTCCACTGGTACGCGAGCACGACGACGGTGACGATCGCGGCGATGAGCAGCACGATCCAGAAGCCCCACACGAAGCGGCGGCGCCGCCGACGACGGGCGTCCTCCTCGATGATCTCGTCGAAGAAGTCCTCGGAGTCGGGCTCGAAGTGCGTCTCCTGCACCGGGTGCGGGCGGAACGGCGTGAGGAAGATGCCGCGCGAGCGCGCGGGCTCGGCGGGCTGGCCGAAGGCCAGCGGTGCGGCGGCGGAGCCGACGATCTGCGGGGGAGTATCGGGTGCCGGCGGGTCGCCCACATCGACCACGACGACGGTGACGTTGTCGGGGGCGCCGCCGTCGAGCGAGGCCTTCACCAGCCGGTCGGCGACCTGCTTCGCGCCGGCGTCGGCGGCGAGGATCTCCTGGATCTCGTCGAACGCCACGACGCCGCTCAGGCCGTCGGAGCACATCATCCAGCGGTCGCCGGGACGCGTGTCGAGCACCATCGTGTCGACGTCGGGCTTCGACTCGACGTCGCCGAGCACGCGCATGAGCACCGAGCGCCGCGGATGCACCATCGCCTCCTCGGCGGTGATGCGGCCCGCGTCGACGAGGCGCTGCACGAACGTGTGGTCGATCGTGATCTGGCTGAGCTCGCCCGAGCGGAGCAGGTACACCCGGGAGTCGCCGATGTGCGCGATCACGACCCGGTCGTCGTGGAGGTACAGGGCGCTCACGGTCGTGCCCATGCCGGTCAGCTCGGAGTGGTCGGCGACCGTCTCGGTGATGCGCCGGTTCGCGGCCAGCAGTGCGGACTCGAGCGCCGCCGCCGTCTCGGGGCCCGTCGCGTAGTCGACGTCGGCCTCCGCGATGCGGTGGGTGGCGATCGCGCTCGCGACGTCGCCGCCCGCGTGCCCGCCCATGCCGTCGGCCACGAAGAACAGCCGGTGCCCGGCGTAGCCGGAGTCCTGGTTGTTAGCGCGGACCCGGCCGACGTGCGAGACCGCGGCGCTCGCCTTCACGTGCGCCATGGCCTACCGCCGCAGCTCGAACGTCGTCGCTCCGACCTTGACGGTCGCCCCGACCGGCACCGGCGTCGGGACCGTCACCCGGGCGCCGGCGAGGAACGTGCCGTTCGTGGAGTCGAGGTCCTGGATCATCCACTGCCCGTTCCAGATCATGAGCCGGGCGTGGTGGGTCGACGTGTAGTCGTCGCGGATGATGATCGCCGAGTCGCTCGAGCGGCCGATCGTGATCTCGTCGCGCCCGAGCGGGAACTCGGCCCCGGCCTTCGCGCCGTTCGTGATCACGAGCCGTGTCGGCGCGCCCGACGGGGCGACGTCGTTCGGCTCCGTCGGCGGGGCCACCACGGGAACGCCGCGCGCCGGGCTCGTCGGCGACGCCGCGACCGGCGAGCTCGGGAAGGCGGACGGCGCCGGGGCCGGCGCCGCGGCGGCGGCCGAGGCATCCGGCAGCTTGCGGACCCGCTGGCCGAAGAGGTCGCTGCGCAGCGCGTAGACGATGGCGAAGATGAAGGCCCAGAGCAGCAGCAGGAAGGCGAGCTGCAGGACGACGAGGGTGAGCTGGCTCGGATCGGTCATCGCTCGGGCCCCCAGAACCCGCCGAGATCGCTGCGCTGCGTGGCGGGTGCGGGCGCCTGCGCGCCCGGCGCCGCCTGGGCGAGGACGCGGAACACGATGCGGGTGCGGCCGATCGTGATCACCGAATCGGGCTCGAGCACGGCGTCGCTCACGCGAGCGCCGTTCAACTGGGTGCCGTTCGTGGAGCCGAGGTCGCGCACGCGGGCGCGCGAGCCGTCCCACTGGACCTCGGCGTGCCGGCGGCTGGCACCGGTGTCGTCGATGGTCACGTCGGCGTCGCTGCCGCGACCGATGACGGTGCGGCCCTTGATGATGGGATGCCGTCGGCCCGCCACCTCGAGCACCGGCGTCCACGCGACGGAGCCCTTCACGTTCGCCGAGTCGACCTGCACGATGCCGACCGCGAGCGACGAGTCGGGCACCAGCGAGAGCGAGATGCCGCCGGCGAACTGGAAGCGCTGGCTCGCGGCGTGCTTCTGCACCAGGTCGACGAGCTCGTCGGTGAGTGCGGGCCCGAGGCGGGACATCCGCTCGTGGTCCTCCGGAGCCATGCGCACGGTGAACGTGTTCGGCACCAGCACGCGGTCGCGCGACACGACGGCCGCCTTCGTGTCGATCTCTCGCTTCAGGGCGGCGCCGATCTCGACCGGCTGCAGCCCCGAGCGGAAGGTCTTCGCGAACGCGCCGTTGACGACGCGCTCGAGACCCTTCTCGAAGTTGTCCAGTAGGCCCACAGGTCTCCCGATCGGTATCCGTGACTCGCGCCATGCTAGCGCGAGCCGCTGTGAACATCCCCGTTTCAGTCGACCCGGAGGGGTGCCGCCTCGTCTTCGACGTCGAGCGCGAGCGTCGGGATCGACGCCGTCAGCAGGGTGCCGTCGGCGCGCCGGGTGCCGGTCACCTCGCGCATCGTCGGCGCGCCGACGATGCGGGCGCCGTGGTCGGTCAGGTCCACCCGGACCTCCTCGGGACCCGCGATGTCGACCGGCGTGCCGCGCACGTTGACGTGGGCGCCGTCGCCGTCCTCGACGAGGAACGAGATCGCGTCCTGCTCGACCGTGACGCGCAGCCGCGTGCCGCGGATCGTCAGCCGGAACGTGAGCCGCTCCCACCGCTCGGGCAGGCGCGGGTCGAACGTGAACGCGCCGTCCTGGTCGCGGAACCCGCCGAATCCGAACGCCAGCATGCCCCAGACGCCACCCGTCGACGCGACGTGCACGCCGTCGGCCGTGTTGTGGTGCAGGTCGGCGAGGTCGACGAACAGCGCCGCCCGGAAGTATCGGATCGCGAGCTCGTGGTAGCCGACCTCGGCGGCGATGATCGACTGCACGACCGCCGACAACGTCGAGTCGCCCGTGGTCAGCGGGTCGTAGTACTCGAAGTCGGCGCGCTTCTCCTCGAGGGTGAAGCGGTGGCCCTGCAGGAACAGGGCGAGCACGACGTCGGCCTGCTTCAGCACCTGGAACCGGTAGATGACCAGCGGGTGGTAGTGCAGCAGCAGCGGCCGGAGGTTCTCGGGCGTGTGCTCGAGGTCCCACAGCTCCTTCTCGAGGAACGCGGAGTCCTGGGGGTGCACGCCGAGCTGCGGGTCGAACGGGATGTGCATGTGCGCGCCCGCCCGGCGCCAGCTCGCGACCTCGGCGGGCGTCACGCCGACCCGCTCGACGAGCCGCTGGTACTCCTCGGGCTCGTTGACCTGCAGGTGGTCGACCGCCCGCGCCGCGGCCTCGAGGTTCGCGCGAGCCATGACATTCGTGTACAGGTTGTCGTTCACGACCGTCGTGTACTCGTCGGGCCCGGTCACGCCGTGGATGTGGAAGACGTCGTCGGCGTTCGAGCGCCAGAAGCCCAGGTCCTCCCACATGCGCGCCGTCTCGACGAGGATGTCGATCGCGCCGCGGCCGAGGAAGTCCTCGTCGCCGGTCGCGTTGACGTACTGCATCAGCGCATAGGAGATGTCGGCGTCGATGTGGTACTGCGCGGTGCCGGCGGCGTAGTACGCCGACGACTCGAGGCCGTTGATGGTGCGCCAGGGGAACAGCGCGCCCTTCTGGTTGAGCTCCAGCGCGCGCACGCGCGCGGAGTCGAGCATCTTCTGCCGGAACCGCATCGCGTTGCGAGCCACGATCGGCGCCGTATAAGTGAGGAACGGCATCACGTAGATCTCGGAGTCCCAGAAGTAGTGACCGCCGTAGCCCGACCCCGACACGCCCTTCGCGGCGATGCCGCCGCCGTCGGTGCGGGCGCTCGCCTGCGCGAGCTGGAACAGGTTCCAGCGCACCGCCTGCTGCAGCACCGGCTGGCCGGCGATCTCGACGTCGGAGCGCGCCCAGAAGTCGTCGAGCCAGGTGCGCTGGTCGAGGAACACCTGCTCGACGCCGAGCTCGGCCGCCCGGTCGAGCGTGCGGTCGCAGCGGTCGACGAGCTCGCGAGCCGGCACCGACCGGGCCGTGTGGTAGCTGACGGCCTTCGTGATGCGGATCGGCACGCCGCGCTGCGCCTGCACCTTGTAGATGTGCTTCGCGAGGTCGTCGCCGATGGTGCCGGACTCGGTGAAGGCGTTGTCGGTGACGATCCGGTGCTCGGCGCCGACGGCGAGGGCCATGCTCGAGTTCGTCGTCTGGTAGCCGAGCATGTAGCGGCTGCCCTCGTGGCGGCGCACGCGGGGCTGCAGCACGCGGTCGGCGAACATCTCGGCCTTGCGCGGGTCGAAGATGCTCGACTGCACCTCGGCGACGCCCGAACGGTACTCGTCGCGCCCGTCCTGGCGGTTCAGGATGTGGCTCGAGATGGTGACCGCCGCGTCGGCGTCGAGCAGCTCGACCTCGTAGTCGATGAGCGCGAGGTGCCGGTCGACGAAGCTCGTCATGCGGCGGCTCGTGATGCGCACGCGCTTGCCGGCGGGGGTGCGCCACACGATGATGCGGCTGAGCGCCCCCAGGCGGAAGTCGAGCCGACGCTCGTACGACAGCAGCTCCGCCTCAGTGATGACGAGCGGCTCGTCGTCGACGTACAGCCGGATCACCTTCGCGTCGGGCGCGTTGACGATCGTCTGGCCGACCCTGGCGAACCCGAAGGCCTCCTCGGCGTGCCGGATCGGCCACGTCTCGTGGAACCCGTTCACGAACGTGCCGTGGAGATGGCCGTCGCGACCCTCCTCGACGTTGCCGCGCAGCCCGAGGTACCCGTTGCCGACGGCGAAGAGGGTCTCGGTGCGCCCCTGGTCGTCGTCGCCGAAGTCGGTCTCGACGAGCGCCCACTCGTCGACGGGGAACCGGGTGCGGTTCAGCGGGTCGGTGTCGGCGAACCTCATGCGCGGTCCTCTCGGGTTCGGGTGGGGTCGGATGCCTCGGTGGGTTCGGATGCCCCGGTGGCGGCGGATGCCCCGCTCGCGCGTCCGACGGCGGGGATGAGCTCGTCGAGCTCGTCGACCACGACGTCGGCGCCGAGGTCGAAGAGGGTGTCACGCCCGGCGCCGCGGTCGACGCCGACGACGAGGCCGAAGTCGCCGGTCGATCCGGCGCGTACGCCCGACTCGGCGTCCTCGACGACCGCGCAGGCCGTGGAGTCGAGGCCGAGCAGCACGGCGGCGCGCTCGAACGTGTCGGGCGCCGGCTTGCCGGGGATGCCGTCGCGGGCCGCGACGGCGCCGTCGACGATCACCTCGAAGCGGTCGAGCAGTCCCGC
Organism: Agromyces sp. MMS24-K17; assembly: GCF_043950245.1. GTDB lineage: Bacteria > Actinomycetota > Actinomycetes > Actinomycetales > Microbacteriaceae > Agromyces. Next base: position 835,514 of record NZ_CP171640.1, on the reverse strand, counting down.
CGCCTCGAGCACGGCCGGCGCGTTCTTCGAGCTCGAGACGACGGCCACGAGGCATCCGGCCGCCTCGATCGCGTCGAGGAACGCGACGCTCGCCGGGTAGGCGGCGACGCCCTCCTCGGCGAGGGTCTCGTTGAAGGCGGCGTTCTTGCGGTTGCCCAGGCCGTGCACCGTCTCGGCGTCCGGGGCATCCGTCACGTCGCCCTCGGGCAGCTCGATGCCGCGGCTCGCGAGCAGCGAGCGCACGCCGTCGTAGCGCGGCTTGCCGTCGATGTACGCGAAGTAGTCGGCCTCGTCGCGGTACGGCGCGGCGCCGTGCGCCTCGAGGAACGGGCGGAACAGGCGGGACCAGGCGTGCATGTGCACCGTCGCCGTCGGCGTGAGGACGCCGTCGAGGTCGAACAGCCAGCCGCGGATCGCGGACAGGTCGACGTCGGTGGGGGCGATGGAGGAGTGGGGCACGGGCGATCCTTCTCTGTTCGTCGCGTGGAGCGTGGTGCGTGTCGCGTCGGTGCGGTGGTCGCGTGGTGCTGGGGTCTGATGCCGCGGGCGCCCGCCCGCGCAGGCGCTCTCGGCGCCCGTCGTTCGATGGTAAAGGCTTTGCCTGAGTGTGGGGAGGGGGTTCGGATGCCTCGAATGGTGTTTGCCGATCCGAGGTGTTAGGCTCGCTGGGCTGGATCGCACCACGGTGCGTCCGGTGGTGAGCGCAAGTGGCGGAATAGGCAGACGCGCACGGTTCAGGTCCGTGTGCCCGAAAGGGCGTGGGGGTTCAACTCCCCCCTTGCGCACCAGGGTGACGAAGGCCCCGATCGATTGATCGGGGCCTTCGTCGTTCTCGCTGCTTCCCAGGCGGGAGCTCCTGCGCGAGGCTGGAGGCCCGACCCGGAGGAGCCATGGCCTACACGCGCGATTCGATCCCCGACCTCGACGGCCGCGTCGCCGTCGTCACCGGGGCCAACGGCGGACTCGGACTCGAGACCGCGAAGGCGTTCGCCGCCAAGGGCGCCGTCGTCGTCATGGCGGTGCGCGACCAGGACAAGGCGGCCGCCGCGGTCGCGCAGATCCGCGCCGAGGCTCCGGATGCCGCGCTCGAGGTCGTCGCGCTCGACCTCGGGTCGCAGGCCTCCGTCCGCCGATCCGCCGACGAGATCGTGGGGCGGCACGGGACGATCGACCTCCTCGTGAACAACGCCGGCGTCATGGCGATGCCCGAGGGGCGCACCGAGGACGGCTTCGAGACGCAGCTCGGCATCGACCACCTCGGGCACTGGACCTTCACCGCGCTCCTGCTCCCGTCGCTGCTCGCGGCCCACGCCGCGCGCGTCGTGACGGTGACCTCGACGGCGCATCACTTCGGTCGGGCGATCGACCTCGACAACCCCTACCGGGAGGGCCGCTACGACGCGTGGCGGGTGTACGGCAACGCGAAGCTCGCGAACTACCACTTCGGGCTCGGACTGCACGAGCGGTTCACGCGTGCGGGCGTGCGGGCGCAGAGCCTCATCGCGCACCCGGGCCTCTCGCACAGCGACCTGCAACTGCGCACGGTCCGCGAAGGCGGCGGCGGGCGGATGGCGCCCTTCTTCGCGCGGGCGGCCGCCTCGACCGGGATGGCGCCGAGCGAGGGCGCGATGCCGCAGGTGCGCGCCGCGACCGATCCCGCAGCGAAGGGCGGGGAGTTCTACGGACCGCGATGGATCAACACCGGGCGCCCGGTGCGGCTTCCGCTGCTGCGCCCCGGCCGGGAGCGGGCGATCGCGAAGCTCTGGGAGTTCTCGGAGCGGGAGACGGGCGTCGCGATCGAGCTCTGAGGGCTGCGGTCCCTGATCACGCGGGGGAACCAGGCTGGAACGGCGCAACCTCGGCTCCGAGGCATCCGGAGCGCTGCGCGATCGGGTATGCCGCTCGCCGGTGCGGAGCGCGCGTCGCACGCGTAGCCTAGAGCGGCGGGTTTCAGTGTCACGGGGCGCACGACCAGGACCTCGGGGGGATCCGCAACCGATGCCGGATGGAGCACGGACCGATGGCGTGGGACGACGAGTTCGATGAGGACGTCGACCCGCGCCCGGCAGGCGCAAGGTCGCGAGCGGCGACCCGCGATGGACACGCGGTGCGGCGCGCCGCCGGCTTCACCGGCCTGGTGGTCGGCGCCGTCGCGGGCATCGTCGCGCTGGCGGTGGGCGCCGTCGTCGCGGTGACGGCCATCGGCACGGCGGTGCGACCCGATGGGTTCGAATCGCTCACGGCCGACGGACCGCACATCGGCCTGCCGCCGAGGACCGCGACGCCGGAGGACACCGAGGCGGCGAGCGGCGAACCCGTCGACGGGGATGCTTCCCTGCCCGTTCCCCTCGACGCGACGGAGGGGGTGCCGTATGAGCCGGGCGTCACCTCCGTCGACGAAGGCTGGATGACTCGCATCGCCGCCGCCACCGGCATCCCCGAGCGTGCACTGTCGGCCTACGCCGCGGCGCACGTCGCGATCGCGATCGAGGACCCGACGTGCGGACTCGACTGGGCCACGATCGCCGCGATCGGCGACATCGAGTCCGACCACGGGCGGCACGGTGATTCGACGCTCGACGCGGCGGGGCGCGCGACGCCGCCGATCGTCGGGCGCGCGCTCGACGGCGACGGCGTCGCGAAGATCCCCGACACCGACGGCGGTGCGCTCGACGGCGACCCCGTGTGGGACCGCGCGGTCGGTCCGATGCAGTTCATCCCCTCGACGTGGGCGCGGTGGGCGGCCGACGCCGACGGCGACGGCTTCGCCGACCCGCACCAGATCGACGACGCCGCGTTGACGACCGCCCGCTACCTCTGCGCGGCGGGATCGATGACGACGTCCGACGGCTGGCGCCGGGCGATCTACTCGTACAACCACGACAACGACTACGTCGCCAAGGTGGCGTCGGTCGCGCACGGGTTCGCGGCGGCGATCCGGTAGCGGGTGCCGGCCGCGCTACGCTGCGGCGGGTACCCCTGACCTCACTCGGACGAGGACGACGATGACCCGCCATGCCCCTGCCTCCATGTACATCGACGCCGACGGCTACCTGACGGCGTCGATCTTCGAGCCGTCGATGGCCACGGCGCCGAGGCGCACTTCGACCGGGAAGCTGTTCTGGGTCGGGTTCGGTGGGTTCGCGGCGGTGCTCGCCGTCATCCTCGCGACGATCTTCGTGCCCGGGCTTCCGGACGAGGTCGCCGGTGCGGTCCTGGCGCTCGGCCTGCTCGCGGCCGTCGTCGGGGTGATCGCCGAGGCGGCGTGGCGAATCCGGGTGATGCGCAGTCGTCAGGCGGTCCCAGTGGATGCGGGTCCGTCGGCCGAGCTGGTGACGGCGGTCCGCACCTGGGCACGCGGCCGGTTCGACGTCGACCTCACCGAGGCGCAGGTGGTCGTGCTGCTCGGCCACGGCCCCGAGATCGACGTCAACACGATCGTGGTCGACGGGCGGGAGGTCATGATCGGGACGCCCGCATCGCGTCGTCCCGACCCGGTGTACTCCCTGATCGCCCTGCCTGCGGGCGTCGAGCTCCGGCATCGATGACGCGGGAGCAGCGGACCAGATGGGAACCGGTTCCCCCGCAGCCTGCTGAGCCGCCTACCCTGTTGCCCATGGCACCCGTTCCGCGGCGCACGGCCGCCCGCCCCATCGACGCCCCGACCCCGCGCCGTGGAGTGCGCGCCTTCGGCATGATCGCCGCGCTCGCGACGGCCTCGATCGCCCTCACGGCGTGCACGTTCGGGGGCGGCGACCAGGGCGGCACCGTCGCCGGAGGCGACTTCGCGGACGACGGCTGCACGAGCGTGGTCGCGGCGACGTCGTCGGAGAAGGTCAACATGCTCGACGCCCTCGCCACGGCGTTCAAGGAGTCGCCGCAGCACGAGGCGCTCGCCGAGTGTGCGACCGTGCACCCGATCAACGTCTCGTCGGGCGACGCGACGCGCTACCTCACCGCGGGCGGCGACTGGCCCGACGACGACCCGCGTCGGTGGCCGACCCTGTGGTCCCCGGCATCGACCGTCTGGACGGAGCGGGTCGCGGCCGCGGCATCCGCCTCGCTCGTCGGCGAGCCGGTCTCGTTCACCCACACCCCCGTCGTCTTCGGCGTGCCCGAGACGATGGCGAAGGCCCTCGGTTGGCCCGATGCGGAGATCGGCATCGCCGACTTCGAGAAGCTGTGCGCCGACCCGGCGGGCTGGGGGAGCGTCGGCAAGCCGATCTGGGGGTCGTTCAAGATCTCGAAGACGAACCCGAACACGTCGACCACGGGCCTGTCGGCGATCCTCATGCAGTCGTACGAGGCATCCGGCAAGACCGACGGCCTCACCGCCGACGACGTCGCGGCGGCGCAGGAGTTCTCGCGGGTGTTCGAGGAGTGCGTCATCCACTACGGCGACACGACCGGCAAGGTGCTGAACACCCTCTACGAGGACACGCAGCACGGGTCGGGCGGATCGGGCTACGTCTCGGCGGTGGCGCTCGAGGAGACGTCGCTCCTGAACTACAACCAGGGCAACCCCGACTCGCACACGGTGCAGCCGGGGGAGACGCTCACGCCGCCGCAGGAGAAGCTCGTCGCGGTGTACCCGTCGGGCGGCTCGATGTGGTCGGACAACCCGATCACCGTGCTGGGCGCCGACTGGGTGACGGCCGAGCAGCGCACTGCCGGGCAGGCGTTCATCGACTTCCTCGCGACCGACGAGGCGCAGCGGATCCTGCCCGAGTTCGGCTTCCGACCGCTCGACGACACGGTGCCGCTCGGCGACCTCTTCACCGAGGCGTACGGCGTCGACCCTGCGGGACCCGCGATCACGCTCCCGCGCCCGGGCGTCGACGTCGTCTCTGCGGCGATCGACCAGTGGACGCAGATCCGCAAGCCGTCGTCGGTGCTCGAGCTCATCGACGTCTCGGGCTCCATGGACGACCCGATCGGCGACGGTCGCACGAAGCTCGACGGCGCGATCGTGGGCGCCCAGGCGACGCTCGGCCACTTCCGGTCGACCGACGAGGTCGGCATGTGGGCGTTCACGACGGGCGTCGAATCCGAGGCCGGGCGGAACCTGCTGCTGCTCCGCGACGTGGCGCCGCTCGGCTCCGATCGCGAGCGGCTCAGCTCGTCGGTCGACGACCTCAGGTACGTCAACCGCCAGGGCACGCCGCTCTACGACGCGATCGCCGTCGCGTACGACGAGATGGTCGCCCGCGCCGAGCCTGGCCGCATCAACGCGATCGTCGTGCTCTCCGACGGGCAGGACGCCGACTCGGAGATGTCGCTCGACTCGCTGATCGCGAAGATCGGCGCGGCGTCGGGCGAGGGCGGCGGCGACGCGCCCGTGCGGATCTTCCCGATCGCGTACGGCGAGGGCGCCGACACCGCGGCGCTGCAGCGCATCGCGGCGGCGACCGGCGGTCAGTGGTTCGACGCCTCGGATGCCGCGAAGATCGACCTCGTGTTCGCCTCCGTCATCAACAACTTCTAGGGGCGCGCGGATGAGGGCCGATGTCGTGGGCACCTGGGTCGGTGCGAGTTCCAGCGCGGGCGACGGGTACGTCGACGGCGCCGCTGCCGCGCTGCAGACCAGCTCCGTGTACGTGTCGCCCGAGGTGGGCGACGCATCGAGCCTGCAGGCCTCGCTGCAGGTGCAGGTCGGGGATGCCTCGATCGGCATCGCGGTCTTCTCGGACAACGCGGCGCTCGAGGCATCCGGACCCGAGATCGTCGCGCAGCTCGCCGAGTCGACGCCCTACGACACGATCATCGTGGCGGTCGGCGACGACCTGTCGGCGGGTTCCCGCGTGCTCGACGCGGGCGAGGCGATGCGGATCGCGAACGAGAACGAGTCGAGCGCCGACGGCGTGGAGCCCGCGCTCGTCGAGACCGTGCAGGAGGTGCAGGCGGCGGCCGGCGCCTCGTCGCCCGGGGGAGGGGCCGCAGCGGCCGGCGCCGACGCCGGGCTGTTCGTCGGGCTGGCCATCGCGGGCGCGGTCGTCGTCGCGGGCGCGGCCGCCGCCGTCGCGGTGATCCGCGCCCGACGCCGCCAGGCCGTGGGCTCGGACCGGCGGGTGCCCGAGCCCATCCGCCGACACGTCGCGAACCTCCGGTCGCTGAGCGGCGCATACGCCCAGGTCGGTGCGAGCGGGAACGCGGTCGCCGCGAGGACCGCCGTCGAGCTCTCGACGATCGCCGTGAACGTCGAGGAGCTGTTCACCCGGCTCGACCAACGCGGCGCCGCGCCGCGGGGGACGGCCGTCGTCGAGGTCGACGCCACGCTGCGCAAGCTCACGGCGGCCGTCGACCGGGACTACCTGCTCGACATCCTCACCCACCCGCACCTCTGGGACGACCCCGAGGAACGCGTGCGCGAGGTGGAGGACGCGGTGACGGAGGTGTCGGCGGAACTCGTGCGGAACATCAAGCAGGTGAACGCCCGGCGCGGCCTCCAGTTCCAGGTCTCGCTCGACGGGCTCATCGGGCGGCGCAAGGAGCTGCAGGAATGGGAGCGCGCGTTCGAGCGCGCGGCCGACGACGGGAACGGGGCGCCCGGCTCCGCGGGGTAACGGGCGGCGCCTACGGGTGCGACGTGTCCGGCGCGTGCTCCTCGCCCCAGGCGCGCAGCGCGTCGATGACGGTGCGCAGGGTCTCGCCGTAGGGCGTGAGGCGGTACTCGACGCGCGGCGGCACCTCGGGGTACACGGTGCGCTCGACGATGCCCTGGGCCTCCATGGTGCGCAGGCGGTCGGTGAGCGTCTTCGGGCTGACGCCCGGCAGCGCCGACTGCAGCTGCCCGAACCGACGTGTGCCCTCGAGCAGCTCGCGCAGCACGAGCAGGGTCCACTTGCCGTCGAGCACGCGCACCGCCCGCTCGATCGGGCATCCCGGAGCACCCATCCGCCCGCCTCACTTCCGTTTCGGAAACTATCTTGCCCGAAAGTGCCTACTTCACAAAGGGAACTTTTGCCGGAACCATGGGCGAGTCGAGAAAGGACACCCCATGCGAACCCTCGTTCTGCGCATCACCCTCGCCGTCGCCGCCGTCTTCCAGGTGGCACTCGCGGCCGGCTTCCTCTTCGCCCCCGCCGACTTCGCCGGACTCCTCGGGCTGCCGCCCGCGGCCGGCTGGGCGCCCTGGATCTTCGCCATGTTCAGCGCGCGCGCCCTCGCGCTGGCCTACGGTTCGGTGCTCGCGTTCCTGCGCCCCGAGCGGTACCGGTCGTGGATCATCGCCATGATCGGCGTGCAGGCCATCGACTGGCTGGCGACCGTGGCGTTCATCACCGCGGGCACGATCACGGTGCAGCAGGCGTCGACCGCCGCGTTCATGCCGATCCTGTTCATCGCCGGGCTCGTCATCGGGTTCCCGCGCGGGCGGGACGCGCGGGACGGGCAGGCCTCGCGCGGCGCGGATGGCGCGGATGGCGCGCACGACGTCGCGCACGAGGCATCCGACGCCGACGCAGACGCCACCGTCGCGGCCTGACGCGGGCGACCGGTCGGGATGCCTCGGGCTCGGGATGCCTCGCCCGAGGCATCCCGAGCGACGTCACGTCGGTGTCAGGCGCGCAGGTCCGTGTTGGACTGCTCCGGCGTCGCGATCGTGATGACCTCGTCGGCGCGGTCGGACTCCATCGCCTCCTCGGCGGCCTTCAACTCCTCGGGGGTGAGGCGCAGGCGCTGCGCCTTCGACGGGCGGATCGCCGGGACATCCCCGACGATCGGCACGGCGGCGCGGTAGTTCGGGAAGCCGTAGCGCGCCCAGAGGCCGATCATCGTGGTGAGCCGGTTGCGCGCGCCGAGGAGGCTCGCGATGTGCACGAACAGCCAGACCGCCCACGCCGGGTGCGAGGTGAGGCCGATCGTGCGGCGGAAGCCGGGCACCTTCTGCAGGAATGGCAGGGCGTGGAGCACCGGCAGGTTGGCGAGGCCCGGCACCTCGCCGACGGCGGAGCGCCGGCCGATCACGGCCAACTGGCCCTTGTCGTGGTACTCGAAGCGCTCGGTCGGCTCGCCGGCCAGCAGCCGGATGATCTGCCGGCCGATGTGGGCGCCGCCCTGGATCGCGGGCTGCGCGAGCTGCGGCAGGTCTTGCGGGGCGGCCGCGACGTCGCCGGCGGCGAAGATGCCGGGCAGGCCCTCGACCTGGAGGTCCTCGCCGACCTTGATGCGGTCGTGCTCGTCGAGCGGGAGGCACCAGTAGCGCACCTCCTCGTGCGGGGCGACGCCGGTCGCCCAGATCGTGAGGTCGGAGGCGAGCTTCGTGCCGTCGGTGAGCGTCACGCCGTCGGCGTGCACCTCGGCGACGCCGGCGCCCGTGCGCAGCTCGACGCCGCGACGGTGGAGCTGCTTCGCCGCGTAGGTGCGCAGCCGCGGCATGAAGGGCTTCAGCACGTCGGCACCGCGCTGCACGATCGTGATGCCGAAGGCGTCGCCCTTCAGCTCGGGGTACGCGGGCTCGAGCCCCTGCTCGCGCAGCTCGGCCAGGGCGCCGGCCATCTCGACGCCCGTCGCGCCGCCGCCGACGATGACGACCTCGAGGCCCGAGGTGCGGCCCGGCTGCTGCGTCGCCTTCTCGAGGCGGGTGAAGAGGGTGTCGCGGATGCGGATCGCCTGCGACCGCGAGTACACGGCGAACGCGTGCTCCTTCGCGCCGGGGGTGCCGAAGTAGGTCGTGGTGACGCCGTTGGCGAGCACGAGGTAGTCGTAGGAGAGCTGCTGCCCGTCGAGCATGCGGACGGTGCGGCCCTCGACGTCGATCTCCATCAGGTGCTCGTGCAGGATGTCGAGGTTCGGCTGCTTCGCGCGGAGGCTGCGGAGGAAGTGGGTCACGTCGCCCGGGTTCAGGCCGCCCGTCGCCACCTGGTACAGCAGCGGCTGGAACGTGTTGTACACCCGGCGGTCGACGAGCGTCACGCGGACAGGTGCCTTCGCGAGCGCCTCGGCCGCGTTCACGCCGGCGAAGCCGCCGCCGATGATCACGACGTGGGGAAGGGCCGATGCAGGAGTCGGTGCGGTCGTCACGTATATCGAGGCTACCCCGCCTTTTCGATGGGGTTAGCGGCTCGACGTCACCTTGGTGCGCATTGCCAGCTGCAGGCCGCCCTCGACGGGCTCCGCCTCGAGCGCGACCTCGACCGATTCGAGCGCGGCGACCCCGTCGACGTGGGTGCCGCCGCACGGGATCGTGACGTGCCGGCCGTCGACGTCGCACGCCCAGGTGCGGCGCGCCGAGAGGGCCTCGTCGTCGCGTTCGATGCGGACCGCGCCGCCGGCGGCGATCCAGCCCGCGAGCAGCTCGTTCGCCCGGGCCGCGACGGCGGCGACCGCGTCGGGTTCGGTCAGGGTCGCGGCGTCGAACCCCTTCCGGCGGAGCGACTTGCCGATGCGGTACACGTCGACCGAGCCGTGCGGCTCGATGCGGGAGCTCTGGATCGCGAGCGAGTCGAAGGCCGGGTGGCCGAGCGCGTCGGTGGGTGCGGGCTTGGTCCACGCGTCGGCGAGGGCCGCGTCGAGGGCGAGCGCGGCGAGGTGGCAGGCGGTGTGCCCGGCCGACAGGGCGGCGCGGTACGCGGCGTCGACCTCGACCCGCACCTCGTCACCGACCGCGGGCGCGTCGCCGTCGACGACGTGCGCGACGACGAAGGTCCAGTCGGGCGTGCCGGTGCGCACGGGCAGGTCGGCGCCGAGCGCGAGGACCCCGTCGTGGATGCCGCCGGTCAGGCCGTCGACGATCGGGAACGCGCCCGCGCCGGCGTGGAGCGCACCGCGGTCGGCGGGCTGGTCGGGCCAGGCGGTGTCGACCGGGTGGAAGGCGGTGCGGTCGAGCAGCACCGCCGAGCGCCCGTCGCCGAGCGGCTCGACGTGCAGCACGACACCGGTCGAGGTGGTGTCGCCGTCGGGGTAGGTGACGAGGGTGTCGGCGTGGGGGAGGGGCATCCCCCGATGGTACGTCGGGACCCGGGGACCCGGAGGTCAGCCGGCGAGCCCCTCCACGACCTGCGCGCCCGGCAGCGCCGCGAGCACGCGCCCGGGCAGCGCCAGCTTCGCCGCGCGGATGCCGGCGCCGACGATCGCGTCGGGCACCTCGACGACCCGAGCGTCGATGAGCAGGTCGAAGCCCTCGGGCAGGCCGATCGGCGTGATGCCGCCGTACTCCATGCCCGTGAGCTCGACCGCCTCGGCCATGGGCGCGAAGCTCGCGCGACGTGCGTCGAGCAGTCGCCGGATCGTGCCGTTCACGTCGGCCCTGGTCGTGGCGAGCACCACGCACGCGGCGTAGCGCACGGCATCGCCGCGCTTGCCGGCGACCACGATGCAGTTCGCGGATGCCTCGGGCGCGACGCCGTAGGCCTCGCAGAACGCGGCCGTGTCGGCGAGGCCGCCGTCGATCGGGGCGACGCGGATCGCGCCGGAGAGCTCCGGGTCGAGCGCGTCGAGCGCCGTGCGCACCGGCGCGGCGACGAGGTCGGGGCGGGAGAGGGCGGGCACGAGGTCGAGCGTCGGCATGATGCTCCGACGATAGCGGGACGCCCCCTCAGGGCTCGGCGGTCGCCGCCGGGTCGCGTCGCACCGCCGCCGCGCCCTCGCCGCTCGCGGCCCAGCTGGCCAGGAGCTTCAGCGCGTCGGCCGACGGCGAGCCCGGCTCGGCCGTGTAGGTCGCCAACTGCAGGCCGGGGTCGGCGGGCAGTTCGAACGCCTCGTAGACGAGCTCGAGGTCGCCGACCACGGGGTGGTGCAGGCGCTTCACGCCGGAGCGGTGGTACCGCACGTCGTGGGCCGCCCAGAGCGTGCGGAACCGGTCGGAGCGGGTCGAGAGCTCGCCGACCAGGTCGGTCAGGCGCTTGTCGTACGGGTTGCGGCCCGCCTCCCCGCGCATGGTGGCCACGAGCTCGCGGGTCACCTGGTCCCAGTCCGGGTAGAACTCGCGCGCGGCAGGGTTCAGGAAGGAGAACCGGGCGCTGTTCGGATGCGGCTCGGCGAACACCGGCGCGTAGAGCGCGCGGCCGAGCGCGTTCGCCGCCCGGTAGTCGAAGTAGCTGTCGCGGACGATCGCGGGCGCCTCGGTGATCGCATCGAGGATCCGCTGGATGCTCGGTCGCACCGACCCGGCCGCCCGGCGCGGCCGGCGCGCGACGGGGGAGGCGTTCGCCGTGCGCGCGAGGTCGAACAGATGCGCCGTCTCGGCCTCGTCGAGCTGCAGCGCGCGGGCGAGCGCGTCGAGCACGGTGTCGGATGCCCCGGACAGGTCGCCGCGCTCGAGGCGGGTGTAGTAGTCGACGCTGACGCCCGCGAGGAGGGCGACCTCCTCGCGCCGGAGGCCGGGCACGCGGCGGTTGCCGCCGTAGGCGGGCAGTCCCGCCCGGTCGGGCGTGAGCCGTGCGCGCCTGGTGGAGAGGAACTCGCGCACCTCGCTGCGATGGTCCATGCGATCGACGGTACGCCGCCGCCCGGCGCGCCGGGAGGGTCTGGCAGTACCGGGCAGCGCCGCCGCCCCGCGCTGACTGCGCCCTCTTCCGGGCCGCGACCTGGCCCCACGCCAGGATTGACGGGGTGCGAGCCGCGCGTCCCCGAGCGCCTGCGGCAGCGGCCCGGTCGGCGTAACGTCCGAGACGTGGAGCCGGATGCCTCCGCTGCACGCATCGCCGAGTTGCAGCGACTCGTGTTCGGTCGACCCGACGGGCACCTGACGCCCGAGGCCGACGAACTCGCCGCGCTGCTCGCGAGGCAGTCGAAGCCGGCGGATGTCCCGAGCGGGACGCCGGTCGACCGCGATCGGGTCGAGGCATCCGACTTCGGAGGGGGTTCCGGTGCGCCGGAGGTCGCCGATGCACCCGGGGCATCCGACGCGCCCGAGGCATCCGAACCCGAAGCACGCCGCCGGCCGCGTGGGCGGCTCGCGGTCGCGCTCGTCGCGGCCGTCGTGGTCGCGGGCGGGGCGCTGCTCGTGCCCGTGCTCACCGAGACGTCGACCGCCGACTCGGCACTCGCGGTACTGCAGTCGCCGCGGCACACGGGGGAGCTCGTGCCCGTCGGCCTGCCGGAGGACGCGGCGAGCTCGGCGCGCTTCATGGACACGACGCTCGGGTTCCGGTTCTGGCTCGCTCGCACCCAGGGCGGCGACTTCTGCCTCGTGGCGCAGCGGGAGAACTGGGCGGGCATCGGCACCGCCTGCACCGACCCCGAGCAGTTCCGCACGAGCGGCCTCACCATCGGGGTGCGGTCGCGCTCGATCCTCGCGGCCGTGCGCCCGGCGGGCGTCGCCGACGAGGGCGGTGTCACCTTCACGCTGTCGCCGCGTGCGACCGAGGTGACCTGGTCGCCGGCGAGCGGCGAGGACCTCGCGCACGTGACGATGCTGCGGCCCGAGCGCCGCACCGAGACCGTGATGGTGTGGGTCGGGGAGGACGACTGAGGGTCAGTCGCCGGCGGGTGCGGGGCCGGCCGACTCCCGCCAGATGATGCGGGAGAGGGGCCCGGCGTCGGCGGGCTGGGCCTCGTCGCGCAGCGACGCGATGAGTCGCAGCATCGCGGTGCGGCCGAGCAGCTCCAGGTCGACCTCGACCGTCGTCAGCGCCGGGGTGAGGAACCGGCCGATCGGGTCGTCGTCCCAGCCGGTGATGCTGAGGTCGCGCGGGGCATCCCAGCCGCGCTCGCGCGCGCCGCGGAGGGCGCCGACCGCGACGAGGTCGTTCGCCGCGATTATCGCGGTCGGGCGACGGGCCGGATCCTCGGGGAGGGCGTGGATCGCGGCGAGCCCCGACTCGCCCGTCCACTCGCCGTCGTGGACGCCGACCGACTCGAGGCCGAGGCGGGCGACCGTGTCGAGGTACGCCTGCTTGCGTGCGCGCGCCGAGGCGAACTCGCGGCTCCCGGCGATATGGAAGAAGCGTCGGTGGCCGAGCGCGGCCAGTCGTTCGACGAGGTCGACGAGGGGCGAGGCGTCCGTGAGCTCGCCGATGCTGCGCATCTGGTCGTCGAACTCCGCCGCGACGACCACGGCGGCGCCGTCGGCGAAGCGCTGCTCCTCGCTGCGCGCGACCGGGGAGAACGACAGGATGCCCTCGACCTGGCCGGAGTCGGCGAGCTCGACGATGCGGGCGGCCCTGGCCTCGGCGCCGCCGGGCACGCTCAGGACGTCGATGGAGTACCCGGCGCCGTGCGCCGCGTCGCTCGCGCCGGACAGCATGCGCGCGGGGTTGTGCTCGAGTTCCGGCACGAGCACGGCCAGGCGTCCGGTGCGCTTCGTACGCATCGAGCGGGCGACGAGGTTCGGTCGGTAGCCGAGCTCGCGGATCGCGTCGTCCAGCCGGCGCTTCGTGTCGGGTTTCACCCCGGAGTTGAAGCGGATGTACCTCGACACCGTCTGGTGGGAGACGCCGGCGTGTCGCGCGACCTCCATGATGGTGGGTCGTCGCTCGCCCTGGCCGGCTTCCGTCATGCCCTGAGCCTTTCATCGTCATCGGTTCGGAGACCATGTTGACATAAATGGTGATCGTTCACTATCGTCGGCTGCACGCCAAGAGTGAACGATCACTATTTGTGATCATCCGCTCTTCGTCACCGATCCGAAGGAGCATCCGTGTCGACCCGCATCCCGCCTCGCCGCCACCCGCGGCCGCCCGAGGCGTGCCCCCGAGAAGGGGCATGCCGATGAGTGCGATCAACGAACTCCGCCACCTCAAGGGCTCGTCCGCCTCGACGGCGACGACCAAGCGCGACGGCAAGGCGGCGCTGATCTTCCTCGCGCCGTGGTTCATCGGCCTGTTCTTCGTGACCGCGGGCCCGATGCTCGCGTCGCTCTACCTGAGCTTCACGAAGTACAACCTGCTGCAGCCGCCCGTGTTCAACGGACTCGACAACATCACGCGCATGTTCACCGACGAGCGCCTGCACAAGTCGCTCGGCGTGACCTTCACCTACGTGCTGGTCTCGGTGCCGCTGCAGCTCGCCCTCGCGCTCGGGCTCGCGGTGCTCCTCGACCGCGGCGTGCGCGGGCTCTCGTTCTACCGCTCCATCTACTACCTGCCGTCGCTCATCGGCGGCAGCGTCGCGATCGCGGTGCTCTGGCGGACCGTGTTCGGCACCGACGGCCTCTTCAACGTCGCGCTCAGCTGGTTCGGTATCGAGGGCAAGGGCTGGATCTCCGACCCCGACACCGCCCTGTGGACCCTGATCCTGCTCAACGTGTGGACGTTCGGCGCACCGATGGTGATCTTCCTCGCCGGACTCCGGCAGATCCCCGCCTCCTACTACGAGGCGGCCAGCGTCGACGGGGCGTCGAAGTGGCGGCAGTTCTGGGGCATCACGGTGCCGCTGCTCAGCCCGATCATCTTCTTCAACCTGGTGCTGCAGATCATCCACTCGTTCCAGTCGTTCACGCAGGCGTTCGTCGTCTCAGGCGGCACCGGCGGGCCGGCGGACTCGACCCTCGTGTTCTCGCTCTACCTGTACCAACGCGGATTCGGCGCGTTCGACATGGGCTACGCCGCGTCGCTCGCCTGGCTGCTGGTGCTGATCATCGGCGCCTTCACCGCGATCAACTTCTGGGCCTCGAAGTACTGGGTGTTCTACGATGACTGACCTGCTCAACCGCCGTGACGAGACGGCGACCTCCGCGATCCTCGCCGCACCGACCCGCGCCACACGGGCCCAGGCCGGCCGGTCCAGCCGGGTCTTCAGCCCGCTCCGGAGCGTGTTCAAGCACGTCGTGCTCATCGCCGGCGCGCTGCTCATGCTCTACCCGGTGCTCTGGATGGTCGTGAGCTCGCTCCGGCCGAACGACGAGATCTTCACCGACCCGAGCATCATCCTGCGCGACTTCCACGTCGAGAACTACGTCAACGGGTGGAACGCGTTCGCGCAGCCCTTCGGGCACTACCTGATCAACTCGGCCCTGGTCGTGATCGGATGCATCCTCGGCAACCTCGTGGCCTGCTCGATGGCGGCGTACGCGTTCGCCAGGCTCGAGTTCCGCGGCAAGAAGTGGTGGTTCGCGGTCATGCTCGTGACGATCATGCTGCCGATCCACGTGATCATCGTGCCGCAGTACATCATGTTCGCCCAGCTGGGCTGGGTGAACACGTACCTGCCGCTGATCCTGCCGAAGGTGCTCGCTACCGACGCGTTCTTCATCTTCCTGATGGTGCAGTTCATCCGGGGCATCCCGCGCGAACTCGACGAGGCGGCCCGCATCGACGGCGCCGGGCACGGCCGCATCTTCACGCAGATCGTGCTGCCGCTCATGGTGCCGGCGCTCGGCACCACGACGATCTTCACCTTCATCTGGGTGTGGAACGACTTCTTCAGCCAGCTGATCTACCTGACCAAGCCCGAGAAGTACACGACCCCGCTCGCGCTGCGCGCGTTCGTCGACCAGCAGGCCGCGACCGACTGGGGCGCCGTCTTCGCGATGAGCGTCGTGTCGCTGCTTCCCGTGTTCATCGTCTTCCTCCTCGGCCAGCGCTTCCTGATCCAGGGAATCGCGACCACCGGAGGCAAGTAGCCCCGCCGGGGCATCCGCACCCGCACTACCAGCCATCACCCGCACCGACCCGATCCAACCCAACCCACCTCACGACTAAGGAGCATCACCATGAGGCACCCCCTCGCGCGGAAGGCCGGCATCGGCGCCGCCCTCGCCGCCACCGCCGCCCTCACCCTCGCCGGCTGCTCGGGCAGCCCCGCCGCGAGCGGTCCCGAGCTCAGCGACGAGCCCGTGACCCTCAGCATCACATGGTGGGGCGGCGACGCCCGCGCCGAGCAGACCCAGGCCGCGATCGACGCGTTCGAGGAAGAGTATCCGAACATCACCGTCGAGCCGCAGTACGCCGACTGGAACGGCTACTGGGACCAGCTCGCCACGGCGGCCGCGGCCGGCGAGGCGCCCGACGTCATCCAGATGGACGAGCTGTACCTCGCCTCGTACGGCGCTCGCGGCGCGCTCGCCGACTTCGGCGGGCTCGAGGTCGACACAGCCCAGATCCCCGACGACGCGCTCGCGACCGGGCAGGTCGCCGGTACCCAGTACGCGCTGCCGATCGGCGTCGCCTCGTACGCCATCGTCGCGAACGCCGACCTGTTCGCCCAGTACGGTGTCGAACTGCCCGATGACGACACCTGGACGTGGGACGATTACGCCGATCTCGCCGTCGAGCTGACCCAGAAGGGCGGCGGCGCGATCACCGGTTCCGCCCAGATCGCCGGGTTCGACACGAGCAGCCTGAAGTACTGGGCCCGTTCCGCCGGCGAGGAGGTCTTCGACGAGGACGACCAGGTCGCCGTCTCGCCCGAGACGATCGCCGACATGTGGCAGTACGAGCTCGACCTCATCGCGGCGGGCGGCATGCAGGACCCGGCCGCGATCGTCGAGAGCCAGACCGCTGGTATCTCGGGCGGCGCGATCGCGACGAGCAAGGTCGCCCTCGGCACTGCGCACAACACGCAGATCACCGCGCTGGCGTCGGCCAGCGGCGCCGACCTGCGCCTGCTGAAGCTCCCGGAGCCGGAGGGCATCCACCCGAACTTCTTCAAGCCGTCGATGTACTGGTCGGTGTCGGGCCGGTCGGAGCACCCCGCCGAGGCGGCGCTGCTCGTCGACTTCCTCTTGAACAGCGAGGAGGCCGCCGACGTGATCGGCACCGAGCGCGGCATCCCGGCGAACGAGGCGATCCGCGAACACCTCGCCGGCAGCCTCTCCGAGACCGACGCGCTCGCCGTCGAGTACCAGGAGCGCGTGACTCCGGGCCCGGCCCCGCTGGTCACGCCGAACGGCGCGAGCGGTATCGAGGGCATCCTCCAGCGGTACTCGCAGGAGGTCCTCTCCGGCCAGACGAAGCCCCTCGACGCGGCGAAGGCGTTCATCGCCGAGCTGCAGGCCGAGATCGACGCAGCCGCCTAGGCCGCGTCTCCACAGACCATCCGAGGGGGTCGTCTCCCGGCGGCCCCCTCGGATGTCCAACCGCACCGAATCGAAGGAGCCCATCACCATGCCCGCGAAGACTCCGCCGTTCCGGGTCGCCATCATCGGCACCGGCGGCATCGCGCACGCCCACGCCCAGGCCCTCGCCGAGCTCGGAGACCGGGTCGCGCTCGTCGCCGTCGCCGACGTGGACGGTGAGCGCGCCCGGGCCTTCGCCGACGAGTTCGGCGGCACGGCCACCGTGCACGAGGACGCCGCCGAGCTGCTCGCCGCCGTGCCGGGGCTCGACCTCGTGCACATCTGCACCCCGCCGCAGACGCACGCCCCGCTCGCCATCCAGGCCATGCGCGCCGGGGTGCCGGCGCTCGTGGAGAAGCCGACGGTGCTGAGCCTCGCCGAGATGGACGAGCTCGTGCGGGTGAACGCGGAGACCGGCGTGCCGGTGCTGACCGTGTTCCAGCACCGGTTCGGTCCCGCGGCGCTCCGGCTCCAGCGCCTCGCCGCATCGGGCGCGCTCGGCCGCCCGCTGGTCGCGACCTGCGAGACCCTCTGGTTCCGGCCCGACGAGTACTTCGACGTGCCGTGGCGCGGTCGATGGGAGATCGAGGGCGGCGGCCCGACCATGGGCCACGGCATCCACCAGTTCGACCTGCTGCTCGCCGTGCTCGGGCCGTGGGCGCGGGTGAGCGCATTCGCGGCCCGCCAGTCGCGGCCGACCGACACCGAGGACGTCTCGATCGCGCTCGCGCAGTTCGAGAACGGCGCGCTCGCTACCGTGGTCAACTCCGTCGTCTCGCCGCGGGAGACCTCGCGCCTGCGGTTCGACTACGAGCACGCGAGCGTCGAGGTCGAGCACCTCTACGGCTACGCCGATGACGACTGGACCTTCACGCCGGCGCCGGGCCACGAGGAGCTCGCCGAGCTCTGGGCGGCCGACCTCGAGCCCGAGGTGACGAGCGGGCACCGCGTGCAGATCGCCGCGATCCTCGACGCGTTCGAGGCCGGTGCGGAACCGCCGGTGTCGATCGGCGACGCGCGGCGCACGCTCGAGTTCGCCGCCGCGACCTACGCCTCCGCGTTCCGCGGCGCGCCAGTCGCGGCCGGCGAAATCGACGGCGACGACCCGTTCACGCGAAGCATGGACGGCGGCGCCGTGCCGTGGGAGCGCGTGAAGGAGGTCGTGGCATGAGCGCCGCCGGCCAGCGCATCGATCGGGGCCGCACGCTCGGCGCCCGGCACGACCTGGGCATGTCCCTCACCGCCCTCGACGGCGAGACCGAGCTGTTCCGGTACACCTACGTGCCCGACAGCCCGCAGCTCGAGTCGCCGAAGCCGTACCTGCACCCGCTGCGCACGCGCGCCGGGCACGTCGTCAGCCTGTTCCGCCCGCACGACCACGTCTGGCACAAGGGCATCGCCTGGTCGCTGCCGGTCGTCGAGGACGAGAACTTCTGGGGCGGCCCGACCTATGTGCACGGGCGGTTCTACGTGCAGCTCGACAACGACGGCGAGCAGGCCCACCGCGGCATCGACCGGGTGTCGGCCGACGACGGCGCCGTCGCATTCGCCCACCGGCTGGAGTGGGTCACCCAGGCCGGCGAGCTCCTCTTCACCGAGCGCAGGGCGCTCCGCGCCGAGATCGTGTCGGACGACGCGTGGGCGCTCACCGTCGAGACCGCGATGACGAACGTGTCGGGGCGGGACATCCCGATCGGCTCGCCGACGACTCGCGGCCGGGAGAACGCCGGCTACGGCGGCCTATTCTGGCGCGGCCCACGCTCGTTCACCGGAGGCCGGCTCGTCACGTCGTCGGGCACGGGGTCGGGCGACGACGTCCGCGGAGGCCGTCACGAGTGGATGGCCTTCGAGGGCCGGCACGACCACGTCGACGCCACCTCGCTCGTGCTCATGGTCGACCACCACGAGAACCCGCAGCACCCGCCGCAGTGGTTCGCCCGCGACGCTGAGTTCGCCTGCCTCAACCCCGCACCCTTCTTCAGCGAGGAGCTGGTGGTCGCGCCGGGGGAGACGGCGCGGTTCCGCTACGGCGTCGGCATCGCCGACGGCGACGCCGGTGACGCGCCCTCGCTCGCCGAGGCAGTGCGCGGCGTCCTCGCGTCGTACGCGGCGGACGACGGGGATGATGCGGATGCCTCGAGCGACGCGGATGCCTCGAGCGGTGCACTGATCGGGGCTCGCGTGTGACCCGACCCGCCTCGACCTTCCCCGGAGGCACGTCGGTGACGTGGCTCGATGTCTACGACGACGCCGCGCCCGACGGCCTCGTGGGCGGAAGCCCGCACCTGCACCTGGCGTCGACCGAGTGCTACGTCGTGGTGGGCGGGGCGGGGGAGCTGCACACGCTCGACCCGTCGGGCGCCGGGGTCACCGCCCTGGCGCCCGGCGTGGTCGTGTGGTTCACGCCCGGCACGATCCACCGGGCCGTGAACCTCGACGGCCTGCAGGTGCTGGTGATCATGGGCAACGCGGGCCTGCCCGAGGCGGGGGACGCCGTCATGACCTTCCCCGCCGACGTGGTCGCCGACGCCGAGCGGTACGGCGCGGCGGCGACCCTGCCTGCCGCCGACGGCAGCGAGGCATCCGTCCTCGCCCGATCCGAGGCGGCGCGTCGTCGTCGCGACCTCGCGGTGACCGGCTACCTGCCGATCCGCGACGCCCTTGCCCGCGGCGACGACCGACCGCTGCGCGAGTTCCAGGCGGCGGCCGCCGCCCTCGTCGCCGGTCGGGCGCCCGCCTGGTCGGAGCTCGTCGCCGCAGGCCCGCTCGCGCAGGCCGAGCGGAGCGCGGCGATCACCGCCGACCTGGCTCGGGGCATCCACGCGCACCTCGCCGATGCTCACGTCGAGCAGGCGGACGCGCCGACGGGAGAGCGGGGGTTCGGGATGTGCGGGCGCCTGCGCGCGTACGACGTGTCGGCGCGGGGCTGACGCGCTGCGCGGGGTCAGCCCGCGACGAGCGGCCCGAGGTCGAGCGTCGAGGTGCGGTCGGCGCACACGGGGATCGATGCCGCGACGACGACGCCCGGGCCGGCGCCGTCGGACGTGATCGCGGCGCGGAGCGCGGTCGACGTGGCGGCGGGACATCCCCACGCCCCCGGCTGCGACCCGTGCAGCGCCGAGACCGCGATGCCGCCGCCGGCCGCGAGGAGGACGCTGTCGGAGATCGGGCCATCGGCCAGTGCGGGCCCGCCGAGCTGGGTGCCCGACGCGTCGAGGGCGACGAGTCCGGGCCACCCGAAGAGGGAGCAGTCGGAGCCCGACACGTTCGTGAACACGAGGTCGGCGAAGAAGCTGCCCGCGCCCGAGTCCTGCGGGCGGGCGATGTACGCGAGGGAGAGCTGCTCGTCGACGCAGCGCGGGGCCGGCGCGGGCTCGTCCGGCGCGGGCTCCGGCGCGACCGGAGCCGGCGGCGCCTGCACGGCGTCGGCCGCCGGGGCGTTCGTCGCCGGGTTGGTCGGGCGCGGGGTCGGGGTCGGCGGCTTCGCCGTCGCGCGGACGGTCGCCGACGGCGTCGGCTCGGTCTCGGCGACGGATGCCGTGGATGCGCACCCCGCCAGGAGGAGGCACGCCGCCGCCACGAGGGCGGCACCGCCGAATCCGGCCTTCGTCATCGAACGCTCCCCATCTCCGCGCCCCGGCACGGTCGCGCCCAACGTATCGCCGCGGGGACGGCCGGTGCGAGAGGGACAGCACTGAGTTCGGCGGCCGGTAGGTTCACGGTATGACGACCCCCACCGATCCCGGCTGGCTGCGCCCGCTCGGCGACACCGGCATCACCGTCTCGGCGCTCACGCTCGGCGGCAGCCCGCTCGGCAGCATGCCGTGGCTCTACGGCGCCGAGGTGCCCGAACGCCGCGCCATCGACCTCGTGCGCCGCGTACTCGACAGCCCGGTGCGCACGATCGACACGTCGAACGGGTACTCCGACGGCGAGAGCGAACGCCGCATCGGCGCCGCGCTCGCCGAGGCGGGCGGCAAGCCCGACGATGTCGTCGTCATCACCAAGGTCGACCCGAAGGGCGGCGACTACTCGGGCGAGCGCGTGCGGCAGTCGGTGCGGGAGAGCAAGGAACGGCTCGGGCTCGACACCCTGCCGCTCGTGCACCTGCACGACCCCGAGAACTTCGCGTTCGAGGAGATGACGGCCCCGGGTGGCGCCGTCGACGCGCTCGTCGAGCTGCGCGAGCGCGGCGAGGTCGGCCGGATCGGGCTGGCCGGCGGCCCCATCCCCGAGATGCGCCGGTACTTCGCGCTCGGCGTGTTCGACGCGGTGCTCGTGCACAACCGGTGGACGCTGGTCGACCGCAGCGCCGGGCCGCTCATCGCCGAGGCGCAGGCCGCGGGCGTGCCGGTGATCAACGCCGCCGTGCACGGCAGTGGCATCCTGGCCGACCCGGTCAACGTCACCCGCTACGCGTACGCGCCGGCCAACGAGGGCGTGCTCGCCGCCGTCGCCGCGATGCACGCCGCATGCGTGCGTCACGGCGTCGACCTCGCGGCGGCCGCCCTGCAGTTCTCCCTGCGCGACCCGGGCATCGCGACGACGGTCGTCGGGATGAGCCGGCCCGAGCGGCTCGACGAGACGCTGGTCGCGGCATCCGCCCGGCTTCCCGAGGACCTGTGGGCCGAACTCGAGGCGCTCGTGCCCGAGCCGCGCTGGTGGCTGGAGCCGCCGACCGACTGAGCCGTAGCCGCCGCCGTCGCCTCAGTCGGCGCAGTCGCCGCCTCAGCCGCCGTCGCGTTCGACGTGGCCCGGCCGTCGGTCGTGCGTCGACGAGTCCCCGCCGGGTTGCACGAGCGCGCCGACCTCCTCGGCCGCGAACGTCGCGATGACCCCGGTGTCGGTGCGCTCGTCGGCCTCGCCACCGGCCGCGCTCGCGGCCCCGCCTGCCGCCGCGGCGCGTTCGTCGGCCGCCTCCTGCAGGGCCGACTTCGCCCGCAGCGGCGGCGTGCGGAAGAACAGCGTGAGCACGAACGCGATCAGCACCACGATGAGGGCGACCCGGTAGACCGCGACCGCCGACTCGGTGAAGCCGACCAGGAACGGCTTGGTGAGCCGCGGGTCGGCGCCGGTGAGGAACGACGTGTCGTCGAGCGCATCCCCGCCGACCGACGATTCCGCCGAGCCCGAGCCGTCGAACGCGGACTCGATCTCGGGCAGCACCTGGTCGACGACCTGCGCGCGCTGGTCGTCGTCGGACAGGTCGACCTGCGGCGGGAGCTGCGCGATGATCGGCTCCACGATGGGCGAGTAGATCGTGGCCATGATCTGCTCGTTCTCGGGAGCCGTCGCCACCGCCGGATCGAGCGCCGCGTCGAGGGCATCGCCCAGCGTCGCTTCATCCGACAGCGAGCCCGTGATGTTCTGCGGCATGACCGTGAAGAGGAGCGACAGCAGCACGGCCGTGCCGAGCGTGCCGCCGATCTGGCGGAAGAACGTCGACGCGCTCGTCGCCACGCCCATGTCGCGCAGCCCCACCGAGTTCTGGCTCGCGATCGTGAGGGTCTGCATGAGCTGGCCGAGGCCGAGTCCGATGAGCACCATCGCGCCCGCCATGAACCAGTACGACGAGTCGTACTGGAGGAACGTCAGCGTGAGGAAGCCGCCCGACAGGAACAGAGTTCCGAGGATCGGGAACATCCGGTACCGGCCGGTGCGCGCGATGATCTGGCCGCTGCCGATCGAGGCGACCATCATGCCCAGGATCATGGGCAGCATCTGCAGCCCGCTCTCGGTCGGCGTCGCGCCGAACACGAGCTGGAGGAACAGCGGGATCGTCATCATCGCGCCGAACATGCCGAAGCCGACGAACACGCCGATGACGGTCGCCATCGAGAAGGTCGACGACCGGAACAGCTTCAGCGGGATGAGCGCGTCGTCGCCCATGCGCGACTCCACGATGACGAAGGCGAGCAGGCCCAGCCCGCCGACGACGTAGCAGGCCATCGCGATCGGGCTCGTCCAGCCCCAGTCGCGGCCCTCCTCGGCGACCAGCAGGAGCGGCACCAGGCCGACGATGACGAACGTCGCGCCCCACCAGTCGATCCGCACCCGGTCGTGGTCGTGTCTCGGCAGGTGCAGGAAGCGGATGACGACGCCCAGCGCGAGGATGCCGATCGGCACGTTGATGAGGAACACCCAGCGCCAGCCGGCGATGCCGAGGATCTCCTCGGCGCCGGCGAAGAGGCCGCCGACGAGCGGGCCGATGAGGCTCGAGATGCCGAACACGGCGAGGAAGTAGCCCTGGTACTTCGCGCGCTCGCGCGGGGCGAGCATGTCGCCCATGATCGCCAGCGGCATCGACATGAGGCCGCCGGCGCCGAGGCCCTGGATGGCGCGGAACGCCGCCAGCTCGAGCATCGACGTCGAGAACGACGCGAGCAGCGATCCGACGATGAAGATCACGATCGCCGCGATGAACAGCGGCCGCCGGCCCCAGATGTCGGAGAGCTTGCCGTAGATCGGCGTCGAGATCGTCGAGACGATCAGGTACGCCGTCGTCACCCACGCCTGCTGGCTCAACCCGTGCAGGTCGTCGCCGATGGTGCGGATGGCGGTGCCGACGACGGTCTGGTCGAGCGCCGAGAGGAACATGCCCGCCATCAGGCCGAAGATCACGAAGAGGATCTGCCGATGGCTCATGAGCGGCGTGGACGCCGGTGCGGAGTTCGCCATGGGCGCGATGCTATTCCTCCGGCGTGACATCCGTGAGTCGTAGCGCCTGCGCCCTCCTCGATGGTAGGAACGTGGCGTGGGGGACACGGAACTCGCCGCGACGCAGCGGCAGAAGCGACTCGCGCTCGGCGCGCTCATCGCGACCTGCGTCACCGCCCTGGTCGTGAACGCGAACACGTCGGCCGTCTCGATCCTGATCCCGGCCATCTCGGAGGACACGGGCACGTCGACCTCGACGCTCCAGTGGGCGGTCACCGGGTACTCGCTGGTCGGCGCCGCGGTCATCGTCACGTCGGGCTCGCTCGGCGACGTCTTCGGCCGCCGGAAGATCTTCCTCTGGGGCATCGTGCTGTTCGTGGCATCCTGCGTGCTCATCGCGCTCGCGCAGGACGGCATCACCGTCATCGTCGGCCGGTGCATCCAGGGCGCCGCGGGCGCGACGATCCTCGCGTGCGGCATGAGCCTGCTCTCCGCGGCGAACACCGGGAAGGCGCAGTTGCGCGCGGTGACCCTGTGGGGCGCGGCCTCGGCGATCGGCGCGGCCGCGGGCCCGCTCATCGGCGGCCTGCTGGCGTCGACCATCGGCTGGCAGGGCCTGTTCTGGATCGACGCGGCCATCGCGGCCGCCTGCATCCCCGTGACGATCTTCGCGGTCGCCGAGTCGAACGACCCGACCCGCCCGAAGTCGATCGACCTCGCCGGCACCGTGCTCATCGCGGCCGTGCTCGCCCCGCTCATCTTCGCCCTCACGAACGGCGGCGAGTGGGGCTGGGGGTCCTGGCAGACCCTCGGATGCTTCGCCATCACGATCGCCTCCGCGATCGGCTTCGTGCTCGTGGAGCGCCGCGTCACGGCGCCGCTGCTCGACCTGGCGTTGCTGCGGAACAAGGTGCTCGTCGGCGCGACGCTGTCGATCCTGCTCGGCTCGGGCACGATCAACGCGATCATGTACGTGGTCAGCCTCTACTTCCAGGACCCGGTCGCCCTCGGCATGGACTCCTTCCAGGCCGGCCTCGCCACCCTCCCGGTCGCCGCCGCGGCCGTGGTGCTCGCCCCGCTCATCACCCCCATCGTCGGGAAGATCGGCGCACGCACCACGATCGTGGTCGGGTTCGTCGTCATGACCGTGTCGTTCGGCGCGCTCGCCTTCGTGCACGCGTCGTGGACGTACGCGCTGTTCGTGCTGCCGCTCGTTGGCGTCGCCGTCGGGATGAGCCTGCAGAACGGACCGTGCTCGTCGCTGTCGACGTCGAGCGTCGAGCCGCGCGAGGTGGGGGCCGCGTCGGGCGTGTCGAACATGGCCCGGTACGTCGGCGCCGCGGTGATGACCGCGATCATCGCGTCGGTCTACTCGAACGTCGACGCCCGCCAGGTCGCCGGCGGGGCATCCGACGCCGACGCCCTCGCCGCCGCGTTCTCGTGGTCGGCGGTCTCGATGGGCATCTGGTGCGCGCTCGGGATCCTCCTCGCGCTGTTCGTCGCCCGGGGCGTGAAGCCGCGCGCGACCGAGTTCGAGGTCGCGTCGGCCGCGGCGTCGACGGCGCACACGCTCACGCCGCCGCAGGCGGTGCTCGAGGAGCAGGCCGCGCGCTGACGGCCGGTCAGCGGCTCACTCGGGCTGCAGCGGCGGATGCAGCGCGCCGCGGTGGATCTCGACGACCCTCGCGAAGCCGGGCGAATCGGGGTCGTCGACGATCGGCCGGTCGGCCATGAACAGCCGGATGAGGTGCGCGAGCTCGCCCGAGTGGCTGTAGTTGATCGCGTGCGCCGCGCCCTCGATACGCACGACCAGCACGTGGTTCTCGGTGGCGGCGGCGACCTCCTGCACGCGCGCCGCGCCGGGCATCAACGGGTCGCGATCGCCGAGCACGACGAGCAGCGGCAGGCGCAGCTCGAGCAGGCGCTCGAGCGACGGGTACTTCGTCAGCGACCGGAACATCCGCATCGTGCTCGGCACGCCGAACCGCAGGTAGTCGGGCGTGACGACGCCCATCAGCTTGAACGGCTCGCGCCCGCCGTCGCGGCTGATCTGCGCCGCCGCCCGCCGGAACGGCTGGTTGTAGATACCGCCCGCCGGCGAGACCAGCACCGCCCGGTCGATCCGGTCGGGGTACAGGTGCGCGAACTCGCAGATCACCGGGCACCCCATCGAGTTGCCCACGAGCGTGGCGCGCTCGACACCGCGGTCGTCGAGGAAGCGCGCGGCGGCGTGCGCGAGATCGGGCACGTCGAGCAGGTTCGCCGCCTTCGAGCTGCGACCGAAGCCGGGAAGGTCGGGCACCAGGGTGTGGAACTCGTCGGCGAGCCGCTCGGCCGTGGGCAGCAGGTACCGGCCGGAGAGGCCGAACCCGTGCACGTGCAGCATCACGGGTGCGTCGGGCGGGCTCTCGGACTCGCGGTAGAAGACGCGGGCGCCGTCGATCGTCGTCCACCGTTCGGCGAGGCGCGTGCCCGGGCGAGGTGCGCGCCGCGTTCGTCGTGCCGGCTTCGTCGACCCCATCTGATCCCCCGATCCTCCTCCGATCGTCCCGCCTCGACGGGGGCAGCGCAACGGGCCGGTCAGGCTTCGCCGGTCGCGCGGGCCGCCGCCGCCCGTTGCGCCTCGGCGCCGAGCCAGTCGAGCACGGCCGGCCAGTGCGTCTCGCGGTGCGCCCGCCGGAAGAACCCGAGGTGCCCGATCGCCTCGCCCGGGGCGGGTGCGACGGTCAGCCGCTCGACCGGCGCGCCCGAGAGGTGGTCGGCGAACCGCGACACCGCGTCGGGCGTCGACCACGGGTCGTCGGCGATGCCCACGACGAGCGTCGGCGTCGCCAGGCGGCGCGCCCTGGCGTCGGCGTCCATCGTGGGGTCGTCGAAGAAGTAGCGGCGCCGCCTGGTCCAGTCGCGCCACTCCCGCACCACTCCCACCGGCAGGTCCTCGCCGAGGGCGAGCCGGCGGCCGGGCACGTAGCCGAGCACGGCGCCCGCGACCGGCGCCACGACGTTCAGCAGGGTCCACACCCGCGCGCGTTCGGCGGGATCGGGGATGTCGCGGTTCGCCGCGATGTGGGAGGCGATGATCACCGCGCCGTCGAGGCCCGGCGCCTCGGTGCCGTCCGGGCGCGCACCGCCCAGCGCGATCACGTGCCCGCCCACGCTGTGCCCCAGCGCCAGCAGCGGGACATCCGGATGCCTCGCCCGCAGCCAGGCCGTCGCGGCCGGGCCGTCCAGGTCGATCCAATCGCGCATCCGCAGGTGCCGGTCGTCGCGCAGGTCGGGTGCGGCGGATGCCCCGGTGCCCCGGTAGTCGTACCGGAGCACCGCGAAGCCGCGCTCGGCGAGGGCTTCGGCGAACGGCGCGTAGATGCGGATGGGCACGGCGGTCGCGGCGTGCACGACGATCGCGCCGATCGGGCGTTCGTCGGGCACGAGCTCGACGCCGCGGAGGATCCGGCCGTCGGCCGCCGCGAACTCGACCTCGGTCGTGCGCATCCCTGCTCCTCGCCGTCGGACCCCTCGCGGCTCGACCGTGCCACCGTACCCCGCC
The DNA here is from genome assembly GCF_043950245.1 of Agromyces sp. MMS24-K17. Taxonomy (GTDB): domain Bacteria; phylum Actinomycetota; class Actinomycetes; order Actinomycetales; family Microbacteriaceae; genus Agromyces. The sequence continues at coordinate 808,374 of NZ_CP171640.1, read as the reverse complement.
GATGCCGACGCGACGCCCGCGGTATCGGGCTCCTCGATGGAGGGCCGGTGCGTTCTCCGAGAGGACCGAGGTCGGGTGTCGGCGCCTCTGGATTTTGTTTACCGACACACTGTCGGTAACATGTGGATATGCACTCAGAACGACTCCGCTGGCTCGGCCTCGCCGCGATCAGCGTCGCCGTGTCGTTGATCATCGTGGACTCCACGATCGTCAACGTGGCGATGCCGTCGATCGTCGACGACCTGAGCATCACCTCCACCCAGGCGCAATGGGTCCAAGAGGCGTACACCCTCGTGTTCGCCGCGCTGCTGATCCCCTTCGGCACGCTCGGCGACCGATGGGGGCGACGGCGCCTGCTGGTGCTCGGGGTGCTCGTGTTCACGCTCGCGTCGATCGCCGCCGGCCTTGCCGCGACCGGGTCGCTCCTGATCGCCGCGCGCGTCGCGCAGGGCATCGGCGGCGCGATGGTGCTGCCGGCGACCATGTCGATCATCAACGCGACGTTCCGTGGCAAGGAGCGTGCGATCGCCTTCGCCGTCTGGGGCTCGGTCATCGGCGGCATGGCGGCCGTGGGTCCGCTCCTCGGCGGCTGGCTGATCACGGATGCCTCGTGGCGATGGGCGTTCGGCATCAACGTGCCCTTCGGCATCGCCGTGATCGTCGCCGCGCTTGTCGCGATCCGCGAGTCCAAGAGCCCCTCGACCGGACCGTTCGACCTGCTCGGCTCCGCCCTGGTCGTGTCGAGCGCGGGAAGCCTCGTGTTCGCCCTCATCGAGGGGCGCACCTTCGGATGGTGGTCGACGAATCACGCGCCGACCATCGCCGGGTGGACCTGGCCCTTCTCGATCTCCGTCACCCCGTTCCTGTTCCTGATCGCGGCGATCAGCATCACCGTGTTCATCGCGTACGAGCGGCACCGCGCCCGGACGCACCGTTCGACGCTCCTGCCGATCGAGCTGTTCTCGATCCGGACGTTCACGTCGGGCAACATCGTCGCCGCCCTGGTGAGCCTCGGCGAGCTGGGCATCCTCTTCGTCCTGCCGCTCTGGGTGCAGAACGTCCTCGGCTACACGGCGCTGCAGACGGGCTTCGTGCTCGTGGCCCTCGCCGTCGGCTCGTTCCTGGCCACCGGCATGGTCGGCGGACTGCGCGGCCGGATCTCCGCGGTCGGGATGCTGCGATTCGGCGTCGCCCTCGAACTCGTCGGCGTCCTGTCGATCGGCCTACTGCTCGATGCCCAGCTGGGCTGGGCTGCCCTCGCCGGAGTGCTGTTCGTCTACGGACTCGGACTCGGGCTGGCGAGCTCCCAGGTGACCAACGTCGTGCTGCGAGACGTCCCCGTCGAGCGGAGCGGTCAAGCCGCCGGCACCCAGAGCACGGCACGGCAGGTCGGATCCGCGCTGGGCATCGCCATCCTCGGGACGGTCCTCTTCGGCGTCCTGTCGATCGATCTCGGGGATCGACTCGACGATGCCGGGCTCGACGCAGCACACTCGGCGACGGCAGTGGCGACGGTCGTCGACAGTGCGGGCGCCGCGATCCCCGCCCTCGAAGCCGACCCCGACACGAGCGCCATCGGAGATGCCGCGGCGGAGAGCTTCACCACGGCCACCTCGGCGGCCGCCTACACCGCGGCCGGATTCCTCGGCGTCGCACTGCTGGCATCCGTCGGCCTGCGCGAACCCAACCGGACCTCCCCTGAACCCACGACGAAAGAAGCGATCCCCTCATGACCGACGAACCGCAAGCCCTCCCCGCACGCAGGGATGCACTGAGCTGGATCGGGTTCGCGGTCGCGGTGGGCGGCGTGCTCGTCAGCGCCTGGGCGATGGCGACCGCCTGGGAGGCCATCGTCCACGGGAACCCGGCCTACGCGATCCTCCTGGCAGCCACGCTCGTGCTCTCGATCGCAGGCATCTGGTGGACGCTCCGCCGCCGTGTGCACCGCGGCGGATGGCGAACGGCCGGGCGCATCGTGCTGGTGGTGCTCGCCGCGGGATGGCTCGCGCTCACCGCGTGGCTCCGGCCGTACGACGCCGTCGAACCCGCCCTCGCCGCGATGCAGTCCGACGCCGCCGTGACGGTGTCGGAGACCGCGACCGAGATCGTGCTCCAGCCGCGCTCCGACGCTTCCTCGGTCGGCGTGATGTTCCAGCCGGGCGCCCTGGTCGACGCACGCGCCTACGCGGCCGTGCTCCGGCCGCTCGCCGAAGACGGCCATACGGTCGTCATCGCGAAGCAGCCCTTCGGGATCGCGTTCTTCGCCATCGGCGCACTCGACAGCGCCCGCGACCAGCATCCGGAGATCGATCGCTGGGTCGTCGGCGGCCACTCGCTCGGCGGCACCGTCGCCGCGATGGAAGCCACCGCCGACGCAGCCGACGGAACGGCGCCGGTCGCCGGGCTCATGCTCTACGCGTCCTACCCCGCGAACGACATCAGCTCGACGCTGGATGCCGCCGTCGAGTCGATCTCGGGCACCCGCGACGGCCTCGCGACCCCGGAGAAGATCGACGCCTCCCGCGACGACCTCCCCGCCGACACCGAGTACACGGTGATCGAAGGCGCCTCGCATGCGCAATTCGGCGACTACGGCCCGCAGCCCGGTGACAACACCCCCACCATCAGCCACGACGACGCACGCACGCAGATCAGCACGGCATCCCGCGACTTCGTCGACCGACTCACGACCGAATAACCCCTCCCAACCACGAAAGAAGCTCATGCGCCGCATCTACCTCGCCGCCGCCGTCTACGTCGGCCTCGGTCTCGCCTCCGGACTCTTCTACCGCGACTTCACGAAGCTCAACGGCTTCCCCGAGACCGGGGTCACCCAGCTCAGCGGAGTGCACACGCACTTCCTCGCGCTCGGCGGACTCGTCATGCTGATCGTGCTCGGCCTCGAGAAGCTCTTCACGCTCAGCAGGAGCCGCACGTTCGATTGGTTCTTCTGGACCTACAACATCGCCCTCGTCATCGCCGGCGGCGCCATGATCTGGCACGGCGTGCTCGACGTCCTCGGCGTCGAATCCGGCCCCATGGTCGCGGGAATCGCCGGCATCGGACACATCCTCATCACCGCCGCATTCGTCCTGCTCCTCGTGAGCCTCGGCCGCGCCATCCGGCGTGACGAGCGGGCGGTCGCTCCGGCGGCGGAGCCGGCGACGATCGCCGGCTGAACGACGAGGGCCGGTCCCGGTTTCCCCACGGGAACCGGGACTGACCCGCCGATAATGGGACCATGCCTCGGATCTCCGCCCCCACCGTCGCCGAGCACCGCGCTGCGCAACGGACGCAACTGCTGAGCGCCGCAGAGGCACTCATCCGCGACCAGGGCATCGACGCCGTGAACCCGCGAACCGTCGGCGAACAGGCGGGTCTGGCGCGATCGAGCGTCTACGAGTACTTCGGGTCGCGTGACGACATCCTCGTGGCCGTGGCCATCGAGGCCATCGACCGATGGAACGCCGAGATCGAGAGTTCGCTGGCGGGCCTCGCCGGAACCGAACGCTTGGAGCGATTCGTCCACGAAACGATGCAGATGGCGGCAGACGGACACCACGACCTCGCGACCAGGCTGGGTCAGGCGCAACTCTCGCCGACGAAGGTCGACGACATCAGGCGGCTGCACGCCACGCTGCTCCACCCCATCGAGCTCGCCTTCTCCGACCTCGGCGTGGACGACCCGATGGTCGACGTGATGTTGACCCAAGGGCTCCTCAATGCCGGTGTGCAACTCGTCGACCACGGCGCCGACCCCGCCGACGTCGCCGAGCGGATCATCCGAATGCTCGAGACCGCGGTGGGCGGAACATCGCAGTAGGGCGATCCGAGCGACGTGGCCCCGAACAGCACTCGCCGTCACGCCCGACGTCGCCGGATGGCCGTGAACGCCACGGCCGAGCCGCCTACCAGCAGCAGCAGAAACGCGCCGAAGCCGGCTCGCCGAAGCGCCTCCCCGTCGACGCCGGTGACGGCCGGGACCGAGTCGAACCGGTTGTCGACGGTGATCGTCACGATCTCCGACTCCTCCGAGCCGACGACGACCGGCGTCGCCTCCGTGGCGCTGAAGGTGACCGCGGCGGCCCCGTTCAGGTCGGGCTCGGCGGCCCAGCACTCGGCGCCGACCGGCAATTGGTCGAGCACCACCGTCTGGCCGCCGGCGACCGTCACCGGTTCGTGGTCGAGCGCGACGTAGGGCGCGTTGCCCGCTCCGCGGTCGAGCGTGCAGGTGACCTCGACGGTGAACGTCTTCCCGGCCGCCGCCTCCGTAGCGCCGCTGATCGTCTTCTCGACGGCGAGCTGCCCGTACTCGAACGTGTTCGTGAACGTCACGAGCAGGATCTGCGCGAGCGGGTCGGCGCCGACGACGATCGCGTCGTCGTACGAGTCGTGCTCGATCGTGGTGGCGGTGGCCCCGCCCGCATCGGGTTCCGACCCGAAGCAGTGGGTGCCGATCGGCAGGCGGACGACGTCGCCGTCGGCGTCGCGCATGGGCTCGATGTCGCCGGCCATGACCTCGATCGTGTCGTCGAACAGCGTGGTGCGCACGCCGTTCACGTCGAGTTGGCAGGTGACCCGGAGCGTGAACACCGCATCCTCGACCCAGGGCGCGTCGGCGGCCGACCCGTCGACCTCCTTCGCGACGCCGAGGAGCCCGAGCGAGAAGCGGTTGACGAACCCGGCCGTCACGACCGACTCGACGCCGTCCGTCTCCTGGTCGGGGATGATGACCGTCACCGGATCGGACGTGAAGTCCGCGCCGCCGTCGTCGACCTCGGTGACGAGGCACTCGGCGCCGACCGGGAGCCCGGTGATCGTCTCGCTCATGAACGGGCCGGCGGAGTCCTCCTCGCCGACCACGACCAGCACGACGTTCTCCACCGTCTCGCCCTCGTACGTGCAGAACACGCGGAACGCGAACGGACCCGTCGAGAACTCCGGCACGCCGGGGCCGCGGACCTCCTTCAGGACGTTGAGCGCCCCGGTGCGGAACTCGTTGTCGACCGTGATCCCGATCGGCCCGGACTCCTCGTCGCCGATGACGACCGGGTTCGGGGCGGCCGACCAGTCGGTCGCCCCGCCGAGGTCGGTCTCGTCGACGCTGCAGGATGCCGCGGTCGGCAGGTTCGGGATCGTGACGACGTTGCCCGGGGCATCCGTCGTCAGGGTGACCGTCGCGTCGTACACGGTGTCGGGGTCGGCCGCCTCGAGGGTGCACACGACGTGCACCTGGTAGTCGCCGAACTCGCCCGCCCAGGTGTCGGCGCCGGTGCCGCTGACCGCCTTGGTGAGCTGGAGCGAGCCGACCGTGAACGGGTTGTCGACGCCGAGCGCGTTCACGTGGATGCCGTCGCCATCGGGCAGGAGCGTGAACTCCGCGCTCGTGGTCGTGCCGAGGTCCGTCTCGGTGCCGCCCTGGGTGAGGATCATGCCCGTGCCCGAGGCGCCGCCCGTGTCGGTCTCGGTGACGGTGCACTCGGCGCCGGCGGGCAGGGTGTCGTACGTCGCCGTCTGGCCGTCGGAGAGCTGGAACGTCACGTCGAGCACGGTCTCGCCCTCGAACGTGCAGACCGCCGTGAACGTGAACACCGTGTCGTAGGCGATCGGGACGCCGTCCTGGTCGACCGCGCCGCCGTCGTCGACCGTCTTCGTCACGGTGAAGCCGGCGTCGGGGTAGTCGTTCGTCACGGTGATCGTGAGGTCGTCGCCCTCGCCGACGGTCACGGGGTCGTCCTCGGTCGCGCTGATGACCACCGACGTGGCGCCCTGCTGGTCGGGCTCCTCCGCCCAGCACTCGGACCCGAACGGGATGTCCGTCAGCGTGACGGACTCGCCGCCCTCCAGGTCGACCGGCTCCCGGTCGTAGACCACGATCGGCGGGTTGCCGTCGCCGCGATCGAACGTGCAGGTCACGAGGATCTCGAACGTGCGCCCCTCGCCCCACTCGGGGTTGCCGGAGAGGTCCTTCTCGACCGTGATCTGGCCGTAGTCGAACGTGTTCGTCGCCGTGATGGTGAGGGTCTCGGGCTCGTCGCCGTCGTTCGGCTCGACGATGACGGCGTTGCCGAACGAGTCGAAGTCGACCGAGGCATCCGTGGCCCCGCCGTCGTCGACCTCGTCACCCCAGCAGTGCGTGCCGAGCGGCAGCAGCAGCGGGTCGCCCGTCGCCGGGTCGGTGATCGTCGTCGTCGTGCCGCCCGTGACCTCGACGTCGCTGTCGAACAGCGGCGCGCCGCCGTCGGTGAGCGAGCAGGTCACGTGGATCACGTACGTCGCGTTCGCGATCTCGAGGATCTCGGATGCCTCGCCGGTGACCTCCTTCGCGACGGCGATGGACGCCGCGGTGAAGCGGTTCTCGACGGGGGCGGTCTCGATCGTCTCGACCCCGGCCGTCGCCTGGTCGGGGATCGTGATGACGACCGGTGGCGGCGTGACGTCGCCGCCGCCGTTGCCGGTCTCGGTGATCGTGCACTCGCTGCCGACCGGGAGGCCGGTGACGGTCGCCGAGGTCAGCGGGCCGGCGGTGCCGTCGCCCGTGATCGTCAACTCGCCCTCGCCGACGGTGTCGCCCTCGTACGTGCAGGTGTAGTCGAACGTGAACGCGACGTCCTCGCTGTACTCCAGGCCGGAGCCGGCGATCGTCTTCTCGACCACGAACCCGCCGGTGCGGAAGTCGTTCGTCACCGTGATCGTGATGGGATCGCCGGCCGCGCCCTCGACGCCGACGGTGACGGAGGCCGGCGCGATCGTCGGGTCGCCCGTCGCCCCGCCGTCGTCGGGCTCGGTCACGACGCACTCGGCGCCGGTCGGCAGGTCGTCGACGGTCACGGCGCCGTTCGCGGGAACGACCAGGTCGTCCTCCCACACCGGGTTCGTCGTCGCCTGGTCCCACGTGCACACCAGGTGCACCGTGAACTCGTCGGGTGCCCACGCGTCGGCGCCGGTGCCGGTCACGTCCTTCTCGATCACCAGCGACCCGACCGTGTACGTGTTCGTCACGGCGAGCACCGTCAGGTGCGTGCCGTCCTCCTCGTCGGGCAGGATCGTGAACTCGGCGGAGTCGGTCGCGCCGAGCTCGGTCGCGACGCCGTCCTCGGTGATCACCATCGCCGTGTCGGTGGCGCCGGCGGCGTCGGTCTCCGTGACGGTGCAGTCGGCACCGACCGGTAGGCCGGCGAAGTCCCTCGTGTCGCCGTCCTGCAGCGTGAACGTGCGATCCGCCTCCGGGATCACCTCGATGCCGAGCCAGATGCAGCTCGCGGTGAAGGTGAACGTCGGGTCGTACGCGATCGCGTTGCCGTCCTGGTCGAGCGCGCCGCCGTCGATGACGTCCTTCGCGACCTCGAAGCCGCCGATCGTGTACTCGTTCTCGACGGTGACCGTCGCGTCCTCGATGGGCTCGGGCGTGTACGGGTGGTGCACCGCCGTGCCGTCGAACTCGCGGTACGCGGTGACCGCTCCGGAGCGCCCGTCGGCGCCCGGCGGGTCGTAGCTCACCGACGAGCCCTGCGCGAACTCCTCGGCGACCGTGCAGGTCGAGAAGAGCGGCAGGGTGGTGCCGGTCCCGAAGATCACCGGGGTGCCGTCGGCGGGCACCTCGACCGGGTTCGGCGACGCTCCTGCGCCGTCGACCAGCACGACCTCCTCGCCGCCCGACTCGCACTGCACGTCGAACTCGTAGGAGTCGGGCAGCGGGTACGGCCAGCTGTCGGGCGCGACCTGGGACTTCGCGAGCGCGATCTCGCCGGTCGGGAAGGCGACGCCCGCACGCACCGGCTCGACCGGGCCCTGGTAGACCTCGTCGCCCTCGAACGTCGCGCGCGACCCGGCCGCGACGGTGTTCCACGCGATCGGGAGCCCGCCGTCGTAGGCGTCGGGGATCTGGTACGGCGTCTGCGTCTCGAAGGTGATGGAGCCGGATGCCCCCGGCGCGAGCTGGAAGTCGTCGGGGTAGTCGAGAACGACCTTGAGCGCCACCGCCGCAGCGAGCTCCTCGGGCGGCGTCGAGGCGGTGTACGGGATCCACTGCCGGGAGTTCACGTCGGCCGCGCAGGGATCGGTGTCGGGGATCGGCGCGGACAGGAGGCTGTACTGGATGTCGGCCGCGTTGCAGGCCTGGTTCGGCACCGTGGTCATGTAGTACGGGAAGAAGCCCGGTACCCCGGTGAGCGCGAGGTTGCCGAGGAAGATCGGCGACCACTGGGACCCGCGCGGGGAGCCGACCACCACGCCCGTGTCGCCGACGGCGGGCAGCACGTCGATGCCGCCGATCGCGTCGGCGGGCACGTTGCCCCGGTTCGTGAAGGTGAGGCGCCATTGCTCGATGCCGCCCGGCCGGGTGATCGGCACGCACTCGTTGACGTAGTAGCCGTCGCCGGCGTTCGGCTCCGCACAGGCAGACGCATCGCCTGCGGTGTTCAGCACACCGAGGTCGTCGAAGTTCGGGTCACCCGCGGCGACGTTCGGGTCGCCCGCTCCGACGCCCTTGACGGACTTCGTCAGCGAGATCGGCGCGGCCGGCTGCGGCGTGACCGTCGTATCGGCCGTGCAGTCCGGTGTGTTCACCATCGGCTCGCCCGACGGCACGTTGAGGTGGGTGTAGTCGCAGGTCTCGAAGTCGCGGTCGCTCGTCGCGGTGATCGTGTTCGACACCGGCGTTCCCGGTGCCAGCCCGTCGCGGAACTGCAGGTGCGCCTGGATGACGAGCACGTCGCCGGGCGCGAACACGAAGTCGTCGGGCACGGTGATCGTGACGACGCCGGTCGTCGTGTCGAGCGATCCGCTGAAGCCGTCGGTCGGCAGCGAGCCGCCGCCCGAATCGGTCAGGCTGAACTCGAACACGGGGTCGGCGCCCGGCACGGGCACCAAGTATGAACCCTGCGCGTCGGTCGCTACCGTGTCGGTCAGCTCGAGCCCGGTCATCTGCCACTCGCCGGTGTTCGTGATCGTCATCGAATACGGGATCTCGGCGGCCGGCGGGAACTGCTGCGCCGCCGCACCGTCCTGCCCGTTGCCCGGCGACTTCGTCACGCTGATCGAGTTGGGCCGATGCAGGAGCTGCGTGGTGTCCTGCGCGCTCGCGTCCGCCTCCCAGGTGACGCCGTCGGGGGTGTCCCACGAACCGGTGCCGTGGACGTCGACCTCGTCGGTCATCGTGCCCTGCACGGGCTCGCCCGGCGCGGCCTCGAGCCCGGGAAGGGTCGACGGCACGGGAACCGAGTCGATCTCGCCGTTCGGTCCGTAGTGCAGGTCCTCGAGCCGGTCGGCGAGGAACGCGAACGAGACGATCGGGTTGCGCGGCTGCTCCCAGTTCGACTCCGAGGCATCCTGCCGCACCTCGAAGCGGAGGCCGCGCACCGCGGCCGCGTCGACGCCGATCGGCAGCTCGGGGGTGACCGTTTGGTCGGCTCCGACCTCTTGCCAGAGGCCCACCACCCAGCACGCGGTCAGGTCGGCGCTGCCGCCGCAGGTCTGGGTCAGGTCGGAGCCCACGAGGGCGTAGTCGACGCCGACGAGCGCCGAGACGCGCACCTGGCCGATGTTCGCGGGCATCGTCCGTGCCGGGATCGACGCGAGCTCGAACGCGTTCCAGAAGGTCGGCTCGTCGTCGGTGATCGTCAGCACCGTGGTGCGGACGTTGCCGGTCGGCTGGCCGCCGATCGTGACGGTGTACCCGTCGGGCGACTCGTCCTCGTAGCGGGAGGCCGGCGAGATCGACTTGCCCGCGATGACGCCGTACGTGGCCGGCACGAACTGCAGGGTGTCGTCGTCGGTGCCGTGCGCCGCGTCGGTCGTGGTGCCGCCGGGACGGGAGCCGTCGACCGAGGCCACGTTCGTGACGAGGTCGCCCTGGGCGGGCCGGGTGGCCGGGTCGTCGCGCAGGAACTCCCGCAGTTGGTACGTCAGCACGATGCTCGTCTGCTCGGTCGTCAGGATCGCCACCCGGTCGGGGTCGCGGTGCAGCACGCTGACCCCGACGACGTCGGCCAGGTCGGCCGGGGTCAGGGCCTGCGCCTCGGCGATGGTGTGCTGGTCGGTGCCGCCGCCCTCGCGGGTCAGCGTCACGATCGACTCGGTCGCCTCCGCGGGCACGCTGATGGTCCCGATCGCGTAGAGGTTGAACGTGTTGTACGTGTCGGTCGCCGCCGTGGGCGGCGTCGCCGGGTCGGACACCACGAGCTCCGCGATGTTCGCCTCGGTCTCGTTCCGCGCCGTGATCGTCGCGGTCACCAGCGGGTAGTCGGCCTGCACCGCCGTCTCGGGCGGCACGGGCAGCGTGTCCTGGTCGAAGGTCTTCGTGACCGAGACGTTCACCGTCGTGTCGAGGATCGTGATGTCGTCGGCGTCGGCGCCGTCCACCGGGGCGGGGCCCTCGCCGTGGATGCCGACCGTGTTGGTCACGACCCCGTTCATGCCGGAGTTGTACGTCTCGTCGTGGAGGGTGCCGACCACCGGCCCGCCGTCGGAGCGCTTCTGCTGCCGGAGCTGGAACGTGAGGTCGAGGCCGCGCCCGTTCCCGGTCGACGAGGCGACGCCGCTGCCCGGGGCGGGACCGGTGCCCGCGCCGCGGTTCGAGCCTTCGACGTACGTGAGGCGGACCCCGAGCGTCGAGGCGCGCTGCGCCTCCGAGAGCTCGAACCGCGGGAACCCGCCGTCGCATGCGGTGCCCGTCGTGTCGGCCGCGCCGCAGGCGGCCGCCGTCACGTCGACCCACGCATCCGCGGTGTCGTCGTAGAGCTCGACCGAGGCGATGCGGTCGTAGACGATCATCGGATCGAGCGCCGCATCGATCGCCTCGATCGCGGCGAGGTCCCACGCGTCGTACGCGGATGCGGCGATGTTCGCGAAGTCGTCCCCGGCGGTCGGGTCGTCGGTGATCGCGACCGACTCGAACGGCACGCCCTGCGTCGACCAGTCGATCCGCGCCGTGCGCTGGTCGTCGGTGAACGCGAACACGTCCTCCTCGAGCCAGGTCTTGTCGACCAGGTCGACTCCCGGGCCGTCCGGCGGCCACGGGTTCACGTCGATGTCGTCGCCGTCGGTCGCGGTGTTGTCCTCGGGCGACGTGTCGTCGGGGTTCGTCACCTCGGAGCCGGCGGTGTTCGCGACGTTCAGCGGATCGGCGGCTTCGGCGGCATCGTGGACGCTGCCGGATCCGTCACGGAAGTCGGTTCGCGTGGCCACCTGGATCGTCGGCGTCACCTGGAACCCCGGCGGGAGGGTCTGCCCGGGCTTCGGCGTGTACACGAACCGGATGCCCTGCACGTCGTCCTGGAGGTCGGCGGGGACGGAGTAGTTCCAAGTGGTCTGCCCCTCGATGAGCTCCGCGCCGGGGAAGGTCACCCATTCGGTGCCGTCCCAGTACTGCACGGTGAGGTTCGCGTTCGCAGGCACGCCTGCCGAGAGCTGCTTGGCGTCGAAGGTGTTCCAGAACGGGGTGACCGGGTCTCCCGGCTGCGGATCCGCGGGATCGCTGATCACGAGGGAGTCGGCCCCGACCGTCGAGGCGTTCGCGCCCTGGTCGTTCACGTTCGCGAACAGGGTCACGTCGGTGGTGCTGCCCGGGATGTCCCACACCTCGTCCTGCACGATGTTCTTGACGACCGTGGTCGAGACGCGCGCCGGCTGTCGCGTGACGTCGGCGGCATCGGTGTCGTCGCCCTGCAGGCCGGTCGAGTCGGTCACCGTGGTCGTGGTCTGGTTGGTGCTCACGACGTCGAGCTGTCCGTCGACGGGGTTCGCGGTGACGTCGAACGGGAGCTCGGCGATGGCGTTCTGCTGGATCGGGCCGGTGAACGTGACCGAGAACCCGACGACCTCGGAGGCGTCACCCGTGGGCGCGGGGATCTCGTTCGGCGTCGCGCCGGTGAGCGTCTCGGTCGTGCCGTCGGCGTACGTGTAGGTCACGGAGACGGCGTCGGCGTTCGGCGGCCATTCGACGCCCGAGGTGAATCCGCCGAAGACGAGTCCCTGGTCGGCGAGGTTCGGCTGGCCGGGCGTCGGGTCCTCGATGGTCATCGAGGTCACGGGTCGCGGCCCGTTCGTGGACACGATCGTGGCCGTCGTGGTCGCCCCGCCGAGCAACGTCGGGTCGGCGAACGACTTCTCCGTGTCGACCGTCGGCCCGGTGTTGCTGATGACGACGGAGCCGTCGGCGGTCTTCGGGTCGTTCGACCGGTCGTCGACGACGACGTTCGACGAGGCGGTGTTGGGCACGGTCACGGACTGGTCGAGCGGGATGTCGAGGACGTCGTCGTTGGTCTCGCCGGAGATGCCGATCGCGGCTTCCTCGCCCGCGGGCGTCGGCGGCAGCTGGCCGGTCGACGACGAGAACGTGAACCGCAGCCCGTGCACGTCCTCGGGAGGGACATCCGGGATGTTCGTGAAGTCCGTCGGGATCGGGCCCGTCGGATAGGTCACGACCCAGTTGCCGTCCTCGTCGAGGTACTCGATCTGCACCTGGTCGGCCCCCGCCGGCGGCGTGATGGAGGTGATGCCGGTGAAGTCGAGGTAGCCGTCGAAGGGACTCGCGACCCCGTCGGCCGGGTCCTGCACGACGATCTCGTCGACCGAGCGGTTCGACGCGTTGCCGCCGCCGATGGCGTAGTCGACGGGCTGGCCCGGGAGGGCCGGGATGGTCTGCCCGTCGGCGACGTGGTCGTCGACGGACTTCGTCACCGTCGAGTCGAGCACCTCGGGGATGTCGAGCACGACGTCGGCGTCCGCGTCCTTCGGCAGGGCGTTGTCGGCCGCCGCGGTCGCCGTGTTCGTGACGGTCCCGTCGTAGTCGGCGCTCGCGTCCGGCGGGACCTGCACGAAGACCGTGATGCTCACCTGCTGCCCGGTGCGCAGGCCCGTGCCCGCGGTGCCCGACTCGTTGAACGCGACGTCGAAGTCGTCGTCGCCGACGGTCACCGTCGGCGGTGGCGTTCCGCCGCCCGACACCACGACCGGGTTCGGGACGGTCGGGTCGAATACGAGTGGGGCGGGCAGCGTGTCGGAGACGTGCGCGCCCACGCAGATGTCGACGATCGGGCTGTTGCAGGTCAGCGTGATGGTGTAGCTGAACTGGTCGCCGGGGGCGTACGACGGTTGCACGGGCGGCGCAACGGCCTTCGTGAACGTCGTGAACTCGGCGTCATCGGGAGCGGCGACGGCCGGCGCGCTGACGCCGGCGAGTCCCATGCCGAGGACGACGGCCGCGGTGGCGACGCCCGCCAGGACGCGATGGATGACCGACACGATTCCCCCGTTTCGTGTTGCGGTACCCCGGCTGCCCTGCACGGCGCACCTCACTCGACCCTAGCCGGGTGGTGCGCGAGGGGCTACGGAGGGAATCGCCGGATCAGGCGCGCCAGGCGCCGCTCGGCCCGAGCAGCACGCGCCACAGCCAGTCGGCGGCGACGTCGACGGGCGGCAGCGGGTCGCGTTCGAGCCAGGCGCCGATCACCCCGAGGGCCGAGCCGGTGATGCCGGCGGCGACCACGTCGATGGGCAGCCCGGCGTAGGTGCCGCCGCCCGCCTGCGTGATGCCCTCGCGGACGAGCACGTCGATGCGGGCGCGCACCCGGGCGGCGACGACGGCCGATCCGCGGTCGCCGAGCACGCGCCGGTAGACCTCGGCGTTGGCGGCGATCTCGGAGAGGTAGACGGTGAGGGCGTGCGGCGGACCCTCGATGGGCTGCTCGAACTCGGCGAGGTCGCCGAGTTCGGCCTCGGCGGCGTCGACGGCGCCGTCGAGCGCGTCGGCGAGCAGGGTCTCCTTGTCGGCGTAGTGCTGGTAGAAGCTGCTGCGGTGCACGTCGGCGTGCTCGGTGATGTCGCCGACCGTGATGTCGTCGAGCGGGCGCTCGCGGGCGAGTTCGAGCAGCGCGCCCTGGAGGGCGCGTCGCGTGCGCTCGACTCGGGTGTCCATAGGGCGATTCTGCCAGTGCGGCAGCGGATGCCTCGGGCCGAACGTCCGCCGGGGTCGAAGATTCCGACAATTGTCGGATAGCATGGGGCCTGCTCAACGGTGCGCGCCTCCCGTCCTGTCCGAAAGGCCCCGCCATGGCTGAACTCCTCTATCGACTCGGTCGCTTCTCCGCGCGTCGCGCGTGGACCGTCATCATCGGATGGCTCGTCATCCTCGGCCTCGCCGTCGGCGGGTTCCTCGCGTTCGGCGGAACCCTGGCCAGCAGCTTCACCATCCCCGGCACCGAGACCTCGCGCGTGACCGACCAGCTCGAGGACGAGATCGAGGGCATCGGCGGCGCCGCCGGAACCGTCGTCTTCCAGACCGAGGACGGCGAGCCCTTCACCGAGGCGCAGCAGTCGGAGATCGCCGACCTGCTCGCCGAAGCCGAGGACATCGACGGCGTCGCGGGCGTCGTCGACCCGTTCACCACCGCGGCCGACCGCGACGACCAGGCCCAGCAGCTCGCCGACGGCCAGCAGCAGCTCGCCGACGGACAGGCGCAGCTCGACGCCGGCCAGCAGCAGCTCGACGCCAACCAGGCGCAGATCGACCAGCAGCAGGCGCAGCTCGACGCCGGCCGCGACCAGCACGCCGCAGGGCAGCAGCAGCTCGACCAGGCCATCGAGCAGGCCAAGGCCGCCGGGGCGTACGACCAGGCCGCCGACCAGTTCGAGGCCCAGCAGGCGCAGCTCGATGCATCCGCCGCGCAGCTCGACGCGGGGCAGGCGCAGCTCGACGCCGGCCAGCAGCAGCTCGACGACGCGCAGGCCGAGATCGACGCGAACCAGGCCGAGATCGACGCGAATGCCGCGCAGCTCGACGCCGGCCAGCGGCTCCTCGACGCGAGCGCCGAGATCCAGACGGTCTCCGACGACGGCGCCACCGCGATCGGCGTGATCCAGTTCGAGGACTCGGTGTTCGCCCTCTCGGCCGAGACCAAGTCGGCCGCCGCCGACGTGCTCGACGGGGCCGACATCGACGGCGTGACCGTCGACTACTCCGCGGAGATCGCCACCTCGACCGAGGGCCTCATCGGCGTCGGCGAGATCGTCGGCGTGCTCGTCGCCGCGATCGTGCTCATCGTCATGCTCCGCGCGCTGCTGCCCGCACTGCTCCCGCTGGTCTCGGCGCTCATCGGCGTCGGCGTCGGCGTGGCCGGGTCGCTCGCCTTCTCGGGCGTCGTCGACATGTCGTCGGTCACCCCCGTGCTCGGCGTGATGCTCGGCCTCGCGGTCGGCATCGACTACACGCTCTTCATCATCAACCGGCACCGACGGCAGCTGCTCGTCGGCGTCGACCTGCACGAGTCCATCGGCCTCGCGAACGGCACCTCGGGCAACGCGGTCGTGTTCGCCGGCTCGACCGTGCTCGTCGCCCTGCTCGCGCTGAACATCACCGGCATCCCCTTCCTCGGGGTCATGGGCACGGTGGGTGCGGCCTGCGTGCTCATCGCGGTGCTCATCGCCGTCACCCTCACCCCGGCGATGCTCGGCCTCCTGAAGCTGCGCGTGCTCGGCAAGCGCGCCCGCGCCCAGATCGGGCACGAGGCGCACGCCGCGGCCCCGATCAAGCCGATGCGCACCTCGACCGCGCTGCTCACGCTCGTGGCGACGATCGTCGGGCTCCTCATCATCGCGATCCCAGCGCTCTCGATGCGCCTCGGCCTGCCCGCGGCATCCTCGGAGGCGACCGACACCACGCAGTACCAGACCTACACGACCATCGGCGAGGAGTTCGGCGAAGGCCAGAACGGCCCGCTCCTCGTCGTCGCCGAACTCCCCGAGGCGGTCGCCGAGGACGACCAGGTGCCCGTGCAGGCCGACCTCGCCGACTGGCTCATGGCGCAGCCGGACGTGGTGGCGGTCGCCCCGGTCGGAGTCAGCGAGGACGGCGACTTCATGGCCTTCCAGGTCGTCCCGGAGGAGGGCCCGACGAGCGAGTCGACCGAAGCCCTCGTGCACGAGTTGCGCGACGCGTCGCCCATCGCGATCGACTCGGTCGACGGCGAGATCGCGCTCGGCGTCGCCGGCACGGCCAGCGGCAACATCGACATCTCGCAGAAGCTGTCGGACGCGCTGCCGATCTACCTGCTCGTCGTGATCGGCCTGTCGCTGCTGATCATGATCGTCGTGTTCCGGTCGCTCGTCGTGCCGATCGTCGCGACCGGCGGGTTCGTGCTCAGCCTGTTCGCCGCGTTCGGCGCGATGGTCGCGGTCTACCAGTGGGGATGGCTCGGCCCGGTGTTCGGCGTGCACGACCCCGGACCCCTGCTGAACTTCGCTCCGGTCATCATCACCGGCGTGCTGTTCGGCCTCGCGATGGACTACCAGCTGTTCCTCGTGTCGGGCATGCGCGAGGCGTACGTGCACGGGCTGTCGGCTCGCCACGCGGTGATCGCCGGCCTGCGCAACGGCCGCGCGGTCGTGACGGCCGCGGCGCTCATCATGGTGTCGGTGTTCGGCGGCTTCGTGTTCTCGCACCTGGGCATGGTGCGTCCGCTCGGCTTCGGCCTCGCCATCGGCGTGCTGTTCGACGCGTTCGTCGTGCGGATGCTGCTCATGCCCGCCGTCATGCACCTCGTCGGTCGGGGCGCCTGGTGGCTGCCGAAGTGGCTCGACCGGATCATCCCGAACGTCGATGTCGAGGGTGCCGCGCTCGAGCGCACGCACCACGTGCACGGCGTGGCGCACGACGAGGAGTCGCCGGAGGCGCCGGAGTCGCCGGACGAGTCGCCCGAGCGCGAGCCCGCGCCGACGCCGGTGCGCTGACCTCGGCCGACCTCACCGGATGAGGAGAAATCCGGCTGGGTGCGGCGTGTCGACCCTCGACACGCCGCACCTCTCCACGTTCCTCCTCATCCGGTGACGCGGCTCACCGACGCGGTCGCGTTCGGGGGCTGATACGCAAGCCCTCGCGTCGTCGGATGCCCCGGCCTAGCGTGGTGGGCGCCGGGGTCGACGGCGGCCGCGGCGAAGGGGGAACCGCCATGACCACCTACCGCGTCGGATACTTCGTCGGCAGCCTCTCGTCGACGTCGATCAACCGCACGCTCTCGAAGGCGCTCATCCGCCTTGCACCCGACGACCTCGAGTTCTCCGAGATCCCGATCGGCGACCTGCCGCTCTACAGTCCCGACTACGACGCCGACTACCCGCCCGAGGCGCTCGCCCTCAAGGAGGCGATCGCCGCGAGCGACGCGGTGCTGTTCATCACGCCCGAGTACAACCGGTCGATCCCGGGTGCGCTCAAGAACGCGATCGACTGGGCGTCGCGGCCATGGGGGCAGAACTCGTTCGACCACATCCCGGCCGCGGTGATCGGCGCATCGGCGGGGCAGATCGGCACGGCGCTCGCGCAGCAGAGCCTGCGGGCGGTGCTGAGCTTCTGCAACGCCCGCCAGATGACGGCGCCCGAGGCGTACATCCGCTTCTCGCCCGAGGTGTTCGGCGACGACGGGAGCGTCGCGGACGCCGGCACCGAGGACTTCCTCACCCGGTACATGGGAGAGTTTCGGGATCACGTCGAGCGGGTGCTGACGGTCTTGCCGCGGGCGTGACGCTCGCGACGAGGCGCACCGGATGAGGAGGAATTCGATCAGGACCGGCGTGTCGGGATCGGACACGCCGAGAGCACGCGGATTCCTCCTCATCCGGCGAGACCGCCGCTGGCCGGCGAGACCGCCGCTGGCGGCGGGGCCGCTGCCCGAGGTCTCGGCGTCGGAGGAGCGTGCTGGCTACGAGGCCGGCTGCCGTTCGAAGGCGAACTTGATGGCGAACCCGGCGAGCACCGCGCCGGAGAGCCGTCGCTGCGCGAGCATCGTCCGCGGCCGGGTGCGCAGGAATCCGGAGAGCTGGCCCGCACCGAGCACGACCAGGCCGTTCACCGCGACGCCGATGGCGATCTGCACACCGCCGAGGATGAGGAACTGGAGCCAGACCGGCCGGGAGGGATCGATGAACTGCGGCAGCACCGACGCGTAGAGGAGGGCGATCTTGGGGTTCAGCAGGTTGGTGACGAGGCCCATCCCGAAGAGTCGCAGGGGGCGGATCGGCACGATCTCGACCGGGTCGAACACCGATCGACCGCCCGGCCGCAGCATCTGCCACGCCAGGAACGCGAGGTAGATCGCCCCCGCCACCTCCACCACCACGAAGAGCGCGGGCACGGCGGCGAAGACCGCGGCGAGGCCGAACGCGGCCGCGGCCAGGTAGGCGACGAAGCCCACCGCGGTGCTGGCGAGGGCGACCAGCCCGGCTCGAGCGCCCTGGCCGATCGAGCGGGACGCCAAGTGCACCATGTTCGGGCCCGGCGTGAGCGCCATCCCCAGTTCCACCAGCGCCACTCCGAGCACTGCCGCCCAACTCACGACCACGAGTCTCCCAACCGCCGCCCCAACCCTAGTGCGCGCGAAGGCTCGGGCCCGCCGGATGCCCCCCGACCTCAGTCCGAGAGGTCGAGCGTCGTGGCGGGGATGTACTGCACGACGACCTGGTCGGGGTCTACGCCGGCATCGCGGAGGCCCTGCACGAGTGCGGTCGTGTCGGGCTCGGGCGGCGCACCCGTGACCTGGAGGAGCGCCGTCGAGCCGGTCGCGTCGAGGTCCTCGATCGTGAGGTCGTTCGTGGTCGCCCACGGCTCGGCGGCCTGGCGGACCGCTGCCTCGAGGAGTTCCTGGTCGGTCAGGCGGAGCGAGGAGGCGGCCAGCGGGACGCCGACGATCACGACCGTGACGACCGTGGTCACGATCGCCCGGACGCGGCTTCGGCTGCGGGCGGCGCCCTCGTCGAGGTCGTGCCGCTCCTTCGAGCCGACCCGGTAGAGGGCCATCACCACGACCCCCGTGGCGAGGATCGCGGCGACGTTCGTGACGAACAGGAGCAGCGCGCCGAGGGCCTCGCTCGGCGCGCCGGACTCGAGCGTCAGGCCGACCACCGTCAGCGGCGGGACGAGCGAGATCGCGATCGCGACGCCGGGCAGGGTGTCGGAGATGTCCTTCCGGACGAGCGCGATCGCGCCGACGGCACCGGTCGCGAGTGCGGCGAGCAGGTCGATGAGCGCCGGGCTCACCCGGGCGGCGACCTGTGCATTGGTCGCGGCGACGACCGGCGCCGCGACGGTCAGCCCCACGACGTACCCGACGCCGATCGATGCGGCGGCTCCCGCCACCACGAACCCCCATGACCGGAACAGGTTCGCGCGGTCGCCGACGACCGTCGCGAGCACGATGCCGAGGATCGGCGTCATCAGTGGGGCGACGATCATGGCGCCGATGACCGTGGCGTCGGAGTCGGCGACCACGCCGGCCGCTGCGATCACGCTCGCGAGTGACAGCAGCATCCAGAACCGGCTCGTCTTCGCCCCGGCCCGCTCGCCCTCGAAGAAGACGGCATCGCGCATGTCGGCGAGCGTGTTCATCGTCCCCCCAACGCGTCGCGAACCCGCATCGATGCTTCGAGTATGCCCCTACCGGTTGCGCTCGCGAGGGAGGAACGACCGCACCCGCTCCACGTGGAAGCGCAGTGGATGGGCGGAGGTGTCGCGGGGGCGCGAGGCATCCGGCAGCTCGTAGAGGTCGAGCATGAGCTGCACGGGGTAGTCGATCGACTGCACCACGGTCTTCACCCAGCGCCCGTCGATGAAGAAGCGCAGCCGGTCGGGCGACCACTCGACGGCGTAGTCGTGCATCTCGGTGAGGTCGCCCTCGACGCGCACCTGCTCGAAGTCGGTCGTCAGCCGCGGGTCGTTCTGGTGCTTCACACCGACGCCGACGAGGCCGCCGGTGTCGTCGAGGTCGGAGCCGAAGATCTCGGCGATGCAGATCTCGCCGCAGTCGTCGGGGGAGTCCTCGAAGCCGATCGGCCAGAGCGCGACGAGGGCGTTCGGATGCCGCACCGCGGCGAACCTCGCCTCGATGACGCCGTGGCGGGGGAGCCAGAGCCGCCGCTCGGGCTGGGCCTCGCGCACGACGAGCCCGTCGCGGTAGCGGTGCTGGCCCAGTGCGCTGCCGACGGGGCCCGACCACTGCCCGGTCTGCAGGTGCGAGACGCGCACGTCACCGTCGTATTCGGGCGACCACGGCGGGGTGTCGGCGTCGATGCGGAGGGTGAGGCCGCCGGCACCGCCGGCACCGTTCGCGCCGTCGGCGCTCCCGAGGTCGTACCGCGCGGCCGTGGTCTCCCGTGACGCCCAGTGCGGCGTGTAGTACGGCCACCAGCGGTCGGGGTCGAGGCCGCCGCCGTCGAACCGTTCGTCGAGCTCGGCGCCGTCCGGGGCGGCGCCGTCGAACCGTTCGTCGACGTGGGCCACCCGCCCATCGAGGTCGAGCGGCGACAGGTCGAGCACCCACGTGTTGAACTCGAGCACGGTTCCGCGCCACGGCATCGAGTCGCTGCCGCGGTGCTCGAACCCGGCCTTGCGGCAGAGCGCGTTGGAGGCGGGGTTCTCGACGCCGGGGTAGGCGACGAGCAGGTGCCGGTCGCCGAGGTCGGCGACCTTCCGCACCACCTGGTGGAGCGCCTCCCGGGCGACGCCGCGCCCCTGCCACGCCGGGTCGACGCCCCAGCCCGTCTCGTACGCCGGCGCGCCGTCGTGTTCGATGGGCCACCAGCCGATGCTGCCGGCCGGTTCGCCGTCGACCTCGATGACGAACATGCGAGAGGTGCCGGACTCCCAGCCGCGCAGGTACCGCGCCTGTCGGTCGACGAGCTGATCCTCGGTCTCGGGGCCGCCGAGGAACCGGGTCTGCTCGGGCGTATTCGCGCGTTGGAGCACGGGCAGGTCGTCGGCGCCCCAGCGGCGCAAAGTGACGACCACGTTCAGTCGAGCAGCGTCGGCTGCTCGGGGGCTGCGCCACTACCGGGCGCGGCGCCGGCCTCGTCGCCGAGCGGCTCGATGAGCGTCGGGTCGCCGGGATCGATGCGCCGATGGTTGTTCACCCTGGGGTCGACCTCGTACTCGGTGATCGTCGGCGCGACCCGGTCGGACGCGGCGACCAGCCAGTCCACCATCGCCTGCATGCCGCCCGCGTCGAGCTTCGCCGGGTCGAGGTAGTGGTCGACCTCGTCGAGCGGCACGTACACCGGCATGCGGTCGTGCACCTCGCCCGAGGCATCCCGCGCTTCGCGCGTGATGATCGAGGTCGAGACCTGCCAGTTGCCGTCGTCGAGCTTGCGCGCCGTCGAGATGCCGGCGGCGGCGAGCAGCTCGCCGGAGCCGTGCAGGTAGTGCGCCCGCTTCTTGCCGGGCTCGCCCGTCCACTCGTAGTAGCCGCGCATCGGCACGATGCACCGCCCGCTCGCGAAGGCGCCCTTCCAGAGCCCGTTCGTCGCGACGGTCTCGATGCGGCTGTTGAACTGCGGCCGCTTCGACTCCTTCATGAACGAGGGGTGGAAGTTCCACACCGCCGGCTCAAGGCGCCGCGTGAACTCGCCGGTCTCGCGGTCGGCCCGCTCGCGCACGATGGGCACGACGTCGGTCGGCGCGAGGCTGTAGCGCGGCTCCCACTCGGGGAAGTCGTCCTCCGCGTCGAACACGTCGGTCAGGTCGGTGACCTTCTGCGAGACGACGTACCTGCCGCACATGGCGGGCCTCCTCCTTCGTCGGGGACGGATGGATCGGATCGATGCATCGCATGCTTCGAACGGATGCTCCGCCCAGCGTCGCACGAGCCGCCGACGTCGGCATCCGCGGATCGCGCTGTGTATGCGCACTGGGCTGTCTTGGGCGTCACTTGCGGTCGCAACGCGGCGAGTGTATACATAACGCGACACCGGGAACGCGAGGGGAGGCCGCATGCGGCAGGGCGAACGCGCCTACGCGACGCTGCTCGACGAGATCCAGCGCGGCGACCTCGCGCCCGCGACCGTGCTCGGCGAGGTCGAGCAGGCCGCCCGCCTCGGCGTCAGCCGCACGCCGCTCCGCGAAGCGCTCACCCGCCTCGAGGCCGACGGCCTCGTCGTGCAGCGCTCGCCCCGCGTCACCGTCGTCGCCGACCTGCCCGTCTCGCGCATCCGGCAGCTCTTCGAGGTGCGCCGCGCACTGGAGGAGCAGGCCGCCCGGCTCGCCGCCGAACGCGGCGACGCCGCGACCTTCGCCGCGCTCGCCGACGAGTTCGCCGAGGCCGGCGTCGCCGGCCTCGCCGGGGAGGACGAGGTCGAGGCGTACTACCGGCTCATCGCCCGGTTCGACGTCGCCCTCGATGCGGCCGTCGCCAACGAGTTCCTCACGCAGGCGCTGCGCACGGTGCGCACGCACCTCGTGCGCGTGCGGCGACTCGCGAAGGACCATCCCGACCGGCTCGAGGCATCCGTCGTCGAGCACCGGCTCATCGCGTCGGCCATCGCCGCACGCGACGCCGACCTGGCCGCGCACGCGACCCACGTGCACCTGCACAACGCCCTGGCGAGCGTGCTCGCCGGACTCCCGGAAGGACATCCCTGATGCTGTACGCCCAGACTCCCGCCCACGAGAAGCGCCGCGCGTTCCGCGAGCGGCTCGCGTCGGGCGAGCTGCTGCGCTTCCCGGGCGCGTTCAACCCGCTGTCGGCGCGGCTCATCGAGCAGCGCGGCTTCGAGGGCGTCTACGTCTCGGGCGCCGTGCTGAGCGCCGACCTCGGCCTGCCCGACATCGGACTCACCACCCTCACCGAGGTCGCCGGCCGCGGCAAGCAGATCGCCCGCATGACCGACCTGCCCGCCATCATCGACGCCGACACCGGCTTCGGCGAGCCGATGAACGTCGCCCGCACCGTGCAGGAGATGGAGGACGCCGGGCTCGCCGGCCTCCACATCGAGGACCAGGTCAACCCGAAGCGCTGCGGCCACCTCGACGGCAAGCAGGTCGTCGACGACCAGACCGCGCTCCAGCGCATCGCCGCCGCCGTCGACGCCCGCCGCGACGGGAACTTCCTCATCATGGCGCGCACCGACATCGCCGCCGTCGACGGCCTCCAGGCCGCCATCGACCGGGCCAAGGCCCTCGTCGACGCCGGCGCCGACGCCATCTTCCCCGAGGCGATGCGCTCGCTCGCCGAGTTCGAGGCCATGCGCGCCGCGGTCGACGTGCCGCTGCTCGCCAACATGACCGAGTTCGGCAAGAGCGAGCTCTTCACCGTCGACCAGCTGCGCGACGTCGGCATGAACATCGTCATCTGGCCGGTGTCGCTGCTCCGCCTCGCCATGGGCTCCGCGATGCGCGGGCTCGACGAGCTCGAGGCATCCGGCAACCTGACCGCGAAGCTCGGCGAGATGCAGCACCGTGCCGAGCTCTACGAGCTCGTCGACTACGAGGGCTACAACCACTTCGACACCGACATCTTCAACTTCACGATCCAGCGCTGACGGCCGCCGTCGGCGCCACGGGACGCGAACACCGCCATCACGAAGGAGTGAGCATGACCGACCCGCACCAGATCCGGAAGGGCCTCGCCGGCGTCGTCGTCGACACGACGGCGATCTCGAAGGTGAACCCCGAGACGAACTCGCTGCTGTACCGCGGATACCCCGTGCAGGAGCTCGCCGCAACCCAGCCGTTCGAGGCCGTCGCGCACCTGCTCTGGCACGGCGACCTGCCGACCGAGGCCGAGCTCGCCGACCTGCGGCGAGAGGAGCGGATGCATCGTGCGCTCACGCCGGCCGTGCGGGCGGTCATCGACGGGCTGCCGCTCGAGGTGCATCCGATGGACGAGGTGCGCACGGCCGTGAGCGTGATCGGAGCAGTGGAGGCGGCCGGGTCGGTCGACGGTTCGGGCTCGGTGCTCGACGCGAGCGCGAGCCCGGCGGAGAACCTGGCGCGGAGCATCCGCCTCTTCGCCGCCCTGCCCGCGATCGTCGCCTACGGCCAGCGCCGCCGGCGCGGCCTCGAGCCGATCGAACCGCGCGACGACCTCGACTACGCCGCGAACTTCCTCTGGATGACGTTCGGCGAGGAGCCGCACCCGATCGTCGTCGACGCGTTCAACCGGTCGATGGTCCTCTACGCCGAGCACTCGTTCAACGCCTCGACCTTCACCGCGCGCGTCATCACCTCGACGATGAGCGACCTGCACTCGGCGGTCGTCGGCGCGATCGGCGCGCTCAAGGGGCCGCTGCACGGCGGGGCCAATGAGGCGGTGCAGCACACGCTCGCCGAGATCGGCTCGCCCGATGCGGTGAGCGGATGGCTCGACGACGCGCTCGCCGAGAAGCGGAAGATCATGGGCTTCGGCCACCGCGTCTACAAGCGCGGCGACTCGCGCGTGCCCACCATGCAGGCGGCGCTCGACGCGCTCGTCGAACACTACGAGCGGCCGGATGTCGCGGAGCTGACCTCGACCCTCGAAGCCGAGTTCGTGGCGCGCAAGGGCATCTACCCGAACCTCGACTACCCGTCGGGCCCGGCCTACGCGCTGATCGGGTTCGACACGCTCACCTTCACGCCGATCTTCGTCGCGTCGCGGGTGACCGGATGGACGGCGCACATCCTCGAGCAGGCCGCGTCGAACGCGCTCATCCGGCCGCTGTCGGCGTACGACGGGCCGGCGGAGCGACACGTCGAGGGGTACGTGCCGGATGCGGCGGAGCTCGCGGTGGCACGCGCGAACGCCGAGCGGGCGGAGGAGGCGCTGGGCGCATGAGCGGGGCGGCGGGTCCCGCGTCCGTCGACGTCGACGACCTCGTCCGGCGCATCCGCTCGTTCATCGCCGACGTCGTGCTGCCCGTCGAGGACGCGCACGACGGCGACCTCGCCGCCGCCGGCGGCGACGGGTTGCGTCGGGAACTCCAGCAGGCCGCGCGCGCGGCCGGCGTCTTCGCGCCGCATGCTCCGACGGAGTACGGCGGCTTCGCGCTCGGCATGCGCGATCGGAACCGTCCGTTCCAGGCGGCCGGGTACGCGCTGTTCGGGCCGACCGCGCTGAACATCCAGGCGCCCGACGAGGGCAACCTGCACCTGCTCGACCGGGTCGCGACGCCGGAGCAGCGCGAGCGGTACCTCGCGCCGCTCGCCCGCGGCGACGTGCGGTCGGCGTTCGCGATGACCGAGCCGCACCCCGGCGCCGGGGCCGATCCGCGCGCGCTCGCCACCCGGGCCGAGCGCGTCGACGGCGGCTGGCGCATCTCGGGGGCGAAGACGTTCATCACCGGCGCCGACGGCGCTTCCTTCTTCATCGTCATGGCCCGCACGTCGGGTTCGCCGGGCGACGCGGGCGGCGCGACGCTCTTCCTCAGCCCCGCCGACGCCCGCGGCATCGACGTCGGGCGGCACGTGCCGACCATCGACCGGTCGATGCTCGGCGGCCACTGCGACGTGACCTTCGACGAGCTGTTCGTGCCGGACGACGGCGTGCTCGGCGAGGTCGACGGGGGCATGACGGCGATCCAGGTGCGGCTCGGCCCGGCGCGGATGACCCACGCCATGCGCTGGCTCGGCGCCGCGATGCGGGCGCACGACGTCGCCGTCGCGGCGGTCGGGGAGCGCGACCTGTTCGGCCATCGCCTCGGCGACCTCGGACTCGCGCAGCAGCTCATCGCCGACAACGAGCTCGACCTGGCGTCGAGCCAGGGCCTCATCGAGCGGGCGTGCGCCGACCTCGACACCGGGGCGGATGCCTCGCTCTCGACGTCGCTCGCGAAGGTGCACGTCGCCGAGGCCGTCGGGCGCATCGTCGACCGCTCGATGCAGCTCTGCGGCGGCCGGGGCATGAGCCGTGACCTGCCGCTCGCGCGCCTCCAGGCGGAGGTGCGGCCGTTCCGCATCTACGACGGGCCGAGTGAGACGCACCGGTGGTCGGTCGCGAAGCGGGTGCTGCGGGGGAGCCGCGACGGGGTCGCGCCGAGCGACCGGCTGCTCGGGGCGGCGGGCTCCGCGACGGGCTCCGCGGCGGGGGCCGGGCGATGACCGCGCGCCTCGCCGTCGTCACGGGCGGGTCGCGCGGCATCGGGTTCGGCATCGCGATGCGGCTCGCGGCCGACGGGTGGGCGCTGCTCGTCACGGCGCGCGACGCCGACCGGCTGGCCGCGGCTCGCGCCGAGCTGCTCGCCGCGGGCGCGGCCGGCGTGCGCACGGTCACGGCCGACCTCGCCGCCGACGCCGGCGTCCAGGCGATCGTCGACGCCGCCGTCGAGTGGACCGACCGGGTCGACGCGCTCGTGCTGTCGGCCGGCGTCGGCACCGCCGGGCCGGTCGCCACCCTGCCGGTCGCCCGGTACGACAAGACCTTCGCCGTCGACGTGCGGGCGCCGTTCCTGCTGCTGCAGGGGATGCTGCCACAGCTCCGGGCGGCGGCAGCGGCGAACCCGGCCCTCGGAGCCAGGGTCGTCGCGCTCGCCTCGATCACCGGCGTCCACGCCGAACCCGGGCTCGCCGCCTACGGCGCCGCGAAGGCCGCGCTCATCTCGCTGCTCGAGACGTTCAACGCGGAGGAATCGGTCGGTGGGGTCAGCGCGACGGCGATCTCGCCCGGGTACGTCGACACCGACATGTCGGCCTGGACGCGGGGGACGGTGCCGCAGGACGCGATGATCCCGGTCGACGACATCGCCGAGCTGGCCGCCGGCCTGCTGCGGTTGAGCGCTCGGAGCGTCATCCCGAACGTGGTCGTCGGGCGCGCGGGCGGCGACGGGCGACGCGCCTGACCCCGACGCTGCTGCGCCGCTCGCCGCGCCGACGCGCGCCGCTCGCCGCGCCGACGCGCGCGGACGCGAATCGCCGCTTCGGCGTGGGCATTGCGGCGATTCGCGTCCGCGCGTGGGTGAACGCGTCGCGGGGCTGGGCGATCGGAGCGCAGAGGCAACGGCAGGGGACAGGGGCGGTGAAGGGACGGCGCGACGGGGCGCGGTCAGCGGGCGATGCGTGCGGCCGCCGCGGCGATCAGCGCGGGCACGCCCTCCGTGAGGCCCGGGGCGAAGGTCGTGTCATCCGGCCGCTCGCCGCGCAGCCAGCGCGTGTGGATCGCCTCGCAGAAGACCGCGCCCTTCCAGAGCGCGAAGGCCTGGTACCAGTCGAGGTCGTGCACGGCGACGCCGGAGGCGCGCTCGTACCGGTCGGCGAGCTCCGCGCGCGTCGGGAAACCCGGCAGTCGGGTCACCGGCGTCAGGTCGAGCGGCGTCGGCGGCGAGCCCGCTTCGGCGTAGGTCGCGAGGAAGTAGCCGAGGTCCGCCAGCGGATCGCCGAGCGTCGCCATCTCCCAGTCGAGGATCGCGGCCACGGTCGGCGGCCCAGCGGGCCGGTAGAGCAGGTTGCCGATGCGGAAGTCGCCGTGCACGACCGCCGCGCGGCCGGATGCCGGCACATGGGCGGCGAGCCATCCCGCGACCTCGTCGAAGCCGTCGACCTGCCGCGTCGTGTTGCCCGGCCACAGCGAGGCGAACCGCGACACCTGCCGCTCGAGGAAGCCGGCCGGGCGGCCGATCGAGGCGAGCGGGCCGGATGCCACGTCGACCCGGTGCAGCGCCGCGAGGGCGTCGACCGCCGCCTCCGCGAGGCCGCGCCGGTCTTCGGCTGCATCGAACGCGGCCGGGAGCTCGTCGCCGATGACGATGCCCGGCACGAGGTCCATCACGTAGAACGGCACCCCGAGCACGGACTCGTCGTCGCAGACCGCGCGCACGCGCGGCACCGGCAGGCCGGTCGGCGCGAGCAGGTCGAGGATGCGGGCCTCGCGGAGCATGTCATGGGCCGATGGCGGGTACGGCGGGCGAGGACCGCGTCGCAGCACCACGCGCTCGCCGCCGCGCGCGACGAGGTACGTCAGGTTCGACTGGCCGTCGCCGATGCGGGTCGCCTCGATCGGCCCGGCGCCCGTGCCGATGCCGTGCTCGTCGAGGAACGCGCGCACCGCGTCGGGGGCGAGGAGCGGGGGCGTCGCGGTCGTCACGCGCCGGGCTCCGACGCACGTTCGAGCACGAAGTGGAACAGCCGGCCGTCGTCGCGCGCGTCGCGCCCGTGCATCACGCCGAGCACGGCGTCGGGCGAGATCCGCGTGAAGCAGTCGACGATCGGCAGGCCGTCGTAGACCATCGCGGCGGTGCGCACGCCGTCGCGCTCGACCGTCCAGAGCGAGGCGCCGCCGCGGGCGAACGAGGTGTCGGCGACGAGGGCGCCGTCGGCGGTGCGGCACACGATCGGGTCGACGTCGTCGTCGGACCGGAACCGCTTGCCCACCCAGCCGAGCCGGTCGAGCAGGCGCTCCGCCCGGTGGCCGGTCGTCACGGCCCAGCCGGTCCAGAGGCCGCGCAGGTCGGATGGCTCGACGGGCGGGAGCGACCGCCAGAGGGCGGCGAGGGCGTCGTCGTCGAGGGTGCGCGTTCGGAGGAGGGTGAGGAGGGCGCTTCCACCGCTGGTCGAGGAGGCGCGGAGCGCCGACTCGAGACCCGGGGCGACCAGCACCGCCTTCACGACGTGGCCGGCGCGGGCGTCGGCGACGGCACGGTCGACCTCGTCGAACGGGTACTCGGTGACGAGCCGCTCGACGGGCAGCAGCCCGGCCCGCCACAGCGCGACGAGTCGCGGGATGTCCCGCGCGAGCACGGCGTCGCCCTCGATCACGCCCGTCAGCGTGCGGCCCCAGAGCAGCCGGCCCTGCGCGACCTCGACGCGGTTCGCGCCGGGGCGGAGCGCGACCGTGGCGCACACGCCGCGCGGCGCGAGCGCCGCCAGCGCCTGGTCGATCGCGGCCTGGGAGCCGACGGTGTCGAGCACGCGCGACACCGGCCCGGCCCTGCGGAGCAGGTCGGCGAGTTCCTCGGGCGCGACCGCCGCCGTCGCCCCGAGCTCCAGCGCGAGCGTGCGCCGAGCCTCGAGCGGGTCGCTCACGACGACCCGACCGCAGCCCGTCGCGACGGCGGCCATCACCGCCGAGAGCCCGACCGCGCCGGCGCCGAGCACCAGCAGCGCGTCGTCGGGACCGGGCCGCAGCACGTTGAGCACGGTGCCCGCCCCGGTCAGCACGCCGCAGCCGAGTGGTGCGGCGACGCTCGGCGGGACATCCGCCTCGACCGCGACGGCGTTCGACTCGCGCGCGAGCACCCGAGTCGCCCAGGCCGACTGCGCCATCCAGCCGGTCGTGAGCGGCTCGCCGGTGGCGGCGACCGCGAGGGCGTCGCGCACCGGCGCGCGATTGAGCGCACCGAAGCGGTCGCAGTACGCGGGGTGCCCGTCGCGGCACGCCCGGCACGCCCCGCACGAGTCGAAGCCGAGCACCACCCGGTCGCCGGGGCGGAGGCGCGAGACATCCGGCCCGACCGCCTCCACGACGCCCGCGCCCTCGTGGCCGAACACCGCAGGCAGCGGGTACCCGGCGTCGGCGTCGATCGCGACGAGGTCGGTGTGGCACACCCCCGACGCGAGGATGCGCACGAGCACCTCGCCGGCACGCGGCTCGGCGACCGTCACCTCCTCGAGCTGCGGGGCCGCACCCGGCGCCCGCACGACGACGGCGACGTCGGACGCCACGTCAGGCCGACGCCGTCTCGCGGTCGGACTCGGTCTCGCGCTCCGCGATGCGCTCGCGATCGGCGGCACGCAGCGCGACCTTGTTCACCTTGCCGCCCGCGTTGCGGGCGATCGCCTCGACCGGCACGAGCGCCTTGGGGTGCTTGTAGCGGGCGAGCTTGTCGCCGAGCCAGCCCTGCAGCTCGTCGAGCACCAGCTCCTCGCCGGGCGCGACCACCACGACCGCCACCGGGATCTCGCCCCAGCGCTCGTCGACCCGCCCGACCAGTGCGACGTCGAGCACCTTCGGGTGCGCGTAGAGCACGTTCTCGACCTCGGCGCAGTACACGTTCTCGCCGCCGGAGATGATCATGTCCTTCTTGCGGTCGACGACCCAGACGAAGCCCTCCTCGTCCTGGCGGACCAGGTCGCCGGAGTGGAACCATCCGCCCGCGAACGCCTCGGCCGTCTCCTCGGGCTTGCGCCAGTACCCCTGCATGAGGTTCGGGCCGCGGTACAGGATCTCGCCGACCTCGCCGGGCGCGACGTCGTTCAGCTCGTCGTCGACCACGCGCACCTGCATCGTCGCGAGCGGCTTGCCGACCGATCCGATCTTGCGGTGCGAATCGGCGCCCTTCAGTACGCAGGTGATGGGGGAGAGCTCGGTCTGCCCGAACACCGCGACGATCGTCGCCTCGGGGAACGTGTCGGCCATGGTGCGCAGCAGCGTCTCGGAGGCGGGCGCCGCGCCCCAGCTGATGATGCGCAGCGCGAGGTCGCGCTGCTTCACGGTCGGGTCGGCGCAGATCACCTGCCACTGCTGCGGCACGTTGAAGACGATGGTGGCGCGCTCGCGTTCCCATGCGTCGAGCAGCTCGCTCGGGTTGAACGCGCCGAGCGGGTGGATGACGGTCGGGATGCCGAGGATGAAGTTCGACGCGATCGAGCCGAGCCCGGCGATGTGGAACAGCGGGGCGGTGAGGAACGCGATGTCGCTCTCGTCGAACACGTCGTTCGCGCGGATGCACGTGACGGCCTGGGCGAACATGTTCACGTGGTCGAGCACGGCGCCCTTCGGGCGGCCGGTCGTGCCCGACGTGTAGACGATGAGGCACGGGGTGTCCTCGGGGACGTCGGGTGCCTCGAAGCCGTCGAGCGGCTCGGCGACGAGGTCTTCGAACGACTCCTGCCCGTCGCCCGCCTCGCCGATCACGATCACGCGACGGATCCGGTCGGTGATGCCCGCGACCGCGCCGACGAGCGGCGCGAGCGGCGCCTCGACGACGATCACGTCGGCATCGGCGTCGTCGACGATGTAGGCGATCTCGGGCGGCGTGAGGCGGAAGTTGATCGGCACGGCCATCGCGCCGAGGCGGTTGATGCCGAAGACGGCCTCGACGACCTCGGGTCGATTGAGCGTGAGCAGCAGCACGCGGTCGCCGAAGGCGACGCCACGGCGCTCCAGGGCGGCCGCGAACCCGTCCATGCGACGGGCGACGTCGCCCCAGGTCCACGGCTTGCCGACGAACCGGAAGGCGGTGGCATCGGGCTTCATGACGGCGTGGCCGGCGACCTGGTTCATCCAGTGGTTGCGGCGTGCGGACGAGGGGATGGCGGGTACGCCAGGGAGACTCATCAGGACCTCTCAACGTCTTCGCCCACGTCGCGTCCTTGCGACGAGGTGCCACCGAGTATGCCAGTCGCGCGGCCGGATGTCACGACTTTTGTTAATCGTGATTCACATGGGCTCGCGGGCCGATCGCACGGCGTGGTGCGGGCATCCGGCGAGTAGGGTGAACGGCATGTCGAACGCCGCGCACCGGGTCGAGGCATCCGTGCGCCGCCGGCCGCGCGACCGCCGCCAGCAGATCGAGGCCGCTGCCGCCCTCGCGTTCGCCGAGCGCGGCTACCACCAGGTGAGCATGCAGGAGGTCGCCGCGGCCGTCGGCATCTCGGCGCCCGCGCTGTACCGGCACTTCCCGAACAAGTACGCCCTGTTCTCGCGGACGGTCTTCGACCTCGCGCACCGGCTGGTCGAGGCGACCGAGGGCGGGGCGGATGCCTCGGGCGCGGAGCTGCTCGACGCGCGGCTCGACGCCCTCATCACGACCACCATCGAGTTGCGCGCCACCGGCGGCGTGTACCGCTGGGAGGGGCGCTACCTCGAGCCCGACGATCGCGTGCGGCTGTTCGGCGAGTTCCGCATCGTGCGCGAGCGCATCGCGACGCCGTTCGCGGAACTCCGGCCCGAGCTGTCCGACGAGGACCGCGACCTGCTCGTCTGGGCCGCGCTCGCCGCGATCGCGAGCATCACCGCGTACCGCGCGGTCGTGTCGGCCAGGGCGCTCCGCGACCTGCTCGCCGACGCCGCCCACCGCCTGCTCGCCGCCGACCTCCCCGCCGACGACGGCGCCGAACGCCGCCTCGCCGCGACCCCGGCCGCGTCGAGCCGGCGCGAGAAGCTCATCGCCGAGGCGATCGCGCTGTTCCACGCCCGCGGCTACCACGAGGTCGGCATGGAGGAGATCGCCGCGGCCGCCGGCCTCACCGCCTCGGGCGTGTACCGGCACTTCGACGGCAAGTCGGCGCTGCTGCTCGAGGCGTGCGAGCGGGCGGCGCGCCAACTTGAGGCCGCGACGCTCACCGCGCGGGCCGCGTCGTCGAGCCCCGACGAGGTGCTGCGCGCCCTCTGCGACGACTACGTGCGCCACAGCTTCGAGCACGCGCAGCTCATGGGGGTCTACGCCTCCGACGTCGGCGCGCTCGACCCGGACGACCGCCGCCGGCTGCGGGCGCTCCAGCGGGCCTACGTCGCCGAATGGGTCGAGGAGCTCGTGCGCGCCCGCCCCGAGCTGAGCGCCCGCGACGCCCTCGTGCTCGTGCACGCCGGCTTCAACGTCGTCGCCGACGTCGGCTCGGCCCTGCGGCACCGCACGAACCCCGCGACCTCCCGTCGCGTGAGCAGCCTCCTCCGCGTCACCCTCGGCCTCGACGGCTGACCGGGGCGGAGCCGGCGCCCCACCGCGCGGTCGCCGCGCGGTTGCCGCCCGGTCGCCGCGCATCGCCCCATCCGCTGCGTGGACGGACTTCTTTCCGCGCCGACGAACGAACGAGACGCGCGGCGACCGTTTCCCGATTCCGGTATGCCCATTCCGCCTCATCGCTGAGGTCACCGCTGAGGGGGAACCGGCATAACGAGAGCGGAAACATGCGCTGGTGGCTGGTGGCTGGTGGCTGGTGGCTGGTGGCTGGTGGCTGGTGGCTGGTGGCTGTGGCTGGTGGCCGGTGCCTCTGATGGGTGGCTGATGGCTGATGGCTCATGGCTGATGGCGAGGGGCCGCCGACCCGACCGGGCCGCCCACGCTTCGGACCACTCGTCTCGCGCCGGACCAGTGAGATCCGGGGTCCAAGGCGAAACGAATGGTCCGAACGGGGCGGTGGACGCGTCAGCCCTTGCCGTGCAGTATCGGGAGGAGCTTCGCGACGAGGTGCATGTCGCGGTCGGAGCGCTCCAGGCTGAGCAGGTTCAGCGCCGCCTTGCGGGTCTGGCGGGCGATCGACTTGGGGGTGCTGAACTCGCGCAGGCCGTCGGCGCCGTGGATGCGGCCGAAGCCCGAGCCCTTCACGCCGCCGAACGGCAGCGCGCCGACGGCGGCGAAGCCGAGGACCGAGTTGATGGTGACGACGCCCGAGCGGAGCCGGGCGGCGGTCGCCTCGCCGAGGTGCGTGTCGCGGGTGAACACCGAGGCGCCGAGGCCGTAGTCGGTCGCGTTCGCCCGCTCGACGGCCTCGTCGATGGATGCCACGGTGTTGATGACGACCGTCGGGCCGAAGGTCTCGTGGCAGACGGCGTCGCTGTCCTCGGGCACGTCGGCGAGCACGATCGGCGTGACGAGGCGGTCGCCGACGGAGTCGAGCCCGCCGTACACGGCGGTGCCGCCCTTCTCGAGGGCGTCGGCGACGTGCCTCGACACGACCTGCGCCTGCGACGGAAGCGTCATCGGGCCGTACGTCGCCGACTCCCCGCCGGCCTGGATGCGCTTCGCGCGCTCGACGACCTTCGCGGTGAGCGCCTCGGCGACGGGCTGCTCGACGTAGACGCGCTCGACGCCGACGCAGGTCTGACCGGCGTTGCCCATCGCGCCGAACACGACGAAGTCGGCGGCCGCGTCGAGGTCGGCGTCGCGGGCGACGATGAGCGCGTCCTTGCCGCCGCACTCGGCGACGAGCGGCGTGAGGGTCTCGGCGCAGGCCGCCATGACCCGCTTCGCGGTGGCGGTCGATCCGGTGAACGCGACCTTGTCGACGCCGGCGGCGACGAGCGCCCGGCCCGTGCCGCCGTCGCCGGTCGCGACCTGCAGCACGGGCCGGTCGCACACCTCGGCCCACTTGCCGGCGATCCACACGGCGGTGCCGGGAGTGAGCTCGCTCGGCTTGAACACGACCGCGTTGCCCGCGGCGAGGGCGTACGAGATGGAGCCCATCGGCGTGTAGAACGGGTAGTTCCACGGCCCGATGACCCCGACGACGCCGTACGGCTCGTAGCCGACCGACGCGTGCTGGTTGTAGTTCATGAGCCCGGCCTTGACGCGGCGGCGGCGCAGCACCGGCTCGGCGTGCTTGGCGGCCCAGTCGAGGTGGCCGAGCGTCAGCATGACCTCGAGCAGGGCGTCGCCCTCGGGCTTGCCGGTCTCGCGCGAGATCGTTGCGACGAGTCCCTGGGCGTCGCGGGCGATCGCCGCCTTCCACGCGCCGAGCACGCGGCGGCGGCCGGCGAAGCCGAGCCCGGCCCACCAGGCGGCGGCCTCGTGCGCCCGTTCGACGATCGCGGCCACGCCGGCGACGTCGACGACGGGGTACGACTCGATCGGCGTGCCGTCGCGCGGATCGACGGTCGTGTAGGTGGTGGCGACGGACTGGTCGTCGGACGTCAGGGTCATGGCACGTCTCCTTGCTCATCGTCGAGCGGCTCATCGTCGAGCGGTGGGGGGCACAAGTGAATCCGCATTCACAGTACGACCCGCGCATCGCCACCGCAAGGAGGGGCAGCCTGATTTTTGAATCTTCGTTAGACTTCTCTCGGGAGGCAGGGATGGTCACCGAAGCGAACGAGACGACCACGTCGAAGTCGATGCGCACCAGGCAGCGCATCCTCGACGCGGCCGCCGCCGTGCTCAGCCGCAAGGGCTACGCCGGCACCCGGCTGAGCGACGTCGCCGACGTCGCCGGCGTGCAGGCCCCCGCCATCTACTACTACTTCGGCTCCCGCGACGACCTCGTCGAGGAGGTCATGTGGGCCGGCGCCCACCACGTGCGCGTGCACGTCGAGGAGACGCTCGCCGCGCTGCCCGCCGACGCCGACCCGCTCGACCGCATCCTCGCCGGTGTCGAGGCGCACCTGCGGTACGAGCTCGAGATCTCCGACTACGCAACGGCGTCGATCCGCAACGCCGGCCAGGTGCCCGAGCACCTGCGCGTCCGACCCGCCGCCGAGGAGGGCGCGTACAGCAAGCTCTGGCGCGACCTGTTCCGCGAGGCGCAGGAGCGCGGCCGCATCCGCCCCGACGTCGACATCAACGTGGTGCGCCTGCTCCTGCTCGGTGCGATGAACTGGGCGGTGGAGTGGTGGAACCCCCGCACCCGCTCCCTCGAAGACCTGGTGCGGTCGACGCAGGACCTCGTGCGCCACGGCGCGGGCGCGGCCTGACGGCCTCAGGCGAACCGCGCGAGCCGCTCGCTCAGCACCGCCTGCGCCTCGGCGACCGTGCGCCGCACGATCTCGCCGGCCGTCGGGATGTCTCGGATCAGCCCCTGCACCTGCCCGACCGTCCAGATGCCGGCCTCCAGGTCGCCGTGCTCGAACACCTTCCGCCCGCGCGCGCCCGCGACGAGCGGCTGCACGTCGGGGAACTGCCCGCCGTCGGCGAGGATGCGCACGACCTCGTCGCTGATCGAGTTCTTCGCGACCCTGGCGGTGTTGCGCAGGCTCCGGAAGATGAGGTTGGTGTCGAGCTCGGATGCCTCGACGATGCGCTCCTTCACGACCTGCGCGATCGGCGACTCGACGGAGCACATGAACCGGGAGCCCATGTTCACGCCGTCGGCGCCGAGCGCGAGCGCCGCCGCCAGTCCCCGCCCGTCGGCGAAGCCGCCGGAGGCGATGAACGGGATCGACAGCGCGTCGGCGGCGGCCGGGATGAGCACGAGGCCGGGCACGTCGTCCTCACCGGGATGCCCCGCGCACTCGAAGCCGTCGATCGACACCGCGGTGACGCCGACCGCCTGCGCCTTCAGCGCGTGGCGCACGCTCGTGCACTTGTGGATGACCTGCACGCCCGCGCCGCCGAAGTCGTCCATGTGCGGCTCGGGGCTGGAACCAGCGGTCTCGACGATGGTGACGCCCGCGTCGATGATCGCGCGGCGGTACTCGCCGTAGGGCGGCGGGTTGATCGACGGCAGGATCGTGAGGTTCACGCCGATCGGCTTGTCGGTGAGCGTGCGCGCCCGCTCGATCTCGCGCACGAGGTCGTGCGGCGTGGGCTGCGTGAGCGCGGTGATGATGCCGAGGCCGCCGGCCTCGGACACGGCGGCCGCGAGCTCGGCCCGGCCGACCCACATCATGCCGCCCTGCACGACCGGGTGCTCGATGCCGAGCGCGTCGGTGAAGCGGGTGCGGAGGCGCGGGGCGGTCTCGGTCGCCTCGACCGAAGCCACGACCGAAGCCACGACCGGAGCCTCGACCGACGCGCTCACCGGTACTCCTCCCCGGCCTCCGCGCGGGCGAGCAACGACGCCGGCGGAGCGAAGCGCTCGCCGTAGGCATCCGCCAGCTCCCGGGCGCGCGCCGCGAAGCCGGCGAGCCCGCCCTCGTACTGGTTGACGTACTGCAGCACCCCGCCCGTCCACGCCGGGAACCCGATGCCGTAGATCGAGCCGATGTTCGCGTCGGCGACGCTCGTGAGCACGCCGCTGTCGAGGCAGTCGATCGCGTCGAGCGCCTCGGCGAACAGCATGCGCTCCTGCAGGTCCTTCAGCGGGAGCGTGGTGCGCCCCGAGCCGTAGTGCTCGCGGAGCCCGGGCCAGATGCCGACGCGGCGGCCGTTCTCGTCGTAGTCGTAGAAGCCGCGCCCGGCCTTGCGGCCCGGCCGGTCCTGGTCGTCGACCATCCAGTCGACGACGGCCTCGGCGGGGTGCGACACCCACGGCACGCCGTCGGCCTCGACGGCCGCGCGCGTCTCGGAGCGGATCTTCTTCGTGAGCGACAGCGTGAGCTCGTCGAGGAGTTGCAGCGCGCCGGCGGGGTAGCCGGCCTGCAGCGCGGCCTGCTCGACCGACGCCGGCTCGACGCCCTCGCCGACGGCGGCCACGGCCTCGTCGATGAAGGTGCCGATGACCCGGGAGGTGAAGAAGCCGCGGGCGTCGTTCACGACGATCGGCGTCTTGCGGATCTGCAGCACGTAGTCGAACACCTTCGCCAGCACCGCGTCGCTCGTCTTCGCGCCGCGCACGATCTCGACGAGCGGCATCTTGTCGACGGGGGAGAAGAAGTGGATGCCGATGAAGTCCTCGGCCCGGTCGACGCCCTCGGCGAGCAGCGTGATCGGCAGGGTCGACGTGTTCGACCCGAGCACGGCGTCGGGCTCGACGATGCCCTGCACCTCCTGGAACACCGCCTGCTTCACGGGCACCGACTCGAAGACGGCCTCGATGACGAGGTCGACGCCGGCGAAGTCGGATGCCTCCTGCGTCGGCGTGATGCGCGCGAGGAGTTCGGCGGACTTCTCCGGGGTGGTGCGCCCGCGGGCGAGCGCCTTGTCCTCCAACCCTCGGGCGTAGTCCTTGCCGCGTTCGGCGGCCTCGAGCGAGACATCCTTCAGCACGACCTCGATGCCGGCCTTCGCCGACACGTACGCGATCGCCGCGCCCATCATGCCGGCGCCGAGCACGCCGACCTTACGGGCCGTCCACTTCGGAACCCCGTCGGGCCGGCTGCCGCCGGCGTTGATGCGCTGCAGGTCGAAGAAGAACGCCTGGATCATGTTCTTCGCGACCTGCGTGTGGGTGAGGTGCACGAGGTAGCGGGTCTCGACGGTCGACGCGGTGTCGAAGTCGACGTAGGCGCCCTCGACGGCGGCCGCGAGCGCGGCGCGCGGCGCCGGCATCGGCGAGCCCTTGAGCTGCTTGCGGAGGAGCGCCGGCATGGCCGGGAGCATCGTGGCGACCGTGGGGGAGGAGACGGCACCGCCGGGCAGGCGGAAGCCCGGGGCATCCCACGGCTTGACCGGCGCCGGGTTCGCGGCGATCCAGGCCCTGGCACGCTCGTGCAGCTCGGCGAGCGGCGCGAGCTCGTCGACGAGGCCGACCGCGAGCGCCTCGTCGGCGCGGAACTTCGCGGCCGGGAGGATGACGTCCTGCAGCGCCTTCTGGAGCCCGAGCATGCGGACCGTGCGGGTGATGCCGCCGCCACCCGGCAGCAGCCCGAGCGAGACCTCAGGCAGTCCGAACTGGGCGCCCTTCACGTCGCTCGCGGCGATGCGGTGGTGGGCGGCCAATGCCACCTCGAGTCCGCCGCCGAGGGCGGTGCCGTTGAGCGTCGCGACGACCGGCTTGCCGAGCCGTTCGAGGCGGCGCAGGAGCGACTTCACGTGCTCGATGTGCGCCGTCTCCTCCGCCGCGTTCGCCGGGTCGGCGGACTGCAGCAGGTTGAGGTCGCCGCCCGCGAACCAGCTCTTCTTCGCCGACGCGAGCACGACCCCGGCGATGCGGTCGCGCTCGGCCTCGAGCCGGTCGACGGTCGCTTCGAGCGCCCGCACGAAGTGCGGGTTCATCGTGTTCACCTGGCTGTCGGGGTCGTCGATCGTGATGGTGACGACGCCGTCGGCGTCCTCGGCCCAGTCGTAGCCGGCCTGCACGTCCACCCGGTCCTCCGTGATGCTCATCCGTGTTCCTCCTGGTGTCCTGGTCGCGGTCCCGGGCCGTGCCCGGTCAGACCCGCTCGATGACGGTCGCGATGCCCATGCCGCCGCCGACGCAGAGCGTCGCGAGCCCGCGCCGAAGGCCTTGCCGCTCCAGCTCGTCGAGCAGCGTGCCGAGGATCATCGCCCCGGTGGCCCCGAGGGGATGCCCCATCGCGATGGCCCCGCCGTTGACGTTGACCTTGTCGTCGGGGATGCCGAGGTCGCGCTGCCACTTCAGCACGACCGCGGCGAACGCCTCGTTCAGCTCGAAGAGGTCGATGTCGTCGACCTCGAGGCCGGCTCGCTCGAGCGCCTTGCGGGTGGCAGGAGTGGGGCCGGTCAGCATGATCGTCGGGTCGGAGCCGGTGACGGCGGTGGCGACGATGCGGGCGCGCGGGGTCAGGCCGTGGCGCACGCCGGCCTCGGCGCTGCCGATGATGACGAGGGCGGCGCCGTCGACGATGCCCGACGAGTTGCCCGGGCCGTGCACGTGGTCGATCTTCTCCACCCAGTGGTACTTCTGCAGGGCGACGGCGTCGAAGCCGGCCTGGTCGCCGAGGGTCGCGAAGCTGGCGGGCAGCTGCCCGAGCGACTCGACGGTGGAGCCGGGGCGGCGGTGCTCGTCGTGGTCGAGCACGACGACGCCGTTGAGGTCCTTCACCGGCACGATCGAGCCGGCGAAGCGGCCCTCCTGCCAGGCCGTCTCGGCGCGGGCCTGCGAGCGGGCGGCGAACGCGTCGACGTCTTCCCGACTGAAGCCCTCGATGGTGGCGATGAGGTCGGCGCCGATGCCCTGCGGCACGAACGAGTGGTCGTAGCCGGTCGTCGGGTCCTGCGCGTAGGCGCCGCCGTCGGAGCCGATCGGCACGCGCGACATCGACTCGACGCCGCCCGCGAGCACGAGGTCTTCGAAGCCCGACGCGACCTTCTGCGCGGCGAGGTTCACGGCCTCGAGCCCGGATGCGCAGAACCGGTTCACCTGCACGCCCGCGACGGTGTCGGGCAGGCCGGCGACGAGCGCCGCGGTGCGGGCGATGTCGGAGCCCTGCTCGCCGACCGGCGAGACGACGCCGAGCACGATGTCGTCGACGCCCGACACGTCGAGGCCGGGGTGGCGCTCGCGCAACGCGTCGATGAGGCCGACGACGAGGTCGACGGGCTTGGTGCCGTGCAGCGACCCGCCCTTGTTCCTGCCGCGCGGGGTGCGCACGGCGTCGTAGATGAATGCCTCGGGCATCGTGTCCTCCGGTCTGGAAGCTGGTCTGGGAGCGGTGAGCTCGGGGGTGAGCGGATGAGCGGGCTACAGCCCCAGGCTCCGGCCGACGATCTCCTTCATGATCTCGGTCGTGCCGCCGTAGATGGTGGTGATCCTGGAGTCGAGGTAGTCCTGCGCGATGCGGTACTCCTGCATGTAGCCGTACCCGCCGTGGAGCTGCAGGCAGCGGTTGACGATGTCGACGTACTGCTCGGTGGTGTACCACTTGGCGGCCGCGGCCTCCTCCGCGGTGACCTCGCCGCGCGAGTGACGGGCGATGAGCTCGTCGACGTAGACGCGGCTCACCCGCAGGGCGGTCGCGATCTCGGCGAGCGTGAACCGGGTGTGCTGGAACGACCCGATCGGCTGGCCGAACGCGGTGCGCTCCTTCACGTAGGCGAGGGTGCGCTCGAGCACGCCCTCGGCAGCGGCGACCGCGGCGGCCGCGATCGAGAGGCGCTCCTGGGGGAGGTTGCGCATGAGGCCGGGGAAGCCGTCGCCCTCGGCGCCGAGCAGGTTCGCGACGGGCACGCGCACGTCGACGAACGACAGCTCGCTCGTGTCCTGCGCGTGCAGGCCGACCTTGTGCAGGTTGCGGCCGCGGGTGAAGCCGGGGCGGTCGCCCTCGACGACGAGCAGGCTGAGCCCGCGGTGGCGGTCGTCGGAGGTGCGCACGGCGACGACGACGAGGTCGGCGTTCTGCCCGTTCGAGATGAACGTCTTCGAGCCGTTGACGACGTACTCGTCGCCGTCGCGCACGGCGCGGGTGCGGATGCCGGCGAGGTCGCTGCCGGTGCCGGGTTCGGTCATGGCGACGGCGGTGACGAGCTCGCCGCGGGCGATGCCCGGCAGCCAGCGCGCCTTCTGCTCGTCGTTCGTGAGGTCGGTGAAGTAGGGGAAGACGATGTCGTTCTGCAGGGCGATGCCGGCCAGGCCGTCGGAGACGGGGTTGCGGGCGAGCTCCTCGCCCATGATCGCGTTGAACCGGAAGTCGTCGCTGCCGCCGCCGCCGTACTCCTCGGGGAGCCCGAAGCCGAGGATGCCGGCCTCGGCGGCCTCGGTGAACAGCCACTTGTCGACCTTGCCCTCGGCGGCCCAGCGCTCGTGGTTGGGTGCGGCGTGCTGCTGCGCGAAGGCGCGCACCACCTCTCGGAACTGCTCGTGCTCCTCGTCGTACAGGGTTCGTGCGGTCTTCACGGTGCGTCCGATCTCCATCGATCCAGCGGTCATGTTTTTTATACCACATTAGAAACGTGGATGTCCCGGCCGAGGGCCACGGTGCCGGCGGGAGACCGCTTCGTATCCAGCGGTGCTTGATATCGACGGATGACTCCGGAAGGATCGAATGACGGGAGATTCTGAATCTCCATAAGAAAACGCGGGTGCGAGGCACTC
The DNA here is from genome assembly GCF_043950245.1 of Agromyces sp. MMS24-K17. Classification (GTDB taxonomy): domain Bacteria; phylum Actinomycetota; class Actinomycetes; order Actinomycetales; family Microbacteriaceae; genus Agromyces. The sequence goes on along the minus strand of NZ_CP171640.1, from coordinate 767,399 downwards.
GCTCGACGAGGGAGTCGCGAACGGTGAAGATCGTCGTCCTCATCAAGGAGGTCCCCGACACGTACGGGAGCCGCCGACTGAGCCTCGAGACCGGGCTCGCCGACCGCGCCGCGAGCGACGCCGTGCCCGACGAGATCGGCGAACGGGCCCTCGAAGCCGCGCTGAAGGTCGCCGACGGCGCACCCGGCACCGAGGTCGTCGCGCTCACGATGGGCGCCGCGGGCACCTCCTCGACGCTGCGCAAGGCGCTCGCGATGGGGGCGACCTCGGCCGTGCACGTCGTCGACGACGCGCTCCTCGGCGCCGACCTCGGCCTCACCGCCGAGGTGCTCGCCGCCGCCCTGCGGCACACCGGCTTCGACCTCGTGCTCACCGGCGACCGCTCCACCGACGGCGGCGGCGGCGTGCTGCCCGCGATGCTCGCGGAACTCCTCGACGTGCCGCAGGCCACCGCGCTCACGTCCCTCGAGATCGCAGTCGACGGCCTCACGGGCACCCGCGCGACCGACGACGGCACCGCGACCGTCACCGCGGTGCTGCCCGCGATCGCCTCGATCACCGAGCGCCTCCCCGAACCGCGCATCGCGACGTTCAAGGGCATCATGGCCGCGAAGAAGAAGCCGGTCGAGACGCTCGCGCTCGCCGACCTCGGCCTCGACTACGAGATCGGCGGCGCCGACGACCCGGCCTCCCGCTCGATCGTGCTCGGCCTCGCCGAGCGGCCGGCGCGACAGGCCGGCGTGAAGATCGTCGACGAGGGCGACGCGGGCGAGCAGCTCGCCGCGTTCCTCGTCGGGAACCGGCTGGCGTGAGGTGGCGACGATGAACGCATTCCCCGACGACGCGATCCTGGTGCTGCTCGACGTCACCCCGGCGGGCGAGCTCGCCGCCTCGGCCGCCGGCCTGCTCGGCGCGGCCGCCGGCGTCGGCACGCCGGTCGCGGTCGTGCCGGTCGCCGCGGGCGACGCGGAAGGCAGGGCGACGGATGCCTCGGCCGCGACGGATGCCCCGGCCGCGATGGATGCCTCGGGCGCGACCGGGCCCGACGTGCAGCGCCTCGCCGAGGCCGCCGCGTCGCTCGGCGCCGCCCGGGTGCTCCTCGCCGCGCACGACCGGCTGGGCCTCGACGTGGCCGTGCCGCTCGCCGACGTGCTCGCCGCCGCCGCCGAGGCCGTGCGACCCGACGCCGTGCTCGTCTCGCACTCGGTCGAGGGCCGCGAGGCGGCCGCCCGGTTCGCCGCCCGAAGCCGCTCGGCCCTCGCCGTCGACGCGGTCGCGGTGTCCCGAGACGACGAGGGCGTCGTGGCGCACCACTCCGTGTACGGCGGCGCCTACGACGTGCGCTCCGCGGTGACCTGGGGTGCGCCGGTCATCACCGTCCGGCAGGGCGCGATCGATGCCCGCGCCGAGGCCCGACCGGTCGAGGTCGACCGCCTCGACGTGCCGGCCTCCGGCCGTCGCGCCGCGAGCGCCGGCCATGTCGAGGCGGCGGTCGCCGAGTCGTCGCGCCCCGAGCTCCGCGGGGCGGCGAAGGTCGTCTCCGGCGGGCGCGGCCTCGGATCCGGGGAGCAGTTCGCCCTCGTCGAGCAACTCGCCGACGCGCTCGGCGCAGCGGTCGGGGCATCCCGCGCCGCCGTCGACGCCGGCTACGTGCCGCAGTCGTACCAGGTCGGCCAGACCGGCGTCTCGGTGTCGCCGCAGCTGTACGTCGCGCTCGGCATCTCGGGCGCGATCCAGCACCTCGCCGGCATGCAGACTGCGAAGACGATCGTCGCGATCAACACCGACGCCACCGCACCCATCTTCGACATCGCCGACTTCGGCGTCGTCGGCGACGTGTTCACCGTCGTTCCGCAGCTCATCGCCGCGCTCGAGGCGCGGAAGGCCTGACCGTGGCGACGTACGGGCGCACGCTCCGGCGGGGCCTGCCGCGGCGGCCCGGCGCCGAGCCGTGGCCGCCGGCGGGCGACGCGCCCGACGGCGCGGGGGTGGCACGCGGCGGCGCGGCGGTCGCGGTCGCGACGGCGGCGGATGCGTCGGGTCCGACGGTCGAGGCGGATGCCCCGGCCGCCGCCACGATGACGGATGCCCCGGGCCCGGCAACGGCAACGGCAGCGGCTGCGGCGGCGACGCTCGACGCGACGTCGACGATGCCGGCTGCTGCTGCGGCGGAGGTCGGTGCGCCCGCCGTGCGCCTGATCCGCCGCGGACTGCCGCGCGTGCCCGGCGGCGAGCCATGGCCACCTGGCGGGACGGTCTCCGTGCGTGACCAGGGAGCCGCAGCGGTCTCGGCCACCGTCGACCTGCTCGTCGTCGATGCCCGGTCGTCTTCCGACGAGGCCGCTGCGGCGGCCGCCGCTTCCGCGCTCGCCGTGGCGGAGACCGCGGCTTCGGTGTCCGTGCCGGGATCGGGCGAGGTCGACGGGTCCCGTCGGCCGCTGCGCCGAGGCCTGCCGCGTGCGGCCGGAGGTGAGCCGTGGCCGCCGGCGGGCTTCGCTCCTGCGCCGATAGCCGTGGCGACGGCGACACTGGCGTCGATCGAGCCCGAGGCGTCGGTGCCCGCTGCGCCGCCCGCCGTTCCCGCGGAGACCGCGCCCGCGGCGGCAAGCGTGTCGCCCGGGGCATCCGTCTCGCCCGAGGCATCCGTACCGCCCGTGGCATCCGCACCGCCCGTGGCATCCGCCTCCCGCGAAGCGTCCGTACCGGCGGCCCAACCAGCCGCGGCCCGCCCGCGCAGCCGCGTCCGCACGCTCGTGCTGGGCGGCCTCGCGATCATCGCGATCGCGGCGGTCGTGGTGCTCGCCGCCCGCTGGTTCCTCGCGACGCCGGCCGGGCAGGACTTCCTCGCCGCGTACCCGGGCGAGGTGCCGCTGCCCGAGACCGCGCAGCCGGGGTTCCCCGACTGGGTGCGATGGCAGCACTTCTTCAACGTGTTCCTGATCGTGCTCATCATCCGCTCGGGGCTACAGGTGCGCGGTGAGCGCCGCCCGCCCGCATCATGGACGCCGAGGTGGTCGAAGACCGGCCGGCGCATCAGCCTGACCCTCTGGTTCCACCAGTCGCTCGACCTGCTGTGGGTGGTCAACGGCGTCGTGTTCGTCGTGCTGCTGTTCGCGACCGGGCACTGGATGCGGATCGTGCCGACGAGCTGGGCCGTGTTCCCGAACGCGCTGTCGGCGGCGCTGCAGTACGCCTCGCTCGACTGGCCGACCGAGGACGGCTGGGTGAACTACAACAGCCTCCAGCAGCTCGCCTACTTCACGACGGTCTTCCTCGCTGCGCCGCTGGCGATCGCGACCGGCATCCGCATGTCGGGCCTGTGGCCCGCGAAGGCGACCCGGCTGAGCGCGGCGTACCCGATCGGGTTGGCGCGGGCGGTGCACTTCCCGGTGATGCTGTACTTCGTCGCGTTCATCGTCGTGCACGTCACCCTCGTGTTCGCGACCGGGGCGCTGCGGAACCTCAACCACATGTATGCCGGCACCGATGAGGTGAACTGGGTCGGCTTCGGCCTGTTCGTGCTCTCGGCGCTGGTGATCGCGGGCGGCTGGGTCGCGGCGCGTCCGCTCGTGCTGGCGCCGATCGCCGGGCTGTTCGGCAAGGTCGGGCGGTAGGCGCGCGGTCGGGTGCTCCGGAGGGCCCGGTCACTCCTCGGGCATGCGGGTGTCGAGCACGCTGCTGGCGGCGGCGAGCACCTCGATCAGCGTGCGGCAGCGGAGGCGTGCGCCGTGGCGCATCCAGGCCACCCGGAAGCCGCCGCCGTCGTGGTCGACGACGCCGACGATCGCACGCGGGTCGGAGTCGGGGAAGCGGGTGTCGCGCACGATCCAGCGCACGGCGGACACGGCCGTCATCTCGAGGCGCTCATCGAGCGTCCGTCCTCCGTACGACGTCACCATGATCCCGACCCCCGGCTCGGGCCTCGGTGCCCGAGCCTCGACCGTACGGCCCGCCCGGGCCTCGGCCACAGGGGATTGACTTCCGGGCGTCGGAGTGCGCCGCGGAAGCGGCGATCGGCTCGGCCCCGAACCGCCGAGCTCAGAACGCGAGTGGCGACACCTTCGCGAGGTACGCCCGCAGGTCGGTCACCATGTCGACCGAGTCGCGGTCGAGCAGCCACTGCAGTTGCAGCCCGTCGGTGAGGGCGACGATCGCGCGGGCCTCGACGGCGGGGGAGACCCCCTCGTGCAGTTCGCCGGCGGCGGCCATCACGGCGAGCGAGTCCTCGACGAAGGCGACCACGCGTTCGTACCGGTCGCGGAAGTAGCCGTGGGCGGGATGCTCCGGCGAGGTCGCCTCGGCCGACAGCACGCAGAACAGCTCGACGATGCCGGGCACCGCCTGGTTGTGCTCGACGAGGCGCACGAGCCCGCGGAGGCGGTCGGCCCCGGGCGACGGCGCGCCGATCAGCTCCTCGGCCTCCTGGTCGCGGAGCTCGAGCACGCCGGCGAGCAGGTCGCTCTTGGTGCGGAAGTGGTGCAGCAGGCTGGTGTGGCTCATGCCGAGCCGCTCGGCGATGTCGCGCATCGAGCCGCCGCGGTAGCCCGACACGGCGAACACCTCGAGGGCGGCCTGGAGGATGGCCTGGCGGCGGGCTGGGGTGCCGGCGTAGCTGCCTCGCGGGCGGCCGGCGACGATGGGCATCCGGCCACGCTACCAAGCGGGAGCGGCATCCGTCCCAAGAAATCTACCAACTGGTCGAAATTCATGCTACGGTCCCTTGAACCGTTTCAATCGACGCAGGCCGTCCCCCAGAACAATGGAGTTTCGCATGACCGCTGCAGACCCCGTCGCCCCCTCGACGCACCGCACGCGCAAGGCCCCCAACCCCTGGCGCGTCGCCGTCATCGCCGGCATGGCGTCGTTCATCGACGCCGCCGCGATCGCCGGAACCGGCACCGCCCTCGTGCTCTTCCAGGGCGAGCTCGGCCTCACCGGCGACCAGATCGGCCAGCTCTCGGCGCTCCTCACGTTCACCATCGCGATCGGCGCCTTCATCGGCGGCCGCCTCGGCGACCGCTTCGGCCGCCGCCGCGTCTTCACCGTCACCCTCGCCCTCGCCGCGATCGGCGCCGCGCTCGCCACCTTCGCGTGGGACCCGGCGGTGCTCTACGTCGCCCTGGCCCTCATCGGCTTCGGCACCGGCGCCGACCTGCCCGTCTCGATGGCGATGATCTCCGAGAGCGCCCCCGAGTCGAAGCGCGGCAAGATGATCACCTTCTCGCACGTGCTGTGGATGGTCGGCATCGTCGCGGTCATCGTGCTCGGCATCGTCGCCGGCGGCCTGGGCGGCGTCGGCGCCCGCGCGATCTACGGCTTCGTCGTGGTGGTCTCGGCGATCACGCTGCTGCTGCGCGCGACCCTCCCCGAGTCCGAGGAGTGGCGCCGCGCCAACGAGGCCCGCACCGCGTCGATCGCCTCGGTCGACGGCGCGGGCGACATCGGCGCGCTCGGCCGCCTGTTCCGCTCGCGCTTCGTGCTCCCGCTCATCGCGCTCGGCCTGTTCTACGCCCTCATCAACGTCTCGGCGAACACCATGGGCCAGTTCGGCACCTACCTCTACGTGAACGTCGCCGGCTCCGACGTGTCGACCGCCTCGGCGCTGTCGCTCATCGGCCTCGCGATGTCGTTCGTCGGCATGTTCACGCTCATGCGCGTCGTCGACACCCGCTTCCGCATGGTCGGCTTCGCCATCGCGTCCGTGCTCTCGCTCGGCGCCCTCGTGCTGCCGCTCACGCTCGGCGTCACCGTTCCGATCCTCGTGCTGTCGAGCATCATCGGCGCCCTCGGCGGGGCGGTCGCCGGCGAGCCCATGTTCAAGGTCTGGGCGCAGGAGCTCTTCCCGACGCTCTACCGCTCGAGCGCGCAGGGCATCATGATCGCCTTCACCCGCGTCATCGCCGCCGTCGCGGCACTCTTCACCCCGGCGCTCATCGCGGTCTCGCCGCAGGTCCTCTACGGCGTGCTCACCGCCGCGACCGCCGCGGCCCTCGCGATCGGCATGTTCTGGGTGGCGCGCATCCGCAAGGCCGAGGGCGAGGCGGGCGTCGGCGCGACCGGCGACGTCGTCGCGGTCGAGGGCGACGCGATCGTCGAGGCCGAGGCCGAGGCGGATGCCCCGGGCCGGGCGGCTGCCGACGCCGACGCCGTGCCGGCCGCCGAGACCCGCTGACCCGCACGGACCCCACCACTCCACCCACGACCACGAAGGAGCCCGAGATGGCCACCTGGCACGCGACGATGATCGCCCCCGACGACGACTTCGGCGGCGCCCCGCTGCTGCGCGGCGAGTTCCGCCTCGACGAGGGGCACGGCGACGTCGCCTCGGCGACCCTTTCCCTGTCGGCGCTCGGCGTCGTCGAGGCGTGGGTGAACGGCGCGCGCGCCTCCGAGGACCTGCTCACCCCGGGGTGGACGAGCTACGAGTGGCGCGTCCGGTACAGCGAGCTCGACGTCACCGGGCTGGTCGGCGCGACCACCGTCATCGGCCTCGCGCTCGGCAACGGCTGGTACCGCGGCCGTCTCGGCTGGGCCGGCGGCTCGCGCTACTACGGCGACGAGCTCGGCGGCTTCGCCGAGCTGCGGGTGCGGTTCGCCGACGGGCACGAGCAGGTCGTCGGCACGGATGCCTCGTGGACGGCCGGCCCCTCGGCGACCACCGCGAACGACCTCTACGACGGCCAGGACCTCGACGCGCGCCGCTTCGGCGACGCGTGGCTCGAGGCGGGCTTCGCGGATGCCTCGTGGGTCGGCGTGCACGAGCACGCGTTCGACCTCGCGAAGCTGGAGCCCTATGTCGGCCCGCCCGTGCACCGGCAGGAGCGCGTGTCGCCGGTGCGCGTCTGGACCTCGCCGGCTGGCCGCGTGCTCGCCGACTTCGGGCAGAACCTCGTCGGGTTCGTGCGTGTCGAGGTTCCGGCCGGTGCCGGCGCGGCGGGCGACGTCGTGACGCTCCGCCACGCCGAGGTGCTCGAGCACGACGAACTCGGCGTGCGGCCGCTCCGCACCGCGAAGGCGACCGACCGCTTCACGCTGTCGGGCGGCGCCGACGTGTTCGAGCCGACGCTGACGTTCCACGGCTTTCGCTACGTCGAGGTCGAGGGCTGGCCCGGCGGCATCGAGGCGCTGCTGGCCGGTGGCGGTCTCGAGGCGGTCGTCGTGTCGAGCGACCTGCGCCGCATCGGCCGCTGGTCGTCGTCGAACCCGCTGCTGAACCGCCTGCACGAGAACGCGGTGCAGGGCATGCGCGGCAACTTCCTCGACGTGCCCACCGACTGCCCGCAGCGCGACGAGCGCCTCGGCTGGACGGGCGACATCGCCGCCTTCGCCTCCAGCGCGGCGTTCCTCGCCGACGTCGACGGGTTCCTCCGCGACTGGCTGCGCGACCTCGCCCAGGAGCAGGCGCACGCCGACGACCTCGTGCCGTTCGTCGTGCCCGACGTGCTGAAGTACATCGAGCACCCGGCCGAGTTCCCCGCCCCCGACTCGACCGCGGTGTGGAGCGACGCGGCCGTGTGGGTGCCGTGGGCGCTGTGGACCGCCTACGGCGACCGCCGGGTGCTGGAGGACCAGTTCCCGTCGATGGCCGGGCACGTGCGGCGCGTGCGCAGCAAGCTGTCGGCCAACGGCGTCTGGGACACCGGGTTCCAGTTCGGCGACTGGCTCGACCCCGACGCGGCGCCCGACCAGCCCTGGGCGGCGAAGGCCGACCCGAGCGTCGTCGCGACGATCTGCGCGTTCCGGTCGGCGTCGCTCACGGCCGAGGCGGCCGACGAGCTGGGCCTCGCCGCCGAGGCGGCCGAGTTCTGGGCCATGGCCGACGAGCTCCGCGCCGCGTTCGCGGCGGTGTACGTCGACGCGGGAGTCATCCGCAGCGACTGCACGACCGTGTACGCACTCGCGATCGTCTTCGGCATCCTCTCCGACGCCGATCGTGCCGTCGCGGGCGACCGCCTCGCCGAGCTCGTTGCCGCATCGGGCCACCGCATCTCGACCGGCTTCGCCGGCACGCCGTTCGTCACCGACGCCCTCACCGAGACCGGGCACCTCGACGACGCCTACCGCCTGCTGCTGCAGACCGAGTGCCCGTCGTGGCTCTACCCGGTGACCATGGGCGCGACCACGATCTGGGAGCGCTGGGACTCGATGCTGCCTGACGGCACCATCAACCCCGGCGAGATGACCTCGTTCAACCACTACGCGCTCGGCGCGGTGGTCGACTGGATGCATCGCACGGTCGGCGGCCTCGCACCGCTCGAGCCCGGGTACCGCCGCATCCTCGTGGCGCCGCAGCCCGGCGGCGGGCTCGAGTGGGTCGACACCTCGCTCGACACCCCGCACGGCCGGGCGTCGGTGCGCTGGCGCGTCGAGGGCGACGAGCTCGCGGTCGACGTCGTGGTGCCCGACGGCGCCGAGGCCGTGCTGCGCCTGCCCGGCACGGCCGAGGAGGTCGTGGGCGCGGGCGAGCACGAGCGCCGCGTGCCGGCGCCGGCGCGCATCGCGGCGGGGGTCGCCGCCCGCTGACCCCGTCCGCCGCGCGGACGCGAATCGTCGCTCGCCTGACCCGGAAGCGACCGAATGCGTCCGCCCGGCGGGGTCGGTCGCCGCCGGGCCTGCCCGTCACAGCGCCGGGTCGTACGCCTCGTGGTCGGGCCGCAGCTCGATCACGTGGGCGTGCTCCTTGCGACCCGGGCGCCCGAGCGTGCCCGGCGCCGAGCGGATGCGCGCCACCGACGTCCACGGGATGAGCACGGTCCCGCGGTGCCGCCAGCGCAGGTACCGCGCGATCGGCGCCGGGCCGCGCTGGCCCGCCCGCTCGTACCCCCAGTACGACGCCCGCGAGTGCGGCGACACGATCAGCCCCATCAGCCGGGCGTCGGCGAGCGTCTGCCGGGGGGTGCCGTCGACCACGAACCGCACGTCGATCACGTGCCCGAGCTGCGCGCCCGAGGCATCCGTCACCGTCGCCTGCAGCAGGTCACCCAGGATCATTCCGGCCTCCGGGGATGCGGGAGATGATGCGCTCGCGCACCCAGCGCTCCGTCCAGCTCGCGTCGAGGTCGTCGGCGGCGATGCCGATGCGCACGACGATGCCGAGTTCGTGCACGAGCCGCCACGGGATGCGCACCCAGCGCGACTCCGGCGGCCGTCCGCCGAAGATGCGCGTGCAGAGCACCGGGCCGGTGATGATCGCGGTGATCACCGGCGCCGGCTGCGCGGGGTCGAGCGGCTCGTCGACCGGGATGTCGGAGAGCTCGAGGTCGTCGATCGTGGTCACGGGCGTGCCGTCGCGATCGAGCACCTGCCGGTCGAGCAGGTGCAGCACGCCGTCGAGCATCCGTCCCGCCGCCACCGGCGGGGGAGCGGCGGTGCGGTCCTCGTCGGGCACGTCGCTCATGCGCCCGCCCCCGTCCAGATCATGAGGGGGATGGCCGCGACGGAGGCCACGACGATGACGACGAGGTACACGCACGCGATCGCGTTCATGCCGCGGCCGTTCACGTGCTCGCCCATGTACTCCCGGTCGTTGGCGACGAGCAGGATCGGCAGGTAGGTCAGCGGCAGCGCGATCGCCGAGAACACGACCGAGAACTCGGTCACCTGGATCGGGTCGACGCCCGTCGCGAGGATGCCGACGGCGACGAGGAGGCATCCGATCATCGACAGGTGGAAGCGCGACGCCCGCACCGGCCGCCGGAACTTGCCCCACGACCAGCCGAAGAACTGCGCGAGCGTGTAGCCCGACGACAGCGTGGTCTCGAGGGCGGCGCCGAACGTCGCGGCCAGGATGCCGACGAGCACGAACGCGAGCGCGATCGTGCCGCCGGCCTCGGCGACGGGCAGCACGACCTGCGACAGGCTCGTCACCTCGATGTCGCGCGGCAGCAGCACGAGCGTCGCGCAGGCGGCGATCGCGAGCGAGAGCAGCCCGCCGAGCGGGAACCCGACGAAGACGTTGGCCTTGGCCTCGCCGAGGTCCTTCACCGTCCAGCGCTCCTCGATCGCTCCGGACGAGAAGAAGAACACCTCGTACGGCGTCATCGCGGCGCCGAACAGCGCGATCGCGAAGAACCAGTAGGTCGCCGCCGTCTCGCCCTGCGGCACGTGCGGCACGGTCTGCCGAGCGAGGTCGCCCCAGTCGGGCGACAGCAGGAACACGGCGACGACGAAGACGATGAGGCACAGGCCGAGCAGGCCGGTCACGTTCTCGAGGAGCGAGAACTTCACGCGCCACACGGCGATCCAGACCCCGAAGGCGGCGAGCGGGATCCACAGCGCCGGATCGAGGCTCGTCATGAGCTGCAGGGCGAGCGCGATGCCGCCGATCTCGGCGGTCACGGTCAGGAGGTTGATGAGGAACGAGCCCGCCAGGTTCGCGAGCGCGGCCCGTGGCCCGAGTCGCTCGCGGATGATCTCGAACGTCGCCCGCCCGCTCACCGCCGCGACCCTGCCGGCCATCATCGCGTAGACGCAGATGCCGACGACGCCGACGATCACCACCCAGGCGAGGCCGAGGCCGAACCGCGAGCCGACCACCGCGTTCGTGACGAGGTCGCCGATGTCGACGAAGCCGCCGATCGCGGTCAGGATGCCGAGGGCGACGGCGAAGAGCTTCGTGGCGCCGCCCTTCTTCGCGCCCTGGGTGCCCTGCTTGCCCTGCTTGCCCGCGGTGTCGTGCGCCATCAGGCGCCTCCCGCCTCGACGAGGGCCTCGAGGTCGTCGGCGGCGGCGTCGAGCGCGGCGGTGACGGATGCCTCGTCGGCGCCTCCGCCCTCGGCCGTCACCGAGGCCCGTGCCGCGTTCACGGCGTCGAGTCCGGCGCGCAGCGCCGCGAGCGTCTCGTCGCGCAACGCCTGCTCGTCCGGGGTCGTCACGTCGGCGTCGGCCGCGCTGCGCGCCGCATCGGCGAGTTCCCGCTCGGCGTCGCTGAGGGAGGTCGTCGTGACGCCGGGCCACGACCGGCCGTCGGCGTCGAGCTCGAGCGCGAGCTCGGCGGTGCGCACGGCGGCGAGGCCCTGGGCCGAGGCATCCGTCATCGCCTCGGGGAGCGGGGTGCAGCCGGTCAGCAGCGCGGCGCAGGCCAGCGCGGCCGCGACCGCTGCGCCCGCCGCGCGAGCCGTCGCGGCGGTCCGAACGGATGCCCCGCCTCGCCGCATGGCGTCACGCTAACCCCGGCCGCGGGCGCGTCGCAGGTGGTTGCCGCGCGGCCGGTTCCGGGTGTACGACGTGAGCGGATCCGCGTGCGAGGGCAGGCCCTCGCGCTCAGCGGAAGCGGCGCAGCCGAAGGCTGTTGCCCACCACGAACGCCGACGACGCGGCCATCGCCGCGCCAGCCAGCACGGGGCTCAGCATGCCGAGCATCGCGAGCGGGATCGCCGCGGCGTTGTACGCGAACGCCCAGAACAGGTTCTGCTTGATCGTGCGCAGCGTCCGCCGCGAGAGCCGGATCGCGTCGCCGACCGCGGTGAGGTCGTCGCGCACGAGCGTGAGGTCGCTCGCCTCGATGGCCGCGTCGGTGCCGGAGCCCATGGCGATGCCCAGGTCGGCGGTGGCCAGGGCGACCGCGTCGTTCACGCCGTCGCCGACCATCGCGACGACCCGCCCCTCGGCCTGCAGCGCGCGGATCACCTCGGCCTTGCCGGCCGGCCGCACGTCGGCGCGCACGTCGTCGATGCCGACCTCGGCGGCGACGGCTCGCGCGACGCGGTCGTGGTCGCCGGTGAGCAGCACCGGGCGCAGGCCCAGGCCGCGCAGCGCGGCGATCGCGTCGCGGCTCGTCGGCTTCACGGTGTCGGCGACGGCGAGGATGCCCCGGGCCGCGCCGTCCCATCCGACGGCGACGACCGTGCGGCCGCGGCCCTCGAGCTCGTCGCGCGCGGCGGCGAGGGAATCGGGCAGGCGCATGCCCCAGCCCTCGATGAGCCAGTCGGCACGGCCCACGACGACCAGCCGCCCGTCGACGATCGCCCGCACGCCGCCGCCGGGCTCCGACGCGAACGACTCGACGGCGGGCGGGGACGCGGCCCCGGCGCCCGCCGCGCCCGCGACGATCGCCCGCGCGACCGGGTGCTCCGACCCGCCCTCGGCCGCCGCGGCGAACCGCACCAGCTCGGCTCGGTCGAGCCCCTCGGCGGGCACGACGTCGGCGAGGGACATCCGCCCGCTCGTGACCGTGCCGGTCTTGTCGAGCACGACCGTGTCGACCCGCCGGGTCGATTCGAGCACCTGGGCGCCGCGGATCAGGATGCCGAGCCGCGCCCCGCGGCCGGTGCCGACGAGCAGAGCCATCGGCGTCGCGAGCCCGAGCGCGCACGGGCAGGCGATGACGAGCGTGGCGACGGCGGCGGTGAACGCCGCCTCGACCGACGCGCCGGCGAGCAGCCACCCGACGAGGGCGACGAGCGAGAGCACGATGACGATCGGCACGAACACGGCCGAGACCCGGTCGGCCAGCCGCTGCACCTCGGCCTTGCCCGACTGCGCCTCCTCGACGAGCCGGGCCATGGTCGCGAGCTCGGTGTCGGCGCCGACGCGGGTCGCCTCGACGACGAGCCGGCCGCCGGCGTTCAGCGTGGCGCCGACGACCTCGTCGCCCGGCCCGACCTCGACCGGGGCGGACTCGCCGGTGACCAGCGAGGCGTCGATCGCCGACGCGCCCTCGACGACACGGCCGTCGGTCGCGACCTTCTCGCCGGGGCGCACGACGAACCGGTCGCCGACGACGAGCCGCGACACCGGCACGCGCACCTCGACGCCGTCGCGCAGCACGCTCGCGTCGCGGGCGCCGAGTTCGAGCAGCGCGCCGATGGCGGCGGTGGAGCGGTGCTTCGCGCGCGCCTCGAACAGGCGGCCGGCGAGCATGAACACGGTGACGGCGGCGGCCACCTCGAGGTACAGCTCGTCGCCGCCCTCGCCCGGCGTGTTCAGCAGCGCGAACGACATGTGCATGCCCGGCATGCCGGCGTCGCCGAGGAACAGCGCGTACAGCGACCACCCGAACGCCGCGACGATGCCGAGGCTGATCAGGGTGTCCATCGTGACGGCGCCGTGCCGCAGGTTCAACCAGGCGGCCCGGTGGAACGGCCACGCGCCCCACACGGCGACGGGCGCCGCGAGGGCGAGCGTCAGCCACTGCCAGTTCGGGAACTGGAGCGCCGGGATCATCGACAGCGCGACGACCGGCACGGTGAGGGCGAGCGATATCCAGAGGCGCTGCCCGAGCGCGGCGGTCGCGCGCTCGGCGGCGGTCGGGGCGGAGCCGGATGCCTCGCCGGCGAGCGGGAACGGTGCGGGCTCCGGCTCGGGCGCCGGCGGCAGCTCCGCCGTGTAGCCGGTTGCCTCGATGACGGCGATCGCGTCGGCGGCCGACGTGCCCTCGGGCAGCGACACGGCGGCCTTCTCGGTCGCGTAGTTCACGGTCGCCTCGACGCCGGGCAGGCGGTTGAGGCGCTTCTCGATGCGCGCCGCGCACGACGCGCACGTCATGCCGCCGACCGCGAGCTCGATCTGCTGGGTCATCCGATCGTCACCGCTCGGCCGTCAGCGCGGCAGGTCGGCCGGCTCGTAGCCGGCTTCGTCGATCGCGGCGGCGACGGCGGATGCCTCGAGCGGCGCATCGCTGCCCACCCGCACGCGGGAGACGCCGCCGGCGACGAGGTCGATGCCGACCGCGCGAACGCCCTCGAGGGCGCGGAACTCGGCCGCGACCGCCGAGACGCAGTGGCCGCAGGTCATGCCCGCGACGCCGTAGTCGGCGACGACGGCGCCCTGCACGTCGTCGTTCGATGCGTCGGCGCCCTTCGGCGTCAGTCCGAGGTCCTGCATGATGCTCCTCTCGCGGGGCGGGTCGAATACCCCACTGGGGTATCCAACATCATACGCGCGATCCGCTATTCCCGCCGCTGCGGTCGGAGGCGGGGAAGGTGCCGAGCTCCTCGACCAGGTACCCGCCGGGATAGCTGCGCACCCGCTTCAGGTCGCGCGCATACTGGGGCGTGCGACGCGCCGGCAGCAGCGACACGACCCGTCCGCGCAGCCGGAGCGCCCCGCGCGAGAGCCCGACGGCGAGGCGCGACGGCTTCGGATAGTCGAGCGCGGCGCGCAGGTGGTCGTCGAGGATCGCGATCGAGAACGCCCGCACGAGCCGGCGGAACGGCCGCGGGTAGAAGGTCGTCAGCAGCTCGAGCGTGGCATCCGCCACCACGCGCGTGCGCGGATCGGGCCGGAAGTGCTCGTGCTCGTACGCGTCCATCAGGGCGCTGAACTCGTCGTACGTCGCGGGGAGGTCGCGGATGCCCATGAGCCGGCCGAGCCGCCGGTAGTACTCCACCGCCGCGTCGACCTCGACCGGCGACTGCCGGCGCCAGCCGTAGGCGGCGATCCAGCGCACGGGCGTCACGACGAAGGTCGCGAGCACGTACCGCAGGTCGTCGTTCGAGATGTCGTAGCTGCCGTGCATGCGGTTCATCCGCCGCACGGCGGCTCGGCCCTGCTCCGACTCCAATCCCTCCACCGCGACGGCGTCGAGGATGAGCACGGTGTCGTCGTGCCGCTTCTGCGCGCGGTGCTCGAACTCGCCGGTCTCGTACAGGAGGCCGCCGATCGACGGCACCGCGTAGGTGCGGAACAGCGCGAAGCTCAGCGCCTGCTGGAAGTCCCACGGGAACTCGAGGGTGCCGTCGGTGCGGGTGATGCGCTCGTAGTCGACGGCGGGGTCGAGACGCTCGAGTTCGTGCAGGCGACGGCGGCTGCGTCCGATGTGCATGCGGCGAGGCTAGCCCGAGGCCCCCGCCCGCCGCGAGGGTCGGTCGTCCCCGCGCTGCGCCTCAGCCCGCGGGGGACGCGGCGAAGGCCGTGTGCAGCATGGCGCGCGCCCGCGACGACACGTGCTCGCGCAGGTCGTCGGTGGTGGCCTGCGCCATGACGAGGCCGAGCATCGAGACGCCGATCACGAGGTCTTCCGCGGTGACGTCGTGCCGGATGCGACCGGCGGCGACCTCGCGGTCGCGGAGCCCCTCGGCGATGCCCGCGAGCCGCGTGCTGAGGATCACGGCCCGCTCGTCGTCGCGGTGGGCGCTGATCGCCTCGATCATCGCCGTCGACCCGATGGCCTGGGCGCTGATCAGGTCGAAGAAGTCGTCGAGCGTGGCATCCGGCTCGGCCATGCGCTCCTCGATGAGGGCGAGGTTCTCGTCGAAGACCGCGACCGCGAGGGCCATGCGGTCGGGGAAGTGCCGGTAGAGGCTGCCCTGGCCGACGCCGGCGCGCTTCGCGACCGCGCTGAGCGGGGCGCCGAAGCCCTCCTCGCGGAACACCTCGCGGGCGGCGGCGATGAGCGCGACCCGGTTGGCCGGCCCGGCCTTCGGGCCGAGGTTGGGCTTGCGAGCGGATGCCCCGCCCGGCCGCGCGGCGGCCTCTTCCCCGATGGTTCCCACGGACGTACACTACTACCGGACAAGGATGTCCGGTAGGATGGAGGAAGCACCATGACACACCTCTGGGACCGCGAAGTGGACCTGCTCGTCGCCGGGAGCGGCGCAGCGGGACTCTCCGCTGCGATCACGGCCGCCGACGCGGGGCTCGACGTCCTCGTCGTCGAGGGCACCGATCGCTGGGGCGGCACCACCATGAAGAGCGGCGGCGGGCTCTGGATGCCCACCAACCCGCTCATGGCGAAGCACCGCATCGCCGACAGCCGCGCCGAAGCGCTGCAGTACATGCAGGAGTCGATCGGCGACGACGCCGGCGCCGCCAGCTCGACCGCCCGACGCGAGGCGTTCGTCGACGCCGTGAACCCCGTGTTCGACCTGCTCGCCCGGCACGGCGTGAAGTGGACCGCCGCGCCCGAGTACCCCGACTACTACCCCGACCGCCCCGGCGGCAAGGTCGGCCGCGCCATCGAGGTGCAGCCGTTCGACGCCAAGCGCCTCGGCGAGTGGGCGCAGCACTCCCGGAAGGACGAGGGCCTGCCCGCCCCCGTCAAGACCGACGACATGTGGCTCCTCGTGCGCGCCTGGTCGACGCCGAGCGGATTCATCCGCGGCGCCCGCTTCACCTTCCGCCTCCTCGGCGGACTCCTCACCGGCAAGCGCCTCTACGGCATGGGCTCGGCGCTGACCATGAGCCTCATGGAGATCGTGCGGAAGCAGGGCACCGACGTGCTGCTCTCCAGCCCGGTCACCGACGTCGTCGTCGAGGATGGCCGCGTCGTCGGCGCCCTCGTCTCCACGCCCACCGGCGTGCTCCGCGTCCGCACCCGCCGGGGCCTCATGCTCGCCGCCGGCGGCTTCGCCCGCAACGCCGAGTGGCGCGAGCGCTACCACGGCGTCTCCGGCCACAGCTCGGCGCCCGCCGGCGACCTCGGCACCGGCATCGAGGTCGGCATGCGCGCCGGCGGCGACCTCGCGCTCATGGACGACGCCTGGTGGGGCGCGGCGATCCCGCTGCCCGACGCGACCGGCATGTTCATCCTCAACGAGCGGTCGATGCCGTTCAGCATCGTAGTCGACCAGTCGGGGCAGCGGTACCTCAACGAGTCCGAGAGCTACATCGACTTCGGCCACCACCTGCTCGAGCGCAACGAGACCGTCGCCGCCAACCCGTCGTGGCTGATCATGGACGCCCGGTTCCGCCGTCGCTACCTCACGCCGGGCCTCCTCATGAACCCGAAGGAGCTGCGCGAGACGGGCTGCGTGCACACCGCGAAGACCCTCGACGAACTCGCGGCCGCGATCGGCGTCGACGCCGCCGGGCTCCGCGCCACCGTCGAGCGGTTCAACGGGTTCGCCCGCACCGGCGTCGACGCGGACTTCGGCCGCGGCCGCACCGTCTACGACAACTACTACGGCGACCCCCGCGTGAAGCCGAACCCCAACCTCGGCCCGATCGAGAAGGGCCCGTTCACCGCGATCAAGATCGTGCCGGGCGACCTCGGCACCAAGGGCGGCCTCCTCACCGACGAGCACGCCCGCGTGCTCGACGAGCAGGGTGCTCCCATTCCCGGCCTCTACGCTGCCGGCAACACGACCGCCAGCGTGATGGGCCGCACCTACCCCGGCCCCGGCTCGACCATCGGTCCGGCGGTCGTGTTCGGCTACCTCGGCGCACGGCACGCGGCCGAGGCATCCGCCCTGACCCCTGAAGACCCCACCACGTCCGTCCACGAGACGGCCAACTAGAGAAGGAAGCACCATGAGCACCCTCACCGGCGACTCGTCCATCAAGACCTGGCTCGGCGACCCCGTCGGCGGGCCGATCATCCGCGAGCTCCTCGCCCAGGCCGGGCAGGACCCCGACGTGCTGCGCCCCGTCAGCCGGCTCGCGCTGAAGCGGCTCATCAAGCTCAGCAAGGGCCAGTTCAGCCAGGAGATGGTCGACCAGCTCGTCGCGCGCGCCGCCGCCGGCGACGTGCCCGCGGGCGCCGCCGCCCCGGCCGCCCCGGCCGCCCCGGCCGCCTCGGTCGACGACGAGACCGTCGCCGACATCGAGTCGGCGTTCCCGACGCCCGAGCCCGAGGAGTGGGTCGAGCAGGTCACGCCCGGCCGCTTCGCCGGCAAGACCGTCATCGTCACCGGCGCCGGCAGCGGCATCGGCCGTGCGACCGCGTCGCGCATCGCCCGCGAGGGCGGCCGCGTGATCGCCGTCGACATCTTCCAGGACCGCCTCGACGAGTTCGCCGCCGAGCTGCCCGACGCGCAGGTCGTGCCCGTCGCCGGCGACATCACGAACGACGAGTCGGTCGCCGCGATCCTCGCCGCCGCCGGCGACCAGGTCGACGGCCTCGCCAACATCGCCGGGATCATGGACGACATGACCCCGATCGGCGAGGTCACCGACGCCGTCTGGGAGCGCGTCTTCAACGTGAACGTCACCGGCACCATGAAGCTCATGCGCGCCGTCGTCCCCGGCATGCTCGCCCGCGGCAAGGGCTCGATCGTGAACACCGCCAGCGAGGCCGCGCTCCGCGGCTCGGCGGCGGGCGTCGCCTACACCGCGTCGAAGCACGCGGTCGCGGGGCTCACCAAGTCGAGCGCGTTCATGTACGGCCCGAGCGGCATCCGCGTGAACGCCGTGGCTCCTGGCCCGACCATCACCAACATCGAGGCGAAGTTCGCGTCGCCGCTGGGCGCCGAGCGCGTGCAGCTCGCGATGACGATCCTCCCCGACGCGGCGGAGGCCGAGGCGCTCGCCGCCTCGATCACCTTCCTGTTGAGCGACGACGGCGTGAACATCAACGGCGTCGTGCTCCCGTCGGACGGCGGCTGGTCGGCCGCCTGATCGGCCGCACCTGACGCGGGCGCCCCTCCCGGCGCCCGCGTCGCGGGCCCGGATCGCGGTTCCCCCTTCCAAGCAGGCGATCCGGGCCCGCCTTCGCGCGCGCGTGCGGATCGGCAGGCGTCGCGCCGGATGCCCCGTCCGGATGCCGCGGGCCGAGCCGCCCTCCAACGGCCGGCCGGCCGTCGCGTACTGCAGGAGATTCGGCCCCATCCCCGCCGTGGGAGGGGGATACCGACGAATCTCCTGCATTGCGCGCACTGATCACCCCGTCCGGCTCGTGCAGCGGACGGCGCGCGGCGGGCGGATCGGCAGGCGTGGCGCCGGCCGGTGGGCGAGCGGATGCCCCGCCGTCAGGTCGTGGCGCGCTGCACGACGACCGCCGGGCCGGGATCGGCGTCGCCGGCCGGCAGGCCGAGGAGCGTCCGGGCGGCCCGTCGGCCGAACGCCGCGGCGTCGATCCGCAGCGTCGTGAGCGCCGGGCGCCAGAGGGCGCCGTGCCCCGTGTCGTCGAAGCCGATCACGGCGAGGCGGTCGGGTACGGCGATGCCGAGTGCGGCCGCCGCGCCGAGCACGCGCAGCGCCGTGTCGTCGTCGAGCGCCGCCACGGCGGTGACGGCGGGGTGCGCCTCGAGCACGCCGGCGAGGGCCGAGGCATCCGCGTCGCCGTCGGGGGTGGCCGTCAGCCCGAGCAGCTCGACCGGGTCGATCCCGAGGTCGGCGGCCGCGCGGCGGGCGTACCCGATGCGCAGCGCGGCGAGCCGGCCGAGCGCGGCGTCGTCGGGCACGGCCATGGCGATGGTGCGGTGCCCGCGTTCGGCGAGGTGGCGCACCTGCACCGCCGTGTGCGCGGCGATGCCGTCGGTCCAGCCGCCGTCGGCGACGGCGTCGCCGGAGTCGCCGGAGGGCGTGTCGGCGCCGCCCTCGGCGTCGTCGAAGTAGATCCGGTCGAGGTCGAGCACGGCACGCGGCGAGATCGTCGTGACGAGCTGGGCGACGTCGTCGTTGCCGGCCCGGTATCGCACGAGCAGGGTGTGTCCGTGCCGGCCGAGTTCCGCGTCGAGGCCGTCGATGAAGGCCGCGAGGCTGCCGCGGCCGTGCGGCATCCTGGCGACGTTGAGCACGACGATGCGGGATGCGCCCTCCCGCAGCGCGCGCGCGACCCCGTGCGGCACGTACCCGAGCTCGGCGGCCGCCGCGCGCACCCGCTCGCGGGTGGCCTCGGGGATGGTCTGGTCGGGCCGGTCGTTGAGCACGAAGCTGACCGTCGCGGGGGAGACGCCGCTGGCGCGGGCGACCTCCTTCATGGTGACGCGTCGGCCGGGCATGGCACTCAGGCTATCCCGCTCCCAGCGATCACTAATTCGATTTAGTTATGATGTCCGCGTCGCCGGCCCATCCCGCCGGCGGGAAACGAGGAGACAGTCGATGAAGACGATCATGGTCACCGGCCCCGGCACCACCGGCGTCGTTGAGACCCCCGAGCCCGTGGCGGGCGCCGACGACGTGCTCGTGCGCATCCGCGCCTGCGGAATCTGCGGGTCCGACCACATGTACACGATGTACGGCGGCATCCCGCCGCGCCAGGGCGCGACGCCCCTCGGGCACGAGCCCGCCGGCGAGGTCGTCGAGGTCGGCGCGAACGTCGAGGGCGTGCAGGTCGGCGACCACGTCGTGATCAACCCGATGGCCGCGTCCGACGGCATCATCGGGTCGGGCGGTGCGCAGGGCGCGTTCTCCCCGCTCGTCGTGCTCCTCGACGCGAAGCCCGGCGTGCACTTCCGGGTCATCCCCGGCCACATCCCGTTCGAGGTCGCCGCGCTCAACGAGCCGATGGCCGTCGCCCGCCACGCCGTGAACCGCTCGGGCGCGACCGCCGGCGAACGGGCCGTGGTCTTCGGGGCCGGGCCGATCGGCCTCGGCGCGCTGCTCTCGCTCAAGGCCAAGGGCGTCGAGCACGTGGTCGTCGTCGACATCCTGCCGAACCGCCTCGAGAAGGCCCTCGCCATCGGCGCGGACGCGGTCGTGAACTCCGCCGAGGAGGACGTCGCCGCCCGCCTCATCGAACTGCAGGGCGCGGCGCCCGCGGTCGTCGGCCAGCGCGGGGCTCGCCCCGCCACCGACGTCTACCTCGACGCCGCCGGGGCACCCGCCGTGGTGCAGACCGTGCTCGCCATCGCGAAGCAGGGCGCGCGGCTCACCATTCCCGCCGTGCACAAGAAGCCCGTCGAGGTCGACTTCGGCGCCATCCTCACGACCGAGATCTCGATCATCATGTCGATGGGCTACCCGACCGAGATCTTCGAGGTCACCGACGACCTCATCGCGAACTGGGAGAAGTACCGGCTGATCATCAGCGACCGGTTCCCCGTCGACGACGTGCTGCACGCCCTCGAGGTCGCTGCGACGCCCGGCGCGGCCGACAAGGTGATGGTCCTGCTCGACTGAGGCCGCCCTCCACGTCCGGCCGGCCGTCGCGTACTGCAGGAGATTCGACCCCATCCCCGCCGTGGGAGGGGGATAGCGACCAATCTCCTGCAGTACGTCAGCGCGCCGCGCCGGGTGCGCCCGCCCCGCCCGGGCCGCCAGGCCCGCCCGGCCAGGCCTTGCCCGCCCCGCCCGCCCCGCCCGGGCCGCCCGGCCAGGCCTTGCCCGCCCACGGGTCGTAGTCGGCCTCCAACGCCTCCTGCTCCGGACGCTCGCCCTCGGGAACGTGCTGCAGGTTCACCCGCACGCGGTACCAGAGCGAGCTCGAGCCCCGCATCCCGTCGACGAGCACGTCGGCCGGGTGCAGCTTCGCCGAGGCATCCGGATGCTTCGCCTTCCACCGCTCGAGCGCCTCGAGCGCCTCGGGCTTGGTCGCGGTGCGTGCGACCTCGATGAGCGGCATGGTCGACTGCCGCCGGCCGGATGCCCCGCCCGAGGCATCCCCGCCGCCCGCGCCTGAGCCGCGCCCGCCCGACCCGCCCGCCTCCGACCCGCGCGGCGCCTTCTCCGCCGGCCCGAGCTCCTCCGCGAGCCGCAGCAGCCCCTCGAGCGACCCGACCGCCGAGGCGAGGTCGATCCCGGCGTGCGGGTCGCCGCGCTCGGCGAACCGCTCCAGCACGGTCGGCACGGTGAAGGCCTCGGGGCGGATGCCGCGCACCTCGTCCCACGCGAGCGGCGTCGACACCCGCGCGTCGGGGAGCGGGCGCACCGAGTACGCCGAGGCGACGGTGCGGTCCTTCGCGTTCTGGTTGAAGTCGACGAACACGCTCTCGCCGCGCTCCTCCTTCCACCAGCGAGCGGTCGCGAGCCCGGGCGCGCGGCGCTCCACCTCGCGGGCGAGCGTCTCGGCGGCGAGCCGCACGTCGCGGTACTCCCACTTCGGCTCGATGCGCACGTTCAGGTGCATGCCGCGCGAGCCCGACGTCTTCGGCCAGCCGACGAGCCCGTGGTCCTCGAGCACCTCGAGGGCGACGTACGCGACGTCGACGATCTGCGACCACTCGACGCCCGGCATGGGGTCGAGGTCGACGCGGAGCTCGTCGGGGTGGTCGAGGTCCTCCGCGCGCACGGGGTGCGGGTTCAGGTCGAGGCATCCGAGGTTCACGACCCACGCGAGGCCGGCGGCGTCGCGAACGACGGCCTCCTCGGCGGAGGTGCCGCGCGCGTACTGGAGCGTCGCGGTGTCGATGTAGTCGGGATGGTTCTCGGGGACGCGCTTCTGGAAGAACGCCTCCCGGTCGATGCCCTTCACGAACCGCTTCAGCACCATCGGGCGGCCGCCGGCCCCGCGCAGGGCGCCGTCGGCGACGGCGACGTAGTACTCGACGAGGTCGAGCTTCGTGAGGCCGGGCTCGGGGAACACGACCTTGTCGGGGTGGCTGACCCGCACCTCGCGGCCGTCCACCTCGATCGTCACGGCGTCCCGCCCCGCCATGCGCCCCACCCTAGCGGGGCGGGGCGCGCAGGGGCGAGGGTCGGCGGAACGCGGGTTGCGCGCCGGGCGGGTTCAGCGGCGGGCGGGTTCAGCGGTATCGGGCGAGGAGGGCGCTCGCACCCTCGGCGAGCTCGGCCACCACCTCGGCGGCCGGCCGCGCCGAGGTGATCCGCCCGACCCCCTGCCCCGCGTCGAACGGCACGACCGCCTGGTCGTCGGCCGCGACGGCCGCGGCGAACGCGGCGCGCGCGTCGACGGCGGCATCGGATGCCCCGTCGGCGAGCTCGTCGGCGCGGTCGCTCCACTCGTCGACGAAGGCGGTGCGGATGACCCGCTCCGGGAACCGCGCCGCCCAGGGGAGGCCGAGCGCGGCGTCGGCGGCGCGGGTGTTCACCGTGTCGGCGCCGTCCGCGGCGAGGATCGTGCGGCGCGAGGCATCCGTCGTCATCGCCTCGGGGCAGGCGAGGAACGCGGTGCCGACCCAGCCGCCGTCGGCGCCGGCCGCGAGCACGGCCGCGAGGGTGCGCGGCGAGCCGACCCCGCCGGCCGCCAGCACGGTCGTCCGGCCGCCGATCGCGTCGAGCACCGCGTCGAGCAGCGGCAGGGTGCCGAGTCGCGGGTCGCCGTGGCCGCCGCCCTCCGACCCGCGCGCGACCACCACGTCGACGCCCGCGTCGGCGGCCTCGATCGCCTCGCGCGCGTCGTACACCTGGGTCGCCGCGAGGGCGCCGGCGGCGTGCACGCGCTCGACCCAGTCGAAGCGGCCCTCGCTGAAGCCGACCGAGATGAGCGCGGCGCCCGCACCGAGCGCGACGTCGAACATCGCCGGATCGCGGCGGATGCCCCACTCCACGACCCCGATCCCGAACGGTGCCCCGTGGGTGCCGCCCGCCGCCTCGAGGGCGCCGAGCTGCCGGGCGAGCCCGGCGGCCGATCCGGCGCTGCCCATGCCGATCGTGCCGAGCGCGCCGGCGCGCGACACCGCGGCCGCGAGCCGCCCGCCGGCGACGCCGCCCATGGGCGCGCACACGATGGGGGAGCGCAGGCCGAGGCCGCGCGACCAGGCGGTCGCGAGCGAGGGCCGCGGGGCAGCCGAGGGCTTCGAGGCATCCGAGGGCCGCGGGTCATCCGAGGGCTGCGTCGCATCCGTCATCGCGCCGCCTCCACGGCCGCCCACGCGACGAAGGCCGGCTCGCTCGACGTGATGCGCGAGACCTCCTCGCCGCCGTCGCAGCGGCACAGCCGCACGGTCGCCGAGTCGTCGTGGACGTCGACGACCTCCCACGCGCCGCCGAACGACGCCCATCGCTCGACCTCGGGCGGCGTGGGCGCGGTGCGGCTCTTCCGGGTCCAGCCGAGCTCCGACCCGCGGTCGAAGTAGTGGCGGAAGCTGTAGATGAGCGGGTGCCACGCGTGCGGGTCGATGTGGTCGGTGCCCGCGATCACGAGCGGCGGCAGGGCGTGCACCCGCACCACCTCGGCCTCGACCATGAGGTAGCCCGGGTCGACGCCGGGGGTCATGCGGCGCACGACGGCCTCGAACTGCAGTGGGCACTCGCGCACCCGGGGCGGTGCGACCAGGTCGGACGGCTGCGAGGACAGCCCGGCCCGCTCGAACTTCTCGGCCTCGAACCGGTAGTGGTCGGCCTTCGCCTCCGGCACCGGATCACGGCCCGTCACCGCCGAGAGGCGTTCGACCGCGCGCCACTGCCGGCCGCTGGGGAAGTTGACGGTGAGCTCCGGCCGCTCGACGAGGTTCGCCGCCGTCTGCCCGTCGGCCTCGAGGCCGAGCACGAGCATGCGGCCGAGCGCCCAGTGGCTCGACGCGGGAGCGAGGTTGGGCGTGCCGTCGGCGTTCCGCGTGGCCACGAGGTAGACGGGCGTGCCCACGTAGAGCACGCTCGGCTCGATCACGAGGTGGTCGTCGGATGCATCGCTCACGCGCCCACGCTACGCCCGAGGCATCCGTGCCGCGCCCGTGTGACGGAACCTGCGGCCGGGCTCACGCCATCGTGTCGAGGATCGCCGTCAGGTGCTCGAACGTCGTCGTGGGGTTGAGGATCGCGAAGCGCGCGTTCGTGCGCCCGGCGTGCGAGCTCGGCGTGACGAAGGCCTGCTGGTCCTCGAGCAGGCGCAGCGACCACTGGTCGTAGTCGGCCTTGGTCCAGCCGTCGCGCTCGAACACGACGACGGCCAGCTGCGGCTGCCGCACGAGGGTGAAGCCCTCGCGGCGCTCGATCTCGGCCGCGACGCGGTGGGCGAGCTCGATCGACGAGGTGATGGCGTCGCGGTAGGCGGCCGCGCCGTAGGTCGCGAGGGAGAACCAGGTCGGCAGGCCGCGGGCGCGCCGGGTGAGGTGCGCGGCGTAGTCCGACGGGCTCCACTCGGCCGAGTCGGTGAGGGTGTCGAGGTACTCGGCGTGCTGCGTGTGCGCGCGGCGGCCGGCCGCCGGGTCGCGGTAGATCAGCGCGCACGCGTCGAACGGCGCGAACAGCCACTTGTGGGGGTCGACGATCACCGAGTCGGCCTGCTCGACGCCGCGGAAGCGGTCGCGGACGAGCGGCGACAGCATCGCCGCGAGGCCGTACGCGCCGTCGATGTGGAACCACACGTCGTGGCCCCGCACGGCCTCGGCGACGCCCGCGAGGTCGTCGACGATGCCGAAGTTGGTCGAGCCGCCGGTGGCGACGACGGCGAAGACGGATGCCCCGTGCTCGGCGAGGGCCGCGGCCACGGCGTCGCCCCGGAGCACGCCGCCCTCATCGTGCGCGACGGGCACCGCCTCGACGTCCATGATGCGCGCCGCGGAGGCGATCGACGAGTGGGCCTCGGCGCCGCAGACGACCTTCCACCTCGGGGGGTAGGCCTCACCGCGCTCGTCGAACCGCCGCTTCGCCTCCTCGCGGGCGGCGACCAGGGCGGACAGGTTGCCGAGCGTGCCGCCCTGCACGAACACGCCGCCGGCGCCGGCCGGCAGCCCGAACTCGTTCGCGAGCCAGGTGAGCACCTCGTTCTCGGCGTGCACCGCGCCGGCGCCCTCGAGCCACGACCCGCCGTAGAGCGCGCTCGCCGAGACGACGAGGTCGAACGCGGTCGCGGCCTTCGTCGGCGCGACCGGGATGAACGAGAGGTACTGCGGGTGGTCGGTGGTGATGCACGCCGGCGCGAGCACGTGCTCGAAGATCGACAGCGCGCGGTCGGCACCGAGGCCGGCCTCGGTGACGGTCGGGCCGGCGAGGCGGGCGAGTTCGGCGGGCGGCGCGGGCTTGTCGAGCGGGGTGTCGTTCGAGAGGATGCGCCGGCGCGAGTAGTCGAGTACGAGGTCGACGATGCGGGCGTTCTCGTCGGAGATGCGATGCATCCGCTTCGGGTCGGGCTGGGTCATCCTGGTTCCGTTCCTCGCTCGCGCGCCCGGAGGGCGCTCGGTGGCCTGAGCCAGTGTGCATCCGTGCGGAGTGGTGTGCAACTCTCACGCGCGATCGCGTCCTGACGCGCACGCAACCACGCGCACGACCGAACTTCGCGCACGGATCCTGCGGATTCGGCGTGGTTTCGCGCTCGGGCTCAGATGCCGCGATCGGGTGCGCCCATGTCGCCGGTCGACGGGCGCGGGCGACCCTCGGCTCGCGCGTAGCGCAGCGCGACCGCGCCGCTCGATCCCGTGATCGCCGGACCGTCGAGCCGGAACACCGCCGGGATCGCGCCGCCGTCGAAGAGCTTCTTCCCGGTGCCGAGCGTGATCGGGTACACCCACAGGTTCAATCGGTCGACGAGGTCCTCGCGGAGCAGGCTCTGCACGAGGTTGGCGCTGCCGATGACGTGCACCTCGTCGTGGAGCGCCGTGATGCGGTGCACCTCGGCGGCGAGGTCGGGGCCGAGCAGCTCGGAACC
Source organism: Agromyces sp. MMS24-K17 (assembly GCF_043950245.1). Taxonomy (GTDB): domain Bacteria; phylum Actinomycetota; class Actinomycetes; order Actinomycetales; family Microbacteriaceae; genus Agromyces. Next base: position 741,313 of record NZ_CP171640.1, on the reverse strand, counting down.
GGCCCACTCGAGGGTCGGGTTCGTCCGCGACGCGACGTACTTGGGGATGGCGTTGAACTTCGTCGCGATCGGTTCGTCGACGGTCGCGTTCGGCCAGTACCCGGCGAAGATGTCGTACGTCCTCCGGCCGAGCAGCAGGGCGTCGAGCCGGTCGATGCCCTCGCCGACGAGCCGGCCGACCTCCTCGTCGAGGAGCGGCGCCTGCCAGCCGCCGAACTCGAACTCGCCCTCCGGGTCCTCCTCGGGGCCGCCCGGGGCCTGGACGACCCCGTCGAGCGTCGTGAACAGATCGACGTGCAGTTCACCCATCGTCGGGCGCTCCTCCCGCGGTCGGACGGACGCCCGGACCGGCGTCCGCCCGGAATCTACGGCGGGGGCGCGCCGGCGTCAAGGCCGGCCGGCCCCCGCGAACACCGCGTCGAGCGACGGGTGCAGGTGCCGCGTCGTGAGCACCGTCGACGCGTGCGCGGCGCCGGCGCGGAGCGCCGCGTCGAGGTCGGCCCCGGCCAGCGTCGCGTCGAGCACCCCGGAGAGGAACGCGTCGCCGGCGCCGTTCGTGTCGAGCACGTCGACCGGCACGGCGTCGACCCGGTGCTCGACCCCGAAGCGGTCGATCGCCACCGCGCCCTCGGCGCCGAGCGTGCACACCGCCAGCGACGCGCCGCCCGCGATCACGGATCGCATGAACGGCAGCGGATCGCCCAGTGCGTCGGCGTTCATGAACACGGCGTCGGCCGCCTCGAGGAACGGCCGCTGGAACTCGGCCGTGCCGTCGTAGTCGTGCAGGTCCGTCCAGATCGGTCGTCCCGTCGACTTGGCCGCCGGGATCATCCGACGCGCGCGCACGGCCAGGTCGAGCACGATCACGTCGGCGTCGGCCATCGCGGCGATCGTCGCGTCATCCGGCCCCTCCGGAGCATCCGTCGGGGTCGAGAGGTACAGCGAGACGCGTGCGCCCTCGCGCGTCATGAGGTTGAGGTGGCGCTCGGTGCGGTCGGCCGGCTCGGCCAGCAGGTCGATGCCGGATGCCTCGAGCGCGGCGCGCACGCGCTCGCCGTCGGCATCGTCGCCGATCAGGGCGTGGAAGCGCACGTCGTTGCCCAGCCCCGCGAGCCCGAGCGCCTTGCCGGCGGAGGTGCCGCCGAGGGTCTCCCATTCGTCGAGCGCGAACTGCATGTGCGGCACGGGATCGGGCAGGTGGTCGAGGAGCACGATGCGGTTCCAGGACGCGGGCCCCGCGATGTAAACGCTTGCAGTCATGGGCGCGAGCCTAGCGGCTCGGGGGATCCGGCAGGGGACTCGTTCCGCTCCGCGAGTGGTTCGTCGATCCGCGTATGCCAGAACCCCCTCACTCGACGCCGATTCGCTGAGGGCGAATGGGCATACCGCGACCGACGAACGGTCTACGACGGTCGCTGGTCCCGCGTGGTCCGGATCGCTGCTACCGCTCTCTCCGACGAGACCGACGGTCAGGGGCATGGGCGACACTGGAACGGTGACCGCCGACCATCGCCTCGACTGGACGCCGCGGCATCCGACCGACCTGCATCGCACGGCCGGGAGCCTGCGGCGCGGTCCCGGCGACCCGGCGTTCCACCTCGATCGCGACGGGGCGGTGTGGCGGGCGGTCCGCACGCCAGACGGCATCGCGACCGTGCGGCTCAGCCAGCTCGACGCCGGCCGGCTCCGCGCCGATGCCTGGGGCCCGGGAGCGGGCTGGGCGGTCGCGCAGGCGCCGGAGCTGCTCGGCGATCGCGACGACCCGTCGGGCTTCGATCCCCGGATCGACGCGCTCCGCGACGCGCACCGGCGCAACCCCGGCATGCGGATCCCGCGCACGACGCTCGTGTTCGAGGCCCTCGCCCCGGCGATCCTCGAGCAGAAGGTGATCACGCTGCAGGCGCACGACTCGTGGCGGCGGCTCGTGCTGCGGTTCGGCACGGTCGCGCCCGGGCCGACGTCACGGCCGATGCGGGTGCCGCCCGCCGCCGAGACGTGGGCCGTCATCCCGGTCTGGGAGTGGCATCGCGCGGGCGTCGATCCGCGGCGCGCGTCGACGATCGCGACGGCGGCGCGGTTCGCCGAACGGGTCGAGGAGGCGGCGCGGATGCCTCCCGCCGACGCCCTGGCGCGGCTCACGCACTTCCCCGGCATCGGGGAGTGGACCGCGGCCGAGGTGGCCCAGCGCGCCTTCGGCGACGCCGACGCGCTCTCGGTCGGCGACTACCACCTGTCGAACCAGGTCGGCCACGCGCTCGTCGGGCACGACCTCACCGACGAGGAGATGCTCGAGGTGCTCGAGCCGTGGCGCGGCCACCGCTACCGCGTGGTGCGCCTGCTCGGATCGGCCGGGCTGACGCGCCGCCCGCGCCGCGGCGCCAAGATGCCGTTCGTCGACCACCGCTGGCACTGACGGGAGGCCGCCGGCGCGCCAGTTCCGGGGCGCCTGCGCCGGCCCGGGTGGCGCGGCGGCCCGGGAAGTGGCGCGGAGCGCGGCGCCGGGAGCGAGCGACCCGCACCCCGAACGCACGACGGAGTGCCGACCCCGCCGGCGGTTCCGGGGGATCGGCACTCCGTCACGAGTGCGAGCTGGTCGTCAGGCGTCGAAGCGCGAGCCGGCCGGGTTGGTCGGCAGCAGCGTGAGGACGAGGAGGATGATCCAGCCGACGAACGGGATGAGGGCGAGGAAGAAGAACCCGCCCGAGCGGTTCGTGTCGTGCAGGCGGCGCCACGTGATGGCGAGGTTCGGCACGATGACGGCGAGGCCGTAGATGCCCAGCACCACGTACGCGATGATCGCCAGCGGGCCGGCGACGATGAGGCCGGTGTTCGGGTCGTACGCGCCGCCGACCGCGATGAGGATGTACAGCACCGTGATGATGAGGTAGTTCGCGAGCGCCCACCACCAGTACTCGCTGCGGCTCGCGCGGCCCGAGAAGGTCGCGTACTTCTTGAAGAAGCGCTGGATCGCCTGGCCGAACGACGCCCCGTACAGCGGAGCGGAGAGGGGCACTTCGGCGGCGGGGGCGCTCTGCGGCGCGGGGGCGTTGCTCACGGTTCCTCCAGGACTGGGAGTGGATGTCACGGCTCCGGTTCGCCCGGGCCGCGGTTCATCATGGCGCAGCGCGCGGCACGGGCGGAAGAGGGGAGGAGTACCCATTTCCCCGCGTGTCCGTTCGCTACGCTGGCGTGACGCCGCGTGCGTCCCCGTGTTCCCTTCACCGTCGAGAGGTTCCCCCGAGCATGTCCCGATTCGACCTGCAGCCCGACGAACTGCGGGCGTACCGGCCCGACGTGGCCGAGCCATCCGACTTCGACGCGTTCTGGGCTGCGACGCTCGCGGAGTCGCGCGCGGTCGCCGCACCTCCTCGCCTCGTGAAGGTCGACTCCCCGCTCGCGCTCGTCGACGTCTACGACGTGACCTTCAGCGGATTCGGCGGCGACCCGGTGAAGGGATGGCTCGTGGTCCCGGCCGGGGCATCCGAGCCGCTGCCCACCGTCGTCGAGTACATCGGGTACGGCGGCGGTCGCGGCCTGCCGCACGAGCGCCTCGCCTGGGCGGCCGCCGGGTACGCGTCGTTCTCGATGGACACCCGCGGCCAGGGCAGCGCGTGGGGCACCGGCGGCGGCACGCCCGACCCGCACGGTTCGGGGCCGGCGTTCCCCGGCTACATGACCCGCGGCATCCACGACCCGGCCGAGTACTACTACCGGCGCGTGTTCACCGACGCGGCGCTCGCGATCGACGCGGTGCGCTCGCTCGAGGTCGTCGACGAGACGCGGGTGGCCGTGGCCGGCGCGAGCCAGGGCGGCGGCATCGCGATCGCGGCCGCCGGCCTGTCGGAGGGGCTCGTCGCGGCGTTGCCCGAGGTGCCGTTCCTCTGCCACTTCGAGCGCGCGGTCGGCCTCACCGATCGCGATCCCTACAACGAGATCGTGCGATTCCTCTCGGTGCATCGGGATGCCCCGGAGCAGGTCTTCTCCACCCTCGCCTACTTCGACGGCGTGAACTTCGCGAAGCGCGCGACGGCGCCCGCGTTCTTTTCAGTGGCGCTGATGGACTTCACCTGCCCGCCCTCGACGGTGTACGCGGCGCGGAACCACTGGGCCGCCGGCAGTGGAGCGGACGCCCCGGCCGACATCGTCGACTATCCCTTCAACGACCACGAGGGCGGGCAGGGCGTGCACTGGCAGCGCCAGGCCGCCTGGCTCGCGGAGCGCCTGGCGTAGATCCGCTCGATCAGCCGTGCACCGCCCAGAGGGCGGCGGTCGCGGCGACGACCGTCAGCGGCGCGGCCACGAGTCCCGCGAGGGCGAACTTCGGCCAGGAGATCGAGACGCCCATCGACACGAGCCGGCTGTGCCAGAGCAGGGTCGCGAGCGACGCCCACGGGGTCACCAGCACGCCGGCGTTCACGCCGATCAGCACGGCGACGAGGCTCACCGGGTCGTGCGCGTAGGGCTCGAGCAGGAGGTACGCCGGGAGGTTGTCGATCGCGTTCGCCGAGGCGGCGCCGACCCCGGCCGCCTGCAGCAGGCCCGCGAACCCGCCGTCGACACCCGGGCCGACGAGCGGTCCGAGCCACGCGGTCCAGCCGGCGGCGTGGGCCGCGTCGACGGCGACGAACAGCCCGAGCGCGAACACGAGCGGCGGCCACGGCACCAGGCGCCAGCTCAGCCGGTGGCCGCGCACGGCGAAGGCGACGAGCAGCACGGCGGCGGCGATCGCGGCCGGGATCCACACCTCGACGCCCGACACGAGTGCGGGCAGGAGCAGCAGCACGACGACGCCGGCCACGACGAACAACGGGCGGTCCTCGACGCGGGTCGGGGCATCCGGTTCGTAGCGGGCGAGGATCTCGCGGCGGCGCAGCAGGAACAGCAGCACGACCGGCACGACGATCGCGGCGATCGCGGGCGCCCAGGTGAGCGTGGCGAACGCGGCCGGATCGGTGCGGTCCATCGCCTGCGCGGCGAGCAGGTTGGTCAGGTTCGAGACCGGCAGCAGCAGCGAAGCGGTGTTCGCGAGCCAGATCGTGGTGAGGGCGAACGGGATCGGCGAGACGCGCACGTGCTGCGCGAGCGTGATGACGACCGGGGTCAGCAGCACCGCCGTCGTGTCGAGCGAGAGGAACACCGTCGACGCGACGGCGAGGAGGACGACGGCGATCCAGAGCAGCCAGCCGCGCCCGCGTGCGACGACCGCGAGGCGCTCGGCGATCCAGCGGAACAGGCCGGCGTCGGCGGCGAGCTCGGCGACGATCGTGATGCCGACCACGAAGCCGAGCACCGGGCCGATGCGGGCGAGGAGTGCCGCGAGGTCGTCGGGGGAGACGACCCCGGCGAGGAACGCGGCGAGGCCGGCCGCGAGCAGGCCGGTGCCGATCAGGACGAGACGCACGGAGGGAGACTGTAGCCCGGAATGGGCGCGGTCGGGATTCGTCGATCGAGTAGCGACCGAGCGGAGCGAGGCCGCGTATCGAGATCGGGTTCGAGGTCTCGATACGTCGCTGCGCTCCTACTCGACCAGCGGTGGGTGGCCGGCGCGGGCGGCCGCCCGGGCCTCCGCGCCCGCATCGAACTCCACGAGCGGCTGCAGCAGCTCCATGAGCCGGAGTGCCCGCGTGCTCGGCGTGTACTGGATCGTCACCGGCGTCGTCGCGCGCACGTGCCGCTCGATGAGCCCGTCGTCCTCGAGCTCGCGCAGGCGTGCGGCGAGCACGCGGTCGGAGATGCCGGTGACGGTCTCGCGGTACTCGGTGAAGCGGCGGGCGCCGCGGATGCCGGCGAGCAGGATCGCGGCGCTCCACTTGCGGCCGGCGAACTCGATCGTCGACGTGAACCGTCGGCAGGCCTCGTCGTCGATGTGGCCGAGTTCGCGCAGCCGCGCGGAGCGGCGGGCGGCGACCTCGTCGACGGCCGCCACGGTCGGATCGGGAACCCGGGTCATGCGGCACCTCCACTTACTTCGAGTAAGCATCTTACCTCGAAGCTGCGCGGTCGAGGCATCCGATGCAGCATGGACACCATGCACTACGGTCGCCCGCTCCAGTTCGGCACCTTCATCACGCCCGCGAACGACCCGCCCGAGCAGCCGGTGCGCCTCGCGCAGTTCGCCGAGCAGGTCGGCTTCGACCTCGTGACCTTCCAGGACCACCCGTACCAGCCGCGCTTCCACGACACGTGGACGCTGCTCACCTGGGTCGCCGCGCAGACCGAGCGCGTGCACCTGGCGCACAACGTGCTCAACCTCCCCCTGCAGCGGACGCCCGTCGTGCTCGCCCGGGCGTCGGCGAGCCTCGATCTCCTCTCAGGCGGCCGCTTCGACCTGTCGGTGGGCGCGGGCGGCTTCGTCGACGCGATCACCTCCGTCGGCGGCCCGCAGCGCACGCTCGGCGAGCACGTCGACGCGCTCGCCGAGGCGATCCCGATCATCCGCTCGACCTGGGACGCCGACGCGCGCGAGCGGTTCGTCGCCGCCGGCGAGCACTACCGCGTCGACGGCGCGAAGCGCGGGCCGGCGCCCGCCCACGACATCCCGATCTGGATCGGCGCGCTCAAGCCGCGGATGCTCCGCCTCATCGGCCGCCTCGGCGACGGCTGGCTGCCCTCGCTCGCGTACCTCGGCCCGGGGAGTACGCCCGCTCGGCCGCCGTCATCGACGAGGCCGCGCGGCGGGCCGGACGCAACCCCGCCGAGATCCGCCGCCTGCTGAACGTGGGCGGACGCTTCTCGCCGCGCGGCGGCGGATTCCTCGACGGCCCGCCCGAGCAGTGGGTCGAGCAGCTCCTGCCGCTCGCCGTCGAGGACGGCGTCGACACGTTCATCCTCGCCAGCGACGACCCCGGCACGATGCAGCGGTTCGCCGAGGAGGTCGCGCCCGCGCTCCGCGAGGCGGTCGCGCTCGAACTCGGGTGGGGTGCGGATGCCTCGGGCGAGACGGATGCCCCGGGCACGGCGGGCCCCGCCCGCATCCGCTCGACCGCGCAGCTCGCCCGTCGTCGCCCCGGCATCGACTACGACGCGATCCCCGCCTCGCTCGCGGCATCCGCCGTCGAACCCGGCGACGCGACGTTCGCGCGCGTCCGCTCGACCTATATGCGGGGCGGCGACCCCGGCCTCGTGCTGCGCCCGACGACCGCCACCCAGGTCGCCGAGGCCGTCGGCTTCGCCGGCGTGCATCACGACCGGGGCATCCCGCTCGCGATCCGCAGCGCCGGCCACGGCATCAGCGGCCGCTCCACGAACGACGGCGGCATCGTCATCGACCTGTCGGCGCTGCGAGCCATCACGGTGCTCGACGAGGCGAGCCGGCTCGTGCGCATCGAACCGGGCGCGCGCTGGAAGGACGTCGCCGCGTTCCTCGAGCCGCACGGCTGGGCACTGACGAGCGGCGACTACGGCGGCGTCGGCGTCGGCGGGCTCGCCACGGCGGGCGGCATCGGATGGCTCGTGCGCGAGCACGGCCTCACCATCGACCACCTGCGCGCCGTCGAACTGGTGCTCGCCGACGGGCGCATCGTGCGGGCGAGCGAGACCGAGGAGCCCGACCTGTTCTGGGCCGTCCGCGGCGCCGGCTCGGCCGTGGGCATCGTGACCGCGTTCGAGTTCGAGGTCGACGAGGTCGGCGAGGTCGGCTGGGCGCAGCTCACCTTCGACGCAACCGACACCGAGGAGTTCCTGCAGGCGTGGGGCGACTGGATCGTCGACGCCCCGCGCGAGGTCACGAGCTTCCTCATCCTCGGCGCGCCGCGCCCCGGCCAGCCGACGTACGCGCAGGTCATGGCGATGGTCGACCTGGCCGACCCCGACGAGGTCGTCGCCCGCCTCCAGCCGCTCGCCGCCGCGGCGCCCCTCGTCGCGCAGGACGTGCGGATGACCACGTACCGCGCCGTCATCTCGAACGCGGGCGACGAGTCGCACAGCGGGCAGGGGGAGCCGTCGGCGCGCTCGACGATGATCGGCCGCATCACGCCGGAGTTCGCGCGCGACGCGACGCGGTTCCTCGAGTCGGGCGCGACGTACTTCTTCCAGTTCCGGGCGGCGGGCGGGGCGGTGCACGACGTGCCGGCCGACGCCACCGCCTTCGCCCACCGCGACGCCGAGTTCTCGGTCGTCGCGTTCGGTTCGCGCGGCCGAAGCCTCGACGAGCGGTTCGACGAGCTCATCGCCCCGCACGGCGAGGGCACGTACGTCAGCTTCGACACCACGCGCGGGGCGGATGCCGCGGCGCGCGCCTACCCGCCCGCGACGCTCGAGCGGCTCCGCGCGATCAAGGCGGCCGTCGACCCGCTGAACCTGTTCCGCGACAACGCGGACGTCGTGCCGACGGCTCCGGTGATCGAGTAGCGACCGAGCGGAGCGAGGACGCGTATCGAGATCACGCACGTGGCCCCGGTGGTTGAGCCTGTCGAAACTACCACCCCCCGGTGGTCGAGCCCATCGAACCCACCCACCGGTGGTTGAGCCTGTCGAAACCACACACGCGGTCTCGGTGGTCAAGACGGTCGGGGTCGATTCCCTCGCCCGAAGCGGTCAGGCCGAGGCGCGCCGCGTGCCGACGCCCGCCTGCCACCGCCGGTGCTCGCGCGCGACGAGGATCGCGAGGATGCCCCACACGCCGACGTCGTCGGCCAGGCCCAGGGGGCCGAGCACGAGTTCGGGGATCAGGTCGATCGGTGCGAACGTGTAGACGACGGCGCCGATCGCGGCGGCCCAGGTCGTCGGGGCGACGCGGTGCTCTCCGCGCCTGACTGCACTCAGGAAGCTCCACATGCATCCCAGTGTGCGCCACGCGCGTGACGAGGCGGCCGATCGAGGTCACGCTTCGGTCTCGATACGGTCGCTGCGCTCCCTACTCGACCGCCGGGCCGATCGAGCGGGCGTGGGCGACGAGGCGGTCGAACGCGGCGTCGGCCGCCGGGTCGACGACCTGCTCCTCGGGGTGGGCGTCGTACCACTCGACGATCTCCCGGGCGCCCTCGTCGAACGTGATCGTCGTGCGGAACTCCGGCACGAGCGCCTTCACCTTCGCGTTGTCGAAGACCACGGAGTGCGCCTTGTCGCCGACGAGCCCCGGTCCCCACTCGGGCCGCACGGCCGCGATGGTCTCGGATGCCACGTGCACGAGGTCGGCCTCGACGCCGAGCGCATCGGCGAGCCATCCGTAGACCTGGTTCCATGTCGGCGCGTGCTCGCCGGTGATGTGGAACGCCTCGCCGATCGCGGCCGGGTTGCCGAGGAGGCCGGCGAAGGCGACCGCGAAGTCGCGGGCGTGCGTGAGCGTCCAGAGGCTGGTGCCGTCGCCGTGCACCACGACCGGCTTGCCCGCGCGCAGGCGCGCGAGATCGGTCCAGTGGCCGGTCGTCGGGATCAGCGTCGCGTCGTACGTGTGCGACGGGCGCACGATCGTCGCCGGGAAGCCCCGGTCGCGGTACGCCGCGACGAGCAGGTCCTCGCAGGCGATCTTGTCGCGCGAGTACTGCCAGAACGGGTTCCGCAGCGGCGTCGACTCGGTGATCGGCAGGCGCGACGGCGGCTTCTGGTACGCCGAGGCCGACGAGATGAACACGTACTGGCCGACGTTCCCTGCGAACCGGTCGACGTCGGCCTGCACGTGGTCGGTCGTGAAGGCGAGGAACTCGCACACGACGTCGAAGCCGCCGCCCGGGGCATCCGCCACCGCCGCCGTGGTCGCCTCGACGTCGCGCAGGTCGGCCTCGAGCGCCCGCACGCCCTCGGGGAGCGGGCGCCGCGACGACGAGGAGCCGCGGTTGAGGACGGTCACGTCGTGGCCGGCGTCGACGGCGCGGGCGACGCACGCCGAGCTGATCACGCCGGTGCCGCCGAGGAAGAGGATGCGCTTGCTCATCCGCCCATCCTCCTCCTCAGTGCGGGGTCTCGATACGGTCGCTTCGCTCCCTACTCGACCACCGGGACGACCCAGTCTCAGGCCACGATCTGCGACAGCCGGCTCAGCGGCAGGAAGACCGGCTCGCCCGCCGCGACCGCCTCGGTGCCCGGGCCGGTGCCGAGCGGGTCGGCGCCGAGGTAGGCCCCGAAGTCGTAGCCCGTGGCATCCGCCAGGTCCGCGACCGAGACCTGGAACGTCCGATACGCGCCGAGCACGAACCCCTCGACGGCCTCCACCCGCGACCGCCGCTCGAGCAGCTCGCGGATCAGGTCGCCCTGGCTGAGCACGTACGCGGTCGCGTGCAGTCGCCGCGTGCCGTCGTCGTGTGCGGCCGGCATGACGACGAGCTTCCAGAACTCGCGCGGCGTGCGCAGCCCGTTGGGCAGCTTCGGGTCGTTGCGGCGCAGGATCGGACCGGTGAACACGCACGCGCGGAAGCCCTCGGTCTGCGCGCTCGTGAGGATGTAGTCCTCGAGCCCGAGCCAGAGCTGCTCGCCCTGGTTGAGCGTCGAGTGCTGCAATGCGCAGTTCGTGTAGTGGAACGTGTCCTCGTTGGCGAGCCGCACGAGGTCGGTCACGTCCTCGGCGTTCGCGGCGGCCGGATCCCAGTTCGGGTCCTGCCGGCGCACGAGGTGGCCGCGGTCGATCTGCCGGTCGGCGTAGTCGTCCTTCGTGAGCTGCGCCTCGAGCGGGATGCGCAGGTCCTGGAACCACTTGTCGCCGACCCGCTTGAGCTTCACGCCGTGCGCGCCGTCGATGTTGACCGCCGTCATCAGCGGCTGCTTGCGCGCGAGGTGGTACTTCACGCCGAAGTGCAGGTAGCGGAGTTCGAACGGGCGCTCGGCGGTGCCGTCGTCGGGCTTCGCGAGCGTCTCCTCGTGCTTCGGTTCGAGCTTCGGCCACGGCGTCGCCAGTCCGTCGCCGAGGAATGCGGGGTCGAAGCCCTCGCGCCCGGCGAAGTGGGCCGCGTCGTGCGTGCCGTCGGCCGCGCCCTCGGTGCCCCCGACTCCCGCGGGGGCGGGCGCCCCGGGGCCGCCCGGCCCGCCCGCGCCGCCGTTCGGCACGAAGCCGCCGACGACCGGCCGGTCGCCGTCGGCCAGGGCGCGCAGCGTGCCGACGCCGACGGCGCTGTTCGCCACCCCGTACTGGCCCGAGAAGTGCAGGCCCACGACCTTGCCGGTGGCGAGGTCGAGGAGCGGCGACCCCGAGTTCCCGCCGAGGCTCGTGCAGTCGTGGGTCAGCGACTGCCCGCCCCCGAGGGCCTGGACGACGAAGCCGGGGGCGAACCGCTTCACGTCGTAGAGGTCCTTGAAGTACTGGGCCTGCGCTGCGGCGTCGTTGCGCGGGTCGTACGCCGGGTAGCCGACGAGTCCGACGACCTGCCCGGCCCCGGCCTCGTCGTCGGCGAGCTCGAGCGCCGACGGCAGCGCGTCGCCCGCGATCCGCAGCAGCGCCACGTCGGGCGAGAGGTCGTCGGCGAGGTAGACCATCTCGGTGACGGCGAACGGGGTCGCGTCGCCGGGGTTCGAGCCGACCTCCTCCTTGAAGTCGAGCGCGGCGCCGTAGAGCACGCCCGTCTGCGGGGAGCGCAGGAAGATGCCCGTGCCGTCGTCGGCGCGTTCCGCGACGGACTTCGCCACGTGCCGGTTCGTCGCGATCACGCGGGTGTCGCCCTCGTCGAGGATGACCCAGCCCGTGCCGCCCCACGAGCTCGTGTGGTTCAGGAACTCGACGCGGCCGACCGACGGCACGAGCGGTTCGATGCCGCGGATGAGCGCGTCGGTGCCGACCGGGAACTCGGGCAGCTCGACGAGCTCGATCACCCCGTTCTCGATGAGCATCGGCGGACGGCCGACGCGCTGCACGATCGCCTCGAGCAGGTCGAGGCCGACGGTGCTCTCGAGCGGGTCGCCCTGCCCGACCGCGTCGACCACCGACTTCGGCACGAGCCGGTCGGAGAGCCGCTGCTCGGTGATGAGCCGCTCGGCGGCACGTCTGAGGCCGGATGCCTCGTCGAGCCGCTTGCGGAGGCTTCCGCGACGAGCTTCCTCGTCGCCCTGGCCGTTGGACATGATCCGTTCCCTTCGTGGATGCGGTGCGATGCGGTGCGGTGGGTGGGTGTGTGGGTGGATTGGTGGGGCCGGAGGGTCATCCCGACAGGAGCACGGCGAGCCCGGGCACGAACGCGCTCGGCACGCCGCCGTCGAGCAGGGCCGCGGCGGCCGCCGCGGCTCCGTCGGCCGCGCTTCCGGCGGCCGCAACCGCGTACTCGGCGCGCCGGGCCGCGGCGCCCGCCCGGTCGCGCAGGAGCGCGACGACGGCCTCGGGGTCGAGTTCGGCGAGTTCCGCATGCCACGCCGAGAGCTCTTCGACGGCCCGGTCGACGACGTCGGCGCGTGACCGCCGTGACGTGCCGAGGATGGCGTCGACCCGGTGGGCGATGCTCTCGTCGAGCGGCTGGAAGACCCAGGGCGCAGCGTCCTCAGGCGCTCCGTCGGGCGGGACCCCGTACGACCAGCGCCCGCCGACGGTCCGCCGCCAACGCTCGGCCGCCCCCGCGACCAGTGCGAGGTCGCGCTCGGCGGCGTCGCTTCCGGGGTCGCGGTCGCGCCCGCCCGCCGGCCCGAGCCATCCGGTCGCCCCGACGAGTTCGGCGAGGAGCCCGAGGTCGGTGAGGGCGCGGAGTTCGAGCGTCGGAGCGGGGATCCCGCGCAGGCGCCGCGCGCCGCGCGCCGGAAGCAGGAACCCGAGGCTCCCGAGTCGCGGATGGGCCGCCTCGGCGGTCTCGCGCAGGGCGCGGTGCTCGGGAAGCCGGCTCATGGTGTCGACGACGTCGTCGTACGGAGTGAGGGCGGCGAGGGCGCGGGCGCGGGCGGCGGCCGTGTCGGGCTGGGCGAGCGGGGTGCCGTCGTGTCGCGCGATCCGATCGGCGATGCGCGACCAGCCGACGTCGGCCTCGACGTCGCCGGGCGGGAGGCCGGCGCTGCGCGCGGCATCCGATGCCGGCGAGGCATCCGTACCCGGCCACCAGGCCGCGATCGCCGCTCCGCCCGGGTCGAGCTCGGGGGGTCGTACGCGCACCGGCACGCCGGCCGCGTACAGCGCGAAGCGCAGCGCGCCCGGGCCGAGCAGCGGCACCGACGGCCCGGAAACCCACTCGGCGACCGCGTCGCCGAGCTCGTGCCGCTCGCTGCGGAGCGCCCGGACGAGCCCGTCGAACGCGAACTCCGCGCCGAGTTCGAGCCGGCAGAGCGTGTCGAGCGGCCGTTCCGCGAGTGCCGCGAGCAGGGGAATGTCTGGGCGGTCCCAGCCGCCCAGACGCTCGGCGAGGTCCTGCGCGGCCGCCCAGCGGCCCGAGCGCCAGAGGAACGTGAGCAGCGCGTCGGGCGCGACCGCCGCCGCGTCGAGGTCGGCGTGCTCGAACGCCTCGCGGTAGAGCAGGTCGGCCTCGATCCAGTCCGACCGGTCGTTGAGGTCGCGCAGGCGCGCCACCGGGTCGCCAGAGGTGGGCGCGCGGAGCATCAGGCGGGCCGACCGATGCGCGTCAGCCGGCATCCCGGCCTCCTCGCCGTCGAGCCCCTCGCCGAGCACGGTCGCCGGCACGCCGCCGACGACCGCGAGCCGGCGGAGCCAGTCGATCAGGCGTGCGGGGTGCGTGCGCCCGCGCGCCCGCAGCTCATCGACGGAGCGCAGCACCACCAGCACCCGCCGGGGTGGGTCGACCAGCGCCGCCCCGAGCCGGCGGGAGAGCTCCTCCGGCACGGATTCGGGGCTGTCGCCCTTGAGGCTCCGGGTGCCCGCGACGGTGCCCGACGTCTGCTGGCGGGCCTCGAGGATGGCACGCTCCGCGCCCGGCACCTGCGCGGCGAGCTGGCGCGCGAGCTCGAGGGTGAGCCCCGTCGTGTCCTGCACGTCGAGCCCGACCCGGGAGAAGTCGAGTCGCACGACCACCCAGTCGTCTCGGGCGAGCAGCGCGGCCGCGGCGGCCTCGAGCCGGGCGACGGATGCCTCGTCGGCGGGAACGCCGATCACCGCCAGGGTCCCCGGCGCGGCGCCGCCCGCGTCCAGCACGGCGACGAGGTCGGCAGACGAGACGGGCGGTCCGGCGGTGCCCAGGTCGGCAGGCGTGCCGGGCACGGCGCGCGCCGCACTCGGCCGAGCGGATGCCCCATCCGGCCCGTCGCCCACCGATCCGGATGCCTCGCCGAGTCCCAGGCGCACGAGCGCCGCACGCACCTCGGCGAGCCGCGCGGCGGCCGGGGCGAGGGAGCCGGCCCGGCCGAGCCCGGTGCCGACCCGGGTGAGCGTCTCGGGGTCGCCGGCGGCGAGGGCGTCGTCGATCGCGGGATCGGTGAACGCCCCGCTGCCGTCGAGTGCATCGAGCAGGTCGAGGGTGGGCGGGTCGTCGGTGGCGACGGCCCGGCGTGCCGCGATCGCATCGGCGACGGCGCCGGCTGCCTCGTCCGCCACGACCTTCGTGAGCGTGCGCCGCCGTTCGACGCCGCGCATCAGCCAGCGGCCGTCCTCCGAAACCGCGCGCTCGCACGCCCGCGAGAGGTCCGCCGCCACCGCCGTGATCTCGCCGGCGCGCAGGTCGGCGATGCCGCCGACGCTGCGGAGCGCGGCGACCGGGTCGAATGGGCCCGACAGCGCGGCGAAGCGACGGGCCTCGGCGATCGCGGCCGTCACCACGCGGTCGCGGGAGCGGCCCGATGCCGATCGCGCGCGCGGCTGCGGGTCGTCGGCGCTCATCGGGCACCCCCGCGGGTCGCCTTCGGCTCGATCGCGGGAAGGAGCCGCAGCAGCCGCTTCGACACCTCGGCCAGGTCGACCGACGCGTACACGCCGTTCACGTTCGCGAGTCCCGCCGTCGCCGCGACGACGAACGCGTCGATCACCGCCGACTGGTGGTCGCCCGTCAGCTCGTCGTAGGCGAGCGTGCAGCAGGCGCGCACGTCGTCGGCCGTGAAGCCGCCGAGGTAGTCGACGACCATACCCGCCGGGCCGTCGCCACCCGCCGCCGCGGCGCTCGAGAACTCCAGGCCGGCGAGCGGGATCGTCTCGAGGCCGGCGATGACGAGCCGCAGCCGCGGCCGCTCGAGGCAGGCGGCGACGAACGCCTCGAGCTGCGCGCGCGCCGACTCGGTGAGCTGCAGCGACGGGTTGTCGGTGAAGAACCAGGCGATCCGCCCGTCGTCGGCCGCCGAGCGATCCAGGGCCTCGGCGAGGCGGTCGGCCCGATCGCGGGGCGTCCCCGCCCCTCGGCGGTCGCCGGCGTCGAGGCCGACGTCGCGGGCCCGGTCGGCCACGTCGGCGAGCAGGTCGTCGACCGACTCGTCGAGCGGCACCCGCACGAGCACGTGCGAGCCGGCCCGGCGCAGCAGAAGCTCCTGCAGCAGCTCCGAGGAGAACCCGAACCCGGTCTCGTCGCCCGACGCCGGGTTGCGGCGCTTCAGCCGGATGCCCCGGACTCGCGAGCCGTCCCGACCGGCCTCGGCGACGGCGGCGGCGAACAGGTCGCGACCGATCACGAGTCGGTGGGTCTGCCCGTCGAGCCGCCACAGCGCCTTCGGCGCGATCCCGGCTGCCACGAGGGGTGCGACCCCGTCGAAGAAGGCCGACAGCGGCACGAGGCGGCCGCGCACCCCGTCGTCGCGCGGCCCGCCGATCGCGCCCTGGTGCAGCCCGATGAGTTCGAAGCGGTCGTCGAAGCAGGCGCCGCCCGACGACCCTCCGGCCGTCTCGACGTCGTGGTAGAGCCGCTCGGTGACGTCGGGGATGGGCCAGGCCCGCCCATCGCCGATGCCGAGGTCGTCGCCCTTCGGATAGTCGAGCACGAACAGGCGCGACGCGCCGGGCGGCGGGGGCGCGGTCGCCGGCAGCCGGGCGTAGCCGAGGTGGCGCGCCGCCTCGGTGCGGAGGGGCAGCAGCACCACGTCGTGCCGGCCCTTCACCTCGTCGTCGCTGCGCGGCGCCCGGCTCTCCCACTCGCCGTCGCCGCACTCCGACGCGTAGGCGAGGGGAGCGCCCGCCGGGTACGACTTCCGGTCGGCGAGGCGCACGGTGACCGTCGGCGGCGGGTCCTCGTCCTGGCCGGGTCCGACGGTCCGCACGACATGCCAGGCGGTGAGCACGAGGCCGGGGGCGACGAGGCATCCGGTGCCCGCGAAGCGCCCGTCGACCTGCACGCGGCACGGGATGGTGCGGGCCCGGTCGGCGAACCGCGCGAGCGCGTCGACGTCGAGTCGGCCGCGCGGCCTCGCCGGCGCGGCATCGACCTCGGCGGCCGCCTCGTCGTCGGGCTCCGCTTCGAGGTCGTCGGCGGCGGGCGGCCGCCCCTCGGATGCCCCACCCGGGGACCTCGCGCCGGACGCGCCCCCGCGGCTCGCGGAACCTGCCCCGGTCGCGGCATCCGTGTCGCTCGGGGCATCCGTGTCGCCCGTGGCATCCGCCGCTGCCGCGTCGCCCGCCTCGCCCGCCTCGGCGCGGGCGACCAGCCGCTCGGCGAGGCGCCGGGCCTCGTCACGACGCGAGCCGACCGCGACGCCGCGCGCGGTGAGCGCGTCGGCGAACGCGCGCAGCCGGTGCATGGCGGCGAGCCTCGCGAGGCAGAAGTCGGCGGGATCCTCGCCGAGCAGGTGCGCGGCGGCCGTGAACGCGCGCAGGTCGATCGGCGGGGAGTCCGCGCTGTGCTGCGCCGCGAGCAGCGCGTCGTCGGCGACCGCGGGGGTGCGACGGATCACCTCGGCCAGGTCCTGCCGGTCCCACATCTCGCCTCCCACCCGCGGCGCGATCGCCGGGGCGGCCTGCGGCGCGTGCCCCCGGCCGCTCGGCTCCCCGGATCCAGTCACATGGTTACGCCCGTTGCGCGGGTCGCCGCAATAGGGATGGCCCTGAGACCGCGGGCGACGAGCGGCCCCGCGGCGCCGTCGATGACCCCGGATGACGCGGAGCGGCGCCACGCGACCCGGCATGGAATGCGCGCCGTCTCGCCCGCGTTCGACCCCGGCATGACTGAAACGCGATACGGCATCATCGGCGCCGGACACATCGGCACCGCCCTGGCCACGGCGCTCACGCAGCGCGGCCACCACGTGACCATCTCCAACTCCCGCGGCCCCGAGACCCTCGCCGGGCTCGTCGCCGACCTCGGCCCGCTCGCCACCGCGGCGACGGCGGAGGAGGCCGCGGCGGCCGGCGACGTCGTCATCGTCACCGTGCCGCTGAAGGCGATCGCCGACCTGCCCGTCGCGCCCCTCGCCGGCAAGATCGTGCTCGACACGAACAACTACTACTGGGAGCGCGACGGCCGCTTCCCCGAGCTCGACGCCGGCACCGAGACCACCTCGGGCCTGCTGCAGCGCCTCCTGCCCGACTCGAGGGTCGCGAAGGCGTTCAACCACATCGGCGCGGCGTCGATCACGACCGACGGCACCCCGGCCGGCACGCCCGACCGCCGTGCGCTCGCCACCGCGAGCGACTTCGACGACGCGGCGGAGTTCGTCGTGCGCCTCTACGACGAGCTCGGCTACGACGCGGTCAACGTCGGCCCGCTCTCGGAGAGCTGGCGCGTCGAGCGCGACCGCCCGGCCTACGTCGTGCGGCAGAACCGCGAGGAGCTCGAGGCGAACCTCGCCCTCGCGACCCGCACGCTCGCGGCCTGACCCGGTCGGCCGGCGGCGCAGGGGGTCGCCGGCCGGTGGCCGCGCCGCCCGTGCGAGCCGGCCGCCCGCGTGCCGTGATGTCGGCGGCCCGTGGTCGAATCGCCGCATGGGTTTCGACGCGGGCTTCCTCGGGGTCGTCGCGGCACTGCCGCGCGTGGGCGAGCCGGAGGCGAGCGGATGCGTCGAGCTCGACTCCATCCACTTCACGGTGGTGCTCGACACGGGCCGGCGCTTCGCGCGGGTCACGGGCGTGAACATCGACGGCGCCGCCCTGGTCGACGTCGAGCGTGGCGACGACTGGCGGCTCGACGAGCGCATCCCCGCCGACTGGCAGGCCGGGCCCGAGGTGTACGCGCGCAACGACCTCGACCGCGGGCACCTCGTGCGCCGCCGCGACCCGGTGTGGGGCGCGCCGGCGGTCGCCGTCCGGGCGAACTCCGACACGTTCCGGTACCCGAACGCGGCACCGCAGGCGTCGGGCTTCAACCAGTCGAAGGAGCTCTGGCTCGGGCTGGAAGACCACGTGCTCGCGTTCGCCGAGGCGAACGACCTGAGGCTGTCGGTGTTCACCGCACCCTTCCTCGACCCGGCCGACCCGCCGTACCGGGGCATCCGCGTGCCGCTCCGGTTCTGGAAGGTGGCGGCGTGGGTGCGCGGCGGCGAGCTCGCCACGGCCGGGTTCGTGCTCGACCAGTCGCCGCTGGTCGACGTGAGCCGCCCGGCCCGCGAGGCCGTGCCGGGCGAGGAGCCCGAGCTCGGGCCGTTCCGCACGTTCCAGGTGCCGGTCGCCGACATCGCGGCGATCGCCGGGCTCGCGATGCCCGAGCTCGTCGCGGCCGATCGGATGCCCCGCACCGTCGCCGCGGCCGGGTGGCACCAGGTTCGGGCAGCGGGCGACCTGCTGCTCTGACGCCGCGCAGAGCCGGCGCGCGGAGCCGGCGCGGCCCGGCGACGGCACGCTCGCGCGTGAACGCTTGGCACGGGCGCGAGCCGGTGCGAGGGTGGACGCATGCCGAAGCGCGGGGGAACGGCGGGAGCGGCGGGGCGGCCGATCGAGACCGACGTGCTCGTGGTGGGCGCGGGGCCGACGGGCCTCATGCTCGCGGCTTGCCTGGCGCGGCTCGGCGTGCGGTTCGAGCTCGTCGACGGCAAGGACGGCCCGACCCGCGAGTCGCGCGCGCTCGTCGTGCAGGCGCGCACGCTCGAGGTGTACGACCAGCTCGGCGTGATCGACCGCGCGCTCGCCGAGGGGCATGCGGTGCGCGCGGTCGTGCCGGGGTACCGCGATCGTGCGTTCGGGCGGATCGAGCTGGGTCGGCTCGGCGCCGGGGTGAGCGCGTTCGCCGAGTTGGTGAGCCTGGAGCAGAGCCGCAACGAGCGGATCCTCGCCGACGCGGTGACGGCGGCCGGGCGGGACATCCGCTGGCGACACCGGCTGGTGCGGTTGCAGGTCGCCGACGGCGACGCGGGCGTCGTCGCCGTGCTCGACGGACCCGACGGCGAGGCCGAGGTGCGCGCCCGCTACTGCGTCGGCGCCGACGGCGCCCGCTCGCTCGTGCGCGAGACGCTCGGCGTGCCGTTCAGCGGCCGCACCAACGCGCACACCTTCTTCGTGGCCGACGCCGTCGGCACGACCGGACTCGTCGAGGGCGACGTGAACCTCCGCGTCGCCGACGACGACCTGCTGCTCGGCTTCCCGATGGGCGGGGAGGGCAGGTTCCGCCTCCTCGGCATCGTGCGCGACCGCGACCTCGACGCCGACGGCACCATCCCCGAGGACGCGGCCCGCGTCCGACTCCGCGACACCTTCGGCGTCGGCTACGCCGACCGCACCTGGTACGCGACCTACCACGTGCACCACCGGCTCGCCGAGCGATTCCGCGTCGGCCCGTGCTTCCTCGCCGGCGACGCCGCGCACATCCACTCGCCGGTCGGCGGGCAGGGCATGAACACCGGCATCCAGGAGGCGCACGATCTCGCCTGCGCCTTCGCCGACGTGCTCCTCGGCGGCATGCCCGACGTGCGCCTCGACCGCTACGAGGCCGAGCGTCGGCCCGTCGGGCGACGGCTCGTCGAATCGACCGACCGCGTCTTCGAGGGGGTCACCGCGGAGGGCGGATTCCCCCGGCTCGTGCGCAGCCGACTCGTGCCCGCGGTCGGCCCCGCGGCGGTTCGCGCGGTGCCGCGGCTCATCGGCGGGAGCCGCCTGTTCGGGTACCTCTCGCAGACGCGCATCCGGTATCGGATGTCTCCGCCGGGCGCTCGCGGCGTACTCGCCGACCCCGCCGTCGGCCTGCGCCTGCCGTGGACCGGCGGCAACCACGAGGCGCTGCGCGCGTTCACCTGGCAGGTGCACGGGTACGGCACGTCCGAACGGTCGGTGGCACGGGTCGGCGACGCGCTCGGGCTGGAGCACCACGTCTTCCCGCCCGATGCGGCGGGGCGGCTGCGCGCCGACCGGCTCTACCTCGTGCGTCGCGACGGCTTCGTCGCCGCCGCCGCGTCGGCCGACGAACGCCGTCGCGGCGTGCCTGCGGCGTTCCTCGCCCAGCTCGCCGGCTGATTCGCCGAGGCATCCGCGCCGCCGCCCGCCCGCCGCCGCGCCGCCGCGCCGTGCCGTCGGAGCCGGACCGCGTCGCCGCTTCGCCGCCGACGACAGACGCCCAGTGTCCAGTTCCTGCTGATGTGCGGCGCCTCCCGCCGCCGGAACTGGACACTCGCGAGGGCCGCGACGCGGGGGCGGCGCGCGAGTAGCGTGGGACGGGAGCACGACAGCGACGTCGGGAGGGCTGATGGCGGTCATCGGATGGATCGGACTGGGGCACATGGGCGGGCCGATGTCGGCCCATCTCGTGGAGGCCGGGCACGACGTGCGGGGGTTCGACCTCGACCCCGCGGCGAACGCGCTGGCCGCCGAGGCCGGGGTGCAGGTCGTCGACGGCATCGACGCGGCCGCCGCGGAAGCCGACGCGGTCTTCACGTCGCTGCCGCGCAACGAGCACGTCCGCGCGGTGTACGCGGGTGCCGGCGGGGTCTGGGCGACCGCCCGCCCGGGTGCGCTGCTCATCGACACCTCGACCGTCGACGTTGACACGTCCCGCTGGTGCCACGAGGAGTCGACGGCGCGCGGGTTCCGGTTCATCGACGCCCCCGTGTCGGGCGGCATCGGCGGCGCCGCGGCCGGCTCGCTGACCTTCATGCTCGGCGGCGATCCCGACGACGTGGCGGCCGTGACGCCGTTCGTCGAGCCGATGGCCGGGCACGTGTTCGACCTCGGCGGCCCGACCCTCGGCATCGCCGCGAAGCTCGCGAACAACCTGATGCTGTTCGTGTCGCTGCTCGGGGTCGCCGAGGGCGCGCAGCTCGCGCACGAACTCGGACTCGATCCCGCGCGGTTCTTCGAGGTCGCCTCGGCGTCGTCGGGGGAGTCCTGGCCGCTGCGCACCTGGTACCCCGCGCCCGGCGTCGTCGCCTCGAGCCCCGCGAACCGCAACTACGACGCGACCTTCTCGGCGGCGCTCGCCGAGAAGGACCTCTCGTTCGCCGTCGCTGCGGCGGATGCCGCGGGCCTGCGCACGCCTGCGGCCGACCTCGCGCTCGCGCAGTTCCGGGAGTTGATCGCCGAGGGCTACGCCGGCAAGGACGCCAGCCTCATCGCGAAGCATCCGTCGCCCGAGGGGCGGGTCGCGGGGTTCGACCCGGGCGCGTAGCCCATCCGTCCGCCGACCCAGTCGATCCGGCCGTTCCCGACCGATCGCCCTCCCGTGGTCTTGCGCAGCGGCGCACGCCCCGCCGACGGGCGGGCCGAGCGGCGCGATGCGGATGCCCCGACGCGGGCCCGAACCCCCGCGACGCCGTAGGCTTTCAGGTGCAGGTCCGGAGTTGGAGGCGAGCGATGTTCGGCTGGTTCGCGCGGAACAAGGGCAAGCGGTTCAAGCCCTTCGATCGCGACGCCCTGCCCGAGGTCGTGCCGCCCCCGTTCGAGGACATGGTCGAGGAAGGCCTCATGCTCGCCGAGCAGGCCGGCCGCATGACCCTGAAGAACCGGTTCATCCTCCAGGCCCTCCGCGGCGACGAACCGTGGGACGACGACCGCGCCGCGGCCGCCGCCCGCGAGGTGCTGTACGAGCTCGTGCAGGAGTCCGACGAGACCGCCGAGCACTCCGCCGAGGAGCGCGAGGTCGCGTCGAACCGCGACGGCCGGTCGCAGCACCAGCACGACTACCACCGGGCCGACGCGCTCAACCTGCGCCGGCGCGAGAAGGTGTACGCCGAGATCGCGAAGCGGCTCTGGATGAAGCGCGGCGACGCCGAGTACCTGAACGCCTTCGCGACCCGCGCGCGCGACGCGGCCTGGGCCGAGGTCAGCGAGGTGATCGAGCAGCGCCTCGACCGCGAGTGGCCCGACATCCCGGTCGACGCCGAGTACGAGCTCGCCCGCGACGCGCGCATGCACGAGCTCGCCGACGACCTGGCGCTCCAGGTGACCCGCGCCGCGGAGCGGCGCGACGAGCTCGCCGACCCGTTCGCCCGGTTCATCGGCTGACGCCGGGCACGCTGACGCCGGGCACGCCGGCGCCGGGCGTGCCGACGTGGGGCATGCCGACGTCGACCCGCGGCCGGTCGTGGACCTCCGGCCGGCGCGCCCGCGCCTAGTCGAGCGGGGCGACGTGGTGCGGCGCCCGGAACACGTCGCCCGGGTCGAACTCCGCCTTCACGCGCCGCAGCCGATCGAGCGTCGCCGGCGGGTAGATCGTCGCCACGACGTCGTCGCCGTACTCCTGGGTGAAGTTGCCGTACCGGCCGACGGTGAAGTCCAGCGGTGCGTCGAGCGCGAGCTGCACCTCGGCCGCCTGCTCGTCGGGTGCGTCGGCCGGGAGGATCGCGTTCAGCACGAGCAGCGCCTCGGCGTCGCGGAAGGCGAGGGGCGTGGCATCCGCGTCGACCCGGCGGTACGCACCGCCGAGCGCCCGCAGCAGCGCCATCGTCGGCACCTCGGTCGACACCGCGCGTTCGACGGACGCGAGGAACTCGTCGGTCAGCGCGGGCACGAACCCGTTCCCGCCGACGAAGCGGAACGGCGGGCGACCGGGCGGCGCCGACTCGAGCAGGTCGCCGTAGGCGACCGGGCCGAGCTGCTCCTCGGCGACCGACGGCAGGTCGAGCAGGGGCGCCAGGATCGCGCGGAGCTCCGCCTCGGTGCCGAGCAGGGCGACCCCGAGCGTCGGGCCCGCCGGCACGCCCGGCGCGAACGCCGGCATCACCATGAGCGACGAGTTCAGCGTGTCGGGCGAGGCGACCGTGATGTCGCGCCAGGCCCGCAGCACGTCGCCGAGGCCGGACTGCTCGAATCGGATGCTCCCGCCGACGAGTCCGGCGACGGGCGCCGTCTCGAACGTGAACCGGGTCGCGACCCCGAAGTTGCCGCCGCCGCCGCGGAGCGCCCAGAACAGGTCGGGGTGCGAGTCGTCCGACACGGTGAGCACCGCGCCCGCGGCGGTCACGACCTCGATCTCGCGGACGGCGTCGACCGTGAGGCCGTGCGTGCGCACGAGCCATCCGATGCCGCCGCCCGTCGCGAGGCCGCCGACGCCGACGTCCCGGGTGTCACCCGAGCTCACCCCGCGGCCGGCGGGCGCGAGCGCCGCGGCGACGTCGCCCCAGCGTGCGCCGGCGCCGACGTGGACGCGCCCGTTCCCGTCCGAGGAGATCGACGCGAGGCAGGACAGGTCGAGGACGACGCCGCCCTCGGCGGGCAGGCCGCCGTGCCCGCCGCTGCGGATGGCGAGGGGCGTTCGGGCCTCGGCGGCGAACGCCACCACCGCGGCGACCTCGTCGGCGGACTCGGGCCTCGCCACCGCCTCGGGCGCGCCGGGGCCGAGGAAGACGGCCGATCCGGCGTCGTATTCGGGGGTGCCGGGGCCGAAGACCCGGCCGGGCACGCGTTCGCTGAGCTCGGAGAGGATGGACATGCGAGGAAGTCTCGCATCGGCCGCCGACAGCCGCGAGGGCCGATCGCCGCGACCGCGACCGGGCCATTCCGCGACCGGCCCTCCGTCGCACGAACGGCGCCAGCCGCCCGCCTACTCGCCCGACGGGTGCGCCCCCGCGCGGTCGATCAGCCACGCGTACGCGAACGCCCGCTCGCGCCACGCCGAGTACCGGCCCGACACCCCGCCGTGCCCGGCCGCCATCTCGACCCGCAGCAGCGCGTCGGCGCCGACGTCGCGGAGCTTGGCGACCCACTTGGCCGGCTCGACGTAGAGCACGCGGGTGTCGTTCAGCGACGTCACCGCGAGGATCGGCGGGTAGCCGTGCTCGTGCACGTTCTCGTACGGCGAGTACGCCTTCATGTAGGCGTACACGTCGGAGTCCTCGAGCGGGTTGCCCCACTCGTCCCACTCGATGACCGTGAGCGGCAGCGACGGGTCGAGGATCGTGGTCAGCGGGTCGACGAACGGCACCTCGGCGAGGATGCCCGAGAACAGCTTCGGCGCGAGGTTCGCGACGGCGCCCATGAGCAGGCCGCCGGCCGAGCCGCCCTGCGCGACGAGCCGGTCGGGCGAGGTGACGTCCTGGTCGATGAGGTGCCGGGCGGCCGCGACGAAGTCGGTGAAGGTGTGCCGCTTGTGCAGCTTCTTGCCGTGCTCGTACCAGAGCCGGCCCATCTCGCCGCCGCCGCGCACGTGCGCGACCGCGAACACGATGCCGCGGTCGAGCAGCGACAGCCGCGGGATCGAGAACGCGGGGTCGATGGACGTCTCGTACGACCCGTAGCCGTACAGCAGGGTCGGCGCGGGCGTGCCCGCCTCGACGAGGTCGGCCCGGTACACGAGCGAGACGGGGATGCGCGTGCCGTCGTCGGCGACCGCCCACTCGCGGCGCTGCGCGTACCGGGCGGGGTCGTAGTCGCCGAGCACGGGCTGCTGCTTGCGCACCCGTCGCTCGCCGGTCGAGACGACGAGGTCGATCACCGTCGTCGGGGTGACGAAGCTCGTGAACCCGATGCGCAGGGTCGGCTGCTCCCAGTCGGGGTTGCCGCCGACGCCGACCGCGAACAGCGCCTCGTCGAACGCGAGCTCGTGCAGCGTGTCGTCGGGCGTCGCGTCGGCCGGGAGGCCCTGCGGCGGCACCTTCGCGACGGCGACCCGGGGCAGGCCCTCGCGCCGGTACTCGAGCGCGACGAAGTCGCGGAACGCGTCGACGCCCTCGATGCGCACGTCGGGGTTGTGCGGCAGGAGCATCCGCTGCGGTCCCTGCGGGTCGTCGGCCGCGACGCTCACGAGCTCGAAGTTCACCGCGCCGTCGTTGTGCGTGATGAGGAGCCGGTCGCGGCCGCCCGCGACGACGTGCTCGACGTCGTACTCGACGCCCTCCTTCCGCGGCCACACCACGCGGAACTCGCCGGTCGGGTCGGATGCCTCGAGCAGCCAGGTCTCGCTGGTGATGTTCGATCCGGCCTCGATCACGAGGAACCTCCGGCTGCGGGTGAGTCCGACCCCGAGCCAGTACCGCTCGTCGGGCTCCTCGAAGACGCGCACGTCGTCGGATGCCCCGGTGCCGACCTCGTGGCGCCAGATGGTGTCGGGCCGCCAGGACTCGTCGACCGTGGCGTAGAACACGTACCGGCCGCTCGGGTCGAACACCGCGCCGCCCGCCGTGCCCTCGATGACGTCGGCGAACTCGCGGCCGGAGTCGTCGATCGCGCGCAGCCGGATCGTGTACCGCTCGTCGCCCTCGACGTCGACGCCGTAGAGCAGCGTCGACCCGTCGGCGGAGACGTCGAAGCTGCCGAGCGAGTAGAAGTCGTGGCCCTCGGCCTCGACGTTGTCGTCGAGCAGCACCTGCTCGCCGCGCAGGGGCGCGCCCGAGGCATCCGTCACCGGGGGCTCCCAGTCGCCCGGCCCGGCGACGGGCACGCGGCAGTGGATGCCGTACTGCTGCCCCTCGACGGTGCGGGTGTAGTACCACCAGTCGCCCTCGCGGGTCGGCACGGAGAGGTCGGTCTCCTTGGTGCGCTTCTTGATCTCCTCGAACACCTGCTCGGTGAGCACCGAGAGGTGCTCGGTGCGGGCCTTCGTGTAGGCGTTCTCGGCGTGCAGGTGCGCGACGACCGCGGGGTCGTCCTTCTCGCGCAGCCATTCGTAGTCGTCGGGAACCACGTCGCCGTGGTGCTCGCGGGTGGTCGGTCGCTTCGGGGTCTCCGGCGGGGTCAGCACGGTCCCACGCTACGCCCGTGGCCGCGCGCGACAGTTGAGGGTTGGTCAGGAGAGCGCTCTCGGATTACGATTCCTGCGGCAGGCGGGCCGCGAAGTCGCGGTCCGCCGCCGGTGCACACCCCCTTCCCGCCGGCTGCCCCAACCGACCCGAAAGTCCCCGGATGATCCGATTCGCGCGAAGCCTTCGGCGTCGGCCGACGTTCCTCGCGATCGCGAGCGTCACGCTGACGGTCGCCGCGATCGTCACGGCGCTGCTCGTGTTCCTGCCGAGGCCGGTGCGCAACCCGGACGCCTTCGTCACCGCCTGCGGCGTCCACTTCTGCATCGACGACGTGGCGACGACGTTCGTGGGTGCGAACGCGCCCGAGCTCGCCCTCGCATCGGTGGGCCCGAACGGCGCGGTCTCGGTCGACGAGGAGGGCATCGAGCGGCAGCTCGCCGACCTGGCGGCCCTCGGCGTCGACCTCGTGCGCGTGCGGGCGTTCACGCACGCCCCCGACGGCGCCTTCCCGGAGTCGGGGGTCGTCGTCGAGGAGGCGCTGTCGGGCTTCGACGTGCTGCTGCGCGCGGCCCGCGAGCAGGGCATCCGGGTCATCCCGGTGCTCGCGGACGCCGACGCCGAGGACGGGGTCGCCGCGGTGCTGGGCTGGAGCGGGCTCCTCGACGCCGACGGAACGGCGTTCTTCGACGGCGTCGAATGCCCGGGCTGCGACGCCGACTACCTGTTCGCCGTGGAGGCGCTCCTCGAACGGGTGAATCCCGAGACGGGCATCGCCTATCGGGCCGACCCCACGATCCTCGCCTGGGACCTCGTGGACGCGCCGAGCGTCCCCGCCGCCGGCGCCGGCGATCCCACTGCGTCGGGCGCGGAGCTGCGCGACTGGATCCACCGCGTCGTGTCTCGCATCCGCGCGATCGACTCGGAGCACCTGATCACGGTGGGCACCGACGGCGGCAGCGCCGGCGCCGCCGCGAACGCGGCGCCGTTCGTGGAGGCCTGCGCCAACCGCTACGTCGACTTCTGCACGGCACAGTTCTTCCCGACGGATGCCTCGCCGGCGGTGGAGCCGCAGGTCGCGGGGGAGCTCGTCGAGTCGTACATCGCGACGGCGCACGACCTGGTCGGCAAGCCGTTCTTCCTCGGGGCGTTCAACGCGCACGCGAACGTCCGGGCGGCGTACTGGCGGGCGGTGTACCGCGCGCTCGAGGCCCGTGAGGCCGACGCGAGCGCGTTCTGGGCCTATCAACCGGCCGGCCCCCGCGGCACCTACGGCGTGCTGCCCGGCGATGCCGAGCTCGACCTGGTGCGCGCGCACCGGCAGGCGCTCGACGCGGTCGGCGACGGCGACGCCATCGAGGCCGGCGGGCGGCCGCGGCCGACGACGTCGCCGTCGGCCCCGCCCGCCGCGACGCCGACGCCCATCCCGACGCCGACGCCCACGCCGAGCCCGACGCCGACGCCGACGCCCGTGCCGGGCCCCGACGCGTCCGCCGCCCCGGCTCCGGCACCGCCGGCCGACGGCGGATCGGCCACGGGCGGATGCCTCGTCGTCGCGCGCGTCGAGGACTGGGGGAGCGGGTTCAACGCGAACCTGACCGTCACGAACCGAAGCGCGGCGCCGATCAGCGGCTGGGAGCTGACCTTCGGCCTCTCCGACGGCCAGCGCGTGCAGAAGTCCTGGGGCGCTGCGGTCGAGCAGAGCGGGTCGACCGCGACCGCGAGTGCCGAGAACTGGAACGCGAGCATCGCCGCCGGCGGCAGCGTCTCGTTCGGCCTGAACGCGACCTCGCAGGGCGACAGCAGCGCGCCGTCGGGCTTCGCGCTGAACGGCACGGCCTGCGACGTCGGCTGAGGCGACGGCAGTCCGTTTCATCCCAGCGGGTGCTTAGGTTAGCCTTAGCTCAACCCCATCCCCTCCCGCTCGGAGACGCCCGTGCTCGCCAACTACCTCATCGGACTTCGCGAAGGCCTCGAAGCAGGCCTCATCGTCGGCATCCTGTTGGCCTACCTGAGTCGGATCGAACGCCGCGAACTGCGCGGCCGCCTCTGGGCCGGCATCGGCATCGCGGTCGCCGTGTCGCTCGGCGTCGGTGCCCTGCTCACCTGGGGCCCGTACGCGATGACGTTCCAGGCGCAGGAGATCCTCGGCGGCGTGCTCTCGCTCGTCGCGGTCGCGATGGTGACCTGGATGATCTTCTGGATGGGCACGCACGGCCGCACCCTCTCGGGCGAGCTCCGCGGCCGCGTCGACGTCGCCGTCGGCGGCACCGCGTGGGCGCTCGTGCTGCTCGGCGCCCTGTCGGTCGGCCGCGAGGGCATCGAGACCGCGTTGTTCGTCTGGGCGAACGTCGCCGGCGGCAGCGACCCCGTGGTCGGCACGGTCGCCGCGCTCGCGGGCATCGCCACGGCGATCGTCATCTCGTGGGCGATCGCGAAGGGCCTCGTGCGGTTCAACCTCGGCACCTTCTTCACCTGGACCGGGCTCTTCCTGATCCTCGTCGCCGCGGGCGTGCTCGCCTACGGGGTCGGCGACCTGCAGGAGGCATCCGTGATCCCCGGCTCGGGCGTACCGGCCTACGACCTCACCCCCGTCGTGCCCGCGGGCGGATGGCTCGACAGCCTGCTCGGCGGCATCTTCAACTTCACCCCGCAGCCCACGTGGGCCCAGGTGATCGCCTGGGTCGCATACGTGGCCGTCACGACAACCCTGTACCTCGTCATGCTCAAGCGGCGCCACGCCGCGAAGCCCGCCCCGGCCGCCGTCCCCGCGGTCGCGATCGTGCACTGACGCCCGGCGTCGCGCACACCCCTCGAAGGAGCCCCGATGAACCGCCGCGCCCTCGCGACCTCCGTCGCCGTGACCGCGCTCACCGCCCTCACCCTCACCGGGTGCGTCGCGAAGTCCGACCTCGCGTCGGCGATCGACGTGGCGATCACCGATGACGGCTGCGCCGTCGCGACGCCGACCGCGACCGCCGGGGCCGTGACGTTCGCGCTCGCGAACACCGGCACCGACGTGAACGAGTTCGAGATCCTCGCCGAGGACCAGCTCCGCATCGTGGGCGAGAAGGAGAACGTCACGCCCGGGCAGAAGGTCGACTTCGTCGCCCAGCTCGAGCCCGGCACCTACTACACGGCCTGCAAGTTCCAACAGGTCGGGGCGCCCGTGGGGCTCGCCGAGTTCACCGTCACGGGCGAGGCATCCGCCGTCTCGGCCGACGAGCAGGAGCTCGCCGACCAGGCCGTCACCGAGTACCTCGCGTACGTGCGCTCGCAGGTGGGCGAGCTGCTCCCGCAGGTCGAGGCGTTCGCCGCCGCCTACGCGGCCGGCGACGACGAGACCGCGCGCGCCCTGTTCGCCTCGACGCGCGTCTCGTACGAGCGCATCGAGCCGACCGCCGAGGCGTTCGGCGACCTCGACCCGAAGATCGACTTCCGCGAGGTCGACGCCGTCGCCGACGGCATCGACTGGACCGGCTTCCACCGCATCGAGAAGGATCTCTGGGCCCCCGTCGCCGGCGACCTCAACTCCGACGGCCAGGACGCGCTCGCCGGCTGGGCGCCGTCGACGCCCGAGCAGCGCCAGGCCTTCGCCGACGGCCTCGTCGCCGACGTGACCGAGCTGCACGAGCTCGTCACCGACCCGAGCTTCTCGGTCTCGCTCGCCGACATCCCGAACGGCGCGATCGCGCTGCTCGACGAGGTCGCCGCCGGCAAGATCACCGGCGAGGAGGACTGGTGGAGCGGCACCGACCTCACCGACTTCGCCGCCAACGTGCAGGGCGCCGGCGTCGCCTTCGGCGCGGTGCGTGCGCTCGCCGAGTCGAAGGGCGACGAGGGCACCGCGCTCGCCGCCGACATCGACGGGCAGTTCGCCGCCCTCGAGGCCGAGCTCGCCTCGTTCGGCTCGATCGAGACCGGGTTCGTCGACTACGCGACCCTGACCGACGCCGACAAGAAGGCGCTCTCCGACGCGGTCAACGCGCTCGCCGAGCCGCTCTCGCAGCTGACCGCGACGGTCCTCGGGGTCTGATGGCCGACGAGCGCGAGCCGAGCGACGCGGCCGACGGCGGTGCCGACCGCCGCGGCGTCACCCGCCGCGGCCTGCTCGGCTACCTCGGCGCCGGCGCGGCCGGTGCGGTCGTCGGCGCGGGCACCACGGCGGCGGTCGCCTCGGCGGTCGCCGGCGGGGGAGCGGATGCCTCGGCCGGCGCCTCCGGTGCCACCCGCGCGTACGCGTTCCACGGCGAGCACCAGGCGGGCATCGTGACCCCGGCGCAGGACCGGCTGCACTTCGCCGCGTTCGACGTGGCGGCGTCGGTCGACCGCGACGGGCTCATCGAGCTCCTCGCCGACTGGACCGACGCGGCCGCACGCCTCACGCAGGGGCTCGACGTCGAGGAGGGCGGCGCCGTCGGCGGGTCGGACTACGCGCCCCCGGCCGACACCGGCGAGGCGCAGGGGCTGCCGGCCTCCGGCCTCACGATCACGTTCGGCTTCGGCCCGACCTTGTTCGTCGCCGAGGACGGCACCGACCGCTTCGGCCTCGCCGCCCGGCGTCCGTCGCTGCTCGAGCCGCTGCCGCGCTTCCAGGGCGACGCCCTCGAACCCGAGCGCACCGGTGGCGACCTGTGCATCCAGGCGTGCGCCGACGACCCGCAGGTCGCGGTGCACGCGATCCGCAACCTCAGCAGGATCGCGTTCGGGCGGGCGAGCCTGCGCTGGTCGCAGCTCGGGTTCGGCCGTACGTCGTCGACGTCGACCGCGCAGGCGACGCCGCGCAACCTGTTCGGCTTCAAGGACGGCACCGCGAACGTCAAGGCCGAGGAGACGCAGACCGTCGACGAGCAGGTCTGGGTCGGTGCATCCGACGAGCCCGCCTGGCTCGTCGGCGGCAGCTACCTCGTGACGCGGCGCATCCGCATGATCATCGAGAACTGGGACCGGGTGCAGCTCGGCGAGCAGGAGTCGCTCGTCGGCCGCGCCAAGGGCTCGGGCGCGCCGCTCTCGGGCGGCACCGAGTTCACCGAGCCCGACTTCGAGTCCGAGGGCCCGACCGGCGCGCCGCTCATCGGGACGACCTCGCACGTGCGACTCGCGCACCCGTCGCAGAACGGTGGCACGCGCCTGCTGCGCCGCGGCTACAACTTCGTCGACGGCAACGACGCGCTCGGGCGGCTCGACGCCGGCCTGTTCTTCATCTCGTTCCAGCGGTCGCCGCAGCAGTTCATCGACGTGCAGCGCACGCTGGCGGCCGACGGCCTGAACGAGTACCTGAAGCACGTCGGCTCGGCCGTGTTCGCGGTGCCGGGCGGGGTCGCCGAGGGCGAGTACGTGGGCCAGGCGCTGTTCGCCTGAGCGGCGCCCAGCCCCAGACCCAGCCCAGCCACAGTCCAGCGGCGCCCAACCCAACCCAACCCCAGCCCGGCCCGGCCCTCAGCCCCAGCTCAGCCCCCGATCCCGGCCCTCAGTCCTCGGCCTCCTCCTGCTCCACCTCGACCTCGGTGAGGCGCCACTGCTCGCCCTCCACGTGGTGCAGGACGCCGCGCACGCGCGCGCCGTCGCGGACGGCGTGGAACCCCCACGGCGGGAGGTCCTCGCCGGCGATCGCGGCGGAGGCCTGGAACGTCGGCGACTCGTAGCCGAGTGCCTCGAGCGCCCGCTCGCGCTGGCTCGTGTCCCACATGCCCGACAGCGACCACCACATGGCCGCGACGGCGAAGCCGGCGACGATGAACGCGACGTACCCCGCCTCGCGCAGCGGCTTGAGCCGCAGCCGCGTGCCCGCGATCGACATCGCGATCGCGAGGATCCCCAGCACCGCCGGTGCGATGAGCGGTGCCGGGTTCCAGGCGGCGATGGTGATGAGCTGCTCGGGCATGCGGCCTCCTCGGCCCGGGTCACTCCCCGTCGGCGGGCGCGTCGTCCTCGACGACCTGCCACCGGTCGCCGCCGAGCGGGACCAGCGTGCCGGTGACGGCCTCGCCGTCGCGCACCGCGCGGAAGTCGATCTCCCCGGGCGTCATGCTGCCGACGATACCCGTCCCGCCCGAGAACGTGGGCTCCTCGTAGCCGATCTGCACGAGCGCCGCGCGGCGCTGCTCCTGGTCCCAGGTGCCGCTCGCGAAGCCGAGCACGGTCACGGCCGACAGGCCGCCGAGCACGACGAGAATGATCCCGAGGTCGCGGGCCCAGCGGCGCTCGCGGAGGGTTCCGACGAACGTCAGCACGACGCCCGCGGCGAGCACGATCGCGGGGAACACGAGCGGCCAGGGGCTCCACGGCGCGATGACGACATCCACGCCCACGACCCTAGGCGACGCGGCCGGGCGTCAGCCGAGCCCGACCTTCGTCCAGTCGAGGTTGATCTCGTCGCCGATGTAGACCGTCTCGCCGAAGTTCGGCACCTGCGGGTTCATGCGCAGCAACTGCTGCTGCGGCAGGTCGAAGCGCTGCGCGATGTCGAAGAAGCTGTCGCCTGCGACGACGACGTACCGCACCGGCATGCCCGACCCGTCGACGACGGGCGTGCCCGTCGCGCCGGTGATCGGCCCGGTGTCGACCGCGGGGCCCGGCTCGTAGACGGGCGCGGCCTCGTTCGGGACGGGCGGCGGAGCCGGCGCGGGCGCGGGTTCGGCGGCCGGTGGCGGGGTCGGAGTCGGAGTGGGTGTCGGAGTGGGAGTGGGCGTCGGCGTGACCGTGACCATCACGGTCTTCACCGGCGGCGGGCCGGCGGGTGCGCAGCCGGTCAGCAGCAGGGCGGTCGCGCCGAGCATTCCGAGGGCGGTCGGGATCGCGCCGCCCGTCCGTCCGCGACGCCGCCCCCGGGCTCGTCGATCGCCACGCCGCACCATCGGCCCTCCACCGCACTGTCCGGATCACCGCGCTGCAGGGGCGCGGTCCGGGTCAGCCTAGGGCCGTGCCCGCGCCCGTGTCGAGGGCGCGGAGCACCTCGGCGCGGATCCGCGCAAGCGCTTCCCCGAGCCCGGTGTCGGTCGGCGCCGCGTACCCGATGACGATCCCGTGGTGCACCGCCGGGGCGCTGTCGGCGTAGTACGCGAGCGGCGCGACGGCGACGCCCGCGTCGGCGAGGCGGGTGACGACGGCGTGGGCGGATGCCTCGTCGGGCAGCTCGAGCACCGCGTGCAGGCCGCCGTCGAGTGCCGTGAGCGGTGCCCCCGGCAGGTCGCCGAGCGCCTCGGCGACGAGCCGGCGGCGGTGGCCGTAGGCGCGGCGGCTCGCGGCGATGTGCCGTCGCAGGGCGCCGGAGGCGATGAACTCCGCCATCGCCGCCTGCACGACCCCGGAGACGGGCGAGTGCTCGTCGCGGCGGATGCCGGCGATCGCGGCGCGGAGCGCCGGGCGGTCGGGCAGCACGATCCAGCCGAGGCGCAGCCACGGGGTCAGCACCTTCGACAGGCTGCCGACGAGCACCGTGCGGCCGAGGCCCCGGCCCGTGTCGAGGCTCGCGAGCGCCGGCAGGGGCGTGCCGGTGTGGCGGTACTCGCTGTCGTAGTCGTCCTCGATGACGATCGCGTCGTGCTCGCCCGCCCAGTCGAGCAGGGCGAGCCGGTCGGCGACCGGCAGCCGCCCGCCCAGCGGGTACTGGTGGCTGGGCGTCACCATGACCGCGTCGAACGGGCCGGGCGTCGCGCGCAGCGCCGCGAGGTCGAGCCCGTCGCGGTCGACGCGCACGGGCACGGTGCGGATGCCCCGTCGCTCGAGCGTGCGGCGGGCCGAGGGGTAGCCGGGGTCCTCGACGGCGACCCTGGGCGTGCGGCGCGTCGTCGCGGGGTCGACGGCCGACCCGGTCAGCGCGGCGGCCAGCAGTGCCAGGGCCTCGCCGGTGCCCGCGGTCACGACGACGTCGGCGGCGGTGCAGGCGATGCCGCGGGCCCGCCGCAGGTGGTCGGCGAGCTGCTCGCGCAGCTCGGGGAGCCCGAACCCGGGAGGTGCCACCGGTGCCACCGGCTCGGCTACGGCGGCGTGGCGCCAGGCCGCCCGCCAGGCCCGCGTGTCGAGCCGCGCGGTCGAGGGCACGCCCGGCTGGAGGTCGACGATCGGATGCCCCGCCCGTGCGCCTGCCGCGGTCGGGTTGTCGGCCGCCACGGCGCCCGGCGGCCGCTCGGGCTCGCGTTCCGACCCGCGTTCCGACCCGCGTGCCGACGCGTCGCCGGCCGCCGCCGCCGCGACTGCCGCCGCGACCGCCGCGCTCCCCGTGGCGCCGGTGGACGTCCCGCGGGCGACCGGCACCGCGTCGGCGGGCCGCGCCTCGAGCTCGGCGACGACCGTCGGCGCGCCCTGCCGCGATTCGAGGTAGCCCTCGCCGGCGAGCTGGTCGTACGCGGCTACGACCGAGCTGCGGGAGACGCCGAGCTCGGCGGCGAGGGCGCGGGTGGAGGGCACCGGGTCGCCGGGGCGGAGGGCGCCGGCGAGGATGCCCCGCCGCAAGCCGTCGACGAGTTGCACGCCGAGCGGGCGGGTGTCGTCGCGGTCGATGACGAGGAGCGGGCCGTCCATCGCCGGCCTCCGATCTGGTGGGTGCGACTGGTCTGGTCGGTTCCGGTGGAACTGGTCTGCCGGTACGACCAGTATGCGCCCGACACTGGGTGCATGACCACGATCGACGCCCTGCCCGAATCCAGCCCCGCCCGACGCATCCGCCGCATGGCCGAGCGCCAGGTGGTCGACCGCGACGCCCTCTTCGAGCTCCTCGACGAGCAGCTCGTCGGGCACCTCGCCGTCGTGGTCGAGGGCGTGCCGCTGGTCGTGCCCACCGCGTACGCGCGGGTCGGCGAGGAGATCCTGCTGCACGGATCGACCGGCAGCGGCTTCGTCCTCCGGGCGGTGGCCGACCGCGCGCCGGTCGCGTTCGCGATCACCTCGCTCGACGGCGTCGTCGTCGCGAGGTCGCTCTACGACAGCTCGATGAACTACCGCAGCGCCGTCGTGTACGGCGTGCTCGAACGCGTCGACGACCCGGCGGCCGCGCTCGACGCCCTCGGCGACCGCCTCATCCCGGGGCGCGGCGCCGAGGTGCGGGCCAACACCCGCAAGGAGGTCGCGGGCACCGCGGTGCTGCGACTCGCGCTCGACGACGTCGTGATGAAGGCCCGGGCCGGCGGGCCGAGCGAGGCCGACGACGACGGCGAGGACCGCGAGGTCTGGGCCGGCGTCGTCCCGCTCGCTCCGGCATGGGGCACGCCGATCCCCTCCGGCTCCACCCCGGCGACGCTCCCGGTGCCCGGGTCGGTGCGCCGGATCGGCACGCGCGGAGGCAGGCTCGCGGAGATCTGAGGCGGCGCCCGCCGAACATACGGCGATCGCCCGATGAGCCGCAGGCACCTCAGCGAGGACGCTGGAAGCATCCCACCGAAACCACCGGAACCAGGGAAGACCAGGAAGGAGGTCAGGCCATGTTCGCACTCATGCTCGTGCTCGGCGCCCTCGCCGTCGCCGGCATCGTCGGCGCCATCCGCCAGGTCGGCTCCGACGGCTACCGCGGCACGCCCGTCCGCCCGGCCTGAACGCCCGGCCGGCTTGGCGCCGGCACCCGCGGCTTACCCGCCGCGCCCGCTCACCGTCGAACGCACGGCGGAAATTCGGCGATCGCCCGATGAGCCGCAGATACCTCAGCGAGCACGCTGGAGGTATCGGAACGACCAGGAGGAACCCATGCTGTACGCCACCGACTTCGAGGTCATCCACGCCCACGAGTGGCTGCTCGAGCGCTCGGACCGGGAGCTCGAGATCCGCCGCCGTCACCTGGAGCGGATCGCCGAGGACGCCGCCGAGGAGCCCGTCGAGCACCGCCGTCGCCACGGGTTCCGCGTGCCGCGGCTCGCCCTGCGGTGAGCGATGCGGTGAGCACCTCGTCGCCCGCCGGGGATCGCCCGGCGGGCGGGCAGGTCATCCTGTTCCCGACCGCCGCTGGTGTCGGCGGGGCGTGGCACGATGAGGGTGTGATCACCCCCACGGCGGTCCCCGCCATGGTCGGTCGGCAGGCCGACCTCGCGTGGCTCGAAGACCTCCTCGCCGAGGTGCGCGATGGCGCACCGCGCACGGCGGTGCTGGCCGGCGAGGCCGGCATCGGCAAGACCCGGCTGCTCCGCGAGTTCCGCGGCCGGCTCGACCCCGAGGTGCGGTACCTGATCGGCCAGTGCGTCGACCTCGGGAGCGTCGCCTCGCCGTACGCGCCCATCAAGACCGCGCTGCGCGCCCTCGTGGGCGAGCTCGGCGCCGAGGCGGCGCTCGACGCCGTCGGCCCCGGTCGCACCGCGCTCACGGCGCTGCTGCCCGAGCTCGGCCAGGAGGGCGGTGACGCCGCCTCCACGACGCTCGACGGCGCGGCCGCCGCCGGCCGGCTGCACGAGGCGATCGCCGTGCTGCTCGAGTCGGCCTCGCAGGAGCGCGCGACCGTGCTCGTTGTGGAGGACCTGCACTGGGTCGACGCCGCGAGCCTGGCGCTGCTGCGCTTCCTCATGCGCGCCCTCACCTCGGGCCGCGTGCTGCTCGTGATGAGCTACCGCACGGAGGACGTGGGCCGTGGCCACCCGCTCCGCGGGTTCCTCAGCGAGGTCGAGCGCGACCGCCGCGTCGGGCGCCGCGACCTCGCCCGGCTCACCCTCACCCAGACGACCAAGCTGGCGCGCTCGCTGATCTCCGTCGACACCGCCGAGGAGGCGGTCGAGTCGATCGTGCGCCGCAGCGAGGGCGTGCCGTTCTTCATCGAGGAGCTCGTCAGCATCGACGGCTGCCGCGACGACGAGGCGCTGCCCGACACCCTGCGCGACCTCCTGCTCGCCCGGTACGAGCGCCTGTCCGAGGGGGCGCAGGAGCTCCTGCGGCTCGTGGCCACGGGCGGCGTGCGCATCCCGCACGGCCTGCTCGCCGAGGTCTACGCAGGCGAGCCCGACGCGCTCGACGCGGGCGCACGTGAGGCCGTGCTCGGCGGCGTGCTCACCATCGAGGGCGACGACTACGCCTTCCGGCACGCCCTCGTGCGCGAGGCGATCCTCGCCGACCTGCTGCCGGGGGAGCGGGCCCGCTTCCACGCGCGGTACGCCGAGGCGTACGAACGGTCGGGCGGTCGCCGCCGGGTCGCCGCCGAGATCTCGTACCACTGGCTCGGCGCGCACGACGCCGTCCGCGCGTACCCGGCCACGATCCAGGCCATGTTCGAGGCGCGCTCGTCCGCCGCGTTCGCGACCGCCGCGCAGCTCGGCGAGCGGGCGCTCTCCCTGTGGGACGTCGTACCCGACGCCGAGACCCTCGGCGGCATGGGCCGCATCGAACTCATGGGGCGCACGGCCGCCTACCTCCGCAACGCCGGCGAGAGCGAACGCGCGCTGTCCCTCGTGAAGGCCGCGCTCGCCGAGTGCCCGGCCGACGACCCGCAGGTCGCGCGCCTGCTCCGCGACCAGGCGTTCGTGCTCGCGAACCTCGCGCGACCGGGGTCGGTCGCCCTGCTCCGGCGCGCGCTCGAGATCCTGCCGGCCGACGCCCTCCTGCAGCGTGCGACCGTGCTCACCGGGCTCGCCGGGCGGCTCATGATCGACGGCTCCGTCGAGGAGTCCATCCGGGTCGCCGAGGAGGCGGTCGCGGTCGCCGAGCAGATCGATTCCGAGCGCTACCGCTCCATCGGCACCAACATCGCGGCGATCAGCATCGCCGAGCAGGGCGACGTCGAGCGGGGCCTCGCCCAGCTCGAGCGTGCGCGCGAGCTCGCCGAGGACGACGGTCCGGCGCTGCTCAGGTACTTCGTGAACGCGAGCGACCTCCGGCACCTCATCGGCGACTTCCCGGCGGCGCTGCGCCTCGCCGAGGAGGGCTTCGAGCGCTCGCGCGACGAGGGGCTCGAGCGCAGCTCGGGCGTCATCCTCTCGTCGAACGCGATCGACCCGCTGATGGCGCTCGGCGAGTGGGAGCGCGCCGACCGGCTCATCGAGCGCTCGCTGAGCCTCGTGCCGTCGACGTCGTTCGAGATGTACGTGCAGCGCGCCCGCATCTGGTCGATCCTCTGGCGCGGCGACGTCAGCGGGGCGGTCGCCGCGCTCCGTGGCGCCCGGTCGGGGCTCAACGCCGTCATGGACGTCGAGTTGCAGGCGCGCCTCGGCGTCGGCCGCGTGCTCGCCGAGCTCGCGCTCGAGACCGGCGACCTCGCCGGCGCCGTGCACGACCTGCGCTGGCTGTTCGGCGAGCAGCACGTGCCGCATGCCGGCTACGCGCTGCCGTACCTGTGGGCGGGGAGCCGGGTGGTCGCCGCGGCCCGGCGCGAGCCCGAGCTCGCCGGCGTCTCCGAGGCCGAGGTCGACGCGCTCGAAGCGCGGATGCGCAGCCTGCTCGACGCCGCGCGGTGGCCCACCCGGCCGACCTGGGTGCCCATGTTCGAGGCCGAGCTCGCGGAGGCCGACGACGTCGACGCCTGGGCCGCCGCGGTCGAAGCCGCCGATCGCTCCGACTCGCCGGTGGTGCTGCGGTCGCACGCGCGGCTCGGGCTCGCCCGGGCCCGCCTGGCGGCCGGCGACCGGGTCGGCGCCCGTGGCGCGGTCGAGGACGCGATCCGGGTCGCCCAGGAGACGGGCATCGGGCTCGTCCGCGACCACGCCGAGGCGTTCGCGCGGTCGGCGGGGCTCGTCGCCCACGTGATGGTCGCCGTGCCGGGCGGGGGCGGCGACGAGGCATCCGACCCGGTCGCGGAGCTCACCGCTCGCGAGCGCCAGGTGCTCGACCTCATCGCCGAGGGCCTCAGCAACCGGCAGATCGGCGAGCGGCTGTTCATCAGCGGCAAGACGGCGAGCGTGCACGTGTCGGCGATCCTGCGCAAGCTCGGGGCATCCAGCCGCACCGAGGCCGCCGTCCGGGCGGGCGCGGGCGCCCGTTGACGCCCCGAACGGACGTAGGCTGGGGCGCGTGACCGCTCTCGACGAGATCCCCTTCACCACGATGCAGGGCACCACCAGCTCGCTCGCCGACTACGAGGGGCGCGCGGTGCTGATCGTCAACGTCGCCTCGCGCTGCGGGCTCGCGCCGCAGTACGAGAAGCTCGAGGCGCTGCAGCGGGAGTACGGCGACCGCGGGCTCACCGTGATCGGCTTCCCGAGCAACCAGTTCCTGCAGGAGCTGTCGACGAACGAGGCGATCTCCGAGTACTGCTCGACGACGTGGGGCATCACGTTCCCGATCGTCGACCGCGTGCGCGTCAACGGCCGCAAGGAGCACCCGCTCTACACGGAGTTGAAGAAGACCCCGGATGCCTCCGGCAAGGCCGGCCGGGTGACCTGGAACTTCGAGAAGTTCCTCGTCACGCCCGACCGAGAGGTGCACCGCTTCCGCCCGCACACCGAGCCCGACGCGCCCGAGGTCATCTCGGCGCTGGAGTCGGCGCTCGACGCGGTGCGCGAGGAATGAAGCCGGGTCCCCGCCGCAGCCTCAGCCAGTCCGACCTCCTGCAGGCCGCCTTCGAGCTGTTCGAGCAGAAGGGCTTCGCCGGCGTCTCGGTGCGCGGCGTCGCGGCCGCCGTCGGCCTCACGCCGACGGCGATGTACACGTACTTCGACTCGAAGGACGCACTGCTGCGCGCCATGGTCGAGGAGCTGCTCGCGGGCGTCGCCTCGGATGCCCCGGGCGAGACGGATGCCTCGGGCGAGACGGATGCCTCGGGCGAATCCGCCGCGGGGGCCGCGCGCGCCCGCCTGGTCGGGACCGCGGTGGCCCTCCGGCAGCGCCTCCGCGACCACCCCGGCGCGATCGTGCTCGTCACGAGCGCCCCGCTCGACGGGCCGCGGGCGCTCGCGCTGGTGGAGCGGCTCGGTGCCGACTTCAAGGTCGCCGGTTCGGGAGACGCCGCCGGTTCGGATGTCTCGGGCCTGCGTGCCTCGGCCGCGCCGACACCCGGCGACGACGCCGTCCGTGCCGCGCACGCGCTCCTGGCGGGCGTGCTCGGGCAGGTCGCCCTCGAGACGGCGTGGAGCGGGGCATCCGTCGACGCCGCACCCGCCCTCTGGAGCGACGCGCCGCCGCACCCGGTCGGCGAGGCTTCCGCACGCCTGGGCCTCCGCGACGGCGACGACGCCGAGTTCCGGCTCGCGGCCGAGCGCCTGGTCGACGGCTGGCTCGTCCGCGCCTGACCGCCTGGTCGACGGCTGGCTCGTCCGCGCCTGACCGCCACCGACCGCGCCGCGACCCGCGCCCGATGCGCGCCGCGGCGCTAGCCTCGTCGGATGACCGCGTTCACGATCCGCCCGGGCACCGTCGCCGACGCGCCCGGCATCGCCCGGGTGCACTGGGACAGCCACCAGACGACCTACGTCGAACCGGGCCTCGTGCGTCGCGACCTCGTCGAGGCGTGGACGCTCCGCGACCGGGTGATGGTGTGGTCGGCGAACCTCGCCATCGCCGAGGGGCGCTTCGCGCCGCCCGCGGGCTTCCACCGCATGGCGATCCACGTGGCGGAGCAGGGCGGCGGCGTCGTGGGCTGGGCGAACACGAGCGCCGGGCGCGACGCCGACGGGCCGCGCGACCTGGAGCTCGAGGGCCTGTACACGCTCGACGACGTCCACGGCACCGGCGTCGGGCAGGCGCTGCTCGACGCCGCGATCGGCGACCGGCCGGCCTACCTCTGGGCGCTCGACCGCAACCCGCGGGCGCATGCGTTCTACCGTCGCAACGGGTTCGAGCTCGATGGCGCCGAGAAGTTCGACGACCAGTGGCAGATCACCGAGGTGCGGTTCGTGCGCTGAGCGTGCCGGCCGCGCGTCGCCGCCCGCGCCGGCCCGTCAGCCGCGCGTCGCCGCCCGGTAGTCGGGCGTCGTCCACACCTCGGCGAGTCGCACGACCGTGGCGGCGGCCGCCGCCATCTCCTGCACCGACGCCCACTCGCGCACCGAGTGGAACTCGTGCCCGCCGGTGAACAGGTTCGGCGTCGGCAGGCCGGCCGCGCTGAGCTGCGACCCGTCGGTGCCGCCGCGCACCGCGGAACGCAGCGGCTCGATGCCCTCGGCGCGGAGGGCCTGTTCGGCGGCCTCGGTCACCAGCGGGAACTCGTCGACGTAGCTGCGCATGTTCGGGTACTGCGGCGTGATCTCGACGGTCGCGCGGGCCTTGGGCTCGCGGCCGACGACCTCCTCGACCGTGCGGCGCAGCAGGTCGCCGTGCTCGGCGAGCAGGGCGTCGTCGAAGTCCCGGAGGATGGCGCGGATGGTCGCGTGCGCGGCCGACCCGTGCACGTCGAACACGTGGATGAACCCGTCGCGGCCGCTGGTGCGCTCGGGCGTGCGGTCGGCGGGCAGCGCCGCGACGACCTGGGCGGCGAGGCGCACCGCGTTGACGAGCTTGCCGGTCGCGAAGCCGGGGTGCACGTCGTGGCCCTCGATCTCGACGACCGCCTGGGCGCCCGAGAAGGTCTCGTCCTGCAGCTCGCCGAGCTCCGACCCGTCGACGGTGTACGCGCACAGCGCGCCGAACGCCTCGACGTCGAACTTCCGCGTGCCGAAGCCGATCTCCTCGTCGGGCGTGAACGCGAGGCGCAGCGTGGGCCGCGGCAGCTCGGGGTGCGCGATGAGGTGGGCGACCGCGGTGAGGATCGCGGCGACCCCCGACTTGTCGTCGGCGCCGAGCAGCGTGTCGCCGGAGCTCGTGACGAGGTCGTGGCCGACGTGGTTCCGCAGGTCGGGCATCTGCTCGGGGTCGAGCACCGTGCCGCCGCGCGGCAGTTCGAGCACCCCGCCGTCGTAGAGCCGGTGCACGATCGGCTCGACGCCGTCGCCCGGGGCGTCGGGGCTGGTGTCGACGTGCGCGATGAGCCCGATGACCGGAACGGGCCCGTCGGCCGCGTCGATGGTCGCCGGCAGCGTGGCGGTCACGTAGCCGTGCTCGTCGAGCCGCGCGTCGTCGAGCCCCAGCGCGAGCAGGTCGTCGACGAGCACGCGCTGCAGGTCGAGCTGGCGCGCCGAGCTGGGCTGGGTGTCGCTGTCGCGGTCGGACTGCGTGCCGACCCGCACGTAGCGCCCGAACCGGGCGAGCAGGTCGGTCGCGAGCGACTCGGCGAGCGGGGAGGTGAACGGGGCGGGCGACGGTTCTGCCATCGCACCAGCGTACGTGCCGCGCGCCGAGGCGGGGGATGCTGCCGCGTGCGCGACACTGGCGACGTGCTGCATGTCCGGCTGGTCGTCCCCGAGGACCTGCGCTCGGCGGTCGACGAGGTGCTCGAGGCATCCGACGCGGTGTCGAACGTGGTCGTCCTGCCCGGCGCCGCGCGCCGCCCGCAGGGCGACGTGGTGCTCTGCGACGTCGAGCGCGACGCGGCCAGCCCGCTGCTCGCGGCCCTGCACGACGTGGGACTCGGCGACCGCGGCTCGATCTCGGCCGAGCACCTCGACCTCGCGATCGACCCGATCAGCCGGAGGCGGCAGCGGCTGCGGTTCGGCGGCGAGGACGACGCGGTCGTGTGGGAGGAGGTCGAGGCCCGCACGAACGACGAGGTGCGTCTGTCGGGCACGTTCCTCGCGTTCATGACCGTGGCGACGATGATCGCCGCGGTCGGCGTGGTCTCCGACCAGCCGATCCTCATCGTCGGCGCGATGGTGGTCGGCCCCGACTTCGGCCCGCTCGCGGCGCTCTCCGTCGGGCTCGTGCGCCGGCGGTGGAAGGTGGTGCTCCGCTCGGCGGCGACGCTCCTGACGGGGTACGTGTTCGCGATCGTCGTCACGATCGGCTTCGCCGAGCTCCTGAAGCTGATCGGGGTGTTCCCCGAGAACCCGTTCGCGGAGGAGCATCCGCTCACCGAGTTCATCTGGCAGCCCGACGCGCTCAGCTACGTGGTGGCGTTCCTCGCGGGCATCGCCGGCATGCTGTCGCTCACGTCGGCGAAGTCGGGTGCGCTCATCGGCGTGCTGATCTCGGTGACCACGGTGCCGGCTGCCGGCGCCATCGCCCTGGCCGTGACGGCCGGCGAGTGGGACCAGGTGCGCACCTCGACGATGCAGCTCGGCATCAACCTGTCGTCGATCGTGCTCGGCGCCGTGCTGACCCTCGTGCTCCAGCTCGCACTGCTGCGCCTCGCCGACCGGCGGCGCCAGCGCGTCGCCGTCACCAGCGGTTCCTGACGACCTCCGCCCAGCCGAGGAGCGCCTCGATGCGGATGACCCGACCCGAGTCATCCGTCACCTCGCCCGCGTAGGTGCCGAAGCACTGGTGCGTCTCGGAGTGGATGACGCCGAGCGCCGTGCGCGCGTGGCGGTCGTGGAACGGCGTGAAGACGAGGTCGACGCCGGGGCCGGTGATCGTCCACGGCGCGAGGTGGTCGGCGGGGTCGAACCGCCAGTCGAGCTCGTCGCCGAGCTTGGTGAGCCGTCCGTCGACCGAGAGGGCGTTCTCGGTCATGCCGGTGCCGACGGTCCACAGCCCGCCGAGCTGGAGGCCGAGGCGGCGCCCGCCCTCGATGCCGGATGCCGCGCCCCAGTGCCAGCGCATCGAGTACGGCCAGCGCCCGCGCCCGTGGTCGAGCACGGCCCAGCTCTCGCCCTCGGCGAGCGGCACCTCGCGGCCGTCGATCACGAGCGAGCCACGGGTGGGCCGCGCGACGTCCTTGACGGTGTGCTGGAAGCGCCGGTCGCTCCACGGCACGACCACGCCGAGCGCCTCGTGACCGGCGGGCCGTTCGGCGACGACATCGATCTCAACGCGGTCGGTGCGGGCGCGGATGCGGGTGCCGGCGTCGGGAAGCTCCTCGAGGTCGATCTCGAGGCCCGGTACGCGGGCACGGGCGGCGCCGCCGTCGCGGAGCGAGCGCGGCAGCGTCACGCCGCGCGAGAGCGGGGTCACCGCGGACCGGTCGATCGCCTCCCCGGTCGCGCGATCGAGCACCCACACCTGGCACATGGTCGCGTAGTCGAGGGTCGCGACCGTGACCGCCGCGATCACGTCGGGCGAGGTCACGCCCCAGTACTCCCAGCGCTTGTTGCGCCCCCAGGCGG
The DNA here is from genome assembly GCF_043950245.1 of Agromyces sp. MMS24-K17. Taxonomy (GTDB): domain Bacteria; phylum Actinomycetota; class Actinomycetes; order Actinomycetales; family Microbacteriaceae; genus Agromyces. Next base: position 697,541 of record NZ_CP171640.1, on the reverse strand, counting down.
TCGCGCCTCGGGCGATGCCGGAGGTGTCGTGCAGCGGATGCCTCGACCAGCCGACGGCCGCCCGGTTCAGCCGCCCGTCGGAGCCGGTGAGCGAGACGGGCTCGGTGAGCTCGCGCTCGTGCGTGCGCTGCGCGGTCTGGTCGGCCACGGCACCTCCTCGTGTCGACGGCGATCCTAACCGCACGGGACGCTCGGCCCCTTCCCAGAAAAGAGAAAGAACGTTCTAGTAATGTTGATGGCATGGACACCAGCACGGCCCCCGCCTCGGCCGCACGCGAGCGACTGCTCACGACGGCCGCCGACCTGTTCTACCGCGAGGGCATCCACGGCGTCGGCGTCGACCGCGTGCTCGCCGACGCGAACGTCACCCGCGCCACGATGTACCGCCACTTCGCCGGCAAGGAGGCCCTCGTCGCGGCCTACCTCGACCGCGAGGACGCGACGATCCGCGGCTACTTCGCCGCCGCGGGAGCGCAGACGGATGACCCGCGCGAGCTCCTGCAGCTCATCATCGAGGGCATCGCCGACGACGCCGAGCGGTACCACACGCGCGGTTGCCCGTTCATCAACGCCGCCGCCGAGTACCCCGACCCCGAGAGCGACGTGCGGCAGATCGTGGCGTCGCACCGCGCCTGGTTCCGCGGCACGCTCGCCGAGGTGCTGACCGCGGCCGGGGCATCCCACCCCGACGACGCGGCCGCCGTGCTCGTGCTGCTGCGTGACGCCATGCTCGTGGGCAACGCGCTCGACGGGGCATCCGTGCGCGATGCCTTCGTGCGCGCCGCGGAGTCGGTGGTCGAGCCTGTCGAGACCACCACCTTCGGTGGTTGAGCCTGTCGAAACCACCGGCCGAAACGGCGACGAGGCGCCGACCCCGAAGGGCCGGCGCCTCGCCGTGCAGGAGGGCCGAGTGGGTCAGCCCGCCTTCGGCGGCGTGATCGAGATCACCGCCGAGGTGTTGTTCTTGCCGGTCTTCTTGACCTGCACGACCGTGCCGTAGCCGACCCCGTCATCGGCGGGGTTGCCCGTGCCGGTGAGGGAGCCGATGCCGAACAGGTCGAGCCCGAACAGCTCGGGGATGAGCTGGCCGTTCGCATCGACGATGCGCGTCGAGTACGGCGCGTTGCCGACCGAGGGCACCACGACCGACCCGTCGACGTACCGGTGGTACAGGTCGTTCCCGGTGATCGGGAGCAGGTCGGGGCGGTACTCCAGGCCCGGCACCCAACCCTGGTCGTCGGTGAACGTGCTCACCGGCGACTGGGCCTTCACCTTGGTGCAGTACTCGGCGTAGTTCGCGTCGACCACGCACTCCTGGAAGGGGTACGTCTTGGTCAGGCCGAACGCCACGTTCGACGACTGCGCCCGCGACGGCATGTTGTTCAGCGCCGACGTGTCCACCACGGCCGCGTCGCCGGTGCGGCGCAGCGGGTCGAAGTGGCTGTCGACCAGGAGCAGGCCGCCCTTGGCGCCGACGCTCGGGAGCGTCGTCACGTTGGTGCGCACCTGGTTCGAGTTGCCGTACGTGGTGTCGCGGTACCAGATCAGCGCGCCGGGGGCGTTGTACTTGATCTTGTCGACCTTCCACGCGCCCTGCTCGTCCTGGTAGACGGTGTCGTACGCGTACTGCAGGCCCTGGTCGAACCCGTCGAAGTTGCGCCACTCGACGAGGTAGTACTGCGCCTTCGTCGAGGTGCCCGAGTCGATCCGCCAGCCGGGGCCGGTCGTGGTCGCCCACGAGGCGACCTCGTTCGTCCAGCCGTTGTCGGTGCCCGACTCGACGTCGTCGCTCCAGGCCACGGTGCCGTCACCGGCGACGAGGCTGAAGTCGTCGGCGAACCAGCCGCGCTCCTGGAACGCGGCATCGGTCGCGAGACGCAGGCGCACGCTCACCGGCTGGTCGCCGGCGAACGACGACAGGTCGACGTACTGGTGCGCCCAGCCCCCGGTCGTGCCCGTGAGGCCGTGCTCGCGCTCGAACCAGCCGCGGAGGTTGCCGTTCGGGTCCGGGTAGTCCGCGGGCGTGGTCGCGAGCGAGCCGTCCTCGTTGAAGACGGGCTGGTCGACCCAGGTGGTGCCACCGTCGGTCGAGACCTCGATGAAGCCGAAGTCCCAGTCCTGCTCGATGACGTAGTCGCTCCACAGCCAGAACTTCGCGTCGGCCGGGACCGAGTCGAAGGTGCGGCTCAGGCGGATGTCGCCGTAGTCCTGGTCGGCACCGGTGTACCAGGTGCCCTCACCGGAGTGCGGCGTCGTCAGCGTGACGATCTTGTCGGGCAGGTTGATCTTCACGCCGTCCTCCTGGCCCTTGATCGGGCGGGAGTTCTGGCTGACCGTGACGTCGAGCTTCGGGTCGCCGGGGTTCACCACGAGCGGGTCGGCCCAGCCGAGCACCCACTTGTCCCAGAGGCCCATGTGCGTCGGCATCGACTGGAAGATCGGACCCGAGTGCGACCCCGAGTTCATGAGGTCCCAGAAGTCGATGTCGCTGTTACCGGCGTTCGACGTGTCGTACAGGTCGGGCAGGCCGAGGTCGTGGCCGTACTCGTGCGCGAACACGCCGACGCCCGAGTCCTCGGGCTGCACGATGTAGTTCGAGATCTTGAGGCTGGTGCCCGGGATGTCCGCGCCGCCGGGAACGGCCGACGAGTGCGCCCAGATGGCGTAGGTGCCCTGGTCGCCGCCGCCGCCCGACTTGTCGGCGCCCGCGTGCACGAGCACGACGTGGTCGATCACGCCGTCGGGCTCCCACAGGTTGCCGTCGTTGTCACGGTCGCCCTGGTCCTCGACGTCGTAGTCGCCGATCGGGAAGCCCGGGTCCTGCGCCATGAGGGCGTGGACCGCGTCGATCGCGAGCTGGCCGGGGCCGAGCGGGTTGTCGGGGTGGCCCTGCATGTCCTGCATGGGGCCGGCCTCCCAGACGCCCTCCTCGTTCTGGTGGCACAGCGTCGCGCCGTAGTACGCCTCGGAATGCGGCACCGTGATCCACGGGGTCGCCGCGCCGGTCACCGTGTAGGCGCCCTGCGACATCTCCTCGTACATGTTCCGCATGGTGTAGCCCGAGATGTCGACGCCCTTCTTGCCGTCGGGTCCCTTCAGGTCCTTGCGGATGCGCTCGGTGATGCCCTCCTTCGAGTAGAGGAGCTTGTTGTAGTACGCGCTCGAGAAGTCGGGCACCCACATGGAGTTGTTGTCGTCGCGGTCGAGGTCGGCCGGGTTCGGCAGCGTGTTGTGGAGCGGCCCGCTCTGCACGTCGCCGGGCTTGCACTCGGTCGCGCCGAACTCCGTCGGCACGTACTCGCCGGTGAAGTCGTCCTGCGCGTTCTCGTCGAACTCGACGAGGATCGTGAGGAGCTTCGCCTCCTGGGTCACCTCGGCCTGCTTGTAGTCGGGCGCCTTCGACGCCTTCCACTTCTTCCAGAGGTCCTTGAACTTCTTCAGGATCTTGTCGCGCAGGTCCTTCGGGCTCTGGCCCGTCTGGATCGCCTTCGACTCCGCCTTCGCGAGGCCGGCGGCGGCGATCGGGTTGCCCTCGGCGAACTTCTGGTCGACCGCTTCCGCGCGATCGACGGCGGTCGCCTCCTTCAGGGCCTGCGCCTCGTCGCCGACGGCGACGTCATCGGCGAACGCCTGCTCGACCTGCGGTTCGACGTAGTTGATGTAGTACTCGTCGGCACCGATCACCGGCGACGGCGCGGGCGCCGACGCCGCACTCGCCGGTGCCGCGATCGACGTCACGAGGCCCGCGGCCACGAGCGCGACGATCGGGACGGTGGCGATCGCGCGGGTTCCCGCGCGAGACTTCCTTCCAGACATGCATCTCCCTCCGGAGTGCCCCCGCCGGGGTTGCCCGCGGTGGCACGAAGCGGTGCCCGTCGATGGGCGGGCACGAGAGGCATCCTCACCCCCAGCCCCAATACGGGGGAAGCGCTTCCTATGGAAACGGTGGGAATCGGCGCGCGACGCTCGAAACATGCGCGTCGAGTCAAATGGTGACGGTCTGTTGCACGGATACGCAGGAAATCCGCGACACCGCCGCTCTTCCCCTCTGCCGGGTGGAGGCGTAATCTACGCCTCCCGCGGCTGGCGCCGCGCGTCGCGCGGGGCGTAGCCTGCTCGGGACGGGCCTCGGGGGATGCCCGCCTCAGGGGGTGGTACGGATGGCTCGACGCGCGCGCGTGGCGATGCTCACCATGACGGCGGCGCTCGGCCTGGGGCTCGCGCTCGCCGGATGCTCGTCAGGAGGGTCGGCCGACGACACGGCGCCGGCCACGACGGCGGGGGCCCTGCCGCCCGTCATCGTCGACCTCGGCGAGGTCGACGGCACCACGGTCGAGGTGCCGCTCGGGGGCACGATCGACCTGACGGGCGACGATGAGACCTTCACGGCGTGGGAGGCCGATATCGCCGATCCGGCGATCGTCGAGTTCACGCCCGGGAAGGACGACGGCTCGGCGCAGTTCAATCCCGGGTTGACCGCGCTCGAGGTCGGGTCGACCGACGTGACGCTGCACAACGCCGAGACCGACGACTCGGTCTCGTTCACCGTCGAGGTGACCGACGGCTGAGGGGGCTTGGGGCGGCTGACCGGGCCCGGGACGGCTGACCGGGGCTAGGGACGGCTGAGCGGCCTCAGCCGACGAGCAGCTGGCGCAGCTGGTCGGCCGAGTGCACGACCGCGAGCGTGTCGGCCGCCTCCGCGGGCGAGCCGTAGCCCCACTCGACGAGGACCGTCGGCACGCCGTTGGCCAGGGCACCGAGGGTGTCGTACCCGCGGTCGCCGACCATGACCGCGTGCGCGGTGTCGACGCCCTCGGCCTGCAGGCGGCGGAGCGCCTCGGCGACGACGTCGGCCTTGGTGCTGCGCTCCTCGTCCTCGCTGGCGCCGGCGATCACGGTGAAGAACCGGGCGAGGTCGTTGTGCTCGAGCACGAGGCGGGCCATCGACTCGGGCTTCGACGTCGCGAGCGCGAGGGGGATGCCGGCCTGGTGCACGCGCTGGAGCACGCCGGCGACGCCGGGGAAGACCGGGGAGTTCAGCAGGTGGCGGTCGTAGTGCTCGCGGTAGATCTCGAGCGCGGCCCAGGCGTCGGCCTCGCTGAAGCCGGCGGTCATGCGGAAGCTGTCGAGCAGCGGCGGGCCGACGTACGCGCGCAGGGCCTCTTCGTCGGGGACGGGGAGCCCCATCGTGGCGAAGGTGTAGGCGAGCGAGGCCGTGATGTCCGAGGCCGAGTCGACGATGGTGCCGTCGAGGTCGAAGAGCACGGCGGACCAGGTGCGCGTGGGGGCGAGGCGCGGCTGCGTCGTCGCAGTCGTCGCGGGCGTCGCGGTGGAGGTCTGGGTGGGGGAGGTCACCGGAGCATCTTAGTGAAGGCCTCTGTGAGCGATTCTCAGGAAGTGCGCGGGTCGGTGTGCGCGCTCCCGCGAGGCGATCCGCGACGCGGAGCCGGTTTCGGGTAGGTTCGGGCTGATCGAAGCCGATTCGAAGACGCTGGTTGAAGGGGGCCCCGAGGGTGGCACGCAAGACGGAAGTGATCGTGACGGTCGTGGACGACCTCGATGGCACGACGCTGGAGGACGGCGCCGGCGAGACCGTGCGCTTCGCGCTCGACGGCACGAGCTACGAGATCGACCTCTCCCGCGAGCACGCGGGTGAGCTGCGCGACCTGCTCGCGCCCTACGTGAAGGCCGGCCGCACCACCGGCGGCGCCCGCCGCGCCGTCGCCCCGGCCGGCAGCCGCAACGCCAAGGACGAGCTGCGCGCGGCCCGCGAATGGCTCCGCGCCCAGGGCCACCAGGTCAGCGACCGGGGCCGCATCCCCGGCCACCTGCTCGAGGAGTACCGCGCGAAGCGCTAGCCGGCGCCTGCGCGCCAGCGACCGGCATCGCCGCCCGCGGTCGGCTCAGAACAGGCGCGCGTGGCCGCTCTCGACGCCGCGCATCGCGTCGTAGTCGAGCACGACGCAGCGGATGCCCCGGTCCTCGGCGAGGGTCCGCGCCTGCGGCTTGATCTCCTGCGCGGCGAAGACGCCGGTCACCGGCGCCAGTCGCGGGTCGCGGTTCATCAGCTCGAGGTAGCGCGTGAGCTGCTCGACGCCGTCGATGTCGCCGCGACGCTTCAGCTCGACGGCCACCGAGGCGCCCGAGGCATCCGTCGCCAGGATGTCGACCGGGCCGATCGCCGTCATGTACTCGCGGCGCACCAGCGCGTAGCCGTCGCCCAGCAGGCCGATCTGCTCGGCCAGCAGCTGCTGGAGGTGCGACTCGACGCCGTCCTTCTGGAGGCCCGGGTCGATGCCGAGCTCGTGGCTCGAGTCGTGCAGCACCTCGTGGATCGACACGATCAGGCGGTCGGCGGTCTTCTTGTGCGTCACCGTCCACAGCTCGGTGACGCCGGCGGCGCGCTGGTCGTCGTCGGGCTCCGAGGCCGCGAGCGTGCACGGCGGGCTCATCCAGTTCAGCGGCTTGTAGCTGCCGCCGTCGGAGTGCACGAGGAGCGAGCCGTCGCCCTTCACCATCAGCAGTCGCGTGGCGAGCGGGAGGTGGGCCGAGAGGCGCCCCGCGTAGTCGACGGAGCAGCGGGCGATGACGAGACGCACCGTTCGAGTGTAGGCGGGTGTGGCGGCCGACGGCGGCCCGGGGCAGAATGCCGGCCATGGGCCGGCTCGTGTACTCCTTCTCGACCTCGCTCGACGGCTACGTCGTCGACGAACACGGCAGCTTCGACTGGTCGACGCCGTCGGAGGAGGTGCATGCGTTCATCAACGACCGCCTCGCCGGCGTCGGCACGTTCCTGTTCGGTCGGCGGCTCTACGAGACGATGCGCGTCTGGGAGACGCTCGACCTCGGGGACGACGCGGGCGCGATGGCCGGCTTCGCCGCCATCTGGCACGACGCCGACAAGGTGGTCTACTCGACGTCGCTGCCCGAGTCCGAGATCACGACGGCGCGCACGCGGCTCGAGCGGCGGTTCGACGTCGGCGAGGCGCGCGCGCTCGCCGAGGCATCCGATCGGGATGTCGAGCTCGGCGGCCCGACCCTGGCGGCCGACGCGTTCCGCGCCGGGGCCTTCGACGTGATCTCCCTCTACGTGCTGCCCGTCATCGTGGGCGGTGGCACCCGGGCGCTGCCGGACGGCGCGCGGCTCGACCTCGACCTCGTCGACGAGCGCCGGTTCGACAACGGGTGGGTGTACCTCTCGTACCGCCCGACCCCGTGAGCGAGGAGGCGCGCAGCGCCGGTATCGCGATCACCACCCGGGGGTCTCGATGCGCCTCCGTCGCTACTCGACCGCCGGCACCGTGGTCGCGCCGCGACGACCGCTGCGCTCCCGCACCGCCGGCGCCGCGAAGACCGCGATCACCATGAGCACGAGCAGCAGGAGCAGGGCGTTCAGGATGCCGAAGTGCTGGCCGAGCAGGCCGAGGAACGGCGGGCCGACGAGGAACGCCGTGTAGCCGATCATCGCCACGGCCGACACGCGGGCGGCCGCCTGGGCGCGGTCGGGCACGTCGGCGGCGGCCGACATGCCCACCGGGAACCCGAGCGAGGCGCCGATGCCCCACAGCACGGTGCCGAGGAGGAGCATCCACAGCTCGGTGCCGAAGATGAAGAGCGCGAGGCCGGCGACGCCGATGACCGCCTCCACGCGGATCACCGGCACGCGGCCGAAGCGGTCGAGGATCGGGCCGCCGAGCACGCGGGCCGCGGTCATGGCGATGGTGAACACGGTGAAGACCATGGCGGCGGTCGTCGGGTCGAAGCCGTGGCCGTCGACGACGGCGAGGGCGATCCAGTCGTTCGCGCTGCCTTCGGCGAACGACATCGCGAGCATCACGAGGCCGATGGCGAGCAGGCGCAGGTCGGCCCACACCGAGAGGTTGCGGCGGAGCCGCTCGGTCCACGGCATGCGGGGCTCCGAGGCATCCGTCGCCTGCTCGCGGGCCGCGGGGTCGCCGAGCTCGGTGCGCCGCGGCACGAAGCGGACCGCGATGATCGCGCCGACGGCGATGATGACCGCGGTGATCGCGAGGTGCGGCGCGACGGGCAACTTGATCGCCGAGGCGAGGGCCGCGAGGCCGGCGCCGGCGACCGTGCCGAAGCTGAAGAACGCGTGCATGAGCGGCATGATCGTGCGGCCGATCTCGCGCTCGGCCTCGGCCGCGTCGACGTTCATGATGACGTCGACGGCGCCGTTGCCGAAGCCGGCCAGCATGAGGCCGACGATGATCAGCGGGATCGACGGCACGACCGAGCCGCCGAGGCCGACGAACACCAGGCCCGCGGCGACGACCACGAGGGTGGCGGCCATGCCGATGCGGGGGCCGAAGCGGGCGAGCACGATCGGGGCGACGACGAGGCCGACGACCGACGCGATCGAGCCGGTGAGGATGACGAGGCCGACGCCCTGCGTGTTCAGGTCGGTGAAGTCGCGGATCGCGGGGAGGCGGGCGACCCAGCTCGCGAGGCTCAGCCCGGAGAAGAAGAAGATCGCGAACACCGCGTTCCGCCACGCGCGCAGCTCGCGCGGGGTGCGGGTGGTGCGGGTCTCGTTGGGCTCGACGGAGTCCACGACCTCAACGCTATCGGTGGGGGTCGGCTCGGGCATCTTCACCTCGGTGACTCTGGCGCGGTGACGCGGGATTACAGGCTCGAATCGATTCGACTCGAATCGATTCGAGCAGCATAGCGTATGATCGGCGCGTCGGCGACCCGCCGACGGCCGCCCCGAGGAGCGAAGCCGAGCCATGTGCCCCGAGTCCCCGCGTCATCCGACGCTCGCCGACGTCGCCGCCAAGGCGGGCGTCTCCGCATCGACCGCGTCGATCGCCTTCAGCGGCTCAGGGCCGGTGTCGGATGCCACGAAGGAGCGCGTGCTCGCCGCCGCCGCCGAACTCGGCTACGCCGGGCCCGACCCGCGTGCCCGGTCCCTCCGGCAGGGCCGCAGCGGCATCGTCGGCGTCGTGCTCGAGGAGCGCGTGCGAGCCGCCTTCCTCGACCCGGTGAAGATCCGCACCCTCGACGGCATCTCCGAGGGCATCGCGCCGCTCAAGGCGGGCCTGCTCCTCTTCACCGCCTTCGGCGACGACGCGGCCGTCTCGATCGACAGCGCGCCCGTCGACGCGGTCGTGCTCATCGGCTGCAGCCCCCGCCTCGACCAGTCCGTCGAGGCGCTCCGCCGACGGGGCATCCCGACCGTCTCGATCGAGGGCGCCGCCGGCGACGACATCCCGCAGATCACCATCGACAACGAGCAGGCGACCCGCCGCGGCGCCGACTACCTGCACAAGCTCGGCCACCGCCGCGTGGCGATCGTCACCCTGCCGTTCGACGCCGAGCACACCCGCGGGCCCGTCACCCCCGAGCTCGAGGCGCGCGGCACCACCGCCGTCACCCTCGAACGGCTCGCGGGCGCCCGGCACGTGTTCCCCGACGCGCCCGCCGTGGCCGCCGGCACGAGCTCGATCGAGGAGGGGCGCGAGGCCGCCCTCGCCCTGCTCGACGTCGACCCGGCCGATCGCCCCACCGCCGTCATCGCGCAGAGCGACCTGCTCGCCGCCGGCGTGATCCGCGCCGCCGAGGAGCTCGGCCTCGCGATCCCCGGCGACCTCAGCGTGCTCGGCTTCGACGGCATCCGCGTCGACGGCCTGCAGCACGACCTCACCACGCTCGACCAGCCGTCGGCCGACAAGGGTCGCGCCGCCGGCGAGGCGGTCGTGCGCATGCTGTCGGGCGAGGTGCCCGAGTCGGTCGACTTCACGAGCACGCTGCACATCGGCGACACCACGGCGCCGCCGCGCGCCTGATGACGAGGGAGCCGGTCGCGTAAGATCCTGCCGGTTGCCGCCTTCCCACCCTCCGACCTGGAGTCCCATTGCTCAACACTCTCAAGCGGATCGCGAAGGACCTGCTCGCGATCACCTGGATCCGTCGGGTCTACGAGTTTGTGAACCGGGCCATCCTCGAGACGTTCGGATCGAGTCGGCTGCTCACCCACCTCTTCTACTTCGTGAGCTTCATCACCTTCAACCGCGAGCAGTCGGCCGTGCTGCGGGGGCGCCGGGACTACTACCGCAACAAGCGACGTGATCGGCTGAGTCATGTCGAGTTGCGCCGCAACGTGCACCGACTCGAGAAGGGCCTCATCATGCGGCCGCGGCGCGAGGTGTTCGCGCGCGACTACATCGCCGAAACGCTCGAGTTCTACGCCGATGCCGTCGCGCAGGACCGTGCGAAGCCCGGCACGATGGAGCGGAGCGAGCTGGCGTGGGCCCACGACGTGCTCACCGAGTACTTCCGGGTCTCGAGCGGGTCGGATGCCACGGTTGCGGCCGCCCGCCGCAGCTTCGAGGGCGCAGCGTACGGGGGCGAGTTCACCGGGAAGGTGCCCCGCCTGAAGCTCGCGGGAGGACCGGTCGACTACGACCGGCTCGCAGAGCTGGCGGCGCAGCGGCGCAGCGTCCGGTGGTTCGAGCAGCGACCGGTGCCGAGGGAACTCATCGATCAGGCGCTGCTCGTCGCGAGCCAGGCTCCGACGGCATGCAATCGACTCCCGTACGAGTTCCTCATCTTCGACGAAAAAACGCAGGTGCGCGCCGTGTCGTCGATCCCGTTCGGCGCGGCGGGGTACGGCGACAACATCCCGGCGATCGCGGTGGTCGTGGGCAAGCTCGGCGCGTACTTCAGCCCCCGCGACCGACACGCGATCTACGTCGACGGATCGCTCGCTGCGATGTCGTTCATCCTCGCCCTCGAGACGCTGGGCCTCAGCTCGTGCATCATCAACTGGCCGGACTTCGAGCCGCTCGAACGGAAAATGCAGAAGACGCTGGGCCTCGACCTCTCGGACCGCGTCGTCATGCTCGTCGCCATCGGCTACGCGCATCCCGAGGGGATGGTCCCGTTCTCGCAGAAGAAGGAACTCGACACCTTCAGGCGCTACAACCCGATCGGACGATGACCGACCGCGCGCCGGAGCGGCGGCGGCGATGGCCGCGGGTGCTCCGCTCCGTCGTCGCCATCGTCGTGATCGGGGCCGTCGGATGCTTCTTCGTGATAACCCTCATCCGGAACTGGGACCAAGTCGCCGCCCAGCACCTCGAGTTCAGTTGGTGGTGGCTGGTGGCCGGGGTGCTGTTCGCCGCAGCCGTCCCACTGACGGGATATCTGTGGGGTCGAATCCTCCGCACCCTCTCGCCCGACGCGGAGGTCTCGCTCGCCGAGGCCGTCGCCGTGCAGTGCGCATCCTGGCTGCTGAAGTACATCCCCGGGCAGGTCGGCTCGGTGGTGAACAAGGTGATATGGGCAGGCAAGAAGCAGATCAGCCGCGTGCTCGTGGTGATCACCTTCGTCTACGAGAACGTGTTCCTCCAGATTGTGTCGATCGTGCCGAGCCTCGTCGTCCTGGCATTCGCTCTCGGCCCCGAGACGCTCGGCGCGAACGCGCCGACCATACTGCTCCCCACCCTCATCATCCTGCCGCTGGCAGCGTTCGTGTATCGACCGGTCTTCCATCGCGTGATGTCCGTGCTCCTGCGGCGGGCGCTCAAGCAGGAGGTGCCGCCCGAGGAGTACTTCCTCCGGACGCCGAAGGTCGTCGGGTTCCTTTTCGAGTTCCTCGGCCCTCGAGTGTTGAACGGCGTCGGGTTCGTGCTCATCGCCGCGACGGTCACCGACGTCGAGCCGAGCGACTGGCTCCCGCTCGCCTCCGCCTACGTCCTCGCCGGCGCGATCGGCATCCTCGCGGTATTCGTCCCGAGCGGCCTCGGCGTGCGCGAGGGCGTCGTCGTGCTGCTCCTCGGCTTCTTCATGCCCGTGACGGCGGCTATCGTCGTCTCGCTGCTCGCGCGCCTGATCAGCACGGCCAGCGATGGAATCGTCGCGCTCCTTTATGCTGGCGTGCGCCGATCCATCCCGAAGGAGTTCCGCCCATGAGCGCGTACCGCCTCACGATCATCGGCTCGGCGATCGCCGGCAACAAGGGGGCGTCGGCGATGCTCGAGTCAGCGGTGCAGACCCTCACCGAGCGCCTCGGCGACGTCGAGTTCACCCTGCTCAGCATGTATCCGGCCGAGGATGCTGCCCAGAACCGGTTCCCGAACGTCGCGATCGTCCCCGCGAATCCCCGTCAGCTCGGTGTGACGATCAACACGCTCGCGCTCGCGTATCGGGTGCTCCCGCCGCTGCGCAGGCTCATCCGCTCTCGGTCGAGGGCCGTCGAGGCGCTCGTGGGCTCCCAGCTGCTGCTCGACCAGGGCGGTATCACGTTCACGGACGGCCGCGAGAAGTTCCTGCTCTACAACGTCGCCTCGATCCTCCCGGCGCTGAACGTGCGGACGCCGGTGTTCAAATGCGCCCAGGCGATCGGGCCGTTCCAGAACCCGGTCAACCGGTTCGCGTCGCGCACGTTCCTCCCGAAGGTCCGCACGATCGTCACCCGCGGCCGCATCACGCACGACCATGCGGAACGCCTGGGGCTCGCCAACCTCGTCGCCGGTGCCGACTACGCGTTCTCGCTCGGACTCTCGGGACACGAGCGCGACGAGGTGGCCGAGCACCTCGACCTCGCATTCTTCGATGGGGCGCCCGTCGTCGGCATCTCGCCGAGTGCAGTGCTGCAGAAGAAGGTCGACGCCCGCGGCGGCGACTATGCGGGCCAGATCGCGATCTTCGTCGAGCAGCTCCGGTCCGAGGGGAAGCGTGTGCTGGTGCTGCCGCACAGCGCGCGTTCCGGCACGGACAAGACCCACAACAACGACCTTCCGCTCTGCCGGGAGATCCGGTCGCGACTGACGTCGACCGACGATGTGCTCGTGGTCGATCGCGAGCTGAGCTCGCAGCAGCTGCGGTACCTCATCGGGCGGTGCGACCTCTTCGTCGCGAGCCGGTTCCACGCGATGGTCTCCTCGCTCGCGATGGCGGTGCCGACGCTCGTCATCGGCTGGAGCCACAAGTACCGTGAGGTCCTCGAGATGTTCGATCTCGAGGAGTGGGCGTTCGGTCACGACATGCTGACACCGGACCACCTCCGGAAACGGTTCGCCGATCTCGAGGAGTGTCGGGACAAGGTGAAGGCAAAGCTCGACGAGTACCTCCCGGCCGTGAAGGCGCGCTCCCTCGAGCAGGCCGACCTCATCGCCGAAGCCGTCCGTGGGATCGCGGCTGAGACTGCAGATCGCAGGCCTGCCCGGAGTGCGGCCTCGTGAAAGTGTTCGTTCAGATCCCTTGCCTGAACGAGGAGGAGACGCTGCCGGTCGTCCTCTCGAGCATCCCCAGCCGGATCCCGGGCGTCGACGAGATCGAGATCCTCATCATCGACGACGGGTCGACCGACCGGACCGTCGAGGTGGCTCGCGCGCTCGGAGTCACGCACATCGTGCGCCACAGTCGCAACATGGGGCTCGCGCGATCGTTCCGAGATGGGGTCGACTACGCGCTGATGCACGGGGCCGACATCGTCGTCAACACCGACGGCGACAACCAGTACCCGCAGGATCGCATCCCCGACCTCGTCGCCCCGATCATCGCGGGTGAGGCCGACATCGTGATCGGCGATCGCCAGACCCACACCATTGAGCACTTCTCGCGCGCCAAGAAGAAGCTGCAGAGACTCGGCAGCTGGGTCGTCAACCAGGCCGCCGGCACGCGATTGCCGGATGCCGCGAGCGGATTCCGGGCGTACTCGAAAGCCTCGCTGCTTCGACTCAACATCGTCACGCGATTCAGCTACTGCATGGAGACGATCATCCAGGCGGGCAACAAACGGCTCGCCATCGCCAGCGTCGAGATCGACACCAATCCGAAGACCAGAGAGTCGCGGCTGTTCACGTCCACCGGCCAGCACGTCACGAAGTCCGCGCAGGCGATCCTGCGCAGCTACCTCATGTACCGTCCGTTCGTGTTCTTCGCGTGGATCGCGGCCGTCATGCTCGCCGGGGCGCTCATCCCCTTCCTGAGGTACCTCCTCCTCATCACCATGTTCAGCGAGGACGCGGGGCAGCACATCCAATCCCTGCTGCTCGGCGTCGCACTGCTCGTCGGTTCGCTATTGGCCTTCGCGCTCGGCGTCCTCGCCGACCTCCTGCGCACGAACCGGGTGCTGCTGGAGGAGACCCTCGAGCATACGAAGATCCTGCGCTACGGGGTTCCGAACCAACCGCTCGTCGACTCGACGCGGTGGGGTTTCGACAGTCAGGCGAAGAGGCTGGAGTAGGCCAGCACGACGACGGCGGCACCCGCCGTCACCCAGGCCGCGATGGTCCAGCGGCGTTCATGGACGACGACCGATGCGGCCGCGAACAGCAGGGGCACGGTGCTCAACCCGTATCGCATGCTGATACCCGGGAAGTACGAGGTCCCGCCGGAGGCGAGGTAGGTCTGGAGCTGGACAGACGCGGGCAGCGCGAGCATCGCGCCGACGGCCGCGGCACCGATGTACCAGCGGGCGTCATGCTCCCGGAAGACCACGAGCACGACGAACGGCGCCACCAGCAGGATCACGGAGAGGAGGGAGGTCCAGGCGATGTCGGGCTCCGCGTGCGCGTCAGGCCGGACATAGCCGTAGCCGATCGACGTCATTCCGCTGAACACCGTCTTCACCCACTCGTCGAAGGGGAGGCCGGTGATGTCCCGCGAATTCACTCCGGCGTTCGGGCTCACCCAACCGGGGGTCTTGGTCGCCGATCGGACCAGGTTCCAGCCGATGTTGACGAGGAGCGTGGCGCCTACGATGCCGGCGGCGCTGAAAAGCGCCTGTCGGATACGCGGGAACTCGCTGGAGCCGCGGTTCAATGCAGCCGCGACGATCAAGGCTCCGGCGACGCCGATCATCGGGATGGCGTTCAGGACCTTGAGGGAGGCGACGACGAAGGTCACCGCTGTCGGGAAGAGGAAGCCATATCGACCGTCCTTCAATGCCCGGCCGAGTGCATAGACCGCCAAGCCGCCTGCGAACACCGCGGAGGCGTCGTTGTTCACCGTCGTCGACGACTGGAAGATCATGTGGATGGAGGGGATGATCGCGACGACCGGCGCGGCCACCTTCCAGGGCATGCGCCAGACGAGCAGCGCGGCGTAGAGGACGACCATCCCGGCGAGCAGCCAGATCAGGCTCGCGAATCGCGCGGCATCGGCGAAGTCGACGATGCCGAGCGCGGACACGGCCCGGGCAAACGCACCCGACACCGCGTAGAACACCGGCGGGTGCATGAGGTAGTTCTCACCCCGCGCCGGGTAGTCACCGTTGCCCGCGGCGGATCCGCAGGCCGGCAGGGTGAGGTTGTGCTGCCCACGGCACGACCATGAGTCGAGGGTCTCGGGGGAGAGGAGGGATCCCGGGAAGGGCAACTGACCGTGTGCGACCTTCCACGCGTAGTCGAGGTGCGCCGCTTCGTCGTAGGCGGAGAGCATCGTCAGCCGCGCGATCTGGATCGCACCGAAGGTGAAGACGAGGACGGCGAAGGCGGAGACGACGACCCAGAACCGACTCCACGGCTCATCGCCGATCAGCTCGCGAAGGTGATGACGTCGCTTCGGCGTCGCCTCGAGCGATGTCGAGCCCACTGGCATCCTCTCCTCCGGCAGCCATGCAAGGGTACACAACGCGGGCTCGCACGCGGGTGGTAGCGTCGCGTCATTGCGCAGAGGAGGCGAGCTTGGACTTCGACGGTCGTCATGTCGTGGTGACGCAGCTCAACCTGTTCGAGCTCGCCGGCTCGGAGGTCGTCACCTACGAGCTCGTCCGGCATCTCGCCTCGCGCGGCGCGCGGGTCACGGTCGTGAGCTACGGCTTCTCGGCCGACTGGCTCGCCCGGTTCGCCGAGTTGCCGGCCGTGCGGTGCTTCCGACTCGACGATGGCGACCTCGAGGCCCACCTCCGCGAAGACCCGCCGCACCTGGCCTGGATCCATCACCAACTCATCCCGGAGGAGCTGCTGCGAAACCCCGGCGGAACGGCGTTCGTCTTCCATCACATGTCATCGATCCAGCCGCAGGAGTTCCCCATCTCATGGGAGCTGGAGGCCGACCTCGCCTCGCTCGTACTCTTCTCCTCGGCGGTCGCCCGAGATCGCCATGTCGCGAACGGCTGGTTCGATGGCATCGAGCCGGAGCGCGTGCAGGTCTTCGGGAATCCAGCTCCGGACGAGTTCTTCACGGATCCCCCCGAGCAGCCGCCGGCTCTGGAGCGGCTCGTCGTCGTGTCGAACCACATGCCCCCCGAGGTGATCGAGGCCATTGGTTCGCTCGCCGGCGAGGTGGAGGTGACGATCATCGGCCGTGCCGACCAGCCCGGGGCGCGACCCGCGCCGGTGACGGCCGATACCCTTCGCGACGCGGATGCGGTCCTGACGATCGGCAAGACCGTGCAGTACGCGCTCGCGGGTGGCCGTCCGGTGTACTGCTACGACCACTTCGGGGGCCCGGGCTGGCTCGGTGATGAGAACTTCGAGGTCGCGCGGGCGCACACCTTCTCAGGGCGCGGGGAGGGGTTCGGCTCGAAGGACGCCGAGACGATCGTCCGGGAACTGCGGGGTGGCTTCGTCGCCGCCGCGGAGACGGCGAAGCACCTCCGCACGGCCTACGCCGAGGAGTTCCGGCTCAGCAGCGTGCTCGATCGCGTCGTCGCAGCAACGCACCTTCGAGCGGCGCGCACGCCCGTACGGCCGCGGATCGAGGCGCACCTGGCACTGCAGCAGATCTTCAACGGCCTCACGAACGCGATCGAGGCACGGCAGCAGACCACGGAATACCAGCGGGGCCTGCTGGCCCAACGCGATGCCGAGTTGGAGCGGTACCGAGATGCCGAGGACCGCGCGGCGGCCGAGTTGCTGGAGGCGACGGAGGAACTGGAGGAATTGCGTGCGCGCGTCGCCGCGGTGGCCTCCCGCCGCCCGTCGTGGGTGAGGCGTCGCTAGGCCGGGTCCAGTGGGTGTCTGCTCATTCGTCGACGGGTGCGGCGCATGAACCCGTAGGCTGATCGCAGCGGTGCGGTCAGTCTCCATGACTTGCGCACGAGCACCGCGGCGAACGCGTCCTGGACCTCGCCCACCTCGCGGCGGAGGTTCAGGATGTGGTCGTGGAGTTCCTGCTCGCGTCGGTCGCGTACGAGCGCGACACGGCGGCGTCGGTCGGGCGCCGGTTGAGGCTTCGCGCAGAACTCGACGAGCGGGGCGAGGGTCCGGCTCCATCGGTACTGCTCGGAGAACTCGTCGATTGACTCCGTGATCGACGACCGGCCGGCCTCGTCGTCCAGGATCTCCTCGAGCGCGATCACTAGGGCGTCGACGTCCTCCGGGGGGACCACGCGCCCGAGTCCATGCGCGTGGATCAGGTCAGCGAAGGTGTCGCCGTCGGTGCTCACGATCGGGAGCCCCGCCCACAGGTAGTCGAGGATGCGGGTCCGGAAGCTGAAGGACGTCTCGAGGTGCTCGTAGTGCGTGCTCACGCCGATATCGGCATCGAGCAGGTAGTTCGCGCGGTCCTCGTACTCCACCCAGCCGGTGTTGAAGAACACCACTCGATCCGTCAGTCCGAGCTCCGCAGCGAGGGCCTGGGTCTGGACCGCGACCTGCATCTCGGGCACATGCGGGTTGGGGTGTCGGACGCCGAGGAAGTACAACCGCACGTCATCGCGGTGTTCGGCGATCTTCGCGACCGCCCGGACGAGGGTGATGGGGTCGAACCAGTTGTAGATGCCGCCGCCCCAGAGGATGACCTTGTCGGTCGTCGCGATGCCGGGAACGGTCCCCTTGATCGCGCTCCGCGATCGGACCGGCCGCTCCTCCTGGATGCCGAAGGGGACCACCGCGAGCAGCGACCGGAGGCTGGGATCGTCGTCGTAGGTCGCCGGGTTGACGCGACCGAGCGCGGCCAGGTGGCCGAGCCAGAAATCCCGCTGCTTCTCGGATGCGCAGAGGAGGAAGTCCGCCCGTTCCAGCTGGGCGTTGAGCACCTCGGCGCTCAGGTGCGAGATGCGCTCGCGCTCGAGCGGATTGCGTTCCTTGAACTGCTCGAGCGCCTCGAGGTGCATGGGGTCGTAGACGTCGGCGACGAGGATGTGCTCGTCGGCGGCGAGCCAGGGGAACGCGTCGAGGATGTGCCCCTGGAACACGACGACATCGGCCCAGGCGGCTTCCGCGCGGAGCGCATCATCGTCGACGGCGAAGATGGGGAATGGGGCGCCATCCCGCGACGCCGCGACCGTAGAGACCAGTCGGACGTCCGCCCCGTTTGCGGTCAACGCTTGGGCGATCTCGTATGCGCGGATCGCGGGGCCGGCCATCCTCCGCCCGATCGTGTCGGGGGTCACGACCAAGATGTTCTGCCCCAGTGCGAGCGGCAACACCTCGTGGTCGTGCACAGATTCCGTCCTGATCCTGAAAAAGTCTTCCCTAATGTACCTTGCCCCGGAGTGTCGGCGCCGTCGCGGGGCCTGGGCGGGGCTACACCGTCCCCGTCACCATCCACCGCGACCCGCGCGCCCGCCACGACAGCGTGACGGCGCGCGCCGCGAGGTACCCGATCGCGAACGCCGCCATGAGCCACGCCAGCGACGCGGCACCCGTCGCGCCCGAGGCATCCGCCCACCGGACGGCCGCGAGCGCGAGCGGCGCGTAGGCCGCGAGGTTCACGAGGCCCGTCCACGCGAGGTAGCGGGCGTCGCCCGCGCCGATCAGCACGCCGTCGAGCACGAACACCAGGCCGCCGAGCGGGGCCGAGATGCCGAGCACCACGAGCGCCGGCGGCAGCAGCGACGCGACCGCGGCCGACGAGGTGAACAGCCCCGGCAGCACCCACGCCGTCGCGACGACCAGGAGACCGATCGCGGCGCCGGCGCCGATGCCCCACTGCACGCACCGCCGCAGCACCGCGCGCACCTCGCCGACGTCGCCCGCGCCGAGCCCCTTGCCGATCAGCGCCTGCGCGGCGATCGCGAGCGCGTCGAGGGCGAAGCCGAGCGTGAAGTAGATCGAGATCGCGACCTGGTACGCCGCCAGCTCGTCCGGGCCGAGGGCCGTCGCCGACCACGTCGACAGCAGCAGCGCCGCCCGCAGGCTCGCCGTGCGCAGGAACAGCCATCCGCCCGACGCCGCACCGCGCAGGAGGCCCGCCCGGTGCGGCCACGGCGGCGCGGCCACGCGGGTCGCGTGCCGCGCGACGACCACGAGGTAGACCGCCACCATGCCCCACTGGGCGACCACCGTGCCGGCCGCCGACCCGGCGATGCCCCAGCCGAGGCCGTAGATGAACAGGAAGTTGAGCGCGATGTTCGCCGCGAACCCGATGCCCGCCACCCACAGCGGCGTGCGCGTGTCCTGCAGGCCGCGCAGCAGGCCCGTCGCCGCGAACACGAGCAGCATCGCCGGCAGCCCCGCCATGGAGATCGACAGGTAGGTGGTCGCGGCCTCGGCGACCTCGGCGGATGCCCCGAACACGGCAACGAGCCCGGGCGCGGCGAGCCATCCCGCCACCGCCAGCACCGCACCCAGCGCGAGCGCCAGCCAGAGGCCGTCGATGCCCGCCGCCACGGCGCCGCGCTCGTCGCCGGAGCCGAGGCGGCGGGCGACCGCGGGCGTCGTGGCGTACGCGAGGAACACCATCAGGCCGATGATCGTCTGCAGGATCGCGCTCGCGAGGCCCAGGCCCGCGAGCGGCGTCGCGCCCAGGTGCCCGACCATCGCCGTGTCGGCGAGCAGGAACAGCGGCTCCGCGATCAGCGCGCCGAGCGCGGGCACGGCGAGGCGCAGGATGTCCCGGTCGACGGTGCGAGGTGGCGAGGTCACGATGCCTTCGAGCGTACGGCGGCCGCGACACGGGGGAGAGCCCCCGGATCCGCTCGGGGGAGGGTCGGCTGGGGCCGGGTGCCCCGCCCGCGGGAGGCTCGAATCCCTGCGGCGCGCCACCGGTGCCGCGCCGCGCCCAACCGGATTCCGGTCCGACGCGGACCCCGGCCCCACGAGAAGGAGCATCGATGACGAGAGTCGCGCCAGCCATCAGCGCCCGCGCACTGACCAGGACCTACGGCAGCGGAGCGCACGCGTACGCCGCCCTGCGCGGGGTCTCGCTCGACATCGACGCGGGGGAGCGCGTCGCGATCGTCGGACGTTCCGGTTCGGGGAAGTCGACCCTGATGCACCTGCTCGCGCTCCTCGACACCCCCGACGCCGGGTCGCTCCGGATCGCCGGCGACGAGGTCGGCGCGATGCGACCGGCGCAGGTGAACGCCCTGCGCAACCGGCACTTCGGCTTCGTGTTCCAGCAGTTCTTCCTGAACGCGCGCCAGAGCGTGCTCGACAACGTGCAGCTGCCCCTCGTGATCGGCCGGGTGCGGCCGTCGGAGCGCCGCGAGCGGGCCATGGCCGCGCTCGAGGCCGTCGGGCTCGCCGAAAAGCACCGCAACCGGGCGAGCGACCTGTCGGGCGGCCAGAAGCAGCGCGTGGTGATCGCTCGCGCCCTGGTGAACGACCCGGCGATCATCTTCGCCGACGAGCCGACCGGGAACCTCGACACGCAGACGGGCGAGCGCATCGAGGACCTGCTGTTCGAGCTCAACCGCAGCACGGGCATCACGCTGGTGACCGTCACCCACGACCTCGGCTTCGCCGAGCGGTTCGACCGGCGCATCCACCTCCGCGACGGCGAGATCGTCGATCAGCCGACCGGCGCGACCGGCGCGACCGGCGCGGCCGGCGCGAGCGACGCCCTCGTCGGCGCTGAGCCGGGGAGCCGCGCCGCATGAGGGTGACGGATGCCGCGCGCATGGCCGAGTCCGGCATGCGGCGGAACAAGACGCGCACGAGCCTGACCGTCGTCGCGATCGCCATCGCGGCGTTCACCATCATGCTCACGACGGCGATCGGCGTCGGCGTCGGCCGGTACCTCGACCAGGAGACCGCGAGCTTCGGGGCCGCCGACGTCATGGTCGTGTTCCCGGCGACCGACGATCAGGGCGACGGTCCGCAGGCGTTCGACGAGGACGCCCTGCACCAGGAGGGCACGCAGTTCGCCACGCTCGGCTCGGCCGACCTGGCGCGCATGGGCGACATCGACGGGATCGCCGAGGTCACGCCGATCCCCGAAGGTCGCCCGCTCTCGATCGCGACGGACGAGGGCAGCTTCGTGCTCGCCGCCCAGATGATCGCGCCCGGTCAGCGGCTCGCGCTCGTCGCGGGCGACCTCCCGGCCGACCGGCGTTCCGCCGAGATCGCCATCACGCCCGACTACGTCACCGCGCTCGGCTTCGACTCCGCCGCCGACGCCGTCGGCGAGCCGGTCGAGCTCGGCGTGGCCGACCCCCTCGGTCGCGTCGAGACGGTCGAGGCGACCGTCTCGGGCGTCTTCGAGGGGAGCCTCCTCGTGCAGGGCCGCCTCTTCTACAGCGAGGGCGCCCAGGCCGCCGTCACCGCGATCGCGTACGAGGGGCTCGACGCCCCGCCGGCGCCGCGGTTCGCGTTCGCGACGCTCGCCGACACGTCCGCCGCGGCCGTCGCCGGCGTCGAGGACGATCTCGCCGAGCTCGGCCTCACGGGGCAGACCGTCGCCGACCAGGTCGGCATCGTCAAGCAGGTGTTCGACGCGATCACGGCCGTGCTGGTCGCGTTCGGGGTCATCGCCCTGCTCGCCGCCGGCTTCGGCGTGATCAACACGCTCTACATGTCGGTGCAGGATCGCACCCGCGAGATCGGGCTGATGAAGGCGAACGGACTGGCCTCGGGTCGGGTGTTCGGGCTGTTCAGCCTCGAGGCGACGCTCATCGGGCTCGTCGGCAGCGCGATCGGCGTGCTCGCCGCCTGGGGCGTCGGGCTGGCCGCGAACGGGGTCGCCGCAGCGACGTTCCTCGCCGAGTTCCCGAGCTTCGACCTGCTGGCGTTCGAGCCGCTCAACGTCGGCGCCGTGATCGTCGCGGTCATGGCGATCACGTTCCTCGCCGGCACGCTGCCCGCGCGCCGGGCGGCGCGGCTCGACCCGATCGCGGCACTGCGGTACGAGTAGCGGTCCGGCCCGCGGCCGGGGCATCCGATCGGATGCCCCGGCCGCGCGCGTCAGTCCTCGACGATCTCCTTGCCGAGCGGCGCCAGCGACACCGGGATGAGCTTGAAGTTCGCGATGCCGAGCGGGATGCCGATGATCGTGATGCACAGCAGCAGGCCGGTGAGGAGGTGCTCGAGCGCCAGCCACCACCCGGCCAGGATGACCCAGATCACGTTGCCGATGAACGACCACACGCCCAAGGTCGGCTTCTGCACCACCCGGCGGCCGAACGGCCAGATCGCGTACCCCGCGATGCGGAACGACGCGATGCCCCACGGGATCGTGACGATCAGGATGCACATCACGACGCCGACGAAGACGTAGCTGATCCAGAGCCAGATGCCGGCGAGCACGACCCAGATGACGTTCAGGACGGTGTTCATGGTGCGACCATCCAAGCACGGGCGGCCCGGCGGCGGGATGCCCCGGCCGGAACTCCGAGCCCCCGCGACGTCGCCCGGCATGCGTAGGCTGGCGGGATGACCGACGTCGCGCTCACCTCCGGAATCGACCTCGACGAGCTGGACCCGGCCGTCCGCCCGCAGGACGACCTGTTCCGCCACGTGAACGGCAAGTGGATCGACCGCACCGAGATCCCCGCCGACAAGGCCCGGTACGGGTCGTTCATCGTCCTCCACGAGGAGGCCGAGCGCGCCGTGCGCGACATCATCCAGGAGTCTCAGGGCGCCGACCCCGGCACCGAGGCGCGCAAGGTCGGCGACCTGTTCGCGAGCTTCCTCGACGAGGAACGGGTCGAGGCGCTCGGCGCGACCCCGATCGCGCCGCTGCTCGCCGAGGCGGCGGCCGTGGCATCCGTGCCCGAGCTGCTCGCCGCGATCGGCCGGCTCGAGCGGCAGGGCATCGCCGGCTTCGCGCAGCTCTTCGTCGACAACGACCCGGGCGACCCCGAGCGCTACCTCGTCTTCGTCGAGCAGGGCGGCATCGGCCTGCCCGACGAGAGCTACTTCCGTGAGGAGCGCTTCGCGTCGGTGCGCGACGCGTACCGCGCGCACCTCGAGCGGATGCTCCGCCTCGCCGGCCTCGACGAGCCCGCGGCGCGGGCCGCTCGGGTCTACGACCTCGAGGCCGAGATCGCGGCCGTGCACTGGACGAACGTCGACTCGCGCGACAGCGAGAAGACGTACAACCTCACCGCGTGGGCCGACGTCGCCGGCGCGGCATCCGGCCCCGCGGAGTCGCCCGTCGACCTCGCCGTGTGGCGCGACGCGCTCGGCGTGCCCGCCGGCGCCTTCGACGAGCTGGTCGTGCGCCAGCCGTCGTTCGTCGAGGGGCTGGGCCTGCTGTTCACCGCCGACCGGCTCGACGCCTGGACCGACTGGCTCGCGTGGCAGGTCGTGCGCTCCAGCGCCGCGTACCTGTCGAGCGAGTTCGTCGAGGCGAACTTCGACTTCTACGGGCGCACGCTCACCGGCACGCCGCAGATCCGCGAGCGGTGGAAGCGGGGCGTCTCCCTCGTGGAGGGCGCGATGGGCGAGGCGGTCGGCCGCATCTACGTCGAGCGGCACTTCCCGCCGGCGGCGAAGGTCGCGATGGACGACCTCGTCGCGAACCTCGTCGAGGCGTACCGCCAGTCGATCGCGACGCTCGACTGGATGGGCGAGGAGACCCGGGCGAAGGCCCTCGACAAGCTCTCGAAGTTCACGCCGAAGATCGGCTACCCCGTGAAGTGGCGCGACTACTCGGCGCTCGAGGTCGACGCGGCCGACCTCGTCGGCAACGTGCGCGCGACCGCCGAGTTCGAGTTCAACCGCGAGCTGGGCAAGATCGGCCGGCCGATCGACCGCGACGAGTGGTTCATGACCCCGCAGACGATCAACGCGTACTACAACCCCGGGTTCAACGAGATCGTGTTCCCGGCGGCGATCCTGCAGTTCCCGTTCTTCGACGCCGGCCGCGACGCCGCCGCGAACTACGGCGCCATCGGCGCCGTCATCGGCCACGAGATCGGCCACGGCTTCGACGACCAGGGCTCGAAGTACGACGGCGACGGGCGCCTCACCGACTGGTGGACCGAGGCCGACCGGGCCGCGTTCGAGGAGCGCACCAAGGCGCTCATCGACCAGTACGACGCCCTCGTGCCCGCCCAGCTCGACGGCGACGGCGAGCAGCATGTGAACGGCGCGCTCACGATCGGCGAGAACATCGGCGACCTCGGCGGCCTCGCGATCGCGTGGAAGGCGTACCTGATCTCGCTCGGCGGCGAGGAGCCGCCCGTGCTCGACGGGCTCACCGGCGCGCAGCGGTTCTTCCTGTCGTGGGCGCAGGCCTGGCAGCTGAAGGGCCGTGACGAGGAGGTCGTGCGCCTGCTGGCGATCGATCCGCACTCGCCGAACGAGTTCCGGTGCAACCAGATCGTCCGCAACATCGACGAGTTCTACACTGGCTTCGACGTGACCAATTCCGACGCCCTCTGGCTCGACCCGGCCGACCGGGTCTCCATCTGGTAGTCGGCGGGGTCGACCGAACCGTCAGATCACGAGCGCGCCGCGATTCGCGGCGGGGGAGCGCCGTCCGCAAGAGAGGAAGCGTGCCACCGTGGTGACGTCGTCGCAGCAGTCCGGGCGTCGTGCGAGGCACGGCGCGACCGGTCGTGGACGGCACACCACCGAGGACCGCAGCGAGGACTTCTCGCGCGGATTCCACGCGCTCAGCGAGCTCGCGCTCGGCGGCGTGCAGGTGTCGGCGCGCGCCACCGACCTGGCGTCGGGGCGCGTGCTGTTCGAGGTCGACGACCACGTCGTCATGCCGACGGCGTCGATCGGCAAGGTGCTGCTGCTCATCGAGGTCGCCTCGCGCCTCACCGGGGCGTCACCCGAGGCGTTCACCGTGCTCGACCGGGCGCCGCGCGACGCGGTCGGCGACTCGGGCATCTGGCAGCACCTCCAGTCGCCGTCGCTGCCGATCGCCGACCTCGCCGCCATGATCGGCGCCACGAGCGACAACCTCGCGACGAACGTGCTGCTGCGTCACGTCGGCCTGCAATCGGTGCGGTCCCGCACGGAGGAGCTCGGCCTCACCCGCACGGCGCTGCTCGACCTGGTGCGCGACCACCGCGGGCCCGACGACGCCCCGCAGCTCTCGATCGGGTCGGCCAAGGAGCTCACCTGGCTGTTCGCCTCCCTCGCACGCGGCGAGATCGTGAGCCCCGAGGTGTCGCAGCGGGTCGTCGGATGGCTCTCGCTGAACTCCGACCTGTCGATGGTCGCGTCCGCGTTCGGCCTCGACCCGCTGGCGCACCGGATGCCCGACCACAACGTGCTGCTCATGAACAAGACCGGCACCGACGGCGGCGTGCGCAGCGAGGTCGGCGTGCTCCGCGGTCCGCGGGCGAGCGTCGCGTACGCGGTGTCGACGTACTTCGCCGACACGGCGCTGTCGAGCCGGCTGGCGGTGCTCGACGGCATGCGGCAGATCGGCGCGGACCTGCTGGAGTACGTGCACTGACCCGCTACTCGACGACCGAGTCCTCGGCCGCCGGAGCGCCGGACTCCTCGTCGATCGCCAGGTCGCCCACCACGGGCTCGTCGCCCCGCACGGGCGGCAGCGCGGTGATGAGCTCGAGCCCTTCGACGACCGCGTCGGCGGTCTGCCGGGCGCCGAGGATGCGGAAGTGGCCCGACACCGGCACCACCACGTTCGTGGCCCCCTCGACCTCGCTGCCGTCCGGCACGTGCGGATCGTACGGGCCGAACACCGAGACGATCCGCCCGTTCACGGTCGACGCCTCGCCGAGGGTGAGGATCGTCGGGGCATCCGGCAGCAGCTCGCCGACGCTGGGGACGTACCGCAGCAGCTCGGCGCGCCGCGACCCGGCGAACGGCGTCGCCACCGCGACGACGCCGAGCACGCCGAGGTCGGCGGCCGCCTCGGTCTCGTGCACGAGCACGTACTTGCCGATGAGCCCGCCCTTGCTGTGCCCGACGATGATGCGGCCGGCGGCGGGGCGCGGCATCCGGGCGAGGGCCCGCAGCAGCTTCTCGCCGGTCTCGGGGATGGGCGCCCGGTTCACGCCGAGCCCGTGCACCGTGCGCACCCGGTAGCCGGCGCGATGCATCCGCTCGCCGAGCTTGCGCAGGAACGACCAGTGCTCGTAGACGCCGGGCAGCAGCACCACGTCGGGCAGGGCGGGATCGCCTCGGAGCCATTCGCGGGGCGTGCGGCCGGCGAGCGGCACCGCCACGTGCGCCAGGCCGGCGTAGACGTAGTCGGCGATCCAGACCCCCGCCTTCCGCGCCGTCGGGAAGGGGCGGCGTGCGGGGGCGCGCTCGACGGCAACCTCGGGCACGTCGCCGACGTCCTCGCCGCGGGCGTGGCGGGCGATCAGGTCGGCGACGATCGGCGCGCCGGTCACCATGGTCTCGTGGCCGCGCCCGGGCACCTCGACGTACCGGACGCCGGGCACGAGCCGGGCGACCTCGAGGCCCCAGTCGCGGGGGACGATGCGATCGTGCTCCGCGCGGATGACCAGCGTCGGCGACTCGACGGCGGGGAGCGCGAGCTCGATGCGGTGCTCGATCATCGGGCGCAGGTTGCGCACGTACCAGGCGATGCCGCCTTCGACGTACGAGTGCAGGCCGACCGCGAGCACCTTGGGGTTCGTGAGCGAGAGGTCCTGGAGGAACCGGCTCGCCTGCATCGGCACCGTGCGCTCGCGGGGGTCGACCGTCGGGCCGATGAGCACCACCCGGCCGACGAGCGCCGGGCGTTGCGCGGCGGTCTCGGTGACGACCTGCGCGCCCGTGGAGTGGCCGACGAGCGTGGGCGCGACGAGCTGCTCCTCGTCGAGGAGCTCGCCCAGCAGCGCGCCCGCCTCCGGCATCGACAGCGGCTCCGCGGGATCGGGGGAGTCGCCGAACCCCGGCAGGTCGAGCGCGAGCACGCGCGCGTTGCTGCCGAGCGCATCGACGAGGTCCTGCCAGTACTCGTGGGCCATGCCGAGGCCGTGCACCAGCACGATGGGCGGGGCATCCGGCCGGCCCGACTCGACGATGCGCACCACCCGGTCCCCGCGTCGGAACCACCGGGTGTGCGCCATTCCGGCAGTCTAGGCCGAGGGGTGCGGCGTTAGCATGAGGCCGATGGCCCGCGGTGCGTCGCCGTCGGCGGTGGACGAGGAGGTCCGGATGGCTCGGCTCGACACCTCGCGCGGGTTCGCGCGCGGCGTGCAATCGGCGGTCTACCGCGCCGGGATCGGCGGGGTGCGGCCGGCGGTGCCCACGACGCCCGAGGGCCTCGAGGCGGCGGCGCGGCGGAAGCTCTCCGCGGAGGCGTTCGCGTACCTCGCCGGCGGGGCCGGCGCCGAGCACACGATGGCCGCGAACGAGGCCGCGTTCGCCCGCTGGCAGGTGATCCCGCGGGTGCTCCGGGATGTCTCGGAGCGCGACCTGTCGATCGAGCTGCTCGGCCGGCGCCGGTCGACGCCGCTGCTCCTCTCGCCGCTCGGCGTGATGGAGCTCGCCCATCCCGACGCCGACGTCGCCGTGGGGCGCGCGGCCGCCGCGCTCGACGTGCCCTACGTGCTGTCGAACCAGGCGTCGCGGCCGATGGAGGAGGTCGCGCAGGCGATGGGCGACCGCGCCCGCTGGTTCCAGCTCTACTGGAGCGCCTCCGACGAGCTCAACGCGTCGTTCCTCGCGCGCGCCGAGGCGTGCGGCTGCGAGGCGATCGTCGTGACGCTCGACACGCACCTGCTCGGCTGGCGCACCCGCGACCTCGACCTCGCGTTCCTGCCGTTCACGCGCGGGCAGGGCATCGCCCAGTACACGAGCGACCCGGTGTTCGCCGAGCTCGTGCGCGAGCGGGTGCGGCGCGGCGCGTCCGACCCGACGGCGGCGCCGGTGAGGGTGAACGCGAAGTCCATCGCGGCGGCGGTCGGCATCGCGCGCGCCGGAGCGGGCACGGCGCTCGCGCCGGGCGGTTTCGGCGAGGCGATGCGCTCGCCGCTCCCGCGCGCGGCGGTCGAGACGTTCCTGGACGTGTTCTCGGATGCCTCGCTCACGTGGGAGTCGCTCGGGAAGCTGCGCGAGTGGACCGACCTGCCGGTGCTCCTGAAGGGCGTGCTGCATCCCGACGACGCCGAGCGGGCGATCGACGCCGGCATGGACGGCATCGTCGTGTCGAACCACGGCGGTCGCCAGGTCGACCGATCGACGCCGACGATCGACGTGCTGCCCGGCATCGTCGAGCGGGTCGCGGGGCGGGTGCCGGTCATCCTCGACTCGGGCGTGCGGGGCGGTGCCGACGTGCTCATCGCGCTCGCGCTCGGGGCGACGGCGGTGGGCCTCGGTCGACCCTACGCGTACGGGCTCGCGGCGGCCGGGGCGACCGGCGTCGGCGAGGTCGTCCGCAACGTCGTCGCGGAGTTCGACCTGACGCTCGGGCTCTCCGGGCACACGAGCCCGGCCGACCTGACGCCGGCGGCGCTCCGCGCCGCGTGAGCCGAGCCGAGCCGCGCCGGGCCGGCTTGCGCCGTGTCGGCGGTCTCCGCCGGCTCAGTCGATGAGGTCGGCGTCCGCGAGGAGGCGCAGCACCTCGCGCCCGGCGGGCGGGCACCGGTCGGCGTCGGCCGTCGTCACCCAGTGCAGGGCGCCGACCTCGGCCGAGGCGCGGGGCGGGGCATCCGTCACCGCCCGGAAGACGCGCATGCGCACGTGGCGGCCCTCGGGCTCGCCGTGGGCGAGGGTGCGCACCTCGAACAGCTCCTCGAGCCCGTCGGCGTCGAGGTCGAGCGCGACCTCCTCGAACGCCTCGCGGGCGGCGGCCTCGGCGGCCGTCTCGCCGGGGTCGATCTTGCCGCCGGGCATGTAGTGCACGTCGCGGCCGCGGGCGGTCACCATGAGCACGCGACGGTCGCGCACGAGCGCGATCGCGGCGACGAGCAGGTCGGGGAGGGGCATCCGTGCCAGCCTACGTGGGTGCGTCGCCCGCTCACGCCGAGGGCGCGGCCGCATCGCCCTCGGCCTCCACCTCGGGCGGCGGGGCGAGCTCGAGCCGCGGGTACAGCACCTCGAACCCGGCCTCCAGGCCGCCGACGAGGGCGTCGGCGCCGTGCCCCGCGCCGTCGACCGTGAGCGTCACCACGTGCATCCCCGCCGTCGTCGCCGCAGCGGCGTTGCGCTCGGTCGCCCCCTCGGCGTGCCCGTCGCGGGACCCGACCGTGAAGACCGCCCAGCTGTCGGCGTACGGGGCCTTCGCCGCCATGATCGCGGTCGGCTTCGCCATCTCGTAGGCCACCTCGTCGCCGCCGAAGACCTCCTCGAGCGTCTCCTGCTCGCGGTCGGCGCCGGGGAACTCCTCGCCCGAGACATCCAGCACGTTGCCGAACACCTCGGGGACCTTCGCCCCGAACGACAGGGCGCACTGCCCGCCGTTGCCGTAGCCGCCGACCGTCCAGAACCGCGCCTCCTGCTGCACGTTGAGGCTCGCCCGAGCCCACGGCACGACGTCCTGCGTGACGTACGTCTCGACGGCGCCGCGGTCGGTGTCGAGGCAGAGCGGGTCGCTCCACGGGTCGCCGAGCTGGTCGATCACCAGCGCGATCGGCGCGAGCCCCGCGTGGTCGGCGGCGAACGCGTCGAGCGTCTCGGCGAGGAACGACACGTCGGGGTCGCCCGGCCGGCTCATCATGAAGACCACGAGGGGCAGCCGCGGCGGCTGCTCGACGAGCGCGGCGGGCGGCAGGTAGAGCTGCGCCGGCCGGGCCTCGAAGCCCGACGCAGCGTTCGGGATGCCTCCGGCGACCTCGCCGGTGCGGCCTTCGGCTGGCATGCCCTCGGGCGCCTGCCACCACGAGTACAGGGGCCCGCTCGGCGTCGGCGTCGCCGGGTCGAGGAGCGGCGGCGGCGTGAGCTCGTCGGCCGTGCTCACGTGCAGGAGGGAGGCGAGCGTGCGGTCGATGCCGGTCGAGGCGTTCACCGCGAACACGGCCGTCAGCGCGAACACGGCCATCGACACGATCGCGATGAGCTTCCGCCACCATCGCGACCCCCACAGGTTGCAGATCGCGAGGGTGATCCCGGCGAACGCGGCCGGCACCCACACCCACACCGCGTCGTCGACCGGGCCGCCGAACAGGTTCAGCACGTTCACCGCGACCCACAGCAGCGCGCCGCCGGCCAGGAAGCCGAGGAACAGCACGATGAACGCCACGAGGAACCAGCGGATCGTCCACTGCTTCGCGATGAGGTAGAGCACGAGGATCGCACTCAGCCCGTACCAGGCGTAGAGGAACGCCGGATCGACGATCCGGACCTCGAGCAGCGAATCCCACACCTCGGCTCCCCCCAGCGCCAGCGCGTGGCCTCAGGGTAGCGGGCGGATGCCCCGCCGCCCCGTCGGCACGCGGCGTGCGACATGCGCTCCGGCGTCCCGACCGTAGGATGGTGGGTGCACGCCTTCGCGCCGCATTCCCGTCGACCGCCCCATTGGAGCCACCATGGCCGCGCCCAGCAAGCTCGATTCCGTCATCACCCTCGCCCAGCACCGGGGCTTCGTCTTCCAGGCGGGTGAGATCTACGGCGGATCCCGGTCTGCGTGGGACTACGGCCCCCTCGGCGTCGCGCTGAAGGAGAACATCAAGCGCCAGTGGTGGCAGTACATGGTGCAGGGCCGCGACGACGTCGTCGGGCTCGACTCGAGCGTCATCCTGCCGAAGGCCGTGTGGGAGGCGTCGGGCCACGTCGAGGTCTTCACCGACCCGCTCGTCGAGTGCCTGCACTGCCACAAGCGCTACCGCGAGGACCACCTCATCGAGGAGTTCGAGGAGAAGAAGGGCCGCGCCCCGGAGGGCGGCCTCGCCGAGATCGTCTGCACGAACTGCGGCACCCGCGGCCAGTGGACCGAGCCGCGCGCCTTCTCGGGCCTGCTGAAGACGTACCTCGGCGTGCTCGACGACGAGTCGGGCCTGCACTACCTCCGCCCCGAGACGGCGCAGGGCATCTTCGTGAACTTCGCCAACGTGCTCCAGGCGGCCCGCATGAAGCCGCCGTTCGGCATCGGCCAGATCGGCAAGTCGTTCCGCAACGAGATCACGCCGGGCAACTTCATCTTCCGTACGCGCGAGTTCGAGCAGATGGAGATGGAGTTCTTCGTCGAGCCCGGCACCGACGAGGAATGGCACCAGTACTGGATCGACCAGCGCTGGAACTGGTACGTCGACCTCGGCATCGACCCCGAGAACCTGCGCCTCTTCGAGCACCCCAAGGAGAAGCTCAGCCACTACTCGAAGCGCACCGTCGACATCGAGTACAAGTTCGGCTTCACCGGCAGCGAGTTCGGCGAGCTCGAGGGCGTCGCGAACCGCACCGACTTCGACCTGTCGACGCACTCGAAGCACTCGGGCAAGGACCTCTCGTACTTCGACCAGGCCAAGAACGAGCGCTGGGTGCCCTACGTCATCGAGCCCGCGGCGGGCCTCACCCGCTCGCTGATGGCGTTCCTCGTCGACGCGTACCACGTCGAGGAGGTGCCGAACGCGAAGGGCGGCACCGACTCGCGCACGGTGCTGAAGCTCGACCCGCGCCTCGCGCCGGTGAAGGCCGCCGTGCTGCCGCTGAGCCGCAACGAGCGCCTCTCGCCGCTGGCCCGCGAGGTCGCCGCGAACCTCCGCAAGTACTGGAACGTCGACTTCGACGACGCCGGTGCGATCGGCCGTCGCTACCGCCGCCAGGACGAGATCGGCACGCCGTTCTGCATCACCGTCGACTTCGACTCGCTCGACGACGACGCCGTGACCATCCGCGACCGCGACACCATGCAGCAGGAGCGCGTGCCGCTGGCCGACCTCCAGGCGTACCTGGCCGTCCGCCTCGTCGGCGCGTAGCGGGCGCGCCCGGGCGCGGTCGCGATCGGCTCGCCCGGCGCGGATGAGGAGATTCCGGCCGACACGCCGGGCCGGGGCATCCGACCCGCCGGGTGACGCCGGAATCCTCCTCATCCGCTGCGGCTGTGCCGCTCGCGGCTCAGCGCAGTCCCGCCCGCCTCAGCGGCCGTCGCGCACGTCGCGCACGAAGGCGGTGACGTGCTCGCGGAGCGCCTCGATCCGGCGCTGCCGCGCGGCCTCCCGGTCGAATCCGGTGTACGCCAGGGGCGGCAGCTTCCGCACGTTCCGCGGGCACTCGAAGGCCGCGCAGACGAGCGTGCCGATGGTGTCGCCGCGCCGGCCGGCGTCGCCGGACCGCTTCGCGGTGTAGAACACGACCTCGTTCGGCAGGTGCACGTCCTCGCACCACGAGCACTGCGGCCGGGTGCGGATGCGGCCGTCGGCGCGGCGCAGCACGGCGCCGACCGGCTCGCCGTCGAGCTCGGCGATGACGTACGCCTGCTGCGGCAGCTTGCGGTCGACCCAGCCGAGGAACTCGCGGGCCTCCCAGTCGAGGTCGGTGAACTGCTCGGGCAGGGCGAGGGCGGCGCGCTCGCGCTTGGAGGCGTTCACGAAGGAGGCGCGGATGGTTGCTTCGTCGATGGGGTGCATGGGATGTCTCTCCGGCGGGCACGGCACGGCCCGCCTGTCTCGGCTCGTTCTGGAGTGGATGACCCGTCGTGCGGGGTCGCGGAACCGGGCCGCGCGGGAGCGCGACCGCGGGGCGGGGTCATCTCAGGTCGGCGCTGGCGCCGACGACCTCCTGCTGCCCTCCGGGCTGCGAGCTGAGCGGATGCACGGAGGAGACGCTACACCCCGAGCCCGGGTGAACGCCGCGAGCGGGGCATCGCGAGCGCGGACCTCAGCCGCGTGCGGCCCACTCGCGGGCGAGGATGCCGTAGACGGCCGTGTCCTCCCACGCCCCGTCGTGGTACTCCTCCTCGAGGATGGTGGCCTCGCGCCGCATCCCGAGCCGTTCGCAGAGCCGCGCGGAGGCCGTGTTCCGCGCGTCGAGGATGGCCTGCACGCGGTGCGGGCGGAGCACGTCGAACGCGTACCCGAGCACCGCGCCGGCCGCCTCGGCGGCGAGGCCGCGCCCCTGGAACGCGGGGTGGAGCACCCACCCGATCTCGAGCTGCGCGTGCTCGGCGCTCGACACCCGGAGCATCACGTCGCCGACCACGCGGTCGCCCCAGATCGAGATCGACCGCTCGCCGACCAGTTCCATGGCGACGATGACGGCGTCGCCGTCGCGCGCCAGGCGCCGCAGGCCCGAGCGCTTCACCGTGTGCAGGAAGCCCTCCTCGCGCGACCGGCGCGGCCACGGGATGTAGCGCAGCACCTCGGGCAGGCGCTGGTACTCCCACACGTCGGGCGCGTCGGATGCCTCGAGCGGGCGCAGCACCAGCCGCTCGGTGCGCAGCGGCGCGTCGGCTAGGACCCCGACGTCGTACGGGAGGCGCAGCGCGGGGGCGTCGTCGTCGGGGGAGTCCGGCATCTTGCGAGGGTACCCGGTCGTCGCTGCGAGTCCGTCGAGGTCAGGAGGCCGAGGCGCTGCGCTGATCGCCCGGCTCGGCGTCGGGCCGGTGGGCGTCGAGGTCGGCCTGGAAGGCGGCGTCGGAGGTGCCGGTCGCCCCGTCGGCGGGTGCCGCGGTCACGCCGAACAGCGCCTCGACGGCCTCGATGAACGCCTGCTGCTCGCCGGCCCGGGCGTAGGACCGCGAGCGGACCATCGGCGTGTGCAGGAGCCGGCCGGCCATGTGCCGCAGCGCCTCCTCGACCCTGCCGTCGACGTCGCCGCGGGCGCGGGCACGCTCGATCTCGCCGTCGAGCAGGTCGAACACGTGCGAGCGGAGGGCGACGACCGTCGGGGCGAGGTCGAGCTCCTCGCCGACGGCGCCGAAGTTGCGGGCCGCGCGCGAGACGATGCGACGCGCCTCCTCGGTGGAGGCGAGCTCCTCGATCGGCGCGTGGATCTTGATGGTCTCGAGGTCGAGCAGTTCCACGCCGATGAGCTCGGTCACGTCGGGCGCGACGTTGCGCGGGAGTCCGAGGTCGATGACGAGCTGGCGGCGGTCGACCTCGGGCGCGAGCGCCGAGGCGGCGGAACCGGAGGCGGCCGAACCGACGGAAGCGCCGGCGCCGATCGTCGGCAGCTCCGCCTCGCGGGCGAGCCGCTCGCGGCCGTCGGCGAGGAGCGCCCGGTCGACGACGTGCTCGTCGACGGTCGTGCAGGTGACGATGAGGTCGGCGGCGGCCGCGGTGCGCGCGTAGTCCTCGTGCGCGACGGCGGGCAGGTCGTGGGAGCGGGCGAACTTCGCCGCCCGGCCGGACGGCGAGTGCACCGAGACATCCGTCACGCCGCGCTCGCGGAGGGCGGCCAGCGAGGCGCCCGCGTACTGGCCGGTGCCGACGAGCAGCACCCGCACCTGGGCCCAGTCGGTGATGCGGCTCTCGGCGAGGTCGAGGGCGAGGCGCACGAGCGAGCGGCCCTGGCGGCCGATGCCGGTGCGGGTCTTCACCTTGCGCGAGGTCTGCGAGGCGCGCTGGAAGAGGCGCTCGAGCTCGGGGGTGGTCGTGCCGTCGGTGCGGGCCTGCTCGAGCGACCGGCGCACCTGGCCGGCGATCTCGCCCTCGCCGACGACGACGGACTCGAGGCCGGCGGCGACGGAGAAGAGGTGGGTGGCGACGGCGTTGCCGTGCGCGAAGCCGAACGTGGTGCGCAGCTCATCGGGCTCGAGGCCGGCGACCTCGCCGACCGCGCGGATCGCCTCGTGCACCGCCGGAACGGGCGACGACCCCTCGGGTGCGCTCAGGTCGAGGTACGCCTCGAACCGGTTGCAGGTCGCGACGACGACCGCGCCGGCGACGGCGTCGTGCCCTGCGAGCATGCGGCGCCCGGCGTCATCCGCGGTCGCCGAAAGACGCTCGAGCAGGTCGAACCCGGCGTTCTTGTGACTCGCGGTGAGGCAGATGAGCACCCGTCGATTCTATCCGCCGTCGAATTGCCCGGAGGACAGGGTGCGCCCTGACCGGGGGTCAGGCCGCGACGTACCCCGCGGCCGCGAGCATCTCGGGCGTGATGACGGGCAGCGGCGACGTGAGGGGCGGCAGCTCCAGGCCCTCGGCGGCGAGGGCGGCGCGGTGGCGGGCCTTCCACATGCGCACGACGGGGTAGAACTCCTCGTCGGGCAGGGCGTAGCGCGTCGCGCGGGCGCCCGCGAGCAGCACCGGCACCTCGGCGCTCGTGCCGTCGTGGCGCACCCGGATGACCGCGACCGGCACGCTCAGGGTGCCGACGAGGATGCGGTCGCATCGGATGCTCCGGATCTCGCGCCACGCGAACTGCGCCACGCGCTTGGGCCTGCCCCGCCCCGACCACAGCGAGAGCCCGCTGCCGTCGACGAGGATCGACGGCCGCCGGTCGAGTCGGGGGAGCCGGCCGTCGGAGACCTCCGCGAGCCCGGCGCGCAGGTGCCGCGTGCGGATGACCGGGTGCGCCTCGCCGCCGAAGGTCGCCTCGAGCACGCGGCGCCGGGTGCGGGCACGGCCGGTCGCGATGAGCCGGCGCAGGGCGACGAGCGCGAGGGCGAGCACGGATGCCCCGAGCAGCGCCAGCCCGACGGTGGTCGAGTGCACGGCGGGCAGCGACTCGACCGCTCGTTCGACGTAGGGGCTCCCGCCCACGAGGGCGGCGATCACGAGCGCGGCGACCGCGGCGATGCAGGTGATCAGCGCGGCATGGCGCTTGCGGGAGGGAAGGGGCACGGTGGTCTCCGGGGACGCGGAGGCGCGCCCGATGCTGTGGGCCGGGCGCGTCGTCGTGCGGGGGAACACGACCGTTCCGACTGTAGCGGCGCGGCGGTGTCCGCCGAAAGGGGGACATCCGTTCGATTCCCACGCCTCGCGCCCAGCGCGGTACGCGACAATGTGCGGGTGATCCTTCCCCCGCAGCATCCGCTCGCCGCCGGCCGCACCACCGAGTCCCGCCTCGTCCGGGCCTATCGGGGGGAGCGCTCCGACACGACGCCCGTCTGGTTCATGCGCCAGGCCGGCCGCTCGCTGCCCGAGTACCGCGAGCTCCGCGTCGGCACCCGCATGCTCGACGCGTGCCTCGACCCGGCGATGGCCGCCGAGATCACGCTGCAGCCGGTGCGCCGGCACCGCGTCGACGCGGGCATCTTCTTCAGTGACATCGTCGTCCCGCTGAAGCTGGTCGGCGTCGACGTCGAGATCCAGCCCGGCCGCGGCCCGGTCTTCGGCCGCCGGTACGCCGACGCCGCGGCCATCGCGGAGCTCACCGCCATCGACCCGGCAAGCCTCGACGAGCGCGCCGAGCCGATCCGCGAGGCGGTCGCCCGCACGGTCGCCGAACTCGACGGCATCGAACCGGCGACGGCCTCCGGCGCGTCCGACGGCTCGGGCGGTGCGACGCCGCTCATCGGCTTCGCGGGCGCGCCCTTCACCCTCGCCGCCTACCTCGCCGAGGGCGGACCGTCGAAGGACCACCTCGCCGCGCGCACCCTGATGCACGCCGACCCGGGCGCGTGGCGTGCCCTCATGGACTGGACCGCCGACCTCTCGGGCCGCTTCCTGCGCGCCCAGGTGCTCGCCGGCGCGTCGGCCGCGCAGCTGTTCGACTCGTGGGCGGGCGCGCTCTCCCTCGGCGACTACGAGCGGCACGTCGCCCCGGCCTCGGCGCGGGCGCTGTCGCACGTGCACGACCTCGCGTACGCGACCGGCGACGCGGATGCCTCGGGCGAGCCCGCGACCCTCGCCGTGCCCGTCGTGCACTTCGGCGTCGGCACCGGCGAGCTGCTCGGCGCGATGCGCGGCGTCGGCGTCGACGCGGTCGGCGTCGATTACCGGGTGCCGCTCGACGTCGCGGCCGAGCGGGTGGGTGCGGGCGTGCCGCTGCAGGGCAACCTCGACCCGGCCCTGCTCGCGGCGCCGGCGCCCGTGCTCGAGGACGCGGTGCGCGACGTGCTGCGTCGTGGCACGGCCGCGCCCGGCCACGTCTTCAACCTCGGCCACGGCGTACCGCCCGAGACCGACCCGGCCGTGCTGACCCGCGTGGTCGAGCTCGTGCACGAGGCCGGCGCGTGACCGGCGCCGCGGCGGCGGAGCCGCTCGAGCCGGCCGAGCCGGGCCTCCCGGTCGGTGCCGAGCCCGAACGCCGTCGCACCGACGTCGTGGTGGTCGGCGGCGGCGTCGCCGGCCTCGTCGCGGCCCTCGAATGCGCCCGGATCGGGCTGTCGGTCACGGTGGTCGAGCGGGGCGCCGCACTCGGCGGCTGCGTCGGGCGCATCGAGCTCGACGGCCTCTCGCTCGACTCGGGCGCCGAGTCGTTCGCGACCCGCAACGAGTCCGTCGCCGAGCTCGTGGACGAGCTCGGCCTCACCGACCACGTCGAGCGCCCCAACCCCGCCGGCGCCTGGCTGGTCTGGAACGACGGACGGGCCGAGCGCCCGGCGCTCGCCGCGGCGCCCCTGCCGCGCACCGGCATCCTCGGGATCCCGGCGAACCCCCTCGGCGAGGACGTGCGGGCGATCATCGGGTGGTCGGGCGCGAGTCGCGCGTACCTCGACCGGCTCCAGCCGATCCTGAAGATCGGCCGCGCGCACAGCCTCGGCGCCCTCGTGAAGTCGCGCATGGGCAGCCTGGTGCTCGACCGGCTCGTCGCCCCGATCTCCTCCGGCGTGTACTCGGCCGACGCGATGGACCTCGACCTCGACGTCGTCGCGCCCGGCCTCAACGAGGCGATGACCCGCACCGGGTCGCTGTCGGGCGGCGTCGGCCAGCTCATCGAGACGCGGAAGGCCGGCGGTGCCGTGCTCGGGCTGCGCGGCGGGATGCATCGCCTCGTCGACGCGCTCGCCGCCGAGCTCGACCGGTTCGGCGTGCAGGTCGTGCTCGAGTCGGAGGTCGTCGACCTCGCGAAGACGAGCCCCGAGCCGGGCTGGCGCGTGCGCGCCCTCGGCCACGAGCGCGACCTCGTCGTCGACGCCCGCTACGCGATCCTCGCCGCGCCAGCGCACACCTCCCGTCGCCTGCTCGGCGAGGCGGTCGAGGGCTGGGCGGATGCCTCGGACTGGCCGGCGGCGGCCTCGGTCGAGCTGGTGACCCTCGTGCTCGACGCGCCCGCGCTCGACGCGGCGCCGCGCGGCACCGGCGTGCTCGTGGCCGCCGGCACCCCCGGCGTGGCCGCGAAGGCGCTGACGCACTCGTCGGCGAAGTGGGGGTGGCTCGCCGAGCTGGCGGGCGGCCGGCACGTCGTGCGCCTCTCCTACGGCCGGGCCGGGTCGGCGAACCCGCTCGACGGCCGATCCGACGAGGAGGTCGCGGCACTCGCGCTGGCGGATGCATCCGCCCTGCTCGGGACGCCGCTCCAGGCGTCGATGCTGCGCGCCTCGGGCCGCAGCGCCTGGCGCGACGCCCTGTCGCAGGCGACGATCGGCCAGCGCGACCGGGTCCGCGCGCTCGAGGAGACGCTGGCGGGAGAGCCCGGCATCGAGGCGACCGGCTCCTGGGTCGCGGGCACCGGGCTCGCGTCCGTCGTGCCCCACGCCAGGGAGGTCGCAGGCCGGATCCGCCGCGCGGCGGTGCAGGACGGCGTCGCCCGTCCGCCTGCCGGGGACGCATAGCCGGAGCGGAATATCTCCCGCGCAACCCCCTTGCGGAGCGCGTCCCCGGGTCTACGCTGGAGTGACGCCGCCATCGCCGGGTGGCCGGATTGGGGTGGTCATGAGGGGCAGAATCCTCTTCGTCGTCGGACTCGGGGTCGGGTACGTGCTCGGCACCCGCGCGGGCCGCGAACGGTACGAGCAGATCAAGCGGGCGGCCGAGGGCATCTGGAACCAGCCGACCGTGCAGCGCGGCGTCGACAGCGCACGCGACTTCGCGATGGCGAAGGTCGGCGACCTGTCGGGAACCGTGCTCGACAACGTCAAGGACCTCATCTCGAACGCGACGAAGTCGACCGGTGACGCGAAGGCCGGGGTGCGCAAGGCCGCGGATGCGACGAAGAGCGCGGTCGACCGCGCCGCCGACGCCGCCGACGACCTGATCGACGGCGCCGCCGAGGCTGCGAACGCCGCCGTGGCCCAGGCCGAGGCCGCGAAGGCCGAGGCGTCCGCGTCCGCGCCGGCGAGTGCGGCCAAGCCCACGTCCGCCCCGAGGCGCACGGCGAAGCCCGCGTCGTCGGGTTCCTGACGGGAGGGCTGATCGCATGTCCGCACCCCGTGAGGACGAACGCTCGCTCTTCACCCTGATCGGCGAGCTCCCCGACCGCATCTCGACGCTCATCCGCGCCGAGATCGACCAGATCAAGGCCGAGCTCGGCTACAAGGCCAAGCACTTCGGCATCGGCGCCGCCCTCATCGCGGCCGCCGCGTTCGTCGCCATCTTCCTCCTCGGGACGATCATCGCGACGCTCATCATCGCGCTGTCGCTCGTGATGCCGCTCTGGGCCGCGGCCCTCACGGTCTGCGGCATCCTGGTGCTCATCATCGCGGTGCTCGTCGCGATCGCGATGGTGTCCTTCCGCCGCGGTTCCGAGCCGCTCGAATCGATCGAGAGCCTGAAGCGCGACCTCGACGCCGTGAAGGGGACGGGTGAGTATGACCGCCGTTGAGCGAGCGCCCGGAGCGCCGAACGAATCGAAGAAGGCGATCGCGGTCCGCGAGCGCAACCTCACCCGGCTCCAGGCGCGCCTGAACGTCGAGGCGGCCCGTGGCGACTTCGTGGGCACCCTGAACGCCCTGGAGGACCGGCTCAACTTCCCGAAGCGGATCGACCGCGCCAAGCAGCGAGCGGTGAAGCGGGTGCGGAAGTTCGCCGACGAGCAGCCGGTGGCCGCGGCCGCCGCAGCCGTCGGGCTCGTCGCGGCCGCCGGCGGCGTCATCTGGCTCGTCGTGCGCAACGCGACGAAGTCCTGACCGTCGCCGCCCCGTGGCCGCCACGACCGTTCCCGACGCTGCGGAGCTCGGCCCGACGGTCGTCGTCCGCATCGC
The DNA here is from genome assembly GCF_043950245.1 of Agromyces sp. MMS24-K17. Classification (GTDB taxonomy): domain Bacteria; phylum Actinomycetota; class Actinomycetes; order Actinomycetales; family Microbacteriaceae; genus Agromyces. Next base: position 657,620 of record NZ_CP171640.1, on the reverse strand, counting down.
GGCGGCGCTGCGCGCCGACATCCTGAGCGGGGTGCTCGCACCGGGCACGCCGCTGCGCGAGGAGGCCGTCGCCGCCCGGTTCGGGGCGTCGCGGCACACGGTGCGGGCGGCGTTCCAGCGCCTCGCCGTCGAGCGGCTCGCGGTGGCCGAGCCGTTCCGGGGCGTGCGGGTCGTGAGCTTCGGGCCCGAGGAGGTGCGGGCGCTCCAGCAGTACCGCGCCGCGCTCGAGTGCGAGGCGGTGCGCATCGCGGCCGAGGCGTACGGTCCGTCGTGGCCCGAGGCGGCCCTCGCGCCGGCGCGCGAGGCGCTCGACCGGCTCGCCGGACTGGCGGAGGGCGGGGAAGCCTCCGACGACGGCGACTGGCTCCAGGCCGAGCGCGCCCACGCCGACTTCCACCACGCGCTGGTCGAGGCATCCGGCAGCCCGCGCCTGGTCGAGGCGCACGCCGCCCTCGGCAGCGAGCTGCTGCTGTTCCTGCTGCACGTGCGCCCGCACTACGCGCTCGGGGACCTCGCCGCGGAGCACCGGGCGCTGCTCGACGACGTGCAGGCGCGCGGCGCCGACGCGATGCGCGAGCACCTCGCGCACTCCACGGCGCTGCTGCTCGGCAACGGCGGTTGAGCCCGTCGAGACCTCGGCTTCGACCGGCTCACCCACCGGAGCGGAGCGCGTACCCGATCAGCAGCATCGTGACGACGAACCCGACGGCGTAGTTGATGCCGAGGAACCGCCGCCAGCCCGCGTTCGCCTCGCCGGAGTCGGCGTCGGAGACGTTCCGGTACGGCCACGCGGTGACGACGTACGGCAGCACGAGCACCGACGCGAGTGGGCCCGGCACCGCCGTGAACAGCATGAGCACGCCCGCCGCCAGCCAGGCCAGGATGGCGAACCGCACCGTCCACCGGGCGCCGAGCACGGTCGCGATCGACGCGATGCCGCCCTCGCGATCGGGCACGACGTCCTGCACCGCGCCGAACGCGTGGCTCGCCACGCCCCACAGCAGGAACGCGGCGAGCAGGGCCAGGAGTTCCGGCGTGAACGTCGCACCGGCGAGCACCAGCCCGTACACCGCCGGGCTCGTGAAGTGCACGCTCGAGGTGAGCGAGTCGAGGAACGGCACCTCCTTGAACCTGAGGCCGGGCACCGAGTACGCGGCCACGGCGAAGAGGCTGATCGCGAGCACGAGCCAGGAGGCCGGCCCGCCGAGCAGCACCAGCGCCACGACGAAGGGCACGCACAGCCCGACCGCGGCGAGCAGCACCGCCCGGTGCCGGCCCGGGGGCAGCAGGGCGCCCTCGACGCCGCCCTTGCGCGGGTTCCGCGCGTCGGAGGCGTAGTCGAAGACGTCGTTGATGCCGTACATCGCGAGGTTGTACGGGATGAGGAAGAAGATCGTGCCGATCACGAGCGCCGCGTCAATGTCGCGGGTGGTCAGCAGGTAGGCGGCCGCGAACGGGAACGCGGTGTTGATCCAGCTCAGCGGGCGCGACGCGGCGAACAGGTCGAGCAGCAGCCCGTGGCGGCGGGCGGGTTCAGTGCGGACGGTGTCGGATGCCACGGTCGGTCACCTCCTCGGGTATGGCGGCGGATGCCTCGGGCGCGTCGGTGGGTGCGTCGCGGGGCGCGAGCAGGTTCCATACGGCGCTGAGCAGCAGCAGCCCGGCGATCGGGTACGCCAGGTCCTCGACGGGTGCCAGCCCGAGCCGCAGCCCCGAGATCTGCGCGGCGCCGTACTCGAACAGCCCGGCCGCGATCATGAGCGTGTCGAACACGACGGTGAGCACGACGAGCGCGCCCCCCGCGACGGCGAGGGCGACCGCGTGGCCCCGGGGCGCGCGCCGCCAGGCGATCGCCGCGACGACCACGGAGGCCACGAGGAACGGCAGGCAGAGCACCAGGTACGTCATGCCCGCCTCCGCTCCGCGAGCCGCAGCGCGCCCGTGTAGAGCACCATCGTCACGTACGACAGGAACAGCAGGAAGACGAGCTCCTCGACCGGCAGGTGCGGCGCGAGGAGCAGGCCCGTCGAGATCGCGTTGTCGCCGCGTACGAAGACGCCGAACGCGATGCCGACCAGGTCCCAGACGAGGAAGAACGCGACGCCGATCGCGAGCACGACGGCCGCGCGCTTCGGCGCCCGCCAGAGGAACAACCGGAAGCGGTGGTCGACCAGCGCGAGGCATCCGGCCGATCCGACCAGCAGCGCGAGGTAGACGAGGCTCATGCCGTCGCCTCCGCGTGCGCGGCCGGCTCGGGGAGCGGGCCGGAGCGGCGATCACCTCGCACGGCCTTCGCGACCAGCTCCGCGCTGATCAGGCACATCGGCAGGCCGATGCCGGGCACGGTCGTCGCGCCCGCGAAGTAGAGCCCCTCGATGTCTCGCGAGGTCGTGCGACCGCGGAGGAACGCGCTCTGCCGCAGCACGTGCGCAGGGCCCAACGCCGAGCCGCGGTACGAGTGGAACCACGACTCGAAGTCGGCCGGGCCGATGGTGCGACGCACGACGACGCGGTCGGCGAGGTCGGGCACGCCCGCCCACCCGGCGATCTGGGCGATGGCGCGGTCGGCGATGCGTTCGACCTCGGGGTCGCCGGTGCCGCCGATCCCGCCGGCACCGAGGCCGGGATCGGCGGGCACCGGCACGAGCACGAAGAGGTTCTCGTGCCCGTCGGGCGCGACGGAGGGGTCGGTCGCGCTCGGCATGCAGGCGTACAGCGACGCAGGGTCGGGCACGCCCCGCCCGGGGCCCAGCACCAGGCGGAAGTTCTCGTCCCAGTCCTCGGTGAAGAGGAGGTTGTGGTGGCGGAGCTCGGGCAGACGGCCGCGCACGCCGAGCAGGGCGAGCACGGCGCTCGGGCCGGGGTCGGTGCGCGCCCAGGCGGCGTCGCTGCGGGTGCGGCCCTCCGGCGGCAGCAGCACGGTGTCGGCGTGGTGCCCGTCGCCCGCGGAGACCACGAGGTCGGCGGGCAGGTGCAGGGCGCGGCCCGAGGCATCCGTCGCGTCGACCCCCGTCACGCGCCCGGCGTCGATGACGATGCGATCGACTCGCACGCCGGTGCGCAGCCGCACGCCCGCGCGCACCGCGAGCCGCTCGACGGCGCCGATCACCTCGCCGAAGCCGCCCATCGGATAGTCGACCCCGAGCTCGAGGTCGTACCGGCTCATCAGGTGGTACATGCTCGGCGCGGCGCCCGGCGAGGTGCCGAGGAACACCGCCGGGTAGCCGAGCACCTGGCGGAGCCGCGGGTCGGCGAACCGGCGGCCGATGAACCGCTCGAGGGATTGCAGCAGCAGGGTGCCGAGCCGGCCCGACCGGCGCAGCACGTCGCGCGTGAGCAGGTCGCGGGGCGACGAGAAGTCGGAGTAGAGGAAGTGATCGAGCGCGAGCCGCGCCGTCTCGTCGGCGGAGTCGAGGTACGCCTCGAGGCGGGCTCCCGCCCCCGGCTCGATCGACTCGAAGAGCGCGGCGGCCCGCTGCCGGCCCGCCGGGACGTCGAGGGAGCCGGGGCGGCCCTCGAAGAACACCCGGTACCCGGGGTCGAGGCCGACGAGGTCGAGCTCGTCGGCCGCCGACGTGCCCATCAACCGGAAGAAGTGCTCGAACACCTCGGGCATCAGGTACCACGAGGGTCCGGTGTCGAAGCGGAAGCCCTCGGCCTCCCACGTGCCCGCCCGGCCTCCGAGCGCCTCGCGCTGCTCGAGCAGCGTGACGCGATGGCCGTCGCGGGCGAGCAGGGCGGCGGTGGCGAGGCCCGCGATCCCGCCGCCGACGACGATCGCCCGGCTCATGCGAGCACCGCCCTCGATCCGCGCACGCGACCGGTGGAGGCGCGCGCCAGCAGCACCAGCTTGCGGCCCGTGGGCACGCTCACCCTCGTGGTGAGCAGCGCGCTCGCCGGGGTGCGCCGGAGCCTGGCCGACAGCGCCCAGAACAGGGCGTGCGCGGCGGCCACCGCGCGGCGGCTGCCGACCGGCAGCTCCGGGATGACCGCGCCGGCGATCGCCAGGTCGTGGTCGATGTCGTCGAGCAGGCGCGCCTTCGCGGCCTCGTCGAGCCGGCCGGGATCGATGCCGGGGAAGTACCGGCGCCCGAGGCCTTCGACGTCGTCGGCGAGGTCGCGCAGGAAGTTCACCTTCTGGAACGCGGCGCCGAGGTGCCGGGCGCCGTCCTCCCAGCGGGCGTCGCGCTCGGCGTCGGCCTCGAGCCCGAGGGTGAACGCGCGCAGGCACATGAGCCCCACGACCTCGGCCGAGCCGTACACGTACTCGTCGAGCTCGGCGCGATCGGCGAACGCGACCGGCTCGAGGTCGCGGCGCATCGACGCGAAGAACGGCCGGGTGAGCTCGGGGCCGAACCCCGTCGCCCGGGCCGTGCCGGCGAACGCGTGCACGACGAGGTTCGGGCTGTACCCGGTCGCCATGGCGCGCTCGGTCTCGGCCTCGAGCGCGTCCAGCACGGCGCGCACGTCCTCGACGCACAGCCCGGCCTCGGCGGCGGGCCCGTCGACGACCTCGTCGGCGATGCGCACGAGCGCGTAGATGTCGGCGACGTGCTCGCGCACGGGCTTCGAGCACAGCCGGCTGGCGAGCCCGAACGACGTGGAGTAGGCGGTGATCACGCCCGCCGATCCGCGCCGGGCGGTGCGGTCGTACAGCGCGAGGCCGGTGGCGGTCATCGCCGCCGCTCCGTGCTGGCGGCCACGAGCGCCCGCAGGTCGTCGCGGAGGGCCGCGGGCAGCTCGGGGTGGTCGATGCCGACGCGCGCGAAGGCCGCGTGCCGGTCGATCAGCGCCTCGACCTGCGCGAGCGCACCGCTCGCGACGAGCGCGTCGCGCAGCGCGGCGGCGCCGGCCTCGTCGAGCCGCGGGTCGCCGAAGCGGCCGGCGACGGCCTCCCAGTCGGCGTGGCCGCGGGCGGATGCCACGAGCAGCGTCTCCTTGCCCTCGCGGAGGTCGCCCAGGGTGCTCTTGCCGGTCGTGCGCTCGTCGCCGAACACGCCGAGCACGTCGTCGCGCAGTTGGAAGGCGATGCCGAGGCTCCGCCCGATGCGGTCGAGGCGATCGGATGCCCCGGGCCCCGCCTCGGCGAGGAGGGCCCCGGCGCGCAGCGGCGCGCTGAACGAGTACGCCGCGGTCTTGGCCTCGATCATGGCGAGGATCTCGTCGCGCCCCGGGCGCACGCCGGCGGCGAAACGGACGTCGTCGTGCTCGCCGGCGGCCGTGGTGAACACGCACTCGTCGACGAGGTCGAGGAGCGCGAGCCTCGTCGGCGCCGGCGCGTCGACGCCTGCGACCAGGCCGTGCGCGGCGCTGATGAGCAGGTCGCCGGCGAGGATCGCCGAGGCGTCGCCGTAGTCGTGCGCGCGGGCCGAGTCGAGGCCGCGCGCGGCGGCCGCGTGGGCGAAGCGCCCCGCGACGTTCGGCCGGCCGCGACGCACGAGGTCGTGGTCGATGACGTCGTCGTGCATGAGGAACGCGGTGTGGAGCAGTTCGAACGCGGCGGCGACGCGCACGGCGTCGTCGGGCCGCGGGTCGCCCCAGGCCCGGTGCGCCGCGAGCACGAGCATGGGCCGGATGCGCTTGCCGCCGGCGACCGCCTCGGTGGCGGCCTCCCAGAGGCGCCGGTACTCGTGGCCGTGCCGGGCGGCACGCTCGACGCGCTCGGCGAGCACGCCGTCGAGGAAGTCGTCGAGCGCCGGTGGTGCCGTGGTCGGGGGCGGGGTGGCGTCGGGCGCGGTGGCGGCGGGCGCGGCGCCGCGCGGCGCGTCGCGGGTGAGCGTGTCGGTCATGATGCGATCGCCGATGCGATGGGGGCTGCCTCCAGCCCGTGCTCGAGCGAGCCCCCGAGGAAGGGGAGCAGCTGCGCCTGCAGCACGAACCAGGGCGAGAACGCCCAGGGCGCGTTGCGGACCGCCACGGCCAGCTCCTCGGGCGCGACCCAGGCCAGGTCCATCACCTCGCCGGGATGCGGCTCGGGGACGGAGTCGGTCACCGCGGTGTACACCGGGCACAGCTCGTTCTCGACGACGCCCGAGGCATCCGTCGCGCGGTAGTGGAAGAACGGGAGGACCGGGCGGATGTCCCGCAGCTCGAGCCCGAGCTCGAACTCGCCGCGGCGCCGGATGGCGTGGACGAGGGCCTCGGCGGGGGCGGGATGGCCGCAGAAGGAGTTCGACCACACGCCGGGCCAGGCCTGCTTGACGAGTGCGCGCCGGGTGACGAGCAGGCGACCGCGGTCGTCGAACACGTGGCAGGAGAACGCGAGGTGCCGGGCGGTGTCGGCGCCGTGGACGCTCGCCTTCGGGGCGGTGCCGATCGGGCGGTCGTCGGCGTCGAGGAGGACGACCTCTTCGGTGTCGGGGCTCGCCATGATGCCTCCACTGGTTCGTAGCAACATTGGTGAGTAGATAGCTTAGCGAGAAATTAGCCGAGCGGATAGAATCTCTCCTGTGAAGAAGGACGCTTCAACCAGCGAGGTCATCGCCGACCGCATGCTGGACCCGAGGATCGCCGACGCCGCCGGCGAGCTGGTGCACCGCGAGCACCTCAGCGACGACGAGGTCGCGCACGTCGTCGAGGTGATGCGGGCGCTCCGGCGATGGCACCTGGCCGCCGAGCGCATGAGCGAGGCATCCAACCGCTACATGAAGCTCAACGCGACCGACATGCGCGCGCTCCGCTTCCTCATCGCCGCCCACAACCAGGGCGAGCACGTGACGCCCGGGCAGCTCAGCGAGCACCTCGCGATCTCGACCGCCGCCACCACGAAGCTCCTCGACCGGCTCGAACGCGGTCGGCACATCGTGCGCGAGCCGCACCCGGGCGACCGGCGCTCCCTCGTCATCCGGGTGACCGAGCACACCCGGCAGGACGCCCGCGAGACCGTCGGCCGACAGCACGCGCGGCGGTTCGACGTCGCCGCCGGGCTCACCGCCGAGGAGCGCGACGTCGTCATCCGATTCCTCGACGAGCTCGCCGCCACCGAGGTCTCCGGCGACGCCGACGACGGCCTCGGCGTCGGCTGACGCGGCCCCGATCGGGGCGGCTTTTGCCCCGGCCCGGGGAAGGGGGAGACTGGAGGCATGTCTTCCCCGCTGCCGAAGCGGCAGCCGACGCGCTCCGAACCGATTCCGAGGCCGAGCGGTCTCCCGAGGGCTACACGGTGTTCGCCGTGTTCCGGCGGGATCCCGCGCGACCCGACGACCTCGACGGGCACGACGTCCCGCGCTTCGTCCGCGAACTCGACGGCGTCATCGCGCTCGTCGAGGACGAGGGCGTGACCGTGCGCGGCCTCTACGACGTGTCCGGCCTCCGCGCCGACGCCGACGTCATGCTCTGGCTGCACGGCCCGACCGCCGAGGGCCTGCAGTGGGCCCTGCGCCAGCTCCGTCGCGCGCGCCTGTTCCGGGCGCTCCTGCCGACCTGGAACGCGATGGGGGTGCACCGCGACGCCGAGTTCAACAAGTCGCACGTGCCCGGCTTCCTCCGCGGCATCGAGCCGAAGGACTGGCTCACCGTCTACCCGTTCGTGCGCAGCTACGAGTGGTACCTGCTCGACCCGGCCGAGCGCGGGCGCATGCTCGCCGAGCACGGCCGCAAGGGCGCCGCGTTCCGCAACGTCATCGCCAACACCGTCTCGGCGTTCTCGCTCGGCGACTACGAGTGGCTGCTGCCGCTCGAGGCCGACGACCTGACCGACCTCGTCGACCTCATGCGCGACCTGCGTGCCACCGACGCCCGCCGCCACGTGCGCGAGGAGGTCCCGTTCTACACGGGCCGCCGGGTCTCCACCGCCGAGCTCGTGGAGGTGCTCCAGTAATGGCCGCGGCGAACCTCGGCTCCACCGGCGCCGACGCCGCCGAGCGCGGCGCGACCCACGTCCCCGGCCGGAAGCCCGCGCCCGCCGCCTCGGCGTACTGCGCGCCCGGCGCGATCGTGCCCGGCGCGACGCCCGCGGCGCAGGGCGGCGCCGAGCACGTCGAGACGCCCGTCGCGTACGACGCGATCCTGCTCGCCGGCTTCGGCGGACCCGAGGGCCAGGACGACGTCATCCCGTTCCTCCGGAACGTCACGAGCGGTCGCGGCATCCCCGACGAGCGCCTCGAGGAGGTCGCGCACCACTACCGCCACTTCGGCGGCGTCAGCCCGATCAACCAGCAGAACCGCGACCTGAAGGCAGCCCTCGAGGCCGAGCTCGCGGCCCGCGGCATCGACCTGCCCGTGCTCTGGGGCAACCGCAACTGGGACCCCTACGTGAACGACGCGCTCGCCGAGGCGAAGGAGCGGGGCTTCACGAAGCTGATCGCGATCGCCACGAGCGCCTACTCGTCGTACTCGAGCTGCCGCCAGTACCGCGAGGACTTCGCCGACGCGCTCGCCGACACCGGCACCGCCGAGACGATCCAGATCGACAAGGTGCGCCAGTTCTTCGACCACCCCGGCTTCGTGCAGCCGTTCGTCGAGGGCGTGCGCGACGCCGTCGCGCAGCTCGAGGCCGACCACCCCGGCATCGACCGCCGGAACGAGATCGAGGTGCTCTTCGCGACGCACTCGATCCCGTCGACCGACGCCGCGAAGTCGGGCCCCGCGGAGCGCGGCTTCGGCGAGGGCGGCGCGTACGCCGCCCAGCACGCCGCGGTCGCCGAGGTCGTCATGCGCGAGGCGGGCGTCTCGGAGGTCCCGTGGCAGCTCGTCTACCAGTCGCGGTCGGGCCCCCCGTCGATGCCGTGGCTCGAGCCCGACATCAACGACGCGATCGAGGAGCTGCCGGCCGCCGGCCGCAAGGCGATCGTCATCGTCCCGCTCGGCTTCGTGAGCGACCACATGGAGGTCCTCTGGGACCTCGACAACGAGGCACTCGAGACGGCCGGCGAGCACGGCCTCGCCGCGGTCCGCGTGCCGACGCCCGGCCACCACCCGGCGTACGTCGCGGGCCTCGTCGACCTCGTGGTCGAGCGGCTCGAGGGCACGCCGGTCGCCGAGCGGCCCGCGGTCACCGACCTCGGCCCCTGGTACGACGTCTGCCGTCCCGGCTGCTGCGAGAACGTCCGCCTCGGGTTCCGGCCCGCGCTCGCCGGGATCGCGCCGTGAGCGGCGTGATCCGCGTCGGCACGCGCGGCAGCGCCCTCGCCCTCGCGCAGACCAAGCAGATCGCCGCGCGCATCGGCGCCGCCGCGAAGGCCGAGATCGAGCTCGTCCCGGTCACGACCCACGGCGACACCTCCCGCGCCTCGCTGAGCGAGATCGGCGGCGAGGGCGTGTTCGCCGCGGCCCTGCGCGAAGCCCTGCTGGCCGGCGAGTGCGACCTGGTCGTGCACTCGCTGAAGGACCTGCCCACGGCCGAGCACGAGGGCCTCCGACTCGGTGCCGTGCCCAAGCGCGCCGACGCCCGCGACGCCCTGTGCGCCCGCGACGGCCTCACCCTCGCGTCGCTGCCCGAGGGTGCGCGCGTCGGCACCGGCTCGCCGCGCCGCATCGCGCAGCTCGCCGCGGCCCGCCCCGACGTCGTCGCCGTCGACCTGCGCGGCAACGTCGACACCCGGCTGGGCAAGGTCGCCGACGGCGAGCTCGACGCCGTGCTGCTCGCCGCGGCCGGGCTCAACCGCCTCGGCCGGAGCGACGCCGTGTCGGAGCTCCTCGACCTCGGCGACTGGCCGACCGCGCCCGGCCAGGGCGCGCTCGCGATCGAGGTCCGCCGCGAGCGGGGGAGCGCGACCCTCGAGCGGGCGCTCGAATCGATCGAGCACCGCACCACGCGCGCGGCGGTGCTCGCCGAGCGGCTCGTGCTCGCCGGCCTCGAGGCCGGATGCTCCGCGCCCGTCGCGGCCACGGCCTTCCTCGAGGACGAACTCCTGTTCCTGACGGCGAGCGTGTACAGTGTCGACGGGGAACGGAGCGTGTCGAGTTCGCACGCGGCCACCCCGGAGAGCCGCTCCGCCGCCGACCTGGCGGATGCTGCTCGCGACCTCGCAGACCGCGTCGTCGCAGAACTCCTCGGCAACGGTGCCGCCGATCTTTCACGACCCGAGGAGAGCCGGTGAGCGATTACGAAGCGTTGACGGGTGCCATCAACCTGCCTCCGGGCGCCGGCAAGCCGCTGGCCGGTTGGCGGGTCCTCGTGCCCCGCGGCGGGCCGTGGGGCGACAGCGTCGCCGCGTCCCTCCGGGCTCGCGGCGCGAACCCGATCATCGCACCGCTCATCAACTTCGCGCCGGCCGACGACCAGCCGGCGCTGCTCGAGGCGCTGCGCAAGCTCGGCGCCGGAGAGTTCGACTGGCTGACCATCACGAGCGCGACGACGGTCGACGTGCTCAGCTCGTACGACGCCGTGATCCCGCCGACCACGAAGGTCGCCGCGGTGGGCGAGACCACCGCGGCCGCGCTCGTGGCCGCCGGGTACCGCGCCGACATCGTGCCGAGCGACGACAACTCGGCCAAGGGCCTGCTCGAGGAGTGGGAGGCGGCGACCGGCGGCGAGAAGGGCCTGCGGGTGCTCGCGCTGCGTTCCGCGATCGCCAAGCAGGTGCTGTCGATCGGCCTCGCGCGCATCGGCCACCACGTCGAGGCCGTCGTCGCGTACCGCACCGTCGGCGTGCCCGCCTCGCAGAAGGTCATCGACGACGTGCGCGCCGGCAACGTGAACGCCGTCCTCGTGACCTCGGGCAGCGTCGCCGAGCAGGTCGAGCTCCAGCTCGGCCCGATCCCCGAGGAGATCCTGGTCGCGGCGATCGGCCCGCAGACCCGCAAGGATGCCGCGGAGTACGGCCTGCGCGTCGACGTGGTCGCCGACGAGCGCACCGCGGAGTCCCTCATCGACGCCGTCGTGAACGCGGCGCTCGCCCGCGCCTGAGCCCTCGCACCCGCCCCGCCCCCGCCGCTTCGGCTGGGGCCCGCGCACGGCGTCGTGCACGTGGCATCCGCTCAGGCGACCCGACGTAGGCTGGTCCGGTGACCTCGACGCCCCACCCCGTCATCCGTCCCCGCCGCCTCCGATCCACTCCAGCCATGCGCCGCCTGGCGGGAGAGACCCGCCTGCACGCCGCCGACCTGGTGCTGCCGCTGTTCGTCCGCGAGGGCATCTCCGCGCCGATGCCGATCGCGTCGATGCCCGGCGTCGTGCAGCACTCGCTCGACTCCGTCCGCGGCGCCATCGCCGACGCGGCCGCGGCGGGCATCGGCGGCGTGATGCTGTTCGGCGTTCCCGAGGTGCGCGACGCGCGCGGGTCGGGTGCGACCGACCCCGACGGCATCCTGAACGTCGCCACCCGGCTGGTGCGCGAGGAGGCCGGCGACGCGCTGCTCGTCCAGACCGACCTCTGCCTCGACGAGTTCACCGACCACGGCCACTGCGGCGTGCTCGACGCCGACGGCCGGGTCGACAACGACGCGACGCTCGAGCGGTACCGGGCGATGGCGCTCGAGCAGGCGCGCGCGGGATCGCAGCTGCTCGGCCTCTCGGGCATGATGGACGGCCAGACCGCCGCCGTGCGGGCCGTGCTCGACGACGCCGGCTTCGAGGACGTCGCGCTGCTCGCCTACTCGGCGAAGTACGCGAGCGCCTTCTACGGCCCGTTCCGCGAGGCCGTCGACTCGCAGCTCCAGGGCGACCGGCGCACGTACCAGCTCGACCCGGGCAACCGGCGCGAGGGCCTCCGCGAGGCACTGCTCGACATCGAGGAGGGCGCCGACATCGTCATGGTGAAGCCCGCCGGCTCGTACCTCGACGTGCTCGCCGACGTGGCCGCCGCGAGCGACGTGCCGGTCTGGGCCTACCAGGTCTCCGGCGAGTACGCGATGGTCGAGGCCGCCGCAGCGCACGGCTGGCTCGACCGGCAGCGCACGGTGATCGAGACGGTGCGCGGCATCCGCCGCGCCGGCGCCGACGCGGTGCTGACCTACTGGGCGACCGAGCTCGCCGGCTGGCTGAAGGACGGTGTCGAATGACCACCAACGACGAGCTCTTCGACCGCGCCCGCGCGGCCATCCCCGGCGGCGTGAACTCGCCGGTGCGCGCCTACGGCTCGGTCGGCGGTACGCCCCGGTTCCTCGTGTCGGCCCGCGGGCCGTACGTGACCGACGTCGAGGGTCGCGAGTACGTCGACCTCGTCGCGTCGTGGGGCCCCGCGATCCTCGGCCATGCCGACCCGCGGGTCGTCGAGGCGGTGCGGGATGCCGCGACCCGGGGGCTCTCGTTCGGCGCGACGACCCCCGCCGAGACGGAGCTCGCCGAGCTCGTCGAGCAGCGCGTCGGCCCGGTCGAGCGGCTCCGCCTCGTCTCGACGGGCACCGAGGCGACGATGACCGCGATCCGCCTCGCCCGCGGCTTCACCGGCCGCGACGTGCTCGTCAAGTTCGCCGGTCACTACCACGGCCACTCCGACGGCCTGCTCGCCGAGGCCGGTTCGGGCCTCGCGACCTTCGCGATGCCCGGCTCGGCCGGCGTGCCCGCCGACATCGCCGCGCTGACGCTCGTGCTGCCGTACAACGACCTCGATGCCGTGCGCGCCGCGTTCGCGGAGCACGGCGACCGCATCGCCGCGGTCATCGTCGAGGCGGCCGCGGCGAACATGGGCGTCGTCGCCCCGAACCCGGGGTTCAACCGCGACCTCATCGAGCTCGCGCACGCGCACGGCGCCCTCGTCATCAGCGACGAGGTGCTGACCGGCTTCCGCGTCGGCCCGGCCGGCTGGTGGGGCGTCGAGTCCGCCGGGGACGGCGCCTACACGCCCGACCTCCTCACGTTCGGCAAGGTCATCGGCGGCGGCATGCCGGTCGCGGCGATCGGCGGGCGACGGGACATCCTCGAGCGCCTCGCGCCGCTCGGCCCGGTCTACCAGGCGGGCACCTTGTCGGGGAACCCGGTCGCGGTCGCGGCCGGCATCGCGACGCTGCGCGCGGCCGACGCCGACGTGTACGCGACGCTCGACCGCAACGCCGAGATCGTCTCCGACGCGGTGTCGGCGGCCCTGGCCGCCGAGGGCGTCGCCCACGCGGTGCAGCGCGCGGGCAACCTGTTCAGCTTCGTCTTCGCCGACGGGCCCGTGTTCGACTACGCCGGTGCGAAGGCGCAGGATGCCTGGCGCTACGCGCCGTTCTTCCACGCGATGCTCGACCAGGGCGTCTCGCTCCCGCCGAGCGTGTTCGAGGCGTGGTTCGTCACGGCCGCGCACGACGACGCGGCGATCGCCCGCATCGTCGCGGCGCTGCCGGCTGCGGCCCGCGCTGCGGCAGCCGCGTCGCCGGCAGACTGACACCGGATCGCGCTCGGAACGCCCGGTCGGTCTCTGCGCCGACCGGGTACGCCGAGTCGCCGGCGAACCCGACGAACGCGACGACGGCCCCGCTGAACATCTCGTCGATCATGACCCGTCCCCTCGCTCGAGCAACCCTGCGCCTCGAACCGTGCAGCGGCGAGCGCCGCCTGCAACCGGTAGTCGGGAGGAAGGAGGTCGTCAGGCATCGTCGACGACGACCTGGTACCCGGCCGCCGCCGCGGCTTCGAGGAACCCGTTCGAGATCGGTCGCCGACTGCAGGAGAGCACCCAACTGCCCCTCCGTTTCGGCTTGGAGGAAGGTCGCCGTCGCGAACGGGTGCGTGACCGGCGGTGTGCCCGGCAACGGCGGCGGAGCCGAGGTGCTGGCGAGCACGCCGGCCTCCGCACGACCCCGCATGGCGAGCCGATCGCCCTGCCGAAGGGTGAACGAGCGCACGGTACTTGCCCCGGTCATGCCTTCGCCTCCTCGTCTTCCACGACGGCATTGCGCACGCGGAGAGGTCGTTCCCCCGGATTCGCGCAGGACGGATCAGCACGAACGTCACCTGACCCGGGAAGTCAGTATCCCAGCCCACGGTCCAGCTGGTTGTGCCGCTCGGGGCGACCTTCCCACCCGGGTCCCGAACGTCGCCGGTCTCGGGCAGGATGGAGGGCATGGCCAACATCCGGGTCCACGCCGACCGCCTCGAGGTGCACCTCAGCGCGACCGAGAAATCGCTCGCGCTCCGGGGCGCCGACGTCGTGATCCAGCGCGAGGACATCCGGTCGGCCACGATCACCGACGACCCGTGGATCTGGATCCGAGGCATCCGCCGTCGCGGGTCCGAGGTGCCGCTCGTCGTGGCCGTCGGCACGTGGAAGTACCACGGCGGGCTCGACTTCGTCGTCGTGAAGGGCAAGCGGCAGGCCGTGGTGCTCGAACTGAGCGACGGCGAGTTCGCCCGGGTCATCCTGAGCACCAGCCACGCGGCCGAGCTCATCGACCGGCTGAAGCTGTCGGCCGAGGCGCTGCCCGACGACGCGGCGGTGCTCGGCGAATCGGTGGGCGACTAGGGCCTCAGGACAGCGCGAACAGCACGAAGCCGATGAGCGGCAGCGTGCCCTGGATGAGCGCCGGCTTCCAGTACCCGCGACCCGTGGTCGTGAGCACGAGCGCGGCCAGCGCCATGCAGGCCGTCGTGAAGAGCACGAGCGTCTTGCCCGGTACGACCGCGTCGGCCCAGAACAGCACGAGTCCGAGTGCCGCGCCGACCCCGAGGAACAGGTTGTAGAAACCCTGGTTGTACGCCATCGGCTTCGTGGCATCCGCCTGCGCCTGGTCGCGCACGCCGAACCGCTTCCACGTCGACGGCCGCGTCCACCAGACGCTCTCCATCAGGAAGATGTAGCCGTGCAGGAGCGCGGCGAGGGCGACGATGACGCTGGCGACGACGGGCATGCCGCTACTCGACCACCGCGGCGACGTCGACGGTGACCGGCACGCCGAGGAAGCGCTCGATCTCGGCGGCGCCGGCCTCGAACGAGGCGTGCTCGGCCCGGGACATCCGCCGCCAGGGTTCGAGCCGCACGACCGCGGAACGCTCCTTCACCAGCGGCGCCCACCGCCCGAACATCACCCCGCCGGCCATGAGCGCGTGCAGCGGGAACTCGGGCGCGATGGAGTCGGTGCGCCCGGGCGGCTGCAGGTAGGCGCGCGGGGCGGCGTAGCCCATGATGAACTCGTCGTACGCCTGCAGCAGGTCGACGCGCTCGGGGTCGTCGTCGGCGGTCGCGCGCGCGGCCCCGCGTGCCCTCCAGGCGGCCGAGACGGATGCGTCGTGCCAGAGCTCCTCGGCGGGGTCGTCGCCGAACCGTTCGATCCGCCCGCCCGTCCGCTCGGCCGCCGCGAGCAGGGCGGCGCGCACGTCGCGCAACCCGAAGCCCGACCAGGCCGACAGGTCGCGGGTGCTCGCCGGCGACCGGGTCAGCAGGTACCGTTCGGCGAGTTCGGCGAGGGCCTCGTCGCGCGGCCGCGGCGGCGACGGCGGAACCCGCTCGTCGAAGGCGGCGTAGGTGCGCTGCTTCCCGCTGGACGCGCCGGAGATGAGCACGCGTTCGAGTTCGGCGTGCATGAGCAGGAAGCCGATCGCTCCACCGGTCGTCATCCAGCCATCGGCCTGCAATGCCTCGGCGAGCTCGGCGCGCGTGCGGTGGCGCCCCCCGGCGACGGCCTCGGCCATGGTGTCGAGGGCGGAGGCGGCCCGCGCGCCCTCGATGCCGTGGCGGCGGTCGTACGCCGCCATGAGCCGGTGCACGCGTTCGGCCGAGAGCTCCAGCAGCCAGCGGGCGTCGGCCGGGTCGACGACGTGCCAGGTGGGCCGCAGGACGTGGGTGCGGAGGATCTCGCCCCCGTCGAGCAGGGCGGCCGTGCCGCCGGCCGTCGGACGCACCTCGGGGACCAGGCGCTGCGCGAGTCCCCACTGCGCGGGGAGGTACTCCTGCGCCTGCACGGCGACGCCGCGGCGCACGAGCTCCACGGGCGACGTGGCATCCGTTCCGCGCAGCCCCAGCGCGAACAGCCGGCGCGAGCGCAGCTCGGCGAGGGGCGTCGAGGTCACGACACGTCGCCGCGCCAGGTCGTGAGGCCGCCGATGAGCGACAGCAGCGCGGCGTAGCCGGCGAGCACCAGCCCGCCCTGCCACCACTCGAGCGACACCGACGTGCCGACCGACGCTATCGAGTAGAACGACGCCCCGACGAGCGCGTCGCTCGCCGCCCCGGGCAGGAACTTGCCGATCTCGGCGGTCAGGTCGGACAGCGAGGCCATGAGTCGCAGCACCGGCTCGACGAACTGGGTGAACGCGATCACGATGACGATCGCGGCGACCTGGTTCGGCACGACCGACCCGAGGCCGACGCCGATCGCCGCCCAGAGCGCCATGGCGAGGATGCCGCGACCGATCATCGCCCACGTGTCGGACGAGTCGAGGCCGGTGTCGACGCCGAACGCCGCGAGCGCTCCGGCGCCCGCTCCGACCGAGGCGGCGAAGCCGAGCACGCCGAACAGCGCGCCGATCACGATCTGCGAGACGAGCTTGCCGGTGAGCACGACGCCGCGCTTCGGCGTGGCGAGGAAGGTCGGCGTGAGCGTGCGGTGCCGGAACTCGCCGGTGACGGCGAGCGTGCCGAGCAGCACGGGGAACACGTACCCGATGGACGTGGCGAAGCTGTACACGAGCGGTGCCGGGTCGGCTCCCACGGGCAGGGGCGGCCCGCCTGCGCCGCCGGCCGCGGCGGCCGCCTCGGGGTCGTCGATCGCCCAGCCGAGGAACGCGCCGAACCCGCCCGCGAGCAGCGCGACGTAGCCGACGAGCAGGATGGCGAGCAGCCACCACATCCGCGTCGTGAAGGTCTTCTGGAACTCGGCGGCGAGTGCGTGCATCTCAGGCCTCCCGCTCGTCGGTCGCGGCAGCGGGCGGTGCGGATGCCTCGGGCGGATCGGATGCCTCCGCCGGAACGGACGGCGGCGCGGATGCCTCCGCCGGAACGGATGCCTCCGCCGGAGGCTCGGGCGACGCATCCGGCCCCTCGCCCACCAGGGTCAGGAACGACTCCTCGAGCCCCGACCGCAGTCGGTGCAGCGCGCTCAGCTCGACCCCGCCGACGAACGCGGCATGGCCCACCCGGCCGGGGTCGGGCTCGTCGACGATGAACCCCTGGCGGCCCTGGGCGTACGAGAGCCCGGCGGCGTCGAGCGCGGCGGCGAGCGACGGCCGGTCGGGGGAGTCGGCGATGGTGCGCGGAGCGGAGTCGAGCTCGAGGCTCACCAGCGTGCCGCTGTGCACGAGCTTGCCCCGGGAGATGATGACGACCTCGTCGACCGTCTGCTGCACCTCGCTCAGCAGGTGCGAGCTCACGAGCACCGTGCGGCCCTCGCGGGCGAGGCCCTGCAGGAACACGCGGATCCAGCGGATGCCCTCGGGGTCGAGGCCGTTGATCGGCTCGTCGAGCACGAGCACGCCGGGGTCGCCGAGCAGCGTGTAGGCGAGCGACAGGCGCTGGCGCGTGCCGAGCGAGAACCCGCCGACGCGGCGGTTCGCGTACTCGGCGATGCCGACCTGCTCGAGCACCTCGCCGACCCGCGCGCGCGGGATGCCGGCCGCCGTCGCGTACACCCGCAGGTGGTCGCGTGCGGTCCGCCCGGGGTGGAACGCGGCGTCGAGCGCGGCGCCGACGGTCTCCAGCGGCCGGTCGAGCTTCGCGTACGGCGTGCCGGCGAACGTCGCCGTGCCCGCCGTCGGCTTCACCAGCCCGAGGAGCGAGCGGAGCGTCGTGGTCTTCCCCGCGCCGTTCGGGCCGAGGAACCCGGTGACCCGCCCGGGTTCGACCGTGAACGTCAGGTCGTCGACCGCGGTGACGTGCCCGAACCGCTTCGTGAGCCCCTGGATCTCGATGGGGATGCCGCTCGCCACTGCCCCTCCTTCGCCGGGGGCGTGACCGCGCCGCATCGGGCCGCACCCCCGCACGGCCCATGGCGGCCGGAGCCGCCATGAGCCACCCTAGCGCGGAGGTCAGTTCAGGGGGCGGATGCCACTCGGCAGCACGCCGCCGCCGTACAGCGACGTCGCGAGGTCCTCGAGGGCGCCGAGGGCGACGCGCTGGGTGGTCGGCCCGTACGAGACGCGGGCGACGCCGAGTTCCTGCAGCCGGCCCGGGGTCGGCAGGGCGGGCAGCCCGATGACGCTCACCTTGCGCACGCCGATGCCCGCGACGAGGTCTTCCACGATCGCGTCCTCGAAGTTGCCGGGCACGAACACGCAGGTGGCGCCCTCGTCGAGGAAGGCGCGTCCGCGCTCGATCGCGTCGGCGACCGACTCGGCCAGGGGCCGGCCGTTCGCGCGGAGGAACGCGTCGGTGCGGGCGTTGAGGGCGAACGGCACGCCCTCGGCGTCCGCCGCGGCGACGGCCGCGCGCACCGCGGCGACCGCGTCGGGGAGCGGCTTCAGCTCGTCCTCGAGGTTGGCGCCGACGATGCCCTCGGCGATCGCGAGTCGGATCGTCTCGCCCGCGTCGCCGTACCCGGCCTCGAGGTCGGCGCTGACGGGCACGTCCACGTCGCGCGCGATCCGGCCCGCCATGTCGAGCATCAGCTCGCGCGGGATCCGCTCGCCGTCGGGGTAGCCGAACGTCGCCGCGATCGAGTGGCTGGCGGTCGCGAGCGCCCGCGTGCCCGGCAGGGCGGCCACGACGCGCGCACTCACCACGTCCCACACGTTCACGACCTGCAGCAGCTCGTGCGCCTCGTGCAGCTCGCGCAGCAGCGCGCCGCGCTCGGCGGTGGCGGTGCGGTCGGTCGTCGGGTTCGGGTCGGTCATGCGAGGGCTCCCTTCAGCCCGTCGAGCAGGCGCTCGACGTCGTCGTCGTCGGTGTAGGGCGCGAGGCCGACGCGCAGGCCGCCGGCGTCGCCGAGCCCGAGGCGACGGGATGCCTCGAGCGCGTAGAAGTTGTGGCTCGGCGCGAGCACCGCGCGCTCGGCGAGCGCCGTCGACACGTCGTCGGCGATCCGGCCGTCGAACGTCATCAGGATCGTCGGCGTGCGCCGGGCGGCACGCGACCACACCGTCACGCCGGGCAGCTCGGCCAGCCCCGCCTCGATCCGGCGGCGGAGCGCCTCCTCGTGGCCGTGCAGGGCGGCGTACGACGCGGCGAGCCGGTCCCGGCGCGTGCCCGACGCCCCGTCGTCGAGGCCCGCGAGCACGTCGACCGCCGCCGTCACGCCGGCGAGCTGCTCGTACGGCAGCGTGCCGAACTCGAACCGCTCGGGCACCTCGTCCGTCGACGGCAGGAGCTTGTCGGGCCGGATGCCCTCGAGCAGCTCGGGATCGGCGACGAGCACCCCGCAGTGCGGGCCGAGGAACTTGTACGGCGAGCACGTGAACAGGTCGGCGCCGAGCGCCGCGAGGTCGGGCAGCTCGTGCGCCGTGAAGTGCACGCCGTCGACGTACACGAGGGCGCCGACCGCGTGCGCCGCATCGGCGATCGCCGCGACATCGGGCATCGTGCCGATGAGGTTCGATGCGGCCGTCACCGCGACGAGTCGCGTGCGGTCGGAGAGCGCCGCCTCGACCGCCTCGACGGGCAGCTCGCCGGTCGCCGGGTCGAAGTCGGCCCAGCGCACGGTCGCGCCGGCCCGTTCGGCCGCCTGCACCCACGGCCGCACGTTCGAGTCGTGGTCGAGGCGGGTCACGACGACCTCGTCGCCCGGGCGCCAGTCGCGCGACAGGTGGCGCGAGAAGTCGTAGGCGAGCTGCGTCGCGCTGCGGCCGTGCACGACGCCGCGCGGGTCGGCGCCGGTGAGGTCGGCGACGGCCTGGCGGAAGTCGCGCACCGAGTCATCCGCCCGCCGTTCGCTCACGCTGAGCGTGCCCCGGTTCGACAACGGCCCGACGAGGGTCGCGGCCATCGCCTCGGCGACGTCGAGCGGCGTCTGCGTGCCGCCGGGCCCGTCGAACAGCGCCCATCCGGATGCGAGCGAGGGGAACAGGGAGCGGATCCGCGCCACGTCGTAGGCCATCATCCGAGCATACGGATCCCGGCGCGGGTGGGGGCTATCCGGCCGGCACCTCGCCGGGCGCGGGCACCTCGCCGGGCGCGGGCACCTCGCGCCGCGCCCGCACCTCGCGCGCCGGCACCTGGGGCAGCGCCGGATCGTCGCCCGTGCCGGCCGTGAACAGGCGCCGCACGAGGGGGCGGAACGGGCGGGAGAGGGCGAGGCCGGTGAACGCCCGCGACATCGCTGCGCCGAAGCGGGTCGCCGGCACCATCCGCTCGATGCCGCCGCCCGGGATGCGCCGGCCGCGCTCGGCGAACGGCGTGATGTCGGCCGAGTACCGCGCGAGCGCGCCGGGCACGTCGTCGGGCGACTCGGCGAGGCGTGCGGCGAGGAGGTGCGCGCCGATGAGGGCCGTCGCCGTGCCCATCCCCGACAGCGGCGAACCGCTCGAGCCCGCGTCGCCGATGAGTACGACGCGCCCGTTCGCGACGTCGGGCACGTCGATGCGCACCAGTTCGTCGAAGTACAGGTCGGATGCCTCGCGCATGGCCGCGAGCACGGTCGGGGCGTGCCATCCGGTGTCGGCCAGGAGGCGGGCGGCGAGCGCCTCCTGCGCCGCCCGATCGCCCCGCAGCGCCGGGTCGCGCGGGATGCGGAACGTGAGCATCGCCTTCGAGGTCGCCGGGTCGGCGTCGGGGCGGATCCCCAGCGTCGCGCCCGGCACGAAGCGCATCGCGAACCAGCCGGGCTCGAGGTCGCCGGGCGTCGGCATGGTGAAGAAGGCGGCGTAGCCGCCGAGGAAGGTCGCGTAGTCCTCTTCGGGCCCGAAGGCGAGCCGCCGCGTCGCCGAGTGCACGCCGTCGGCACCGACGACGACGTCGAATCGCTCCGAGGCGCCGGAGGCGAAATCGGCCGTCACGCCGGTCGCGTCCTGTGCGAGCGCGACGAGGTGGTCGCCGTACCGGAGCTCGAGCAGGGACGGATCGGCGTCGGCGGCGTCGGCCAGTTCGCGGAGCAGCACGTCGTTCAGGTCGCCGCGCGCGATCTCGATCTCGGCGACCGCGCCCTGCCCGTCGAAGTCCGCCATCGACATGCGGCCGAAGACGCGTCCCGTGCCGTCGACGTAGGCGAGGCCGATCTCGTGCAGCCGGTGGTGCTCGATGCCGGGCATCAGGCCCATCGCCTCGGCGACCTCGCGGCTCGCGCCCCGCAGGTCGACGGCCTGGCCGCCTGGGCGGGGCGCGTCGGCGCGCTCGACGACGGTGGTGCGGATGCCGCGGCGCACGAGTTGGAGCGCGAGCGCGGTGCCGGCGATGCCGCCGCCCGAGATGAGCACATGCGGAGCGGAGCCGGCAGGGCCGGTGGGTGCGGTGGATTCGGTGGTGTCCATGGGGTCGTTCCTCTTCCTCGGCGACTGGGCGGGGCATCCGCCCGACGGGTGTTAGACGATCGTCTGACACGTCTGTCTTACTCCCTGGTAAGACATTTGTCCAATACATATGTCTGAGACATATGGGCTACCATGTCGCCGTGGGCAATCGAGAGGACCTCCTGGCCGGCGCTCGCCGCGTGATCGTGGAGCGGGGCGTCGCGAAGGCGACTGCTCGCGATATCGCGACGGAGGCGGGGGTCAGCCTCGCCGCCATCGGGTACCACTTCGGCTCGAAGGACCGCCTCATCACGGAGGCACTGGTCGAGGCGCTCGGCACCGACCTCGGCGAACAGATCGAGGAGCTCGTGCTCGCCGGCCGCGACCGTCCGCTCCTCGACGGCTTCGCCGCCATGTGGAACCGCATGCCCGAGGTCTTCGCCGCGAACCGCGAGGCGCTGCTGGCCAGCCTCGAGAACACCGTCCGGGTCCTGCGCGACCCGGAGGCGGCCGCGCACCTGCACGCCGCGACCGCCGCCGGGTACCTCGGCATGGCCGAGAACCTCCGGGCGACGCGCCCCGAGCTCACCGACGCGGAGGTCGACGCCGTCGCGAAACTCGACTTCGCCCTGGTGCAGAGCCTCGGCATCCTGTGGCTCCTGAGCCCCGACGGCTCCGTGCCGACCGGCGACGAGCTCGCCCTCGCCGTGACCGCGATCGCCCGCGACACCGCCGGTGACCGGCGCACGTCCGGCTAGTCTGGCGGCATGCCGGCGGCGACGGGGGTCCGCACGCGAGCACCGCGCCCGCCGCGGTTCTCGTTCAACGCCGTGCTCGACGGCTTCTTCTTCGTGTTCGCCGGGCTCGCCGCGCTGTGGCTCGCGTACCTGCTGCTCAGCGAGTCGTTCGCGTTCGGCTGGTGGGGCATCCTGCTGTTCCTCGCCTTCTGGGCGCTGCTCGCGTACCTGGTGCTGCCGCGGCTGCACCGGATCCTCACCACGATCTACGTGCCCGACTACTTCATGGGCCGCACGCGCACCAGCGACGGCCTGCTCGGCGACCCGGTGAACGTCGCGCTCCTCGGTGAGGAGGCGCAGCTGCACGCGGCGCTCCTCGAGGCCGGGTGGACGCGCGCCGACGACCTCACCCCGGGCTCGAGCTGGCGGATCATCGCGACCACGCTCACGCGCCGCAGCTACGACGAGGCGCCCGTGAGTCCGCTGTTCCTCTTCGGCCGGCAGCAGGACTTCGCGTACCAGCAGGAGGTCGAGGGCAACCCGGCCAAGCGCCACCACGTGCGGTTCTGGCGCACGCCGGACGGCTGGCTGCTGCCCGGCGGGGCACGGGTCGACTGGCTCGCGGCCGGCACGTTCGACCGAGCCGTCGGGTTCTCGCTGTTCACCCTGCAGGTCACGCACAAGATCGATGCGAACACCGACATCGAGCGCGACCACCTGGTGCAGACGCTGCGCGACGCGGATGCCTCGGTCGAGGTCCGCACGATCGAGGGGTTCAGTGCGGGCTACCACTCCCGCAACGGCGGCGGCGACACGATCACCACCGACGGCGACCTGCCGATCGTCGACCTGCGGGCGGTGGCGGCCGGATGACCGACGTCGGCAAGCGGCGCGCGTACGAGTCCCCGGGCGACCTCGCCCGGCCGGTGCCGCGCGACCCGGCGATGCGGAGGCCGACGACGACGGTCGTCGGGGCGGTGCTCGTGCTCCTGCGCGTGCTCGCCGGGGTGGCGTGGCTGGTCGCGCTCGCCATCCAGTGGCGGTCGGTGATCGCGGGCGAGCTCGAGGGGTTCGACGTCGACCTCGACGCGGAGGACGTCGGCTCGGCGAGCGACCTCGCGCTCGCCATCGTGCTCATCGGGGGCGGCATGGTGCTCGTCTTCGAGCTCGCCCTCGCGGTGCTCATCTACCTCGGCTCGAACTGGCCGCGCATCCTCGTGATGGTGTTCGCGACGATCAGCATCAGCGCGACCTTCATCGCCTGGTGGGTGGGGGAGCAGACCATCACGCTCGACGAGACCCTCGTCACGCTCGCGCTCGACATCCTCGTCATGCTCGCGCTGTCGAGCCGGTCGGCGCGGTCGTACGCGCGACGGAACCGGCGACTCGACAAACCGGGGGCTCGCCCGCTCAGGGCGGGCACCGATGCGCGCCGGGGAGCCCGGGCGTAGCGTGCGAGCCATGCCCGACCCCCTCCTGCCCGCCCGGCGTGCCCGCGCCGCCCGGATCATCGCCGTCGCGACCGGCTCGCTCGCCGCCCTGCTCCTCGCCGGATGCACCGCATCGATCGGCTCCGGCCCGTCGTCGGGCGGTTCGCCGGCCGACCCGGCGCAGCGCGTCGCCGCCGAATCCGGCGACGACGAACTGCTCGACCAGGTGCGGCGGAGCTTCACCTACGCGAACGCCCAGGTCGCCGTCGCGGTGGTCGACGGCGACGAGGTGCGCATGGGGTTCATGTCGGCCGACCCCGACACCGCGTTCGAGATCGGCTCGATCACGAAGACGTTCACCGGCATGCTCCTCGCCGAGGCGATCGAGCGCGGCGAGGTCGCGCTCGACGACCCGGTCGGCGAGTACCTCGACCTCGGGGATTCGCCCGCGGCATCCGTCACCTTCGACCAGCTGTCGACGCACAGCTCGGGCCTGCCCACCTTCCCGAGCGACCCCGCGTGGCGCGAGCGGGTCGAGGCGGACTTCGTGCGCGGGATCGACGTCATCGACGAGTCCGTCCCCGAGCTGCTCGCCGAGGCGGCGGCCGAACCGCTGCCCGCCGGCTCCCCGCCGCAGTACTCCAACATGGGTGCGTCGCTCGCCGGGCAGGCGCTCGCGGCGGCCGCGGGCACCGACTATCGCTCGCTCCTCATCGACCGCATCTTCGAGCCCGCCGACATGCAGGGCGCACGGCTCCCGGTCGAGGACGACGAGGTGCCCACCGGCCTCGCGACCGGCCTGCTCGCCGACGGCGGCACGGCGGAGCCCTCGACCCTCGGCGCGTACGCTCCCGCGGGCGGCATCACCGCGCGCCTCGGCGACCTCGTGCACTACGCGCAGGCGGTGCTCGACGGGCCGCTCGCCGACAGCGCGGCGCTCGTGCGGCGACCCGGCCCCGAGGGGTCGGAGATGGGGTACTTCTGGGGCGCCGAGGCCACGGCCGACGGGCACGAGCTCGTCGAGCACGGCGGCGTGACGGCCGGATTCGGCAGCACGCTCCGCATCGACCGCACCGCCGGCGTCGCGGTCATCGTGCTGTCGAACCGGGGCGCACCGGTCGACGACGTCGGGGCATCGCTGCTCGCCACGTACGCACGCTGAGCGGCGCCGCGGACGAGGGCGCCGAAGATCAGGGCGCGGCGGGCGAGGGCGAGCGAGCCCGCGTCAGGCGGCGGCGTGCACCTCGCAGGCCACCGCGTCGCACGACGCGCACACGACGGCCTGCGTGCGGCACGAGGCATCCGGGCAGTTCGCGGTGCGCTTCGTCGGGGCGCCGCAGCCGGCGCACGCGCCGATCACCGCGGCGTGGTCGCTGAAGTCGACCGAGCCGCGCCCGTCGAAGACGTACAGCGACCCCTCCCAGAGGCCGTCGTCGCCGAAGCGCTCGCCGTAGCGGACGATGCCGCCGTCGAGCTGGTACACCTCGCCGAATCCGCGCTCGCGCATCAGGCTCGACAGCACCTCGCAGCGGATGCCGCCCGTGCAGTACGTGACGACGGGGCGCCCCTTGAGGTCGTCGTAGCGGCCGCTGTCGAGCTCGGCGACGAAGTCGCGGGTCGTCTCGACGTCGGGCACCACCGCGTCGCGGAACCGGCCGATCTCCGCCTCGAGCGCGTTGCGCCCGTCGAAGAACACGACGTCGTCGCCGCGTTCGGCGACGAGCGCGTGCAGTGCCTCGGGGGTGAGCTTCTCGCCGCCGCCGACCACGCCGGTCGCGTCGACGCGCAGCTCGCCGGGTGCGCCGAAGGAGACGACCTCGTCGCGCACCTTCACGCTCAGCTTGGGGAAGTCGAGGCTCAGGCCGGATGCGTCGAGCCCCGTGCCCTCGCTCCACTTGAAGTCGATCCCCTTGAACGGCGCGTAGTCCTTCGTGCGGCGCACGTACCGCTTGAGCGCCTGCATGTCGCCGCCGAGCGTGCCGTTCAGCCCGTCGTTCGAGATGAGGATCCGCCCGCGCAGCCCGAGCGAGTCGGCCAGGTCGCGCTGCCACAGCCGGATCGCCTCGGGGTCGGCGAGCGGCGTGAACACGTAGTACAGCAGGATCTTGGCGAGTGGCACGGCGCCGATCCTACGTGCGGGAGCCGAGCGGATGCCCATAGCCTGAGGGTGGGCGGCGACGGGGCCGCGCGGAGGGAGCCGATCATGCTCGAGGTGGATCCGTACGCGGCGCTGCAGGCGCTCCGGCCGGTCGGCCGGTTCGACCTGACGAGCACCGACTTCGCCGACGGCGAGCCGCTCCCGCTGCCGCTTCGCGCATCCGGCGAGGGCGCCGGCGACCGGTCGCCGCAGCTGTCCTGGTCGGGCTTCCCGGCGGGCACGGCGAGCTTCACGGTCACCTGCTACGACCCGGATGCCCCGTCGGTGTCGGGCTGGTGGCACTGGGCCGTGGCGAACATCCCGGCCGACGTGACGAGCCTGCCTCGGGGCGCCGGCGAGGCGGGCGGGTTCCGGCTCCCGCCCGGTGCCCTCGTGCTCGGCAACGAGACCGGCGAGCACCGCTACGCCGGCTCGGCGCCGCCACCCGGCTCGGGCGTGCACCGCTACTTCTTCGTCGTCACGGCGCTCGACGTGCCGCGCCTCGACCTCGACCCGGATGCCACGCCCGCCGTCCTCGGCGGCCGCAGCTTCCGCCACACGCTCGCGCGGGGCATCCTCGTCGGGACGGCGGTGCACCCCGCCGACGCCTGATCGCTGTCTCGCTGTCTCGCTGTCTCGCTGTCTCGCTGTCTCGCTGGCTCGACGTCGACGGGAGCGGCGCGGCCGAATCGAGACCCGGCACCCGACCTCATGTGTCCACTGGCCGCCCCTCGACCGCCAAGTGTGGGCGCGCGCCGTGCACGACCCGCGTACCCACGGCCAGCTAGAACCGACGTCGTCCGCTCGGGAGCGCCGGCGAGATCTTTCCGACCGACGTGTGCCGATTCCCCCTCAGCGCTGAGGGGGAATGGGCATTCGCGGAGCGGCAAACGGTTCCGGGCACGCTCGGCGCGCGGGCGCGTGCGCCGCGCATCCGGTTCGGGTCAGCGGCGGGGTGAGCGCGGGTCCTCGGGCGGTCGGTGCTCGAATGGCGTGCGGCCGCGCTGCCCCTTGCGGCCGGCGCGATGCACGGCGGTGGCGGTGGCCGACGTAGGCCGCGGGGAGGGGAGAAGACCGGGCGGGCGAGGGGGCTCGTGGCGGAGGCGGGAACCGTAGCGGTGGTCGTGGAGGAGGTGGAGGTCGGCGACGGCCTGGTCGAGGCGGTCGATGAACTCGTCGTCGAGTCGGTACAGGCGGGTCTGCTCATCTGGCTCGACGATCACGACGCCTTCGTTCCGCAGGATCCGCAGGTGGTGCGACACCGCCGACCGGGAGACCTTGAACTCCATCGCGATCACGTCGTTGACGATGCCGACCGGGTGCTCGCCGACGGCGAGCACCTCGACGATGCGCCGGCGCACCGGCTCCGCGAGCACTTCGAACGGATGCATCCCCCGACCCTGCCCGGCCGAGCGATCGGGAAGGGTCGACGACGGACGAGGCATCCGAGCGCTCGCGTCGCGCGAGCCGGGGGAGGAGTGGACGCGCGGGTGGGGGCGGTCGTCAGTGCGAGGCGCCCGAGAGGGCGAGCACGCCGCCGAGGCCGATCATCATGGCGCCGCCCGTGCCGGCGAGGCGCTCGGCGCGCTTCGGCGACTTCACGAACCAGTCGCGGGCGGAGCCGGCCGCGAGCGCCCAGGTGCTGTCGCCGATGAGGGCGAGTAGGAAGAACACGAAGCCGAGCTCCAGCAGCTGGAGGGTGGCCGAACCGGCCTCGAGCGAGACGAACTGCGGCAGCACCGCGACGAAGAACGCGATCGTCTTGGGGTTGGTCACGCCGACGACGAAGCCCTGGCCCAGTTGCCGCCAGCGCGAGCGCCGGGTGACGGGTGCCGTCAGCGCCGCCGAGGCGTCGCCGCGGTGCCGGATCGCCTGGATGCCCAGGTACGCCAGGTACAGCGCACCGGCGATCTTCAGGATCGTGAACAGCACCACCGACTGCGCGACGAACGCCCCGACGCCGAACGCGACGGCGACGATGATCGGCAGCAGGCCGAGCGCGTTCCCGAGCACGCTGAGCAGGCCGCCGACCCGCCCGAGCACGAGCGCGCGGCCGACCGAGAAGAGCACGCTCGGGCCGGGGATGGCGATGAGGATCGCTGCGGCCACGACGAACGCCCAGAGGTTCTCCGCGGGGACCATCCGAGCATCCTACGCGCGCTAGCGTGGCATCCGTGAGCGCCAGCATCCAAGCGACCGTCGCCGATGGCGTCGGCCACCTCACCCTCGATCGCCCGAGCGCGCTCAACGCGCTCACCTACGACATGGTCGTCGCCCTCGCCGAGGTGCTCGAATCGTGGCGCGACGACAGCGAGGTCGGCGTCGTCGTGCTCGACGGCGCCGGCGACCGCGGCTTCTGCGCGGGCGGCGACATCCGCGAGCTGCACGCCTTCGCCGCCGACGGACGGTACGAGGAGGCGCATCGGTTCTTCCGCGCCGAGTACCGGCTCGACGCGCTGATCGCCCGCTACCCGAAGCCCGTCGTCGCGATCATGGACGGCATCGCCATGGGCGGCGGCATCGGCCTCGCGGGGCACGCGTCGATCCGCGTCGTCACCGAGCGGTCGCGGCTCGCCATGCCGGAGACCCGCATCGGCTTCACGCCCGACGTCGGCGGCACCTGGCTGCTCGCGCGGGCGCCCGGCGAACTCGGCGTGCACCTCGCGCTCAACGCCCGCACGATGGACGGCGCCGACGCGATGCACGCCGGCTTCGCCGACGCCTACGTGCCCTCGGAGCACCTGCCGCACCTGCTGCAGGCCCTCGCCGAGCGCGCCGACCCGGGCACGCCGTCGGAGATCGTGCTGCTCTTCGACCAGACCCCCGGCCCGTCGGCGCTCGCGCTCGCGCGCGACTGGGTCGACGCCTGCTACTCGGCGCCCACGGTCGAAGCGATCGTGGCGCGGCTGCGCGCCTTCGCCGACGGGCGAGCGGATGCCCCGGGCGCGTCGGATGCCGCCGCCGATGCCGCACTCGACGTGCCGCGCTCGGCGCTGCCGACGCATCCGCTCGACCCGGCCGCGCGCGCCCACGCGGCGGCCGCCGCCGACGAGCTCGAGGCGCTGTCGCCGACCGCGCTCACGGTCACGCTCGAGGCCGTCCGCCGAGCGCGCACCCTGCCGAGCCTCGAGGCGGCGCTGGAGCAGGAGTTCCGCGCCGTGACGTGGTTCATGGAGCAGCACGACCTGCGCGAGGGCATCCGGGCGCAGGTGATCGACAAGGACCGCGATCCCAGGTGGAACCCGGCGTCGCTCGCGGACGTGCCCGACGGCCTCGCCGCCCGCGTGCTCGACGAGCAGCGCTTCCCGCCCGTCTGGCCGTAGCGCCTCCGCCTACTCCGCGGTCAGCGCCTTGCGCACACTCGCCTCGAGGGCGACCCAGGGCAGCATGGCGCACTTCACGCGCATCACGTACTTCGAGACGCCCTGGAACGCGACCGCGTCGCCGAGCAGGTCCTCGTCGGGCTCGCCGACGCCCTTCGACCGCATCATCGCGCGGAACTCCTCGGCGCGTGCGAGCGCGTCGTCGACCTCGAGGCCGGTGACGAGGTCGACCAGCACCGACGTCGAGGCCATCGAGATGCTGCAGCCGTCGCCGTGCCACGCGATCGCGTCGACGTGCTCGTGCGACCCGTCGAGCCGGACGGCGAGGGTCACCTCGTCGCCGCAGGTGGGGTTGAGCTCGTGGTGCGAGGCATCCGCATCGGGGAGGTCGCCCTCGCCGTGCCGCTGCTTCGAGTGGTCGAGGATGAGCTGCTGGTACAGGCTCTCGAGGCCGCTCATGCGCCCACCGCCTCGACGACGCCGAAGTACGACCGCACGCCGGCCAGCGCCTCCACGAACCGGTCGGCCTCGGCCGAGGTCGTGTACACGTGCGAGCTCGCCCGGGTCGACGCGGTGATGCCGAGCGCGCGGTGCAGCGGCTGCGCGCAGTGGTGGCCGACGCGCACCACGACGCCCTGCTCGTCGAGCACCTGGCCGACGTCGTGCGCGTGCACGCCGTCGACGGCGACGCTGACGAGGCCGGCGCGGGGCGCGCCCGCCTGCGGGCCGAGCACCCGGACCCCGGGCAGCCCGGCGACGCCGTCGAGCACCCGCTCGGCGAACGCGGTCTCGTGCGCGGCGACCGCGTCCATGCCGATCTCATCGAGGTAGCGCACCGCCTCGCCGAGGGCGACGACCTGCGAGACCGGCTGCGTGCCCGCCTCGAAGCGCTGCGGCGACGGCAGGAACTCCGCCGACTCGAGCGTCACCTTCGTGATGGTCGACCCGCCGGTGCGGGCCGGAGGCAGCGCGTCGAGCAGCTCGGCTCGGCCGAACAGGGCGCCGATGCCGTTCGGCCCCAGCATCTTGTGACCGCTGAACGCGGCGAAGTCGACGCCGACGGCGGTGAAGTCGACCGGGCGGTGCGGCACCGACTGGCAGGCGTCGAGCACGACGAGCGCGCCGCGGCGATGCGCGAGGTCGACGACGTCGGCGACCGGCGCGAGGTACCCGGTCACGTTCGACACCTCGGCGAACGCGACGACGCGCGTGCGCTCGGTGATCGCCTCGGCCATCGCGTCGATCAACCAGAGGCCGTGCTCGTCGACCCGCACCGGCACGAGGCGGGCGCCGGTCTTCGCGGCGAGCCGCTGCCACGGGATGAGGTTGGCGTGGTGCTCCGCCTCGGTGACGACGATCTCGTCGCCGGGCTGCAGGGCGAAGGCGGATGCCTCGCGCCCGCCGAGCCCGGCGCTCGCGTCGGCCATGCCGAGGGCGACGATGTTCAGCGCGTCGGTGGCGTTCTCGGCCCAGACGAGTTCGCGGTCGCCGGCGCCGACGAAGCGGGCGACGGTCTCGCGGGCGCCCTCGAACAGGCTCGTCGATTCGCCGACGGCGGCGCTCGCCCCGCGGTGCACGGCGGCGAGGTGGTGCTCGAGGTAGTCGCGTTCGGCGTCGAGCACCCGGCGGGGGCGCTGCGAGGTGGCGGCGGAGTCGAGGTAGGCGGTGTCGACGCGGCCGGCGGTGCCGGGCGCGGCGTCGAACGCGGGGAAGTCCGCGCGGATGTCGGCGACGGTGCGACCGCCGACGAGGTCGGTGTCGATGGAAGTCATGTCCTTCCATCGTCCCACGGGATCCGGGGGCGAGGGCCGGTCGGGCGGGACATCCGTCCACGACGGCCGCCGGACATCGGCCGGGACATCCGGCCCGCGGTTCGCTAGCGTGGGGCGGGTGAAGAGCCACCACCTGCGCACCCACCGGAGTGACGAGCACCTCGAGCGCGAGGGCCAGCTGGCCTGGCAGCTCGCCGCCGTCGCGACCGATCCCGTCGAACTCGACGACGACGTCGTCGACATGGTCGTGAATCGCGTCATCGACAACGCGGCGGTGGCCGCGGCGTCGCTGGCCCGGAAGCCGGTGGTCTCGGCGCGCAGCCAGGCCCTGTCGCACCCGGTGTCGATCGGCGGCGACGGCGCCACCGTGTTCGGCGCCGACGGCGCGCGCCGCACGAGCCCGGAGTGGGCGGCGTGGGCGAACGGCGTCGCGGTGCGCGAGCTCGACTTCCACGACACGTTCCTCGCTGCCGAGTACTCGCACCCGGGCGACAACATCCCGCCGATCGTGGCCGTCGCCCAGCACCTCGCCGCCGTGCGGGGCCTGAGCGGGCGCGACCTCGTGCGCGGCATCGCGACCGGCTACGAGGTGCAGATCGACCTCGTGAAGGCGATCTCGCTGCACCAGCACAAGATCGACCACGTGGCGCACCTCGGCCCGTCGGCCGCGGCGGGCATCGGCACGCTGCTCGGCCTCGACCAGGAGACGATCTTCCAGGCCATCGGGCAGGCGCTGCACACGACCACCGCGACCCGCCAGTCGCGGAAGGGCGAGATCTCGACGTGGAAGGCGCACGCGCCGGCCTTCGCCGGGAAGATGGCCGTCGAGTCGGTCGACCGCGCGATGCGCGGCGAGACCAGCCCGGTGCCGATCTACGAGGGCGAGGACGGCGTCATCGCCTGGCTCCTCGGCGGGCCCGAGGCATCCTACGAGGTGCCGCTGCCCGAGGCGGGCGAGGCCAAGCGCGCGATCCTCGACTCGTACACGAAGGAGCATTCGGCCGAGTACCAGGCGCAGGCCTGGATCGACCTCGCGCGCAAGCTGCACGACGAGTACCCGCTGATCCTCGACGACCCCGAGCGGGTCGAGTCGATCGTGCTGCACACGTCGCACCACACGCACTACGTCATCGGCTCGGGCGCGAACGACCCGCAGAAGTACGATCCGGATGCCTCGCGCGAGACGCTCGACCACTCGATCCCGTACATCTTCACCGTGGCCCTGCAGGACGGCGCCTGGCACCACGCCGACTCGTACTCGCCGGAGCGGGCGCATCGCCCCGACACCGTCGCGCTGTGGCAGAAGGTCACGACCGTCGAGGACGAGGAGTGGACCCGCCGGTACCACTCGCTCGACATCGCCGAGAAGGCCTTCGGCGGCCGCGTGGTCATCAAGCTGGCCGACGGCGGCGAGATCGTCGACGAGATCGCGGTCGCCGACGCGCACCCGCTGGGCGCCCGGCCGTTCGGTCGCGAGCAGTACGTGCAGAAGTTCCGCACGCTGGCCGAGTGGGCGCTCGAGCCGGAGGAGATCGAGCGGTTCCTCGAGCTGGCGCAGCGTCTGCCCGAGCTCGGCCCCGACGAGCTGGGCCTGCTGACGTTCACGGCGGCACCGGGTGCGCTGGTCGGGGTCGACATCCCGACCGGGCTGTTCTGACGCGTCGATCGCAGGAGTGACGCGAGGCGCGGCCGTCGCCCGCAGTGCCTAGGCTGGGGGGCACCGGCCGCGACGCTGCGGCCCATCCCACGAGGAGCACGATGAGCGAAGCATCCCAGGCGCCTGAGATCCGCAAGGGCCTCGCCGGCGTGGCCGTCGACACGACCGCGATCTCGAAGGTGAACCCCGAGACGAACTCGCTCCTCTACCGCGGGTACCCCGTGCAGGAGCTCGCGGCCGCGGCGACGTTCGAGGAGGTCGCCTACCTGCTGTGGCACGGCGAACTCCCCGACGAGCGGCAGCTCGCCGAGTTCGAGCAGTTCGAACGGGCGAATCGGGCGCTCGACCCCGTGGTGAAGCGCGTCATCGACGAACTGCCGACGACGGCGCATCCGATGGACGTGATCCGCACGGCGGCGAGCGTGCTCGGCGCGCGCGACGAGGAGACCGCGGATGACTCTCCCGAGGCCGAACTCCGCAAGGCGAAGCGCCTGTTCGCGGCCTTCCCCGCGGTCGTCGCCTACGACCAGCGGCGCCGTCGCGGCCTCGAGCTGGTGGAGCCGCGCGACGACCTCGGCTACTCGGCGAACTTCCTCTTCATGACGTTCGACGAGGTGCCCGAGCTGCCGGTCGTCGACGCGTTCGACGTGTCGATGATCCTGTACGCCGAGCACTCGTTCAACGCGTCGACCTTCACCGCCCGCGTGGTCACCTCGACCCTGGCCGACCTGCACTCGGCGGTCGTCGCCGCGATCGGCGCGCTGAAGGGGCCGCTGCACGGCGGCGCGAACGAGGCGGTCATGCACACGTTCGACGAGATCGGCGACGCGTCGAACGTCAGCGCCTGGCTCGACACGGCGCTCGCGGAGAAGCGCAAGATCATGGGCTTCGGCCACCGCGTGTACAAGAACGGCGACTCGCGCGTGCCCACGATGAAGGCCGCGCTCGACACGCTCGTCGAGTACTACGACCGGCCCGACGTGCTCGCGCTCTACGAGGGGCTCGCCGAGGAGTTCACGGCCCGCAAGGGCATCCACCCGAACCTCGACTACCCGTCGGGGCCGGCGTACCACCTGATCGGCTTCGACACCGAGCTGTTCACGCCGATCTTCGTGGCCTCGCGCGTGACCGGCTGGACGGCGCACGTCATGGAGCAGCGCGCCTCGAACGCGCTGATCCGCCCGCTGTCGGTGTACGACGGCGTCGACCAGCGTGCGGTGCCGGCGCGCGAGCCGGTCGAGTAGCCCGGGGCGCCGCGCGGAGCGCGCCGCCGGTGTGGTGGTGCGCTGCGGGTCCGCACAACGCGGGCTCGGGGCATCCGCCGCGCTCGTTGTCGGGTGCGGCCAACGAATCGACTCGGGCACCGGATGCCTCGTACAGTCGAGCACTATGCACATGCTCTTCCGGACGCTCCTCCACGTGCTGTTCCTCTCGCGCCGCAGGCCCGACCTCGGGCACTGGGACGTCGCGCGCACGCGCTTCATCACGCTGCCGACCGATCTCGACATCAACCGGCACATGAACAACGGCGTCTACTACTCGATCATGGACGTCGCCCGGTTCGACATGCTCGTGCGGAACGGCATCTGGAAGACCATGCTCGACCAGGGCTGGTATCCCGTGGTCGCGAGCGAGACGATCACGTTCCGGAAGTCGCTCAGCCTGTGGCAGCGGTTCACGATCGAGTCGAAGGTGCTGGGGTTCGACGACAAGGCCGTCTACGTCGAGCAGCGGTTCGTGCGTCCCGGCGCCGACGGGAAGCCGGAGATCTACGCGCAGGGGCTCATCCGCGGGCGGTTCCTGAAGAAGTCGGGCGGCATCGTGCCGATCCCCGAGCTCGTCGAGGCGTTCGGCGCCGAGGGCATGGGGGAGCTGCCGGAGTGGATCCACCGCTGGGGCGAGGACGTCGCGCTGCCGCCGACCCGCGCGGAGGCGCCGTCGGTCTGGGCGTAGCCGGCGAGGGCTGGGGCCGCCTCCCGGCGGCGGCTGGGGCTCGCCTCAGGCCCGCGTGGCGGGCTCGCGGGTCAGGCCCTCGAGCACGAGGCCGAGCTTGTCGCCGAACGTGCAGGCGAGGAGTTCGTCGACGTTCCGCTCCTTCTGCACCTCGGTGATCATGCCCGAGGAGATGAGCGTGTTGATGAGCATGCCCTGGGCCATGAACTGCATCGCCTCGGCCGGCTCGAACACGGTGCGGAGGCGGTCGTAGCAGCGCATGAACCCGGCGCGGGCGACGGGGCCGATCACGGGGTCGTGGCCGAGGATGAAGCCCTGCATGAGGGCGAGCAGGATGCCCCGGTCGGTCTCGACGAGCTCGACGTACGAGGAGCCGACGCGCGCCTGGAGGCTGCGGCCGTCGTCGTTCGCGATGGCGGCGTCGAAGGCGGCGAGGATGCGGTCGGACGTGCGTTGCAGCACCTCGACGAAGAGCTGCTCCTTGGTGCCGAACACGCGGACGACGTAGGGCTGGCTGATGCCGGCGGCCTTCGCGACGCGGTCGGTGGTGGCGCCGGCGTAGCCGAGGTCGCCGAAGACGCGCGTCGCGGCTTCGAGGATCTGCTCCCGCCGCTCCGTCGCGGGGATGCGCTCCGATTTCACTGGCACGCTTGACATGTTATCAGTCGATTACTACATTGTGGCGAGTCAGAGGTAATCAGTCGATTACCACATGCACATGCATCCACCCGCCGACCTGCTCAGGAGCCACGCATGTCCACCGCCGTCCGCCGCACACCCGTGTGGCTCGCCATCGTCGCGGCATCCCTGCCGATGTTCATGGCGACGCTCGACAACCTCATCGTCACCAACGCCCTGCCCGCCATGCGGGCCGACCTCGGCGCCTCCATCGAGGAGCTGCAGTGGTTCGTGAACGCCTACACGATCGCGTTCGCGACGTTCATCCTCGCCGCGGCCGCGCTCGGCGACCGCATCGGCCGCCGCACCGTGTTCGTCGCCGGCATCGTCGTGTTCACCGCCGCGAGCGCGCTCGCCGCGCTCAGCACCGAGCCGTGGATGGTGATCGGCGCCCGGGCGATCCAGGGCCTCGGCGCCGCCGGCGTCATGCCGCTCTCCCTCACGCTCATCGCCGGTGCCGTGCCCGACCGCCTCCGCGCGGCCGCCATCGGCATCTGGGGCGGCGTCGCCGGCCTCGGCGTCGCGCTCGGCCCGCTGGTCGGCGGCGCCGTCATCGAGGGCTGGAACTGG
This sequence comes from Agromyces sp. MMS24-K17, assembly GCF_043950245.1. GTDB lineage: Bacteria > Actinomycetota > Actinomycetes > Actinomycetales > Microbacteriaceae > Agromyces. Next base: position 622,188 of record NZ_CP171640.1, on the reverse strand, counting down.
CAGGCCATCTTCTGGCTCAACATCCCGATCGGCATCATCGCGATCCCGCTCGCCCTCATCGCCCTGCCGAACACCCTCGGCGCCCGCGTCCGCATGGACCTGCCCGGCGTCGCCCTCGCCGGCCTCGGCGTGCTCGGCCTGGTCTACGGCATCGTCCGCGGCAACGACGCGGGCTGGGACAGCCTCGAGGTCGTGGGCTCGCTCGTCGCGGGCGGCGCGCTCATCGCCGCGTTCCTCGTCTGGGAGCTGCGGGCGAAGGCCCCGCTCCTGCCGCTCCGCCTCTTCCGCTCGCGGAGCTTCACCTCGGCGAACGTCGTCGGCTTCACGTTCAGCTTCGGCATGTTCGGCGCGGTGTTCATCCTCACGCAGTTCCTCCAGATCGTGCAGGGCGCGAGCGCGCTCGAGGCCGGCGTGCAGACCATGCCGTGGACGCTCGCGCCGATGTTCGTCGCCCCGGTCGCGGGCGCCCTCGCCGGCCGCATCGGCACGAGGCCGCTGATCCTCACCGGCCTCGCGATGCAGGCGATCGCCCTCGGCTGGATCGCCGTGCTGCTCGACCCGGCCGTCGAGTACGCCGTGCTCGTCGCGCCGTTCCTCCTCGCCGGCGTCGGCATGGCGCTCGTGTTCGCGCCGATGTCGACCGCGGTGCTCCAGGACATGCCGGCCGACGACCAGGCCAAGGCGTCCGGCACGAACTCGACGCTCCGCGAACTCGGCGTCGCCCTCGGCATCGCCGTGCTGACCGCGGTGTTCACGGGCGCGGGCGGCGAACTCACCCCGACCGGCTACGTCGACGCCGCCGTGCCCGCGGTGCTCACCGGCGCCGGCGCGCTGGTCGCCGGCTTCATCGCGGCGCTGTTCCTGCCGCGGCTCGCGAAGGGCGGCGCCACGGGCGGGACGCACGGCGCGGATGCCGCGACCGACGCCGCGGGCGGGCGCGACGCGGCGGGCGACCGCGAGGCCGAGCCGGTCACGGCAGGCGCCTGAGGCCGCATCCCGGGGCGGGCGGAGCTACCGCTTCGCCTGCCTCGGGATCACGATCTCGCGGATGATGAGCAGGATCCCCGCCGAGATCGGGATCGCCACCAGGGCGCCGAGCAGGCCCAGCAGCGTGCCACCGGCGAGCGCCGAGATCAGCACGATGGTGCCGGGCACCTGCACCGCCTTGCCCATCACCTTCGGCGTCAGGATGTACGCCTCCACCTGCATGTAGACGAGCATCGCGGCCAGCACGATGAGCGCGGCGGTCGGCGAGACGAACAGCGACACGATCGTCATCAGGATCGTCGTGAGCACGGTACCGATCAGCGGGATGAGCGTGACGAACAGCGCCACGACGCCGAGGATGAGCGCGTAAGGCACGCCGACCAGCGTCAGCAGGATCGTCGAGAACGTCGCGTTCAGGAACGCGAGGATCACCATGCCGCTGAGGTACTTGCCCACCGACTGCATGATCCGCTCGGCGTAGCTCTCGACGCTCGCCCGGTGCGACGCCTTCACGAGCGAGTAGCAGGCCTGCTTCGTCGCGTCGAGCGTGGCGATGAAGTAGATCGACAGCACCACGACGAAGAAGCCGGTCGAGACGGCGGCGATGACGGATGCCCCGAACGCCAGCGCCCCGCCGCCGATGGTGGCCCACAGGTTCGGGTCGGTCACGACCTGCTCGAGGCCCTGCACGATGCCGTCGAGCAGGCCGTTCGTGGCCTCGTTCGCCTGGTCGAACCAGCCCGACGCCTGCAGCTTGTCGACCATCGACGGGATGCTCTGGATGAGCGTGGTCGCCTGCTCCACGACGGGCGGGATGACGATCCAGATGATGCCCGCGACGACGAGCACGAACAGCAGGATCACCACGACGATCGCGACGCCGCGCTTCATCCCGCGCCGCTGGAACCAGCGGATCAGCGGGTCGAGCCCGAGGGCGACGAACGCGGCGATGAACACCGACAGCACGACGCTCTGCAGGTTGACGAACGCGACCGCGAGCAGCAGCGCCAGCAGCACGCCGAGCGTGACGATGAAGCCCCACACGAGCGGGCGCTCGGCGAACATCGAGTGGCGCTGCTCGACGTGCTCCCGTCGGCGCAGCCGGTCGGCGGCCTTCACGAGGTGCGCCCGCCCCGCCGGCGCACGGGGTCAGGCACGACCCGCCGTCCGCGGCACCGGCAGCTCCCGGTAGTGGTCGCTCAGCGACGGGTAGTAGTCGTTCCAGTCGGGCATCGGCTGGCCGGAACGGGCGGCCGCGAGGCGGTCGAGGTAGTAGTCCCACCCGGGGCCGATCTCGCCCACCGCGGCCGTGTCGGTCAGGCGCTCCTGGAAGACGAGCGTGGTGAGCCCGCCGGCGGCCTCGCGGACATGGCAGTGCAGGCTGCGCGCGTCGTGGCCGATGCCGAAGTGCAGGCGGAAGCGGTGCGGCGGCTCGCATTCGAGCACGGACACGCTCATCCACGGGGCATCCGGATCCTCCGCGGTCATGCGGAACATGATCGCGCCCGTACCGGGGCTGCCCGTCCAGGTGCCGATCCACGCCGCCGTGGCGGCCGGGTTGGTGAGGCTGTACCAGACCTCCTCGATCGGCGCGTGGAACAGCCGGTCGTACTGGAGCCGGAGTTCGTCGTCCTTCGTGACGTAGTGTCCCGTGGCTTTGGCGTTCATCGACGACCCCCCAAGTCTCGTGGGTTCAGGCTAATCCGCCGCGGCGTCGAAGGGCTAGAGCGCGAGGCCGACGGGCTAGAGTCGGTGCCATGACATCCAAGGGTGGGAACGGATCTCGCGAGGAAGCACTCGACATCACCGAGGGCAAGTCCGGACTGTGGGGGGCGTTGGCGGGCCTGATCGTGGCCGCTCTGATCGCCGTGCCGCTGTCGGCTGCCTTCGCGTTCGCGACGCATCCGGCCACGCAGCAGCTCTTCGGGGCGCGCCTCCAGGAGGCGTCGCCGGGCGGCTACCAGGCGTTCTGGTGGATCGTGACGATCTTCCTGCTCGCGCTGCCGTTCCTCGTCGGGTTCGGCGTGGCGAAGCTGTCGACGAAGGCGCTGCTGGTGATCGGCGCGATCGTCGCGCTCTTCGTCATCCTGGTGCTCGTCCTGGGGCAGATGTTCGTCTTCTGACGCACCCGCGCTAGTCGCCCAGCGACTCGAGCACCGCCATCGCCGCGTTGTGCCCGCCGATGCCCGATACGGCGCCGCCGCGCACCGCGCCCGACCCGCACAGCAGCACGCGCGGGTGCGCGGTGGCGACGCCCCAGCGCTGCGCCGGCGTCGCGAGGGCGGCGTCGGGTTCGGCCCACGGCCACGACAGCGGCCCGTGGAAGATGTTGCCGCCGGGCAGCGCGAGGGCGGCCTCGAGGTCGTGGGTCGTCTTCACCTCGATGCAGGGGCGGCCCGAGGCATCCGTCGCGATGACGTCGCGGATCGGCTCGGCGAGCACCGAGTCGAGCGAGTCGAGCACGGCCTCCTCGAGGCGCGCGCGGAGCGCGTCGTTGCCGAACCGCTCGACGAGCCGGTCGGGCGCGTGCAGGCCGAACACGGTGAGCGTGTGCGCGCCCGAGGCGGCGAGCTCGGGGGAGAGGATCGACGGGTCGCTCAGGGTGTGGCAGTAGATCTCGCACGGCAGCGGCGACGGCACGGCGCCACGCGCCGCGGTCGTGTACGCGGTGTCGAGCTGGCTCGCGAGCTCGTTGATGTGGAAGGTGCCGGCGAACGCCTCCTCGGGGCGCACCGACGCGTCCCGCAGGCGCGGCAGCCGGGTGAGCAGGAGGTTCACCTTCACCTGCGCGCCCTCGGGGGCGGCGAGGTGCCGGAGTCGCTCGCGGATGATCGCGGGCACGGCGACGTCGCCGGTCGTGATGCCGTGCCGCGGGGCGACACCGCCTGTGCCGGTTGCAGCCCCGACGGCGGAACCGGCTGAGCCGGTTGCGCCTGGTCTCGCCGCGGCGGCGGCGGCTCGCGCCCGCGCCTCGGCGCCCGCGTCGAGCAGTCGGTCGAGCACGACGGGCGCGACGTTCGCGAGCACGGTGCGAGCGGATGCCTCGTGCTCGGCGCCGTCGTGGCGCCACCGCACCCGACCGTCGGCCTCGACCGTCAGCACCTCGGCGTCGGTGACGAGCGTCGCGCCGGCCTCGCGGGCGGCCCGGGCGAGCTCGCCCGTGACGGCGCCCATGCCGCCGACCGGGACGTCCCAGTCGCCGGTACCGCCGCCGATGACGTGGTAGAGGAAGCCGCGGTTGGCGTCGAGCGAGGGGTCGTCGAGGTCGGTGAAGGTGCCGATCAGCCCGTCGGTCGCGACCACGCCGCGGACGAGGTCGGAGGCGAAGCATCCGTCGATCGCCTCGCCCAGCGGGCGCTCGACGAACGCCTGCCAGACGCGGTCGTCGCCGACGAGCGCGCGGGCCTCCGCGCGCGTCGGCAGCGGCTCGGTGAGCGTCGGGAAGAGCGCCTCGGCGACGCGCGCGGTGTCGCCGTAGAACGCGTTCCAGGCGGCGGCGTCGGCTTCGGCGTCGACGCGCGCGAAGGCGGCGGCGGATGCCTCGGGCACCGCCTCGACGTCGACGAGCAGGCCGCGCGACGGGTCGCGGGGGTCGGGCGTGTACGACGAGTAGCGGCGGCGGACGAGCCGGATGTCGAGGCCCAGGTCGTCGATGATGCGCTGCGGCAGCAGGCTGACGAGGTACGAGTAGCGGCTGAGCCGGGCCTCGACGCCCTCGAACGCCTGCGCCGAGACGGCGGCGCCGCCGAGGTGGTCGTCGCGCTCGAGCAGGAGCACGTCGAGGCCGGCGCGGGCGAGGTACGCGGCCGCGGTGAGGCCGTTGTGGCCGCCGCCGACGATCACGACGTCGTGGTCGGGGTGCTGCTGGGGCATCCCCCGAGCGTAGTCGGGCGACCTCCGCGGGCCGCTCGCGTCATCTCCGAAATGTATTACTGACAAGTCAGTAAGTTAACGCTACAGTGGCCCCGCGACCGCGCCGACGGAGGCGTCGGCCGTGCACCACCGCACTGATCCGGGCCCCGGCGGCGCGATGCGCCGCCGGCCGACGTTCGAAGGAGAACACCGTGACGCACCCCACCAGGGCGGAGCATCCGCCCGCCCGAACCCGGCGCCGACGCATCGGCGCCGGAGCGGCCATCGCCGCCCTCGCCATCGGAGGATCCGCCATCACCGCGATGCCCGCTTACGCCGCCGAGCCCGACTTCGGGCCCAACGTGACGATCTTCGACTCGAGCTGGACCGCCGACCAGATCAGCGCGGCCCTCCAGGCCGCGTCGAACGAGGCCGAGTTCAGCCTCAACCGGCACCAGTTCTTCTTCAAGCCGGGCACCTACGGCTCGGCAGCCGGCCAGGACAACCCCCTGACGGCCACCGGCATCGTCAACTCCGAACTCGGGTACTACCAGGCGGTCGCCGGCCTCGGCGCCTCGCCCGAGGACGTGCGCATCAACGGCTCGATCCACGTCGAGCCCGTGCGCGCCTGCGAAGCCAACCCCTGGGACTGCCAGCAGCCCGGCTCGCTCACGCGGTTCTGGCGCTCCATGTCGAACCTCACGTTCAACCCGATCCAGCGCCCGGTCGGCGCCGACGCCAACCGGCCCTTCCCGAGCGGCATCACGAACGCCCACCAGATGCGCTTCGCCGTCTCGCAGGCGGCGCCGCTGCGCCGCATCAACATCGAGGGCGACCTCACGCTGATGGGCCGCGTCGGCGAGTACGCGTCGGGCGGCTACCTCGCCAACTCGAACGTCGACGGCGAGATCCTGAGCGGCTCGCAGCAGCAGTGGTTCACGCGCGACTCGAGCGTGGGCACCTGGAACGGCGGCGTCTGGAACATGGTGTTCTCGGGCGTCGACGGCGCACCCGCGACCGACTTCGGCCCGCAGGCGGGCGGCGGCAACGGCAACAAGACGAACGTCGGCGAGACGCCGATCGTGCGCGAGTCGCCGTTCCTCTACCTCGACGGCTCGGACTACCAGGTGTTCGTGCCCAAGGCGAAGACCGAGACCAGCGGCCACGACTGGTCGACGGATGCCTCCGCGGGCGAGTCGATCCCGCTCGGCGACTTCTTCATCGCGAAGGAGGGGAACACGGCCGCGCAGCTCAACGCCGCGCTCGCCTCGGGCAAGCACCTGCTCGTCACGCCCGGCGTCTACGAGCTGGATGCCCCGCTCCACGTCGACCGCGCCGACACCGTCGTGCTCGGACTCGGCTACGCGTCGCTCGTGCCCACCGCCGGCAACGCGACGATCGAGGTCGGCGATGTGAAGGGCGTGAAGATCGCGGGCCTCACGGTCGACGCGGGCACCACGCTCTCGGACGTGCTCGTGAAGGTCGGCCCCGACGGCGCCACGCACGCCGACCCGACCGACCCCACGACGCTCACCGACGTGTTCATCCGCGTCGGCGGCCCGTGGGCCGGCAAGGCGACCACCTCGATCGAGGTCAACAGCCCGAACACGCTGCTCGACCACATCTGGGCCTGGCGTGCCGACCACGGCGAGGGCGTCGGCTGGACCTCGAACGTCGGAGACCACGGCGTGGTCGTGAACGGCGACAACGTCACGGCGCTCGGCCTCTTCGTCGAGCACTACCAGAAGAACCAGGTCATCTGGAACGGCGAGCGCGGCCGGACGATCTTCTTCCAGAGCGAGATCCCGTACGACCCGCCGACCCAGGGCGCGTACATGGACGGCACCCGCCTCGGCTACGCGGCGTACCGCGTCGGCGACCACGTGCGCCAGCACTTCGCGCAGGGCCTCGGCGTGTACTCGTTCTTCGACAACCAGTACAACGGCAGCCAGAACATCTACGTCGAGAGCGGCGTGCAGGTGCCGCAGGCACCCGGCGTGCGGGTGCAGTCGGCGGTCTCGGTGAAGCTGAACGGCACGGGCGGCATCAACCACATCGTCAACGACCAGGGCGACGCCGCCGTGGCCGCGGGCGGCGGCATCTCGAAGTTCCTCGCGAGCTACGAGACGGAGGTCGACCCGAACGCGCAGAACCTGCAGGTCGTCGTGCCGACCGGCGCCCCCGGCGAGTTCGTCTGGAACATCGACGGCACCAACGGGATCGTCGACCTCGGCACCGCGGTGGAGAACGGCGACCACTTCGCCGCCACCGGCCAGATCAACCCGGTGCGCGTCACCGACACGCGCCGCAACGGACCCCAGTGGTCGGTCTCGGCGCAGGTCAGCGACTTCGACTCGAACGTCGCCTCGTTCTCGGGCAAGTACCTCGGCTGGACGCCGAAGGTCGTCGAGGCGGGCGGCGACGTCGAGGCCGGCGACGCCGTGCAGTCCGGGTTCGACGGCGGCGACGGCCTCTCGGCCGCGTCGACCCTCGGCACGGCCGGCGGCGGGCACGAGAAGGGGTCCGCGAAGCTCGGGGCCGACCTCGAGCTGAAGATCCCGGTCAACGCCACCGACGGCACCTACCGGGCGACGCTCACGATCACCGCGCTGAGCTGATCCACGCCGGTCCGGGTCGGCGGTACGGCCGACCCGGACCGGTTCTCCGTTCCATCCGTTCCATCCGCGTCGTCACGGCGGCGCAGCCTCATCGTCGAGGAGCACCGAATGCACGCCCGACCGTCGCACCCCGTTCCCGCCGGCCTGCTCGCGCGGGTCATCCCGATCGCCGTCGCGGCCGCACTCGCGGCCGGCGCCGCCCTGGCGGGAGCCGCTCCGGCCGCCGCCGAGGAGGGGCCGGACGTCACCTGGGGCGTGCGCCCCGCCGCGTACGACGGCGACGACGCCCGGCAGAACTACGCCTATCAGGCCGACCCCGGCGAGACGATCGAGGACGCGATCATCGTCGCGAACCACGACACCGCGCCGATCGAGCTCGACGTGTACGCCGCCGACGGCTTCACCACCGCCGGCGGCCAGCTCGACGTCGCGACCCGCGACGCGCGCGCCGTCGACATCGGCAAGTGGCTCCTCCCCGCCGCCGACCGGATCGTCGTGCAGCCCGGCGAGGCCGTCGAGGTGCCGTTCACCCTCGCGGTGCCCGCGAACGCGACGCCGGGCGACCACGCCGGGGCCATCCTCACCGCCCTCACCCGGCCCGATGAGGACGAGGGCCTCACGGTCGACCGCCGGCTCGGCATCCGCATCCACCTCCGCGTCGGCGGCGAGCTCGCGCCGGCGCTCGCGATCGAGAACCTGCGGGTCGACTACGGCGGCACGCTGAACCCGTTCGGCAGCGGCGAGGCCACCGTCGCCTACACCGTGCGGAACGCCGGGAACGTGCGGCTGTCGGCCGCGCAGGCGGTGACGCTCACCGGGCCGTTCGGGATGCTGCCGGTGGCGGCGACGGGCGTCGACCCGGTGCCCGAGCTGCTGCCCGGCGAGACCTGGCCGGTCACCGTGCGGGTCGCCGGGGTGGTTCCGGCGTTCGGGCTGACCGCATCCGTCGCCCTCGACCCATCGGCGCCGGAGGGCACCGAGCGCGCCCCGAAGCGCGTCGAGGCGTCGGCGACGACTGCGGCGGTGCCGTGGACGCTGCTCGTGCTCGTGCTGCTCGTCGCCGGCGGCATCGCCCTGTGGATCGTGCTCGGGCGGAAGCGGCGGGCGGCGCGCGCCGCCGCCGAGGAGGCGCGGGTGCAGGAGGCGGTCGCGGCGGCGTTGCGCGAGCGCGATGCGCAGGCCGAGGCGGAGGCGGAAGCGCCGGCGGATGCCTCGCCGGAGCCGGCGGCGGTCGAGTAGCACGCCCTCGGATGTCGGAGGCTCGCGGTTGCATCGGCCCATGGACATCGCATTCGTCGCCGGGTTCGGCCCGATCGGCACGCCGGGTGCCGAATCGCACGACTTCTGGGCGGGCGCGCTCGGCATCGCGTTCCACGAGAACGCGCCCCGCTACTTCCACAGCGAGGAGCTCCCCGGCGTGAAGGCCTTCGCCATCTGGCCGATCGACCAGGCCGCCGAGGCCACCTTCGGTACGCCGGAGTGGCCCGCCGACCGGCCCGTGCCGCAGGCCTGGATCGAGTTCGACGTCGCGTCGGCCGACGCCGTCGCCCCGGCGGTCGCCGAGCTTCGCGCCAAGGGCCTCGAGGTGCTCGTCGACGCGCACCTCGAGCCGTGGGGACAGACGACCTCCCGGCTGCAGAGCCCGGAGGGGCTGCTGGTCGGGGTCAGCTATACGCCGTGGATGCATCCGGAGCAGGGCGAGCCCGAGGGCTCACCGCCGGAGGGCACCTCCAGATGACCGACGTCGTATCGTATGTCGGCTCGGCGACCTGAGCCTCCACGATGAGGAACTGCCGGTCGAGGAACGGCGGCGTCGAGTAGGCGCCTGCTACGCGGTGCGGGGGAGTGTCGCCAGCACGGTGCCGTGGTCGTCGATCACGGTCAGGGTGTCGCCGGAGACGGTGGCGGAGTCGAGCTGCCCGAGCGTCTGGTCGCCGCCCTCGCAGGCCATGAGCGTCGACGCGACGTCGTCGAACTCGATCGAGCCGTCGTCGTCGAGCTCCCACCCGCCGGCGAGCTGGTTGCAGCCGTCGCTGCCGCTCATCGTGCCGTCGGCGACGATGATGAGGTGCGGCTGCTGGGCGTCGGCCGTGCCCCAGGTGCCGATGAACGCCTCGGCGCCGGCCGCGGCCCCCGCGGAGTCGGACGGCGACGGGGTCGCCGAGGGCGCCGCGGTCTCGGGCTGATCGGAGGTGCGCTTCAGCGTGCCGATCTGGGCGCCGTCGTCGGCGATGACCGACATGGTGTCGTCGGAGACGGTCGCCTCGTCGGCGCGCGACAGCCAGTCGTCGACGCCCTCGCACGCCATGCGCGTGGACGCGATCTCGAAGTCGACGTGGTCGGACGCATCGACCTCCCACGTGCCGGTCAGCCGGTTGCAGCCGTCGTAGCCCGAGAGGCCACCGCCCTCGGCGAGGGCCAGGTACGGCTCACCCGCCGACGGATCGCCCCAGGTGCCGACCGGATCGACGGTGCCACCGCCCGATCCGCCCGCGCATCCGCTCAGTGCGATCGCCGCGACGATCGCTCCCACCCCGATGATGATCCCCCGTGCCCCCATGGTTGCAGGGTAGCCCTTCGACCCTCCGGAGTCACCGGCGAACCGGAGGAGCGGGCTCCACGGGATCGACCGGCTCCGCCGCCCGCCGCAGCGCGTCGCGGACGGCGACAACCGCCGGGCGACTCGCGCTCGCGAGCCGTGCCGACGAGAACACCTCGCGCTGCGGGTCGCCCGGCAGGGGCGCGGTGCGCACGGTCGCGGGCTCGCCCGCCCACACCAGGTCGGGCAGGAGCCCGACGGCGTTGCCCGAGCGGATGAGCCGGATGTGCGCCATCAGGTCGGCCGTCTCGAACCGCACGTCGGGCTCGAACCCGGCGGCCCGGCAGAGCTGCTCGGCCCACTCCCGCGAGGCGGTGCCTCGCGGCTCCAGCACCCACGGGCGGTCGGCGACGGCATCGAGCGCGGCCGGGCCCGGGGCATCCGCCGGCAGCGCCAGCCGGATCGCGTCGGCCGCGAGCGGCACGCGATCGAGGTCGGGGTGGAGCGGCCGCGTGCGCCCCGGGTACTGCTCGGCGACGACGAGGTCGAAGTCGCGCGCGGCCACCTCGAAGAGGCCGGCCTCGGGCTCGCGCTCGGTGACCTCGACGCGCAGGGCCGGATGCTCCGCACGGAGGAAGGTGAGCGCCCGCGGCACGACGGCGTGCGCGGCCGACTGGAACACGGCGACCCGCACGGTGCCGCCGACGTCGGTGAGCGAGCGCGCCACGTCGGCCTCGGCCTCCTCGAGGCGGTCGAGCACGGCGGCGGCGTGCTCGACGAGCACCAGCGCCTGGGGCGTGAGCTGGACGCGCCGACCGGCGGGGACGAGGAGGGGCACGCCGACCTCCCGCTCGAGCACGTCGAGCTGCTGGGAGACGGACGACGGGCTGTACGAGAGGGCCTCGGCGACGGCCGCGAGCGTGCCGCGGCGCTGCAGTTCGACCAGCAGTCGCAGGCGTCGGACGTCGAGCATGGCCCCTCCGTCGCATCCGTTCGGTTTCTCCGAACAGTATCCGTCGGAATCATGCGCTGGAGTGAACGGATGTCTCGGCTGAGACTATTCCGGACGTCGCGCGCGTGCGAGCCGTCGCCCGAGAGAAGAGGACTACCGTCGTGACCATGACGACCGCGGACTCCGCCGTTCGAACCGACCGCGTCGTCGCCCTCGTGCGACGCTGGCTGACCGAGAGCGCCGGGCATCCGGTCGACCCCGCCGCAGCGCGCCTCGCCGGCGTGCTGAAGGATCCGAACGGGCTCGCCTTCACCGTCGGGTTCGTCGACGGCGTCATGCGCCCCGAGGCCCTCTCGGTCGCCGGCCGCAACCTCGCCCAGGTCGCGAGGATCGCACCCCGCTTCCTCCCGTGGCACCTGCGCGGCGCCATCCGCCTCGGCGGCGCGCTCGCTCCCGCGTTCCCGTGGATCGTCGTGCCGATCGCGCGTCGCGTGCTCCGCCGCATGGTCGGCCACCTCGTGCTCGACGCCACGCCGCGCCGCCTCGGCCCCGCGATCGCGAAGCTTCGCTCGGGCGGCAACCGGCTCAACCTCAACCTCCTCGGCGAGGCCGTGCTCGGCGAGCAGGAGGCCGACCACCGCCTCGCCGGCACCCGCGAGTTCCTCGCCCGCGACGACGTCGACTACGTGTCGATCAAGGTGTCGAGCGTCGTCAGCCAGCTCTCGATGTGGTCGTTCGACGAGGCCGTTGCGAAGGTCGTCGCGAAGCTGACCCCGCTGTACGAGCTCGCCGCCGCCTCCGAGGCGAAGGGCAAGCCCAAGTTCATCAACCTCGACATGGAGGAGTACCGCGACCTCGACCTCACCATCGCGGTCTTCAAGGCCCTCCTCGACCAGCCGAAGCTGAAGGACCTGCACGCCGGCATCGTGCTGCAGACCTACCTGCCCGACGCGCTCGGCGCCCTGCAGGGCCTCACCGCGTGGGCGCAGCAGCGCCGCGCCGCGGGCGGCGCCCCGATCAAGGTGCGCGTCGTGAAGGGCGCGAACCTCGCCATGGAGCACGTCGACGCCGAGGTGCACGGCTGGCCCGTCGCGACCTACGGCACCAAGCAGGACGCCGACACCAACTACAAGCGCGTGCTGCACTGGGCGATGACGCCCGAGCGCACCGACGCCGTGCGGCTCGGCATCGCCGGGCACAACCTCTTCGACGTCGCGCACGCGTGGCTCACCGCGAAGGAGCGCGGCGTCGAGGGCGCGGTCGAGTTCGAGATGCTGCTCGGCATGGCGACCGGCCAGGCCGCCGCCGTGCGCGGCGACGTCGGGCAGCTCCTGCTGTACACGCCGGTCGTCAGCCCGACCGAGTTCGACGTCGCGATCGCCTACCTCGTGCGACGCCTCGAGGAGAACGCCAGCCAGGACAACTTCATGTCGGCCGTGTTCGAGCTCGACCGCGACGAGCGGCTGTTCCAGCGCGAGCGGGGCCGCTACCTGCGTTCGCTCGAGGCACTCGCCGGCGAGGACGACGAGGCACCGGCACCCGCGCCGAACCGCACCCAGAACCGCCGCACCGAGTGGGACGGCGGCCTGCCCGACACCCCGTACCGCGGCGCGGCCGCTCCCGGCTCCGAGCACGAGGACGAGTCGCTGACCTTCGCGGTCGCCGGGCTCACCCGCGGGTCGAGCGGCGCCGGCCTCGAGGCCGCCGCGTCCGGCGCTGCCAGCGCGGCCGGTGCCGCAGGCGCCGCAGGGCCGGCCGCGCGCGCGACGGCCGCCGACGGCGTCTTCGGCCCCGGCGCCACCCCCGGCTTCCGCAACGAGCCCGACACCGATCCCGCGCTCGCCGCGAACCGCGACTGGGGCCGGCGCATCCTCGCCCGCGTCCCCGGCTCGACGCTCGGCGTCGACGCGATCCGGGCCGCCCGCATCGACGACCACGCCGCGCTCGAGTCGCTCCTCGCGTCCGTCGCCGCGGCCGGCGCCGCGTGGGGCGAGCGCCCCGCGTCCGAGCGCGCCGCCGTGCTGCACCGCGCCGGCATCGCCCTCGCCGCGAACCGCGACCGCCTCATCGAGGTCATGGCCTCGGAGACCGGCAAGACCATCGCCGAGGCCGACCCGGAGGTGAGCGAGGCGATCGACTTCGCCCACTACTACGCCGAGCGCGCCCGCGAGCTCGACCACCTCCAGGGCGCCCGGTTCGTGCCGGCGAAGCTCACCGTCGTCACCCCGCCGTGGAACTTCCCGGTCGCGATCCCCGCGGGCGGGGTGCTCGCCGCGCTCGCCGCGGGCTCGGGCGTCGTCATCAAGCCCGCGCACCTCGCCCAGCGCTCCGGCGCCGTCATGGTCGAGGCGCTCTGGGAGGCCGGCGTGCCGCGCGACCTCCTCGCGCTCGTCGACGTCGGCGAGCAGGAGCTCGGCCGCGAGCTCGTCGCCAGCCCCGTCGTCGACCGCGTCATCCTCACCGGCGCGTACGAGACGGCCGAGCTGTTCCGCTCGTTCCGCCCCGACCTGCCGCTGCTCGCGGAGACCAGCGGCAAGAACGCGATCATCGTGACGCCGTCGGCCGACCTCGACCTCGCGGCATCCGACGTCGTGAAGAGCGCGTTCGGCCACGCCGGCCAGAAGTGCTCGGCCGCGTCGCTCGTGATCCTCGTCGGCGAGGTCGCGAAGTCGGAGCGGTTCCGCCGCCAGCTCGTCGACGCGACCCGGTCGCTCCGCGTGGGGTACCCGGAGGATGCCACGACCCAGGTCGGCCCGGTCATCGAGTCGGCGCACGGCAAGCTGCTGCACGGCCTCACCGAGCTCGGCGCGGGCGAGGAGTGGCTCGTGGAGCCGCGCCGCCTCGACGCGTCGAACCGGCTCTGGTCGCCCGGCATCCGCACCGGCGTGCAGCCCGGCTCGTACTTCCACCTCACCGAGTTCTTCGGCCCGGTGCTCGGCGTCATGCACGCGAAGGACCTCGACGAGGCGATCCGCTTCCAGAACGCCGTCGACTACGGCCTGACCGCCGGGCTGCACTCGCTCGACCCGGAGGAGCTGCGCACCTGGCTGGCCGGCGTCGAGGCGGGCAACCTCTACGTGAACCGCGGCATCACGGGCGCGATCGTGCAGCGCCAGCCCTTCGGCGGCTGGAAGCGCTCCTCGGTCGGCGCGGGTGCGAAGGCCGGCGGCCCGAACTACCTGTTCGGCCTCGGCGACTGGGTGCCCGACCACTCGCGCACGAGCGCGTCGCTGCACCTGCGCGGCCTCGAGCGGCGCGTCAGCGACCTCATCGAGTTCTCCCAGTCGTCGCTCGAGTACGAGCAGTTCGAGGTGCTGCGCCGCGGCGCCCTGTCGGACGAGCTCGCCTGGGCCGAGGAGTACGGCGTCGCGAAGGACGTCTCGGGCCTCGGCGTCGAGCGGAACGTGTTCCGCTACCGCCCGGTGCCGGTGACCATCCGCATCTCCGAGGACGCGGCGCCCGTCGACGGCCTGCGGGTCATCGCCGCGGCGCTGCTCGCGAAGTCGCCGTTCCACGTCTCGACGGCGCATCCGCTGCCCAAGGGGGTGCGCACCCTGCTGTCGGCGCGCGACGTGCCGGTGCGGAAGGAAGCGGATGCCTCGTGGCTCGGCCGCGTCCGCAAGGGCGGCGTCGCGACGCCGCGCGTCCGGCTCGTCGGCGGAGGTGCGGGCGAGCTCGCCGAGGCGCTCGGCGGCACGCCGGATGTCGCGGTGTGGTCGCACCCGGTCACCACGTCGGGCCGCCTGGAGCTGCTGCCGTTCCTGCGCGAGCAGGCGATCTCGATCACCAACCACCGGTTCGGCAACCCGACCACGCTCTCGGCCGGGGTGCTCTAGCGGCGATCCGGCGCGGCGCCTCGGGTGCGCGCACCGCTGCGGCCGCGGCTACTTGCCGCGGTTGCGGCGGCGCGCCGGCCTGGGCGCCCGCCCGCCGACGAACGAGCGGGCGGAGTCGACCATGAAGCCCTGGCGCAGCGCCTCGCGGCCGATCAGCATGCGGAAGCCCATCTGGTCGCGGTTGCTGAGCGTGACCTCGGCGGTGACGGTGTGCCCGATCATCACGACGTCGAGCATCACCACGATGCGCTCCTCGACGTGCCCCGACGAGCTGCGCACCCGCCGCCGGTCGTGCACCGGCCGCTCGACCGTGACGGCGTCCTCCTCGGACAGCTGCCACGGGCGCACCTTGAAGCGCACCCAGTCGGCGCCCTTCTGGCGGAACCCCTCCACGTCGAACGCGTGGATCGCGCTCGAGCGCGCGCCGGTGTCGAGTTTCGCCTTCACCCAGGGCACGTCGATGCCCGGCAGGCTCACCCACTCGCGCCATCCGGCGATGGTGGTTGAATGGATGGGCTCTGTCACTCGCCTATCTTCTCAGGGGCTCAAGGATGAAACTTGCGATCCTGTCGCGCGCCCCGCAGGCGTACTCCACGCAGCGACTCCGGGCGGCGGCCGAACAACGCGGCCACACCGTCCGGGTGCTGAACACGCTGCGCTTCGGCATCGACCTCACGCAGCCGGAACCCGACCTGCAGTACCGCGGCCGGCCGCTCAGCGACTACGACGCGATCCTGCCGCGCATCGGCAACTCGATCACGTACTTCGGCACGGCCGTCGTGCGGCAGTTCGAGCAGATGGACGTCTACACGCCGAACACGGCGAACGGCATCTCGAACGCGCGCGACAAGCTGCGCGCGACGCAGATCCTGTCGCGGCACAACATCGGCATGCCCGCGACCGCATTCGTGCGCAACCGCGCCGACGTGCGGCCCGCGATCGAACTGGTCGGGGGGGCACCGGTCGTGATCAAGCTGCTCGAGGGCACCCAGGGCATCGGCGTCATCCTCGCCCCGCAGGTCAAGGTCGCCGAGGCCATCATCGAGACGCTGCACTCGACGAAGCAGAACGTGCTCATCCAGAAGTTCATCGCCGAGAGCCGCGGGCGGGACATCCGTGCCCTCGTCGTCGGCGACCGCGTCGTCGCGGCCATGCGCCGCGTCGCGAACGGCGACGAGTTCCGCTCGAACGTGCACCGCGGCGGCAGCGTCGAGGCCGTCGAGCTCACGCCCGAGTACGAGCAGGCCGCCGTGCGCTCCGCGCAGATCATGGGCCTCAAGGTCGCCGGCGTCGACATGCTCGAGGGCAACGAGGGCCCGCTGGTGATGGAGGTCAACTCGTCGCCGGGCCTGCAGGGCATCGAGCAGGCGACGAACCTCGACGTCGCCGGCGCGATCATCGACTACATGGCCAACCAGGTCGCGTTCCCCGAGATCGACGTGCGCCAGCGGCTCACGGTCTCGACGGGGTACGGCGTGGCCGAGCTCCTCGTCCACGGCGCCGCCGACCTCGTCGGCAAGTCGCTGGGCGAGTCGGGCCTCTGGGAGCGGGACATCACCGTGCTCACGCTCCACCGCGGGCACAGCGTCATTCCGAACCCGCGCAAGGGCGTCGTGCTCGAGTCCGGCGACCGGCTGCTGTGCTTCGGCAAGCTCGAGGAGATGCGGTCGATGATCCCCGAGCGTCGGCGTCGGCGCGCGAAGGTGCGGAAGCTCCCGAAGGAGCCGATCCCCGAGTCGTGAGCCGGCCCGGTGGTCGAGCCCGGCTGCGCGGGCGCGGGTCAGGTGCCGATCCGCAGGGCCGCGTCGACCGCGTCGAGGGCGTCGTCGGGCGGCACCCCGAGCCGCCGCGCGAGCGCCGCGAATTCCGCCGCGGCCTCCTGCACCTTGCGGTGCGCCTGGTCGCCGTGGAGTGCGATGAACGTGCCCGAGCGGCCCCGCGTCTCGATGACGCCGTCGACCTCGAGCGCCCGGTAGGCGCGGGCCACCGTCCACGGCGCGGTGCCGAGCTGGTCGGCGAGCCCCCGCACGGTGGGGAGCTTCGTGCCGGGGCCGAGCGCCCCGTCCTTCACGGCCTCGACGACCTGGGCGCGCAGTTGCTCGACCAGCGAGACATCCGATTCGGGGTCGATCTCGAAGCGCATCGCCCTACTCCCGGTTGCGGTTCACGAGCCGCGAGAGCACGATCGCGCTCCGCGTGTGGTCGACGTTCGGGGCGATGCGCACGCGTTCGAGCGCGTCCTCGAGCGACGTGATGTCGCGGGCGCGCATGTGCACGATGGCGTCGGCGCTGCCGGTCACGGTGCCCGCGTAGACGACTTCCGGCACCTCCTGCAGGATGCGGCGCAGCTCCTCCGGCGCGACCGTGCCGCGGCAGAACAGCTCGACGTAGGCTTCCGTGCTCATGCCGTCGACCGCGGGGTCGACCTGGATGGTGAAGCTGCGGATGACGCCGTCGCCGACGAGCTTGTCGACCCGTCGCTTCACGGCCGACGCGGACAACCCGACGGACGAGCCGATGTCGCCGTAGCCCGCGCGGGCGTTCTGTCGGAGCAGGTCGAGGATCGCGCGGTCCAGGTTGTCCATCCTCGGAGCCTACGACGGATGCTTGCGCGCGCGCACCCGTCTGCGCGGATTCCGTGCGCGCGGGCGGGAGACTCCCAGCCGAACCTAGGCTGGAATGCATGTCTGCCGATTCCCCCGTCCGCATCGGCGTGCAGGTCCAGCCCCAGCACGCCGAGTACCCCGCCATCCGCGACACCGTCCTCCGGCTCGAGGAGCTCGGCGTCGACGTCGTCTTCAACTGGGACCACTTCTTCCCGCTGTACGGCGACGCCGACGGCCTGCACTTCGAGGCGTGGACGATGCTGGGCGCGTGGGCCGAGCAGACCGAGCGCATCGAGTTCGGCACCCTGGTCAACTGCAACTCCTACCGCGGCGCCGACCTGCAGGCCGACATGGCCCGCACCCTCGACCACATCTCCGCGAAGGGCGGTGAGGGCCGCTTCATCTTCGGCACCGGCAGCGGATGGTTCGAGCGCGACTACGACGAGTACGGGTACGAGTTCGGCACGGCCGGCTCCCGGCTGAACGCGCTGGATGCCGCGCTGCCGCGGATCCGCGACCGCTGGTCGAAGCTGAACCCGCCGCCGACCCGGCACATCCCGATCATGATCGGCGGCGCGGGGGAGCAGAAGACGCTCCGCATCGCGGCCGAGCACGCCGACATCTGGCACTCGTTCGTGCAGCCCGACGGCCTCGCCCACAAGCTCGACGTGCTGAAGCGGCACGGCGACGCGATCGGCCGGGATGTCTCGGAGATCGTGGTCTCGAACGAGCTCGGCCGCGACGGCGACGACGGTCGCGCCGACGCCCTGCACGCGGCCGGGGTGCGGCTGTTCACGGTCGGCATCTCGGGACCGGCCTACGACCTCGAGCCGGTGAAGCACTGGCTGCGCTGGCGCGACGGGAAGAACGCGTAGCGGGGCGGTGGTCGAGCCCGCGGCTTCGACGGGCTCGACCACCGGCACCGGCACCGGAACCGGTCAGCCGGCGACCGTGACCGTGATCGACCCGTTCGACGAGCCCAGCACGAGCTCGAACTCGCCGTCGGGGTCGTCCGCGACGCCGATGTCGGTGCGCCCGTTCGACGTGTGGGCGTCGACGCGGAACGACGCGGCGGCCGGCACCTCGAGATCGATCGACCCGTTCGACGTGTCGGCGGAGACGTCCTGCGGGGTGACGACCTCCAGGTCGATGGCGCCGTTCGACGTGTCGACGTCGACGCCGTCGCCCGCGAGTCCGCGGCCCTCGATCCGGCCGTTGCTCGTCGAGGCGCTGACCTCGCCGGCGACGTCGGTCAGCTCGATGCGGCCGTTGCTGGTCTCGACGTCGACCTCGCCGACGTCCTCGAGCGTGATCGCGCCGTTCGACGTCTCGCCCGAGACATCCACCCCGGCGGGCACCTCGACCGCGTACTCGACCGAGCAGTTGCGGCCGCAGCCGCCGAGGACGAGCTCGTCGCCGTCGAGCCGGTGGGTGTCGCCGACCTCGCGCTCCGGCCCGCGGTAGCGGACGGTGCGCTCGATCGAGACCTCGGTGGCGCCGGCGACGCCGCGGATCTCGACGGCGCCGTCCGGCGAGTCGATCGTGACGTGCGTGACGGCCGCGCCGACCGACGCGGAGTCGGAGAACATGTGGCGCGGCCCGATGAAGCCGCAGCCGCTCAGGGCCAGGACGACGGTCGCGGCCGAGAGGGCGGCGATGCCGACGGTGACGGCGCGGGCGGTGGCGGGGCGGGTGCTGCGGGCGGTGGTGCGGCGGGACATGGTGGGAACCTCCTCGATCGTCTCCGACGCTAGTGAGCGGTGCACGCGGCCGGCACTGGGGCGAGCCACCCGGCTCCCGGGGGCTAGCCCCCGTCCTGCGACCCGGGGTGGCCCGGTCTCGTGGCCGGGCCGGCCGTGACCTCCGGCCCGACCGGGGTCTAGGCTGGCCCGCATGGGGGAGGTCACCGAACCCGCCCCCGGTGAGGTCGGGCCGCCGGAGCCCCGCGTCGCCGAAGGCGGGGAACGGACGACGAGGGACGATCACGGGTTCCTCGGGCAGCCGCGCGCGCTCGTGCACATCTTCGGCGTCGAGATGTGGGAGCGCTTCAGCTTCTACGGCATGCAGGGCATCCTGCTGCTCTACCTGTACTACTCGGCGACCGAGGGCGGCCTCGGCATGGACCAGGCGTCGGCCGCCGGCATCGTCGGCGCCTACGGCGGCGCGGTCTACCTCTCGACGATCCTCGGCGCGTGGATCGCCGACCGCCTGCTCGGCAGCGAGCGCGTGCTCTTCTTCAGCGCCATCGTCATCATGGCCGGGCACATCGCGCTCGCGCTCCTGCCCGGGTTCCTCGGCGTCGGCGTCGGCCTCGTGCTCGTCGCGTTCGGATCGGGCGGACTGAAGGCGAACGCGACGAGCGTCGTCGGCACCCTGTACGACGAGCACGACCCGAGGCGCGACGCGGGCTTCTCCGTGTTCTACCTCGGCATCAACCTCGGTGCGTTCCTCGGCCCGATCCTCACCGGCCTCGCGCAGACGACCCTCGGGTTCCACTGGGGCTTCGCGATCGCCGCGATCGGCATGGCCATCGGGCTGACCCAGTACGCGTTCGGGCGGAAGTCGCTGCCGCCCGAGGCATCCGTCGTGCCCAACCCGCTGCCGCCCGGGCGTCGCGGGCTCGTGATCGGCATCGGCGTCGCGGCCGTCGTGCTCATCGCCGTGCTCGTGCTCACCCGGCTGGTCACCGCGGGCAACCTCGTGCTCTGGGTCATCGGCGCCACCATCGTCGCGGCCGTCGCGTACTTCGTCGTGATCCTCTCGAGCCGGCACATCACGACCGTCGAGCGACGACGGGTGCTCGGGTTCCTGCCGCTGTTCATCGCGTCCGTCGCGTTCTGGTCGCTCTACCAGCAGCAGTTCACGGTGCTCACGATCTACAGCGACGAACGGCTCAACCGCGACCTCTTCGGCTGGGAGATGCCCGTGCCGTGGGTGCAATCGATCAACCCCGTCTTCATCATCGTGCTGTCGGGCGTGTTCGCGGCGATCTGGACGAAGCTCGGCGACCGCCAGCCGTCGACGCCGATCAAGTTCGCGCTCGGCACGGCGATCATGGGCGTCGGGTTCCTGCTGTTCCTCCCGTTCGCCGGCGGCGGCGCGAACTCGACCCCGCTGCTCGCGATCGTCGGGATCCTGTTCGTGTTCACGGTCGCCGAGCTGCTGCTGTCGCCGGTCGGCCTGTCGGTGACGACGAAGCTCGCGCCGAAGCTGTTCCACACGCAGATGGTCGCGCTGTTCTTCCTCTCGGTCGCGCTCGGCACCGCGATCTCGGGACGGCTCGCCGAGTTCTACGACCCCGACAACGAGGTGGTGTACTTCGGCGTGCTGGGCGGCATCGCGATCGTCCTCGGCGTCGCGCTCGCCGTGGGCAGCCGCGGCGTGCTGCGCCTCATGTCGGGCGTCCGATAGCGGGAGCCGGGCCGGGCCGTTCGAGCCGGTTACGATGCACGGGTGCCCGAACCCCTGGTGGTCATCCCCACCTACAACGAGCGCGACAACCTCGCGCCGATCGTCGCCCGAGTGAGGCTGGCCGTGCCCGCGGCAGCCGTGCTCGTCGTCGACGACGCCTCGCCCGACGGCACGGGCGCGCTCGCCGACGAACTGGCCGCGGCGGATGCCTCGGTGCACGTGCTGCACCGTCGGGGCAAGGACGGGCTCGGGGCCGCGTACCTCGAGGCGTTCGACTGGGCGCTCGACCGCGGGTACGACCCCGTCGTGCAGCTCGACGCCGACGGCTCGCACCTGCCCGAGCAACTGCCCGACCTGCTCGCCGCGCTGCGCGGCGACGCGACGGCGGGCGACCTCGCAGCCGGCGAGGATGCGGCGGGCGGGGCATCCGCCGACCTCGTGATCGGCTCGCGCTGGGTGCCGGGCGGGTCGATCGTGAACTGGCCGCGGCATCGCCAGTGGCTGTCGCGCGGCGGCAGCGCCTACTCGCGGTGGATGCTCCGCCTCCCGTATCGCGACGTCACCGCGGGCTACCGCGCATTCAGTGCCGACGGCCTGCGGCGGATGCATCGCGACGAGGTGCACACGCGCGGCTACGGGTTCCAGGTCGACATGCTCATGCGGGCGCACCGGTCGGGCCTGCGCATCGTCGAGGTGCCGGTGACGTTCGTCGAGCGCGAGCGCGGCGACTCGAAGATGAGCCTCGCGATCGTGCTCGAGGCGATGGGCCGGGTGACCGCGTGGGGCATCGCGTCGTGGTTCGGCGGAGGGCGGCGGCGGGCGCGCTGAGCGCAGCCCCGCAGCGGGCGGCATCGCGGCGGCGGGGTCGGCAGGTGGCCCTAGAGTGCGGGAGTGACCCGCACCGACCGTCTCTACGCGCTCGTGGAGGAGCTGCGCGCCGCAGCGCCGGGCCGGCGCAGCGCCCGCTGGCTGGCCGATCGCTTCGAGGTCAGCGTGCGCACGATCGAGCGGGACCTCGGTGCCCTGCAGGCGGCGGGCGTGCCCATCTGGGCGGATGCCGGGCGCACCGGCGGGTACGCGATCGATGCGCGCCACACCCTGCCGCCGCTGGGACTGACGGTCGATGAGGCCTTCGCGATCACCGTCGGCCTGGGCCGGCTCGCGACGAGCCCGTTCCGGGACGCCGCGCTGAGCGCCTCCCGGAAGATCACGGCGGTGCTCGGCGCCGAGGAGGCGCGGCGGGCGGCCGCCCTGGCCGGCCGGGTCCACCTGCTCGAGGACGCCGATCGCGGAGGTGCCCCCGACCACCTCGCCCGCGCCCTGCGAGAGAACCGCGTGCTGCGCATCCGCTACCGCGACGCCGAGGGCCGGGAGACGGGCCGTGACGTCGAGCCGCTCGGGTTCATCGGGAAGGGGCAGGACTGGTACCTCGTCGCCTGGTGCCGGCTTCGCGGGGGCGTTCGCGCCTTCCGCGGAGACCGCGTGGTGGAGGCCGCGCCCACCGGCGAGCGGCCGCCGGCACGGACCGTCCGGGCGGAGGACCTGGAGATCCCCTACGGAACCCTGCGCCCGCTCTCGTTCGAGTGAGCGCCGCCGACGGCTTCGGGAAACACCGACACGACGCTGTCGCGAGCGCGACCGAGGATCGACGCATGGAATTCGCATCGATCCGCCTCATCACCCGCGACGTCGCCCGACTCGCGGACTTCTACGAACTCGTCACCGGCCTCGAGGCAGCCAGGCCCGCCCCGGTGTTCGCCGAGATCCGCACCGCCAGGGCGACGCTGGCCATCGCCGATCCCGTCACGGTCGGGATGCTCGGCGCCGAGGCTCCCACGCCCGGCGGGGCATCCGGCGTCATCGTCGAGTTCCTCGTCGACGACGTCGACGCGCGATTCGCGCAGCTGCGCGAGCGCCTGGCGGATGTCGTGCTCGAACCGACCACCATGCCGTGGGGCAACCGGTCGGCGCTGTTCCGCGACCCCGACGGCAACCTCGTCAACCTCTTCTCCCGGCCCGCCTGAGCGCGGGAACCCCGGCCTTCCCCGCACCGCCGGACGATCGATCGGGTCGCGCCGACGAACGGTCGGGTGCCCGCGGGGCGCCTTCGCGAGGGTGGAATCCGACCTTCAAGGAGTGACATGTCCACGAACCTCGCGAGCACCGGCTCGACGACCCTCCCCGATCCATCCGCCGCGTCCGCCGACGCGGGCGCGGCCATCGCCGCGCCGCGCCGCGCCGCCTGGGCCGCGGTCGTCGCCCTCGGCCTCGGCATCTTCACGATGGTGGCGAGCGAGTTCCTCCCCGCGAGCCTGCTGTCGCCGATCGCCGCCGACCTCGGCATCACCGAGGGCGTCGCCGGTCAGCTCGTGACCGCGACCAGCCTCATCGGCATCGTCGGCGGCCCGCTCGTCGTCTCGGCGCTGCCTCGGCTCGATCGCCGGTGGGTGATGGTCGGCCTCACCTCGCTCGCCGTGGCCTCGAACGTGCTGGTCGCGCTGTCGCCCGTCTTCGCCATGATGCTCGCCTCGCGCCTGCTCCTCGGGCTCGCGATCTCGGGCTTCTGGGCCATGTCGCTCGCCGTCACGGCGCAGCTCGTGCCCGCCGATCGGCTCGGCCGCGCCATGACGGTCGTGAACGCGGGCCTGTCGCTGGCGACGATCGCCGCCGTTCCCGCCGGGGCGTTCCTCGGCGACCTCGTCGGCTGGCGCCTGGTGTTCCTCGGCGCGGCGGCGGTCGGCGTCATCGCGCTCGGGGTGCAGCTCGCGACGCTGCCGTCGGTGCCGCCGACCGGCGCGCCCGGGTTCCGCACGCTGGTGCAGACGGCGGCGCGACCGGTCGTCGCCCTCGGCATCCTCTCGGTCGTGCTCATCGCGGGCGGCCACTTCTCGGGCTTCACGTACGTCCGGCCGGCGTTCGAGACGATCGACGGCTTCACCCCGGCCCTGCTGGCGTTGTTGCTCGCGATCTTCGGCGTCGCCTCGTTCTTCGGGAACCTCGTCGCGGGCCCGATGGCCGACCGCCGCCTCGGCGTGCTCGTACTGGCCGCGCCCGCGGCGATCGGCCTGGCGACGATCCTCTTCGCGGTGTCGGGTGCGAACCTGGTGGCCACCTTCGTCGCCGTGGTGCTGTGGGGAGCCGGGTTCGGTGCGATCCCGACGATGATCCAGTCGTGGATGGCGGTGGTGGCGCCCGACCGGCTGGAGAGCGCCGGCGGCCTGGTCGTCGCCGCGTTCCAGACGGCCATCACCATCGGCGCGATCGTCGGCGGCGTGCTCGTCGACTCGATCGGCGTCGAGATCGCGTTCCTCGTCGGCGGCGTCTCGGCGGTGCTCGGCGCGCTCGTGCTCACGGCGGCGAGGCCCCGGTCGCGGCGCTGAGTCGTTCCCCCGGGTCAGGCGACGGGCTGCAGTGCAGCCCGTCGCCACCGGCTCGGGGCGACGCCGTTGTGCCGGCGGAACGCGCGGCTGAAGCCCTCCTCGCTCTCGTAGCCGAGTCGGAACGCGATGCCGCTGACGGGCTGGCCCTCGCGGAGCATCCGCTCGGCCTGCCTCATCCGGACGCGCGCGAGGTAGCGGGCCGGCGTGTCGCCGACGGCGGCTCGGAACTGCTCCGCGAACTGCGAGCGCGACGCGTGGGCGACGCGGGCGAGGGAGGCGACTGTCCACGGCGATCCGGGGTCGTCGTGGATGGCGGCGAGGGCGAGGCCGAGGTTGCGATCCTCCGCCGCGGCGAGCCAGGGACGGGCGCTGCCGCATCCGTGCTCGAGCCAGAACCGGACGGCGGCGGAGACGGCGACGTCGGTGAGTCCGGCGATCATGGTGTCCGCTCCGGGGCGGCCGAGCGCCGCCTCGCGGTGGACGGTGTCGAGCAGGGCAGCGAAGCCGGGTTCCTGCTGCCGGAACCCGTACGAGTGCAGGACCGGGGGCATCGCCCGCGTCATCATGGGGTGCCCGCTCGTGAGCGCGAGCGACGTGCTGATGACGCTCGCCGGTGCCTCGGCCCTGAGAGTGCTCCGGCCGCCGCGGGGGAGCAGGGCGAAGTTGCCGCATTCGAGGCGGTACAGGGCGCCGTCGTGCTCCAGGTCGACGTGCCCCGAGATCACGAAGTGGAAGCGCGACGCGTCGGATGCCTCGCGCCGGGTCTCGCCGGCGGCGAGGTCGTGGTGCCCGAGGTCGATCACCGACCACCGCAGGTGTTCCATGAGCAGGTCAATGGTGCGGGTGTCGTCGACCGCCGTCCCCGGCGGGTGCAGATCCTCGAGCTGGCACATGAGGGGTGCAAGCGCGCCGCGGCGTCTGCCATTCCCGGTGCGGCGCCGGATGACGCGGCGCCGGGGAGGATCGGCGGAGGATCGCGGAGGAACGCGGAGTTCAGGGGGCGGGCGGCGCGGGCGCCGCCGCGGGCGGCGCGGGCTCCGGCGTCGCCGGGGCGGGCCGGCCGAGCAGCGCGAGGAACGCCTCGATGTGCGCGGCCATGTCGATCGACGGGTCCATGAGCCACTGGGTCTGCAGGCCGTCGGCGAGGGCGATGAGCATGGTGGCGGCGCGGTCGGCGTCGAGGTCGGCGACGAACTCGCCGGCCTCCCGCCGCTCGCGGAGGTTCTCCGCGGCGATGGCGCGCAGGTCGCGGTAGCGCTCGACGAAGTAGGGATGCGCCGGGTGCTCGGCGTCGGTCGCCTCGGCGGAGAGCCGGGTGTAGAGCTGCACGAGCCCGGGCACCTCGGCGTTGTGCCGGATGGTCTCCATGAAGCCCTCGACGGGCATGCCCCCGTCGGCGTCGGCCGACCCGGATGCGGTGCGCACGGCGTCGGCGATGAGCGCCTCGTCGACCTCGTCGCGCTTGCGCAGGATCTCGGCGAACAGCTCCTCCTTGGAGCTGAAGTAGTGGAGGAGCCCGGCCTGGCTGAGGCCGACGGCGTCGGCGAGCTCGCGCACGGAGGCGCGCCCGTAGCCGGTGCGCGCGATGACGTCGAGGGCGGTCGCGAGGATCTCCTCGCGCTTCGCGATGCCCTTCGCGTACGAACCCCGGCGTGCCATGCGTCGATCCTACGGCGATCGTCCCAAAACCGAATAGCGCTTGCTTTTCGCGGATGCCTCGCCTAGCGTCGTGTCGACGCCTCGCCGAGGAGGCGTCCCAGGAAACGACAGGACTCGCCGCATGACCGACACCGTGGCCACCACGCCCGACGCCTTCACCGCCACCCCGGCCGCCGAGATCGTCGCCGGCCTCACGCTCGAGGAGAAGGCCTCGCTCACCAGCGGTGCCGACTTCTGGTCGACGAAGGCCGTCGAGCGCGCGGGCATCCCCTCGATCGTCCTCACCGACGGCCCGCACGGCGTGCGCCTCCAGCGCGGCAGCTCCGACCACCTCGGCATCGCCGACAGCGTGCCCGCGACCTGCTTCCCGCCCGCCGTCGCGCTCGGCTCGACCTTCGACCCCGAACTGCTCGAGCGCGTCGGCCGCGCCCTCGGCGAGGAGGCCCGTGCCGAAGGCGTCGGCGTGCTGCTCGGCCCCGGCGTCAACATCAAGCGCTCGCCGCTGTGCGGCCGCAACTTCGAGTACCTCTCGGAGGACCCGATCGTCGCGGGCGCGCTCGGCGCCGCGCTCGTGAACGGCCTCCAGTCGCAGGGCGTCGGCGGCTCGCTCAAGCACTTCGCGGCGAACAACCAGGAGTTCGACCGCATGCGCGCCTCGAGCGACGTCGACCCGCGCCCGCTCCGCGAGATCTACCTCCGCGCGTTCCACCGCGTCGTGGCAGACGCGCAGCCGTGGACCGTCATGTGCTCCTACAACCGCATCAACGGCGTCTACGCCAGCGAGGACCCGTGGCTGCTCACCCGCGTGCTCCGTGACGAGTGGGGCTTCGCCGGCCTCGTCGTGAGCGACTGGGGCGCCGTGAACGACCGCGTCGTCGGCCTCCCCGCCGGCCTCGACCTCGAGATGCCCGCCTCCGGCGGTCGCACCGACGCGCAGCTCGTCGCCGCCGTGCGCGACTGCTCGCTCGCCGAGGCCGACCTCGACCTCGCCGCGACCCGCGCCGTGCGCCTCGCCCAGCAGGCCGCCGCCGGTGCCGACGCCGACGCGTCGTACGACGTCGACGCCCACCACGCCCTCGCCCGCGAGGCCGCCGGCCGCGGCGTCGTGCTGCTCCAGAACGAGGGCGGCATCCTGCCGCTCCAGGGCGACCGCCGTGTCGCCGTAATCGGCGAGTTCGCGCGCACCCCGCGCTACCAGGGCGCCGGCTCCTCGCTCATCAACCCGACCCGCCTCGACACCGCGCTCGCCGAGATCGAGCGCATCGCCGGCGCCGAGCGCGTCGCGTTCGCGCCCGGCTTCACGATCGACGGTGCGGATGCCTCGGGCGCCCAGGCGCTCGTCGCCGAGGCCGTCGCCACCGCGACCGACGCCGACGTCGTGCTCTGCTTCCTCGGCCTGCCCGCCGCGGACGAGTCCGAGGGCTGGGACCGCGAGCACCTCGGCCTCCCCGCGACGCAGCTCGCGCTGCTCGAGGCCGTGCGCGCCGCGAACCCGAACGTGGTCGTCGTGCTCGCCAACGGCGGCGTCGTCGAACTGCCGTTCGCGGGCGACGTGCCCGCGATCGTCGAGGGCTGGCTCGGCGGCCAGGCCGGCGGCGGTGCCATCGCCGACGTGCTCTACGGCCGGGTGAACCCCTCGGGCCGCCTCGCCGAGACCATCCCGAACCGCATCGAGGACACCCCCGCGTACCTCGACTTCCCCGGCGAGTTCGGGCACGTCCGCTACGGCGAGGGCCTCTTCGTCGGCTACCGCTGGTACGACGCGCGCGACGCCGCCGTGCGGTTCCCCTTCGGCCACGGCCTCTCGTACACGACGTTCGCCTACTCGGATGCCTCGGCCAACGCCGACGCCGACGGCATCGAGGTGCGCGTGACCGTGGCGAACACCGGCGACCGCGCCGGCCGCGAGGTCGTGCAGGCCTACACCGGCCTCGCCGGCTCGCGGGTGCAGCGCGCTCCGCGCGAGCTCAAGGCCTTCGCGAACGTCGCCCTCGAGGCCGGCGAGTCGCGCGAGGTCGTGCTCCGCATCCGCCGCGAGGACCTCGCGTACTGGGACATCCGGGTCGACGGCTGGGTCGTCGAGGGCGGTGCCTACGCCGTCGAGGTCGGCGCGTCGAGCCGGGACATCCGCCTCACGACCACCGTCGAGGTCGCCGGCGACGACGTGCGCGTGCCGCTCACGCTCGAGTCGTCGATCGGCGAGCTGCTCGCCGACCCGATCGCGGGTCCGATCGTCGGCCAGGCCATGGCCGGGTTCGGCGGCGGCGCGGTCGACGCGGAGCTCGCCACCGACGAGGGCATGCAGAAGATGATGGCGTCGTTCCCGATCGGCCGGCTCGTCTCGTTCCCGGGCGTGCCCGTCACGCGCGAGCAGATCGAGCAGTTGCTGGCGGCGGCGAACGCCCGGTAGTCCGGAGCGCGGGTTCCTCGCCCGCGTGCCGCGAAGTCGGCGTACGCGGGCGAGGAACGAGCACCTGGAGCGCGGTCCGGGCGCTTCCGCAACCCCTTGCCGGGTCGTCCGGCCCCCGCGTAGACCGGTGGCATGACCGTGAAGCTGAACGAGACCGCCCTGCGGCACGCGCGCTCGCTCGTACGCGACGGCAAGGTCGTGCGCGACGAACGCGACGACTGGAGCGAGGACCAGCCCGGCGCCGACGAGGAGAACGCGTTCGTCGAGGAGCACGGCTGGACCGAGTACCGGCACTGGCACCTCGGCATCGACGACGGCGAGAACGACGAGACCAAGGGGGCGTACTCCTTCCCGTACGGCGACTTCCGGAAGGTGCACCGGTGCGGGGTGATCGCCCTCGAGAGCCGGGCCGGGCAGTACGACCACGACGAGATCCGCGACGCCGCGCGGAAGCTGCTCGAGCTGATCGACGCGGAGGGCTGAGCGATGACGCGCACCGACCGCGCCGAGCGCAAGCAGGCGAAGGCCGCGATCTCCGCAGCGAAGACGGCATCGCGCGAGGCCGGGAAGCTCGCCGAGCGGATGCCCCGGAGCCGGCGCCGCAGCCGGCTGTCGCTGGCCGTGGCCGATGCGGAGCTCGCCCGGCAGGCCGCCCGCGAGCAGTTGGGGCACTCGCCCCGGCTCGCCGCCCGGACGGCCGCCCGGGCAACCGTTCGGCTGCAGCGGGCGGCCGCCGCGACGACGCCGCGGCGCGGCGTGCGGAACGAGTCCGACGCGAAGCGAGGTCGGGCCGGGCGGGTGCCGACCAGCGTGCTCGCGCCGGGCGTGCCGCCCGAGGAGATCGCGAAGCGCGCCAAGGCGAACGCGAAGCTCATGAAGCGGCGCCGCGCGCAGGCGAAGCGCGTGCGGGGGTGGGCGAAGAAGATCGCGGCGGGCGTCGTGACGCAGTCCATCGTCGCGCCGACCGATGCCGAAGCGGCCCGCGAGCGCCGGCGGCGGCCGACGCCGCGATCGGGCGGCTCGGCTGCCGGCCCGGCCGCGCGCCCGGGCACGGGCACGGGCACGGGCACGGCCTGAGCTCCCAGCATGCGTCGGCGGGCACGGCGTAGCATGAACGCGTGATCGCCGTCCTCGCCGCCGTGCTCCAGCTCGGAGCTGCGGTCGTGCACGGCATCGTGTCGGCCGCGGACGCGGCCGCCGCGCTCGGCGCCGACGGCAGCCCGGCGGTCGTGCTGCTCCTCGTCGGCGCGCTCGGCGCCGTCGCGATCGTGCTGGTCGCCCGCGTGCGACCGCTGCCCGTCGACCCCGATCCCGCCGCGGCCGTGCACCGCGGCCAGACGGTCGACCGCTCGCGCCTCCTCGCGCAGAGCGATCCCGACGCGCGGGGCCGAACCCGGCCCAGGGCGCCGTCACTCCTCGCGGCCGCGTGAGCCGCGAGGTGCCGCTGCCCGCCTGAGCGGGCGCGACCCGCCTGCCGCCTCCGACACGCCCCCGGGCTCCGGGTGCGCGAGGCGCTCGAGGCGCTCCACTCCTCGCGACGATCGACGACCGTCGACGGTCCCGCCCCCGGCGGGGCATCCGTCGCGCGTCCACGCGGCCGAACCGGACGACCATCCCTTCGACCGACAGGACTCCCATGAACCTCTACGACTTCCCGCCCATCGCGGCCGTGATCGACGCCGCCTACGGCCTGCTCCACTGGATCTCGACGATCCTCGACCCCGTCGCCGGCAGCGCGAGCGCCGCCCTCGCGGTCGTGCTGCTCACCCTCGCCGTGCGCGCCGCGCTCATCCCGACCGCCGTCGCACAGGTGCGCGCCGAACGCGGACGGCGCCGGCTCGCGCCGCAGCTCGCCGAGCTGCAACGGAAGCAAGCGAAGCACCCCGAGCGCCTGCAGCAGGCGACGATGGACCTCTACGCGCGCGAGGGCGTCTCGCCGTTCGCGGGGTGCCTGCCCACGCTGATCCAGGCGCCCGTCATCTCGGTCGTGTACGCCCTGTTCATCCTCCAGACGGTGAACGGGCACGCCAACGCGCTGCTCGGCAAGACCCTCTTCGGCGTGCCCCTCGGCTCCTCGTTCGCGCACGCGGTCGGGGCGGGCGCGGTGACGCCCGCGCTGCTCGCGGTGACCGTGGCGCTCGTGCTGGTGGCCGTCGTGGTCGGCGAGCTGACGAGGCGGATGATGCGGGCGGAGCAGCGGGCGACGGCGGCCCGGAACGCCGCCGCGGGCGGGGGAGCGGGGAGCGCGGGCGGCTCGGGCCGTTCCGCGGGCTTGGCGGCTTCGACGGCTTCGGCCGGCGCCGTAGGCACGCCGGCGGTCCCGGGCGCCGCGGCCATCGGTGCGCTCGCGGCCGTGCTGCCGTTCCTCACCGCGGTGATCGTGCCGTTCGTGCCCGTCGCGGCCGGCCTCTACCTCGCGGTGACCGTGACCTGGACGCTCGTGCAGCGGCAGGTGCTGCGTCGGCTCCTGCTCGACGGGCCCGGGGCGGGCGGCGCGGCGGTCGCCGGCACACCGAGCCCGGCCGCCTGAGCCCGGGCGCTGAATCGGGCATCCGTTCTTCAGGAGATTCGGCCCTATCCCTGCTGTGGGCGGGGGATGGGGCCGAATCTCCTGTAGAAGGACCGAGGCGGCCGGGAAGCGCGCCCGGCGTCAGGCCTTCGGCTTCGCCGCGGCCTTCCGGGCGGCCGGCTTCGCGGTGGTCGCCGCCGGCTTGCTCGCCGCGGCCGACGTGGCCGACGCGCCGGCGGACTTCGCCGCCGCCGTGGTCCGCGGCGTGCGCACGACGGTCGGCTTCGAGGCGGCGGCCTGCTCAGCGGCATCCGCGAGGGGCCGGGCGATCGGCTGGAGGCGCGACAGCTGGGTCACGTGCTGCGGGCCGAGCTCGTCGAGGGTCGCGACCTCGAGCAGCTTCATGGTGCGCTCGACCTCGCCCTTCAGGATCGAGATGGTCTTGTCGACGCCGCGGCGGCCGCCCGCCATCAGGCCGTACAGGTAGGCGCGGCCGATGAGCGTGAACCGGGCGCCGAGCGCCACGGATGCCACGATGTCGGCGCCGTTCATGATGCCCGTGTCGACGTGCACCTCGAGGTCGCCGCCCACCTCGCGCACCACGTGCGGCAGCAGGTGGAACGGGATGGGCGCGCGGTCGAGCTGGCGGCCGCCGTGGTTCGACAGCACGATGCCGTCGACGCCGAGGTCGGCGAGCTTCTTCGAGTCCTCGACGTTCTGCACGCCCTTGACGACGATCTTCCCGGGCCACATCGAGCGGATGATCTCGAGGTCGTCGAACGAGATGGTCGGGTCCATCGCCGAGTCGAGCAGCTCGCCGACCGTGCCGCCGGTCGTGGACAGCGAGGCGAACTCGAGCGGCGGCGTGGTCAGGAAGTTGATCCACCACGCCGGGCGGGGGATCGCGTTGATGATCGTGCCGGGGGTGAGCTGCGGCGGGATCGAGAAGCCGTTGCGCTTGTCGCGCAGGCGCGCGCCGGCGACGGGCGTGTCGACGGTGAAGAAGATCGTGTCGAACCCGGCGGCGGCGGCGCGGCGGGTGAGCTCGTACGAGATCTCGCGGTCGCGCATGACGTAGAGCTGGAACCAGTTGCGGCCGTTCGGGTTCGCGGCCTTCACGTCCTCGATCGAGGTCGTGCCGAGCGTCGACAGCGTGAACGGGATGCCCGCGGCGCCCGCGGCGCCGGCACCGGCGATCTCGCCTTCGGTCTGCATGAGGCGGGTGAACCCGGTCGGGGCGATGCCGAACGGCAGCGCGCTGGTGCCGCCGAGCACCTCGCGGGTCGTGTCGACGACGGGCACGTTCCGCAGGATCGACGGGTGGAACTCGACGTCCTGGAACGCCTGGCGGGCGCGCTGCAGCGACAGCTCGCCCTCGGCGGCGCCCTCGGTGTAGTCGAACGGCGCCTTCGGCGTGCGGCGCTTCGCGATGTCGCGGAGGTCGGCGATCGTCAGCGCCTTCTCGAGCCGGCGGTCGGTCGGGTTGGCGGTCGGGGTCTTGAACCGCATGAGCTGGGCGAGCTCGCGCGGGTTGGGCATCTGGCGCTTCACCATGTGCTGGTCTCCTCGGTGGATCGGGGCAGGGTCTCGGCGTAGTAGCCGGAGATGTGGTCGGCGACGGCGCGGCGCGCCTGTTCGGGGTCGGCGGCGCGGATGGCCCGCACGATGCCGTGGTGCTCCTCGCGCAGGCGCGCGTGCGTGGCATCCCAGTCGGCGAGGCGGGCGACGCCCGCGCTCGCGTACGCCTCGATGCCGCTGCGCAGGCCCGCCATGGTCGCGGCGACGACCTGGTTGCCGGATGCCTCCGCGAGCGCGAGGTGGAACGCCGCGTCGAGGGCGAGGAACTCGGATGCCTCGAGCCCGTCGTCGTCCATGGCGGCGAGGAGCCGTTCGGCGTCGGCGAGGTCGGGCGCGCCGTCGGGTGCGTCCTCGTCGACGCCGCGGGCGACGGCGTCGGCGAGTTCGCCGGCGACGGCGGACTCGAGGATGAGGCGGGTGCGCACGATGTCGGCGACGGGGAACCCGCGGGCGGCGACCTGGAGCCGCATGAGCGAGCCCATCGCGCCGCCGGGCGTGGAGACGATGATGGCACCCGCGTTCGGGCCGGAGCCGGTGGCGGTGCGGATGAGCCCGAGCACCTCCAGCACCCGGAGCGCCTCGCGCACGCTCGACCGGCCGACGCCGAGCTCGACGGAGAGCGCGCGCTCGCCGGGGAGGCGGTCGCCGGCGTTCAGCTCGCCGCTGAGGAGCCGCGACTCGACGTGCTCGAGCACCTGTTCCCAGGCGCGCGGGGCCGGGGCTGCGGGGGCCACGTCGGGCAGGGACATCCGGCTTCCTCCTCATCGCGGACGTGTGGTCTGACCTCAGTGTACGTGGTCAGACCACTCGGAGGAAACGGTCGAGATCGTCCGATAGCCTGTATGAGGCGAACGGCCGACGATGTCCCCGCCGATGGCAAGACCGAACCCCGCGCCCCGACCCGAGCGCGACCAGCCGCGCACCACCCTCGCGCGGACCTCCGTTTCCCCTGCCCCGCCGCATCGCGCCCCGGGGCATTCAAGTACCTGCCGTTGGAGAGAACCATGGCCGTGAACGGCGCCATTTCCGAGACCTACGCGAGCGTGCTCGCCCGCAACCCCGGTGAGACCGAGTTCCACCAGGCCGTCAACGAGGTGTTCGAGTCCCTCGACCGCGTGCTCGAGAAGCACCCGCGCTACGTCGACGCCTCGATCCTCGAGCGCATCTGCGAGCCCGAGCGCCAGATCATCTTCCGGGTGCCGTGGGTCGACGACCGCGGCCGCGTGCAGATCAACCGCGGCTTCCGCGTGCAGTTCAACTCGGCGCTCGGCCCGTACAAGGGCGGCCTGCGGTTCCACCCGAGCGTCCTGCTCGGCACCGTGAAGTTCCTCGGCTTCGAGCAGATCTTCAAGAACGCCCTCACCGGCCTGCCCATCGGCGGCGGCAAGGGCGGCAGCGACTTCGACCCCAAGGGCAAGAGCGACGCCGAGATCATGCGCTTCTGCCAGTCGTTCATGACCGAGCTGCACCGCCACATCGGCGAGTACACCGACGTGCCCGCCGGCGACATCGGCGTCGGCGGCCGCGAGATCGGCTACCTCTTCGGCCAGTACAAGCGCATCACCAACAGCTACGAGTCGGGCGTGCTCACCGGCAAGGGCATCACCTGGGGCGGCTCGCTCGTGCGCACCGAGGCCACCGGCTACGGCGCCGTGTTCTTCACGCAGCACATGCTCGAGTCGCGCGGCCTCGCGTTCGACGGCCTCGACGTGCTCGTCTCCGGGTCGGGCAACGTCGCGACCTACGCGATCGAGAAGATCCACGCCCTCGGCGGACGCGTCGTCGGCGCCTCCGACTCGGGCGGCTCGGTCTACGACCCGGCCGGCATCGACGTCGCGCTCCTCCAGGACGTCAAGGAGGTGCGCCGCGCCCGCATCGACGCCTATGCCGCCGAGCGCGACGGCGCGACCTACCTGCCCGGCCTGCCCGTGTGGGAGATCGCCCGCGAGCACAACGTGCAGGTCGCGCTGCCGTCGGCCACGCAGAACGAGCTCGACGAGTCGCACGCGAAGCTCCTCATCGACGCCGGCGTCGTCGCCGTCGCCGAGGGCGCGAACATGCCGACCACCCCGGGCGCGACGCGCCTGCTCCGCGAGGCCGGCGTGCTGTTCGCCCCCGGCAAGGCGGCCAACGCCGGCGGCGTCGCGACCTCCGCGCTCGAGATGCAGCAGAACGCATCGCGCGACTCGTGGGGCGCCGACTACACCGAGGCCCGCCTCGCCGAGATCATGCAGGGCATCCACGAGCGCTGCGCCGAGACCGCCGACGAGTACGGCGTGCCCGGCGACTACGTGCTCGGCGCGAACATCGCGGGCTTCACCCGCGTCGCCGACGCGATGCTCGCCCTCGGCGTGATCTGAGGCATCCGACCGCCTGTACCTGGCGCAGACGCACCACCTGACGTCGTCGCCCCGCCCGGGGCGGCGGCGTCACGCCTTCTTCGGGCGGATGCGGATGCGGTTCGCCTGCTCGTCGAGCTCGACGACGCCGCCGCGCGACTTCAGGAAGTCGGTGAACGACCCGAAGCCGAGCCGGCGCTCCTGGAACGACGGGTCCATGCGCAGCATCTGGTTCTTCACCGCCACCGACGGCTGCCACTCCTGGTCGGTGCTCGCGCGCATGAGCTCGAGCGCCTTCAGCAGGAGTCGGCTCGGGTTGCGCGACGGGCCGTTGGCCGCGACGGCCTCGCCCGGCTGCGGCGGAGCCGCGAAGGCGACGGCCAGTCCCGTCGCCTTCGGCGGGGCGGATGCCGCGGGCGCCTCGACGTCGTCGGGGGCCTCGCCGCCGTCGGCGCCGCCGGCCTTCGCGCCGCCGCTGCCCGAGCCGCGTCGGCCGCGCCCTCGGCCCGACTTGGCGGCCGGTGCGGTCACGGGCGTCGGCGAGGACGAGCCATCCGCCTCGTCCTCGTCGTCGACGGAGTCATCCGTCGTCAGCAGCGCGTCGTAGTCGGCGAACTCGTCGCACGCGGCGGCGAGGGCACGGCTCGTGCCGCCGGCGACGCCGATGCCGACGACGTAGCGGCCGAGGCGCTTGGCCTTCTGGGCGAGCGGCACGTAGTCGCTGTCGCCGGCGACGATCACGATGTGGGTGAGGTCGTCGAGGCGGAAGAGGT
This sequence comes from Agromyces sp. MMS24-K17, assembly GCF_043950245.1. Taxonomy (GTDB): domain Bacteria; phylum Actinomycetota; class Actinomycetes; order Actinomycetales; family Microbacteriaceae; genus Agromyces. The sequence goes on along the minus strand of NZ_CP171640.1, from coordinate 586,739 downwards.
CCTCCACGGCGTCGACCGCGAGCCGGATGTCGGCGCCGTTCTTCATGCCGCGCACGAGCGGGAAGAGCTGCACCAGGTCGACGGCCCGGTCGATGAGCTGGCCGCGGTAGCTCGCGTTCACCGGCGTCGACCAGTCGGCGTAGGCGCGCGCGAGCGCGATCGTGCCGAACGTGGCCGCGAAGTCGAGCACGGCGTCGACGTCGACCGTGGCCTCCACGAGCCGGCCGGCGGCCTGCGTGCCCGCGGTGGGGGCCTTCGTGCGCGAGGTGTCCTTGCGGTAGGCGCCGTCGCCGTGCAGTTGGTCGTATCGGGAGATGACGATGTTGTCGAAGTCGAAGTAGAGGGCGATGCGGGGCTCGGACTGGGCGGCCATGCCCCCGAGCCTACGCCGCGACCCTTGGGATCGGTCGGGCGGCACCTGGACGGTCGGGCGGCACGACGGCGTCGCGCCCGAGCGAGGAGGTGCCGCCCGACCCGTGCGCTACGCGGCGGCGGCCCCGGCGGCGGGGTGCACGCCGGCCTCGTCGAGCACCGCGAGGAACGCCTTCATCCAGGTGCCGTTGTCGGGCCAGGCGCGGGCCGTCACCAGGTTGCCGTCGACCACGCCGCCGCCGTGCTCGAACACGCCGCCGGCGGTCTCGACGTCGATCGCGAGCTCCGGGTAGGCGCTCGACGTGCGGCCCTCGAGCACGCCCGCCGCGGCGAGCAGCAGCGGACCGTGGCAGGTGGCCGCGACCGGGGCATCCGCCTCGAAGAAGTGGCGCACGATGCGCTTCGCGTCGGGGTTGTTGCGCAGGTACTCGGGCGCACGGCCGCCGGGGATGACGATCGCCGCGTAGTCGGCCGGGTCGACGTCGGCGAGGGCGACGTCGGCGGGCCACACGTGCCCGGGCTTCTCCGTGTACGTGTCGAAGCCGTCGACGAAGTCGTGCACCACGAACTGCAGGGTGCGCTTCGCCGGGGCGCCGAGGTGCACCTCGTAGCCGGCCTCCTGGAGGCGGTGGTACGGGTAGAACACCTCGAGGGTCTCGGCGCCGTCGCCGGTGAGGATGAGGATCTTGGACATCGGGGTACCTCTCTGTACTGGGGTGGCCTGCGCCGGATGGCTCGGGCCGGGCGGCGGTGCCGCGTGCGGATGCCTCGGCCATCGTGCGGCGGCGGGCCGGGGTCGTGCAGCCCGGGTTCGCACAGTGTGCGAAACGGGTCGGGAATCGTCGTGGTTTCGACAGGCTCAACCACCGGTGGTCGAGCCCGTCGAGACCCGGCGCGCGTACGATCGAGCCCATGAGCGCACCGACGCGCCAGGGCGGCGCCGGCATCCAGTCCGCGGAGCGCGCGCTGCGCATCCTCGAACTCGTCGCGGCCGCGCCCACCGGGCTCACCGCGGCCGAGGTCGCCGACGCCCTCGGGCTCGGCCAGTCGACCGCGTACCGGCTGCTGTCGACGCTGCAACGGCAGGATTACCTCGCCCGCACCCCCGACCACCGGGTCGTGCTCGGCCGCTCGGTCGACGCGCTCGGCCGGGCGCTGCACGACCAGCTCGTCGCGACCGAGCCCGTGCGCGACGTGCTGCGCGCCCTCCACGACGACGTGCGCGCCCCCGCGTACCTGACCGTGTTCCGCGGCGACGACATCGCGGTGGCGCACATCGCCGACTCGGCGGCGCACCCCCGCATCGGGCAGTTGCACGTCGGCTTCTCCGAGTCGGCGCACATCACCGCGTTCGGCAAGCTCATGCTCGCCTCGCGCGACGACCAGGCGGTCGCCCGGTTCCTCGCGCAGCACGGCGCCCGCCGGCTCACCCCGGCGAGCGTGACGGATGCCGCGAAGCTGCGTGAGCAGCTCGACGAGGTGCGGGCGCAGCAGGTGGCGGTCGAGGTCGAGGAGTACCTGCCGAAGCTCGCGTGCATCGCCGCCCCGGTGCGGTCGTCGGCGGGCCGCACGGTGGGGGCCGTCTCGGTCTCGGTGTCGGCCGACGACTTCCGCAGCCGCGCGCACGAGCTCGAGCGCGCGGTGCGCCGCGGGGCGTGGCAGGTGTCGGCGCGGCTCTCGGGCTGAGCGCGCGGCATCCGTCCGACCGCGTCACACGCGGCAACCTCGCGCAACCCGGGAACACCCGCCCGGCCCGCGCCGTTAGCGTCGGATGACGTCCGCGGGCGGTCGCCCGCGTCCGACCCAGGTCCGACTCCGAGTCAGACCCGCGTTCGAAGCCACTGCGAGGAGCCAGCATGACCGAGCCCACCCAGATCGCCGCCCGCGCCCGCATCGGGGCGTCCGACCTCGAGATCGCGCCCCTGTCGCTCGGCGCGAACGTGTTCGGCTGGACCGCCGACCGCGACGCCACGTTCGCCGTGCTCGACGCGTTCACCGCCGGCGGCGGGAACTTCGTCGACACCGCCGACGGCTACTCGCACTGGGTGCCCGGCAACACCGGCGGCGACAGCGAGCGCCTCATCGGCGAGTGGTTCGCCGCGCGCGGGTCGCGCGACGACGTCGTCATCGCCACCAAGGTGAGCACCCACCCCGAGTTCCCGGGCCTCGCCGCCGACAACATCCGGGCCGCGGCGGATGCCTCGCTCCAGCGCCTCGGCACCGACGTCATCGACCTCTACTACGCCCACTTCGACGACGCCGCCGTGCCGCTCGAGGAGACGGTCGGTGCCCTCTCGGCGCTCGTCGACGCCGGCAAGGTGCGCGCCATCGGCATCTCGAACTACACGCCCGAGCGCATCGACGAGTGGTTCCGCGTCACCGAGGCGAACGGCTTCCACCGTGCCGTCGCCCTCCAGCCGCACTACAACCTCGTCGAGCGGGACTTCGAGACCAACGGCCTCCGCGAGCGCGCCGAGCGCGAGGGCCTCGCCGTGTTCCCGTACTTCTCCCTCGCGAAGGGCTTCCTCGCCGGCAAGTACCGCTCCGAGGCCGACGTCACGGCCGAGGGCGCGAGCGTGCGCGCCGGAGGCGCCGCCCCGTACGTCGGGGAGCGGGGCAGCCGGGTGCTGGCGGCGCTCGACGAGGTCGCGGCCGCGCACGGGGCATCCGTCGCTTCGGTATCGCTCGCCTGGCTCCGGCAGCAGCCGACCGTCGTCGCGCCGATCGCGAGCGCCCGCAACGCCGAGCAGCTCGGCGACCTGCTCGCATCCATCCCGCTCGAGCTCGGCGGCGAGGAGCTCGCGGCGCTCGCCGCGGCCTCGGCCTGACGCCGGCCGCCCTGCGGCGCGGCGGGTGCGAGGGCACCCGCCGCGCCGTCGCGGTGCCGCCCCGCGGCGCGGTGCGAGGCGGATGCCCCGTTCGCGTGTCGTGCCGGGGAGCCGACCCGCCCGTTAGGCTGCGCAGGTCGGGATCCGGTGGGGGCCGACCGACGGGACCGGGTTCGAGGGGGAGCCGGTCGAGGGGGAGGAAGCCATGCGCGCTGTCCGAGGTGCCGCCGTCCCGGCGGTCGTGATCGCAGCCCTGGCGCTCGCCGGCTGCACGCCGGCCGCGCCGCCCTACGCGCCGAGGGTCGAGCTCGGCGAGGCACCGCCCGGCGACGCCGTCGAACTGGCCGAGGGCGGCCTCGACGGGGCGCTCGACGCGCTGCCCGAGGTGGTCGAGCACGTGCTCGACGAGACCGGCGTGCCGGGCGCGGCGGTCGCGGTCGTGCACGACGGGGAGACGGTCTTCGCCGACGGGTTCGGCGTGAAGCGCGTCGGCGAGGACGACCCCATCGACGCCGAGACGGTGTTCCAGGTCGCGTCGATGTCGAAGCCGATCGGGTCGACCGTCGTCGCCACGCAGGTGACCGACGGCGTGGTGGGGTGGGACACCCCGGTCGCGCCGCTCCTGCCCGGGTTCGCGCTCGCCGACCCGTGGGTGACCGAGCACCTCACCGTCGGCGACCTGTACTCCCACCGTTCGGGCCTGCCGATGGCGGCCGGCGACGACCTCGAGGACATCGGCTACGACCGCGAGTACGTCATCGACCACCTCCGGTACGAGCCCCTGAAGCCGTTCCGCACGAGTTACGGCTACGCGAACTTCGGCATGACGACGGGGGCGCAGGCCGTCGCGAACGCCGCCGGCGTCGACTGGGAGACGCTCTCGGAGCAGGAGCTCTACGAGCCGCTCGGCATGACGTCGACGAGCTCGCGCTACGACGACTTCGTCGCCCGCGACGACCGGGCCGACCTGCACGCCCTCGTCGACGGCGAGTTCCAGCCGCTGTACGAGCGCGACCCCGACGCGCAGTCGCCCGCGGGCGGCGTGAGCTCGAACGCCGTGGACGTGGCGAAGTGGATGGCCTTCGTGCTCGCCGGCGGCGTCGCCGAGGGCGAGACGCTCGTCGACACTCCCGACCTCGCCGCCGCGATGCAGCCGCAGGTCACGTCGGCGCCGTCGGCCGTGCCGAGCATGCGGTCGGGCTCGTACGGCTACGGGTTCAACGTGGGCACCCAGTCGAGCGGACGCGTGACCGCGTCGCACTCGGGCGCCTTCGTGCTCGGTGCCGGGACGAACTTCCAGCTCGTGCCGTCGCTGGGGCTGGGCATCGTCGCCCTCACCAACGGGGCGCCGGTCGGCGCCGCCGAGGCGATCACGACCGAGTTCCTCGATCTCGTGCAGTACGGCGAGCCGTCCCGCGACTGGGTCGAGGCCTACGGCGCGGCCCTCGCGCACTACCGGGAGCCGGCGGGCGACCTCGTCGACGAGACCGCCCCGGCGTCGCCCGCACCGCCGTCGGCTCCGCTCGAGGCGTACGCCGGCACGTGGTCGAACGACTACTTCGGCCCCGCCGAGGTCGCCGTCGAGGGCGGATCGCTCGTCGTGCGGCTGGGCCCCGACGGCGGGTACGAGCTGCCGCTCGACACGTGGGACGGCGACACGTTCGCGTTCACCCCGACCGGCGAGAACGCGCCGGACGGCTCGCGGTCGTCGGCGACGTTCGTGCTCGGCGGCGGCGGTGCCGGGGCCGGCGCCTCGACGCTGACGCTGCAGTTCTTCGACGCGAACGGCCTCGGGACCTGGACGCGCTGACGCGCTGACGCGCGTCGGCCGTCGCCGTCGGCCGAACCGTCAGCCGGCGACGGCGATCGCGTTGTGCAGCTGGTCGGCGTCGACGCCGAGCCGGCCGATGCCGCCGCCCACGTTCGTGAGCAGCACGAAGCAGGTGCCGAGCGACGGCGTGACCCAGAACTCGGTGCCCGCCCAGCCGCCGTGGCCGAACGTGTCGCGGGTGAGCAGCGCCGGCGCCGAGTGCCGCAGGTTCCACGTGAAGCCCCAGTCCTGCCCGCGCTCCGCGGGGTACGGCTCGAGCTTGGGCAGGCCCGCCGTGAGCGGTCGCAGCATCGCCGCGGCGGTCACGGGCGCCACGAGGGACCCGTCGTTCCGCAGCAGCGCGCTGCCGACGGCGAGGAGGTCCTCGGCCCGGCCGAGGAGGCCGGCGCCCGGGGCGCGGAGGGCGGCGAAGCGGTCGTAGTCGAGCCCGAACTCGGCGGCGTCGACCGGGCGGTGGCGCGAGGCATCCGACTCGAACGTGAAGCCCGTCGCACCGGCGCGCTCGCCGACGCGGGCGACCCGCTGCTCCCACGGCTCGCCGCTCGCGTGCTCGATGAGCGCTGCGATGCCCTCGAACGCGACCGTCGAGTACCGCGAGACCGTGCCGGCGGCGAAGTCGCGCCCCGGCGCGAGCAGGGCGCCGCGCTGGTCGGGTGCGTCGAGCGCGGGCTCGAGGACGCCCGACGTGTGGCTGGCGAGGTGGCGCACGCGCACCACGTCGTCGCGGCCGGCGCCGAACTCCGGCAGTGCGGCAGAGAGGGGCGTCTCGAACGTCAGCCGGCCCTCCTCCACGAGGTGCAGGGCCGCGAGCCCGGTGATCGGCTTGGTGATCGAGAACAGCGGGTAGTGGTCGTCGACGGATGCCCCGCCGAACGCCTCCAGCGCGACGACGCCCTCGGCGGTCGCGACGCCGAGCACGGCGGTGGGCAGGGCGCCGGATGCCACGTGCCGGCGGACCCAGTCGAAGGCGTGGTCGAAGCTCATGCGGATGCGGTCCTCTCGGGGTGGGGAGATCGGGGAAGCGGCGGGTCTCGTCAGGTGCGCAGCACGACGTTCAGGGGCTCCTCGCCCCGGAGCATCCGCTCGACCTGGCGGCGCAGCAACCGCGCCATGCGAGGGGTCATCGCCGTCGACGCGCCGCCGACGTGCGGCGAGATGAGCACGTTCGGCAGCGCGAAGAGCGGATGCCCCGCCGGCAGCGGCTCCGGCTCGGTGACGTCGAGCGCGAAGCGCAGGCGCCCGCTCGTCGCCTCGGCGAGGATCGCGTCGGTGTCGGCGACCTTGCCGCGCGCGATGTTCACGACGAGCGCGCCGTCGGGGAGGGCCGCGAGGAACCCGGCGTCGACGAGGCCGGTTGTCGCATCGGTCAGGGGCACGCCGACGATCACGATCTCCGCATCGGGCAGCAACGCCGGCAGCTCGTCGGTGCCGTGCACGTGCCCGTGCTCGTCGTCGCGGGCGCGGCTCGCGACCCGGGTGAGCTCGACCTCGAACGGGCGCAGCCGCTCCTCGATCGCGCGGCCGACCCCGCCGGCCCCGACGAGCAGCACGCGGCGGTCGGCGAGGCTTTCGCGCGCCTCGGGCGCCCAGCGGCCCTCCGCGGCGGCCCGCACGAACTCGGGGATGCCCCGCTGCGCCGCCAGCACGAGGGCGAGCGCGAGCTCGGCCGTCGAGGTCTCGTGCACGCTCGCCGCATTGGCGAACACGTGCCCCGGCGGCAGCGCGGCGGGCACGTCGTCGTAGCCGATCGACTGGGACTGCACGAGCCGCGTGCGCACGCCCGACAGCGTTCCGAGCCTGCCCGCGGTACCCATGTAGGGCGGCACGACGAGATCGATCTCGTCGGCCGGGGCGGGGGAGTCGAGGTCCCACACGACGAGGTCGACGCCCTCGGCGAGGGGTCCGAGCGCGAGGAACGCGTCGCGGAGGGGGCCCTCGGGCACGCTGACGAGCAGACGTCGATCGGTCATCCATCCATCCTCCCAGAGGGCCGCGCAGTAGCGTGGGCGCATGACGGCGGACGGCGGGGACCCGCAGCACGGCCCGCGCAGCCTCCGGCGGGCACGGAAGCAGCGGGAGCGGGCACGACCGGTCGAGGAGCGCGCCGAGCACCTGCGCGAACGCGTGTACGCGATCTTCACCGGCCTCGCGATCGTGCTCGTGCTGCGCTCGAACGTCGAGCACCTCGACGCGGCCCGGGCGACGCTCACGCTGCTCACCGGCATCGTCGCGATCTCGGCGGCGGGCTTCGTCGCGGGCATCATCGCGCACCTCGCCGTGCACGCCGCCTTCCCCGATCGCGCGGAGACGGCGGCCGCGATCCGCACGGCCGGCGGCGCGCTCGGGTCTGCGGCGTGGCCGCTCATCCTGCTGGCGCTGGCCTGGGCCGGGGTGCTCGAGCTCGACCCGGCGCTGCGGGCGGCTGAGATCGTCTACCTGGTGACGCTCGTGGTCATCGGCTGGATCGCGGTGCGGCGCACGGGCATCGCCTGGTGGAAGCAGCTGTTCGCCATGGGTGCGCTCGTGCTGCTCGGGCTCGGCGTCGTGCTGCTCCAGCAGCTGGCGCACGGGCACTGACCCGGCGGGAGCCGGTGGCTCGGGGCATCCGCTCGGCCTGCTGCTGCCGCTGCCGCTGGCGCTGCTGCTGCCGCTGCCGCCGCTGCCGCTGCCGAGCCGATCAGCGCAGCTGCTCGACCTGCGCGCGGATCGTGCGCTCGACGACCTCGTCGGCGCTCGCGAACCCGTCGAGCCCGTGCAGCATGCCGTCGACCGCGAGCGAGGCGAGGCCGTGGCTGAGCGCGCAGAGCTGGAGGAACGTCGTCTCGACGTCGCCCGCGATGTCGCCCCTCGCGCGCACGTCGACGACGAGCGCGCGCAGCCCGTCGAGCGCGGCGAGCCGGGCGCGGTCGAGCGTGTCGTCGCCGGCGCCGCTCGGCGTGCGGAACATCGCGTCGTAGTGCGCGGGATGCCGCTGGGCGAACGCGACGAACTCCAGCGAGTCGGCGACGAGCCGCTCGCGGCCGGGCAGGTGGGCGGCGCGTTCCTGCGCGGTGCAGAGCTCGTCGTCGAGCATGGCGAGGCCCTCGAGCGCGAGCGCGCGGATCATGCCCTCGCGGCTGCCGAAGAAGTGGGTCGGCGCCGCGTGCGAGAGGCCGGCCCGACGGGCGACCTCGCGGAGGCCGACGTTGTTGACGCCCTGTTCGCGCGCGAGTTCCTCCATGGCGCGGAGGAGTGCCGCGCGGCCGGGTGCGACCGGCGCGGCCGCGTGCGGCGCGCCCGCCGGCGCTGCCCCCGACGTCACCGTCTCCATGTCCCCACCCTAGTTGCGCGCGGTCGGGCGTCACCCCGTCGATCGGGCGCCATGAGGTCGTCGCGCCCGACCGAGCGGGTGCCGCCCGACACCATGCTCGGCTTGCTTGACATTGTAAAGCCGAGTGGCGTAGCGTCGGCCACGACGGGTACTTGACAATGTAAAGGAGCTGCTCATGGTGGACCTCACGAGCGACGTCGTCTGGAACGAGATGGCGGCCGCGAACTTCATGGTCGTCGGCATGGTGACCGCGCGAGGCGAGGCGCGCACCGTCGGCGTGATGCACGCCGTGCACGACGGCCGGGTCTGGTTCACGACCGACGGGCGATCGTGGAAGGCGCGCCACCTCGCCGCTCACCCGCGGGTGTCGGTGACCGTCGCGATCCCGAAGCGCGTGCCGCTCATGCCCTGGATCAAGGTGCCCGCCGCGACCATCACCTTCGCCGGCGAGGCCGAGTTCCTCCCGGTCGAGGCGATGGCGCCGGAGGTCGAGCGCGCCCTGCTGCACGGGCTCGACCTGCCCGAGGAGGAGCTCGAGGCTCTCGCCGTCGTCGCGATCCGCCCGACGGGCGACTTCATCACCTACGGCATCGGGGTGAGCGTGCTGGGCATGCGCAACGCCGAGCTCGCGCACGGGCGGGTGGCGGTGGGTGCCGGCGACGTCTCGGCCGGCTCCGGGGCCGAGGCAGGCGCCGACCGCACGCCGGCCGACGTCGCCGCCTGATCGCAACTCAGGAGATTCGACGCCATGCCGTCCCTGGGAGGGGCATGCCGTCGAATCTCCTGAATCGCGGTGGTGGCGCAGGCGCCCGCGGCGAGGCCGGCGCGGCGGGGCCGGGCCCATCGGGACCCGAACCCGCCGCGCACCGGATCAGCCGCGCGGCTCGTACCGCCGGGGCGCGAACGCGGCCGCCACCAGCGCCCGCATCGACTCGAGGTCGGCCGACGCGCCGAGGAACCCCTGCGCGCGCGCCTGCACCAGCACGTTGCCGATCGCGGTCGCCTCGACGGGGCCGGCCAGCACGGGCAGGCCCGACCGGTCGGCCGTGCGCTGGCAGAGGAGCTCGTTCAGCGAGCCCCCGCCGACCACGTGGATCGTCTCGACGTCGACGCCCGACAGGATCGAGGCATCCCGCACCGCGCCCGCGAACGCCTCGGCGAGGCTCTCGATGATCGACCGCGCGAACTCGGCCCGCGACTGCGGCGCCTGCCGCCCCCGCTCGGCGAACCATTCGGCGATGCGCCCGGGCAGGTCGCCCGGCGCCAGGAAGCGCGCGTCGTTCGCGTCGAACACGGGCACCTCGTGGGCGACCGCGGCGGCCTGCGCGAGCAGCGTCGGCAGGTCGATGGTGTCGCCGTCGCGCTCCCACCACCGCACCGACTCGCTCAGCAGCCACAGGCCCATCACGTTGTGCAGGAACCGGATGCGTCCGTCGACGCCGCCCTCGTTCGTGAAGTTCGCCTCGCGCGAGGCATCCGTCGTCACCGGCTCCTCGAGCTCGACGCCGACGAGGCCCCACGTGCCGCACGAGATGTACGCGGCCGACTCGGCCTGCATCGGCACTGCGACGACCGCCGAGGCGGTGTCGTGCGAGCCGACCGCGACGACCTCGATGCCCGCGGGGGCGCCGAGGTCGGCCGCGACCTCGGGCCGCAGCGGCCCGAGTGACGCACCCGGCGCCACGAGCGGGGGCAGCACGGATGCCTCGAGCGAGAGCCGCTCGAGCAGCTCGACGTCCCACTCGCCCGAGCGGACCCCGACGAGGCCCGTGGTCGACGCGTTGGTGCGCTCGGCGACCTCCGCCCCGGTCAGCTGGAAGCCGATGAGGTCGGGCACCAGCAGGAGCCGGTCGGCGACGCCGAGCCATCCGCCCGCGCCCTGCTCGGCGGCGAGCTGGTACACCGTGTTGAAGGGGAGGAACTGGAGGCCGTTGCGGCGGTACAGCTCCTCGAACGGCACCACGTCGTGGACGCCCGCGACCGCATGCTCGTTGCGCTCGTCGCGGTAGTGGAACGGCTCGCCGAGGAGCCGCCCGCCGCGCAGCAGGCCGTAGTCGACCGCCCACGAGTCGATGCCGATCGACGCCGTGCCGGGCTCGCGGCGGAACGCGTCCGCGAGCCCGCGCGCGACGTCGCGGTACAGCCCGGTGAAGTCCCAGTGCAGGCCCGACGCGAGCCGCACCGGCCCGTTCGGGAACCGGGCGACGTGGTCGAGGGCGAGCGTGCCGGTGCGTCCGTCGACGTGCCCGACGATGACCCGGCCGCTCGTCGCGCCCAGGTCGACGGCCGCGACGGCGCCCGCACCGGTGCCGCTCATCGGAGGAACGCCGCCGCGACGCCGGCGTCGACCGGGATGTGCAGGCCGGTGGTGTGGCTGAGCTCCGGGCCGGTGAGCACGAACACCGCGTTCGCGACGTGCTCGGGGAGCACCTCGCGCTTCAGGATCGTGCGCTGGGCGTAGAACTTGCCCAGGTCCTCCTCCTCGATGCCGTACGTCTTGGCGCGGTTCGCACCCCAGCCCGAGGCGAAGATGCCGGAGCCGCGCACGACGCCGTCGGGGTTGATGCCGTTGACCTTGATGCCGTACTCGCCGAGCTCGACCGCGAGGAGGCGCACCTGGTGGGCCTGGTCGGCCTTCGTCGCCGAGTAGGCGATGTTGTTCGGGCCGGCGAACACCGAGTTCTTCGAGGAGATGTAGATGATGTCGCCGCCGAGGCCCTGCTCGATGAGCACCTTCGCCGCGGCCTTCGACACGAGGAACGAGCCCTTGGCCATGACGTCGTGCTGGAGGTCCCAGTCGGCCTCGGTGGTCTCGAGGAGCGGCTTGGAGAGCGACAGGCCCGCGTTGTTCACGACGAGGTCGAGGCCGCCGAAGGCGAGCACCGCCTCGTCGATCGCGCGCTGGATCGCGGCGCCGTCGGTGACGTTGGCCTGCACGCCGATCGCGACATCCGTGTTGCCGAGCTCGGCCGCGGCCGCCTGCGCCTTCTCGAGGTCGAGGTCGGCGATGACGACGCACGCGCCCTCCGCCGCGAGGCGGGTGGCGATGGCCTTGCCGATGCCGGAGGCGGCGCCGGTGACGAGTGCGACGCGGGTCGCGTGCGTCTTCGGCTTCGGCAGGCGCTGGAGCTTCGCCTCCTCGAGGGCCCAGTACTCGATGCGGAACTTCTCCTCGTCGGAGATGGGCGCGTACGTCGACACCGACTCGGCGCCGCGCATCACGTTGATCGCGTTCACGTAGAACTCGCCCGCGACGCGCGCGGTCTGCTTGTTCGCCCCGAACGAGAACATGCCGACGCCCGGCACGAGCACGATCGCCGGGTCGGCGCCGCGGATCGCGGGGCTCTCGTCGGTCGCGTACGCGTCGTAGTACGACTGGTAGTCGGCGCGGTACTGCTCGTGCAGCTCCTTCAGCCGGGCGATGCTCTCCTCGATGCTCGCGTCGGCGGGCAGGTCGAGCACGAGCGGCTTCACCTTGGTGCGGAGGAAGTGGTCGGGGCAGCTCGTGCCGAGCGCGGCGAGCGGGGCGAGCTTCTCGCGCGAGAGGAACTCGAGCACGACGTCGCTGTCGGTGAAGTGGCCGACCTGCGGCTTGTCGAACGACGCGAGCCCGCGGATCGTCGGGGCGAGGGCGGCGGCCTTCGCGCGGCGCTCGGCCGGGTCGAGCGGCTCGTAGCCCTCGACGACGGCGCCGAACGGCTCGGATGCCCCGTGCTCGGCGAGGTACGCGGCGGCGGTGTCGATGATCCAGAGCGAGTTCCGCTCCGACTCCTCCGACGTGTCGCCCCACGCGGTGATGCCGTGGCCGCCGAGGATGCAGCCGATCGCCTGCGGGTTCGCGGCCTTGATCGCCGCGATGTCGAGGCCGAGCTGGAAGCCCGGGCGGCGCCACGGCACCCACACGACCTTCTCGCCGAAGATCTTCGCGGTCAGCTCCTCGCCGTCGGCGGCGGTCGCGATGGCGATGCCCGAGTCGGGGTGGAGGTGGTCGACGTGCGCCGCGTCGACGAGGCCGTGCATGGCGGTGTCGATCGAGGGCGCCGCGCCGCCCTTGCCGTGCAGCGTGTAGTCGAACGCGGCGACCATCTCGTCCTCGCGCTCGACGCCCGGGTAGGTGTCGACCATCGCGCGGAGGCGGTCGAGGCGGAGCACCGCGAGGCCCGACTCCTTCAGGGTGCCGAGGTCGCCGCCCGAGCCCTTCACCCAGAGCAGCTCGACGGGCTCGCCGGTGACCGGGTCGGTCTCGGTACCCTTGGCCGACGTGTTGCCGCCGGCGTAGTTCGTGTTCTTCGGGTCGGCGCCGAGGCGGTTCGACCGCGCGATGAGGTCGGCAGCAGCCTGGTTCGTCATGAGGTGATTCCTTCGGTGATGCGGAGGGTGGTCTGGGAGGCGGATGCCCCGGGCACGAACCCGCGGGCGATCCAGTCGGCGATGCGCGCGACGGTGGCGGATGCCCCGGGCTCGTCGGGTCGGTTCAGGTGGCCGTGCTCGGTGCCGGGCTCGAGCGCGAGCTCGATCGGCACGTCGGCGGCGGCGAGGGTCACGGCGAAGGCCTCGCCGGAGACGCGGAGCTCGTCGGTGTCGCCGTTCACCATGAGGGTCGGCGGGAAGCCGGCCAGGTCGGCGGGCTCGGCGAGGCCGGGCACGGCGACGAGCGGGGCGTCGTCGACGGGGCCGCCGAGGTAGGTCTCGTACATCTCGCGCACCCGGTCGGGGCCGAAGCGGTCGGCCTCCGGGTTCGCGTCGAGCGCGGCGCGGAGCGAGGCGTCCGGCGCGGGCTGTACGGCGAGGAGCGTGGGGTAGGCGAGGAACACGCCCGCGGGGACGACCGCGTCCGCTGGTCGAGTAGGGCGCGCAGCGCCCGTATCGAGACCTGGCGCGGTGCCGTGCCCGAGCAGCCGGAGCACCGCACCGGTCACGAGGTTCGCGCCCGCGCTCGCCCCACCGATCACGAGGCGCGCGGGGTCGATGCCGAGCTCGTCGGCGTGGTCGAGCGTCCACGCCCACGCCGCGAGCACGTCGTCGGAGCCTGCCGGGAAGCGCCCCGAGCCGTCGCCGACGAGGCGGTAGTCGACCGAGACGACCGGGATGCCGCGCGCGACGAACGCGCGCGCCACCCAGTCGGCCTCGGGCATGTCGAGGTCGCCCGCGACGAACCCGCCGCCGTGCGCCCAGACGAGGCCGGGGCCGGGGCGCGGGACGCCCTCACCCACCGGATACACGCGGACGAGGCCGTCCGCGAGGGTGTACACCATGTCTTGCCCCATCCAATGGCCGTTGTCGGATACGTTTCGCGGTCTGCCGGATACGTCAGTCAACGCTGGCGCGTCGCCTGACTCCTGCTCCGCCTTGCGTGAGGAGGCGTGTCGCTTCGCGCCACGCCCACCTCAAGCCCCCCAACCCGCCTGCACGCCGCCGACGCGGTCGGCGGCGATCTGCGCCAGGTAGCCCGACTCCGCGAAGGCCTTCATGGGGTCGGCCGGAAGGCCGCGCGACTCGCGCCATTCGGCGAGGGCCGGGCGCACGTCGGTGTAGAACGCGTCCATGAACACGCGGTTCGCCTCGAGCACGTCGCCCGAGACCTGCGCGGCGCGCAGCGCCTCGCCGTCGACGAGGAGCGCGCGGGCGGTCATCTCCTGCACGTTCAGCACCGAGCGGATCTGGCCGGGGACCTTGTCCTCGACGTTGTGGCACTGGTCGAGCATGAACGCCACGTCGGGGTTGTTCAGGCCGCCGCCGCGGATCACCTCGAAGATGATGCGGAACAGCTGGAACGGGTCGGCCGCGCCCACGATGAGGTCGTCGTCGGCGTAGAACCGCGAGTTGAAGTCGAACGAGCCGAGCTTGCCGAGGCGCTGGAGCTGCATGACGATGAACTCGATGTTCGTGCCCGGCGCGTGGTGGCCGGTGTCGAGGCAGACCATGGCCTTGTCGCCGAGCGCGGCGACCTGGGCGTACGAGGTGCCCCAGTCCGGGACATCCGTGTGGTAGAACGCCGGCTCGAAGAACTTGTACTCGAGCACGAGCCGCTGGTCGTCGCCGAGCCGGGCGTAGATCTCCTGCAGCGACTCGTGCAGGCGGTCCTGGCGGCCGCGGAGGTCGGCCTGGCCCGGGTAGTTCGAGCCCTCGGCGAGCCAGATCTTGAGGTCGCGCGACCCGGTCGCGTGCATGATGTCGATGCACTCGAGGTGGTGGTCGATGGCCTTGCGGCGCACGGCCGCGTCCTCGTGGGTGAGGGCGCCGAACTTGTAGTCGTCGTCCTGGAAGGTGTTCGAGTTGATCGTGCCGAGCGCGACGCCGAGGTCCTCGGCGTGCGTGCGGAGGTCGTCGTAGGAGTCGACCTTGTCCCACGGGATGTGCAGCGCCACGCTCGGCGCCAGTGCCGTGTACTTGTGCACCTGCGCGGCGTCGGCGATCTTCTCGTAGGGGTCGCGGGGGGTGCCGGGGGTCGCGAAGACCTTGAACCGGGTGCCCGAGTTGCCGAACGCCCAGCTCGGCAGCTCGATCGCCTGCTTCGCCAGCTCGGCCTGGATGTCGTCGGTGAGGATGCTCACGGGGTTCCTGCTTTCGGTGTGGAGGGTCGAACGGATGTCTCGCTCAGCGCTGCTCGGACGACGGAGCGTCGAGCGCGGCGAGCTGGTCTTCGAGGTGGAACACCTCGGGAAGTCGGGGAGCGCCCTGATCGGGGCGGGCGCCGTCGAGGGCGACGAAGAAGGGGGCCATGTCGGCCTCCCACGCGGCGGTGCGCGGGTCGGCCTCGAGGGCGCGCTGGGATGCCTCGTCGTCGTCGGTCTCGTAGTAGCCGATGAGGAGGCCGTCCTCGCGGAGGAAGAGGGAGTAGTTGCGGCGGCCGGATGCCTCGATCGCGCGGAGCATCTCGGGCCAGACGGCGGCGTGCCGTTCGGCGTACTCCTCGAGGCGGCTGGGGTCGACCTGCAGTTGGAAGCAGACCCGTTGGGGCGCCGTGCTCTCGCTCATCGTCGAGCTTCTCCGTCCTCGTTCTCGTCGCGGCGGGGCATCCGTCGCTATGAATCGTTTCAACGATAGGTGGTGGCGCGCGACTCCGCAAGTGGGAATGCGTTTTCCGTCGTCCATCCCACCTTATGACTCCCGCCGCGGATGAGGAAGAACCCGGCGAAACGCCGGGGCGAGGCATCCGACCCGCCGAATCGCTCCGAAGAACTCCTCATCGGCGGCGTCCGTACGGGGCGAATGCAGTGGGGCCCGGCCGCGCTGCGCGCGAGCCGGGCCCCACCGGGACATCCGGCCTAGAAGTCGAAGTCGCCGATGTTGTCCGCGTCGAACACGAACGGGTCGCCCAGCAGGACCACGCCGTCGGCGCCGACCTCGTACGAGCCGAGCTTGCCGGCGTCGAAGGTGTCGCCCTCCGCACCGGTGATCTCGCCCTCGATGAGCGCCTTCGAGGCGTACGCCGCGAGGTAGCCGAGGTCGGCCGGGTTCCACAGCGCGAACGCGGTGACGGTGCCGTCCTCGACGTACTCGCGCATCTGGTTCGGGGTGCCGAGGCCGGTCAGCGCGACCTTGCCCTTGTACTCCGAGGTGGAGAGGTACCGGGCCGCGGCCGCGATGCCGACCGTCGTCGGCGAGATGATGCCCTTCAGGTTCGGGTGGGTCTGCAGCAGCGCCGCCGTCTTGTCGAACGAGGTCTGGTCGTCGTCGTCGCCGTACACCGTGTCGACGAGCGTGATGTTCGGGTGGTCGGCGGCCAGCTGCTCCTTCATCATCTCGATCCAGGCGTTCTGGTTCGTCGCGTTCGCCGACGCCGACAGGATCGCGATCTCGCCCGCGTCGCCGATCTGCTCGGCGATGAGGTCGACCTGGACCTTGGCGATGCCCTCGGCCGTGGCCTGGTTGATGAACAGGTCGCGGCAGTCGGGGTTCGTGTCGGAGTCGAAGGTGACGACCTTCACGCCCGCGTCGCGCGCCTCGTTCAGCGCGTCGCAGATCGCCTCGGGGTCGTTCGCCGACACCGCGATCGCGCCGACGCCCTGCTGGGTCAGCGTGTTGATGTAGCTGACCTGCGCGTCGGGCGTCGCCTCCGCGGGGCCGACCTCGGCGAAGGTGCCGCCGAACTCGTCGATGGCCTCCTTCGCGCCCGACGACGAGGTGTCGAAGTACGGGTTGCCGAGGTTCTTCGGCAGGAACGTGATCGAGAGGTTGCCGCCGTCACTGCCCTCGGTGGAGCCGCCGTCGGTGCCGGAGTCGACCGCGCAACCGGCCAGGACCAGCGCCGCGGCCGCGGCGAGCGCGGTCAGCGCGCCCGCACGTCGCTTGTTCTGAAACATCGTTGTTCATCCCTTCATCGGTTCGTCGATGGGTGATCGCATCGACAGGTCGCGCGGCCCGGTCACCCTGCTGTGGAGGCCTCGACGCGCGGTGTTCCCCCTGGTGCCCGCCGCCGCTTGCGCAGCCAGGCCAGGAAGCTGTTGGCCACCACCGACGCCACGAGCAGCGCGCCGGTGATGATGTTGATGACGTCGGACGTGACGTTCGCGAGGCGCAGGGCGCTCGAGAGCACGCCGATCAGGAGCACGCCGGCGATGACGCCGTGGATCGCACCGCGTCCGCCGAAGACCGACACCCCGCCGAGCACCACGGCCGCGATGACCTGGAGCTCGAGGCCCGTCGCGTTGTCGCCGCGGGCGCTGCCGAAGCGCAGCGTGTAGAAGATGCCGGCGAGCGCAGAGATAAGCCCCGACAGCACGAACAGCACGAGCTTCGTGCGCTCGACGTGCACGCCCGAGAACCGCGCCGCCGACTTCGACAGGCCGATCGCGTAGATGCCGCGCCCGAACGGGGTGAAGTGCAGCAGCACCACGAACACCACGAGCAGCGCCAGGAAGAGGAACAGCACCACCGGGATGTTGCTGCCGCCCACCCGCATCTTCGCGAGGTCGGTCCAGAAGTCCGGGAAGTCGGTGATCGCCGTGGTGCCGAGCAGGCCCACCGCGAGTCCGCGGAAGAGCGCGAGCGTACCGATCGTGACGGCGAGCGACGGCAGGCCGACGACGGTCACGAGGAAGCCGTTGATCGCCCCGCAGACGGCGCCGGCGACGAGGGCGATGACCGCGGCGAGCTCGAACGGCACGCCGCCCGCCGTGAGCACGCCCGTGAGCACGCTCGACAGGCCGACGATGCTCGCGACCGATAGGTCGATCTCGCCGGTGATCATGATGAGCGTCATGGGCAGCGCGATGAGCAGGATCGGCATGACGTCGAGCAGCAGGTAGGTCAGCGTGATCGGCTGGCCGAACCCGCGGACGCTCACCGCCGCGACGACCGCGACGATGACGAGGAGGCCGACGATCGCCATCTCGCGGGTGAGCAGCACGCGCTGCCAGAGCGGACGGTCGTAGTCGCGGTAGGTGCGAACGGCCGGGGTGCCGGAAGTGGTCGCGGTGGTCATCAGCCGTCCTCCCTCGCTTCGAGGAGCTTGCGTCTCTGTCGCACGGCGAGCACCCGGTCGAGCACGATGGCGCCGATGATGAGCGCGCCGACGACCGCGCGCTGCCAGAAGTCGGGGATGCCGAGGATCGGCAGCGCCCGGTTGATGGTGAGCAGGAGCCAGGCGCCGATCGCGGCGCCCCAGACGGAGCCGACGCCGCCGGTGATGGCGACGCCGCCGATGACGGCCGCACCCACCGCGTCGAGCTCCCACCCGGCGCCGGCCTGCGAGTTGATGGTGCCGTAGCGGGCCGCGTAGAGCACGCCGGCGAGGCCCGCGAGCGCGCCCGAGAGCACGAACGCGAAGAGCAGGCGGCGGGTGACCCGCAGGCCGTACAGCTCCGCCGCCGCCGGGTCGGACCCGATGGCGTAGAACTCGCGGCCGCCGCGGGTGTTCTTCATCATCCAGCCGGCGATGACGAGCACCACGAGGGCGATGATCGTGAGGATCGGGATCCACAGGATCTGCCCGGTGCCGAGGGCCAGGAAGTCCTTCGGCAGGTCGGACGCGTTCACCCGGTCGCTGCCCGTCCACAGCACGTTGATGCCGCGGTAGGCGTAGAGGGTGCCGAGCGTGATCACCATGGCCGGGACCTTCGCGTAGGCGACGAGCGCGCCGTTCACGAGGCCGAGCAGCCCGCCGAAGACGATCGCGATCGCGAACACGGCGAGGATCGGGATGCCCGGGAAGTCGATGAACAGCCGACCGGTGAGGTAGGCCGAGAGGCCGAGCACCGAGCCAACCGAGAGGTCGACGTTGCGGGAGATCAGCACGATCGCCTGGCCGACCGCGACGAGCACGAGGATCGAGGGTGTCAGCAGGAGGTCGCGCCAGCCGTCGGACGAGAACAGGAAGTTCGGGTTCGCGACGGTCGCCGCGATGACGACGAGGACGAGGGCGAGGAGGATGCCGAACTCGCGGGCCGCGCCGATGGCGCGCAGCCGCTTGGTGACGTCGGTCCGCTCGATGACGGGGGCGGTCATGCGTGGGCTCCGGTTGCGTGGGTCGCGGCGAACATGACGTTCTCGCTGGTGGCGTCGGCGCGGTCGATCTCCGCGGTGATGCGGCCCTCCCGCATGACGAGGACGCGGTCGGCCATGCCGAGCACCTCCGGCAGCTCCGACGAGATCATGAGGATCCCCATGCCACGGCCGGCGAGCTCGGAGAGCAGGCGGTGCACCTCGGCCTTGGTGCCGACGTCGATGCCGCGGGTTGGCTCGTCGATGATGAGCACCGTCGGCTCGGTCGCGAGCCACTTGCCGAGGACGACCTTCTGCTGGTTGCCGCCGGAGAGCGTGCCGGCGACGGTCGACAGCGCGTTCGTCTTCACCTCGAGGCGGCTGGCCCAGACCTTCGCGGCGCGGTTCTCCATGCCGGTGGTGATGAGGCCGGCCTTCGACAGGGTCTCCCGGATCGCCAGCGTGATGTTCTCGGCGACGGATGAGTCGAGCACGAGTCCCTGCTTGCGACGGTCCTCGGGCACGAGCGCGAGGCCCGCCTTCATCGCGGCATCCGGCCGGCCCTTCGGCACCGCCCTGCCGGCGAGGCGGACGCTGCCGGAGTCGTACCCGTCGACGCCGAAGACGGCGCGGGCGACCTCGCTGCGGCCCGCGCCGACGAGCCCGGCGAGGCCGACGATCTCGCCGGAGCGCACCGTGAACGAGATGTCGTGGAACAGCGGGCTCGACAGCCCCTCGACCTCGAGCAGCGGGTCGCCGATGGCGGCCTCGGTCTTGGGGAAGAGCTCGGTGACGTCGCGGCCGACCATCTGGCGGACCAGCTCGTCGACGGTGGTGTCGGCGATCGGGGTCGTCGCGACGTAGGCGCCGTCGCGCATGACGGTGACGGTGTCGCAGAGCGAGAAGATCTCGTCGAACCGGTGCGAGATGAACAGCAGCGCCCGGCCCTCGTCGCGCAGGCTCCGCGCGACGGCGAACAGCCGGTCGACCTCGACGCCCGAGAGGGCGGCGGTCGGCTCGTCCATGATCAGCACGCGGGCGTCGAGCGAGACGGCCTTGGCGATCTCGATGACCTGCTGGTCGGCGATCGAGAGGCCCTCCGCCGGTCGCTCGGGGTCGATCCGCACGCCGAGCCGCTGGAAGAGCGCCTCGGCCTCCTGCCGCATGGCCTTGCGGTCGATGCGGCCGAACCGGCCGACGGGCTGGCGGCCCATGAAGATGTTCTCGGTGACCGTGAGGTCGGGGAAGAGCGTCGGCTCCTGGTAGATGACGGCGATGCCGGCGGCCTTCGACTGGGCGGTCGAGGTGAAGTCGACGTCCTCGCCGCGCAGGCGCAGCTCGCCCGCGTCGCGGCGGTACAGCCCGGCGACGATCTTCACGAGCGTCGACTTGCCGGCGCCGTTCTCGCCGACGAGCGCGTGGATGGATCCGGACTCGAGTCGGAGGCTCCCCGACCGCAGTGCGACGACCGGACCGAAGGACTTCACGACTCGATTCAGCTCCAGCATCGGCGGGGCCGGCGTGGGGGGCGGGTCCGTCTGCACGGTTTCCTCCTCGTCGAGGTGAATCAGGATGAATCGATTCATGTACGATTCAGGGACACTGTATGTTTCGATCGGACGCGGGTCAAGTCGGCCCGATCACAATCGGGACGCGAAGTCCGACCGGGCGAAGGAGCGGGTATGGCTGGAGTGCGCATCCGGGATGTGGCGCATCGCGCCGGCGTCTCGGTCGGCACCGTCTCCAACGTGCTCAACCGGCCGGGGGACGTCTCGCCCGACTCCGTCGAGCGCGTGAACCGCGCGATCGAGGAGCTCGGCTACGTGCGCAACGACGCCGCCCGGAAGCTCCGCGCCGGCGTCAGCACCACCGTCGGCTTCGTCGTGCTCGACGGCCAGAACCCGTTCTTCACCGACGTCGTGCGCGGCGCCGAGGACGAGGCGTCCAGCCACAACCTCGCGATCCTCTACGGCAACACCGACGAGGATGTCTCGCGCGAGCGCATGTACCTCGACCTGTTCGAGGAGCAGCAGGTCCGCGGCGTGCTGATCTCGCCCTACGGCGACATCCACCCCCGCCTGGAGCGCCTCCGC
This sequence comes from Agromyces sp. MMS24-K17, assembly GCF_043950245.1. GTDB lineage: Bacteria > Actinomycetota > Actinomycetes > Actinomycetales > Microbacteriaceae > Agromyces. The sequence goes on along the minus strand of NZ_CP171640.1, from coordinate 565,880 downwards.
GCCCGCGGCATCGCCGCCGTGCTCGTCGACCGGTTCAGCGGCGACGGCCGGTTCAGCTCGGTCTCGGTCGACAGCGTCGCCGGCGGGCGGATGGCCGTCGAGCACCTCATCGAGACCGGCCGGCGGCGGATCGCGTTCGTCGGCGGCCCGTTCGAGATCCAGCAGGTGCGCGACCGGCTCGCCGGCGCCCGGGTCGCCGCCGAGAACGCGGCCGTCCACGTCGACGTCGAGGTCATCGCGACCGACGCGACCACCGTCGAAGCCGGTGTCGCGGCCGGCGCCCGGCTCATGCAGCGGTCCCGCGCCGACCGTCCCGACGCGCTCTTCGCCGCCAACGACCTGGTCGCGCTCGGCCTGCTCCAGGCCCTCGTCGTCGACGGCCGCATGCTCGTGCCCGACGAGATCGCCCTGATCGGCTTCGACGACATCTCCTTCGCCGCCGCCGCGGCCGTGCCGATCTCGTCGATGCGCCAGCCCAGCCGCATGATCGGGCGCACCGCGCTGCGCATCCTCCTCGAGGAGACCGCCGACCACGACCTCATCCCGCGGCAGACCGTGTTCCTCCCGGAGCTCGTCGTGCGCCGCTCGACCGATCCCGCGGCCCCGTCGGCCGGGCCGGGCCGGGGGCGCTGATCGACGTGCCGCGTCACGGAACCACCGGTTGCGGTCCGTTTCCCCACATCGACGCGGGGTTTCCTGACATCATGACGGGACGCCGCCGCGATCGACGCGGCGGACGGACCTTCGAGAGGGGCATCCGGTGGCAGTGAGCGTTCGTGAGGTCGCGGCGGCCGCGGCCGTCTCGGTCGGCACCGTGTCGAACGTGCTGAACCGGCCCGACAAGGTCGCGCCCGCCACCGTCGCCCGCGTGCAGGCCGCGATCGAGGAGCTCGGGTTCGTGCGCAACGACGCCGCCCGCCAGCTCCGCGCCGGTCGCAGCCGGTCGATCGGGCTCGTCGTGCTCGACGTGCGCAACCCGTTCTTCACCGACGTCGCCCGCGGCGCCGAGGACCGGGCCGCGGAGGACGGCATGACGATCCTGCTCGGCAACAGCGACGAGAACGCCGAGCGCGAGGGCGCCTACCTCGACCTGTTCGAGGAGCAGCGCGTGCACGGCGTGCTCATCTCGCCGCTGTCCGACGACGACCTGCCCCGGCTCGAGCGACTCCGCTCGCGCGGCACGCCAACCGTGCTCGTCGACCGCGAGGCGCCCGGCGGCGCGTTCTCGTCGGTCGCGGTCGACGACGTCGTCGGCGGCGAACTGGCCGCCCGCCACCTGCTCGACACCGGACGGCGCCGGCTCGCGTTCGTCGGCGGGCCCACGGGCATCCGCCAGGTCGCCGACCGCCTCGCCGGCGCGCGCCGCGCGGTCGAGGCCGTCGAGGGCGCGACGCTCGAGGTCGTCGAGACCGATGCGCTCACCGTGCTGCAGGGCCGGACCGCGGGGGAGTCCATCCGGCTGCGCGACGCGGCAGACCGGCCCGACGCCGTCTTCGCGGCGAACGATCTGCTGGCGATGGGGGTGCTGCAGGCACTCGTCATGCAGGGCACGGTGCGCGTGCCCGAGGACGTCGCCCTGATCGGCTACGACGACATCGACTTCGCCGCGGCGGCGGTCGTGCCGCTGTCGTCGATCCGCCAGCCGGCCGCGCTCATCGGCTACACCGCCGTCGACCTGCTGCTCAAGGAGGCGGCGGCAGACGAGGGCTTCGAGCGGGAACCGGTGGTGTTCCAGCCCGAGCTCGTCGTCAGGGAGTCGACCGCGCCGGTCGCCTGACCCGGTCGGCCGACGGCCCGCCGGCCTGCCCGATCGGCCCGGTCTGCCCGCCCTGTCCGGTCTTGCCGCCCTGTCCGGTCTTACCGCCCTGCGCGGCAGCCGGCCGGCATGGCGGTCGCGGCGCGCCCTCGCGCTCCGCGTCGCCGCTCGCCGGGCGGTTGCTCCGCGGCAGCGGGATCGGCGAGGTCATCGCGACCTGCTCCGAGAAGTCCGCCGGGTCGGTTGCGACGGTCGCGATCGATCCCGTGGGCAGGGCGACCCGGTCGCCGTCGGCGATGGCATCGGTCGCCGCGGCCCAGGCGACGGTGAACCGCCACGGCTGCTGCGGGTGGCGCGCGAGGCGGAGTCCGCGGGCGACGACGAGCCAGGTCACGCCGATCGCGAGGGAGACGAACGCCGCCAACGCGCCGACGGCGAGCGCCCAGCGCGGGCCCGCCGCGTCGGCGACCCAGCCGACCACGGGCGCGCCGATGAGGGTGCCGCCCATGAGGATCGCGGTGTAGAGCGCCATGACGCGCCCGCGGACCGACGGGTCGGTGGTGGTCTGCACGTAGCCGTTGGCCGTGGTGAGCAGCGTCACCGTGCAGAACCCGATGAACACGGTCGACGCGGCGAAGGTGACGTAGGTCGGCATGAGCGAGGCGACGGTCATCGCGACGCCGAGCGCGCCGACACCGACCATGACGACGCGCAGGCGCGCCCGCGACCGGCGGGCTGCGAGCAGGGCCGCCGTCAGCGAGCCGATCGCGAGGATCGACGAGAGGATGCCGTACTCGCCGGCGCCCTCGCCGAACATGACCGCCATCGTCGAGGAGAAGATCGGGAAGTTCATGCTGAACGCGCCGACGAGGAACACGATGGTCATCACGACGACGATGTCGCTGCGGCCGGCGACGTACCGGAAGCCCTGCACGAGCGGGTTGCCCTCGCGCGGTCGGCGCGGATGGCGGATGAGCTCGCGCTCGCGCATCGCGAGCAGCGCCCCGATGAGGGCGAGGAACGTCAGGCCGTTGATGAGGAACACCCAGCCCGACCCGACGAGCACGATCAGCCCGCCGGCGACGGCGGGGCCGATGAGGCGCGCGACGTTGAACGAGGCGGCGTTCAGGGCGACGGCGTTCGAGGCGTTCGGCCCGCTCACGAGGTCGGACACGAACGTCTGCCGCGCGGGCGCGTCGAAGGCCGACGTGATGCCGAACGCGAGGGCGAAGCCGTAGAGGTGCCAGAGCTGCGCGTGGCCGCCGAGCAGCAGCAGGCCGAGCCCGAACGCGAGCAGCATGAGCACGCCCTGCGTGACGAGGAGCACCTTGCGCCGGTCGAACCGGTCGATGACGGCGCCAGTGACGGGCACGAGCAGGAGCTGCGGACCGAACTGCAGCGCCATCGTGGTGCCGACGGCGGCGGCGTTGTTGTGGGTCAGCTCGGTGAGCACGACCCAGTCCTGGGTGGTCGACTGCATCCACCCGCCGACGTTCGAGACGATCGCCCCGATGAACCACAGCCGGTAGTTGCGGCCCGCGAGCGACCGGAACATCGCCGTCATCGATCGGCCAGCTTCCGCATGATCTCGGTCGCACGCTCGAGCACGTCGCGCTCGGCGGGGGAGAGGCCGGCGTAGCGCTGCGCGAGCCATGCCTCGCGGCGGCGGAGCGTCTCGTCGACGATGGCCGTGCCCGACTCGGTGGCGCGCACGAGCACGCGGCGGCCGTCGGCGGGATCGGCCTCGCGTGTCACCAGCCCGGCGTCGGCGAGGCAGTTCACCGTGCGGTTCATCGAAGGCGGCGTGACCTGCTCGAGCTCGGCGAGGCGGCCAGGGGTCAGCGGCCCGTCGACGGCGACCCAGCGGAGGGTGGCGAACTGGCTCGTGCTGAGCTCGGTCTCGGCGCGCTGCAGCCGGATCTGGCGGGAGAGTCGCATGACCGCGATGCGGAACTCGGTGCTCTGGCGCGCGATCGGCGCCCGTCGAATCTCGGCCATTTCATTAGCCTAGCAAATTAGCCTGACGAACGACCCGCCGCCCCGCTCCGGACCCGCAGCCGTCACCCGACGACGCGGAGCGTCACGGTCACCGCGCGGAAACACCCGCGAAACCGATCGCTGGAAGCCTTCCTCCATGGGGACGCTCTTCGATGGCTACGCGACCACGCAGGCCGCCGCGACGCGCCGCCGCACCGAGCCGTGGGACGAGATGTTCCCCGGCGGTGACGCGTCGGTGCGCGGTCCGTACCGCGAGCTCTATCCGGCGCTCGCGCGCATGTCGCAGGACGAACTGCGCGGCCGTACCGAGGCCCTCGCGAGCTCGTACCTCGCGCAGGGCGTCACGTTCGACTTCGCGGGGGAGGAGCGGCCGTTTCCGCTCGACGCGATCCCGCGGGTCATCTCCGCGTCGGAGTGGTCGCTCGTCGAAGCGGGCGTCGCCCAGCGGGTGCGCGCCCTCGAGCGCTTCCTCGCCGACGTCTACGGGCCGCAGCACGCGGTGCGCGACGGCGTCGTGCCCGCCGCGCTCATCAGCTCCTCGACGCACTACCACCGGCAGGCCGCCGGCATCGTCGCCGCCAACGGCGTGCGCATCCAGGTCGCCGGCATCGACGTCATCCGCGACGAGCAGGGCGACTGGCGGGTGCTGGAGGACAACGTGCGGGTGCCGAGCGGCGTCAGCTACGTCATCTCGAACCGCCGGGTCATGGCCGAGACCCTGCCCGAGCTGTTCACGTCGATGCGGGTGCGCCCGGTCGGCGACTACCCGAGCCGGCTGCTGCACGCGCTCCGCGCGAGCGCGCCGGAGGGCGTCGAGGACCCGACGGTCGTGGTGCTGACGCCCGGCGTCTACAACTCCGCGTACTACGAGCACACCCTGCTCGCGCGGCTGATGGGCGTCGAGCTCGTCGAGGGCCGCGACCTGTTCTGCTCGGGCGGCCGGGTGTGGATGCGCACGACCGCCGGCCCCACGCGGGTCGACGTGATCTACCGCCGCGTCGACGACGAGTTCCTCGACCCGCAGCAGTTCCGCCCCGACTCGGTGCTCGGTGCGCCGGGCCTCATGCTCGCCGCCCGGCTCGGGCACGTCACGATCGCGAACGCGGTCGGCAACGGCGTCGCCGACGACAAGCTCGTCTACACGTACGTGCCCGACCTGATCCGCTACTACCTCGACGAGTCGCCGATCCTCCCGAACGTCGACACGTGGCGGCTCGAGGAGCCCGATGCGCTCGCCGAGGTGCTCGACCGCCTCGACGAGCTCGTCGTGAAGCCGGTCGACGGCTCGGGCGGCAAGGGCCTCGTGGTCGGGCCGGATGCCTCGCCCGCCGAGCTCGACCGGCTGCGGTCGCAGCTCGTGCAGGACCCGCGTGGATGGATCGCGCAGCCCGTCGTGCAGCTGTCGACGATCCCGACCCTTGTCGACGACGGGATGCGTCCGCGGCACGCCGACCTCCGTCCGTTCGCCGTGAACGACGGCGACGACGTGTGGGTGCTGCCCGGCGGCCTCACGCGGGTCGCGCTGCCGGAGGGGCAGCTCGTCGTGAACTCCAGCCAGGGCGGCGGTTCGAAGGACACCTGGGTCATCGACGGCGCGCCGCTCACCGGGCCGCTGCCCGAGCTCCGCACCGGCCCGGCGCCGATCGTGGCGAGCCAGGCGACGTCGCGGGTGCGCATCCGATCGGTGCCGGTCGACCCGCTCGACCTGCTGCCGCGCGTGCCCGGCATCCACGTGCTCGAGTCGAGCCCGCAGGACGAGGACGAGCCCATGCGCCAGCAGCAGCAGCAGCAACAACAGCAGCAGCAGGCGCGAGCGGAGGAGGTCTCCCCATGCTGAGCCGCATCGCCGAATCCCTCTTCTGGATCGGCCGCTACATCGAGCGCAGCGACGGTACCGCCCGCATCCTCGACGTGCACCTCCAGCTCCTCCTCGAGGACCCGTGGATCGACGAGGACACCGCCTGCCGGTCGCTCCTCGGCGTCATGGGCAGCGTGCCCGACGGCGTCACGCCGCTCACGGCCGGCGACCTGATCGACCGGCTCGGCGTCGACCGCACCGACTCCGCGTCGATCGCGCACTGCGTCGGCGCCGCCCGCGAGAACGCGCGGCGCGCCCGCGAGATCGTCTCCACCGAACTCTGGGAGGCGCTGAACGAGACGAACGCGCGGATGCCCCGCCGGGTCGCCTCCGACAAGACGCACGAGTTCTTCCGCTGGGTGCGCAACCGCGCGGCCCTCGCGATCGGCATTGCCGAGTCGGGCTCGAGCCGCGACGAGGCGTGGCAGTTCCTCGCCCTCGGGCGCGCGATCGAGCGGGCCGACATGACGGCGCGCCTGCTCGCCACCCGCGAGCTCACCGAGGCGAGCGGCCCGAGCTGGACGACGATCCTGCGCAGCTGCGGCGGCTACGAGTCGTACCTCCGCAGCTACCGCGGGCTCCCGTCGACCGAGTCGGCGGCCGAGTTCCTCGTGCTCGACCGCCTGTTTCCGCGGTCGATCATCGCGAGCGTCATCCGCGCCGAGGAGGCGCTGCGCGAGATCGATCCGCGCGCCGGCCGGGTCGGCGTCACCGACCAGGCCCAGCGCCTGCTCGGAGGCATCCGCTCGGAGCTCGAGTACCGCCCGATCACCGAGCTCATCGACGGGCTGGCCGACTACATGGAGCACGTCCAGGTCGTCGTGTCGGCCTCGAGCGACGCGATCCGTCGCCGCTACTTCCCGGCGAGCGCCGTGCCGGTCTGGATCGGGGAGGTCTCGTGAGCCGCCTGCGCATCGTCCACCGCACCGGGTTCGCGTACGCGGAGCCGGCGACCGCGTCGTACAACGAGGCGCGGATGCTGCCGCACTCGGGCGGCGAGCAGTTCGTGCTGCAGGCCGGGCTCGACATCCGGCCGGGCGCCACCCAGAACGCCTACCTCGACTACTGGGGCACGCGCGTCTCGACGTTCGAGGTGCTGACCCCGCACCGCGAGCTGTCGGTGACGGCGACCAGCCTCGTCGAGGTGCGCCCGACGCAGGGCCGGCAGTCGCCGGAGCTGACGTGGGAGGCGCTCGCCGCGATGCGGCAGTCGAGCGTGCCGCTCGTCGAGTTCGGCAGCCAGTCGGCGGCGACCGAGCCCCCGCCCGAGCTCGCGGCGCTCGCGCTCGAGATCGCGGGGAGCGGGGCATCCGTCGGCGACGCCGCGCTCGAGATCTGCCGCCTCGTCGGCGAGTCGGTCGAGTACGTGAGCGGTGCGACCGCCGTGACCTCGACCGCCGCGGAGGCCTGGGCAGTGCGCAAGGGCGTGTGCCAGGACATGGCGCACCTCGCCGTCGGCGCGCTCCGTGCGGTCGGGATCCCGGCCAGGTACGTCTCGGGCTACCTCCACCCCGACCGCGCGGCCGGCATCGGCGTGACGGTGACGGGGGAGTCGCACGCCTGGGTCGAGTGGTACGACGGCGAGTGGCGCGGATACGACCCGACGAACCTCTCGGAGGTGGGCGAGCTGCACGTGCTCGTCGGTCGCGGACGGGACTACTCGGATGTCTCGCCGCTGCGCGGCGTCTACGCCGGGCCGGGCGCCAGTGAGCTGTTCGTCAGCGTCGAGGTGACACGGGAGGCGTAGCCCTGAGGCATCCTCGAACCCCTTGACGGCGTGCGTCGCGCGCGGCATCGTGGAGGGATGCGATCGTGAGAGCGCTCTCACGGCCTGTGCGAGCCGGATCGCACCCACCCGACTGGAGGAACCGATGTCGTTTCCATCCCCTGCCCGACGTGCCCTGACGGGCGCGGCGGCCGTCGCGCTCGCCGTGGCCCTCGCGGCCGCCCAGGCGCCGCCCGCGCTCGCGGCGAACGACGTGCTGCACCCCGGCGCCGAGCTCTGGGCCAACCCCGACTCGACCACGCTCGAGGCCGCCGACGACCTGACCGGCCAGGCCAGGCTCGACGCGCTGCGGCTCGGCGCGCTGCCGAGCGCGAATTGGGTCAACGGCGGCACGCCGAACGAGGCCAAGCGCGACGTCAAGCGCATCGTCAGCGGGGCGCACGCCGCGAAGGAGGTGCCCGTGCTCGTCGCCTACAACCTGCCGTTCCGCGACTGCGCGCAATACTCCGCGGGCGGCGCGACCAGCGTCGCCGCCTACGAGGCGTGGATCGACGGGTTCGCGAAGGGCATCGGCAACAAGGACGCCGTCGTGATCCTCGAGCCCGACGGGCTCGGCATCATCCCCTGGAACACCACCCTCGACGGCCAGCTCGAGTGGTGCCGGCCGGCCGAGGCCGACCCGGCCACGGCCGCCGCCGACCGCTACGAGATGCTGAACCACGCGGTCGACGCGCTCGCCGCGCTGCCGAACACGGCCGTCTACCTCGACGGCACCCACAGCGGCTGGCTGAACGTCGGCGAGATCAGCTCGCGGCTGCTGCAGGCCGGGGTCGAGCGGGCCGACGGCTTCTACCTGAACGCCTCGAACTACCACTACACCGCGAACCTCACGGCGTTCGGCACCTGGATCTCGTCGTGCCTCGCGTTCACCACCGAGCTCGGCGGCGGCTTCGGCGACTGCGGCAACCAGTACTGGAACGGCGGGCCCGCGACCGGCTGGAACGGCGTCGCGATGTCGCCGTTCGGCGAGTGGAGCAGCGGCGCCGCCGACCCGGCGCTGGACACGGCCGGCGTCGACTCGCGATACGCGTCGCAGCTCGGCGACGTCGAGCCGTCGACCCACTTCGTGATCGACACCAGCCGCAACGGGCAGGGCCCGTGGGATGCCTCGCAGAGCGGCCTGTCGAACGCGGAGGACTGGTGCAACCCGCCCGCCCGCGGCCTCGGCCTCCTGCCGACGGCCGACACGGGGAACGCCCTCGTCGACGCCTACCTGTGGATCAAGGTGCCCGGCGAGTCCGACGGCCAGTGCGTGCGCGGCACCGCCGGACCGGAGGACCCGGTGCGGGGCATCGTCGACCCGCCGGCCGGCCAGTGGTTCCCCGAGATGGCGGCCGAACTCATCGCGAACGCCGTGCCGGCGCTGCCGTAGCGGAGCCGCGGCGCCCCGCGGCGCGGCGGGGCGGGCGCACGTCGCCCGTCCCGCCGCGCCCTGCCACACTGGTCGCATGGCGACCACGTTCACCGACGCGCACGGCGTGCGCATCCACTACCGGTCCTGGCGCGTCGACGATCCGTCGGCGGTGATCCAGCTCGCGCACGGCGTCGGCGAGCACATCGGCCGGTACGAGCCGCTCATCGCGGCGCTGAACGAGGCCGGCTACTCGGTGTGGGCCGACGACCACCGCGGGCACGGCCAGACCGGCTTCGAGCAGCACGGTGGCGACCTCACCCGCATCGGCCGCCTCGGGCCGGGCGGGCTCCGCGCGGCGATCGCCGCGATCGAGCAGTTCACCGACGTCATCCGCGAGGTCGAGGGCGACGACGTGCCGCTGGTGCTGCTCGGGCACTCGTGGGGCTCGCTGATGGCGCAGATCATCCTGAACCGCAGCGCCGCCCGCTACGACGGTGCCGTGCTCACCGGCACGGCCTACCGCACGCTCCGCTGGATGGACTCGGGCGACCTGAACCGGCGCCACAAGCACCTCGGGCCGACGCCCGTCGAGTGGCTGAGCCGCGACCCGGCGGTGCCGGCCGAGTTCATGGCCGATCCCTACACGACCGAGGTGCCGCTGCGGAAGCTGTTCGGCTTCGTCGACGCCGCGCGCCTGCTCGGTCGCCCCGCGCCGGCCCCGGCGATCCCGGCCGAGCTGCCCCTGCTCATCATGGTCGGCGACGACGACACCCTCGGCGGCGAGGAGAGCGCGCGCCGGCTCGGCGAGGCGTACGTGCAGCGCAGCGGCCTCGCCGACGTGCAGGTCATCGTCTACCCCGGTGCCCGGCACGAGGTGTTCAACGAGCTCAACCAGGCCGAGGTGCGCACCGACCTCATCGGATGGCTCGACGACCGGTACGGGGTCGACTGACGATGGCCGACGGCGGGGATGCCCCGCGCCACCGGTTCCCCGAGCGCGTCTACGGCGTCGGCGACGAGCCCGACCCGCGGTTCTCGCTCGCCAACGAGCGGACGTTCCTCGCCTGGATCCGCACCTCGCTCGCCCTGCTCGCGGGCGGCGTCGCACTCGTCGCGCTCGACCTGCCGATGCATCCCGGGTTGCGCGACACGGCGGCCGTCGTGCTGCTCGTCGCCGGGGCGCTGCTCCCGTTCCAGGCCTGGTTCGGCTGGGTGCGCATCGAACGGGCCATGCGGCTCGGCCGGCCACTGCCGCCGCCGCTCGTCGCCCTGCCCGTCGCGGTCGTGGTCGCGGTCGTCGGCGTGCTGGTGCTGATCGGGTTCCTCGCGAGATGAACGCGGGCGACGCCGGGCGGCCGGATGCCTCGCCGCGGGCCTTCGATCCCGGCCTGCAGCCCGAGCGCACCCTGCTCGCCTGGCGGCGCACGGTGCTCGCGCTGACGGTCGCGGCCCTCGTCGGCGTGCGCCTGCTGCCGCCGATCCTCGGCCCCTGGTCGCTCCTCCTCTTCGGGGCCGCGATCGCCGCGACGGCGGGCATCGCGATCGGTGCGGAGGTCGGCTACCGGCGGATGCACCGCGCCCTGACGTCGGCCGGACTCGGGCCGTTGCCCAGCCGGGGCGGACTCGTCGCCGCGACCGCCGGGCTCACCGCGCTCGCCGGCGTCGTCGGGCTCGCGACCTGGGTCGCGCTCGTCGCGTCGCCAGGGTAGGCGCGCGGCCGGCGGCGCGCGGCCGCCGGTGCGCGGCTCGCCGCCGCGCGGGGCGCGCCGCGAGGGGCGTCGGTTGCGCGGCCCGTCAGGACCCGGCGCGGTCGGGCGGAACGTCGAAGCCGAGCAGGCGCATCCGCGGGTGGTTCGGATGCGCGGCGCCCGACTCGGTCTTCCACGGGTAGACGATCGTCGTCACGCTGCAGTTGCCAAGCACGGGCAGCAGGTCGCGGTAGCCGTCGGGATCCATGCCGGCGAGCTCGCAGAAGAGCAGCCGGATGAGCGTCGCGTGCGCGACGATCAGCACGCGACCCTCGGGGAACTCGGACACGAGCTCATCGAGCACGGGCATCGCCCGCGCGATGCCGTGCCGGCCCGACTCCCCGCCGGGTAGCGGATCGGATGCCGGGGCCCGGCAGAACGCCGCCCACTCCGCCGGGTACCGCCCGGCGATCTCGTCGGGCGTCAGCCCCTCGGCGGCGCCGAAGTCGATCTCGACGAGCCGGTCGTCGATGCGCAGCGGCAACCCGGTCGTCTCCACGGAAGGCGCGGCCGAGCGCCGGGCCCGCGTCAGCGGCGACGCGATGATCGCGTCGAGCCGGGCGTCGACCGCCCAGGCGCCGAGCGCCGCCGCCTGGCCCAGTCCGTGGCGCGTGAGCCCGACATCCGAATTGCCCGCGTACCGGTGGTCGGCATGCCAGACGGTCTCGCCATGGCGAGCCAGGAAGAACGTCGTCATGCCGTCAGCGTACGCATTCGAGGGGTGGAACCGCCCGAGACATCCGTAGGCTGTCCCTCATGCCTCCCCTCCACGGCGAGTACAAGGTCCCCGGCGGCAAGCTCGTGGTCGTCGACTTCGACGTCGTCGACGACGTGATCCGCAATCCCCGCGTCGCGGGCGACTTCTTCCTCGAGCCCGACGAGGCGCTGGAGGACATCGACCGCGCCCTCGACGGGCTGCCGGCCGGCTCCGACGCGAAGCAGGTCTCGGCGGCCATCACCCGCGAGCTCCGCGAGGGCGCCGTGATGCTCGGCTTCTCGGCCGACGCCATCGCGGTCGCCGTGCGCCGTGCGCTCACCGACGCACGGAGCTGGACCGACTACGAGTGGGAGGTCGTGCACGACGCCGCCGTGTCGCCGCGCCTCCACCTCGCGCTCGACGAGGTGCTCGCCACCCGCGTCGGCGAGGGCCTCCGCAAGCCGACGCTGCGGTTCTGGGAATGGGAGGAGTCGGCCGTCGTCATCGGCTCCTTCCAGTCGGTGAAGAACGAGGTCGACCCCGAGGGCGCCGAGCGGTACGGCTTCGAGGTCGTCCGCCGCATCTCGGGCGGCGGCGCGATGATGATGGAGAAGGGCAACGTCGTCACGTACTCGCTGTACGTGCCGGGCGAGCTCGTGCAGGGCATGAGCTTCGCCGACTCCTACGCCTTCCTCGACGACTGGGTGCTGCAGGGACTGCGCTCGATCGGCATCGAGGCGACGTACCAGCCGCTGAACGACATCGCGAGCCCGCTCGGCAAGATCGGCGGCGCCGCGCAGAAGCGCCTCGGGTCTGGCGGGGTGCTGCACCACGTCACCATGTCGTACGACATCGACAACGCGAAGATGCTCGAGGTGCTGCGCATCGGCCGCGAGAAGATCAGCGACAAGGGCATCGCGTCGGCGGCGAAGCGCGTCGACCCGCTGCGGTCGCAGACGGGCCTCAGCCGTGCGGCGATCATCGAGGCGCTGAAGCAGACGTTCACCTCCCTCTACGGGGCGACCCCGGGTGCCGTGACGGCCGACGAGCTCGCCGAGGCGCAGGCGCTCGTCGACGCGAAGTTCTCGACCGACGACTGGCTCTACCGGGTGCCCTGACCCGGGCGCAACCCCGGCCGTCGATGAGGTCCGCTCAGCGACGGCGGTTAGACTCGCCGGATGGATTGGTGGATCTGGGTGCTCATCGCGGCCGCCGTGGCGGGCCTCGGATGGCTCGCCCAGCGCCGCGGCTGGATCGACCTGTCCGACAAGACCCGCAAGGGCGGCGGCGGCTCGGGCGGCGTCATGATGATCGGCGACGAGGTCTTCGCGCCGCGCAAGTACGAGGCGCAGGTCGAGATGGACCGGCAGAGCCGGCTCCCCGCGCCCGCCCCGATGCCGGGTGACGGCGACAAGGGCATCGCGTTCGCGGCGGCCGACGCCGACGACGACGATCCCGACCGGTTCCGCGGGAGCATCCGGCTCGACGTGGAGCGCTGAGCCGGTCGGTGGTCGAGCCTGTCGGTGGTCGAGCCTGTCGAAACCACCACCATTGGACGCCCGGTGGTTTCGACGAGCTCAACCGCCGACCAGCGCCGCCGCGAACTCCTTGCCCCACGCCTCCGCGCGCGCGACCTCTCCCTCCGCCAGCGGGCCGGTGTAGCCGTGCACCCCGAACGACACGGGCTTCGCGAGCGGTTCGAACCCGAGCCCGACGAGCCGCTTCAGCGCCTTCTTCGCGGCCGAGCCGGGCAACCGCGGCGAGACCGTTCGGGTGTCGAACGTCGCCACCCGCATCCCGCGCGGCGGCGTGCCGAGCCCCGCGATGAACTCCCGGATGCCCCGCTCGGGCACCAGCGTCGCGCCCTGCTCGCGCGCCGACGCCCGGGTCTCCGGTCGGGACATCCCGAAGGCGTGCGTGGGTCCGCCCACGACGAGCAGGTCGAGGTCGGCGGGCAGCGAATCGGGCGCGGCATCCGCCGTCGTCAGCGTCGCGCCGGCGCCGAGCCCCGCGACGATCGCGCGCGCGAGCGCCTCCGTGTTGCCCCAGACCGACTCGACCACCACGAGTGCGCGCATCGTCGCCACCCCCTCCGCGGCACAGCGTAACCGCGGGCGGCCCCCACGGCGAGCGGCGGATGTCCCGCCCCGACGCTGGCAGACTGGAGCGCGTGGCAGCCGAGGGACCGAACCGCATCATCCACGCGGAGAACCTCGCCGTGCTGCCGACCCTGCCCGACGGCGCGTTCACGCTCGTCTACCTCGACCCGCCGTTCAACACGGGCCGCTCGCAGGCGCGCCAGTCCACGACGCACGTGCGGGTGGCGGCGGATGACTCGCTCGAGGCATCCGGGACCGGGGCGCCCGGCCGCATCACCGGGTTCGCGGGCAAGCGGTACGAGCGGGTGCGCGGCGACCTGCTGCGCTACGACGACCGCTTCGAGGACTACTGGGCGTTCCTCGAGCCGCGGCTGCTGGAGGCGTGGCGGCTGCTCGCGGACGACGGCACGCTGTACCTCCACCTCGACTACCGCGAGGCGCACTACGCGAAGGTGCTGCTCGACGCGATGTTCGGCCGCGAGTGCTTCCTCAACGAGCTGATCTGGGCCTACGACTACGGCGCGAAGGCGCGCCGGCGCTGGCCGACGAAGCACGACACGATCCTCGTGTACGTGAAGGACCCGGAACGGTACTGGTTCGACTCGACCGCCGTCGATCGCGAGCCGTACATGGCGCCGGGGCTCGTGACGCCCGAGAAGGCCTTGCTTGGGAAGCTGCCCACGGATGTCTGGTGGCACACCATCGTGTCGCCGACCGGCCGGGAGAAGACCGGGTATCCGACGCAGAAGCCCGAGGGGATCCTGCGGCGCATCGTGCAGGCGTCGACGCGCGAGGGCGACTGGGTGCTCGACTTCTTCGCCGGGTCGGGCACGACCGGCGCGGTCGCCGCGGCCCTCGGCCGCCGGTTCGTGCTGGTCGACGAGAACCCCGAGGCGGTCGCGGTCATGCGCGCGCGGCTGGCCGCGGTGCCGGATGTCTCGTTCGAGGCATCCGGCTCGCCCGCGTCACCCGCGGCGCCCGCAGCGCCCGCTTCGAACCCCGACCGAGAGAACGGAACCATGCAGGCATGAAGTTCAGGATCTTCACCGAACCCCAGCAGGGCGCGACGTACGGCCAGCAGCTGCGCATGGCGCAGGCGACCGAACGGCTCGGGTTCGACGCCTGGTTCCGCAGCGACCACCTCCTCGCCATGGGCGTGGACGGCCGGCCCGGCCCGACCGACTCGTGGGTGACGCTCGGCGCGATCGCGCGCGAGACGTCGACGATCCGCCTCGGCACGCTCGTGACGAGCCTCACCTTCCGCCACCCGGGCCTGCTCGCGATCCAGGTCGCGCAGGTCGACGAGATGAGCGGCGGCCGGGTCGAGTTCGGGCTCGGCACCGGCTGGTACGCGGCCGAGCACACGGCGTACGGCATCCCGTTCCCCGACAAGCGCTTCGGCCTGCTCGAGGAGCAGCTCGAAGTGATCACCGGCCTCTGGTCGACGCCCGACGGGTCGACGTTCTCGTACGCGGGCACGCACTACCAGCTCGAGGACTCGCCTGCCCTGCCGAAGCCCGTGCAGCAGCCCGTTCCGCTCATCGTCGGCGGCGGCGGCCCGACCCGCACGCCCGCGCTCGCGGCGCGCTTCGCGGCCGAGTTCAACATCCCGTTCCGCTCCGACGACGAGATCGCCGAGCAGTTCGCCCGCGTGCGCGCCGCCTGCGAGGCGGCCGGCCGCGACCCGGGCTCGCTCACGTACTCCGCCGCGCTCACGACCACGATCGGCGAGACGGATGCCGCCTACCGCCGCCGTGCCGAGCGCATCGGCCGCGACCCGGAAGACCTGGCCCGCACGGGCATCGGCGGCACCCCGCAGCAGGTCGTCGATCGCCTCGCCGGCCTCGCCGAGCTGGGAGTGGAGACGATCTACCTCCAGGTGCTCGACTTCGACGACCTCGACGTGCTGGAGCTGCTCGCGAGCGAGGTCGTGCCGCAGCTCGGGTGAGCGCGCGCCCCGTTGTCGACCGTGTCGCCGGTGTCGCCCCCGTCGCGCCACGCGAAGTCGCACGAATCGTCGGTTTCGGCGGGGCGGTTTCAGGTGGTCAGTGCAGCACCTTCGTTCGGGAGGTTGTTGTGGGTGGGTCTCATTCGTCGTTGCAGGTTCGGGCCATGGCGTTGGGGTTGGTGCTGGATGGGCTGAGCGCTCGCGAGGTCGGCAAGCGGCTGGGCGTAGGGCAGCGCGCGGTCCATTGGTGGGCGATGCTGGCGGGCGTGGAATTGTCTCCTGGTCGTCATGGCGGCGCCCGCTACCGGGCACCCGTCCCGATGCCGGGTGCCGGTTCCGGTCACGGTCGACGGTTGTCGCCGCTTGATCGCGCACGGATCCAGGTCGGACTCGAGCAGGGCATGTCGCAGCGCAAGGTCGCGGCGATGATCGGGGTGCACGCGTCGACCGTGTCACGAGAACTGGCCAGGGCGAGCCTGACGTATCGCAATACCCGGTTGTATGACGCGCGGGTCGCTGACCATCGCGCCGCGCAGCAGCGCTCACGCCCGAAGACGAGGAAGCTGGATCAGGATCCGCGGCTGCGGCACGCCGTGATCGAGGGGTTGAGTCAACGGTTCTCACCGCAGCAGATCGCGGGACGACTGCCGGTGCTCTTCCCCGGGCGGGAGGATATGCGGGTGTCGCACGAGACGATCTACCAGGCCCTCTACGTACAAGGCCGTGGCGCCCTACGGCATGAGCTGACGGTCGAGAAGGCGTTGCGATCGGGCCGGGCCGACCGGAAACCGCAATCGAAGCTCCCCGCCCGGACGGGTCGTCCCTGGCTGGACGGCGCCCGCCTGACCGACCGCCCCGCCGAGGTCGCCGATCGTGCCGTGCCCGGGCATTGGGAAGGCGACCTCGTGGTCGGTCCGGACAACTCGGGCATCGTGACCCTGGTTGAACGCCAGACACGGTTCGTGTTGCTGGGCCGGCTGCCCGGTACCCGGGAGAGCCAGACCGTCACCGACGTGCTGGCCGGCATGATCGAACACCTCCCCGCCGTGCTGCGCAAGACCATCACCTGGGACCAGGGAACAGAGATGGCCCGGCACGCGACCTTCACCGTGGCGACCGGCTGCAAAGTCTTCTTCTGCGACCCCCACTCGCCCTGGCAACGCGGAAGCAACGAGAACACGAACGGGCTGATCCGGGACTTCTACCCCAAGGGCACCAACTTCAACAGCATCACCGACGACGAACTCGCCCAGACCCAACGGCTTCTGAACATCCGTCCCAGGCAAACGCTCCACTTCCATACACCCGCTGAGAGACTGGACGAACTCATCACCGGTGCTGCACTCACCGGCTGAAACCGCCCGGCTGGTACCGACCGTTTGAGCGACTTCGCGGCGGACGCTCCCGTCGGCGGGCGATGGCGTCGTCGTCACCCCAGAACGGGGTTCACCCCGAGTGAGATCGAGGGGCGAGGCCATCGATACGATCGTCGCCATGCCCCAAGAGCTCGAGCAGCCCGAATCGAAGTTCACCCAAGTGTTGGACGCGGCAGCGAAACTGCCCGGCGTTCGGATCAACCGGGCGGCCTATCTCCGCGCGGCCTTCAAGCGGCACTGCACCGAGGAGCAGATCGAACGAGCCATCGCTGCGACTCCGGCAGCCGCAGGCATCCCGCTCGCGATCCTCACCGAAGTCGCGAACACGTCCATCGCCTTCGAGACCAGCAAGGTGACGGGGATCTCGACAGTCGCGGGCATTCCCGGCGGCATCGCGATGATCGGTACCGTTCCTGCCGACATGGCGCAGTACATCGGACACATGCTCCGGATCGCCCAGAAGCTCGCCTATGTGTACGGTTGGCCGGATCTCTTCGCCGACGATGGCGACGATCTCGATGAGGCGACCGAGGGCATCCTCATCCTCTTCGTCGGCGTCATGGTGGGTGTCCAGTTCGCCCAGGGCGGTGTCTCCAAGGTATCTGCGATGATCGCGTCTCAGGTGGTCAAGAAGCTGCCCGAACAGGCGCTCACGAAGGGGGCGATCTACCCGGTCGTCAAGAAGGTCGCAGGCTTCCTCGGGGTGTCGATGACGAAGAAGCTCTTCGCCAGCGGAATCGCGAAGGCGATCCCCGTCATCGGCGCTCTCGTCTCCGGCGGGTTCACCTTGGCCACATTCCTCCCCATGTCCAAGAGGCTGCAGCGACACCTCGCCAGCCTTGAACTCACGAAGCCGGGCCACCGTGGCGACGAGGCTCCGTTCATCGATACCGAGGTCATCACCCTGGACGCCGTCGAGGACCCCGCAGGCGTGGGTACCCGATGAAGGCGTTCTTCGCAGTGCGGGTGCCGCTGTGGCTGGTCTTGGTCGTGACCGTGGGCATCGTCGTGGCCGCGCCGTTCCTCACGCCCGTGGTGGCGAACGCGCTTTCAGCCCTCCATCCCGATTCCGACGAGGTTCGAGTCGTCGACGCGATCACCCGCGAGGAACAGGTCGTCCTCTTGAGCCTGGGCGTCCATGACCTCGAGAAGGCGGATGAGAAGGGCCGCATCCTGGCTTGGGATATCCCCGCCTCCGAACGAGTGACCTACCTCGAGTACGCCTTCACCGCCAGCCTCGGTATCGACGGCTCGGAGGTGAGGATCGAGCGGACGGGCGACGGCGCGTACCTGGTCTCGATTCCGGAGTTCATCTTCATCGGACACAGCGATGTCGACTTCGGGGAGCCGATCGAGCAGGCGGGCGGTCTGAGCCTCTTCGCCCCGGAGATCGACGAACTGCAGATGGCCGAGGACATCCTCGATCAGGATGCGACGGAGCACTACGTCGATGCCTTCCGAGAGATCCTCGAGGACCAGGCGGCCGTCTTCTACCGCGGCATCATCACGAGCATCGACCCGACCCTCGTGGTGGAGTTCGAGTTCGCTCGCTGACTCCCGGGCGCGGCAGCGCTCAGCCCGACTGCCGCACCACGAGCTCGGTCGGCAGGATGGTCGACGACTCGACGTCCTGGCCGTCGATGAGGCGCACCAGCTTGCGCGCCATCTCGGCGCCCATCTCGGTCGACGGCTGGCGCACGGTCGTGAGGGCGGGCACGGCGGTCGCGGCGTAGCGGTCGTCGTCGTAGCCGACCACGGCGACGTCGTCGGGCACGGCGCGGCCGGCCTCGGCGAGGGCCGAGATCGCGCCCATCGCCATCTGGTCGTTGGCCGCGAAGAGCCCGTCGATCGACGGATCGCGCTCGAGCAGTCGGCGCATCGCCTCGGCGCCGCCGGCGGGCGTGAAGTCGCCGAACTCGACGAGGTCGACGTCGAGGCCCGCGTCGACGGCGACGGAGGTGAACCCGCGCAGCCGGTCGACGCCCGGGGGCATGTCCTGGGGGCCGGCGATCGTCGCGATGCGGCGGCATCCGCGCTCGATGAGGTGGCGCGTCGCCTGCGAGGCTCCGAACTCGTTGTCGACGTCGACGGTGTAGCCGGTCGCCTCGTCGGGGTCGAGCGGCCGGCCGCCGAAGACGAGCGGCAGCGACCGGAGCTGGGCGAACGAGTGGTCGCCGGTGTGGTGCGAGACGATCAGCGCGCCGTCGACGTTGCCGCCGAGGAGGAAGCGCCGGGTCTTGTCGGGGTCGACCTCCGACTCGATGACCATCGTGAGCGTGTACTCGGTCTCGGCGAGGGCGAGGGCGACGCCCTGCACGATGGTCGCGAAGAACGGGTCGTCGAAGACGCGGGCGGCCGACTCGGGCACGATCAACGCGATGGCCTGCGTGCGCTTGCTGGCGAGCGAGCGGGCTGCCCGGTTGGGCACGTAGTTGAGCGCCTCGATGGCCTGTTGGACGGCCGCGACCACGTCGGGGCTGACCTTCGGCGATCCGTTGACGACGCGCGAGACCGTCGCTCGGGAGACGCCCGCCTTCGCGGCGACCATCTCGAGCGTCGGTGCTGAACCGCTGTTGGCGATGCCCACGGCGAACCCCCTCCCAGGGATCGATCCGTTCGATCCCTCAACGATAGTCGGCGGGGCCCCGGCTCGGCGCCGGGACCCCGCCGTGCGATCTGCTCGCCCTTACGCGGCGACGGCCGCGGCGGCCTTCTGATCGGCGATCAACGCCTGGAACGCGCGGGCGCTGTCCTTCGGCGTGCGCTCGAACGTGTCGTAGTCGACCCGCACGATGCCGAAGCGCTTGGCGTAGCCCCAGGCCCACTCGAAGTTGTCGAGCAGCGACCACACGAAGTAGCCGCGCACGTCGGCGCCCGCCGCGATCGCGGTGCCCACGGCGGCGATGTGGTCGAGGATGTACTGCGTGCGCTCGGCGTCGTGCACCTGGCCGTCCTCCGACACGACGTCGTCGTACGAGGCGCCGTTCTCGGTGATGTACAGCGGCGGCAGCGTCGGGTACTCCTGGCCGAGGCGCACCAGCAGCTCGGTCAGGCCGGCCGGGTTCACCTCCCAGTCCATCGCCGTCCGCGGCAGGCCGCGCGACGGCATCGTCACGTACTCCGAGCCCGGGAACGGCGAGCGGCCCGGCTTGTCGGTGGGCGTGAGGCCCGGCTTCGCGTCGGCGGGCAGCGGATGCCCCGACACGTTGTCGTCGTGGTAGTGGTTCACGCCGAGGAAGTCGATCGGCTGCGAGATGGCCTCGAGGTCGCCCGGGAGGATCTTCTCGGCGAGGCCGAACTCCTGCACGTCCTCGAGCAGGTCGGCGGGGTATGCGCCGAGCAGGATGGGCTCGAGGTACATCCGGTTCCACAGGGCGTCGATGCGGCGAGCTGCCTCGAGGTCGACGGGGTCGGTCGGGTCGTTGGGCACCGCGTTGGTGAGGTTCAGCGTGATGCCGAGCTCGATCTTCCGGCCCGAGGCATCCGACAGCTCGCGAAGCCGCTGCACCGCGAGGCCGTGGCCGAGGTGCTGGTGGTGCACGGCCGCGAGGCCCGCGACCGGGTCGTTCAGGCCCGGCGCGTGCTCGCCGCCGACGTACGCGATGAGCGACGAGCACAGCGGCTCGTTGAACGTGGTCCAGTGCGAGACCCGGTCGCCGAGGGCGCCGTACACGGCCTCGGCGTACTCGACGAAGCGGTACGAGGTGTCGCGGTTCGCCCAGCCGCCCTGCTCCTGGAGGGCCTGCGGGAGGTCCCAGTGGTAGAGCGTGAGCCACGGCAGGATGCCCTGCTCGAGGAGCTCGTCGACGAGCCGCGAGTAGAAGTCGAGGCCCTCCCGGTTGACCGTTCGGCCGCCGGGCACGACGCGCGCCCAGCTCGTGGAGAACCGGTACGAGTCGAGGCCGAGCTCCTTCATGAGCGCGACGTCCTCGCGGTAGCGGTGGTAGTGGTCGACCGCGCGGTCGGGGGTGTCGCCGCCGGCGACCGCGTTCGGCACGCGTGCGTACGCGTCCCAGATCGAGTCCTCCTTGCCGCCCTCGTGGGCGGCGCCCTCGATCTGCGCGGCCGCGGTCGCGGAGCCCCAGATGAAGCCCTTGGGGAAAATCGAAGAAGCCATCAGCCCTTCACTGCTCCTGCCATGATTCCGGAGATCAGCTGCTTGCCCGCCACCACGAAGAGGATGAGCAGCGGGATGGTCGCCATGACGGCGCCGGTCAGCACGATCGAGTAGTCGATGTAGTAGCCCGACTGCAGCTGGCTGAGCGCCGTCTGCAGGGTCGGGTTCTGCGGGCTCAGCACGATGAGCGGCCACAGGTAGTCGGTCCAGGCCGACATGAACGTGAACAGGCCGAGGATCGCCATCGCGGGGCGGGCGGCCGGGATGCCCACGGTGAGGAAGGTGCGGAACTGGTTCGCACCGTCCATGCGCGCCGCCTCGATCAGCTCGTCGGGGATGACGTCCACGAGGTACTGGCGCATGAAGAACACGCCGAAGGCGGTGACCAGGGTCGGCACGATGACGGCGCCGATCGTGCCGGTCCAGCCGAGCTCGCGCATGATCATGAACAGCGGGATGATGCCGAGCTGCGTCGGGATCGCCATGGTGGCGACGACGAAGACCATGAGGCCGTCGCGACCGCGGAAGCGGAGCTTCGCGAAGGCGTAGCCGGCGAGCGTCGAGAACGACACGACCGAGATCGTGATGATCGACGAGATCAGCACCGAGTTGCCGAGCGCGAGCCAGAACGGGATCGCGTCGAACACCTTCGCCGCGTTGGCGAGGAAGTTGCCGCCCGGGATGAGCGGGAGGGTCTCGCCGCGGGTCGCGTTCGTGCCGCTGCCGACGACGAACGACCACCACAGCGGGTACGCGCTGCCGATGAGGAAGGCGGCGAGCAGGCCGTAGGTGAGGAAGCCGGGGCGGCTGCCGATGCCGGCGACGCCGCTGACGCGACCGCCGCGGCGTCCGCGCCGGCCGCGGGGGCCGGAGCCGTTGCCGATGACGTCGGGGTGGGCGGAGGTCTCGGGCTCGAGGACGTCGACCCGGACGGCGGGGATCGGTTCGGGGGTGGCGGTGCTCATCGGTTCTCTCCTCGGGCGAGGGCGCGTCGGGTGCGTCGGTTCGGTCGCTTCGGGGCATCGCCCGTGGCGATGCGGCGCGAGACCAGGAAGTTCACGAGCCCGAACGTGACGATCAGGAGGAACAGCAGCCAGGCGACGGCCGCCGCCTCGCCGAAGTCGCGGCGGAAGAAGGCGAGCTCCCACATGTACAGCACGGTGGTCTGGAACTGGCGGTCGGCGCCGCCGATGCCGCCGGCCGTCGACACGTCGAAGAGGCGCGGCTCGGCGAAGATCTGGAGGCCGCCGATGGTGGCGGTGATGATCACGAAGATGAGCGTCGGGCGGATCGACGGGATCGTGATCGAGAAGAAGCGGCGGGCGCTGCCGGCGCCGTCGATCGCGGCGGACTCGTAGAGGTCGCGCGGCACGGCCTGCATGGCGGCGAGCAGGATGAGGGCGTTGTAGCCGGTCCAGCGGAAGTTCACCATGGTCGCGATCGCGAGGTGCGACAGGAAGGTGTCGTGCTTCCACTCGAGGTCGGGGATGCCGACGAGGTTGAGCAGGTTGTTCGCGAGGCCGTCGCCCTCGTTGAAGATGCTCGAGAAGATGAGGGCCACGGCGACCGGCGTGACGACGAACGGCAGCAGCACGCCCATGCGCCAGATGGTGGGGGCGCGCAGGCCCTGGTCGAGCAGGTAGGCGACCACGAGCGCGACGATCAGCTGCGGGATCGCGGAGAGCAGGAAGATGCTCAGGGTGTTGAAGATCGAGTTCCAGAACATGTCGGAACCGAGCACCTTGGTGAAGTTGGCGAGGCCGACGAAGTCGCCCTGGCCCTTCAGCAGGTCCCACTGGTGCATCGACACGACGAGCGTGTACCCGAGGGGGAACAGGCCGACGAGCGCGAACAGCAGGAAGAAGGGGGAGACGTAGAAGTAGGGGGAGGCCTTGAGGTCGAACCGCGACAGCCGCTGCCGGTAGGTGGGCTTCACGGCGGCGTCGCGGCCGGGGCGGAGCTCGGGCGCAGGGGCGCCGGTCGTCGGCGGCGGCACGGTGGCGGTCATGGGGTGTTCCTGTTCGTCGGTGCGTTGAGGCTGGGGTGGTGGTGGTCGGGCGGTGCCGGCTGGGCCGGCACCGCCCGACCACCTAGGGCGTCATCAGCCGACGAGCTCGTGCAGCAGCTCGATGGCCTGGTCCCACGCCGCGGCGGTGTCGATCTCGCCACGGTCGAGCGCCTGCAGCGGCGGGCCGAAGACGTTCTCCTGGATCACCGAGTCGTCCGGACCCTTGAACTGGGCCACGACACCCTCAGCGCGCGAGGCGAGGATGGCGCCGACGGGCGCGCCGTTGAAGAACTCGTTCGGCGTCGGGTTGGCAGCGAGCTCCTCCTGCGCCTCGAGGGTCGACGGGAAGCTGCCCGCGGCCTCGAACTGCTTGAGCTGCTGCTCGGGCTGGGTCAGCCAGTCGGCCAGCTTCGCAGCCTCTTCCTTGTGCTTGCTCGTCTCGGGGATCGAGAGGAACGCGCCACCCCAGTTGCCTGCGCCGCCGGGGAAGACGTCGGCGAAGTCCCAGCCGGTGCTGGCGTCGCCGCCGCCGGCCTCGGTCTGGCCCTGGACGACGCCCAGCATCCAGCCCGGGCAGACGAAGGTCGCGAAGGTGCCGTCGACGAACGACTTGCCGCCGTTCCAGTCCCACTGCGCCTGCTGCGCCGAGAGGCCGTTGCCGATCGCCTCGCCGAGGAGGTCGAAGTTCGCCTTGAGCTCGGCGTTGTCCTCGACGTTCAGCTCGCCGTCGGCGGTGTAGTAGCCCTCGGGCATCTGGTTGACGATCGAGTTCCAGACGAAGCCGGGCTGGTCGAACCAGGCCTTGCCGGTGGTGTCGACGTACTGCTTGCCGACCTCGAAGTAGTGGGCCCAGTCGCCCTCGAGGAGCGCCGCGACCTCTTCGCGGTCGGTCGGGAGGCCCGCGGCCGCGAACGCCGGGGCGTTGTAGCAGAGGCCGGTCGGGCCGATGTCGGTGCCGTAGCCGATGACGCGGCCGTCGGCGTCGGTCGCCTGCTGGTACTTCCAGTCGACCCAGTCGGCCTTGCGGTCCTCGATGCCGTAGTCCTTGAGGTCGACGAACTGGTCGGAGACCTCCATGATCGCGCCGAGCCAGCCCTCCTCGGTGGCGACGATGTCGCTGAGGCCGGAGCCGGCGGCGAGCTTCGTGAACGCGTCGGTGCGGGCGTTGCCACCCGTGTCGATGTTCGTGGCCTCGATCTTGATGCCCGGGTTGGCGGCCTCGTACTCCTTGTACAGGTCGTCGTACCCGAAGGTGCCGAAGGTGGTGATGGTGAGGGTGATGTCCTCGCCCTCGCCCGAGCCCGAGTCGCCCGACGAGCAGGCGGAGGCAAGGAGAGCGATCGATGCCGCGCCGGCTACGGCGGCGACAGCGCGGGTGCGTCGTGAAAGCTTCACGGTCACTCCTTTGTGTGCGTGGTTGACGGAATGCGAGATCGGGAGGACGCGCTTGGGGAACCTTGGGGAGGAGCCGTGAGAGCGCTCTCACGATGTCGACGGTGACTCTACGCAGAAGTCGTGGTCGATGTCAAGAGAGCGCTCTCACGGATCGGACGGATGGCTCCGCGACCGCCTTCGAGGCCGCGCACGGGCGGCGTCGGTAGACTCGGCGGGTGCCACCCCACGACCCCCGAAGCGCCGAGCCCGAGCTCGACGAGACCGTGCACCGACGTCGCATGGTCATCGCGCTGAGCGTGTCGGCGGTGCTCATCGGGGCGGTCGCCTTCGTGGTCGGCGCGGCCGGCGGGCCGGCTTCCGATGCGGCGGCGGGCCAAGGCGGCGACACCACGGCGGATGCCTCGGCGAGCGCCTCGGCCACGCCGCGGCCGGCGCCCGCGCAGGCCCCGGCGCCGGCCCAGGTCGAGACCTTCGACCGCACGGCGCACTCGATCGACGACGCCTCGAGCATCTGGGTCGTGGTGAACCGCGCCCGCCCGCTGAACCCGATCGACTACGTGCCCGACGACCTCGTCGAGGTGCCCGTCGCGCACACCTGGGAGCCCGAGCTCCGGCAGGAGGCATCCGACGCCGTCGTCGCGATGTTCGAGGCCGCGGCGAACGAGGCCGGGCTGTACCTGGCCTCGAACAGCGCGTACCGCAGCTACGACACGCAGGTCGACCTGTACGGCGACGGCAGCGACCCGACGACCGCGCCGCCCGGGCACAGCGAGCACCAGACCGGCCTCGGCATCGACATCGGCACCGAGGGCGGCTGCACGTTCGAGTGCATGGAGGACAGCGTCGAGGGGCAATGGCTCCGCGACAACGCGTACCGGTTCGGATTCCTCCTGCGGTATCCGTCCGACAAGGTCGACGTCACCGGGTACCCGCACGAGGCGTGGCACTACCGGTACATCGGGGTCGACCTGGCCACGCAGATGCACGACACGGGATATACGACGCTCGAGGAGTTCTTCGGCCTGCCGGCCGCGAGCGATGGCTGAGTCGGGCGGGGCTCCGGCGGCTGGGCGGATGCCTCGCCGCGGGCTCTCGCTCGCGGTCCTGATCGTCAACCAGCTCCTCGCCGGCGTCGGCGTGGCGAGCGGCATCGCCGTGGCCGCGCTGCTCATGGAGGAGCTCACCGGCACCGCGGTGCTCGCCGGCCTCAGCCAGACGTGCTCGGTGCTCGGCGCGGGGCTCGCGGCGATCCCGCTGGCGCGCGTGGCCGTCGCCCGCGGTCGTCACGTGGCGCTCGCGATCGGCTACGGCTGCGGCGCGATCGGCGCAGGCCTCGTGGTGCTCGCGGCGACGACGGGCCTGATCGGACTGGCTTTCCTGGGGCTCGCCTGCTTCGGTGCGGGCGCCGCGGCGGGCCTGCAGGCGCGGTTCGCGGCGACCGAGATCGCCCGGCCCGGATTCGAGGCGCGATCGATGTCGCTCGTGCTCTGGGCCACCACCATCGGGTCGGTGATCGGCCCGAACCTGTCGGACGTCGGCGACGCGGTCGGGCGCAGCCTGGGGCTCCCGCCGCTGGTCGGGCCGTTCCTGTTCTCGGGGGCGGTCTTCGCGGTGTCGACGCTGCTCGTGTCGACCCTCCTGCGGTTGCCGCGCGCCGGCACGCTCGAGGCCGATTCGACCGCCGACCGCGGCGCCGCCGCGCACGACGACGCGATCATCGGCGACGTCGAGGAGTCGCTCGCGGCCGCCGGCGGCGACCCGGGGACGACGTCCGCGGCGACGCATGCCGATTCCGGCATGGAACCGTCGGGCGTGCCGTCGGCGACCGCCGTCGAGCCGGCCGAACGACCGATCGGGGCCTGGCGCGCCCTCCGCCTCGCGGTTCGCCGTCCGGTGCCGTTGCTCGCCCTGCTCGCGATCGTCTGCGCGCACACGGTGATGGTGGCGGTCATGGTGATGACGCCGGTGCACATGCATGCGAACGGGCTCTCGCTGTCGCTCGTCGGGCTGGTGCTGAGCATCCACATCCTCGGCATGTACGGGGCGAGTCCGATCATGGGCTGGCTCGTCGACCGGGTCGGTGCGGTGGCGGTGATCGCGGCCGGCGCCGTGATCCAGTTCACCGCGACGATGATCGGCATCCTCGCTCCGGGCGACGACCTGGTGCTCATCCCGCTCGCGCTGGGCCTGCTCGGCCTCGGCTGGTCGGCCGGGCTCATCGGCGGCTCGGCGCTCCTCACCGAGTCGGTCGAACCCGACCTGCGGGTGCCGCTGCAGGGGGCATCCGATGCGGCCATGAACTTCGCCGCCGCGATCGCGTCGGCGTTCTCGGGGCTGCTGCTCGGGCTCGGCGGATTCGCCGCCGTGAACGTCGCCGCCGCGTTCGTCCTGGTGCCGCTGGCGGCCGCGTGGGCCCGGGTCGTCGCCGCCCGACGGGCGTGATCGCGCTCTCACAGAGCTCCCAGCGTTCGAGAGGGAACCTCACAAAAACGCGTGATGGGGTGTTTCGGCCCCCCCTTCCGCCGACATCCCTGGACGAACCCGAACCGTGCAGCCAGATTCCGACGCGCCCATCCGGCGACGCTCCACCTACCGCCCGCCCTCCTCCACGACCCCCGCCGACGAGCGCCCCGCCGCTCCGGTGACCGACCCCGCGCCCGCTCCGGCCGACGTGCCCACGGACCTTCCCCTCGGTACCGACCCGACGCGCGCCCGCCACCGGGCCGAACGCCGCGGCAATCGTCGGGCGACCAGCGGCCTCGCGCGCCAGGTCGGCGCGCTGACCGGCATCGCCTCGATGCTCGGGGTTTGCGTGCTCGGCGCCGTCGGTGCGGTCGGCGGCGACGCGACCGCGGCGACCCGGGCCGTGGCGATCAGCGCCGACCCGACGCCCGGCTCCGCCGGCGACACGATCACCGCGGCGGTCCGCTCGGGCGAGATCACGCAGGCTCCCGCGATCACGAGCGGACTCTCGTCGACCCAGACCCCGTTCACGGGCGGCGCGCAGGTCAGCGTCGAGGGCGAGCACCTCGACGCCGTCGCCGCGGTGACCGTCGGCGGCGTGCCGGCCGTGTTCACCGCGGTGAACCCCGCGTACCTGGTGTTCGACGTGCCGGCCACCGCCTCGACGGCGCAGGGCACCTCGGCTGCGGTCGAGTTCCTCGACGCCGCCGGGCAGCCGGTCGGCACGCGCGCCCCGGCGAGCTCCCGCCCCGCGGCGACCGTCGACGCCGAGGCATCCGTCGCGTCCTTCCAGACCACGCCGACGCAGCTCGCGCTGACCTACACGAGCGACCCGCGCATCGACGCCCAGGTGAACTACGTGCTCGCCTATTGGCAGAACTACAACTCGGGCCAGTACCTCGTGATCTCGGGCAACGACTGCGCGAACTTCACCAGCCAGTCGCTGCTCCAGCGCGGCTGGGCGATGGACGGCGCGTGGTCGTACGACTTCGCGACCGGGCAGGCCTCGGCGGCCTGGACCAGCTCCACCGCCATGCGCGACTGGCTGCTCTCACGGCCCGACCTGGCGACCCCGCTCGAGGATGCGCAGCGCGACCAGGTCAAGGTCGGCGACGTCGCCCAGTTCGACTGGGACAACTCGGGCGACCGCGACCACACGACCGTCGTGACCCGCGTCGAGCACACCGGCTCGGGTACCAAGGTGTGGGTCGGCGGGCACACGAAGGACGCCGACTTCTGGGACGTCGACCAGGCGCTCTCGGGCGGCGGGTCGGTGCACTACTTCTCGCTGCGCTGAGGTTTCGACAGGCTCAACCACCGGCGGTTGAGCCCGTCGAAACCACGGCCCCGCTGCGCCCCGGCAGCGTGACGGATGCCCCGCCGCGGACGCCCTCGTCGGTCGCGAGCAGCACCTCGCCCGCGAGGGGCAGCTCGACCGCGGCCTCGCCGAGGTTCGCCGCCACGGCGACGTCGCCCCGGTGCAGCACCAGCCACGGGGCATCCGCGTCGACCTCGACCCGGATGCTCCGGAAGCTCGGGTCCGTGAGCTCGGGCAGCTCGCGCCGCAGGGCGATGAGGCGGCGGTGCAGGTCGAGGGTGCGAGCATGCCGGCCGTCGGGGTCGCCCGCACCACTGGCGCCGTCGTCGACCTCGCGCCAGTCGAGCTTCGACCGGCGGAACGTCTCGGGGTCCTGCGGGTCGGGCACGACGGCCGGGTCCCAGCCCATGCGGGCGAACTCGGCGATGCGCCCGCGGGCCGTCGCCTCGCCGAGCTCGGGCTCGGGATGCGACGTGAAGAACTGCCACGGCGTCGACGCGCCCCACTCCTCGCCCATGAACAGCATCGGCGTGCCCGGCGAGGTCAGGTTCAGCAGGGCCGCGAGCCGGATGCCCCGCTCGTCGAGGGTCGCCGTCAGCC
Organism: Agromyces sp. MMS24-K17; assembly: GCF_043950245.1. Lineage (GTDB taxonomy): Bacteria > Actinomycetota > Actinomycetes > Actinomycetales > Microbacteriaceae > Agromyces. The sequence goes on along the minus strand of NZ_CP171640.1, from coordinate 537,359 downwards.
GGTCGCCGGTCGCGCGATTGCCGATCTGGTCGTGGTCCTGCGTGAAGGTGACCAGCCGCCACGCCGGCGTTCGGTCGAGGTCGATCGGTCGCCCGTGGGTGCGGCCGCGGAAGCTCGAGAACGTGCCCGCGTGGAAGAACCCGTGCTCCAGCACCGCCGCGAGCGATGCGATGCCCGCGAAGTCGGCGTAGTACCCGGTCGTCTCGCCGGTGAGGTTGACGTGCAGGGCGTGGTGGAAGTCGTCGCTCCACTGCGCGGTCAGGCCGAGGCCGTGCTCGTCGCGCGGGCGGATCATCCGCGGGTCGTTGAGGTCGCTCTCGGCGATGAGGGTCAGCGGGCGGCCGAGCGCCGCCGACGTGGCATCCGCCTCGGCCGCGAGCTCCTCGAGCAGGTGCGTCGCGCGGTGGTCGACGAGGGCGTGCACGGCGTCGAGGCGCAGGCCGTCGACGTGGAAGTCGGCGAACCACATACGGGCGTCGTCGAGGATGTACCGGCGCACCTCGTCGGAGTCGGGCCCGTCGAGGTTGAGCGAGGAGCCCCACGTGTTCACGCGGCCCTCGTGCAGGTACGGTCCGAAGCGGGGCAGGTAGTTGCCGCTCGGCCCGAGGTGGTTGTAGACGACGTCCTGGATGACGCCGAGCCCGCGCGCGTGGCAGGCGTCGACGAACCGCTGGTAGGCGGCCGGGCCGCCGTAGCTCTCCTGCACCGCGTACCAGAGCACGCCGTCGTAGCCCCAGTTCCACTCGCCGTTGAAGGCGTTCACCGGGAGCAGTTCGACGAACCCGATGCCGAGGTCGACGAGGTGGTCGAGCCGGGCGATCGCCGCGTCGAGCGTGCCGTCGGGCGTGAACGTGCCGACGTGCAGCTCGGAGACGACCGACCCCGCGAGCTCGCGGCCCGGCCAGTCGCCGTCTCGCCAGTCGTGCTCGCCCGGGTCGAACACCGCGCTCAGCTCGTGCACGCCGTCGGGCTGGCGACGGGAGCGCGGGTCGGGCAGGGCGCGGTCGTCGCCGTCGAGCACGAAGCCGTACCGGTCGCCCGGCGCGAGGTCCAGGTCGGCGCGCCACCAGCCGTCGCGCTCGGGGTCGCGGTGCATCGGGGCATCCGCGCCGTGCGAGGGCGCGCGGAGCGAGACCGACGACGCCCGCGGCGCCCAGACCTCGGGGATCATGCGCCGGCCGCCGCGACGCCCGCCTCCGCGTCGTCGCCGGCGGCGTCACCGGCCGCCGCGTCCCCGGCCTCCGCCGGCCCGAGCAGCGCGACCGGGTACCGCTCCAGCAGCACGCCGAGCGGCACCTCCGGCTCGTCGAACCGCCGCCCGGTGAGCAGGTCGATCGTCGGGCCCGCGTGCCGCAGCAGGACGGTGTCGCCCCAGGGGTCGGGTCCGCGCGCGGCGAGCCCGACCGGCAGGCGGGTGGCCACCGCGACCGCGCCGCCGCGGTCGAAGGCGATCGCATGCTCGGATGCCTCTCCGACGACGTCGAACGGCGTGTACCTCGTGAACAGGTCGGGGCGGTCGCGCCGGAGGCGCAGTGCGCGCGAGACGACGAGGAGCTTCGCCGCCCCGGTCTCGTCGACCGGCGGGAGCCACCCGCCGTCGAGCCGCCGCAGCAGTCCGCGGCGCACGTCGAAGTCGACGGGCCGGCGGTTGTCGGGGTCGACGAGGCTCTGTTCCCAGAGCTCCGACCCCTGGTAGACGTCGGGCACGCCCGGCCCGAGCAGCTGCAGCAGCTTCGCGCCGAGCGAGTTCGACCAGCCGGGCGCCGCGACCTCCTCGACGAACCCGGTCACGAGCGCCGCCACCTGCTCGTCGTCGAACGCGGCGTCGACGAGCGCGTGCAGGCGCCGCTCGAACGCGGCATCCGGGTCGGCCCAGCTCGTCTCGTCGCCGGCCTCGCGGGCGGCCTTCTCGGCGTAGGCGTGCAGCCGCTCGCGCGACACGGGCCAGGCGCCGACGATCGCCTGCCAGAGCAGGGCGTCGAGCGGGCGGCTGCCGGTCGAGGCGAGCGGCCGGAGCTCGGCGAGCAGGAGCGCCCAGCGGTCGGGCAGTTCGCTCAGCACGCTGAGCCGGGCCCGCACGTCCTCGCCGCGCTTCGTGTCGTGGGTCGACAGGGTCGTCATCGTGTCCGGCCACGCCGCGTGCCGCCGCTCGGCGCGCTCGTGGAACTCGGCCGGCGTGATGGCGAACTCCGATGGGTCGCCGCCGACCTCGGTCAGCGTGCCGAGCCGGGTGTACCGGTAGAACGCCGTGTCCTCGACGCCCTTCGCCATCACCATGCCGCTGGTCTGCTGGAAGCGTCGCGCGATCGGCTCGTCGGGGTCGCGCAGCAGCGGCGCGATCTCGTCGAGGGCGGCCGCGAGCTCGGGCCGACGGGCGCGAGCGGATGCCTCGGCGCGGTCGAGGTGCTCGCCGCCGAGCACGAGGTACGAGCGGTAGACCGGGAAGTCGGTGAGGAGCTCGGCGATCGCGTCGTCGGCGCCGTCGACCGGGCGGGGGAGGAGCCGCACGAGCCGCAGCACCTCCGAGCGGAGGATCCCGTCGGCGATGCCGCGCTTGGTCCCGTGGATGAGCTCGGTCCAGTCCTCGGGCCGGCCGGCGCCGGCGGCGTCGCCCGCGTCCGGCCGCGCCGCCCGCGTGAGCCCGCCTTCGCCGGCCGGATCGACGAACACCCGGTCGAGGTCGGCGAGCGCGTCGTACCCGGTGGTGCCGTCGGCCGCCCAGCCGGCCGGCAGGCGCTCGCCGTGCTCGAGGATCTTCTCCACGAGCACGTACGCGCCGCCGGTCGCCTCGGCGAGCCGGGCGAGGTAGCCGCCCGGGTCGGCGAGGCCGTCGGGGTGGTCGACGCGGAGGCCGTCGGCGAGGCCCTCGCGGATCCAGCGCAGGATCTCGGCATGGCTCTCGTCGAACACCCACGGCACCTCGACGCGGATGCCCGCGAGCGTCGACACGGCGAAGAAGCGCCGGTAGTCGAGCTCGTCATCGGCCCGGTGCCAGTCCATCAGCTCGTAGTGCTGCGCGGCGTGCACCGCGAGCACCGCTTCGGCGCGCTCGGCAACGGCGCGTTCGGCAGCGGATACCCCGCCCCGCGCCTGCTCGAGCAGCGAGGCATCCGTCTCGGGGGCGATCGGGAACCGGTGCTCGAAGTAGCGCAGCTCTTCGCCCTCGACGCGGAGGTCGCCGGCAGCGACCGCCTGCTCGACCGGGCCGCCGAGCACGGGCAGCCGCACCCGGTCGTTCCCGAACGCCCAGTCGACGTCGAACGCCTCCGCGTATCGCGACCCCCGCCCGTGCCGGAGCAGGTCCCACCACCAGGCGTTCTGCGAGGCATCCGAGACGCCCATGTGGTTGGGCACGATGTCGACCAGCACGCCGAGGCCGCGCTCGCGCGCGGCGGCGACGGCCCGCGCCAGCCCGTCGGCCCCGCCGCGCGCCGGGTCGACGCGCGAGTGGTCGACGACGTCGTACCCGTGATCCGACCCGGCGGTGGCCGCGAGCAGCGGCGACAGGTAGATCCAGTCCGCGCCGAGGTCGTGCAGGTAGTCGGTCACCCCCGCCACCGCGTCGAGGTCGAACGCGGCGCGCACCTGCAGTCGGTACGTCGATCGCGGTGTCCTGGCCACTGGATGTCCCCCTCCGTCGTGGTCGTGCGATTGGCCGTGATCAGCCGCCGTGCAGGCCCGTTCCGGTCGCGGGCGCGGGCGTCCGCCCCGCCTGCCGCGTGCGTTCCGACAGCGACGCCGCGACCGAGTGGTCGGGCTCGACGTCGGGCTCGGCGTGCGCCCGGAGCACGAGCAGCGAGCGGCCCTCGAGCGTGAACACCGAGCCGGCGGTGCTCGCCTCGTCGGTGGCCGCGTGGCCCGCCGTGTCGACGACGACGTCCCACGCCTGCTTCGTGCGCTGCGGGATCGTGAACTCCGTCGGGTCGGGCGACCCGTTGTAGAACACGAGGAAGTCGACGTCGGTGATCGGCTCGCCGCGCGCGTCGCGCTGGCGGATGCCCTCGCCGTTCAGGTACACGCCGACGGCGCGGCCGAGCGGGGCATCCCAGTCGGCCGGGGTCATCTGCGTGCCGTCGGCGCGCAGCCACACGATGTCGGGCAGCGGCGAGCCCTCGGGGCTGTCGTCGCTGTCGACCGGGCGGCCGTCGAAGAACCGGCTGCGCCGGAACGTCGGGTGGTCCTGCCGGAGGCGCACGAGCGCCGCCGTGAACTCGATCAGCGGCTGGTCGGCCCGGTCCCAGTGGATCCAGGTCAGCTCGGAGTCCTGGGCGTAGGTGTTGTTGTTGCCTTGCTGCGTGCGGCCGAGCTCGTCGCCGTGCAGGATCATCGGCACGCCCTGCGAGAGCAGCAGGGTCGCGAGGAAGTTGCGCTGCTGGCGGGCGCGGAGCGCGAGCACCCCCGGGTCGGCGGTCTCGCCCTCGGCGCCCGAGTTCCACGAGCGGTTGTGCGATTCGCCGTCGCGGTTGTCCTCGCCGTTCGCGTCGTTGTGCTTCTCGTTGTACGACACGAGGTCGCGCAGGGTGAAGCCGTCGTGGGCGGTGATGAAGTTGATCGAGGCCACCGGGCGGCGGCCGTCGTTCTCGTACAGGTCGGCCGACCCGGTGATGCGCGAGGCGAACTCGCCGAGGGTCGACGGCTCGCCCCGCCAGAAGTCGCGCACGGTGTCGCGGTACTTGCCGTTCCACTCCGTCCACTGCGGCGGGAAGTTGCCCACCTGGTACCCGCCGGGCCCGACGTCCCACGGCTCGGCGATGAGCTTCACCTGCGAGACCACCGGGTCCTGCTGCACGAGCTCGAAGAAGCTCGACAGCCGGTCGACGTCGTAGAACTCGCGGGCGAGCGTGGCCGCGAGGTCGAACCGGAACCCGTCGACGTGCATCTCGAGCACCCAGTAGCGCAGGCTGTCCATGATGAGCTGCAGCGCGTGCGGGTGGCGCACGTTGAGCGAGTTCCCGGTGCCCGTGTAGTCGGTGTAGTACCGCGGGTCGTCCGGCTCGAGCCGGTAGTACGCGGCGTTGTCGATGCCGCGGAACGCGATCGTCGGGCCGAGGTGGTTGCCCTCGGCGGTGTGGTTGTAGACCACGTCGAGGATCACCTCGATGCCCGCCTCGTGCAGCGTGCGCACCATGCCCTTGAACTCCTGCGCCTGCTGGCCGAGGTCGCCGTTCGACGAGTACTCGTTGTGCGGCGCCAGGTAGCCGATGGTGTTGTAGCCCCAGTAGTTGCGCAGGCCCTTCTCGAGGAGCGTCGAGTCCTGCACGAACTGGTGCACCGGCATGAGCTCGATCGCCGTGACGCCGAGGCGCTGCAGGTGCTCGATCACGGCGGGGTGGGCGACGCCGGCGTAGGTGCCGCGCTGGGACTCGGGCACCTCGGGATGCAGCGCGGTGAGCCCTTTCACGTGGGCCTCGTAGATCACGGTGCGCGAGTACGGCGTGTTCGGGCGACGGTCGCCCGCCCAGTCGAAGAAGGGGTTGATCACGACCGAGTGCGCGACGTGCGCGGCCGAGTCGTCGTCGTTGCGCGAGTCGGGCTCGCCGAAGTGGTAGCCGTAGAGCGACGGATCCCAGTCGAACGCGCCCGCGATGGCCTTCGCGTAGGGGTCGAGCAGCACCTTGCCCGGGTTCGCGCGCAGCCCCTTCGCGGGGTCGTTCGGCCCGTGCACCCGGTACCCGTACCGCTGGCCGGGCTGCACCTGCGGGAGGTAGGCGTGCCAGACGAACGCGTCGACGTCGATGAGGTCGACCCTCGTCTCGGTGCCGTCGTCGTCGAAGAGGCAGAGCTCGACGCGCTCCGCGACCTCGCTGAACAGGGCGAAGTTCGTGCCGCTGCCGTCGAACGTGGCGCCGAGCGGGTAGGCGGTTCCGGGCCAGCTCTCCACCGGCTCCATCGCGCGGCTCACGCGCCCAGCGCGTCGCCGACGATCCGCTTCGCCTCCGCCTGCACCTCGGCGAGGTGCTCCGGCCCCTTGAACGACTCGGCGTAGACCTTGTAGACGTCCTCGGTGCCGCTCGGGCGGGCCGCGAACCACGCGTCCTCGGTGACGACCTTCACACCGCCGATCGCCGCGTCGTTGCCGGGGGCCTTCGAGAGCCGCGCCGTGATCGGCTCGCCGGCCAGCTCGGTGGCGGTGATCGCGTCGCCGTCGAGCTTGCCGAGTCGCGCCTTCTCGTCCTTCGTGGCGACGGCGTCGACGCGCTGGTAGGCGGGGTCGCCGAACCGCTCGGTCAGCTCGCGGTAGAGCTCCGACGGGCTCTTCCCGGTGACCGCGCGGATCTCCGAGGCGAGCAGGCACAGCAGGATGCCGTCCTTGTCGGTCGTCCAGACCGTGCCGTCCTTGCGCAGGAACGAGGCGCCGGCGCTCTCCTCGCCGCCGAAGGCGACCGAGCCGTCGACGAGGCCGGGCACGAACCACTTGAAGCCGACGGGCACCTCCCAGAGGCGCCGGCCGAGGGAGTCGGCGACGCGGTCGATCATCGAGCTCGACACGAGGGTCTTGCCGATGGCCGCGTCGGCCGCCCAGCCGGGGCGGTGCTGGTAGAGGTACTCGATCGCGACGGCGAGGTAGTGGTTCGGGTTCATCAGCCCGCCGTCGGGCGTGACGATGCCGTGCCGGTCGGCGTCGGCGTCGTTGCCCGTGAGGATGTCGTAGTCGCCGCGGTGCTCGAGCACCGACGCCATCGCGCTCGGCGAGGACGGGTCCATCCGGATCTTCCCGTCCCAGTCGAGCGTCATGAACGACCACGCCGGGTCGACGCGCTCGTTCACGACGGTGAGGTCGAGGCCGTAGTGGTCGCGGATCGCGCCCCAGTACGTGACGGATGCCCCGCCCAGCGGGTCGGCGCCGATCCTGATGCCCGACGCCTTGATGGCCTCGATGTCGATGATCTGCTCGAGGTCGGCGACGTAGTTCGTGCGGAAGTCGTACGTCTCGACGCCGCTGGGCTCGGCCTGGTTCACGCCCTTGAGCCCGTCGGCGATGAGCTCGTTGGCGCGGTTCGCGATCCAGCCCGTGGCATCCGAGTCGGCCGGGCCGCCGTGCGGCGGGTTGTACTTGAAGCCGCCGTCGGCGGGCGGGTTGTGGCTCGGGGTGATGACGATGCCGTCGGCCTCGCCCTCGGCGCGCTTCGCGGGGTCGTTGTTCCACTTCAGGATCGCGTGCGAGAGCGCCGGCGTCGGCACGTAGTCGTCGTACTCGTCGACGAGCACCCGCACGCCGTTGGCGACGAGCACGTCGAGCGCCGTGGTCTGCGCGGGCGCGCTGAGCGCGTGCGTGTCGGCCCCGATGAAGAGGGGGCCCGTGATGCCCTGCGCCGCGCGGTACTCGACGATCGCCTGGGTGATGGCGAGGATGTGGTGCTCGTTGAACGCGGTGTCGAACGCGGATCCCCGGTGGCCCGAGGTGCCGAACACGACGCGCTGCTCCGGCACGGAGGCGTCGGGCTCGAGCTCGTAGTACGCCCGTACGAGGGCCTCCACGTCGATCAGGTCGGATTCGGTCGCCGGGGTGCCCGCTCGCTCATGCATGCGGCCAAGTCTGGCATCGGGGCCGCCCGCGGTCACGGGGTTGCGTGCGATCGGTCATCCGATGACCATGCGCGCGAGCGTCGCCACGGTGTAGATCGCGAGCCCCGCGAGCGCGCCGACGACGGTGCCGTTGATGCGGATGAACTGGAGGTCGCGGCCGACCTGGAGCTCCAGCTTGTCGGCGGCCTCGCGGGGGTCCCACCGCTCGACGGTCTCCGAGATCACGCCGGCCAGGTCGTGGCGGTACGTGCGCACGAGGTGGGCCGCGGCATCCGTCGCCCACGCGTCGACCTTGACCTGCAGCGCCGGGTCGGACGCGAGGCGGGCGCCCACCTCGACGAGCGCGGATCGCAGGCCCCGGCGCAGTTCGCTGTCGGGGTCGTCGAGCGAGGACTCGAGCGTGCCGCGCACGGCCGTCCACGTCTCGGCGGCGAACTCGCGCACGCGCGGGCTGTCCATCAGGTCGCGCTTCAGCTCCTCGAGGCGGTCGATCGCGGCGGGGTCGTACTGCAGCCGCTCGGCGAACTCGGCCAGCCACGAGTCGATCGCGACGCGGGCCGGATGCCCCGGGTCGTCGCGCACCGCGCGCACGAACGCCAGCACCTCGCGGTGGGCGCGGTCGTCGACGAACCGGTCGACGACCTGCGGCAGCCAGCGGGGCAGGCGCGACGACACCATCGACCCGAACGCCTCGGGGTGCGCCGCGAGCCAGCCCTCGGCCTGCTCGACGAGCGCGTCGACCGCGTGCCGCTGCTGACCCGCGGCGACGAGCTTCGCGCCGACGCGGCCGATCGCGGGGCCCCACTCGGGTTCGACGAGGTGGCGCCGGGCGAGCTGCTCGATGACCTCCTCGACGTCGTCGTCGCCGAGGAGCCGCAGCACCGCCCGGGCGGCGGTCGCGGCCTCGCCGGTGAGCCGGTCGGCGTTCGCCGGCTCGCGCAGCCACTCGCCGACGCGGCGGGCGAGCCCGATGGAGCGCAGCTTGCCGAGCACGACCTCGTCGGAGAGGAACTCTAGCTCGACGAACTCGCCGAGCGTGCGGCCGATCTCGTCCTTCCGGGTCGGGATGATCGCGGTGTGCGGGATGCGGAGGCCGAGCGGGTGCCGGAACAGCGCGGTGACGGCGAACCAGTCGGCGAGGGCGCCGACCATCGCGCCCTCCGCCGCGGCGCGGACGAAGCCCATCCACGGGATGCGGTCCTCCAGGGCGAACGCGACGGCGAACACGACGGCTGCGGCGACGAGCAGCCAGGTCGCGAGCCGGCGCATCTGCTGGAGGCCGCGCCGTCGGGCGGCGTCCCCGCCGGCCAGCGGATCCGGTGCCTGCGCGGCCGCGCCCGCGGCGCCGCGCGGCGGCGGGACGGGGGCCTCTGCGGTCTCGGTCATGCCTGCACCGTACGCCGCCCCGCTGCGAGCGCTGGCTAGGCTTGCGTGCATGACCGCACCCGGCACCGCCACCCCCTCGGAGACCTACTCCTACCTGGGGCCGGCGGGCACCTTCACGGAGGCGGCGCTGAAGCAGGTCCCCGAGGCGGCCGGCCGGGCGTGGCGGTCGGTGAACAACGTCGGCGAGGCGCTGGCGGATGTCACGAGCGGCCGGTCGATCGCCGCGATGATCGCGATCGAGAACTCGATCGAGGGCGGCGTCTCGGCCACGCAGGACGCGCTCGCGACGGTCCCGGGCCTGCGGATCGTGGGGGAGTACCTCGTCCCCGTGAACTTCGTGCTCGTCGCCCGGCCCGGCACCGCGATCGCCGACGTGCAGGTGGTGAACGCGCACCCGGTCGCCTACGCGCAGACCCGCGGATGGCTCGAGCGGAACCTGCCCGACCACGGGCACATCCCGGCGTCGAGCAACGTGCAGGCCGCCACCTCGCTCTTCGAGGCGGACAGCAACGCCGACGCGGCCGTCGCGCCCCCCGGCATCGTCGAGCAGCTCGACGTCGAGCTGCTCGCGGAGGGCATCGGCGACAACCCGAACGCGGTGACCCGCTTCGTGCTCGTCAGCCGGTCGCGGCACATCCCCGCGCGCACGGGCGCCGACAAGACGAGCGTCATCGTCGAACTGCCCGACGACGAGCCGGGTTCGCTGCTCGCCATGCTCGAGCAGTTCTCGACGCGGGGCGTGAACATGTCGCTGCTCGAGTCGCGCCCGATCGGCGACGCCCTCGGCCGGTACCGCTTCGTGATCGACCTCGACGGCCACGTCGAGGACGAGCGCGTCGCCGACGCCCTGCTGGGCCTGCGGCGTTTCTCACCCAACGTGATCTTCCTGGGGTCGTACCCCCGGGCGGATCGCCGCGAGGTCGAGTACCACTCGAAGTACGACGACGGCATCTTCATCGAGGCCCGCGACTGGCTGCGCGGCATCCTGAGCGGCGAGCCCGAGGACTGACGCGCACGCGACGGGCACGCTGCGAAGCGGATGCCCCGCTCCGGCGCCGTCGCTAGGCTGGCGCCACCCGCAGCGCGTGCGGCGGGGCATCCGATGGAGGTGCAGCCGTGACCGAGGCGAGGCCGTCGATCGATCCGCGCTACGACGCGCGATTCCAGCGCGGGTACGTGGAGTCGCACCAGCGCGAGGCGGATGCCCCGGCCCGCGCCGTCCCCGAGCCCGCGTCGAAGCCGGCCTCGAACGCCGCCGCCCCGAAACGCGCGGCAACGGGCGCCGCGGACGCCGGCGCACCCGCCGAGGCGCCGCTGCTGGTCGCCGACGCGACCGCACCCGCATCCGCTCCGCCGGCCGACGCGGACGGGCCGGCGTTCGACGCCCTGCTCGCGACCCTGGACGACGGCGCGGCGGCGTCGTCCGACCCCGCGCCCCCGCCACCCGACCCCGAGCGCCGGGTGGCGACCCGGTGGCTGTGGATCGTGCTCGGCGTCTCGATCGTGTCGATGCTGCTCGGCCTGGTCTTCGCGGTGCAGCTCGCGTTCTCCCCGGGGCGGTACACCGGCCTCGGCCGCGAGGACGTCGAGGCGCAGATGCTCCTCAGCGCGCTCGTGCCGCCCCTCGTGCAGGTCGGCGCGATCGGCATCGTCGCCGCGCTGCTCGGCTGGGCGCTGTTCGCCGGCCGGCGGGGAGCACGCCCGTGAGCGCGTCCCGCATCGCGACCGTCGTGCTCGCCCTCGTCGGGCTCGGGGCGTTCGCCCTGCTGCAGTCGGAGATCCACGCCATCAACACGTTCAACGGGATCTCGTGGGACACCTCCGGGCCGACCGCAGACCAGATCGCCGCGATGGCCAGGAACGACCTCGGCTACATGGTCATCCTCCCGGGGCTCGCCACGCTCACCGTGGCATCCGGCTTCGCGCTCGCCGTGGTCGCGGCGCGCGCGATCGCCCGCCGGTGGATGGAACGCGACCTCGACCCCGACGAGGTGGAACCCCCGGTGGTCGAGCCCGTCGAAACCACCGCCGCCGCTGGTTGAGCGCTACTCCGCCACCCGCACGACCAGCGCGTGCTGCTCGACGTGGAAGTCGACCGCGACCACCGAGCCGAACTCGTCGCCGTCGATCTCGAACTCCTCGGGCGCGCCCTCGATGCGGATCTCGACGCGGCGGCCGCGGCCGTACACGATGTCGCGGCGGCGGTCGCCGGTGAGGTCGAGCAACTGCTTGCCGAGCGCGGACTTGCGCAGCTGGTTGCCCCACGCGATGCGCCGCCACACGAACAGCCAGCCGAACAGGTTGCGCGGCTGCAGCACGACGACGTCGAGCGCGCCGTCGTCGAGCTCGGCATCGGGGATCAGCTCGATGTTGCCCGGCAGGTAGCCGAGGTTCGCCACGAGGATGCTCGACGCCTTCGGCCGGTGGTGACGGCCGTCGTCGATGCGGTAGGTCACGCGGAACGGGTTCGAGGTCGGCAGCACCCGCAGGCCCGCGTCGACGTAGGCGAGCCAGCCGACGCGCTTCTTCAGGTCGGGGTTCGTGTTCGAGATCATCGACGCGTCGATGCCGACGCCCGACATCACGAGCGACGCGTGCGACTCGAGGCTGCCGTCGGCCCGGCGGATGTCGGCGACGAGCACGTCGACCGCCCGGTCGACGCCCGAGAACGCCAGCACCACCGCGTCGTCGAGGTCGTTCACCGGGATGCCGATGTTGCGGGCGAAGAGGTTGCCGGTGCCGAGCGGTACGAGGCCCATCGGCACCCCGGAGCCGCGGAGCGCCCCGGCGACCGAGCGGATGGTGCCGTCGCCGCCCGCCGCGATGACGAGGTCGACGCCCGCGGCGAGCGCCTCCTTCGCCTGGCCCTTGCCCGGGTCCTCGACGGTCGTCTCCAGCCAGAGCGACGGGGCGAGGTGCTGCCGTGCCTCCGCACGGGCCACCGCCTCGCGCAGCCGATCGACGCCGTTCTTCGAGGGGTTCACCACGATCGCGGCACGCGGCCGCCCCGCATCCGCCGCGCGTTCCGCTCCCGCGGAGGCATCCGTCACCGACTCTTCCAGCCCGCCCACGGGGCCACCGTACGGCATGCGCCTCCCCGGGGCCTGCGACACGGCCGACCGGGACCGCCCGCCGAGGCGGCCCGCTGCCCGCCGGCGCCCGCCCTGGCCGCGCCCGGACCCGCCGGTAGACTGGCGCGCGTGATCGACCCCGTGCTCCTCCGCGAGAACCCCGACCTCGTCAAGCGTTCGCAGGACCTCCGCGGCGAGCCGTCGTCGTACGTCGACGACGCGGTCGCAGCCGACGGCGCGCGCCGCGCCGCCATCACCGCGTTCGAGACGCTGCGCGCCGAGCAGAACGCGTTCGGCAAGCAGGTCGCGAAGGCGCCGAAGGAGGAGAAGGCCGCGCTCGTCGCGCAGGCCCAGACCCTCGCCGCATCGGTGAAGGACGCGAACCAGCAGGCCTCCGACGCCGAGGCCGCGTTCACCGCGGCGGTGCAGCGACTCGGCAACGTCGTCATCGACGGCGTGCCCGCCGGCGGCGAGGACGACTACGTCGTGCTCCGCGAGGTCGGCGACATCCCCGCCTTCGGGTTCGAGCCGCGCGACCACCTCGAGCTCGGCGAGCTGCTCGGCGCGATCGACATGGCCCGCGGCGCGAAGGTCTCGGGCGCGCGGTTCTCGTACCTGCGCGGCGTCGGCGCCCGCCTCGAGCTCGCGATCATGAACATGGGCCTCGACCGGGCGATCGCCGCCGGGTTCACGCCGCTCATCACCCCGACGCTCGTGCGCCCCGAGATCATGCAGGGCACCGGCTTCCTCGGTGCGCACGCCGAGGAGGTCTACTACCTGCCCGCCGACGAGCTGTACCTCACGGGCACGAGCGAGGTCGCGCTCGCCGGGTACCACTCGGGCGAGATCCTCGACCTCGCCGACGGGCCGCTCCGCTACGCGGGCTGGTCGACCTGCTATCGCCGCGAGGCGGGCAGCCACGGCAAGGACACCCGCGGCATCATCCGCGTGCACCAGTTCAACAAGCTCGAGATGTTCAGCTACGTCGACCCGGCCGACGCCGAGGCCGAGCACGCTCGCCTGCTCGGCTGGCAGGAGGGCATGCTGCAGTCGCTCGGCCTCGCCTACCGCGTGATCGACACCGCGGCCGGCGACCTCGGCTCGAGCGCGGCCCGCAAGTTCGACGTCGAGGCCTGGGTGCCGACGCAGGGCGCGTACCGCGAGCTCACGTCCACCTCGAACTGCACCACGTTCCAGGCGCGGCGGCTCGACATCCGCCACCGCGTCGAGGGCGGGAAGACGCAGCCGGTCGCGACGCTGAACGGCACGCTCGCGACGACCCGCTGGATCGTCGCGATCCTCGAGACCCATCAGCAGGCGGATGGCTCGGTGCTCGTGCCCGAGGCGCTGCGCGGCTACCTCGGCGGGCTCGAGGTGCTCGAGCCGATCGCATGAGCGTCGTGGGGGAGAACGGCACGGGGGCCTGGTTCGTCGCGCTCGACGTCGACGGCACCATCCTGCACGAGGACGAATCGGTCGACCGTGCCGTCGTCGACGCCGTGGCATCCGCCCGCGACCGCGGCCACCTGGTGACCCTCGCGACCGGGCGGTCGTGGGGCGCCACCGCGCCGGTGCTGGGCCGCCTCGGACTCGCGCCGGAGTACGTCGTGTGCGCCAACGGCGCGATCACGATGCGCCGCGACGACACGGCGCCGGGCGGCTACGTGCGCGCCCACGTCGAGACGTTCGACCCGACGGCCGTGCTCGAGCGCATCCGCACCTTCCTGCCCGCCGGCCGCTTCATGGTCGAGCTGCCCGACGGCTTCCGCCTCTACACCGCGGGCATGAGCGACTGGAACCTCGACAACGCCCGCGAGGTCGTGTTCGACGAACTCCTCGACCAGCGCGCGACGCGCGTCGTGGTCACGAGCGTCGACCACGAGCTCGACGAGTTCTTCGAGATCGTCGACCGCATGGGCCTGCACCACGTCTCGTATGCGATCGGCTGGACGGCGTGGCTCGACATCGCCCCCGACGGCGTCAACAAGGCGACCGCCCTCGAACGCGTGCGCGGCTGGCTCGAGCAGCCGCTCGACCGCGTGATCGCGGTCGGCGACGGGCGGAACGACATCGAGATGTTCGCCTGGGCGGGCGCGGCCGGCCGGGCCGTCGCGATGGGCCAGGCGCCCGACGAGGTGAAGGATGCCGCGACCGAGGTGACCGGCACGGTCGACGAGGCCGGGCTCGCGGCGGCACTGGACTCGTTGCCCTGAACCCGCGCGGCGGGGCATCCGCGTGGCTAGGCTGACCGCGAACCCTGGGGGAGGGGAGCGCGAGTGGGCAACATCCGGCACGGTCGGCTCGCTTCGCGGAGCGCCTGGAAGACCCTCGCGGTGGGCGCGGCGTCCGTCGTCGGGGTCGTGGCCGTCTCGGGGGCGGCGATCGCGGCGTACGCGGCCCTCGACCTCGTGCAGACCGTCAAGCCGACGGTGAAGCTCGAGAGCGAGCAGGTGCTCGAGGGCGTCCCCGACGTCGGCGCGATCCCGGGCGGGGTGAACCTGCTCGTCATCGGCAGCGACAGCAGGCAGGGGCAGGGCGACGGATTCGGCGATCCCGAGGAGGAGACCGCCGTCCTCAACGACGTCACCATGCTGCTGCACATCTCGCAGGACCACTCGCACGTCGAGGTCGTCAGCTTCCCGCGCGACATGCTCGTGGACGTGCCCGAGTGCACCGACCCGGAGGACCCGGGGTCGACCCTCGAGGCCATGTCGTCGGTGAAGATCAACTCGGTGCTCGAGCACGGCGGCATGGAATGCGTGGCGAAGACGGTCGAGGGGCTCGTCGGGGTCACGATCCCGTTCGCCGGCGTGGTGCAGTTCTTCGGCGTCGCCGCGCTGTCGGAGGCGGTCGGCGGCGTCGACGTGTGCGTCGCCGAACCGATCGCCGACGAGTACACGGGCACCTTCCTCGATCCCGGCACGCACACGCTGTCGGGCATGGCGGCGCTCCAGTTCCTCCGCACGCGCCACGGCGTCGGCGACGGTTCCGACCTGGGGCGCATCTCGAACCAGCAGGTGTTCCTCTCCGCGCTCGCGCGGAAGCTGCAGTCGCAGGGCACCCTCGGCGACCCCGTGAAGCTCTACGCCATCGCGAAGGCGGCGCTGTCGAACATGCAGCTCTCGTCGGCGCTCGCGCAGCCGACCACGATGATCTCCATCGCCAAGGCGATGCAGGACGTCGACCTCGCGAAGATCGCGTTCATCCAGTTCCCGACGGCCTACGTCGACGGCGGCGCGGCGCTCGAACCGAGCGAGTCGGCCGACCTCGTGCGCACCGCGCTGCAGCAGGACCTCCCCGTGCAGCTCAACCCCGACGCGGATTCGCCGTTCGCGTCGGAGACCGACCCGAACGCCCCGGCGCCGACCGACCCTGCCACGCCGGCGGACCCCGCGGCGCCCACCGAGAGCGCGCCGCCCGCCGACCCGAACGCGACGGCGGCACCCCCGGCCGAGGCGCTGCCCGGCGACGTGAGCGGGCAGTCGGCCGCCGAGGTGCGGTGCTCGGTCGCGAACGAGGGGTAGTCGCCGGGCTGGGGTTCTCGGTCCGTTTCAGCACTCGTCCAGACTGCGCTGACAGGCTGGTGCGAATGCGGGTCGGCTAGAATCGCCGTCAAACCGCCCGATGGTGAGCGCCGTGAGCAATCGCGGCGCCGTCTCGTGCGGTGAGGAGGGCTGTCCGAGCGGCCGATGGAGCTGGTCTTGAAAACCAGTGGGCAGCAATGCCTCGTGGGTTCGAATCCCACGCCCTCCGCACAGGACGGAACACGAGACGATCGGAAGGAGCGCGGGTGGAGAACGACGTGCGCCCCAGCTCGCGACGTGCCGCGAAGACCCCCTCGGTCGCCCGGCACGGCCGCCTGAAGACCCGCAACGTCTGGAAGACGCTGGCGAAGGGCGTGGCCGCAGTGGCGGCCGTCGCGCTGGTCTCGGGGGTCTCGATCGCCTCGTACGCCGCGTTCGACCTCGTGCAGACCGCGCAGCCGACGGTGAAGCTCGAGAGCGAGAAGGTGCTCGAGGGCGTTCCCGACGTGGGCGCGATCGACGGCGGCGTGAACCTGCTCGTCATCGGCAGCGACAGCCGCGAGGGCCAGGGCATGGCATTCGGCGACCCCGACGAGGAGACCGCCGTCCTCAACGACGTCACGATGCTCCTCCACATCGCGCAGGACCACTCGCACGTCGAGGTCATCAGCTTCCCACGCGACATGCTCGTCTCCGTGCCCGAGTGCACCGACCCCGAGGACCCGAGCGACACGCTCTCCTCGCTCTCCTCGGTCAAGATCAACTCCGTCCTCTCCTACGGCGGCATGGACTGCGTGGTGAAGACGATCGAGAACCTCGTCGGCGTTACCATCCCGTTCGCCGGGATCGTCCAGTTCATGGGCGTCGCAGGCCTCTCCGAGGCTGTCGGCGGCGTCGACGTCTGCGTCGCAGAGAAAATCGAGGACGAGTACACCGGTGTGTTCCTCGACCCGGGTAACCACACCCTCGCGGGTATGGATGCTCTGCAGTTCCTCCGTACGCGCCACGGCGTCGGCGACGGCTCCGACCTCGGCCGCATCTCGAACCAGCAGGTCTTCCTCTCTTCGCTCGCCAGGAAGCTCCAGGCCGACGGCACGTTGAACGACCCGGTCACGCTCTTCAAGATCGCCAAGGCCGCGCTCGCGAACATGCAGCTCTCGAGCGGCCTCACCGACCCGACCCGCATGATCTCGATCGCGAAGGCGATGAAGGACGTCGACCTTTCGAAGATCGCCTTCATCCAGTACCCGACCGGCTACGTCGAGGGCGGCGGCGCCGTCGCCCCGAATGACTCCGCCGACATCGTGAACGCGGCGCTCCAGGCCGACATGCCCGTCGTGTTCGACGCCGCCGCGAACGACACCGATTCCGGCTCGGCCACCGACCCGAACGCGGCACCGCCCGCGGAGGCCCCGGCCGAGACCCCTGCGGAGGAGACGCCGGCGACGACCGACCCGGCCGCGCCCGCCCCCACGCAGGAGGCGCTGCCGTCGAACGTCTCGGGCCAGACCGCCGCCGAGACCCGCTGCTCGGCGGGTCGCACGCTCGACGACCAGTAGCCGTCGGCCCCGTGCCGCGGCCCGTCGCCAGGCGGTCCGCATCGCGGAATCGTCGTTTCGAGGGGTCGCGGGTTATGCTTGTTCGCGCGTGCGCTCCGGTGCATGCATGGAGACGTCGCATAGTCCGGTCGAGTGCACCACCCTGCTAAGGTGGAGTCCCCGCAAGGGGACCAGGGGTTCAAATCCCCTCGTCTCCGCTCGAATCTCGATTTGATCCCCATCTGGCCCGAAACTCCGGGGCAGATGGGGATTCTTCGTTGGCGAGGGTCCGCTCGGTGGACCCTATTGGGACACATTCAGACCAGCGACAACGTGGTTCCCTGCGGTCTGAAACGGCGTCGAGATCTTCGGCGAACAGGTCGCTGTAGGCGTCGAGGGTCATGGTGGCTGAGGCGTGTCCGAGCATCCGCTGAACGGCTTTCACATTCGCGCCGGCGCTGATTGCCAGCGAAGCGGCGGTATGCCATGGAGATCATGGATCGTCAACGGCTCGAGTCCGGCGTCGCGCAGCGCGGTCTTGAACCAGGGATATTAGCCGGTGCTCGTGCGCATGCGACGCATGTAATCGCCGGTCGGTCCCGGGAACAGGAGCTCGTCAGGAGGACGGACGCCGATTTGCTCCCGGAGGTGCGCCTGCAGGAAGGCGGGCAGTGGAACCGTGTGGTTCTTGTACGCCTTCGGTGTTCCGAAATGGATCACTCCGCCTACCTCCACGGCGTTCTCGGCGACGTGAATTCGCTTCCGAGTGAAGTCGACGCTGCCGACGCGGAGGGCCGTCAGCTCTCCCCAGCGCAGACCGATGCAGGCGAGGGTGCTGATATGCGATGCTCGCGCGCCCGACTCGGCGACGAGACGATGGACCTGCTCGTGAGCCGTGCCGCCGAACAACAGCGAGTGCTCTCGCCCGGACTGCGAGCCCCCGGCGCGGGTCCGTCCGCGTGTCCACCAGAACAGCGTCACGGCGTCGATGGTCGTCGCTCCGTCGCGCTCGTAGTGAAACTCCGCCAGCGCGACCACCGGAAAGAAGCAACAAGGTCACGGGCGAATAACGATCAAGACGAAGATGCTTCCCTGCTTGACGGAGGTCTAGTCGCCTCGCATACTGGAGCGACAAAACGATTGGGCAGGCAATGGTGCAGGGCAAAGTTACGATCAAGCAGGTTGCAGCGGCAGCCGGCGTCTCGATCACGACCGTGTCGCATGTCCTGAACAACGTTCCCGGCAAGCGCATCCATCCAGAGACCCGTGAGCGGGTCTTGGCCGAGGCTGCCCGACTGGGCTACGCGCCGAACATGCTTGCGCAGAGCCTTCGGACCCAGCGCTCTCACACGATCGGTTTGGTCGGCGATGAAATCGCCACGACACCTTTCGCGGGCAAGATCATTCTGGGCGCGCAGGACGTGGCGGCCGCCCATGATTCGGTGGTGTTCGTGGTCAACACGGGCTACGAGCGGGAGACCGAAGACCGCGAAATCGACGCCCTGCTGCGGCGACAGGTGGACGGAATTCTCTACGCGTCGATGTACCACCGGCCCGTTGAATTGCCAGCCAAGCTCGCCAACGTCCCAACCGTGCTGATCAACGCGTCTTGCGCCGATCCGGCGGTGGCCTGGGCAGTGCCTGACGAATCGGCAGGCGGGGAGGACGCCGCGGAGGTGTTGCTGTCCGCGGGGCACCGGCGGCTCGCGTTCATCAATGACGTCGATGAGATCCCGGCAGCCTTCGGACGGGAAGAAGGGTTCCGCCGCCGGGCAGCCGCGTGGGGTCTGGCCCAGGAGGATCTCCGCGTCATTACTGCTGAGGCGGACCCAGGCGGCGGTTACCAGGCGGCGCGGCGCATGCTGAACGGTGCGATGACGCGTCCGACCGGGATCTTCTGTTTCAACGATCGTATGGCGATGGGCGTGTATCGTGCGGCCGCGGAACTGAACCTCAAGGTGCCCCGGGACGTCTCGATTGTCGGTTTCGATAACCAGGACTTCATCGCGGACGGACTCTACCCAGGCCTCACCACGATCGAACTTCCCCACTACGAGATGGGTGTCTGGGCAGCGGAGCAACTGTTCACACAGATCTCCTCGGAGCGGAAGCCAGCGCTCGCTCCGACCACACGCATCCGAGGCCCGGTTATACACCGGGACTCGGTAGCGCCGCCCTTCCAGGGTTCGAGCCTGGAAGAGCGGCACCAACCGGCCGACAGGCGCAGCAACGCCTGATCGGTCGATGAAACCGAAGAAACCATCACCCCCTGAGAAGGAGAGTTCTGTGTCCCGAACAATCGGTCGCATCGTTGCGGCCAGCCTAGCGACCCTCGCGGTCGCTGCAACTGCAGGTTGCGTCGCAACCGGAGGCGGTGACGGCGCCGGAAGCAGCAGCACCATCGAGCTTTGGACGCACGCCGGCGGTAACGAGGCGGAGCTGGGCGTCATCAACGGCATCGTCGACGACTTCAACGCGAGCCAGGACGACTACACCGTCGAAGTCACCGACTTCCCGCAGGACGCCTACAACGACGCAGTCGTCGCGGCAGCAACGGCGAACGACCTTCCGTGCATCGTCGATATCGACGGTCCGAACGTCGCCAACTGGGCATGGGCTGGGTACATTCAGCCCCTCGGCCTGCCGGACGGCACCTACGAGGGTCAGCTTCCCGGCACCCTCGGCGTCCTCGACGATGAGGTCTACTCCTACGGGTTCTTCGACGTCGCCTTGGCGATGTTCAGCCGTGAGTCGACCCTCAACGACGCGGGAGTCCGTATCCCGACCGTCGATGAGCCCTGGAACGGCGAGGAATTCAACGAGGCCCTCGCCAAGATCGACGCGCTCGGCCGATACGACTATGCAGTCGATTTCGGCACCGGCGGAGGAGGCGAGTGGATCCCCTACGCCTACTCGCCCCTCCTGCAGAGCTTCGGTGGCGACCTCATCGACCGCTCCACCTTCGAGACCGCCGATGGGGCTCTCAACGGTCCCGAGGCGCTGGCGTGGGCGAAGTGGTTCCGTGGCCTCGTCGACAGCGGATACATGGCCCAGACGTCCGGCGAGGACGCCACCGCTGACTTCGTCAACGGGACCAGCGGGATCCTCTACACCGGCAACTGGGCCGACGCCACGGTCCGCGACGCGTTCGATGACGCTGTCGTGCTGCCGCCGCCCAACTTCGGTGACGGACCCAAGATCGGTGCCGGATCCTGGCAGTGGGGCCTCACGACCGGATGCGAAGAGGTCGACGGCGCCCGCGCCTACCTCGAGTTCGCGCACGACACGAAGTACTTCGTCGACTACGCGAACGCCATCGGCCTGATCCCAGCCACGCTCGCCGCGGCCGATGAGGTCCCGGCGTACGCCGAGGGCGGCGACAGCCGCATCTACCTCGAGCTCGCCAACCAGTTCGCGGTGGTGCGACCAGAAACGGCCGCCTACCCGTTCATCTCGTCGACGTTCCAGAAGGCTACCCAGGACATCCTGTCCGGCGGTGACCCGCAGGCGATCCTCGACAAGGCGGTCTCGGACATCGACCGAGACATCGAGCAGAACGGCGGCTACACGTTCTAACCAGAACGTCGCCGCCGGTGGGCGCGGCGCCGGCCACCGTGCGCCGCGCCCACTTTCATCGAAGAGGCAACAATGACCACACACCCCACAGCTCCGGCACTCGCCAAAGCGAGGCCCGAGGTGCACCACCGTCAAGTTCGGCGGTCCCGCTCGTTCAAGGGTGAACGCGCGGCGGCCGCATGGATGATCAGCCCGGCACTGGTGCTGTTCACACTGTTCCTGATCATCCCGATCGTGTTGGCCTTCGGCCTCGCCTTCACGAACACCCGACTCATCTCTCCGCGCCCGGGGCAGTTCGTCGGCTTGGAGAACTTCGCCTACCTGTTCTCCGACCCGGTCTTCTGGGCATCGGTGCGGAACACCTTCTACTTCGCGATCGTCGTCGTCCCGGTGCAGGCCGGCGTCGCGCTGCTGCTCGCACTCCTCGTCAACGCGAAGGTCCGCGGCACGAACTTCTTCCGGACGGTGTACTTCCTTCCGGTGGTGACCTCGATGGTCGTTGTCTCGCTTCTGTGGCGATTCATGTACGAGAAGGACGGCTTGATCAACCAGTTCCTCGGCACCATCAGCGGCGGCCGATACGATCCGATCGATTGGCTGAACGACCCCGTGTGGGCGATGCCGGCGATCATGTTCATGTCGATCTGGCAGGGCGTCGCATTCCACATGGTGATCTGGCTCGCCGGCCTGCAGACCATCCCCGCCGAACTGTACGAGGCAGCCGAGATCGACGGTGCCAACAAGGTCCAACAGTTCAGGTTCGTCACTTGGCCCGGACTGCGACAGACCGCGACCCTCATCCTCGTCACGATCACCATCGCTTCGTTCAGCCTGTTCACCCAGATCTCCGTGATGACGCAAGGCGGCCCGCTCGACAGCACCACGACCGTGGTTTACCAAGCGGTCCGCACCGGGTACCAGCAACTGCAGACAGGGCTGGCCTCAGCGATCTCCCTCGTCTTCTTCGCCATGGTGCTCATCATCTCGGGCATCCAGCGTTACCTGACCCGCGAAAGGAGCTGAGCGACGTGACCACCACCGAAGCTGTCGTTCTCCCCGACGTCGAGGCACCGACGGACACCCGCAGCCGACCGAAGACGTCCGGGCGGGTCGTGATCACCATCGCCCGCGTCGCGCTCGCGGTGTTCTTCGCGCTGCCGATTGTCTTCATGCTGATCTCGTCACTCAAGCCCGACCTGCAGATCTTCGCCGATCTGGGCTCTTGGCGTGCCTTCGCCCCGGTCGGAGACGTGTCCCTTGACAATTACGCGGGCGTGTTCGACCGAGTCCCGTTCTGGCAGTTCCTCGCCAACTCGGTTCTCATCTCGTGCATCACCGTGGTGCTCGGCGTCCTGATCAACAGCATGGCCGCATTCGCACTATCCAGGCTGCGGTGGCGCGGACGAGGCTTCGTGCTCACGCTGATCCTCGCGACGCTGATCGTCCCGTTCGAGACACTCGCGCTGCCCCTGCTGTGGTGGGTTAACAAGCTCCCGTCCTTGGAGGCGGACGGGTTCAGCCTCGCGTTTACCCAAGGGTGGCTGAACACCTACCAAGTGCAGATCATCCCGTTCATCGCCAACGCGTTCTCGGTGTACCTGTTCTACCAGTACTTCTCCTCCATTCCCCGCGAACTGGACGAGGCGGCACGCGTCGACGGCGCGGGCTGGTTCACCATCTACACACGCGTCGTCATGCCGCTATCGGGACCGGCAATCGCGACGGTCGCGATCCTGACCTTCCTCCCGGCCTGGAACTCCTACCTGTGGCCGCTGATGGTCATCCAAAGCGAGGAACTGCGGCCCGTCATGGTGGGGCTCCAGTACTTCTTCCAACTCAACGTGTCGTGGGGGCAGGTCATGGCCTACTCGTCACTCATCACCGTGCCGGTCGTGGCCCTCTTCATCGCTTTCCAACGGTCCTTTATCAACTCGATCGCATCCTCAGGAGTCAAAGGCTGATGCCATTCACGCTTCCCGACGTTTGGACATGGGACATGTGGTTCGCAGACGACGGAATCAACTACCACGTCTTCTACCTCAAAGCCTCACGAGCCCTCGGCGACCCGAACCGGCGTCACTTCCACGTGACCATCGGACACGCTGTCTCCGAAGATCTCCGCGCGTGGCGCGAGGTACAAGATGCGCTCATCGTCTCCGACGAGCCGGCGTTCGACGACTGCACGACTTGGACCGGATCCATCGTTCGCGATTCCGACGATTCCTGGCGGCTGTTCTATACCGGCACTTCCCGGGCCGAAGCCGGCCTCGTTCAGCGCGTTGGAACGGCCACCTCGCATGACCTCTATCAGTGGCAGAAGCACTCGGACGCCATCTCCGAAGCCGACCCACGGTGGTACGAGAAGCACGGAAGCGGGCACTGGTTCGACGAGGCCTGGCGCGACCCATGGGTCTATCGTTCGACGGACGGACGGGCCTGGCACATGCTCGTCACTGCGCGCGCCAACACCGGTGACGCGGACAACCGCGGCGTCATCGGACATGCGACCTCTGAGGACCTCGTGACGTGGTCGGTGCAACCGCCACTTTCGGCACCCGGCGCGGGATTCGGGCAGCTGGAGGTGCCCCAGATCGCATCGATCGACGGGCAGTCGGTCCTCATCTTCAGTTGCCTCACGAACGAGATGAGTGCGTCCCGACGGTCCACGGGCGGAGGTGGTGTGTGGTCGGTCCCGATCACCGACGCAGAGGGCCCCTTCCCGATCGAGCGGGCCACCCGCTTGACCGACGAGTCTCTCTACGCGGGTCGCCTGGTGCAGAACCGAGCCGGCGAATGGTTCCTCTTCGCATTCCACCATGTCGACGAGCGGGGGGACTTCATCGGAGCTCTGTCCGACGCGATTCCCGTGTCGTGGGGATCGGACGGTAACCTTCGAGTCACCGACGGGCGGTTCGATCATGTCCGAACCGAAGCACACCTGACCCAACCGGCCGGCGGTTAGCTGGGCCGCAGTGAACAGCGTGACACAGCCCGACGTGCTCGTCATTGGCGAGGCGTTGATGGATATCGTCGACACTGGAAACTCGGCCACCGAGCATGTCGGCGGCAGCCCCGCCAACGTTGCCCTTGGCCTCGGTCGCCGCGGCGTTCGTGCAGCATTGCTCACGCAGCTTGGATCGGACCCGCGCGGAGCCCACATCGCCGAGCATCTCGAGGCGTCCGGTGTTGAGGTCCTGCCCTCATCGTTCTCTGCTCTCCGCACGTCGACGGCTGTGGCCGCCATCGGTGCTGATGGGCAGGCGGAGTACACATTCGACGTCCACTGGGCGGAGCTGGAGATGCCGGTGGAGCTGCATCCACGAGTGCTGCACACCGGATCAATCGCCGCCTTCCACGAACCAGGCGCATCATCGCTCCGAGCGATCCTCAAACGGACCGGTGCAAGCGAGATCACGTTCGATCCGAATATCCGCCCATCGTTGCTGGGGGAGCACAGCGACTCGGTGCGGGTCTTCGAGGACACCGTCAAACTGGCAACGGTCGTGAAGATGAGTGATCAAGACGCGGCATGGTTGTATCCCGGCCTCCAACTGGACGAGATTGTGGCGCGAGTTCTCTCGTTCGGCCCCAGAATCGCGGCGATCACGCTCGGGGCCGAAGGAGCATTCATCGCCACGGCCGAAACCCGGCAACGCATCCCAGGCGTGTCGGTCAAAGCGGTCGACACCATCGGCGCAGGCGACACCTTCATGGCCTCCCTCATTCATTCCGTGCTGCAGCATGGCAGCCTCGGTCTCAGCGAGGCGATGGTGCAACAGGTCGGAAGCATGGCAGTGGCCGCCGCCGCGATCACCGTCTCCCGGGCTGGCGCGAATCTGCCTTGGGCAGCCGAATTACCCGTTCATCCGGCGGCGCCGTCCGGGAGTATGCCGAGCCACGACAGCGCCGCCTGAAGGAACTGCTGAGCCAACGTACGAGAGGCCCCGGCAACCGCCGGGGGACGTGCCCGGCTGTTGCCGGCTGGCCTGATCCTGGGCCAGCGTAGTGGGCCGGCCCTACCTCGGTCGCTGCGCAGGTCGAGTTCGCCGTGCAAGCGCTCGTTGTTCCACCACCACACGTACTCGAGGGTCGCGAGTTCCACCTGCTCGACGGTCCGCCACGGCCCACGCCATCGCACCAGTTCGGTGGTGTGGAGCCCGTTGGCGGCCTCGCCGAGGCGTTGTCGCACCAGTCGCCCGCGGTGCCGGTGGACGGTTCCGCGCCGAGCTCGATGATCCGGTCGGTGTAGACGACGGCGGGTAGTTCGACCCGTGATCCGCGTGCTCCCCGTCCAAATTCTCGTCGGCAGTCCATGCCCCCATGTTCAGCCCCCGCAGGGCAGGATGTCGGCCTTTCAACGGTTGGGTTCGACATCGTTGTCGACCGCGCGCGCACCGCAGCCGATCTCTCAGACCGACATAGGAATCCACCCTTGATTTGTCCTTCGGACATCGCGTAGCGTCCTGCCCTGACATCGTTGTCAACGAGAGAGGTCGAGAGATGTCTTCACACTCACCCCATCCGAGAACTCGTGCGCGCCGAGCCGCAATCGCAGCCACGGCGGCGTCTGCGATGGCGATCGCAGTACTCGCCGCGACTCCACCAGCCAACGCAAAGACACCGCCCCCGGCGGCGTCGTACTCGGAGACCTACCGTCCGCAGTTCCACTTCACGCCGAAGCAGAACTGGATGAACGATCCGAACGGAATGGTCTACTACAAGGGCGAATACCACCTGTTCTTCCAGCACAACCCCAGTGGTAACAGCTGGGGGAACATCTCGTGGGGCCACGCGGTGAGCAAGGACCTGGTGCGCTGGACCGAACTTCCGGTCGCAATCCCGGCCGACGCGAACGAAATGGTCTTCTCGGGTAGCGCGGTCGTCGACAAGAACAACACCACCGGGTTCGGCAAGCCGGGGCATCCCGCGATTGTCGCCATCTACACGAGCTTCAACAGGGCGACCGGCGTGCAGAGCCAGGCTCTCGCGTACAGCACCGACGACGGGCGCACCTTCACCAAGTACGCCGGAAACCCCGTCCTCGACATCGGCTCGAACAACTTCCGCGATCCCAAGGTGTTCTGGTACGCCCCCGCCAAGGAATGGCGAATGGCTGTTGCGCTCTCCGATCAGCGCAAGATTGCGTTCTACAGTTCCGCCGACCTCAAGAGCTGGACGCATCTCAGCGACTTCGGCCCGGCCGGCGCCACCGGCGGGCTCTGGGAGTGCCCCGACCTCTTCCCGCTGCCCGACCCGACCAACCCGGGTCAAGAGAAGTGGGTGTTGGTGGTCAACTTGAACCCCGGGGCGATCGCAGGAGGCTCCGGCGCACAGTACTTCACCGGAAGCTTCGACGGAACCACATTCACTGCCGACGACAAGGAGTACGTGCCGCCCACTGGAGCGACGCTGGGCGACTTCGACGACGGGACGTTCAACGGGTGGACAACGGAAGGATCAGCCTTCGGTGCCGCACCCACTGCGGGCAACGCGCCCGGTCAGGGCGGGGTCGCCGGCTATATCGGCGACGGACTTGCGAACAGCTTCAACGGCGGGGACGGGCCTACCGGGACGCTGACCTCTCCCGACTTCACGATCGATCAGCCCTATCTGAACTTCCTCGTCGGCGGCGGCAACCATCCCTACCTCCCAGGCTCGGCCGTCGGGGACAGCCTGCCCTCGGGCACCACCTTCGCCGACTTCGAGGGATCCACCTACGGCGAAGGCTGGACGACCACGGGTGATCTCGTCGGGACCGCGCCGGCTCCCGGCACCCTGCCGGGACAGCAGCAGGTCACTGACTACATCGGAGCACAGACCGTCAACACGTTCTTCAACTTCGACGCGGCTCAGGGCACCATCACCTCACCGTCGTTCACGATCTCCGACGACTACATCAACCTTCTCGTCGGTGGCGGGCGGCACCCCTGGGGGGCGGCGGAGCCGACGTCGGTCAACCTCGTGATCGACGGCAACGTCGTCGCCAGCGCGACCGGGGAGAACAGCGAGGCACTGAACTGGGTTGGTTGGGACGTCCGCGACTACGCCGGCAAGGCCGGGACGATCCAGATCGTCGACCAGAACGCGGGCGGTTGGGGTCACATCCTCGTGGACCAGGTCACCTTCTCCCCGGAGCCTGCAGCCCCGCGCGCGGTGGACACCTCGGTTCGTCTCGTCGTCGAGAACGAAGTAGCCCGCACGGCAACCGGTGCTGACAGCGAGACGCTCGACTGGAGGAGCTGGAACCTTAGCGACCTTCAGGGCAAGACCGCGCACATCGAGGTGGTCGACAACAACACGGGAGGGTGGGGGCACATCCTCGCCGACCAGTTCAGCCTTTCGACAGTCGCCGCCAAGTCGACAATCCAGCGCGCGCACTGGCTGGACTACGGCAAGGACAACTACGCCGGGGTCACGTTCAACAACGCGCCGGGTGACAAGCGCATCCTGATCGGCTGGATGAACAACTGGGACTACGCCGGTTCGATCCCGACCTCCCCTTGGCGCAGCGCGATGACGGTCCCGCGTCAGCTCACCTTGAAGAATGTCGACGGCCAGGCTGTGCTGGCGCAGTCTCCGGTCGTTCAACTCAACCTTCTCAAGAGGACGCCGGCAACGTACGACAGAAACATCACGCTGCCCAGCGGTACCACCGAGCTGAAAGCCAATGGCGCGAGCACCGAGATCTATGCGGAGTTCGAACCCGGAAGCGCCAAGACCTTCGGTCTCAATGTCCGAGTCGGCAACGGCCAGCAGACCTCGATCGGCTACGACACCGCGACGGGGGAGCTCTACGTCGACCGAACGAAGTCGGGTGACAGTTCCTTCGACCCCACCTTCGCAACCAGCACCCAGCGGGCACCGCTCAAGCTGCAGAACGGGAAGGTCAAACTGCATATCCTCGTCGACTGGTCCTCCGTGGAGGTCTTCGCAGATGACGGCAAGGTCGTGATCACCGATCAGATCTTCCCCGACCCCACGAGCACCAGCATCACGGCCTTCGCCACAGGCGGGACGGCGAAGCTCAAGTCGCTCGCAACTTTCAGGCTGGCCTCAGCCTGGACCAAGCAGTGATGCGCGGCCAGCCCGCCTAATCGCATCACGTAGACCAAGCCCCCGACCTCGCTCGCCCTCGAGGTCGGGGGCTTGCCTCGGAGGGGTCACGAACACCGATGGGGATTGCTGATGGCGGTTTCGGGTCCGTCCGGGTGTTCGACGAGGCTGAGCTGGATCGTCGACGGCAGGATGGATCCGAAGCGCGCAAACGCCGTCCAAGTCGGCACGCCTAGCGGCGACTGAAGCGACGCTGCGCGAATCATGTGTCATACTGAAGTCGTTGCGAAGTCGACCACGACCTCGGGCACGGCTATAGGAGGCCTGCTGATGGTTCCGAATTCTCCCGCCCAAGCGCTCGGCGACCGGGCCGACGGCGTCCGCGACCTGATGATCGACGTTGTGCGTTTCCGGCATGATCGGTTCGCCGCCGCGCACCAGATGTCGGGAACGCGCTACGCGATGGGCTTTGGTGCTCAGTGGCGGGACCTCCTTGATGACGCCAGCGCCGCGCTGAGTGAGCGCGGGTTCCGGTCCCACAGGCTGGCTCCTGGCGGCCACAAGGTTGGGATCGTCAACGGCTGCCTCATCTACGTCTGGCGCGTCCCGGAGGACCCCAAAGCGGTCCAGAATTTCGCCTCGAGCCCGACCCGCCAGAACGGTTTCGTCGCCCCTACGCCTCCGGCGGGGCTGTGGGAGCCCAGTTTCGACGAGGACGTCCATCCGATCGAGGCGGCCACTGCCGCTGTCGAACCGGCAGAGACCGCGGCCCTGATGGCTGCCGTCGGTGACCCGATGCCCCTGGTGCTCGTGATGGTGCACTCTGTCCCGTGGCAGCTGCAGAAGATCGAGTGGGCGGTCGCCGCGCTCGACGACGAAGGCACGGTCGAGCTCCACGGCCGGGACAGCATCTGGGAGCCCGAGCTTGTCGCCGAAGGCGCGGCGTCCACAGTGGAGGCGTTCGACCAAGGCAGCCCGATCAACGTCGAGCTGGCCCTGAGGACGCAGGAACGGCCGGGGACCGATGCGTAAGGATCCTCCCAGCCTGTTCGACCTGCCGGTACCCGCAGGTAGCCGGTTTGAGCCGGCCCGGCTGACCCATGCACGCGTGCGCCTCGGCGTCAGCAAGACCGACCTCGCCGCTAAGGTGAACGTCTCGCCCGCCGCGATCGGTCAGTACGAGGCCGGGGTGAACTCGCCACGGGCCGAGGTCCTGGACCGTCTCGCCAAGGCGCTGGAGGTTCGCCCGGAGTTCTTCTCCGTCGGCCGTCCCCTTGCGCGCATCGATAGCGTCAACGCTCACTTCCGCAGCCTCCGCTCGGCGCGCGTGAGTGACCGGCAGAAGGCGCTGGCCACCGCGACGCTGGTCTGGGAGCTGGCCTTCGCCTTGGAGCGCTACGTCAAGCTTCCCGACGCTGATCTGCCCGTGGTCGCGACCGGCACCACGCCCGCGGAGGCGGCTGCAGTATTGCGCTGGCACTGGAATCTGCCTGAAGGCCCGGTGAAGCACCTGGTCGCGAACGCGGAGTCCCGCGGCATCGTGGTGGCGGTTCGGCCGCTGAGCGAGATCGACGCTGTAGACGCCTTCTCGGTGGTCGTTCTCGACCGGCCGATCATCATCACGACGCCCCGTCGCACTGAGAACGTGTTCAAGCACCGCTTCTCGATCGCCCATGAGATCGGGCACCTGTTGCTGCACCGCGAGGTGACCGAGCCAACCGCCACGATCGAGAAGGAGGCGGACGCCTTCGCCGCCGCGTTCCTGACACCGGCGGCGGCGATGGACGCTGCGCTGCCTCAGCGGCTCGACCTCGCTGCCCTCAACCGTCTCGGTCGGACTTGGGGCGTCTCGCCGACGTCGCTGGTCCGACGCATGGTCGAGCGTGGCCGTACCACCGAGTCGTCAGCGCGCCGGGCCTATCAACGGCTGAACGCCGTCTACGACGCCAAGGCCGACCCGACTAGCGCGTACCCGGGGGAAATGCCCACGCTGCTGAAGAAGGCCGCCGATCTTGCCGGCGACAACGGCGCACCTATCCCGGTACTCGCCGAGGCGTTGAAGGTCAGCCCAGCTCTGGTGCGTGACCTGCTGGGGGAGGCTGACCCGCGACCCGCGCTGCGTCTCGTCGTGGGCTGATCCGCGACCCCGCTCGGAAGCGAGCGTCTTAGCCCGCGCACGCCAGAAATCAGCAAGCGGCTCGACCTAGATCGCCCGCAAGGGATTGCAAATCGCGCCCATCGGCCGAGCGCCGTAGCGTGCTCGCATGGGAGAGGTCTTGCCGTACATCCCGAGTTCCGCGAACCGTGGTTCACGATCGAACCGCAGCTTCAC
This sequence comes from Agromyces sp. MMS24-K17, assembly GCF_043950245.1. Lineage (GTDB taxonomy): Bacteria > Actinomycetota > Actinomycetes > Actinomycetales > Microbacteriaceae > Agromyces. Next base: position 507,352 of record NZ_CP171640.1, on the reverse strand, counting down.
AGCTGGGAGCCGCTGCCGCGGCGACTTCCGGTTGAGCGGCGGGAGGACTCGCTGATCAGGTGGCCCTTGAGAGCTCGGCCGTGGTCTCGTCCCTGCGCTGGCCGGTTCGACGAAGGCGGGCCCGTGCTGCCCGACCAGATCAGGAGTCACCCAACCTTCAGTAGTCCGCGGCCGACCTCCTAGATGATTGATGTGCCTCCGCGTCGGCGCACCCACTCGAAATCCCGCGCGCGAACCGACGTCTAGCTGTGATGTCCAGGCAGGTTGTTGATTCTGCTGATGGGTGGGCCTCCGATCGCGGAGTGGTGCCTGTGGTGATTGTAGAAGTGCAACCATGCGGGCAGCGCGGCGCGGCGTTCGGTTTCTGACCCGTAGAACCGGGCGTACGCTCATCCGTCCGCGAGGGTGCGGTGGAATCGCTCGATCTTGCCGTTGGTTTGCGGGCGGTACGGCCGTGTCCATCTCGGGCTGATCGCCAGCTCGGCGCAGGTCTGGCGCCAGGCCGAGGAACGGTACGCGGGGCCGTTGTCCGACAACACCCGTTCGATGACGACCCCGCGGTCCGCGAACCAGGAGGTGGCTCGTCGCAGGACACCGGTCGCGGTGTCCGCTCGCTCGTCCGCGCAGATCTCGACGTACGCGACACGAGAGTGATCGTCGATCACCGTGTGCAGGAAGGTCCTTCCGGTTCGAGCGTGCCGGTCTGCGCTGCGAAGTCCGGTGCGGTGGGCGGTCGCCCGGACGTTGAGGCCTCCCTGTTGCCGACCGACGAACCGATGGCCGCCGCCATCGGGGATGTTGCCGAACTTCGTGACGTCGACGTGGATCAGCGATCCGGGGTGCGTGTGCTCGTAGCGGCGGATCGGCTCGCTCGTCACTCGGTCGATGTGGCTGAGTCTGGTGATCCGGCATCGCACCAGTACCGCGTGGACGGTCGAGGCCGGGAGACCGAGTTCGCTGGCGATCTGCGCCGGCCCGAGCCGTCGACACCATCGTGCGCTCACGATCCGCTTCACGGTTCGGGGTGCTGTCTTCGTGGGCATCGATCGTGGGCGGCTCGAGCGGTCGGCCATCCCGGCCACGCCTTCCGCGCGGAACCGGGCCACCCACTTGCGGGCCGTCGGTGGCGAGGTCATGAACATCTTCGCGGCGACGGCGACCGGCCACTGCTCCTCGACGATGAGCTTGGCAAGCCGTAACCGGGCACGCGGGGTGAGCGCAGCGTTAGCGTGGGACATGAAGGCCTCCTGTTACCTGAAGCGGTTCCTTGACAGCTCCACTTCACAACGGGAGGCCTTCGCCCGTCAGCAGATCACACGCGATTCACGAAGCAACGTCCCTGGACATCACATCTAGCGCCCTGCCGATCTGGCGTCAGACGTTGGTGGAGCAGACGCTCGAGAGCGACCAGGCTAAACAGTGGCGGTCCACCCTTGTTGCGCCATCCACGTGCGACGGGGATGTGGCGGAAGAGGAACGTGCACGCAAGCCCAGGGAGGGATTCCGGTGTCATTGGGATGCCTCGCTCCGACATCTGGGATGCGATTCTGAAGGCGGGCCGCGGAGGCCTGATGCGGCGCGCCTTCTAACAGCCCCTCTCGAATCTCGAATCGATCCCCATCCCGGCCCGGAATTCCCGGCTGAGATGGGGATTCGTTCGTTCTGGCGCGGGTGCGTGCTGCCGGCCCGGGTGCGGACGTCGCCTTCCGTTCGGAACCGGGCCTCCGATTCGACGCTGCCGACCCTCGCGCGTAGAGTGCAAGGTTGGTCCACGGAAGGCGAGCACCCCTCATGTCCTGTCTGCAGCGCGAATGCCGCTCGTTCCGCGACCTCGACGCGGTCCAACGGTGGGCCGGCGGACGGTTCCCGGCGCGGCGATTCCGCGGCGACGTCGTCGACGGCTCCGGCCCGCTCATGCGGTCGATCAGCACGACGGCCGAAGGGTTCTCGTTCATCGACACGGAGTGGAACGCGCCGGGAGCCGGCGCGGGCGGGACATCCGAGCTGGCGGTCCTCACCGGAGGCGGCCCCGGCTACCGCGTGAGCCATGCGGGCCGCGCGATCGATTCCAGCGGCCCGCTCCTGGCGCCGTCCGACGGCTTCGAGATGGAGTGGGAGGCGCGTCGGTCGAGCTCGCTCATTCTCTCGATGGCCGGCGTCGAGCGCATCGCGCGCACGGCGACCGGTGACCACGGCCTCGTGCTCCGGCGCACCGGGATCGGCGTCGGCTCACCCGAGCTCGCCGCCCACTGGTCCTCCATCGTGCAGGGCGTGCGGAGGGAGCTCCGGGGGTCGCCCGAGGCGTTCGATTCGCCGATGATCATGCGCGCCACCTTCCACCGGCTCGCGACGGCGTTCCTGCACGCGTTCCCGACGAACTGGCTCGACGCGGCCGGCGAGCCGTCGCGCGGATCGGCCGTCGTGCGCGCCGCGCTCGAGTACATGCACGCCCACGCGGGCGACCCGATCACGGTCACGGACGTCGCGAACGCGACGTTCATCACCACGCGCGGGCTGCACGGCGCGTTCACGAAGGAACTCGGCGAGTCGCCGAGCCGGGTGCTCCGCCGGATCCGGCTCGACGGTGCGCGCGTCGACCTCGGTTCCGGCGACCCCGACGCCACGCTCGCGGCGGTCGCGCAGCGGTGGGGGTTCACGAACGTCCCGCGCTTCGTGGCGGCCTACCGGAGCGCGCACGGTGAACCGCCGCTCGTGCCCGGCGTCGGCTGAGCGCAGAACGGGCGCGGCGCGGCCGGCCGGATGCCACGACGAACGCCCCGACGCAGGGTGCGCCGGGGCCTCGCCCGGTGACGGCCGAAGTTCGCCACCGACGGGTGCGCGCTACTTCCGTTCACGCGCCCCGCGCTCGGGGTGATCGTGCCGGTGGCGCCTCAGGCGCCGGCGGGCAGCGCCGCGTCCGCCACGGCGTCGCCCGAGGCATCCGCCTCGCCCGCCGCCAGCCCGGCCGCCAGGCGCGCCGCCGACGGCGCCGCCGCGCTCGACCGGATCACGAGCGTGGGCCGCTCCGACGAGTAGCGCCGGTCGCCGGTCTCGGTGAGCACGTCGAGCAGCAGCTGGAAGCCGCGGCGGCCCATGCCGGCGAAGTCCTGCGAGACGGTCGTGAGCGGCGGCGACCACATCTCGGCGAGCGGGTGGTCGTCGAAGCCGACCACCGAGACGTCCTCCGGCACGCGCAGGCCGCTGTCGACGAGGCCGCGGATGACGCCCATGGCGATCTCGTCGTTGCCGCAGAACACGGCGGTGACGGAGTCGTCGGCGGCGAGCTCCCGGCCGATGGCGAGGCCGCTCTGCGGGCGCCAGTCGGCGTCGTGCAGCTCGGGGATCGGGGCATCCGCCTTGCGCAGCGCCCGCCGCCAGCCGGTGGTGCGGCCGTCCTCGCGACGCGACGGCGGGATGCGCACATGGTGCACGGTGCGGTGGCCGAGGCCCAGCAGGAACGCGGTGAGCTCCTCGGCGGCGCGGGTCTCGTCGAGCACCGCCTGCGGCACGCCGACGTCGCGCACGCCCGAGAGGGCGACGACGGGCAGGTCGGGCGGGAGGCGCTTCAGCGCGGCGACCCCGGGCGGGTCGAACTTCAGCACGACGACGCCGGCGATGGCCTGCGTGAGCGTCGCGGTGATCGCCCGGTCGACCTCGTCGTCGTCGGCGCTCTCGACGACGGTGATCATGACCGTGTAGCCCTCGGCACGGGCCGACTCCTCGACGCCCCGGATCGTCTCGGCGTAGCCGTAGCGCGACGTGTCACCGGCGATGATCGCGACCACCTGCGACCGCCGCGAGGCGAGCGTGCGGGCGGCGGCGCTGGGCCGGAAGTTGAGCTCCGCGATGGCCGCCTCGACGAGCTCGCGCTTGGCCGGGCTGACCCGTGCGGCGCCGGTGAGCACCCGCGAGACCGTGGGCACCGACACGCCGGCGCGCGCCGCGACATCCGCGATCGTGGAGGTCCGCTGGGTCATGATGCCCATCCTGCCCGGACTGGCGCGCGGAGTCACTTCACCGCCCCGCTGGTGATGCCCGAGATGATCTTGCGCTGCGCGACGATGAACGTGATGAGCAGCGGCAGGCTCATCAGGATGATGTACGCGAAGATCAGGTGCCAGTTCTGCAGGTAGAGCCCCGCGCTCGCCACCTGGTACAGGTTCAGCGGCAACGTGTCGAGCCGGCCGCCCACCACGAACAACGCGTAGAACACGTCGTTCCAGATGTACAGGCAGATGAGGATCGTCGCGGTCGCGAGCACCGGCATGAGCAGCGGCAGGATGATCGTCACGAACACGCGCACCGGCGAGGCGCCGTCGACGCGGGCGGCCTCCTCGAGCTCCGGCGGGATGGTGCGCACGAAGCCCGTGACGAAGAAGATCACCGTCGACAGGTACATGCCCATGTAGACGCAGATCATGCCGATCGGGGTGCCGGCGAGGCCGAGCTGGCGCAGCAGCAGCACGATCGTGACGACCGCCGGCGGCAGCACGATGCCGCTGATCGCGAGCGCGTAGACGATCGCGAGCGGCCGGCTGCTGCGGCGGCCGAGGATCCACGCGGCCATCGAGCCGAGGATGAGCACGCCCAGCACGGCGGGCACCATCACGAGCAGGCTGCCGAAGAACGCGGGCAGCATCTTGCCGTCGGTGAACACGGTCGCGAAGTTGTCGAGCAGGCGCCACTCGGAGGGCAGGCTGAGGTTCGGGTTCAGCGCCTCGGCCTGGTCCTTCGAGGCGGTGACGATGACGAGCCAGAAGGGGATGCCGAGCAGCAGCGCGGCGGTGACGATCGCGATGACGGGCTGGATGAAGCGGCGGAGGTGACGCGGGTGGCGGTGCCCGGTGCCCGTGCCGTGCGGCGCGGTCGCGCGCCGGTCGCGGCGGCTGCCGGCGCCGGGGTGTCCGTCGGAGCCCCGGGTCACGATGGCCCGGGTCGAGTCGGTGGTCGTGGCGCTCACAGGACGTCCTCTCGCTTGCGCAGGAACCGGATGACGGGGAAGGCGAGCACCGCCACCAGCAGGAACAGCACCAGGCTCATGGTCGTCGCCTGCGCGAACAGGCCCTGGCCGAAGGTGCGGAAGATGAAGATGTTCAGCAGCTCCGTCGTGCCGCCGGGGCCGCCCGCGGTCGTGGCCTGCACGATGTCGAAGCCGTTCATGGAGCCGAGCAGCGCGGTCGCGACGTTGAACGTGACGGCCGGCGCGAGGAGCGGGAAGCGGATGCTGCGGAACGTGGTCCACCACCCGGCGCCGTCGAGGCGCGCCGCCTCGAGGATGTCGCCGTCGATGGTCTTGAGGCCCGCGAGGTAGATGAGCATCGACAGGCCCATCCACTTCCACGCGTGCACGAGGGCGACCACGACGATCGTCCAGGTCGTGCTGCCGAGCCAGGCGATCTCGACGGTCTGGCCGGTGACGAACCCGAGGATCGCGTTCAGCGCGCCCTCGGGCTTGAGCATCGCCTGGAAGATGTAGCCGACCGCGAGGGCCGACATGATGACGGGCACGAAGAACGCGACGCGGACGGCCCGGTTCACGATGGTGTCGCGCTCGAGGAGGAGCGCGAGGATCAGGCCGAACAGGTTCTGGAAGAGCGCGACGAGCACGGCGTAGACGAGCGTGATCCAGAGCGACGAGAGCAACTGGCCGCTGGAGAACAGCGACGCGAAGTTGTCCCAGCCGACGAAGCCGATCTCCGACTTGAAGCTCGACCAGTCGGTGAACGCGTAGACGAAGTTGAAGAGCGTCGGGACGACGAAGAACACGACCAGCACGGCGAGGGCGGGGATGAGGAACCACAGCGGGTGGTCCTGCTTCGCGCGCGGGGTCGCGGCGTACTCCCGGATGCCTCGGGCCTTGGCCGCGCCCTTGGAGAGGCCGAGCGTGGTGGTCATGGTGCAGTGCCTTTCGCGGGGGTGCAGGGCGGATGGGAGGTCGCGGGTGCCGCCGGCTCGGCGGCACCCGCGACGTGGATCAGAACCCGGGGGCGCCGATGGCCTTCGCGAGCTCGGCGAACTGGGCCTGCGTGGCCTCGCCGACCTCGGCCGCGGTCATGGTGCCCTGGATCAGGTCGCCCAGGTTGAGGTACAGGTCGGGGTTCGCGACCGCGAGGGCCTGCATCGAACCGACCGAGTCGGCGAGCGAGTCGCTGACCGCGAGGAGCGCCTGCGGCACCTCGGCCGGCGAGTCGACGCCGGCCTGCAGCGACACCGTCGACTGGGCCTCGACGAAGTCGGCGTAGCCGTCGCCGAGCCAGTAGGAGAGGAGCTGGCGGGATGCGGCCTCGCGCTTCGCGTCACCGGTCTTGAAGGCGACGAGGGCGTTCGACTGGTCGGGGATGAACGTGCCGACGTTGCCGCTCGGCGAGATCGGGAAGAACCCGATCTTCTCGTCGAGCTCGGCGGTGTCGGCGAGCGACTGGAGCTGGCCGAAGAAGGAGTTCACCTGGATCGCCATGGCCGCGTCGCCCGCGAGGATCGCCGCGCCCTGGTCCTCGAAGGTCGCCGTCCTCAGGTTCTCGTTGAAGAGGCCCTCCTGGATGAGCGCGTCGTACGTGTCGATCGCGCCCTGGATGGTCGGGTCGGTGAAGGTCTCCTCGTTCGCGTTGACGCGGTCCCACAGGCCGTCCTTCGCGGCGTCGGCGAGCTGCACCTGCACCCACCACTGCGTCGCCCACGGCATGCCGCCGCCGAAGTCGAAGAACGGGGTGACGCCCTTCGCCTTCAGGTCGCGGCCGAGCTGCACGAACTCGTCCCAGTTCGCGGGCACGTCCGTGACGCCGTTCGCGGCGAACACCTCCTTGTTGTAGTACACGCCCTCGACCGCGGGGGTCGTGATGAGGGCGGCGTACCGGGTGTCGTCGAGGATGCCGGTGATGTCGCGCAGCTCGGGCTTGTACGCGTCGAGCCACGGGGCGTCGTCGAGCGGCTGGAGGTTGGTCGACGCGTTCAGCGCGGTCAGCATCGACGCGGTCGGCTGCCAGAACGCGAGGTCGGGCTTGTCGCCGGTGGCGACCTTGGTCTGCACGCTCTGCTCGTACGGGTCGGGGATGGTCACGACGTCGACCTTCGCGCCGGTCAGCTCCTCGAAGCCGGCGACGACGCTGTCGGGCACCGTGTTCGAGTTCTGGGCGGCCCAGATGGTGAGGGTGGTGCCGCTGAGGTCGGCGTCCTGCGCCGGCCAGGCCGCGGGGGCGGAGTCGCCGCTGCCGCCGGCACCCGGGTCGGAGCACCCGGCCAGGCCCAGGGTGGCGACGACGGCCAGGACGGCCGCGCCTCGGAGGGTCTTCTTCATTGAACTGCTCCTTCTGTGTGTTCGATCTTCGCGGTCAGGAGGCCGCGTCGGGTGATGCAGGTGCCCCGACCGGGCGGTGCGCGCCGGGAACGAGGCGGAGGGTACGCGCGGCGACGGGGGCGTCGTCCGCGTGCACGGTGAGGGTCCCGGTGGCGGCGTCCCAGTCGGTGCGCCAGGCCGGGAGGGCGGTCGGGAAGACGGTCTCGACCGCGAGGTCGCGGCCGGCGAGGTGCGGCAGGCGCAGCTCGGCGGAGCCGGGGGCATCCGTGCCGTGCCCGTCTGTGCCGGGGCGACGCCAGACCGACACGAGGTCGCCGCGCTCGCCGCGGAGGCCGAGCGCGACCCACGGGTCGGTCCAGCCGGGCAGGCCGAGCGGCCAGGTCGGATGCCCCGCCGTGATCTCGGCCCGCAGGCCCTTCGCGACCGCGACCGCCTCGGACACCTGGGCGAGCTGCCCGGGCGTCATGCGGTTGAGGTACCCCGACACGTAGAAGCGGCCGAGGAGGCCGGTCACGAGGCAGAACGCGATCTCCTCGTCGTCCATGTCGGGCTGCGGGTACGCCCAGCTCGCCGCCTGCTCGGGCAGGAGCGAGAACGGGGCGGCCGCGGCGATGGGCGGGTACTTCGTGAAGTCCTGCTGGTCGGAGGTCGACTGCATCTGCAGGCGCGACATGATCGCGAAGTCCATGCGCATCGCGCCCGACGAGCAGTTCTCGATGACGAGGCCCGGGTGCCGGTCGAGCAGGCGGTCGAGCCACGCGAGGTGCGCCCGGTTGTGCGCGAGCAGGCCGTCGCCGGTGCTGTCGGCGTCGTGGTCGGTGCCGGTGCCCGGGTTGATGTTGTAGTCGAACTTGAAGAACCCGATGCCGAAGTCGGCGACGAGCCGGTCGACCACGGCGTCGAGGTGCGCGATCGCGGCCGGGTGGCGGAGGTCGAGGTGGTACCGGTGGTGCTCGACGATGCGGCGGCCGTGCCGCAGCAGGAACGCCCCGAGCGGCAGCTCGTCGGCGATCGGGCTGCGCACGCCGATCACCTCGGGCTCGAGCCAGAGGCCGGGCACCATGCCGGCGTCGCGGATCGCGTCGATGACCTCGCCGAGCCCGCTGGGGAAGCGGGTGGTCGACGGCAGCCACTCGCCGACGGTGTCCCACCAGTGGCCCGAATCGTCGTACCAGCCGGCGTCGATGCAGAAGACCTCGGCGCCGGCCGCGGCCGCGGCCGCGATGAGCGGCAGCAGCTTCTCGGTGGTCGGGTCGCCGTCGAGGGTGTTCATGTAGTCGTTGAAGACGACCGGCATGGCGGCGTTGTCGGGGTGCGCGCGCCGGGCGGCGCGGCGGAAGTCGGTGAGCGCGGCGACGGCCGCCTCGACGTCGGCGCCCGCGGCGATCGTCGCCGGGACCGTGTCGAACGACTCGCCGGGGGCGAGCACGCGCGTCCACGAGGCATCCGCCTCGGTCGGGCCGGAGAGCGCGACGTAGCCGCCGTCGGTGTCCTCCGCGACCTCCCAGCGCCACGCCCCGTTGTGCTCGACCTGCCAGGCGAGGGCGAGGGCGGATGCCTCGGACGCGACGGCCGCGACCGGCAGGTCGCCGCCGGTCGACCAGGTGCCGTCGGACGTGACGGCGAAGGCGCTGCGCGGGTCGTGGCCGGTGAGGTGCTCGGCGAGCCGTGGGAAGTCGGGACCGCGCAGCGGGGTGCGGGTCCAGCGGCCCTCGCCGAGCCAGTCGCTGCGACCCGAGATGCGGGCCCAGTCGCCGTGGTGGTCGGGAGCGGCGGCGCGCGGGCCGCGGTCGCCGTTGCGGGCGGTGAAGCCGGCCGACCAGGTGGTCACCGCGCGGAGCACCAGGGGCTCGTCGTCGCCGGTGTTCGTCACGGTGACGCGGGCCCGGAGTGCGCGGGCGGCGCCGAGGCGCTCGAGCTCGAGCTCGGCGCGCACGCCCTCGGCCTCCTGGCGGATCACGAGCCGGTCGTCGGCCTCGTCGTGGCCGGCGTAGCGCAGCATCGAGCCGAGCTCGGTGTGGGCGAGGCGGTCGGACGCGGGCACGTGGCCGTGGTCGGCGGTGAGGACCTCGACGAGGGGCACGCGGTGCACGCGGTGCTCCCGATCACCGAGCCGGACGGCCGCGAGGTGCACGGGCGTCTCGGCGTCCCATTCGAACGTCCAGGTGAGGTCCTGGTCGCCCCATGGCAGGTGTCCGGTCACGTCGCTCCTCGTCGTCGTGGATGCGCGACCTGGGGTCGCGGTGCTTGATAGCGGTTTCAAGCGAGGACGCTAGCCGATTCTGAAACCGCTATCAAGTCGATCTTGAAATCGCTATCAAACTTCTTGAAACCGTTATCAGGACCGGCTAGGTTCGTGACCCGTGGTGAGCCGAAGCACCCGACTCGATGGAGAGGGAGAATCCCGATGGGGACAAGATGGGGGAGTGCAGCCGTGGCGACCGCGATGGCACTCGTGATCACGGGCCTGACGGCCCCGCCGGCGTCGGCGGTCGAGAACGACCGGCTCGTCGTCGACTTCGCCGAGCGCACGGGCGAGTTCCGCGGCGGCGCATCCGGCACGCTGTACGGGTTCGGCGACGAGGGGGCGCCGACGCAGGCGGTCATCAACGGCGCGCACGTCACGAACACCTCGCAGAAGGCGCCGTACGGCACGCAGCATCCGTCCGGCGACGCCGTGAAGGTCGAAGGCGGGTTCTTCGACAAGCACGGCGAGGACATGTACATATACGTGCAGGACTACTACCCCGACTGGGCGTACAACGGCGGTCGCCGCCCCGGCGACACCCGCACCTACGACCTGTCGAACGGCACCTACACGAACGCCGCGAACGGCGTGTGGGACTACCTCGAGGTCGTCGAGTTCGTCGCCGAGGCCGTCGCGACCGACTCGTCGCGCCCCGAGGACTACGTCTTCATCCCGTTCAACGAGCCCGACGGCGGCAACTGGTACCCGAACTGGGGCACCCAGCGCGAGCAGTTCCTCGCCGACTGGCAGGCGAGCTACGAGAAGATCCAGGAGGTCTGGGCCCGCCACGGCCTCGGCCATGCGCGCATCGGCGGCCCCGGCGACACCCGCTGGCAGCCCGAGCGCAGCGCCGACATCCTCGCCTTCGCCAAGGAGCACGGGTCGCTGCCCGACATCTTCATCTGGCACGAGCTCGGCATCGACAACCTCGCGACCTACCGCGGGCACTTCGCCGACTACCGGGCGCTCGAGCAGTCGCTCGGGCTCGACCCCATCCCCGTGAACATCACCGAGTACGGGATGCTCCGCGACATGGGCGTGCCCGGCCAGCTCATCCAGTGGTTCGCGATGTTCGAGGACACCAAGGTCGACGCGCAGACCGCGTACTGGAACTACGCCGGCAACCTCTCCGACAACAGCGCCCGCCCGAACGGCGCCAACGCCGGATGGTGGATGTTCAAGTGGTACGGCGACCTCGAGGGCAGCGAGACCGTCGCGGTCACGCCGCCGGCACTGAACTCGGTCGACACCCTGCAGGGCATCGGCGCGATCGACGAGGCGAACCGTCGCGCCACCGTGCTCTGGGGCGGCACCGACCAGGACGTCACCCTCGACCTCAGCGGGCTCGACGCCGACGTGTTCGGCGACGCGGTCGACGTCGAGGTGCGCGAGGTCGCCCTCGCCGGGCCCGAGGGACTCGTCGACACCCCGCGCGTGGTCGCCGCGATCGACGGCGCCGCGCTCTCGGGCGGCACGCTGGAGCTCGCCGTGCCGACCTACGACCGGTACGCCGGCTACCAGCTCGTCATCACCCCCGCGCAGTCGCGCAGCGTCGCGGAGGCGCAGGCCGCCCAGCCGTGGACCGCGTCGATCGAGGCCGAGGCCATGCAGCTCACCGCCGCACAGGTCTACACCCAGGACCCGAAGGCCGGTGGCGGCTGGAAGTTCCTCGCCTCCGGAGGACGCGACGTCGGCTCGTTCAACCGCGCGACCTCGAAGGCCGAGTGGACGGTCGAGGTGCCGCACGACGGCACGTACCGGCTGCAGGTGATCGGCGGCGCCCCGGGCGTGCCCGGACGGCACGCGCTGTTCGTCGACGGCGCGTCGGCCGGGACCATCCAGTACACCGCCGACCTCGCCCTGAACGCGACCAGCCGCTGGCAGTACCGCGGCAGCGCCGAGCTGCTCGTCGACCTGCCCGCCGGCCAGCACGTGCTGTCGATCCGTGCGAGCGCCGACGGCACGACCGTGCTGCCGAACTCCGACATCACCCTCGACAAGGTCTCGCTGACCTCGGTCGGCGAGGGCGAGCCCACCGCGTACCCGGCCTCGGGCTTCCGCCTCGTCGGCGATGCGACGCTCGACTGGGCGTCCGAGCGCTTCGCCGGCGGTGCCCGCCTGGCCGGCGACGGCCGCGCCGACCTCTACGCGAACGCGATGGAGACCGGCTACTACGACGTCGTGATCGACTGGGCGTCGGAAGGCGCCAGCCGGGTCGACCTCGCGGTCAACGGCGACGCGCTCGTCGGGGCATCCGCCGACGCGGCCGGCGAGTGGCGCTCGACCGCGCGCGTCCACCTCGTCGAGGGCGTGAACGAGCTCGAGCTGACCGCGCCGGACGGCGCGGTGGTCTCGCAGCTGACCACCGTGCGCGCCCGCGCGGCCGACACTGCGGAGGTCTCCGTCGAGGGCGAGCAGGCACGGCGCTTCGGTGCCGCGGCGGTCACCACCCTCGCTGCGAGCACCGGCACCAACGCGTCGGGCGGCGCGTTCGTCGGCTGGATCGGCAACGGCGCGGACAACGCGATCGAGATCGACCGTGCGGCGGGCTTCGACCGCCCGGGCGCGTACGACCTCACCGTGCACTACGCCAACGCCGAGACCAGCGGCCAGCACGACTACAACCCGCAGGTCGTCGACCGGCGGCTGGAGGTCACCGAGGCGGGCCAGGCCGTCGGGCACGCGTACTTCCGGTACACGTACTCGTGGAACAGCTTCTGGGAGCGCACCATCCCGGTGCAGCTCGCGACGGCCGACGCGCCGTTGCGGCTCGGCAACCCGACCGCGTATGCGCCGAACATCGACCGCATCGTGATCGCGCCGCGCGTGATCGGCGACGTCGAGACCGTGTCGACCGCACCCGAGGAGCCCGAGACGCCCGACGACGGCGCGACGACAGCACCCGCGAAGGCCGTGCTGTCGTCGGACAACGGCTGGGACACCGGGCTGAAGGACGGCGACTACCGCATCACCATGAACCTGTGGTGGGGCGAGAACGCGGCCCGGTTCGACCTGTACGAGAACGGCACCCGCATCGCGTCGACCCCGCTGACGCCGGCCACGCCGCAGGCGCAGTCGGCGACGGTGGACGTGGCAGGTCGTGTGAACGGCACCTACGAGTACGTCGGCGTGCTGGTCAACTCGAAGGGGGAGACCCGCACGAAGGCGCTCGTGGTCGACGTGATCCAGGCGAGCCCGGCGCAGCCGGCGCTCTCGCACGACAACCACGACGGCGACGGGGCCTACACCCTCACCGCGAACCTGTGGTGGGGCACGAACGCGACGTCGTACCGGTTCCTCGAGGGCGACACGGTGATCGGCGAGGGGTCGCTCGTCGCGGCGACGCCCGGCGCGCAGCGCGCGACCGTGACGCTCACCGGCCAGGCGAAGGGCTCGCACGTCTACACGGTCGAGTTCCGGAACGCGGCCGGGGTGACGGTCAGCAAGCCGCTGACCGTGAAGGTCAAGTAGGCCGGGTCGCCGTGGTCGCGGTCGTCGTCAGCGCACGACGGCCGCGACCGCGGCGATCTCCACGAGCGCGCCGGGCACGCCGAGCCCGGCGACCAGCGCGGCCGTCACCAGCGGCGGCTCGTCGGAGGCGAGCTCCGCCGCGATGGCGCCGTAGGCGGCTCCGAGGTCGGCCCCGGCGGCGATGAGCACCGTCCACTGCACGACGTCGTCGAGGGTCGCGCCGGCCGCCGCCAGCGCGGTCTTCGCGTTCGCGAGGGCGCGCACCGCCTGCGCGGCGACGTCGCCCTCGCCGACGAGGCGGCCCTCGGCGTCGACGGCGTCCTGGCCGCCGACGTAGATCGTCGTCGCGCCGGGCGGCACGACGGCGACGTGACTGAAGGCCGGGCTGCGGACCAGGCCGTCGGGACGGAGGCGCGTGATCGTGTCCATACCGCGAGGCTCGCACGGGCCACCGACACGCCCGGCCGGTCGCGCGGACGCGGCCGAGCGGAACGCGGCCCAGCGGGCGCGACGCGCCGGGCCGTGAGCGAGTCGTCCGTCGCTGGGGTAGAATCGATGAGCCGGATCGGTCCGAACAGGTCGCCCGGCGAATGCGGATGTGGCGCAGTGGTAGCGCATCACCTTGCCAAGGTGAGGGTCGCGAGTTCGAATCTCGTCATCCGCTCCAGATCGAAGGGGTGCGCCGAAGGGGGCGCCCCTTCGTCGTTCCCGGAGCAGTTCCCGGAGCACGCGCGGAGGCCGGCTGCGGATGCCCGAGCCGGCCCCGTCCGGGATCCCGGATGCCCGCGGAGCGGGAGGCATCCGCTCTCGTGGCCCCCGTTGCTACCGTGAGCCGCATGGCCGACCGACTGCCCGACGATCCGCGCTGGCCGCGAGCCGGCGACTGGCCGACGCCCGCCGAGGCGCTCGACGCCCGCGACGCGCGGGCGACGCGCGGGGGCGACGGGCGGCTCGACGTCACGCTGCTCGGCGTGCCGACCTGGCGAACCTCGCTCTCGCCGACCGGCGCGCACGCGACGCCCCCGGCGATCCGCCGGGCGCTCCGGCGCTACAGCCCGGCACTCATGCCCGACCGGTCGGGGCGCGCGGACGCGTCGTCCGAGGCGTCGTCGATCGTCGACCTGGCCGAGGTGCTCGGGTTCGCCGACGCCGGCGACGTCGACGAACCCGACGGCGAGGCCGGCGAGGCCCGGACGCGCGCTGCGGCATCCGACGCCCTCGCGCGCAGCCGCACGCTGGTCGCGCTCGGCGGCGACAACTCCGCGACCGTGCCCGTCGCGCTCGCCGCGTTCGGCGACGACCGCGCGCGCGCCGGGCTCGTCACGCTCGACGCCCACTACGACCTCCGCGACGGACGCTCGAACGGGTCGCCCGTGCGACGGCTCGTCGAGGCGGGCCTCGACCCGAGCCGGATCGTGCAGGTCGGCATCGCCGACTTCGCGAACTCCGCCGAGTACGCGCGCCGGGCGCGCGACCTGGGCATCACCGTCGTGCACCGCGACGAGCTGCATCGGCGCCCGATCGACGACGTCATGGCCGAGGCGTTCGCCGTCGCGGGCGCGGCGGGCGGGCCGGTGCACGTCGACCTCGACGTCGACGTGTGCGACCGGTCGGTCGTGCCGGCGTGCCCCGCGAGCGTGCCCGGCGGGCTGGCGGCGTGGGAGCTCCGCGCGGCGGCGCGGGCGGCGGGTGCGCACCCCGCGGTGCGGTCGGTCGACCTGGTCGAGATCGACGCGACGGCGGATGCCCCGGACGAGCGGACGGTGCGGCTCGCGGCCTTGTGCGTGCTCGAGTTCGCGGCGGGGGTCGCGCGGCGATCGGGCTCGGTGGTCGGGTAGCGGCCTACTCGATCGGCGATGGCGGTGACACCCGCACGCCGTCCTTCCACACCGCGCGCACGAGCGGCACGCCCGGGCGGTAGGCGACGTGCACGTGCGACGGGGCGCGGAGCAGCTGCAGGTCGGCGCGGGCACCCGGCGCGATGCGGCCGACGTCGGTGCGCCGCAGCGCGCGGGCGCCGCCCGCGGTCGCGGCCCAGATCGCCTCGGCGGGCGTCATCCCGAGGTCGCGTACGGCGAGGGCGACGCAGAACGCCATCGAGCTCGTGAAGCTCGAGCCGGGGTTGCAGTCGCTCGCGAGCGCGACGGTCGCGCCCGCGTCGAGGAGTCGCCGCGCCTCGGGCCACGGCTGGCGGGTCGAGAACTCGACGCCGGGCAGCAGGGTCGCCACGGTGTCGGATGCCGCGAGCTCGGCGATGTCCGCATCGGCGAGGTAGGTGCAGTGGTCGACCGCGGCGGCGCCGAGCTCGACCGCGAGGCGCACGCCCTCGCCCGGGCCGAGCTGGTTCGCGTGCACGCGCAGGCCGAGCCCCGCGGCGCGACCCGCCTCGAGCACGCGCCGCGACTGCTCGGGCGTGAAGGCGCCGCGTTCGCAGAAGACGTCGATCCAGCGGGCGTGCGGAGCGCACGCGTCGAGCATCTCGCCGACGACCAGGTCGAGGTAGGCGTCGGGCCGGTCGGCGTACTCGGCCGGCGGCACGTGCGCGCCGAGGAAGGTGACCTCGTCGGTGACCTCGCGCGCGAGGCGTACGAGCCGTTCCTCGTCGGCGACGGAGAGGCCGTAGCCGCTCTTCACCTCGAACGTGGTGGTGCCCTGCGCGTGCAGCTCGTCGACGAACCCCCTGAGCCGGTGTCGTAGCTCGTCGTCGGTCGCGGCGCGCGTCGCCGCCACGGTCGAGCGGATGCCGCCCGCCTCGTAGCGCCGCCCGGCCATGCGGGCGGCGAACTCGGCGGCCCGGTCGCCCGCGAACACGAGGTGCGTGTGGGAGTCGACCCAGCCGGGGAGCACGGCGTCGCCGTGGGCGTCGACGACGGTGGTTGAGCCGGTCGAAACCACGGGCGGGCGGTGGGTGGTTTCGACAGGCTCAACCACCGAGGCCTCGACCACCGAGGCCTCGACCACCGAGGCCGCCGGCCCTACCCACGCGACCCGCCCGTCCTCCACGAGCACCGCCGCATCCCGTACGATGCCGAGCGGTCCGGGTTCGGCGCCCGGCGTCGTCGGCTCGTTGGTGACGAGCTCCCCGATGTTCGTCACCAACACCCGCGAGCCACCTCGCGAGTGTCCAGTTCCGGTCACCTCGTCGGGTACCGATCGACCGGAACCGGACACTCGCGGGGCGGGCGTCTCGGAGGGCGAGGCGGGCGGGCGGGGCATCCGTCAGCCCTGCGCATCCGTCTCGAGCATGGGCACGCGCAGCCCGCGCTCGCGCGCGACCTCGACGGCGCGCTCGTACCCCGCGTCCACGTGCCGCATCACGCCCGTGCCGGGGTCGTTCACGAGCACGCGCGCGATCTTCTCGGCGGCCAGCTCCGTGCCGTCGGCGACGATCACCTGGCCCGCGTGGATGGACCGTCCGATGCCGACGCCGCCGCCGTGGTGGATCGACACCCAGGTCGCGCCCGACGCCGTGTTCAACAGCGCGTTCAGCAGCGGCCAGTCGGCGATGGCGTCGGAGCCGTCGGCCATCGCCTCGGTCTCGCGGTAGGGCGAGGCGACCGAGCCGGAGTCGAGGTGGTCGCGGCCGATCACGATGGGCGCCGAGAGCTCGCCCGAGGCGACCATCTCGTTGAACCTCAGGCCGGCGAGGTGCCGCTCCTGGTAGCCGAGCCAGCAGATGCGGGCGGGCAGGCCCTCGAAGTGCACGGCGTCGCCGGCCTTCTCGAGCCAGCGCACGAGCCCCGCGTTCTCGGGGAAGAGCTCCATGATCGCGCGGTCGGTCCTCCGGATGTCCTCGGGGTCGCCCGACAGCGCCACCCAGCGGAACGGCCCGCGGCCCTCCGCGAACTGCGGGCGGATGTACGCCGGGACGAACCCGGGGAAGTCGAACGCCCGCGAGAACCCGCCGAGCTCGGCCTCGCGGCGGATCGAGTTGCCGTAGTCGAAGACGGCGGCGCCGGCGTCCTGGAAGCCCACCATCGCCGCGACCTGCTTCGCCATGCTGCCGCGTGCGCGCTCGGTGAAGCCCTCGGGGTCGCGGGATGCCTCGTCGTGCCAGTCCTCGAACGCGATGCCGACCGGCAGGTACGTGAGCGGGTCGTGCGCGCTCGTCTGGTCGGTGACGATGTCGATCGCGACGTCGCCCGCCTGGTGCCGCAGCAGCAGGTCGGGGAAGACGACGGCGGCGTTGCCGACGACCCCGATCGAGCGGGCCTCGCCGGCCGCCCGGGCGGCCATCGCGCGCGCGACGGCCTCGTCGAGGTCGGTCGTGTACTCATCCAGGTAGCCGTGCGCGACGCGGCGGGCGAGGCGCGACTCGTCGACGTCGACGACGAGCACGGCGCCGCCGTTGAGCGTCACCGCGAGCGGCTGCGCGCCGCCCATGCCGCCGCATCCGCCCGTCAGCGTGAGGGTGCCGGCGAGGCTGCCGTCGGCGCGGCCGAGCGAGCGGCCGACGGCGCCGAACGTCTCGTAGGTGCCCTGCAGGATGCCCTGCGTGCCGATGTAGATCCATGACCCCGCGGTCATCTGGCCGTACATCGTGAGCCCGAGCGCCTCGAGCCGGCGGAACTCGGGCCACGTCGCCCAGTCGCCGACGAGGTTGGAGTTCGCGATGAGCACGCGCGGTGCCCAGGCGTGCGTGCGGAACACGCCGACGGGCTTGCCCGACTGCACGAGCAGGGTCTCGTCGTCCTCGAGGTCGCGCAGGGTGCGCACGATCGCGTCGTACGCCTCCCAGCTGCGCGCCGCGCGCCCGGTGCCTCCGTAGACCACGAGGTCGTCGGGGCGCTCGGCGACCTCGGGGTCGAGGTTGTTCATCAGCATCCGCAGCGGCGCCTCGGTCTGCCAGCTCTTCGCGGTGCGCTCGGTGCCGCGCGCGGCCCGGACGGTGCGCGGGGCGTGCGCGGTGTGCGCGGTGCCGGATGCGTCCGCGCCCGCGGGCGCGTCGGCGGTGCGGGCGGGGGCGTCGGATGCCTCGATCATGCCTCGATCCCATCGCACGGCCGACCGCGCGACAACGGGCGCCGAGGGCTGCCCGTCCGGGATCCCGGACGCACGGCGGTGCCCGCGGCGAGGTTCGGAACGGTCCGTTCACCCGCCGGACAGCCGCCGCTCGCGCAGTCGGCCTCTCGCCGCAACCCGGCGCGCGGATCATCCTCGCGAGCGGCAGCCCGGGCTGCCTTGACCGCAGAGGACCTCGTGACCGGAACGGCCGACCCCGACGCGCCCTCCGGCGACGGCCGCCGACGGGCCGGATCCGCCACCGGACGGGCGTCGTCCGCCACCGGGCGGGCGTCGTCCGCCACCGGATGGCTCTCGACCGCCGCGGTGCTCGCCTTCGTCGGGCTCGGCGCATGGATCTTCGGCGGCATGCTCGCGAACGCGGAACGCGAGGGCGGAGCCGCCGCCGTCGCGGGGCAGGTGCCGACGTGGAGCGTCGCCGGCACCGACACGACCCTCCCCGCGCCCGATGCGCCCGCCTCCGCCGGGTCGCCCGATTCCGGACCGGGAGCGCCCGCGCCGGCGGACCTGCGGGGCGGGACCGCGCCGGCGGGAACCGCGGCCCTCGTCGACGAGGCGTGGGCGCGCGACCGGTCGGCGCGGACGGGCGTGCCGCTGCGCGCGCTGCTCGCGTACGCCGGCGCCGAGCTCGCGATGGCCGCCGAGGCGCCGTCGTGCGGGATCGGCTGGACGACCCTCGCCGCGCTCGGGAACATCAAGTCCGGCCACGGCACGCACGACGGCGCGGTCCTCGGCGACGACGGCATCCCGCGGCCGGCGATCTTCGGGCCCGACCTCGACGGCACCGCCTTCGCGCGCATCGACGACACCGACGGGGGTTCTCTCGATGGCACGGCCGCGACCGACCGCGCGGTGGGCCCGCTCCAGTTCATCCCCTCGACGTGGCAGCGGTGGGGCGCCGACGGCGACGCGGACGGCGTCGTCGATCCCCAGCAGATCGACGACGCGTCGCTCGCCGCCGCGCGGTATCTCTGCGCCTCCGGCGACCTCACCGACCCCGCCGCCTGGCGCACCGCCGTGTTCTCGTACAACCACGTCGAGTCGTACGTCGATGCCGTGGCGGCCACGGCGAACGAGTACGCCGCGCTCGGTCGCGGATGACCGGGTCCGACGGCCTCATCTCGGCACGGTTCCGACTCGGCGAGCTCCTCGGCACCGGTGGCTCGGCCTCGGTGTTCGCCGCGGTCGACACGGAGTCCGGGGCATCCGTCGCCCTGAAGCTGCTGCACCCGCACCTGTCCGAGCGGGCCGCGGTACGCGAGGCGTTCTTCGAGGAGGCCCGCCGGGCCGAGCCGCTGCGGCATCCGAACCTCGCCGGCGTGCTCGGCGTCGGGACGCATGACGCCGACCCGCCCATGGCGTGGATCGCGTTCGAGCTCGCGCCGGGCCAGAGCCTCGCGGAGCACGTCGAGCGGCACGGCCAGCTCGACGTGGCGGAATCGCTCGCCGTGCTCGACGGCGTGCTGCGCGCCCTGGCGGCCGCGCACGCGATCGGGCTCGTGCATCGCGACGTCTCGCCCGCGAACGTGATGGTCGCGCCCGATGCGTCGGGCCGGATCACCGTCGACGGGGTGCGACTGCTCGACTTCGGCCTGGCGGACGCGGCCGGCCGTGCGGCGCTCGGCACCGACGTGCTCCGCAGCGAGGCGGCGCCCGGCGGCGGGCGGGCCGGCGTCATCGGCAACGTGAACTCCATGTCGCCCGAGCAGGTCCGCGGCGAGGCGGTCGACGAGCGCGGCGACCTCTACCAGGCGGGTGCGGTCGGGTACTTCGCGCTCACGGGGCATCCGCCCTTCGCCCGGGCGACCCCCGCGGAGACGATGCGCGCCCACCTGGTCGCGCCGCCGCCCGTGCCCTCCGTCCTGGACTCGCGCATCCCGCGACGGGTCGACCGCATCGTGGTGCGGGCGCTCCTGAAGGATCCCGCCGACCGGTTCGGCTCCGCCGCCGAGATGCGCGCCGCGGTCGCCGAGGCGGCCGAGTCGGTCGAGGCGGACGGCGGGCGGCGGCCGGCCGAGGCATCCGGCGGCCTCGCCGCCTCCCGGGTCGCGACCGACCTGATCAGGCCGCGGCCGGATGCCCCGACGCGCGTGCTCGGCAGCACCCGTGTCGAGGCGACCGCGCCGTCGACGCAGGCGACCGTGGTGCAGGCGCGACCGGTACGCCGCGCGCCGGGCACGGCGGGTGCGGCGGGCGCCACGGGCTCGGGAGCCGGCGGGCGCTCCCGGCCGCCCGCGACCCGGGTGCGGCGGCCGGTCGCGGGCTGGATCGTCGGACTCGCGCTCGCCGGAGCCGTTGCGACCACCCTCGCCCTCGCGGCGAACGCGCCGGCCGTGGACGTCCCCGGATCCGAGCCGACGCCGTCGGCCCCGGTGCCGCAGGTCGTCGCGTCGGCCGAACCCGAGCCGACCGCGACGCCGGGCGCGGAGGACGAGGCGCCGGTACCGCAGGTGCCCGTGCCCGACGTGGTCGCCGGGACCCTCGACGAGGCGCTCCGGGCACTGGCCGACGCGGGCCTCGAGGCGGGGACCTACACGGTCGTCGACTCGGAGCGCCCCGGCGACACGGTGCTCGCCTCGACGCCGTCGGCCGGCGAGCCCCTCCGTCGCGGCGCCGCGGTGGCCCTCACGATCGCCTCGGGCTTCAACCGCGTCCCGTCCGTCACGGGCCTCGGCCGCGGCGAGGCGCTCGCCGCGCTGCAGCGCGCCGGGTTCACCGTCGCGATCGGCAGCCGCCAGGTCGCCGGGGTGGCGGGCGGCGCCATCGTCGGCACCGAGCCGGCGACGGATGCGCAGCTGGCGCTCGGCACGACCGTCACGCTGCTCGAGGCCGAGACGCCGCCGCGGGCCACGCCGACCCCCACCCCGACGCCGACGCCGTCGGGCCCGCCGCCGTCGCGCGGCCCCGGATGATACGCGTCCGACCTCCGGAATGGCCCGCGTTCGGGGGGTGAGCACCGTCTCCTCACCTTCCGGACAGGTGTTCTTCACGTCCGGAGGGCCTGGTGCTCACCAACCGACCGGATCATGACGGCGAATCCCCGCCGCACGCACGATCGCCCCGATCGTGGCCGTCGGCGGCCCGACCGCACCGTGCGGGAGCCCCATGCACGCCACCCCCGAGGTCGCCGCCCCGGCCGACCCGACCGACCCGTTCGCCACCGAGGCCGCGACGGATGCCCCGGGTCCCGTCGCCGGCGCCAGGGTGGCCTTCACCGTGTTCCGGTCGGCCGACGACCCGATGCGGCGCGCCTGGGCGCACTTCCGCGACTCGCTCGGAGACGCCGGCCCGACGCGACCCGAAGCCGAGGCCGCGGCCGCGCGGGTGGACCGCCCGAACGGGCCGTCGGAACGCGTCGCCGTCGCCACCGCGGTCGCCGGTGCCGCCGCCGGTGCGGTCGCCGGCGCCTCGGGCTGCTGGCGCCTCCTCGCGACGAACAACCGCGAGCTCGCCCGCGGCTTCCTGCTGTACGACAGCTACGACGGCGCATCCCGCCACGTCCGCCGCCTCCAGCACGACGCGTCCGACCTCGTCGTCTCGCTCGTGACCGGACCGTCGAGCGGAACGATCGCCTGGTTCGCGGCCCACCAGGGCGTGGCCGTGATGACCTCGGGTCGCTGGTACCCGTCGACCTCCACCAGCGCGGAATCCGCCGCCCGCGCGATCGCCGCGCTCCCCGGCGCCCGGATCGCGTCGGAGGCGGACCGCAGCGCGCCCTCGGGGCGGTTCGTCCGCCGCGCGGGCGCGCGGGACGACTCGCTCGCATGGTGAACGCGTCGGCGTCCGCTCGCCGGGCCGGCCGTGCGGTCGCACTCGCCACACCGGATCCAGCCCTCGTTGCCGCACCCGACATCGCGTGTTCACGTCGGCCACGGATCGTGTCGTCTGCGATCGGCGCCGAATCCGGTCGCGTCCCCCGCCGAAGCCACATCCCGAGGAATCCGATGGTCCAGTCGTCGTGCCCGGCGGTCGCCCGGTGAGCGGCGCCCCCGAGCGCTCGCAGGCCGGCGAGACGACCGTGCTCCCTGGCCGCCCCGACCCCGAGGCGATGCATCCGCAGGAGGCGCGGTCGCTCACCTCGCGGCCCTCGCGGGCCGACGCCGCGTTCCGCCTGGTGAGCTACTCGGCAGGCGGCACGACCGTCGCGATCATGCTCGCCGTCGGCGTGTTCCTCTCCCTCCGAGCCGGCGACGCGCTGTCGGTCGCCGGGTTCTCGTTCCTCACCGAGCAGGCGTGGTCGCCCGAGACCGGCGAGTTCGGCATCGCGGCGGTGCTCTTCGGCACGGTGTCGATCGCGCTCATCGCGATGAGCGTCTCCGTGCCGCTCGCGCTCGGCACCTCCCTGCTCATCTCCGAGGTCGCCCCCGGCCGCGTGAAGTCGGCGCTGGTCTCGCTCGTCGACCTGATGGCCGCGATCCCGAGCGTGGTCTTCGGCCTCTGGGGCGTCTTCTTCCTCCAGGCGAACGTCATCCCCGTCGCCCAGTGGATCTCGACGTACTTCGGCTGGATCCCGTTCTTCGCCGTCACCGACGCCGACGGGAACCGCCTCACCGATGCGAGCGCGTACACGTCGTCGGCGTTCATCGCGGGCATCGTCGTCGCGCTCATGGTGGTGCCGACGCAGACCTCGGTCATGCGCGAGGCGTTCTCGCAGGCCCCGGTCGGCGAGCGCGAGGGGGCGCTCGCGCTGGGCTCGACGCGCTGGGGGATGATCCGCACCGTCGTGCTGCCGTTCGGCCGCGGCGGCGTCATCGGCGGCACGATGCTCGGACTCGGGCGGGCCCTCGGCGAGACGATCGCGGTGTACATGATCATCTCGCCGATCTTCACGATCAACTGGCAGGTGCTGAAGACCGGGTCGAACTCGATCTCGGCCCTCATCGCGCTGCGCTACGGCGAGGCCAGCCAGTTCGGGCTCTCGGCGCTCATGGCCGCCGGACTCGTGCTGTTCCTCATCACCCTGGTCATCAACTTCACCGCATCGTCGATCGTCGCGCGCAGCCGGTCGGGTGCCCAGAGCGAGGCATGATGAGCATCGAAGCGCCCCAGGCGCCGGAAGCGCACCAGACGCAGGCGCCTCCCGCGAGCGACCTGACCGAGGCGTTCGAGGCCGCCCCGACGACGTTCGAGCGGGTGGGTTGCACGAACACCCCGGGCGAGGCGACCGGCGAGGTCGGTCCGCGACGCGACGTGCGGTCGGCCACGGTCGACGACACGTTCAACCTGGTCGGCGCGCTCGCGGCAGGCATCGCGATCGCCGCGCTCCTCTTCGGCTGGCTGACTCCGATGACCGGGTTCGTCGGATGGGTCGTGGTGGCGTTCCTCGCCTTCCTCGCCGTCTACGCGTTCCTGGTGTCCCGCCGCGGCAACCGGCTCCAGGTGACCGACCGCATCGTGACGAGCCTGTTCGTGAGCGCGGGCGTGATCCTGCTCGGGGCGCTGATCTTCGTGCTCGTGTACACGGTCGTGCGCGGGCTGCCCGCCCTCGTCCATCCGAACTTCTTCATCGAGACGATGAAGTACGCCGGCCCGCTCGACCCGCTCGACGTCGGCGGCATCGCCCACGCGATCGTCGGCACGCTCATCCAGATCTCGATCGCGCTCGCCATCACGATCCCGCTCGGCATCGCGACGGCCGTGTTCATGAACGAGGTGGGCGGGAGGTTCGCGCGGTTCGTGCGCACCATCTCCGATGCGATGACGGCACTGCCGTCGATCGTGGCGGGCCTCTTCGTCTACTCGGCGATCATCACGCTGATCACGCACCAGCGCTCCGGCTTCGCCGCGTCGCTCGCGATCAGCGTGATGATGCTGCCGATCATCATCCGGGCGTCCGACGTCGTGCTGCGCCTGGTCGCGAACAACCTCCGAGAGGCGTCGTACGCGCTCGGCACGAGCCGGTGGCGGACGGTCTGGCACGTCGTGCTGCCCACCGCGCGCTCAGGACTCGTGACGGCCGTGATCCTCGGAACGGCCCGCGGCATCGGGGAGACCTCGCCCGTGCTGCTCACCTCGGGCGTGACGGCGGTGATGAACGTCAACCCGTTCGAGGGGCCGATGATCTCGCTCCCGCTCCAGGTGTTCGACTTCGTGAAGTCGCCCGAGCCGACGATGATCATGCGCGGGTTCGGCACGGCGGCGACGCTCATCGCACTCGTGCTCATCCTCTTCATCGTGGCCCGCGTGCTCGGCGGCAGGCCGCCCGGCGTGCTCGGACCGCGCCAGCAGCGCCGGGCGCGCGAGCGCTCGCGCGCCGACCTCGAGCGCATCGAGCAGGCCGCCGTCGCGGCATCCCCGATCGTCGCCCCTGACCACGCCCCGCCCCCCGAGGAGAACCCGTCGTGAGCCGCCGCCTGCACCGTCTGGGCGCCGCCGCGCTCGCCGTCGTCGTCCTCGCGCTCGGGGTGGGTCGCCCGGTCGAGGCCGCACACGCCGAGAGCTACGTGCCGATCTCGGGCACCGGCTCGACCTGGTCGCAGAACGCGCTCGACCAGTGGCGCAAGAACGTCGCCGCGAACTACGGCATGACGATCAACTACTCGGGTACGGGCTCGTCGGCCGGTCGCCGCGACTTCATCCAGGGCACGGTCGACTTCGCCGTGTCGGAGATCCCGTTCCAGGCGCAGCCCGAGGACAACTCGCCGCCCGAGGTGCCCACGCACGGGTACGCCTACATGCCGATCGTCGCCGGTGGCACGTCGTTCATGTACAACCTCAAGATCAACGGCAAGCGCGTGACGAACCTGCGCTTGTCGGGCGAGGTGATCACGAAGATCTTCACCGGGGCGATCTCGAAGTGGAACGACCCCGCGATCCAGGCCGACAACCCCGGCTTGGCGATGCCCGACAAGTCGATCGTGCCGGTCGTGCGCTCCGACGGCTCGGGCACGTCCGCACAGTTCTCGCTGTGGATGAGCAAGCAGTTCCCGTCGGCATGGTCGGCCGGGATGCGCAGCCAGTTCCCGGTCCCCGCCAACGGCAAGGCCCAGAACGGCTCGCTCGGCGTCGCCGGCTACGTCAGCCAGGACTACGGCGAGGGCGCGATCACGTACGTCGAGTACTCGTACGCCCTGAAGTCGGGCTTCCCCGTCGCGAAGGTGCTGAACAACGCCGGCTACTACATCGAGCCGACCTACCAGTCGGTGGCGGTGGCGCTCATGGGCGCGGCGATCAACCCCGACCTGTCGCAGAACCTCGACGGCGTCTACAACAACGGCGACCCGCGCACCTACCCGCTCTCCAGCTACTCGTACATGATCGTGCCGACCGAGGTCGCCGGCATCTTCACGACCGCGAAGGGCGCGACCCTCGGCGCGTTCGCGACGTACTTCCTCTGCGAGGGACAGCAGCAGGCCGGCGCGCTCGGCTACTCGCCCCTGCCGATGAACCTCGTCCGTGCCGGCTCCGAGGTCGTCAAGCGCATCCCCGGCGCGAACGCTGCCGGCATCGACCTGAACGCGTGCAACAACCCGACCTTCAAGCCGGGGGAGAGCGAGTCCGACAACCAGCTCGCGAAGAACGCGCCCCAGCCGGCCGCGTGCGACAAGCAGGGCCCCGATCAGTGCGTCACCGGCACCGCGGGTGCGCTCGAGGAGACGCCCGTGACGGGCTCGGGCGGCGGCGGCTCCGCCGCGGGCACGGGCGGCGACGCCGCCGCAGCGGGTGCGGGGACCGCGGCAGCGGCGACGGCCGACGGCGAGGCGATGTACGACGCCAACGGCAACCTGATCTCGGGGTCGACGGTCGCCGGCAGCGCCGTGTCGTCGCCGTTCACCCTGGCCGACACCGGGTGGGGCACGCCGCAGCTGCTCATGACGGTCGCCGCAGGCATGCTCCTGGTGGCGATCGCCCTGCCGCCGCTGTTCTCCAGGCGGCTCCGACGCGGGGGCGGCGCGGGCCCGTCCTGACCGGGCGGCGTCCCCCCGACCAAGCGGCCCCGGCCCCGTCCACGCCGGCCCGTCCACTCCGGTCCGAACCCGCCGCGCCCGCACCCGAGCAGGCGCGCCGAGCCGACCCTCGTCGCGCCCGCGATATGGCAGATGACCGGGTATTTCAGCGTGTGTGGATTCGGACATGCACCGACACGGCGTCGTTGAGCAACCGTTCATCCGAGCGTCACGAACCGCCCATAGCTTCAACCCGCCGGCAGGAACCTGCCGCCCGTCCTCGTGGAGGAACCTGTGCAGAGTAGACGTCCGGCCCGGCGCCGTCCGCGGCGGATCGCGGCCGGATCGACCGGGCTCCTGGCGGGGGTGATCGCCGTCGCGCTGGTCGCGGTCTCCGGCGTCGTCGTGGCCGCCTCGGCGGCGCACGCGGAGGGCTCCTCGGCGGTCACGGTCACCGCGAAGGAGCAGGACCCGGCATACACGGACGCGCCGTTCCCCGACCTCGCCGTCACCGTCTCCCAGACCCAGGACCTTCGCCAGCAGGGCATCAAGGTGAGCTGGACCGGCACCGGCGGCCACCAGTCCGTGCCGGGCAGCTCGTCGAGCGGCGGCAGCTGGTTCCTGCAGGTCTTCCAGTGCTGGGGCGACGACCCGGCCGACGCGACGCGCCCCGACCGCACCACCTGCCAGTACGGTGGCGTCGCGTCGCGAGGGAGCACGCGGGACAGCACCCGGCGCCAGGAGTTCGACGGCATCCCCGCCGAGGACCAGCCCTACTCCGCGCCCCGGGCGAGCGCGTTCGAGGGCGCGTACACCTCCATCCCGTTCCGGGCCCGCAACGGTGAGGTGGTCGACTCGATCACGACGAACGACGGCGGCACGAAGGTCCACGACGCGAACGTCGACGTCAACAACAACCGGTTCTTCAACGTCAACTCGACGAACGAGGTGCCGTGGGCCGGGTCGGGCGCCGACGGCACGGGCGCGATCTCGTTCGAGGTGCAGACGACGATGCAGTCGCCCGGCCTCGGCTGCGGCGACCCGGTGGATATCGACGGCGAGGTCCGCGGGGCGTCGTGCTGGCTCGTCGTGCTGCCGCGCGGGCAGGCCGACAACGGGGCGCCGGCGATCACGCAGTCCGGCCTCTTCTGGGACAGCTGGAAGCATGCGCTCGCCGTGAAGCTCGACTTCGCCCCCGTCGGCGCCCGCTGCGCGGTCGGCGCCGCCGAGCGGCAGCTCGCGGGCAGCGAGATCGCCTCCCTCGCCGTGCAGTCGTGGCAGCCGCTCCTCTGCCGGCAGCAGGACGGCGCCGTGTTCTCCCACCTCGCCAGCGCGGAGTCCGACGCGCTCCTCGCGGCCGACACGACCCAGGATGCCGCGCTCGCCCTCGCGAGCTATCCGCTGGCCGACCAGTCCGGCGACCTCGTCTACGCCCCCGTCGCCCTGTCGGGCCTCGCGATCAGCTTCGCCGTCGACCGCAACCCGGACCCGCTCAGCGAGGTCCCCGACGAGTACGAGGCATCCGCTCGGCTGCCCTTCGACGACCTCAAGCTGACGCCGCGCCTGCTCGCCAAGCTGCTGACGAACTCCTACTGGGGGTCGCTGCCGACCGAGGCGGACCGCTCGTACCTCGATCCCGACAACCCCGAGAACCTCACGAAGGACCCCGAGTTCCGCGAGATCAACGCGCCGGAGTGGTCCTACCAGTCGCTCCTCTCGCCCGCGATCGCCGATTTGCTGATGCCGCAGGGCCGGTCGGATGCCGCGACCGCCGTGTGGCGGTACATCATGGCCGACCCCGAGGGCGCGGCCTTCATGGCCGGCGAGCCCGACCGGTGGGGCATGACCGTGAACCCCTGGTACGCGACGGACGCCGCGAGGAACTCGAGCGGCACGGCGTTCTCGGTCCCCCGCGACAACTTCCCCAAGGCGGACCCGCTCGAGTTCACCCCGGCCGGGCAGGGCGCGCTGAACATCGTCACCTGGCGTCCGTACGTCAACGACCTCGACGCCTCCGCCTACCTGACGCTGCGCGGCGACGGCCAGCGCCTGGGCGCCTGGGACCCGAACTCGGCTCCGCCGAAGTACGGGAAGTCGGGCCGCGACCTCCCGGGGTTCCAACGCGTGCTCGGGATCACCGACGCGAGCGCCGCGGCGCGGTACGAGGTGCACGTCGCCGCCCTCCGCAACCCGGCGGGCGAGTACGTCGCCCCCACCGAGGCGGGCCTGCTCGCCGCCGCGGCGGCGATGCAGCCGGTCGGCGCGGGCGGGGTCGTGCGCGCCTACGACAGCGCCTCCGACGCGGCGAAGGGCTCGGCGGCCGCGTACCCGCTCGCGATGCCGGTGTACGCGGCGGCCAACCCGGCCCGACTGAGCGCGGACCTCCGCCAGGACTACGCGCAGTTCATCCGGTACGCCGTCGCGGACGGCCAGAGGCCCGGCGCCGCCCTGGGCGAGCTCCCGGCGGGCTACGCGCCGGTGCCGGACTCGTGGGTGGTCCAGGCCCAGGCGGCTGCGCAGCAGATCGAGTCGGGCCCCGCCCCGAAGCCGACCACCTCGACGCCCGCGTCGACCGGTGGCTCCGTGACGACCGCGCCGGTCGGCGCCGGCACGGCGTCGCAGCCGGTCCAGGCGGCACCCGCCCCGGCCGACCCCGCCGCGAGCGGCGCGTCCAGCCCGGCGCTCAGCGGCGGGACGACGCCCGTGGATCCGGTCGTGGACGTCGCTCCTGCGATCCCGGCCGCCCTCCTCCTCGGCGTGATCGCCGTGGTCGTCGCGTGGCTCGCGTCACGTCGACGGCCGATCAGAACGTGAGCCGCCGCGAGGCGGACTCCCGCCGGGACGTGTTCGCGACCCGGATCCAACACAGATAAGGACAGCAATGAAGATCAAGAAGGTGGCTGCACTCGGTGCAACCGCTGTGGTCGCTGCCGCCGGTATCGCCTTCTCGGCGGCTCCGGCCTATGCGGACCCGGTGAGCGACGGGTACGTGATCGTCGGGTCCGACACCCTCCAGGACGCGGTCGGCGCCCTGGCGAACGGATTCAAGAACGGCGCGAGCACCGTCCGCACGACCGGCCTCGGCAAGGTCGTGTCGTCGTACGACGCGTTCGCCCCGGGCATCGCGGGCGGCATCGGCACCGTCCAGACGAAGCCGGCCGGCCCGACCTTCCCGCGCCCGTCGGGCTCGGGCAACGGCAAGAGCGCGCTGATCGCCTCGTACACCAACACGCCGTGGAACATCAGCTCGACCGCGCTCTACGTGAACGCCGGCCTCGCGGGCACGTACACGATCAACGGACAGATCGACGCCTCGCGTACGTCCAGCGAGGGCACCGTCAACGCGAGCGGCACGTACCAGTACCTCCCGTTCGGACAGGACGCCGTCTCCTACGCGTTCAAGGCCGGTTCGGGCGTGAGCGCGGCGTCGCTCAGCTACGTGGCCTCGCTGAGCACGGCGCAGCTCAACGCGATCTACACGAGCGCGTCGAACACCGCCGTCCCCGGACAGGCGGACGTGATCGTCCCGCGGCTCCCGCAGAGCGGCTCGGGCACGCGGAACTTCTGGCTGCAGGTCCTGAACGGCGGGTCCGGGTCGATCACGCCGGGTGCGGCATCGAACCCGTCGGCCACGACGCTGCCCGAGAACAACGGCAACGTGCTGAACCCCGGTGCCGGCGAGATCCAGGTCATCCCGTTCTCGGCGGCCAGCTACATCGCGCAGGCGAACGGCGTCGCCGCTGCCAACACCACGAGCGGCATCACGCTCGGCAGCCCGAACGGCGTCGCGGCGACGACCGGCACGGCGCCGAGCCTGGCCGGCGTCAGCGCGTTCTACAACGGCGCGTACGGGCGCACGACGTACATCATCGTGCCCTGGGCGCGGATCACGTCGGGCCAGCCCGGCTACGACGCCGGCCTCGCCGCCGCGCTCAACCCGTCGAACCTGACGAGCCTCACGTACTGGGGTTCCTCGCCCCTGCCCTCCACGGCCAAGGCCGTGAAGATCAAGTTCGGCTTCCAGGAGCCGGCCAACGCTGCATACCGCGCGAACTAGCGACGCGGCCCCGACTCGATCATCGAATGCGAAAGGCAGTTCAGTGAACAACACGAAGAAGCTCGGCATCGCCGGGCTGGTGACCGTCGCGCTGGCCGCGCTCGCGGTCGTCGCTCCGACGGCCGCCTACGCCGACAGCTCCGTCGCGCCCACCGTCGGCTCCGGTGCCGGCCAGACCGATGAAGCGGTCTACCTCCTGGACGAGAACGGCGTGCCGTTCGCGGGTGGGACCGTGCTCCAGTGGGGCGACCAGCCCTTCGCCGGCCCCTCGGCGACGGACCCGCTCGCGGTGTTCACCGCGCCCCCGGCAGCGGATGCCGACTCGTGGTACACGTTCATCTCCCCTCGCGGGCAGGAGCGGGACTACACCGCGTGGAACGGGTACTCGTACTGGGGCGGCAGCGCCGACGTCGCGCTCGCCGCCGTCAGCCCGGCGAACCTCGTCGTGACCGGCACGGGGTCCCCGGCGGGTGCCGCGGCCGTCGCGGCGCAGGGCGGTGACTGGTCGATCGGCCTCGCGTTCGTCAAGGGCACGGAGGTCACCAAGGTCGCCTTCAGCTACGTGACGATCACGGCAGGCACGCCGTCGACCGCGACGTACACCTTCTCCCAGCCGGTGGCCGACACCTCGGTCGCCCCGGCGATCACGACCCAGCCGGCGAACGCCACGGTCAACCCCGGGGCGACCGCGACCTTCACGGCCGCGGCCTCGGGCTCGCCGGCGCCGACGGTGCAGTGGCAGTCGAAGGTCGGAGCGGGCAGCTTCGCCGACGTCGCGGGTGCGACGGGGGCGACGCTCACCGTCTCGAACGCGACGCTCGCCCAGTCGGGCACCCAGTACCGCGCCGTGTTCACCAACTCGAAGGGCTCGGCGACCACGGATGCCGCGACCCTGACGGTCGCCCAGGTCGCCCCGACCGAGCCCACCGGCTCCGCTCCCGGCAAGGTGACCATCGCCGACCCGGCCAAGGGCGCCACGACCGTGACGGTTCCGGCCGGCGCGGGCCACGAGTCCCAGACCCTGCAGGCCTGGGGCTGGTCCGACCCGACCAACCTCGGCCAGGTCACGACCGACGCCGCCGGCACCGCGGTCGTGGACATCACGGGCCTGCCCGCCGGTGCCCACACCATCGGCCTCACCGTGCCCGGTGACGCGACCTTCACGGTCGTCGCGTGGGGCACGATCGTGATCCCGACCGTGGTCGGCGACCCGCTGACCGACACCGTCGACGTCCAGGCGACGGTCACGGCGAGCGACCTCTGGGCGCTCGAGGCCGAGAACACGAAGGTCGACTTCGGCTCGGTCGCGCGCAACGCGAGCGCCACGGCGAAGCTCGGCAAGGTCACCGTGATCGACGACCGCAACGTGCTGAAGGGCTGGAGCCTCGACGCCGCGTGGTCGGACTTCACCAAGGGCAGCGACGTGATCCCCGCTTCGGCGCTCACGCTCAAGCCGCAGGCCTACGCGGGCTACACCCCGCTCGCCGGCGTGACCATCCCCACCGCGGTCGGCTCGAAGATCGCGGAGAGCACCGCCGTGTCGACGGTGCCGACGGGCGCCCTGCTCGACGCCGACCTCACCTTCACCGCTCCGGTGACGGCGCAGGCCGGTGAGTACCACTCGACGCTGACACTCACGCTCACCTCCAAGTGAGCTGACGTCGGCTCGACGCCATGAGCCCGATGGGAAGGCCGCCCGCGGCCTTCCCATCGGTGCGTCCCCGGTTCGGGGCATCCCGGCCGGGTCCTCATCTCCGGGACAGGTCTCGCTCCCGCCTCGTTCACCTCCGCGACGGATGCTCGTCGCCCTCACCTGCGCAGATTGACCGGTGCACACCTTGCCTCGCAGCACACGCGCGCGCCTCCTCCGGGGTGCCGTCGCCCTCGTGTTCGCCCTGGCCGCGACCGTCGGCCTCCTCCAGCCCGCCCTCCCCGCCACCGCGGCCGAGGGCGACAGCACGGTCGGCGTCGCGACGCGACCCGCCGGTGCCGACGGCCGCCCCGACGGGCGGACGCGATTCTCGTACTCCGCCGATCCCGGCCAGACCGTGTCCGACCAGGTGCTCGTCGGCAACACGGGCACCGAGACGCGCGACTTCACCGTGTACGCCACCGACGCGTTCAACGCGCCCGACGGCTCGTTCGCCCTGCTCGCGACCGCGCAGACCCCGACCGCCGTCGGCGCGTGGGTGCGCTTCGAGAACGGCGAGGACCGCATCCGGTTCTCGCTGGCGCCCGACGAGGTGCGCCTCGTGCCCTTCACGGTCGAGTTCGCGGCCGACGCCACCCCGGGCGACCACGTCGGCGGCATCGTCGCGTCCGTCGTCGACGAGGGGCAGCAGGTGAGCCTCGACCGCCGCGTCGCGACCGCCGTCTACGCCCGGGTGTCGGGCGAGCTGCAACCGCAGCTGACCATCGGGAGCTTCGACGCCGCGTACGAGGGCGACTGGTGGAACCCGTTCGGCGGCACCGTGAAGGTCCGGTACTCCGTGACCAACCCGGGCAACGTCGCCCTCGCGGCCAACGTCACGATGGGGGTCGCCACGTGGCTCGGCATCCCCGCGGCCGGGAACGAGGGCGGGAGCATCCCGGTGCTGCTGCCGGGCAACTCCGCGTCCTACGAGTTCGACCTCACGGGCGTCGGCCAGTGGGCGTACCTGAACCCGCACGCGCGGCTGAACCCGTTCGTCGACACCGACGACGCCGATGCCCAACTGCTGGCCGTCGCGGGCACCACGAGGGACACGGTGACGTGGACGGTGCCGTGGGCCCTGCTGGCGCTCCTCGCGGCCGGCGCGCTGGTCTTCCTGTTCCTCCGCTGGCGGCGCCGTCGGGATGCCTCGCGCGCGCAGGCGTGGATCGCGTACACCGAGCAGGAGGCGCGCCGGAAGGCGGCGCAGGCGGCCGGCGATCCCGAACTCGCAGGCGCAGGCGCAGGCGCAGGCGCGGGCGCAGGCGCAGGCCCGAGCTCGGGCGCCGGCAGGGCGGCGGGTCCGTGACCGCACCACCACTCCGGCGCGGGCGCGGGAGCGCGACCGTCGCGCGCGGCGCCGCCGTGCTCGTGGCCCTCCTCGTCGGGGCCCAGCTCGTCGGGGCACCGCTCGTCGCCGGCCCGGCGGTCGCCGACGACGCCGAGCCCGCCGACGGCAACCTCCTGGTCGTCGTGACCGACGGCACCCCCACGCCGACGCCCACGCCCGGGCTCGGGTCGGGAGGGCTCCCGCCGGGCGGGTCGGTCGTGCCGCGGACCGGCTCCGGCACGGGGTCGACGCCTGCGGGAAGCACCGGTGGCACCCAGCCCTCCCAGCCGGCCGCGGACCCGGCCTCGACCCTCCCCGGCGAGCAGCTCGCACTCCTCGTCAGCGGCGTGAAGGTCGTGAACCGGTCGTCGCTCAACCCCTTCGTCGGTGCGCTCGCGCTGGAGGTCACCGTCAGCAACCTCTCGGAGGAGACGGTCGAGGTGGGCGCCGACTTCGGCGTCGCGAACGTCCTCGGGATGCAGGTCGCCGACGCGACGCGCACGGCGACGCTCGAGCCGCAGGAGGAGCGCACGATCTCGGTGCTGCTGACGGGGCCGGTGCAGCAGGTGCTCGTGAACGCCACGGCCGAGCTCACGCCGCCGGAGACCATCGGCGGGGTGGAGCAGAAGCCGGTCCGTCGCGACGCCTGGACGCTCGCGGTGCCGTGGCTCCTCGTCGGCGTGCTCGTGGCGGTCGGCGGATCCGCGGGACTCTTCCGTCGCCTCTGGGGGCGGCGTTGAGCGGCCCCGCAGCGCCCGACCACACGCAGGTGCTCGACAGCTTCAGCCCGGAGACCTACGACCCGGCCGACGACTGGCCGCCGCCGACGGGCCGGATGAAGCCGCCGAAGCCGCCGAGACCGCCGAAGCCCCCGAGGCGGCCCCCGCTGCCGCCCGCCGAACTCGCGCCGCTCACGACGACGCAGGCGCTCATCCGCAGCGTCGCCGCCGTGCTGGCAGGTCTCCTGCTCATGTTCGTGCTCCAGCTCGCCGTGCTCAGCCACCTGCAGCACTTCGCCGCGCAGCAGCGGCTGCTCGACACGTTCCGGGCCGAGCTCCAGGCCGGTACGGCGCCCGTGAGCGAGGGCGACTTCGAGGACCACCTGCTGCCCGACGGCGCGCCGGTCGCGCTGCTGTCGATCCCGAGCCTCGGGGTCGAGGAGGTGGTCGTCGAGGGCACCTCGGCCGCCGAGCTCGCCGGCGGGCCGGGGCATCGGCGCGACACCGTCCTGCCCGGCCAGGCGGGCGTCAGCGTCATCATGGGTCGTGCGGCGGCGTACGGCGGGCCGTTCGGCGGCATCCAGCGCCTCGTCCCCGGCGACGAGATCACCGTTCGCACCGGCCAGGGGCTGCAGGAGTTCGAGGTGATCGGGCTGCGCTACGCGGGCGATCCGACGCCGCCGGCGCCGAAGCGCGGGGAGAGCCGCATGATCCTCCAGACCGCGCGCGGCGCGCCCTTCGTGCCGTCCGGGATCGCGTACGTCGACGCGCAGGCGACCTCGGCGGCGCAGCCCACGGGTGCCCGGCAGACGACGACCCTCACGCTGCCGCCCGAGCACGCCGCCCTCGCGACCGACACGACCACCGTGTGGGCGCTCGTCTTCGCGCTGCAGTTCCTGCTCGTCGCCGAGGTCGGCGCGGTGTGGAGCTTCCGCCGCGTCGGCGCCCAGAAGACGTGGATCGTCTTCGTCCCGGTGCTCCTGCTCGGCGGCCTGCTCGTGGCCGACCAGGTCGCTCGGCTCCTGCCGAACCTCCTCTGAGTCGAACCCGCCCGGACCCAGAACCCGCCCGAACCCGCCCACCCCGCGACATCCGCACCGACGAGAGAAGCCAGACCATGTCCGACACCTTCACCACCGTCGAGGCGATCCCCGAGCGCCGTGCCGGTCGACTGGGCGGCTTCCTGCCGCCCTTCGGCCGCGGCGCGGGCGCGGCCGAACAGGTCGAGCCGCACGCACCGCTCGCGGGCCTCGATGCCCGCAACGTCTCGGCCTGGTTCGGCGAGCACCTCGTGCTCGACCGGGTCTCGCTCGAGATGCCGGCGGGGGTCGTCACGGCGCTCATCGGGCCGTCGGGGTGCGGCAAGTCGACGTTCCTGCGCATCCTGAACCGGATGCACGAGCTCGTCCCGTCGGCGAGCCTCGCGGGCGAGGTCCTGCTCGAGGGCGACGACATCTACGACAGCGCGCGGCCGCTCACCGATGCGCGCAAGCACATCGGCATGGTGTTCCAGAAGCCGAACCCGTTCCCCGCGATGTCGATCTACGACAACGTGATCTCGGGTCTGAAGCTCACCGGCACCCGGGTGAGCCGGTCGACGAAGGACGAGCTGGTCGAGTCGTGCCTCACCAAGGCGGGCCTCTGGAAGGAGGTCAAGGACCGGCTCCGAGCGCCGGGCGGCGGCCTCTCCGGCGGCCAGCAGCAGCGCCTCTGCATCGCCCGCTCGCTCGCCGTGAAGCCGCGGGTGCTGCTCATGGACGAGCCCTGCTCGGCGCTCGACCCCACCTCGACCCGCGTGATCGAGGAGACGATGCTCGAGCTCGTGCACGAGGTCACGATCGTGATCGTCACGCACAACATGCAGCAGGCGCAGCGCGTCTCGCAGCAGTGCGCGTTCTTCCTCGCCGGCCAGGGGCGGCCCGGGCACATCGTCGAGCACGGCGACACCGAGGCGATGTTCGGCGACCCGATCGACCCCCGCACCGCCGACTACGTGAACGGCCGGTTCGGCTGAGCCCGCGCGAGGGCCCGGAGCCACGGCCGCGGCCCGCACGGCCGCCAGCGTCAGGCGAGCGGCCCGCCCCCGGCGGCCTCGGCCGCGGCGGCGACCACCGCGCCCGACGCGACCGCGGCGGCGACCGCCTCGATCTCGGGGGAGAGGTAGCGGTCGGGTCCTGGCGAGCCGCCGAGCTCCGCGACGAGGTCGACGACGGCGCCGGTCGCGGCGCCCGGTGCGAGGGGAGCGCGCAGGCGGATGCCCCGAGCCGCCGTCAGCACCTCGATCGCGAGCACCCGCCCGAGGCCGTCGATGGCCCGCCGCAGCTTGCGCGCGGCGGCCCAGCCCATCGACACGTGGTCCTCCTGCATGGCCGACGACGGGATGGAGTCGACGGATGCCGGGGCGGCGAGGCGCTTCAGCTCGGAGACGATCCCGGCGGCCGTGTACTGGGCGATCATGAGGCCCGAGTCGACGCCGGCCTCGTGCGCGAGGAACGGCGGCAGGCCCTGGTTGCGGGCCCGGTCGAGGAACCGGTCGGTGCGCCGCTCGCTCATCGAGGCGACGTCGGCGACCGCGATCGCGAGGAAGTCGAGCACGTACGCGACGGGCGCGCCGTGGAAGTTGCCGTTCGACTCGACGCGCCCGTCGGGCGTGACCACCGGGTTGTCGATCGCGCTCGCGAGCTCGGCCTCCGCGACCGACGCCGCGTGCGCGAGCGTGTCGCGCGCGGCGCCGTGCACCTGCGGGGCGCAGCGCAGCGAGTAGGCGTCCTGCACGCGCGTGCACTCGGGCCCCTTGTGGCTCGCGACGATCGGCGAGCCCGCGAGCAGCCGCCGCAGGTTCGCCGCGGAGACGGCCTGGCCGCGCTGCGGCCGGAGGGCGTGCAGGTCGGCGGCGAACACCGCGTCGGTGCCGAGCAGGCCTTCGACGCTCATCGCCGCGGCGACGTCGGCGGTGGCGAGCAGGTCGCGCAGGTCGTGCAGCGCGAGCGCGAGCATGCCGAGCATGCCGTCGGTGCCGTTGATGAGGGCGAGGCCCTCCTTCTCGCCGAGCCGGAGCGGCTCGATGCCGGCGGCGCGGAGCGCTTCCGCGGCATCCATGAGCTCACCGCCCCCGTCGGTCGAGCCTGTCGAGACCCGCACCTCGCCCTCTCCCATGAGCGCGAGCGCGCAGTGCGCGAGCGGCGCGAGGTCGCCCGAGCATCCGAGCGACCCGTACTCGCGCACGATCGGCGTGATGCCGGCGTTGAGCGCGGCGGCGTACGCCTCGACCGTCTCGCGCCGCACGCCGGTGCGGCCCGTCATGAGGGTCGAGAGGCGCAGCAGCATGAGCGCCCGCACGACCTCGCGCTCCACCTCCGCGCCGGAGCCGGCGGCGTGCGAGCGGATCAGGCTCGCCTGCAGCTGCGCGCGACGGTCGGCGGCGATGAACGTGGTCGCGAGCGCGCCGAACCCGGTGGAGATGCCGTAGTGCGGCTCGGGATCCTCGGCGAGCGCCTCGACGATCGCGCGGCTGCCGGCGACGGCGTCGAGCGCGTCGGGATCGAGGACGATGGATGCCCCGTGCCGGGCGACGGCGACGACGTCGTCGACGGTGAGCGGGCCGATGCCGACGGCGACGCGTTCGAGCGTGGTGGTGCGCATGCTCCGATTCCACCGCCGGGGCGGGGCCGCCGGAACCGATGGAGCGTGGCATCCGTCCGGGATCCCGGACTACCCTGCTTCTGAACGGTCGCCGCGTGGACGCATATCGTCGCTCCGGCCGGGGCGAAGCGACGATTCGCGTCCGCACCGTGGCGACGAAGCACGCGCACCGGCGAGGAGGGTCGCATGGCGACGACGGAGCCGGCCGGCGGCGCGGGGAGAAGGTGCCCGCCGCCGACCAGGTGCTGCGCATCCTCGCGCACCTCGCGTCGCAGCGCGGGCCCGCGCCCGCGGCGACGATCGCCTCGGCGCTCGGCCTGCCGCGGTCGACCACGTACCAGCTCCTCGCCGTGCTCGCCGAGCGCGGGTTCGTGGTGCACCTGCCCGAGGAGCGGCGGTACGGGCTCGGCGTCGCCGCGTTCGAGCTGTCGAGCGGGTTCAGCCGGCAGCAGCCGCTCACCCGGCTCGGGCGGCCCCTCGTCGCGGCGCTCGTCGACCGGCTCGGCGAGAGCGGGCACCTCGCGGTGCTCCACGGTCGCGACGTGCTGTACCTCGTCGAGGAGCGCGCACCGCGGCGGCCCTCGCTCGTCTCCGACGTCGGCGTGCGGCTGCCCGCCCACCTCACCGCCACCGGCCGGGCGATGCTCGCGGTGCTGCCGCCCGCGCAGCTCCGGGCGCTGTACCCCGACCGCGCCGCGTTCACGACACCCGACTGGTCGTACGGCCGCCTGAAGTCGGTGCTGGCGGGCGTGCGCGCGAGCGGCCTCGCGACCGAGGACGACGAGGTGACGGCCGGCCTCGCCTCGATCGGCGCCGTCGTGCGCGACCACCTCGGCTGGCCGGCCGCCGCCGTCGCCGTCACCTTCGGGGCGGCCGCCGACGTGGATCGCGACGCCGTCAGGGGCGCCGTCCGCGACACGGCCCGTGAGCTCAGCCGTCGCATCGGCGGCACCGACGACGACGCGTAGGACCGCGACTTCCCACAGGCGGGCGGAATCCTCCGGAACGGCACAGCGGACCCATAGGATCGACCTTCGTCCCCCTTCACCTCCCCTCCCCGAGGAGCCGTAGTGACCGCTGCCCCGCCCACGTCGGGCCTGCCCACGCCGCCGCCCGGACCGGCGCCCCAGGCGCCCGTCCCGCCCCGTCGTCCCGGCTACGGCCTCGCCCTGACCGTCGCCATCGTCGTCAGCGCCCTGCCGCTGCTCGTCGTGCCGATCGTCGGCCTCGTCACGGCCGTCTCGCTGGCGGCGGTGCCGGCCGCGATCGCCGGCGACCTCGAGAGCTACGAGGAAGACCCGCTCGGCGACCTCGACGGCGAGTTCGCCGACGACGACTACCTGCCGGAAGCCATGCTCGAGCTCCCGTTCGACGTCGAGGTCGACCCGGCCGCCTACGCGGCGGTCACCGACGTCTTCGTCGCCGACGCGGCCTGGACCGCCTCCGACGCGGGCATCGTCTCGTACACCGCATGGGAGAACTCCGCCACGGGCTGCATCGTGTCGTACCTGAACGGCTCCCTCGACCCCGCCGTCGACGTCAGCCAGGGCGACGAGCGCGCCAGCCACAGCCTCATCGAGTGGGCCCTCGAGACCGAGGTCGACCCCGAGGCCCACACGACCACCATCGCCACCTCCGACGGGTACGGGGGTACCGGCACCGGCACCGCCGACGCCGTGGTCGAGTACTTCGAGACGGATGCCACGCACATCGCCGTCCTGTCCCGGGCGTTCGCCGTGGCCGGCGAGGGCGTCATCATCTCGGTCGAGTGCCCGACGTCGGAGGCGGTCGACGCCGCCGTCGCGACCGACCTCCCCGCCCACCTCACCCTCTCCCTGATCTGACGGAGGTCCGCAGATGACCGACTCCACCGCGGCCGCCATCGGCCTCCTCTATGTCCTCTGGATCGGCCTGTTCGGGCTGATCGGCGTCGCGACGTACGTCGCGACCGGCTTCCTCCTCTCGAAGGTCTTCGTCGTGACCGGCCGTCCGGGCTGGCCCGCGTGGGTCCCGATCCTGAACTCCTGGCGCCTGCTCGAGCTCGGCGGCCAGCAGGGCTGGCTCGCCCTCCTCGCCTTCGTGCCCGGCGCCAACATCGTGGCCGTCGTCTTCCTGATCGTCGCGGCGCATCGCATCGGCCAGGGCTTCGGCAAGGGCGGCGGCTTCACCGCGCTGTACGTCTTCCTCCCGCTGGTCTGGATGGCCCTCATCGGCTTCGGCGGGGCACCGTGGCGCGAGCCGGCGCCGGCGGGCTGGGTGCCGCAGCAGCCGCTGCCGAACGCAGGCCTCCCGGCGCCGGTGTCGGGGTACCCGGCCCCGGCCGCGGGCTTCCCGGCGCAGGCGCCCGGCTACCCGGCCCAAGCCGAGGGCTTCCCGGCGCAGGCGCCCGGTTACCCGGCCCCGGCCGCAGGCCTCCCGGCGCCGGCCACGGCGTTCCCGGGCCAGCCGGCGTCGGCGTACCCGGTCCAGTCCGCGCCGCCGGTCGCCCCCGTCTACGCTCCGGCCCCCGCAGCGCCGGCGCCGGTCGAGCAGGCCGTGCCGCCGGTGCCGCTCGCTCCGGGGTTCGCCCCGGCCCAGCCGCCCGTCGCGGCCCCGGCCCAGCCGCCTGTCGCGGCCCCGGCGCCGCCCGCCGCACCGCAGGGGTGGGCGCCGCCCGCCCCGCCGCAGGCACCCTGACCCGAGCGCACCTTCGCGAGCGGCCGCCCTCCGGCGGCCGCTCGCGCCGTTCCGGGCGTCGGGCGACCTCGGTACACTGGCCGAAACCACATGATCTTGGGGGTACGAAGTCATGTCCAGGTTGACCCTTCCCATCGCCGC
Source organism: Agromyces sp. MMS24-K17 (assembly GCF_043950245.1). Classification (GTDB taxonomy): domain Bacteria; phylum Actinomycetota; class Actinomycetes; order Actinomycetales; family Microbacteriaceae; genus Agromyces. The sequence goes on along the minus strand of NZ_CP171640.1, from coordinate 467,176 downwards.
GCTCGCCGTCACGAGCGGACTCCTGCTCGTCGGCTGCAGTTCGCCGGGCTCGAGTCCCGAGTCGACGGAGGCCTCCGGGTGCGAGACCGTCCGCGTGTCCGTGCGCGACATCTCGAACGGCGCCCAGAACGCGATCGCGACCATCACCGATCCCGACGAGCTCACGAGCTACCTCGAGGGCCTGTCGGAGCGCGTGACCGAGCTCGAGGCCGACGCGCAGAACGACGACGTGGCCCAGGCGCTCACCGACCTCGACGCCCGGATCCAGGACGGCATCGCGTACGCCGAGACGCTGCCGACGCCGGATCCGAACAGCGAGGAGGCGCCCGAGACCGACGGCGACGCGATCGCCGAGGCGCAGCAGGGCATCCAGGCCGCCGCGGTGTCCGTCACGCAGGTCTGCACGGAGTAGCCGGAGCCGCGCGCCGGCTCAGGAGGCGCGCTTCTTGCGCGCCGGGGGCTTCTTCTCGGCGTCGTCGGCGGTGTCGGCCTTCGAGCGGGACGCCTTCGACGACCCGCTCGCCTTCGCCGTCGACGCCGCGCCCGACGCCGCCGCCTTCGGCGTGCGCTTCGACGACGCCTTCGCCTTCGCGGGGGCCTTCGCCTCGCCCGAGGCATCCGCGTCGCCCGAGTCATCCGCCCGCGCCGCCCGCGCCGCCCGCGCCGCGCCCGCCGCGCCCGCCGCGCCCGCCGTGCCGGCCGTGCCGCGCTTCGCCGCGATGGACTGCCGCAGCGCCTCCATCAGGTCGATGACCTCGGCGCCGCCCTCCTCGGGCTGCTCGCCGAACGTGGCCGCCGTGTCGAGCGCGTCACCCTGTTCGAGCTTCGCCGTGATGAGCGTGCGCAGCTCCTGCTGGTACTCGTCGACGTACTGTTCGGGCTCGAAGTCGGCGACGAGGCTCTCGACGAGCTGCTTCGAGAGGTCGAGCTCCTTCTGGCTGATCTTCACGTCGGCATCGAGCGACGGGAACTCCGCGGCCCGCACCTCGTCCGACCAGAGGAGCATCTGCACGACGAGCACGTCGTCGCGCACGCGCAGGGCCGCGAGCCGGGTCTTCTGCCGCAGCGCCATCTGCACGATGGCGGTCTTGTCGGTCGACTGCAGCGTCTCGCGGAGCAGCACGTACGCCTTCGACGACGCCGAGTCGGGTTCGAGGTAGTAGCTCTTCTCGAACATGATCGGGTCGATCTGCTCGTTCGGCACGAACTCGACGACCTCGATCTCGCGGCTGCGCTCGGCGGGCAGCGCCTTCAGGTCGTCGTCGGTGATGACGACGGTGCGTTCGCCGTCGTCGTACGCCTTGTCGATGTCCTGGTACGGCACGACCTCGCCGTCGATCTCGCACACCCGCTGGTACCTGATGCGGCCCCCGTCGGCGGCGTGCACCTGGTGCAGGGACACGTCGTGGGTCTCGGTGGCGCTGTACAGCTTGACGGGCACGTTGACGAGGCCGAACGTGACCGCCCCCTTCCAGACGGCTCGCATGCCCCCAGTACACACCCCGCGCCGCGTCGCGGGAACCCCTTGCAACCCGGTGGTTCCCCGCGCATCGGCTGGCAGGATGGGCCCATGGGGGAGGAGCGACGGCTCGTCGAGGTCGATGGCCGCACCCTGCGGCTGACGAACCTCGACAAGGTCATGTACCCGGAGACGGGCCTCACGAAGGGCGAGGTGGTCGCCTACTACGCCGAGGTCGCGCCGGTCATGGTGCCGCTGGTGGCCGGTCGGCCGGTGACGCGCAAGCGCTGGGTGCACGGCGTGGGCACGGCGGACGCCCCGGGCCAGGTGTTCTTCGAGAAGAACCTGGCCGAGCACGCGCCCGACTGGCTGCGCCGCGGCGAGATCGTGCATTCGGACGGCCCGAAGGCGTATCCGGTCGTGGATTCGCGGGCGGCGCTGGTGTGGCTGGCGCAGCAGGCGTCGCTCGAGGTGCACGTGCCGCAGTGGCGGTTCCGGCCCGACGGTTCGCGCGGCGATCCCGACCGCATGGTGTTCGACCTCGATCCGGGTGAGGGCATGGGCCTGGCCGAGTGCGCGGAGGTGGCCCGGCTGGTGCGGGCGCTGCTCGAGGGCATGGGCCTGGCGGCCTTCCCGGTGACGAGCGGAAGCAAGGGCCTGCACCTGTACGCGCCGCTCGACGGGTCGCAGACGTCGGAGCAGGCGTCGGCCGTCGCGCACGAGCTCGCGAAGGCGCTCGAGGCCGACCATCCCGACCTGATCGTGTCGAGCATGAGGAAGTCGCTCCGGGCCGGCCGGGTGCTGATCGACTGGAGCCAGAACAACGCGGCGAAGACGACGATCGCGCCCTACTCGCTGCGCGGGCGCCTCCGGCCGACGGTCGCCGCCCCGCGCACGTGGGAGGAGCTCGACGATCCGGGCCTGCGGCACCTGGAGTGGCAGGAGGTGCTCGCGCGCGCGGCCGAAGGGCTCGATCCGACGGCCGGCCTCGCGACCGCGGGGGCCGGGGCCGGCGCAGGCCCGCTCGGCGCCTACCTGTCGATGCGCTCGGCGGGGGCGACCCCCGAGCCGATGCCCGCATCGCCCTGGGGGGCGCCCGCACCCGACGGCGACCCCCGGTTCGTCATCCAGGAGCACCACGCCCGCCGGCTGCACCACGACCTGCGGCTGGAGCGCGACGGGGTGCTGCGGAGCTGGGCGGTGCCGAAGGGCGTGCCCGACTCGGCCGGCACGAACCACCTGGCCGTGCAGACCGAGGACCACCCGATGGAGTACCTCGTCTTCGAGGGAACCATCCCGTCGGGCCAGTACGGCGCGGGCAGCATGACCGTCTGGGACACGGGCACCTACGCGGCCGAGAAGTGGCGCGACGACGAGGTGATCTTCACGCTCACCGGCCGGCCGGGTGGGCCGCTCGGGCGGGTGCGCCTGGCGCTCATCCGCACCGAGGGCGAGGGGGAGAAGTCGAGCTGGCTGCTGCATCGCATGAAGGAGCAGCGAGCGGATGCCTCGCCTCAGCCGGTTACGCCGACCGCGTCACCCCACGCACTGAGTTCTTCGACACCGGCCCTGCGGGTTGCGACGAAGGAATCGTCCACCGGGGCAGCGTCGACCGAGGTCGGCCCGATCGACGAACGCCCGATGCTCGCCACGCCGGGCGACGTGGGACGGCTCCCGGGCGACGACTGGGCCCTCGAGTGGAAGTGGGACGGCGTGCGCATCCTCGCCCGCACCGAGGGCGACGCGGCCCGCCTCGGCAGCCGCAACGGGCGCGACGAGACCGCCCGCTATCCCGAGTTCGCGCGGCTCGGGGCGGCGCTCCGCGCCGATGCCCTCGTCGACGGCGAGATCGTCGCGCTCGACGAGGAGGGGCGACCCAGCTTCGGCCTGCTCCAGCGCCGCATGAACGTGGCCGACCCGCGCGAGATCGCGGCGCTCGTGGCATCCGTGCCGGTGCGCCTGCTGCTGTTCGACGTGCTCGAGGTGGCCGGCACGTCGACCGTCGACGAGCCGTACGCGCAGCGGCGGGCCCGGCTCGAACGGCTCGTCCGCCCGGGATCGGGCGTGCCGGTCGAGGTGCCCGCGCTCGCCGACGGCGACGCGGCCGACGCGCTCGCCGAGGCCGAGGCGCTCGGCCTCGAGGGGCTCGTCGCGAAGCGGCGGGCGTCGCGCTACCGTCCGGGCGTGCGCAGCGACGACTGGCGCAAGCTCAAGGTGACGCGCACGCAGGAGGTCGTGATCGGCGGGTACCGCAGGGGCACGGGCACTCGCACGGGGCGCATCCGCTCGCTGCTGGTCGGGCTGCCGCGCGACGACGGCCGCCTCGACTACGCGGGTCGGGTGGGCAGTGGGCTGGGCGAGCGGACCCTCGACGCCCTGCTCGCCGCGCTCCGCCCGCTCGAGGTCGACACGTCGCCGTTCGCCGCCGTCCCGGCGCCCGACGCCGTCGACGCCCAGTGGGTGGAACCGCTGGTCGTGGCCGAGATCGAGTTCGGCGAATGGACGGGGACCGGGGTGGCGAGGCATCCCCGCTGGCGCGGACTCCGACCCGACCGCGAACCGGGGGAGATCCTCCGCGAACCGTGACCTCCGGTCGGCGACCGTCGCCGGACGTCGCCGGACGCCGCCGGACGCCGCCGGCCGCGGCAGCCGTCCCGTCAGCTCGCCGCGTCCTCCTCCGCATCATCGACGGCGAGCAGCTCCAGCAGGGCACGCTCGGGCGCGCCGCGACGCGACAGCGTGCGCCCGGCCTCGAACGCGCGCACGACCCGCGGGTCGACGTAGCTCGCCTTCGCGATCGCCGGGGTGTTCCCGAGCGCGTCGGCGGCGGCCACGATCGCGTCGCGCACCGCGGCGGCCCGCGCCCGTGCGGTCGGGGCCGAGGCGCCGACCTCGGCGAGCGCGTCCGCCGCGACGATCGTGCCGCGCAGGGTGCGGAAGTCCTTGGCCGTGAAGTCGCCGCCGGTCCGCGTACGGATGTCCTCGTTCACGTCGGTCGCGAGCACCGACCGCATGCGCCGCAGGTCCCGCCACGCGTAGAGCCGCGCGGCCGCCGAACGGGCCGCGTTCTCCGTGACGAACGCGGCGAGCGGGGCGTCGGCGACGGTGATCCGCTGCGCGATGCCGCCCTTCGCCCGGAAGCGCAGCTCGATCGCGTTGCCCGACACGATCGCGTTGCGCACCAGCAGGGTGGTGAGCCCGCGCGTGCGCGCCTGGGTGAGCGCCTCCTCCGAGCCGATCCGGATGGCCGCGAGATCGAGCGTGCGGAACGCCGCCGCGAGCACGCGCTCGCGCGACAGCTCGTCGGTCGAGAGGTCGCGCCGGACCGTGCGCCGGGCCTCGGGGAGGGCGAGCGCGAGGCGGGTCATCCGCTCGAACTTCTCCTCGTCCTGACGCTCCCGCCAGGCCGGGTGGTAGAGGTACTGGTGGCGCCCGGCGGCGTCGACGCCGACCGCGAGCAGGTGGGCGTTCGCGGCGTCCGAGATCCAGACGTCGGTCCAGGCGGGCGGCACGGCCAGGTCGGCGATGCGTCCCCGCTCGGCGGCGCCGGCCGACCCGCCGTCGCTGTGCACGTAGGCGAAGCCGGATCCGCGCCGGACGCGCCGGTACCCGGGCGAGACGTAGGGTTCGACCCGACGCAGGCGCGGCACGGCGGCGGACCCGTCAGTGGTTCCGGAGCGCGGAGATCGACTCCGACTTCCGCTTGCGGCTGGTGCCGGGCATCTCCGGCCTCCTCTCTCGTATCGCTCGGTTGCCCTGTGCAGGATGCCGCGGGGCGGGCGGATGCCTCGATCGGGCGTCCGCCCTCAGAGCCCGCGTCCGCCGGTGACCGGCAGGATCGCGCCCGAGACGTACGACGCCTCGTCCGATGCGAGGTACACGTAGGCGCCCGCGAGCTCGGCCGGCTGGCCGGCCCGTCCGAGCGGGGTGTCCTGCCCGAATCCGGGCAGGTGGTCGGGCCACCCGGTCGCCGGGATGAGCGGCGTCCAGATGGGACCCGGGGCGACCGCGTTGACGCGGATGCCCTTGGGGCCGAGTTCCTCGGCCAGCGCCTTCGTGAACGCCACGAGCGCCGCCTTGGTCATCGCGTAGTCGACGAGCCGGCTCGACGGGTCGAACCCCTGGATCGACGTCGTCGTGATGATGCCGGAGCCCGGTCGCATCCTCGGCACCGCCGCACGGGCGAGGAACACGGGCGCGAAGAGGTTCACCCGCATGACCTCCTCGAAGTCGCTCGTGGGCAGCTCGCCGATGCCGCCGCGGTTGCGCTGGTGCGCCGCGTTCAGCACGAGCAAGTCGAGCCCGCCGAACGTGGAGCGGGTGCGGTTCACGAGGTCGTCGCAGAACGACTCGTCGCGCAGGTCGCCGGGCGCGAGGAGGGGCATCCGCCCGGCGTCCTCGATCCAGCGCGCCGTCTCCTCCGCGTCGCCGGCCTCCTCGGGGAGGTACGAGATCGCCACGTCCGCGCCCTCGCGGGCGAACGCGATCGCCACCGCGCGGCCGATGCCGGAGTCGCCGCCGGTGATGAGCGCCTTCCGCCCCACGAGGCGACGCGCACCCCGGTAGCTCTGCTCGCCGTGGTCCGGGAGCGGATGCATCTCCGAGGTGAGGCCCGGCGGCCGCTGCTCCTGGCGTGGGAACGGGTCGGTCGTGTGCTTCGTGGTGGGATCGACGAGATGGTCGTCGTGCATCGGCGTCTCCTTTCCACCGCTTCGACCGTAGGCAGCGTGCCGGACGGCCCTCTACGGGTTGACACGGGACCGGGGAGGTGCGACGAGCCACCCCTCGGATCTGCCGCGCGTCCCGCGGCTACCACCGTGCGGAAGGCGCCGTCAAGCCCTCTCTGCCGTGCGCCCGCCGGGCGTAGCGTCGATCCCGAGGACGCCGAACAACGCGCCCTCCGCCCGGCTCGAACGGCCGGCCCGCCTCGTCGAGAACCATCGCCGTGCGCCGGGACACCCGAAGGAGAATGCCATGAACATCCTCGTCGCCATCATCGCCATCGCCGCAGTGGTCCTGCTCATCACGGGCGGCCTGGCACCGACCCTGAACTTCCTGATCTGGGTCGGCATCGCGCTCGCGGTCATCGCCGTGATCGTCTTCCTGGTCCGCTACATCGGCGGCGGGAAGCGAGCGGTCTGACGGCGGGCCGACGGCTTCGGCCGTCGCCTCCGAATGCAGCGGACGGGCGCCCACCGGGCGCCCGTTCGGCGTATCCTCGGACCGTGGGGACGCTGTTCTACGGCGATTCCGGAACGCCGATCGGGATCGAGGACCGTGCGCTCGCGCACCTCAAGGTGGCGATCGTCACGAAGCTGCGCCGCGGCGAGTCCTTCACGCTCTCGTGGACGCACGACGACGACCAGCCGCGCGGTCGCACGACGATCTGGATCCACCAGTCGATCCCGCTGCGGTTCGTGTTCGACGAGCCGGAGCGGCCCGAGCTCAGCGTCCGGTGGATCGAGGAGCTCATGCGCTCGGCGAACTCGACGGGCGGCATCCAGCTCGTCCCCGAGCACCTCGACAACGCGCCCGCCGAGGTGACGACGCAACCGGTCGGCGATGGTGAGCCGGTGGTCGTCGGGGTCGACGCGTCGGCGTGAGGCCCGGCCCGGCGGGGCCGGGCGGAGCGGGAAGGAGGGGATCCGATGCCAGGACATGGACCAGAGGGGGTCGTCGCGATCGAGCACTGGTGGCCGCACCTGTCGATCGACGCGCGGCACCGCGTGTGGGCGGCGCTCGAGGGCGACGGCGAGCTCGATGCGACGGTCGTCGCGGAGATCACCGAGGTGATCGGGGCGGATGCCTCGGCCGCGGTGCCGGGGCGGCTCTCGGCCGCCGACCGCGCCTTCATCATCACGCAGGGCGAGGTCGTCGACTGACGGTCGCGGGCGACCGAGCCGCGGACCGGCTCAGTCGCCCTCGAACTCCTCGTGCTCGGGAGGCTCGGGCACGTAGTGCAGGCCCGTCGTGCTGTTGGCCGACAGCAGCAACTGCTCGATCCACAGGCGGTTGAGCTTCGGCGGGCGATTGCCGCTGAACACGAACTGCAGCGGGATGGACTCGTGCAGCCAGATCGTCGTTCGGCCGCTGCCGTTCTCGACGCCGTGCTCCCAGGTCATCGCGAAGCTCTCGGAACGGCGCAGCTTGTTCAGGATGGCGACGCGGAGGTGGGCGAGGGTGCGGTCGTCGATCTCGATCTCACGTGAGGAGGAGTTGTAGATCAGCCTGCCCATGTCAGCAGGGTAGTCGCGTCGGGTCCCCGCGCCGAGGGCGGTACCGGTTGTCGTGTTCTTGCAGGCTGCCGCGTACGATTGCGCCCATGTCGAGACGGCTTGCGGATGTCGCACGGAAGGTCGGAGTCAGCGAGGCCACGGTGAGCCGCGTGCTGAACGGGAAGCCCGGGGTCTCGGCCTCCACGCGCGCGGCGGTGCTCACCGCGCTCGACGTGCTGGGGTACGAGCGGCCGACGAAGCTGCGCGGCGAGCGCGCCCGGCTCGTCGGACTCGTGATGCCCGAGCTGCAGAACCCGATCTTCCCCGCGCTCGCCGAAGCGCTCGGCGGCGGGCTCGCCCAGAACGGGTACACCCCGGTGCTCTGCATCCAGAGCGCGGGCGGCATCTCGGAGTCGGACTACGTGGAGCTGCTCCTGCACCAGCAGGTGTCGGGCGTGATCTTCGCGGGCGGCGCGTACGCGCAGGCGGATGCCTCGCACGAGCACTACGACCGCCTCACCGAGCTGAACCTGCCGACCGTGCTGGTCAACGCCCCGATCGACGGCCTCGGATTCGCCACGGTGTCGTGCGACGACGCCCTCTCGGTGGAGCAGTCGTTCGGCCACCTCGTGCAGCTCGGGCACCGGCGCATCGGCCTGCTGCTCGGCCCGAGCGACCACGTGCCGTCGCGTCGCAAGCTCGCCGCCGCCGCGGCCGTCGCCGAGCGCCACGGGCTCGAGTTCGGCGACGGCCAGGTCGTGCACTCGCTGTACTCGCTCGAGTCGGGCCAGACCGCGGCGACGCGGCTGCTCGCCGCCGGCGTGACCGCGATCGTGTGCGCGAGCGACCTGATGGCCCTCGGCGCGGTGCGCGCGGTCCGCCGCGCCGGCCTGCGGGTGCCCGAGGACATCTCGGTGATCGGGTACGACGACTCGGCGCTGATGAACTGCACCGAGCCGCCGCTCACGACGGTGCGCCAGCCGATCGAGGCGATGGGGCGCATGGTGATCGAGCTGCTGATGCGGCAGGTCTCGAGCGACCTGCGCATCGGCGACGAGGTGCTCTTCGCGCCCGAGCTCGTCGTGCGCGGGTCGACCGGCCCGGCGCCGGTGTCGCGCCCCCACGCACAGCTTGCGTGAATCTTGCAAACGACATACGCAAGTTCACGCAAGTCGTCGTAACCTGATGTCGATTTGTTGAATAGTTGCATCATTCTGTTGCTCTGATTACGTTCCCCACCAGACGCCGTCGTCAGTCGGACGCGGCGCGCGGACGAGGAGCGACAGAGCGTGACGATGCCACTGACGGATGCGGCGCCGAAGGTCCCGACGGAGGACCCGCTCTGGTGGCGCAGCGCCGTCATCTACCAGGTGTACGTGCGCAGCTTCGCCGACTCCGACGGCGACGGCACGGGCGACCTGCGCGGCGTCCGCAGCCGGCTCGGCTACCTCAAGGAGCTCGGCGTCGACGCGCTCTGGTTCAACCCCTGGTACCCGAGCCCCCTCGCCGACGGCGGCTACGACGTCGCCGACTACCGTGACATCCACCCCGCGTTCGGCACCCTCGAGGACGCCGAGCAGCTGATCGCCGAGGCGCTCGCGCTCGGCATCCGCACGATCATCGACGTCGTCCCGAACCACGTCAGCTCGGAGCATCCGTGGTTCCAGGCGGCGCTCGCCGCCGGCCCCGGCAGCCCCGAGCGCGAGCGCTTCTGGTTCCACCCCGGCAAGGGCGAGCACGGCGACGAGATGCCCACCGGCTGGGTCTCGAACTTCCAGGGCGACACGTGGGCCCGCACCACGAACCCCGACGGCACGCCGGGGGAGTGGTACCTGCACCTCTTCACCCCCGAGCAGCCCGACCTGAACTGGAACCACCCCGACGTGCGCGCCGAGCACGAGGACATCCTGCGGTTCTGGTTCGACCGCGGCGTCGCCGGGGTCCGCATCGACTCCGCGGGCCTCCTCATCAAGGACCCGACGCTGCCCGAGGTGCCCGAGGTGGTCGCCGCCGGCCAGCACCCCACCGAGGACCGCGACGAGGTGCACGACGTGTACCGCTCGTGGCGCCGCATCGCCGACGAGTACGACGGCACGCGGGTCCTCGTCGGCGAGGTGTGGGTGCCCGACGCGGCGCGCTTCGCCGCGTACCTGCGCCCCGACGAGATGCACACCGCGTTCAACTTCGACTTCATGACCCGGCCGTGGGATGCCTCGGAGCTGCGCGCCTCGATCGACCTCATGCTCGCCGCCCACGCGCCCGTCGGGGCGCCCAGCACCTGGGTGCTCTCGAACCACGACGTCACCCGCCCGGTCACCCGGTACGGCCGCGCCGACGACACCGGCTTCGCGTTCGCCCGCAAGCGATTCGGCACGCCCACCGACCTCGCGCTCGGCACCCGCCGCGCCCGTGCCGCCGCCCTGCTCACCGCGGCGCTGCCCGGCTCGCTGTACCTCTACCAGGGCGACGAGCTCGGACTGCCCGAGGTCGAGCTGCCGCGCGAGGTGCTCGAGGACCCGATGCACTTCCGCTCCGGCGGCGTCGACCCCGGCCGAGACGGCTGCCGTGTGCCGCTGCCCTGGCGTGGCACGGCGGCACCCTACGGGTTCAGCCCGGACGGGGCGGGTCGCGACGGCGGCCCCGTCGCCCCGTGGCTGCCGCAACCCGCCGCCTGGGCGGCGCTCAGCGTGCAGGCGCAAGAGGCCGACCCGGCCTCGATGCTCTGGCTCTACCGTCAGGCGCTGCGCATCCGCAAGCGCGAGGCCGCGCTCGGCGACGGCGCCCTCGAGTGGCTCGACACCGCGGGCGACGTGCTCGCGTTCCGCCGCGGCTCCGGCCTCGACGAGGTCGTCTGCGTCGTCAACCTCGGCACCGAGCCCGCCGACCTGCCCGACCACCACCACATCGTCCTCGCGAGCGCCCCCCTCGAGGGCGGGCGCCTCCCCACCGACTCGGCGGCATGGCTCCGTACCCGGAGCTGATCGCCGACCCCGCGGCCACCGCCGCATCTCCCACCGCACCAACACCTGAACACAGCACCGAAAGGACTGGACAATGAAGTCACCACGGAAGATCGCGATCGCGGGTCTCGCCGCGTTCGCGATGGTCGGCGCCCTCGCCGCCTGCAGCTCGGGCGGCGATGAGAGCGGCAAGCTCGAGCTCCGCGTCGCCACCTTCCCGCCCGGGGCCGACCAGGCCGCGTACGACGCCTTCGCCGAGCAGGAGAAGCAGTTCGAGGCCTCGCACCCCGACATCGACGTCGTCGGCCTCGAGTACGAGTGGACGGCGCCGACGTTCGCCGCGCAGCTCGCCGGCGGCAGCCTGCCCGACGTCTTCACCGTGCCGTTCACCGACTCGAAGACGCTCCTCGAGAACGGCCAGCTCATGGACGTCACCCAGGAGATCGACGACCTCGGCTACTCCGACAAGTTCAACCCGATCATCCTGAACGAGGTCACGGGCAGCGACGGCAAGCTCTACGGCTTCCCGCGCCAGGCGTACGCCAACGGCCTGCACTACAACCGCGCGCTCTTCGAGGAGGCCGGCCTCGACCCCGACCAGCCGCCGACCACGTGGGACGAGGTCCGCGCGGCCGCGAAGACCATCGCCGAGAAGACCGGCAAGGCCGGCTACGCGACCATGGCCAGCGGCAACACCGGCGGTTGGCAGCTCTCGGTGCAGGCCGACTCGCGCGGCGCATCGCTCCAGACCGACAACGGCGACGGCACCTACACGTCGACCATCGACAACGACGCCACGAAGTCGACCCTCGAGTTCCTGCACGACCTCCGCTGGGAGGACAACTCGATGGGTGCGACCTTCGACCTCGACTGGGGCAGCATCAACCAGGAGTTCGCGGCCGGCAACATCGGCATGTACACGTCGGGCTCCGATGTCTACACCGCCCTCGTGCGCGACTTCGGCATGGCGCCCGACAACTACGGCCTCACCGTGATCCCCGTCGAGGACGGCGGCGGCGTGCTCGGCGGCGGCGACATCGCCGTCATGCCCCCCACGCTCGACGATGACACCAAGGCCGCCGCGGTCAAGTGGATCGACTGGTACTACATGCAGAAGCTCCTGAACGAGGATGCCGCCGTCGCCGACGCGAAGGCGCTCGCCGACTCCGACCAGGCCGTCGGAACCCCCGTGCTGCCGGTGCTCGACAAGGAGACCTGGGACCAGCAGCAGGAGTGGATCGCGCCGTACGTGAACGTGCCGCAGGACCAGATGACCGGCTTCTTCGACGGCATCTTCGAGCAGACGCCCGTGGGTGAGTTCAAGGGCCAGACCCAGCCGATCTACGCGCTGATGGACAACCTGGTGCAGGCCGTGCTCACCGACCAGAACGCCGACATCGACGCGCTCCTCGCGCAGGTCGACGTCGACGCGCAGGCCCTGCTCGACGAGTGATCCGCCCGGTGGTCGAGTAGCGACGCAGGAGCGTATCGAGACCCCTCCCCGGTCTCGATACGGCCCTGGCGGGCCTACTCGACCACCGCGATCCCCCAGACCCTGAGGAGCACCGATGACCCTGACCCGAGAGGCGGATGTCTCGGCCGACGCGGCCGCGGAGCATCCGCCGGCCCCGCCGCATCCGACGCGCCGCCGGCGCCGCACCCCCGCGACCTGGATCCGCGGCGGCGGCCTGTGGAACCTCGCGTTCCTCGCCCCCATGCTGATCGTCTTCGGCGTGTTCAGCTGGGGCCCGATCGCGCAGGCCGTGGTCATGAGCTTCCAGAAGACGAACCTCATCACCACGCCCGTGTGGGTCGGCCTCGACAACTTCGCGCGCGTGCTGAGCGACCCCAACCTCGGCACGGCCGTGCTCAACACCGCGTACTTCGCCGCCCTCGCGCTGCTCTTCGGCTTCCCCCTGCCGATCATCATGGCGGTGCTCATGAGCGAGGTGCGCCGCGGCAAGGGCCTCTACAGCGCCCTCGCCTACCTGCCCGTGGTCGTGCCGCCCGTCGTCGCCGTGCTGCTGTGGAAGGTGTTCTACAACGCCAGCCCCGACGGCGTCTTCAACACGATCCTCGGCTTCTTCGGCATCCCGCCGCAGCCGTGGCTGCAGTCGTCGGCGACCGCGATGCCGTCGCTCGTGATCGAGGCGACCTGGGCCGCGGCCGGCGGGTCGATCATCATCTACCTCGCCGCGCTCATCGCGGTGCCGCCGGAGCTCTACGACGCCGCCGAGGTCGACGGCGCCGGCATCTGGCGCAAGATCTGGCACGTCACGCTCCCGCAGCTGCGGGGCATCCTCTTCATCATGCTGATCCTCCAGGTGATCGGCACCGCGCAGGTGTTCCTCGAGCCGTACCTGTTCACGGGCGGCGGGCCGAACAACGCGACCCTCACCGTGCTGCTGCTCATCTACCGCTACGCGTTCCAGAACAGCCTCGGCGGCGACTACGGCGAGGCGACCGCGCTGAGCCTGATGCTCGCGATCTTCCTCGGCATCCTGAGCTGGGTGTACTTCAAGCTGACCGACCGTTGGAGCACGAATTGACCACCCCCGGAACCGCGACGAGCCCGGCCGCCGCGTCGACCTCGGTGCCGCTGCGCGCGCGCCTGGCGCAGCTCACCCGCCGCCGCGAGCGCGATGCCGCCGACACGGGCGCCGACCGCAGCATCCTGAGCGACCACGATCGCAAGCGCGGCGGCGTGCGCGTCTCGATGACGGCCGTGCACGTGTTCCTGTTCGTCGGGCTCGTGGTCGCCGGCCTCGGGCCGCTGCTGTGGCTCGCGAAGGCCGCCGTCACCCCGACGCAGGACACGCTCAGCCAGCCGTTCGCGCTGTGGCCGAACGGCATCGACTGGGCGAACCTCTCGCAGGCGTGGAACGACATCCACATCGACCAGTACTTCTGGAACACGCTCGTCGTGGCCGCGGGCTCGTGGTTCTTCCAGGTGTTCGTGGCGACGACGGCCGGCTACGCGCTCAGCGTGCTGCGGCCGAGGTACGCCCCGATCCTGAACGGGCTCGTGCTCGCGACGCTGTTCATCCCGGCGGTCGTGCTGCTCGTGCCGCTGTACCTGACGATCCTGCATCCGCCGCTGATCGACGTGTCGCTGCTGAACACGTACTGGGCGGTGTGGCTGCCGGCCGCGGCGAACGCGTTCAACATCCTGCTCGTGAAGCGGTTCTTCGACTCGCTGCCGCGCGAGGTGTTCGAGGCGGCCCGCACCGACGGCGCCGGGCCGTTCCGGGTGTTCTGGTCGGTGGTGCTGCCGATGTCGAAGCCGATCCTCGGCGTCGTGTCGGTGTTCGCGGTGATCGCGGCCTGGAAGGACTTCCTCTGGCCGCTGCTGGTGCTGCCCGACCCCGCGGTGCAGCCGTTGTCGGTGCGCCTGCCGGCGGTGCAGTCGCAGACCGAGCTCGACGTGTTCCTCGCCGCGCTGGCGATCTCGACGATCATCCCGGTGGTGCTGTTCCTCATCTTCCAGCGCCTGTTCCTGCGCGGCGCCGGGCTGGGCGGCGCGGTCAAGGGCTGAGCGGATGCCCCGGCCGGCGCCCTGCCCTTCGGCGCCGGTCCGGGGCCTCCGGCGCCGAATTGGTGATCCGGGGAGGCGTAGGTTAGACTTTCGTGGTTGCCTGATCGCGGAGAAGCGGCAGGCGATACCAATGCGCCCGTAGCTCAATGGATAGAGCATCTGACTACGGATCAGAAGGTTGGGGGTTCGAGTCCCTCCGGGCGCACGGGAGAAGGCGGTTCGCGAAAGCGAGCCGCCTTCGTCGTTTCCGGGTGCCGCCCGGAAACGCGGCCGCAACCTCGTTGCGAGATGCTCGCCGCATGGAACGAACCGACGAGCTGCACCGCCTCCTCGACGTCATCGAGCACGACATCGTGCCGCTCACCCGCCGCGGCGTGGCCGCCGGCAACAAGCTGTTCGGCGCCGCGATCCTGCGGAAGGCCGACCTCTCGGTCGTCGTCGCGGAGACGAACGCCGAGCGGGAGAACCCGCTCTGGCACGGCGAGGTCCACGCGATCAAGCGGTTCTTCGAGTTGCCCGCCGACGAGCGCCCGGCGCCGGGCGACTGCCTGCTGCTGGCCACCCACGAGCCGTGCTCCCTGTGCCTCAGCGGCATCACCTGGGCCGGGTTCGACGCGTTCGCGTACCTGTTCAGCCACCGCGACTCCGCCGACCGGTTCGCGATCCCCTTCGACATCCAGATCCTCACCGCCGTCTACGCGGTACCCGACCCCGACCGGGACGCCCCGGCACCGGGCCGCGACCTCTACAACCGCGAGAACGCGTTCTTCACGAGCCGCGACCTGGCCGCGGAGATCGCGGCGACCGGCGATGCGGCGCTGGCCGACCGGGTCGCCCGGCTGCAGGACACCTATCGCGAGCTGTCCGACGCCTACCAGGCGTCGAAGGACGATGCGCCGATGCGCTTCGCCTGAGCGCCCGCCCTACGCCTCCTCGGCCGCCGGCTGCGGGTCGCGCCGGCCCGCCCAGCGGTCGAGCGCGCGCTTCGCCGGGTGCGGCAGGTTGAACACGCCGCCGACCGGGCCGAGCCAGCGGTACAGCACCAGCGGCACGACCACGCCGAACGCCGTCAGCAGTGCGATCACGAGCGCCGCCGGCACCGAGCCCTCGGGAATCAGCGGCACCACCGCGGCGAGGAGCATCGCGTGCACCACGTAGATCGCGATCGTGCGCCGGCCGACGAACACGAACGGGCGGGCGAACGCCCGCCACCGGCTGACGATGCTCGCGACGACCACGCACGCGGCCACGCACACCGTCGAGAGGGCGATGCGGGCGACGCCCTGCAGCGCGTCGGGGAACAGGGTGAACAGGGCCATGCCGCCGGGGATCGCGAACAGCGCCAGGGGCGCCCATGCGAGCTTCGAGCGCTCGGCGATCCCCTGCCACAGCTTCGAGCCGTGCACGCCGAGCACGAAGAAGAAGCCGTACATCGCGATCGACTTCCACGTCCAGTTGCCGCCGGTCGGCACGAGGTCGCTCGCGGCGAGCACCGACACGACGGCGAACGCCGCCAGCGTCACCCACACCGGCAGGCGCACCGTCGCCTTCGCGAGCACGAGGTAGGCGATCAGCGCGAACAGGAACCAGAGCCCGTTCGTCGGCCAGACCGGTGCGACGAGCAGCGCCACCCACGGCGAGAGGTCGGCGAGCGGCCACGGCACGAAGCTGAACCAGATCGCGCGCACCAGCATCCACAGCAGGTACATGTAGATGAGCAGCGCCAGCCGCGACGCGAACAGCTGCGGCCAGCTGCGGCGCACCGCCCGAACGGCGAACGTCCCCGAGATGAGGAAGAAGAGGGGCATCCGCACCGCCGTCAGGTAGACGTTGGCCGTGTCGAACAGGCCGAGCCGCCAGCCGTAGGCGTCGAGCAGCTGCACCGCGTGCGCGTAGACGACGAGGATCATCGCGCCGCCGCGGGCGAGGTCCGCCCAGGCGAGGCGGGGCGAGGGGATGGCCGTCTCCGGCATGGCGGCTCCTTCCGACGGGGCTGGTGCTGGGGCTGCGGCCGGCGTCAGTACGCGCCGTCGCTGCCGACGACCGCCTTCGCGGTGCGCCACAGGATCATCAGGTCGCCCGTCATGGTCCAGTTCTCGACGTAGAAGAGGTCGAGTCGCACGCTCTCGTCCCAGTCGAGGTTCGAACGGCCGCTGACCTGCCAGAGGCCGGTGATGCCCGGCTTCACCAGGAAGCGCCGGTGCACGTGCTGCGCGTACTGCTCGACCTCGCGCTTCAGCGACGGGCGCGGCCCGACCAGCGACATCGAGCCGAACAGCACGTTGAACAGCTGGGGCAGCTCGTCGAGGCTGAAGCGGCGCAGCACGCGGCCGATCGGCGTGACCCGCGGGTCGTCGCGCATCTTGAACAGCACCTGGTTGCCCTCGGAGCGGTCGACGTCCTCGAGTGCCGCGAGGCGCTGCTCCGCGTCCTCGTACATCGAGCGGAACTTGTACATCTGGAACGGCTCGCCGCGAAGGCCCACCCGCGTCTGCTTGAAGATGACGCTGCCGGGCGTGCTGAGCCGCACGACGATCGCGATGCCGGCGAGCACCGGGGCGAGGAACAGGATCGCGAGTCCCGACAGCGCGATGTCGAAGAAGCGCTTCGCGTACAGCTTGCTGCCCTCGTAGCGCGGGGTCTCGACGTGCACGAGCGGCATGCCGGCGACGGGACGGGTGTGCAGGCGCGGTCCGCCGATGTCGGTGAGGCTCGGCGCGAGCACGAGGTGCTGGCGGCCGGGCTCGAGCTGCCAGCTGAGCGCCCGCACGCGGTCGGGCGGCAGCTCGTCGGCGCTCGTCACCACGACGGTGTCGGCATCGACCGACTCGAGCGCGTCGATGAGTCGATCGACCGAGCCGGAGACCGGGATGTCGGTGCCGGGGATCACGTCGGCCACGCGAGCCGTCGGGGTGCACGCGCCCACCACGAGGAAGCCGGCCTGCGGCGACCTGGCGAAGTCGTGCGCGATGCGGGCGATGGATGCCTCGGAGCCGACGAGCAGCACCCGGTGCGACATCTCGCCGCGGCGCCGTTTCGCCGTGAGCCACTTCCGCCAGACCCACCGGCTCAGCAGCAGCGCGGCCAGGCCGATCGGGAGCACCGCCAGCAGGAACGCCTGCAGTCCGCCGATGTCGAAGACGTAGGCGCCGAGCCCGGCGACGCCGATCACGATGAACGCGACGTGGATGATGCGGCGGTACTCGGTCACACCCGACCCGACGATGCGCTTGCTCCGGCTGCCGCTGACCCCCAGCGCCGCCATCCACAGCACGATCAGGGCGATGGCCGCGGCGACCGCGCCCGGCACGCCGATCACCTCGGGTACTCCGGCGCCCACCCTCGCGCCGGTCGCCTGCGCGACGAACAGGGCGGTGAACACGCTGACGGTCACGACGAGGAGGTCGGTGGAGACGAGCAGTTGCGTGTAGGCCTCAGCCCAGCCCGCATGCCGCGTCTTCCTCGAGCTCCCCGCCACCATGGTCGTAGTGGCTTGAGTCAAGTTCTCCCCCTCGAACGCTTCGAGGCTACTGAGTCCTGGCATGCGGATGGAACCTCCGTTTCCTCGAATTAACATGCCCGTCACCTCGAGACGTCCCGTGACGACGGGGGGATCGGGCGGGCGGGCTAGACTCCCGCAGACGAACGGACCGCGATCAGGTGGGAGTGCGCGTGACGAAGGTCGATCGACGTTGGCTGGCGGCAGCGGTGCTTCCGCTCGCGCTGCTCGCGGGGTGCGCCTCGGGCGGCGCCGCGGGCGAGGAGCCCGCGCCCGAGGCATCCGCGGCCCCGTCGCCGTCGGCCGCGTCCACCGAGACGCGGGTGCGGGACGTCGCCTACTGGGAGGGCGACGGCGGGCCCCTGGCGATCGACGCCTGCCTGCCCGATGCCGACCAGCGCGCCGCGGCCGGCACGGCCGACGACGAGGCGCTGCCCGCGGTGCTGCTGCTGCACGGCGGGGGCTTCGTGAGCGGGGATCGCACGGCGCTCGCGGGCCTCTGCGACCAGCTCGCGGCGGCGGGGTACGCCGCCTTCTCGGCCGACTACCGCTTCGCGCCGGCGTCCGTGTTCCCGGCCCAGGTGGAGGACGTGGAGGCCGCGGTGGCGTGGCTCCGCGACGACGCGCAGGTCGAGCGGTTCGGCATCGACCCGGCCCGCATCGGCGTGGTGGGCAGCTCGGCGGGGGCGATCCTCGCGCAGTCGATCGGCACGTTCGGCGAGGGCGACACGACGACCGGCACGCGGGTGGCGGCGGTGGTGTCGCTGTCGGGCGCGTCGCTGTTCACCGAGGCCGCGCTCACGCTCGGCACCCCGACCCGCGAGGTCGCCGCGATGATGCTCAACTACCTCGGCTGCGAGGAGACCACCGCCGCGGCGTGCCCGCAGGCGGCGGAGGCCTCGCCGCTCGAGCACGTCGACCCGACCGACCCGCCCTTCCTGCTGGTGAACTCGACCGACGAGATCGTGCCGGTCGAGCAGGCCGAGGCCATGCGCGACGCCCTCGCGGCGGCGGGAGTCCGGGCCGAGCTGCTCGAGGTTCCGGGGGAGCTGCACGGCGTCGACGTGCTCCGCGAGGACGGCTCGGAGCAGCTCCTCGCGTTCCTGGCGTCGACGCTCCGGGCGGGGTGAGCGGCGCGCGCGAGGCGTCTTCGCCGGCGACGTGCGGAACGTTCGGAAGCGGCCTGTTCCGAAACATGTTCGAAACAGCCCGATAACCCAACCGTAATCCCGTGTTTTCATGACCGGCGATCGCGGAGGAGCGTGCGCCGGTAGCGTGGGGGACAGGCACGACGGCGTGACCCAGATGCAGTACGAGGGGAAGGCGAAGTGCATGGAGTTGCGTGAGACCCTGCGGGTCGTCCGCCGGAATTGGCTCGTTGCGGCGGTCATCGTGATCGCGGGGGCGGTCGGCGGCTGGTTCCTCGCCTCCTCAACGCCGCCGGTCTACGAGTCCTCGACCACGCTCGGCTTCGAGGTCTCGACCGCGACCGGCACCGTGCAGGAGGAGGTGCAGGGCAACAACCTGCTCATCCAGCAGCTGCCGACGTATGCGCGGCTCGCGACCACCGGCAAGGTGCTCGACCCCGTGATCGAGACCCTCGACCTCGACACCGACGCGGCGACGCTCGCCGACGACCTCGACATCTCGGCGTCCGACGGCACCGCGTTCCTCACCGTGACCGCGTCCGGGGCGACGGCCGCGGAGGCTGCGGAGCTCGCCGCAGCCGTGGGCGACCAGCTCGTCGCCGAGGTCGCCACCGGACTCGTCACGGGCCCGGAGGGGCAGACCATCGGCGTCTCGGCCTCGGTCGTCGACCCGGCCGTCGAGCCGGAGGTGCCGACCTCGCCGGTCACGCTGCTCTACGTCGCCGTCGGCCTCGCGCTCGGCCTCGTGGTCGCCTTCATCGTGGTGGTGCTGCGCGAGGTGCTCAACCGGCGCATCCGGAACGTCCGCGACGCCCGCAAGCCGGGGCTGCCGCCCCTCCTGGGCGTCGTGCCGAAGCAGCGCGCGCTGGCCAAGGGCGTGCTCGCCGGGCTCAGCGAATCGCCCGCCGTCTCCGACGCGTTCCAGCGCGTCCGCGTCGCGGTGACGGCCGGCCTCGCCCCGTCGGTGCCGGCCGCCCCGATCGTGGTCGTCGTCGTGGGCGTCGGCCCCCGTGCCGGCGCGACCACCGTCGCCACCGGACTCGCGGCGGCGGCCGCCGACGCCGGGCGCCGGGTCGCGCTCGTCGACGCCGATGCCGAGCGCGGCGCGCTCGCCGCCGAGGACCTCCCCGGCACGCTCGCCTCCGGCGAGGTCGCCGGCAGCGGCCGCGGCGCCGCGGCGGTCGAGGGCGCCACCGAGCTCGCGCCCGGACTCGTCCTGGTCCGCACCGCGCCGTCCGACGGCGCGCCCGAGTCGCCCGCCGCGGCCCGCCTCGCGGCGGCGCTCGACACCATCGCCGTGGACTCCGAGCTCGTGGTCATCGACGGCGGCGCCGCGAGCGCGTCCGCCGATGCGCTGCTGCTCGCCCCGCTCGCCAGCGCCTACGTCGTCGTCGCCCGGGCGGGTCGCACCGACGCGTCCGACCTCGTCGAGGTCGCCGCATCCATCACGGGAGCGGGGGCGAGGGTCGCCGGCTCGGTGCTGAACGCGGTGCCGACGCGCGGCCCGGACTCGGGCGTCTGAGGCGGAGCCCTCGTGGCCATCCTGACGAGGCCGGCGCCACGGGGCGCCGGGGCCCGGAGGCCGGCGTCGCGCGCCCGCGCGCCGCGGCCGCCCGCGCTCGGCACGCTCGGCTGGACCCTGCTCGGGGTCGCGCTGGTCTCCCTGCTCCTGCCGCTCGCCGTCATCGAGCCGACGCTGCCCGTGCTGGCCGCCGGCGGCCTGGTGCTGCTCGGGCTGGCGTTCTACCGGCCCCGCGTGTTCGCCCTGATCGCGCTGCTCACGATCGTGCTGTCGGTGCCGCTGCAGAGCCTGCTCGGCCCGGTCGGCCGCAACGCCGACGAGATCGTGATCATGCTGTGCGTCGTCGCGTTCACCGTGCGGCGCTTCGTGACCGAGCGCCGGCTCGTCTGGTTCCCGGGCTGGCCGTTCTTCCTGCTCTTCGTGCTCGCCGGTCTCGTCAGCGCCTACGTGCGCGACGTGCCGTCGTCGGTGGCGATCGAGGGCATGCTGCTCGCGGTCAAGGGCCTGCTGTTCGCGTTCGCCCTCGCCCAGGTCGAGTGGCGCGAGGGCGACCTGCGGACCCTCGTGAGGTGGGGCATCGGGGCGATCATCGTGCTCGTGCTCTGCGCGATCGGCAACATCGCCGCGCCCGTGCCGTGGGCGACGACCTTCTCGGGCCGCCCGCCCGTCGACTACTACGGCGGCATCCCGTCGCTCAGCGGGCCGTTCCAGCACCCTGCGGCGTTCGGGCGGTTCTGCGCCGTGCTCGCGATCGCCGTGTTCGTGTACCGCTTCACGGTGCGCAGCTCCTTCGGCAACACGGTGCTGCTCGTGCTCACGGGGGCGATGGCGCTGCTGACCTTCCGCGTGAAGTCGCTCGTCGGGCTGATCGTCTCGCTCGGCCTGCTCGGCCTGCGGTTCGCGAAGCCGGTGCTGATCTTCGCGGCGATCTGCCTCGGCCCGGTGATCGCGCTGTTCGTGGTGCCGCCCATCCTGGAGTTCGTGGGCGCCGACGTCGAGACGTACATCGTGTCGGACTCGGCCCGCTCGACCCTCACCTACGGCTCGCTCGACGTGGCCGCCGCGTACTTCCCGTTCGGGGCCGGCTTCGGGCGGTACGGCAGCTTCACCGCGTCGGTGAACTACAGCCCCGAGTACGTGATGCGCGGCTTCGAGCACGTCTACGGCCTCGGCCGCGAGGACAAGGGCCAGTTCCTGAACGACACGCAGTGGCCGGCGATCTGGGGCGAGACCGGATGGCTCGGCGCGGCCGCGTTCGCCATCGGCATCGTGCTCGTCTTCGTCGCGCTCATGCGGCCGACGTCGACGGACGAGGCACCGCTCGTGCGGTGGCTGCGGTTGAGCGGCATCGGATGGCTCGTGCTGATCCTGGTCGAGTCGATCGCGGCGCCCGTGTTCGGCTCCGCACCGGCGTACCCGTTCGCGTTCGCCGCGGCCGGCGTCGTCGCGGCGATCCGGCACGCCCACGCGCAGGCGGGCGCGACGACGACCGGCGGGGATGCCTCCGCGCCGCCCGGTCCCGATGAGGGGGCGGCGGCGGTGCCGACGGCGGCGGGGGCCGCCTGACCGAGGGAACGACGAGGGGGACACATGCACGACTCACGACGCGCCTTCCTGGCACTCACGGCTGCGGGCGGACTCGGCCTGGTGGCCGCCCAGCCGGCGTCGCCGGCTGCCGCCGCCCCGGTCGCGGCGACCGGTCCGAGGGTCGCCGCGCCCGCCGCGGACCTCGGCCTCGTCGGCGACGGGACGACCGACGACGGCCCCAGGATCCAGGCGGCCTACGACGCCGGCGTCGGGGCGATCGACTTCGAGGGCGGGAAGACCTACCTGGTGAACACCCCGGTGTTCCTCGACGACACCAGCCCGTACGCCATGTTCGTGCTCAACCTGAACGGTGCGACGCTCAAGCTCGGGGGCGGCCTGCCGACGACCGACGCGTTCTGGCGGGACAAGACGGTGCGGTGGGCGTTCTTCCCGAACACCAAGCGGGGCGGCTGGAACCGGAGCGCCAACAAGGTCGCCGTCGACACGTCGCACCGGGCCACCGGCGGCGGCGTCGGCGCCCTGCTCTCGCTCGGGGTGCACCACGGCACGATCGACGGCGACGGCGCCAACGTCGGCTTCGCGATCTCGAACCGCACCGGCGCCCGCTTCGACAGCGTGGTGCTGTACCGGGCGCGGGTGCTGCTCTCCTGGGCCGACTACTGCGACGTGAACGTGCTGATCCAGTGCCACAACCGTGCGGGCGGGCCCGACAAGTCGGTCCTGGTCGAGCAGATCGCGTCCGGCGACGGCCTGCTCATGCAGAGCTGCAAGGCGGACGCCGCGGTCGGGCTCGCCCGGCTGAAGTACTCGCGCGGGGCCGAGATCACGGGCACGGTGACGGGGCGGATCGAGCTGGACTCCTGCTCGGCCGTGCGGATCTCGAGCGCCCATCAGGAGTCGCCCATCGCGAACGCCACGATGCTCGCGATCCGGAACTCGACGGTCACGGTCGACAGCTCGGTGTTCTACCTGACCCGCAGCGAGGACGGGAACGTGCCGCCGGCGATCACGATCGACGACTCCAGCACGGATGCGCACTCGGAACTGGTGCTGCGTGACTGCCTCGAGATGCGCGCCCACGACAACGGCGACCTCGGGATGGGCGCGCTCGTCTCGCTCGTGAAGCCGGCCGAGGACACCACGGTGATCGCTCGCGGCATGTCGTCGGTGACGACGACGCCCGGCAGCGGCGGCGTATGGGTCGGCTCGGCCGGGCCGACGGTCACCGGCTCCGACGAGGTCGCCGCCGCGGTGGCGGCATCGACGGCGGTGCTCGCGACCGGCGACTGGATCCTCGGCCGGAGGAACGGCGCATGGGCGGTGGAGCCGAGCCGCGCGGCGGCGCCGCCCGACCCGGCGCGCCCGGTCATCCTCAGCACGACCGGCGGCAGCGGGGACATCGAGAACGGCACCCTCCCGCGGGCGAACCCCGTGACCTATGTCGTCGTCGCGCGCACGGCGGACGGGCGGTCCAGCCAGCGTTCGGCGATCTCGCCCTCGGTCGCCGCGCGCGACCGCACGGTGAAGATCGTGGTCCGCGTCGACGCGGCGCCGTGCGAACTCCGGATCTGGCGGTTCATCGGTGCGACGACCACCCCCGACGCGTTCGCGAGCATCGCCGTCGGCCGGCCGAAGGTCACCCTGTACGACACCGGGACGTACCTCGCGGGCGTCCGCTGGCAGGCGGGCGACGCCGGCGGATGACCCGACGCACGCGCCTCGTCGTCCATGGCCTGCTCGCCGTCACGCTCGTGGCGATGGCGCTCGTCGCGTTCTGGCCGGTCCCGGTCGACAGCGCCGGGCGCGATCACATCTGGGCCTTCCTGCATTGGGCGCGCCAGCGCGGCATGCCGGCGTTCGTCACCTACGCGGTGGTCGAGCAGGCGGCGAACCTGCTCTGGTTCATCCCGATCGGCGCGCTGCTCGCGCTGGAGTTGCCGCGGCGCCGCTGGGTGCTCGCCCCCCTGATCGCGGCGGGCATGTCGATGTTCATCGAACTCGTCCAGGCGGTGTTCCTCGTCGCGCGCGTATCGTCGGTGATGGACGTGCTGATGAACACCGTGGGGGCGGTGCTGGGGGCGGGCATCGTGGCCGCTGTCCGCGCGAGCGGAGGCCGCCGTCGCGGTTCCCCGACCGGAGCGGCCGCGCCTCGGTCGTCATCGGCCGCGCCACGGGGATGAGGACGAGCACGATCGATCGGGGGGTCGGACGATGACGGACCGCATTGGGCACACGGATGGCACGGAGCACGCGGACCGCGTCCCGGTTCCGGACCGCGCGAAGCGGGGCATCCGCTCGCGACGGACCTTCCTCAGGCTGGGAGCGGCCGGCGTCGCCGGCGCGGTCGCGACCGCCGTCGTGGCCGCGGAGCCGGCCGCCGCGGCGACCGCCCGCGACCTCGGGCTCGCGGGCAACGGCACCACCGACGACGGGCCGAAGATCCAGGCCGCCTACGACGCCGGCGTCGGGGCCATCGACTTCGAGGGCGGGAAGACGTACCTCGTGAACACGCCCGTCTTCCTCGACGCGACGAGCCCGAACGCGATGCTCGTGCTGAACCTGAACGGCGGCACCCTGAAGCTCGGCGGCGGCCTGCCGACGACCGCGGCGTTCTGGCGCGACCCCACGGTGCGCTGGGCGATCTTCCCGAACACGAAGCGCAGCGCGTGGGACCAGGCGGCGAACGTCGTGCGCGTGGAGCCGGCGACGCGGGGCACCGGCACCGGCGTCGGTGGCCTCATCTCGCTCACCGTGCGCAACGGCACCATCGACGGGGTCGCCCGCAACGCCGGGTTCGCCATGTCGAACCGCACCGGCTCGCGCTTCGACGGCGTGGTGCTCTACCGGGCCCGCGTGCTGCTGTCGTGGGCCGACTACTGCGACGTCAACGTGCTCGTGCAGTGCCACAACCGGGCCGGCGACGGCCTGCGCAGCTCGGTGCTGGTCGAGCAGATCGCCTCGGGCGACGGGCTGCTGGTGCAGAGCTGCAAGGCGGATGCCCCGATCGGGCTCCTGCGGTTGAAGTACTCGCGGGGCGCCGAGATCACGGGCACGGTGACCGGCCGGATCGAACTCGACTCCTGCTCGGCGGTGCGCGTCTCGACGGCCCACCAGGAGGCGCCGATCGCGAACGCCACGATGCTCGCGATCAAGAACTCCACGGTCGTCGTCGACAGCTCTGTGTTCTACCTCGCCCGCAGCGCCGACGGCGACGTGCCGCCCGCGATCACGATCGACGACTCCGCCTCGACGACGGTCGGGACCGAGCTCGTGCTGAGCGAGACGCAGGAGATGCGGGCGCACGAGCACGCCGACGTCGGGATGGGGGCGTTCGTGTCGGTGCTGAAGGCGAACGACAACACGAAGGTCGCCGCGCGCGGGGTCACGTCGGTGACGAGCGCGCCCGGCACGGGCGGCACCTGGAGCCCGACCATCGGTCCCGCGGTCCTCGGCGCGGGCGGGATCACGGCGGCCGTGGCGGCGAAGCCCGCCGTCCTGGCGAGCGGGGACTGGAGGGTCGTCCGCCGGTCCGGGGCATGGGCGCTCGAGCCGACCGTCGCCGTCGCCGTGGCCGCCACCCCGGCAGTGCCGAGCATCCTCGGCGTCACGAGCGGAACCGGGGACGTGACCGGCGGCGCGCTCACCGCGACGACGAAGGTCTCGTACGTCGTGGCGGTGCGGACGGCCGACGGTCGGACCACCGCCAAGTCGGCGAAGAGCGCGGGAGTGCTGCCGACCGACAAGGTCGCGAAGCTCGTGCTCAAGGTCGACGCGGCGCCGGCCGAACTGCTGGTCTGGCGGTACCTCGGCACGTCGTCGACGCCGGACGCGTACGCGGCCGTGCCGTGCGGTGCGCCGAAGCCGACCCTCTACGACACCGGGAAGCGGCTCGCCGGGGTCGCGTGGCAGGCCGGCACGGCGGGCTGACCCGTCGGCTCGACTCGGCGGGTTGGCACGGCGGGCTGTCCCGGCGGCTTGGCCCGGCGGGCACCGAATCGCCCGCTCAGCCGCGGGCGGGCGTCTCCGCCGGCGCGATCGCCAGCGCCCCGAGGTCGCGGCCCGTCCGGGCACCCGCGTGCCGCAGCGCGGCGGCGAGCAGCGTCGCGCTCGCGCGGGGCGTGAACCGGTCGAGCCAGCCGTCGAGCGCCGGCACCTCGATCGCGGCGGCCTCGACGAGCGCGTCGGCGAGCGAGGCCGGGTCGGCGTCGAGCGCGAGGGCGCCCGTGATGCCCGGCAGCACGGCGTCGGCGACGCCGAGGGAACCGGAGATCGCGACCGACGGCACCCCGGCGGCGGCCGCCTCGACGAGCACGTTGCCGAACCCCTCGCGGATCGACGGCAGCAGCACGACCGAGTTCGGCTCGAACCGGGCGAACCAGTCCTCCACCCACCCGTGCGAGACGAACGGCACGCCGGCCGCCTCGGCCGCGGCCGCCGTCTCGTCGAGCAGCGGACCGCCGCCGAACGACACGAGGCGCGCCTCCACGCCGCGCTCGCGCAGCGCCTTGGTCGCGGCGACCGCGAGCGCCGGCCGCTTCTGCGGCACGAGCCGCCCGGCGAGCACCACGTCGATGCCGTGCTCGGCGCCCGGGGTCCGCGCGACGCGCGTCGCGCCGGCCGCCTTCGCGAGCGCGGGGTTCGGCACGACGGCGAGGCGATCGCCCGGCACGCCGAACGCCGCCACGAGCTCCGCGCCCACGGGGTGCGAGCAGGCGACGACGAGGTCGGCGCGGCCGTAGCTGCGCTTGGCGAGGCCGATCTTCGCCCGGTGGCCGGCGGAGGACCCCGGCAGGCCGAGGGAGATGAGGTTGTGCTCGCTGACCACGGTGAGCGGCCGGTCGTCGCCGAGTCCCGCCGTCGCGGCCAGCATCAGCAGCGACGGGTAGGTCTGCAGCGCGATGACGACGTCGGCGCTCCAGTCGCGCAGGAACCGGCGGATGCCCCGCACGGTGTCGGCGTGCCCGGCGCGGCCGAGGTCCTCGAGCCGGATCCCCTCGGGGAGCAGGTCGGTCGGCCGGTCGGAGACCAGCACCGCCGCCACGTCGGCGCCGGTCGCGAGTGCGCGCATCCACTCGAGGCCCACGGCCTCGGCGCCGCCGCCGTGCAGCGACGTGACGACGAACGCGACCCGCGTGCGGGCGGTCACGGGCGGCCCAGCCCCACGACGGTCCACCCGGCGGCTCGCCAGGCGTCCGCGTCGAGGCAGTTGCGGGCGTCGATGACGACGGGCGAGGCGACCCGCTCGCGGAGGGCGACCGGGTCGAGTCCGCGGTACTGCTTCCACTCGGTGACGATGACGGTCACCTCGGCGCCGTCGAGCGCGTCGGTGGTCGCGTCCACGTAGTCGAGCTGCGGATGCCTCGCGCGGGCGTTCGCGATGGCCTCGGGGTCGGTGGCGCGCACGTCCGCGCCGAGGCCGCGGAGGCGGACCGCCACGTCGAGGGCCGGCGAGTCGCGCACGTCGTCGGAGTCGGGCTTGAAGGCGAGCCCCAGCACGGCGACCGTCCGCCGGTGCGCCGAGCCGCCGAGCTGGTCGAGGACGAGGTCGACCACGCGCTGCCGGCGACGCAGGTTGATCGCGTCGACCTCCTTCAGGAAGGCGACCGACTCGCCGCGGCCGAGCTCCTCGGCCCGAGCGGTGAACGCCCGGATGTCCTTCGGCAGGCAGCCGCCGCCGAACCCGACGCCGGCGTTCAGGAAGCGCCGGCCGATGCGCGCGTCGTAGCCGATCGCGTCGGCCAGGCGGGTCACGTCGGCGCCCGTCGCCTCGGCGATCTCCGCCATCGCGTTGATGAACGAGATCTTCGTCGCGAGGAACGCGTTGGCCGCCGTCTTGACGAGCTCGGCGGTCGCGTAGTCGGCGGTCACGACCGGCGTGCCCTGGCCGACCGCGACGGCGTACGCCTCGTCGAGCGCGGCCTTCGCCGTCGCCGACGCGTCCGCGTCGTCGGGCAGGCCGTAGACGAGGCGGTCGGGCGAGATCGTGTCCTCGACCGCGAAGCCCTCGCGCAGGAACTCCGGGTTCCACGCCAGGATGCTGCCCGGCGCGTCGGCCGCGAGCACGTCGGCGAGCCGCTCGGCGGTGCCGACGGGCACGGTCGACTTGCCGACGACGACATCGCCCTCCCGGAGCCACGGCACGAGCGCCGCGACCGCCGAGTCGACGTAGGTCAGGTCGGCGGCGTAGCCGCCGGCCACCTGGGGCGTGCCGACGGCGATGAAGTGCAGCGTCGCGCCCGAGGCATCCGCCATCGAGGTCGAGAACCGCAGCCGGCCCGACGCGGTCGCCTCCGTCAGCAGCTCGTCGAGGCCCGGCTCGAAGAACGGCGCCCGGCCGGCGCTCAGCGCCTCGATCTTCCGCTCGTCGACGTCGATCCCGACGACCTCGTGGCCGAGCTTCGCCATGGCGGTCGCGTGGACCGCCCCCAGGTACCCGCAGCCGATGACCGAGATCCTCATGCACCCCTCCGCACCGCCGGCACCGGCCGGCCGTTCCGTTCCGTGCGACGGCCGCCGGTCGACCGGCCCGCCGTCGTCAGCCACAGTTCCTCCATGCGCGGGAACACCGCCTCGGCGGAGTACCGCGCGTCGAACACGGCGCGGCCGGTGGCCGCGACCTCGACGCGTCGGGCGTCGTCGCCCGTGAGGGTCTCGAGCGCCTCGGCGAGGCCGCCGACGTCGCCCGCCTCGAGCACCACGCCCGCACCGTCGGCGAGCACCGCCGCGATGCCGCCGACGTCGGTCGAGACGACCGCGCAGTCCCGGGCGAGCGCCTCGAGGATGAACATCGGCATCGCCTCCTCCCGAGACGGCAGCACGGCGATCGACGCCGTGTCGAGCAGGTCCATGAGCCGGTCGTGGGGGAGGGAGCCGAGGAACTCGACCCCGGGCAGGTCGTCGCGGACGAGGTGGGCGTCGCGGATCGGGCCCGCGACGAGCAGCCGCCAGCCCGCCGGCGCCGCCTGCTCCCAGGCCGACTGCAGCACGTCGATGCCCTTGCGGTGGCTCACGACGCCGCCGAAGACGACGGTGCGCTCCTTCGGCTTCGGCGTGCCGGGCGGGATGGCGTTCGGCACCAGCTCGATCCGGTCCTCCGGCACGAACCGGGCGCTCACCTCGGAGCTCTCCTCGGAGAGCGTGACGATCCGGTCGGAGGCGCGCAGCGCCGCCCCGACGAGCGCAGGGTGGCGATCGGCGAACTCGGCGAACGAGCTGCCGTGCAGGTGGGCGATGGTCGGGATGCCGCGGGCGTGCGCGACCCGCAGCAGCGAGCCCTCTCGCACGAACGAGCCGCGCTCCGACAGGTGCCCGACGATCACCTGCGGCTCGTCCTTCGGCAGCCGCAGGATGCGGCCGAACGCGGCGGCGGACTTCCGGACGGCGCCGAGGTGGTCGTGCGGGTCGGCCCGCGACTCGAGCACGCGGACGTCGACGGCGTCGAAGTCCCAGCCGAGGTAGCCGTTCACGACCTGGGTCATGCCGCCGGCGTGCTCGCCGGCCCGGCCGAGGTGGTGGACGGTCGCGCGAGCCCGGGTCATCGGGGGGCCTCGCCGGCGCCGGCCCCGACCGGGGTCGCGGAGGCGAGCGTGCTGCGGACGCGGTCGCGCACGCGGGCGAGCTCGACCCGCGCCTCGACGAGCGCGCCGAACATCTCGGCCCGCCGGGCGGCGAGCGCCTCGAGCGAGGCGACCACGTCGGCCGGGTCGGCGGCGTCGCTGCGGATGGTGACGCCGTCGATGCCGATCGTGGCGAAGTGCCGGTCGACCTTGTCGGAGGCGTTCGCGAGCGTGCCCACCGGCACCGCGCCCTCGGTGAACGCCGCGATCACGACGTGCAGGCGGTCGCTCATCGCGATCGCCGTCCGCCGGTACAGCTCGCGCAGTCGCCGCTCCTGCCCGTCGTGGTCGCGCAGGTCGTCCCAGGGCAGCACCTTGCCGCCGAGGTCGGCGGCGAGTCGCCGGCTGCGCTCGTTGTCGACGTGCACCTGGGTGACGGCCCAGATCTCGAGGCCGTGCCGGTCGGCGTACTCGCGCACGCCCTGCAGCCACGCCTTCGACGGGTACGGCGGCGCCGGCTCGTCGGCGCGCAGCGACACGACGAGCACGTCGCGGCGGATCGCCTCGGCGTCGGTCGCGAACGTCGCGACGTCGTCGTCGGACGCGCCCTCGCCGTAGGCCAGGTCGGGCATCGGGCCGCCGGCGCGCATGTACTCGGCGGTGCGGATGTCCCGCCACAGCGTGAGGTCGCTGAGCGCGATCGACGGGCGCATGAGGGCGCGGGGGAGCGGGGCGAAGTTGCGGGAGCCGACGCCGGCGCGCACCGCCCGGCCGCCACGGGTCCGCAGCACGCCGAGCAGCGGCAGCATGGAGATGTGCTCCTTCATGCCGATGATCGTCAGCTGGATCTCGCCGGGCTTGAAGACGTAGGCCGCCCCGCCCTTCATCGCCGCCTGCAGCGCCGCGCCGTACCAGGAGAGGAACGAGCGGTAGACCTTGTCGTCGGGGCTGAGCCGGAGGCCGTCGTCGTAGCCGTCGGGGCTCGAGCCGACGTACACGTGCAGCTCGCCGCCCTCGGGGCGCACCCAGTCGAGGAGCTGGCGCCGCAGGATGATGTCGCCCACGTTCTCGTACTGGCCGCGACCGACCGCGAACACGCGGCGCATCAGGCGTCCGCCCCGACCGCTGCGGCGTCGTGCACCTGGCGGTCCACGATCTCCCACCTGGCCGCCTCGGCGAGGGCCTCCGCGTCGAGGTCCTCGACCTCGACGGCATGCCCGATGCCGAGCCGGTTCACGAGCTCCGCGATCTGCTCCTGGTGGTCGTCGACGTGCTCGCCGCGCTCCGCGCGGCGCACCACCATCAGCGGGTGGATGCCCTGCTCGAGCATGCCGAGCAGGGTGCCGACGCCCGCGTGCGTGATGACGACGTCCGCCTCGGCGGCGACGCGGTCGAACTCCTCCGGGGCGAGGTGGCGGTGCACGTCGCCGGGCAGGTCGTCGCGGTCGGTGTACCCGAGCTGCCAGGTCGTGTCGGGCCCGGCGAGCCCGCTCGCGAGCACGGCGTCGACGAGCGAGTCGAACCGGTAGCCCTCGATGGTGCCGAGGGTGACGAAGACCTTCCGCGGCACCGCGGCGACCGGACGCTCGCGGCGGGCGAACGTGGCGAGCACGCTCGGCTGGGTGCTCCAGCGGCCGCCGGCCCACGACCGGTGCTGCGTGCGCAGCTCGGCGGCGCGGAGCTTCGCGAGCACCTTGCCAGTCATCGACGGGCCGTCGACGCGGCACACGCTCTCGATGTAGGTCGACGGGACGCCCGCCGCGCGCGCGGTCGGGAGCACCGCGAGGGCGATGGCGGCGCCGGTCGAGACGGCGCCGTCGAACCGCTCGGCGCGAAGCGCCCGGCGCATGATGCCGATGGTGCGGAGCACGCCGGTGTAGTCGCGGGGCCGGACGTAGGGCACGTGCAGCACCCGCCGATCGCGCAGCAGCGATTCGCTCTGCGGCGTGCGGAACGTCACCCACAGCGAGTCGTCGGCGGGCCGCAGGAAGGCGGCCTGGCGCACGAGCTCCTGCAGGTGCCCGCCCGTGGAGGCGGCCAGCAGCAGCTTCGGCGGGCGATCGCCGGCCGTGTCGGCGACGCCCCCCGCGGGACGTAGGAATGGAACCGTCATGTCGACCCCCCTGAACCGTTGGACAAGTCCCAAGGGCGGCGTCGGCCTCGCTTCGCATTCGAGCGTAGGGGGCCGGCGACGCCCTCGGAAGTGGAATCACGCACCCGTAACGAGCCGTTCACACAGCCTCGGGCACGCGCGCGGCGACGGCCGCGGCGGCAGCACGGGCGGTGCCGGTCATCGCTCGGCCACCCGGAGCAGGCGGCGGTACACCGGCAGCGAGGTCTTCGCCGCGAGCGCGAGCACGAGCCGCTTCGGATCGCGCCGCCGGGCGAACACGGCGATGTCGCCGGCGCCCAGGCTCCGGCGGAGCCGGCGCACGATGACCGACGACTCGGTCGTCGAGTACGGGCCCAGCACGCCGTCCTTGATGCCCGAGAGCACGATGTAGCGGGTCCGGAAGTAGCGGTAGGCGTCGCCGTCGACGAGGCGCGGGTCGACGCGGCGGGCCGCCCGCTCCACGGCGTCGCCGACGAGCTCGAGCGACGCCGCCCGGCTGGACTTCGACGTGATGATCGAGCCGCTGCGCAGCCGGTAGTCGTAGACGACCTCGGGGATGAAGCCGACGAGGCGGGCCCGGGAGAGCGCGTCGGCGACCATGGCGAGGTCGCTGTGCACGCGCGCCGGCGTGAACTCCAGCGCGGCGGCGAGCTCGCGGCGGAAGAGCTTGTTCCAGAGGTGCCCCGTGATCCGGCCGGTGAGCAGCAGCTCGAAGGCGCGCGCCGCGTCCACCGGGTCGCCGCTCGGCGCGGGGATGGGGCGTTCGGATGCGCCGCCGTCGTAGACGAACCGGGCGGCGGCCACGACGATGTCGAGGTCCTCGCGCTCCGCCGCCCCGACGAGCTCGGTGAGCGCGTGGTCGTTCCAGTCGTCGTCGGCGTCGACGAACCAGACGTACTCGCCGGTCGCGGCCTGCACCCCCGCCTGGCGGGCACGGGCGACGCCGCCGTTCTGCTCCAGGGCGATGACCCGCACGCGGGCGTCGCCCTCGGCGACGGCGGTGGCGAGCTCGGCCGAGCCGTCCTTCGAGCCGTCGTCGACGACCACGACCTCGAAGTCGGGGTACGCCTGCTCGAGCAGGCGCGGCAGCCCGGTCGCCAGGTAGTCGGCGCCGTTGTAGACGGGGACGATGATGCTGACGCGGGGCATCCCTACCCCTTCGCCTTCGCGGAGAGGCCGACCAGGGCCTCGGTGAGTCCGTCGATGCGGCGGCGCGCGTCGATCACGTGCGCCATGATCTCGTCCTGCCGCGCGATGGCGGCCTGCGCCGTCGCGATCGCGACCTCGGGGTCGTCGAGCGCCCGGTCGATGCCGGTGCCGAGGATGCCGGCCCCCGCGAGCGTGCGCGCGACCTTGTCGTCGGGACCGGTGACGAGTCCGAGCGGAACGGCGCCCTCGGTCGCGGCGATGACGACGGCGTGCAGCCGGTCGCTCAGCACGGCGCGCGAACGGCGGTACGCGGCGCGGAGCCTCGCCTCCTGCTTCGCGTGGTTCGGCCCCTCCCAGACGACCGCCTCGGCGCCGAGCGCCTCGGCGATCTCGAGGGCGAGGGGCCCGTCGCGCTCGATCTGGGCGACGACGACGGGCTCGAGGCCGGTGGCCTCGGCGATCCGGCGCACCGCCTCGATCCAGCGCTCGTCGGGCCGCTCGCGCGTGGCGTGGCTGAGGCTGGCGCGCACCGCGATGGCGAGCTTCGTGCGCTCCGGGTCGTCGGCCGCGCCGACGAGCACGTCGTCGGGGGCGCCGAGCGCGAACGCCCAGTCCGGCGTGACCGTGCCGACCCGCATCATGTCGCGGCTCGACTCGTCGCGCCACGTCACCACCGAGCACAGTCGCAGCACCGCCGAGATCGGCAGGCGCCAGGCAGTGGACTCGCGGACGCCGACGCCGACGTGCGCCGCCCTCCCGCCGCGGAGGCGCGAGGCGACGAGGAGCGGCGCGAGCCGCAGGTAGCGCAGGGCGAACGGGCGCCGGGCCTCGGTCTCGCCCGTGTCGAACGCGTAGAGGGTGCGTTCGGACGTCATGGCCCGCGAGACCCGCGACCGCCACTCGGCGGAGGTGCGGATGACCCGGTCGTCGGGCTTCAGGCCGAGGCCGCTGAGGTGGTCGTCGTCGCGGGATCCCACGTAGACGTTCAGCGGGCCGACCTGCCGCAACGCGTCGAGGTAGCCGCGCCGGAGCACGGTGTCGCCCACGTTGTCGTACTGTCCGGCTGCGGATGCGAACACCTGCACTAGTCACTCCCCTCGGCGGCCCTGGCGGCCCCGGTCTCGATGGCCGGCGCGGCCGGCGGTTGACGGTCGGTCGCGCGGGCGGCGGCGTCGGATGCCCCGGCCGATGCCCCGGCCGGTGGGTCGTCCAGCCCGACGGCGGCATCCGGGTCGGCCGAGGCCGGGCCCGAGGCATCCCGGGGCCCCTTCCCGGCGCGGCGGCCGCGACGGGCGGCGGCCCCGCGCCGCTGCGCACCGCCGGGCCGGTGGCGGATCGGGCTCACGAACAGCCACGTCACCCGCGAGAGCACCCGGTAGAGGAGCAGCGAGATGACGATCACGAGGGTCGTGATGACCGCGAGCAGGATCCAGCCGCGGCTCGGGATGATCCGCAGCGCCGGGATGGCCAGCACGATGGCCGCGAGGCCGGCGATGACGAACACGTGCAGCAGGTACACGTTCAGGCTGCGCACGCCGATGTAGTTCACCCACGACAGGGCGCGGAGCCTGGTGAGGTGCACCGCCGCCGTGTACGCGAAGGCGATCGACGCGACCTGGGCGATGAGCACGACGCCCGGGATGGCCCCCGCGAGCGACGAGAAGGCGAGGAGCGCGGAGACGCCGGCGAAGACGCCGAGGAAGGCGACGATCTGCCACGGCTTCGCCTTGTGCACGGCGTCGCCGATCGGGCGGGAGAAGAGCACGCCGGCGGTGAAGAACACGAGGTACTCGCCCATGCGGTTCCAGCCGACGTTGTGCACGTCGAGGATGCCGCTCGAGAAGAGCACCGAGATCACCCCGGTGATCGCCACCTGCGACCAGGCGGGCAGGCGTCGCATCAGCCAGACCGCGATCGTGAACACGAACAGCGCGTAGATGAACCAGTAGCTGCTCGACGGCCAGACGAGGATCAGCGCGAGCGCCAACGGGTCGGACGCGGTCGCGCCCGCGCCGTCGGCCGCGCGCACGTTCGGCACGATCAGGTAGAAGACGAACCGCAGCACGCTCCACAGCACGTAGAGGTAGAGGTAGCTCGAGAGCCGCCGCTTCCACGTGTCGGCGAAGCTCCACTGCGGCACCCGCAGCTGGAACATGCCCGCGATGACGAAGAACGCCGGCATGGGGAAGGTCTCGAGGATGATCTTCGCCCGCCCCATCCCCGGTGCGTCGTAGTCGATCGCGCGCAGGAAGAGCATCGTGTGGTAGACCACGACCATGATGATGGCCACGCCCTTGACGAGGTCCATCCAGTCCTTGCGGCCGACGTCCGTCCGGTAGAGGGACGTCGACCTCGTCGATGCCGGATCCATGGGCAACCCCCGATGACTCGCTTCGATGGTTCAGGTGTTCCAGCGCTTGAAGGCCGCGAGCGAATCGCTCGAGACCCAGTCGGGCTGGGTGTGGCCGAGGGAGTGCTCGCGGACCGAGGCCTCCTTCGCCACGGGGCCGGCCTTCGCGACGAGCGCGAGGCCGTGGTCCTCCGGCGGCACCAGGGTGTCGCGGTTCGGCTCCACGGAGACGACGACGCGGATGTTCGCGCCCGTCCACGACGACTGCGGTGCGATCGACGGGTTCCGGGCCTGGATGAGCGCCTCGTCGTAGTCGAACGCCGGGCCGATCGAGGGCGCGCCGTTGAGCAGGTAGCACTTCCAGAGGTCGTAGACCGCGTTCACGAGGTACGTGCCCTTGATGCGCGGGATGGCCTTCGTCGCATAGACGCCGTTCGCCATCGCGCCGCCGCCCGACGTCGCGCGGAGGAAGTTCGAGCCGACCGGGAAGTACTTCGACATGTACGCCCAGCCCGCGGCCTGCTTGTCCTGCGCGTAGGAGTTCGTCCACGTGCCGCCGCCGAGGTCCTGGCAGATGGCCACCCAGCCGGCGTCGATGACGTACTCGGCGTTCCACTTGAAGCCCGCGTTCATGGCATCGCTCGTGCTGTTCGGGGCGTGGTAGAACCAGACCACCGGCACGCTCGACGGCCGGGGGGTGCCCGCCGGCAGCTGCGGCACGAAGATCCGCGCGCGGTCGCCGCCGATCGACACCTGGATGTTGTCGTACGGGCGCTTCCCGACCGCCGTGGTCTGGTTCGCCATCCGGCCGAGCTCGCCGGGGAGCGTCGGCGTCGGCACCCCCGTCAGCGCGTGCGCCGGGCCGGCGCCCGCCGCCGTGAGCGCCCCCGCGGCCACGAGCCCGGTCGCGCCGGTCACGAACCCGCGCCGGCTGAGCGCCGCGCGCGGCCCGTCGGGGGTGCTGTCGTCTCGCTGCATGGTGCTCCTCATCTCCTGGTTGCCCGATCGCCTGCGATCGG
This sequence comes from Agromyces sp. MMS24-K17, assembly GCF_043950245.1. GTDB lineage: Bacteria > Actinomycetota > Actinomycetes > Actinomycetales > Microbacteriaceae > Agromyces. The sequence continues at coordinate 431,103 of NZ_CP171640.1, read as the reverse complement.
GAGCTTCTGACCGGATGGCCCGGACGGACGCCGGCGGCGGGTCATCCGCGCACGACCTCGGCCGAGGGCGAGCCGGCGGCGGCCTCGGCGGTGGCCGTCGTGCTCGGCTCCGCGCCGAGCCCCGCGACGTTGCGTTCGGCGAGGGCGCGCAGCCTCGCCGGCGCCTCCTGCACGGCGCGGCGGGCACGCCCGCCGTCGCCGAGTCGGCCGACGACGTCGAGCACGCGGCCGGCGAGGTCGGGCCCCGGCTCGACGCACAGCTCGGGCACGCCGACGAGGCGCATCAGGCCCTCGACCTTGCCCTGGGTGGCGAGCGTGATCGCGGGCACGCCCGCGTGGAGCGACATGATGGCGAGGTGCATCCGGCCCGTGACCGTGAGCCGGGTGCGTGCGGCGAGGCCGCGGATCTGCGCTGGGGTGAGCAGCCGCTCGACGAGCCGGACGTCGGGGTCGTCGGTGAACGCCGCGGCGACCTGCCGGCAGGCGGCGACGTCGTCGGAGCTCGGCCGCGACACGTGCGGCACGAGCACCACGCGGTAGCCGTCGGCGCGGAGCGCCGCGATGATGCGGCCGTACTCCGCCGCCTGGTCGAGGGAGCGGCCCACGAGGGCGCTGACGTTGACGAGCGCGACGGGCGGGTCGGATGCCTCGGGCGCATCGCCGGCCGGAGCCGCGCCCAGCAGCTCGTCGGCGGCCGAGGGGTCGACCGTCGTCGCGAGGAACACGAGGTCGGCCGTCTCGATCACCCGCGGCACGCCGTCGGTACGGGCACGCACGGCGCTCACGGGATCGCGCAGCAGCAGGTCGACGCCGGCCGCCCCGGCGCGGTGCAGGGCGGCGCGCGCACGGCGCTCCGGGCTGCCGTTCCAGCTGAAGCCGAGGATCCGGCTCGGCAGGCCCGCGCGCGCGGCCGCCTCGGCGAGCGTCGACCGCCGCACCGAGGCGCGGGGGCTGTACCGGCCATCCATGATGTCAGCGCCGATGATCGAGAGCGAGCGGGCGCCGGCGAGCAGTTCGCCGAAGCGGCGGAGGTCGGCGAGCCGCTCGCGGCCGGCGCCGTACACGAGCACCGGCAGCACCTCGAACCGCACGCGCCCGGCCGCACCGGGCGGCACCGCGAAGTCGTCGGGTGCGCGGGTGATCACGACCACCGGGCCGTCGACGTGCTCGACGAACGCCTCGACCATGGCCTGGTCGCCGATGTTCCCGGCGCCGGCCGACGCGATGAGCACGTGCGGCGCGGTCGCCGGGCGCGCCGACGCGGACGACGTCGCGATCGCCTCGGCGATCCGGCGCCGGTCGCGGGATGCCCCCGCCGCGGACGCGGCGGCGATCTCGGCCGCCTTCCACTGGGCCTTGCGGGCGATGCGCCTCGGGTTCATCCGGGCTCCTCCGTCTCGTCGGGGGTCGGTGCGCTCCCGCCGGAGCGGAAGAAGCGCCGGACCGACGCCATCCTCCGTACGTCCGACCGGAACGCGGGCACGATGAGGGCCGCCGCGAGCGCGGCGAGGAAGGCGAGCAGGCCGACGCCGATGCGGGCCGCCCAGGCGTCCTCCGGCAGGGCCATCGTCGCCAGGAACGACGCGGCGCCCGCCCAGCCGTAGACGAGCAGCGCCCGCAGGCCGTTGAGGCCGAGCATCCGCACCGGGGCATCGCTCACGCGGCCCGCCCACCACAGCGCGATGGGCCAGAGCAGCGCGGTCGACACCGTGAACGCCGTGGCCACGCCGAGCACGCCCCACCAGGAGCCCATGATGATCAGCCCGATCATGATCGGGCGGGTCGCCAGGTTGTACGCGAGGTGCGCGCCCGTCAGCCCCTTCGACAGGAACACCCAGTAGGTCGCGTAGCTCGCGGCCTGGAAGAAGCCGGCGACCGCGAGGATCTGGAAGATCGGCACCGCGCCCGCCCACTGGTCGCCGAGCGCGATGAGGATGATGGCCGGCGCCTGCGCGCAACCGAACGCGAGGATCGCGCCGATGAGGTTCAGCATGAACGTCTGCCCGAGGCCGACGAACTCGGCGTAGCGGGCGGGGGAGTCCTGCAGGCGCGACAGCACGGGCAGCGCGACGCGGGTCGAGGGGGCGTTGATCTGGTTGAGCGGCATCAGCATGAGCTGGTACGCCCGGTTGTAGAGGCCGAGGGCGGATGCCCCGAGCGTCGAGCCGATCACGATCGAGTCGACGTTCCGGCTGGCGTAGGTCACGAGCTGCGCGCCGACGAGGTTGCCGCCGAACTTCAGGAACCCCGCCATCGGGACCCCGCGCCGCGGCAGCCCGGGCCGCCAGCGGGTGACGCCGAGCAGCGCGACCTGCGTCGCGAGGGCCAGCACGACCTGCTGCCAGGCGAGCGCCCAGTAGCCGGCGCCCGCGAGGGCGAGCCAGATGCCGGCGACGAGGCCGGCGACCTGGCCGATGATCTCGGCCGAGCTCAGCCGCAGGAACCGCATCCGCCGGTTGAGGTCGGCGCGGAACTGCGTCGAGATGCCGTTCAGCAGGAACGTGGTCGACAGCAGCAGCGCGACCGGCTGCAGCCGCGGGTCGCCGTAGAACCCGGCGATCGGACCCGACGCCAGGCACACCGCGGCGGCGAGCACCGCGCCGATCCCGGTGTTGATCCAGAACAGGTTCGTCCGCTGGGCGCTCGTGACCTCGCGCGCCTGGATCGCCGCCGCCGAGAGCCCGAAGTCGCGGAACACCTCGCCGACGCCGATGATCGCGAGCACCATCGCGAGCACGCCGTAGTCGTCCGGCGTCAGCAGCCGCGCGAGGACGACGATGCCGGCGAGCTGCACGAGCACCCGGACCAGTTGCGCGCCCAGGGTGACCGCCGCCCCGCGGGAGGCGGAGGCGCCGAGGCTGCGACGGTGCTCGTCGATGGCCATGCTCACGCGCTCCCGGCGGGCGATGCGATCGCGCCGCGGCCGCGGCGACGGTCGTGCAGGAGGGCGCGGTACGCGTCGGCGTGCCGGCGGCCGACGGCGTCCCAGTCGCGGTCGGCGAGGTCGGGCCGGCCGTCGAGCGGCCCCTCGCGCAGCGCGGCCACGCCGAGGGCGAGCGCCTCGGGGCCGAACTCGCCGTCGTACTGGATGACCCAGCCGGGGCCGACCTCCTCGGAGATCGCCGTGTTCGAGGGGCTCCGCGGCACGAGCACGCGCCGCCCCAGCGAGAGCGCCACGAGCAGCACCCCGGAGTTGTGCATCTCCGAGTAGGGCAGCACGACGAGGTCGGCCGCGGTCACCTCGCGCACGAGCTCGTCGTCGTCGACGAATGCGAGGCGGGCCGTGACCCGGTCGTCGGCGTCGACCGCGGCCTGCACCCGCTCCCGCAGGGCGGGCGTCGGGTTGCCGACGAGCCGCAGCTCGGTCGCGTCGGGCCGCTCGGCGGCGTACACGTCGAGCAGGCGCTCGACGCCCTTGTACGGGCGGATGATGCCGAAGTAGAGGAGCCGGCCCGGCACGACGTCGCTCCGGGGATGCCCGGCGAAGCGGTCGAGGTAGTGGCCGTGCAGGATCGTCACCGCGCGCGAGCCCTCGGGCAGCGCGGTCGTCGGGTTCAGCCGGATGAACAGGTCGGTGCGCCGATCGATCTCGGCGAGCAGCCGCCGCTCGGCGCGACCGCCGACCTCGTGCGGCTGGAGGTTGTGGGCGGTGCGCACGATCGGCACCCCCTTCGCACGGGTGCGGAGCAGGAGCATCCGCATCGCCTGCCGCTTCGCGAAGCGCTGGCGCTTCGTGCGGGCGCGCAGCAGCAGTTCCGGCCAGTGCAGGTGCAGCACGTCGTACTCGTCGCGGAGGGCCCGCGACCAGGAGAAGTAGCGCACCGCCACCTCGGGCGGCGCGCCGCCGGCGATCTGGTCGACGAACTTGGTCGTGCCGTCGGGCGGTGCGAGCGAGTGCAGCACCGTGAGCGTGCCGGTCACAGCCTCCGCTGCCGGTCGTGCGGCCGTGTCCGCCATCCGCCGCCTCCTCCCCGTGGTCACCGTCCCACCATCGGGTCGTGCGGCCGGATCCGTGGATCCGCCGGTTCGGAGGTCGTGTCGCTTCGGCCCCCCTCGCCGTGGACAACCTAACGGGTCGCGCGGGCCCGGGGGAACCCCCGGACCCGACGCGCAACACGATCGACGACAACGTGTTACCCGTACGTCACACGCGGGTCAGCCGTTCCGGCGGGGCGGACGCGTGCGGTTCAGAGGGCCGTCGCGTCGGCCCGGTGGAGGGCGCGCACCTCGTCGGCGGTGAGGGCGCGGTCCCACACGCGGAGCAGGGCGAGGTCCGCGATCGCGAGGTTCCCGGGCGATCCGTTCGCCAGCGAGGCGCCCACGGTGAAGTCCGCGCCGCGCGGGTTCGCGCCCGCCGTGAACGCGTACGGGTTCTTCGCGTAGGTGGCCCCGCGGGTGTCGGTGAAGGTCGGGTACGGCGAGAACTCCCCGTCGAGGTAGGCGCGGATCTCGGCCCCGTCGTAGGTGCCGACCAGCAGCTGCCATCGCTCGTCGGTGGTGGTCGCCGAGGTCGCCGCATACTCGCGCGCGCTCGGGTACCCGGGCGTCGGCAGGCCGGTGCGCGACACGTGGAAGCACACCCGGTCGTCGCCGCCGTAGGTGGCGAGGTCGTAGAACAGGCCGTAGCACCGGGCGGGTGCGCTCGGCTGGTCGTGCCACATGCCGGCGACGAACCCGGCGTTCGGGTCGCGCTGGCGCACCCAGCACGCGACCGTTCCCCGGCCGGTCCCGGCGCCGAGGTTCAGCGCCGCCGCGCCCGCCAGCGGCAGCCGGAGCCAGGCGGCGCCCCCGAGCCGGATGCCTCCGCCCCACGGCGTCGTGATGCGGGTCGCGGCGGCGGTGCCCGCGTCGGCGAGCGGGAGCCCGCCGCCGCTCGCGAGGTAGGGGCCGGATGCCTCGCCGAACGTCCACTCCGCGACCGGGTCGGGCACCTCGACGCCGCCGCCTCCGGCGTCGACGAGCGCGATCCAGCGGCCGAGGGCGTCGTCGAAGTCGGAGTCCGCGAAGCCCGGGGTCGTGTGCCCCTGCGCGTGGGTGCGCACGGATGCCTCGACGGCGACGGGCTTCGCCTTCGCGATGAGCGCGAGGCCGTGGTCGTCGGGCGGGACCGAGGCATCCGTGCTGCTCGGGCTCGACACCACGACGCGGACCTTCGAGCCCGTCCAGTTCGCCTGCGCGAACCGGGCGGGGTTCGCCCGGTCGATGGCCGAGGTGCTGTAGCCGAACGCCATGCCGACCGAGAGCGCCTGCCGGCCGCCCATGTTGTAGAGCTTGCGGATGTCGTAGACCGCGTTCACGAAGTACATGCCGTGCACGTCCGGCATGAGCGGGGCGCCGTACGCCTCGGCTGCGAGCGCGCCGCCCGCACTGGTCGCGCGCAGGTAGCTCGCGGCGATCGAGTAGACGCCGGCGAGGTACGCGTACCCGCGCTGCTGGTGCGCGGTCGCCGTCGGGCTCGAGTAGAGCGTGCCGCCCGCGTACTGGCAGATGCCGATGGCACCGCGGTCGACGGCCCGCTCGGCCGCCGCGCGGTACCCGCCCTGGATGGCGTCCTGGTCGGATTCGGCCGCGTGGTAGAACCACACCACGTGGGCCCGGTCGCCCGGCTTCACGCTCTGCGGCACGAACAGCCGGGCCGCGTCGCCGCCGATCTTGACGACGATCGAGTCGTAGAGGGTGCCGCCGCGGGCGGTCACCAGGTTCTGCTGGCGGCGCGCCTCGTTCGGCAGCGTCGGGCTGGGCGTCGCGATCGCCGCCGAGGGGGCGGCGAGTACCAGCCCGAGGCCCGCGGCGCCGCCCACGAGGAAGGTGCGCCGGCCGAGCGGCCGGGCGAGCGGCGGGGCGAGCGGCGCGGCGTCGGCCGGTAGGCGGTCGCCGCCGTGGTCGCCGCGTCCGCGTCCGCGTCCGCGGTCGTCTCGGTCGGATGCTCCGGGCAGGTGCGCAGACGTCATCGATCGTCCCCCAACGTCGCGGGGCGGGTGTCCCCCCGAACGCCGGGCCCCCGGAACGCGGCACACTCTACGCGGCGGGGCCGCGGGCCGCAGCCGCCGGGCCGCCGCCGTCACGCGGTGTTCACGTGGCATCCCGCCGGCGCCGCACGCACGACGCATGCCCGAAACGCGGCGGTGCTACGCTCGACGCTCCTCGTACATCGGCGTGCAGGGTTCAGGCCGTCGCGATCCGATTGGGGGATCATGCACACGATCGAGGACGTCGTCGCACGGGGGATGTGCGTGGGGTGCGGGGCGTGCTCCGTCCGGACGGACGGGCGCGTCAGCGTCACCATCGGCCGCCGGCGGTCGTTCGAGGCCGACCTCGACGGGGTCGTCGACGCCGACCTGCGCGCGGCCGGGCGGGTCTGCCCGTTCTCCGACGAGTCCCGCAACGAGGACGCGATCGGCACGGCGGCCTTCCCCGAGCTGCCGCACGATCCGCGCGTGGGTCGCTACTCCGGCCTCTTCGCCGGCCGGCTCCGCGACGGCGACCGCCTGCTGGGGTCGAGCTCCGGCGGGCTCACGAGCTGGGTCGCCGAGCAGCTCCTCGAGCGTGGCGACGTCGACGGCATCCTGCACGTCGTCTCGAGCGACGACCCCGCGAAGGGGCTGTTCGCCTACCGGGCGACGTTCGACGCCGCCGAGTACCGCGCGCAGCGGAAGTCGATGTACTACGCCACGACCTTCGCCGACGCGCTCGCCTCCGTGCGCGGCGACGGGCGCCGGTACGCGGTGCTCGGCGTGCCGTGCTTCCTCCGCGCGGCCAGGCTGCTCGCCGAGGAGGACGCGCAGCTCGGTTCGCAGCTCGCGTTCTTCCTCGGGCTGGTCTGCGGCCACCTCAAGTCGCAGGCCTTCGCCGAGTCGCTCGCCTGGCAGGCGGGCGTCCCGCCGCAGGACCTCGAGACCGTCGACTTCCGGGTGAAGGTGCCCGGCCGGTCGTCGAGCCGGTACGACTTCGGCGCCGTCGGCCCCGACGGCGAGCACGACGTGCCGACCGCGTCGCTCGTCGGCGGCAGCTGGGGCCACGCGATGTTCCAGATCGGCGCCTGCGACTTCTGCGACGACATCTTCGCCGAGACGGCCGACATCGCCTTCGGCGACGCCTGGCTGCCGCGGTACAAGGAGGACTGGCGCGGCACCAACGTCATCGTCTCGCGCCGGCCGGAGCTCGACGCCCTGCTGCGCGAGTCCGACGAGCTCGTCCTCGACGAGCTCGACCTCGACGAGGTCGCGGCGACGCAGGCCGGCAACTTCCGCCACCGCCGGATCGGCCTCCGGGTGCGGCTGCACGACGACGCCGCGAAGGGCCTGAGCGTGCCCGCGAAGCGGGTGCCGCCGACCCTCGACGGCATCGACTCCAAGCGGGTGCGACTGGTGCGGCAGCGCCGCCTCATCTCCCGCACCAGCCACGACGCGTTCGCCGAGGCGCGCGCCGCCGGCGACCTCCACGTGTTCCTCGACCGCATGCGACCGCTCGTCGAGGCCTATACCCGGATCGACCGCGGCGGCCTCGCCCAGCGGTTCGCCTCCCGCCTGCGTCGTCGCATCCGTCGGCTCGTCCCCGGTCGCTGACCCCGGCACCCGCCGGATCCAGCCACTCGTCCGGAACCCATACCCCCAGTACGGGGGACGCCGACCCGGGAACCCCGCGCGAATTCGCCGTGCATCCGCCGTAACGGACTCCCGTGGAGCATTTCCTCCGGTTAGGCTCGCCCCATCTGTCCCTGGGAGCGAGGGTCGGTCGAAGGTCGGGTGAGGGGAATGCAGGCCGCAACGTCGGCAGCGTCGACACGCTGGGGGCGCAGCGCCGAGGGCGTCACGACGTTCGGCACCACGGGCATCACGCTGCCTCACCGCGGTCGAGCGGGTGCCGCCCTGCCCGACGGGCCGCCGCGACGGGTCGTCGCGATCGCCCGGGTCGCGTTCCTGATCGGCTGGCGCGGGCACGCCGGGTTCCGGCGAATCCTCGCCGGCGTCATCGGCATGCTGTCGGCGGTCGCGTTCGCCGGGCTCGCCGTCAACGCCCACGCCGCCGGCCCGCTGGTCGCCGCCGTGTGGGCGGTGCCCGCGGCCGTGGTCGGGCTGGCGATGACCGTCGCACTGCTGATCGCCTCGGCGTCGCGCGAGTCGCTGACCTCGGTCGTCGAGCAGGGGCTGCCGGCACTCGGCCCGCGCGTGCGGGCGACGACGAACAGCCTCGCGTGGACGGCGATCGGCGTGCTCGCCGTGCACTTCACCGGCGAGGCGTTCGCGCCGCTGCCGGGCGGAACGGTCGCCGCGACGGCGGTCATCGCCGGCGGCCTCTGCGTCGTCACGCATCGCCTGCACCTCGCCGCCATCGAACACGAGGCGTACCGCACGTTCAACCTCGTCGCGATGGTGCTCGCGATGGGCAGCCTCGCGAGCATGGCGATCACGCCGACCGGCGAGTGGTGGACGCGCAACTTCTCGACCCTCGGCACCTCCGACGACATCGCGGCCGCCTGCTTCAACATCGCGATCGTCATGGCGGGAGCCGGAGTCGCGGCGCTCGGGCCCGCGCTCAGCCGCGCGCTCCGCGACGGCCGGTTCGAACCGCGCCGCGGCGGCGTGACGACCCTGCGCGTGCTCGTCGCGCTCATCGGCATCAGCCTCATGGGCGTCGGCCTCGTCCCGATCGACGGCGCGACCGTGCTGCACAACGCCTTCGCATGCGGCGCGGCCGGGGCCTTCGCCGTGGCGGCGATCGGCGTGCCGCTGTTCGTGCGGCGGGCGCCGCGGCGGTTCGTCGCCTGGTCGTACGCCTCGATCGCGACCGAGGTCACCGCGATGGTCGCCTACGACGGGCTCGACCTCTTCAACCTCACCGTGTTCGAGATCACCGCCTTCTCGCTCGTGTTCGCCTGGCTCATCGCGATGGTGGTCATGACAGCCTCGCCGGCCCGCCCCCGCACCCGCCGCCGGCTCGGTCGTCAGGTGCGGCACGTCGCCCCGCATCGGATGCCCCGCCGTCACCACGCCCGCCCGCCGCAGGCCCTGCCGGCGCCCGTCCGGCCCTCCGGGCCGGTACGGTGGCGGGAAGCCGTCGGCTCGCGCCGGGCCGGTGTCCGCGTCGAGCGGGCGCCCGTCCCGGCGGGAGCTCCGTCGGCCGACGACCCTCCGGACGGGGCCCGTCGTCGGGCACCGCGCCCGGCACCGAACTCCGACACCCGCCCGGCCTCGCGCGCGAAGGAGCACCGACGATGACGACCCACGAGTCGAAGGTCACCCGCAACGACGCCCGGCAGCGGTATGAGCTCCACGTCGACGGCGAGGTGGCCGGCATCGCGATGTTCCGCGAGGAGGAGGGCCGGGTCGTGTTCACCCACACGGTCGTGCTCCCCGCGTACGAGGGCCGCGGACTGGGCGGCACGATCGCGAAGACCGCCCTCGATGACGTCGTCTCCCGGGGCCTGCGCGTCGTGCCCGAGTGCCCGTTCATCTCCGCGTGGATCGCGAAGCATCCCGAGTACGAGGCATCCGTCGACCGCTCCTGAGCCCGGGTGGCCCGCGTTCTGGGGGCGCTGTGGCTGAGGGTCGCTCGCGTTAGAATCGCGCCAGACCCGGACCAGACCCAGTCACCGTGATGCCGGCCCCGCCGGCCCCATCGGTCCCTGCGGGTCGCCGTACTCCTCCCGGCTTCGCCGGGCAGGTCTCGTCGGGCTCAGTTCGGGTCGCCCGGCGAGAGGAGGCCTCCCCTGGGGGCCGCGGTGGGGCGGGAGGTAGGGTTCCCGCCCCGCCGTTCTCCTCCGTTCACGGCGATCAAGAGCCGCAGCAGGTCCAGATCCCGAACACGAAGCGCGGTCGCCTCTCCCCGTCGAAGACCTGTGTAGGAGAGAACGCGCACGAGCGTGCCGCACTCGCCGGGGTGCCCCGCCAGGAGCGCGACCTGTCCGTGCGACAGGCAGACGCGCTTCTTGGGTGCCTTCCTCGGCAGGTTGACGCCGCGCGCGGGGGTCGACGCGATGCGCCGGTCCTCCTCGGCGCGCTCGAGGGTTTCTCTCTCACACGCAACGATGGGAAAGAATGCCCATGTGAAGGTTCCCTGGGCGTTGAGCGACGCGCCGGTGTGGCTCCCCTGGCTGTTGCTCGCGATTGTGATCGTCGTCCAGATCCCGTTTTGGATCGCGTGGCTTCGCGACCGGAGTCGCCGCAGGGTCGAAGCCCGACGCCGATCACTCAACAGGGAGATCGACTGCCGTCGCAGCCGTGGGAACGGCGAATAGCGACTGGACCGCGCGATGCCCTTCGGAAACGCCCGGCACACCGAGAAATGGTCGCTCGTCGTCATCGCCCTGTGATTGAGCGGTTGTGAGACGCTCGAGCAGTTCGCCTGGACCGCCGCTCCTGCCCGCAAATCTGCCCACGATTGAACGGAAGCGACCCGCATCCGGCACACGCTCTCGTGATCGAGGAGCCGCAGAAACGCTATTCGTGCGGTCGGCGCTGGTGGTTCCCCAGGAGTGCAACGGGTCCGCTCCGCCGTCTCTCATATATCGGTGCCGTTTTGATCACGGTGGATCACGTGCCGGGAGGCCAGTCACGTGCGCCGGACCGGGTGCCGGCCCGCTCATAGACTGGGGTCTATGAGTCTGGCTCAGGAGTTCTCGGCAACCGTGTCGGAGCCGACGCGCGCTCGGATGCTTCGCCTGGTCCTCAGCGCACCCGAGGGGCGATCGACGGTGACGCGATTGGCGGAGCAGATGGGACTGCGCCAGCCCACCATCACGCATCATGCGAAGGTGCTGACCGATGCGGGCGTCCTCGAGCGCCGTCCGGAGGGGCGACGGGTCTGGTATTCGGTCGCTCCGGGCCGGCTCGATCGTGTGATCGAGGTGCTGGGTGGCGAGGCCGCAGTCGAACCCGATGCGGCGGTGTTCGATCGGGTGGTCGAGGATCTGTCCGTCCGGTTCGCGGGCACGTTCGGTCGCGAGACGGTCGAGCGGTTCGTCGCGGAGAGTCGCGACCTGCTCGCGCGTGCCGGTGGCGGGTCGCGGCTGGCGTCGCGGACGGCGGAGTTCTCGGCGCAGCGACTCTCCGCGGTCGCCGCGAGGGATCAGGGCTCGAGCGGGGTGCCCGAGGTGTTGTTCGTGTGCGTGCAGAATGCGGGTCGGTCGCAGCTGGCGGCGGCGCTGCTGCGACAGCTCGCGGGGGACCGGGTGCATGTTCGCACGGCGGGTTCCGCGCCGGCGTCGGCGGTGTCGCCGGCGATCGCGTCGGCGCTCGAGGAGGTCGGCGTCGCGCTCGGGGGAGAGTTCCCCAAGCCGTTGACCGACGAGGTCGTGCGTGCCGCGGACGTCGTGATCACGATGGGGTGCGGCGACGCGTGTCCGGTCTACCCGGGCATCCGCTATCTCGACTGGGAACTGGATGACCCGGTCGGGCGGCGGATCGAGGATGTCCGGGCGATCCGCGACGACATCGATCGTCGGGTCCGGGGCCTCATCGCGACCCTCGAGGAACCGGCCGCATGAACGTCCGCCGAACTCCCGTTCGCGAGGTTCACGATGCATAGATTTCTGTCTATGCTTTCTTGGAACCGAGGAGAGGTCTGCTGATGTCCGAGAAGCCCACCGTCCTGTTCGTCTGCGTGCACAATGCCGGTCGGTCGCAGATGGCCGCGGGGTTCCTGCGGGAACTCGGCGGGGGCCGCGTCGAGGTGCTCTCGGCCGGGTCCGAGCCGAAGGACCAGATCAACCCGGTCGCGGTGCAGGCGATGGCCGAGGACGGCATCGACATCCAGGGCCAGGTGCCGAAGGTGCTGACCACTGACGCGGTCCGCGAGTCGGATGTCGTGATCACGATGGGCTGCGGCGACGCGTGCCCGATCTTCCCGGGCAAGCGGTACGAGGACTGGAAGCTGGATGACCCGGCCGGCCAGGGCATCGACGCGGTGCGCCCGATCCGCGACGAGATCCGCGGCCGGGTCGAATCGCTCCTGGCCGAACTGCTCCCGGAGGCGCGTGCCTGAGCACGCTTCCTCGTACCCGTGCGGCGGGTTCAGGGCGACTGATCGGGCAGTCCGTTGCGTGTCGACCGCCGTTCGACGAGGACGGTGTCGCGCCATCGGCCGGCGTGCGGGCCGAGCGCGGAGCGGGCGATCCGCTCACGCCGGCCCACGACCCGGAACCCTGCGCGCTCGTGCAGGCGGAGACTCGTGGTGTTCTCCGGGAAGATGCTCGACTGGATCATCCAGACCCCGGCCGCCTCGGCCGCATCGATGAACGCGTCGAGCAACGCCCAGCCGACGCCGACGCCGCGGGCGTCCTCGTGCACGTACACGGAGTGCTCGATCACGCCCCGGTAGACCTCGCGCGTCGATACCGGCGATGCAGCGACCCATCCGGCGACCAGCCCGTCGCGCTCGGCGACCAGGCGCGGGGTCGCCAACTTGCCGGAGTCGAACGCGTCCCAGGTCGGGGTGCCGGTCTCGAAGGTCGCTTCGCCGCCTCGGATGCCCTGGCCGAGGATCTCCTCGACCGCAGGCCAGTCCGCGGCGCCCATCGCGCGGATCAGCATCCCGCGCTCGAGCAGCAGTTCGACGAGCCGCCGAGGTCGGTCGAGCACACCCCGGTCGCCGGGAGCACGAGGTCGACCGTCGACGCGGCGGCGAGGTCGCCGGCGAGCCACGCGGTGACCGACCGCACCTGCTCGTAGCCGGTCGCGAGCAGGAACGTCGGCGCACGGCCGTAGGACTTCATGCCGACGATGAAGAACCCGGGCTCGGGGTGGGTGAGTTCGGCGAAGCCATGCGGTTCGACGGTGCCGCAGGAGTGCACGTTCGGGTCGATGAGCGGGGCAAGGCGCCTCGGGGCCTCGACGATGTCATCGAGGTCGAGGCGGATCTCCCGCAGGATGCCGAGGTCGGGGCGGAATCCGGTCGCGTTGACCACGATGTCCGTCGCGTGCACGGCGATCTCGCCGCCGCGCTGGCCGACGAGCTCGACCCCGTCGCCGGTCCGGCGGGCGCGGAGGATCTCGAACCCGTCGGTGAGCTGGATGTCCCCGCGCCGCACCGCGGCGTCGACGCGGCCGCCGAGCTTGGCACGGTCGGCGAGTTCGTCATCGGCGGAGGACGACACCCGCGCGGCCTGCGCGTTCCGGATCAGCCAGGTGACCCGAGTGCCCGGCACCTCGCGCGCGAGTTGCACCAGCCCGAGGAGCGTGTTCGCCGCGGAGTGTCCGGCGCCGACCACCGTCGTGTGCCGGCCGGCGAAGGTCTTTCGGTCACGCCCGAGCACATCAGGCAGTGCCGGCTGCACCTGCTCGGCGATCTCATCGAGTCCGAGCAGCCCGAGCCCGTTCGAACCCAGCGGATTCGGGCTTCCGTAGGTACCGGATGCATCGATGACGGCCCGCGCACTGAACTCCTCGATCGCGCCCGAGGAGCGGAGTCGGATCACGAACGGCGTCGCCGACCGATTCGAGGTCCGGGTCCGGTCCATGCCTTCGCGGCTGACCGCGAGGACTTCGGCGCCGGTCCGAATGCGCGATGCGATCGGCTCGAGCCGGCTCAACGGGACCAGGTACTCGTCGACGAGCTCAGCGCCGGAGGGCGCCCGCTCCGGGTCCGGGACGACCCAACCGACCGCTTCCAGAAGCCGGCGGGAAGCCGGGTCCACGAGGTGCTTCCACGGCGAGAAGAGTCGGGTATGTCCCCATTGCCGGATGCTGTCGGCGATCGCGTCGCCCGATTCGAGGACGACGAAGTCGATGCCCCGTTCGGCGAGGTGGGCCGCGGTGGCGAGCCCGATCGGTCCAGCACCGATGATCGCGACGGGGAGCGTCGACGAACGAGTGTCTTCGACCGGTCGGGCGGTCAGGTCGATCAAGGTCACGGCATCCTCCGATATCGATGAACTTCGATGCCAGTATGGCCGCTATATCGATAAGCGTCAATATCGACTAGTATCGATGCCATGGTCGCCACGCTGGATGTCACCGATATCACGGCCACCACCGACGGTGCCTGCTGCGCTCCACTGGTTCGCGAGCCCCTCGGCCCTGCGGACGCCGAGCAACTCGCGCACCGGATCAAGGCACTCGGCGATCCGACGCGCCTCCGGCTGCTGTCGATCGTCGCGGCATCCGAGGGGCAGGAAGCCTGCGTCTGCGACCTCGTCGAACCGGTCGGCCTGAGTCAGCCGACCGTCTCCCACCACCTCAAGATCCTCACGGAAGCGGGATTCCTCTCCCGCACGCGCCGCGGCTCGTGGGCCTACTACCGACTCATCCCCGAGGGCATCGGCGAGATCGCCCAGTTCCTCGGGCGATCCGAGTAGGGCCCTGCCGCGCCGGCACACCTCGGATTGGAAGTCCCCTGATCGGGCGCAGGATCGATGCTCCGAGCGTGCCTCCGAAACGCCCGCCTGGCCCATGTTGCTTTTGCGCGCCGTCGGTTAAAAGTCGCACGTCCACCCGTTGACATTTGACTTCGAGCCGGAATAGGGTCGTGCCGTGTAGATATGTCGCTTACGGCAACATATGCGTTCCGGAGATGGCGACGACCCGATCCAACCCGAACACCTCGGTCCACTCGAAGGAGAGAGACGACCTATGAAGCAGTACGTGCAACGCGCGATCACCGGGCTCTGCGCCACCGGTGTCGCCCTCGGCCTCGGCATCGCCGCGGTTCCCGCGAACGCCGCCGACGACTACCAGGTCCTCGTCGTGGGGGAGACCCTCGGCTTCCGCCACTCGCACATCGACGACACCACGAACGCGATCATCGCCCTCGGCGAGGAGCACGGCTTCGGCGTCGACGTGTGGGACCCGCCCCAGGGCAGCTCGCCCGGCCAGCCGGCGCTCACGCTGCCGAGCTCACCGTTCACCACCGCGGCCGACCTGTCGAAGTACGCCACGATCATCTTCGCGTCGCCGGTCGACGCGACGAACAACCTCGACCCGACCCGTCCCCGCCTGCTGAACGACACCGAGCTCGCGGCCCTCCAGGGGTACATCCGCGGGGGCGGCGGCTACGTCGGCCTCCACGCGGCGACCGACTCGATGCACACCGTGCCGTGGTACAGCGAGCTGACGGGCGGCAGCGCCCGCTTCCGCAACCACCCCGCGCAGCAGACCGCCACGATGCGCGTCGAGAGCCCGGGGCATCCGTCGACGACCATGCTGCCCGCCGCCTGGGAGCGCTTCGACGAGTGGTACAACTTCACGACGAACCCGCGCGAGGACGTCCACGTGCTCATCACGCTCGACGAGTCGACCTACAACCCGGGCGGCGGCGCCATGGGCGCCGACCACCCTCTCGCGTGGTGCCAGAACTTCGAGGGCGGTCGCTCCTGGTACGAGGGCGCGGGCCACACGGATGCCTCGTGGAGCGACCCGCTCTTCCTCGAGCACATCCTCGGCGGCATCGAGTGGACCGCCGGCAAGGTCACCGGCGGCGGCGACTGCGTGACCTTCAAGGAGGTCGACACGATCCTCGCCGACCTCGCGGACGACTCGAAGAAGAACGCGAAGCTCGCCGGTGACGTGACGGCCTACCTCGAGACCGCCGAGGCCGCGGCCGACGCCGGCGACCACGAGGGTGCGATCAAGGTGCTGCGCCAGGCCCAGGGCAAGGCGCACGGCATCCAGGACGCGGTGCTCGTCGCGAAGCTCGGCGACCTCATCGAGTGGCAGCAGGCGCTCGTGGCGTAGTCACGCGACGGATCGACGGAGGGCCCTCGGCGTGATGCCGGGGGCCCTCCGTCGTCAGCGCTCCCCGCCCACCGACCGCCGGAGCCGGTCGCAGAGGGCGGTGAGGGCGGCGAGCTCCTCCTCGTCGAGGGCCGCGCCCATGTGCCGTTCGATCGCCTGCATGTGCGCCACGGCGACCCGCCGGAACAGGGTGAAGCCCTCGGAGGTCACCGAGACGATCGTGCCGCGCCCGTCCAGCGGGTCATCCGTCTTCTGCAGCAGCCCGCGCGCGGCGAGCCGGTCGACGAGCCGGCTGACGCTCGGCTGTGTGATGAGCACGTGACGGTTCAGGTCCTTGAGGCGGAGCTGCCGTTCGGGCGACCGGATGATGTTGAAGAGCACGTCGTACTCGTTGAGCGAGATGACCTCGGACGGGAACTCTGCGGAGAGGGCGCGCATCACCGTGACCTGGGCTCGGAAGAGCGACTCCCAAGCGGTGACGGTCAGGTTGCGTTCGGCCACTCGATTCCCCTTTCGCGGCCCGTCGGGCGACGGTGCCCGATGCGTCCGCACCAAGGGTAGCGAGGCGGGGCGACGTGATCGAGCCGCCCGGCCGTGGGAACGGTTGAGGGCCGGTCGTAGAGGCTGACGACCGGCCCTCTCCCTTGCACCAAGAGTGTCCTGCAATCACATTCCGCACCGACCGCCACAGCAAACAGTCGGTGCACTCACGAATATATAACGGACCGGTAACGGGCGCTAGTTATCTGTTCGTTATTTTTCGGAATTCGCTTTCCGATTCCGGATCGGGCCCCGCGGACACCTCGCCGGCGCCCGGCCGGAGACGGCGGAAGGCCGCTCGCAGCGGGTGCTGCAAGCGGCCTTCCGTCGGCCCCGGATCGAGATCGGGGCGTGGTGTTCGAGCGCCCGGATGCCTCAGAAGACGTCGGGGCTCGGCGTCGACGCCTGGCGGATCGAGACGTCCGCGTGACGGTCGAAGCGGTAGCCGACGCCGCGGACGGTGCGCACGATGTCCTGGTAGTGAGCGAGCTTCGAGCGCAGGCGGCGCACGTGCACGTCGATGGTGCGCTCGCTCGGCGCCTCCTCGTCGTCGGCCCAGAGGCTGGCGATGAGCTCGTGGCGGTCGATCGTGCGGCCCTCGCGGAGCACGAGGTACTGGAGCAGCTCGAACTCCTTGTAGGTGAGGCCGGCGGCCTCGCCGTCGAGCAGTACGCGCTTGCGCGAGATGTCGATGATGACGCCGTTCGGGTGACGGTCGGCGTCGGAGCGCGTCTCCTGGCCAGCGCCCTGGC
The DNA here is from genome assembly GCF_043950245.1 of Agromyces sp. MMS24-K17. GTDB lineage: Bacteria > Actinomycetota > Actinomycetes > Actinomycetales > Microbacteriaceae > Agromyces. Next base: position 414,143 of record NZ_CP171640.1, on the reverse strand, counting down.
GCTGCTTGGCGAGCGCGGCCGGGTCCTGCAGGGCGAGGCGCACGACGTCGACGTCGCGGCCGCCGGCGCCCTCGGGGGCCAGTGCCACGGCGGCGTAGGTCTCCGCCGACGGCGCGACCTCGGCGGTCAGCTTGCGGAGCGCCTCGACGATGCGGTGCAGCGTGGTGCCGTCGGTCGAGGCCTTGCCCTCGTCGATGCCGACGTAGAGCACGAAGCCGCGGGCCTCGGTGCCGTCGGGCACGGCGCGGACGCGCGGGCCGGAGGCCTCGGCGTGCTCGGCGGCGGTGGCCGGGCGGGCCTCGATGCCGGGGGCCACGGTGACCGGGCGCAGCGGCGCGGCGGCGGCCGTGGTGGCGGCGGTCGGGATGTTGCGGATGGGAGCGAGTGCGAGCGACATGACGGAAGTCCTTGTGTTGGATGGTGCGTTGACCGACCCTGATCGCAGGGTCGAGCGAAACGGCCGGAATCGGCCTGGGCGAACCACCTGGGACGGCGGATTCACGGAAGCCCGGCGACCTGGATGGCGGTCGGCGTCGGGATTCGGCGGAAGGGGTCGCGGGTCAGCGGCACATTCGACAACACATGGGCGCACGCGCCGACATCATCATGTCGGCAGTCCTGGTCACCTCGAGGGCGGTCAGGTTGCGGGCGGTGTCAGTCATGGGTGATAGCAAAGCCGAGTCCGGCGGATGTGTCAAACGATGACGCCCGGGTGACCCCGCGTGACATCGCACGCGGTGCGAACGGGGTCGGGGCATCCGGAAGGATCACGACGTCGGATGCTTCGCTGCGAAGATTCTGTGAAAACCCGGCCTTGAAAAAAATCTTCCGCATCGCCCTCGCGGTCAGGCAGGGGTCGGCTCGCAGATCCTTCGGGAGTCGGGCGGGAGGGTCGTGCTTATACCGTGCCGTAGAGGCGGTCGCCCGCATCGCCGAGGCCGGGAACGATGTAGCCGTTCTCGTTCAGGCGCTCGTCGACCGCGCCGACGACGATGGTGACCTCGCGGCCCTGCACCGACTCCTCGACGGCCCGGAGGCCTTCCGGCGCCGCGAGGATGCAGATCGCCGTGACATCCGTCGCACCGCGATCGAGGAGGAAGTGGATCGCCGCCGCGAGCGAGCCGCCGGTGGCGAGCATCGGGTCGAGCACGAAGCACTGCCGGTCGCTCAGGTCGTCGGGCAGGCGCTCGGCGTACGTCGTCGGTTCGAGCGTCTCCTCGTTGCGCGCCATGCCGAGGAAGCCGACCTCGGCGCTCGGCAGGAGCGTGACCATGCCGTCGAGCATGCCCAGGCCCGCGCGCAGGATCGGCACGATCAGCGGCTTCGGGTCGGCGATGCGCACGCCCGTGGTCGGGGCGACCGGCGTCACGATGTCGACCGGCTCGACGCGCACGTTGCGCGTGCCCTCGTACGCGAGCAGCGTCATGAGCTCGTGCACCAGTGAGCGGAACACCGGCGACGGGGTGTCCACGTCGCGGAGCACCGTCAGCTTGTGGGTGATGAGCGGGTGATCGGCAACGTGGACTCGCATAGGCTCGAGTCTAGTTCCGGGGGTCCCGGCGAAGGGAGGGCGCGTGCAGCGACCCGAGCACCTCGACTGGATGCGGCTCGCGTTCGACGAGGCAGCCCTCGCCGCCGACTCGGCCGACGTGCCCGTGGGCGCCGTCGTGATCGACGAGACCGGCGCCGTCATCGGCCGGGGGCACAACGAGCGCGAGCTGCGGCACGATCCGACCGCGCACGCCGAGGTGCTCGCCATCCGCGACGCCGCCGCCGCGCGGGCCGACTGGCAGCTTCCGGGCTGCACGCTCGTCGTCACGCTCGAGCCGTGCGTGCTCTGCGCCGGGGCGATCCTCGCCGCGCGCATCCCGACCGTCGTGTTCGGCGCGTGGGACGAGAAGGCCGGGGCTGCCGGCAGCGTCTACGACCTCCTCCGCGACCGGCGGCTCAACCACCGCGCCGAGGTGTTCGGCGGCGTGGGCGCCGAGGAGTCCGCGGCGCTCCTCGTCGGCTTCTTCGAGGGCCGTCGCGGTCCGTCCCCGGTGGTCGAGTAGCGACTCGGCCCCGACCAGGGCGCTTCGCGTCGGGTCAGTCCGAGGGAGGTGCGGGGGGCGTGCCGGGGGCCGCCCCGACCAGGGAGCGCAGCTCGGCCGCGATCCGCTCCGTCTGCTCGAGCAGCGCGAGCAGCTGCGCCGCCGAGGCGGAGCCCGGGGTGGGCACGACTCCTGAGGTGGGAGAGTCGACCGCCCCGGCCCCCGCCCCCGCCCCGGACGCCGCGCCCGCCGTGACCGCACCGACCGTCGCGCCCGCCGCGAGGCCCTTCGCCGTGTGGTCCGCAGTGACCGGGGGCAGCGCGGCGGGCGAGGTCCCGTCCGTCGCCTCCGCATCGTCCGGGGCGGCGTCGCCGCCCTTGCGGGGACCGAGGAACAGGTTGGCGAGGTAGCCCGTGAAGGTGCCGAAGATGCCGACGCCGACGACGATGACGAGTGTCCCGAGGGTGCGGCCGGCGTTCGTGACCGGGAACTGGTCGCCGTACCCGACGGTCGAGATCGTGACGATGGTGTACCAGAGCGCGTCCGAGGCCGACGTGATGTTGGCGCCCTCCGCGTCCTCCTCGACGTAGAGGATCGAGATGCTGCCGAACTCCAGGACGAGGATGCCCATCAGGAGCAGCGTCATGAGCGCGCTGTTCGCGCGGTCGCGGATGAAGGTGCGCCAGAGCCTGCGCGTGCCGACGTCGCGCATCAGCCGCGCGACGCGCCACAGCCGGAAGACGCGCAGCACCTTGAGCTGCGGGAACCAGAGGCTCGCGAGCAGGTCCGCCCAGCCGAAGCCGCGGAAGAAGTAGTGGCTCGCCGACGGCGCCGTGGCCATGCGATAGATGAAGTCGCCGAGGAAGATCGCGCTGAACAACGCGTTCATGACCCAGAGGATGAGCTGGAGCGCCTCGCTGCCGTGCATGACCCACAGCAGCACGAGGTTGACGATCGAGAGCACCGACAGGACGCCGATGAAGATCTCGTACGGGATGCTCTTGAGCTCGGACCGGGCTTTCCGTGCCGCTGACCTGGCCATGGTCGACTCCTCGCGCTCGACGGCCGCACGGGACCGGCGGCCGGCGGCACCAGTATGGCGCGTCGCCGATCCGTCCGTTCGGACCCGCGCCGCGTCGCGCCTACGCCGCCGTCGAGTGGGCGAGCCCCTCGAGGTACTCGCCCAGAAGGCGGCGCGAGGCATCCTGCATCTGCGGCGAGTAGCGCGCGCGATCCGCGCGCAGCGAGTCGCGGGTGTGGCCGTACTCTGGCAGCTCGTCGCCCCAGCGCTGCACCCAGTCCTCGTGCATGTCGTCGGTGAGTTCGGGGTGGAACTGCACGGCGAGCAGCCAGTCGCCCCGGGAGAAGGCCTGGTTCCCGTACTGCGCCGAGCTCGCCAGGTGGGTGACGCCCTCGGGCAGGTCGAACGTGTCGCCGTGCCACTGCACGACCGGCACGCCGCGGAAGTGGCGCACCGGCGACCGGTCGCCGGCCTCGGTCGGCACGACCTCGAGGTAGCCGACCTCCTTGCGCGGGCCCTTCCGCACGGGCGCGTCCATCGCCGCCGCGAGCAGCTGCGCGCCGAGGCACACGCCGAACACGGGCCGCTCGGCGGCGACCCGCTCGCGCAGGAACGCGATCTCGTCGGCGATGTAGGCGTGCACGTCGCCCTCGTAGGCGCCCTCGTCCCCGCCGAGCACGACGACGAGGTCGGGCGCGAGGGCGTCGAGCGACGGGACATCCGTCGCGGGCGTGTCGACCACGCGCACTTCGTACCCGTGCTCGACCAGCGTCGGCTCGAGGTTGCCGAGCCCGATGCCGGCGTCGTGGCGCAGGACGAGCGCGAGCATCAGTCGATGCTCTTGATGACGATCGCGTCGGTCGGCGGCGCGGTGTGGTTCGGGTCGACGTACACGTCGGGCTCGACGTAGATGACGCGAGCCGCGGGAACGGCCTGGCGGATGCGCTGCTCCACGGCGTTCGTCGCGGCCGCGACCTGGAGCAGCTTCTGGTCGGCGGCGAACCCGAGCTTGGCGCCGACGAGGAGCTCGTCGGGGCCGAGGTACAGGGTCTTCATGTGGATGATGCGCTCGACCTCGGGGCCGGCGAGGATCGCCTGCTCGATCTTCTGCAGGTCGCCGTCGTTCGCGCCCTCGCCGACGAGGAGGCTCTTCGTCTCGATGCCGAGGACGACGGCGACGAGCACCAGCAGCGTGCCGATGAGGAGGGTGCCGATCGCGTCCCAGTTCGGGTCGCCGGTGATGACGGTGAGGCCGACGCCGATGAGCGCGAAGACGAGGCCGAGGAGGGCGGCGACGTCCTCGAGGAGGACGACGGGCAGCTCGGGCGCCTTCGCCCGGCGCACGAACTGGATCCAGCTGAGGCCGTTGCGCAGCGGGTTCGACTCCTTGACCGCGGTGCGCAGCGAGAACGACTCGAGCACGATCGCGACCAGGAGCACGACGATCGGCAGCCAGGCGTTGGTGAGCTCGTGCGGGTGCGTCAGCTTCTCGATGCCCTCGTAGATCGAGAACACGCCGCCGACGGAGAACAGGATGATCGACACCACGAACGCGTACACGTACCGCTCGCGGCCGTAGCCGAACGGATGCTCCGAGTCGGCCGCCTTCTTCGCGCGGCGCCCGCCCAGCAGCAGGAGGAGCTGGTTGCACGAGTCGGCGACGGAGTGGATGCCCTCCGCGAGCATCGACGCCGACCCCGAGACGGCCCACGCGATGAACTTGGTGATCGCGATGCCCATGTTCGCGAGGAAGGCCGCCACGATCGCCTTGGTGCCGCCGGATGCGCTCATGGAGGCAATCCTAGGATGGACGCATGAGTGCCGAAGACCGCGTGACGCTGCCCGAGATCGCCTTCCTCGGAGCCGGATCGATGGCGCGAGCCATCCTGTCGGGGCTGCTCCGGCCGGAGGTCGAGGTGGCCGGCATCCGGGCCACCAACCGGTCGGCCGAGAAGGCCGCGCAGCTCGAGGCCGACGGGGTCGTCGCGTTCGCGACGGAGGCGCATCCCGACGCCAACCGCCGCGCGGTGGCCGGTGCGAAGCTCGTCGTCGTCGCGGTGAAGCCGGCCATGGTGCCCGACCTCCTCCGCGAGGTCGCCGACGCGCTCGAGCCCGGCACCGTCGTGGTCTCGGTCGCCGCGGGCGTCACCGTCGCCACCTTCGAGTCGCTGCTGCCCGAGCACGTGTCGGTCGTGCGCACCATGCCGAACACGCCCGCCGTCGTCGGCCGCGCGGTCACCGGGGTGTCGGCGGGCACCCGCTCCACCGACGACGACCTCGCCCTCGTGACGGCGCTGTTCGAGACCGTCGGCGAGGTGCTCGTCGTGCCCGAGGCCAAGCTCGACGCGCTGTCGACCGTGTCGGGCTCGGGACCGGCCTACGTCTTCCTCCTCATCGAGCAGCTCACGGCGACCGCGATCGACCTCGGGTTCACGCCCGAGGAGGCGGCGACGATGGTGCAGGGCACCTTCCGCGGGGCATCCGAGCTGCTCGCGCACGCCGGCGAGGAGCCGGCCGAGCTGCGCCGCCGGGTCACGAGCCCCAAGGGCACCACCGAGCGGGCGATCGCCGTGCTCGAGGAGGCGCAGCTCAAGCAGACGTTCGATCGTGCGACGCAGGCCGCGCTCGCCCGGGCGCGGGAGCTCGCCGCGGGGGCCTGACCCGTCTCCGGTGGTTGAGCCCGTCGACGGGCTCAGCCACCGGCGCGGGTGAGGAGCGTCATCACCTCGAAGTGCGTGGTCTGCGGGAACATGTCGAACACGCGCGCCTTCACGGGCCGCAGCGACGGCATGGCCGCGAGGTCCCGGGCGAGCGAGGCGGCGTTGCAGCTCGAGTAGAGGACGTGCGCCACGTCGGATGCCTCGAGCCACGCCGCGAGCTCGGGCCCGATGCCGCGGCGCGGCGGGTTCACGACGACCAGGTCGGGCACGTCGTCGGCCGACGCCCCGAGCGCGAACGCCGTCGCGTCGCCGGCGGCGAACCGCACCCGGCTGAGCGCGGCGTCGGTGCGGCTGAGCTCGGCGCTCGCGACCGCCTCGACGCTCGTCTCGATGCCGGTGACCTCGGTCGAGGCATCCGCCCCGCTGCCCGCGAGGTGGAGGGCGAAGCCGCCGACGCCGGAGTACAGGTCCCACGCGCGGTCGGGCGCGAGGTCGCGGATCCACTCCCGAGCCTCCGCGTAGAGCGCCTCGGCGATCGGGGTGTTCGTCTGGAAGAAGCTCTGCGGGCGCAGGTGCATCGTCACGTCGTTGAGGCGCATGGGCAGCGTCGCCTGCTCGGTGAGCACGAGCTCCTGCTCGCCCTCGAGGGCGGCCTTGTGCTCGGGCAGGATGTTCGCCGTCACCACCCGCGCGGCGGGCAGCTCGGCGAGCAGCGTCGGCAGGTGCTTGCGGAGGCGCGTGACCGGCTCGGTGGAGCGGAGGATGAAGCGCACCATCAGCTCGCCGTCGGGCGACTCGGTGACGATGAGGTGCTTCAGCTCGCCGGTGCGGCGGGTCACGTCGTACGGCGTGAGCCGGGCGAGTCCGATGAACCGGGCCAGCACGGGGAACGCGGCGCGGTGGCCGGGCGAGCAGATGCCGCACGCCTGCAGGTCGACGCCGTGCCCGTCGGCGTCGAGGATGCCGATGGTCGGGGCATCCGCCGTGCCGCCGACGACCATCTTCGCCTTGTTGCGGTACGAGCCCTCTGGGCTCGCGACCGGGGCGAGCCACTCGGGCACGTCGAACCGGGCGAGCAGCTCCTCGGCGTGCCGCTGCTTGCCCTCGAGCTGGTGCGCGTAGGGCTCGCCCATGAGCGAGCACGACCGGCACACGCCGGCGTCGAAGTACGCGCAGTCCACCGTTCAAGGGTAGGCGGGGTACGGGTCGGCCGCGGACCTCACCCGCGGTACCACTCCTCGTCGATCGAGGCGAGGCGCGACGGCATCGCCTCCGCACCGAGGCCGAAGAACCGCTGGAAGCTCATGAGCAGGGGCCGCCAGCGCTGCGGGTCGACGCGGTTCGCGAAGCCGGGCATCCGCACCGACTCGAGCACGTGCACGCGGGTCACCGCAACCTCGACCGCGAGCAGGTCCGCCGTGTCGGGGCCGGCCGCGCCGCCGAGGGGATGCACCGCCCGGACGCGTCCCTCGACGTGCACCGGGAACTCGGCGATGCGCGGCGGCGCGACGGTCTCGGCCGGCAGCGGCCGGACGCCCGCCTCGCGGAACTTGTCGGCCACGAAGCGGTAGCCGGCGCGCGCCTTGCGCGGCGAGACGGGTGAACGGCCGGTCGTCAGGGCGAGCCGGTCGACCGCGTCGACCTCGGCGGTTGACGGGAGGTTGATGACCACCTCGCCCGACTCCACGAGGTTCCGGCCGGTTCGGCTGCGGGCAGCGATGCCGACGACGGCGGTCTGCCCGAGCCACCAGACCGACGAGTTCGGCGCCAGGTTCGGATGCCCCGCCGCGTCGAGCGTGGAGAGCACGGCCACGGGCGTGCCGAAGTAGAGGATGGCCGGCGCGATCGCCGCGTGCCGGGTCGAGGCCGGGTTCGGGGGGAACGTGCTGAGGGTGCCCACGGGGCCGCCTTTCCTGGTCTGGAGTCGGTGAGGACGCCAGCCTCGCGCGCCGGGCGGGGGCGCGTCCGGCGGGAACCGGACCTCGCGTCCGGGCGGCCCGGCCGTGCGGGACTAGGCTCGCCCCTATGCCCGACCTCCCGCCCGATGCCGCCGTGCGCCCCACGACGCCCGGCGCCCTCGTGCGCGTGCGCTACACGAAGTGGGACGGCAGCCCGCACTGGGAGTACGACGGCCTCTGGCTCGGCACGGACGAGCACGGCGACTGGGTCGGGTTCCCGGCGGGCACGCACTACGAGCGACCGGGATGGGCGTTCGACTCGACCTGGCACACGGTCGGACTCTTCCCGGCGGCGGGCTGGACGCCCGCGTTCAACCACGAGCACCCGAAGGGCACCCGCACCTACGTCGACCTGACGACCGTGCCCGAATGGCGGGCGGATGCCCCGGCGCCGACGATCACGATGGTCGACCTCGACCTCGACGTCATCGAACCCGCCGCGCGACCCGTCTACGTCGACGACGAGGACGAGTTCGCCGAGCACGAGACGCGGTTCGGGTACCCGCCTGAGCTCGTCGCGCGCGTCCGGGCCGACGCCGACGCCGTGCTCGCCGCGGTGGTGCGGCGCGAGGCGCCCTTCGACGGGCCGACGGCGGAGCGGTGGCTCGCCCGGCTCGCGGCACTGGTCGGCTGAGGCACCCGATTCGACACCGATTCCGTCGGGGATGTCGATTTCGCGAGGTCGACCTCGTCACCATGGTGTGACGAACGTCGTCACGGGCCCCGCGGGGGCAACGACGAAGGAGACGCCATGACCGACCAGTACCTCTACCTCATCCACGAGCCCGACTGGGACTCGGACGCGTTCCTCGGCGGCGGCGGCGTGCCCGGCGGCGATCCCGAGGCGAACTTCCCCGCGCACCGGGCGTTCCAGGAGGCCGTCGTGAAGCTCGGCGCCCGCATCGTCGGCGGCGTCGCGCTCCAGAACGCGCGGCACGGCGGCCGGGTGACCCCGGGCGACGGCGACCGCGCGCTCGCCGACGCCGTGTACTCCGACGGGCCGTACCCCGACACGACCGAGGTCGTCTCGGGCTACTACCTCGTCGAGACCGACGACGAGGCGCTCGCCCGGCAGATCGCGGCGCTCGTGCCCACCGGCGGGCACATCGAGTGGCGCAAGGTGTTCCCGATCTCGTGAGCGAGTCGGTCGCCGGCCTCGGCGAGGACTTCGTCGACGCCTGGCCGCGGATCGTGCGCGCCCTCGCCGCCACCACGGGCAGCGTCGACGACGCGCAGGAGTACGCGGCCGAGGCCGTCGCGAGGGCCGTCGCCCGGGCTGGCGACGAGCCCCCGCTCGGCTCGCTCGCCGCCTGGTGCATCGCCGTCGGGAAGCGGGCCTGGATCGACGACCGACGGCGGGCGGCGACCGAGCAGCGGCACGTGCAGCGGGTCGCCGCGGAGCTGACGACCCTGGGTGAGGCGGAGGCCCCGGGCGGGGCATCCGCCGACGACCCGCTCGCGAGCACCGCGCTCGACGACCGTCTCGCCCTCCTCTTCGTCGCCTGCGACCCCGCGCTCACCGAGCAGGCGCGGCTCGTGCTCGCCCTCCGGCTCGTGTGCGGGCTCGACGTGCCGCGCATCGCGGCGCACCTGGGCGTGCAGCCGTCGGCCGCGGCCGCCCGGCTCACCCGGGCGAAGCGCGCGCTCGCCGAGGCCCGCGGCCGGTTCCACGTACCCGAGGCGCCCGAGCGGCGGGTGCGGCTGCCGGTCGTGCTCGCCAGCGTCGCCGGCATGTTCACCGTCGCGCACCGCGACGTGCTCGACCCGCAGACGCCCTTCGACGACCTCGGCCGGCAGTCGCTCTCGATCGCCGACGCGCTCGTCGCCGAGTACCCCGACGACCCCGAGGTGCGGGGGCTCCGGGCCGTCATCCGGCTCGGGCTCGCCCGGCGCCCGGGCCGGCTCGACGCCGACGGCGCCGCGGTGCCGCTCGACGAGGTCGACCGCCGTCGCTGGGACCGCCGGCTCATCGAGGCCGGCCTCGACGACGCGGCCGCGGCGGCCGAGCGCGGCGACGGGCGGTTCGTGCTCGAGGCCGCGATCGCGGGCCTGCACAGCTCGGCGCCGAGCTTCGCCGCGACCGACTGGAACCGCGTCGTCGACTTCTACCGCGCGCTCGAACGGGTGTGGGGCGCACCGTCGGTCACGGTCGCCCGCCTCGCGGCCGAACTGCACCGCGCCCTGCTCGCTCCGCCCTCGGGAGAGCGCACCGCCCGCCTCCGGCACGTGGAGGGCGAGTTGCGAGCGCTCGCCGAGGGCTCCGCGCCGTACGCCGCGATCGACGCCCGGCTCGCGCTCGCCGACCTCGACTGGCGCACCGGGCGGCGGGCCGAGGCATCCGCCCGCTACGCGGAACTCGCCGGACTGGTGCCCACCGAGCCGGTGCGCCGGTTCTGCCTGGCGCGGGCGGGTGCGGCGGGGTGACCGTCAGGCGTCGGGCGGGGCATCCGTGCCGCCCGGCTCGAATCGGTACCCCAGGCCGGGCTCGTTCAGGAAGAACCGCGGCTCGGCGGGCACCGGCTCGAGCTTGCGCCGCAGCTGCGCGACGTACAGCCGGAGGTAGCCGGCGTCGTTGCGGTGGTACGGGCCCCACACGTCCGACAGCAGCATCTGCCGGGTGAGGAGCTTGCCCGGGTTCCGCAGGAACAGCTCGAGCAGCCGCCACTCGGTCGGCGTGAGCTTGACCGCGTCGCCGCCGCCCTCGCGGCGGATCGTCTTCGCGGCGAGGTCGACGACGAGGTCGCCGATGCGGGTCGCGGCGGCATCCTCCTCGCCCTGGGGGCGGCGCGAGCGGGCCCGGATGCGGGCCAGCAGCTCGTCCATCGCGAACGGCTTCGTCACGTAGTCGTCGGCGCCGGCGTCGAGCGCCTCGACCTTCTCGGCCGAGTCGGTGCGACCCGACAGCACGAGGATCGGCACGTCGCTCCACGCGCGCACCGCGCGGATCACGTCGAGCCCGTCGACGCGGGGCATGCCGAGGTCGAGCAGCACGAGGTCGGGGTGCGCGCTCGCCGCGAGGTCGATCGCCTCGGCGCCGTCGTGCGCCTGCACGACCTCGTAGCCGCGCGCCGCGAGCGTGATGCGCAGGGCCCGCTGGAGCTGGGTGTCGTCGTCGGCGAGCAGGATCCTCACGGCTCGGTTCCCTCCGGTGCGTCGCTGGGAGCGGTGGATGCCACGGGCGAGGCGGATGCCACGGGCAGCGTCACGACCATGGTGAGGCCGCCGCCCGGGGTGTCCTCCACGTCGATCCTGCCGCCCATGCCCTCGATGAACCCCTTCGACAGCGCCAGCCCGAGCCCGAGCCCGGTCTCGTTGTCGGTGTCGCCGAGGCGCTGGAACGGCGTGAACAGGTCGTCGCGGCGCTCGGTCGGCACGCCGGGACCGCGGTCGACCACGCGGAGCTCCGCGCGCCCGCGGAACGCGCTCGTCGCGATGCGCACGCGCTCGCCGTCGGGCGAGTGGCGCACCGCGTTCGCGAGCAGGTTCACGACCGCGCGCTGCAGCAGGCCCGGGTCGGCGGCGACCGCGGGCACGTCGTCGGCGAGGGCCAGCTCGACGTCGCCGGGCCCGAGGCCGAGCTCGTCGAGCGCGGGCAGCACGACGTCGGCGAGGTCGGTCGGCACCGGGCGCACGGCGAGCACGCCCGCCTGCACGCGGCTCACGTCGAGCAGGTTCGTGACGAGCGCCGCGAGCGCGTCGAGGCTCTCGGCGGCCGTGTCGAGCAGCTCGGCCCGCTCCGCCCGCGGGAGCAGCAGGTCGGGGGCGCGCAGCGCGCTGATCGCCGCCGACGCCGACGTGAGCGGGCGTCGCAGGTCGTGGCCCACGGCCGCCAGCAGCGCCGAGCGCACCCGGTCGGCCTCGGCGAGGACGTCGGCGGCCTCGGCGGCGGTCGCGAGGGCGCCGTGCTCGAGGGCCGCGTCGAGCTGGGCCGCGATGACCTGCAGCAGGCGCCGCTCCGAGGCATCCAGGTCGGGGCCGTGCAGCTCGAGCGTGCCGCGCTGCCCGACCGGCACCGTCGTGACCCGGTCGTCGAGCGCCGGCTCGCCGTCGGCAACCCGCGGCTCGCCGTCGACGAGGAGCCGCACCCCGGTGAGGCCGAACGCCTCGCGCGTGCGGGTCGCCATCGCCTGCAGCGCATCGTCGCCGCGCAGCACCGACCCGGCGATGCCGGCGAGGAGCTGCGACTCTGCGGCGGCGCGCTCGGCGGCCCGCGTGCGCCGGGCCGCCTGGTCGACGACGTAGCTGACGAGCATCGCGCTGACCACGTACAGCACGAGCGCGAGCAGGTTCCGCGGTTCGGCGATCGTGAGCGTGCCCGTCGGGTCGACGAACAGCACGTTGAGCGTGAGGCCCGACAGCACCGCGGTGAACAGGGCCGGCCAGATGCCGCCGATGAGCGCGACGACGATCACGAGCAGCTGGTAGGCGAGCACCTCGCTCGTGAGCGAGGCGTCGACGTGCCAGCGCAGCAGCACCCAGCTGAGCAGCGGTCCCAGCACGATCGACGTGGCGAAGCCGGCGAGCAGGCGCCGCCGCGAGAGCGCCCCGCCGAGTCGGGGCAGCGAGAACGCGCTGCCGGCGGCCGCGTGCGTGACGATGTGCACGTCGATGTCGCCCGACTCGCGGATCACCGTCGCCCCGATCCCGGGACCCGTGAACGCGGCCGCGAGCCGCGACCGCCGGCTCACGCCGATCACCAGCTGCGTGGCATCCGCCGCCTTCGCGAACGCGACGAGCGCCCGCGGCACGTCCTCGCCGACGACCTGGTGGAACGTGCCGCCGAGTTGCTCCACGAGCGTGCGCTGCGTGGCCAGGGCGCCCGGATGCCTCGCCCGCAGCCCGTCCGGGTTCGTGACGTGCACCGCGAGCAGCTCGCCGCCGGAGGAGCGGGCGGCGATGCGGGCGCCGCGGCGGAGCAGCGTCTCGCCCTCGGGCCCGCCGGTGAGGGCGACGACGACGCGCTCGCGGGACTCCCACTTGCCGGTGATGCCGTGCTGGGCGCGGTAGGCCTTCAGCGCCTGCTCGACCTCGTCGGCCAGCCACAGCAGCGCGAGCTCGCGGAGCGCGGTGAGGTTGCCGAGGCGGAAGTAGTTCGACAGGGCCGCGTCGATCCGCTCGGCCGGGTAGACGAGGCCGCCCGCGAGCCGGTCGCGCAGCGCCTGCGGCGCCAGGTCGACGACCTCGATCTGGTCGGCGGCGCGCAGCACCGCGTCGGGGATGGTCTCGCGCTGCGGCGCCCCGGTGATCTCGAGCACGACGTCGCCGAGCGACTCGATGTGCTGCGCGTTCACGGTGGAGATCACGTCGATGCCCGCGTCGAGCAGGTCCTGCACGTCCTGCCAGCGCTTCGCGTGCCGCGAGCCCGGGGCGTTCGTGTGGGCGAGCTCGTCGACGAGCGCGATCTCGGGGCGGCGGGCGAGCACGGCGTCGAGGTCGAGCTCCTCGAGGGCGAGGCCGCGGTGCTCCTCGCGCCGGCGCGGCACGACCTCGAGGCCGTCGACCATCGCGGCCGTCGCCGCCCGCCCGTGCGTCTCGACGAACGCGACGACGACGTCGTGGCCCTCGCCGAGGAGGCGCCGGCCCTCCTCGAGCATCGTGTACGTCTTGCCGACGCCCGGAGCGGCGCCGAGCAGCACGCGAAGCCGGCCCCTCGTCACGTCGGTCAGTCTCCCATCTCCGCGAGCGCCAGGTTGAGCTGCAGCACGTTCACCGTCGGCTCGCCCAGGTAGCCGAGGTCGCGGCCCTGCACGTGCGCCTCGACGAGTGCCAGCACGTCGGCCTCGTCGAGGCCGCGCGCCGCGGCGACCCGGGCGACCTGCTGCCGCGCGTACTCGGGGCTGATGTGCGGGTCGAGGCCCGAGCCCGACGCGGTCACCGCGTCGGCCGGGACATCCGCCGCCTCCACCCCGTCGGCCTCGGCGACCGCGGCCTGCCGCTCGGCGATCGCCGCGACGAGGTCGGGGTTCTCCGGGCCGAGGTTGCTGCCGCCCGACGCGCCGGCGTCGTAGCCGTCGCCCGCGGCCGAGGGCCGCGACTGGAACCACTCCGGGAGCGCGGCGCCGTCGGGGTCGGTGAAGGACTGGCCGATGAGGGCGGAGCCGACCGCGTCGCCGTCGGCGTTCCGCACGATCGAGCCGTTCGCCTGGGCGGGCAGCGCGAGCTGGCCGATCCCGGTCACGACGGCCGTGTAGGCGACGCCGAGCACGAGGGTGAGGACGAGCATGGCGCGGAGCGCGACCCAGTGGGTGCGGGCGGCCTGCCTGGTGGGGGACATGTGCGTGGTTCCCTTCGGGAGTCGGAGGTCAGAAGCCGGGGATGAGGCGGACGACGAGGTCGATCAGCCAGATGCCGACGAACGGGGCGACGATGCCGCCGACGCCGTAGACGAGGAGGTTGCGGCTGAGCACCTGCGAGGCGCTGCCGACCCGGATCCTCACGCCGCGGAGGGCGAGGGGGATCAGGATCACGATGATGATCGCGTTGAAGACGATCGCCGAGAGCACCGCCGAGGCGGGGGAGTGCAGCTGCATCACGTTCAGCGCCGCGAGGCCCGGGAAGACGCCCGCGAACATCGCCGGGATGATCGCGAAGTACTTCGCGACGTCGTTGGCGATCGAGAACGTGGTCAGCGCGCCGCGCGTGATGAGCAGCTGCTTGCCGATGCGCACGATGTCGATGAGCTTCGTCGGGTCGGAATCGAGGTCGACCATGTTGCCGGCCTCCTTCGCGGCCGACGTGCCCGTGTTCATGGCCACGCCGACGTCGGCCTGCGCGAGCGCCGGGGCGTCGTTGGTGCCGTCGCCGGTCATCGCGACGAGGTCGCCGCCCTCCTGGGCGCGGCGGATGAGCGCGAGCTTGTCCTCGGGGGTCGCCTCGGCGAGGACATCGTCGACGCCGGCCTCCTTCGCGATCGCGGCCGCGGTGAGCGGGTTGTCGCCGGTGACCATCACCGTGCGGATGCCCATCGCGCGGAGCTCGGCGAACCGCTCGGCGAGGCCGTCCTTCACGACGTCCTTCAGGTGCACCACGCCGAGCACGCGGGCTGCGCCGTCGGCGTCGCGCACGGCGACGACGAGCGGCGTGCCGCCGCCGGTCGAGATCGCGTCGACGCGCTGCTGCAGGTCGTCGCGGGTCGACGAGTCGAGCAGGCCGGCTGCCTCGACCCACGCGGCCACCGCCGAGGCGGCGCCCTTGCGCACGACCCCGCCGTCGGCCAGGTCGAGCCCCGACATGCGGGTCTGCGCGGTGAACGCGACCGCCTCGCCCGCGGGCGCCGGGTCGTCGGCGTCGAAGCGGACGCCCTGCGCGGCCGCCAGGTCGACGATCGAGCTGCCCTCGGGTGTCGGGTCGGCGAGAGAGGCGAGCGCGGCGGCCCGCACCAGCTCGGCCCGCTCGACGCCGGGCAGCGGCACGAACTCGCTCGCCCGGCGGTTGCCGTACGTGATCGTGCCGGTCTTGTCGAGGAGGAGCGTCGTCACGTCGCCCGCGGCCTCGACCGCGCGCCCCGACATCGCGAGCACGTTCCGCTGCACGAGCCGGTCCATCCCCGCGATGCCGATCGCCGACAGCAGCGCGCCGATGGTGGTGGGGATGAGGCAGACCAGCAGGGCGATGAGCACCGGCACGCTCGCCGGGCTCGCCGCGTAGGAGGCGATCGGGTTCAGCGTGAGCACGACCACGACGAACACGATCGACAGGCTCGCCAGCAGGATGTTCAGGGCGATCTCGTTCGGCGTCTTCTGCCGGGCCGCGCCCTCGACGAGGGCGATCATGCGGTCGACGAAGGTCTCGCCGGGCTTCGACGTGATGCGCACCACGATGCGGTCGCTGAGCACGCGGGTGCCGCCCGTGACCGCGCTGCGGTCGCCGCCCGACTCGCGCACCACCGGGGCCGACTCGCCCGTGATGGCCGACTCGTCGACCGAGGCGATGCCCCAGGCGATGTCGCCGTCGCCGGGGATGAGTTCCCCGGCGGCCACGACCACGAGGTCGCCGACGCGCAGGTCGCCGCTCGGGACATCCGTCAGCGCCGCCCGCGACGCGCTCGCGTCCGCCTCGCCGTCGTACCGGTCGACCAGGTGGGCGACGGTGGTGCTGCGGGTCTTCCGCAGCGTGTCGGCCTGCGCCTTGCCGCGCCCCTCGGCGACGGCCTCGGCGAGGTTCGCGAAGACCACGGTGAGCCAGAGCCAGGCGGCGATCGCCCAGGTGAAGCTCGCCGGCACCTCGCTGCCGCCCGAGGCGGTCGGGCCGCCGAGGAACGGCTCGGCGATCGCGATCGCCGTCGTGAGCACGGCCCCGACCTCGACGAGGAACATGACGGGGTTGCGCCACATGGCGCGGGGGTCGAGCTTCCGCAGCGCGGTCGGCAGGGCGGCGAGCAGCTGCCGCGGCCCGAACGCCGCGGGACGCTTGGGGTGACGATGCGGCGCGTGCGGCTGCTGGTCGTCGGCGCCGGGAGCGCCGGGGGCGCCCGAGCCGTCGGGAGCCGAGAGGTGCGTGGTGATGGTGGACATGGATCAGCTCAGCCCTTCCGCCAGGGGACCCAGCGTGAGAACGGGGAAATAGGTGAGTGCGGTGACGATGACCGTCACGCCGACCAGCAGGCCGACGAACTGCGGACGGTGCGTGGGCAGGGTGCCGGCGGTGCTCGGCACCTTCTCCTGCGCCGCGAGGCTGCCCGCGAGGGCGAGCACGAGGACGATCGGGATGAACCGGCCGAGCAGCATCGCGACGCCGAGCGCGGTGTTGAACCACGGCGTGTTCGCGGTCAGCCCGGCGAACGCCGATCCGTTGTTGTTGGATGCCGACGTGAAGGCGTAGAGCACCTCCGACAGGCCGTGCACGCCCGGGTTCCAGATCGAGGTCGACTCCACGTCCGCCCGGATGCCGGGGATCGCGAACGACAGGGCGGTGCCCGCCAGCACGAGGATGGGCGTCACGAGGATGTAGAGGCTCGCGAGCTTGATCTCGCGCGGTCCGATCTTCTTGCCGAGGTACTCGGGCGTGCGCCCCACGAGCAGGCCCGCGATGAACACCGCGATGACCGCCAGCACGAGCATGCCGTAGAGGCCCGAGCCGACGCCGCCGGGGGCGACCTCGCCGAGCATCATGTTCAGCATCGGCAGCATGCCGCCGAGCGCGGTGTACGAGTCGAACATGCCGTTCACGGCACCGGTCGAGGTGAGCGTCGAGGTCGAGCCGAAGAGCGTCGTGCCGAAGATGCCGAAGCGCTGCTCCTTGCCCTCGAGCGCGGCGCCCGCCAGTTCCGGTGCGGTGCCGTGTCCGGCCGCCTCGAGCGCGCTGACCGCGACCAGCGAGAGCACGAACAGGGTCGCCATGACCGCGAGGATCGCGATGCCCTGCCGGTTCGAGCCGACCATGCGCCCGAAGGTGCGGGGGAGCGCGAACGGGATGGCCAGCATGAGCACGTTCTGGAACAGGCTCGTCCAGGCGCTCGGGTTCTCGAACGGGTGCGCGGAGTTCGCGTTGAAGAAGCCGCCGCCGTTCGTGCCGAGCTCCTTGATCGCCTCCTGCGACGCGACCGGACCGCCCGGCAGGTGCTGGGTGCCCTCGGTGAGCGTCGTCAGGTCGGTGAACCCGGCGAAGTTCTGGATGACCCCGCCGACGAGCAGCACGATCGCGCCGACGAACGCCAGCGGCAGCAGCAGCCGGAACGACCCGCGGAACAGGTCGACCCAGAAGTTGCCGATCGTGCCCGAACGGCGCCGGGCGAAGCCGCGCACCAGCGCGACCGCGACCGCGATGCCGACCGCGGCCGACACGAAGTTCTGCACCGCGAGGCCGGCGAGTTGCACGGTGTAGCCCATCGTGAGCTCGGGGGAGTACGACTGCCAGTTCGTGTTCGCCACGAACGACGCCGCCGTGTTGAACGAGAGGCCCTCCGGCACGGCGGGCAGGCCGAGCGAGTACGGCAGCCACTGCTGGGTGCGCTGCAGCACGTACACGAACAGCAGGCCGACGACGCTGAACGCGAGCACGCCCCGCAGGTACGCGGGCCACGACTGCTCGGCCCGCGGGTCGACGCCGACGAGCCGGTACAGCCCGCGCTCGACCTTCCAGTCGCGGTCGCTCGTGTAGATGCGCGCCATCCAGTCGCCGAGCGGGCGGTAGAGGAGCGCCAGGATCAGGGCGAGGGTGGCCGCCTGCATGGCGGCGAACAGCGCCTCCATCAGAACCGCTCGGGCTTGATGAGGGCGTACACGAGGTACGCCACGGCGGCCACGCCGAGTGCGGCGGCGAGGAGCTCGAACACGGTCATAGCTTCTCGACCCCCTTCGCGATGAGGCCGACGAGGGCGAACGTCGCGACGATGACGGCGACGTAGACGAGGTCGAGCACGAGGACTCTCCAGGGACGGGGTTCCGCTGCCGCGGACGCGGCGGGCGGGCAGCAGCTCCGTGCTGCATGCCCGATGCAACACCCGTGCGGATGTCCCGCGGCCGGTCCTCACGGTTCCCTAACGGGTGCCGTCGCGATCCAGACGCCGCGCTGACGCTACGGTGGACTCGTGCCCGCCCTCGACCTCTTCGGCCTCGTCGTCGAGGTGCTGTCGTGGGTCGGGCTGGGCGCCGGGCTCCTGCTGCTCATCGCCGCCCTCTTCGCCCGCGCGGCCGACTCCGGATGGAGCGAGGTGCACGTCGTCGTGGTGCCCGGCGCGGACGGCGAATCGACGGCGCGCTGGTTCGCCGGGGGCGACCTGCATGAGCGCCCGCTCGACGAGCACGACATGCACGCGATCGCCGACCTCGAGTCGGCGACGGGGTGGGCCAACGGCGGCCGCCTGCGGTTCGAGCGCCGGAGCGGCGCCTCACGGGTGCTCGGCCTCCTCGCGATCATCCTGCTCTCGGTCGGCCTCGTCGCGACCGTGCTGTCGCTCGTGCTCAGCCTGACGGCCGGTTGAGCTCCTCCCACTCGCGCATGATCTCGGGCATGCGCGCGTCGATGAACCGGTAGAACCGGGACATCTCGCGGGCCCGGCGTGCGCCCGCAGCATCCTCGTCGGCGATCGCGTCGGCGGCCCGGTCGCCGAGGTCGGCGATCACGCCGTACACCGGGCTCTTCGCCATGAGGGCGGTGTACCAGGCGTCGTCGAGGAACTCCCAGCGGTCGCGACGGCTCCCCGGCTGCGGCACCCGGTGCAGGATGCCGATCTGCTCGAGGTAGCGCACGGCCCCGGAGATCGCGGCGGCGCTCACGCCGAGCTGATCGCCGAGCTCCGACGCGGTGAGCCCGCCGGCGTCCGCCACGAGCAGCGCCATCAGCACCCGGGCGGGCATCCTCGGGAAGCCGGCCGCGGTGAGGACCGCAGCCGACTGCTCGACCGCGGCCTTCAGGCCCTGCTCGTCGCGTGGCATCCGTTCAGTCTCCCATCCGCGCGGCGGGCGCCCGGCTCGCGCCGGGCGCCGCGCGCTCACCCGCCGGAGGCGAGCTCCCGCCGTCGCATCGACCAGACCGCCACACCGCCGGCGGCGAGGGCGATGACGAGCATCCAGAGACCGCCCGTCCAGTCGGTGTCGCCGCCCGACGGTACGGGAGAGTGCGCGAACGGCGACAGGTCGACGAGCCATTCGGGGAATCCGAGGATCGGTCCCCACGTGCCGAGGATGGCGCCGAGTCCGACGGCCGTCCACCCGACCGGGATGGTCGCCCGCGGCAGGAACGCGAACACGAGGAGCGTGAGGCCGAGGAACACGAGGCAGGCGGGCAGTTGCGCCGCAGCGGCCTCGACCACGTTCGGGATGAGCGACTCGGGGTCGGCCGCACTGCTCGCGCCCGCGACGCCCGCGAGCGCCGACGCCGCCAGCACGACGACGATGACGATGACGCCGACGATCGCGTACTCGAGCAGCCAGCGCACGCGCGGCACGCGGGTGCCGAGCACGAGCTCGGCGGTGCCGTGCGCCTCCTCCTGCCTGGCGCGGATCCCGACCTGGATCGCGCAGCACGCCGCGAGCACCCCGACGAGTCCGTAGAACACGGCGACGAACGCCTCCTCGATCGACGCCGTGCTGCCGACCGCGGATCGGAGCCGGTCGAGCACCTCAGGGGTGTCGGTCGCCGCTTGGTTGATCACCGACGTCAGCGAGGTGGCGAGCAGGCCGGTCGCGATGCCGCCCGCGGTCCACGACAGCAGGATCGACGTGTTGAGCCGCCAGGCGAGGCCGAACGAGCTCGACAGCACCGGGCCGGCGGTCGCGCGGCCGGCCCGCCCGGCCACGAGGCTCGCGCCCTGGTCGCGCACCGCCTGGAGGCCGAACACCACCGCGATGAGCGCGGCGGCGAAGCCGAGCGGCACGAGGAGCGGGGTCAGGTCGTTCTCGACGTAGGCGCCCGTGAACTGCCCGTACCCGATGGGCGACAGCCAGCTCGGCCAGGCGGGCGTCACGTGGAGCAGGTCGTCGGAGGGCGTGCCCGCGGCATCCCCGATGCCCCGCAGCAAATAGGCGGCGAGCACGAACGCGACCGACAGGCCGTTCGCCGCCCGCGAGGTGCGGAAGAGCTGGGCGGCGAACAGGCCGAAGGCGAGGAACGCGACGCCGGAGGCGGCCAACGCCGCACCCCAGACGAACGAGCCGGCCGGTTCGAGTCCCTGCCCGATGAGCGCGAGGGCGACGAGCAGGCCGAGCGCGACGTTCGCGAGCACGCCGTGCACGACGGTCGCCGTGGTCGGCAGGATGCGTCCGGCGGGCGTCGCGGCGATCGCCTCGGCGCGGCCCTGCTCCTCCTCCTGGCGGGTGTGGCGCACCGCGAGGAACGTGCTCATGAGCCCGCCCATGAGCGCGAGCCAGGCGAACAGCAGGAAGAACGCGAACGCGCCCTCGTCGACGCCGTTCGGCGTGCCGCGGAAGATCAGGATCGTCCGGGTCGCGATCGCGACGCCGAGGATCTCGCGACGGTCGCTCTCCTCGCCGTACGTGTCGTACACCGCGTTGATCGAGGCGTACGCGAGCAGGGCGGTGCCGAGGATCCACAGGGCGAGCTGCAGGCGGTCGCGGCGGATGCGCTGCCGGAGCAGCACGAGCAGGGTGCTCACGCCCGGGCCTCCTCCCCGACCGGGGCGAGCTCGTCGCCGTAGTGACGCAGGAACAGGTCCTCCAGCGAGGGAGGCGCGACCGTGAGGCCCTGGACACCGAGGCGGCCGAGGTCGGGCAGCACCGCGGCGACGCGGTCGCTGTCGACGGTGAACCGCACGCGGCCCTCGTCGATCGCGAGGTCGTGGATGCCGGGGATCGCGGTGACCTCGGCCTCCCGGGCCGGGTCGTGCGCGAACGCGATCTCGGTGCGCGTCAGGTGGCGCAGGTCGGCCAGAGTGCCGCTCTCGACGACCTTGCCCGCGCGGATGATCGTCACCCGGTCGCAGAGCGCCTCGACCTCGGAGAGGATGTGGCTCGACAGCAGCACCGTCGCGCCCTCGCGCGCGACGCGGTCGATCTCATGGTTGAACACCTGCTCCATGAGGGGGTCGAGGCCGCTGGTGGGCTCGTCGAGCACGTACAGGTCGGCGGGGGTCGCGAAGGCGGCGACGAGCGCGACCTTCTGCCGGTTGCCCTTCGAGTAGGCGCGGCCCTTCTTGCGCGGGTCGAGCTGGAAGGCGTCGAGCAGGCGCTGCCTGCGCTCGCGGTAGGCGGCCTTGTCGGATGCCCCGCCGCGGAGCCGGGTGAGCAGGTCGATGGCCTCGCCGCCGGTGAAGTTCGGCCAGAGGGCGACATCGCCCGGCACGTACGCGACCCGTCGGTGGAGGTCGGCGGCGTCGGTCCACGGGTCGCGGCCGAACAGGGTCGCCTCGCCGCCGGTCGCGCGCGCGAGCCCGAGCAGGATGCGGATCGTCGTGGACTTCCCCGCGCCGTTCGGGCCCAGGAAGCCGTGCACCTCGCCGGCGGCGACCTCGAGGTCGAGCCCGTCGAGGGCGGTGGTGCGCCCGAACCGCTTCACGAGGCCGCGGGTGCTGATGATGGCGTTCATGCGGCCGACGATACGCCCGATTCACAAATTTGTGAATCTTGCTAACGGAATCCTAACGGGGTCGGCCGGGGGCGGTTTCGACAGGCTCAACCGCCGGTGGTTGAGCCTGTCGAAACCACCGCCGGAGGCATCCGCGCGCGCCACCGGTGGTTGAGCCTGTCGAAACCACCGCCCGCGGTATCCGGCCCGCGCTACTCGAGCGCCGCGAACTTCTCGATGTCACCCTCGCGACCCGACACGATGATGAGGTCGTGGTTCGACACCACCGTCTGCTCCGTCGCGTACGTGAAGGGCTTGCCCGGGCTCTTCACGCCCACCACCGTCACGTTGTGCTTCGAGCGCACGCCCGACTCGGTCAGGTTCTTGCCGCGGATCGGCTTCGGCGGGTACATCTTCACGAGCGCGAAGTCGTCGTCGAACTCGATGAAGTCGAGCATCCGGCCGCTGACCAGGTGCGCGGTGCGCTCGCCGGCCTCGCGCTCGGGGTAGATCACGTGGTTCGCGCCGATGCGCTCGAGGATCTTGCCGTGCGACGCCGAGATCGCCTTCGCCCAGATCTGCGGGATCTTGAGGTCCACGAGGTTCGCGGTGATCAGCACGGATGCCTCGACCGACGACCCCACCGCACACACCGCGATCGAGAAGTCCTGGGCCCCGATCTGGCGCAGCGCGTCGATCGACTTCGCGTCGGCGACGACCGCGTGCGTCACCCGCTCGCTCCACTTCTGCACGAGGGTCTCGTCGGTGTCGACCGCGAGCACCTCGCGGCCGAGCCGGTCGAGCTGCCCGGCGGTGGCGGCGCCGAACCGGCCGAGGCCGATCACGAGCACCGGGGCGTCATGCTTGATGCGGTCAACCAACGATGGGCCTCTCTTCCGGTCGCTTGAACAGCTGTCGGCGCTGGCTGGCGGCGAGCGCCGCGGCGAGGGTCACGGTGCCGACCCGGCCGAAGAACATGGTGAACGCCATCACGTACGCGCCGGACGGCGGCAGGTCGGCGGTGAGCCCCGTCGACAGGCCGCAGGTGGCGAACGCCGAGATGACGTCGAAGAGCACGTAGTCGAACGGCGCCTTCGTGATCTGGAGGATCGCGATCGACGCGGCCGCGACGATCGTCGAGCCCCACAGCACCACGCTCACCGACAGGCGCAGGATGTCGCGCGGGATGCGCCGCCCGAACGCCTCCATCGACTGCGCGCCGCGGGCCTCCGCGAAGGCGGCGAGGAACAGCACGGCGAGCGTCGTCACCTTGATGCCGCCCGCGGTCGACGCCGAGCCGCCGCCGACGAACATGAGCATGCTGCTGACGAGCTGGCTCGACCCGTAGAGGTCGCCCATGTCGATCGTGGCGAAGCCGCCCGAGCGGGTCATCACCGACATGAACAGCGACTGGAAGACCGTCGGGCCGGCCTCGAGGTGCCCGTACGTCTTCGGGTTCGAGTGCTCGAGCAGGGCGAACATGACGGCACCGGCGACCAGCAGGATCAGCGTCGTCGTGAGCGTGAGCTTCACGTGCACGCTCCACTTGCGCGGGTGCCGCCACGCCCGCGCCAGCGCGAAGATCACCGGGAAGCCGAGGCTGCCGAGGAACACGCCCACCATCAGCAGCGACTGCATCCAGTAGTCGTGCAGGAACGGCTCGAGCCCACCCGGGTTCGGGTTGAAGCCGGTGTTCGTGAACGCCATCGCCGAGTAGTAGAAGCTGTACCAGATCGAGTGCCAGCCGTCGTAGCCGACCGCGAGCATGCTCGGGATCATCGCCAGCGCGATCGTGACCTCGATGACGAAGGCGCTGATCGCGACCGTCGCCAGCAGGCCGCCGACCTCGCCGAGGCGCACCGCCTGCCGCTCCGCGACCGGGCCGACGTGGATGCGGGACGGGTTCGTGTCGCTTGCCGCCATGAGCTTCGCCCGAAGGCCGAGGCGGCGCGAGATGATCAGGCCGAGGGTGGTCGCCAGCGTCAGCACGCCGACGCCGCCGATGTTCACGCCGATGAACACGAGCAGGTTGCCGAACGGCGACCAGTACGTCGCCATGTCGACGGTCGCGAGGCCCGTGACGCAGATCACCGAGACGGCGGTGAAGAACGCGTCGTGCAGGGGCGCGCCCGGGCCGGTGCCCGACCGTGCGATCGGCAGCGAGAACAGCAGCGTGAAGATGAGCACGAGGCCGGCGAAGATGACGATCGCGAAGCGCGACGGCGAGTGCTTCACGAACGAGTCGACGGTGAAGCGCACCGTGCCCCACCAGCTACGGGGTTCGAGCCCCCGGAGCGCTGCCGGCCTGGTCCGCCTCACGCGTCCCCCTTCGACGACTCCGAACGCGTGTGTCATGGTACTCCCCGGCCGCACTGGCTAGCCTTGACCCATGGCGGACATCTTCGACGTGGTGGCGGACCCGACGCGGCGGGACATCCTCTCCGTCCTCCTCGATCGCGAGACCAGCGCGCCCCAGTCCGGCGGCGAGATCAGCGTGTCGGAGATCGTCGCGTCGCTGGGCACCAGCCAGCCGACGGTCTCGAAGCACCTCAAGGTGCTCCGCGAGGCCGGCCTCGTCGCCGTGCGCGAGGAGGGGCAGCACCGCTACTACAAGCTCGACAGGGCGCCGCTCGAGCACCTCGAGGACTGGCTCATCCCGTTCCTGGCCGCCGACGCGGGAGCGGATGCCGCGGCCCTCGCCGCGGCCGAGCCGACGTCGGCCCGCCTGAAGGACGAGCAGCGGGCGTTCGCCGAGGCGATCGGCAAGGCCTTCGCCGAGACGGCGCACCAGGTCACCGCCGTGGTGTCGCCGAAGTTCCGCAAGGCCTGAGCCGGCGCGGCCGGGTCAGGCGAGGCGGAGCGCGATCGCGAAGCCGACGCAGGCGAGGACCGACGCCGCCGTCCGCACGTGGTTCCAGGTGAGCCATCCGGCGCGGAACGCGAGCCAGGCCGAGGTGAGCACCTCGTCGTCGTCGGCGGCGTTCGCGAGGCGGTCGTTCGCCGGCATCGTCGCCGCCGCGGTGACGACGACCGAGCCGAGGAGCTGCACCAGCGTCGCCCCGATGATCCACGGCGCGGCCGCGCCGCCCTGACCGAAGACGGCCAGCCCGGTGCAGACGAAGCCGACCAGCATCGTGCCGAACTGGGTGCCGACGATCGGCGTGCGCAGCGACGCCAGGCTCATCGAGCGCATGATGCGGGCGGCGGATGCGTGGGGCATCCGGTCGAGGCCCTGGATCACGAAGCCCGAGTACGCGAAGAACACGCCGGCCATCGCCCCGGTGCCGATCACCGCGAGCACCAGCAGGACGACCAGGAACACGCTCATCCGCGCAGGTCCTTCGCCATCTCCAGCTCGAGTCCTCCGGGCGCCAGCTCGTACGGGCGGCTCCGCCCGGTGAAGGCGAAGCCCAGCTTCTCGTAGAACCGGATCGCACGCGCGTTGTCCTCGTGCACCTCCAGCCGGAGGGTGTCGCCGCGGGCGCTCGCCCAGTCCTCGATCGCCTCGAGCAGGGCACGGGAGACGCCTGCGGCGTCGCCGCGCCGATCGGGGGCGACGAATACGCCGACGAGGAGCGGGTCGGAGGAGGCATCCGGCACCCACCCGCCCATGTGACCGACCCAGCGCTCGCCCTCGATGGCGACGAAGGATGCCTGGCCCGGCGTCTGGCCGCGCAGGGCGCGGTGGCGCCAGACCGACTCGTCGAGCGCGAGCGCGTGCTCGAGGGTCTCGCCGTAGGCGATCGGGGTGTCGCGGAGCATCTCCAGGCGGAGTGCGCGCACGGCCTGCCAGTCGTTCTCGCGGGTGGGGCGGATCACGAGTTCGGCGGCGGACATCCTCCGAGGTTAACGCATGCCGCGAGCGGGGTTCGGGGCTCGGGAACGGCGCGGCCGGCGAATCCGGTAGACTACTCCGAGGCTTTCCCGCCACCGGTCGTGCACACGCGGTCGGCTCGATCTTTTTCTGTGAGGTTTTGATGGGTTCCGTCATCAAGAAGCGTCGCAAGCGCATGGCGAAGAAGAAGCACCGCAAGCTGCTTCGCAAGACGCGCCACCAGCGTCGCAACAAGAAGTAGTCGCTCGTCGTCGGCCGACCATGTCGGCAGTCGACGGATCCGACTCGCATCGAGCGCTCGGCCTTCCGGCCGGGCGCTTTCTGCATCCCCGGGCGGATGCCTGCCCGCCCGCGCGTACGCTGGAGCGGTGACCGCCCGCACCATCGCCCTCACCCTCGTCGGCAAGCCCGGCTGCCACCTCTGCGACGACGCGCGCGAGGTGGTCACCGCGGTGCGCGAGGAGGTCGCCGCGCTGCCGGACGGCCCCGACGTCGCCTACGAGGAGCTCGACATCCTCCAGGACGAGACGCTCTTCGAGCGCTTCGCCGAGGAGATCCCCGTGGTGCTCCTCGACGGCGAGGTGCACGGCTACTGGCGCATCGACCCGACCCGCCTGAAGACGGCCCTGCTCGGCTGAGGGCGCCGCCCGACTGACGGCGCGCGAGGTCGCGGAAACCGTCGCTTCGAGCGGCGGTTTCCGACGATTCCGGCGATCTCGCGGGGGTGTGCAGGTCGGCGACGAGTCCTCCACGGGTGGGCGGTCACGCCCGGATTCCGCAGATCGGGATGCGGCGCGCAGCGGGATGGGCGACGGATGCCACGCTCACCCGATGCGAACTCCGCGACCGCTCCCGCCGGCCCTCCAGGGGCGCCCGTTCTCCGTCGGTGAAGCCACGGCGGCCGGAGCCACCGAGCGACGGCTGCGCGGTCGCGACCTCGAACGGCCGTTCCACGGGGTCCGGGCGATCGCGGGTTCGGTCGAGACCGTCGAGGCGCGATGCCGCGCGCTGCAGTCGAGGATGCCCGCCGGGCGGATGTTCAGCCACGCGACCGCGGCGCGCCTGCACGGCATCGCGGTGCCGAGGCGGCTCGAGCGGATCGAGCTCGACGTCGCGGTGATCGCGCCCGCGGCCGTACCGCGGGGTCGGGGCGTGATCGGGCATCGAACGACACCGGGGCGTGTCATCCCGGTGTCCATCTTCGGATTGCCGACGGTGTCACCCGAGGACGCCTGGTGTCAGCTCGCGGGAACGCTCGGCGTTCGCGAGCTCGTGGTGGCAGCGGATTCGCTGCTCCGGCGGCAGGCGCCGATCTCCGATCGGGAAGCGCTGGCGGCCGCGATGGAGCGTCATGCCGGATGCCGCGGGCATCGGCGCCTGGGCGCCGCATTCGGCCTGGCGAGGCCGGGTACCGATTCGGTCCCCGAGACCGAGCTGCGACTCGACCTGATCGCGCACGGCCTGCCCGAACCGGCCGTGAACGCGACGATCCTCGACCGCCATGGCCGGCGGATCGCGATCGGCGACCTCGTCTATGCCCGGTACCGCGTGCTCGTCGAATACGACGGCGAGCAGCATCGGACCGACGACCGGCAGTTCGGCCGCGATGTCAACCGGCTCGATGACCTCGCTCGTGCCGGCTGGCGGGTCATCCGCTTCACCAAGCAGCACCGCGGCCGAGCGAGGATCGGTCGGATCGCCCGCGTCCGCGAGGCTCTCGTGGAGGCCGGCTGGCGTCCCGGCAATGCCGCGTGAGCAGGTCGACGCCTCGCGAGGTCGCGCGAACGGTCGTTTCGCGGCCGGGAAAGCGGCGGTTTCCGCGACCTCGCGAGGGAAATCAGGGGGTGCGGGCGCAGCGGAAGCCGATGTGAGTGGTCGCGGTGTCGTCGGACTGCGGGGAGCGGGCGGCGGGGCGGTAGCGGAGGCAGTAGTCGGGGGAGCAGAGGTGCGAGCCGCCCTTGAGCACGCGGCGGGCTTCGCCGCCCGCCGTCTCGCCGCCGACCACTCCGGCGCCTGCCGCCCCGTCGTCGGCTCCCGCCGCCGCGAGCAGGCTCGCCCGCCCGCCGGCATCGACCGCGGCCTCGGCCACGCCGGGTACGAGGTGCCGGGGCGCGTAGCGGTCGGTCGTCCACTCCCAGACGTTGCCGGTCACGTCGTACAGGCCGTAGCCGTTCGGCGGGAACGTCATCACGGGCGACGTGCCGACCCACCCGAGCGCGCCGTCGTTCTCGTACGGGAAGCGGCCCTGCCACCGGTTCACCATCAGCTGCCCGCCGGGCGTCTCCTCGTCGCCCCACGCGAACCGCGCGCCCTCGAGCCCGCCGCGGGCGGCGAACTCGAACTCCGCCTCGGTCGGCAGGCGCTTGCCGGCCCAGTCGGCGTAGGCGGAGGCATCCGCGAAGCTCACCATCACGACCGGGTGCGTCGGCCGCTCGGCGGCGGATGCCCCGGGCCAGCCGGGTTCCCGCCAGCTCGCGCCGGCACCCCAGCGCCACCACTGCCGCCAGTCGCGGAGGTCGACCGGCCCGGTGGTCGGCGCGAACACGAGCCCGCCCGGCACCAGCTCGGCCGGGTCGACGCCCGGGAAGTCGGCCGGTTCGAGCGGCCGCTCGGCGACGGTCACGTACCCGGTGGCGTCGACGAACGCGGCGAACTGCTCGTTCGTCACCGGGTGCAGGTCGATCTCGAACGGGTCGACGATGCGCTCGTGCACGGGCGTCTCGTCGGCCGAGTACTCGGCCGAGCCCATGCGGAAGGCGCCTCCGGCGAGGCGGACCATGCGGGTCGGCGCGACCATGCTGCGAGCCTACGCGCGCCGGACGCGACGACGGCCGGCGGGGCGGATGCCCCGACCGGCCGTCGGACTCGCGGAACGCGCCGGCTAGGGCAGCAGGCGCGTCGGGCCCCGGAACAGGAACGTGGTCTCGCGGATCGACGACTCGCCGAGCAGCAGCATGAGCACGCGCGCCAGGCCCATGCCGAAGCCGCCGTGCGGCGGCACGCCGTAGCGGAAGAAGTCGAGGTAGAAGGCGAGCTCCTCGGGCTCGAGGCCCTTGTCGCGCGCCTGCGCCTCGAGCACGTCGATGCGGTGCTCGCGCTGCGCGCCGGTCGAGATCTCGACGCCGTTGAAGACCAGGTCGTACGAGTTCGTGATCGACGGGTCGCCCTCGCGGCGCATGTGGTAGAACGGCCGGATGCTCGAGTCGTAGTCGGTCAGGAAGACGAACTCGTGGCCGAGCTCCTCCTTCACGTACGCCGAGATCTTCCGCTCGCCCTCGGGGTCGATGTCGGCGTCGGCACGGGGCACCGTGTACCCGCGCTCGGCGACGATCCGCTTCGCCTCGGCGAGCGGGATGCGCGGGAAGGGGCGGGCCGGCACGGTCACCTCCTTGCCGAACAGCTCGCGGATCTCGTCGCCGTGCTTGTCGGCGACCGCCTGGAAGCCGGCGACGAGGAGCTCCTCGTGCAGCGCCATGACGTCCTCGTGCGAGTCGATCCAGCTGAGCTCGGAGTCGATCGAGGTGAACTCCGTCGCGTGCCGCGAGGTGAACGACGGGTCGGCGCGGAACGCCGGGCCGACCTCGAAGATGCCGCCGAAGCCGGCGGACTGCGCCATCTGCTTGAAGAACTGCGGGCTCTGCGAGAGGTACGCGACGGTCTCGAAGTACTCGAGCTGGAACAGCTCGGCGCGCGACTCGGAGGCCGAGGCCATGAGCTTGGGGGTCTGGATCTCGACGAAGCCCTTCTCGATCCACACGTTGCGCAGCGCGTGCAGGAAGGTCGTCTGCACGCGGAAGACGAGCGCCTGCTTCGGCTGGCGGAGGTCGAGGAAGCGCCAGTCGAGGCGCTTGTCGAGCGACGAGTCGGCCGCGATCGGGGTCTCGAGGGCCTCGCTGACGACGTCGAGCGAGCCGATCTTCACCTCGAGGCCGCCGAGCTTCACGCGCTCGTCGTGCTTCAGCTCACCGGTGACGCGCACGAACGAGCCGTGCGACAGGCCCGAGATCGCCTCGGTCAGGGCGAGCGCAGCGGCGGAGCCGGCGCCCTCGGCGGGAGCGTCGTCGGCGAGCTCGCGGGTCGCGGGGTTCACGAGCTGCACGGCGCCGGACTCATCGCGGAGGATGACGAACTGCACCTTCTTCTGATCGCGGACGGTCTCGACCCATCCGGCGACGGTCACGGGGCCGTCTGCGTGGGCGGCGAGCTGCTTGACGAGGGTGCGGTCGGTCACGGGCATCCATCCTACCCGGCCGGATTCGCCCGCTGACCGGGCGGGCGGGCCGCCGCGGCGGCCGCTTCCGCGACGCGGCCCACCCGACCGGCCCGGCCCCGACGCACGGCGGATTCAAAGGGAACCGATCCGTAGACTGGAGCCCGTGCCGGCCGACCAGATCCATCTCGTGCGCCATGGCGAGGTGTTCAACCCGCAGGGCGTGCTCTACGGACGACTCGACGGCTACGGCCTCTCCGACCTCGGCCGCCGGATGGCGCAGGCCGCCGCCGACGACCTCGTCGCCCGCGACCGCGCCGTGAGCGCCGTGCTCGCCTCGCCGCTCCAGCGCACGCGCCAGTCGGCCGACCCCGTCGAGCAGGCCTTCGGGCTCGAGGCATCCGTCGACGAGCGACTGATCGAGCCGGAGAACCGGTTCGAGGGCAAGCGCATGACCGGGCGCGAATCGGCCCTCCGCGACGTGCGCAACTGGGTGTACCTGGTGAACCCGTGGGAGCCGAGCTGGGGCGAGCCGTTCGGTTCGATCGCGACCCGCATGCTCCAGGCGATCGACGACGCATGGCACGCGGCCGACGGCGGCGACGTCGTGATGGTCAGCCACCAGCTCCCCATCTGGATGGTGCACCGCCGGCTGGCCGGCCGCTCGCTCGCGCACGACCCGCGCCGTCGCCGGTGCGCGCTGTCGAGCATCACCACGCTCGAGCGACGCGGCGACCGCTTCGTCGAGGTCGGGTACGCCGACCCCGCGGCCGGGCTCGGTGCCCAGGCGACCGACGTGGGGGCGGTGTGATGCGCGGCGCCTCCCGCGGTGCCGGGTCTCGATACGCTCGCTTCGCTCGCTACTCGACCAGCGGCATGGCGCTCGCCGTGGCATCCGCCCTGCTGCTCACCGGCTGCACCGAGGACTCCCTCGCCGAGCAGTACCGCGAGGGCAGCGGCAAGAACTACATCGCCGGCGACGGGTCGATCGCCGAGTTCTCGGCCGACGACCGGGGCGAGCCGGTCGCCTTCTCGGGGGAGACCGCGCAGGGCGACGTGTTCGACTCGGCCGACAGCGCGGGTGACGTCACCGTCGTGAACTTCTGGTACGCCGGCTGCGCGCCGTGCCGCGTCGAGGCGCCGCTGCTCGAGGAGGCCCGCGCCTCGTTCGACGGCGAGGGCGTCACCTTCGTCGGCGTGAACGTGCGCGACCAGGCGGCGAACGCGGCGTCGTTCGAGGAGCGCTATGGCGTCTCGTACCCGTCGATCCTCGACGTCGAGTCGGGCGACGTGCAGCTCGCGTTCGCGGGCCGCGTGCCGCCGGCCGCGGTGCCGACCACCCTTGTGCTCGATAAGGAGGGGCGCGTGGCCGCCCGCATCCTCGGCCAGCTGCAGGACGCCTCGATCCTCGAGACGATCGTCGACGGCCTCCTCGCCGAGGGCGCCTGATGGGCGCCGGCGAGCTGGTCTTCAGCGGGCAACTGCTGATCGCGATCCCGATCGCGCTCGCGGCCGGGCTCATCTCCTTCCTCTCGCCCTGCGTGCTGCCCCTCGTGCCCGGCTACCTCGGCTACGTCGGCGGGTTCACGGATGCCTCGGCCGACGCCGCGGTCGAGCGCCGCAACCGTCGTCGCCTGCTGCTCGGCGTGCTCCTCTTCATCGCCGGCTTCACGGCCGTGTTCCTCGTGTACACGTCGCTGGCGGGTGCCGCGGGCGCGTGGTTGCGCGCCTGGCAGGACCCGATCACGCGGGTGCTCGGCGTCGTGCTGATCGTCATGGGCCTCGTGTTCGTCGGCCAGTTCACGTTCCTGCAACGCCAGTTCAAGCCGACGTGGCGGCCGGCGACCGGGCTCGCGGGGGCGCCGCTGCTCGGCATCGTCTTCGGCCTCGGCTGGACGCCGTGCATCGGCCCGGCACTCGCGGCCGTGCTGAGCCTCAGCCTGAACGCCGAGTCGGCGTGGCGCGGCGCCGTGCTCGGGCTGGCGTACTGCATCGGGCTCGGCATCCCGTTCCTGCTCGTCGCGCTCGGCTTCGGCTGGGTGACGGGTTCCATGGCGTTCCTGCGCCGGCACATCCGCACCATCAACCTCATCGGCGGGGGCCTGCTCATCGTGATCGGCGTGATCATGGTGAGCGGCCTCTGGACGGCGTGGATGAGCGAACTCCAAGGGGTGATGAGTGGCATCGACCTCGTCCTCTGAGCGTCGCGACCGCGGCGCGCGCGACCGCAGCGCGCGCGACGGCGGCACGCACGACCCGCTGCGCCCGGCCGACCACGTCGACTCGCCCGAGCCGGCCGACGACGACCGCGCACGCGGCGGCGGCTCCGGCTCCGGCTCCGGCGACGGCGGCTCCGGCGACGGCATCACGCAGCCGAAGCTCGGGTTCATCGGCTGGCTGCGGTTCGCCTGGCGGCAGCTCACGAGCATGCGCACGGCGCTGCTGCTCCTGCTCCTGCTCGCGATCGCCGCGGTGCCGGGCTCGCTCGTGCCGCAGCGCTCGAGCGACCCGAACGGCGTCACCCAGTACTTCACCGACAACCCGAACCTCGCGCCGATCCTCGACTCGTTCCAGATGTTCGACGTGTACACGTCGGCGTGGTTCAGCGCCGTGTACCTCCTGCTCTTCGTGTCGCTGATCGGCTGCATCATCCCGCGCACGAAGCACCACCTCGAGGCGCTGCGCGCCCGCCCGCCGCGCACGCCGGCCCGCCTGTCGCGGCTGTCGGCGTACGCCGAGCGGCCGCTGCCCGTCGGCGTCGACGTCGAGACGGCGATCGCCGACGCGACCGTGCGCCTGAAGCGCGCCGGGTACCGGGTGGAGCGGTTCGACCTGCGCGGCGAACCGAGCGTGTCGGCCGAGCGCGGCTACCTCCGCGAGACCGGCAACCTCGTCTTCCACACGGCGCTCCTCGGGATCCTCGTGACGGTCGGCATCGGCGGCGGCTTCGGCTTCCAGGGCCAGCGCGTCGTCGTCGAGGGGCAGTCGTTCGTGAACACGCTCGCCGCCTTCGACTCGTTCAACCCGGGGCGCTTCTTCGACGACGCGTCGCTCGAGCCGTACAAGCTCTCGCTCGAGGGCCTCGAGGCCGTCTACGAGACGCAGAACGCCGACGCGATCGGCCAGCCGATCGACTTCACCGCGAACGTCGCGATCACGACGCAGGGCGGCGACCCCGAGACCGGCACCGTGAAGGTGAACGAGCCGCTGCGCACCCACGGCACCGACGTCTACCTGCTCGGCAACGGCTACGCGCCGACGATCACCGTGCGCGACCCCGACGGGAACGTCGTGTTCGCCGACTCGATCCCGTTCCTCCCGCAGGACGCGAACCTCACCTCGATCGGCGTCGTGAAGGTCACCGACGGGCTCGACGAGCAGCTCGGCATGGTCGGCTTCTTCTACCCGACGCAGGACGTGCTCGACACGGGCGCGTACACGTCGACGTTCCCCGACCTCGTCTACCCCGTCCTCACGCTGAACGTCTACGAGGGCGACCTCGGCATCGACGACGGCACCCCGACCTCGGTCTACGCGCTCGACCCCACGGGCATGACGCAGCTCACCGGCGGCGACACGGGCGTCGACTCGCTCGAGCTGATGCCGGGCCAGACCGTCGACCTGCCGGGCGGCCGCGGCACGGTCACGTTCGACAGCGCCGACCCGGATGCCGCGGACGGCGACTACTCGCACAGCGTGAAGCGGTTCGCGTCCTTCGACATCCACCACGACCCGTCGCAGGGGTGGGTGCTGGTGTTCGCGATCCTCATCCTCGGCGGCCTGCTCGTGTCGCTGTTCGTGCCGCGTCGGCGCATGTGGGTGAAGGCCGCGAAGCGGCCGGGCGGGGCGGTCGTGCTCGAGTACGCCGGACTCGCGCGCGGCGACGACCCGGGCCTCGACCAGGCGGTCGCCGACCTCGCCGACGCCCAAGCGGGCCCGGTCGCGGCTCCGGATGACGGCGGTGCCCCGGCTCAGGATGCCCCGGCCGCGGGCGCGGCATCCGCTGAAGATTCCTCGCAACCCCGGACGTAAGGTAATACGGTGACGTTCACGCTCGACGAGATCTCCATCCTCTGCGTGTACTCGGCCCTGGCCGTGTACGCGATCGCGTTCATCGCGTACGCCGTCGACCTCGCCCGTCGCGGCGCGGTCGCCGCCCGCGCGGTCGACGCCGCCGCGGAGGCGTCGGAGCAGGTGACGGCGGATGCCTCGCCCGAGCCCGCGACCGTCGGCGCCGCGCTGACCGCCGAGCGTTCGGCCCGCGCGGCCCGAACGGGAGCGGCCGCGTCGGCCGGCCCCGCCGCGCCGGCCTCGGGCAAGCGCTCGCGCTGGGCGAGCGCGACCAGCGCCGGGGCATCCGTCGACTACGGCCGCTCGCCGATCCTGCGCGTCGCCGTCGCGATGACCGTGATCGCGTGGCTGCTCCACCTGACCGCGACGGTCACCCGCGGGTTCGCCGCGGGCCGCGTGCCGTGGGCCAACATGTACGAGTTCGCGCTGACCGGCACGCTCATCGTCACCAGCGTGTTCCTGCTCGTGCTGCTCGTCGCCAAGCAGGACCTCCGGTTCCTCGGCACGTTCGTCACCGGCCTCGTGCTCGTGCTGCTCGGCGTCGCGGCCGTGAACTTCTACGTCGACGTCGCCCCGCTGCCGCCGGCACTCCAGTCGGTCTGGCTCGTCATCCACGTGTTCGTGGCGACCTCGTCGGTGGGCTTCTTCGCCCTCGGCTTCGCGCTGTCGGTCGTGCAGCTCATGCAGGCGCGACGCGAGTCGCTGCTCGCCACGGCCGAAGCGGTGAAGAAGTCGTTCCTCGCGACCCTGCCCGACTCGATCTCGCTGGAGAACCTCGCGTACCGGGTGAACATCATCGGCTTCATCCTCTGGACGTTCACGCTCATGGCGGGCGCGATCTGGGCCGAGAAGGCCTGGGGCCGCTACTGGGGCTGGGACACCAAGGAAGTCTGGACCTTCATCATCTGGGTGATCTACGCCGGCTACATCCACGCCCGCGCGACGCGCGGCTGGCGGGGCTCGCGGTCGGCGTGGCTGGCGATCATCGGCTTCAGCGCGGTGCTGTTCAACTTCACCGTGGTGAACCTGTTCTTCAAGGGCCTGCACGCGTACTCGGGACTCTGATCCCGCCTGCGGCACCGCGCCGCGACCGTTCCCGCGAGGCCGCCCGGCGCGGCCCGGTTCCGACCTGTGGACAACGCCGATTCCGCGCGCGTCCCGGTCGGTAGTGTGCGCGTGGCCGGACGACGCCGTCCGGTCGGCGCGAGCACGTTCGTCGTGCTCCGCGCGCTCCGCACTCAGAAAGGGAACGATGAAGTTCACGATCTTCACGAAGGCCGCCCGGTCGCGGTGGGCCAAGCGAGTAACCGCGACGATGCTCGCGGTCGGCATGCTGTTCGGCGTCGGCATGGTCGCGGCGCCGGCCGCGCAGGCCGCGAACGGCGGGTACTGCTCGAAGCTCATCATGAACTGGGGGGCGGGTGACAAGTGGTGGAACACCCCGGCCGACTCCAACCTCAACGAGCTGTGCCGCCTCGACCAGGGCGCCAACTCCATCGCCGTGAAGGCCCTCCAGCAGGGCCTCAACGGCCGCTGCGCCGTGAGCGCCGGGCTCGTCGTCGACGGGGCCTTCGGGCCGGCGACCCGCGCCGCCCTCGTCCGCGCCCAGCAGAAGTTCGGCGTGACCGCCGACGGCATCTACGGCCCGAACACGGCCCGCGCCTTCCTGTGGACCGACGGGTCGGGCGGCTGCCACCGCTACAGCGGGTGACCCTCGGGCGACCGGCCCGACCCGCCCCGGGCCGGGCCGGTCGTTCCGCGCTCGGGCGCCCTCGGGGCCGCGCCGTCGCGGCGCGTCCCTTGCGGGCTCGTCGCGGCGGGAGCACGATCGCTCCATGCGACTGCTGGAGCGGGAGCCCGAGCTCGCGGTGCTCCGCGACGCCGCGGCGGCCGCGGCGGATGGGCGGGGCGGGGTCGTGCTCGTGCACGGCGAGGCGGGCATCGGCAAGTCGACCCTGGTCGAGGCGCTCCGCGCCGACCCGCCGCCGGGCAGCCGCATCCTCGTCGGGGCATGCGACGCGCTCTCCACGCCCCGCACGCTCGGCCCGCTTCGCGACCTCGCGCCGTTCGTCGGCACCCGGCTGCAGGACGCGCTTCGCGCGGGCGACCGCGAGGAGGTGCTCGCCGCGCTCCTCGACGAGCTCGCGTCGACGCCCGGCACCGTGCTGGCGATCGAGGACGTGCACTGGTCCGACGAGGCGACGCTCGACGCCCTGCGGTTCGTGGCGAGACGGATCGACGCGCTCCCGGCGGTGCTGGTGCTCACGTACCGCGACGAGGAGGTCGACGGCGGCGACCCGCTCGCCGGACTCCTCGGCGACCTCAGGGCGAACGTGCGCCACCTGGCGCTGCAGCGCCTGTCGGCCGACGCCGTCGTAGAGCTCACCGAGGCGCGCGGGCTCGACCCGGCGCGCGTGTTCGCCCTGACGGCCGGCAACCCGTACTTCGTCGGCGAGCTCGTCTCGTCGGCCGACGCCGAGCACGTGCCGCGCACGATCGTCGACGCCGTCACCGCCCGCCTGCGCCGACTCGATCCCGAGACGCAGCAGCACCTCGAACTCCTGGCCGTCGTGCCGTCGGCCGTGCGCGCTGGCGAGCTCGCCCGGCTCGTGCCCGGCGGGGCGGGCCGGCTCGGCGCCGCCGAGGAGGCGGGGCTGCTCACCGTGCGCCCCGACTCCGTGCAGTTCCGCCACGAGCTGACCCGACGCGCCGTCGTCGACGGGCTGACCGCCTCGCGCCGGATCGAGCTCAACGGGCGGGTGCTCGCGGTGCTGCTCGAGCTCGGCGCCGACCCCGGCCGCATCGCGTTCCACGCGGCGGAGGCGGGGCGCGGCGACGTGGTCGCCGAGTGGGCGCCGCGCGCCGCACGGGATGCCTCGGTCAGCGGCGCGCACCGCCAGGCGGCCGAGCACTACCGGGCCGCCCTCGCCCACGTCGACGGGCTCGACGAACGCGCCCGTGCCGACCTGCTCGAGGGCTTCGCCATCGAGAGCTACGTGCTCGGCGTCGGGCAGGAGACCGTCGACGCGCAGGAGGATGTGGTGCGGCTGCGTCGGCGGCGGGGCGACCCGACCGCCCTCGGGGCGAGCCTGCGCTGGCTGTCGCGGTTCCAGTGGTTCACGGGCCACCGCGCGGCGGCGGAGGCGGCGGGGCGCGAGGCATCCGAGATGCTGGCCGACTCCGCCGACCGGGGCCTGCTCGCCCTCGCCCTCAGCAATGAGGCGCAGCTCGCGATGCTCGCCCATGACATCCCGCGCGCGCACGACCTGGCAGCGCGCGCGGTCGATCTCGCGCGGGAGGCGGGGGAGCCGCGTGCGCTCACCCATTCGCTGAACAACCTCGGCACGACCCACCTGCTGCAGCAGGACGACGCGGGCATCGCCGAACTCGTCGAGTCCGCCGACATCGCGGTCGCCGCGAACCTCATGGATGAGGCGGCGCGGGCCCACGTGAACCTCGTCTGGAGCCTGCTCGACGAGTACCGGCTCGAACTCGCCGAGCAGTACCTCGAGCCGGCGCTCGAGTTCTCGGAGCGCTCGGAGATCGTCGGACTGTGGACCTACCAGCAGGTGGAGCGCGGGCGCCTCCATCTCGCCCGCGCCAGGTGGGACGACGCCATCGAAGCCGCCGCCGGGCACGCGACGGAACTGCTGCCGCAGGCGCACTGCACCGGCCTCGTCGTCGCGGGACTCGCGCGACTTCGCTCCGGCCGGCCCGACGCCGAGACGACGCTCCGGGCCGGGTGGGAGCTGGCGCAGGTGCTCGGCGACCTGCAGCGCACGGGACCGGCCGCCGCGGCGCTGGCGGAGGCGGCGCTGCTCCGCGGCGACCACGACGGGGTGCGCTCCGCCGCGCTGCCGGCGTACGCGGACGCCGTCAGGCTCTCCGACCCGAACCTGCAGGCGGAGCTCGCCTGGCTGCTCGGGCGTGCGGGGGAGCCGGCCGACCCGCCCGCCGGCGAGCTCCCGTTCGCCGTGCAGGCGCGGGGGGACTGGCGGCGGGCGGCGGAGCTGTGGCGGGAGCGGGGCTGTCCGTACCACGAGGCATCCGCGCTGGCCGAGTCGCCCGAGGAGGCCGACCGGCTGGCCGCCCTCGCGATCCTCGATCGCATCGACGCGCGGCCGCTCGCCGCGCTCGTGCGGCAGGAGCTGCGCCGCGACGGCGCGCGGGCGGTGCCGCGCGGACCGCAGGAGGTGACGCGGCACAACCCGGAGGGGCTGACCGACCGGCAGCTCGAGGTGCTCGGCCTCGTCGCCGACGGCCTGACGAATCCCCAGATCGCCGACCGGCTGGTGCTGTCGGTGCGGACGGTCGACAGCCACGTGCAGGCGCTGCTCGCGAAGCTCGGGGTGGGGACCCGGCAGGAGGCTGCGCGCCGGGCCCGTGATCTCGGTATCCGGACGCCCTGAGATCGGTAGCGTCCACGGACGCCGGGGGGATGCCCCGTCGGTAGACCTGAGGCACAGCCCGATCGAGGGCACCGGCATCAGGAGGAACGAACACCATGGACACCGCACTCCCCGTCATCACGGGCCCCGAGCACACCCACCCCGCACCGACGTTCGAGCGGCTGTTCCGCCGCACCGCCGAGACGCTCACCGCCCGGCGCGGACGCGCCGCGCGGCAGCCGCTCACCCACGAGGAGCTCGCCGAGCGGTGGGAGCGCCGCGTCGAGGCCGAGCGGCTCCGCGAGCAGCACCGCCTCGCGGCGATGGTGCGGCAGTTCTGACGGGAGAAGAGGGCGACGCCGGGAATCCGACGCCGCCCCCTTCCCGGCTCACGCGCCCGGAGGTCCCGGCCGCGTGAGGTCTTCGCGGATCACGCGCAGGGGTTGCCCGCGGTGACCACGCCGTCCTTCACCTGCTGGAAGCCGGTGCCGATGGCGTAGTCCTTCGACCCGTTGTTGTCCCACGTGCCCGACCCGTCGTTGAACGCGGCCGTGATGCCCGAGGTGCCGCCGAGCGGGATCGAGGCCGTGACCCACCCGGTGCAGGCGGCGGTCATCGGCACCCCGGGCGCCGTCGTCCACGCTCCGGTGCCGACGCGGTAGTGGATGGCGTACGCCGGCCAGCCCTTGCTCGTCGAGTAGTACACCGTGGTGGTGCCGCCGGGCTGCGGTTCCGGTTCGGTGCCCGCGCACGGGTTCTCGTGACCGACCACGCCGCCGTTCACCGTGGCGATCGCACCGCTCAGCGCGTAGTCCTTCGACCCGTTGTTGTCCCACGTGCCCGAGCCGTTCGTGAACGCGGCCGTCGTGCCCGAGGCGCCGCCGGCGATCGTGCGCGAGACCCAGCCGGCGCAGGCGGCGGTCATGCCGACCCCGGGGGCGGTGGTCCAGGCGCCGGTGCCGACGCGGTAGTGGACGTTGTACGCGCTCCAGCCCTTCGACGTGGAGTAGTAGACCGTCAGGTCACCGGTGCCGGGCTCGGGGTCGGTGCCGGGGTCGGTGCCCTGCCCCGCCTTCGCGCCGACGTGCAGCGCGACGGCCGCGTTCTGGCTGACGGTCGCCGTGAAGGCGCCCGACGCGTCGACGGTCACGACGTCGCCGGCGGAGCATCCGCTCGCCGTCGGGAGCCCGACGGTGACGTTGCAGTACCGGCCCGCGGGCAGCGAGCTCTGGAAGGTGCGCGTGAGGGCGCCGCCGCGGTTGATGGCGACATAGCCCCGGTCGCCGCGGCCGAACGCGATCGCGGTCGATCCGTTGGTCCACGTGTTCACGACGGCGGTGCCGTACGTCGCGGTGCGGAAGCCGACCATGTTCGCGATCGCCGCCTGGGCGTGCTTGCAGGTCCAGCCGTTCTGCCCGCAGACGGGGTCGACGACCTCGCCGTTGCCGGCGAGTGCGGGGCCCGCCTCCTTGTCCGAGAACTGGTAGCCCGAGTGGATCGAGGGCGAGCCGTAGTTCCACGCGAGGGTGAAGATCTGCGCGAGGTCGTAGGTCGAACCGTCCTTGTAGCTCAGCGTCTCGCCGTTGCGCTCGGTGTCGTGATTGTCGACGAACACCGCCGCGTTCTGCTGCGGGAGGAAGCCGGCCCACGACGGCCCGATGCCGTTGCCCGTGACGAGCCAGTTGATCGTGCCGCCGCCGAAGGCCTCCTTGAGCTTGCGGGCGTAGGCGAACTCGTGGATGTCGCCGTACGAGGTGTACTCCTCGGGCTGGATCGGCTCGTTGGCGCGGATGACCTCCTGCACGATGTAGAGGCGCGCGCGGTCGTTCACCTTCGCGAGGATGCCCTGCATGTCGCTCGCGGCGATGTGCTTGACGGCGTCGATGCGGAACCCGTCGACGCCGAGCGAGACGAGGTCGTTGAGGTATCCGGCGATGCGCCCCTGCACGTACGACGACGACGTGTTCAGGTCGGAGAGGTTCACGAGGTTGCACTCCTGCACCTCGGTGCGGTTCTGGTAGTTCGCGATGTCGCGGCGGCAGGCGTGGAAGTCCTGCGACTGGTAGATCCCGGGGTAGTCGTAGTGCTGGAACGACGAGCCGGCCCAGCCGACGCCGCCGGCGCTCTTGCCGGACATGTGGTTGATGACGGCGTCGGCGATCACCTTCACGCCGGCGGCGTGGCAGGTGTCGACCATCGCCTTGAACTCGGCGCGGGTGCCGAGGCGCGACTCGACCTTGTAGCTGACGGGTTGGTAGGAGGTCCACCATTCGGGGCCCTGCACGTGCTCCTGCGGCGGGGAGGTCTGCACGTAGCCGTAGCCGGCGGGGCCGAGCGTGGTGGTGCACTCGCGGGCGATGGCGTTCCAGGTCCACGAGAACATGACGGCGGTCACGTCCTTGGGGCCGGGGGCCGCGGCGCTCGCGGGGGCGGCTGCGCCGGTCGCGGTCGCGAACGTGCCGAGGAGGGCGAGCAGCGCGATGACGACCGCACTTCGTAAGCGCTTGCGACGGCCGGTGAAGTCGGCGGCGATGCCGGTCCGGAGGTCTGACATGGAGGTGGATTCCTCTGCAGATCGGCGGAGTCCGGCCGGGAGTCCAGGCATCCGCCGTCGCCGCCGCGTCGATGCGGCAGCCGCGTCACGGTGACGACTGCCCCTCAAGATAGGGGTGCGTGTCGAAGGGACGCAAGCGGATTGCGCAAAGAATTGGAAGCGCTTGCATTAACCGGTTGCGCGCTGCTACCTTCACGGAACATCCCCTGGGACGGGCGTGCCCCTGCGCGCCCGTGCCGCCGTCGGCACGTCGTCGTGCCCGAGTCCTGGAGTCGAAGATGACGAGGAGCGCGCCCCTTCGCCGCTGGCTGGCCTGTCTGATCTCGGGGGTGCTGGCGGTCTCCGCCGTCGCCGTCGTCGCGCCCACCCTCGCGGCATCCGCCGAGGAACCGCGCACGTTCGCGCTCGTCGGCGACCTGCAGCAGGAGCTCGGCTGCCCCGGCGACTGGCAGCCCGACTGCGCGGCCACCGAGCTGCTCGCCACCGACACCGCCGGCGTCTACGCGGCCGACTTCACGGTGCCCGCCGGCACCTGGCAGTACAAGGTCGCCGTGAACGACGCGTGGGACGAGTCGTACGGCCTCGACGGCGGCAACGACAACATCCCGCTGACCGTCGCCGGCGACGCCCAGGTGCGCGTCGTGTTCGACGACGCGCTCCACAAGGTGGGCCTCGAGCTCCTCGGCGTGCGCGGGGCGTACGACGACGCATCCGACGCCGACCTCGTGGCCGCGCCCGTGCGCCAGGACGGCGCCGGCAAGAACTTCTACTTCGTCATGACCGACCGCTTCGACGACGGCGACCCGGCGAACGACGAGGGCGGCCTCACCGGCGACCGCATGACGACCGGGTACGACCCGACCGACAAGGGCTTCTACCAGGGCGGCGACCTGCAGGGCCTGCGCGACCGGCTCGACTACATCGCCGGCCTCGGCACGACCGCGATCTGGCTCACGCCGAGCTTCAAGAACAACCCCGTGCAGGGCACCGGCGCGAACGCGAGCGCCGGCTACCACGGCTACTGGATCACCGACTTCACCCAGATCGACCCGCACCTCGGCACCAACGCCGAGCTCGAGGCGCTCATCGACGAGGCGCACGCCAAGGGCATCGACGTCTACTTCGACATCATCACGAACCACACCGCCGACGGCATCTCGTACGCCGAGGGGCAGTACTCGTACATCGACCAGGGCGCGTCGGCCTACACCGATGCCGACGGCACCGCGTTCGACCCGGGCGAGTACGCCGGCACCGGCACCTTCCCGACCCTCGACCCGGCGACCAGCTTCCCGTACACGCCGGTCGTGAACCCCGACGTCGTGAAGGTCCCCGAGTGGCTGAACGACCCGACGCTGTACCACAACCGCGGCGACTCGACGTGGACGGGCGAGTCGGTCACCTACGGCGACTTCTCGGGCCTCGACGACCTCATGACCGAGCACCCGACCGTGGTCGAGGGCTTCACGAAGGTCTACCAGGACTGGATCGACCTCGGCATCGACGGCTTCCGCATCGACACCGTCAAGCACGTGAACTTCGAGTTCTGGGAGCAGTGGACCACCGACGTGCTCGACTACGCGCACGCCCAGGGCAAGGACGACTTCTTCATGTTCGGCGAGGTCTACGACGCCGACCCGACGAAGCTGTCGCCGTACGTGCGCAACACCGACATGAACTCGGTGCTCGACTTCACCTTCCAGTCGCAGGCCGTCAGCTTCGCGGCGGGCAACTCGGCGAAGGGCCTGTCGACCCTGTTCGCGGGCGACGACTACTACACGACGCCCGACACGTCGGCGTCGGCGCTGCCGACCTTCCTCGGCAACCACGACATGGGTCGCGTCGGCTCGTTCCTGCTGAACACGGATGCCCCGCTCGAGCGCGACCTGCTCGCCCACGACCTGATGTACCTCACCCGCGGCCAGCCGGTCGTCTACTACGGCGACGAGCAGGGCTTCGCGGGCACCGGCGGCGACAAGGACGCCCGCCAGACCCTCTTCGCGACCCAGGTCGACGAGTACGAGAACCAGCCGCTCGTCACGGGCGAGCAGCTCGGTTCGCAGGACCGGTTCGACACGGATGCCCCGCTCTACGAGCACATCGCCGACCTCGCGGCGCTCCGCGCCGCCAACCCGGCGCTCGCCGACGGCGCGCAGGTCGAGCGGTACGCCGACTCGGGCGCGGGCGTCTACGCGTTCAGTCGCGTCGACCGCTCGGACAAGACCGAGGTGCTCGTCGCGCTGAACAACTCGGGCGCCGACAAGACGGTCGAGATCCCGACCCTCACCGAGGGCGGCGTGTTCGCCCAGCTCTACCGCACCGACGGCACGGCCGGCGCCGACGTGACGGCCGACGCCGACGGCGTGGCATCCGTCACCGTTCCCGCGCGCAGCGCGATCGTCTACACGGCCGACCGGCCCGTGACCGCGCCCGACGCGGCCCTGGCCATCACGGTCGCGACGCCCGCCGCCGGCGCCGGCGTGACCGGCATCACCCCGGTGGTCGCCGACGTCGACGACGACACCTGGCAGGAGACGAGCTTCGCCTGGCGCATCGCCGGCGACGAGGGCGCCGACGCCTGGCACCCGCTCGGCACCGCCGAGGACACCACCCCGCGCGTCTTCCACGACACGACCGGCCTCGCCGACGGCACGCTGCTCGAGTACCGGGCGATCTCGACCGACGCCGCGGGCCAGCGCGCCGCAGCCTCGACGTACGCGTCGGTCGGCAACGCCGTGAACCTCGTCGAGGAGGAGGAGCCCGAGCAGCCGGTCGAGCTCGTCACCGTGCCCGGCAACCACAACTCCGAGATGGGCTGCCCCGGCGACTGGACGCCCGGCTGCGAGGCGGCGAAGCTGACCCTCCGCGCCGACGGCGTCTACGCCGGCACCTTCGACCTGCCCGAGGGCGACTACGAGTACAAGGTCGCGGTCAACGGCTCGTGGGACGTGAACTACGGCGTGAACGGCGAGCCCGGCGGCGGAAACGCGGCCTACCACCACGGCGGCGGCGCGATCACCTTCTACTGGAACCCGACGACGCACGTGTTCACCTCGACCGCCGAGGGCCCGATCGTCACCGTCCCCGGCTCGTTCCAGTCGGAGGTCGGCTGCGCCGGCGACTGGGCGCCCGACTGCCTCGCGTCGATGCTCTTCGACGGCGACCGGGACGGCGTGTACACCTTCTCGACCGACGCCATCCCGACGGGCGCCTACGAGGGCAAGGTCGCGCACGGCCTGAGCTGGGCCGAG
Organism: Agromyces sp. MMS24-K17; assembly: GCF_043950245.1. Classification (GTDB taxonomy): domain Bacteria; phylum Actinomycetota; class Actinomycetes; order Actinomycetales; family Microbacteriaceae; genus Agromyces. Next base: position 370,200 of record NZ_CP171640.1, on the reverse strand, counting down.
AACTACGGCGTCGGCGGCGTGAAGGACGGGGCCAACTACTCGTTCAGCGCGCAGGACGGCAAGCTCGTCGAGTTCCGCTACACCCTGGAGACGCACGTGCTCGAGATCGTCGTGACCGACCCGCCGCTGGCGGGCACGGGCGAGACGCGGGCGCACTGGGTCGACGCGTCGACCATCGCCTGGCCGGCCTCACTCCTCGGCGGCGCGTCGGCCGACGAGACCACCTGGACCCTCGAGCACGCGGTCGACGCGGGCCTCGGCGTCGCCGACGGCCGGGTCGCGGGCGGCGGCGAGCCGGTCGAGCTCGCGCTCGACCCGGCCGGCCTCACCGACGCGCAGCTCGCGCGGTTCCCGGCGCTCACCGGATTCCTCGCGCTGAAGCCGGTCGGCCTCGACCGCGCCGACGTGCAGCGGCTCCTCACCGAGCAGCTCGCCGTCGCACAGCACGGCGGCGATGCGGATGCCCCGCTCACGGCCTTCACCGGCGTGCAGGTGCCCGGCGTGCTCGACGACCTCTACGCGGCCGCCGTGGCCTCCGCGCCCCTCGGCGTGAGCTGGTCGTCGGGCGAGGCGACGGCGACCGTCTGGGCGCCGACCGCGCAGGCCGTGTCGCTCGAGCGCTGGGACGCCGGGGCGACCGGCGACCCCGAGGTGATCGACGCGGCGTTCGACGGCGAGACCGGCACGTGGGCGGTGCCCGCGGGCGCCGTCGCGAACGGCGACGAGTACCGCTGGAACGTGACGGTGTTCGCCCCGACGACCGGTGAGATCGTCGAGAACTCGGTCACCGACCCGTACTCGACCGCGCTCACCGTGAACTCGACGCGCACCGTCGTCGTCGACCTCGACGACCCGGCGCTCTCGCCCGAGCTCTGGGCGGAGACCGCCGCGCCGGTGGTCGAGCGTCCGGTCGACCGGGCCATCACCGAGCTCCACGTGCGCGACTTCTCGATCTCCGACGAGACGGTCCCCGCGGAGGAGCGCGGCACCTACCGCGCCTTCACCCGCGACTCGGCGGGCACCGCGCAGCTGCGCCAGCTCGCGCAGGCCGGCATCAACACGGTGCACCTGCTGCCGACGTTCGACATCGCCACCATCGAGGAGCGGCGCGGCGAGCAGGCCGTGCCCGACTGCGACCTGGCCTCCTACGGCCCGGCCTCGCCCGAGCAGCAGGCGTGCCTGTCGGAGATCCACGACCTCGACGGCTTCAACTGGGGCTACGACCCGTACCACTTCCAGGCGCCCGAGGGCTCGTACGCGGTCGACCCCGACGGCGGCGCCCGGGTGTCGGAGTTCCGCGAGATGGTGGGTGCGCTCCACGCGACCGGCCTCCAGGTCGTGCTCGACGAGGTGTACAACCACACCACCGCGTCGGGCCAGTCGGAGACGAGCGTGCTCGACCGCGTCGTGCCGGGGTACTACCAGCGGCTCAACGCGGCCGGCGGCGTCGAGACCTCGACCTGCTGCCAGAACGTCGCGACCGAGCACCTCGTCGCCCAGAAGCTCATGGTCGACTCGGTCGTGCTGTGGGCCAAGGCGTACAAGGTCGACGGCTTCCGCTTCGACCTGATGGGCCACCACTCGAAGGAGAACCTGCTCGCGGTGCGCGCGGCCCTCGACGAGCTCACGCTCGCGGCCGACGGCATCGATGGCACGTCGATCTACCTGTACGGCGAGGGCTGGAACTTCGGCGAGGTCGCGAACGACGCCCTCTTCGAACAGGCGTCGCAGGGCAACCTCGGCGGCACCGGCATCGGCACGTTCAACGACCGGCTGCGCGACGCCGTGCACGGCGGCAGCCCGGTCGATGGCACGTCGACGTTCCAGCAGGGCTTCGGCACCGGCCTCGGCACCGACCCGAACGGGCGGCCCGGCACCGCGTCGCAGGCCGACCAGCTGGCCGACCTCGCGCACCAGACCGACCTCGTGAAGCTCGGCCTCACCGGCAACCTGCGGGCGTACGAGTTCGAGACGAGCGACGGCACCGTCAAGCGCGGCGACGAGCTCGACTACCGCGGTGCCCCCGCCGGCTACGCCGACCAGCCCGACGAGACGATCAACTACGTCGACGCCCACGACAACGAGACGTTGTACGACCTGTCGGTCTGGAAGCTCCCGACCGACACGTCGATGGCCGACCGGGTGCGCATGAACACCCTGTCGCTCGCGACCGTGACGCTCTCGCAGTCGCCCTCGTTCTGGCACGCCGGCACCGAGCTGCTCCGCTCGAAGTCGCTCGACCGGAACAGCTACAACTCGGGCGACTGGTTCAACCGCATCGACTGGACCGGCCAGGAGTCGACCTTCGGGTCGGGCCTGCCGAACCAGGCCGACAACGGCACGAAGTGGGCCGACATGACGCCGCTGCTCGCCGACCCGGCGCTGAAGCCCGGCGCGCCCGACATCGCCGCGGCCGAGGGTGCCGCCCTCGACCTGCTGCGGGTGCGCTCGAGCGTCGACCTGCTCCAGCTCGGCTCCGCCGACCTGATCGAGCAGAAGGTCACGTTCCCGAACAGCGGGGCGGATGCCACGCCCGGCCTCGTGCTCATGCTGGTCGACGACCTGGTCGGCGAGGACGTCGACCCGGCCCTCGAGGGCGCGCTGGTCGTGCTCAATGCGTCGCCGGAGGCGATCACCGAGCAGGTCGACGGGCTGTCGGGTCGCGGGTTCGCGCTCGCCGACGCGCTCGCCGACGGGTCGGACCCGGTCGTGAAGGCGACCGCGTGGGACGCGGCGACCGGCACGGTGACGATCCCGGCCCGCACGGCGGCGGTCCTCGTCGACGAGCAGGCGGGCGGCACGGACCCGGGCACGGATCCCGGCACCGACCCGGGTACCGATCCCGGCACCGACCCGGGCACGGACCCCGGCACCGACGGCCCGCTCGTGCGGATCTCGGCCGGCACCGTGCACCCCGGCGACGCGCTCGGCATCACGGGCACCGGCTTCGAGCCCGGCGAGACCGTGCAGGTGTGGCTGCACTCGACGCCGAAGCTGCTCCTCGCCGTGACCGCCGACGCCGACGGCGCCCTGTCGACGACCGTCACCATCCCGACGGACACCGAACTCGGCGACCACGAGATCCGGCTCGCCGGGCTCGAGTCGGGGCTCGAGGCATCCGCTGCGCTCGTGGTGCTCGGCCCGCTGGGCGTGACCGGCACGCAGGCGTGGCTCGCCGCCCTGCTCGCCCTCGCGCTGCTCGCCGCCGGTGCGGTGCTGGTGCTGCCGCGCCTGCGGCGGCGCGCGGTGATCGCGGGCTGACGACGGCGATCCGTCCGGCCGAGGCGGGGCGGCCCTCACGGGTCGCCCCGCCTCGGCGTTCCGGCGATGTCGCGGCCGACGTCAGGGGCGGGCGAGCGGGGCGAACGCCGCCCGCGACGTCGACGCGGTGATCGCGGCCACGGCGAGGAGCGCGAGCGCGGCCCACGTCAGCCAGCCCACACCCGCGAGGTTGAGCACGACGCCGCCGACGACGGCTCCCGCGGCGATCGAGCCGTTCCACACCGCGACGACCATCGACTGCGCGACATCGGCCGCCTCGCCGGCGATCCGTGCGGGCGCCGATTGCAGCAGGGTCGGGGCGCCGCCGTAGGCGTACCCCCAGGCGGCGATCGCGACCACGACCACGACGGGCCGGTCGGCGAGCAGACCGAGGGCGACGAGTGCCGCCCCCAGCAGCGCCGTGCCGACGAGCACCATCGTGCGCAGGTGCCGGTCGACGAGCGCGCCCGAGACGAGCACGCCGACGACCGCCAGCACCCCGAACGCGAGGAGCACCAGGTCGAGGTGCGCGTCGAGGCCCGACGCGATCGTGAGCGGCGCGACGTACGTGTACGCGACGTTGTGCGCGAGCACGAACGTGCCGGTGGTGACGAGCACCGGCACGAGGCCGGGCAGGCGCAGCACCGTCGTCAGGCGAGGGCGGTCGCCGGCGCGCTCGCCGGCGATCCCGGGGAGGGCGGCGGCGGCCCAGGCGACGAGGGCCAGCGCGAGCACGGCGAGCACGCCGAAGGCGGCGCGCCAGCCGACGCCGCCGCCGAGCGCGGTGGCGATCGGCAGGCCGAAGGCGAACGCCAGCGGCACGCCGACCATCGCGATCGACAGGGCCCGGCCGGCGTGCTCCGGCTCGACGAGTCGCATCGCGGTGCCGGCGGCGATCGCCCAGAGGAGGCCGGCGAGCATCCCGCCGAGCAGGCGGGCGACGAGGAGGGTCGGGTAGTCGGGGGCGATCGCCGACACTCCGTTCAGGATCGCGAACCCGACGACGAGCGCGAGCAGCAGGCGCTTGCGCGGGATGCCCCGGGTGAGCGCCGTGAGCGGGATCGCGGTCACCGCCGTGGTCACGGCGTACACCGCGACGAGGGCGCCGACCTGCGATTCGGAGACGCCGAGGTCGGCGGTCATCCACGGCATCAGCCCGGCGGGGATGATCTCGGTGACGACGCCGGTGAACGTGATGGCGGCGAGCGCAGCGAGGCTGTTGCGGGGCAGGCGCCCGCGGCGCGGCACGGGCCGGGCCGAGGCGGTCGCGGCGGCATCGGGGCGGGCGGCGGGGACGGCGTCGGCAGGGTGCGGATCGGTGGGGTGCGGATCGGTGACGTGGGTCGGCATGTCGCCATCGTCGAACCTTGACGCTATTGTCAAGGTCAAGCGGTCGGATCGCAGCGCCCGATCGCGCCGGCCGGAGAGGAGTCCGATGCGCATCGGGGATCTCGCAGCGCGGACGGGCGTCTCGGCCCGCCGGCTCCGCTACTACGAGCAGCAGGGTCTGATCGCGTCGGAGCGCCGGGCGAACGGCTACCGCGACTACGCCGAGGGCAGCGTCGAGCGGGTCGAGCAGGTCAGCGGCCTCATCGAGGCGGGGGTGCCGACCGCCGTCATCGCCGACATGATCCCGTGCCTGGCCCAGACGTCCCACCCGAAGGCCCCGGTGATCGAACGCACGCAGGCCGACACCCTGGAGCGACGCCGTGCCCAGCTCGACGCGCGCATCGACGCCCTGATCCGCAACCGCGACGCGATCGACGCCTACCTCGACCGGGCGACCATCACCGGCTGAGCCGGTTGCGGTCGGGCCATGAAACCGGCTGAGCCGGTTCGGTCAACGACCCGCGCCCGTCGCCAGCACCGCGTGGCAGCGCTCGAGCCGGGCGAGCCACCACGCCGTGCGGTCGCCGTCGGCGGCCCAGCGGTCGAGCAGGGCGGCGGATGCCTCGACCCGGCGCACCGGCACCGCGCCGTCGACCGGGGCGAGCGGGGCATCCGTCACGTCGGCGGCCAGCAGCGACGCGGTGCCGAGCCCGCAGTCGAACTCCAGCTCGGGCATCGCGGCGGCCAGGTGCGCGCCCATCGCGAGCCCGACGCTGGTGTCGAGCGCGCTCGACACGTTCACGGGCAGCCCCGCGGCCGCGACGATCGCGAGCGCCCGACGGATGCCGCCGAGCGGCTGCGCCTTCACCACGAGCAGGTCGGCGGCGCCCGCCTCGGCGACGGCGAGCGGGTCGGACGCACGGCGCACGCTCTCGTCGGCCGCGATCGGGATGCCCAGGTACTTCGTGCGGCGGCGGATCTCGGCGAGCTCCTCGACGGTGGCGCACGGCTGCTCGACGTACTCGAGGTCGAACTCCGCCATCGCGTGGATCGCGTGCTCGGCTTCATCCACGTTCCACCCGGCGTTGGCGTCGAGCCGCACCCGGCCCTCCGGGCCGAGCACCTCGCGCACGACCCGCACCCGCGCGACGTCCTGCGCGAGCGTGCGGTCCGACGCGGCGACCTTCACCTTCGCCGTCCGGCAGCCGGGGAAGCGGTCGAGCACCGCCCGCACCTCGTCGGGGTCGACGTCGGGCACGGTCGCGTTCACGCGGATCGCGTCCCGGAGCGCGGGCGGCGCCGGGCTCCATCCGAAGTCGATCGCGGCCGCGAGCCAGGCGGATGCCTCCTCGTCGTCGTACTCGGCGAACGGCGAGAACTCCGTCCAGCCCTCCGGGCCCTCCAGCAGCAGCGCCTCGCGCACGTCGATGCCGCGGAAGCGGGTCACCAGCGGGAGCGCCACCACCCGGGCGGTCGCGAGCAGGTCGGACAGGTCGGGCAGGCCCGGAAGCTCGGCGTCGTCGGTCACGAGACCATTCAGCCACGGTTCGGGCCCCGCGCGCGAGTGCCGGCCGCAGGGCGGGAATACGCTGGAGGCATGCCAGCCGAGGTCTCCGAACTGTTCGACGCGAGCCAGTGGACGGATGCGGCGCCCCGCGTCGCCGGCCCCGACGGCCTCACCGACCTCACCTACCACCACTCGCTCGACGGGCGCATCGCGCGCATCGCGTTCGACCGGCCGGAGGTGCGCAACGCCTTCCGGCCGCACACCGTCGACGAGCTGTACCGCGCGCTCGAGGACGCGCGCACCGACCCGCGCATCGGCGTGGTGCTGCTCACCGGCAACGGCCCGAGCGCGAAGGACGGCGGCTGGGCGTTCTGCTCGGGCGGCGACCAGCGCATCCGCGGCCGCGACGGCTACAAGTACTCCGACAGCGAGACGGCGGTGGTCTCGGGTGCGACGCAGGCCGCCGTCGGCCGCCTGCACATCCTCGAGGTGCAGCGACTGATCCGCTTCATGCCGAAGGTCGTCATCGCGGTCGTCCCCGGCTGGGCCGCCGGCGGCGGGCACTCGCTCCACGTGGTCTGCGACCTGACGATCGCGAGCCGCGAGCACGGCCGCTTCAAGCAGACCGACGCCGACGTGGGCTCGTTCGACGCCGGCTACGGCTCGGCGTACTTCGCCCGCCAGATCGGCCAGAAGTTCGCCCGAGAGGTCTTCTTCCTCGCCGAGGAGTACTCGGCCGACCGCGCGTACGAGATGGGTGCGGTGAACCGGGTGGTGCCGCACGCCGACCTCGAGCGCGAGGCGATCGCGATGGCGCGCACGATCCTCACGAAGTCGCCGACGGCGATCCGCATGCTGAAGTTCGCGTTCAACGCGGTCGACGACGGCATGGTCGGCCAGCAGGTGTTCGCGGGCGAGGCGACCCGGCTCGCCTACGGCACCGACGAGGCCGTCGAGGGGCGCGACGCGTTCCTCGAGAAGCGCGACCCCGACTGGGGCCCCTTCCCGTGGCACTTCTGAGATGACGCCGCTCGCCCGCGTGCCCGCGACCGACGTCGCGGCGCTGACCGCGGCGCTCGCGGCGGCCCTCGACGGCGGCCCCGCGGTCTGGCCGGTTCCCGCGGGCGCCGCACCCGCCGGCGCCCCACCCGCCGAGGTCGACGACGGCATCGCGCTCGTCGTCGAGACGAGCGGGTCGACGGATGCCCCGAAGCGCGTCGCCCTCTCCGCCGATGCGCTGCGCGCGAGCGCCGAGGCCACCCACGACGCCCTGGGCGACCCCGGCCAGTGGCTGCTCGCCCTGCCCGGCCACTACATCGCCGGCGCCCAGGTGATCGTGCGGGGACTCGTCGCCGGCACCCGCACGGTCGTGGTCGAGGGCGAGCACTTCGACCCGGCCGCGTTCGCGGCGGCGTCGGCCGGGCTCGACCCGTTCGTGCCGCACTACACGTCGCTCGTGCCGGTGCAGCTGTCCCGCCTCGTCGAGGCCGCCGAGCGCGACCCGTTCATCGCGGCGGCCGCACGGTCGTTCGACGCCGTGCTCATCGGCGGCCAGGCGCTCGCGCCCGCGACCGCGGACCGCGCCCGCGAGCTCGGCGTGCACGTCGTGCGCACCTACGGCTCGAGCGAGACCGCCGGAGGCTGCGTCTACGACGGACGGCCGATCGGCGAGGCGCGCGTGCGCATCGTCGACGACGGCGTCGAGCTCGCCGGCCCGATGCTCGCGGCCGGGTACCTCGCCGACCCCGAGCGGACCGCTGCGGCGTTCACGACCGACGCCCGGGGCATCCGCTGGTACCGCACCGGCGACCTCGGCGCGCTCGAGGCCGACGGACGGCTGCGCATCCGCGGTCGCGCCGACGACGTGATCATCTCGGGCGGCGTCAAGGTCGCGCTCGGCGAGGTCGAGCGCGCCGTGCGCGCACTGCCCGGCCTCGGCGACGCGGTGGCCGTGCGGGTCGCCGACCCCGAGTGGGGCGAACGGGCCGCGGTCGTGGTGCCCGAGCCCCCGGGCGGGGCATCCGCCTCGCTCGACCTGCTCGCCGAGGCGACGGATGCCGCGGGGCTGCACCCGGCCGCGCGGCCGGTGCGCCTGCTCGTGCTCGACGCACTGCCGCTGCTGGGCTCGGGCAAGCCCGACCGTCGCGCGATCGCCGCCCTGCTCGCGGCGGGCGCATAGCCCGTTCATAGCGCCCGATCGTTAGCATGGCCGGGTGGCACGCCCGACCGACGGGGAGACGACCCCCGACACCTCCCGTAAGAAGTCCCGCACGTACGCCCGCTCGGGCAACCCGGCTCGCGCCGCGCGCGAGCCCGTGGCTGCGCGGGGACCCGCGACCTTCGGCGACTGGGTCGGCGCCGCGCGCCTGCGCACCCTGCCGCTCGCGATCGCGCCCGTCGTGCTCGGCACGGGCGCCGGCGTGGTCGCCCTCGGCGCCGGCCAGTGGCACCCGACGCGGGCCGTGCTCGCGCTCGTCGTCGCGCTCGCCCTGCAGATCGGCGTGAACTACGCGAACGACTACTCCGACGGCATCCGCGGCACCGACGACCACCGCGTCGGCCCCGCCCGCCTCACCGGCGCCGGGCTCGCGAAGCCGAGGCACGTGCTCATCGTCGCGCTGTCGTTCTTCGCCGTCGCCGGCCTCGCCGGGCTCGCGCTCACGGTCATCACGCAGCAGTGGTGGCTGATCGCCGTCGGCCTGGTCGCCATCGTCGCCGCCTGGTTCTACACCGGCGGGAAGCATCCGTACGGCTACGCCGGCCTGGGCGAGCTCTTCGTCTTCGTGTTCTTCGGCCTCGTCGCGACCGCCGGGTCGGCGTTCGTGCAGGCCCTCACGGTGAACCTCGAGGGCTGGCTCGGCGGCGTCGGCGCAGGGCTCCTGGCCTGCGCCGTGCTCATGGCGAACAACCTGCGCGACGTGACGCAGGACCGGGCGGCCGGCAAGCGCACCCTGGCCGTGCTCGTCGGCGCGACGGCCGGGCGCGTGCTCTTCATCGTGTTCACGCTCGTGCCGTTCGCGATCGTCGTGTTCTTCGCGCTGTTCTACCCGCCGGCGTGGCTGGTCCTCTTCGGCCTGCTGCTGGCGCTGCCGGCGTGCATCATCGTGGCGACCGCGAAGGCGCCGAGGGAGCTGCTCATCGCGCTGCAGCTCGCGAGCTTCACGGCCCTCGTCTACGGCGTGGGCCTCGGGCTCGCGTTCGCCTTCTAGCGGCCGCGTCGCGCGCTAGCGGTCCTCGCCGAGCGCGGCGTCCTCGGCCTCGTCGTCGGTCGTGGGCGCGGGCTTGGTGCGCGACCGAGCGGCGTGCAGGTCGCGGGCGAGCTCCTCGCGGGGCTTGCGAAGGAACAGGTACGAGGCGGCGAGGCCGAACAGCGCCGCGACGATCGCCGACAGCCACCAGGGCACGTTCGCGAGCATGAGGACGGCGAAGGGGACGGCGAACAGCAGCACGCGGATGACGCTGAACCAGACCCACGTGGGCACGGATTTCACCCTGCCAGTGTAGGCAGCGGAGGCTGGGCGTCCGCTCAGCGGGTGGCCCGGCCGAGACGGTCGCCGGACCGGTTCCGAGCACGGTCGGAAGAGTTCGTCAACCTCCCAGCCGGTCGTGACCCGGGCGTGCCTATACTCAGGGAATAGTGGTCAAGTTCTTCGTCGCCGCGGTTGCGGCATACGTGGTGTTCACGATCTACGCGGTCGTGGATTGCTCGTTGTTCGACCGCGCACGCATCCGTGCGATCGGCAAGGGCTGGTGGATCGTCGTCATCATCCTGGTGCCTGTCATCGGCGGCGTCCTCTGGTTCGTCATCGGCCGCGGACGGGTGGGGAAGGCGGCGCAGCAGCGTCGCGGCGGCCCGATCGCACCCGACGACGACCCCGACTTCCTCCGGCGGCTCGACCGCGACGCCGAGCAGGACGAGCGCATCCGGCGCCTCGAGCAGGAGCTGGCCGAACTCGACGGCGACGACCCGGTCGACGGCCAGGACGAGCACGACCACCACGACACGGGCGCCGACCCCAGCCGACGACGCACCGACCCGGGCACCGACGGGGCCGCAGGCGAGACGGGTCCGACCGGCCGCCCGAATGCCTGAGTCCGGCGTGCGCCGGAGCCCCGCGAGCGCCTACGCGCTCGCCCTCCTGACCGGTCTCGTGCGCGGCGGCCTCACCGACCTCGTCGTCGCGCCCGGTTCCCGTTCGCAGGCGCTCGCGCTCGCCGCGGCCGAGCTCGAGGCGGCCGGCCGGCTCCGCCTGCACGTGCGCATCGACGAGCGCGGCGCCGGATTCCTCGCGCTCGGCCTCGCCCTCGAGTCGGGGCGGCCCGCGGCCGTGATCACGACGTCGGGCACGGCCGTCGCGAACCTGCACCCCGCCGTGCTCGAAGCCCACCACGCGAGCGTGCCGCTCATCGTGCTGACGGCCGACCGCCCGGCCGAGTCCCGCGGCGTCCGTGAGAACCAGACGACCGTGCAGCCCGGCATCTTCGCCGGCGCGCTGCGCTTCGAGCGCGACGTCGAGGCCCCGGGCGGCGTCGACGGCGAGCCCGAGTCGGCTCGCCGCCTCGCGCGCCGCCTGCTCGCGGCGTCGCTCGGCACCGACGACCTCGGGGTGCCGATCCCGTCGCCGGGTGCCGGCCCGGTGCACCTGAACGTGCAGCTGCGCGAGCCGTTGTCGGCGCCGCTCACGATCGACGACCTCGCCCATGCGGATGCCCCGGGCGAGGTATCCGGCTCGGCCGCGCCGGCGCGCTCGTTCGCGCAGGAGGCCGCCGACGCCGCGCGCGCCCGCATCGGTGCGCCCTCGGCGGAGGCCGAGCCCGCGGGCACGTTGATCGAACGCGGGCCGCTGACCGTCGTCGTCGCCGGCGCCGGTGCGGGGGAGCAGGCCGAGGCGTTCGCGCGGGCCGGCGGCTGGCCGCTGCTGGCCGAGGTCTCGAGCGGCGCCCGCTTCGGGCCGAACCTCGTCGTCGCGTACCGGGAGCTCCTCGACGAGCCCGGGTTCGGCGACCGCGTCGAGCGCGTGGTCGTGTTCGGGCATCCCACCCTGTCTCGCCAGGTGCCCGCCCTGCTGCGTCGCGACGGCGTCGAGGCGATCGTCGTCGCGCCGTCGGGCGTCGAGTGGTTCAACCCGGGGCGCCGGGTGCGGCGGTTCCTCCGCACGGTGCGCGCGGAGGAGCGCGAGCCGACGCCCGAGGAGCGCTCCTGGCTCGGCCGGTGGGTGCGCGCGAGCCGGATCCTGCTCGACGCCGAGGCATCCGCGCAGCCCGGGGCATCCGAGGCCGCCGTCGCCAGCGGCATCGACGAGACCGGGCACGTGTCGGACTTCGCCGCGCAGCGCGCGTACATGAGGGCGCAGCTCGCCAGGATGCGCGAACCCGTGACCCGGCGCATGCTCGTCGAGGCGGTCTGGGCGGCGACCTGGCCGCACGACCGGCTGCTGTTCGGGGCGTCGCGGCTCATCCGCGACGCCGACAAGGTCGTGCCGGGGCGACGCATCCCCGTGTTCGCGAACCGCGGGCTGTCGGGGATCGACGGCACGCTGGCGACCGCCACCGGACTCGCGATCGCGAGCCAGGCCGGCGCACTGGCGCCCGCCGCCGCGGCGCCCGTTGCGCACGAGCCGGCCGCGCAGCCGGCTGCTCGCACCGGCGTGACCCGCGCGGTCGTGGGCGATCTCACCTTCCTGCACGACGTCGGTTCGCTGCTGCTCGGCGCCGGCGAGGCGCGACCGCGACTCCAGGTCATCGTCGGCAACGACGGCGGCGGCACCATCTTCGACTCGCTCGAGGTCGCCGACGGCACCGACGCGGCGCGGTTCGACCGCGTGCAGTACACGCCCCATGCCGTCGACCTCGCCGGGCTGGCCGCCGCGTACGGCTGGGCCTACCGGCGCGCGGCGACCCGCACCGAGCTCGACGAGGCATTGGGCACCGCGGTCACGGAGCCGTCGATCGTCGAGGTGCCGCTCGAGCGCTGAGCGCAGCGCGCGCCGGCTCCGAGGCATCCGCTCGCCGCATCCCCTTGCCCCGTCCTTCGCGGCGTCGGCAGGATGGGCGCAAGGGGCCGCGACGACGCCTGGCCCGACGAGAGGAGCGGGCCATGGGCAGGGAGTCGTTCTGGAAGGAGGACCCGTCGGAGCTGCTGCGCGCCGCGCCGGGCCTCCGCCTTGCCGACGTCGACCCCGACGGGCACCCGGGCATCCACGGTTCCAAGCACGACGGGGCGACCGCGCTGAAGCTCGGCGCCGACATCCTCGCCGACCTGCAGGAGCTGCTGTTCGCCGACAGCCGCCTCGGCGACCGGCGGCGCATCCTCCTCGTGCTGCAGGCGATGGACAGCGCCGGCAAGGGCGGCATCGTGAAGCACGTCATGGGCTCGGTCGACCCGCAGGGCGTCGCGCTCACCGCCTTCAAGAAGCCGACCGAGGAGGAGCTCGGCCACGACTTCCTCTGGCGCGTCAGCAAGGCGGTGCCCGGGCCCGGGCTCATCGGCGTGTTCGACCGCTCGCACTACGAGGACGTGCTCATCGGCCGGGTGCGGCAGCTCGCACCGCCCGAGGAGATCGAGCGCCGCTACGACGCGATCAACGGGTTCGAGCGAGGGCTGGTCGCCGGGGGCACGACGATCATCAAGGTGATGCTGCACATCTCCCGCGACGAGCAGCGGAAGCGACTGGGCGACCGCCTCGACCGCGCCGACAAGCACTGGAAGTTCAACCCCGGCGACATCGACGAACGCGAACGGTGGGACGACTACCAGCGCGCGTACGAGGTCGCGTTCGAGCGCACGTCGACGCCGGAGGCCCCGTGGTACGTGGTGCCGGCGAACCACAAGTGGTACGCGCGGCTCGCGGTGCAGCACCTGCTCATCGACGCACTCGAGGCGATGCAGCTCGAGTGGCCGAAGGCCGACTTCGACGTCGACGAGCAGCGGGCGCGGCTCGCGGCGTCGTGAGGGCGCGAGCGCCCCGCCGCGCGGTGCTCAGCCGCCGAACGCCTCGACGATCGGCTTGAACTTGATCACGGTCTCGGCGAGCTCGGAGGCCGGCACCGAGTCGTGCACGATGCCGCATCCCGCATAGGCGGTGACGGTGCCGTCGGGGTCGACCTGCGCGCAGCGCAGCGCGATCGCCCACTCGCCGTCGCCGTCGCCGTCGACCCAGCCGACCGGGCCGGCGTAGCGGCCGCGGTCGAAGCCCTCGAGCTCGGCGATGACGGCGAGCGCCACCTTGCGCGGGGTGCCGCCGACGGCCGCCGTCGGATGCACCGCTCGCACGAGGTCGAGCGAGCTCGCCCCGTCGCCGAGCGTGCCCTTCAGGTCGGTCGCGAGGTGCCAGAGGTTCGGCAGCTGGAGCGTGAACGGCTCGGGGCTCGTGTCGAGCCGGGCGGTGTGCGGTTCCAGCCGCTTCACGGCGCTCGCGACGGCGAGGGCGTGCTCGGCGCGGTCCTTCGCGGAGTCGAGCAGCGCGGCGGCGCGGTCGCGGTCGGATGCCTCGCCGGCGCCCCGATCGGTCGTGCCCGCCAGCACGCGCGCGGAGACCTGGCCGTGGTCGACCCGCACGAGCGTCTCGGGGCTCGCCCCGATCAGGCCGTCGACGGCGAACACCCACGTGTCGGGGTAGTCCTCGGCGAGGCGGTTGATCGTGGCGCGCAGGCCGTCGTCCTCGTGCAGCTCGCCGACGAGCTGCCGGGCGAGCACGGCCTTCTCGAACTCGCCGGCGTCGATGCGGCGCACGGCCTCGGCGACGGCGCCCTCGTAGCGCTCGGGCGTCATCGTGCCGGGGCGGAACTCGACGTGCGGCACCCGCCGCTTGGGCGCCGGCTCGGGGATCTCGGGTTCGTCCGACGCGCGGCGGCCGCGGCCGTCCGAGCTCGGCTCGGCCTGCTCGTCGTCGCCGGTCGACAGCGAGATGCGGGTCACCCACGCGCGGCCGTCGCGCCGACCGAGCACGAGCTCGGGCACGATGAGCACGCTCGGCACCTCCGAGTCGTCGGCGAACGCGAAGGCGCCGAACGCGACGAGCCCGGTGCCCGGCAGGCCCACGTGGTCGTGCACGTTCGCGCGTTCGGCCAGCGCCTGCCAGGCGGCGGCCGCATCGTCGACGCGGTCGGGCCCGGACGCCTCGATCCGCAGCACCTCGCCGAGGCCGACGATGCCCTCGCCGCGTCGCAACCAGACGAGGGGGTTGCGTGGGTCGGTGCGGGGGATGAGCGGCTCGGTCTCGTCGACCGCCACCGTCCGCACGGAAAGCCGTGGTTCGCTCACCCGATCCACCCTACGTCCGTCCGGCCCGACCCCCGGTCGGGGGAATGGCGTCGGGAGGGGCGGATGACTAACGTCCGGGTGATCGGCACCACCCCAGGATCCCCCACCCCCCATACCCGATTCGCCGATACCCCCTCGGAGGACGCCGTGCTGTCCAAGATCCTCGCTGCCCTTTCGCTCGCCGTCGCCGCCGCGCTCGCGGTGCCCGCTGCCGCCGTCGCGGAGGACTATCCGCCGACGATCCCGCCCACCGTCGGCGTCCAGCCGACCCTCGCCGGCAGCACCGTCGTGCCGGAGTGCTCGGCCGACGTCCCGTGGATCACCTACCGCATCGTGCTCACCGAACCGGGGATCAAGGCGACCTCCCGCTCGGCGAGCCTCGTGATCAGCTCCGGCTCGAATTCCACGACCATCCCGCTCGGCGAGATCCCCGCGAGCGGCGTGCTCGAGGGCGAGGTGCTGTGGCCGGGTGCCGAGGTCGGACCGGACGGCCGTGGTGCCGGCTGGCCCGGGTGGGCGCTCGTCGACGGCGAGTGGGTGGAGACCGACGGCAACTTCCGATGGACGCGCGGTGACATCACCGCGACGATCGTCGTGAACCCCGAACTGCCGGTCGCACTGAGCTACCCGCAGGCGACCCCGGACTGCGCGACCGGCCCGGCCGGACACACGTCCACGCCCGTGGGCGGATCCCCGCTGGCCGGGACCGGCGTCGACCCCGCGCTCTGGGCCTTCGGAGCCGGCGCGATCGTCCTGCTGCTCGTCGGCGGCGGCATCGTCGCCATCGGGCGACGCCGCTCGCGTCCCGGCGGTACGGCGAAGTCGTGACTGAAGCCGTCGAGGACGCGACCGAGCCTCGACGGCATCGGCGGGCGATCAGGATCGCGGTGGCCGTCGCCGCCGCGATCCTGATCGCCGCGGTCACGTGGGTCGCGGTGCGCGGATGGCTCGCCAAGGGCGAACTGGAGGCGGCGATCCCCGTCGCCCAGCAGCTGGCGGAGTCGGCCGGCGCAGGCGTCGTCGAGGTCGACGACGCGGTCACGACCCTGCAGCAGCACACCGCGGAAGCGGCCTCGCTCACGTCGGATCCGATCTGGCGGCTCGGGGAATCGGTGCCGTGGGTCGGCGACGATCTCCACGCGGTCCGGGCGATCGCCGAGTCGGCCCACTCGCTCGCGGAGGACGTGGGCCCGCTCGTCGACGCCGCGGCGTTCGGCGACGACGGCGTGATGTCCGCCGCGGGCCACGTCGACCTCGGCCGCCTCGCGTCCCTCGAACCGGCGGTCGCCGCCGCGGCGTCGGACCTCGTGTCCGCATCACGACGGATCGGCGGGCTGCCGGCGGGCGGACTGCTGGAACCCGTCGCGGACGCGCGCGAGCGGTTCGACGGCCTCCTGTCGCGCGCGACCCCGATCGTCACGACCGCCGCCACGGCGCTGCGACTCGCGCCGCCGATGCTCGGAGCGGACGGCCCGCGCGACTACCTGGTGCTCGTCCTCAACAACGCGGAGCTCCGCACGACCGGCGGCATCCCCGGCGCGATCGCGCAGGTGCACGTCGAGGACGGCGCGATGTCGCTCGCGCGGATCGGCGGCAACGGAACGGTGCGCAGCGAGCTCGACGGCTTCGACCCGCTGCCGGAGGCCGAGACCGCCCTGTGGGGCGACAAGCCGACGAGGTTCGTGCAGAACGTCACGATGACTCCCGACTTCGCCCTCACCGCCGCGCTGGCGCGCGAGTTCTGGCTGCGGTCGACGGGCACCGACGTCGACGGGGTGATCGCCGTCGACCCGGGGTTCCTCGCGGGCGTGCTCGCCGCCACGGGGCCGATCGAGGCGGGCGGCGACACCCTCTCCGCCGACGACGTCGTGCGGACCCTCCTCGTCGACTCCTATTCCCGCATCCCCGACGCCGACGCGCTCGACGAGTACTTCGCGCAGGTCGGCAGCGCCGTGTTCGATCGCCTCACGGCCGGTGACGTCGATGCGGCGCGGCTGCTCGACGCGTCCGCGAGCGCGGCACGCGAGGGCCGCATCTCGATGTGGAGTGCGGATGCCGGGGAGCAGGGTCTGCTCGCGACCACGACCCTCGGCGGCCCGTCCGCCGCGCTCGACGCGGCGGGACCGGAGTCGTACGGCGTCTACCTGAACGACACCACCGGGGCCAAGATGGATCCCTATCTCGACGTCGAGATCGCCACGGGCACGGCTTCGTGCCGCGGTGACGGGCTCGCGGACGTCGGGGTGCGGGTGACCCTGACGAACAGTGCTCCGGCCGACGCGGCCGACACCCTGCCGTTCCTCGTCGCCCTCGACGGGCGGTACGGCGTGCCGCCGGGATCGGTCGGCACCGACATCGCGGTCTACGGGGCGCCGGGGTCGTTCCGCGGCGGCGTGCGCGACGGCGGCGACCTCATCGCGACCGTCGATGCCACCGCGGCCGATCGGCCGGTCTCCATGCACGGCGTCGTGCTCGCCCCGGGCGAGTCACGGACGGTGGAGTACCGGTTCGTGGCGGCGGAGGCGGGTCAGGGCCGTCCCGTCGTGCGCCATACGCCGCTCGTCGACGATCCGGAGGTGTCCTCCTACACGCCCGCCTGCGGCTGACGAGCTCAGGCCTCGACGACCTCGACGCCGTGCCAGAAGGCGACCCGGCCCTCGATGTCGGCGGCGGCCTGCGACGGCGCGGGGTAGAACCAGGCGGCGTTCGGGTTGCGGCGGTCGCCGACCTCGACGTGGAAGTAGTCCGCGGTGCCCTTCCAGTGGCACACCGAGTGGTTCCCGCTCGGGCGGAAGTACTGCTCGTCGAGCGACTCCCGGGGGAAGTAGTGGTTGCCCTCGACCACGACCGTGTCGTGGGACTCCGCCAGCACCGCGCCGTTCCAGATCGCCTTCATGGGTTCCTCTCTCGGGATCCGTTCGCTTCCGACAGGGTGGAACGGTGCGGTTCCGAGGGGCATTCCCCGTCTCGGCGGGTTCCCAGCCGGTACCCGGCGACGGATGCCCCGAGCGGCATAGACTCGGAGGATGACTCGCGCTGACCTGGGCAAGGACCCGTCGCAGGTGTCGGCGATGTTCGATCGGGTCGCCGCCCGCTACGACGTGACGAACAACGTGCTGTCCGTCGGCAACGCGCCGCTCTGGCGCGTCGCCACGACCCGGGCCGTTGACCCGAAGCCGGGCGAGAAGATCCTCGACGTGGCCGCCGGCACCGGCACCTCGAGCGCGAGCCTCGCGAAGAGCGGCGCTTCGGTCGTCGCCGCCGACTTCTCGCCGGGCATGATCGAGGTCGGCCGGCAGCGCCAGGCGGGCGTGTCGAACGTGGTGTTCGTCGAGGCCGACGCGACCGACCTCCCGTTCGGCGACGACGAGTTCGACGCGGTGACCATCTCGTTCGGCCTGCGCAACGTCAACGAGCCGAAGGCGGCCCTCCGCGAGTTCCTGCGGGTGACGAAGCCCGGCGGCCGGCTCGTGGTGTGCGAGTTCTCGCAGCCGCCGGCACCGCTCGTGCGCAGCGGCTACGACTTCTACCAGCGCCGGGTGATGCCGCCGCTGGTCAAGCTCGCGAGCTCGAACGACACCGCCTACGAGTACCTCAACGAGTCGATCAACGCCTGGCCTGACCAGCGCACCCTCGCGGCCTGGATCCGCGAGGCCGGCTGGACCGAGGTCGCCTACCGCAACCTCACCCTCGGCGTCGTCGCCCTGCACCGCGGGCGCAAGGCCGGTGGTTGAGCCGGTCGGTGGTTGAGCTCGTCGGTGGTTGAGCTCGTCGGTGGTTGAGCTCGTCGAAACCACGGTGGCCGAGGTGGTTTCGACAGGCTCAACCACCGGTGGTGCGGGTGGTTTCGACAGGCTCAACCGCCGGGGTGGCGCGGGGCATCCGCTCAGGTACCGCCCCGGTAGGGTAGGGACGTGACTCCGAGCCTTCCGGTCGCGCGACGCGGCGCCACGCTCGCTGCCAATCTGGGGCTGAGCGAGCGCGTGTTCTCCTCGGCCTCCGACCGTGCGATGGCGAAGGCCATCGATGCCGGCCTCGAACGGGTCGAGGCGGGCCTCGCGAGAGAGGTCGCGTTCGCCGACCCGATCGCCGGGGCATCCGCTCGCTACCTGCTCGACGCCGGCGGCAAGCGGGTGCGGCCGATGCTGACCCTGTTGGCCGCCCAGTTGGGCGACGGCGCGAACGACGACGTCGTCGTCGCCGCGCAGGCGATCGAGGTCACCCACCTCGCGAGCCTGTACCACGACGACGTCATGGACGAGTCGGAGCGCCGCCGCGGCGTGCCCAGCGCTCAGACGGTGTGGGGCAACTCGGTCGCGATCCTCACGGGCGACCTGCTGTTCGCGCGCGCCAGCCAGCTCATGGCGCGGCTGGGGGAGCGGGCGATCAAGCTGCAGGCCGACACGTTCGAGCGGCTCGTCATGGGCCAGCTGCACGAGACCGTCGGGCCGCAGCCGGGCGAGGACCCGATCGCGCACTACATCCAGGTCCTCGCCGACAAGACCGGCTCGCTCATCGCCGCGGCCGCGCAGTCGGGCGTCGTGTTCTCGAACGCCGACCCCGCGTACGAGCAGCCCATCGTCGACTTCGGCGAGAAGATCGGCATCGCGTTCCAGCTCATCGACGACGTCATCGACCTCTCGCCGAAGCCCGAGACCACCGGCAAGGTGCCCGGCACCGACCTCCGCGCCGGCGTCGTCACGCTGCCGCTCCTGCGGCTCCGCGAGGTCGCGACGGCGGATGCCTCGTCGGCCGCCCTGCTCGAGCGCATCGAGCGCGACGTCATGCCGCCGACGCCCGACCCGGCCGCGCTCGTATACGAGACGAACACCGGGGCATCCCGCATCATCGCATCGCCCGACACGATCGACGGGATCATCGCCGAGCTCCGCGAGCACGAGGTGACCCGCGCGACCCTCGCCGAGGCGCACCGATGGGCGCGCGACGCGGTCGACGCCCTCGACGTGCTGCCCGACGGGCCCGTGAAGAAGGCGCTGACGCGCTTCGCCGACACCATCGTCGAAAGGTCGAGCTAGTGACGAGGAACAAGCTGCGCCTGGCCATCGTCGGGGCGGGCCCTGCCGGCATCTACGCCGCCGACATCCTGCTCAAGTCCGAGCGCAACTTCGACGTCTCGATCGACCTGTTCGACCACCTGCCCGCCCCGTACGGGCTCGTGCGCTACGGCGTCGCGCCCGACCACCCGCGCATCAAGGGCATCATCACCGCCCTGCGGGAGGTGCTCGACCGCGGCGACATCCGCATCTTCGGCAACGTGCGCTTCGGCGAAGACCTGACGCTCGACGACCTGAAGCACCACTACAACGCCGTCATCTTCGCGACCGGAGCCGTGCGCGACGCGTCGCTGCACATCCCCGGCGTCGAGCTCGACGGCTCCTACGGGGCCGCCGACTTCGTGAGCTGGTTCGACGGGCATCCGGATGTCCCGCGCACATGGCCGCTCGAAGCCGAGTCGGTCGCCGTGATCGGCAACGGCAACGTGGCGCTCGACGTGTCGCGGATCCTCGCCAAGCACGCCGACGACCTGCTGCCGACCGAGATCCCGCAGAACGTCTACGAGATCCTCAAGCAGTCGCCGGTGACCGACGTGCACGTCTTCGGGCGCCGCGGCCCGACGTCGGTGAAGTTCACCCCGCTCGAGCTGCGCGAGCTCGGCGAGCTGCGCGACGTCGACATGATCGTCTACGACGAGGACTTCGACTACGACGACGCGGCGCACGCCGCCGTCGCGGGGAACAAGCAGGTCTTCGTCATCGACAAGGTCCTCCAGCAATGGCGGAAGCGCGAGGTGGGGGAAGCGTCGCGCCGCCTGCATCTGCACTTCTTCGCGAAGCCGCTCGAGATCGTGCCGAACGGCGACGGCCGGGTCGGCGCGATCCGGTACGAGCGCACCGCGCCCGACGGGGAGGGCGGCGTCGTCGGCACCGGCGAGATCCGCGAGATCCCGATCCAGGCCGTGTACCGCGCGGTCGGGTACTTCGGGTCGCCGCTGCCGGGCATCCCGTTCGACAAGAAGTTCGGCGTCATCCCGAACCACGAGGGCCAGGTGCTCACGCGCGACAAGGCCACCGGCGAGGCGCGCCAGCTGTACGGCGTCTACGCGACCGGCTGGATCAAGCGCGGACCGGTCGGGCTCATCGGCCACACCAAGTCCGACGCGATGGAGACGATCCGCCACCTGATCAACGACCTCGGCAACTGGTGGAACCCGGAGTCGCCGACGGAGGAGTCGGTGGTCGAGCTGCTCGACTCGCGCGGCGTGCGCTGGACCAACCTCGACGGCTGGCACCGGCTCGACGAGCACGAGATCTCGCTCGGCGCCGCTGAGGGCCGTGCGCGCGTGAAGGTCGTGCCGCGCGACGAGATGGTGGAGATCTCGCGCGGCGAGGTGTAGCGCTCGGACGCCGCGGCGTCAGACACCGCCGCCGAGGAGCAGGAGCCAGCTGCCCACGCCGATGAGGCCGCCGAGGAGCGGCGCGGCCACCGGCACCCAGGCGTAGCCCCACTCCGACGAGCCCTTGTGCCGCAGCGGCAGCACCGCATGGATGATCCTCGGGCCGAGGTCGCGCGCGGGGTTGAGCGCCGGCCCGGTCGGGCCGCCCAGCCCCACCACCAGCGCCCACACCAGGAACCCGATCGCGAGGTGCGCCACGGCCGGTTCGTCGGCGGTGAGGGGCGAGTGCACGAGCGCGAGCGCGCTCGAGAACAGCACCACCGAGCCGAGCAGCTCGCTCACGAAGCCGTTCAGGCGGCTGTGCGCCGAGTTGATGGTCGAGAAGGTCGCGAGGATGTCCTCGGGGGTGTCGGTGCGGTCGTAGTACGGCTTGTGGGTCGCCACGATCGCGAGCTGCCCGACCATCGCGCCCGCGAACTGGGCGAGGACGTACGGCGCGACGTCGGCCCACGGGAAGAGTCCCCAGGTCGCGAGCCCGAGCGTGAACGCGGGATTGATGTGGCTGCCCGAGATGCCGCCGAACATGATCGCCGGGATCATCACGCCGAAGCCGTAGCCCATCGCGATGAGCGCCCAGCCGCCCCGGAAGCCCTTCGAGCCCCGGAGGTGCACGTTCGCGACGGCGCCGTTCCCGATGATGATCAGGAACGCGGTGCCGATGAACTCGCACGCGACGCGGATCGCGAGCGGATACGACGGGTCCATGCGCCCAATCTGGCAGGCCGGCGGTGGATGGGCGCGGCTTGCCGCGGCGCGCCGCGCGCTACGCTCACGCCATGCCCTTCGCGACCTCCGTCACCGTGGCGATCGCCGTCGTGCTCGGCGGCGTGCTGGGGTGGTGGCCGCTGGCTGCGTGGGCCGAGCGCAACATGCACGACGACCGGATGCCCCGCCGCACGGTGCGCGTCGTCGTCGCGCTCACGACCGCGGTCATCTGGGGCCTCGTGGTCTGGCGCATCGGCGTCGTTCCCGTGCTGCCGGCGGTGCTCGCGTTCACGGCGGCGGGGTCGGTGCTCGCGGTCGTGGACCTCGCCGAGAAGCGGCTGCCGAACGCCGTGATCGCTCCCACCTCGGGGGTCGTCGGTGCCCTGCTCGTGTTGGCGTCGGCCCTCACCGGCCAGTGGATCGCGCTGCTCTGGGCGTTGCTCGGGGGAGCGGCGATGTTCGCCGTCTACCTGATCCTCGCGCTCATCTCGCCGTCGTCCATGGGGATGGGTGACGTGAAGCTGGCCGCGCCCATCGGGATGCTGCTGGGATGGTTCGGCCTGTCGGCCTGGCTCATCGGCCTGCTGGGGGCGTTCGTCGTGGGCGGGGTGCTCGCGATCGTGATGCTCGCGCTGCGACGCGTGACGCTGCGCGGGTCGCTGCCGTTCGGTCCGTCGATGCTCGCGGGGGCGGTCGTCGCGGTGCTGTTCTTCGGCTGACGCCGCCCCAGTCCGGGGGGTTCGAAACCGGGCCGAGTGTGAGTATCGCTCAATTCTTTCGCGTGTCAATCCATCGATGCGGATTCGTTGCAAACGCCCCCGAAGAGGGGTGCCCGTTTTTGCGCAAACCCCCTGAAGGGGGGCGTATTTCGGCCTAGAAATGCCGGGTGGCGCGTGCGTAATCTCCTCTGCACCGGATGTACCCGCGTCTGGTTGCATCCACTACCCACACAACCCGAAGGATGTTCCCGAAATGCTCAAGGCATACACGCGCATGCTCGCGCAGATCAACTCGCTCCGGTCCCAGGAGGAAGGCGCGACCGCGGTCGAGTACGGCCTCATCGTCGCGCTCATCGCGGGCGTGATGATCGTCGGCGTCGCCCTCTTCGGCACCAACCTGGCGGACATGTTCAACGACCTCGCAGCGTGCATCCAGGGTGCACCCGGCGCGGCCGCGTGCACGTTCAACTAGGCGCTTGAGCCTTCGAGTCGGCCGCACCAATGGCGGTGCGGCCGACTCGCGCTCAGAGGTCGAGTGAAACGATGTTTCTCTTTCGAGGCAGACGTGCGTCCTCCGAACGCGGCGCGGCCGCGGTCGAGTTCGCACTCGTCGTGCTCCCGCTGCTGGTCGTCATCTTCGGCATCGCGGACTTCAGCTGGGTGTTCAACCAGCAGGTGTCGATCTCGAACGCCGCACGTGAGGCGGCTCGCTACTACGCGGTGCACGAGCATTCCGGGGGACGCCGGCTGAGGCGGTCACCTGGGGCAAGAACGCCGCACCGTCGATCAACGCGGCGACCTGGTCTGCGGGCGCGACGCAGTTCACCGTCCTCCAGGGTTGCGATGCCGCGAAGGACGGGTACAGGGAGGAGATCGCCGGAAAGGTCACTGCGGAGGTCAAGATCCCGCTCGCCACGATGACGGGGTTCTTCGACCCGCTGTTTACGCAGGCGACGCCCCTCAAGGCGAAGGGAATGACGGTATGCGGCGGATAGCAGATCGACTGAACGACGAACGCGGCGCCAGCGCCGTTCTCGTCGCCATCCTCATGGTGGTGCTGGTCGGCCTCTCGGGCTTCGCGATCGACGTGGCCGCCACGTACTCGGAACGCGCGCAACTGCAGAACGGTGCCGACAGTGCGGCACTCGCGGCGGCGAAGACGTGCGCCAACGTGCCGGCGAGTTGCACGAAGCCCCAGCTCGACCCCGCCCTCGGCCCCATCGCCGATGGCAACCAGGCGAACTCGCTTGGCGGGGTCGCGACGTCCGCCGTCCTCGTTCCCCCCGGGATCCAGCTTCCGTCGGCTTCGCAGCCGGGGAGGGTCACGGTCTCGGCGCAGACGGCCAACCTGCCCCACCCCTTCGCGGCCGTACTCGGCATCACCAACTCGCCGGTGGTCGCGAAGGCGACCGCGGAGTGGGGAGCCCCGAACCGAGGCGACACGATCGCGCTCACGATCGCGAAATGCGAGTTCGACGACCTTCCTCCGCAGCCGGCCGACACCGTCAATCCGCAGCGAACGCTGCTGCTGATCAACAACGGGAACACGGCCATGCCGTGCGCGAACGGCGCACCCGGCGGGTTCGGCTGGTTGGACGGCGTGAACTGCGAAGCCACGGTCGCCCTCAACGCGACCGTCGGCGGCGAGGTCGGCATCCAGCCAAACCCGAACAAGAACGGCTGTTCGAACACTCACCTCAACACGCTGCTCTGCCAGGTCGTGCTGATCCCGCTCTACGACTCGTTCACGAGCCAGGGCAGCGGCACGATGTTCCACATCGAGCGATTCGCCGCCTTCCGGATCACCGGACTGAAGACCGGCGGCGCGCAGACGGCCACCTACTGCGGCGGCTCCACCCTGGCACCCGCCTTCCCCGGGGGTGGCAACGCCAAGGGCATCCAGGGCTACTTCATCGACTACGTCGACTTCGGCGAGGACTTCGACCTGGGTGCCGCTCCCGACGGAGGCCTGATGATCGTTCGTCTGGCCCCGGACCCCTCCTGAACCCCTACCCGCTCAGAGGAAACACGAACCATGAAGACCCGAATCATCGGCGCGATCGTCGCCCTCGTCATCGCCGTCGTCGGCGCATTCGTCCTGATCAACTACGTGCGCGGTGCCGACGCCCGCGCCGCCGGCGGCGCGGAGCTCGCCGAGGTCTACCTCGTCAGCGAGGAGATCCCCGAAGGCACCGCCGGCGAAGCCGTCTCCGACTACGTCGCAGTCGGCACCGTGCCCCGGCGCAACCTCGTGGAGGGCTACGTCACCGACCTCTCCGAGCTGGAGGGACTGGTAGCCGACAGCGACCTCCTCGCCGGGGAGCAACTCGCGACCGCTCGGTTCATGTCCCCGGAGGACCTCGCGGCCACCGGTGACGTCCAGGTGCCCGCGGGCATGCAACTCATCTCGTTCACGCTGCCGGCCGACCGTGTCGTCGGCGGCCAGGTGCGCGCCGGCGACCACATCGGGCTGGTCGGCACGGTGGACCCCGACGAAGAAGGCGACGCCGCGGACCTCGTGAACCCGGTCAGCAAGTTCGCCTTCCACGGCGTCCTCGTGACCAGGGTCCAGGGTGTCGTGCTCCCGGATCCCGAGACGGGTGAAGAGGCCGACCAGGGCGCGACCGACGCGATCATGGTCACGGTCGCCCTCGGCACGCACGACGTCGAGCGGTGGGTGTGGTTCACCGAAGGCGAGGCCGCGGACTACGCGCAGATGTGGCTCACCCTCGAGAACGACCAGACCGACAACGGCGGCTCGTCGCCGGTGGATGGAAGCGCAGCGTTCGGATGACTCCCTACCTGCTCGTCAGTCGCTCCGCCGAATACGAGTCGAGACTGCGGGGCCTGCTCGGGGAACGCCTGCGGGTGATCCCGGGAGAATTCGTCCGGCTCGGGCCGGAGAGCGTCGTCGACCGGGCGGGCGAACCGCGCATCGTCCTGCTCGGCCCGATCCTCAACTACGAGGAGACACGAGGGCTCGTGAACGAGCTCACCGACCGGCATCCGAACCTCGGCGTCGTCGTGGTCCGGGAGCAGCGCTCCGACCTGGAGGACTGGGTCGATGAGCTCGCGATGCACGCCGTGCTCAGCCCGAACGCCAATGACGAGGCCACGCTCGAGCTCATCGACCGACTCTCCGAGTGGCTCGTGGCCCACGGCCGCGCCGCCATGGACGACTTCGACGCACCTCCGGAGCTCGAGATCGACGACCTGTCGTTCGCCTCGCTCGAGACGTTCGCGGAGCCGGAGCTCGACGATGTGCCGGCCGGCATCGAAGACCCACCGGCGGACGTCCCGGCCGAGTCCGCATCGGACGAGCTTGCACAGGCGCCGGTCCAGCAGGCATGGGACTTCCCACCGCTGGCCTCGGGCACCCCGAGCGAGGCGATCGCGGTCGTCGCGCCCAAGGGCGGCCAGGGCAAGACGACGCTCTCGATCAACCTGGCGACAGGGCTCGCCGAGATCGCGCCGAACTCGGTCGTCCTCGTCGATGCCGACCTGCAGTTCGGCGACATCACGGCGGCGCTGGCGCTCGTGCCCGAGGGCACGATCGTCGACGCGGTCGCGGCGGCCGACGACGAGCTCGTGCTCAAGACCACGCTCACCCACCACGACGACGGGTTCTTCGTGGTCGCGAGCGCGCCGTCGCCCGAACTCGCGGACCACGTCCCGGCGGCTGCGCTCGGGGCCCTGATCGAGCGGCTCCGGCGGCTCTTCCGGTACGTGATCGTCGACACGACGCCCGGCCTCGGAGAGCACTCGCTCATCGCACTCGAGCACGTGACCGACGCGGTGTTCGTGATGAACATGGGCGTGCCGAGCCTTCGAGCCGTGCGCACCGAGTTCGAGCTCCTGAACGCCATCGGGCTGATGCCCGTCAATCGGCACGTAGTGCTGAACATGAGCGACCGGCTGAGCGGCCTCACCGCACGCGACGTCGAGCACATCATCGGGGCGCCCGTCGACGTGGAGGTCCCCCGGTCATCGGCCGTGCTGCTCGCCTCGAATCGAGGCGTCCCGCTCATCCACGACGACGTCCGCGACCCGGCCGCCAAGGCCATCCGGTCGCTCGTCCAGCGCATCGCGCCGGACGCCTTCCCGAAGCGCAGCATCATCCATCGAAAGCGGCGAAGCAATGAACCTGAGTGACCGCCTGAGCGCCGCCCGCAACCCGCAGGCCGCGTACCCCGTCGAGAGCGCCGCCGCGGACGCGGCCGGCGTGACCACGAGCCGTCCATCGGTGACCGGAACCGACCTGTTCGGAGCACCCGACGTGACGCCTCCGGAGCCGACGGACTCGGACTCGCTCCCGGCCGGGCTCGATGGGGCCGACTCCTCGACCGCGGCCCTGCTGCACCCGGCCCATCGAGCCGCTCCGGCGACCCCCGTCGAGCCCCCTCGCCGAGACCAATCCGTCGACCCGCTGGCCGGCGTGAAGGAGAAGGCCGCGCAGGAGCTCTTCGGTCGCATCGGCGCTCGCATGAACGACGCATCGCTCACCGAGGACCAGCTCCACGCGCTCGCCAGGGGCGAGCTCGCCGAGATCGTCGCGGCCGAGCAGCTCGCGCTGTCCACCGTCGAGCGCAACCGGCTCATCGAGGAGATCGGCGCCGACGTGCTCGGCTACGGACCCCTCGAAGCCCTGCTCGCAGACCCGACCGTGAGCGAGATCATGGTCAACCGGTTCGACCAGGTGTACGTCGAGCGAGCCGGCCGGCTCACGGAGAGCTACCACCGGTTCACCGGAGAGCCGCAGCTGCGTCGCGTGATCGAGCGCATCGTCTCGCGGGTCGGCCGCCGGGTCGACGAGTCGTCGCCGTTGGTCGACGCCCGCCTCGAGGACGGGTCGCGCGTCAACGCGATCATCCCGCCCCTCGCCGTGAACGGGTCGTCGCTCACCATCCGCAAGTTCGCCGGCACCCCGTACACGGTGAGCGACCTCATCGGCTTCGGGACCCTCTCGGATGAGTCGGCCGCCGTGCTGGATGCCGCGGTCCGGGCCAAGCTGAACATCCTCGTCTCGGGTGGTACCGGCACTGGCAAGACGACGCTCCTCAACGTGCTGTCGGCGTTCATCCCGAGCGACGAGCGCATCATCACCATCGAGGACGCGGTCGAGCTCCAGCTCCAGCAGGAGCACGTGGTGCGGCTCGAGTCCCGCCCGGCGAACATCGAGGGCCGTGGCGAGATCACGATCCGCGACCTCGTGCGGAACTCGCTGCGCATGCGGCCCGACCGCATCGTCGTCGGCGAGGTCCGCGGCGCCGAGTCGCTCGACATGCTGCAGGCGATGAACACGGGCCACGAGGGGTCGATCTCGACGATCCACGCCAACTCGCCCCGCGATGCGGTGTCCCGCATGGAGACGCTCGTGCTCATGGCCGGGATGGACCTGCCGCTCCGGGCGATCCGCGAGCAGATCGCCTCGGCGATCGACATCATCGTGCAGATCAGCCGCCACAAGGACGGCGTGCGCCGGATCACCCACATCACCGAGGTGCACGGCATGGAAGGCGAGGTCGTCACCCTCCAGGATGCCTTCGACTTCGACTACTCGCGCGGATACGACGCCGACGGCGGCCTGCTCGGGCGGCTCGAGCCGACGGGCGTCCGTCCTCGGTTCGCCGAACGAATCGCCGACCACGGCATCCCGCTCCCCGTCAGCCTCTTCCAGCGACAGTTCCATGACCTCGTGGGAGAGATCCGATGAGTCCCGTCGTGCTCGTCGCGGGCATCAGCCTCTCGTTGCTCGCGCTGCTGGCCTTCCTCTTCCTCGTGATCGCCCCGCCGGCGCCGCGGGTGGCGAAGGAACGTCGTCGCGCCCCCGGAGTAGAGGAGGTCTCGACGCTCACCCGGCTCACCGAGCGGACGACCGAGGCGCTCGACAAGGTCTCGTCGAAGCGGAAGGGGCGTCTCTTCGGGGCGGAGGAGCTCGAGCTCGCCGGGATCCAGACCGAGCAGAGCGGGTTCCTGGTGCTCGTGGCATCGGCCTCCTCGGTGCTCGCGATGGTGGGGGCACTGCTCGGGCTCGCGAACGGCTCGGCGATCCTCCTCGCCCTCCTGTTCGCACTGCTGGGACCGATCGGCGCGAAGGTCGTGCTCGTCATGCGCACGTCGCAGCGACGGGCGAGGTTCGCGGACCAGATCGACGACACCGTGCAGTTGCTCTCCGGCGGGCTCCGAGCCGGCCACGGCTTGTCGCGTGCGCTCGCCGGCGTCGCCAACGATGCGGAGTCGCCGATGCGGGAGGAACTGGCCCGAGTGGTCAACGAGACCCGCCTCGGCCGGGATCTCGCCTCGTCGCTGGCGCTGACCGCGACCCGTATGAAGAGCGCGGACTTCGAGTGGGTGTCCCAGGCCATCGCCATCAACCAGGAGACGGGCGGCAACCTGGCGGAGGTGCTCGACCAGGTCGGCAAGACCATCCGCGAGCGCAACCAGATCCGCCGTCAGGTGAAGTCGCTGAGTGCGGAGGGCCGGCTGTCGGGCATCATCCTGATCGCCCTCCCCATCGGCGTGGCGCTCTTCCTGTCGGTCGCCCAGCCCGGCTACTTCGCCCGGTTCTTCGAGAGCATCATCGGCCTCATCGCGATCGCCGCCGCCGTGGTGCTCCTCATCCTGGGCAGTATCTGGATCGCATTCACGGTGAGGGTGAAGTTCTGATGGATGGTTCGATGCTGGTCGTCTACGCGGCCGTCGCACTGGTCGCGATCGGGCTCGGCGTGCTCGTGTTCGTCCTGTTCCCCGGGCGCAAGCCGGTGGCGGACACCGCAGAACGGAACGTCGAGGTCCACCCATCGCTCGGGGTCGTACAGCAGCGACCATCGCTCGCACAGTCGCTCATCACCGCGGCCCCCGCGGGGTACGCCGGATGGCTCGAGAAGCAGGTGGTGTACGCCGGTCGCCCGATCGGCTGGACCGTCCATCGCATCGTCACGTGTAAGCTCGTGCTCCTCGTCATCGGCGTCGTCGGCGGGTTCCTCTTCGTCGTCGCCGGCGGGCCCCAGCCGCTGGAGGTGCTCGTCGCGATCGCCATCTCCGCGCTCCTCTTCTTCCTCCCCGACGTGCTGATCAACAGCCGCGCGCACGACCGCCAGGAGGCGCTCAAGGTCGCGCTGCCCGACACGCTCGACCAGATGACCATCGCCGTGGAGGCCGGCCTCGGCTTCGATGCGGCAATGGCGAAGGCGGCCCGCGGCGGCAAGGGTCCGCTGGCCGAGGAGCTGATCCGGGTCCTCCAGGACATGAGCATCGGCCGCACCCGACGGGACTCGTTCCAGGAGCTCGAACGGCGCACCAGCGTGGAGGACCTCCGGCGCTTCATCCGGGCTGTCATCCAGGCCGACGCCTACGGCGTGGCCATCGGCGAGGTGCTCCGAGTCCAGGCCGGGGAGATGCGGTTGAAGCGGCGCCAGCGGGCCGAGGAGCAGGCTCAGAAGGTGACCGTCAAGATCCTCTTCCCGCTCGTGTTCTGCCTCCTGCCCGTGCTCTTCATCGTGGTGATGACGCCCGCGGTCCTCAGCATCATCGACTCGTTCAGTTCGCTGTAGCCGGTCCACCCCTCGCTAGGCTGACCACAGCACAGCCTGGCGGGGGAGGCGACGTGACCGAGCACGACTGGCGGCCCGACCCGCTCGGCGCCGGGTTCGCGCAGCGCACGCTGCCGCTCGGCACGGACGACGAGGGCGAGGTCGTCGCCACGGTCGTGCGCTTCACCCCGCCCGGAGGCCGGTTCGCGGAGGCGTTCACGCGGGGCGAGGCATCCGGCTGCGACGTGCTGTACGTGCACGGCTGGAGCGACTACTTCTTCAACCCCGAGCTGGCGCGGTACTGGGCGGCGCGCGGCGCGCGCTTCCACGCGCTCGACCTGCGCAAGTACGGGCGGAGCCTCCGGCCGGGCCAGACCCCCGGCTACATCACGGACCTGGCCGACTACGACGCCGACATCGAGGCGGCGCTCGCCGCGATCGGGCACGGCGAGGCGGATGTCCCGCGCCGGCGCCTGATCCTCGTCGGCCACTCGACGGGCGGGCTGCTGCTCAGCCTGTGGGCGGCGAGGCATCCGGGCCGGGCGTCGGCGCTCGTCCTGAACAGTCCGTGGCTCGAGTTCCAGCTGAGCCGCGTCGGGCGCGAGGCGCTCGCGCCGGTGGTGGGCTGGGGTGCGCGGATGAATCCCATGGGCCCGATGCCGAACGTCGACCTCGGCTTCTACACGCGCTCGGTCGCGAAGGAGCTGGACGGGGAGTGGGAGTACGACCACGCGTGGCGGCCCGACCGCGGGTTCACGACGCATCCGGCCTGGCTGACGGCGATCCTCGCGGGGCATGCGACGGTCGCGGCGCGCATCGACGTGGGCGCGCCCGTGCTCACGCTGCTGTCGGTGCGGTCGACGCTGCTCGCGAAGTGGGACCCGGCGATGCTCGCGAGCGACATCGTGCTCGTGGTCGACGAGATCGCCGAGCGCACGCTGCGGCTCGGGCCGGCGGTGACGGTGGCGCGCATCGACGGCGCCCTGCACGACGTGTTCCTCTCGCGGGAGCCCGCTCGCGCGGCCGCCTACGCGGCGATCACGCGGTGGCTTCGCGGCTACCGTCCGGGAGCGTGATCGGCGCTGCCGCGAACGGCCCTCGCAGTGCGGCCCACTGCAGCAGCATGATCGTCTTCGCGTCGACGATGTCGGTGCCGATGCGGTCGAGGGCGTCGTCGAAATCGAGTTCGAGCACCTCGATGTCCTCGCCCTCGTGCGCGAGGCCGGCCCGCGCACCCGAGGCGATCGAGCCGCCCGCGTAGGGCGCCGCGAAGAAGTGCACGCGCTCGGTCACCGAGCCGGGGCTCATGTAGACGTCGAAGACGTGCTCGACCTCGCCGACCGGATGCCCCGTCTCCTCCTCGGCCTCGCGGCGGATGGCGGTCTCGGGGTCGTCGGCGTCGAGCAGGCCCGCAGCGGTCTCGATGAGCAGGCCGTCGGGATGCTCGTTCACGTAGGCCGGGAACCGGAACTGCCGCGTGAGCAGCACGGTGCGCGCGTCGCGGTCGTAGAGCAGGATGGTCGCGCCGTCGCCGCGGTCGTACGTCTCCCGCTCCTCCGTCGACCAGTGGCCGTCGGCGTGCTGGAAGTCGAACGTGGTCGCCCGGGTCACGTACCAGTTCGCGGTGAGCACGCGCACGTCGCGCACGCGCACCCGCGGGTTGCGGTCGAGGTCGCGCCCGACCCGGTCGAGGCCGGTGCGCCCGCGGCGGTCGGGCACGTCGACGCCGGGCACGGCGTCGGCCGGAGGCATCCGCTCGCTCACGACCCCGGGGTCAGCGGAAGTTCGTGAACTGGAGCGCGACGTCGAGGTCCTTGCCCTTGAGCAGCGCCATCGTCGCCTGCAGGTCGTCGCGGCTCTTCGACGAGACGCGCAGCTCGTCGCCCTGGATCTGGCTCTTGACCGACTTCGGCGCCTCGTCGCGGATGATCTTCGAGATCTTCTTCGCGTTCTCGCTGTCGATGCCGTTCTTCAGCGAGATCTCGAGGCGGAACTCCTTGCCCGAGGCGTACGGCTCGCCCTCGTCGAGGGAGCGCAGCGTGATGCCGCGCTTGATGAACTTCGACTCGACGACCTCGAGCACCGCCTTGACGCGCTCCTCGGTCTGGGCCTTGAGCAGGATCTTCTCGCCGCTCCACTCGACCGACGCGCCCACGCCCTTGAAGTCGTACCGCTGGTCGATCTCCTTGCGGGCCTGGTTGACCGCGTTGTCGGCCTCCATCTTGTCGACCTTGCTCACGATGTCGAACGTCGAATCTGCCATGCGGGCCAGTCTAGCGAGGCACGGTCCGGATGCCCCGGGCGAGCGGATGCCCCGTGCGGATGCCGCGGGCGAGCGGATGCCCCGTCGGCCGCGTCAGGCCGCCGACGGGCCGGCGCCGGCGGCCGCCACGAGTGCAGCCACCCGCGCGGTCGCGTGGCCGCGTCGCCAGCAGAGCACCCAGCGCACCGGCGGCGAGCCCTCCTCGAACGGCACCATGGCGAGGCTCGGTCGCGCGAAGTAGTCGCCGGCGTGCGCCGCGAGCGGAACCACGCCATCGCCGGCGGCGATCACGGTGAGCAACTCCAGGAAGGTCGAAGCCGTCCGGTCGGGGTCGGCTCGGTAGGGTGCCGCCCTACGTCCCGCCCGGAAGACGACCTCGTCTGCGAGGTCGGCGACGGCGACGGTCTCACGGTCGGCGAGGCGGTGCTCGCGCCCGACCGCCAGCACCATGGGCTCGGAGTAGATCGCGGGGCCCTCCTGGAAGCCGTCCTCGTCGACCGGCGCGTTCGTGACGGCGACGTCGACCTCGCCGGTGCGCAGCAGGTCGAGCGGGTCGGTGAACCCCGTCTCGCGGAACACGAGCTCGATGCCCGGGTTGCTCGCCCGGAAGCGGGCGAACACGGGCGCGGCGAGCTCCGCCACCGCCGGCGCCTCGAGGCCCACGGTCAGGGTTCCGACGACGCCGCGACCGGCCGCGATCGCCGCGGTGATCCCCCGTTCGATGCGGTCGTGGCCGGCGCGCACGTCGGCGTAGAGCGCCGCCCCGACCGGCGAGAGCTCGACACGCCGGCTCGTGCGGTCGAACAGCGTGACACCGAACCGGCGCTCGAGCGCGGTGATCGTCTGGCTGACCCGGGAGGACGAGATGAGGAGGCGGTCGGCGGTCCGCCCGAAGTGGAGTTCCTCCGCGAGGGTCAGGAAGATCTCGATCTCACGTCGTTCCATGATGCCCATGTTAACGATCGCTGCATCATCCGTCCTTGTTCGGCCTGATATCCGGGCCGACCATGGATGCATGACTCATTACCTCACCGAGATGGATCCCGAGTACGACACCGAGCGCCTCGGCTACAACCTGGCGGTCGAGCACCGACCCGCGGTCATCGCCGTCGCGGAGCGCGCGGACGACGTCGTCGCCGCCGTCCGCGAAGCCCGGCGCCTCGGACTCGGCGTGGCCGTCCTCGCGACCGGCCATGGCCCATCCCGATCCGCCGACGGCCAGCTGCTCATCACCACCTCGCGGATGCGGGGCATCACGATCGATCCGGCCCGCCGCCGGGCCCGCGTCGAGGCCGGGGTCCGAGGCGGCGACCTCGTCCGGGCCGCGGCGGCCTACGGGCTCGCGCCGCTGTCCGGCTCCTCGCCGGAGGTCGGGGTCGTCTCGTACCACCTCGGCGGCGGCCTCGGACTGCTCGGTCGCAGCCTGGGCTGGGCGGTCGACCACGTGCGCGCGATCGACGTGGTCACCGCGGACGGCGTCCTCCGGCACGTCACCCCCGCCACCGAGCCCGACCTCTTCTGGGCCCTTCGCGGCGGAGGCAAGGGAACCCTGGGCGTGGTCACCGCGATCGAGCTCGACCTGCACCCGATCAGCCGCCTCTACGGCGGCGGCCTGCACTTCTCCGCCGATCGCGCCGAGGAGGCGCTCGCCCGGTGGGCGGAGTGGACGCGTTCCGTCCCCGAGGAGATGGGCTCGTCGGTCCTCCTCATCCGCATGCCCGACCTGCCGGTGCTGCCCGAGCCGCTCCGCGGTCGATACGTCGTGCACGTGCGGTTCGCCTACACCGGCGCCACCGCCGACGGCGAACGCCTCGTCGCGCCGTTCCGCGAGCTCGGCCCCGTCACCGACACGGTGGCGGAGATGCCGTACTCCGCGATCGGAACGATCCACGCCGAGCCGACGCATCCGGTCGCCTTCCATGCGCGCAACCGCATGCTGCGCGACCTCGATGCCGGTGCGATCGCCGCGCTCCTCCGCCACGCCGGACCCGACGCGGACGCGCCGTACCTCCTCGAACTGCGTCACCTCGGGGGTGCGCTCGCGCGGCCGGCAGTCGAGCCGAGCGCGCTCGGCCGTCGTGACGGCGAGTTCGTGCTGTACGTCGGCGCCGCCGCCGACCCCGCCGACGTGCCGGCGCTGCGCGCCCGGTACGACGAGCTGTTCACCGACATCGCCCCGTGGGCGACCGGTGGCGTCTGCGTCAACTTCCTCTCCGGCCCCGACGTCGGCGCGGCCGAGCTCGCGAGCGGATACCTGCCCGACGACGTCGCGCGGCTCGCGGCGATCAAGCTCGCGTACGACCCCGAGCACGTGTTCCGCACCCACCACGGGCTCGCCTAGGTGGAGGGCCGCCGCCCGGTGCCGTGCGTCGCGACCGCGAATAGCGGGCGAGTCAGCCCCGCGGGCCGTGCGCCGAGACCGGGTCGCCGACCGCGACGGCGTCGGTGTCGGAGCCGGCGAGGTCGGGGACCAACCAGATGCCGAACCACGTCTTCCCGTCGCGGCGCCGATGGCGGGCGAGGGTGCGGATCGGCTCCTTGCCGCCCTCCAGCGTCGTCGGGTCGATCGTCGTCATGACGCAGCGGTCGCACGGGACCATCACCCGGAACCGGACGCCGCCGATCCGCACGCTCGACCAGGCTTCCTCGGCGAACGGCTCCGACGGGTCGCCGTCGATGACGAGGTTCGGACGGAACCGTTCGATCACGAGGGCGGGGGCGTCCGTCTCGCCGCGCTCGAGCGCGTCCGTCAGGGCCAGCTCGCCCAGCCGGGCGAGCGAGGCCTCGCTCGCGAGGAGCAGCGGCGCGGCGTCGGCGAGGCTCAGCCGGTCGCCCGGGAGGCCGCCGAGGTCGGTCCGGACCGTGCGGGTGCCCGGGTCGGGTTGCCACACGAGGCGGAGCGGTCGCCCGATGCGGTCGGTCAGCCAGGCGTCGGCGAGCGGCCCGGCCGGCAGCGCCGAGCCCTGCCGGGAATGGCCGACGGGCACCGCGACCGCGCCCGCCGGCTCCGGCACGAACAGGTCGTCGGCGCCGTCGCGCGCGGAGAGCCGCACCCCGTCGGCGGTCGGCTCGGCGGTCAGGCCGAGCAGCCCGTGCGCCTCGCGGGCGGTGACCGGCTTCCCGTCGGGGTCCACGACGCCCCACCGCCGATCGCCCTCGAGGCCCCACGGCCGAACGCGCGCCGCGGCGTGGTCGGCTCCCGCGAACGACTTCACCGGGTGGATGCGGATGCGCGTCAGTCGCATGCCCGACCGCCCGCTCAGCCGTCGGCCGGTCGCGACGTCGACGATCGCACGCGGAGCTCGTACGGCAGCGGCACGGCCGCCGGCGGCGTGGCATCCGACGAGGGCTCGAGCTCCTCCATCAGGATCTCGACCGCCTGCTCGCCCTGCCCGCGCGGGAACTGCGACACCGTGGTGAGGCCGAAGAACTCCGACAGGTCGTGGTCGTCGACGCCGGCGACGGACACGTCGCGGGGCACGACGAGGCCGAGGTCGCGCGCGGCGAGGATGGTGCCGATCGCCATCTCGTCGGAGGCGGCGAAGATCGCCGTCGGCCGCAGGTGCGGGACGCCGAGGAGCTGCTTCGCCGCGTGGTACCCGCCGCGGATCGTGAAGTCGGCCGGGGCGAACAGCGCCGGGTCGGGCTCGATGCCCGCGTCGCGGAGCGCCTGCTCGTACCCGAGCCGGCGGTTCGTGGGCAGGTGGAAGTCGAGGTCGAACTCATGCGTGCCGCCGATGTGCGCGATGCGCCGGTGGCCGAGGCCGATGAGGTGCTCGGTGGCGAGGCGGGCCACGCCCACGTCGTCGATGGAGAGGGTGCGCACGCCCGGGATCGGGCCCCCGACGCCGACGAGGGGCTTGCCGAGCGCGTGCAGGCGCTCCACCTCGTGAGCGGTGAGCTCCAGCGAGACGGCGATCACCGCGTCCACGCGCTGGCGCAGCAGGAAGTGCTCGAACACCTTCGCGCGCTCGTCGCCCTCGCCCGAGAGGTTGTAGAGGGTGAGGTCGTACCCCTTGCGCAGGAGCGCGCGCTGCGCGCCCTCGAGCACCGAGGAGAAGAACCAGCGGTTGAGGAAGGGGATGACGACCCCGACGTTGCGGGTGCGACCCGACGCGAGGCTCGACGCGCTCGACGACACGACGTAGCCGAGCCGGGCCGCGGCATCCTCGACCTTCGCCTTCGACGCGGGCGACACGTGCCCGCGCCCGCTCAGCGCGCGCGACACGGTCGCGGTGGAGACCCCCGCGAGCCGCGCGACCTCTTCGATGCCGGCCATAAAGCTCCTGTCGCCAGCCGATCTGCCATGCGAATCCTATCGGCGACCGGGTCCGCGACGCGCCCGCGTGGCGTTGTGCCTCGCGCGGAGCGTGCGGTAGAAACGGGGGAGTTGCATTCGGGGGGATCGCGGCTGACCGTTTCGTCTCGAAGGGACCCCCACGCCGTGAAGCTCGTCAAGCGCATCGTCATCGTCGCGGTCATCGCCTTCGCCGCCTTCTACCTCATCACCCGCCCGCAGGACGCGGCCGCCGCCGTGCAGGGCGCCGTCGGCGCCGTCTGGGGAGCGGGTGTCGCGATCGCCGAGTTCTTCACCACGCTCGCG
This sequence comes from Agromyces sp. MMS24-K17, assembly GCF_043950245.1. Classification (GTDB taxonomy): domain Bacteria; phylum Actinomycetota; class Actinomycetes; order Actinomycetales; family Microbacteriaceae; genus Agromyces. Next base: position 333,543 of record NZ_CP171640.1, on the reverse strand, counting down.
GCCGGATGACCCTCCGCTGATGGGCCTGTTCGACCCGGGTATCGACCGGCACCTCATCGCCGACCAGGGCGAGGTGGTCATCGACGAGGTGCGGAAGCACTGGGCCGCCACGGTGTCGGCGGCGCTCGAGCTGTTCGGCGGGGTCATCGTGCTGCTGCTGGCCTTCTTCGTGCCGCCGCAGGCGTGGTGGGTTCCCGGCGCCATCGGCCTCGCGATCACGGCGCACGCGTCGTGGCGGATGCTCGAGCAGCACATGGACCGGTTCGTCATCACGAACATGCGCGTGTTCCGCGTGCACGGCATCCTCTCGCAGCGCATCGCGACGATGCCGCTCGCGCGAATCCTCGACATCTCGGTGCACAAGCCGCTCATCGGGCGCGTCTTCGGGTACGGCCACTTCGTGTTCGAGTCGGCGGCGCAGGAGCAGGGGCTCCGCGAGATCCGGTTCGTCGGGGATCCTGACGGCCGCGGACTCACGATCCAGCGGGTCATCCAGCAGTCCGGCCTCCGCGGCGCGGTGTCGCAGCCGGTGAGTGCCCGCCGCATCGACGCCGCGCGCGCCGAGACGGCGCGGCAGGAGGCCGACCGGCTGGAGGCGGAACGACTCGAGGTCGAGCGGCTCGAGGCGGAGCGGCTGGAGGCCGAGCGCTGGGCGACGGAGCGGGCGGATGCCTCGCGCCGGGAGGCCGCCGCGAGCCAGGGCGATGAACGCAGCGTGTACGGCGCCTGGGAGCGGCTCGCCGACGCCCGCCGCCGCGAGGACGAACGGCGCGACGACCTGCGCCGCGGCGACCAGCACCCGACGCGGCCGATCGAGCCGTTCGATCCCGACCGCACGTCGACGGCCCCGATCGACCTGCCGCGCTGACTCCCGGCCGACCGTCGCGAAGCGCCCCGCGCCGGCGGGATCTCCGCCGATTTCGCGGAGCGACGGGCGCCGGGTATCCTTGACAGGCCCCCGGTTGTGTGAGGAACGCGGTCGGGTGCGATTGGCGAGTTACCCAAGCGGCCAAAGGGATCTGACTGTAAATCAGACTGCTCAGCATTCGGGGGTTCGAATCCCTCACTCGCCACCATCGAAGCCCGGTCGTCCGCGACCGGGCTTCCGTCGTTCCGGGGCATCCCGCGATGCGGACCGTCCGCCGGGCGGAACGCGGCACGCCGGCGGAATCGGACCACTTCCCGACGGATTCGGAACAGTCCGAGTCCTAGGCTGCCGGCGCCGGGGCGCACCGAACGGGTTCGATTAGCGTTGGGGCGCCGGTTCCCCCACCGACCGACCGGCAGACGGAGTTGACCGTGGACCCGGCAGAACTCGCGATCGATCCGGACGAACTCCAGCGCCTCGCGGAATGTGCGAAGGAGCCCATCCGGACGCCAGGCATGATCCAAGCGCACGGCACCCTGCTCGGCGTCGACCCGGCCACGCACGTCGTGGTCGTCGCCAGCGAGAATGCGGGGCACTGGCTGGGGCGACCGATCAGCGAGGTGGGCGACCCGCAACTGGAGTACGCGGCGCGGGCCGGTCGGGCGGTCGACCCCGTGCGCGTGGCCTGGGAGGGCGAGCCGGCCGACGCGATCGTGCACCGCACCGACGGCCTGGTGCTCGTCGAGCTCGAGCCCGTGCTGCCGGGCAACGAGTACGCCCGGACCGCCGTGGTCGAAGCGATCGCCCGCCTCGCGTCCGTGGCCGACGTCGCCGAGCTCCGCCGGGGCGTCGCCGCCGAGATCCGGCGCATCACCGGCTTCGACCGCGTCATGATGTACCACTTCCACGACGACGGACACGGCGAGGTGGTCGCCGACGACCGCGCGGCCGACCTGGAGCCCTACCTCGGGCTGCACTTCCCGGCGTCGGACATCCCGGTGCAGGCCAGGGCGCTCTACGTCTCGAAGCTCGGCCGTGCGATCGCCAGCACCACCCGACCGGGCATCCCGCTGCTCGCCGTCTCCGGCGACCCGCGCACCATCGACCTCTCGGATGCGGAGCTGCGCAGCGTCTCGCCCTACCACCTGCAGTACATGCGCAACATGGGCCAGGCGTCGACGTTCTCGCTCTCGCTCGTCGACGACGGGCGGCTCGTCGGCATGATCACCTGCGCCCACCGCTCCGAGCGGCGGCTCCCGGTGCTCCTGCGACGCGCGCTCGAGGTGCTCGCCGGCCAGGTCGGCATGCAGCTCGCCGCGATGCGGGAGATCGCGCGGCTCCGGCACATGGTCGAGGTCCGTCAGCGACGCGCCGAGCTGCTCGCGCCGCTCTATGCGTCCGACGACATCCAGTCCGCACTCCTCAGCGGCTCGGAGACCGTCCTCGACCTCGTGCCGGCCGACGGCGTCGTCGTCCGCATCAACGGGGTGACGCGGGTCGCCGGCGAGCTCCCGCCCCTCGGCGACCTCCTCCGCGTGCTCGACCGCCTCGGCGGGGCATCCTTCGCGTCCGAGAGCCTGTCCACCGACCGGCCCGACCTCGCGGAGCTCGTCCGCGACGTCGCCGGCCTCCTGGTCGTCCCGCTCCACCACGACGAGGACGCGCCCCGGGAGCCCGGGGCCCCGCCCGGCGACGCGCTCATGTTCGTCCGCGCCGAGGTGTGGCGCGAGGTGTCGTGGCTCGGTGACCCGGGGGCGGCCAACCGGCCCGACGAACGCTCTCCGCGCACGTCGTTCTCCGCCTGGCAGCGCACCGTGCGCGGCCGGTCGGAGCCGTGGGGCACGGTGGTCGAGGAGACCGCCGACCTGGGGCATGAGCTCGAGGTGGCGCTCCAGCGCCGCGCCGAGGCCCGGCTCGCCGAACTCGCGATGCGGGACGCGCTCACCGGCCTGCACAACCGCCGCTACCTGGTCGAACGGCTCGCCACCCGTGGGCCCGTCGGCCCCGAGGGCAAGGCGGTGCTCTTCGTCGACCTCGACGAGTTCAAGTCGATCAACGACGAGTACGGCCACGACGTCGGCGACGCGGTCATCCTCGAGGTCGCGCGCCGGCTCGTCGCGCACTCGCGCGAGCAGGACGTCGTCGTGCGGCTCGGTGGGGACGAGTTCGTGGTGCTGCTCGACGGGGTCGCCGGCGAGGATGTCGAGGCCATCGCCGACCGCATGGTCGCGGCGATCTCCGTGCCGATCTCGGCGAAGCGGCTGTCGCTGTCGGTCACGGCGTCGTGCGGCGTCGTCGTCGCAGGCCCGGGGACGCCGCGGACCGGGCTGCTCGAGGCTGCGGACGCCGCCATGTACCGCGCGAAGCGGTCGGGGCGGAATCGCATCTCTCGCTGACCCGCCGTGCGGCCCGGGCCGAGTGGCTCGGGCGGAGTGGCTCGGGCGGAGTGGCTCGGATCAGTCGCGCGACGGTTCCGGCGTGATCCGCATGCCCGCGGCCGAGTTCGCCGAGTCGATCAACTCCTCGAGCCATTCCCGGTTGATGTCCGAGACGTGCTGCTCGAACTCGAAGCGGAGCGTGGCGGCGCCGTTGATCCAGATCTGCTGCCGGCCGCCGGACGGCTCCTCGATCGACAGCGCGAAGTTCTCTTTGCGGCGCAGCTTCGCCAGTACCACGAACTCGACGTGCGCGAGGGTGCGGTCGGGCAGGGCGAACGAGGCCGGCGGCGATCCGTAGTGCAGGTGTCCCACCAGGCCGATCCTACGCGGGGTAGCCTGAACAGGTGACCCTCGTGCATCGCCTCACCGTCGACGGACGCGACTACTTCCTGCCCGACCCGGTGACCGACCTCAAGCGCCAGATCCTCGAGGCCATCAAGGACGGCGGCGGCTACGTGAACATCCCGCCGCTGCGCGGCGGTCCCGGCATCGACATCCTGTTCTCCCCGGGCATGCCCGTGACGTGGTCGCAGATCGACGTCGGCGGCGAGCCCGCCGAGCGCGACGACAAGGGCGGCTCGGCGGTCGAGGACGAGTTCGGGCTCTAGGTCCGCGCACTGCCGGACCCGCGCATCGCCAGGCCCGCGCGTCGCAGGCCCCCGCGTCGGTAGGCCCCGCGTCGGTGGGCCCGAGCGAAGCTAGGCCCGTGCGAGGAGGGCGTCGACCTCGTCCGGCGGCACCGCGCCGGAGAAGAGGAACCCCTGCGCCCGGTCGCACCCCCACTCGCGGGCACGGGCGAGGTGCACGTCGGTCTCGACGCCCTCGGCGACGACGAGCGCCGAGCGCCGGTGGGCGACCTGCACGCAGGCCGCCACGAGACGGGCCGCTTCCGGGCGGTCGTCGTGCACGAGCGACCGGTCGATCTTCACCTCGGTGAACGGCAGCCGTTCGAGCGCCTCAAGGGTGGTGTGCCCGGCACCGAAGTCGTCGATCGAGACGCCGACGCCGCCGTCGACGAGGGCCTGCAGCGTGACGATCTCGTCGCACGACTCCTGCAGCGCCGGAGACTCGGTGATCTCGACGGTCACCGCACCCGCTGGCAGCCCGAGCGACTCGACGCGGGCGAGCACCGTCGCGGCGAAGTCGGGATGCAGTTCCGACGGCGAGGCGTTCAAGGCCAGGCCGATGGCCACTCCCCGGCGGTACCAGCCCGCCGCCCGCCGCGCCGATTCCTCGAGCATCACACGCCCCAGCTCGGCCATCAGGCCGAACCGCTCGGCCACGGCGATGAACCGGTCCGGCAGGAGCAGCCCGCGCTGCGGATGCATCCACCGGCACAGTGCCTCGAGTGCGACGATCCGCCCTGACGCGAGGTCGACCTGCGGCTGGAAGAACGCGACCAGCTCGCCCGCCGCGAAGGCGTGGCGCAGCTCTTCCGCCACACGTGCGGGAGTGATCGTCCCCTCGTCTTCCACGCCTCAAGATTCGCCGCTCCCCGGCCGGCTCGCAAACCTCGCCCAATCATAGGAGGTGGGTGTATGCTGCCCGGCCATCCGGGCGACGCGTGCGTCGAGTCATCCCGACCGCTCCGCGCGCTCGTCGGACCGCCGCGATATCCTGCCCGGTGATGGGCACACTCACGTACGACTCCAAGCTCGTCGTCTCGTTCGACGACCGGGTGCTCGCGCACCTCCAGGCCGTCATCTGGGCGAAGCTCCGTCGCGGCGAGACGTTCGCGTTCACCTGGACCGAGTCCTCGAACGGCAGTGGCTTCGGCCGCACCTCGGTGTGGATGTCGCCGTCGGTGCCGGTCGCGTTCGAGTACTTCGGCAGCCGGGCGCCGATCCTGAACCCGGCCTGGGTGGCCGCGCTGACGAAGTCCGCGAACTCCGCCGGAGGCCTCACGATCGTGTCCGAGCCGCCCGCGCCCGAGGGCCGGGGCGGCTAGGCCGGGCGACCCGGCTTCAGCCCCGGTCGGCCGGCTCGTCGTCCGCCCCGGGCTCCGGCACGAGCACGAGGCCGCCCGGCGAGTTCGCCGCCTTCGTGAGCTCGCGGATCCACAGCGGGTTCAGGCGCACCTCGCGGCCGCTGAAGAACTCGAAGACGATCGGGATGTCGGGGCTGAACCACAGCGAGTTCCGGCCGCTGCCCCGCTCGACCGGGTTCTCCCACGAGAACGAGAACGACTCGCCCCGGCGCAGCTTCGAGAACGCCACGCTGCGCAGGTGGGCGAGCGCACGGTCCTCGATCTCGACCGTCCTGATGGAGTTCCACGTCAGAATTCCCACGCATCCAGCATGCCAGCTTCCGGCCGGGCCGCCGTGGGCTCACGCCGGAGGACACCGCCGAACGTGCGATCGCACGGTGGCGCCGCTCGCCCCGCCCGGTACCGTGGAACGGTGACCGAGCACGAGGCATCCACGAATCATCCGTCGCCCGCCGAACTCCTCGACATCGCCCGCGATATCGCGGTGCGGGCTGCCGCCTTCGCGCTCGAGCAGCGCGCCCACGGCGTGAGCGTCGCCGCGACCAAGTCGACGCCGATCGACATCGTCACCGCCGTCGATCGCGACACCGAGGCGCTCATCCGCGAGCTGATCCTGGCGGCGCGCCCCGACGACGGGATCTTCGGCGAGGAGGATGCCACGCGCATCGGCACGAGCGGCCTGAACTGGGTGGTCGACCCGATCGACGGCACCGTCAACTTCCTCTACGGCATCCCGCAGTGGTCGATCAGCGTCGCGGTCGTCGAGGGGCCGCCCTCGCCCGAGGAGTGGACCGCCCTCGCCGGCGTCGTCGTCAACCCGGTCGCCGGCGAAGTCTTCGAGGCGAGCGCCGGCGGCGGCGCACGGCTCGCCGGCGAGCCGCTGCAGGTCACCACGGAGGTTCCGCTCGATCGCGCCCTCGTCGCCACCGGGTTCGCCTACTCGCTGGAGCGGCGGGTCGGGCAGGCGAAGGTGGTCGCCGACCTGCTGCTGCGCATCCGCGACCTGCGCCGCCTGGGGTCCGCCGCGCTCGATCTCTGCGCCGTGGCGGCCGGCCGGCTCGATGCGTTCTACGAGGCCGGCCTGAACCCCTGGGACCACGCGGCGGGCGCGCTGATCGCCCGCGAGGCGGGCGCGCTCGTGGGCGGGGCGGACGGTCGTCGCGAGAGCGCCGACCTGCTCGTCGCGGCCGGCCCGGGGCTGTACGAGGAGCTGCACGGAGCCATCGCCGCAGCCTCGTGAACGGAGGCTCCAGAACCGGTTCGAAGGGGATTGCCAGCTCGACCCGGGCGTGTCCTCGGGGACACGCCGAGGGGGAGTGGGTCAGGCGTCCGAGAACATGGCGCGAGCGCCCGAGTCGGGTTAGTCTTTACCGATCTGTTATCTCGGCAGCGGTCGGGATGCCCACCTCCGCCCCGCGACCGACCCCGACGCCGAAAGCCTCCACGTGCTCGAGTCCCCCCTCGTGCCCGACGATTCCACGCCTGGCACCACGCCGCCCCGCGGCCTGCCGTTGACCCGCCGCGAACTGCGCGAGCGCGAGTCCGCAGCCGCGCGGCAGGCGGCGGCGACGGGCTGGGCGGATGCCTCGGGCCGGGTGGATGCCTCGGGTCATGTTGATGCCTCGGGTCGTGTCGAGCCGACGGCACCCGCCGCGACTCCGTCCGTGCCCGCGTCGGCGCCCGCGCCCGCCGCGACTCCGTTCGTGCCCGAGCCGGCGCCGACGGCGTACCCGAGTGCGCCCGGACGCGCCGCGTGGACGAACGCGCCCGCCGAGTCGTTCGACTCGCGACGGTCGGCCCGTCGCGCCGAGGCATCCGACCAGGCGCCGATCGAGGCCGGTCGCCCGGCTGCGTCTGCAGCGCCGGCCGCACCCGGATCCCCCGCGGCGGCCCAGCGTCCGGCGGAGGCGGCGGCTCCGGCGCCGGCTCGGTCGCAGGTGCCGGGCGTCCAGGCCGGGGCGTCTTCGTCGCAGGCCGCAGCGGCCCAGACGACGCCGGGCCATGGCGCGGCGGCGCCGTACCGGGCCGCGGCTGCCCAGGCGCCCGCGGTTCCGTCGCAGGCGGCCGCGCAGGCCGCGTCGGCTCGACCGGCGGGTCAGGGTGCTCACCCCCAGGCATCGGCAGCTCGCGTTCCCGGGGTGCCCGCGCAGGCGCCCGCCGTGCCGCCGCACGTTGCGCAGGCCCAGGCCCAGGCCCAGGCCCAGGCCCAGGCACAGGCACAGGCACAGGCACAGGCCCAGGCACAGGCCCAGGCTGCTCCGGTCCGCGCTGCTGGCTTGCCGGCCGCGCCCAGCGGCCGGGCAGCGGCGACCGGCTCGACGGTCGGGGCTCCCGCGGCGGCCGTTCCTGCTCGGCGCGAGGCATCCGTTCCGTCCGCGATGCCCGCTGCATCCGCGGACTCGCGGGGCCCGCGCGACGGCGTCGATTCGCTCGCCGACCTGTTCGGTGGCGTGGGCATCGTCGATGCCGGTGACGCAGCGGACCTCGCGGCTCAGCGCCCCGACCGGCGCGAACGACTTCGCGACCCGGGCCCGACGTCCGTCCCCGGCGGCCGACGCCGGGCCGGCGAGGCATCCGATGCCGGTACCGCGCCGGCGCCGACGGCCAGCCGTCCGACCGGGCGGCGCGGCGCGGAGGCACCGCCGACCGAGGCGCGCGCCGCGCGTGTCGCGGCGAGCGGGCGGCCCGTCGGCGGACGCCGTGCGAACCGCGCCGTGCGTGCGGTGGCCGCCCTCGGCTTCGCCGCGCTGCTCGCCGTCGCCACCTCGGTGCCGGCGTTGTCGCTGCTCACGCCGGACGACGTGCAGGCGCTCGCGCTCACCGCGTCGCTCACGGCGGGCGACGGCCAGCGGATGGTCGTCGGCGACGAGCTCGCGCTGCCGGGCGTCGACAACGAGGGCTACAAGCACCAGACGATCCAGGAGTACGCGGAGGCGGCCGGCATCCGCGCCGAGGCGACGTTCACCAACAACCCGGCGGGCACGATCCAGTGGCCGTTCAAGGTCGGTGTGCACATCGGCGACCGGTTCGGGTACCGCGACTGCGCCGGCTGCTCCGAGGACCACCACGGGCAGGATTTCAACCCCGGATACGGCGCCGAGATCCAGGCGATCGCCGACGGCGTCGTGTCGGTGTCGACCGACGCGGGCGGCTCCCTCGGCGTCGTGACGATGATCGACCATGTCATCGACGGCGAGGTCGTCACGAGCGTCTACGCGCACATGCAGTACGACACGCGGCGGTTCGAGGTGGGCGACGTCGTGCACGTGGCCGACGTGGTCGGCAACACCGGCTCGACCGGCATGTCGACCGGCCCGCACCTGCACTTCGAGATCCGCATCGGCGGCGTGAACGGCGAGTGGGTCGATCCCCTCGACTGGCTGTACGCCAACACGAACTAGCGCGCGCCTCGCACGTCTGACGCGTCTGACGCGTCTCGTCCAGGACGTCGGCAGGCCCGGCGCGAGTGAGCCCGATCGTCATGCTCGGCGACTCCTCCTCAACAGCTCGCGTCGTGGGGTGAGGTCTTCCCGCTGCCCGAGGTCCGACGAGAGCGGCGCGAAGCGCGACGGATGCTTCGGGGATGACCCGATTCGCACCCTCAGTCGATCTCGTTCGTCGAAACGGCGGCGCACTGCCTCTCGGCCGCCTCAGGGCAGCCGGTGCGCACGAGGCCGATATCCGGGCGGCGCTCCGTGCAGGCGCCCTGGTCCGCGTACGGCACGGATGGCTCGCGCTTCCCGATGCTCCGATCGACGTGGTGCGGGCGGTGCGCGTCGGGGGGACCCTCACCGGCAGCTCGGCGCTCCGGCTGCTGGGAGTCTGGCTGCTCGAGGATGACCGGCTGCACGTGCGCGTTCCGCCGACCGCGTCGCGACTCAGGTCCCCGCACGGAGGGCGCGAGTTGCTCGACGCCTCGCACGGCGTGTGCGTGCACTATCGGCACGATCCGCTCTCTGCTCGCGGGAGCGTTCGCCCGGCCCGTGACGGTGCGATCACCGCCATGGCCGAGATGTTCCATTGCAACGGCGTGGTGCCGGCGATGGTCGCGCTCGAATCCGCGCTCAATCGTGGCGTGCTGCCGCTGCAGACCCTCGATGCGCTGCACGGCATCCTTCCGGCGTGGGCGAAGGGCTACCTCGACGACGTGTCACTCGAGAGCGACTCGGGGCTCGAGACGATCGCGCGACTCCTGTTCCGGCGACTGCGCATCCGCGTCCGTGCGCAAGTCGCGATCGCCGGAGTTCGGAGGGTCGATCTCCTCGTCGGAGATCGACTGGTGCTCGAACTGGACGGCCGAGCGTTCCACACCGGCGAGGACTTCGAGCGGGATCGACGGCAGGATCTCGAACTGACGCTGCGCGGGTACCTCGTGGTGCGCCTGTCGTATCGGATGGTCGTGCACGAGTGGGATGCCACGCATCGCGCCGTGCAGGAGTTGGTCTCGCGGACTGCATCGCTGGGGTGGCGCGAGCCACGCCCTGCCGCCCTTCGTAGAGCGAGCTACAGGAAAATCGGCCCTATCCCCGCTGTGAGCAGGGGATAGGGCCGATTTTCCTGTAGTTCCGGGGCACCACGCGCAGCGCGCGGACCCTCCGGGAGCCGCGCCGTTACGCGCGGAGCCAGACGGTGGTGTCCTGGGGGAGGGTGCCGTCGGGGAGGTCGCCGGAGGCGAGCAGCACCTCGCCGGCGGGCAGCGCGACCGCGTCGGTGCCGGTGTTCGCGACGACGAGCAGGTCGCCGTTGCGGAACGCGGCCACGTCGGCCGGGAAGCCGTCGGCCCACTCGAGCGTGCCCGAGCCGAGGTCGCGCTCACGGCGGAGCCGGAGGGCGTCGCGGTAGAGCGACAGCGTCGAGGTCGGGTCGTCGGTCTGGCGGTCGCGGGCGAGGTCCGCCCACTCGGCCGGCTGGGGCAGCCACGAGGCATCCGACGGGCCGAAGCCGTACGAGGGCGCGTCGGCCTCCCAGGGCAGCGGCACGCGGCAGCCGTCGCGGCCGTAGCGCTCGCCGTTGGTGCGGAACCAGGTCGGGTCCTCGCGGGCGTCGTCGGGCAGGTGGATGACCTCGGGCAGGCCGAGCTCCTCGCCCTGGTACAGGTACGACGAGCCGGGCAGCGCGAGCATCAGGGCCGTCGCGGCGCGGGCGCGGCGCAGGCCGGTCGCGTACTCGGGCAGGCCCTTCGACTTCGGGCCGAGGCCGTGGCCCTGCGGGTTGTCGGCGGTCACCGCGAGGCGGGTGGCGTGACGGACGACGTCGTGGTTCGAGAGCACCCACGTCGACGGCGCTCCGACCGAGCCGAACGCGTCGAGCGACGCGTCGATGACCTTGCGGAGCGCGGCGGCCTTCCACGGCGTCTCGAGGTAGGCGAAGTTGAACGCCTGGTGCATCTCGTCGGAACGCACCCACTTCGCGACCTTCGACAGCGGGTCGACCCAGGCCTCGGCGGCGAGCACGCGCTCGCCGGGGTACTCGTCGAGCAGCGCGCGCCAGTCGCGGTACACCTCGTGCACGCCGTCCTGCGCCCAGTAGGGGGCGCCGTCGCCGTTCTCCTCGCTGATCTGCGGCTCGAGCGCGACGCCCGTGGCATCCGCCCCGACCGTGTCGCCGGCCTCGTCGAGGCCGCCGGCGCCGCCCATGCTGCCCGCGCCCTCGGCGGGGGTCCAGTCGGGCAGGCCGTCGGCCTTGATCAGGCCGTGCGCCACGTCGACGCGGAAGCCGTCGGCGCCGCGGTCGAGCCAGAAGCGCAGGATGCGGCGGAACTCCTCGCGGACCTCCTCGTTCGACCAGTCGAAGTCGGGCTGCGACGCGTCGAAGAGGTGGAGGTACCACTGGCCGGGGGTGCCGTCGGCCTCGGTGACGCGCGTCCAGGCGCGACCGCCGAAGACGGACTCCCAGTTGTTCGGGGAGCTCGCCCGACTCGCCGGCGCCGTCGCGGAACAGGTACCGGGCGCGCTCGGCGCTGCCGGGCGCGGCGGCGAGCGCCTGCTGGAACCACTCGTGCTGGTCGGAGGAGTGGTTCGGGACGAGGTCGATGATGACGCGGATGCCCCGGGCGTGCGCCTCGGCGAGCATCGCGTCGAAGTCGGCCAGCGTGCCGAAGCGGGGGTCGACGTCGCAGTAGTCGGCGACGTCGTAGCCGGCGTCCTTCTGGGGCGACGTGTAGAAGGGGGAGAGCCAGATCGCGTCGATGCCGAGGTCCTGCAGGGAGGCGAGGCGCGACGTGATGCCGGCGAGGTCGCCCATGCCGTCGCCGTTCGCGTCGGCGAATGAGCGCGGGTAGATCTGGTAGATCGCGGCAGTGCGCCACCACTCGGAAGTCATGGCGGCAACTGTACGGCATCCGGATACAGCATGGAAACGCTTGCAACATCCACCGGCAACCCAAAGGTCACGAGCCGGTATCAATGCGCGCCTCGCGGTTTGGTAAAGAACTCGTGACAAGGTATACCTGTAATCGCTTGCACGATTCGCAGGCGTTCCAATACGGAAGAACGGCCTTTCGGGCTCGGTGCCACGCCCCGCGCAGCGGGGCGGGAACACAGCTCCCGCGCACCAGGCGAAGGCGCCGGACTACGCAACTGAGAAGGGCACACACCAATGAGGGTGAACACGAAGGGCCTCCTCGCTGCAGGCGCCGTCGCGGTCGTCGCGACGCTCGGCCTCGCGAGCTGCGCGAGCGACAGCGGCTCGACCACGGAGGAGTCGGCGTCGAGCACGCTGACCGTCTGGGTCGACGCCGAGCGCGTCGACGCACTGAAGGGCGCAGCCGAGGCGTACACCGAGAAGACCGGCGTGAAGGTCGACCTCGTCGGCAAGGACAACGCCGACATCAAGGACGACTTCATCCAGCAGGTCCCGACCGGCAAGGGCCCCGACATCACCATGGGTGCGCACGACTGGCTGGGCGAGCTGTCCACCAACGGCGTCGTCGCCCCGATCGAGCTCGGCGACTCCGCCGCCGACTACCTGCCCGTCGCGATCGACGCGTCGACGTACGAGGGCACCACCTACATGCTCCCCTACGCGGTCGAGAACATCGCGGTGCTCCGCAACGCCGACCTCGTCCCCGAGGCCGCGACGAGCTTCGACGACATGATCGCCAAGGGCCAGGCCGCCGGCCTCACCCAGCCGTTCGTCGTCGAGCAGGGCGCCGAGGGCAACCCGTACCACCTGTACCCCTTCCAGACCGCGTTCGGCGCTCCCGTCTTCGGCTCGACCGACGCGGGCTACGACCCGACCGACCTCCAGCTCGGCAACGCCGGCGGCGAGGCCTTCGCCCAGTGGCTCGGCTCGCAGGGCAAGAACGGCACCGGCGTCTTCAACACCGACATCGACGGCGACATCGCGAAGGACGCGTTCCTCACCGGCAAGGCCGCCTTCTGGCTGACCGGCCCGTGGAACGTCGGCTCGGCGATCGACGCCGGCCTGAACGTCGCGATCGACACCGTCCCGAGCCCGACCGGTGAGCCCGCCTCGCCGTTCGCCGGCGTCAAGGGCTTCTTCATCTCGGCCGAGTCGAAGAACAAGGTCGCCGCGGCCGACTTCCTCGTGAACTACATCGGCACCGAGGACGTGCAGCTCGAGCTCTTCAAGGCCGGCAACATCCTCCCGGCCCTCACCGCCGCCGCCGAGTCGGCGTCGAGCGACCCGATCATCGAGGGCTTCGCCGCCGTCGGTGCCGAGGCCGTGCCGATGCCCGCCATCCCCGCGATGGGCGCCGTGTGGCAGTACTGGGGCATCGCCGAGGCCGAGATCATCAACGGTGCCGACCCGGTGGCGACCTGGCAGAAGCTCGCCGCCGACGTCGAGGCCGCGATCGCCGGTTAGTCAACGGATGCTCCGGGGGTGGGCGCGTGATGCGCCCGCCCCCGGATTTCCGCTGTGAGGAGGAGAACCCGATGACCACGACCATCGACGACGACCGCTCGGTCGAGACATCCGATCCGTCGACCCCGCCCACCAAGCGACAGCGTCGCGCCGCAGCCCTCGCGGAGGCGGCATCCGGCAGCATGATCGCGCTGGTCGCGAAGCTCATCGGCCTCGCGATCGTCGACGCGCTCGCGGTCTACGCGGTGTTCGTGCTCATCGCGCACGGCCAGTGGATCGTCACCGCGATCGTCGTCGCCGTGACCGTGCTGGTCAACTGGATCTACTTCTCGCGCCGGCGCCTGCCGGCGAAGTACCTCACGCCGGGTGTCATCTTCCTCGTCGTGTTCCAGGTGTTCGTCCTCCTCTATACGGGGTACATCGCCTTCACCAACTACGGCACCGGCCACAACGGCTCCAAGGAGCAGGCCGTCTCCTCGCTGATGGCGTCGTCGCTGCAGCGGGTCGAGGACTCGCCGACCTACCCCGTCACCGTGGTCGACCGAGCCGGCGAGCTCGGCCTGCTCGTCACGGACCCCGAGACCGGCGACGCGTACGTCGGCACGAACGACGAGTCGCTCGCCCCGGTCGACGCCGAGTTCGACGGCGACACCGCGGTCGCGACCGACGGCTGGACCAGCCTCCAGTTCGCCGACGTGCTCGCCCGCACGGACGAGGTGACCGCCCTGTCGGTGCCCTACTCCGACGACCCCAACGACGGCGCGCTGCGCACGCCCGACGGGCAGAGCGGCTACCGCTACATCTCGACGCTCGAGTACGACGAAGCGGCCGGCACCATGACCGACCTCGAGACCGGCACCGTCTACTCCGACACCGGAGTCGGCGCGTTCACCGCCGAGGACGGCGAGCAGCTGCTGCCCGGCTGGCAGATCACCGTCGGCTTCGACAACTTCATCCGCGCGGTCACCGACCCGCGCCTGGCCGGCCCGCTCGTCTACGTCACGACCTGGACGTTCGCGTTCGCGCTCATCTCGGTGGCGTCGACCTTCTTCCTCGGCCTGTTCCTCGCGATCGTCTTCAACGACATGCGGATGCGCGGCCGGAAGATCTACCGGGTGCTGATGATCCTGCCGTACGCGATCCCGTCCTTCCTGTCGGCCCTCGTCTGGGCGGGCATGATGAACGAGAGCTTCGGCTTCATCAACCAGGTGCTGTTCGGCGGCGCCTCGATCCCATGGCTCACCGACCCCGTCCTCGCGAAGGTGTCGGTCATCATCGTGAACCTCTGGCTCGGCTTCCCCTACATGTTCCTCGTGTGCATGGGCGCCCTGCAGTCGATCCCCGACGAGCTCCAGGAAGCGGCGACGGTCGACGGCGCGCGGCCGTGGGCGGTGTTCCGCCTCATCAAGCTGCCGCTGCTGCTCGTCAGCGTCGCGCCGCTGCTCATCGCGTCGTTCGCGTTCAACTTCAACAACTTCAACGTGATCTACATGCTCACCGACGGCGGACCGCGCGACTCGAATGCGCCGATCCCCGTCGGCTTCACCGACATCCTGATCTCGATGGTCTACAAGGTGGCCTTCACCGGCCAGACGCGCGACTACGGCCTCGCGAGCGCCTACTCGATCATCATCTTCATCATCGTCGCGATCATCTCGATCATCGCCTTCCGCCGCACCAAGAGCCTCGAGGAGCTGAACTGATGGCCGTACCCGACGCCGTTCCCGGCACGCAGACCGGGCTCCTCGCCGGCGAGGCGGAGGAGTTCGCGGATGCCTCGACCCGCGCGTACTCATCGCAGGGCGAGGGCCCCCGCCACATCCCGACGAAGCGCCCCTTCAAGTTCGGGCGCTGGTTCACCGCGACCGGCTGGCGGCACGTCGTCGGCGTGGTCATGGTCGTGTTCTCGCTGTTCCCGATCGTCTTCGTCGTCTCCTCGTCGCTCAACCCGCACGGCACGCTGACCGGCTCGAATGCGCTGTTCTCGAAGATCGGCCTCGACAGCTACGTCCGCATCCTGAGCGACCCGCAGGTGCCGTTCGCGACCTGGTTCGGCAACACGCTGCTCATCGCCGGCGTCACCGCCGTCGGCACCGTGTTCCTCGGGGCGCTCGCCGCGTACTCGTTCTCGCGAATGCGGTTCACGGGCCGCCGCTTCGGGCTCATCTCGATCGTGATCGTGCAGATGTTCCCGCAGCTGCTCGCCGTCGTCGCGATCTTCCTGCTCATGTCGACCATCGGCGACCTGTTCCCGGCGATCGGCCTGAACACGCACATCGGCCTGATCATGGTCTACCTCGGCGGCGCGCTGGGCGTGAACACGTACCTCATGTACGGCTTCTTCAACACCATTCCGGCGTCGATCGACGAGGCGGCGAAGATCGACGGTGCCGGGCACGCCCGCATCTTCTTCACGATCATCCTGCGGCTGGTCGCGCCGATCCTCGCGGTCGTGGCGCTGCTGTCGTTCATCGCGTCCGTCAACGAGTTCGTCGTGGCATCCGTGCTGCTCATCGACACCGAGAAGCAGACGCTCGCCGTCGGGCTCACGAAGCTCGTCTCCAACCCGCGCTACGCGGACTGGAGCGCGTTCTCGGCCGGCGCCGTCATGGCGGCCCTGCCGGTGGTCGCCCTGTTCCTCTTCCTCCAGCGGTACATCGTCGGCGGCTTGACCGCCGGCGCGGTCAAGTAGGGACGGGTCAGTAGTAGCCCAACTGGTGGCCGATCGCGACGCCCACGACGGAGCCGATCGCGACCAGTACGCCGCCGATGCCGAAGCCGATGCCGATCGCGGTCGCGCGGTCCATCCGGCGGCGGAGGCGCCGGCCGGCCGGGGCGACCGGACCGGCCGGCGCCTCGGCGCCGGGCACCCGCTCGTCGACGTACAGATCGGTGCGGTCGTGGAACTTCGCGCCGACGACCGCTCGGATGCGGTCGAACCGCTCCCACGTCGCGGGCTCGGTCCAGGCGAAGCCGCCGGGCCTCATGACGATGAGGAGGTCGTCGCGCACCTCGACGTCGAGGTCGCCGGTCTCGTCGATGAGGAGCGCCATGAGGTCGGGGGTGAAGACGTAGAGCGCGTCGCGCTCGTACCCCGTCGGCACGTAGAGGCGGAAGTGCCGGTCGAAGTCGCCCTCGAGCGACAGGCGCTGGTCCTCCTTCGGCGGCCGCACGAGGCTCGACCCGATCAGGCCGTCGTTCCGGCCCGCGTCGAGGAGCAGGTTCGGCAGGAACCGCGGCAGCCGGATCGCGAGGTAGCCGACGTCGATGCTCGACACCGGCGAGCCCGACCGGACCCGCGTCGTCACGCGGATGCCGGACTTCGTGGTGCGGACCGACTCGGCCGTGCGGGTACCGCCTCGGAGGTGCCCGGTCTGCCAGTCCGGACCGGTGACCTGGTCGTGCGCGGTGCCGTTCGAGACCCGCTCCCAGAGGTCGGGGCCGAGCGCGGGCAGGTCGCCGACCGCGCGGTACGCCCAGCCGTTCGCGTGGGCGAACGCGGGCAGGCCGCCCTCGGCGGTGAGCAGGTCGAACCCGGTGGCCATCGGCGCTCCTCCTCGTCCGTGCCCGTGGGCACCGGGCCATTCTGCAGCACCCGCGGCCGGCCCCCGACCACGTACCGGCCGCGCAGGCCCTACCGTGGGGGATCGCGCGCCTGCGCCCCCGCCCCCTTCCGATCGATGAATGGATGACCCGGATGCCGACGCCGCACCACGACGGTTCCCCCCTGCACGTCTCGACCGCGACCCCCGCGCTCGGCGAGGTGGTGCGCCTGCGCCTGCGCGTGCCCGCCGGGGCGCGCGCCGCCGACGGTTCGCCGCTCGGGCCGCTCGCCTGGGTGGGGACGCGCTCGAATCCCGATCGCGAGCCGCGGTTCGAGGAGGCGGTGCAGCTGGGTGCGGCGGAGGATACGTCGGGCGCGCGGGATGCGTCGGGCGCGGCGGATGCCCCGGGCGGCGACGGCTGGCACTGGTACGAGGCATCCGTCGAGGTGGAGAACCCGGTGCACGGCTACCGGTGGCTGCTCGTCGGCGAGGACGGGCGGCAGCACTGGCTGAACCAGGTCGGCCTCTCGGCCACGGAGCCGCGCGACCACGACGACTTCCGGCTCGTCGCGCACGAGCCGGCGCCGGCGTGGGCGGCGGCGAGCGTGATGTACCAGGTGTTCCCCGACCGATTCGCGAAGTCGGCCGACGCGCCGTTCGACCGGCTCCGGGCCGCGGGCGAGCTGCCGACGTGGGCGATGCAGGCCGAGTGGGGCGCCGCGCTCGACCCCGTGCCACCTGGGCGCTCGTCGCAGGTGTTCGGCGGCGACCTCGACGGCGTGCGGGAGCGGCTCGACCACCTCGTCGACCTCGGCGTCACGCTCCTCTACCTCACGCCGGTGTTCCCGGCGCGGTCGAACCACCGGTACGACGCCTCCACCTTCGACCGCGTCGACGACCTCCTCGGCGGCGACGACGCACTCGTCCGGCTCGTCGAGGCCGCGCACCAGCGCGGGATCCGCGTCATCGGCGACCTCACGTCGAACCACTCCGGCGATGCGCACGAGTGGTTCCGCATCGCCCGGGCCGACTCGCAGTCGCCCGAGCGCGGGTTCTACTCCTTCGACGGCGACGCGCCCGATGCCGGGTACGCGTCGTGGCTCGGCGTGCCGAGCCTGCCGAAGTTCGACTGGTCGTCGACCGAGCTGCGGCGGCGGTTCGTCGAGGGCTCCGACTCGGTCGTCGCGAAGTACCTGCAGGCGCCCTACGGGCTCGACGGGTGGCGCATCGACGTCGCGAACATGACCGGCCGGCTGGGCTCGGTCGACCTCAATGCCGAGGTGCGGCGGGCGATCCGCCGCACGATGCTCGACGTGAACCCCGACACGATCCTGCTCGCCGAGTCGACGAACGACGCCGCCTCCGACTTCCAGGGCGACGCGTGGCACGGCGCGATGACGTACACGCCGTTCACGCGGCCGGTGTGGAGCTGGCTGCAGGAGCCCGGCAGCCCGGGCGGCGGCGGCATCGGCTTCGCGCTCGCGCGGGTGCCGACGCTCACCGGCCCGGAGTGGGTGGGCGCGCACCGCGCGTTCGCGGCCGGGTTCCCGTGGCGCACCCGCACGGCCACCATGAACGCCCTCGACACCCACGACACCCCGAGGTTCGCGACGAACGCTCGCCCGGGCACCGTGCCGGTCGCGTTCGGGCTCGCCGTGACGCTGCCCGGCATTCCCGTGGTCTGGGCCGGCGACGAGTTCGGCCTGACCGGCGTCGACGGCGAGGCGAGCCGGACGCCCATCCCGTGGGACCGACGAGACGCCCCCGAGGTCGCGCCGACGCTCGACGCGTACCGCACCCTCATCGGGCTGCGGCGATCGCACCCGGTGCTGTCGGAGGGCGGCATCCGCTGGCTCGCGGTCGACGACGACGCGGTCGCGTACGTGCGCGAGGGAGCGGATGCCTCGGTGCTGGTGTTCGCCGCGCGGAGCGCGGCCCGGGTCGGGATCGCCGGCGATGCGTTCGCGGGCGGCGCCGGCTCGGTCGGCAGCGGGTCGGATGCCCCGGAGCGCCTCGTGGCGTTCGGGGAGGTCTCGCTCGAGGCATCCGATGGGGTCGTGCTCGAGAGCCGGGGGCCGGCGTTCGGCGCGTGGCTGCTGCCGGGGGTCGTCGCGCCCGGGGCGTGACCCGTGCCGACGGCGGCGAGTTCAGCCGCCGACGATCACGGTCGGGGCACCCGGGCCCGGCGCGATCGGCGTGCCGTGCATCGAGAGGTCGCCGAGGCGCGCAGCGGGGAACCCGCCGATCATCACGGTCATGCTGCCCATCGCGATGCCGTTCGGGGCGGGGGAGACGCACACGATGCCGCCCGGGATGTTGTTCGCGACCGCCGCGGGCATGCCGCCGATGAGCACGGTCGGCACCGCGGCGGCCGGCGTGATCGGGCCGCCGACGTGCGGCTTCGGGCCGTCCATCAGCGAGCACAGGGCGGTGTCGCCCGCCCGCAGCGCCGGTCCGGTCGGCATCGTCAGCCCGTCGTGATGAGCACGCCCGAGACGAGCACGTTCGCGCTGCACGGGGTGTTCGGCGCACCCGTGGGTGACGTGCAGACGACCTTCGCGAACAGCTCGTCGTCGGCGAGGATCTCGATCGGCGTCACGAAGTGGAAGTCGAGGTCTCGGGAGTTCTCGAGCCCCGTGCTGAGGATCGGCGCGACGACGTCGCGGTTCTCGAGCGTGAGCAGCCCGAACGTGCCGCCCGGGTTCTGCACGACCAGGTCGGTGATGCGGTAGACCGCGTTCTCGGGGACCGTGAAGCGGGTGCTCTCGTCGGTGGCGCCGGCGCCGGCCGACGCCGACAGGCGCAGGGAGACGTACTCGGTCACGACCACCGGGCCGCCCGCGACCGGCTCGACCGGTTCCGTCGGCTGGCCCACGGCCTCCTTCGCCTCGTTCGCGCTCTGCGCGGCCTGGTCGGCCTGTTCGGCCGCGGCATCCGCCCGCTTCGTGGCATCCGCCACCGGGCCCTCGATCGCCTCCTTCGCGGTCGCCTCGATCGCGGGCTTGAATACGAGGAACCAGAGCGCGATCAACGCGAGCAGCAGGAGGAGGAGCGCGAGCAGCGCCTTCCACAGCCAGCGCGGGAAGACGCGCAGCTGCGTGTAGCTGCCGTCGAGCGTGCGGGGCTCGGGTGCCCCTTCGCCCTGCGGCACCACGGTCAGGGTGAACGGATGGTTCACGTCGGCGCCGCGCCACACACGCTGGCGCGGATGCAGGTCGACGTCGACGAACAGGGCGTGGCCGGGATCGACCTGGACGTCGGGCGTCGGCGTCGTGATCGTCAGCGCGTCGCCGCTGGCGCCCGCGATCGCCGCGGCGAGTGGCACGTTGCCGCGGTTGTCGACCGCGAGGCGCACCCGCCGGCGGCCGCGACCTCGGGAGATGCGGGGCACGAGTTCGGCGTCGACCTCGGCGAACGGCAGCAGCTCCACGTCGGCCTCGGCCGACGCGGCGAACTCCGGCTGCTCGGCGGGCAGCACGCGGACGCCGACGGCGACCCGTCCGGGCAGCGCCTCCGACGTGCGCGGCGGAGCGACCGTGACCACCGCGGTCTCGCTCGTGCCGGGATAGATCGTCAACCGGTCGGGTTCCACCGTCGTCCAGCCGGCCACCGGACCCACCGGCGACAGCGCGTACGACTCCACCAGCAGCGAGTCGTTCGCCACCGTCAACGTGAAGGTGGCGGACTCGCCCGGCAGGATCGCCGCGGAGCGCGGCTCGAGCGTCGCAGTCGTCGCCATGCCGTCACCGTACGGTCGCGCGCCGGCGGCGGGAGCGGCCGAGCGGACACCCGCCGGTGCAGATCGGTTGCCCGTTGAGCCGTTGTTTACTGCGCGAAGAGCACCGGGGGGCAACATGGCGTCAGGTCCGCTTTCCCCCAGGCGCGCGGGCACCGCATGACACCTGAGGGGGAACCATGTCCCGAACGACGGTTCGCGTCTTCGCACGCGACCCCATCTCCGAAGCCGGCGTCGCCAGCCAGCTCCGGCCGAGACCCGAGGTCCGCGTCGTCACGCCCGACGAGGACCCGCCCGACGTCGTGCTCGTCGTCGTCGAGCACGTCGACGACGAGGTGGTGAACACGCTGCGGTTCCTGCGACGGAACGGCGACGCCCACATCGTGCTCGTCGTCTCCGACCTCGACGACCAGGGGCTGGTGCGCGCCGTCGAGGGCGGCGTCGTCGGATTGGTGAGGCGCAGCGAGGCGACGCCCGACCGGCTCGCCGCCGCCGTCGTCGCCGCCGGGCGCGGCGAGGGCTGCGTACCGCCAGACCTGCTCGGGCGGCTGCTCGACCAGGTCGGCCGGCTGCAACGGACCGTGCTCGACCCGCGCGGGCTCACGCTCACCGGGCTCGCCGCGCGCGAGGTCGAGGTGCTCCGCCTCGTCGCCGAGGGGTGCGACACCGCGCAGATCGCGCGGCAGCTCTCGTACTCGGAACGCACCGTCAAGAACGTGCTGCACGACGTGACCACCCGCCTCCAGCTGCGCAACCGCTCGCACGCGGTCGCGTACGCGGTGCGGGAGGGGCTCATCTGAGCCACCGCCGCGGGTTGCCCGTGGGGGCAATCCGCGATGCCCCGAACGGTGCCCGGCGCCCGCGGCGGGCCGCGGGGCACCGGTCGCACAGTGGGTACGTGGTGAGGGGACCGACGTGAGGATCGTGCGCCTGCTCTCGGGTGTCGCGGTTGCGGCCGTCGTCGCGACCGGGGCGATCGCGGCCGCGCCGACGTGGGCGGGGGCGGCTTCGGCTTCGGGCTCGGTGTCCGGTTCGGCCCCCACCGCTCGGGCGGGATCCGTGCAGGCGGTCGAGGACCCCGGGAGCGGAGGCACGGGCGACGGCGGGGTCGTCGCCGTCGACGCGCCCGACGACGGCGAGGGGTTCGACCTCGACCTCTCCCTCGATCCGGTCGACCTCGCTACGGGCGAGACCCTGACCGCGACGATCACGGTGACCAACCACGACCGAACCGCTCCAGCGAGCCACTCGGACGCGGTGGGAGTGCACCTCGCCTGGCCTGCCGATCGGCTCGAGTGGGTGGACCTCGAGGGCGACGGATGCGACGACTGGTCGAGCGAGATTCATGGCCCGATGCCGCCGGGCGAGGAGCGGTGCTTCCTCGTGGGCGCTGTCGCGGCGGGCACCGCAGCGACGTTCCGGGCGTCGTTCGAGTACTCCGGCACCGGGATCGCGGCCGCCGCCGGGCCGCTGACGCTCGCTGCGACCGTCGACTCCTGGATCTGGGATTACGAAGACGGGTTCGAGGAACTGTGGTTCGAGACCGTCGACGTGGTCACCGACACGGCAACCGTCCCCGTCGTCATCGCCGGCGACCCGCCCGACGACGGTAAGGGCTTCGACATCCGGATCGCCGCGGAACCGGCGATCGCCAAGATCGGCGACATCGTGACCGTCACCTTCACGGTGACCAACCACGACGTGGCGTTCGACGCCGAGAGCCCCGATGAGCTCCTCGCGGTGGAGCTCGTGTGGGAGGAGGGCGGGTTCGAGCGACGGGAGGTCGCCGAGGACGACGAGGTCTGGTGGCATCCGGCGTCCGACGGCGACGACACGTTCCGCGAGCGATGGCCGACCGCCTCGGGCGATCGGTGTCTCATCCCGGACATGGAGGACCCGTCGGAGGCGCCCACCGGAACGTGCACGGTCACGTTCGTCCAGCGCGGGATGTACCCGCCGGCGACCGCCGACTTCACCGCGACTGTGCACTCCTGGGCGTGGATCGAGTCCTCGGAGGAGGACGAGTGGATCAGCTCCGAGCCGATCGACGGGCGCGCGCGGACCTCGGCGACGGCGACCGTCGCCGCCGGCCCCGTGTACAAGCTCTACGCGGACCACTCGGAGTTCCTCGACCTCGGGGCGGTGGGTGCCACCGAGCCGGTCACGGCCGACTACGAGGTCTGGACGTCCGAGGAGAAGGTCCGCGGTCTCGGGGACGCCACCCTCGTCGTCCGCCTGTCCTGGCCGGCCGGGCTCGCGCTCGGGGCCGGGCAGGTGCCGGAGGAGTGCGAACTCGTCGACGCGACGAGCATGGACTGCACGATCCTGCAGGCGCACCTCATCCCGGGCCTGCCGGACCCGCCGACACCGGCCGACGACTGGTGGGGACGGGAGCTTCGGGCGTGGGAGCTGGAATTCACCGTGCCGGCGTCGCAGTCGGAGCGGGAGCGACTCGGCGCCTTCGCGATCTCGTTCGTGGAAGGGGTCGCCCTCCCGCCGCGGACGGTCGTCGCCCCGCCGATCCCGATGACGCCGGAGTGGGTGGATCCCGCGTCCGACCCGTTCGCCCTCCTCGACCGGATCTTCACGACGACGACCACGCTCGACCGCGACACCGTCGAACCCGGCGACGGGATCGTCACCGCCACGTTCACCGTGACCCACCATCCCGACGTCACGACCGTCCTGCCCGAGGTACTGGTGAACGTGCGGCTGGATTGGCCGGCGTTCCTCACGCCCACGGTCGAGCCGGCCGTATGCGGCGACCTCGGCGACGGGATCTGCTCCCTCACCGGACTCAACGAACCGGGTGACACGGTCTCGTTCACCATGGTGTTCGCCGTGTCCCCCCAAGCGGCGGGTGCGGGACGCGTGCAGCTCACCCCGGAGTCGGTGATCATCCACGAGGAAGAGAGCGACGAGAGCGACGAACAGGACCACGTGTACCCATCGACCTGGATCGAAGGGTCGGGGGCCGACATCGTCGTCGTCACCGAGGTCTTCGTCAGCCAGGTCACGATCGACCGCGATCGCACCTGGCCGGGCGATGAGGACCTCCTCGTGACGGTCCGCGTGCAGTTGGCCCGCGCCCTCCCGAACCGGATCCCCGTGTTCGTCGGGTTCGAGGTCGGCTGGCCCGAGGACGTCGCGGAACTCGTCGATCCGCCCGGCGTCGAGGGGTGCGATCCCGTCGACGGGCTCCTCTGCACGTTGCAGGAGTGGTCGGGCGCCGGTGACGTCAAGGAGGTGACGTTCCGGCTGGAGCCGACGCAGGTCGGCCCGCTCGATGTCGCGGTGACGCCCGTGTTCGTGCGGCTCGGCACCCAGCAGGAGTACCGACCGCTTCCGGTCGCCTGGTTCATCGGCGACGAGGCATCCGTCACCGTGCTCGACGCGCGCTTCGACGTCGACCTCGTGCTCGACCACGACCCCGGGTACCGTGGCGGGCACCCGCTCGGAACGACGACGACGATCACCCGTTCGCCGGCCACCGATGGCGGTGAGGGGTACGACCCGACGCTGCCGAACGCCATCGCACGGGTCGAATGGACCTGGCCGGGCTTCCTCGCGCCGGGCGCCGTCCTCGGATGTCCCGGTTTCGCCGGGCAGGCGTGCGCGTTGTCGGGCCTCGACGCCGTCGGGGCGACCGCCCAGGTCGGGATCCCGTTCCCGATGCCGGCGCCGCTCACCACCCCGCCCGACCCGGTGACGGGACCGTTGACGGCGCGCGTCGCCGCCGTCTCGTTCGACGTCACCACGCGGACGCTCCCGCCGCTCCCGGAGCCTCCGGAGGAGCCGCCGCCCTGCGACAGCGAGGACTGCTGCGACGACAGCGGATGCTGCGACGACAGCGGATGCTGCGACAGCGACGACTGCTGCGAGCTGGGAACACCGGAATGCCCGGTCGACCCGCTGCCCGAGCCCATCGAGACCGTCGAGCGGGTCGACGCCCCCGCCGAGTGGCTCGGCTCCGACGAGGCATCCTTCACCCTCCTGCAGCCGCGCGCGTGGTTCGTACCGGCCGTCGCGAATCCGGGCGACGTCGTCACCCTGTTCACGCAGTACTTCCCGCCCGGCGAGACGCTGGGGGTGGCGTGGCAGCTCCAGCACGCGCAGGCGACGCCGAACACGCTGCCGACCGTGCTCGTGGGCTCGCCGGCGGGCGAGCAGGCCCGCAAGGAGGTGCTCGTGCTCCGCCGGGCGCTGCCCGGGTCGCGGTGGCTCGACGTCTCGAGTCCGCTGGGGACGTTCGGCACCATCCGGTCCAGCACCGTGCTCATCGCGCCGCGCTCCTCGGTGGCGCCCAACCTGGTCGGGAGGGGCGGATGATCGGCGAGATCGACGACGCCATGAAGGCGCTCGTGCGGGAGGCGCCCGGGATCGGCGCCGACATCGACGTCGTGCTCGACGCACCGACCAAGGACTGGGCGGCGAGGCGCAACGCGCCGACGGTCGACCTCTTCCTCTACGACATCCGCGAGGACCTGAAGCGGCGCGAGCAGGGCTTCCTCGAGGAGCGCGACGAGCGCGGCATCGTGACCGTGCGGCGTCCGGCGCCGCGCTACTTCAAGCTGTCGTACCTCGTCACCGCGTGGACCCAGCGACCCGACGACGAGCACCGGCTGCTCGACGCGCTGATGCGCTGCTTCCTGCGCTTCGACGCGATCCCCGAGGCGTTCGTCGTCGACACGCTCGCCGAGACGGGCCTGCCGGCGTGGGTCTCGGTCGCGCTGCCGCCGCCGGAGGACCGCGCGTTCGCCGACGTCTGGTCGTCGCTCGGCGGCGAGCTGAAGCCGTCGCTCGACGTCGTCGTCACCGCGCCGATCACGACCGGGGTGGAGTACCACGTCGGGCCGCCGGTCACGGCGGGGATGCGCGGCGACTTCAACTGGATGGGCGTCGACGCCGCCGAGGACCGCACCGCTCGGCCGGCTCCCACGGAGCGGTGATGATCGACGACCCGAACCTCACGCACCTGCTCGGGCGGCTGGGCGTCATCGAGGACCGCATCCGCCGGCTCGTGGCCGCGCGGCGCGCGGTCGACCCGCAGCCCGACGACCCGTTCCGCGGGCTGTACCTGAGCGACGAGCTGATCGACCGCCTGCTGGGGGAGGCGCACGGCGTGCCCGACTGGTCGGATGCCTCGGCCCGCCTCGCGGCGTGCGAGCAGGGCGCCGACCTGGCCGAGGCGGCCGGGCACCGGCTGCGGCTCCGCGAGCTCGAGGCGACGTTCGGGCTGAGCGGCCTCGACGTCGACCTCCTCGTCGTCGGCCTCGCCGCGGACCTCGACCCGCGGTTCGAGCGTTTCTTCGGGTACCTGAACGACGACGTGGGCCGGCGCCGGCCGTCGGCGGCGCTCGCGATGGAACTGTGCGGCGTCGCGCTCACCTCCGCCGCCGACCGTGCACGGCTCGTCAGCGGCCCCCTGGTCGCCGGCTCGCTGCTCACCCTCGACGACGCCGACCGCCCGCTGCCGACCCGGGCGCTGCGCATCCCCGACCGCGTCGTCGGGCACCTGCTCGGCGACGACGTCAGCGACCGCGCCCTCGACGGCGTGCTGCACGAGCCCGCGCCCCTCGACTGGGGCGACGGCGGCGCGGTCGCCCGCGCGCTCGCCGGAGGCATCCGCTCGGTCTACCTGCGCGAGCACGCGACCAGCTCGGGGCGGGCGATCGCGGCGCGCGCCCTGCGGGCCGTCGGCCTCGACCCGATCGAGCTCGACCTGACCCGCATCGGCGCCGACGACGAGGGCGTCCACCTCGCCCGGCTGGCCGCCCGGGAGGCGCGACTGCGCCGGTGCGGCCTGATCGCCGGGCCGGTCACCCGCGACCTGCCGGCGGTCGTGCTCGATGCGCTCGACGCGTCGCCGCAGCCGACCGTGTTCGTCGGCGACGGCGCGTGGGATCCGGCGCGTTCGGCGACGCATCCGGCCGTCGTGGATGCCCCGCCGAGCACCACGGCCGAACGCGTCGAGCTGTGGCAGTCCGAGCTGGGGCGCGCGGCCGGCCGGCTCGACGTGGCGAGCGCGACGGCGCAGTTCCGGCTCCGCCCGGAGCAGGTGCGCCGCGCCGCCCGGACCGCCCGCACGCAGGCGATGCTGTCGGCCGACGGCGCGATCACGGCCGACGACCTCGCCGCGGGCGCTCGCGCGGAGAACGGCTCGGCGCTCGACCGGCTCGCCCGACGCGTCGAACCGGCCGTCGGCTGGGTCGACCTCGTGCTGCCCCGGGCGACGCTCGGCTCGCTGCACGAGATCGAGCTGCGGGCGCGGCACCGCGAGCAGGTGCTCGGCGACTGGGGCATGCGGCCGGGCGGCGGCCGCGGGCACGGCGTCGTCGCGCTGTTCGCCGGCGACTCCGGCACGGGCAAGACGATGTCGGCCGAGGTCGTCGCCGGCGAGCTCGGCCTCGACCTGTACGTCGTCGACCTGTCGACCGTCGTCGACAAGTACATCGGCGAGACCGAGAAGAACCTCGACCGCATCTTCACGGCCGCCGCCGGCACGAACGCGGTGCTGCTGTTCGACGAGGCCGACGCCGTGTTCGGCAAGCGCAGCGACGTGAAGGACGCGCACGACCGCTACGCGAACGTCGAGAGCGCCTACCTGCTGCAGCGGATGGAGACGTTCGACGGCCTCGCCGTGCTCGCGACGAACCTGCGTGCGAACATCGACGAGGCGTTCACCAGGCGGCTCGACGTGATCGTCGACTTCCCGATGCCGGATGCCTCGCAGCGCGCCTCCCTTTGGGACCGGTGCCTCGGCGCCCAGGTGGAGCGCGCCTCCGACCTCGACTTCCCGTTCCTCGGCGACTCGTTCGAGCTCGCGGGCGGCGCGATCCGCTCGGCCGCGGTGACGGCCGCCTACCTCGCCGCGGCCGACGGCGGCCGGGTCACGATGCGGCACCTCGTGCTCGCGGTCGAGCGCGAGTACCGCAAGCTCGGGCGGCTCGTCGTCGAGCGCGAGTTCGGGCGGTTCTGGCCGGCGATCGCCGGCACCTGAGCGGGGCCGGCCTGCCCGATCGGGCAGCATCCGCGGCCGTCCGGGACGAAAGCCCGCCACGGGCCCGCCGGTCGGCGTGCAATGGAGGGATCGAGGAGGTGCGCCATGCGGATCCACGACGAGGAACGCGGCGTCGACGTCGCGCTCCAGCCCAAGCCCGGTCGCGACGTGGAGACGTCGCTGCACGGGCTCGTCGCCCACCGGCCCGACGTGCTCGGGCGCGACGCGATGCTGCGACTCCAGCGCGAGGCCGGCAACGGCGCGGTGAGCGACCTGGTCGATGAGCAGCGGTCGCCCGTGCACGACGTCATCGGCGCGGGCGGGTCGTCGCTCGAGCCCGGCCTCCGCACCGACATGGAGCAGCGCCTCGGCAGCGACTTCGGCGACGTGCGCGTCCACACGGGGGCGGACGCGCACGCGTCGGCGCAGTCGGTCGGCGCGCATGCCTACACCGTCGGCAACCACGTCGTCTTCCAGCGCGACGCCTACGACCCGTCGTCGACGGCCGGGCGCACCACGATCGCGCACGAGCTCACCCACGTCATGCAGCAGCGCTCCGGCCCGGTCGACGGCACGCCGTCGGGCGGCGGCATCAGCGTGAGCGATCCATCAGACCGCTTCGAGACGGCCGCCGCCGACAACGCGGCCCGCGTGATGGGCGACCCCGCGCCGGTGCAACGCGAAGCCGATGCCTCGGCCGGCGGCCCGGTCGTCCAGCGCGAGGAGGCTTCCGAGGAGGAGGCGGAGGCGTCGGTGCAGGGCCTCTTCGTCCAGCGCGAGGAAGCGTCGGAGGAGGAGGCGGAGGAGGCCTGAGCCATGCCGGTGCTGCACGCCGATCGTGCACGCGATCCGGCCGGTGCCGGCACCGCGCGACGTTCCGCGCCGACCGCCGCCGATCGCTCGCCCCGAGCCCAGGTGCTGCAATTGCAGGCCGTCGCCGGCAACGCCGCCGTCGCCGCGCTGCTCGGCGGTGAACCGACGAGGCACCCTGTGCAGCGCCTCGTGCAGGCCGGCGCGACGGCGCCGCCCGTGCCACCTGCGCCACCCGACCCGAAGAAGCATCCGGGCCTCTCAGCCGCGGTGAAGTCGACGCGCAGGGCCACGGCATCGGCGGCGCGGCATCCGTCGACCGCCTCGAAGGTGGCCGCCGCCGCGAAGGCCGCCGCACCGCCCGCGGGTGACCGCGACGCCCAGGCGAAGGCGGCCAAGGCCGGCGAGATGACCGCCGCACCCGCACCCGGCTTCGACAAGGCCGCCTTCGTCGCCGCGGTGAAGGCCGCCATCGACAAGCAGTCGCCGAAGTCGCTCGAGGAGGCCGACGAGTTCGGGAGGTCGGGGAAGTCCGACGCGATCGCCGCCGACGTTCGCGGTCGGGTCGCGCAGGGCAAGGACGGCGCGGCCAAGCCGATGGCCGAGGCATCCGCGAAGCCGCCCGACGCGTCGAAGGCCGTCGAGAAGCCCGTCGAGCCCCTCCCGCCCGACCCCGCCGTCGCCACCCCGCGCATCGACGCCGGACAGGCGGCGCCCTCCCGTGCGCCACCGGAGCAGCTCGACCTCCGACACGGCCCGGCCGAGACGAACGCCCAGATGGCGGATGCCGGCGTCACCGACCAGCAGCTCCGGAACTCGAACGAGCCGGAGTTCGCCGGCGCGCTCGCCGCGAAGCAGGACGCCGAGCAGCACGCGCAGACCGCGCCCGCCGCCGTGCGAGAGCAGGAGGCGCAGGTCCTCGGCGCCGCGCGCCAGGACGCCACCGCAGCCGGGGCGGGTGCCGCGACGGCGATGCTCGGCGCGCGCCGCGCCGGACTCGCCCGCGTGACCGGCGGACAACAGGGCGCGCAGTCGAAGGACGAGCAGGAGCGCGCCAAGGTCACCGCGCGCGTGACCGCCATCTTCGACGAGACCAAGGCCGCCGTCGACGCCATCCTCACCGGCATCGACCCCCAGGTGAACACGGCGTTCACCACCGGCGAGGCGGCCGCCAAGCGGGCCTTCACCGACCAGCACACCCGGGAGATGCGGGAGTTCCGCGACCGTCGGTACTCCGGCGTCGGCGGCGGGCTGCGCTGGACCGCCGACCTGCTCCTCGGGCCCGAGCCGGAGGTGAACGAGATCTTCGCCCGCGCCCGCCGCTCCTACGAGGCCGGCATGACGAAGGTCATCAACGACGTCGCCGACCTCGTCGGCCGCGAACTCACCCGCGCCAAGGACCGCGTCGCCAAGGGCCGCGCCGACCTCGACGCGTACGTGCGCGGGCTCTCGCCCGCGCTGCGCAAGGTCGGGGCGGATGCCGCGAAGGACGTCGGCAGCCGCTTCGAGTCGCTCGAGGAATCGGTCGACGAGAAGGGGCAGGCGCTCGCCGAGGACCTCGCGACCAAGTACGTCGAGGCGCGCACCGCCGTCGACGACGAGATCACGAAGATGCAGGAGGAGCACAAGGGGCTCGTCGACAAGGCGAAGGACGCCGTCGGCGGGGCCATCAAGACCATCCTCAAGCTCAAGGACATGCTGCTCGGCGTGCTCGCCCGCGCGATGGGCGCGGTGGAGAAGATCATCAAGGACCCGATCGCCTTCCTCGGGAACCTCGTGAACGCGGTCAAGGGCGGCATCGTCGCCTTCGGATCCAACATCCTGACCCACCTGAAGGCCGGGCTGCAGACCTGGCTCTTCGGCGCGCTGTCGGCCGCCGGCATCGAACTGCCCGAGAAGTTCGACCTGCAGGGCGTGCTCAAGCTCGTGCTGTCGCTGCTCGGACTCACCTGGGCGAACGTGCGCGCCCGCATCGCCGCGAAGCTCCCGCCCGGCACGATCGAGATGGTCGAGCAGGGCTTCGACGTCGTGAAGCTCATCCTCAAGGAGGGCCTCGGCGGCCTCTGGCGGATGGTCGTCGAGAAGGTCGGCGACATCAAGGAGATGATCCTCGGCCAGGTGCGCGAGATGGTGTCGGTCGAGATCATCAAGGCCGGCATCGTGTGGCTCATCTCGATGCTGAACCCCGCGTCGGCGTTCGTGAAGGCCTGCAAGATGATCTACGACGTCGTCATGTTCTTCGTCGAGAAGGCCGACCAGATCAAGGCCTTCGTCGACTCGATCCTCGACTCGGTCGAGTCGATCGCCTCGGGCGGCGTCGGAGCGGTCGCCGGGTACATCGAGAAGACGCTCGGGAAGATGGTGCCGGTGCTCATCGGCTTCCTCGCCTCGCTCCTCGGCCTCGGCGGCATCTCGGGGAAGATCCGCAAGATCATCGAGGCCGTGCAGAAGCCCGTCAACCAGGTCATCGACTGGGTCGTCGGCAAGGCCATCGCGTTCGGCAAGAAGGCGCTCGCGCTCGGCAAGAAGGCCCTCGCCAAGATCAAGGCCAAGGGCAAGGAGGCCTGGGGCAAGTTCAAGAAGAAGCTCGGGATCAAGGAGAAGACGCCGGAGGAGAAGCTCGACAAGGGCATGAAGGTCGGAGTCGGAGTCCTCAACAAGTTCGCCGGGAAGCGCATCGGGGACAGGATCGCTCGACCGATGCTCTCAGTCCTGAAGTACCCCTATGGGTTGTCGCTCTTGGAGCCGGTCGTGGTTGGCGACCGCTGGGCCGTGCACGCGGAGGTCCAGCGGGCGATCTCGCCGCCGTCCAACGCGCTCGTCGGATCCGGTGGAATCGATGCGAAGACCATCGACCAGATGCGCACGTGGATCAAGAGCAATCGGCCCGCGAACGTGCCGAAGCTGTGGATCGGGAGCGATGAGGCGGAGAAGGTCCTCAAAGCCGGGGATGCGGATCGGGTGTACGAGATCCTCAAGAAGGCGAAGGCAGTTCGGAAAGGTGGTCGCCCGGACCCGGGGACGGGCGACTCGAGAATCAACGCCTACGGCGACCGGAAGTCCGGGGATCCGGATGACTGGCACCACGTCGGCCAGCAGTCGGGGTATTCCGCGGCGATCATCGGATACAACAAGTTCCATGCGCCGACCATGAAGTTGCCGCACGACGAGCACGTGAAGACGTTCAAGCCGCAGGAGGGCCAGCGGAACGCACCGGGCTATCTCGCGTCCCTCGGCACGGCAGCGAACTCCGAGCAGAACTACAACATCGCCGTGACGGCAATGGCGGGGAGAGGAGATCCCGCCAGCGCAGAGTATGCGGCGAAGGCGACGCTCGCCGAGCAGAACTACCTCTTCTCGCTCACCCCGCTGTCGGGTGTCGGAAGCGCGATCGATCAGCATGAGGCAGAGGAGACCGCGCTGCGTGGATTCGCGGCATCCGTCTTCGCCCAGTCGCGGACACTCCTCTCGGCGGCCGCAGCTCAACCCGCGACTCCATGACCGGGGCATCCGGTGCCGGACTGCCGCTTCCCGCACCCCGTCCTTCCCGCACGCCATCTTCGCGGCGCGCGGCGTATGACCGCCAACGCCTCCTCGGTAGTCAGGACCTTTCCGCGGGCCACCGGACCGGCTGTTCCGCGCGAGCCCACCCGCCGCCACCAGTCGCGGCCGCGGCCCCGGCGGCCGGGTCGAACATGCCGTCGCCGTCGTCTCCTGCGGCGCGTCCGGCGAGCAGGTTGTCGGTGAAGCGGAGCACGATCTGCTGCAGCCCGGGCTGCGCGGCCACATGCGGCCGTTCCTCAGTCGCGACGTGGCGGATCTGCTCGAGCGTCGCGGTGATGACCCCCGGGGCGTCCGGGACACCCCAGGTGGTGAACTCGGCGGCGAGGTCCTGTCGGGTGATGAGCCGGTGCTCGAACACCCCGTTCACTGCGAATGCGAAGGCTCCGTCGTTGTCGTGGAACGTCTGCGGGACGCAGTCGTACATCGGTGCGAGCTCGAACGTGCCGTCCGGGTGGTGCAGGACGGAGATGTTCTTCGCGTGCATGTCGAGGTTTCCGACGGCGATCGACAGCGTCACCATCTTGGCGAGCCGGGAACGGTCACCGGTGTCGAGGTGCCGGGCGGCTTCCCGGAGGCCGCGGCCGCCGTACGTCTCATACTTCCGGTCGCCGGCCAGGCCGAGGATCTGGGAGAAGTCCTCCTGGTGGATCCGCCCGTCAGGCGACAGGGGGGACCGGTCGTACCGTTCGACGACGAGCGCGGCCGCGTCGACGAACCGGGTGAGCGTCGTTTCGAACCGGGCGAGACCGAGCGCGCGAACGAAGCGGGAGCCGTACTCCTCGTCGAAGATCATCGTCGGCAGGTCGGCGACGATGGGTTTCACGATGTGGGTGGACGGGTACCCGTCGAGCGCGCGAGCCCACCCGTCGTCGGTGCGGACGAGGACGATCTTCGACTGGACGCCGTTCAGGGACGTCTTCCCGCGGCGTGGGGCGTTCCCGAGCGGGGTGCGCTGCACATCGTCGAGCATGGTGCGGATCGCTGCGTCGTCCACCGGTTCGATCGCAGGGGTTCGCGGCTCGTCTGGAACGGCGGGGTCCCAGATCTGCAGGGCACCGGCGACGTCACGTCCGTACGCAGCGAGCATGCCGAGGACGTCGTCGTCCGGCACCCGGGCGAGCGTCGCCAACTGAGGGCGGGCCCGCCCTTCGGGGAGCAGCTCGGCGAAGAAGTTCGCTCGCCGACGCCGGTCTCGTGGGCTCGGGCGGGGGACGAGCGGAACGGCGAGGGACATGACCTGGGATCCGAGCCCGTGCCGACGAACGGCATCGGGGTCGGGGAGGAAGTCGATGCCGCCGCGGACTTCGACCAGGGAGCCGACTCGTTCGCCATGCAGTTCGACGGTCAGTTCACGAGGCATCGGTGAGCCCTTCCGGTACGGCGACCGTGATGGTGGCGCCGGTGGCGGTGAGCGCGTCGATGAGGCGGGCGATGGCCGGGAAGTCCTTCCCGGACTCGAGCTCCCAGACGTACCGCTGGCTGACGCCGATCCGTTCGGCGAGCTGGCGCTGGGACATGCCGGCGGCCATTCGGGCCTGCTGGAGGGCGAGTCCGAACCTGGTGGCGTCGGTGATGGTGGCGGTGTACAAGCGGGCCTCCGGTGACTACTGCTTGGTAGTCAGTTTGTCTGACTACTACATGGTAGTCAAGTGATTTGACTACCGGAGAGTAGTCAAACAGGGAACTGACATTCGCACCCAGCTCGACCTGGACGTGCCCTTGGCGACCCCGCTGCCCCTTCGCGCACCCCATCCTTCCCGCACGCACGCACGCGCAGACTGACCGCCGCCGGGGCATCCGTTCGATCCTGCCTGCATAGGCAGATCGCGAAGGAGCCTCCGATGCCCACGTACCTCTCTCCAGGCGTCTACGTGCAGGAGATCGACGCGGCGACGCGCCCGATCGAGGGCGTCGGCACCGCCGTCGCCGCGTTCATCGGCCTTGCGCCGAAGGGACCAGAGAACACGCCCACGCTCGTCAGCAACTGGACCCAGTTCGTCGACGAGTTCGGCGGCCTGTATCCCGGCTCGTACCTCGCGTACGCGGTGTACGGCTACTTCCTCAACGGCGGCGGCAACTGCTTCGTCGTGCGGATCGGCACGTCGTCGGTCTCGGCCGGCAAGGGCCGGAAGGACGCGAAGGAAGCGCCGAAGGACCCGCAGGAGGTCACCGTCGGCGGCTATCGCGTCATCGCGAAGGGCGCCGCGAACGCCAAGCAGGTCAAGGTCGAGGTGGGGCCCGCCGACGGCGAGAACCCGCCGGAGGACGAGTTCAAGCTCGTCATCCTCGTCGAGGGGCGCCAGCCCGAGACCTACGGCAACGTCTCCACGAAGTCCGACCGCGAGAACTACGTCGTGACCAAGGTCTCGGCCGAGTCGAAGACGGTCACCCTCGAGGAGGTCGAGGCGCCGCCCGCGTCGACGCCCGCCAAGCCCGTCGCCGGCACCTTCGACCTGGCGATCCCCGAGCCCGCGCCCGAGCCGCTCGCGCTCGACCAGCTCTCCGCGGCGAACTACGTCGGCGACGCCGCCGACCGCACCGGCTTCAGCGGCCTCGAGGAGGTCGAGGAGGTCACGATGGTGAGCGTCCCCGACCTGATGGCCGCGTACGAGCAGGGCGCGATCGACCTCGACACGGTGAAGGCCGTGCAGCTCGCCGTCATCGCGCACTGCGAGCTCATGGGCGACCGCATGGCGATCCTCGACCCGCCGCCTTCGCTGAACGCGCAGGAGATCGTCGACTGGCGCCGCAACCAGGCCGGGTACGACTCGAAGTTCGCCACGCTCTACTACCCGTGGTTCCAGGTGATGGACCCGCTGACCGGCACGAACCGGTTCGTCCCGCCGTCGGGCCACATGGCCGGGGTGTGGGCGCGCAACGACAGCGAGCGCGGCGTGCACAAGGCGCCCGCGAACGAGGTCATCCGCGGCGCGGTCGCCGTGCAGACGCAGCTCACGCGCACCGAGCAGGAGCTCCTGAACCCGATCGGGATCAACGCGATCCGCAACTTCCCGGGGCGGGGCATCCGCGTCTGGGGTGCGCGGACGCTGTCGAGCGACGCCGCGTGGCGGTACGTGAACGTGCGCCGCCTCTTCAACTACCTCGAGAAGTCCATCCTGAACGCGACGCAGTTCGCCGTGTTCGAGCCGAACGACCAGGCCCTGTGGGGCAAGCTGCGGCGTTCGATCTCGGCGTTCCTCATCGGCGAGTGGCGCAAGGGCGCCCTCTTCGGGGCGACGCCCGAGCAGGCCTTCTTCGTGAAGTGCGACGACGAGACGAACCCGGCCGACGTGATCGACTCCGGCCAGGTCGTCTGCCAGATCGGCGTCGCCCCCGTGAAGCCGGCCGAGTTCGTCATCTTCCAGCTGTCGCAGTTCTCCGGCGGAACCAGCCTCGTAGCCGAGTGACCGCCGCCCGAGCCATCCGCCATCGCATCATCATCACCAGGAGGAAACCATGGGCCTCGCCGACCCGCTCGACTCGTCACCGGCCAACGGATTCAAGGTCGTCATCGACGGCATCGAGATCCCGAAGGTGATCGAGGTGTCCGGCCTCAAGTCCGAGGTCGACAAGATCGAGCTCAAGCAGAACACCAACGACGGCAAGTACGTCGTGCGCCAGCTCATCGGCCGGCCGAAGTCGGGGGAGTTCACCATCACCCGCGGCCTCACCGACTCGAAGACCGTCACCGACTGGCTGAAGGTCGTGATGGACGGCGACGTCGCCGGCGCCCGCAAGACGGCCTCGGTCGAACTGCTCGACTACCAGGGCGCGCCGATCAAGACGTACGAGTTCCTGAACTGCTGGGTGCGCAGCGTCGAGCTGAACTCGCTGAAGGCGGGCGCGGCCGAGCAGGCCACCGAGAAGTTCACCGTCTGCTACGACGAGTCGAGCGTGAAGTGATGCAACGCGTCATCTCCACGCGCGCGAGCACCGACGAGGAGGGCCGCGTCGACGAGCCGATGCGCACGGAGTTCGCGTTCGAACTCCCGCGCGGGTTCGTCGACGCGGGCGGTCGGGTGCACCGCCGGGGGGTGATGCGCCTGGCCACGGCGCGCGACGAGCTGCTGCCGTTGTACGACGCGCGCGTGCAGGAGAATCCCGCCTACACGACGGTGGTGCTCCTCGGGCGCGTGATCACCCAGCTGGGCGAGCTGTCGAACGTCGACGGCTCGGTCGTCGAGAACATGTTCGCGTCGGACGTCGCGTTCCTGCAGGACTTCTACCGTCGGATCAACGCCGAGGGGCACACGCGGATCGCGGTCACGTGTCCGCAGTGCTCGCACCGGTTCACGGCCGACCTCGGGGGCGGTCGCCTGGGGGAATCATGACGTACGCGGCCGACCGCATCCACGAGGAGGTCGCGTACGTCGCCTATCACTTCCACTGGTCGCTCGACGACATCCTCGACCTGGAGCACCCGCAACGGCTCCGGTACGTGCGGGAGATCGCGGCGATCAACACCCGCATGGGCGAGGAGCGGTGACTCGTGCGCTGGCCCTGGCAACGTGATCGCGACCCGGTGACGCCGGCCGGCGACGGCGCGCCCGCCGCGTCGTCGCCGCCTCCGCCGGCTCCGGCGGGCTGGGCGTTCCTGCCGCCGCTGCAGCGCACGAGCGCGCCGGCGCCGGAGACGTCGATGCGCGCCGGGTTCGTCGCGCACCTGCCGACGCGGGTCGACCCCTCGTTCCTCGGATCGATGGGCCACCTCGTCGACGGCACCGCGCCCGCGGGCACGGTCGCGGCCGACACCGGCGCGCTCGGTGAGCCGGTCGCGGCGGCGCCGGCGACCGAGCTGTCGCTGCGGCCGCCGTCGCCCGCCGGCGACGCGGGGCGGGGTGCGCGGGTGCAGCGGTCGGTGATCGGGGCGGATGCCTCGAGCGGCGTGGATGCGTCGGACGCGGTGGGGACCGAGGCGGCATCGGATGCCTCGAACTCGCCGGATGCCCCGCTTCCGGTCGCCCCGCTTCCGGATGCCGCACCTCCGGTGGCGGCGTCGGAACCGGCGGTCGAGTCGGAGCGGGCGGGGGCGTCGGCGGCCGCGGATGCCTCGGACGACGTGTCGGCCGGCCCGGCGGAGGTCACGGGCGGGGTCGGCGGACCGGCGCCGGCCGAGCCGGGGACGGCCCACGGGGAGGGCTCCGCGCCGGCGATGCCGCCGCGGGCCACGGAGTCGCTGCAGCGTTCGACGCTCGGCGGCAGCGCCGACGGACCGCTCGGCGCGATCGGGGCGGTCGCCGCCGGTGATCAGGCCGCCGGTGACGCGGAGACGGACGGAACGTCGTCGAGTCCGGCGACGCCGGCGATGCCGCTGATGCGATCGGTCGAGCGGTCGGGCGACGATGCCGCAGCAGCCTCGGCCTCGAGCGGCGGCGGGTCGGATGCCTCGACCGCCGCGGCCGGCCCGACGCCGGCGCCGATCCCGCGGAGACTGGGCCTGGGGGCGCCGCTTCCGCCCGTCCAGCGGACGTCGGGCGAACCGATGCCCACCGCCGGACGGGCCGAGTCGGCGGCGGGCGCGTCGGGCCCGTCGGGCGCGACGGGCACGATGCCCGAGGTCCGCGACGCGCGGCCCGACGGCAGCGCGAGCGCGTCGGGTGCCGAGGGCACGGGCCCCGCGTCGGGTGCCGGGTCGACGCACGCGCCGGTCGACGGAGACGGCGGGGCCGTCGCGACCGACGCGGCAGACGACGACGCGGCGGCTCCGCCCACGATCTCGCCACTCCTCGGCGAGGCCAGCCCGACCACTCTCGCCGCCGATTCGTCGGGTGGTCGCCCGATCAGCACGCCGGAGGGCGTGCCGCCGATGCCGCTCCAGCGGACGGGACCGCCGACGGTCGACGGGACCGGCGAGACCCAGGACTCGGTCGCGTCGACGTCGCCCGACGTGGGTGCCGTCGACCCGCTCTCGCACGACTCGGGCGGGCTCGGCGGCCCGGCCCCGGAGACCGGATCGACCCTGGTCGCTCCGTCCGGGGCCGCGGACGCCGAGCCCGGATCCTCGTCCGGCGGCGGGCCCGATTCCGGCGTGCCGCGGTCGCCGGCCGTCGAGGCCACGACCATCGCGCCACTGGTCGCCGCCCGAGCGATCGAACCGGCGATCGGCACGGCGCTCGGGCCGCCCGTGACTCGGGGGCGGACGGCCCGGTCGGGAGCCCCGGCCCGGCCGGGATCGGTCGTGGTCGCCCGCGTGCTCACGCCCGAGCAGGCCGCGCCGTCCGCACCGACCGCGGGGCCGTCGGGATCGTCCGGGGCGGCGGCGCCGGCCGCGCGTTCCGACCGATGGGCGGGTGATGCGTCCGCAGGCGCGTCCGCCGCACCCGAGACGCCCCGCGACGAGCGGCGCGGGTTCTGGGCGCAGGTGCAGCGGTGGAACCCGTTCGGGTCGGGGCCGGCGGTGCCGACGATGCCGGCGCTGCCGCGCCCGCCGGAGGCGCCCGCACTGCCGAGCGCACCCGACCTGCCCGGCGCATCCGACCTGCCCGGGGCATCCGACCTCGCCGGCCTCCCGGGCGGCATGCCCTCCCTCCCCGAGGCGCCCTCGATGCCCGCGTTGCCCGGGGCTCCCGCCCTGCCCGACGACCTGTACGGGCTGCCGGACCTGCCGTCGATGCCGGCCTTGCCCGGACTGCCGCCCGGGATGCCCGGCGGCCTGCCCGGCGCGCTGCCCGCCGGCCTTCCCGCCATCCCGACGTCGCTCCCCGGCGGACTGCCGACCGCGCCCTCGCTGCCGTCGATCCCGACGGGCGGCATGCCCGCCCTCCCCGCGATCCCGACCTCGCCCGCGGCGGCGTTCCCAGGCGCCATCCCCGGCCTGCCCGCCGGCCCGCTCCCGCTGCCTCGCCTGCCCCAGGTGCCCGACGCCGGCGCGCTCGCCGGCCTCGCCGACTCCGCGGCCGCCGACGCCGGAGGCGTCCTCGACGGCGTCCGATCCGGTGCGGCCGACCTCGCGAGCGGGGCATCCGACGCTGCCGGCGCGCTCGCCGCAGCCGGGGCCGGAGCCGCGGGCGCGGCAGCCGGGGCCGCGGCCGGAGTCGTCGGCGCCCCCGGGGCCGCCGCGACCGCCGCCACGCCCGCCGAGCTCGAGAAGCTCGCCGCCCGCCTCTACGCGCCCCTCGTGCGGCGCATCAAGTCGGAACTCCTGCTCGATCGCGAGCGGCGAGGCATCCGCATCGACGGACTGTGAGGTGACCCCGTGATCGACGACGTGACGACCGCGGTCAGCGTGCGCTACGTGGTGCAGCTCGACCAGTCGAACCTCGGCGAGTTCACCGGGTGCGAGGGGCTCGGTGTCGAGGTCGTGATCGAGTCCCGCGAGGAGGGCGGCAACAACTCGTTCGTGTGGCAGTTCCCGACCCGGCTCAAGTACCCGAACATCAAGCTCAGCAGGCCCGTGTACCAGGGGTCGAGCGACATGGTCCTCAACTGGATCCTCTCGATCACCGGTGAGTCCAAGCGCAGCACCGGCACGATCGTCGCGAAGAACGCGCGCGGCACCGACATCGCGACCTGGTCGATCAACGACGTGATCCCGGTGCGCTGGACCGGCCCGGGGTTCAGCCCCGACCAGCCGAAGGTGCTCACCGAGACGCTCGAGATCGCCCATCACGGGTTCCTCGTCACCGGGGCGACGATCTAGGAGGCCGCCATGCCGCTCACGCACACCGCCGACACGCAGAAGAAGCTCGAGCCCGCGAAGCTCGAACTCCTGGAGCCGGGCTCGGAGCCCGGCCGCGAC
This sequence comes from Agromyces sp. MMS24-K17, assembly GCF_043950245.1. Classification (GTDB taxonomy): domain Bacteria; phylum Actinomycetota; class Actinomycetes; order Actinomycetales; family Microbacteriaceae; genus Agromyces. Next base: position 294,030 of record NZ_CP171640.1, on the reverse strand, counting down.
GCCGGGATCATCAAGACGCTGAAGTTCCAGCTCAACCCCAAGGAGCTGACGATGGCGAAGACGGCGAAGTGGGAGCGGAAGAACCAGAAGAAGGCGACCTCGGCGCCGCCGGCCAGCTACCAGGGCCCCGAGCCGCAGAAGCTCACCGTCGAGATGTACTTCGACGCCTCGCTCTCGCGCGACGACAGCGTCGTCACCCAGGTCGAGGACCTCTTCAAGGCGACCGCCCCCACCGAGAAGTCGAAGAACACGAAGAAGCCGTCGCCGCCGTGGGTGCGGTTCATGTGGGGCGGGCTCAGCGGCTTCGTCGGGTACGTCACGAGCGTGTCGGCGAAGTACACGCTGTTCACCCCGACCGGGAAGCCCGTGCGCGCGGTCTGCACGGTCGCGATCGAGGAGCTCGCCAGCGAGATGGGCAAGCAGAACCCCACCTCGGGCGGGTTGCAGCCGCGGCGCCTCCACGTCGTGCGCGAGGGCGACACCCTCGCCGCGATCGCGTTCCGCGAGTACGGCGACCCCGCGCTGTGGCGCGCGCTCGCCGACGCGAACGGCATCGACGACCCCATGCGCATCCCGCCGGGGCGGAGCATCCTGCTGCCCGTCGCCGAGGAGTTCGAGGCCAGGCAGGACGACCTGCGAAGGGAGCTCGCGCGTGCCCTCCACTGACGTCTACACGAGCTCGCTCCTCGTCGAGGTCGCAGGTCGGGCGCTCGACGCGCAGCTGTCGGCGCTGCTCGTGCACGGCCGCATCGTCGACGCGGCGAGCCTGCCCGACGGGTTCGACCTCGAGTTCGCCGACACCGCGGGCGACCTGCTGCAGAAGGCGGGCATCGCGGTCGGCACGAAGCTGAAGCTGTCGGTCTCCGAGAACGGGCCGGGGGCGCCGGCCGTGCTCGTCGAGGGCGAGGTGACCGCGCTCGAGCGCGAGGACCTCGGCGGCAGCCTCGTGACCCGGGTTCGCGGGCTGGATGCGTCGCACCGGCTGTTCCGCGGGCGACGGGTGCGGGCGTTCCGCGACCGCACCATCTCCGACGTCGTGCAGGAGGTCGGGAAGGCCGCCGGGCTCCGCGTGCGCGTCGCCTCGACGTCGACCGTGCACGCGCAGCTCAGCCAGGACAACGTGAGCGACTGGGTGTTCCTGAAGCGGCTCGCCGACCGGGTCGGCTACACGTTCTCGGTGAGCCGTGGCGAGCTGATCTGCGAGCCGCCCACCGAGTCGGCCGAGGCGCCCGCCTCGAACGTGGGAGCGCGCAGCGACGCCGTCGTGCTGGAGCACGGGCAGAACGTGCTGCACCTCCGCTCGACGGTGACGAGCAGCGAGCAGGTGCCCGAGGTCGAGGTGCGCGGCTGGGACCCCGCGCGGAAGGAGGCCGTCGTCTCGAAGGCGCCCGCGAAGACACGGAGCGCCGGCCTGGCGGTGACGCCCGCCGCGCTCGCCGAGACGTTCAAGAGCCCCGCCTTCCTGGTGCCGTCGGGCGACGGGCAGACCGGGTCGCAGGACGCGCTGGCCAAGGCCGTCGCCGAGCGCATCGCCGGCGGATTCGCCGAACTCGAGGCGCTCGTGCTCGGCACCACGCGCATCCGCACCGGCACGGCCGTGAGCGTGCGCGGCTACGGCGCCCCGTTCGACGGCCGGTACACCGTCACCGAGACGGTGCACGAGTTCTCGGCCGACCTCGGGTACACGACCCGCGTGCACGTCACCAACGCGTCGGACCGCTCGCTGTTCGGCATCGCGTCGGGCGTCGCGGGCGCCGGGGGAGCGGGCGGCGCGGCCGGCGGCGCGGGCGGCACGTCGACGCGCATCTTCGGCGTGCTGCCGGCCATCGTGTCGGCCCACGGCGACGACAGCGGGCAGCGCGACGCCCGGGGCATGGTGAGCGTCAAGATCCCCGCACTGAGCGACGACTTCGTGAGCGCCTGGGCCCGGCTCGTGCAGGTCGGGGCGGGGGCCGACCGCGGCACGGCCGTGATGCCCGAGGTGGGCGACGAGGTGCTCGTCGCGTTCGAGGGCGGCGACCTCGACCGGCCGTACGTGCTCGGCGGGCTCTACAACGGTCGGGACCTGCCGAAGGACCCGTGGGCCGAGATCGTGAAGTCGGGCAAGGTCGTGCAGCGATCGTTCATGTCGCGCACCGGCATGACGATCGAGTTCGGCGAGGACTCGGGCAAGGAGTTCGCGCAGGTGACGACCAACGGGCGGGCGCAGCGCGTCACGCTCACGCAGACCGCCGACAAGGGCATCGAGATCATCTCGGAGGGCCCGGTGCAGGTGACGGCGAAGACGGATGCCACGGTCGCGGCCGACTCCGGCACGGTGAAGCTGACCGGGAAGACGGTGGAGATCTCGGCGACGACCGACCTGAAGCTCTCGGCCGGCACGGGCGCCGAGTTGAAGGGCGCGACCGTGAAGGTCGCCGGGGACGGCAGCACCGAGGTGTCGGGCGCGAACCTCGCGCTCAAGGGACAGGCGAGCGCGGAGGTGTCCTCGTCCGGGGTCATGACCGTGCGCGGCAGCCTCGTGAAGATCAACTAGGGGGCGACATGGCACAGGAGTTCGTGGGCCGCGGGTGGGCGTTCCCCGTTCGCGCCGACGCCGCCGGCCGCATCGCGCTGTCGGCCGACGAGCGCGAGATCGAGGAGAGCATCCGGCTGATCCTCGCCACCGCGCCCGGCGAGCGGCCGATGCGGCCCGAGTTCGGCTGCGCGGTGCACGACTACGTGTTCGCCCCCGCCGATGCGACGACCGCCGGCGCGATCGGCGCCGCGGTGCGCTCGGCGCTGCGGTTCTGGGAGCCGCGCATCGAGGTCGTCGGGGTGTCGGTGTCGTTCGACCGGGCCGACGAGGGGTGCCTGCTCATCGACGTCTCGTACGAGATCCTCGGCACCAACGACCCCCGCAACCTCGTCTTCCCCTTCTACGTGATCCCCCGTGAGGACTCGGAGGTGGCGTCATGACCCTGCCCGTGCCCAACCTGGACGACCGCAGGTTCCAGGACCTCGTCGACGACGCGAAGCGGCTCATCGCGCTGCGCTGCCCCGAGTGGAGCGACCACAACGTCTCCGACCCGGGCGTGACGCTCATCGAGGCCTTCGCGTTCATGACCGACGAGCTGCTGTACCGGTTGAACCGGGTGCCCGACAAGCTGTACCTCTCCTTCCTGGAGCTCCTCGGCGTCGAGCTGCACGCCCCGACCGCCGCGACCGCCGACGTCGTGCTGTGGCTGTCGGCGCCGCGACCGGAGACGGTCGTCGTGCCGGCTCGCACCGAGGTCGGCACGCCCCGCACCGAGGACCGCGCGTCGATCGTGTTCTCGACGGTCGAGGAGCTGGCGATCCCGCCGCGGGCGGCCGACCTCGTCGGCACCGCGCCCGTCTCGGGCGAGGCGTGGGTGGGCGCGGCCCGGCTGAAGGACGGCCCGATGGACGCCTTCCAGAAGGCGCCGGCGATCGGCGACGCGCTGCTCGTCGGGATGGACCAGCCGAGCGGCGCCCTCGCCCTGTCGGTGCGCATCGACTGCACCGTGCGCGGCGTCGGCGTCGACCCGCTCGACCCGCCGATCGCGTGGGAGGCGTGGACCGGGTCGGAGTGGTCGGCCTGCGACGTCGTCGGCGACGGCACCGGCGGCCTGAACCGGCCCGGCGAGGTGGTGCTCATCGTGCCGCGCGGGCACGTCGCGTCGTCGATCGCGGGGGAGCGGGCCGCGTGGCTGCGCTGCCGCGTGATCGAGGTGCCCGAGGGCACGCCGACGTACTCGGCGTCGCCGGTGGTGCGCTCGGTGTCGGCCGAGACGGTCGGCGGCGTCGTCGGCGCCGTGCACGCCGAGACCGTCGCCGACGAGGTGCTCGGCCTCTCGGAGGGCGTACCGGGCCAGGTGTTCGAGCTCGCGGCCCGTCCTGTGCTCGCCGGCGGCGACCCGTTCGTCGTCGAGGTCGGCGGCGGGGGCGACTGGCAGACGTGGACCGAGGTCGACACGTTCGCCGGCTGCGACCCCGACGACCGGGTGGTGCGCGTCGACCGCACCCGCGGGGCCGTCGCCTTCGCCCCGGCCGTGCGCGAGGCCGACGGCTCGCTCCGCCGCTTCGGCGCCGTGCCGCCGAAGGGCGCGCCGATGCGCGTGCCCTCGTACCGCATGGGCGGTGGCGGGTCGGGCAACGTGGCGGCAGGCGCCCTGAACGTGCTGCGCTCGACCGTGCCGTTCGTCTCCGGGGTGACGAACCGGCGCGCCGCGCACGACGGCACCGACGGCGAGACCGTCGACGAGGCCCGGGTGCGCGGCCCGCTCGCCGTGCGCACCCGCGACCGGGCGGTGACCGCCGAGGACTACGAGCACCTCGCCCGCGCCGCGGCGCCCGGCATCGCCCGGGCCCACTGCGTGCCGGCCGGGAAGGCGGGCGACGGCGCCCGCCTGCTCGTCGTGCCGACCGTCTCGATGGGCGCCGACGGACGGGTCGCGTTCGCCGACCTGCTCCCGTCGGACGAGCTGCTGCAGGCGATCGCCGACGACCTCGACCGTCGCCGGCCGGTGGGCTCGCGCCTCGTGATCGAACCGCCCGCCTACCAGGGCATCACGGTGGTCGCGAAGCTCGTGGCCCGGCCGCGCGCCTCCGTCGAGGCGTTGCGGGCGCAGGCGCTCGCCGCGTTGTACCGCCACTTCGACCCGGTCGTCGGCGGCGCCGACGGGCAGGGCTGGCCGTTCGGCCGGCCGGTGCTGGCGGGCGAGGTGTACGCGGTGCTGCAGGCGCTGCCCGGCACCGAGCTGCTCGACGAGGTACTGCTCTTCGGCGCCGACCCGATCACCGGCAAGCGCGGCGAACCGGCGCAGCGCATCCCGCTCGACCCCAACGCGCTGGTGTTCAGCTTCGAGCACCAGGTGCGCGTGGTCTCGGGGGTGTGACGTGCGCGGTGCCGTGCCCGGCCTGGCGTCCCCGGCCCCCTTCCTCACCCGGATGCCCGCCATCCTCCAGGAGGACGACTTCCTCCAGCGCATGCTCCCCGCGTTCGACGACGCGATCGCGCCCGTGCTCGCCGTGCTCGACAACCTCCCCGCCTACGTCGACCCCCGGCTCGCCCCCGCCGACTTCCTCGACTGGCTCGCCGGCTGGGTCGACATCCGCGTCGACGAGGCGTGGTCGGTGCCGCAGCGCCGCGAGATCGTCGCGGGTGCGGTGGCCCTGCACCGACGGTCGGGCACGGCGGGCGGCATCGCCGACGCGGTGCGGCTCGCCGCCGGCCCGGGATCGACCGTCGAGGTCGTCGAGTCGGGCGGCATCGCGTGGTCGCCGACCCCGGGCGGCGACCTGCCCGGCTCCAGCGAGCTCGCCGTGACGGTGCGGGTGACGGTGCCGAAGCGGTCGCTCGACGACGGGCTCGAGCCGCGACTCGTGCGGGTCGTGCGCACCCTCGTGCCGGTGCACGTGCCGTGCACCGTCGAGGTGCGCACCGGCGGAGGGAGCGGGTCGTGACCGACGTGCGCACGGTGGCCTGCCCGAACTGCGGCACGCTCAACGCCCCCGACGACGACTTCTGCGGCAACTGCGGCACCTACCTCGGGTGGGATGCCGGGGCGGATGCGCCGGGCGAAGCGGATGCCTCTGGTGAGACGGATGCCCCGGGCGAGACGGATGCCTCGGGGGAGACGGATGCCTCGGTCGAGACGGATGCCTCGAGCGAAACGGATGCCTCGGGCGAGTCAGGGCCGGAGCCTGAGTCGAGACCGGGGCCCGAACCGGTCGCGGAGCCGGGCCTGATTCCCGCGCGCGAGCCTGAGCCAGAGCCCGAACCGATGGCGGAGCCTGAGCCGATTCCGGAGCCTGAGCCAGAGCCCCAGGCCGGGCCGGAACCGATGCCGGAGCCTGAGCCGATTCCAGAGCCAGCGTCAGAGCTTCAGGCCGGGCCGGAACCGATTCCGGAGCCTGAGCAGATTCCGGAACCAGAGCCCCAGGCCGGGCCGGAGCCGATGCCAGAGCCGGAGCCCGAACCAGAGCCAGGACCGGTCCTGGCCGCGCCGACGGAGCAGCCCGACTCGATGCATCCCGCTGCTGTGCTCTCCGCCGCGGTCCTGCCGGCGGCCGTGCAGCCGACCGCCGTGCAGCCCGCGCCCGTGCAGCCCGCCGCCCGCAAGCCGGCCGCCGCGCCCCGCCGCCCGCCGAAGCGCCGCACCGCCCGCGCGGAGGACGCGCCGCGGCCCGGCGATATCGTCTGCCCGAACTGCGGGGCCGGCAACGCCCCCGATCGGCACTTCTGCCGCCGGTGCGCGACGCAGCTCGACGCATCCGCCATGCCCGTGCTCGCCGCGTCGGCGCAGCCCGACGCCGGCGCCCGGCCGCTGGTGCGCACGCGCCGGTTCCGTCCGTCGTGGGTCGTCGTCCCGGCCGTCGTCGTGCTGTTGGCCGCCGTGGCGTGGGTCGCGCGTGACTGGATCGCGAGCACCACGGCCACGCTCGTCGACCGCGTCGCGGCCGCGACGCCGGTGAGCCCGGTCTCGATCGCCGCCTCGAGCTCCGCCGAGGGACGTCCACCGGAGTCGGCCTACGACGGCTTCTCGAACACGTCGTGGGCGCCCGCGGCACCCGGCCCGGCGCCGGGGGAGTTCCTCGACCTGGCGTTCGACGAGCCGTTCCGCCTCGTGTCGATGCAGATGGTGCCCGGGGCATCCGACACGCCCGCCGAGTTCCTCGCCGAGGGGCGGCCCGACACCGTGCTGCTCACCGTCACGCGCGCCGACGGCACGACCGTGGAGCGCACGATCACCGTCGCCGACGCACCCGACTCCCAGTCGTGGGACCTCGGCATCGACGACGTCGTGGCCCTGCGGCTCACGATCGCCACCGCGCACGGCGCGACCGACCAGACGCACGTCGCCATCGCCGAGCTCGGCTTCCGCGGGCGGTGAGCCGCGTCTACTCCACCCCGAGCGGCTACTCGACCCCGAGCGTTTGGCGCATGCGGCGGTAGCCCTCCTCCGCGCGCCGGGTGGCGACGACGTCGCCCGACTCGCGATGCACCGTCACGAGCGCGCGCCACGACTCGTCGAGCCACGGGTCGATCTCGACGGCGCGGGCCGCCGCATCCAGCGCGCCCTGCCGGTCGCCCGTGCGGAGTTCGAGGTGCGCGAGGGCGGCCGCGGCCTCCGACGCGCGCGTGCGGTAGCGCTCGCGTGCGCCGACCGCCCACTCGGCCGGCCCGTCCTCCGGGAGGATCTCGCCGACGTAGCGGTGCACCGCATGCCGGAGCCCGGAGGCCGTGCCCGCCGCGTCGCCGCGTCGGCGGGAGTTGGCCGCGTCCTCGAGGCTCGCGTCGAAGTCGGCGAGGTCGCAGTCGCGCCGGTCGGCGAGTCGCAGCAGGTACGCCTCGCCGTCGCGCTCGACGATGCGGTCGGCCGTGCCCTGGCCGAGGGCGCGGCGCAGGCTCGAGATGCTGACGTGCAGGGCGTGCATCGCCGACGTCGGCCCGAGGTCGCCCCAGATCAGGTCGGCGATGAGTTCGCGGTGCACGGGCGCGCCGACGTTCAGGGCGAGGATGCGCAGCACGCTCCTGGCCTGCGGCCGCACCCCGCGCAGGTCGAGCTCGCGCCCCTCGACGGTGAGGCGGAACCCGCCGAAGCAGCCGACCGCGACCCGGGGCATCCGCTCGGTCGTGTTGAAGGAGAGCGGCCCGGTCGCGGCCGACGACACCCGGTCGAGCTCGGGCCGACGAGCGACGGCGCCGCGTGCGGTCGTGAGGGTCGACATGGGCGGCCCGGTCGTCGCGGCGGGCTCGGCCGGCACGGCCGGCAGCCGCACCGGGAGGCGGGGCATCCCGGCGGCCAGTGCTGCGTGCCGGGCGCGAGTGAGCAGTTCGGCGCGGTCCCGCGCACGGGTCGCGAGTCGCGACCGCGCCGCGTCGAGCCACGCTCGGGATGCCTCGGAGCGCGCCACGGCCCGGGTCGATGCCGCTCCGGCGATCGCGGCGGCGGCAGTGGGCGACCCGTGCGTCGCCGCCAGGTACGCCGCCGTGCAGCGCGCGAACGACGCCGCATCCACCCACCCCAGCGCCGCGAGGCGATCGGCGAGGCGTCCGGCGCTGCGCGCATCGGCCCGGCCGTCGCGGAGGCGCCCGAGCAGTCCGGTCGCCTCCACGAGCGCGGCGCCGGCGTGATCGCCCCGCGCCTCGCACGCCTCGACGACCTCCCGGACCGCCCTCGGAGCTCCGCCGCCGAGCGCCGCCAGCACGCCCCGGGCGAGCCGAGCGAGCCCGGTGCACCCGAGCGACTCGGCGTCGGCCTCGACCTGGCACGCGGCGGTCACCGTGTCGGCCGGATCGGCGACGGCGGACTGCGCGACCACCGTGGCGAGCCGTGCCGAGAGCGCGACCGGCGCCGCCGCGCCCGGATCCCGGGCGACCGACCGCAGTACCCGCACCGCACCGACCGCGTCGCCGGCGAGGAGCCGGTGCACGGCGGAGCGGACCCGCTGCGCGGGCGACCGGTCGGCGTCGGCGTCGCGCGCATCGACGAGGGCACCGGGGGTGCCGGGGGCGCCGGGGGCGGCAGCGCGCCGACTGCCGTCGGCACCGAGCCCGTCGGTGCGCGGGGACTCGTCGACGACGGATGCCGCAGCCTCCAGGTCGCCTTCCGCCTCGCGGCGCAGCCCGCGGAGGGCATGTGCGACCGACGGCGGCTGCGGCACCGCGTCGAGTCCCGCGAGGCGGCGGTGGGCGGCCGCGGGCGACCGGTCGTCGAGCAGGGCCCGCGCCTGCGCGATGACCGCGACCGCGTCGTCGCGCCAGACGGGCAGCGAGCCGGCCCAGGCGGCCGAACCCGGCGTCGTCATGGCCTCGACCTCGTCGCGGAGCCGCGCGAGCAGGGCGTCGTGCATGCCCGCCTCGGCGAGAAGCCGGTGCGCGTCGCGCGCGGAGCACACGGCGGCCGCCGACTTCGCGAGCGTCTGGCGGTGCGCGGCCGTCGTGCGGTCGAGCACGTGACGGCGGAGCATCCGGGGCAGTTCGCGGCCGCCGTCCGCGCGCAGCCGGTGCGGCAGCGCGCCATCGTCGAGCGCCCGGAGGAGGTGGGCCGCCGCGGCCGGGCCGAGCAGGTCGGTGACGGTGCCGGGGCGGAGCACCGCGAGCACGCTCGCATCGCGGATCGCCTGCTGGAGGGCGGGCTCGAGCTCGTCGAGCAGGGCGTCGAGGAGCGGGGCGGCGGTGTCGCCGGCGACGGCCACCGCGATCGCCGCCCCGACCCCGTCGTGGTCGGACCCGGCGACCGCATCGGCGATCAGGCCGACGAGCGCCGGCCAGCCCGCGGTCTCCGCGAGCAGACGGGATGCGACCTCGAGCGGCGGCGGCGCCGCGCCGCAGGCGAGGAACGCGCCGCCGACCTCGTCGAGCCGCAGCGCGAGGTCGCGGACCCCGACGGTCGTGGCGCCGCCGTACTCGGCGCGCGGCGCGGCCGCGGCCAATGGCTCGCGCGACGCGACCACCACGCGCTGCGGGGCGTCGAGCAGGTACTGCTCGAGCACGGCACCGGCCTCACCGCCCGCGCACCACTGGGCGTCGTCGAGCAATACCACCTCCGTCGCGCGGGCGCTCGCCGTCGCGCGCACGACCTCGAGTTCCGCCGCGAGCGACGTGGGCGTCGCATGCGCGGGGGAGAGGCGCACGAGGATGCTCCGGGGCTCCGCCGCGGCCGCCTGGGCGAGCAGCGCCGACTTGCCCGAGCCCGCCCCGGCGATCACGAACGCGCGCCGGGACAGCAGCCGCCGGACGAGCCGCGGCCGCTCCCACCCGGCCCCGACGGGGCCGGAATCCCCCGCGTGCGCAGGTTCCATCGCTCCCCCCGAGTCGAGCCGACTGCGCTGAGCGGCAACCTACCCCGACCCCGGCGCGGCCGCATCCGTGCGGGCCCGGAGCCGGGTCGCGGGCGGCGATCGGGGCGTCGGGATGCTCGCCCGGAGGCGTCGGGACCCTCGATCCGGAGCGCCGCGACCATCGAACCGGAGCGCCGCGACCATCGAACCGGAGCGTTACGACCCTCGATTCGGAGCACGGCCGAACAGGTGTTATCCTCGTACGGTTGCCAACACGGCACACGCCCCGATAGCTCAGTGGTAGAGCACTTCCATGGTAAGGAAGGGGTCGTCAGTTCAATCCTGACTCGGGGCTCTGGTTCTTCCGGTTTCGTCCGGTTGACCTCGCGGCGGGGTAGCTCAGGTGGTTAGAGCACACGGCTCATAATCGTGGTGTCGCGGGTTCGAGTCCCGCCCTCGCTACAGCGAAGCCCCGTCGACCATGAGGTCGCCGGGGCTTCTTCCGTTCCGCGGCCGCCGCTGCCGGCCGCCCCTCCCGTTGCCGTCCCGCCGGAGTCCTATCCGGTGACGCCGCGCACCAGCGGCGCGACGTCGGCGGCGAAGCGATCGATCGACTCCAGAACGGTGGCCCGCGGCAGGCCGCCGATGTCGACCTGGCCGAGGAAGCGGTCGATGCCGAGTGCTTCGCGTTGGCGCAGGATCTTGTCGGCGACCTCCCTCGGGCCGCCGACGACGAGCGGGCCTCGCGGAGCGCACATGGCATCGAACGTCTCGCGATCGAGGTGGATGCCTCGACCATCGGCGACGTAGGCGCGGTAGTGGGGGTAGAACGTGTCGCGGGCTTCCCGACTGGTGGGGCCGACGTGGAAGTGACTGGCCGATCCGATCGACAGGGTGCTCGGATCGTGACCGTGCTGCCGTGCGGCGGCTCGGTAGGCCGTGGCGATGGGGGCGAGGCCGGCCGGGTCGCCGACGAGCACGGCCAGCGTCATCGGCAGCCCCAGCCGGCCCGCCCGCTCGGCGCTCTGCCGGGTGCCGCCCACGCCGATCCGCACGGGGAGTTCGCGGTCGAGTCGCGGCGGGACCACCGCCTGCTGCAACGGAGTCCGGTACCGGCCCGACCAGGACAGCTCCGTGCCTCGGCGGAGCCCGAGCAGGAGTTCCAGCTTCTCCTCGAAGACGTCGTCGATCGCCTCTACCGGAACACCGAAGAGGTCGAAGGGCTCGCCGTAGGCGCTCCGACCCGTGGTGATCTCCGCGCGTCCGCCCGAGACGAGGTCGAGCTGCGCGAAGTCCTGGTAGAGGCGGACGGGGTCGAGGACGCTGAGCACCGAGACCGCGCTCGTGAGCGTGATCCTCGACGTGCGCGCCGCGACGGCGGCCAGGACGACGGACGGGGAGGCGACCGCGAAGCGAGGGGTGTGATGCTCCCCGATGCCGAAGGCGTCCAGCCCCACCTCATCGGCGCGGACGCCGTAGTCGATGACGTCCCGCACGCGATCAAGCAGCGCAGCCCGTCCGGCCGCTCCGGTCGGTTCGGTTCCTCCGGTTGGTTCGGTGCGTTCGGTGAGGGAGTAGACGCCGAGTTCCATGTCCACGACGCTAGGAGCCCGATAGGTACCGGTCGGTGCCTATCGGTACCTTCAAGGGGTGGAGAAGCCCGCAGGCACCGTGTTCCTGGCCGACTGCCCGGCGCGCCTGGCGATCGAGGTCATCGCCGACAAGTGGTCGGTGGTGACGTTGTTCGCGCTCACCGACGGGCCGAAACGGCACAAGGACCTCGTCGCCCTCATCGGCGGGGTCTCCCGGAAGGTCCTCACCCAGACCCTGCGTCGGTTGCAGGGCAACGGGCTCGTCGAGCGGCGGGCCTATGCCGAGGCTCCGCCCCGCGTCGAGTACGAGCTCACGGAGCTCGGCCGCACCCTCGACGAGCCGATCCGGATGCTCACGATGTGGGCGAGGGAGCATGGCGAGGCGATCCTCGACCACCAGGACGCGCAGGCGGTGCGGCCGACCGCGGGGTGACGCGAGACTCCGCGTCGGGCACGGGAGACCTCGCAGGCGGGGGCGTCAGTCGCCCTGCGTCAAGGGGATCGTGACCGAGACGCCGGCGGGCCGGAAGTCGCCGGCGAGGCGGACGAGCCTCCGCTCGGTCACCCAACCGCGTTCCCGTGACTCGGCATGGTCGAGCGTCTCGACGAACAGCTCGAACCGACGCTCTCCCCGCTCGCGGTGCACCCAGTCGAGCACCTCCTCGACCGAGGCCGCACCGGTGATGCGGTGGGGATCGTGCTGCGCCGCCTGTTCGACGTCGTCGCCCGTCCAGAAGCAAACCCAGTACGTCGACGCGTCCTGGCGCTGCGCATCGAAGTACGACTCGTCCCAATCGGCCTGCATCCGTTCTCCCTCCGCAGGAGATTCTCGCGCAACCTCGCTGTTGTGCGCGGATCTGCGCGGGATGCAGATCCCGAGAATCAGACGATCGTCCATGTCTCCCATTCGATCCTCCTTGGGAGACTCGGCCCTGCGCGCGTACGGTCGGTGCTGATGAAGCAACAGTTCGACGGCGAACATCGCCGGAGCGCCACCGAGCCGACGACCACCTCCCACGCGAGCGAATCGCACCCGTACCGCGTCACGGTGACGGCTCCGGCGCCGGTCGGCCCGGCACCGCTCGACATGGGCGACGCCGACGACGTCGAGAACCCAATCCGGCTCACCACCCGCTCGGTGACGCGGAACGGGAAGCCCTGGATCCCCGTCATGGGCAAGTACCACTTCAGCCGCGACCGCCCCGAGCGCTGGGAGACCGAGCTGCGGAAGATGCGGGCCGGCGGCATCAACACCGTCGCCACCTACCTGCTCTGGATCCTCCATGAGGAGACCGAGGGCGACCTGCGATGGGACGGCCACCGGGACGTCCGCACCTTCGTCGAGACGGCGGATCGGGCGGGCCTCGCGGTCATGATCCGCATCGGCCCGTGGGCACATGGCGAGACGCGCAACGGCGGATTCCCCGACTGGCTCCAAGCCCTCCCGATCCGGCACCGCAGCAACGACCCGGCCTACCTGGCGCATGTCCGTCGGTGGTACACCGCGATCGAGGAACAGGTCCGCGGCCTCTTCCACTCCGCCGGCAATCCCGACGGGCCGATCATCGGGGTCCAGATCGACAACGAGTTGTACGACGACGGGCCGCACCTCGCGACGCTCCGAGACCTCGCCGAGGAGGTCGGGCTGACGGCCTCGCTCTGGACGGCCACCGGTTGGGGCGGCGCCGAACTTCCGCGCGGCCAGGTGCTGCCGGTGTACGCCGGCTACTCCGACGGCTTCTGGGAGGAGTCCGACACCGGCTGGCCGGACTTCGGGAAGCTGCACTTCACCTACAGCACCGTCCGCGACGACCTCTCCGTGGGCGCCGACCTCCGGGAGACTCCAGTCGACCTCGCCGACGGCGCGACCCTCGGCGCCGACGATCCCTGGCCGTACGTGACCTGCGAGCTCGGGGGCGGGATGGCGATCGCGTACCACCGGCGCCCGCTCGTCGACCCCGACGACGTCGCCGCGCTCGCCCTCGCCAAGCTCGGGAGCGGGTCGGCGTGGCAGGGGTACTACATGTACCACGGCGGCACGCACGTCTTCGGGTCGCACTCGACGACGCAGGAGTCCCACGCGACGGGGTACCCGAACGACATGCCGGTCCGCGACTACGACTTCGCCGCCCCGCTTGGCGCGATGGGCGGCGAGCGCCCCCACTTCCACCAGCTGCGGCAGCAGCACCTCATGATCGAGTCGTTCACCGAGGCGCTCGCGACCACCGCGACGACCATCCCGGACGAGGCGGACGAGGCTGCCGGGGCGCCGCGGTGGGCCGTTCGCAGCGACGGCCGACGCGGCTTCCTGTTCGCCAACAACCACCAGCCCGCGCTCGCCGCGCTCCCGCCGCTCCACGACGTGCAGTTCGCCGTCGAGTTCGACGACGGCAGGATCACCGTCCCCACTACGCCGATCACCCTGCCGTCCGGCGCGTACTTCGCGTGGCCCCTGCGCCAGCGGTTCGGCTCCATCGCGGCACTCACCGCGACCGCGCAGCCGATCACCGCGGTCGGCACCGAGACCGGCCACCTCGTGGTGTTCGCCGCGATCGACGGCATCGACGTCGAGCTCCAACTGGAGGGCGTCGACCCCGCCGACGTGCGCGGAGCCGAGGTGCGCACGGCCGCCGGCATCGTGATCGCGACACCCGACACCGCACCCGGCCTCGGATGCGAGGTCCACGTCGGCGACACCACCCTGCTCTTCCTCGACTCCGCCACCGCCCAGTCGGTCTGGCGAGGCGTGGTCGACGGACGGGACTCCCTGGTCATCTGGCGGGGCGCGGGATGGTTCGACGGCGGCTTCCGCATCGCGCTGCCTGAGGCGGAGGCCACCCTCGACGCGTTCCCGCCGCTCCGGGGAGCCGGGCTCGAGGAGATCCCGGGCGAGGGGAGCATCTTCACCCGGTTCGCCGTGCCCGCCGGCGTTCGCGCGACCGGCCTGGCGATCCCCGAGCCCACCGAGGAGGCGCTCGCACCGGTGCGGATCGCGGGGTCGGCGGGCCGCTTCTCCGCACCCACCGACGACGACTTCGCCTCGCTCGAGCCGCTCGAGGTCCGGGTTCCCGTCGACGTCCTCGACGACGCGGAGCGGGCGATCCTCACGATCGACTGGGTCGGCGACGCCATCCGGGTGTACCTCGGGGGCGAGGTGATCACAGACCAGTTCTGGTACGGCCGGCCGCTGGAACTCGACCTGATGCCGTACCGCGACGCCCTCGCCACGGATCCCCTGGTGCTCAAGGCCTTCGCGTGGGCGCCCGACAGCGGCGTCCACGTCGATGAACGGGTTCGGCCGCGGGTTACCGAGCCCACGCTCGAGTTCAGGTCCGTGACGGTCACGCCAGTGCGGAGCCGCTCGCTCCGGTAGCGAGGCCGGCCGCCCACCGAGGACGCGCGCGCCGCGAGTGGGTGGGACACGCCGGTCAGCACGGCGCGCCCCACCCGGCCTCTCACCCGGCGACCCGGACCGTGATCTCGCCGCCCGGCCTGACGCCGGCCGAGTTCTCGAGCTCGACGGTGTACCGGTGCGCGCCCGGGGCCGCGCCGACGACGGGGAACTCGACCATGCGGTCGCTCCCGGTCGTGCGGTACACCCGGCCGATGACCGTCCCGTCCTCGATCAGGCGGACGACCGTCGTCGGCTGGCCCTTGCCGACCTTGACCTTGACGAGGTACTTCCCGTCCTTGTCGGCGGACTTCGGCCCGGAGGTCGACGACAGCTCCGCGGCAGGCGGCGCCGAGGTCGCACCGTCGACGCCGGCCTCCTTCCACATCGCCCCGTGGAGCGGGGTGACCGTCAGCGAGTCCAGCCGGGCGGAGCCGCCGTCGGCGAAGAGGCCGATGCGGTCGGCGCCGGCGTTCGGGAACACCTGGTCGGTGATCGTGGTGAGCCCGTCGGCGGTGAACACCTCCACCGACGACCGGTCGACGTAGACGGTGAACGCGATGCGTCCGTCGGCGAGCGGCACGGCGACGTCGTCGAGCGAGGCGAAGGCCGGGTGGAATCCGGTCACCCCGGAGTCGCGCCGGTCGACGAAGAGGCGGCCGGTCGTCGCGTCGTAGCCGATCCGGGTCGCGGCGTCGTCATCGCCGAGCACCGTGAGGCCCGAGGCATCCGCCGTGCCCGGATCGATGACGGCGTCGATGCGCACCCGGTCGCCCGAGACCGGCAGCGTCGTGGCGCCCTCCGCGATCGCGCGGGAGCGGGCGCTCCACGCGCGGTCAGCCTGCTCGAGCTGCGCGAACTCGGGTACGACCTGCTGCGTGAGGCGCGGCCCCTCCGGCGTGGTGACGAGTGCGACCTCGCGGGGCAGCGCCATCGCGCTCCGCCACGAGCCGGTCGGGATGTCCTGCGCGTAGTCCCAGTCGTTCATCCAGCCCAGCATCACGCGCCGGCCGTCGGGGGCGTCGTTGAACGACACCGTCGCGTAGTAGTCGCGGCCCCAGTCGAGCCAGTCGTACGTCTCGACGCGCGGTGTCGCGGGCGCGTCGGCGAACATCACCTGGTCGACGAGGACGTGCCCCCAGCCCGACCGGTTGTTGTCGACGATGCGCACGGATGCCTCGCGCCCGACGTACTCCGAGACATCCCAGCTCCGCCAGTCGAGGCCCTCGCTGTTCGACCCGGTGGCCGTGCGCACGACCTCGCCGTCGACGACGAGGTTGACGGTCGTCTCGTCGGAGCGGACCTGCGCGGGCGAGGCAGCGAGCACGACGTGGTCGACGGTGAGGTGGCCCCAGCCGCCGGTGGCGGCGTCGTGCACGCGGAACGTGGCCTCGCGGCCGGCGAACTCCGAGACATCCCAGCTGCGCCAGTTCAGCGCGCCCGCCTCGGGGCCGGTCGCCGAGCGCACGACCTGGCCGTCGACGAGGAGCTGCGCCTCGAGCGTGCCGTCGGTGCGCTTGCCGCCGCCGAGCAGGAACGACAGGTGGCCTTCGCCGGGCTCGATGGTGAACGCCGTGGAGGTGAGGTCGCCGACGTTGTCGTCGCCCTTCGGGCCGCCCTCCCAGGTGTTCAGCCGCTTCGCGCCGAGGTAGGAGTCGCCGCCCGCGGTCGACGGGTTGCGGGCCGGGTCGGTGGCGAAGTCGCCCGTGATGGTCCAGCCGGTGTCGGCGAGGGTGGTGCCGTCGGCGAACTCGAAGCCGTCGAACAGCAGGCGGCTGCCCTCCGGCGGCTCGTTGCCGAGCTGCGCACCCTCGACGTGCGGGTGGTTGCCGCCGCCGACGAGCAGGTTGACGTAGTCATCGGCGATGGCGAACGTCGGCGACTCGAGGGTGCCGACGGGCCAGTCGCCGTCGTTGAAGCCGTTGACGAGGCCGGCGCCGACGTGGCCCGACACGGGGTTCTGGCCGGGCAGGCTGCCGGCGGCCGGGGCGGCGCCCCACGGGCCGCCCTTCCAGTTCCCGGGTTCGTTCGAGACGGTCCACCCCTCGTAGGTGCCGTCGTCGAAGCCGGCGAAGACCGTGCCCTCGGGCAGCTGGTCGGCGCTCACCGTGCTCTCCGAGGTGAACGTCGTGCCGTCGAAGTCGCCGACGAAGTACTGCCCGCCCGAGCCGCCGTTCGGGGCGCCGGGGTTCAGGTTCACGACGAGCACCCACTTGGTGTTCGCCGGGTCGCCGTCGACGGCGAGCGGGAACAGGTCGGGGCACTCCCAGATGCCTCCGGTCGCGTTCGCGGGGCCGAAGGTGCTGAGCTGGGTCCAGGCCTTCAGGTCGTCGCTGCGCGACAGGATCACCTGGTACGAGGTGGCCTCGACGGCCGCCATCACCCAGTACGACTCGCCGGTGGCGGGGTTCGTGTACCGGAACACCTTCGGGTCGCGGAAGTTCGCCGAGTTCCGGTCGTAGACGGGGTTGCCGTCGTACTTGGTCCACGTCTGCCCGCGGTCGAGCGAGTAGGCGAGCGACTGCGCCTGCGTGCCGGCGTGGGTGGGGTGGGCGCCGGTGTACGCGCTCGTGTAGATCGCGATGAGCGGCGGGTTCTCGGCGGTGCCCAGGCCGCTCGTGTTCGCCTCGTCGTAGACGACGGAGCCCGAGAAGATGTCCTCGATGGCGGTGCCGTTCGCGTCGAACGTCTGCGGGATCGCGAGCGGCTGCTCCTCCCAGTGCACGAGGTCGGTGCTCGTCGCGTGGCCCCAGCTCATGTTGCCCCAGCGGGTGCCGGCGGGGTTGTGCTGGAAGAACAGGTGCCAGGTGCCGTCGACGTAGACCATGCCGTTGGGGTCGTTCATCCAGTTGCGTTCCGGGGAGAAGTGCAGGTACGGGCGGTACTGCTCGCTCGCCGGATCGGGTGCGTCGTCGGCCAGGGCCGGGGCTGCCATGGCCAGCGTGCAGCCGGCCGCGGTCACCGCCGCAACGGCGGCTAGTCTCCATCTTGATACCGTGGTCATCGGATCATTCGCCCTTCATCGCGCGGAACCCGTCACCGAGGGTGACATCGTTGTCAGGTCTGACTCGGGCGATGCTACGCAGTGTCGAGCGGACAATGCAAGGATCACGCGAAGATGCCCCGGCGGCCGGACGATCCGGCCGTCGAGGCATCCCGCACGCGCGTCAGCTGCCGAGCAGCTCGACCGGCTCCCGCGTCGGCGGCACGCGCAGCAGGGCGCCCTCGTGGCGCACGGTCGCGGCCGCGATCGACATCGCCGCCTCCAGCGCGACCGCCCAGGATGCCTCGTCGCCGGGCAGGCCGGACCGGGCGACGTGATGCGCCACCGCCGACAGCGTCGCGTCGCCGGCGCCCATCGTGTCGACGACCGGGCCCGGCAGCGCGACGATGCCCGCGTGCACCTCGAGGTCGCCGTGATGCACGGTCGCGCCCTCCCGACCCGCGGTGGCGAGCACCGCCAGCGGGCGACCGCGCGATGGGCCGGCCGCATCCGCCGCACGCCGGAGCCGGCCGACGAAGGCGTCGAGCGCGGCCCTGAGCAGGAGCTCGGCGTCCTCGTCGCCGACCTTCACGAGCAGCGACCTCGCGGCGAACTCCTCGAAGGTCGCGACGAATGCCTCCCGGTCGCGCAGCATGCCCGCGCGCGGGTTGCCATCGAGCAGGAGTCGCTCGGCGCTGCGGGCGATCGCGTCGCGCAGTGCGGCCGACTGGTCGGCGTCGTCGAACGGGAAGCAGCTCACCACGACGAGGTCGGCCTCGTCGATCGCGGCGAGCGTCGCCTCGTCGAAGCGGAGCGCCCGCCGCTGTGCGGCCTCGTTGAACTCGTACCGCGGTTCGCCGTCGCGACGGTCGGAGATCGCGCGGGAGCTGCCGTGCGCCGACGGGCTCGCGACGAGCCGCACCCCGTAGTCGTCGAGGTACGCGCGGATGCGCCGCCCGGGCTCGTCGTCGCCGACCATGGCGACGAGCGTCACGTCGTCGCCGAGCAGCGAGAGGCCGACCGCGACGTTCAGCGCGGCCCCGCCGATGAACTCGCGGGAGCCGGTCGGGTCGCGCAGCTCGTCGATGAGGGCGTCGCCGATGACGGTGATGCGGGGGCGTGGTTCGTCGGTGTGCTGGGGCATCCGTCAGCCTGCTCTCGGGGGATCTCGCCGCTGCCGCGCTCGATCAGGGTGGTCGGCACGACGGTGCGGGCCGCGGGGGAGTCGTCGCCGTCGAGGCGGGCGAAGATGCGCTCCGCCGCGATGCGGCCGATGGCGTACGGGTCCTGCGCGACGACGGTCACGCCGGGCTCGAGCAGGTCGGCCAGCGGCACGTCGTCGAATCCGACGAGCGCGGTGTCGAGGTGGCGCCCGAGCTCGCGGAGCGCCCGGATGGCGCCGATGGTGACGAGGTTCTGGCTGGAGAAGACGGCGGTCGGCGGGTCGGGCTGCGAGAGCAGCGCGACGGTCGCCTCGTAGGCGGATGCCTCGTCGTGCAGCTCGAGCACCATGGGGAGGTCGCGCGTGGCGACGCCGGCCCGGCCGAGTTCCTCGAGGAAGCCGCGACGACGTTCGCGCGCGGTCTGGATGCGCGACCGGTCGCCGAGGTAGGCGATCCGGCGGTGGCCGTGCTCGATGAGGTGTCCGGTCGCCGCGGCGGCGCCCTCGGCGTTGTCGCTGACGACCACGTCGGAGGAGACGCCCGCCGGCTCGCGGTCGACGAAGACGATGGGCGTGCCCCGGCGCAGCTCGGGGGCGAGGTACGCCTGGCTGTCGGAGACGGTGGTGAGGATGAGGCCGTCGACCCGGCGGCTGAGGAACGCCGAGACGCTCGCCTGCTCGCGGTCGGGGTCGTCGTCGAGGCTCGACGCGAAGACCGCGACGCCGCGTCGGAGCGCCGCGTCCTCGACCGCGCGGTGCACGGAGCCGGCGAACGGGTTGTCGACGCTGCCGACGAGGAGGCCGAGCGTGCGCGTGCGGCCGTCGGCGCGACGGAGGTTGCCGGCGTGGAGGTCGGGTTGGTAGTCGAGGGTGCGCGCCGCCTCGCGCACTCGGGCGACGGTCGCGGGGCTCACGTTGGGTTCGCCGTTGATCACGCGAGAGACGGTCTTGATGCCCACGCCGGCGAGCGCGGCGACGTGGCGCATGGTCGGGCGGGAGCGCGGGCCATCGCCCGTCGTGGCCTCTGACAACGGTGTCACGATTCGGTCTCCAATGTGCAAGTTCGACTTGACTATACACATCGGCATCGACTACACCTATGTTTGACATCGTTGTCAGGAGGACAACGGTCCGCCACACCAGAGGAGATTCATCGATGAATCACGCAGCACCCGGGCGGCTCCGCCGTCGACTCGTCACCGGCATCGCGGTCACCGCGGCGGCCGCACTCGCCCTGACGGGCTGTGCGGCGAACAGCGGCTCGAGCGCTTCGGGAGACGGCGACGAGATCGGCGTCTCGCTCATCGTCAAGACGACCACCAACCCGTTCTTCGTCGCGATGCAGGACGGCGCGAAGGAGGCCGCCGACAAGCTCGGCGTGAACCTCACGCTCGCCGCCGGCAAGGAGGACGGCGACGAGGACACCCAGATCCAGGCCATCGAGAACGCCATCTCCAAGGGCGACGCCGGCATCCTGATCACCCCGAACGGCCCCGGCGTGGAGGACGCGCTCGTCAAGGCCCGCGACGCCGGCCTCTACGTCATCGCGCTCGACACCCCGCCCGCCGACCCCGAGTCGGTCGACATCACCTTCGCGACCGACAACTTCCTCGCCGGGCAGGAGATCGGCGAGTGGACCGCCGCGAAGCTCGGCGGCGAGAAGGCCACCATCGCCCTCATCGACCTCTTCGACGACAAGGTCGTCTCGGTCGACTACAACCGCGACCAGGGCTTCCTCGACGGCATGGGCATCGATACCGCCGACGCCGGGAAGAACGGCGACGAGGCGAAGACCGGCACGTACTCCGGCGGCGACTACGAGATCGTCGGGAACGAGGCATCCGGTGGCGCCGAGGACGGCGGTCGCACCGCCGCCGAGACCCTCATCTCGAAGAACCCCGACATCAACGTCGTCTACACGATCAACGAGCCCGCCGCCTACGGCGCCTACGAGGCGTTCAAGGCCGCCGGCGCGACCGACGACCTCATCGTCGTCTCGATCGACGGCGGCTGCGCCGGCGTGCAGAACGTGCAGGACGGCGTGATCGGCGCGACGAGCCAGCAGTACCCGGTGCGCATGGCGAACCTCGGCGTGCAGGCGATCTTCGACCTCGTGAAGACCGGGAAGAAGCCCGAGACGAGCGACGGCCTCGACTTCTTCAACACCGGCGTCGCCCTCGTCACCGACGACCCGCAGGACGGCGTCGACTCGATCGACACCGCCGAGGCCGGCGAGATCTGCTGGGGCTGATCGGCCCGGCCGATCGCCCCGCCGATCGCCCGGCGCCCTGAGCCCGGTGCGGGTCGGGTGACGGATGCCACGCATCCGAACCTCCCCGGCCCGCACCGCCCCGCCCCTCACCGCACTTCCCAACCGACACGACGGAGTACCAACGTGAGTCAGCACACGACCGATCCGGCGCCCGTGGCGCCGACCCAGCCGACCGGCGGGCCGCCGACCTCGGCGCTCGACCTCGCCGAGGAGTTCCTCGACCGGTCCACCCCCCTCAGCCGCATCCGCAACGTCCTGCACCGCTACCCGGCGATCAGCCCGGCGATCGTGCTGGTCATCGCGATCATCGTCTTCGGACTCCTGAACGACCGCTTCCTGAACCCGGCGAACCTCTCGCTCATCACCCAGCAGGTCGCCGTCGTCGGCACCCTCGCGGTCGCGCAGACCCTGGTGATCCTCACCGCCGGCATCGACCTCTCCATCGGCGCGGTCATGGTGCTGAGCTCGATGGTCATCGCGCAGACCAGCGTGCAGCAGGGCGTGCCCGCCGTGCTCGCCCTGTTCCTCGGCCTCGTCGTCGGCCTCGCCGCCGGCGCGCTCAACGGCGTGCTCGTCACGCGGCTCAAGCTGCCGCCCTTCATCGTCACCCTCGGCACGCTGAGCATCTTCGTGGCCCTCACGCTGCTGTACTCGGGCGGCGCGACCGTCCGCGGCGGGGACATGCCGGCCCTCCTCACCTGGACCGGGTCGACGTTCTCGATCGGCGGCGTCAACTTCACCGTCGGCGTACTCCTCATGCTGCTGCTCTACGTGGCCGTCGCGCTGATCCTGTCGAAGACGGCCTGGGGCCGTCACGTCTACGCCGTCGGCGACGACCCCGAGGCCGCGCGCCTGGCCGGCATCAGCGTCGGCCGCGTGCTCATGAGCGTCTACCTCGCCGCCGGCGCCATCCTGGCGCTCGGCGCCTGGATCCAGATCGGCCGCACCAACGCCGCCTCGCCGAACGCGGGCGCCGAGCTCAACCTCGACTCGATCACCGCCGTCGTCATCGGCGGCACCAGCCTCTTCGGCGGTCGCGGCACGGTGTGGGGCACCCTCCTCGGTGCGCTCATCGTCGGCGTGTTCCGCAACGGACTCTCGCTCGCCGGGCTCGACGTGCTCTGGCAGACCTTCGCGGTCGGCGTGCTCATCATCGTGGCCGTCTCGGTCGACCAGTGGATTCGGAAGGTACGCAAGTGACCATCGCAACGCCCGCATCGTCGGGAACCCAGACCCGCACCCCCGTGCTGCAGGCCCGCCGTCTCGTGAAGACGTTCGGCCGGGTCGTCGGCCTCGACGGCGTGAGCCTCGAGCTGTACCCGGGCGAGGTGCTCGCCGTCATCGGCGACAACGGCGCCGGCAAGTCGACGCTGATCAAGTGCCTCACCGGCGCGTACGTGCCCGACGAGGGGGAGCTCCTCCTCGATGGCCGGCCCGTGCACTTCAAGCGCCCGCAGGACGCGCGCGCCGCCGGCATCGAGACGGTCTACCAGAACCTCGCCGTCTCGCCCGCGCTCGACGTCGCGTCGAACCTGTTCCTCGGCCGCGAGGTGCGCAAGAAGGGCATCCTCGGCTCGGTGTTCCGCGTCGTCGACCAGAAGGGCATGCGCCGGCAGGCCCGAGAGCAGCTGAGCGCGCTCGGCATCTCGACCCTGCAGGACGTCACCGTGCCGGTCGAGAACCTGTCGGGCGGCCAGCGCCAGGCCGTCGCCGTCGCCCGCGCCGCCGCGTTCGGCTCGAAGGTCGTCGTGCTCGACGAGCCGACCGCCGCCCTCGGCGTGCGGGAGTCGAACCAGGTGCTCGAGCTGGTGAAGCGGCTGCGCGACCAGGGGATCCCCGTGATCCTCATCTCGCACAACATGCCGCACGTGTTCGAGGTCGCCGACCGCATCCACATCCAGCGCCTCGGCAAGCGCGCCGCGACGATCACGCCCGAGTCGCACTCGATGACCGACGCCGTCGCGATCATGACCGGCGCGTCGCGCGGATGACGCCGGGGACGACTCCGGTGCGCCTCGTCGCGGAGTTCACCGCCCGACCGGGTGACGAGGAGGAGGTCGAGCGCCTCCTCCTCGCGCTCGCCGAGGCGGTGCGGCAGGAGCCCGGATGCCTCGACTTCACGCCGCACCGCGTCGCCCCGGCACCCCGGCTCGACGGAGAGGCGCTGGTGGGCGCCGGCGTCGGCCTCGCGCCGGTCGGCCGCCGGTTCGTCGTGACCGAGGCCTACCGGGATGCCGCGGCCTTCGCCGAGCACCTGGCCGCGCCGTACGGCGTGCCCTTCAACGCGGCGCTCGGCCCGCTCATCGAGGAGGACGGCTCCCAGCTCACGTTCCTGGAGGTGCGCGCATGAGCGCCGACACCCCCCTCCGCGCCGGCGCGCTCGCCGAACCCGACGAACGCGGGACCCTCTCGGCCGACATCGTGATCATCGGGTCGGGCATGGGCGGCGGCACGCTCGCCTGGGCGCTGCGCGACTCGGGGCTCGACGTGCTGCTCGTGGAGCGCGGCGGGTTCCTGCCGCGCGAGCCGCAGAACGGCGACCCGCGGGAGATGTTCCTCCGAGGCCGCTACCGCACCTCGCCCTCGTGGACCGACGCCGCGACCGGGCGGCCGTTCCAGCCCGGCGTGTACTCGTGGGTCGGCGGCAACACGAAGTTCTACGGGGCGTGCCTGCCGCGGTTCCGCGCCGAGGACTTCGGGGAGCTCGCCCACCACGACGGCGTCTCGCCGGCGTGGGCGTTCGGCTACGACGAACTCGAGCCGCACTACGTCACCGCCGAGCGGCTCTACGAGGTGCACGGCGCGCTCGGGGAGGACCCGACCGAACCGCGGCACTCGGCCGGGTACCCGCGGCCCCCGCTCGCGCACGAACCCGTGGTCGAGCGCCTCGCCCAGTCGCTCCGCTCGCAGGGGCTCCATCCCTTCCACATGGCGAACGGCATGAACCTCGACACGCAGGCCGAGCGGGTCGCCGACACCGCATCCGACGGATGCCCCTCCGAGTCGGGGGCGAAGAGCGACACCGAGAATCGAGCCATCCGCCCCGCCCTCGAGCACGAGAACGTGCGCCTGCTCGTCGACACCGAGGTGACCCGGCTCGTCACCGGCGCCGATGGCACCCGCGTCGTCGCCGCCGAGGCGCGGCGCCACGGCCGCGCGCTCCGGCTCGAGGCGAAGCAGTTCGTCGTCGCGGCCGGCGCCGTGAACTCCGCGGCGCTCCTCCTGCGTTCGGCCGCCGACCGCCACCCCGACGGGCTCGCCAACTCGTCGGGCCTCGTCGGGCGCAACTACATGGTGCACAACAGCACCTTCTTCATGGGCGTCGGCCCCGGCCGCAACGACACCGCCTGGCAGAAGACGCTCGGCATGAACGACTGGTACCTCGCCGGCCCCGACACGCCGTTCCCGCTCGGCAACCTGCAGATGCTCGGCAAGCTGCACGCGGCACACGTCAAGAAGGCGAAGCCGTGGGTGCCCGACTGGATGCTCACGATGATCACCGACCGGTCGATCGACCTCTACCTCACGACCGAGGACCTCCCCGACCCCGACAACCGCATCACCGTCGACGGCGACCGCATCACCGTGCACTGGAAGCCGAACAACCTCGCCCCGCACCGGGAGTTCGTGCGGCGGATGTCCCGCGCCGTCCGCCGCGCCGGATACCCGCTGATCCTCACCCGGCGCATGGGCATCGAGACGAACTCGCACCAGTGCGGCACCGCGGTCGCCGGCCACGACCCGGCGACGAGCGTGCTCGACGCGACGTGCCGCAGCCACGACGTCGGGAACCTCTGGCTCGTCGACAGCTCCGGGTTCGCGTCGTCAGCCGCCCTCAACCCCGCGCTGACCATCGCCGCGAACGCGATCCGCGTGGCCCCGCACCTCGCTGCGGCCGCGGGAGGCACTCGTGCCGGGGCATCCGCCACCGACCTCCAGGGGGAGTCATGACGCGTTCATTCCTGTCCACCATCACCGGCTCCTTCTCGCGCCCGGCCGGTGAGAACCCGACGGTCGCCATGGTCGAGGCGGCGTACCGGGCGCTCGGCCTCGACGCCAGGTACCTGAACTGCGAGGTCGCGCCGGAGCTGCTCGGCGACGCGGTCCGCGGTGCGGTCGCGCAGGGGTGGACGGGCTTCAACTGCTCGCTGCCCCACAAGATCGCGGTGATCGAGCACCTCGACGCCCTCGCCGAGTCGGCACGGCTCATCGGGGCGGTGAACTGCGTGGTCGTGCGCGACGGGCGACTCGTCGGCGAGAACACCGACGGCAAGGGCTTCCTCGCCTCGCTCGCCGAGACGGTCGACCCCGCCGGTACCCGGGTCGTCGTCCTGGGCGCGGGCGGCGCGGCACGCGCGATCGCGTTCGAGCTGGCGCTCGCCGGGGCATCCGATCTCACGATCGTGAACCGCGACGCCGACCGCGGCGCCGCCCTCGCCGCCGAGGTCGCGCAGGCGACGGACGCTGTCGCGCGTGCACTCCCGTGGACGCCCGGCTTCGCCCTCCCCGACGGCACCGACGTGCTCGTGAACGCGACGTCGATCGGCCTCGCCCCCGACGTCGACTCCCGCCCCGACCTCGACTACGGCACGCTCGCCGCCGAGACGGTGGTCGCCGACGTGATCCCGAACCCCGCACGCACCGCGTTCCTGGCGGAGGCCGAGCGCCGCGGTTGCCGCACGGTCGACGGCCTGGGGATGCTCGTCAACCAGGGCGTCCTCGGCATCCGGCTGTGGACGGGTCGCGACGCGGATCCGGAGGTGATGCGGCAGGCGCTCGCCGAGGCGTTCGGGTAGACCACCGCCCCTCCGCTCACGCCGCGACGGGCACCCCGCCGAGCACCTCGAGCTGCGCCCACGCGCGGGCGACGCGGGATGCCTCCGCCTCGGCGGCGTGCGCGTTCGGCTCGATCCGGACCGGTGCGCCGCGGCGCCCGCCCTCGGGGCCGAAGGACTCGCCGCCGACGACGGACGGGTCGGTGAGCGCGCGCACGGCCGGCCAGGCGGCGGCGTCCTTGCCCTGCGCCCAGGGGCTGAACGGGTTGCGCCGCCGCTGCGTGCGCGGGTCGTAGACGCCGCGTCGCGCGGGGGTCTTCGCGTCGACGCCGACGCCGGGGTGCGCGACGATCGACGCGACCGGGAGTCCGGCCGTGCGGAGGCGGCGGTCGAGCTCGTAGGCGGCGAGCTCGGTCGCGGTCTTGGCGTGCGTGTAGTCGCGGAGGAATCCGCGCGGCGGGGCGGCGAGGTCGTCGACGTCGAGCTTCAGCATCCGGACGAAGCCGGTCGACGCGTGCACGATGCGTGCCGGCGTGCCCGTCTCGCGCCCGGTCGCGGCGAGCGTCGGCAGGAGCAGCGCGCTGAGGGCGAAGCCCGCGATCGCGTGCGTGCCGATGAGCAGGGGCAGGCCGTCGGCGGTGGTCGCGCCGCGAGCGCGCTCCATGGCGCCGCCGTTCAGGAACAGGCCGTCGATGCGCCCCGAGGCGGCGAGCTCGTCGGCCGCGCGACGGACCGATGCGAGCGAGGCGAGGTCGAGGACGACGGTCGAGACGGATGCCCCGGGCACCTGGTCGAGGATCGACGCGCGTGCGCGCTCGAGCTTCGGCGCGGAGCGGGATGCGAGCACGACGTGGGCGCCAGCGCCGGCGAGCTGCTCGGCGGCGAAGTAGCCGATGCCGGCGGTCGAGCCGGTGACGACGTGGGTGCGGCCGTGCTGGCCGGGCAGGTGGGCGGGGTTCCAGGTCATGGCGCGGCTCCTTCGAGGATGGGAAACGGATGAGGTATCCGTTTCAGTGTTCGGCGACGACGGTACCACAATCCGGATAGACAATCCGCTTCGCGGGTAGGATGTCCGCATGACCCCCGTCCAACGCGCCGACGCCGCCCGCAGCCGGGTGCGCATCCTCGACGTCGCCCGGCAGTGCGACCCCGCCGACCTGCGCCTCAACGACGTCGCGCGCCGGGCCGGGGTCGGCGTCGGCACCGTCTACCGCCACTTCCCGACCGTGCACGCCCTGCTCGAGGCGGTCGTCACGAGCGACCTCGAGCGCTACCGCGAGCTCGCCCGCCGTGCCGCCGCCGAACCCGACCCCGCCGTCGCGCTCGACCTCCTCGTGCGCGACGGGCTCGCGCTGCAACTCGAGGACGGCGGCCTCCAGGCCGTGCTCCTCGCGTCGGAGGATGCCAGTGCCGACGTCGCGACGCTGAAGCGCGAGCTGGCGCAGGTCGCCGACGCCGTCGTCGCCGCGGCCCGCGAGGCTGGCGTCGTCCGTGCCGACCTCACGACGGCGCGACTGCAGCACCTGGTGTGCGGCATCGAGCACGCCGTCCGCATCGGCGGCGACGACGACCGCGGGTTCCTCCTCGACACGATGCTCGCGGGGATCCGGGCCGAGCCGGCGTAGTCGTCCTCCCAGACGGCGCGAACTCGAGGAGGGTCGGCGGCTACGCCCGCGGGCGGATGAAGCCGGCGAGCACCACGCCCACCATGCTGACCAGCGCCGCGAACGCGAAGAGCGCCGCGAACTCGCCCGCGCCGACCGCGGCGTCGACGAGGAACAGCGCCGTGATCGGGGCGCCGAGCGCCGAGCCGACCGTGCGGAGTACGCCGTTGACGGCGACCGCCGACGCCACCTCCGATCGCGGTGCGAGTTGCGATACGAGCTCGGCGACCACGGCGAAGCCGACGCCCTGTCCGAGCCCGAGCAGCGCGAACGAGCCGATGACGGCGATGAGCGAGGACGGCGCCAGGGCGGCACCCGCCGCGCCCAGGCCCATCAGCGCCATCGACAACGCCGCGACGACGGGCGTGCGCATCCGGGTCGCGAGCGCGGGGGCCATGCGGCCGCCGAGGAACACGAGCACGGCGCTCGGCAGCATGACGAGCCCCGCGGTGGCGACATCGAGGCCGTGCCCCGCGCCGGTGCCCGACTCGAGCAGCACCGGCAGCCCGACGTAGAAGAGGTACGGCACGAACCCGAGGAACAGCGTGAGGCCGTTCGTCAGGAGCAGTACGGGACGCGCCAGCACCCGCATGTCGACGAGCGGCTGCGCGACTCGGAGTTCCACGAGCACGAGCCCGGCGATCCCGGCCGCGGCGACGACTGCCAGGAGCAAGGTGACGGGGGAGGTCCAACCCCACTTCCCGCCCTGCGACACGGCGAGGAGCAGCGCCAGCAGGCCGACGACCAGGAGCGCGCCGCCGACCCAGTCGGTGCGGGTACCCGCACCGCGGTGCGAGGCCGGCACCCACCGCATGACGAGCAGCAGCGCGAGGAGGCCGAGTCCGGTGCCGAGGATGAAGAGCCACGGCCAGGAGAGGAGTTGCACGATGAGCCCGCCGAGCACGAGCGCGACGCCGGCGCCGAGTCCGATGGTGCCGCTGAGCCAGCCGACCGCGGTGCGCTGACCGGCGGCCGGCAGGTGGCGACGGACGATCGCGAGTGCGAGCGGGAAGGTCGCGGTCGATGCGCCCTGCAGCACGCGCCCGGCCAGGAGCACACCGAAGCCCGGCGCGAGCGCGCACACCACCCCGCCGACGGCGAACACGACGAGGCTGACGACCAGGAGCCTGCGGTGGCCGAACCGGTCGCCGAGCGAGCCGAGGATCGGGGCCGCCACGGCGCCGCTCAGGAGGTACGACGTCAGCACCCAGCCGCTGCCCGCGGCGTCCAGCCCGAAGCCGTCGGCGAAGACGGGCAGCGCCGGTACGAGCAGGGTCTGCATGAGCGAATACGCGAGCACCGCGAGGGCGAGCGCGACGACGATGCGGCGGGAGACGCCCGGCGACGGATCCGCGGCGACGACCGGGCTGGGCCGCGTCGACGGCGATGGGGTGGCGACGGTCATGGGGGATCGGGGTCCTCTCGGAGGTGCACGCGGTAGCAAGGAAAACCGGAACGGAATGATCCGTTCCGGTCAACTGTAGCATCCTCGCCACTACGCTGGTGGGATGGATCCCGACGGCAGCGCAGCGACGTCGTCGCGACCGCGCGGCCGTGCGCGCGAGGCCCGCGAGAACGACACCACCGTGCTCGAGGCGGCTCGCGCCGTCTTCGCCGAGCACGGCGACGGCGCCCCGATGTCGGCGATCGCCGATCGTGCCGGCGTGGGGGTCGCGAGTATCTATCGCCGCTACCCGAGCAAGGATCTCCTGGTCCGCGCGCTCCGGCTCCTCGCCCTCCAGCAGGCCACCGACCTCGCCGTCGACGCGACCGCGGCCGAGCCGGGCGCGGCCGTCCGAGGCTTCCTCGAACGGCACATCCGTCAGGCGCCCGGCCTGCTGCTCACCACCTTCGGACAGCAACTCGGCCTCGGCCCCGAGGTGGATGCCTCGGCCGACAGGCTCCGCCTCGCGCTCGACGCCCTCGTCGCCCGTGACGCCGGCACCGGCGCCCTGCCCGCGGACTACACCGCCGCCGAGCTGATGAGCGCGCTCACCCACCTGCGGCCCGCACTGCCCACGTCCCGCGACCGCCGAGTCGAGATCCACCTCCGCCAGCTCGACGCCTACCTGGCCGGTCTCCGCGCAGCCGCGGCCGACCCGTCGATCCTGCGCGGCGAGCCCATGCAGTGGTCGGAGTGGCTCGCGCTCAACAGCGCGGGCTGACGCGCCCCGCCGCGGGCCGAGCGCAGGCGGATCGAGCGACCTGCGCGGAGAACCCGCGCGGCGTTCCGGATGGCGCGTGCGCCGGGAGTACCGTCGCGTGGGCCGCGGTTCCCGCGGTGCTCCGTCGCCCACCCAGGAAGGGGTTCGCCGTGGTCAGGTCGCTCGCGCGCGTCATCGTCTCCGTCTCGGACCTCCGGCGGTCCGCCGGGTTCTACGCGGATGCGCTGGGATTCGAGCCGTATTGGGAATCCGGCGAGCTGGCGCGGTTGCGGAGCGGGTCGGTCGACCTGCTGCTGCACGAACGGGGAGCGGAGTCGAGCGACCTCGGCGTGGCGATCGCGTACGAGGTCGACGACGTCGACCGGGCGGCCGCTGACGCGGTGGCGCACGGCGGCAGCGTCGTGGACCCGCCGGGGGATCAGCCGTGGGGCGAACGGCAGAGCGTGCTCCGCGATCCCGACGGCCACGTGATCTGCGTGGTCGCCTCGATCCCGGCGTAGGTCGCGCGCCCCGGCCCGGCCGGCCGAGGCGTCGCCGCCCGGTCCGCCGAGCCGTCAGGGACTGATGTAGGTCTGCCGCTGGATGGTCGGCTGCGGGGGCACCGCCGGGATCCAGTTCGGCTCCTCATCGGGCACCTGGTCCTCGTCCTCGACGGGCGCGGGCGCGCCCGTCGACGCGGGCTCGACCTGCGGCTGCGGCAGCACGCCGAGGCGATCAACCTGCTCGGTGAGCGCGTCGAGCACCGAGCGCAACTGGATCTGCGCGACCTGCGCGTAGGTGCGCACGTACTCGATCTCGGGCATCGGCGGCATCGAGGCCGTCGTCGGCGTGACCACCGTCGCCCCGGCCTGCGCCGCACGCTCGGCCCCGCGCTCCACCACCTCGCGGTACTGGTTGCGCGCGCTGAGCACGAGGTCGCGGGCGTACTGCTCGGCGTCGGCGACGGCCTTGTCGGCGATCATCTGGGCCTGGCTGAGCAGGCCCACCGCCCCGAGCGTCACCTCCTGCTCGAGCTCCGGGTTCGAGAACGACTGGAGCCTGGTGTTCTCGGCCTGCAGCCGCGCATGCTCGGCGCGCAGGCGGGTGTAGTCCTGCTGGAGCGACTCCAGCACGCCGCGTTCCTCGGTGCCGGTCGAGGCGACCCGGTCGATCGAACGTGCGAGGTCCGCCATGAACCCGTCGACCTCCGCGCGGTCGTACCCGAGGGGGCGGGTGGCGAAGGTCGAGTTCCGCAACTGCGAGAGGCGTGCCACGGCACCGGCCAGGCCGGCGGCCGGTGCGGGGCCGCCGTTGGGCGCCGGCTTGTTGGAGGCCGCCACCGGCGCCGGTGGCGGCGTCTGCGCCTCGTCTGCCTGGTCGGGGGTCATCGGGAACTTCCCATCTGCTCTGCGGGCAGCGTCGGCCGCGGGGGATCGAGCGTTTCGGGGGCGGCGTCGCTGTCGACGTCGAGGGTCGCGAACTGCTCGTACCGGATGTCGGCCGGGTCGAAGCCGAGTTCGCGGAGCCGCGACACGGTGTGGCGCACCATGCGGGACGAGCCGCACACCATCGCGATCGGGCCGGGACCGAAGAGGTCATCGGCGACGGCGTCGCCGATCAGTCCCTTCCGGCCCGGGTAGCTGCGATCGTCGGAGACGACCGGCGTGTACGTGAACCACGGGCGGCCGGTGAGGCTCTGCAGCAGCTTGTGCTCGTAGAGGTTCCAGGGGACGCGCGCGCCGTGGAACAGGTGCACCCGCGGCGCGTCGCCGGTCGCCTGCCACTGCAGGTCGATGCGTTCGAGGTGCGCGCGCAGCGGCGCGAACCCCGTCCCGCCGGCGACCATCAGCAGGTCGCGCTCGAGGTCCGCGCCGTCGAGGGTCAGCTCGTGACCGACGGCGGCCCCCAACCGCAGGGTGTCGCCGGCCTTCAGCAGCCGCACGATCGCCGAGGACACCTGCCCACCGGGCACGAGCTGCACGTGGAACTCGAGGGTTCCGTCGTGTCTGGGGGCGTTCGCGGGCGAGAGGTAGCGCCACAGCCGAGGGGCGTACGGGGTCTCGACGGCGACCGACTGGCCGGGCTCGAACTCGAACGCGGGCTCGGGCTGCAGGTGCACGATCGCGACGTCCATGCTGCGCCGGTCGACCGAGGTGACGTGACCGGTCCACGAGGCCGGGCTGCTCCGCTCGGACTCCTCGGCCGCCTGCACCATGGTCGTCGCGATCACGCCGTACGCCGCAGCCCAGTCCGCCGCGAGCTCCTCGGTCCACTGGTCGCCGAGGAAGTGCTTCAGCGTGGTGAGCAGCGACAGGCCGACCGCGTCGTAGTGGTCGGCGATGACCTGGAACCGGCGGTGGTCGCGTCCGAGCTGCTGGATGAACGCGGTCACCTCGTCGAGCTGGTCGACGTTCGACACGATGCGCCCGAGCGCGCCGACGAGCCGGTCGCGCTGGGTCGCCATCGAGACCGGGAACATCGCCCTGATCTCGGGGTGCGTGTAGAACAGGTGCGAGTAGAAGAACAGCGGCACCTCGTCGCCGAGCGTCTCCGCCAGCGACCAGGTGCGCTTGAGCGCCGCGGTGTCCACCCGGGGCTACGCCTCCGTCGCGGACACCTCGACGATGTCGGGCTGGGTGGCGGCGACGGCGGAGACGGTCCGGTCGATGATCTCGGACGGGACGCCGGCCTCGGTCAGCGCGGCGATGAGGTGACCCGCCACGGCCGCGAAGTCGTCGGCCGTGATGTGCAGGTTCGCGTGGGCGGTGCGCAGGTCGCGCCCGTCGTAGGCGACCGGGCCGCCCATCACCTGCGACACGAGGGCGACCTGGTGCCGCTTGAGGCGGACCAGCTCGATGCCGTCGAAGTAGCCGCGCAGGCGGTCGTCGGCGAGCACCAGCTCGTAGAACCGGTTGACCACGACCGTGATGGCGGGGGCGCCGCCGACCGCGGCGTAGTCGCTCTCGGCCTGGGGCTCGGTCTGCGTGGTGGAAGTCATCGTCGAATCTCCGATCGCCTGGGGGAGGGGCCGTCCATTCCTACCAGAAACACGGCGGGGGCATCGCGAGTTGTCCACAGGTCGACCCCGTGTCGGCCGTGCTCACCACCCGCCGCGCGTCGGCGTGTGCCCGTCCCGCGCCTCGTCGGGCATCGTCATCTCGGCACGCACCCCGAGCAGCCGGATCGGCCGCTCGGGCTCGATGCGGTCGGCGGCCAGCCCGAGCAGCGCCTCGAGCACGACGGCGGGGTCGCCGGTCTGCGGGATGCGCCGCTGGTACGTCTTCGTGAGGAACGGCGCGTAGCGCACCTTCAGGGTCAGGCCGATCACCGGTCGCCCCTCCGCGGCGACGTCGTCGAGCACCGCCGCGGCCAGCGTGCGCAGGGCGTCGTCGACGTCGGATGCCTCGACGAGGTCGTGCTGGTACGTCGTCTCGCGACTGTGCCCGCGCGCCACCCACGGGGTGTCGTCGACCACTCGGGCGCCGTCGCCCCGCCCGAGCTCGCCGTACCAGGGGCCCATGCGCGGCCCGAACTCGGCGGCCAGCACGTCGGGCGGGGCATCCGCCAGCTCCGCGACCGTGCCGATGCCGAGCGCCGCGAGGCGGCGCGACACCTTCGGCCCGACGCCCCAGAGCGCGATCGTCGGCCGCTCGCCCATGACCTCGCGCCAGTTCTCGGCGGTGAGGCGGAACACGCCCTGCGGCTTGCCGAAGCCGGTCGCGACCTTCGCGCGCACGAGCGTGTCGCCGATGCCGACGCTGCAGTGCAGGCGGGTCCGCTCGAGCACGGCCCGCTGGATGCCGCGGGCCACGGGCTCCGGGTCATCCGCGTCGATGCCGACGAACGCCTCGTCCCAGCCGAGCACCTGCACGACCGCGCCGGGCACCGCGCGGAGGGTCGACATGACCTCTTCGGACGCCGCGAGGTACGCGGGCGCGTCGACGGGCAGGATCACCGCGTCGGGCACCTTGCGGGCCGCGATCCGCAGCGGCATCCCGGAGCCCACGCCGAACGCGCGCGCCTCGTACGACGCCGTCGAGACCACCGCGCGCTCGGTCGGGTCGCCCCGGCCGCCGACGATGACCGGCAGGCCCGCGAGCTCCGGGCGCCGCAGCACCTCGACCGCCGCGATGAACTGGTCGAGGTCGACGTGCAGCACCCACGGGCGCCCGTGCTCGCTCACCCGCCCAGTCTGCCGCGGAATCGCCGCCTTCCGGGGAACCGGCGCCAGCCTCGGGTTCCACCCAAGGGGGGTCCTGTCAGTGCCTTCCCGCCGCCGGAGCCGCTGCCTAGCGTGGACGGGGAAGAAGGAGCACCACATGGAACTGACCTTGAACAACGGCGTCACCATGCCCGCCCTCGGCCTGGGCGTCTACCAGAGCGCCCCCGAGGAGACCGCCGCGGCCGTCGACGCGGCCCTGCGCACGGGCTACCGGCACATCGACACCGCCGCCGCGTACCGCAACGAGCGCGAGGTGGGCGAGGGCCTCCGCCGATCGGGCGTCGACCGGGACGACGTCTTCATCGAGACCAAGGTCTGGGTGAGCGACTACGGCTTCGACCAGACCCTGCACGCGTACGACAAGGCGATCGGCAAGCTCGGCGTCGACCGGCTCGACCTGCTGATCCTGCACCAGCCCGCACCGAATCGGTTCGACTCGGTGATCGCGGCGTACCGGGCGCTGGAGACCCTCCTCGCCGACGGGCGCGTGCGGGCGATCGGCGTGAGCAACTTCATGCCGCCGCACCTCGACCGACTGCTCGAGGCCACCGAGGTGGTGCCCGCGGTCAACCAGGTCGAGTTGCACCCGTACTTCACGCAGCCCGAGGTGCGGGCGGCGAACGCGCGGCACGGCATCCTCACGCAGGCCTGGTCGCCCATCGGCGGCATCACGTTCTACCCGGGCTGGGGCGACCACCGGCGCAACGTGATGGAGGATCCGGCGATCGTCGGGATCGCGCGGGCGCACGCGAAGTCGCCGGCGCAGGTCATGCTGCGCTGGCACCTGCAGGAGGGCCGGTCGGCGATCCCGAAGTCGGTGAACCCGGGCCGCATCGCGGAGAACTTCGACGTGTTCGACTTCGAGCTCACCGCCGACGAACTGGCCGCGATCGACGCGCTCGACACGGGCGTCCGCGGCGGGCCCGATCCGGATGTCCCGCGCGACGCGTTCTTCGACCTCGTGATCGACGAGGCCTGATCCGCGGCGGCGGTCCGGCCTCTGGGGGCCGGGCCGCCGGCACCCGCCCGGACGTGCGGAACCCCGGCGCACGAGGGGAGGTGGCGCCGGGGTCCGCGTCCGTGGGGCCGCCCGCGTGCGGGCGGCGTCGTTCACTCGAACGGCAGCTGCGGCAGGACGTCGAAGGCCACGCGGCCCTCCTCGTCCACACGGGCGTCGAGGGTCTTGTCGTCGAGCGCCTCGCCGGCGCCGCCGCCGAGGAACACGCGTGCGCCGTCCTGTTCGACGACCACGTCCGAGGTGTCGGCCGCGGGCACGATGGCGACGGCGAAGTCGGTCGACTCCGGCTCGTCGGCGGAGATGCGCAGGCCGCTGCTGTCGGGCCCGCCCCGTCGTGAGACGAGCTCCTTGACGACGAGGCTGGCGGTATCGGTCAGCGTGAGCATTCGGGCTGCTCCCTTCACTCGCTGTTCGGCATGCCGTGCGGCGTCTTCGTGCGCGCGCACGGCACATGAAGTCCCCAACGATGCCCGGGCCGGACGATCCTCGGAACCCCCTTGCGCAACGACCCGCGATGCGCGACCCTACGCGTCCTCGCGCGCGTCCTCGCGCGCCCCCTCCGCCTCGGCCTGCGCGCCGCCCGGCAACGGCCCGGTCAGGTACCCCTGCACCGTCGGCCCGACGCGGGCGAGGATCCACTCGTGGTCGGCCGACGCGAGCGGCTCGATGCGCAGCACGTACCGGGCGATCATGAGCCCGCCGACCTGGCTGGCCACCAGCGCGGCACGTTCCGCGGCGCGTTCCCCGCCGGGCTCCGGCGCCACGCGGCGGACGAACGGCAGGATGGCCCGGCCGACGACGAAGTCCCGCGCCTGCGCGGCGAACCCGGGATTGCGCACGGCGCTCCGGAGCACCGCGAGCAGCGGCCCGCCCATCGGCGAGTCCCACGTGTGCAGCAGGGCGGCCAGCAGGGCCCGGCCGGCGCGCTCGGGCGGCACGTCGTGCAGGGTCTCGACCACCTGGGCGGGGTCGATCGGCAACTCGAGCACCGCCTGCCACAGGCCGTCCTTCGAGCCGAAGTGGTGGGTGATCATCGCCGGGTCGACGCCGGCGCGCGCGGCGATGCGCCGGGTCGTCGTGCCATCGACACCGTGCTGCGCGAACTCGATGCGGGCGGCGGCGACGAGGTCGTCCCTGGTCGTGGAGCGCCCCCGGCGGCGGCCGGACTGGGCGCCGGCCGGGGCGCCGGACCGGGCGCCCGTGGTGCGGCCGGTCATGCGGCCGCCGCGTTCGCGCCGGGCTCCGGGCGGTCGAGCAGCACCATCGTCTCCTCGAGCGTCGGCGCCACCACGGCGACGGACGCCCCGACGCCGGCGGCGTCCAGCGTCGCTCGCACCTCCTCGGGCGGGACGCCGGCGACGCGGATGTCCCGACCCGTCAGCATCGTGGGGAGGCCGGCGTCGCCGAGCGCCGTGAACGCCTGCTGCCAGGCGTCCGATCGCACCAGCACCGCGGTCGTGCCGGCCGTGAGGTCGTCGACCGAGCCGACGCCGAGCAGTCGGCCGCGGGAGAGCAGCGCGAGCCGCGTGCACTGCTCGGCCTCCTGCAGGTAGTGGGTGGTGACGATCACGGCCCGTCCCGACGCGGCCTGCTCGTGGATGAGGTCCCACAGCCGGGCGCGCGCGAGCGGGTCGACGCCCGAGGTCGGCTCGTCGAGCACGAGCAGCTCGGGGTCGTGCCCGAGAGCGAGCGCGAACGCGAGCTGCCGCTGCCGGCCGAGGCCGATGTCGTTCACGACGTCGCCGGCGATCGGGCGGAGCGACGGCGGCAGCTCCGCGGGCGGCGTGCCGTAGACGCGGGCCGCGAACTCCACGTTCTGCGCCACGGTGATCGTGCGGAAGAGTCCCAGCCCCTGCGGCACGTAGCCGAGCCGCCGTCGCGACGCGTCGTCCGGCGGCGAGCCGAACAGCTCCGCCTCGCCCTCGTCGGGCCGGTCCAGGCCGATGAGCATCCGCAGGAACGTCGTCTTGCCGGCGCCGTTGGCCCCGATCAGCCCGACGATCTCGCCCGGGAGCACCTCGAGCGACACGTCGTCGACCGCGAGGTGCGTTCCGAACCGCCGGGTGACGTGGCGTGCCGCGGCGGCCGCACTCCCCGAGGTCGCGTGCGCGGGCCCCGACGTGCTGCGAACTGCAGGAGATCGGGCGGTATCCCCGCTGTGGAGGGGGGATGGGGTCGAATCTCCTGCGTTGCGCAGGGTCGTGTGGGCGGGGGCCTCGGACGGAGCGGATGCCTCGGGCGGAGCGGATGCCTCGTCGCCGTCGCCGTCGCTGCCGGCCGGCCGCGCCGCGAGCGTGAGCGCGATGAGCGCGTCCTCCAGGTCGGGCCGGGCGATCGGCTCCGAGCCCGGCGGCAGCGCCGCCCCACCGCGC
This sequence comes from Agromyces sp. MMS24-K17, assembly GCF_043950245.1. Classification (GTDB taxonomy): domain Bacteria; phylum Actinomycetota; class Actinomycetes; order Actinomycetales; family Microbacteriaceae; genus Agromyces. Next base: position 256,646 of record NZ_CP171640.1, on the reverse strand, counting down.
GGCACCCACACGTGCCGGCGCACCCCGCGCCGCCAGGTGCCGGGGCCGGGCGGGGCATCCGCCGGCAGCAGCGCGACGGTGCCGGGCAGCCCGTCGATGATCGCGTCGGGCTCGCCCTCGGCGATGACCCGGCCGCCGTCGAGCGCGAGCACCGAGGTCGCGCGCTGCGCCTCGTCGAGGTACGTCGTCGCCATCAGCACCGCGGTGTCGCCGACGGCGATGCCCGAGATCAGGCGCCAGAGCTCCACCCGGCTGACCGGGTCGACGCCCGTGCTGGGCTCGTCGAGCAGCACGAGTTCAGGCGCGTGCAGCATCGCGAGCACGAAGCCGAGCTTCTGCCGCATGCCGCCCGAGAGGTCGCGGCCGAGCCGGTCGCGGGCGGCCGTCAGCGCGGCGCGTTCCAGCAGCTCGTCGCCCGTCGAGCGGATGGCCCGCGCCGCCATGCCGTACGACCGGCCGACGAACTCGAGGTTCTCGCGGACCGTCATATTGGCCCAGACGCCGCTCGTGGCGGGCTGGTAGCCGATGCGCTCGCGGCCGAGGGTCGACACCGAGCCCGACTGCGGCACGATGCGCCGGGCGAGCACCCGCAGCAGGGTCGACTTGCCCGCGCCGTCGCCGCCCACGACCGCCGTGACCCGGCCGCGCGGCACGGCGAGGGTGACGTCGTCGAGCGCGGCGACCGGGCCGAACGCGACGGTGACGCCGTCGACGCCGAGGGCGGTGCCCGTTCCCGTCGTCGGCGCCGTGCCGCTCGTCGCGGCGGTCACCGGGCCGCCTCCGGGGCGGCGGCGTCGTGGCCCGAGGCATCCGGTACGCCCGCGGCATCCGCCTCGCCCGGAGCGCGGTGCGCCGCCCGACCGTGCCCCCCGTCGGCCGACCCGCGACCGTGCCCGCCCGGCCGGTGGCCGTGGCCGCCGCCGGCGCGCGGTTTCGCGGGGGAGATGCTGCGGCGCAGCCGGCCCACGGCGAGCCCGAACACGACGATCGCCATCACGGCCAGGATCGTCAGCGGCAGCCAGAGCGCGTCCCACGAGGCGCCGCGGATCATCACGCCCTGCGACACCTCGGTGAAGTAGGTGAGCGGGAGGAGGTAGCCGATCCAGCGCACGCCGGGCGCCATCGCCGACAGCGGGAAGATCATGCCCGACAGGAGGATCTGCGGCAGCAGCGTCATCAGGGCGAGCTGGATCGCCTGCCCGGTGGTCTGCGACACCGACGAGATGAGCACGCCGATGCCGAGCACGACGAAGAGGAACAGCGCCGCACCGACGGCGAACACGGCGACCGGCCCGTTGAACGGGATGCCGAACAGGAGCATGCCCAGCACGGTGATGAGCACCATGTCGAAGCTCGCCAGCAGGAAGTAGGGCGTGATCTTGCCGAGGATGACCCCGCTCGCCTTCAGCGGCATCACGGCGAGCTGCTCGAGCGTGCCCGCCTCGCGCTCGCGGACGAGCCCGATGCTCGTGATGACCGTGCCGATGAAGGTGAGGATGAGGCCGATGATCGCCGGCACCATCACCCACGAGGTCTTCAGGTCGGGGTTGAAGAGGATCTCGACGTCGACGGTCGGCGCGGCCTGCGCCTGTGCGGGCGCTTCGCCGGCGGCCTGGGCCTGGGCGGCCTGCTGCGCCGCCTCCTGCGCGAGGGACTGCTGCACCTGCGCGAACAGGGTGATCGCCGACTGCGCGGCGAACAGGTTCGAGCCGTCGATGAGCACCTGGAGGTCGGCCGGGTCGTCGGCGACGATCGCGAGGTCGGAACGGTCGTCGCGGAGCGCCTCCTCGGCGTCGGCCTCGGTGCCGTCGGGGTCGGATGCCACGACCTCCAGGTGGTCGGAGAGCAGGTCGTCCTCGTCGATGCGGTCCTCGACGTCGGCGGCGGCGCTGCCGACGACCGTCACGGTGAGGTGCTCGACCGTGAAGTTCGCGGCGTAGCCGAAGATCACGAGCAGCAGCAGCGGCATCACGACGAGCAGGGCGACGGTGCGGCGGTCGCGGCGGAGTTCCTGGAATTCCTTGAGCATCACTGCGCGCATGCCGCGGATTATTCTCCGCTTGGGGAATTTCCGCAAGGGTTCGTCACATGGCGCCGCGTGACGTCCTGAATCGTTCGATGACGCCCGGAATCGTGGTGTGACGTCCGGTTCCGACGTGTGACGGACGGGGTCGCGGCGCCCCGTTCGGCCTCCCTACGTTCGGCTTCGGGAGGTTCACACATGCCACGTCTCATCATCGGCGCCATGGTCCGCACCATCGGCGCGTACCCGTCGGGCTGGCGCTACCCGGGCGCGCACCGCGACCCGCGCGGCGACGCCGCCGTGCTCCGGCGCACCGCAGAGGTCGCCGAGGCCGCCGGGCTCGACTACCTGTTCTTCGGCGACTGGCTCGCCACGGGGGAGGACCTCGCCTACCGCGACCCCTACCTCGTCGCCCGTATCGACCCGATCTCGGCGATCACCTACCTCGCCGGCATCACCAGCCGCATCGGCCTCATCGCCACCGCCAACACCAGCTACACCGACCCGTACACGCTCGCCCGCGCGACCGCGTCGATCGACGTGCTGAGCGGCGGCCGCGCCGGCCTCAACCTCGTGACGGGCGCCGAGCCCCGCGCGGCCGGCAACTTCGGCGTCGACTTCCACGCCGCCAACGAGTCGCGGTACGACCGCGCGGTCGAGTTCGAGCACGTGCTCCGCCGGCTCTGGGACTCCATCGAGGACGACGCGATCGTCGCCGACCCCGAGACCGGGCTGTTCCTCGACCCGTCGCGCCTGCACGCCACCGACTTCCATGGCCAGCACCTGAGCGTCACCGGGCCGCTGAACGCCGTGCGGCCCGTCCAGGGCCACCTCCCGATCGTGCACGCCGGCACGTCGCCGCGCTCGCGGCTCTTCGCGGCGCAGAGCGCCGACCTCGCCCTCGTCGCCGTCTCCGGGCGCGACCAGGCCGCCGCGCTCCGCGAGGACCTCCGAGCGCTCGCCTTCGAATCGGGCCGCGACGACCGCACGCTCAAGGTGATCGCGCCCGTGCTGCCGATCGTCGGCCCCACCCTCGAGGCCGCGCAGCAGACCGCCGACCGGCTCTCCGAGCTCGTGCAGATCGCCGAGGACTGGCCCGACGGCCCGCCCGCGGCGCTCCCCGCGAACCGCTCGCTCGCCCACCTCTCGCAGCTCGTCGGGGTCGACCTCACCGAGCTGTCGCCCGAGCGCAGCGTCACCGCCGACCTCGTCGCCCAGTTCACGCCGCTCGGGCAGGAACTCGTCGAGATCGTCGCCGAGCGCACCGGCCGCCACCCCGGGGCCGAGCGCTCGTCGACGCTGCGCCACCTCGTCGTCGCCGCGTCCGTGAACGCGTCGATGGTCGTCGGCACCGCGCCCGACATCGCGGCGGAGTTCGCGGCCTGGGCCGAAGCCGAGGCCGTCGACGGCTTCAACGTGCTCGCCGCCACCCAGCCGTCGCAGTTCGAGGCCTTCGCCGAGCAGGTCGTGCCCGAACTGCGCCGGCTCGGCGTCGTCGAGGAGCCGTCCGACGAGCCCGTGACGCTCCGCGAACGGCTCGGCCTGAGCCGGCCCGAGAACGTGCACGTGACCCCCGGTGACGGCGGGTTGCGACTCGCGACGGCCGGTGACCTCCGCGGTCGTCCCGCGGTTGAGCGGTCGTCACGGCGTCCGTAGCTTCGTCCACCACCCCCTTCCCGCATACAGCATCGATTCGACCCAAGAGGACCCACCATGCCCACGCATCGCTTCCGAACCGCGCTCACCACGGGCGGCACGGCTCTCGCCGCCGTCGCCCTGCTCGCCTCGTGCGCATCCGCCCAGCCCGCCGCCACGGAGGCCGCCGCGAGCGAGCCCGTCGAGGGCGGCACGCTCACCTACCTCGAGCACCAGACCTACACGACGCTCTACCCGCCGCAGGCCGGCTTCTACCCGAACGGCGGCCTGGTGAACAACCTCACCGCGCGCCTCACCTGGCAGGACCCGGAGTCGCTCGAGATCGAGCCGTGGATCGCGACCGAGTGGACGGTGAACGCGGATGCCACGGAGTACACCTTCGACCTCCGCGACGGCGTGACCTTCTCCGACGGCACCCCGCTCGACGCCGCCGCCGTGGCGAAGAACTTCGACACCTACGGCCTCGGCAACAAGGACCTCGGCCTCACCGTCTCCGAGGCGATCAACAACTACGCCTCGAGCGAGGTCGTCGACGAGGACACCGTGACGTTCCGCTTCGCGGCTCCGGCGCCCGGCTTCCTGCAGGCCACCTCGACGATCAACTCGGGCCTCGTCTCGCCCGCCACCCTCGACCGCAAGCTCGAGGACTGGGGTGCGGGCAACGCCGCCGAGATCGTCGGCAGCGGCGCCTTCGTCGCCACCGAGGAGGAGATCGGCACGTCGCTCCACCTCGAGGCCCGCGAGGACTACGACTGGGCGCCGCCCTCGTTCGAGCACCAGGGCCGCGCCTACCTCGACGCGATCGACGTGGTCGTCACCCCGGAGGACAGCGTGCGCATCGGCTCGCTGCTCGCCGGCCAGGCCGACCTGATCCGCTACGTGCAGGCGTTCGACGAGGCCCAGGTCGCGTCGGCCGGCTTCGAGGTGATCGGCGCCCCGACCCGCGGCGTGAACAACTCGCTCGGCCTGCGGTTCACGAACCCGCTGCTCAGCGACCTGAAGGTGCGCCAGGCGCTCGTGCACGGCGTGAACGCGCAGGAGGTCGTCGACACGATCTTCACCGCGAACTACCCGGTCGCGACCTCGCAGCTCGCCTCGACCGCCAAGGGCTACAAGGACGAGTCGAAGGCCCTCGCCTACGACCCGGAGCAGTCCGAGGAGCTCCTCGACGAGGCCGGCTGGACGGTCGGCGCCGACGGCATCCGCGAGAAGGACGGCCAGCGCCTGTCGCTGACGGTCTACGAGGCCGCCCCGCAGCCGCTGTCGAAGCAGACCCTCGAGCTCGTGGCGCAGCAGCTCAAGGCGATCGGCGTCGAGCTGAACGTCAAGGCCGCCGACTCGGGCAGCTACGCCGAGGACATCAAGGACCCGCTGAAGACCCCGCTCTACCACTCGATGGTCGGCCGCGCGGACAACGACGTGATCAAGAGCCAGTACCACACGAAGAACCGCAACACCCTGCTCTCGAACGACGCCGAGCTCGACCGCCTGCTCGAGGCCGTGGCCTCCGAGCCCGACCCCGCAAAGCGCGACGAGGCATCCGCCGCGGTGCAGGACTACCTGACCGAGCAGGCCTACGTGATCCCGCTGTTCGAGGAGCCGCAGGTCTACGGCGCCGCGCCGTACGTGCACGGCTTCACGACCGAGTCGGTCGCCCGTCCGCAGTTCTACGACACCTGGCTCGACCAGCATTAACCCGCCGGTGGTCGAGTAGCGGAGCGTATCGAGACCTCGCAACGGGTCTCGATACGCGGCTCCGCCGCTACTCGACCACCGACCCGCCATCACCCACCGACCCGCCATCACCCACCGAGGAAGGAGGCATCCGATGCCCTACGTGCTGCGACGTGCCGGCCAGGCGCTGATCGTGCTCGCGGTCGCGTTCACCGCGACCTTCGTGCTGCTCCAGGCGCTGCCCGGCGACGCCGTGCTGATCAAGTTCGAGAGCCCCGAACTCGGACTCTCGCCCGAGCAGATCGCCTCCATCCGGGCCTCCTACGGCGCCGACAACACGCTGCCCGAGCAGTTCCTGCACACGCTGACCGGCTTCCTCGTCGGCGACTTCGGCTACTCCGTGCAGTACGGCACCGCGGTGCACGAGCTCATCGGCTCGGCCCTGCCCGACACCCTCGCGCTCGCCTCCCTCGGCTTCCTGCTCGCGGTCGTGATCGCGGTCGTGATCGCGTTCCTCTCGACGCTCGCCCCGTTCGGATGGCTCCGCAACGCGCTGCGGGCGCTGCCGGGGGCGTTCGTGTCGATCCCCGTGTTCTGGCTCGGCATCGTGCTGATCCAGGTCTTCTCGTTCCAGCTCCGGCTCGTGCCCGTGATCGGCGCCGACCCGGTGCAGGCGCTCATCCTGCCGGTCGTGACGCTCGCCATCCCGATCTCGGCGCCGCTCGCGCAGATCCTCGCCCGGTCGATCGACGAGACCACCCGGTCGCCGTTCGTCGCGGTGGTGCGCGCCAAGGGCGCGAGCCACGCGTGGGTGCTGTGGCGGGATGTCGCGCGCAATGCCCTGCTGCCGACCGTGACCATCGCGGGCGTGCTGATCGGCGAGCTCATCGGCGGCGCCGTCGTCACCGAGACGGTGTTCGGGCGGGCCGGCATCGGCCGGCTCACCGAGGAGGCGGTGCGCAACCAGGACGTCGCGGTGCTCCAGGCCGTCGTGATCCTCGCTGCGCTCGTCTTCGTCGTCGTCAACCTCGTGGTCGACCTGGTGTACCCGGTGCTCGACCCCCGACTCAAGCGGAAGGCGGTGGCCGCATGACCGCCATCGGGGGTCGAGTAGCGCCCGAGCGCAGCGACGGCGCGGTTCGCGACCGGGACGGTCTCGACACGGTCGCTGCGCTCCCTGCTCGACCAGCGGAGGGGGAGGTCGCTGCGCTACCTGCGGGACCAGCGCGAGAACCACGCCCGACGTCGCCGTGGCGCGCCCGCCTCCGCCGGGTCCGCCCCGGCCTCGTGCTCGCCTCGCTCGTCATCGCGCTCGTCGTGCTCTGGGCGATCGTGCCGTGGCTGTTCACCTCGGCCGACCCGCTCACGGGCGTCCCCGCCGAGAAGCTGCAGGCGCCGAGCGCGACGCATCCGTTCGGCACCGACGCGCTGGGCCGCGACCTGTTCGCCCGCGTGGTCTACGGCGCGGTCCACTCGCTCTCCGGCGCGTTCGTCGCGGTCACCGTCGGCCTCGTCGGCGGCACGCTCCTCGGCGTGCTCGCCGGGTCGCTCGGCGGCGCGGTCGACGCCGTCGTCGGCCGGATCGTCGACGTGCTCCTGTCGATCCCGGGCCTGCTGCTGTCGCTCAGCATCATCATCCTGCTCGGCTTCGGCACCGTGAACGCCGCGATCGCGGTCGGCATCGGCTCGATCGCCGCGTTCACCCGGCTGTCGCGCAGCGAGGTCGTGCGGGTGCGGCAGGCCGACTTCGTCGAGGCGGCGTTCGGCTCCGGCGCGCGGCTGCACCAGGTGCTCGGCCGGCACATCCTGCCGAACTCGCTGACCGCCGTCATCGGCCTCGCCGCGCTCCAGTTCGGCAGCGCGATCCTCGCGATCTCGACCCTCGGCTTCCTCGGCTACGGCGCTCCGCCGCCGACGCCCGAGTGGGGCCTGCTCATCGCCGAGGGCCGCAACTACGTCGCGACGAGTTGGTGGCTCACCGTGCTGCCGGGCCTCGTGGTCGTCGCCGTCGTGCTCAGTGCCAACCGCATCAGCCACGCCATCGGGAGGGATCGATGACCGCGCTCCTCGAGGTCTCGGGCCTCGACATCGCCTACCGCACCGCTGGCGGCGGCGAACGCCGCGTCGTGCACGAGGTCGCGTTCGACGTCGCGCCCGGCGAGGTCGTCGCGCTCGTCGGCGAGTCCGGCTCGGGCAAGACGACCACCGCGAGCGCCGTGCTCGGGCTCCTGCCCGAGGGCGGCCGGGTCGAGCGCGGCGAGATCCGCCTCGGCGGCGTCGACCTGGCCGGATGGAACGACCGCCGCCTGCAGCAGGTGCGCGGGGCCCGCATCGGCTACATCCCGCAGGACCCGGTGTCGTCGCTCAACCCGGTGCGCCCGATCGGGGTGCAGCTGGGGGAGGCGTTCCGCATCCACCGCCGCGGCGACCGCCGGGACATCCGCCGCCGCGTGCTCGAGCTGCTCGACCGGGTCGGCCTCGACGACCCCGCGCTCCGCGCGAAGCAGTACCCGCACGAGCTGTCGGGCGGCATGCGCCAGCGCGTGCTCATCGCCAACGCGGTCGCGCTCGAGCCCGAGCTGGTGATCGCCGACGAGCCGACGAGCGCGCTCGACGTGACCGTGCAGCGGCGCATCCTCGACCTCATCGACGACCTGCGGCGCGAGCACGGCACCGCGGTGCTGCTCGTGACCCACGACCTCGGCGTGGCCGCCGAGCGCGCCGAGCGCACCGTCGTCATGCAGCACGGCCGCGTCGTCGAGCGCGGGTCGACGACCGCCGTGCTCGACGCGCCGCGCGAGGCGTACACGCGCCGGCTGATCGCCGACGCGCCGGGCCTCGGCGACCATGAGTTCCGCCGTCCGACCCCGCCGATCTACCTGCGCGACGCGGGCGTGGCGGCCGCCGAGAACCCGTTCGCGCTCGAAGCGGTCGGCCTGTCGAAGGCGTACTCGCTCGGCCGCGGGCGCGAGCCGTTCCGCGCGGCCGACGACGTGTCGTTCCGGGTGTTGCGCGGCACGACGCACGCCCTCGTCGGCGAGTCGGGGTCGGGCAAGACGACGACCGCGCGCATCGTGACCCGGTTCATCACGCCCGACGCGGGCGAGGTGCGGCTCGGCGGCGAGGACGTCACGAAGCTGACGGGCGCCGCGCGCCGGGAGTTCCGCCGCCGCGTGCAGCTCGTCTACCAGAACCCGTTCGCCTCGCTCGACCCGCGCCAGACCGTGGCCGACATCATCGCCGAGCCGCTCGGCAACTTCGGCATCGGCGACCGCCGCTCCCGTCGCGAGGCCGCGGTGCGCCTGATCGACCGGGTCGCGCTCCCCGCCGACGTCGCCGACCGCCGTCCGCGCGAGCTGTCGGGCGGGCAGCGCCAGCGCATCGCGATCGCCCGTGCGCTCGCACTGGAACCCGAGCTCGTCGTGCTCGACGAGGCGGTCTCGGCGCTCGACGTGACCGTGCAGGCGCGGATCCTCGAGCTCCTCGAGCAGCTCCAGGCCGAGCTGGGCCTCAGCTACCTCTTCATCAGCCACGACCTCGCCGTCGTGGCCCGCATCAGCCACTCGGTGTCGGTGATGCGGCAGGGCCGCATCGTCGAGAGCGGCCCGACCGAACAGGTGTTCCGCGACCCGGAGCACGAGTACACCCGGGACCTGCTCGACGCGGTCCCCAGACGGAAGGCCATCGCGTGACCCGCATCGGATTCTTCACCCGCCTGCTCGACGACACGACCGCCGCCGAGCGCTACCGCATCGCCCTCGAGCAGATCGTGCACGCCGAGCGGCACGGCTTCGACTCGGCGTGGGTCGCGCAGCACCACTTCCACGCCGCCGAGGGCGGCCTGCCGTCGCCGTTCGTGTTCCTCGCGCACGCCGCCGCGGCCACGAGCCGCATCCGGCTCGGCACCGGGGTCGTCACCCTTCCGCTGGAGGACCCGGTGCGGGTCGCCGAGGACGCGGTCGTGCTCGACCTGCTCTCGGGCGGCCGCGCCGAGCTCGGCGTCGGGTCGGGCTCCACCCCGGCGTCGTTCCTCGCGTTCGGGCAGCGCGCCGAGGACCGGGCGCGGGTCTTCTCGGAGAAGCTCGACACGCTCGTCGCGGCGCTCGCCGGCGCCGAGCTCGAGGACCAGGCGAACCGGCTGCAGCCCTCCGGCCGCGACCTGCTCGGCCGGGTCTGGCAGGCGACGTTCTCAGCGTACGGCGGCACCCGCGCCGGCCGCGCCGGGCACGGCCTGATGCTCTCGCGCACCCAGCCGCGACCCTCCGACGCTCCTCGCCGCACGCTCTCCGAGCTGCAGCTGCCGATCATCGACGCGTACCGCGAATCGCTGCCGCACGGCGTCGCGCCGCGCGTGCTCGCGTCGCGCACGCTGTTCGTCGCGGACTCCCGCGAGGAGGCCCGCCGCTACGCCGAGATCGGCCTGCGCCGCGCGGCGATCGGGTTCACGCGCGGCGGGCAGCCGCCGTACGGCGACTCGCTCGACGAGCTCATCGCGACGTACGACACGCACGTCGGCACCGTCGAGGAGGTCGTGGAGTCGCTGTCCCGCGACTCGGCGGCCGCAGAGGCGACCGACGTCGCGTTCCAGGTGCACTCGGTCGACCCGCCGCACGAGCTGGTGCTGCGCTCGATCGAGCTCATCGCCACCGAGGTCGCCCCCGCGCTCGGCTGGGGCTCGCGACTCGGCGAGGCGGCGCACGCCGCACCCGCCGCCTGACCCACGAACCACCACAGGAAGGATCCGCACCGATGACCGATCTCCTCGACCGGTTCGCCGGCGTCGTCCCGGAGGGCGCGGTCGACGCGCTGCGCCGGCACCGCCCGGTGACCCGCGAGCACGCCCAGGCGAGCTACGACGCGCTGTTCACCTCGATCGACGAGGCGCACGCGACCCTCGCCGAGCGCGCCGCGATCGCGCAGTTCGTCGCCGCGCTGCACGCCGACGACCTCGCCGCCGCCCACTACGGCGCCATCACCCGCGACGCCGGCGGCGACGCGCTCGCCGACCTCGTCGCCGAGCTGTCGGTCGGTGCCGCGACCACCGGCCCGTACGGCGCCTACCCCGCCGCAGGCCCGCTCGCCGGCGAGGGGGTCGAGGGGCTCCGCTGGACGGTCGCCGACGCCTCGCGCCCGGCGCTCGGCGAGCGGCTGTCCGCCGCGCTCGAGCACGCCCACCTGCTCGTGTTCCGTCCGCGCGAGGCATCCGCCGACGCCCTGCGCACCTTCGCCGCGGCCGGCTGGTCGGCCGACGGCATCGTCACCGTCTCCCAGCTCGTCTCGTTCCTGGCCTTCCAGCTGCGGGTCGCGGCCGGGCTCCGACTGCTCACCGCCGAGGAGGCCGCAGCATGACCGAACAGACCGCGAACGCGGAGATCATCGAGCACCCCGACGCGGTCGTGCCGCTCGCGTTCACGCAGGACGAGATCGGCTGGCTGCCCTGGCTGGAGCCCGCCGACGAGGACACCCTGACCGAGCGGCAGTGGGAGGGCCTCGTCGACCGCAGCCGGTCGAAGAGCGACTACTTCCGGCTGCTCGTGCGCGACCCCGACATCCTCAAGGCGCGCACGCTCACCGACAAGGACATCTTCTACAACGCGGCCGACGGCCTGCCGCGCGCCGAGCGCGAGCTCGCCGCCGCGGCGACCAGCCGGTTCAACGGATGCATCTTCTGCGCGTCCGTGCACGCCCGGTTCGCCACCCACCACTCGAAGCGCCACGACGACGTCCAGCGGTTGCTCGACGCGGGCGTCGACGCACCGCAGGACGAGCGCTGGCGCGCCGTGATCGACGCGGCGACGGCGCTTGCGGCGACCCCGCCCCGGCTCGGCCCCGAGCACCTGGCGGCGCTGCGCGCGGCCGGGCTCGACGAGCAGGCGGTGTCCGACGTGATCCACTCGGCCGCGTTCTTCAACTGGGCGAACCGGCTGATGCTCTCGCTCGGGGAGCCCGCGGAGTAGCGCGCTCCCGCTCGAAGCCGGCGGCTCGGTCCCACCAGGTCGGGCCGTCCGCATCGTCGGCGGGACGGGGTGCGATCCGCCCCGTCCCGCCGCGATGTTTCCTCATGTGTCGTGCCGTGACGGCGAGCGACGGCGAATGCTTGAGGGCGCGGGCGCGGCCGTCGTAGCGTCGCTTGTTCCGCAGCCCGCAGAGGAAGGACGGCCGTGACCGCCGCCACCGCCATCGCCGCCGAACGCACCCTGGTGCGTCCGCTCGCCGAGCTCGCCGACGCGGGCCTCGAGGTCCCGGTGCTGGGCGGCGGCCGAATGCGGCACGCGAACCTCGACCTCGCGGCCTCCGCGCCGGCGCTCGCCGTCGTGTCGACCCGCGTGTCCGACCTGCTGCCCTGGTACTCCAGCGTGCACCGCGGCACCGGCTACCCGTCGGAGCTCGCGACCGAGCTCGTCGAGGAGTCGCGCGAGGTCGTCGCCCGACGGGTCGGCGCACGCGCCGACGACGTCGTCGTGTTCACCCGCAACACCACCGACGCGCTGAACCTGCTCGCCTCCGCCGTGCCGGGCGAGGTCGTGGTGCTCGACATCGAGCACCACGCGAACCTGCTGCCGTGGCGCGAGCGCCGGGTGGTCGTCGGCCGACCGACGATCGAGGAGACGATCGACGCGCTCGCCGCGGAGCTCGCCCGTCGCCCGGCCGCCCTCGTCGCCGTGACGGGCGCCTCGAACGTCACCGGAGAGCTGCTGCCGCTCGCCCGGATCGCGGCCGTGGCCCACGCCGCCGGCGCCCGGATCTCGGTCGACGCCGCGCAGCTCCTGCCGCACCGCACGGTGGACGTCGCGGCGCTCGGCGTCGACTACCTCGCCTTCTCCGGGCACAAGGCGTACGCGCCGTACGGCGCCGGGGCGCTGATCGGCCGCCGTGACTGGCTCGACGCGGCCCCCGCGTACCTGGCCGGCGGTGGCGCCGTCTCCCGCGTCGAGGTCGGGCGCGTGGAGTGGCATCCGGCCCCCGAGCGGCACGAGGCCGGCACGCCGAACGTGCTCGGCATCGCGGCGATCGCGCTCGCCCTCGAGGCGCTCGACGCGCTCGGCGAGGCCGACCGCGACGCCCACGAGCACGCGCTCCTCGCCCGGCTCGAGGCGGGGGTCGCCGGCATCGACGGGGTGCGGGCGCTGCGCGGCTTCGCGGATGCCACGGATCGCGTCGGCATCGTCACCCTCGAGCTCGACCGCGGCTCGGTGGGGCTCGTGGCCGCGGCCCTGTCGGCCGAGCACGGCGTCTCGGTGCGGGCGGGCAAGTTCTGCGCGCACCCGTTCTTCCGGCGGGTCGCGAACCGGTCGAACGGGTTGCGGGCGAGCCTCGGCGTCGGCACGTCCTCCGACGACGTCGACCGGTTCGTCGAGGCGCTGGCCACGCTGGTCGCCGACGGCCCGCGGGAGGCCTACCACCGCACGGGCGACGGCTGGCGGCCGCTCGCCGACGACCGTCCGAAGCCGTCGCTGCTGCGCCGCTGACGGGCTTCGGCCCCGCCTCCGGTGCGTTTTACACTGGTCGGGTCGGCGGAAGGAGAGCCATGCGACCGCTGGGAGAAGGCGAGATCCGGGAGTCGTTCGTGAACGCGACTCCGCTCGAACTCGAGCAGCTCGAGCTGCCGATCGAGCACCTGCTGCTCGAATGGGACCACGTCGACGCGCTGGCCTGGCGCGACCGGCGGTTCCGCAATCGCGGCTACCTCGTGACGATCGTCGGCGACGACCCGGTCGGGCTGGTGCTGCGCGCCGCCGACGGCGGCGGGTCGAGGTTCCGCGCGTCGATCTGCAACCTGTGCCACACGCAGCAGCCGGGCGACCAGGTGACGATGTTCACCGCGCGACGCATCGGCGAGGCAGGTCGCCGCGGCGACACGGTGGGCACCTACGTGTGCGCCGACCTGTCGTGCCAGGAGAACGTGCGGCTGCACCCGCCGCTGGCCCCCGCGGAGGTGCGAAGGCTCACCGAGGAGATGCGCGTCGCGGGCCTGCGCCGCCGCACCCTCGCATTCGTCGAGGGCGTGCTCGAGGCGGCGTAGCGCTCCCGCGCGGCCCCTACGGCTCGACCGGGAGCAGCGTCGCGCGCTTCGCCGTGCGGCCGTCGCCGGAGGAGCGCCCGGTGAGCCGGCGCCCGATCCACGGCAGCACGAACTCGCGGTAGTACGCGGCCGTGTTGCGGCTGCGCGGACCGGCCGGCGCCGCCGCGACCTCCTCGACGCCCCACTCGGGCGGCACGGGCACGCCGAGCGCGGTGAGCACGTTGCTCGCGACGCGGGCGTGGCCGAGCGCGTTGAGGTGGAGCTTGTCGGGCGACCAGTAGCGGATGTCCCGCAGGCCCCGGTCGGAGAAGTTGTCGACGAACGTCACGCCGTCGAGGGTCGCGAGGTCGCGCAGCTTCTCGGTGAGGCGCGCACCGCGGGCATCGAACACCTTCCCGAGGGGCAGGTGGTCGGTGGGGTTGGCGCCGCTCAGCATGAGGACGTGGATGCCCTCCTCGCGGATCCGGTGCACGGCCGCGCGGAACTGGTCGGCGACCCGCTCCTCCGGCATCGACGGGCGGAGCATGTCGTTGCCGCCGCCGTTGAAGCTGATCACCTCGGGGCGCAGCGCGATGGCGGTCTCGAGCTGCTCCTCGACGATGGGGCCGAGCTTGCGTCCGCGGATCGCGAGGTTGGCGTAGCCGATCGGCTCCCGGGCCGCCTGGGCGAGCCCGAGCGCGACGAAGTCGGCCCAGCCGCGCTGGGTGCCGTCGGGCAGGTCGTCGCCGACGCCCTCGGTGAAGCTGTCGCCGATCGCCGCATAGCTGTGGAACATGGCGACAAGGCTAACCCCCGCCGGTCACCCGGTGCCGCCGGCCGCCTCGTGCTCGAGTTCGCAGTCGCTTCCCGGGTACAGGAGGGTCTCGTGCCCGTCGTCGAAGTGGACGAAGTACGGCGGCGCGCCGTCGGGTCCGCGTACCTCGGTGATCTCTCCGTGCCGGTCGGCCTGGCCCACCTGCTTGCTGTGGATGACCAGGCGATCGCCCTTGACCGCGTGCATGAGGTCCCCTTTCCTCGCGTTCCAGCGTACGCCGCGGCCGTCGCTCCGGTGCGGGCGATCGGCGGCCGCGACGGCAGCGTCGCCGGTCGGGCCGGCCACGGCGTCCGGCCACGGCGGGGCATCCGTTCGTCAACCCCCTGTCGGCGCGAGCGCGCCTGCCCGGACCATGCCCCGATGAACACCGCCGTGCACCTCGTGCTCGCGGCCGGGATGGTGCTGCTCGGGCTGCTGCTCGGGCGGAGCACCGCCGTCCGGAGGGACACGGCCACGCCGACGACGCGACCGACGATGTGAGGGTCAGTCGGCGGCGAGGAGCGCCGCCCACAGGTCGGCCTTGGCGTGGAACTCCGAGAGGTCGCGCCCGAGCAGCCGCTCGGCGGTCGCGATGCGGGCGCGCACGGTGTGCCGGTGCACGCCGAGGTCGTGCGCGGCCCGGTCGAACCCGCCGCCGTGCTCGAGCCAGGCGCGCACGGTCGGCACGAGGTCGCTGCCGTGCTCGGCGTCGTGCTCGGTGAGCGGGGCGAGCGTCGCCGCGGCCACGGCGCGAGCGTCGGTGCGGGCGAGGAATGCCAGCACCCCTTGGCGGCTGATCTCGTCGAAGCGGCAGACCGTGCCGGCGCCCCCCTCCCGGGCGCGCTCCAGTGCCCGCATGGCCTGGTCGTGGCCGGTCGCTGCGCCCGCCAGGCCGACGGGGTCGCCCACCCCGACCGGCACGTCGAAGTCCTCGGCGAGCTCGGCGACCAGCGCCGACACGTCGCCCTCCTCGACGATCAGGACGACGGTGTCGTCGACCCGTCCGAAGAAGAGCCGTCCGCCGCGCTCGGCGGCGCGGAGCTCGAGGAGCTCGGCGAGCCGGTCGGCGTGCTCGGCCGGGGCATCCGCCACCGCCACACGAAGCGGCGCGACCGGCAGCGGCCCCCACATCTCGGCGGCGACCTGCGCGGCGAGGGCGACGTCGCCGGCGAGGATGCTCCGCACGAGGCCCGAGCGCAGGTAGCCGCGGGCGGCGTCGAGGTCGCGGTTCTGCTCGAGCGCGAGGCCGGCGAGCGCGATCACCGAGGTGACGACCTCGCGTCCGGCGTGGTCGAGCTCGGGGGAGTCGCCGATCGCGAGCACCCCGCGCAGGGCGCCGCGGGCGCCGAGCGTCTGCAGGGTCATCCGCTGCGGGCGGCCGACGGAGCCGCCGGCCTCGAACGCGCGGCCGGCCCGCTGACCGCGGCGGAGCATCGTGCGGGCCTCGCCGACGACCTCGCCGAGGTGGGGCTGGCCGAGGCCGCCTGCGGGGAACTCGCGGTCGAGGCCGCCCGCCGCGTCGACGAGCCCGACCCAGGCGCCGAGCCGGCGCGAGAGCTCGGCGAGCGTCGCCGAGAGCCCGTCGGGCTGGAGCGCGGCGTGCGAGATGGCGCGCTGCGTGGCCAGCGCCCACGCCTGTCGGGCGGATGCCTCCTCGGCGACGAGGTCGGCGACGGCGCGCACGATCGCGATGAAGGGGATCCGGTACGGCACCTCGAACACGGGCAGCCCCTGCGCCGAGCACGCCGCGACGAGCGCGTCGGGGGTGCCGTCGCGGATCACCTCGGTGCCGAAGCCGAGGGCGGCGACCCCGGCCGCCCGCAGCCGGCCGACGTACGCCTCGGCGAAGGCGGGGTCGACGTCGCCCGAGGCGTCGTCGGCGAACTGCGTGCCGGTGGTGAGCAGCACCTGGCCGGCGTCGAGGAACGGGGTGGGGTCGGCGAGGTCGGACGAGTGCGCCCACACCACCGGGAGGTCGAGCGCGCCCGAGCCGCCCGCGTCGAGCAGGTCGAGGGCGAGCTCGCGCCGGGCGAGCAGGGTGCGCAGGGCGGGAGGCATGCCGGCTCCGAGACGTCGATGTACACGATGGCGAAATCAGGTGCCCCAAGTGTACGCCGTGGCGACGGGGCATCCGCCAGTCGCGACCTAGCATCGGCTCCCATGACCATCGTCGACGTCCCGGCCGCCGGCATCGCCGGCGGGCCCGCCCTGCCCCAGCGCCGTCACCTCGCAACGGCGATCCCCGGACCCCGCTCCCAGGAGCTCCTCGCCCGCAAGGCCGCGGCCGTCGCCGCCGGCGTGGGCACCACCATCCCCGTCGCGGTCGTGGCCGCGGGCGGCGGCGTCATCGTCGACGCCGACGGCAACTCGATCATCGACCTCGGCTCCGGCATCGCCGTCACCGGCGTCGGCAACGCCAACCCGCGCGTCGTCGAGGCCGTCACCGCCCAGCTCAACGCCTTCACCCACACCTGCTTCACCGTCGCGCCGTACGACTCGTACGTCGACGTCGCCGAGGCGCTGAACCGGCTCACCCCCGGCGACCACGAGAAGCGCTCGGCGCTGTTCAACTCCGGCGCCGAGGCCGTCGAGAACGCGGTGAAGATCGCCCGCCACTTCACCCGCAAGCAGGCGGTCGTCGCGTTCGACCACGCCTACCACGGGCGTACCAACCTCACCATGGGCCTCACGGCGAAGAATATCCCGTACAAGAGCGGCTTCGGCCCGTTCGCCCCCGAGGTGTACCGCGCGCCCCTCTCGTACCCGTTCCGCGACGGCGGACTCGACGGCGCCGAGGCCGCCGCCCGTGCCATCACCCAGATCGAGAAGCAGGTCGGCGTCGAGAACCTCGCCGCCATCATCATCGAGCCGATCCAGGGCGAGGGCGGCTTCATCGTGCCGGCCCAGGGCTTCCTCCCGGCGCTCGTCGAGTGGGCGAACGCCAACGGCGTCGTCTTCATCGCCGACGAGGTGCAGACCGGGTTCGGCCGCACCGGCGCGTGGTTCGCCAGCGAGCACGAGGGCATCGTGCCCGACCTCATCGTCACCGCGAAGGGCATCGCCGGCGGCCTGCCGCTGTCGGCCGTGACCGGCCGTGCCGAGATCATGGACTCCGCCATGCCCGGCGGCCTCGGCGGCACGTACGCCGGCAGCCCGCTCGCCTGCGCCGCGGCGCTCGCGACGATCGAGTCGTACGAGGCCGACGGCCTCATCGGGCGCGCCCGCGAGCTCGGCGACCTGCTGCTCGGCCGCCTCAACGGGTTCCGCACCGACGACGCGCGCATCGGCGACGTCCGCGGCCGCGGCGCGATGGTCGCGATCGAGCTCGTCGACCCCGCCACCGGCGCCCCCGACGCGGCCCTCACCGGCCGGGTCGTCGCCCACGCGCACGCCAACGGCGTGCTGCTGCTCACCTGCGGCACCTACGGCAACGTGATCCGGTTCCTGCCGCCGCTCACCATCTCCGACGAGCTCCTGAACGAGGCGCTCGACGTCATCCGGGAAGGACTCGCGCAGGCATGACCCTCCTCGCCGACAGCGCCGTCGACGTGGCATCCGCCGCTCCGCACCCCGCGCAGCACACCGGCGCGCACCCCGCCTCGAACCCCCTCGCCGACGCACGCAGCCAACTCGCGGAGGCCGTCGGGCTCCTCGGCTACGCCGACGGCCTGCACCGCATGCTCGCGACCCCGCGTCGCGAGCTGACGGTCGCCGTGCCGCTCCGCCTCGACGGCGGGGAGACCACGCTGTTCACGGGCTACCGGGTGCAGCACAACTTCTCCCGCGGCCCCGCCAAGGGGGGCCTGCGCTACGCGCCGAACGTCGACCTCGACGAGGTGCGTGCGCTCGCCATGTGGATGACGTGGAAGTGCGCCCTGCTCGACGTGCCGTACGGCGGCGCGAAGGGCGGCATCGCGATCGACCCCCGCGCGCACAGCGTCGCCGAGCTCGAGCGCGTCACCCGCCGCTACACGAGCGAGATCCTGCCGATCATCGGGCCGGAGCGGGACATCCCCGCGCCCGACATCGGCACCGACGAGCAGACCATGGCCTGGATCATGGACACCTACTCGGTGAACTCCGGGTACACCGTGCCCGGCATCGTCACCGGCAAGCCCATCGCGCTCGGCGGCTCGCAGGGCCGCGCGTCGGCGACGAGCCGCGGCGTCACGCACGTCGCCCTCGCCGCGCTCGCCCATGTCGGCCTCCGCCCCGACCGGGCCACCGCCGCCGTGCAGGGCTTCGGCAAGGTCGGCGCCGACGCCGCCCGCTTCCTCGCCGACGCGGGCGTCGCGGTCGAGGCCGTCAGCGACATGTACGGCGCCGTGCACCGCGCCGGCGGGCTCGACCTCGCCGCGCTCACCGACCACGTCCGCGCCACCGGCACCGTCGTCGGGTTCCCCGGCGCCGACTCGATCGACGGCGCGGCGCTCCTCGAGCTCGACGTCGACCTGCTCGTGCCGGCCGCCGTCGAGGGCGTCATCCACGAGGGCAACGCCGGCGCGGTCCGCGCCCGCGTCGTCGTCGAGGGCGCGAACGGACCGACGACGGCCGCCGGCGACCGGATCCTCGCCGAGCGCGGCGTGCTCGTCGTGCCCGACATCCTCGCGAACGCCGGCGGCGTGATCGTCTCGTACTTCGAGTGGGTGCAGGCGAACCAGGCCTACTGGTGGCGCGCCGACGAGGTCGAGGCCAGACTGGAGGAACGGATGCTGAGCGCCTGGGGGCACGTGCTCGGCTACGCCGAGGCACGGGGGCTGTCGCTTCGGACCGCCGCCACCGCGCTCGCCGTCGAGCGCGTGGCCGAAGCGCACCGGCTCCGCGGGCTGTACCCCTGAACCACCCATCCACCGCCGAACGCGAACGGAACAGCATGACCAACGCAACCCAGGAATCCGCGATCCTCGACCGGGTCGCCACCGGCCTCTTCATCGGCGGCGAGTGGGTCGACGCCGACGGCGGTCGCACCCTCGCCGTGAACGACCCCGCCACCGGCCGGATCATCAAGGAGATCGCGGATGCCTCGCCCGAGGACGGGGTCCGCGCCCTCGACGCCGCCGTCGCCGCGCAGGCGTCGTGGGCCGCCACCCCGCCCCGCGAGCGCGGGGAGCTGCTGCGCCGCGCGTTCGACGCGCTGATGGCCCGCAAGGAGGAGTTCGCGCTCCTCATGACGCTCGAGATGGGCAAGCCGCTCGCCGAGGCCCGCGGCGAGGTCGCCTACGGCGGCGAGTTCCTCCGCTGGTTCTCCGAGGAGGCGGTGCGCATCCACGGCCGCTACGGGCTGAACCCCGAGGGCACCGGGCGCATGATCGTCTCGCAGCGGCCCGTCGGCCCCTGCTACTTCATCACCCCGTGGAACTTCCCGCTCGCGATGGCGACCCGCAAGATCGCGCCGGCGCTCGCCGCGGGCTGCACGGTCGTCGTCAAGCCCGCCGCCCTCACCCCGCTCACGACCATCGCGTTCGTGCAGCTCCTCGAGGAGGTCGGGCTGCCGAAGGGCGTCGTGAACGTCGTCACCACGTCGAAGTCGAGCGCGCTGTCGAAGCCGATCATCGGCGACCCGCGCCTGCGCAAGCTGAGCTTCACGGGGTCGACCGAGGTCGGCCGCACCCTCATCGCGCAGGCCGCAGAGCAGGTGCTGCGCGTCTCGATGGAGCTCGGCGGCAACGCCCCGTTCGTCGTCTTCGAGGACGCCGACCTCGACCAGGCCGTCGACGGCGCCATGGTCGCGAAGTTCCGCAACATCGGCCAGGCGTGCACCGCCGCGAACCGGTTCATCGTGCAGGCGTCGGTCGCCGACGACTTCGCCCGCCGCGTCGCCGAGCGGGTCCGCTCGATGAAGGTCGGCCGCGGCACGGAGGACGGCGTGCAGATCGGCCCGCTCATCGACGACGACGCCATCGCGAAGGCGGAGGAGCTCGTCGCCGACGCCGTCTCGCGCGGGGCATCCGTCGCCGCCGGCGGTTCGCGCATCGAGGGCGAGGGCACCTTCTACCAGCCGACCGTGGTGACCGGCGTCGTGCCGGGCAGCGAGATCCTGAAGCAGGAGATCTTCGGTCCGGTGCTCTCGATCACGACGTTCACCGACGAGGACGACGCCGTGCGCATCGCGAACGACACCGAGTTCGGCCTCGTGTCGTACGTGTTCACGCAGGACCTCGCCCGCGGCCACCGCATGATCGACCGCCTCGACACCGGGATGATGGGCCTCAACGTCGGCGTCCTGTCGAACGCGGCGGCGCCGTTCGGCGGCGTGAAGCAGTCGGGGCTCGGCCGCGAGGGCGGATTCGAGGGCATCCACGAGTTCCTCGACACCAAGTACACCCTCATGCCGGTCGAGTGACGGGACGCACCATGGAACGCATCGACACCGACGTCGTGATCGTCGGCGCGGGCGCGACCGGCCTCACCGCCGCCACGCGCCTCCGGGCGGCCGGCCGCTCCGTCATCGTGCTCGAGGCGCGCGACCGCGTGGGCGGGCGTCTCTGGACCGACGACGTTGACGGCGCCATGCTCGAGATCGGCGGCCAGTGGGTCTCGCCCGACCAGGACGCGCTCATCGAGACGCTCGACGACCTCGGCCTCGAGACGTACACCCGCTACCGCGAGGGCAAGAACGTCTACATCGACCAGCACGGCGAGAAGCGGCGCTTCGAGGGCGAGATCTTCCCGGTGCCGGCGCGCACCGAGGACGAGATCCTCGGGCTCATCGACAAGCTCGACGCGCTCGTCGCCGAGATCGACCCCGAGCGGCCGTGGGCGCACCCCGACGCGAAGGAGCTCGACGAGGTCTCCTTCGCCGAGTGGCTCGGCACGCAGACCGACGACGAGGAGGCGCGCCTCAACATCGGCATGTTCATCGCCGGCGCCATGCTCACCAAGCCGGCGCACGCCTTCAGTGCGCTGCAGGCGCTGCTCATGGCCGCCTCGGCCGGGTCGTTCTCGAACCTCGTCGACGCCGACTTCATCCTCGACAAGCGCGTCGTCGGCGGCCTGCAGCAGGTGCCGCTGCTGCTGGCCGAGCGGCTCGGCGGGGCGGTGCGGCTGGGCCAGGCGGTACGCACGCTGCGCTGGACCGGCCCGGCCGAAGGGCGAGCGGATGCCCCGGAGCACGGCGTCGTCGCGGTGACCGATTCGCTCGAGGTGCACGCCGGGCACGCGATCCTCGCGGTGCCGCCGATCCTGTTCAGCCGCATCTCGTACGAGCCGCCACTGCCGCGTCGCCAGCACCAGCTGCACCAGCACCTGTCGATGGGCTTCGTGATCAAGGTGCACGCCGTGTACGAGACGCCGTTCTGGCGCGACCTCGGGCTCTCGGGCACGGCGTTCAGCCCGTACGAGCTCTGCCACGAGGCGTACGACAACACGAACCACGGCGACCCGCGCGGCACGCTCGTCGGCTTCGTGTCCGACGAGGCGGCCGACGAGGTGTTCCGCCTGCCGGCGGCGGAGCGGAAGGCCCGCATCCTCGAGTCGCTGTCGCACTACTACGGCGAGCAGGCGCTGCACCCGGTCGTCTACTACGAGAGCGACTGGGGCAGCGAGGAGTGGACCCGCGGCGCGTACGCGGCGAGCTTCGACATGGGCGGGCTCGCCCGGTACGGATCCGACCTGCGCGCGCCCGTCGGGCCGATCCGGTTCGCCTCCAGCGACCTCGCCGGCAAGGGCTACCAGCACGTCGACGGCGCGATCCGCATGGGCAGGTCCGTCGCCGACGAGATCCTGGAGACGTCATGACCACCGATCCGTACCGCGTCGTCGTCGGCTACACCGCCAACGAGGCCGGCGCCGACGCGCTCGCGCTCGGCGCACGCATCGCCCGGGCCGCCGAGGCGCTGCTCGAGGTCGTGATGGTGCTGCCGAACGAGGCGCACAACGCACTCGTGCCGACCGAGCAGGGCTACGAGCGGCTGCTCAAGGCGCAGTCGCGGGAATGGCTCGCCGAGGCATCCACCGCCATCGGGCACGACGTCGAGCAGGCGCTGCACATCCGATACGCGGAGTCGTTCGCCGAGGGCCTCATCGCCGCCGCGCACGAGTTCGACGCCGGGCTGATCGTGATCGGCGCGGCGCGCGGGGGCCTCCTCGGCCGCATGCGCATCGGCACCGTCGCGAACGAGCTGCTGCACTCCTCCGACGTGCCGGTCGTGCTCGCGCCCGCCGGCGCCCGCGACGAGCCGATCTCGACCGGCGTCACCCGCATCACCGCGGCGCTCGGCACGCGCCCCGGTGCGACGGCGCTGCTCGACACCGCGCTCGAACTGGTGGACGCCACCCACGCCCCGCTGCGCCTGCTCTCGCTCGTCTCGATCGACCTGCCCGACGGGCTCGACCCCGTGCTCGCCGCGCTCACCGGCGACGTGCACGCCGACCGCGTGCTCGACGACGCGAGGAGCCGACTGCCGTACGGCGTCGAGGCCACTGCCCAGGTCGTGCGCGGCGACCGCATCGAGGACGCCGTCGGCGACCTCGACTGGCACCACGGCGAGCTGGTGCTCGTCGGCTCCAGCCGGCTCGCCGCGCCGAACCGCCTGTTCCTCGGCTCCACGGCCGCGAAGATGCTCCACGAGCTCCCGGTGCCCATGGTCGTGGTGCCGCGCTCCCTCACCTGACCGGCCGGGCGACCCGCCTCCCGGCGACCCGCCTTCCGGCCACCGACGAAGGACCACTGCAATGACGCAACACCAGCCCACGGGCCGCGACCGCGGCAGCCGGTCGACGGACGACGCGCCGATGACGACGGCGACCGCCGCGGTCGAACCCTCCGGCCTGTCGAAGAAGGGCCTGTCGGCCGGTTCGGTCGGGCTGATCGGCGCGATCGTCATCGGCATCTCGTGCATCGCGCCGGCGTACACGCTGACCGCGGCGCTCGGCCCCACCGTGTCGGAGGTCGGCGTGCAGGTGCCGGCGATCATCCTCGTCGGCTTCATCCCGATGCTGCTCGTCGCGTTCGGCTACCGCGAGCTGAACACCCGCATGCCCGACTCGGGCACGTCGTTCACCTGGGCGACCCGGGCCTTCGGCCCGTGGATCGGCTGGATGGCCGGGTGGGGCCTGGTCGCCGCGACGATCCTCGTGCTGTCGAACCTCGCGGGCATCGCGGTGGACTTCCTGTTCCTGCTCATCTCGCAGGTGGCCGGCAACCCGGACATCGCCGACCTCGCGGCGAACCCGTTCGTCAACGTCGCGGTGTGCCTGCTGTTCGTGCTCGGCGCGACGTGGATCTCGTACCGTGACATGCGCACCACGCAGAAGCTGCAGTACTGGCTGGTGGGCTTCCAGGTCGCGGTGCTCGTGCTGTTCTCGGTCGCCGCGCTCGTGGAGGTCGCGAACGGCAGCGCGTTCGACGCGACCCCGATCGAGCTGAGCTGGTTCAACCCGTTCGCGGTCGACTCGTTCTCGGCGTTCGCGGCGGGCCTGTCGCTGTCGATCTTCATCTTCTGGGGCTGGGACGTCACGCTCACGATGAACGAGGAGACCCGCGGCTCGGAGAAGACGCCGGGCCGCGCGGCGACGATCACCGTCGTCACCATCGTGGTGCTCTACCTGCTCATCGCGGTGTCGCTCATCGCGTACGCCGGCGTCGGCGACGGGGAGTACGGCCTCGGCAACCCCGAGATCCAGGACAACGTGTTCTTCCACCTGGCCGGCCCGATCCTGGGGCCGCTCGCGGTGCTGGTGTCGCTCGCGGTGCTCACGTCGAGCGCGTCGAGCCTGCAGTCGACGTTCGTGTCGCCCGCGCGCACCCTGCTCGCGATGGGCCACTACGGCGCCCTGCCCGAGCAGTTCGCCCGGGTGAGCCCGCGGTTCTTCACCCCCGGTTACGCGACGATCGTCTCGGCGATCGTGGCGTCGGTGTTCTACGCCGTCATGCGGTTCGTGAGCGAGAACGTGCTGTGGGACACGATCACCGCGCTCGGCATGATGATCTGCTTCTACTACGGCATCACCGCGTTCGCCTGCGTGTGGTTCTTCCGCAAGGTGTGGTGGCGCTCGGTGCGGAACGTCTGCTTCACGCTGCTGTTCCCGCTGGTCGGCGGCGTGATCCTCGCCGTGCTGTTCTTCACGACCCTGATCGACAGCATGGATCCCGAGTACGGCAGCGGCTCGCACGTCTTCGGCGTGGGCCTGGTCTTCGTGCTCGGCATGGTCGTGCTGCTCACGGGCGTCGTCGTGATGCTCGTGCAGTGGCGCCGGCGTCCGGCGTTCTTCCGCGGAGAGACCCTCTCGCGGGCCGCTGCGGCCGAGTGAGGTCGTCGGCCGGCCCCGACCCGGGGCCGGCCGATGCGGATCAGCTGCGGCTGGAGAGCCGCCGGGCGACGCCCGCGATGCCGGCGACGAGCAGGACGGCGCCGATCGCGAGCAGCAGCACGAGCGCCGCGGTCACGCCCGACAACGAGGCGAACCAGTCGGCCGTCGCGTCGCGACGCGACGGGTCGACGAGGATCCACAGCTCCAGCGCCGCGATCGCGGCGAAGGCGAGGCCCCAGACGATCGCGCCCCAGCGCACGCGCGGGCCGGCCGGTCGCGCGGGTACGGCGGCGGATGCCACGGGCGAGGCGGATGCCACGGGCCAGGTCGGCTGGTCGTCCGCGCCGAGCGACACGGTGGGCTGGTCGTCGGGGGAGGGGGTGGCGTCGCGGTCGGTCATCTCAGTTCTCCTCGTCGCTCGTCGCGTCGTCGGCGTACTCGACGACCTCGATCCGGGTGGCGCCGGCGCGGATCGTCAGGCCGGCGTCGGCCTGGCCGGGCTCGAGGCCCGGCCCGATGCTGCGATGCCAGGTCGACGGGGCTCCCGCCCCGGAGGTCAGCTGGGTGCTGCCGACGGACTGCCACGTCTGGTCGGTCACGCGGAACCAGCTGATCGAGCACGACCCGCAGGTCACGTCGAGGTCGAGCCGGGTGCCGTCGTGCACCTCGACGTGGATCGTGCCGGCGCCCTGCTCGACGGTCATCGCCGGCGTGCCCGGCTGCCGGGCGGTCTGCTCGTCGAGCACGAGGAACACGTCGCCGACCGGCTGCACGATGCTCGCCGTGCGCACCTGCCCCGTGATCGCGCCGAGGGCGACCTCGCCGCGCGGCACGAACGCGCCGATCGTCGCGAGCACGAGCAGCGTGATCGTGGTGAAGGCGAGGAACCCGCTGCGTCGGCGCAGCGCGCCGGCGAGCACCATCGCCGACGCCGACACCAGGGCGGCCGCCGCGAGGGCGATCGTGCCGGCCCAGTCGGCCGTGCCGGCCGAGCCGAGCGCGACGATGCCGACGAGCGCGCCGACCACGAGGGCCGCGCCGAGCGTGGCGATCACGAAGGCGAAGCTCGCCCGCGGGCGGGTCAGCCGGCGCTGCCGACGGGCCGCCTCGGCCTGTGCGGCGAACGCGGCGTTCCGCGCGCGGTGCTGCTCGTGGAGTTGGGCCCGGGCCTGCCGGCCGGCGTCGGCCTGCGACCGGCGCCACTCGGCGTTCGCGGCCCGCCACTCGTCGTACCGCACCTTCCACGCCTCGTACTCGGCCGAGTCGGCGCCGGGCGCCGGGCGCGGCGGGGTCGGCGGGGCGTCGGCGGGCATCGCGCCCGCGGCACCCGCCGGGCTCGGGGCACCAGTCGGGCTCGAGGCATCCGTCGCGGTCGTGGCCGCCGCGCTGCTCCACGCGGCGGAGGCCGCCGTGTTGGCGGGCTGCGCGTTCCAGCCCGTGCCGGCCGCGCCGCCGTCCTCCGGGCGCCGGGAACGGCGCACGAGCCAGACCACGAGCGCCGCGATGCCGCCGAGGAGCAGCAGCGTCCACAGCACGGGCCAGAGGTTGAGGCCGAGCGGGTTGAACCAGAACACGTCGCTCCAGCCGTCGTCCCAGCCCCACGCCCAGCCGCCGAGGAACGCCGGCACGCCGAACGCGGGCGGGAACAATCCGATCAGCAGGAAGATGGCGATGCCGACGAGGGCGCTGTCCCAGACCCCGCGGAGCAGCTGCTCGAGGTGGATGCGGCCCGAGGCGTCGGGCAGCAGGAGCCAGGCGACGCCGTACGCGAGGAACGCGGGCGCGCCGAACAGGGCGAACACCACGAGCACGCCGCGCACGATGAGCGGGTCGATGCCGAGGCGGTTCGCGATGCCGGCGGCGACGCCACCGATCCAGCCGGGCGTGCGGGGCACGCCGAGGCCGCGCAGCCAGCCGAAGAAGCCCGACCCCGGGCCGGCGTCGCCGCCGGCTCCGCTCGCACCGGACGCGCCGGCACCGCCCGCGGGCGGCAGGGGAGGCTCGGGCGGAAGCGGCGGCTCGGGAGGCTCGGGGGCGTCGCCCGTGCCGGGGACGCGGGTCGCCGAGCCGTCGGTCTCGGAGTCGGTGGGGTTCACTGCCATGCTCCGATGCTCCCGCAGTCGCGTGCGGCCGGCCTATCCGGCATGACCCTGATCCGTCCCTGATTCCCCGGCCGCCGCGGCCCGGGGCTGGTTGGATTGGGGCATGTCCTCCGCCGCGCCCGTGCCAGCGCCCCGCCTCACCCGGCGGCGCGACTGCTGGGTCGCGGGCGTCGCCGGCGGCCTCGCCGAGCACCTGCGCTGGCCGCCCGCGCTCGTGCGCGCCGGCTTCGTCGCGACCGCGCTGCTCGGCGGCGCCGGGCTGCTGTTCTACGCCTGGCTCTGGGCGTTCGCGCCGTGGGCCGACCCTGGCGATGCGACCGATCGGGTCACCCGGCGGGCGCCGGTCGCCTGGCTGCTGGTGGCCGCCGAGGGCCTCGTGCTCGTCGGGGTGCTCGTGGCGGCCTGGGGCGCGTGGGGCGGCGACGGGGTCGACGACCTGCTCCCGCTCGCCCTGCTCGCGGTCGCGCTCGCCACGGCCGCCGGCGCCTGGGCCACCTTCGTCGACCGGACCGACCCCGAGCGCGGCCCCCGCGTCGAGCAGGCGGTGCGGGCCGCCGCGGCCGGGATGCTGGTCGTGATCGCCCTCGTCGGCGCATCCGTGCCCGGCGCCGGAGCCGGCGGGATCCTGCTCGCCGTCGTCTGCCTCCTCGGCATCGGCCTCGTGTTCGCACCGTCGCTCGCGACCGTCTGGCGCGACCTCGTCGACGAGCGCGTGCGCCGCATCCGCGACGAGCAGCGCAGCGCCATGGCCGCGCACCTCCACGACTCGGTGCTGCAGACCCTCGCGCTCATCCAGAACCGGGCCGGCGCCTCGAGCGAGGCCGGGCGCCTCGCGCGCGCCCAGGAGCGGGAGCTGCGCAGCTGGCTGTACGACGGCGATGCCCCGGCCGACAGCGACCTCGCGACCGACCTGCGCGACTTCGCGGCGGCGCTGGAGCTCGACTTCCCCGTGCGCATCGAGGTCGTCGCGGTCGGCATGTCGGCCGAGCGGGCCAGCGGCGAGGTCGCCGCGGCCGCCCGCGAGGCCATGCTGAACGCGGCCAGGCACGCCGGCGGCGAGGTGTCGGTGTACCTCGAGGGCTCGGCCCGCGCCGTCGACGTGTACGTGCGCGACCGCGGACCCGGTTTCGACCCCGGCGCGGTGCCCGCCGACCGGCTCGGCGTGCGCGAGTCGATCATCGGCCGGATGCGCCGGGCCGGCGGCTCCGCGACCGTGCGGCCGGGCGCCGGCGGCATCGGCACCGAGGTGCACCTGCGATTCGAGACGGAGGCCGAGCGTGCCCGCTGACCCTGACGCACCCGCGCCCCTCCGCGTCGTCGTCGTCGACGACCACTCGATCTTCCGCGCCGGCCTCCGGGCCGACCTCGACCCGTCGATCGAGGTCGCCGGCGAGGCCGCCGACGTCGAGGCGGCCGTGCGCGTCATCGTCGCGGTGCGCCCCGACGTGGTGCTGCTCGACGTCCACCTGCCGGGCGGGGCGGATGCCTCCGCCTCCGGCGGCGCCGACGTGATCAACCGGGCGGCGCCCGAGGTGCCGGGCACCCGGTTCCTCGCCCTCAGCGTCTCCGACTCCGCGGAGGACGTGGTGGGGGTCATCCGCGCCGGCGCCCGCGGCTACCTCACCAAGGGCGCCTCGGCCGACGAGGTGAGCCGCGCCGTCCACGCCGTCGCCTCCGGCGACGCGGTCTTCTCCCCGCGGCTCGCGGGCTTCGTGCTCGACGCCTTCGGCGCCGCCGTCGGCGAGACCGCGTCGACCTCCGACGAGCTCGACCGGCTCTCGGCGCGCGAGCAGGAGGTGATGCGGCTCATCGCCCGCGGCTACGCCTACAAGGAGGTCGCCGCCGCGCTGTTCATCTCCACGAAGACCGTCGAGACGCACGTGTCGTCGGTACTTCGGAAGCTCCAGCTCTCGAGCCGGCACGAGCTCACCGCGTGGGCGACGGCGCGTCGCCTGCTGTGACGGGCTCGCGGTCGCCTGATCGCGCCCGGTCCGCTCGACCGCCCGGACGTGCCGAGACGGCGAGCGGATGCCCCGTGCCCGGGACATCCGCTCGCCGTCGTCGAGGGCCGCTCGTGGCGGCCCGTCGTCAGTCCGCGGTGACCGCGTCCCATCGCTGCAGGAACGTCGCGAGGTGCTCGCGCGTCACGACCGTCGTCGGGCCGAACGTCCCGCTCACGGTCGTGATGCGCTCGGCCTTCAGCCACTCGATCTCCCGGTAGAAGCTCGAGCCCTTCGGCACATCGGTGAACGACGCCTTCGCCGGGGCGGTGAAGGTCACGTCCGCGGCGCGGTAGAGGAACGCCGCGAGCTCCTGCCGCTTCAGCGGCGACGACGGGCCGAACGAGCCGGTGACCGTGGTGAGGCCCTCGCGCTTGAACCACTCGATCGCGCGGAACGACGGGTGGGACGCGGGCACGTCGGCGTACGACGGCTTCGCAGGCAGGGTGAACGCGGGCGATCCGGCCAGCCGGTACAGCGCCTCGGCGATCGTCGCGCGAGTCGCGGCGCCGGTGGGCTGGAAGCGGATGACTCCGTCGGCGCCGCGGACGCCGTCGATGACGCCGTTGATGCCGGCCCACTTCACGTTCGCCGCGTGGGCGCCCGTGCCGGTGACGTCGGCGAAGCGCGGCAGCAGTGCGGCGCTCGGGGCCGAGGTCGCGACCAGCGGCTCCGCGCCGGGGCGGATGCCCGTCACCTCGACCGTGACCACCGCGCCGGCCTGGGCGTCGGCGGGGACGTACTCGGCCGCCGTCGCGCCGGCGACGGGTGCGCCGTCGGCGAGCCAGCGGTAGGCGAGTTCGGCACCCGCACCCCAGTCGCCGGCGTCCACCGTGAGCGCCTGGCCGACCTGCGCGACGCCGGTGACCGTCGGGACCGGAGCGGGCTCGGGGGCGACGACGCGGGACATGACGAGGTCGATGCCGTCGAAGCGGCCGCCGTTCGGCGCCTCGATGACCGTGGCCTCGGCCTGCGTGGCCGCGTGCTCCCAGTACTGCGTGGCGTACGGCACCTCGGACGTGCCGTCGTCTTCCGCCTTGACGACGTAGTCGCCGGGCGGGAGCCCGCCGGACTGCCAGGCGATCTCGTCGCCGGCGCCGCCCGCGGGCGGAGGTGCGACCCAGAGGCCGGGCTCGCGCTCGAACAGGATCGAGAGGCGCGCTCCGGTCGCGGGGCCGCCGTGCTCGTCGATGATCGTGCCGGCAAGGGTCACGCCGGGCGGGGTCTCGACGTCGACGCCATCGGTCTCGGCGCTGGCGGCGACGGCCACGGCCGTCGCGTCCTCGGCGTAGAAGGCGCCGCCGTGGTAGGTCCAGGCCCACGATCCGCTCGATGAGCCGAACGACTGCACGGTGTACTCGCCCGGGGCGAGGCCCGCGACCGCGTACGTGCCGTCGGCGGCGGACGTGCCGGACGTCACCCGCTCCCAGCTCCCGGCCGGGGTCTTGCGGAGGACGTCGAAGTACGCGCGGTCGGCGGGGGCGCTCTCGCCGTCCGCGAGCTCGGTCAGGGCGCCCGACAGCGAGCCGCCGGGGGCCAGCGACGCATCGATGTCCTCGACGACGACGCCGGGCTCGACCGCGACCGGCGTCGCCGCCGACCGATCGGTGGCGCCCTGCCAGTACTGCTGGCCGAAGGTGCCGTCGAAGTCGGTGAAGCCGACCGTGTAGTCGCCCGGCTCGAGACCGCCGAGGCGGTAGGAGCCGTCGGCGCCGGTGGTCGCGGTCACGGGCGCGATCCAGTGTTCGGCGGATCCGGCGTGCTCGGCGGTGACGTCGACGCCCGCGACGGGCGCCCCGTCGTCGTCGACGACGGTGCCGGTGACGGCCCCGCCGTCGTTCAGCTCGAACGCGGCGGTGAACGTGTCGCCCGCGGTCAGGTCGACGCGGGTCGCGGCGTCGAGGGTGTAGGCGTCCTGCCAGTACTCGTCGACGAGTTCGCTCGTGGCGCCCCATCCCTTGCCGGCCTTGAGCACGTACTCGCCCGTGGGCAGGCCGGGGATCGAGTAGCTGCCGTCGGACGCGACGGATGCACCGCCGCGGGTGCCGGTCAGGTCGTTCGTGAGGTAGGCGTAGACGTAGCCTCCGGCGACGGGCGCTCCGGCGGCGTCGGTGACGGTACCCGAGACGGTCGCTCCGACCTCGAGGGTGGGGGCGATGGTCGCGGCCGCGCCGGCCTGGACGGTGATGTCGGTGGCGTCCTCGAGCAGGTCGGCACCGTCCCAGTACTCGCGCACGTACTGCGCGGTGTCCCATTGCGGGTTGATCGCGGCGCGGTAGGTGCCGGGCTCGAGGCCGTCGATCGCGAACGAGCCGTCGGCCGCGGTGCGGCCGGACTGCCCGTCGGCCCAGAGCAGGGTCCAGCAGTCGGACTGCTGGGTCGGGTCGAAGTCGGCGTCGCAGTGGAACAGCTGCACCAGCACGCCGTCGAGCGGCGCACCGGCCGCGCCGGTCACGACGCCGGTGATCGATCCGGTCTCGGGTTCCTCGGCTGCATGCGCTGCCGGAGCGGCGAAGCCGGCGAGGCCGAGGACCGTGGCGAGGGCGGCGAGCCCGCCGAGGAGGCGGCGTCCGGGCCGCGTCGGCGGGGCGAGGGCTGGGGCGGTCATGGGGTCCTTCCGTCGATGGCGTTCGGGCGCCCTCACCCTACGGAAACGGAGAGTCGTCGCACCATGGGGAGCGCTCCCCGTCCCCGCGCGACGCCGTTCGGTAGTCTTACCGGATGCCAGTGAACCCCGCACTCCAGGGGCGGACCCTCCCGCCGACCGAGCCGTACCTCGTCGGCCGCGAGAAGGTCCGCGAGTTCTCCCGCGCGGTGTTCGCGTCCAACCCGATCAACCTCGACGTCGAGGCCGCACAGGCCGCCGGCTACGCCGACGTCGTCGCCCCGACGACCTTCGCCGTGGTCGTGCAGGAGGGCTCGCTCGCCCAGCTCCTCGCCGAACCCGACGCCGGCATCGACTTCTCCCGCGTCGTGCACGGCGACCAGCGCTTCACGTCCACCCGCCCGATCGTGGCCGGCGACCTGCTCACCGCCCAGCTCACCGTCGCCTCGGTGAAGACGCTCGGCGCCCACTCCATGGTCACCGCGGAGACCCGCGTGACCGACGCGGACGGCGAGCACGTCGTCACCGCGATCTCCACCCTCGTCGTGCGAGGAGACGACTGATGCCGACCCTGCCCCCGCACGTCGACGACCTCGCCGTGGGCGACATCGTCGCCGAGGAGTCGTTCCCGCTCACCCGTGACTCGCTCGTCCGCTACGCCGGCGCGTCGGGCGACTTCAACCCGATCCACTACCGCGACGACATCGCGAAGTCGGTGGGCCTGCCGGGCGTGCTCGCGCACGGCATGCTCACCATGGGCTTCGCGGTGCAGCCCGTCGCCGACTGGGTGGGCGACCCCGGGCGCATCCGCGACTACCAGGTCCGCTTCACCCGCCCGGTCGTGGTCGACCCCGAGGTGGGCGCGGTCGTGACCGTCGTCGCCAAGGTCGGCCAGCTCGACGCCGAGGCCGGCACCGCGCGCATCGACCTGACCGTGAAGGTCGGCGCCGAGACCGTGCTCGGCAAGGCGCAGGCCGTCGTCGCGCTCGCCTGACATGGGCGACGGCACCACGTTCAGCGAGCTGACGACCCTCCGGGTCGGCGGGCCGATCCGGCACCTCGTGACCGCGACCACGCAGCGCGACCTCGTCGACCTCGTCACCGGCGCCTGGGAGACCGGGGAGCCGTGGATGGTCCTCGGCGGCGGGTCGAACCTGCTCGCCGGCGACGACGGCTTCGACGGCACGGTGGTGCGCATCGCGACGCGCGGCATCGAGGTGCTGCCCCGGGACGGCGGCGACGCCCACGAGGCGGATGCCACGGGCGAGGCGGATGCCCCGGCCGACGAGGTCCGCATCCGCGTGCAGGCCGGCGAGGACTGGGACGACCTCGTCGCCTGGACGGTCGCGCAGGGCTTCTCGGGGATCGAGGCCCTCTCGGGCATCCCCGGATCGGTGGGCGCGGCCCCCGTGCAGAACATCGGGGCGTACGGGCAGGAGCTCGCGGACTCGCTCGTCGCCATCGAGTTCCTCGACGAGTACGGCACGGCGCCCCGCCGCATCGAGGCATCCGACCTGGAGCTCGGCTACCGCACGTCGGTGCTGAAGCACGGGCTCGCGGGCGTCGTGGTCTCGGTGGAGCTGCGGCTGCACGACACGGCCGCCGAGCGGGCGGTGCTCGGCGAGGCGATCGGCCGGCCCGTCGCGTACGCGCAGCTCGCCGGCGCGCTGGGCGTGCAGCTCGGCGACCGGGTGCCGCTGGGCCGCATCCGCGACGCGGTGCTCGACCTCCGCCGGTCGAAGGGCATGGTGCTCGACGCGGCCGACGCCGACTCGACGAGCGCCGGGTCGTTCTTCACCAACCCGATCGTGACGGAGCGGTTCGCCCGCACCCTGCCGACGGACGCCCCGCGCTGGTACCTGGAACCCGACCTCCCCGACGAGGTCACCCCGCTCGCCGGGTCGCAGGAGAGCCCCCTCGACGCGTTCCTCGCGCACCAGGCCTCGCTCGAGGCATCCGACCCCGAACCGACCGAGGCGCCCGCCGCGCCGCTCGTGAAGCTGTCGGCCGCCTGGCTCATCGAGCGCGCGGGCGTGCACCGCGGGTTCGCGCTGCCGGGTTCGCGCGCGGCGATCTCGTCGAAGCACACGCTCGCGCTCACCAATCGGGGCGGTGCGACGGCCGAGGAGGTCGCGCAGCTCGCCCGGTTCGTGGTGAGCCGAGTGCAGGCCGAGTTCGGCATCCTGCTGCGCCCGGAGCCGGTGGTGATCGGGCTCGACCTGTAGGCGAGCGGCCGGCGCGGCCCCTCCGTCACACGATGCCGCCGGAAACGCGGTCGACACGCGATCAGGGTACGGTCGATCGGGTGAGCACCACCGCAGAGCGCCCCGCTGCAGCCTTCCCCGCCGACCGTGACCAGGTGAGCGACGCCGTCGACGCGCCGCTCCGCGCCGACGTCAGCGCCCTCGGCGCCCTGCTCGGCCGCGTCCTGACCGAGGCCGGCGGCCTCGGGCTCCTCGACGACGTGGAGCGCCTGCGCGGCCTCGCGATCGCCGCCTACGAGGGGTCGAGCGAGGGCACCGCCGTCGACGGCGCGTTCGAGGAGGCCGAGGCGCTCGTCGAGTCGTTCTCGTCGGAGCGCGCCGAGCAGGTCGCCCGCGCGTTCACCGCCTACTTCCACCTCGTGAACCTCGCCGAGGAGCGCCACCGCATCCGCGTGCTCCGGGCGCGGGCCGCCGCCGGCGCGGGCGCGAACGACGACACGCTCGCGAACGCCGTCGCCCGGCTCACCGAGGAGGTCGGCGAGCGGGAGGCGCGCCGGCGCCTCGCGGAGCTCCGCTTCCACCCCGTCTTCACGGCGCATCCGACCGAGGCCCGCCGCCGCGCCGTCGCCTCGGCGATCCGCCGCATCGCCGACCTGCTGGGCCTGCGCGAGCAGGTCGCGCCCGGGGCGATCGCGCCGATCGAGCTCGACCGCCGGCTCCTCGAGGAGATCGAGGTGCTCTGGCGCACCGCCCCGATCCGCACCACCCGGCCGACTCCCCTCGACGAGGTGCGCACGGCGATGAACATCTTCGACCAGACCGTCTTCGAGGTCGTGCCGCGCGTGTACCGGCTCCTCGACGACTGGCTGCTCGGCGAGGACGCCGGCGTCGGCACGGCGCAGGCGCCGTCGTTCGTGCGCTTCGGGTCGTGGATCGGCGGCGACCGCGACGGCAACCCGTACGTCACCGCCGACCTCACCGAGGAGGCCGCGGCGATCCAGGCCGAGCACGTGCTGCTCGGCCTCGAGCGCGCGGCGAACCGCATCGGCCGCACGCTCACGCACGACGCGGCCGACACCCCGCCCGACGACGCCCTGCTCGACCTCGCCGAGCGGCAGTCCCGGCTCGCGCCCGAGGTGACCTCGCAGATCGGCATCCGCGCCCCCCACGAGCCGCACCGCCGGGTCGTGCTCGTGATCGCGGCGCGCATCGCGGCGACCCGCACCGGCGACACCCGCCTCGCGTACGGCGCGCCGGAGGAGCTGCTCGCCGACCTGCGCGTCGTGCAGGGGTCGCTCCGCGCCGCGGGTGCCCTCCGCAGCGCCAACGGCGAGCTGCAGCACCTCGTCTGGCAGGTCGAGACCTTCGGGTTCCACCTGGCCGAGCTCGAGGTGCGCCAGCACTCGAAGGTGCACCGGCAGGCCCTCGAGGAGATCCGCGCCGGCGGCGAGCTCGGCGAGACGACGCTCGAGGTGCTCGAGGTCTTCCGCACGATCAAGCGCCTGCAGCAGCGGTACGGCGTGCGCGCCGCCCGGCGCTACATCGTGTCGTTCACGCAGTCGGCCGAGGACCTCGCCAACGTGTACGCCCTCGCCGCGGCGGCGTTCCCGACGCCGGGCGAGGCGCCCGAGCTCGACGTCATCCCGCTGTTCGAGACGTTCGCCGACCTCGACGCGTCGACCGGGATCCTCGACGGGTACCTCGAGCTCGAGCTCGTGCAGCGCCGGCTCGCGGCGACGGGCCGGAAGCTCGAGGTCATGCTCGGCTACTCCGACTCGTCGAAGGACGTCGGCCCGGTGTCGGCGACGCTCGCCCTGCACGACGCGCAGGCCCGCATCGCCGACTGGGCGACGGCCAACGGCATCGTGCTCACCCTCTTCCACGGCCGCGGCGGCGCCCTCGGCCGCGGCGGCGGCCCGGCGAACCGCGCGGTGCTCGCCCAGCCCCCGGGGTCGGTCGACGGCCGGTTCAAGGTGACCGAGCAGGGCGAGGTGATCTTCGCCCACTACGCCGACCAGGCGATCGCGATGCGCCACCTCGAGCAGATGGCGTCGGCGACGCTGCTCGCCTCGAGCCCGTCGAACGAGGAGCGCAACCGCGCGGCGGCGGCCGACTTCGCCGACCTCGGCGCCCGGCTCGACGAGGCATCCCGCGCCCGCTTCTTCGAGCTCGTGAAGGCCGACGGCTTCGCGCCGTGGTTCGCGCAGGTGACGCCCATGGAGGAGCTCGGGCTCCTCGCGCTCGGCTCGCGGCCGGCGCGGCGCGGCCTGTCGGTCGAGTCGCTGGAGGACCTCCGCGCGATCCCGTGGGTGTTCTCGTGGACGCAGGCGCGCATCAACCTGACCGGCTGGTTCGGGCTCGGCTCGGCGCTCGCCGCGGTCGGCGACGAAGACCTGCTGCGCGACGCGTACGCCCGCTGGCCGCTGTTCGCCTCGCTCATCGACAACGTCGAGATGTCGCTGGCGAAGACCGATGTGCGGCTCGCCCGCCGGTACCTCGCGCTCGGCGACCGCGACGACCTCGCGCAGCTCGTGCTCGACGAGCTCGCGCTCACGCACGAGTGGGTCGTCCGCACGGGCGGCCGCGGCGGCCTGCTCGAGGGCAAGCCGGTGCTGCGGCGCGCGGTGCGCCTGCGGAGCCCCTACGTCGACGCCCTGTCGCTGCTGCAGCTGCGGGCGCTCCGGTCGGCTCGCGCCGACGGCAAGGTGGAGCCGGCGGACGCCGACCACCGCCTGCTCCTGCTGACCGTCAACGGGGTCGCGGCCGGCCTGCAGAACACGGGCTGATCCGAGGCGCGGCGCCGGGCGCGGCGCCAGCATCGGCGGGGCGCCCGCGTCGGCGCGGCGCAGCCGGCTCAGCCCGCCCCGGCCGCGCCGTCGGTCGGTCGGTACACGACGAGGTCGCCGGGCACGACGCGGATGCGCACCCGCGCGCGGCCCGCGTCGTCGCCGGGCAGCCGCTCAGGCTCGCCGTCGTGGGCGAACCCGGCCGCGCGTCCCGCCGCCGGGCGGACGAGGACGTCGACCTCGGCGGTGGTCCACGCCTCGGTGCGCTCCGGGACCAGGCCGAGGCGCCGCAGAACACCCGCGGTGCGGCGCCCGAACGCGAGTGCCGCGACGGCACGCGGGCGCGACCCGGCGTGCAGGATCCGCACGTCGAGCACGCCGTCGTCGATGCCGTGGCGCTGCAGCGGCGCCGGGACCATCGGGTCGTCGCGACCGACGCCGACGACGAGGCTCCACACCCGCGCCCGCCGGCCGCGGATCGAGATGCCGAGGGGCGCGAACCGGCGCACCGCGCCCGCGGCTGCGGCGACGCCGCCCAGCCACTTGCCGAGCCGTGGGCGCAGCAGGTCGCGGCGCTTGACGAAGTCGGGGTAGACGCCGACCGACGCCGCGTTCAGCACCGTGATGGGCGGCAGGTCGCCGACCCGGAGCTCGGCGACGTCCACGGGCATGCCGGTTCCCGCGACGAGGGCGTCGACCGCCGCGTCGGCGTCGACCGCCCCGACCGCCCGGGCGAAGTGGTTGAACGTGCCTCCGGGCACGACGAGCAGCGGCAGCCCGTGCTCGCGGGCGACCGCCGCCGCGGACGCGACGGTGCCGTCGCCGCCGACCACGCCGAGGATCCGCGGCGGCAGGTCCCGCGCGAGGGCCCGCCGGAGCGCGGTGGCCGCGTCCTCGTCGTCGAGTTCGTGCAGCTCGGCGCGGGGGAGCCGATCGCGCAGCACCCGCACCGGGTCGGCGCGGACCACGGCCGTGCCCGACGACCGGTTCACGGCGACGAACACGCCGTCGCCGTCGGCGGAGTGCGGGAGGCCGCTCACAGGATGCCCAGCTCCATCGCCTTCGTCACCGCCCGCGTGCGGTCGCCGACGCCGAGCTTCTCGAACACGTGCAGCAGGTGCGTCTTCACGGTCGCCTCGCCGATGAACAGCTCGCGGGCGATCTCGGGGTTGCTGCGCCCCGCGGCGACGAGCCGCAGCACGTCGAGCTCCCGCGGCGAGAGCGCCGGCGCCTCCGGCTGCGTGTTCGTCGTCGCGCCCTCGCGGAGCCGCCGGGCGAGGTGGGCCGCGACCGACGGCGCCAGCACGGTCTCGCCCGCGACGACCGCGCGGATGCCCGCGACGATCTCCTCCTGCGGGGCGGCCTTCAGCAGGTAGCCGCTCGCGCCCGCCTCGATGGCGGCGACGATGTGGTCGTCGGTGTCGTAGGTCGTCAGCACGAGCACGTGCGGCGCATGGCCCTCGGCGAGGATGCGCGCGGTCGCCTCGGCCCCGTCGAGCACCGGCATGCGCAGGTCGATGAGCACGAGGTCGGGATGCTCCGCCGCCGCCAGGCGCACCGCCTCGCCGCCGTCGGCCGCCTGCCCGACCACCTCGAGGTCGTCGACCGTCTCGAGGAGGCCGACGATGCCGGCACGCACGATCGGGTGGTCGTCGGCGACGACGATGCGGATCGGCCGGGTCACCTGGGCACCTCCACGGTGAGCAGCGTGCCGCCGCCGGGGGCGGCGCCGAACTCGACGCGACCGCCGGCGATCGCCAGTCGGTCGCGCAGGCCCACGAGCCCGAAGCCGCCGTCGCCCGGTGCCGCGTCGCCCGGGCCGACGCCGTCGTCGCGCACGGTCAGGCGGGCGAGGTCGGCGCCGCCGGTGAGGGCGATCGACGCGTGCCCGGCGCGGGCGTGCTTGCGGACGTTCGCGAGCCCCTCCTGCGCCGAGCGGAGCAGCAGCACCTCGAGTTCGCGCCCGAGGCGCGGGGCATCCGCCTCGACCGTGACCTCGACGCCAGTCTCCCGCTCGAACGTCGCCGCCAGCCGGCGCAGCGCGTCGGCGAGGGTCGAGCCGACCTCGACCGGCGCGAGGGCCGCGACGAGGCCGCGCGCCTCGGTGAGGGCGTCCCTGGCCATCTCCTCCATGAGCGCGACGTCGGCGCGCGCCGCGGCGGTGGCGGCGTCGGCGGGGGAGGCGGCGCCGAGCCGGTTGCCGGCCCGCTGGGCGACCATCACGAGCCCGGTGAGGCTCTGCGCGATGGTGTCGTGGATCTCGCGGGCGAGCCGGGCGCGCTCCTCGGTCACGCCGGCGTCGCGGTGCATGGCGGCGAGCTCGCCCTGGGCGGCCTGCAGTTCCTCGAGGAGACGGGCCCGCTCCTCGCCCTCCTCGGCGATGCGGGTGATCCAGAGGCCGATCGCGAGGCTGAACGCGAGCGACAGGCCGGCGATGCCGACGCCCGCGAGCAACCCGTCGGCGCCGTAGTGGATCGCGTAGCCGGCCGCGACCGCGACCGCGAGCACGACGTTCGAGATCACGGCTCGGCGGGTGGAGGGGGCGGTCACCCAGACGTAGGGGTAGGCGAAGGCCTGGAACGTCGCGAAGGAGGCCTCGAACGCGGTGCCGGCCGCGAGCATCACGGCCAGCGCGGCCGTGATGGCCAGGTGGTGGGCCGACTCCTCGTGGCCGAGCCGGCCGCGGAAGTACGCGGCGTAGGCGACGAGGAACACGGCGAGCACGACCCACGCGCCGATCGTCGAGGCTTCGACCGGCGGCTCGATCAGCGTGATGACGACGATCACCGCGACGACGGCGACCGCCACGACGTCCCACCAGCGGCGGTTCAGCATGGTCTCATGCTGGCACGGGGCATCCGTTCGGCCTCACGCGTCCTTGCGGATCCAGCGGAACGTGAGCCGCGAGATCACGAGCCCGGCGATGAGCCAGGCGATGAGCACGAGGGCGCACCAGCCGAGGTCCCAGCTCTCGTTCGGCTCGAGCACCTTGAAGTCGTCGGGCAGGAACACCGAGCGCATGGCCTGCGCGATCCACTTCAGCGGGAACACCGAGGCGAGGTTCTGCATCCACTCGGGCAGGGCCGAGAACATCACGTAGACGCCGGAGATGAACTGGAGGACGAGCAGGATGGGCACGACCACCGCGCTCGCGCTGCGTCCGCTGCGGGGCACCGACGACAGGGCGATCCCGAGGAGCGCCGACGCCGCGGTGCCGAGCACGAACACCCAGGCGAACGTCACCCACTGCTCGGGCTCGGTCGGCAGGGCCACGCCGAAGAGCAGGGCGGCGACGGCGATGAGCACGGCGGCCTGGATCACCCCGGTGAGGAACACCTCGCCGATCTTGCCGATGAAGTACGACACCGGCGAGAGCGGGCTGCCGCCGAGGCGCTTCAGGGTGCCGTCGGACTTGCGCTCGGCGATGTCGATCGCGAGGTTCTGCACGCCCGACAGCAGGATGCCCGCGGCGAGCATCGCCGGCAGGTAGTACGCCCCCATGTCGATGCTGGTCGTGCCGACCGTCATCTCCTGGTCGCCGAACACGGCGGTGAAGATGCCGAGCATGACCACCGGGAACAGGAAGGTGAAGAATACCTGGTCGGGCAGCCGGAAGTAGGTGCGGGTCTCGTACCAGATCCGGGCGATGCCGTTCGGGACGATCCGCGCGGCCGGCCGTGCGCTCGGTCGCGGGCGCGGGGCGGATGCCTCGTGCGCGCGCCCCGGCGCGGTCGTCGTCGGGGTTCGGGTGACGTCGACGGCGTCGATCTCGGTCATGCTGCCTGCTCCTCGGATGCGGTGGTGGCGCCGGCGTGCTCGGCGATGAGGTCGAGGTAGATGTCCTCGAGGCTGGGGCGGATGACCTCGAGCTCCGGCGGTTCGCCGCCCGTCTCCGCGGCGAGCGACGCCACGAACGCGGCCGGCTCGGCGGTGCGCTGCTCGTGGAGGCCGCCGGTGCGGTCGCGCCAGCGGACGATGGGGATGCGGGCGGCGGCGCCGCCGATCACGCCGACCGGTCCGACCTCGATGAGCCGGCCGCCCGCGATGACGCCGACGCGGTCGGAGAGCTGCGCGGCCTCGTCGAGGTAGTGCGTGGTGAGCAGGATCGTCGTGCCCTCGCCCTTCAGCTGACGGACGAGCCCCCAGAACTCCCGTCGCGCCTCGGGGTCGAACCCGGTGGTCGGCTCGTCGAGGAAGAGCAGCTCGGGCCGTCCGATGATGCCGAGCGCGACGTCGACGCGGCGGCGCTGGCCGCCGGAGAGCTTCGAGATGCGCGTCTTCGCCTTCTCGCGGAGGCCGACCGCGGCGATGACGTCGTCGACGTCGCGCGGGTTCGGGTAC
The DNA here is from genome assembly GCF_043950245.1 of Agromyces sp. MMS24-K17. Lineage (GTDB taxonomy): Bacteria > Actinomycetota > Actinomycetes > Actinomycetales > Microbacteriaceae > Agromyces. Next base: position 216,188 of record NZ_CP171640.1, on the reverse strand, counting down.
AGGCCCGCGAAGTGCGCCAGCTGCTCGCGCACGCTCATCTGCGCCGCCTCGGCGGAGGACTGCAGCACGATGCCGAGCCGCGCCTTCCACGCGAGCCCGCCGTGGCCGGGGTCGACGCCGAGCACCTGGGCCTCGCCCGAGGTGCGGTCGCGGTACCCCTCGAGGATCTCGATGGTGGTGGACTTGCCGGCGCCGTTCGGCCCGAGCAGGGCGAAGGTCTCGCCGCGCGGCACGTCGAGGTCGATGCCGTCGACGGCGACGAGGTGGCCGTAGGCCTTGCGGAGCCCGCGCAGGCGGATCGCCGGTTCGTTGGTGGACATGGGGCCAGCGTGGCACCGCAGCGCGGCCGCCGGTAGCGGTCGAGCGGTGGAACGCGGCATCCACCGGTCGGTGGATGCGGACCTATTCGCCCAGCTCCGCCAGCTTCCTCGCGAGGAACCGCCGCTCGGGCTCCGTCGGGGCGAGCGCGATCGCCGCGTGGTACCGCTCGGCGGCGGCATCCCGCTGCCCGGCCCGCGCGAGGAAGTCGGCCTGCGCCGCCGGGAGCAGGTGGTACCCGTCGAGGTCGCCCGACGCCTCGATCGCCGCGAGCACGACGAGCGCCCGCGACGGCCCCTCGGCGAAGCCGTGCGCGATCGCGCGGTTGAGCTCGACGAACGGCGACCGCGCGAGGGCGGCGAGCTCGTCGTAGCGGGCCGCGATCCTGGCCCAGTCGGTGTCGGCCGCGGTCGCCGCGCGGGCGTGCTCGGCCTGGATCTCGGCCTGCAGCCGGTACGGCCCGGCCGAGGCATCCGCCGAGGCATCCGCCGAGGCATCCGTCGTCGCCACCAGCCCCGCGACCAGCGCCAGCCCCTCGGCGAGCTCGGCCGCATCCCACCTCGCGCGATCCTGCGCGTCGAGCGGCACGAGGTCGCCGCGAGCGTCGACGCGGGCGGCGCGGCGCGCGTGCTGGAGCAGCAGGAGCGCGAGGAGCGCCCGCGCCTCCGGGGCATCCGGCAGCAGCGCGACCACGAGCCGGGCGAGCCGGATCGCCTCGGCGGCGAGGTCGAGCCGTTGGAGCCGATCGCCGGAGGAGGCGAGGTAGCCCTCGTTCGCGATCAGGTAGACCACCGCGAGCACGCCGCCGAGCCGCTCGGGCAGGGCATCGGGCGGCGGCACCCGGTACGGGATGCCGGCGTTCGCGATCTTCCGCTTCGCGCGCACGAGGCGCTGGGCCATCGTCGCCTCCGGCACGAGGAACGCCCGGGCGATCTCCCGCGTCTCCAGGCCGCCGACGGTGCGGAGGGTGAGCGCGACGCGCGCCTCCATCGGCAGCGCCGGATGCGCGCAGGTGAAGACCAGGCGCAGCCGGTCGTCCCACGCGGGGTCGTCGGCCCGAGCGGCGAGCTCGGCGGGGTCGAGCGGTCCGTCCATGCGTCCCTCCGCCTCCTCGTCGCGCAGCCACTCCCGCACCTTCTCGGCCTCGACGCCGCGGCGTCGCAGCCGGTCGAGCGCGAGGTTCCTCGCGGCCGTCGTGAGCCAGGCGCCCGGGTTCCGGGGGAGGCCGTCGCGCGGCCAGGTCACGGCCGCCCGTTCGACCGCGCCGGCCGCCGCCTCCTCGGCGACGTCCCAGTCGCCGGTGACGCGGATGAGGGTCGCGACGACCCGCGCCCACTCGCCGTCGAACGCGTCGCGGAGGGCCCGCTCGATCGCCGGATCGAGCGGGGCCGCCCCGCGGGCCGCGGAGGCGGCGACCGCGTCGTCGTCGGGGTCGATCAGGACGCCGCCCCCGAGGCCGCCGCGCCGACCGCGTCGGCCGCGCTCGGCTCGAGGCGCGCGTCGCGGTCGGCGGCCTCGCGCTCGACACGCTCGACGTGGTCGCCGTGCACGTCGAACGGCCAGGTCGGGCGGAGCTCGAGCGCGCCGCCACGGGCCATCGGATGCTTCGACGCGACCTCGATCGCCTCGGCCAGGTCGGCCACCTCGAGCAGGTCGAAGCCGGCGATCCACTCCTTCGCCTCGGCGAACGGGCCATCGCTCACGACGACCTCCCCGTCGCGGCGGCGCACGAAGGTGGCGTCCGACGGCGGCCGGAGCACCTCGCCGAAGAGGCGGGCGCCCCGGCCGTCCATCTCACGCACCCACGCCTCCGGGTCGTCGTCGCCGCTGCCGCCGTCGGCGGCGGCGCGCTCGCCGGTCGGGTCGACGATCACGAACAGCACGTAGCGGCGGCCGCGCACCGGCCGCTCGGCGAGGCCGGCGGGCACGATCCGCGCGCCGGGCTCCGCGCCGCGCCACTGCACGAACGGCCGCACCTCGACGCGGCCGAAGGAGGCGACCGGATGCCTCGACGCGATCTCGATCGCCTCGTCGAGGTCGCGGGCGTCGATGACGTCGAACCCGCCGATCGATTCCTTCGACTCGGTGAAGGGGCCGTCGGTGACGAGGAGCTCGCCCCCGCGCACGCGGACGGTGGTCGCGTCCTGCTCGGGTCGGAGGCGTTCGCCGTACTCCGAGACGCCGCGCGCCTCGATGTCGTCGACCCAGGTGCCGATGTCGTCCTCGGCGGGGACGTAGGGCAGGGCGTCGGCGCCCTCGGCGTAGAACAGCGCGTACTCCATGATGGGGTTCCTTCCTCTCGGTCACGCTACGCAGGTGCGACGAACGGGGGAAGGCGTGATCGACACCTCGCGACGGATCAGTGCGGCAGCACGAGCGACACGGCGATGGCGACCATGACCACGGCGATCACCGCGTCGAGGATGCGCCAGGCGCGCGGCGTCGAGAGCCAGCGGCCGAGCCAGCGCGCGCCGTAGGCCAGGGAGAAGAACCACACGACGCTCGCCGCTCCCGCCCCGGCGGCGAACGCCCACCGCCCGTCGCCGTGCGAGTTCGCGACCGACCCGAGGAGGAACACGGTGTCGAGGTACACGTGCGGGTTGAGCCAGGTGAGCGCGAGGCAGGTGCCGACGACGGCGGCCAGCGACGCCCGGCCGCCTCGCCCGGCGCGCGGATGCGGAGATTCCCGCGGTACCTCCGGCGTGTCGACCGCGACACGCCGGGAGGCGGTCAGGATCTCCGCATCGGCGGACGCCGTGGCGCTCGACGTGGAACCCGCGGCCGGCCGGGGTGTCCCCGTCCCGGCCGGCGCGGGAGCCTGCGATTCGGCTTCGACGACGAGCACCTCGCCGGACGGGCGGATGGCCCGCCGCGCGGCGAGCACGCCGTATCCGACGAGGAACGCGGCGCCGGCCCAGCGCACCGCGTCGATCAGCCAGGGCACGGCGGTGAGCACCGCGCCGATGCCGGAGACGCCCAGCACGATGAGGATCAGGTCGCTGACGGCGCAGACGGCGGCGACGGCGAACGCGTGCTCGCGGCGGATGCCCTGGCGCAGCACGAACACGTTCTGGGCCCCGATCGCGATGATGAGCGAGAATCCGAGGCCGAGTCCGGCGAGCGCGTGCGAGAGGTCCACGGGCATCGACGCTAGGCGGACGGCGTGATGAAAGCCAGTTCACGTTCCTTCAGTTCCATTAGCATTCCTTCATATGGAGCTGCCGCTCGATCTCGCCCGCACCCTCGCCGCCGTCGTCGACGCGGGCAGCCTCGACGCCGCCGCCCGCGACCTCGCGATCACCCCCTCGGCGGTGTCGCAACGGGTGAAGCTCCTCGAACGCCGCCTCGGGCGCGTGCTCCTCGTGCGCTCCCGGCCCGTGCGCCCGACCGAGGCCGGCGCCGCGATCGTGCGGCTCGCCCGGCAGGCGGCCCTGCTCGAGCACGACGCGCTCGACGCGCTCGGCATCGACGCCGGGCCCGAGGCATCCGAACCCCGCGAGCGGCGCCGCATCCGCATCCCCCTCGCCGTGAACGCCGACTCGCTCGCCACCTGGATCCTCCCGCCGCTGGCGCGGCTCGCGGCATCCCACCCCGTCGTCTTCGACCTGCACCGCGACGACCAGGACTTCACCGCCGGCCTCCTCGAGACCGGCACCGTGATGGCCGCCGTCACCTCCCAGGCCGAGCCCGTTGCCGGCTGCCTCGTGCGACCGCTCGGCATCCTCCGCTACCGCGCGGTCGCCGCCCCCGGGTACGCCGAGCGATGGCTGCCGGGCGGCGCCACCGCCGATGCGCTCGCCGCGGCGCCCGTCGTCGACTTCGACCGGCGCGACGACCTGCAGACCGAGTACCTCCAGCGGGTCGGGGCGGATGCCTCGCGCCCGCCCCGGCACTACGTGCCCGCGTCGAACGACTTCGCGACCGCGATCAAGCTCGGGCTGGGCTGGGGGCTGCTGCCGGCGTTCCAGTCGCAGGCCGAGCTCGACCGCGGCGACCTCGTGCCGCTCGGCGGCCCGCCCGTCGACGTGCCGCACCACTGGCAGCAGTGGAACCTGCGTTCGCCGCTGCTCGACGCGATCGCCGACGAGGTCGTCGCCGAGGCGCGGCGCACCCTCGACGCCCCGGCCCCGGCCTCGGCCTCCCGACGCCTGTAGCGTCCGCTTCCGCGGCTCGCAACCCCCCGCCTCCCGGCGGACCCGTGGCGTCTACTGGAGGAGTGGCGGCGATCCCGCCCGGGAAGGAGTTCGAGATGGGTGCCGAAGAACGCGCCGATGCGACCGGGGACGACCTGAAGGGCAAGGCCAAGGAGGCCTGGGGCAAGGTGACCGACAACGAGCGGCTCGAGGCGGAGGGCAAGGCCGACCAGGCCAAGTCCGACCTCAAGAACGCCGCCGAGGACGTCAAGGACGCCTTCAAGCACTGACGGCGATCTCGCCGATATGCCACCGGCCCGTCGGATCCAGGGGGATCCGGCGGGCCGGTTCGCGTGCCCGCGGTCTGCCCGTTCGGCAGCCCGATCGGGCAGGCCGTCGCGAACGGCCCGGGCGAGGATGACGGTATGACCGGCGGATCGCAGGCCGACCGCGCCGGGGGAGCGCGTGTCGGGGCGGGCCGCCCGGCGTCGCGGGCACGCGCGCCCGAGCCGCGGTCGCGTGCGCCTGCGGGCGGATCCGCGACGGCACCGGCGCGCTCCGCGGCCCCGACGCCGGCCCCCGCCGGCTGGCTCGGCCGCGGCGACCTCGACTCGGCGGTGCTGCAGCGAGCGGCACTGGCCGGTGCGCTCCGCGGCGGCGTCGTCGGCGGACTCGCCCAGGTGCAGCGGCAGCCCGTGGTGGCGCCGCCCGCCGCCAAGCCGACCCTGCGGAGCGGGTCGCGCGGGATCTTCGTCGAGGAGGCGCAGCGGAAGCTCAGCCGGCTGCAGGCCTCCGCGGCGCCGCTGACCGAGGACGGCTCGTACGGCGCGCTCACCGCCGCGGCCGTCCGCACGTTCCAGGGCACGACCGGAAGCCCGGCCACCGGGGTGCTCGATCCCGTCACCTGGAACGCGCTCGACACCGCGTTCGCGGCGCTGCCGCCCCCGGTCCGCGCCGTCCTGGCGCCGGGGGCGAACCACGCGGACGTGGGCTTCGCGCAGCAGAAGCTGAACGCGCTCGGCCACGCCCCGCGACTGGCGATCACCGCCGTCTACGGGCCCGAGATGCAGCCGGCCATCATCGCGATCGAACTGCTCGTGCTCCACCGCATCCCGACCAGCACGATCGACGCCGACGTGTGGCGCGAACTCGACAACGCCCGGCCCGGCGGCTTCATCGCGCTCGAGGGTGCGGGCGCGACGCCGATCGAGCAGCACACCGCGAGCGGCACCGCGAATCCGCTCGGGCAGCAGTCGCCGGGGACGAGCCTGCACCCCGTGGTGGGCGCCGGGGGGATCCTGCGTGGCGCCGCGGTGCGGGAGGTCCAGCAGAAGCTCAACACGGCCGGGGCCTCGCCCGTGCTCGCCGTCGACGGCGGCTTCGGCCCGCTCACGACGGCCGCGGTGAACGCCTTCCAGGCCGGCCGCGTGCCGCCGCTGCCGGCGACGGGCGTCGCCGACGCCGCGACGTGGGCGGCGCTCGACGCCGTCGCGCCGGCGTCGACGGTGGGGTTCGTGGAGCGGCAGTGGACCGAGGAGGTCGGCGGCGCGACGTTCGGCAACACGGGCGGCAACGCCTCGCGCTACGCCTGGGAGATCGTCGGCAACCGGATGACCGTGACGGTCACGGTGAACTTCACCGGCCTGGCGCCCCCGAGCGCGTGGTTCTCCCACGTCCCGGCGGTCTGGGACCGGTTCGCCGGCGTGAGCGACGCGCCCCCGCGGCGGATCGACCTCCGGTTCCAGATGGTGCGGGGCTCCGGGGCGCAGGCGATGACCGTGAACGTGGTCGCCGGCAACGGCCGGTCGAACGCGGGCACCTGGTTCCGCGACGACGCCCAGGCGGCGTCGACCATCCCGCACGAGTTCGGGCACCTCATCGGCCTGCAGGACGAGTACCAGCAGCGCCCCGGCGACTACGTCCGGATCACCGGGCACGAGCCGCCGGTGGGCGCCACCGCGGGGCCCGTCGGGGTGACGCCGGCCGCCCTGGCCGGGCAGTTGCAGGCGGCTATGATGGCGCGCAACGACGTCGCGGCCCACACGGCCTCGGCGGGTGCGGGGGTGGCGATGGGCGCATTCGCGCAACGGGTCGTCGCCGCGTACGCGGCGCTGCCGACCACGACCGTGCCGGCGCAGGCGGCCGTTCCCGCGGCGCCCGGCGTGCCGGCGGTGCCGGCGCTCCCGGCGCTGCCGTTGACCGGGGACCTGATCCGCGACCTCGACCGCGCGCTCCCGGCGACGAACCAGCGGTACGAGACGATCCAGGTCTTCACCTACTCGAGCGGGTCGATCATGGGCGACCCGGCCCGGGCTCCCGACGTGCACGACCACGGTGCGGGCACGCGGCACGTGGCCGAGTTCATCGGCATCCTCGGCCGCTCGCTCGGCGGCGCCTTCCGGGCGGAGGCGCGATGACCCTGCTCCGGTACATCCGATCGAGCGGCTTCCGCATCCCCGCGGAGTACGAGACGGTCGAGGTCGACCCCGACGGGCGGCTCGCCGGGTGGCGGTCGGTGTCGGTCGGCGCCGTCGGGTCGTTCGAGGGGCGGCTCGGCGCGGCCGACGTGGCGGACGTGCGTGCGGCCGTCGACCGGGCGCTGGCCGCGCCGCCGCCGGGCGGTCCGGCCCGACCCGGGAGCTCGAGCGAGACGGTCGAGCTCGACGACGGGTTCGCCGTGTCCGTCGAGGCGGCCGGCGACGCGGGTGAGGCATCGGATGCCGCGTGGCGCGCCGTCCGCGACCTCGGGCGGGACCTGGCCGAGCGCCAGCTGGCGTTCCCGGTCGCGGCGATCGCCCTCGCCGGCCGGGACGACCGGGACGACCGGCTGGAGTTCCGGGGCACGCACCCGCTGGAGCTCGACCTGTCGGGGGCGGTCGTGGAGCGGTACGGCGTGCGCGCGGACGGGACCCGCGAGGGCGGGGCGGTCGCCCTCCCCGGCGGTGGCCGGGTGGACGCGTCGCCCGGCTGGACGCTGCCGCTGCCCGCCGCCGATGCCGCAGGCCCCCCGCGTGTCCAGGTCGTGGTGCGCTTCGGGATCGTGGCGGGCGGACGCACCGTTCCCGTCGAGCTCGCGTCCCCGGCCCCGGACTGACGCCGGGGGCCGGATCGGCTCAGCCGAAGAGGCGCTGCAGGCGCTGCACGCCCTCGAGGAGCGGCTCGTCGCCGAGCGCGTAGCTGAAGCGCAGGTAGCCCGACGGGCCGAAGGCCTCGCCCGGCACTGCCGCCACCTCGGCCTGCTCGAGGATGAGGTCGGCGAGCTCGAGCGAGGTGGTCGGCGTCACGCCGCCCCATTCGCGGCCGAGGAGCCCGGTCACGTCGGGGTACACGTAGAACGCGCCCTGCGGGACCGGCACGGTGATGCCCTCGATCTTCGACAGCTCCGCCACGATGGTGCGGCGTCGGCGGTCGAACGCGCGACGCATCTCCTCGACGGAGTCCTGCGGGCCGGTGAGGGCGGCGATCGCCGCGCGCTGCGAGATGTTCGACACGTTCGACGTGAGGTGCGACTGCAGGTTCGCGGCGCCCTTGATCACGTCGGCGGGGCCGACCATCCAGCCGAGGCGCCAGCCGGTCATCGCGTAGGTCTTCGCGACGCCGTTCACCAGGATCGCCTGCTCGGCGAGCCCCGGCACGGCCTCGACGATCGACACGGCGCGCGGCCGCTCGCCCTCGGGGTCGTCGGCGTAGGTGAGGTTCTGGTAGATCTCGTCCGCGACGACCCAGATGCCGTGCTCGAGCGCCCACTCGCCGATCTCGCGGGTCTGCTCGGGGGAGTAGACGGCGCCGGTCGGGTTCGACGGCGAGACGAACAGCAGCACCTTGGTGCGCTCGGTGCGGGCGGCCTCGAGCTGCTCGACCGTGACGAGGTAGCCCTGGTCGGCGCCGGCGAACACGTCGACCTGCACGCCGCCGGCGAGCTTCACGGCCTCGGGGTAGGTGGTCCAGTAGGGCGCGGGCACGAGCACCTCGTCGCCCTCGTCGAGCAGCACCTGGAAGGCCTGGTAGACGGCCTGCTTGCCGCCGTTGGTGACGATCACCTGCGAGGGGGATGCGTCGAGCCCGGAGTCGCGCAGCGTCTTCGCCGCGATCGCCTCGCGGAGGTCGGGCAGGCCGGCGGCGGGCGTGTACCGGTGGTTGCGCGGGTCGGAGACGGCCTGGAGCGCGGCCTCGACGATGTGCGCGGGCGTCGCGAAGTCGGGCTCGCCGGCCGCGTAGGAGATGACCGGCCGCCCTTCGGCCTGGAGGGCCTTGGCCCTGGCATCGACCTTCAGGGTCGCGGACTCGGCGATGGCGGCGATACGGGAGGACAGGCGGGGCTTCTCGGTCACCCTGACAGCCTAGGCCGGGCGGATGCCGCGTGACAGCCGGAATGCCGCGGACCCGTCGGGTCCGCGGCATCCGTCACCGTGGCATCCGTCACCGTGACGTTCCTCCGCGTGCGGGCGTCAGTCCTCCACGCCGATGGTGTCGATCGTCACGGCGACCTCGGGCTGGTCGCTGAAGACGCCGTCCATGCCGGCCGCGACGAAGACGCCGATCTCGCCGACGAGGTCGCCGGGCGCGTTCGGGTCGGTGCTCGAGCGGAACTCGGCGGGCAGGAACTGGTTCTCCAGGCGGAAGGTCCAGCCGTGCACGGTGAGCCCGGCGGCGTGCGCATCGGCGATGACCGGCTTGGGCGTGCCGAGCGTGCCGGCGGCCGTGCGCGGGATCATGACCGACTTCTCGAGGCCGACGCCGTCGGCGTAGGTCGCGATCTCGGCGAGGCCGGCCGGGGTGACGAGGTCCGCGTACGTGCGCGGGTCGCCCGCGGCCGTGAAGTCGTACGGCCGGCCGCTCGGGCTGACGAGCTGCGCGAGCTGCACGGCGGTCAGGCCGTCGAGCTCGCGGAGGTTGCCCACCTCGAAGCTCTGCACGATGACGGGCGCGGTCTCGCGGTCGAGGTCGTTCGCCTGCAGCGCCGCGACGAGCGGCTCCTCGAGCGAGAGGCCGATCGAGTCGAAGTACGTCGGGTGCTTCGTCTCCGGGTAGACGCCGACCTGGCGGCCGTCGCAGCTCACCGAGTGCCGGGCGAGGTCCATGACCTCGTCGAGCGTGGGCACCTGGTAGAGGCCGTCGAACGCGGTGTTCGCGGGGCGGGTGAGCGGCAGGCGCTCCTTCGCCCGGAGGGTGCGCAGCTCGGCGAGGGTGAAGTCCTCGGTGAACCATCCGGTGACGCTCACGCCGTCGATGACCTTGGTCGTCTTCCTCCCGGCGAACTCGGCGCGGGTCGAGACATCCGTGGTGCCCGAGATCTCGTTCTCGTGGCGGGCGACGAGTACGCCGTCCTTCGTGGAGACCACGTCGGGCTCGATGTAGTCGGCGCACTGCACGATCGCCTGCTCGTAGGCCGCGAGCGTGTGCTCGGGGCGGGTGCCGCTCGCACCGCGGTGGCCGATGATCGTGACGTCCGAGGGCTCGATCTTCTGCTTGTCGAGGTCGATCACCGCGAACTCGGTGTCGTCGGGCGTGCCGGGCACCCTCGCGTCGTTGCCGGGGTAATTGTTGTCGTTGCCGATCAGCAGGTCGCCGTCCTTCAGCTGCACCACCGTCTCGAACGACTGCACCGGGAGCGAGAACACCTCGCCGGTGCCGTAGCCGTCGCCGGCGCCGATGCCGTTCGGGTTCGCGATCCGCAGCGCGTCGAGCACGAGGGTCTTCTCGAGGTATCCGTCGGCGTCGGTGCGCCGCAGGTCGACCTGGTAGACCCGCTTGGTGACGGCCTGCGCTTCCTCGAAGTCGTCGCGCTCGATGAGCAGGAGCACGTCGTTGCGCACGGTGAACGCGTCGCCGATGACGTTCGCCTCCTGGTCGGCCTGGTAGCTCCACGTGCGGCCGGTGTACTGGCCGCGCCTGGTGTCGAACTCGTGGATCTCGCGACGGCGCAGGTCGCGGTCGTCGGCGTAGGAGCCCTCGACGACCGGGTAGAGGTACCGGCCGTTGGTCGAGGCCGCGAGGGCCTCGAAGCCGCGGCTGGCGCGCACGCGCGGCGTCTCGCCGGGCTGCAGGTACGGGTTCTGCGGCGACTTCGCGCCCGCGAGCGGGAACGGCTTCTCGAGCAGGGTGCCGTCGGCGCCGAAGTGCAGCAGGAAGGGACCGAACTCCTCGCCGACCCAGAACGTGCCGTCCTTGGCGCGCACGACGGACTCGATGTCGAAGTCGGCGCCCGTGAGCAGGCGGTCGGCGGTGGCGCCGTTCACGATCGGGAAGTCGAGGAGGCCGTTGCGGTCGTTGTACGAGATGAACCGCTCGACGGCGATCGCGCCGTCGCCGCCGTCGGCGGTCTGCCACGCGGGACGCACGAGGTAGTTGCGCAGCAGGAAGTCGGCGGAGTTGCCCTTGGCGCCGAACCCGTTGTCGGGCTGGGCCCAGAAGGTGCCGTCGCCGTTGTCGATCATGGCCGAGAAGCCGGGGATGACCTGCCCGTCCCAGGGGCCGGTGCGACCGTTGGCAGGCGACGCGAGGGCGCCCGACGGAGGGCCGGGCTCGAGGTGGTCGGCCGAGAGCGTGGCGCGCGCGACCAGCGTGGGCACGTGCGCCTGCACGAACGGCGAGTCGGAGTGCTCGGCCCCGTTGCCGCCGGCCGCGACGGCGGCGGTGGTGGGGACGAGCACGGTGGCGGCGGCGGCCGCGGCGATGGTGAGGGCGAGGATGCGCGGCTTCGGGCGCCGCGTCTGCGATCAACTCATGCGGTCGAGCCAACCGAGCCGGGTCGAAGCTTCCATGGCGGCGAGGCGACGGCTGCCGGTCCGGGCGGTGAACGACGGATGCCGCGGACCCCGTGGCCCGCGGCATCCGTCGTGGTGCGGCTCAGGCCGCGGACTTCAGTTCCCGGCCGTGCACCGTGAGCGCGTAGACGATGAAGATGTCGAGCGTGATCACGATGAGCGACCACCACGGCTGCGCGGGCAGCAGGTAGAGCTGCCCGATGGCGTTCAGCAGCACGAGGATGATCGCGACCACGCGCGCCCAGGTCGCCCCGCGGAGCAGGAAGATCGCGACGAGGATCAGCGCGAGGCCGGTCAGCAGGTGCCACCACGCCCAGCCCTGGAGGTCGAACAGGAACAGCGTCCCGTTCACCGCGAAGTAGACGCTGTCGGGGGCGAACAGGGCCGTCAACCCGTACAGCGCGTCGAACACGCCGGCCGCGATCAGCAGGAAGCCGGCGAACCAGCCCCAGCCGACCCAGCCGGACGCCTTGGTTCCGGTGGTCTCAGTCATTGCGTCTTCCTCCCCTCGTGGAAGCGCCGGGCGCGGCATTCCGCGGCGGCGCGGTGGTGCTGAGCGTCAGGCTAGACCTCGGCCCGATCCGCGGCGGGCGGCGCGCCGTCGGCGTTCCCGGGGCTAAGTGGGACATCCGTCCCACTTCTGCTACGCTACGCCGCGTGATGACGCGCCCTCGACGACCCCTGCTCGCCGGGGTCGCCGCCCTGATCCTCCTCGCCCTCGGGGCCGGGATCGCCTTCGTGCTCACCGACGCCCTCGGCATCCGCTCCGAGGCCTCCGACATCCCGGCCGAGGCATCCGCCGTCGCCCCGGTCGCGCCCACCGCGCTGCCGCCCGCCTTCACCGCCATCGACGCGCCCGGCAGCCCGCGCATCGGCGCGGCGGTCGCCGAGCTCGAGGCGGCCGTCGCGGATGCCCCGGCCACCGACGGCACCGCCACGCTCACGGTCGAGGCGGGCGACGGGGACCCGGCCGACGAGACGTACCGCCTCGACGGCGAGGCATCCGCGCTCCGCATCGTCGCCGCCGGCGAGGCCGGGGCCGTACGCGGCGTCTACGACCTCGCCGCCGCGGTCCGCGACGGTCGCCCGATCGCCGAGCACCTCGGGCAGGAGGTCGCGTCGCGCCTCGGCTTCCGCATGGCCGACCTCGGCGCCGTCGGCGTCGAGCCCGACGAGGCCGCGTACTCCGCCGGCGACGACTACTCGCACAACTCGAAGGCGTTCGAGGACGTCATCCTCCCCGACGCGCCCTACATCGACGAGACCGCGCTCGCCGCGGCCCGCGAGGAGTTCGACGCGTACGTCGCGCACCTGCTCGCCGAGGGGTACACCGCCCTCGCCTTCCCGGGCCTGCTCGAGTACCTCACGTTCTCCGACGTCGGCGACGGCACCGAGGTGTATGACGCCGACGACGAGCACGTCGCCCGCGCCCACGCCATGCGCGAGGCGTTCGGCCCGATGCTGCAGTCGGCCCACGAGGCCGGCCTCCAGGTCTTCTTCCGCACCGACATGCTCGTCGTCACCACCCCGCTCGAGGACTACCTGACCGAGCGGTTCGGCTCGCTCGACACCGAGGACCCGGAGTTCTGGGGCGTCTACGCGCAGGGCCTCGACGAGCTCTACCGCGAGATGCCCTACGTCGACGGCGTGCTCATCCGCATCGGCGAGGCCGGCCAGGTGTACGACCTGCCCGACTGGGACTACACGTCGAAGCTCGCCGTCACGACCGTCGACGCGGTGCGCACCATGCTCACCACCCTCGTCGGCCAGGCCGAGCAGGCCGACCGCGAGCTCATCTTCCGCACCTGGAGCGTCGGCGTCGGCGCCGTCGGCGACCTGCACACGAACCGGGAGTCGTACCACGCGGTGCTCGACGGCATCGACTCCGACCACCTCATCGTGTCGACGAAGTACAGCCTCGGCGACTTCTACAGCCACCTGCCGCTGAACGACACGCTCGAGGTCGGCGACCAGCGCCGCATCATCGAGTTCCAGAGCCGCCGCGAGTTCGAGAACTACGGCGCGTTCCCGAACGACCTCGGCCCGCTCTACGCGACGGCGCTCGATCGGCTGCTCGCCGCGAACCCGAACATCGAGGGCATCTGGACCTGGACGCAGGACGGCGGCCCGTGGCGCGCCGGCCCGATGAACCTCGAACTGAAGTCCGGGTTCTGGCAGCTCGCCGAGCTGAACACCGAGCTCGCCGTGCGCCTCGCCCGCGACCCGTCGCTCGACCCCGCAGCGATCACGGCCGACTGGGCCCGCCGCTGGTTCTCCGACGACCCCGAGACGGTGCGGGCGATCGGCGAGGCGATGGCCCGCTCCCGCGAGGCGATCACCGACGGCCTGTACATCGGGCCGTTCGCCGAGCGCCGGGTGTTCGCGATCGGGCTCGAGCCGCCGCCCATGATGTGGATCTTCGAGTGGGACATCCTCACCGGCGACAGCGCCTCGCTCGACGTGATCTATGAGATCTCCCGCGACGACCTCGACGAGGCGATCGCGGGCGGGCGCCGCGCGCTCGCCGCCGTCGACGACATGCGCGACCTGGTCGGGGCGACGGATGCCTCGAGCTGGAAGGATCCCGCGCTCCGCGCCGCCTTCGCCGACACCCTCGACTACGAGGCGTCGACGCTCGGCCTGCTCGCCGACTACCGCGAGATGTTCCTGCGGAAGGCCGAGTGGCACGACACCCGCTCCCCGGAGGCGTTCGCCGCGTGGGAGCGGGCGAAGGGCGCGTTCGCCACGAGCGCGGCCGCGCACGAGGACGCGTACGCGGGCGACCCGTACTTCCCGGCGTACAACCTCACGGCCGCGCAGCTCGGCCTCGACCGGGCCGAGCGCGACCCGGCGATGGCGTGGGCGTCCGGGGGGCTGCTCGCCGTCGTGCTCGCCTGGCTCGCGCTCGGCATCGCCGCGCGGTGGCGCCGGTTCGCGGCCTGGCCCGGCGCCCGCGCCGCCCGCGCGACCTGGATCGCCGGCACCCGTCCCTGGCGTGCGGCCGACGTCGTGCGCGACCTCGGCACGCTCGACCGGGTGCTGCTCGTCGCCGTGCCGGCCGTCGCCCTCGTGCTGAGCCGCTGCATCCTCACCTGGTTCGCCGCGCCCGCTCACCTCGTCGTCACCCTCGGCACGTGGGCGCTGTTCGCCGCCGCGCTGGTGCTCGTCGTGCGGCTGCTCGGCGGGACCTGGACGACCGTGGCCGCCGCCCTCGGCGGCGCGGCCCTGCTGCGCGTGGCGCTGCTCTCGGCCGTGCTCGTGCCGACCGGTCCCGGCGGGTACTGGTTCGGCTTCTGGACCGACCCGGTCTCCCGGTCGCTGTACACGACGGTCGCGTTCGCGCTCTTCGCCTGGGTGCTCGTCGCGGGCGCGTGGGCGGCGGCGCGCGAGATCGGCCGGCGGCGCGCGATCGGCGCGACCGTCGCCGCGAGCGGCCTCGCGCTGGGGCTCATGGCGACCCTCGTCGGCGCGATCGGCCTCGAACAGGCGCTCACCACGTGGAACGACCAGATGGCGCTGCTGCCGTGGGGCCTGTCGCGGATCCTCGGCATCACCGTGTACCTCGACATCCCGGCCGACACCCCGTGGTTCGTCGCCGCGCTCGGCGCGGCGGCGGCGGTGGTCGGGCTCGCGCTGGCGCTGCCGCGCCGGCGGGCCCGGGCGGTCGTCGCCTAGAGGTTCTGCCCGATGTCCCAGAGCCGGTCGGGCCGCCCGTCGATCGCCTCCGACACGGCGAGGGCCTGGTCGTCGGAGAGCGACGCGACGTAGTCGATCACGCCGCGGCCGACGCCGAGGCTCAGCACGTCGTCGGCCGCCGGCACCGGCACGCCCTCGGGTCGCTCGGTGCGCAGCGCCGCATACCCGTCGGTCGCCAGCTCGACGAGCTCCTTCAGCCGCACCGGCACGCGATGCCGGTCAACGTCGTCGGTGACCCACGCCGTGAGGCCCTTGACCGCGCGGGTCAGCACCCGGCTGAGGCCGCGCTGGTACAGGGCGATGTCGGCCCGGTCGAGGATGAAGTGGCGGTGCAGGAACTTCAGCACCTCGACCTCGTGCCAGGCCAGGCGGTCGAGCGTGACCAGCCCCGTGCGGGCTTCGCCCGCGGGCGCCGGCACCACCGACGACTGCAAGTGGTTGATCCAGCGGTTCGTGAACGACGACAGCGCCCGCTCGGCCGCGATCGACCCGTCGAACGGGATCGCCAGCAGGCCGTCGACGAGGTCGCCCGCGACGACCGCGACGGCCTCGGCGAACGCCTCGTCGTCGGCGATCCACGGGTCGGAGTGGCGGAGCTTGCGGCGCAGGCCCTCGAGCGCGGCGCCCGGCGGCGCGGTGCGGAGCACGAGCGCCTCGTCGTCGAGGTCGCGCAGCGCCGCCGAGCCGTCGAGCCAGCCGCGGAACTCCCGGGCCACCGCGCCCTGGCTGAGCAGCCCCGCCCGGTAGAAGTCGTCGACGTCGTGGATGGAGTACGCGATGTCGTCGGCGAGGTCCATCACCGAGCACTCGAGCGACTGCGCGAACGGCGGCAGGCCGTTCCTCGCGGCGGCGAGGTCGGCGGCGTCGAGGTCGTACGCCGAGAACTTCGCCACCTCGATGCCGCCGGATGCGCCGGCTGCGCCGGCTGCGCCGGCTGCGCCGGATGCGCCGGACGCGCCGGACGGCCCGCCGTCGCTCCGCCGCATCCCGCGGGGGAGCGGGCCGGTCCCGAGCGCCGCCGCGTCGGCGAAGCGGGTCCACGGGTACTTCGCGGTCGCCGCGCGCACCGCGGCGGTCAGGTTCAGGCCGTGCGGCGAGGTCTCGGTGACGTCGAGCGACGCGATGATGCGATACGTCTGCGCATTGCCCTCGAACCCGTCCGGCAGGCCCAGCGACTCGCGCGCGAGCCGGTCGAGCACCCGCTCGCCGAGGTGGCCGAACGGCGGGTGGCCGAGGTCGTGCGCGCTCGCCGCGGCCTGCACGACGACCGCGTCGCAGCCGTGCTCGACGGCGAGGTCGTGGCCCGGCGACGCGGGATCGGCGAAGCCCACCGCGATCGCGCGGGCGACGGCCGTGACCTTGATCGAGTGCGTGAGCCGGTTGTGGATGAGCGGGCCCGCCCCGGGCTGCGCGATCACCTGCGTCACCGCCGACAGGCGGGAGAAGTACGGCGAGAAGCGGATGCGTTCGAGGTCGAGGCGGAACTGCGAGTGCTCGCCGATCACCTCGATGCTGCTCGTCGGCTCGGCGACCCGTCGCCGCGCGCGTTCGGGAATCATCTCGCCCCCACTCCTCGAACCGGTGCGGATGCCCCGCCCGGCTGCCGTTCCAATCTAGGGCGGGCGCCGCTCCACGGGGGACGGACGGCCCCGAGCGGGCCACGGTTTGGCGGCGGGGCATCCGTCGCCTAGACTTGCTGAGGTTGCGATCGACGACCAAGCTTCTCTGCGCCTCCGGGGGTGGGTTGCGAAGCCGTCGGGAGTGATGCCAGGAGTCCCGGAACCGGGGCCCTAGGGCGGTGGCTCAATTGGTAGAGCAGCGGTCTCCAAAACCGCAGGTTGCAGGTTCGAGTCCTGTCCGCCCTGCGAGCCGGCAGTGAATGCCGGCCCACGAAAGGTATACGAGTGGCCCGGAAAGTCATCGACGAACCCAGTGAGGACGTCGTCGCCAACGCCAAGCGCGAGCGCGCGGCTCGGCGCAACCCGTTCTCGCGGATCGCCCTGTTCATCAGGCAGGTCATCGCCGAGCTGAAGAAGGTCGTCACTCCCACCCGCAAGGAGCTGTTCAGCTTCACGGGTGTGGTGCTCGTATTCGTCGTCATCATGATGGCGATCGTGTGGGGGCTGGACCAGCTGGCCGGTTGGCTGGTGCTGTACGTCTTCGGCCAGCCGGGAGTCTGATCGGGCTCTCGGTGCCGAAGGGCTGACTCCGGCCGGGAGTTCCCGGCCGACTGAGAGAAGGATCTGAAGTGACGAAGTACGAGCGCGACGACGTCGACTGGTCGACCGCGGCCGAGCAGTCCTCGGAAGACGACGAGGCCCAGGAGGGCGCGACGCTCGAGCACGACGAGACGTCGGTCGACTCGGCCGAGCATGTGGCCGTGCACATCGTCGACGACGAGGGCAACGACATCGACCTCGATGCCGTCCTCGACGCGATGGCCGAGGCCGTCGACCCCGAGGCCGACGCCGTCGTGGACGACGCGCTCGACATCGACTCCGAGGAGGAGGCCCTCGCCGCCGTCGAGGCCGTCGAGGAAGAGGCCGAGGACGTCGTCGACCCGTACGAGGAGTTCCGCGCCGAGCTGCGGTTCCTGCCGGGCAAGTGGTACGTCATCCACTCCTACGCCGGCTTCGAGCGTCGCGTGAAGGCGAACATCGAGCAGCGCCGCGAGACCATGGCCATGGCGGACTTCATCCACCAGGTCGAGGTCCCGATGGAGGACGTCGTCGAGATCAAGAACGGCCAGCGCAAGATGGTCACCCGCGTGCGCATCCCGGGCTACGTGCTCGTGCGCATGGACCTCAACGAGGAGAGCTGGTCGGTCATCCGCCACACTCCGGGCGTCACCGGCTTCGTCGGCAACGCGCACAACCCGACGCCGCTGCGCTTCGAGGAGGCCTTCGGCATGCTGAAGAGCCTCGTCGAGATCAAGGACGTCGCCCCGGCCAAGGGTGCCAAGGGCGCCCAGGCCGCCGGCGCCGCCCGCGCCGTGCCGGCCGAGGTCGACTTCGAGGTCGGCGAGACCATCACGATCAAGGACGGCTCGTTCGCCGGCCTGCCCGGCACGATCAGCGAGATCAAGCCGGAGAGCGGCAAGCTCATCGTGCTCGTCTCCCTCTTCGAGCGCGAGACGCCGGTCGAGCTCAGCTTCGACCAGGTCACCAAGCTGTAGCAGAGCGGGCGCTCGCAGCCCGCTCGGAGGATTCCTCCGCTATCATCGAGAGGTTGTGCGCGCGTCGCACGCCTCCCACAATCCACCGCGACCCGGATCCGCCGGGTCCGCGGGAGAGTGCCCCGGGCCCCGGGGCGTTCGATCAGAAAGAGAGAAATCATGGCACCGAAGAAGAAGGTCACTGGTCTGATCAAGCTTCAGATCAAGGCCGGCGCCGCCAACCCGGCCCCGCCGATCGGCCCGGCGCTGGGTCAGCACGGCGTGAACATCATGGAGTTCTGCAAGGCGTACAACGCGCAGACCGAGTCGCAGCGCGGCAACGTGATCCCCGTCGAGATCACCGTGTACGAGGACCGCTCGTTCACCTTCATCCTGAAGACCCCGCCCGCCGCGGAGCTCATCAAGAAGGCCGCCGGCGTCGCCAAGGGCTCGGGCGTCCCGCACACCACCAAGGTCGGCAAGCTGACCCAGGCGCAGGTGCGCGAGATCGCCGAGCAGAAGCTGGTCGACCTCAACGCGAACGACCTCGACGCCGCCTCGAAGATCATCGCGGGCACCGCCCGTTCGATGGGCATCACGGTCGAGTAGTCGACCCCTTCACCAGAACTCTCATTCGTGGCAGCGCCGGCCAGGCGCGATGACCACATTTCTCGCTAGGAGAATCCACATGGCACAGAAGTCCAAGGCCTACCGGGCCGCGGCCGAGAAGATCGAGGCCGGCAAGTACTACGCTCCGACCGACGCCGTCGCGCTCGCGAAGGTCACCGGTTCGGCGAAGTTCGACTCGACCGTCGAGGTCGCGCTGAAGCTCGGCGTCGACCCCCGCAAGGCCGACCAGATGGTGCGCGGCACCGTCATCCTCCCGCACGGCACCGGCAAGACCGCCCGCGTCATCGTGTTCGCGACCGGCCCCGCGGCCGAGGCCGCGATCGCGGCCGGCGCCGACGAGGTCGGCGGCGCCGAGCTCATCGAGAAGGTCGCCGGCGGCTACACGTCGTTCGACGCCGCCGTCTCGACCCCGGAGCTCATGGGCCAGGTCGGTCGTCTCGGCAAGGTGCTCGGCCCGCGCGGCCTCATGCCGAACCCGAAGACCGGCACCGTCACCCCGAACCCGGCCAAGGCCGTCGAGGAGATCAAGGGCGGCAAGATCGAGTTCCGCGTCGACAAGCACGCCAACGTGCACTTCGTCGTCGGCAAGGCCTCGTTCTCCGACGACCAGCTCAACGAGAACCTGAAGGCCGCGCTCGAGGAGATCACCCGCCTCAAGCCGTCCAGCGCCAAGGGCCGCTACATCCAGAAGGGCGCCGTGTCGACCACGTTCGGCCCCGGCATCCCGCTGGACGTCAACGCCATCTGAGCCTGACGCCTCGCGTCGTACGAAGGCCCGCCGGTCCGCCGGCGGGCCTTCGTCGTCCCCGGGCGGCATGGCGGTGGGGCTCGGCGCGGGGCGGGGCATCCGCCCCTCGGTGTCGTCCCCGGGCAGCGTGGAGCGGTGCGGCTCGGCGCGGGGCGGGGCATCCGGCCGCGCGCCTCACCGCGCGATGCGGAACTCCGCCTCGCCGAGCGGGGCGACCTCCTCGACCGCGAGGCCGGTGACCTGCGAGCCGGGCGGGCCGGCCTCCAGCCGGCGCAGCATGGTCGCGACGGATGCCTCGTCGCCCTCGATCTCGGCCTCCACCGTGCCGTCCGGCAGGTTGCGGACCCAGCCGACCACGCCGAGGCGCTGCGCGTGCTTGCGCGCGAGGTAGCGGTAGCCGACGCCCTGGACGAGGCCGCTGACGACGACGCGACGACGGATCATCCCGCCACCCTAGCCGAGCCGTGATGGCTCGGAAGCCGGGGCGTACGATGACCGGCATGGGGGAACTGACCGACTACATCGCGGGCCTCGACGGGCCCGATCGCGACGCCGTGGAGCGGATCCGGGGCCGGGCCGCCGCGCTCGTGCCCGACGCCGAGGAGGGGCTGGGCTACGGCATGCCGGCGCTCACGTACCGCGGGCGCCCGCTGCTCAGCGTGCAGGTCGCGAAGGCGCACATCGGGTACTACCCGTTCAGCCCGGCCGTCGTCGACGCGGTGCACGAGGAGCTCGACGCAGGAGGGTTCGACTGGTCGAAGGGGACGGTCAGGTTCTCGGCGGAGCATCCGTTGCCCGAGGAGGTCGTGACCCGGCTCGTGGTGCTGCGCCGCGACGAGATCGACGCCGCGCTCGCGCGCTGAGTCCGCGCCCTCCGCGTGCCCGCGTGCCCGCGCGTGCGACGACGCGAATGGTCGCCTCCCACGAGGGAAGGCGACCATTCGCGTCCGGGCGGTGGCGCGGGGAGGGTTCGGGTCAGGCCCGCGGGGCCTCCACCGCCTGGACGGCGCCGGTGCGCACGCGGATCTCGTCGGCGACGGCGATCGCGTCACCGGCGGGAGCGTCGCTCCGGCGGTCGGGTCGGGCAGCGAACAGGTAGACCAGGCCGGTGCCGAGCACGACGCCGAGGCCGATGAGCACGACCCAGTCGGTGAGGACGTCGCCGGAGGTGCCCGGCACCGCCAGCAGGATCATCGCGAAGATGCCGTAGGCGAGCGCCAACACGTTGACGACGATGCCCCAGCGGCCGAGCGAGAAGGGCCCGGCCGGCTTCCAGCCGCGGAAGCGCTGGCGGAGCGAGGCGAGCACGACCATCTGGAACGCGACGTAGATGCCGAGCACGGCGAACGCCGTGACCGGGTAGAGCAGGTCGGCGTTGAGCCACACGAGCACGGCGATGAGCGCCGGCACGGTGCAGGCGACGATGAGCGCGTTGGCCGGGACCTTGCTGCCCTCGGAGACCTTCGACAGCCAGCGGTGGCCGGGGATCATGCCGTCGCGGGCGAAGGAGAACAGCAGGCGGCTCGCGGCGGCCTGGAGGCTGAGCACGCAGGAGAGGAACGCCGTGATCGCGATGACGAGGAACAGCTTCGCGCCGACCGGGCCGAGCGTGGACTCGAGGATCGCGGGGATCGGGTCGGCGTCCTCGCCGGAGACGATCGCCTGCAGGTCGGGCGCGGCGAGCACGTAGCCGCCGAACGAGAACAGCGCCGAGACGCCGCCGACGAGGATGGTCAGCATCATCGCGCGGGGGATCCGGCGGGCCGGGTTCTCGACCTCCTCGGCGACGTCGCCGCAGGCCTCGAAGCCGTAGAAGAGGAACAGGCCGGCGAGGGCGGCGCCGAAGAACGCGGTCACGTAGCTGCCGTCGCCCTCCACGCCCATGGTGTCGAAGAAGATCGAGAACTCCTGCTTGCGCTGGAAGATCAGGAGGTAGAGGCCGAGGCCGATGACGCCGATGAGCTCGGCGGCGAGGCCGATGCGGGCGACGCGGGCGAGCCACTTCGTGCCGGTGAAGTTGATCGCGAGCGCGATCACCAACAGGGCGAGCGTGAGCCAGAGCGTGGTGTCGGCGGTGTGCTCGAGGCCGAACAGGCTGGCGGCGAAGCCGGAGCCGTACTCGGAGACCGCGGTGATGGTCACGATCATCGCCCAGATGTAGACCCAGGCGGCCATCCATGCGTAGCGGCGGCCCCAGAGGCGACGGGCCCACGGGTAGATGCCGCCGTGGATCGGGTACTGCGACACGACCTCGCCGAACACCAGCGAGACGAGCAGCTGCCCGGCGCCGACGATGACGATCCACCAGATCGAGGGCGGGCCGCCGACGGTGAGGGCGACGGCGAACAGCGAGTACACGCCGACGAGCGGGGAGAGGTAGGTGAAGCCGAGGGCGAAGTTCGCCCAGAGGCTCATGGAACGGTGGAACGAGTCCTCGTAGCCGAGGACCTGCAGGTGCTCGCCGTCGCCGAGTTCGGCGCGCTTGCTGGGGTCGGTCATGGTGGCCTTTTCCTTGATCGTCGTTGATCGCGTCCGCCCACCCGGACGACTTCGTGGCGTGCAGCAGTCTGCCATACATCCGGTCGTAAAGGTATAGCACCGGATGATTTAGCAGGATCGGCCGCCGGGAATGCCGCGAGCCCCCGAATGCAGCGAGCCCCCGACCCGGTCGGGTCGAGGGCTCGTCGCTCGCCGGAGCTGTGCCGGGCGTCAGCCGATGCGGATCAGCTTCTTGTTCACGAACTCGTCGGCGCCGAAGCGGCCGAGCTCGCGGCCCGAACCCGAGCGCTTGACGCCGCCGAAGGGCAGCTCCGCGCCGTCGGCGAGCACGACGTTCACGAACACCATGCCGGCCTCGATCGCGTCGGCGACGCGCTCGGCCTGCGCCGGGTCGGTCGTGTACACGTACGAGCCGAGGCCGAACGGGGTGTCGTTCGCGATGCGGATCGCGTCGGCCTCATCGGCGGCGCGGTACACCTGCGCCACCGGCCCGAAGAACTCCTCCTTCGAGGCCGGGTTCTCGGGCGAGACATCCGTCAGCACCGTGGTCTGGAAGAACGCGCCGTCGCGCGTGCCGCCGTGCGCGAGGGTCGCGCCGTGCTCGACCGCCCGCCGGACCTGCTCGTCGAGGTTCTCCGCGGCCTTCAGCGACGACAGCGGGCCGAGCGCCGAGTCGGCCGACGTCGGGTCGCTCGCCTCGACCTCGGCGAGCTTCGCCGTGAACTTCTCGAGGAACGGCTCGTACAGGTCGTCGGCCACGATGAAGCGCTTGGCCGCGTTGCAGGACTGGCCGCTGTTGTCGAGGCGCGCGTCGACCGCGTTCTGCACGGTCTCGTCGAGGTCGTCGGTCGACAGCAGGATGAAGGGGTCGGAGCCGCCGAGCTCGAGCACGACCTTCTTCAGGTGTCGGCCCGCGATGGCGGCGACCGCGGCGCCCGCGCGCTCGGAGCCGGTGAGCGAGACGCCCTGCACGCGCGGGTCGGCGATGACCTCCTCGATCTGGTCGTGCGAGGCGTAGATGTTCACGTAGGCACCCTGCGGGAAGCCGGCGTCGAGGTAGACCTGCTCGATCGCGGCGGCCGACTCGGGGCACTGCTCGGCGTGCTTCAGCAGGATCGTGTTGCCGATGATCAGGTTCGGGCCGGCGAAGCGGGCGACCTGGTAGTACGGGAAGTTCCACGGCATGATGCCGAGCAGCACGCCGAGCGACGACCGGCGGATCACCGCGGTGCCCTCGCCGGCGAGCAGCGAGATCGGCTCGTCCTGCAGGAAGTCGGCCGAGTGATCGGCGTAGTACTCGTAGATCGCCGCGGCGAAGTCGACCTCGCCGAGGGCCTGCTCGATCGGCTTGCCCATCTCGCGGACGATGATCTCGGCGAGCTCCTGGCGGCGCTCGGTGTGCAGTTCGCCGACCCGGCGGATCAGGGCCGCCCGCTCGTCGACGCTCGTCTGCTTCGACCAGGTGCGGTGCGCGTCGGTGGCTGCGGCGATGGCGCCCTCCAGCTCGGCGGCGCCGATCGTGTCGTAGGTCTTGACCGTCTCGCCGGTGGCGGGGTTGGTCACGGCATAGCTCATGGGAGTTCTCTCCTTCTCATGTGCACACGCGAGAGGTCGTCTGCCGCGGTGCAGTCGCTCGTGATCTAAAGATATACCACCGGATGATTCGGGGAGGTTTCAGGATGCCCCGGGCCCGACGGGCCCGACGAGCACCGAGAAGGGCGTGCCGGGGCATCCGATCGATGCGCCGGCGGCCGCGGGGGCGAGCTGGCCGACCTGCAGCGCGGGGTCGGTCGAGAGCACCACGCGCCCGTGCTCGTTCACGAGCGCGAGCGGGGCGTCGACCTCGAGGAAGGCGCCGAGGAGGGCGCGCTCGAGCCGGCGGACGGCGATATCGGCGCCGACCACGCCGACCATCGCGTCGCTGCCGGCGGCGCCGGCGGCGCCGGCGAGACCGGCGACGTGCACCGGCATCGTCAGCGTCAGGATGTAGTCGCAGGTGCAGAGGTGGTCGACGTACGGGCCGGTGACGTGGGCGCGCCGGGTGGTTGCGGGGATCCGGTACCACTCGAGCGCGCGGAAGTCGCGCAGGTACTCGGCGTAGCCGCGCGTCGAGAGGTCGAGCCGCGTGGGCCGGTCGGTCGAGCCGAGCACCGGGTTGTCGTCGAGCGGGCCGAGCCACCACGCGAAGTGCACGTCTCGGCCGCGCACGACCTCGCCGTCGGCGATGAACCCGGCGCCGACGAGCAGCGGGTCGTCGGCCTCGAGCCGGGGGAGCACCAGGTCGGCGACGGCGTCGTCGAGGTCGGCGGGGCGGATGTCCCGGCCCGTGCCGAGCCGTGCCTCGATCGCGGTCCGCCAGTCGGCGAGCCGATCGAACACCTCGGCGAAGACCGATCCGACGCGGTCGGCGACCTCAGTCGGCGTGCGGCTCATCGAGCGCACCCCCTCGCTCGACGCGCGCCTTGGCCTCGAGCAGCCGGCGCGACAGCAGGGCGACCAGCTCGCCGGCGGCCTCGCGGGCGCGGGGCTGCCGGTGGCGGGCGACGGCCCGAACGATGCGGTGGTCGAGTTCGACGGCCGCGGCCCGCGCGTCGGGGTCGTCGAGGCCGAGCAGGAGCAGCGGGCCGAACTCGGCCTGGAGGCGGATCTGCTCGCGCACGAGCCGCGCCGACTGGCTGAGCACGGCGAGCTCGAGCAGGAACCCGCCCTGGTTGGTGCGGGCGGCGGCGGCGGTCGAGAAGTCGGCGGCGCCGAGCCATCCGGCGAGGTCTGCGGCATCGGCCTCGGTGGCGCGCTCGGCCGCGCGCTCGGCGGCGCCGGCGAGGATCGCGCCGAAGTAGACCGCCATGTCGCCGAGCTCGACCTGCGCGAGGCCGCGGAGGCGCGCGGTCAGCACGGTGCGGTGCTCGGCGTCGTCGAGCACGACGAAGCTGCCGCCCTCGCGGCCGCGGCGGGTCTCGACGAGACCGGCCTCGCGGAGGATGCCGAGCCCCTCGCGCACGGTGATGAGGGCGACGCCGAACCGCCGGGCGAGCTCGGGCTCGCTGGGGAGACGCTCGCCGGGCTCGAGCACGCCGAGCACGATGCCGTCGGTGAGCCGCTGGGCGACCTGCTCGGCGCGGCCGGCGTCGGCGAGCTGGGCGAACACCGCCTCGCGTGCGCCCGGACCCACCCTCGTCTCCATGCGTTCCACGGTAGTCGAGGGGCGGGCCGGCGGCGGGCGGCGCGCGCAAAAAAGATTCGATATAGGATGAATGTCGTGCGGCCGGCCCGGCCGCGCTCATGCGAAGGCGGATGAGATGCAGCAGCAGCGACCCCAGGCGGCCCCCGAGGCGGGCCCCGGCGCGCCGACGGCCCCTGCCGCTTCCCCGGTCGCGACCCCGCGCCCCGTCCTCGCCGGCCTGCGCGTCGCCGACTTCTCGCGGGTCCTCGCGGGCCCCTACGCCACGATGCTGCTGGCCGACTTCGGCGCCGACGTGCTCAAGGTCGAGTCGCCCGCCGGCGACGACACCCGGCACTGGACCCCGCCCGTCGACGCCGCCGGCCAGTCGACCTACTTCGGCAGCGTGAACCGCAACAAGCGCTCCATCGCGCTCGACCTCGCCACCGAGGCGGGCCTCGCCGAGGCGCACCGGCTCGCCGCGACCGCCGACGTGCTCGTCGAGAACTTCCGGCCCGGCGTCATGGACCGGTTCGGCCTCGGCTACGACGACGTGCGCCGCGCGAACCCGGGCGTGGTCTACTGCTCGATCACCGGGTTCGGCGCGGGCGCCGGCGCGTCGCTCGCCGGGTACGACCTGCTCGTGCAGGCGGTCGGCGGCCTCATGTCGATCACCGGGGAGCCCGACGGGGAGCCCGCGAAGGCGGGCGTCGCGCTCGTCGACGTGCTGTGCGGGCAGAACGCGGTCGCCGGCATCCTGCTCGCCCTCCGCGAGCGCGACCGCACCGGCGCCGGCCAGCGGGTCGAGGTGAACCTGCTGCAGGGACTGCTCTCGGCGCTCACGAACCAGGCCGGCTCGACGCTCGCGACCGGCCGCGCGCCCGCCCGCCTCGGCAACCAGCACCCGAGCATCGCGCCCTACGCCGTCTTCCGCGCCGCCGACCGCGACCTCGTCATCGCCGTCGGCAACGACCGGCAGTTCCGCACCCTCGCCCGGCTCGTGGGCCTCGACCACCTCGGCGACGACGAGCGCTACGCCACCAACCCGGCCCGCGTCGCCCACCGCGAGGAGCTCCGCATCGACCTCGAGCGCTCCCTCGAGGCGAAGGCCGCCGCCGACTGGGTGGCCGCGTTCGCCGACGCGGGCGTGCCCGCCGGCCTCGTGAACGACGTCGCCGAGGCGATCGCATTCGCCGAGTCGCTCGGCCTCGACCCCGTCGTCGACCTCGACGGGCGCCGCTCCGTCGCCGACCCCGTCGCACTCTCCGCGACCCCCGCCGCCTACCGGACCCCGCCGCCCGCGCTCGACGAGCACGCCGGCGCCGACTGGCACGACCGAAGGGAACCCCGATGACCACCGCGCCGCGCATCGACGAGGTGTTCGACCTCGATGCCCTGCTCTCCGACGAGGAGCGCGCCTGGCAGCAGAAGGCCCGCGCCTTCGCCCAGGAGCGCATCCTGCCCGCGATCGAGGCGGACTTCGAGGCCAAGCACTTCCGCCGCGAGTTCGTCCGCGAACTCGGCGAGCTCGGCTTCCTCGGCATGCACCTCCAGGGCTACGGATGCGCCGGGGCCGGCGCCGTCGCCTACGGGGTCGTCTGCCTCGAGCTCGAGGCCGCCGACTCCGGCTGGCGCACCTTCGTCTCGGTGCAGGGCTCGCTCGCGATGAGCGCCATCGCCAAGTACGGCTCGGAGGAGCAGAAGCAGCGGTGGCTGCCCGGCATGGCGAAGGGAGAGCTCATCGGATGCTTCGCCCTGACCGAGCCGCAGGGCGGATCGGACCCCGCCGCGATGACCACCGTCGCCCGCCGCGACGGCGACGAGTGGGTGCTCGACGGCGCGAAGCGCTGGATCGGGCTCGCCTCGCTCGCCGACGTCGCCGTCGTGTGGGCCCGGGTCGACGACCCGAGCGGCGAAGGCGGCTTCGGCGAGGGCGCCCGCGCGGTGCGCGGCTTCCTCGTGCCGACCGGCACCGCCGGGTTCACCGCGACGCCCATCGACGGCAAGCTCTCGATGCGTGCGTCGGTGCAGTGCGACATCGACCTCGACGGGGTGCGCGTGCCCGCCGACGCGATGCTGCCCGGGGCATCCGGCCTCTCCGGACCGTTCGGCTGCCTGAACGAGGCCCGCTACGGCATCGTCTGGGGCGCCATGGGCGCCGCGCGCTCCTGCGTCGAGGCGGCGCTCGCCCGCTCGACCGACCGCTCGGTGTTCGGCCGCCCGATCGGGGCGAACCAGCTCACCCAGGCGAAGCTCGCCGATATGGTCGTCGAACTCGAGAAGGGCATCCTGCTCGCCCTGCACCTCGGCCGGCTGAAGGAGCGCGGTGCGCTCACCCCCGCGCAGATCTCCATCGGCAAGCTGAACAGCGTGCGCGAGGCGCTCGAGATCGCGCATCAGGCGCGCACCATCCTCGGCGGCGACGGCATCACCGACGCGTTCCCCGTGATGCGGCACGCCGCGAACCTCGAGTCGGTGCGCACCTACGAGGGCACCGACGAGATCCACCAGCTCGTGATCGGTCGCGAGCTCACCGGGCTGGCGGCGTTCTGATGACCGGCCGCCACCGGGTCGACGCGGCCGCCCAGGTCGCGACGGATGCCTCGCCCGACGTCGACCGCGCCGTGCGCGCCGCCGCCGCGGCCGGCGTGGAGCGCACGACCCGCGCGGAGCGCGCGGACTGGCTGCGCGCCCTCGCCGACGCCGTCGAGGCCCACCGCGACGAGCTCGTCGCCCTCGCCCACGACGAGACGCACCTCTCCGAGGCCCGGCTCGGCGGCGAGGTCACCCGCACGGCCGCGCAGCTCCGGTTCTTCGCGGGCGTGATCGAGGAGGGCTCGTACCTCGAGGCGACCCTCGACGCGCCCGACGCGTCGCTCACCCCGCCGCGGCCCGACCTGCGCCGCATGCTCCGCCCGATCGGACCGGTCGCGGTGTTCGCGGCCTCGAACTTCCCGTTCGCGTTCTCGGTGCTCGGCAACGACACCGCCTCGGCGCTCGCCGCCGGGGCGCCGGTCGTGGTCAAGGCGCACCCGGGGCATCCCGAGCTCTCCCGCCGCGTCGCCGCGATCGGACGCGACGCGCTCGCCGCGGCCGGGGGAACGGCCGACGCCCTGCAGCTCGTCGAGGGGCTCGACGCCGGCGTCGCGCTGGTGGGGCACCCGCTCGTCGCGGCCGTCGGGTTCACCGGCTCCACCCGCGGGGGCCGCGCGCTGTTCGACCTCGCGACCGCCCGGCCCGCGCCGATCCCGTTCTACGGCGAGCTCGGCTCGCTGAACCCGGTCGTCGTGACCGAGGCGGCGGCGACCGCGGACGTCGCCGGCATCGCCGCCGGCCTCGCCGGATCGTTCACCCGCGACGGCGGGCAGTACTGCACCAAGCCAGGGCTCGTGCTCGTGCCCGCCGACCACGGGTTCGAGGCGGCGCTCGACGACGCGCTCGCCGAGGTCGACGGCCAGCGGCTGCTCACCGACGGCATGGCCGTCGCGTTCGTCGACGGGGTCGACCGGCTCGGGTCGCTCGACGGGGCCGAGGTGGTGCTGCCCGGACGGCTGGCCGACGGCGCCGCGCCGGCCGCCGCCGCGACCGTCGTGACGGTCGACGCGGTCACCTTCGCCGCCGGCCCCGAGAGCTGGCTCGAGGAGTGCTTCGGGCCGCTGACCGTGCTCGTCCGCTACCGCGGCGACGACGAGCGCGATCGTGCGATCGCCACCCTCGAGGGCAGCCTGACCGCGTCGATCCACCACGCGCCGGGGGAGGACGTGCGGGACCTCGCCGACGCGCTCGGCCGCATCGCCGGACGGCTCGTCTTCAACGGCTGGCCGACCGGCGTCGCGATCGCCTGGGCGCAGCACCACGGCGGCGGGTGGCCCGCGACGACCGCGTCGGTGCACACCTCGGTGGGCGCGACCGCGATCCGCCGCTGGCTCGTGCCCGTGGCCTACCAGGACGCCCCGGCCGGGGTGCTGCCGCCCGAGTTGCGCGACGGGAACCCGCTCGGGATCCCGCGCCGCGAGGACGGCACGCCGAAGCCGGGTTCGCGCACCGCCTGATCTGAGGCAGAATCGATACCGCACGTACGAAGGAGTACCCGATGAAGGCAATGGAGCCTCGTCTCACCCGCGCCGTCGTCGAATGGACGGGCTGGGGCCGCACGCCCCTCCCCGCCAAGGACGACGCCCGCGTCATCGCCACGTTCGGCCACGCGGCCGGACCGGCACTCGCCACCGCGGCCCGCCGCTTCGAGGCCGACTTCGTCGCCTCGCCGGCGGAGTTCCGCACGAGGCATCCCGAGCTCGGCCAGGACGCCGTCGCCGCGCTCGCGTGGTGCTGCGAGTACGAGGCCGGGTAGGAGCCCGGCACACACCGCGACGGGGCCCCGAGTCGATCGACTCGGGGCCCCGTCGCGTGCGCGGGCGCGGCGCCGCTCAGTTGACGCCGGGTACCACGATCCAGTGGTTCGCGAGCACGAGGTACGCGGCGACGAGCACGAGCGCGATGATGGTGATCGCCACGCCCTGCCGGCCGCGCAGCACGAGCCCGACGATGAGCACGACGAGCAGCACGACGGCCAGCACGATCGAGCCGAACGGGATGCCGGCGAAGAACAGCGACAGCAGGAACAGCGCGGCCACGATCAGCTCGATGATGCCGATGATCGAGTTGCCGCGTCCGCGCACCCGCAGGATGCCGTCGACGAGCGCGAGGATGCCGCCCGCGAGGGCGATGACGAGGAGCCAGGTCAGCGTGAGCATGTCACTCCTTGGGGGATGGTCGGGGAACCGCGTCGCGAGGGGGGACCCTCGCGGCACCGCCACGCTAGCGACGGGCGATTCCGCAGAACGGGGGGTTGCGCGGGCCCGCCCCGGGCCGGTATGCCGCGAACGGCATGCACCGTGCGCGGGCGTCCCACGCAGGCTCCTCCCACGGCCGGCCGGTAGCGTGGAACCATGTCCGCGCGCCGAACCGGAGTCCAGGTTCCCGGCATGCGGGCCCGCCGCCTGCTCGGCGTCTTCCGATTCCTCATCGCCGCGATCGAGGTCGTCGCGCTCGTCGGCAACTTCGAGTACGTGCTCGGCTTCCGCCTCTTCGCCACGGCGAACTTCTTCAGCTACTTCACCGTGCAGTCGGCGTTCCTCGCCGTGGTCGTGCTGCTCGTCGCGGGCGCGTTCGCGCTGTTCGCCGACCACGATCCGCCGTGGCTCGGCACGGTGCGCACGATCGTCACCGTCTACGTCATCGTGTCGGGCATCGTGTTCGGGCTCATCGTGAGCCAGGCGTCCACGTTCTCCTACCGGATCGAGGTGCCCTGGTCGGACACCCTGCTGCACTTCGTCGTGCCCGCGCTCGTCGTGGTCGCGTGGACCGTCGACAGCGTGCTCGCGGTGAACCCGCCCGTGCCGTGGTCGACGCTCGGCTGGGTGCTCGCCTACCCGGTGGCGTGGCTCGCGTTCACCCTGGTCCGCGGCGCGGATCTCGGCTGGTACCCGTACTTCTTCCTCGACGAGGCGCAGGTCGGCGGCTGGGTCGGCGTGCTCGTCGGCTGCCTGGTGTGCCTTGTGATCTTCCTCGCGCTGACGGCCGTGTTCGTGGCGGTCAACCGGTGGTTGTGGCGAAGGGCACGAGCTCGTCGAGCAGCACCGCCTGGAGCGCCGCGTCGTCGAGCCGCTCGAGCCGGCTCGCCTGCCCCGCGGCCATGACGCCGACGAGCACGGGCTCGTCGGTCGCGCGGCCCACGTCGAGCCAGGCCGCGACGCTCGGGGTCGAGCCGACGACGGTGAGGATGTCGGGCGTCGCACTCGGCTCGGGGTCGACCTCCTCGCCCTGGTCGATGCCGGGCGCGTCCGCGCCGTCGCCGGACCCGTCGTCGCCGCCGTCGCCCGAACCCGTTCCGGGCGGGGCATCCGACCGCCAGAAGGCCGACTCGAACCGCAGCCAGACGACGTCGACGAGCCCGTAGCCGAGCAGCGAGATCGCGCGCTGGTGCCCGTAGGGCAGCGACGGGCTGAAGTCGATCATGTCGGTCTTGAGCACGCCGAGCGGGGCGGTGACGATCGCGCGGTCGGCGGTGAACGACTCGCCCGAGTCGAGGCGCAGGCTCACCCGCCGGTCGTCGTAGCGGACGTGCGTGACCGTGCTGTTGACGGCGATATCGACCCCCGCGACGAGGTCGTCGACGAGGTCGCCCAGCCGGCCGGTGACGACGCGGAGGGTTCGGCCGACGCGCTCGGGGTCGAAGGCCTGCGCCGACACCTTCGAGGTCGGCGCACCGGTCGCCGGCTCGACGCCGCTCGCGATCGCCCGGACCACCCAGTCGACGGTGCGGAGTCCGTGGTCGTCGACGATGGGCGACAGGTTCGAGGTCGCGCCGGAGCGCACCAGCGCGGCGGCCAGCGACACGTCGGAGGGCTGCGTGAGCGCCCACTCGTGGGCCTGGCGGATCACGTCGGCGCCCTCGTTGCGGACGAACACCCAGGCGCCGTCGGGCGCGAGCGCGAAGTCGGGCACCTGGAGCAGGTGGGTGTCGACGGATGCCCCGACCAGTGCCTCGTCGAGCGCGTCGTCCTCGCCCGCGATCAGGGCGCCGAGCTGCACGCTGCCGCTGCCGCCGAACGCGGCGTCGTCGACGGAGTCGACCCGGCCGCCCGCGCGGTCGCGGCCCTCGATGACGGTCACCCGGAAGCCGCGCTCCGCGAGGGCGTTCGCGGCGGTGAGCCCGGCGAGCCCGGCGCCGACGACGACGACGCGTTCGCCGTCCTCGGCGACGCGGGCGAGGTCGTCGGCCGCGGCCGCGCCGGAGGCGATCGCCCCGTGCATGGTGCCCGGGGCCTCGACCGAGCACGCCTCGCCGGCGATCCAGAGCCGGTCGCGCACGGGCTGGGCGAGACGGGTGCGCATCGCGTCGGTGCTGCCGACGGCGGGATAGCTGAACGCGCCCCGCGCCCACGGGTCGGCACCCCAGCGGGAGCGGCGCAGCGCGGTGAGCGGCGGCAACCCGTCGGGCCCGGGTCCGGGGGTGAACGAGGGCGACGGGCTCACGGTCGGGGTCGGCGAGACGGAGGGCGCCGGCGTGCCGGTGCAGCTCGCGAGGACGATGGCCGACGCGCCGGAGAGTGCGGCCGCGAGGAACGCCCGCCTCGGCATGCCGCCGGCGGGAGCCCGTGAGTCCATGGCTTCAGGCTAGCGCCCGGGGATTGCCCGGAGCCGGATGAGTTACTTGCTATTGACAAGCGCACTTGCAAAGAGCAAGCTTACGTCGAACCCGAACCACACCAGGACGACGACGATCCACCGGAGGAACCCACATGTCCGACACCAGCATCTTCGTGAACATCCCCACGACCGACCTCGAGCGCGCCAAGACCTTCTACACCGCGCTCGGCTGGACCATCAACCCGCTCTTCACCGACGAGAACGCCGCCTGCGTCGTCGTGAGCGACACGATCTACTTCATGATCGTCACCCGCGACTACCTGCAGACCTTCACCGACAAGCCGATCATCGACCCCGCCACCGCCGCGCAGACGTCGCTCTCGTTCACGCGCGACTCCCGCGACGAGGTCGACGAGACGATCGCCAAGGGGCTCGCCGGGGGCGGCAGCGAACCGCGCCCCGCGCAGGACCTCGGCTTCATGTACTCGCGCGACCTCGAGGACCCGGACGGCAACATCCTCGGCTTCCTGTTCATGGAGCAGGCCGCCGTCGAGAACGGTCCCGACGCGCACCTGTCCGAGCAGGGCGCCGCACCTGCGGCGTCGGCCTGATCGGGGCCGACGCGTGGGCGCGCGCGTCGCGCGCGGCTTCGGCCAGTACGGCGGCGTGGCCAGGGCCGTCGAGCGGGTCGGCGAACGGTGGGCGCTCCTCATCGTCCGCGACCTGCTCGCCGGCGCCCGCCGGTACAGCGACCTGAAGGCGGGCCTGCCGCGCATCCCGACGAACATCCTGAGCGACCGCCTGCGGGAGCTCCAGGACGCCGGGGTGGTGCGGCGGGTCCCCGTCGTCCGCGGCGGCTACGAGCTCACCGAGCTCGGGCGCGCCCTCGAACCCGTCGTGCTCGCCCTCGAGCGCTGGGGCTGGTCGACGCTCGGCGAGCCCGGCGACGGCGAGGTGCTCACCGCCGACGCGCTCGCCGTGTCGCTGCGCGCCGCCTTCCAGGCGGAGGTCGCCGCCGCGATGCCGCCCACCGAGTACGTGCTGCACGTCGGCGAGACGAGCGTGTCGGCCCTCGTCGCGGCCCGCACGCTCGACGTCATGCCGATCGGGTCGGGCGCGATCCCGCAACCGCGCGCCCGCATGGCGGCCGCGCCGGTCGCCGACGTGCTCGAGCTGCTGGTCGCGCCCGCCGCGTTCCGCGACCTGCTGACGGATGCCTCCGCGCTCCGCGCGAACGCCCTCGGCGACGGGCCGACGGTGCTCGTCGGCGGCCCAGCGCTCGTCGACCGGTTCCACCGCACGTTCCGCATCGTGACCGTCGGGCCGGCCGGCGAGGCGGCGGCGGGAGCCGGCGCCGGCGAGGCATCCGTCGCCTGAGCGACTCGGCTCGGCGTCTACTGCTACGAGTCGAAGCCGAGGCCGAGCGCGTCGAGCGACTTGAGCAGGAGGTTGCGCCGCCCCGCCCGGTGGTCGGCGCGGTCGAGCGACCAGCGGGTCGCGCCGATGCCGGCGGCCGCCACCGGCTCCGGCGGGAACGGCAGGGGGCGCTCGCGGACCATCCGGAGCGACGTGCGCTCGTTCTCGCGCTGCTCCAGCAGGTCGAGCACCACCTCGCCGGCGAACCGGGTCGCCGCGACGCCGAGGCCCGTGTAGCCGGTCGCGTACGCGACGCGCCCGTTCCTCGCGGCGCCGTAGAACGCGCAGAACCGCGTCGACGTGTCGATCGCTCCCGCCCAGCGGTGCGAGAAGCGGACGCCCTCCAGCTGCGGGAACGTGGTCAGGAAGTGGCTCGCGAGCCGCTCGAACGACTCGGGCCGTCGCTCGTACGAGGCGCGGATGCGGCGGCCGTAGTGGTAGATCGCGTCGTACCCGCCGTACAGGATGCGCCCGTCGGCGGTCGGCCGCAGGTAGTGGAACTGGTTCGCCAGGTCGCCGACGCCCTGCCGGTCGCGCCAGCCGACGGAGGCGAGCTGCGCCTCGTCGAGCGGCTCGGTGACGAGCACGTAGTCGTAGACCGGCACGGTCATCAGGCGGTTGCGCTTCAGCAGCGACGGGAAGACGTTCGTCGCGAGCACGACCTGCCGGGCGAGCACCCGGCCGCGATCGGTCGCCAGTTCGACGGCGCCCGTCGAGCCGGGGGTGTCGAGGCGGTGCACCACCGAGTGCTCGAACACCTGCACGCCCTGCGCCTCGGCCGCGCGGGCGAGGCCGGCGGCGAGCCGAGCCGGGTCGAGGATCGCGCTCGTGCGGGTGCGCCAGAGCGACTCGAGCGCGATCGGCGACGAGAACGCCGCGCGGGTCTCGTGCTCGTCGAGCAGTCGTACGGTGTCGTCGCCGCGTGCGGCGGCCGCGGCCGCCTCCTCGTGCAGCCACTCGACCTCGAACGGCTCGACCGCGACGTCGAGCGAGCCGTTCCGTTCGAACCGCGCGTCGACGCCCCACTCGGCCAGGTCGGCCTCGAAGGCGTCGAGGTTCTCGAGGCCGAGCCGTTCCAGCGTGTCGAGCTCCTCCGGCCAGCGGCGCCGGCCGTTCTCCCGGCCGTGCGTGAGGGACGCCTCGCAGAAGCCGCCGTTCCGGCCGGAGGCCGCCCAGCCGATCGTCTTCGCCTCGAGCAGCACGACGTCGGCGTCGGGGTTGCGGCGCTTGGCGAGCAACGCCGTCCACAGCCCGGTGTAGCCGCCGCCGACGATCGCGAGGTCGGCGACGCGCGCGCCGGTGAGCGGCGGGCGCGTCGGGGCGAGGCCGGCCGGCAGGTCGTCGAGCCAGAACACCGACTGGCGGGTCCCGGTGAGGGAGTGGGTGATGGCGGAGGCCGGAGGGCGGCGACGTTCGTAGACGGTGGTGCCCACGGGTATCACATCCAGTCGTCTCGGAGGGTGCTCACATCCTGCCCCGAGCGGGTGTGCCAGCGGAAGGGCCGACGGCGTCAGCGGGAGGCGTGGGCCGTCCGCGGGAGCTCCCGCTCGATCCCCGCCGCGTTCCTCACGGTCTTCCGGTACCAGCGCGCCACCCTCGACTACGGCGTCACCGCGCATCGTTCGGCGCTCGCCTGGTTCCGCGCGCTCGAGGCGGATGCCCCGCCCCGGGAAGGTCCGCCGTCGGCAGGGCCGCGAGCGGGCTGGTCGGCGTGCGCCGCGGCAAGATTGCATGCAATAACCCGAAACGTATGCAATACTCGCGGGATGACGGTATACACGCAGCTCCGCGACCTGGTGGTCACCGGGGCCCTCGACGGCCACGAGAAGGTCAGCGAGTCCGCCATCGCCGAGCGCCTCGAGGTGAGCCGCACCCCCGTGCGCGAGGCGCTGCAGCGTCTCGAGGCGGACGGGCTGGTCCTCGCCCAGGGGCGAGGGGTTCGCATCCGACGCCGCACCGGCCGCGAACTCGCGTGGGTGTACGAAGCGCGTGCCGCGCTCGACGCCTTCGCCGCGGCCGCGCTCGCCGACCGGCAGCGCGCCGGGCGGCTCGAACCCGCAGCATTCGCCGAACTCGATCGCTTGGCCGGTGAGGCCGACGCGCACACGCGTGCGGGCGACCTGGCCGCCGCGACCGACTCGAACCGCAGGTTCCACGAGCGGATCGCGGCCCTCGCCGGCAACGCCGTCATCGTCGAGTCGCTCGCCCGCCACTGGGACCAGATCCTCGTCTCCACGCGCACCGGGCTCGCCGGAGCCGACCGCACCCGCGCCGTGCACGACGAGCACCTGGGGCTGCTCGCCGCGATCCGCGACGGCGACGCGGATCGGGCGGCGACCGCCGCCCGCGAGCACGCCCTGGCCACCCGGGACCTCGCAGCCGCAACCGCGTCCACCGAGTCCTCGTCCACCGAGACCCCGACCATCGAGGAGCACGCATGACCCGCGAACACCACTACGACCTGCGACTGGCCTGGACCGGCGACGACGGCGAGGGCACCCGCAACTACCGCAGCTACCGGCGCGACCACGTGCTCGACGCGCCTGGCCGGCCATCGATCCCCGGCTCCTCCGACCCGTCGTTCCGCGGCGACCCGAGCCGCTGGAACCCCGAGCAGCTGCTCGTCGCGTCGCTGGCCCAGTGCCATCTGCTCTGGTACCTGCACCTGGCGACGACGGCCGGCATCGTCGTGGTGGCCTACGAGGACGCCCCGGCGGGCACGATGATCGAGGAGGGCGACGGCAGCGGAACGTTCCGCGAGGTCGTCCTGCGCCCCCACGTGACCATCGCCGCAGGCGGCGACGCCGCCCTCGCCGAGTCGCTGCACGAGCGCGTCGGCGACTACTGCTTCATCGCCCGATCGGTGAACTTCCCGGTGCGGCACGAGCCGGTCACGGTCGTGGCCGGGGAGGTCGGCGTGACCATCGGGTGACTCAGTCCCGCGGGGCGTGCGCCTCGAGGAACTCGTACACCTCGGTCTGGTCCACCCCGGGGAACGTGCCCGTCGGCAGGGCCGCGAGCAGGCTCGTCGGCGTGCGCGCGGCCGGCCACGAGGCATCCGCCCACCGCTCGGCCAGGCCCGCCGGGGCCTGGCAGCACGACGGGTCGGGGCAGCGGGAGACTGCCCGATGCGAGGTCTCGCGGCCGCGGAACCACTTCACGTGCTCGAACGGCACGCCCACTGAGACGGAGTACTCGCCCTCCTTCGCCTTCTCGATGCGAGACGTGCACCAGAAGGTGCCCGAGGGCGTGTCGGTGTACTGGTACCAGGGGCTGAATCGGTCGGCGACGTCGAAGACCGTCCTCGCCGTCCAGTTGCGGCACATCGTCGTGCCCTCGACCGCGCCGAGCGCGTCGGATGGGAAGCGCACCCGGTCGTTCTCGTACGCCTTGATGATCGTGCCGGACTCGTGCACCTTCACGAAGTGCACCGGGATGCCGAGGCGGGCGGTCGCGAGGTTCGTGAAGCGGTGCGCGGCCGTCTCGTACGAGACCGCGAAGTGGTCGCGGAGCTCCTCCATCGAGATGCGCCGCAGCTCCTTCGCCTCGCGGAGGTACCGCACCGCCGCCTGTTCCGGCAGGAGGAGCGCGGCGGTCAGGTAGTTCGTCTCGATGCGCTGGCGCAGGAAGTCGCCGTAGCTCGCGGGCTCCTCGTGGCCGAGCACCCGCGACGCGAGGGCCTGGAGGATCGGCGACCGGGAGTCGCGCGACGGGGACTGCTGCGTCGGCAGGTAGATGCGGCCGTTGCGCTTGTCGGTCACCGAGCGGGTGGAGTGCGGCAGGTCGCCGACATAGTGCAGCGAGAAGCCGAGGTGGCTCGCGAGGTCGGCGACGAGCTGGTGCGAGACCGGACCGCCCGCATGGCCGACGGCGTCGAGCAGCTCGGCGGCCTGCGCCTCGAGCTCGGGCGAGAAGTTGTCGCGCTCGCGCATCTCGGCTCGGAGCAGCGCGTTCGCCCGTCGCGCCTCCTCGGGCGTGGCGGCCCGCTCGCGGTGCAGCCGGGTGATCTCGTCGTGCAGCGCGAGGATCGTCTGCAGGGTCTGGTCGCTCATCGTCTTCGCGACGCGGAACGCGGGCAGGCCCAGGGCGTCGAACACCGGGCCGCGCTGGGCCCGCTCGACGGCGATCTCGAGCGCCGCACGCTCGGACGGGGCATCCGTGCGCAGCAGTTCGTCGGCGGTGGTGCCGAGCGCGAGCGCGATGGTGCGGAGCATCGACAGGCGCGGCTCGCGCTTGCCGTTCTCGATCGCGGAGACCTGCGAGGGCGCCCGGTCGATCGCGGCGGCGAGGGCGCCGAGCGTCATGCCCTGTGCGGTGCGCCGGTCGCGGATGCGCCGCCCGAGCGTCAGGGCGTCGACCTCGGTGCCGCTCCGACCGGCGTCCGCAGCGGCGTCGGCCTCGGCGAGGGCGGCGGCGAGGGCCGTGGCTGCGGTGCGATCGACGGTGACCATGCCCCATGGTCACACGGGGTCGGAGCGGAGGCAAACGGAAGAACCGAAGGATTTCTGCGGCGAGGTCGCGGATCGGCCCGTGTGCGCGGCTGCTTCACCTCGGCCGGCCGTGAAGGATGGCGTTCCTTCCGACAGGCGCTCCGGCGCCGGGCGACGAGCCCGCGGCCGGCCGCATGGGTCCGGAACCCGCTCGAGCCCGCGCTGGCGCGTCCGTTGCCCACAGCCGCGCCGGAGCAGTAGGTTCGGCCTCAGCTACATCGTGGTGGTTCGGGAATCGAGGGGGTTCCGATGGAGACGTGGGTGCTCGTCACCTTGCAAGCCGCCGTGGTGATCGGCGCGATCATCATGGGCGTCCGGACAGGTGGGCTCGGGCTGGGACTGTGGGGCGTCGTCGGCACCGCGGTGCTCGTGTTCGCCTTCCACCTGCCACCCGGCGCCATCCCGATCGACGCGTTCTTCATCATCATCGCGGTGATCACCGCGTCGTCGGCCATGCAGGCCGCCGGCGGCATCGACTACCTCGTGTCGATCGCGTCGAAGATCATCCAGGCGAGTCCGAAGCGGCTCACCTACGTCGCGCCGATCGTGGCATTCGTCTTCACCGTGCTGGCGGGTACGTCGAACATCTACTTCGCGCTCATCCCGATCATCTACGAGACCGCGTACCGCAACGGGCAGCGCCCCGAGCGCGCGCTCGCCTCGTCGACGGTGACCTCGGCGCTCGGCATCACCGCCAGCCCGGTGTCGGCCGCGATGGCCGCGTACCTCGTGCTCATGGACGGCACCGGGTACGGCCTCCCGCAGATCCTGCTCATCACCATCCCGGCCTCGATCGTCGCCTGCATCGCCACCTCGGTCGTGCAGCAGCGCATCGGCAAGGAGCTCCGCAACGACCCGGTGTTCCTGAAGCGGGTCGAGGAGAAGCAGGTGGAGGTGCCGGCCGCGCTGCAGGGCCAGCTTGCCGGGGCGGGCGCCGGCGTCGGCGCAGCGGTGGGTGCCACCGGATCCACCGGGTCCACCGGCGCCTCGGGCGCCGGGGTCGGCAGCGCCGACGCCACGCCGGCGAAGCCGGCCAAGGCCGACCGGATCGAGCACCCCGTGCCGCCGGGCGGCGCGACCGCCGCCTGGATCTTCCTCAGCGGCACGTTCCTCATCGTGCTGTTCGGCCTGTTCTCGGGCCTACGACCCTCGTTCCCGAACGAGGACGGCGAGCTCGTGCCGATCGGCATGTCCACCGTCATCGAGATGGTGATGTTCACCGTCGCGCTCGTGATCATCCTCGTGCGCCGGGTGAAGCCGTCGGTCGTCGTCGAGCAGCCGCTGCTGCGGGCCGGCTTCGTCGCCGCCGTCGCGCTCTTCGGCATCGCCTGGATGGCCGACACGTTCATCAGCGCGAACGAGGAGACCATCATCGCGCCGCTCGGCGACCTCATCGAGCAGAACCCGATCCTGCTCGCCGTCGCCCTGTTCATCGTCGCCGGCCTCACGACGAGCCAGTCCGCCACGACGAACACGCTCATCCCGATCGCGCTCGCCGCGGGCCTCGCGCCGGGCGTCATCACCGCGATGTGGCCGTCGCTCGTCGGCGTCTGGCTGTTCCCCGCGAACGGCTCCCAGATCGCCGCCGTCGAGACCGACCTCACCGGGTCGACGAAGCTCACGCAGGTGCCGATCTGGCACTCGTTCACCATCCCGATGCTGGTGTCGTGGGTCGCGGTGGTGGGCGCCGGCCTCCTGATGCAGCTCATCGTGCCGGCCTGAGCGCCGCCCCGAACCACGGCCGCGCGCACCGGCCGGAACGTCCGAGCAGGAAGGAACATCCATGACCGACTCGTCCTCGCCCGAACTCGCGAAGGCGGCCGCCGACCTCATGCCGGAGGTGATCGAACGGCTCGAGCACCTCGTGCGCATCCCGTCGATCGCGTTCCCCGGCTTCGACCCCGAACCGGTGCACCGGATGGGGCAGGCCGTGGTCGAACTCTTCGAGGCGGCCGGCGCGACCGGCGTCGAGCTGCTCGACGTGCCCGACGGCTACCCGTGCGTCTACGCCGACCTGCCCGGACCCGAGGGGTCGCCGACGGTGCTGCTCTACGCGCACTACGACGTGCAACCGGCGCCGCCGAGCCAGAACTGGTCGAGCGAGCCGTTCGAGCCGACGACGAAGGACGACGGCCGTATCTACGGGCGCGGCGCCGCCGACGACAAGTCGGGCCTCGTGATGCACTACGGCACGCTGAAGCTCCTCGGCCCCGATCGCCCCTGCCGCGTGAAGCTCCTCGTCGAGGGCGAGGAGGAGACGATCTCGCACCTCGAGGCGTTCGTCGAGGCGAACCCCGAGCGGTTCGCGGCCGACGCGTACGTCATCGGCGACATCGGCCCGCAGGAGGTCGGCAAGCCCGGGCTCACGACCGCGCTCCGCGGCGACGTCGCGTGCACGATCACGGTCCGGTCGCTCGCGAACCCGGTGCACTCGGGCCTGTTCGGCGGCGCGGCGCCCGACGCGCTGACCGCGCTCATCCGCATCCTCGACACCCTCCACGACGAGCACGGCAACACCGTGATCCCGGGCGTCGACGGTGCCGACGGCACGTGGCCGGGCGCGGAGATGGACGAGCAGGTCTACCGCGCCGGCTCGGCGATCCTGCCCGGCGTGGAATTCCTCGGCACCGGGTCGCTCTCCGACCGCCTCTGGGCCAAGCCCTCGGTGACGGTGCTCGGCATGGACCTGCCGAACACGCAGGAGGCCTCGAACGTGCTGCTGCCCGAGGTGACGGCGAAGCTCTCGATGCGCATCGTGCCCGGATCCGACGGCGAGGCGCAGCTCGAGGCGCTCATGGCGCACCTGCGCTCGCAGCGCCCGTGGAACGTCGAGGTCGAGGTCGAGCGGGTGAAGGTCGGCCACGCGTTCGCGGTCGACGAGTCGCACCCGGCGATCGTGGCCGCCGACGACGCCCTCCGCGAGGCGTACGGCGCCGAGGTCGAGTCGATCGGCAGCGGGGCATCCATCCCGCTCGTCGCCTCGCTGCAGAAGGTGTCGCCCGACGCGGCCATCATCCTGTGGGGCGCGGAGGACACGGCGAAGGCGCGCATCCACGCCTCCGACGAGTCGGTCGACCCGAAGGAGATCGAGCGGATGATCGTCGCGCAGACGCTGTTCATCCGGAAGCTGTCGGCGAAGTAGCGCGAGCAGCGAGGGGCGGGGCATCCGAGCGGATGTCCCGCCCCCTCGCCTGCCCCGGCCTACCGCGTCGCGTGCCGCTCGCGGGAGGCGAGCACCTCGGGCACGTGCGCCTCCGCCCAGACGCGCATCGCCTGGATGGGTTCCAGCAGCGAGACGCCGAGCGGGGTGAGGGAGTACTCGACCCGCGGCGGTGCCTCGGCGAACTCGCGCCGGGCGATGAGCCCGTCGCCCTCGAGGGCACGGAGGGTCTCGGTGAGGACCTTCGGCGTCACGACGCCGACCTTCGCACGGAGCTGCGTGAACCGCAGCGTGCCGCCCGAGAGGGCGAGGATGACGAACATGCTCCAGCGCTCGCCGATGCGCCCGAACACGACGCGACTCGGGCAGTCGGGGCTGAGCACGTCCATCGCGGTCGTGTCGCAGGGGCCGCCGAGGGGCGCCGCGGCTGGGGAGCGGTGCCGCTCGATCTGGGCGGGGCTGGTGCTGGGCATGTCGCCTCCTCGGTTCGGTGCGGTGCGGTGCGGTGGCGTGTCGACCGTCGTCGTCGTTCGCGACGCCCGGTGGCGGTGTGTGACGCCCCCGGTACCCCGGAGGGAAGTTCCGTTGAAGTAACCGGTATCCATTCCATACCGTTGGCGCCATGAGCATTCTACTGACCGGGGCAACCGGGTACATCGGGTCGGCCGTCCTCGACGAGCTCGTCGCCGCAGGCCATGACGTCGTCGCCGTCGTGCGGAGCGAGGCATCCGCCGCCGCCGTCGCCGAGCGCGGGGCGCGCGCGCTCCAGGGCGACCTCGCGGATGCCGCGTGGCTGGCCGCCGCGCTCGCGGAGGCCGACGGCGCGATCCACGCCGCGGCGCCCGATGCCGGGGCCGACGCGCTGAACGCGGCCGTGATCGATGCCGCGATCACCGCGTACGCCGGCACCGGCAAGCGCTTCGTGCTCACCAGCGGCGTCTGGGAGTTCGGCGCGGGCGGCGACCTCACGGAGGACGGCCCGCTCGACGCGCCGGACCTCGTCGCCTGGCGCGTGCCCCTCGAGGAGCGACTCCTCGGCTCCGGCGTGTCGGCGACCGTGCTCGCACCGGCCGTCGTCTACGGCCGCGACCGCGGCCTGCTCGGCGTCATCACCGACGCGCCGCGCACCGCGTCGGGCGCGCTGACGCTCGTCGGCGACGGCTCGCAGCGCTGGACGTGGGTGCACGTCGACGACCTCGCGAAGCTGTACCGGATCGTGCTCGAGCACCCGACCGCGCTCGGCCGCGTGCTCGCCGTCGACGGCTCCGCACCGACCGTGCGCGAGATCGCCGAGGCCGTCGCGGGCCCGGCCGGCGTCGCGGCCGAGACGCCCGACGACGCCCGCGCCCGGTTCGGCGCCGCGTTCGCCGACGCGCTCCTGCTCGACCAGGCGGCGAGCGGCGCGAAGGCCCGCTCGCTCGGCTGGACGCCCGAGCACACGTCCGTGCTCGACGAGGTCGAGCGCGAGGCATCCGCCGCCTGAACCAGCCCGCCTCACGCTGCGCGGACCCCATCGCACGGACTCGAATGGTCGCTTCCACAGTCGGGAAGCGACCATTCGCGTCCTCGCGCGGCGCAGGAGGACGCGCGGGCGCGGCGCGTCAGGCGGATGCCACGCGCTCGCCGAGCACGTCGAGGTAGTGCACGTTCGTCATGATGCCGAGCACGTTGCCGAACGGGTCGACGACCGACGCGGTCACGAAGCCCGGGCCGTGCTCGGTGACCGGCAGGAGCGGCGTCGCGCCGAGCTCGATGAGCCGCGCGAGCGAGCCCTCGAGGTCGTCGACGTGCCAGTGCATGATCGGCCCGGCCGGAGCTCCGACGGCGGTGGTCGCGAGCGCCGGCGGCGCCCAGCGGCGGTCGATGAAGCCGAACTCCTGCTGGTGGTCGCCGATGCGGAACTCGACGTAGGCCGCCCGGCCGTCGGGCCCGGGGCGGCTGAAGTACGGCTCGATCCCGAGCACCTCGGCGTACCAGGCGGCGGCCTGCGCCGGGTCCTCGACGTACACGTTCACGGTGGCGATGCCTCGCAGCATGATGGTCTCCCTTGTTCGTTGGTTCCATGATCGAACACAGAAGTGCTCACCTTCTGACCACTTTTCCGAGGAGAATCGGAGCATGCGCGCCGACCGTCTCGTGGCCACCCTCCTGCTCATGCAGGCGCGCGGCCGCGTGACGGCCGCCGAGATCGCCGAGGAGCTCGAGGTGTCGGTCGCGACCGCCCGACGCGACCTCGTCGCGCTGTCCGGGGCCGGGGTGCCGGTCTACCCGC
This sequence comes from Agromyces sp. MMS24-K17, assembly GCF_043950245.1. Taxonomy (GTDB): domain Bacteria; phylum Actinomycetota; class Actinomycetes; order Actinomycetales; family Microbacteriaceae; genus Agromyces. The sequence continues at coordinate 172,593 of NZ_CP171640.1, read as the reverse complement.
AGCCCGGGCGGGGCGGCGGGTGGCAGTTGCTCGGCGAGGGCCGTACCGACCTGTCGGGCTTCACGGCGTCGGAGGCGCGGGCGCTGTTCCTCCTGCTCGGACCGCGGGTGGGGGAGTCATCCGAGGCCCGCTCCGCGCTCCGGAAGGTGCTTCGGGCGCTCCCGGCGACCTTCCGCGACGAGGCGCAGGCCGCGGCGGATGCCGTGGTCGTCGATCCCGGGCGGTGGGGTGCCGAGCCGTCCCCGAGCAGCGGCGGCAGCCGCCCGGAGGGGCTCGACGTGCTCGAACGCGCGATCGTCGACCGCCGGCATGTGCGGTTCGGCTACGCCGCGTGGGGCCGCGAGCCGCGGTCGCGCCGCGTCGCGCCGCTCGGGCTCGTGGACAAGGCGGGCGTGCGCTACCTGCTGGGGCTGCCGGCGGATGCCTCTGCGGATGCCTCGGCCAATGCGCCGGGTGCCCTCGTGGATGCGCCCGCGATCCGCACGTACCGCGTCGACCGGATGTCACGGGTCGAGCTCGATGACGAGGGCTTCGAGCCGCCCGACGGCTTCGACCTCGCCACCGCGTGGGCCGAGGCATCCGTCGTCGTCGAGGGCGTGCGCGGGCAGGCCCGCGCCGAGGTGCTCGTGGACCCGCCCGCCGCCGAGGAGTTCGCCGGCTGGACCGGGGCGCGTCCCGTCGACCGGGCCGGTGCACCCGATGCCCTCCCGCCCGACGGCCGCATCCCGATGGTGCTCGACGCTCCGACCGAGCAGGTGCTGCTGCGCCGCCTCGCAGGGTGGGGCGAGGTCGTCGAGGTGACGTCGCCCCAGTCGCTGCGAGCGGCGCTCGCGGTGCTCGGCGCCGAGCTCGCCCGCCGGCACGGCGCGCCGGCACCCGCGCGCTGACGCGCGCCGCGCGTGCCGCGCCCCCGCGTGCCCCGCGTGCCCCGCGTGCCTTGCGCGCGGACGCGAATGGTCGTTCCGGTGCGCGCATTCCGACGATTCGCGTCCGTGCTCCGTGCGGGACCGCGTCCGCGCGAGTCCGCGGACTCGTCCGCGAGGAGCTGTGGAGGGACCGGCGGGTGCACGGGTCGCCGCCGGACATCTCGCCGGCGGTTCCGGGCCGGAACGATACGGGGATGCGTCGACCCGAACCGTTGCCCGCCCCGTTCGACCGCCGCCCGTTCGCCGTCTCCGAGGCTCGCGCGGGTGGGCTCACCGAGCGTCGGATGCGGGCGACCGACCTGGATGCGCCGTTCCACGGGGTCCGCACGGCGACCGCGCCGAGGGACCTGCTCGACCGGTGTCGCGCATACGCCGTCGTGATGGATCCGCAGAGCGCGTTCTCCCATGCGACGGCCGCGATGCTCCACGGTATCCCGCTTCCCTGGGCGGTCGAGCGCGACCCGCGCCTGCACGTCGCCTCCGTGGTCGGGGGTCGAGCGGCCCGAGGTCGCGGCGTCGCCGGGCATTCGTCGACCGCCCGCCCGCTGGTGGTTCGGATCGGCGGGATGCCGGTGCTGAGTGCGTCCGATACCTGGTGCTCGCTGGCGTCGGCACTCCAGCGGGACGATCTCATCGCCGCCGGCGACCGCCTGCTCGGGTTGCCCGAGGCGCTCGCGACCTCGGCCGAGATCGATGCGGCGATCGGCCGCCACGGACGGCGGCCGGGGGCGGGTCGACTCCGGCTGGCGCGACCGGCGCTCCGGGCGGGCTCGTTCTCGCGCCGCGAGTCGCTCGCCCGCTTGCGCCTGCTCGAAGCCGGCCTGCCTGAGCCGGAGCTCAACACGGTGATCGAGCTGCGATCGGGTCGAAGGACGCGCGGCGACCTCGTGTTCCGTGCCCATCGCGTCCTGGTCGAGTACGACGGCGAGCAGCACCTCCTCGACCCGCGGCAGTGGGCCGTCGACGTGGCGCGGCTCAACGACCTCGTGGCCGACGGCTGGATCGTGATCAGGGTCACCAAGCAGATGTCGGCTGCGGAGCTCGTCGACCGGGTCGGGCACGCCCTCGCCGACCGGGGCTGGCGACGCTGACCCGTGCCGCCACCCTTCCCGCCCCACCCCGCTCCGCGCCCGCCCCGCCCCGCCCCGCCCCGCCCCAGGCGTTCCGAACGCGGACGCGGACGCGAATCGTCGCTTCGATCGAGCCGGAGCGACGATTCGCGTCCGCGCGACGCAGATGCCAGGGCGTCAGGGTGCCGGGGCGTCAGGCGAACCCGAACACCGGCGGGAACGCCACCACGACGATCGCCGCCCAGGCGAGGTAGATCGGCAGGTACCCGGTCTGCCAGCGCTCGAGCCGGTCGAACGGCGTCCGGCCGCGGACGAACCCGAGCTGGAGCCACGCCGACCACGCGAGGTTGACCAGCAGGATCAGGTTCAGGCCGAGCGACGCCGTCTTGTTCGCGCTCCACCCGAACTCGCCGGTGCGCCCGACCATCGCGACGAGCACGAACAGGTCGACGATGAGCGCCGCGACCAGCATGACGAGCTGGATCCGGTCGAACCACCCGGGTCGCGCCAGCGGGTCGTGCGACGAGTACGAGTACACGAGGAGCCCGAGCACCACGACCAGCACGAGGTCGAACGCGATGAGCAGTTCGCGCTCGGCGTCGACGACATTCCACTGCAGCACCGCGGCCACGATGAGCGCGAGCAGCATGAGCGTGAACAGCGGGGTGAACACCTTCGTGAGCACGGGCGCGATGTTCTCGATCACGCGCTGCTTGGCGTCGACGAGCCATGCCGCGACGAGCACGGCGCCCGGGATCGCGCACGGCAGCACCCACTGGTCGAAGAACCAGGCGACGTCCACGCCGATCGTCGAGAACACGCCGATCGTGAGCGCCGACAGCGCGCCGCCGACGAGCGCGATGAGCACGTAGTAGACGAGCCATTCGCCGCTGAACCGCACGAAGTCCATGCGGTCGGCGCTCGTGCGCCACCGCCCGCCCACGTAGGCGACGCCGGAGACGAGCCAGAGCGCGACGGCGGCGTGCACCGACGCGAGCACCTCGGTCGCGGCGACGGGCTCCCCGAAGGCGTACACGTTGGTGTCGGTGGCGGGGGCGAACGGGTACAGGTTCAGCACGAGCGCGAAGAGGGCGAACGCACCGGCGATCGCGGCGATCGCGCCGATCGGCGGACGGTGGCGCCACGCGAACCAGGCGACGAGGAACGGCAGTACGAGCAGCGCGGCGTTGTGGAGGAGGAAGGCGCCGTCGGCGCCGAGGAGCTCGGCGGACTTCACCGCGAGCCCGGCCCCGACGCCGAGCAGCAGTGCGACCCCGAGCCCGTTCGCGCGCCGGAGCAACGGAACCGCGCGCCCGCCCACAGATGCCCCGCCCACCGACGCCCCGCCCGCGGACGCCCCGCCCGCGGATCCGCCGGCCCGGTCATCCCCGCGTTCGTCCGGCCCGCTCGAGAGCACGAGCTGCTTCCACAGCCGTTCGGAGTGCTCACGGGCGTACTCGCGCGAGAGCTCGTCGATGCTGCCGAGCCGCTTCACGGCGACGAGGAACGCCTCGTCGTCGGCGAGCCCGCCGAGCGAGAGGTGCTCGACCTGGTCGCGAAGGTGTCCTTCGAGCTCGTCGACGTCGGCCGCGGAGACCGCGTCGCGGCGTTCCATCCACTGGCGCCACGAGGCGATGAGGGTGTCGAGCTCGGTGGTCGACCCGCCGTCGCCCGCCATCTCAGGCCCCTCCGAACGCGAGGCTCGGGCGGGGTCCGCCCCCGTCGGGCCACACCTTGCCGAGCACGCCGGCGACGACGGCCCACTGACGGTGCTGCTCGTCGAGCGCCGCGGCGCCCTGCTCGCTGAGCCGGTAGTGCTTGCGCGGCCGCCCGGCGTCGGACTGCCGCCATTCGCTGCGCACGTGCCCGAGCCGCTCGAGCCGGTGCAGCAGCGGGTAGAGCATGCCGTCGCTCCACTCGAGCTGTCCGTCGGAGAGGTCGGTGATCCGTTGCAGGATCGCGTACCCGTACGACTCGCCCTCGGCGAGGATGCCGAGGACCACGGGCGTGGCGGCGGCCGCCACGAGGTCCTTGCCGATGCGCATGCCGCACTTCCTTCCAGCGGGCGGATGCCCCGGCGGGACATCCGCATACCTCGGTCTGTCAGATACCCCGAACTACAAGGTACCTAGATCCACAAGGTATCACCGCAGCCGCCCACCGTCGAGCGCGGGCGGCCTCCGGTTCCGTTCACGGCGGTTGTTCTCCGGCGCGGAAATCCCGCGGAAGTTCACCCCCCGGAACGTCGGGTCGGCCCGCCGCGTCGGGCGCAGGGTGGTTCACACAGGCCAGCGGATGCCCCGGCACGAGGCATCCGGACCCACGATGAGGAGCACGACGATGAGCACCATCCGCCCCGGCGACCAGACCCAGACCGCAGCCGAGCTCGAGCTCGAGTGGAGCGCCGACCCGCGCTGGAACGACATCCGCCGCGACTACACGGCCGAGGACGTCGTCAGCCTCCGCGGCCCGGTCCGCGAGGAGCGCACGCTCGCGCGGCGCGGCGCGGAGAAGCTGTGGGAGGACATCCGGCGGAACACCGGCACCGCGTTCGAGCGCATGGACGACCCGGAGTGGTCGGCCGCCCTCGGCGCCCTCACCGGCAACCAGGCCGTGCAGCAGGTGCGCGCCGGCCTCAAGGCGATCTACCTCTCGGGCTGGCAGGTCGCGGCCGACGCGAACCTGTCGGGCCAGACCTACCCCGACCAGTCGCTGTACCCGGCCAACTCGGTGCCGGCGGTCGTGCGCCGCATCAACAACGCACTGCTGCGCGCCGGGCAGGTCGAGCAGGGCGCGGCGGGCCCCGATGGCGACCGCGACTGGATGGCCCCGATCGTCGCCGACGCCGAGGCCGGCTTCGGCGGCCCGCTGAACGCCTACGAGCTCATGCACCAGATGATCGAGGCGGGCGCGGCCGGCGTGCACTGGGAGGACCAGCTCGCCAGCGAGAAGAAGTGCGGCCACATGGGCGGCAAGGTGCTCGTGCCGACGAGCCAGCACATCCGCACCCTGAACGCGGCGCGCCTCGCGGCGGACGTCGCCGGCGTGCCGACGATCATCATCGCCCGCACCGACGCGCTCGCCGCGACCCTGCTGACGAGCGACCACGACGAGCGCGACCGTCCGTTCGTCACGGGCGAGCGCACCGCCGAGGGCTTCTACGAGGTGCAGAACGGCATCGAGCCGGTCATCGCCCGCGGCCTCGCCTACGCCGAGTACGCCGACCTGCTCTGGGTCGAGTCGGCCGAGCCCGACCTCGACCTGGCCCGCCGGTTCGCCGAGGCGGTGCACGCGAAGTTCCCCGGCAAGCGGCTCAGCTACAACTGCTCGCCGAGCTTCAACTGGAAGCGTCACCTCGACGACGACCAGATCGCGAAGTTCCAGCGGGAGCTCGCCTCGATGGGCTACGCGTTCCAGTTCATCACCCTCGCCGGCTTCCACTCCCTGAACCACGGCATGTTCACCCTCGCGAAGGAGTACAGCGAGCGGCACATGTCGGCCTACGTCGAGCTTCAGGAGGCGGAATTCGCCTCCGAGGCCGCCGGGTACACCGCCACGCGCCACCAGCGCGAGGTGGGCACCGGCTACTTCGACCGCATCGCCACGGCGCTGAACCCCACCAGCGCGACGCTCGCCCTCGTCGGATCGACCGAGGAAGACCAGTTCCAGCACTGAGGTCTCGAGACGCGTCGTCGCTTCGCGTCGGCGCTCCTCGACCACCGAACAGGAGACGATCATGAACACCCTCACCATCGACCGCACGGATGCCCCGCCGCGGGCGGCCTCGCAGGCCGATCCCACCGCCCCGCAGACGGGGAGCTTCCAGACCGTCCAGCCCCGCATCGAGGTGACCGCGCCGTTCCGCGAGCGGTACGACGAGATCCTCACGCCGGGCGCCCTCGAGTTCCTCGCGGAGCTCCACGACCGGTTCGCCGGCACCCGGCACGAGCTCCTCGCCGAGCGCCTGCAGACCCGCGTCGACGCGGCGAACGGGCGGGACCCGAGGTTCCTCCCGGAGACCGAGTGGATCCGGCGCGACCCGACGTGGCGCGTCGCCGGCGCGGCGCCCGGGCTCGAGGACCGCCGGGTCGAGATCACCGGCCCGACCGACCGCAAGATGGCCATCAACGCCCTGAACTCGGGCGCGAAGGTCTGGCTCGCCGACCAGGAGGACGCCACGAGCCCCACCTGGGCGAACGTCGTCGAGGGGCAGCTCAGCCTCTTCGACGCACTGCGCGGGCAGCTGTCGTTCACGAGCCCCGAGGGCAAGGAGTACCGCGTCGAGCGGGACATCCGGGATGCCCCGACGATCGTCATGCGGCCGCGCGGATGGCACCTCACCGAGAACCACGTGCGGTTCCACGACCGCTCCGGCCGCGACATGCACGCGTCGGGCTCGCTGGTCGACTTCGGGCTCTACTTCTTCCACAACGCACGCCGGCTCGTCGAGCTCGGCCGCGGCCCGTACTTCTACCTGCCGAAGCTCGAGACGCACCGCGAGGCGAAGCTGTGGAACGACATCTTCGTGTTCGCGCAGGAGCGCCTCGGCCTGCCGCAGGGCACCGTCCGCGCAACCGTGCTCATCGAGACGATCCAGGCCGCGTTCCAGATGGACGAGATCCTCTACGAACTGCGCGACCACTGCGCGGGCCTGAACGCCGGCCGCTGGGACTACATCTTCTCGATCGTGAAGACCTTCCGCTGCCGGGGACGGCGGTGGGTGCTGCCCGACCGCAAGCAGATCACGATGACCGTGCCGTTCATGCGGGCGTACACCGAGCTGCTCGTGCAGACCTGCCACAAGCGGGGAGCGCATGCCATCGGCGGCATGAGCGCGTTCATCCCGAACCGTCGCGATCCCGAGGTCACCGAGCGGGCGCTCGCCGCGGTCGCCGCCGACAAGCGCCGTGAGGCGGGCGACGGCTTCGACGGCACCTGGGTCGCCCACCCCGACCTCATCGCGACGGCGCGCGCCGAGTTCGACGCGGTGCTGGGGGACCGGCCGAACCAGGTCGATCGCCTCCGCGACGACGTCGAGGTGACGGCGGCGCAGCTGCTCGACATCCCGTCCGCCGGCGGCGAGGTCACCGAGGCGGGCGTGCAGGACAACATCTCGATCGCGATCCGCTACGTCGAGTCGTGGCTGCGCGGCACGGGCGCGGCGGCCATCGACAACCTGATGGAGGATGCCGCGACCGCCGAGATCTCGCGCTCGCAGGTGTGGCAGTGGCTGCACGAGAACACGGTCACCGCCGAGGGCACGCGCATCGACCAGACGTCGATCGTGCGGCTCATGGCCGCGGCGGTCGCGGCGCTGCCGCGCTTCGAGGGCGACCGGTTCGACGACGCCATCTCGGTGTTCCGCACGGTCGCGCTCGAGCCCGAGTTCCCGACGTTCCTGACGGTGGGCGCGTACGCGCGGTACTTCTGATCGGCACGTGACCGGGACTCCCGCGGGGAAGCGGGAGCGGATGCCCCGGCCGGACGACCTCCGGCCGGGGCATCCGTGCGCCCGGGGCATCCGCCCGCGTGGGCTCGCCGCGGTCGCCGCGTGGCCCTCCGACGGGGGTAGGGTGTCCCGGTGACCGGAGTACAGGTGCGACGCGCGGGCCAGTCTGATGCGGCGGAGCTCGCCCAGGTGGCGGCCGTGACCTTCCCGTTGGCGTGCCCGCCGCACACGACCGACGAGGCGAAGCGGGCGTTCATCGCGGCGCACCTGTCGGAGGCGCGGTTCGCGGAGTACCTCGACGATCCGCGCCGGCTGCTGCTCGTCGCGGAGGACGAGCACGGCGCCCTCGGGTACACGATGCTCGTGCTGGGGGAGCCGTCCGATGCCGACGTCGCGGCCGCGATCACGCTGCGGCCCACGGTCGAGCTCTCGAAGTGCTACACCCTGCCGCGGGCGCACGGGTCGGGCGCGGCATCCGAGCTGATGGCCGCGTCGCTGACGGCCGCCGCCGAGTGGGGTGAGCCGAGCGACGCGGAGGAGGGCGCGACCGAGCGCCCCGTCGGCGTCTGGCTCGGCGTGAACCAGGAGAACGCCCGCGCGCAGCGGTTCTACGGCAAGCACGGCTTCGAGCGGGTCGGCCTGAAGCGGTTCCTCGTGGGCGACCGGTACGAGGACGACTTCGTCTACGAACGGCCGCTCGCGCCGGCCGCCCGCAGGGCCGCGGCCGCGGACTTGACCGCCTCGTAGCCCTCGAGCGCGGCCCGGCGCCCCTCGGCGAGGTCGATGATCGGCTCCGGGTAGGCGTCGGTGCCGGCCTCCGGCACCCATCGCCGCACGTAGGCGCCGTCGCGGTCGAACTTCGCCGCCTGGGCCTCCGGGTTGAACACGCGGAAGTACGGCGCGGCGTCGGCGCCCGAGCCGGCGACCCACTGCCAGTTGAACGGATTCGAGGCCGCGTCGGCGTCGACGAGGGTGTCCCAGAACCATTGCTCGCCGAGCCGCCAGTCGATGCGCAGGTGCTTCGCGAGGAACGAGGCGACCACCATGCGCACGCGGTTGTGCATCGAGCCGGTCTCCCAGAGCTCGCGCATGCCCGCGTCCACGAGGGGGACCCCGGTGCGGCCGTGCCGCCAGGCCTCGAGGGCCGCGTGGTCGAGCGGCGGCCACGGGAAGGCGTCGAACTCGGGCCGCAGGTTGCGCGTGGCGAGGTCCTCCGCGTGGAACGCGACGTGCCAGGCGAACTCGCGCCAGCCGAGCTCGGTGCGGAACCGCGCCGCGCCCTCGCCGGGCCGGCGCCGCACCGCCTCCCAGGCCTCGAACGGGCTGAGCTCGCCGAAGCGCAGGTGCGGCGACAGGCGCGAGACCACCGGATGCCCCATCCGGTCGCGGCCGTCGGCGTAGTCGTCGACCTCCTCGTCGACGAACTCGGCGAGCCGTTGGTGCGCCGCCGCGGCACCGGGGGTCCACGTCGCGCGCAGCCCGCCGGCCCAGTCGGGCGCGGTGGGGCGGAGCGTCCAGTCCTCGAGCGCCTCGCCGTCCGGGACGGCGGCGGCGTCGCCGGGGCCGGCGCCGGCCCCGGCCGCGTGGCTGCGGGCAGGGGAGGGCACGGGCAGCGGATGCCTCGGCTCGGGGGCCGCGAGGCAGGTCCGCCAGAACGGCGTGAACACGGCGTACGGCGCGCCCGCGCCGGTGCGGATCGTCCACGGCTCGTACAGGAGCGACGCCGGGAAGCTGCGCACCTCGATGCCCTCGGCGCGCAGGCCCGCCTTCAGGCCGGAGTCGACCTCGCGCTCGGCGGCGCCGTACCGGCGGTTCCAGGTCACCGCGTCGGCGCCCGACTCGGCGACGAGGTCTCGGACGACGTGTGCGGCCGGTCCGCGGCGGAGCACGAGCGGGATGCCGAGGTCGTCGAGGTCGGCGGCGAGCGCGGCGAGCGAGCCGTGCAGCCACCACCGCGCGGCGCCCCCGAGCGGGCGGACCCCGGCGGATGCCTCGTCGAGCACGTAGGCGGCCACCACGGGCCGTCCGCGCTCGATCGCCGCGTGCAGCGCCGGATGGTCGGCGACGCGGAGGTCGTCACGGAACCACACGAGGGTCGGACGGCCGGTCATCCCGGCACGCTACCGCGGACCGGCGCTGGGTTACAGTTCTCCCTGTGTTCGAGTACGCCCCTGCCCCGATCGGCACGAAGCCGGGCTTCGCGATCGTCACCGGTCGCTTCGTGACGCTGTTCGGGCACGACACCGGTGCCGAGTTCGCCGGCGAGCTGTACGCGCTGCTCGAGAACGAGCAGGCCGAGCTCGCGGACGTGCTCGACCTGCTCGCCCTCGACGGCGGGCCGCCCGACTGCGGCATCGTCGAGGTCGTCGACCCGGACGCGCGGGCCGTGCACGTCGGCGTGCGCGGCGCGGTCGACGTGGTGATGGACGGCGTCGCGTCGACGAAGTTCTCCGGCCCGGGCGGCGGCGCCTGGGTCGTGGGCGAGGCATCCGGCATCGACGGCCTGCGGCTCGCGATCGGCGAGCCCGGCGGAGGCGGCGACCGCCTGCCCGTGCAGCGCGGCGTCGTGCGCACGACCGAGATCGCCATGGCGCAGGCCCGCGTGAGCGTCCGCCGGCCCGCCGAGGACGTCTCGACCCAGCCCATCACGCTGCCCGACCTGCCGGGCGAGGCCGGGCTCGTCGGCGCTCTCGCCGCCGGCGAGCCGGTCGACGGCGCGTCGTCGGACGACGGGGTCGGCGCCGTCGGCTCGCCGGTGCGAGAGGCCGTGCGCGAGCGCATCGAGGCGGCGGCGCCGGAGCCGCGCCGGGTGGCCCTGCCGGTCGCGGAGGCGCCGAGCGCCGCCGAACCCGCGGCCGTGCCGCGCGCGACCGCGCCCGCGACGGCGGCGCCGGCCGACTGGATCATGCGGCTGCCCGACGGCAGCGAACTCCGCCCGCCCGTCGTCTTCGGGCGGCGACTCGACCCGGGCACGGGCAACGCCGTGCACGTCGTCACGCCGTCGCCGCGGCGGGAGATCTCGGGCCGGCACGTGCAGGTCGAATGGGACGGCGCCGGTGTCGCCGCGGTCGACCTCGGCTCGACGAACGGGACCATCGTCCGGTCGGGTGCGCGAGCGCCCCGGCTGCTGATCCACAGCGAACGGATCGTACTCTCCGCTGGAGATATACTCGACCTCGGTGAGTCGTACCTCGTGACCGTCGAGGTGGCCGGGGGGCCTCGCTAACCACGACGGGTCGGTCAGCCCGAAGAGCTGGCACGGAAGGACTCGAGGGTGGCGAGACGGCGAACGGCGACGCCCCCTGCCATCGCGGGCTTCACCTACGTGCGTCCGCTCGGGTCCGGTGGCTTCGCCGACGTGTTCCTCTACGAGCAGGACATGCCGCGCCGCGTCGCCGCAGTGAAGGTGCTGCGCGCCGACGCCGTCGACCCCGAGGTCCGCCGCAGCTTCAACGCCGAGGCCGACGTCATGGCCCGGCTGTCGACGCATCCGGCCATCGTGACGATCTACCAGGCGTCCATCTCGGCCGACGGGCGCCCGTACCTCGCGATGGAGTACTGCCCCGACACCATGGCGGCCCGCTACAAGCAGGCCCCGCTCGGCGTCGCCGAGGTGCTCGACGTGGGCGTCCGCCTCGCGGCCGCGCTCGAGACCGCGCACCGCGCCGGGCTGCTGCACCGCGACATCAAGCCGTCGAACGTGCTGCTCAACACCTACGGCGCCCCCGTGCTCGCCGACTTCGGCATCGCCGCGGCGCTCAACGCGACCGGCGAGGCCGAGGTGTTCGCGATGTCGGTGCCGTGGAGCGCTCCCGAGGTGCTCCGCGAGGAGGTCACCGGCACCGTCGCGAGCGAGGTCTGGAGCCTCGGCGCCACGCTGTACACGCTGCTCGCCGGGCGCAGCCCGTTCGAGCTCGACGACCGCTCGCGCAACACCAGCGACCAGCTCGTGAAGCGCATCGTCAAGGCCTCCTACGCGCGCGTGCCCGTCCCCGGCATCCCGCAGGAGGTCGATGCGCTGCTCGCCGCTGCGCTCACGCGCGACCCCGCGAAGCGCCCGCCGTCGATGGCCGCGTTCGCCGACCTGCTGCGCAACGCGCAGTACCGGCTGCACCAGCCCGTCACCGCCTTCGAGGTCGCGGCACCCGAGTGGGCCGGCGCGGCGCCCGTCCGCTTCGCCGACTCGACCGCGCGCGGTCCCGTGATCACCACCGTCGCCTCGACCTCGCGCCGCGCGGCTCGCGCCGCCAAGCGGGTCGGCGCCGAGGTCGACCGCGACGGCCTGCCCGTCGCGACGACCGCACCACGTCGACCGGTCGCCGCCGGGCTGATCGGCGCCGGCATCGGCGTCGCCGCGGTCGCCGTCCTCGTGGTGCTCGGCCGGATCACCGGGCTCCTCTGATGGCCCGCTCGCCCGAGCGCCGCCGAGTGCGGCGCGGCACCATCGCGGCCCTCGTGGCCTCCGTCGCCGTCGTCGGCGTCGTGACGACCCTCGCCGTGACGAGCGCCGGCTACGAGTCGCAGGAGGTGCCGCGCCTCGAGTCGGCGGTCTGGGTCACCCGCGACGACGGCCGCTACGGGCGCGTGAACACCGACCTCGCCGAGCTCGACACCGTGCGGTCGGTGACCGACCCGAGCTCGGTCGCGCAGGACGGATCGACCGGGGTGCTGTTCAGCGGCGGCCTCCGGGAGCGCTGGGCGATCGACCCCGCGCAGCCGCGCGACCTCGTCGAGGCATCCGCCGACGGCGCGGCCGTCGAGACCGCGGCCGCCTCCGACGACGGCCCCGTCGCCGACCCGACGCCGGAGGGCACGCGCGAGCTGGCCGCCGCCGGGGCGTACCTCGCCTATCGCAGCGACACCGGGCGCATCTCGCTCGGCACGGTCGGCACGCCGAACGTGACGACCATCGATCCGTTCGCCGCCGAGGAGGCCGAAGGCGACGACGCCGAGCCGGCGAAGGCGTACTCCGCATCCGCCGTCGCGATCGACGAGCGCGGCCGCCTCGCCGCCTACTCGGCCGCCGAGGGCGCGGTGCGCGTGTACGACGCCGACGCCGGCGACTTCGTCGGCGGAGCCGTCGAGCTGCCGGAGGCCCCGGCCGCCGACGCCCGCCTGCTGCTCGCGATCGTCGGGGGCCGCTGGATCCTCGTCGAGCCCGGCGCCGGACTGGCGTGGGCCGAGGGCGGCGACGAGCCGTTCGAGGTCGACGTCGAGGCCGATGCCGTGATCCAGCAGGGCTCCACGCTGTCCGGCCCCGTGCTCGTCGCCGACGGGAAGGGACTCGTCTCGATCGACCCCGCCGACCGCACCGCCGATCGCGTCGCCGACGCCACCGGCATCCCGGCCCAGCCGGTGCGGCTCACGGGCGGCGAGGAGGTCGCGGCCTGGCTCTCCGACGCGGGCGGCACCATGTGGACGAGGTCGGGCGGCGTGCGCACGCTCGAGATCTCCGACGACGCGCTCCGCCAGGCGTCGGCGATCACGCCGGTGCTCCGCACCAACGGCGACCGCGCCGTGCTCAACGAGACCGCGACCGGCCTGCTCTGGACGGCGCCCGACGGCCGGGCCATCCCGCTCGCGCAGTGGGCCGTCGACGACGAGGAGGACCGCGAGCAGGGCACCATCCTGGTCGACGACGTCGCCGAGCAGAAGCCGCCCGTCGCCGTGGCCGACGAGTTCGGCGTGCGCAGCGGGCAGCTCGTGCGCCTGCCGGTGCTGCTCAACGACCACGACCCCAACCGCGCCGACGTGCTGACGATCGCCGCTGGGTCGGTGACCCCGCTCAGCGACCCCGGGTTCGGCGAGGTGACCGTCGTCGGCGACAGCCAGACGCTCGCCGTCCGCGTGACCGCCGAGTCGGGATCGGCGACGTTCCAGTACGCCGTGTCCGACGGCGCCGCCGCCTCGGCGCCCGCGACGGTCACGCTCACCGTCGTCGACCCGTCGCAGAACTCCGCCGCCGAGTGGTGCGGCGTCACCGAGTGCCGCCAGGTGTGGCCGAGCCCGCAGGTGCTGCCCGGCGGCACCGCGATCGTGCCCGTGCTCGACGCCTGGGTCGACCCGGAGGGCGACGCGTTCGTGCTCTCCGACGCGCACGCGGCCGAGCCCGGCGCGCCGGTCACCGTCGTGCCGCGCGCCGACGGGCGGGTGGCGATCCGGCACACCGACCCCAACGCCGACGAGGCGCGGATCCCGGTCGTCGTGACCGTCACCGACGCGAACGGCGCGACGGCCGAGAAGACGCTCGACCTCGTGGTCTCGGCGTCGTCCTCGCTCGCGGCCGCATCCATCGCCGTCACCGGCGGCGCCGGTGAGACCGTCACCGTCAAGGTCGCCGACCACGTCACCGGGGGCTCCGGCGCCTTCCGCCTGCTCGACGCCGTCGACTCGGCCGGCGGGGCCTCGGGGCTCGTGGTGACGCCGAACGCCGCCGCCGGCGAGATCGAGCTCAGCGCCACCGAGCCCGGCGAGCACGCCGTCACCTACACGGTCGTCGACTCGGTCTCGCAGGCCGAGCAGTCGGCGACCATCCGCTACAGCGTGGTCGACCGGGCGACGCCGCTCGCCATCGCACCGCTCACCGCGTTCGTGCGCCCCGGCGAGGACACCACGCTCGACGTGCTGAGCGCCGTGCAGAACTCGACCGGCCGGGTGCTGCTGCTCAGCGACGCGACCAGCTCGAACGGCGACCTGAACGTCGGCATCGTCGGGGCCTCGCAGCTCCGCCTCGCGATCGCGGGCGGCGTGGTCGCGGCGGATGCCCCGGCCCTCGTCGGCCGTGCGCGCGTCACGGTCGCCGACGGCACGGGTGCGGCCGTGTTCGGCGACGTGAGCGTCTTCCTCGCCGCCGACTCGGGCGACGACGCCCCGATCGCCCTGCCCGACAGCGTGACCGTGCGCGCCGGTGCGCTCGCCGACATCGACGTGCTCGCGAACGACGTGAGCCCGCGCGGCGCCCGGCTCCTGCTCGACCACCGGGTGGTCGGGTCGGAGGCCGACGGCGAGCTCGCGTTCGCCTCGGGCGACGTGCTGCGGTACGTGGCGCCGCCGACCGCGGGCACCTACCGGCTGACCTACGCCGTGGCGCTCGAGAGCGACCCGGACCTCGTCGACCACGCGACCGTCACCGTCACCGTGCTGCCGGCGGGCGTCAACCGGGCGCCGCGACCGGCCGCGCTCAACGCCAGGGTGCTGAGCGGCCAGTCGATCGAGATCGACGTGCCCGCCTACGGCGTCGACCCCGACGGCGACCGGGTGGTCCTCACCGCCGTCGGCCAGCCGGCCGTGGGCTCGGGCGTCGCGACGATCGGCGCCGAGGGCGACACGATCGTCTACCACGCGCCCGGCGTCGGGGTGCCGGGCGGCCAGCTCTCGTTCGAGTACACCGTGCGCGACCCCGACGGCGAGGTGGGCACGGGCATCGTGCGCGTCGGCGTCCTCGACGCCGAGCTCGCCGACGCCGCCCCGGTGACCTTCAGCGACTACGTGCGCACCACCCGCGGCGCCGAGACCCCGGTGACCGTCGCTCCGCTCGCGAACGACCGCGACCCGGCGCTGGGCGAGCTCGAGCTGATCGGCATCCAGCCGAACGTGCCGGCGACCTCGCCCGAGTACGACCGGCTCGACGCGCTCATCGACGAGGCCACCTCGCTCGAGGAGGGCCGCGCGGTCATCCGCGCCGGCGACGTGGCCGGCACGAACTCGTACCTGTACACCGTGCAGTCGAAGGCGACGTCGTCGACCGCGCAGGGCCTGATCGTGGTGAACGTCGGCGAGCAGGCGTCGGTCGACCACCTGGTCGTCGCCGACACCGTCGTCACCGCCCGCAACCGCGGCGAGTTCGAGTCGGCCGGCCTCGACGTGGTGAGCGGCAAGGTCGAGTGGGCCACGGGCGACGTGTCGACCCTCGGGCTCGAGCTCTGGGGGCCCGGTGCCGGCCGGTACTCCGTCGACGGCTGGCGCATCTCGGGCACGCTGCCGGCGAAGGGCGACCTCGTGCCGTTCCGCGTCGCCACCGCCGACGGCGAGGTCGCCGCGTACGGCGTGCTCCGCATCCCGGCGTTCGACGACCTGCCGGTGCAGCTCCGCGCCGACGCGAAGCCGATCGAGGTCGCCGAGGAGAAGACCGCCGGGTTCGACGTGCGCGACCTCCTCGACCTCGCCTCGGGCGACCGGGTGCAGCTCGGCGACGGCCCGTACACCGTGCAGCGCCAGAACTCGGCGTGCCGCCCGGCCGGCTCGGGCAAGGCCGAGTACCAGGCCGGCCGGGAGGCCCCGTGGACCGACACGTGCCTGCTCGCCGTGCGCCTGCAGGGCCAGTCGCGCTGGTCGGCGCTGGCCGTGCCGATCGACGTGCAGCCGAAGGACCCGCAGGCCCAGCTCGGCGCGATCTCGCGCACGGTCGCGCCCGGGGCGACCGAATCGATCGCCCTGTACGACGCGATGACCACCTGGGAGGGCGGCCGCGTCGGCGACCGGGCCGCACTCGACTACCGGGTCTCGTTCTCGGGCTCCTCGTTCCTCATGCGCGCCTCCGGCGACCAGGTCGCCTTCGAGGCCCGGGCCGACGCGGTGCCCGGCACCCGCGAGAGCGCGACCGTGTCGGTGTCGGCGTTCGGCGGCATCTCGGCGACGATCACGCTCGTGGTCGGCGTCGCGCCGCCCGACGCCCCGCGAGGCGCCACCTTCACCAAGGAGTGCACGGTCAGCGCGGGCTCCTGCACGATCCCCGTCGTGGGGCTCGGCGGCGAGTACGACCCCTTCACCGGCAAGACCGGCGCGGGGCTCTCCCTCGTGGCGATCGGCGCCGGCGGCGGCGGGGTGCGCTGCGACGTGGCATCCGTGTCGATGTCGGGCACGACCGCCGTCACCGCGAGCTTCCCGAGCGGCCAGACCGCCTTCGGCGGCACCTGCGTGGTGCCGTTCACCGTGCGCGACGCGCAGAACCGCACCGGCCAGGGCACGCTCACCATCGACGTGCTCGGCTATCCGCAGCGCCCCGCGAGCATCTCGACGGTCGCGTACAGCGGCACCGGGGTCACCCTCGAGGTCGCGCTCGGCGAGGCCGCGCGTGCGCACCCGCCGGTCACCGGCGTGCGCATCTACCGCGACGGACGAGACCAGGGCGCCGACTGCTCGAGCGGCCTCTCCGGCGTGTACCGCTGCGTCGTCGGCGGGCTCGCGAACGGCACGCGCACGAGCTTCACCGCCCGCGCCGTCAACGCCGTCGGCGAATCGGTCGACACGAGCGCGGTGACGACCTGGGCGTACCAGGCGCCCGGCATCGGCCGGGTCACGGCGACGCCGGTGTACGAGCGCAACCGCACCTCGACGAACAACGCCGTGGTCGAGCTGCAGATCGAGTCGAGTGACGACACGAGGCAGCTGCGCATCGAGCAGGTGTGGAAGACGATCGACCGCACCGGACCGGTGACGACGGTGCGCCTCGACCTGCGACCCGGCTCGCAGCTGCTCACCGTCGTGCCGATCAGCGTCTACGAGCCGCCGATCGCCGGCTCGCCCGACGGCGCGTCGGCGAACGTCGCCGTCGTCGCGGCCGGCGCGCCGAGATTCACGACGTCGATCCAGGCCGGCGCCACGAGCAACACGTCGATCCAGGTGTCCGACGCGAACGTCGACGGCAACGGGAGTGCGCTGCCCACCGAGGTGACCTACATCGCCTGGGACCGCGGCTCGACCCCGCGGTGCGACATCGACGCCTCCGGGGGCGGCCTCACCGTCTCGGGGAACGGCAACGCCGTCGTCTCGACGTCGGCGGCGCTCGCCGGGCTCGAGGACTACGAGTGGTACGAGGTGAAGGCCTGCGCGACCAACGGCTTCGGCCTGGCCGAGTCGAACACCGTGCGCGCGCTCACCTACACGTCGGCGCCGCCGCCCACCGGCACCACGAGCTACGCGATCGCGACGACCGCCGTGCGCGACGGCACGTCCACCACCTACCGGTACCCGCTCAGCAGTGCACCGTCGGTGTCGACGCCGTCGTCGAAGTTCCACCTCGAGTACTTCCTGTACGGGTCGTGGCAGCAGTCGTTCTCGTTGAACGCCGGGCAGGCGCCGGGCGACGTCCGCGTGCGGGCGTGCCGCTGGACGAACACGAACTGCACGGGGGAGACCGCCGTCTCGTGGACCGGCGCGCCGACGACCGTCGACGTCACCTTCCCGACCCAGTGCGTGTGGTCGGTCGACAACGGCACCGTGATCGTGTCGCAGGCGGCCGCCGGCTCGTACAACGCCACCGGGGTGCCCGCCGCCGACGGGCTCACGACCACCGTCACCGTGCGATTCTCCGGGCAGTACGCGGGGCTCACGGCGGTGAGTCACGTCGTCGACGTCTGCCAGCCGGATCCCGGACCGACGGACCCGCCCACCGATCCCGGGCCGACGGATCCGCCCACCGGCGGCACCGGCGGCACCGGCGGCACCGGTGGCACCGGCGGAACCACTCCCTGACCCGACCCAGTAGCCCTCGCCCCCGCGCGACCCGGCCCCACAGCCACCCCGAGAGGACGACCCCATGACGATCGCCCAAGTCCAGACGACCTGGTTCGCCGAGACGTTCTCCCTGCTCGCCGAGAACGTCGAGCAGGCGATCCTCGGCAAGCGCCACGTCGTCGAGCTCGTGCTCGCGACCGCGATCAGCGGCGGGCACGTGCTGCTCGAGGACTACCCGGGCACCGGCAAGACCGCCCTCGCCCGGGCGATCGCGCAGACCGTGCACGGCACGAACTCGCGCATCCAGTTCACGCCCGACCTGCTGCCCGGCGACGTCACCGGCGTCACCGTGTTCGACCAGAAGAAGGGCGAGTTCGAGTTCCACGCGGGCCCGATCTTCGCGAACATCGTGCTCGCCGACGAGATCAACCGCGCGAGCCCGAAGACCCAGTCGGCGCTCCTCGAGGTGATGGAGGAGGGCCAGGTCACCGTCGACGGCGTGACCCGCCCGGTGGGCGACCCCTTCCTCGTGATCGCGACGCAGAACCCGATCGAGCAGGGCGGCACCTACCGGCTCCCCGAGGCGCAGCTCGACCGCTTCATGATCAAGACCTCCGTCGGCTACCCCGACGACGCGGCGACCCTGCGCATCCTGCAGGGCGTCGCCGAGCCGCGTCGCACCCTCGAGGCGGTCGCCGGCACCGACACGGTCGTCGCGATGACCGACCTCGCCCGCGGCGTGTACGTGAACCCGCTCATCTCCGACTACATCATGCGCATCGTCGACGCCACGCGCCGGGCGACCGAGGTGCGCCTCGGCGTCAGCGTGCGCGGCGCGATCGCGCTCAGCCGCCTCGTCATGACCTGGGCCGCCGCCCACGGGCGCAGCTTCGTCACCCCCGACGACGTCCGCGACCTGGCCGTGCCCGCCCTGTCGCACCGGCTCGTGCTCGAGCCGGAGGCCGAGTTCGACGGCGTGACCGCCGTGGCCGTCATCAACCAGATCCTGCTCGACGTTGCTCCGCCGCGGGAGAACGGGACCCAGTGACCTTCCACACCGAGTCGCGCCTCACGCGCACCTCCCACGGCACGGGTACCCGCACCCGTGCGGGGACGGTCACGCGTGTCGCCGCCGCGGGTCGCGGCGGCCCGATGGCGCGCGCCCTGTGGACGGCGCGGGTCGGGTGGATGCGCACGCGCCGAGCGCTGGCCACGGCGGCGCGGTGGCTCGGCGAGACGGTCTCCCCGACGGGGGCGCTGCTGCTCGTCGTCGCGGTCGCCGGCGTGGTGGGCGGTTCGGTGTTCGGCTGGGTGGAGGCGTGGGTCGCGGCCGCCGTCGCGGTACTCCTCCTCGTCGTGTGCGTCCCGTTCCTCCTCGGCACGCACGATTACCGGCTCGAACTCGTGCTCGACCGCGACCGCGTGGTCGCCGGCTCGCAGGTGCACGGCCGGCTCGACCTCGTGAACCGGGGCCGGCGGGCCGCGTTGCCGGGCGTGGTCGACATCCCGATCGGGGCCGGCCTCGTCGAGGTGCACGTGCCGCTCCTGCGCGGCGGGCACGCCCACAGCCAGGCGCTGGAGATCGGCACCGAGCGCCGCGGCATCATCGACGTCGGCCCGATGACGGTCTCGCGCGGCGACCCCATCGGCATCCTCCGCCGCGAGCAGCGGTGGCCCGAGGTGCAGCGCGTGCACGTGCACCCCGTCACCATCCCGATCCCGAGCACCAGCGCCGGGCTCGTCCGCGACCTCGAGGGCTCGCCGACCGGCGTACTGGTCGACGACGACCTGTCGTTCCACGCCGTCCGCGAGTACGTGCGCGGCGACTCGCAGCGGCACGTGCACTGGAAGGCGACGGCCAAGACCGGCCGGCTCATGGTCCGCCAGTACGAGGAGAGCCGCCACGCGCGCATCGCGGTGCTGCTCGACGTCGACCTCGACGAGTTCGCGTCGGAGGACGAGTTCGAGACGGCCGTGAGCGCGGCGGCCTCCCTCGGCCTCCAGGGCGTGCTCGCCGGTCGGGATGTCTCGGTCGGCGTCGGCGGCATCCTGCCCGAGCTCGGCGGGCGCGAGGTGCAGTCGCTGCGCACGCTGCCGACCCAGACCCCGCGGGCGCTGCTCGACGCGATGGCCGGCGTCGAGTCCGACGAGCGGGCGACCCCGCTCGAGGTCTCCGCCTCGCTGGCGGCGCAGACGTACGAGCGCCTCTCGATGGTGTTCCTCGTCACCGGGTCGCGGATGCCGCTGCAGCGCATCCGGCAGGCAGCGATCGCGCTGCCCGGCGGCGTCGCGGTCGTGGCGGTGCGCTGCGAGCCGGGCGCCGAGCCGACGGTCCGGACGGCGCGCGAGGTGACCGTGCTCACCATCGGCGCGCTCGGCGACCTCGGCCGGATGCTGGCGAGGGGAGCGGCGGGATGACCCGGGTCGAGCCGTCGCAGGCCCGCCGCATCGACCGCGCGCCCCGCGAGCAGGCGGGCGTCGCGTGGGTCGGATTCGCGTACGTCGCCGTGGGCGGGGCGATCGCGGCCTGGGCCGCCTGGCCCATCCACGAGGTCTGGCGGGTCGCGCTCGTCGCCGCGGCGGGCGTCGCCATCGGGCTCGGCGCGGCCCTGCTCGGCCGGCGCGTCGGCGGCGGCCACGCCCTCGGCGCCCTGCTCACCGCGCTGTTCGCGTTCCTCGGCTTCGTCGTCGCCGTCGTGCCCGTCGCGATCCCGTCGGCGATGTCGTCGGTCGACGCCGTGGCCCGTGGCATCCGCGACGGCCTCACCGGCATCGTCCTCGGCTGGCGGCAGGTGCTGACCGTCGAGCCGCCCCTCGGCGAGTACCAGGCCGTGCTCGTGCCGTTCCTCGTCGCGGTGCTGGCGGCCTCGGCGCTCGCCGGCGCACTGGTGATCCGCGGGGGCCGCGTCGCTCCGCTCGCCGCGCTGCCGGTGCTCGCGATGACGGTCTACGGCATCGCGTTCGGCGTGAGCCGGGTGAGCGGCGCGCTGGTGCTCGGCGGGCTCGAGCTGCCGGCCGCGCGCGAGCTCGCCCTCGGCGTCGCCGCCCTGCTCGCCGCCGGCACGTGGCTGCTGGTTCGGAGCCGGATGCTCCGCGCCCGCGCGCTGGCGCGGGCACGGGCGGGCACCGTCCGCACCGGATCGGGATCGGCGTGGATCGCGATCCGCCGCAACGCGCTCGCCGTCGCCATGGTGACGGCCGCGCTCGTCGGCGGCATCGCGCTCGCGCCCGCCGCGGCGGGCCTGGTCGACCGTTCCGCGCTCCGCGACGAGGTCGAGCCCGCGATCGTCGTGCAGCGCCAGGCCAGCCCGCTCGCGTCGTACCGGTCGTGGTTCGCGGGCGAGCGGTACGAGGAACCGGTCGTCGAGGTGTCGGGCGACCTGGCCGACGTCGACCGGCTGGCCTTCGCGACCCTCGACGCGTACGACGGCGAGGTGTTCCACGTCGCCGCCGACACCCGGTACACGCGACTGCCGCGGACCGCGGCTCCGGGCGAGGCGACCGCCGAGGTCGACGTGGTCGTCGGCCCGGCCTACTCGGGCGTGTGGGTGCCGGTGCCGACCGCGCTCGCGGCGGCGCCGGTCTTCGCCGGCGCACGAGCCGAGGCGCTCTCCGACGGCTTCCACGTCGCGGGCGCCGGCGGCGCGATCGACGTCGCCGACGACGACGGCACCGTCGGCCTTCACCCGGGCGACCGCTACCGGGTGATCGCGACGCGAACGGATGCCTCGACCGCCGCCATGACCGCGTTCACGGGGGCCTCGGGTGCCGGGGCCGGGCTCAGCGCCGACGAGTACCCCGCACTGGTCGACTGGGTCGAGCTGCAGGACGTCCCGCGCACCGGACAGGGCTACCTCGAGCTCGTGGACCGGCTGCGGGCGCGCGGCTACCTGAGCCACGCCGTGCTCGACGGGCCGGACGCCGCGGGCTGGATGTCGGCGCTGGCCTCGGGCGGGGGCTACGCGTTCCTGCCGAGCTACGCCGGGCATTCGCGCGCCCGCGTCGAGGAGCTCTTCACGTCGCTCGGCGAGCAGCAGCGCAAGGCCGGGCCCGGGGCATCCGATGCGGCCCTGATCGCGGGCGTCGGCGACGACGAGCAGTTCGCGGCCGCGGCCGCGCTGCTCGCCCGGCAGTTCGGCTTCGACTCGCGCATCGTCCTCGGCATGCGCCTGCCCGGCGCCGAGCCCGTCCCCGGCGTCGTCACCTGCGACGGCGTCTGCACCGGCGCGTCGATGACGGCCTGGGTCGAGGTGCGCGCCCCCGGCGGGGAGTGGGTCGCCGTCGACGCGACCCCGCAGTACGCGAGCCAGCCCTCGATCATCGCCGAGGGCGAGCAGCTGCCGAAGAACGCGACGACCCCGGAGCCCATCACCTCGGAGCCCGTCGACCCGCCGCGCGCCGACAGTGATTCCGCCGAGTCGGCGGCGCCGCCGACCATCGACGACCAGGCCGACGCCGGGTCGTGGTGGGAGGCGCTGCGGTGGTCCGTGCTCGGCGCCGCGGCCCTGCTCCTGCTCGGGCTGCCGCTCATCGCGGTGCTCGCCGCGAAGTCGACCCGCTCGCGGAGTCGGGCGAGGGCCGCCGATGCCGAACTGCGCACCGTCGCGGCCTGGGAGGAGCTCGCCGACCTGTACGCGGACCGTGGCATCGCGCTGTCGTCGACGGCGAGCCGCGCGGCCGCAGCCGCCGCCACGGGCCGTCCCGCGGCGACCGAACTCGCGGCCCTCGTCGACCTCGCGGTGTTCTCCCCGCACCCGCCCGGTCCCGACGTGGCCGACCGCGCGTGGCAGCTCGTCGAGGCCGAGCGGGCGGAGCTCGCCACCGGCCGAGGCCCGATCGAGCGCCTCCGCGACACCCTGACCCTGCGCTCGTTCGTCGAGCGCGTGCGCACCATCCCCCGCCCGGGCGACCGCCCGGGCCGTCTCGAGGAGCTGGCCGAATGACCGATCCCAACGCACTGTCCGTCGCGATCGCCGGCATCGTGTCGCTGATCTACGTGCTCGTGTTCGTCGGCGCCTACGTATGGACCGGGATCGCGTTCGCGAAGCTCTTCAGCCGGCTGTCGATCCAGCCGTGGCGCGGCTGGGTGCCCGTGCTCAACTTCGCCGAGGTCTACGCGCTCGGCGGCTTCCCGCGCTGGGCGGCGCTCGTGTACCTCGTGCCGGGCCTGCAGGTGGTGGGCGCGGTGCTGTTCGCGATCTCGGCGCACCGGCTCGGCCGCCTGTTCGGGCGCGGCACGGGCTCGACCGTGATCGCCTTCCTCATCCCGGCGCTGTGGGCCACCCTGCTCGGATTCAGCCGCACGGCACCCGATCCCGAGCACGGACGCCTCGACGCGGCGCTGGCGCCCGTCGGTGCGCCCGGGGCGACCGGTCCGCTGGCCGACCTCGGCGCGGGGTACGGCCAGGTGCCGCCGCAGCCGCTGGCCGGGCCGGCCGGGTACGCGCCGGTCGCCGCGTTCCCGGCGGTGCCGCCCGCCCCCGCAGCTTCGGGCGCCGAGGTGGGCCTGGCGCCGGTCGGGGCCTGGCCGGCGCCCGCACCGGGCTCCGGGTACCCGGTCGAGGCGCCGTACGGCGCGCCGGCGTACGCCGACCCGGCGTTCGCGGCGCCGGCATATGCCGACCCGGCGTACGCGGCGCCGGCCCCTGCCGCGCCGGTGTACGCGGCACCCGACCACGTGGCACCCGCGGCCGCGGCACCCGTCGCGCCCGAGTTCCTCGCGCCGGACGCGCCCGTGCAGACCCTGCCTGCTCCGGTCGAGGCCGCGCCCGTCGATCCGGTCGCTCCGGCCGCGGACGCATCTGGGGCCCCCGCCGACCCGGGTAACCCGTGGGCGCAGCCCGCGCCGGGGGAGACGAGCTGGTCGGCCCGCCCGTTCGCCCCCGCCCCGGCCACGGAGCCCGCGTACGGGTCCGCACCGGCACCGGCACCGGCACCGGCACCGGCACCGGCACCGGCCGCGGAGCCGCGGCAGCCGGTCGCGCCCATCGTCGCCGCGGTGCCCGCGCCGACCATCGAGGTGCCCGCGGCGCTCCTCGCCCCGCCGGCGCCGGTCGCGCCCGCTGGCCCGGCCGCGCCGGCGGCACCGGCCGCGCCGCCCGCCACCGCCGCGACTGCCGCCCCGGCCCAGGCGGACGCCGCCTACGGGGTGGAGTTCGCCGACGCCCCGACCATCATCCCCGCGGAGCCGCTCGCCCTCGACGAGGACGACTACGAGTCGACCATCGTGGTCGACCGCCGGCCCCGCATCGACTGGCGCCTCGTGCTCGACGACGGCGAGGTGCTCCAGCTCCTCGGGCGGAGCGTGGTGCTCGGTCGCAACCCGGCCTCGGCCGACGGCGACGACCAGCGGCTCCCCGTTCCCGACTCCACCCGCACGCTGTCGAAGACCCACGCGCGCCTCGTGCTCGACGACGGGCGCTGGACGATCACCGACCTCGGCTCCACCAACGGCGTCCTCGTCGACGAGGGCGGCGAGGAGCGGCTCGTCGACCCGGGCGTGCCCGTGCCGGCCGACGGGCGGTTCGTGCTCGGCCGGGTCGGCATGCGCATCGAGCTGGCGGGCGCCTCGTGACGGCCGTCCCGGTGCTCGTGAGCGCCGCGTCGGCGACCGACCGGGGACGCCGCCGCGAGGTGAACGAGGACGCCGTGCTCGCCGAGTCGCCCGTGTTCCTCGTCGCCGACGGCATGGGCGGGTACGAGGCCGGCGACCGGGCCAGCGCGGCCGTCGTCGACGCCTTCCGGCGCCACGCCCTGGTGGGCCCGGTGACGACGCTCGAGGCCGTTCGCGACGCGCTCGCCGCCGCGGACGACGCCGTCGCCGAGGTCGCCGCCGAGACGTCGAAGGGTGCCGGCAGCACCGTCACGGGCGTCGCGCTCGTCGACGACGACGGCACGCCGAGCTGGCTCGTGTTCAACGTCGGCGACTCCCGCGTGTACCGGCACCTCGGTGCCGAGCTGCAGCAGCTGACCGTCGACCACTCGCTCGCACAGGAGCTCGTCGACGGCGGCTCGCTCCGGCGCGACGACATGCAGGCGTTCGCCCAGCGCAACGTCATCACGCGTGCGATCGGGGCGCCCGACAGCACCGCCGACAGCTGGCTGCTGCCCATCACCAACGGCGAGCGGCTGCTGCTGTGCTCCGACGGGCTGACGAGCGAGGTGTCCGACGAGGCCATCCGCGCCACGCTCACCATGGCCGGCCGGCCGGAGTCCGCCGCGGAGGCGCTCGTCGCCCGTGCGAACGAGGCAGGTGGCCGCGACAACATCACGGTCGTCGTGGTCGACGTCGTCGCCGGCGGTGGCGTGGTGCGCTTCGACGGGGCCACCGGTTCGGCCGACGAGATCCCGGTCGACTCGACGATCGACGGCACGACCATCCCCGTGCGTCCGGGGCCGGGCGCGTGACCCGCGACGGCGGTGCCGGGCTCGCCGAGGCCGACGGCATCGACGAGCGCACGGTCGTGGTGCGCCGCGACGACGTGGTGGTCGAGGAACGCACCGTCGTCGTCGTGCGCGAGCAGCCCGGCGGCCCGTCGGCGGACTGGTCCGACAGCGCCGACGCCCGCGCCGACGTCGACGTGGACGAGTTCGACCGCACGGTCGTCGTGGGGCGCGCCGACGCCGATGCGGACGCCGAGGTGGACGAGTTCGACCGCACGGTCGTCGTGGGTCGCGCCGACGCCGACGCGGACCGCACGGTCGTCGTGCGCCGATCCGGCGACGCGGGCGGGGCGGACGGCCCGGCGACGGACGCCGACGACGAGGAGGACGAGGACCGTACCGTCGTCACCGGCCGGTCCGCCGGCCGGCAGGGCGGCCGGAAGGGCGCGACGACCGGAACCTCGTCGGGGGCGGACTCCGATCCCCGCGCGTCGCGGGAGGCATCCGCAGCGGCACCCCCTGGGAAGTCCGCCACCCGGCGATCGGCCGGCGGCCGGCGCGCGCTGACCCCCGCTCCACTCGATCCGGCGACCCTGCGTCCGGCGCGGCCGGGCGCCGGGGCCGGCGCCGTGGACCCGTACGCGCCCCGGCCCGTGCCCCGCCACGCGGTCTTCCCGCCGCAGGTGCCCGCCGACGAGGCGCCGACCCGCGACACGGCGGTCGCCCGGCCGTCGCTCGCGCGCGCGTCGCGGCGGGGGGCCGGCGTCTCGCTGGTGCTGGTCGCCGGGACCACGGTCGTCGCCGCGGGAGGCCTCGTGGCGCTCGCGGTGCTCGCGATCTCCTGGCTCTGACCCGCGCGTCCCGGCCCGCGAAGCCCCGGCCAGCGAAGCCTCGCCGCGCGCAGCCCCGCCGCGCGCAGCGTCGCCCCGCTCAGCCCTTGGCCGCGCAGCCCCGCCCCGCTCAGCCCCGGGCCGCCGCCTCCGCGCGGGTCGCGGCGCTCCGCGCGATCCAGCGGATGCCGAGTCCGGCCGCGAGGAACACGACGGCGAGGATGCCCCACCCGGCGAGACCGAGCGTCTCGGTGGTGCCCGCGACCACGAGGGGCGCCGCCATCGCGCCGATGGAGTACCCGGCCGAGAACAGGCCCTGGTAGGTGCCCATCCGCACCGGGTCGGCCAGCTCGAAGCCGAGGCCCCAGCCGCCCGCCTGCGAGAGCACCTCGGCGAACGCGTGCGCGATCGCGGCGGCGAGCACGACGACGGCGGCGAACCAGGCCGGCAGGCCTGCGGCGAGGGCGTAGACCACGCAGGCGGCGGCCATCAGCCAGGCCGCGATGCCGGCGGCGCGGCCGGCGATGCGCAGGTCGTGCGTGCCGCGGGAGAGCGGCACCTGGAAGCAGATGACGATCGCCGTGTTCAGGATGAGCACGGCCGCCACGAGCACCTCGGGAGCGTGCGTCTGCTGGGTGATCCAGAGCGGCACGGCCAGCTCGCCGACGCCGAACTGCATGCCGAACACCGCGCAGAGCGCTGTGAGCAGCAGGTAGCGCGGGTCGCGCCACGGCGAGTGCGCGGCCGCGGCCCGGCGGGCGGCCCGGCGGGTCGCCGCGGTGTCGATCGAGCCGGTCTCGGTGCGCACGTCGGCCGGCGTCGCGGCTTCGTCGACCGGCCGCACGTCGACGGAGGCGGGCAGGCGCACGAGCCGCACCAGGGCGAGGAGGTACGAGATCGCCGCGAGCACGAGCAGCACGCGGTACGCATCGCCGGTGCCGATGGCGAGGGCGATCGCGCCGATGCCGGAGCCGACGGCGATCGCGATGTTCGTGACGGTGCGTAGCACGGCGCGTGCGTGCACGCGACCGTCGGGGCCGAAGGCGCGCGCGATGATCGCCATCCGGGCGGTGTTCGCGGCCTGGCCGAACCCGCCGACGATCATGCCGACCACGAGCGCCGCCGTGAAGTCGCCCGCGATGGCGTACCCGAGCAGGCCGAGCCCCTCGAGTGCGGTGAACGCGAGGAGGAGCCGGCGGGCGGGCAGGCGGTCGGCGAGCCATCCGCCCGCGAACGAGGCGAGCACGCCGGCGGCGCTCGACGCGGCGAGGATGACGGCCACCTCGCCGGCCGTGAGGCCGATGACGAGCGTGAAGTAGAGCACCGTGACGGTGAGGAAGATGCCGCGGCCGACGCGGCCGATCAGCGTGGCGGTGACGAGGATGCGCAGCACCGGGTCGGAGACCGCGTCGAGCACGCGGGCGATCGGGCCGCGGCGGACCGGTGCGGATGCCTCGGTGGCGGGTGCGGGCGAGGACGCCGATGCGGCGGCTGCCGCGTCGATCGCGGGGACCACGCCGGTGTCGGCGGGAGGGGGAGGTGTGGGGGGCACGGAACAGTTCTCGCAGAGGCATCCGGCCGGGGAAAACGATGTAGCGTTCTGCTACATGTTGCACTACCAGCTCACCGAGGACGACCTCGCGGGCGTGCGCTTCGGCATCTCGCCGCTGTGCGAGCTCTCGCTCTCGCTCCGCGCCGTCCGCGACCCGGCGAGGTACCCGCTGCAGCTCGGCTGGGTGCGGCGCACCGAGCAGGCCCGCGACGGACTCGACCACGAGGTGCTCGACGCCCTCATCGACACCCGCCTGTGGACGCCCGACTTCCTGAATCCGCGCCCGGCGTCTCCGCTGACCCGGCTCGAGGACGAGCTCGACGACCTGCTCGACGTCTCCGAGGAGGCCTTCCGGGCCGACCTGATCGCCGTGCACGGCCGCATGCCGGACGTGTTCGACGGGCCACTGCGCCCTGCCCTCCGGCGCCTCGTCGGCGCGCTCGAGGAGCTCTGGGCGGCGTGCTTCGAGGCGTACTGGCCGCGGATGCGCACCGTGCTCGAGGCCGACATCGTGCACCGCGGCCGCCAGATCGCCCAGTCGGGCCTCGCGACGATGCTCGACGGGCTGTCGCCGACCATGTCGTACGCGGCCGGCGAGTTGCGGGTGCGGCTGCGCGACCCCGCCGAGCGGTTCCGGCCGATCGGGGGCGAGGGGCTGACCCTCGTGCCGACGATGTTCACCCGCAACGCCTCGGCGCCGCTCGGCGACGGGCCACCCATGGTCATGTACCCCGCGCGCGGCCAGGGCGGCCTCTGGGAGGTCGAGCGGCCCGCGGACCCGGGCGCGGTCGCCGCCGTGGTGGGCGACACCCGGGCCGGCCTGCTGGCCGCGCTCGGGGAGCCGGCGTCCTCGACCGAGCTCGCCGTCCGGCTCGACGTGACGCCGTCGGCGGTGAACCAGCACCTCCGTGTGCTGCGGGCCGCGGGGCTGCTCACGTCGACGCGCTACGGCCGGAGCGTGCTCTACCTCCGCAGCGATCTCGGCAGCGCACTGCTCGCGGGCACGACGGCCCGCGCCGCGGCCCGCTGAGCGGCCCGCGTCCGCGACTACGCCGGGTCGTCCGCCACCCGCAGCACGAGCTTGCCCCGCACGTGCCCGCCCTCGAGCAGCCGGTGCGCCGCGGCGCCCTCGGCCAGCGGGAACTCGCGATCGACGTGCACGCGCACGGCGCCGTCGTCGATGAGCCGCGTGACGATGTCGAGCGTCCGTGCGTCGGGCGCGACGACGTAACCGGTCGCGCGCATGCCGGCCGCCTCGGCATCGGCCGCCATCGTCGGCCACGCGCCGGTCGGCACGCTCACCACGAGCCCGTGCGGTCGCAGCGCGGCGAGCGAGCGCGTGCCCGTGGCATCCGCCGCGTTGCCGATCAGGTCGATCACGACGTCCTGGCCGCCGGCGACCTCCTCGAACCGCTCCGTCCGGTGGTCGACGACGTGCTCGGCGCCGAGCGATCGCAGGAACTCCGCGTTGCCAGCCGAGCCGGTCGCGGTGACGTGCGCGCCGAAGTAGGCGGCGAACTGCACCGCGAAGTGCCCGACGCCGCCCGCGCCGGCGTGGATCAGCACGCGCTGCCCGTCGTGCACGCGCGCGGTGTCGACCACGACGCCCCACGCCGTCAGCGCCGCCAGCGGCACGGCGGCCGCCTCCGCGAAGCCGAGCGAGGCGGGCATCCGGGTGACGCTGAGGGTGGAGACGGCGACGAACTCGGCGTAGCTGCCCGGAAGGCGCGGCACGCGGCCCATGCCGTAGACCCGGTCGCCGGGCTGGAGCGGATGGCTCGCGTACGGCACGTGCTCGACGATGCCGGCGAAGTCGAAGCCGAGCACCGCGGGCCACGCGCCGATCGCGGCCGAGACCCCGCGGCCCGAGCGCGTCTTCGCGTCGATGGGGTTCACGCCCGCGGCGATCACCCGCACGAGCACCTCGTCGAACACCCGCGTCGGCCGCGGCACGTCGGCGAGGTGCAGCTCCTCGGGCCCGCCGGTCCGATCGATCACCAGTGCGCGCATCGTGTCGGTCATCGGCACCCCTCTCCGTGCACCATTCTGGTCGGCGCGGGGGTCGGCCGCGCCCGGCCGCGCGGGAGCGACGCGAGGAGGCGCGGTCAGAGGGCGCCGGCGCCGACCAGCCAGCGTCCGAGCGCCTCGCGGATCGCCCGCGCCTGCGCGGCGCGGCCGTCGTCGCGGGCGGGCGCCACCTCGAGCGTCGCGCCGAGCCCGGCGGCCCAGCGCTCGGCGATCGGCAGCGGATGCACCGGGTCGCGTCGCGCCCCGATCACCAGCGAGCGGATGCCCCGGCGGCCGAGCCCGGCGAGCTCGGCGTCGTCGGTGAACGCGCGATTGCGGGGCACCTCGACGAGCCGGATCGCGCGGCGCTCGGCGTCGGGCGCCGCGAACTGGGCGAGCAGCGCCTGCGCGCCCGTCGGCGATTCGCGCTCGACGTCGGCGTAGAGCGCGGTCGCCCGGAACTCCTCCGCCCCGATCGGCCCGGCCTCGTGCAGCAGCTGCCCGATCACGGGGAACGCCCGCAGGTTCTCGGGCATCGGCTCGTCGGTGAACGACGGGCGGGCGAACACCGCCCGGGTGACGGGCAGCAGGTCGTCGAGGGCGAGCCGGAGGGCGATCGCCGCGCCCATCGAGATGCCGATCACGGTGAGCGGCCCGGGGTCGTCGCCGAGTTCGGCGACCGCCTGGGCGGCGACCTCGGCGGCGAGCCGGTCGAGGGCGAAGTCGTCGGGGTCGCCGACGAGCGGCGAGTCGCCGTGGGCCCGCACGTCGAGCGCGAGGATGCGGTCGGCGTGGCCCTCGGCGGCGAGCGCCGGGGAGAACAGTTCGAGCGGCTGCCGCCGATCGGAGCCGAGTCCGTGCAGCAGCAGCGCGCTCACGCGAGCGGACCCGGCCGGTAGAAGGAGCGGTCGGAGCCGCGCACGGCGTCGGGGCGGGCGACCGGCGGGGCGGTCGGCGCGATCGCGGCGAGCAGCTCGTTCGCGTAGCCGATCAGGATCGCGATCTGGTCCTCGTCGCGGTCGACCCACCGGCAGAGCGGTTGCTCGCCGACGGGCACGAACCCGTCGTGCTCCTCCCAGACCACCAGGGTGCGCTCCGCGCCGAGCACGTACTGCTGCCACCACACCTGGCGCAGGTAGCCGCGCGGGATGCCCCGCCACGGCTTCGAGGTCGTCTTGATCTCGCACAGCTCGACCGTGCCGCTCTCCGTCACCCGGAGCCCGTCGGGCGTCGCCAGGTGCGCGCGCTCGCCCTCGGCGTGGAAGAGCAGGCTGGAGTGGTCGATGCCGTGCTGCTCGCGCACCCACTGCGCGATGACCGGTTCGCGCTCGCGGCCGTGGTCGGTGAACCGGCTGCCGCCGAACCCGCGACCGCCGCTGCCGTGGACCTTCTCCCACGCGGCGGTGCGCACCGAGGCCTTCGACGCGAGCTTCGCGGCATCCGTCGCGGTGACGCCCCGCGCCCGCGCCCGCAGCCAGGCCACCCGGTCGCCGGAGTCGGCGACGACGCGCCGCTCGTGCGGCAGCGGCTCGCGCATCGCGGCGGCCACGGCGGGCGCCCGCTCCTCGAGGTCGAAGAGCGCGAAGGGCTGGTCGGTCACGTGTCGAGCGTACCCGTGGGCGCGGACCGCCGACGGGGTCGGCGCGCCATCCGGGACCCTCGCCCGCCAGTGGCGGTTACGGCGCCGCGAGCGCCACCGGGTGTGGCGGTTACGCCGGGATGCTCCAGTAGTACGCCGTGCCGCCGGGGTGGATGACGTGGATCGCCTCGTCGACCGTGCGGTCCCACGTGGCGTCCGTGTGCCCGGCGTACGCGATCGAGATCGACCCGTCGGCCTCGACGGTCACCGCGGTGACGATGCCGGTGTGGTCGCGGTCGCCCGAGTCGTCCCAGTCGAACTGGACGATGTCGCCGACCTTCACCTGGTCGCGCTGGTCGTCGGTGAGGGCGGTCGCCCGCTCGGGGTGCTCCTCGAGGTAGTCGCGGAACGCGGTCGAGCTGATCCAGGCCGGCGAGCTGGCGTAGGGGTCGCCGTCCTCGGTGTGCCGCCACTCGTCGTCGACCTGCCACCCGCGCTCGAGCAGCGACTGGCTGGCGAAGTTCACGCAGTCGCTCTCCTCGAGGTAGCCGAACTCGTCGTTCTCGGTGTCCTGCCAGTGCGCCTCGACGTAGGCCAGCTGCGCGGCGACGGCCGCGGTGACGTTCACCGCCACGTCGGCCTGGTCGGCCTCGCCGGCGGCGTCGTCGGACCCGGCGCCGGGTCCCGCGGCCGACACGGCGTCGCCGGCGGCGCCGGCGCCGGCCGGGTCATCCGCCCCGCCCTGCATCGCACCGAAGGCGATCGCGCCGACGAGGCCGACGGCCGCGACGGAGGCCGCGGCGACGACGAGCGTGCGGCGCGGGATGCCGGCCTGGGGTGCGGCGTGCCGGCCGCCGTCCGCGGACTCGGCCGGGCGCTGGGCCTGCGCGTGGGTGACGCGGTCGGGGTCGGGCTGGGACTCGGGTTCGGGCTGGTGCATCGACATCCCGACCGACGCTATGGGACGACCCTGTGGATGCCCTTGGCGTCGCCGAGGCATCCGCTATCGACCCTGAGCAGCGCGCCGGAGCGTGCGCGCCGGCGCCGGCCCGCCGTGCACGCGGAACGGCGGATGCCCCGGCGGGACGCTCCCGCCGCGGCATCCGCCGTCGCCTCGCCGCCCGGCTTCCCGTCCGGGCGGCCGCACCGTCACCGCTCGGTGACGGTGCCGTTCTTGATGTGCAGCCGGCGCTCGGCGCGGCGGGCGACCGCGCTGTCGTGCGTGACGATGATGAGCGTCAGCCCGCGGTCGCGCCAGAGGCCCTCGAGCAGGTTGAGGATCTCGTCGCGGGTCTCCTCGTCGAGGGCGCCCGTGGGCTCGTCGGCGAGGAGCACGACGGGCTCCTTCACGAGCGCCCGCGCGATCGCGACGCGCTGCTGCTGCCCGCCGCTCAGCTCGCCGGGCACGTGCCCGGCGCGCTCGGCGAGGCCGACCGAGGCGAGCGCCTCGGACGCCCGGCGACGCCGCTCGGCGGCCGGGACGCCGAGCGGCTCGAGCGCCGTCTCGACGTTCTCCTGCGCGGTGAGCGTCGGGATGAGGTTGAAGGACTGGAAGACGAACCCGATCTCCTTGGCCCGGATGCCGCCGAGCTTGCGGTCGGGCAGGTGCGAGAGCTCGTCCTCGCCGAGGCTGATCCGGCCGCCGGTCGGCCGGTCGAGCGCACCCAGCATCTGGAGCAGCGTCGACTTGCCGCCGCCGGTCGGGCCCTGGATCGCGACGAGCTGGCCCGCCGGGATCTCGAGCGAGACATCCTTCAGCGCGGTCACGGTGCGCTTGCCGGAGTACTGCTTCGTCACGTGCTCGAGCCGGTACATCGCGGCTCCTCTCTGCGGTCGGGTGGATGCGTCGGGCGAGGCGGATGCCCCGGGTGCGGATGCCTCGGGCCGGACGGCCTCGGTCGCGGCGGTGTCGAGGCTCATGCGACGCTCCGCAGCGCCTCGGCCGGCCGCAGCCGGGATGCCCGCCAGCCGCCGATCGCGCCGGCGAGGAGCCCGCCGAGGACCGCGAGGCCGATGGCGATCGCGATGACGCCGATCGTCACGGGGGCGTTCAGCACGACCTCGGTGGTGGAGCTCGCCGCCTCCGCGGCGCGTCCGAACGGACCGCCGCCCTGTCCGCCGGGGCCGCCGGCCTGCCCGCCCGGACCGGCGGCCTGCCCGCCCGGACCGGCGGCGAAGGCGCCGCCCGTCGCGCTGCCGCCGAGGGTCGGGCCGATGAGGTTGATGATCCAGATGCCGGCGAGGCCGACCACGAGGCCGACGGTGCCGCCGATGAGGCCCTGCACGAGCGACTCGCCCGCGACCTGCCCGGTGATGCGGCCATTCGACCAGCCGATCGCCTTCAGCGTGCCGAACTCGCGGGTGCGTCGCGTGACGCCCTGAATGGTGAACAGGATCGCGATGAGGAACGCCGCGGCGAGCACCGCGATCGACAGCCACAGGCCGAGGTTCGCGATGAGGCTCGAGGCGCTGGCGAGCGAGCCCGAGACGTTCGACGCGAGGTCGGACTGCGAGCTCACGGTCGCGTCGGGCAGCGCCTGCTCGATGTCGGCCTGCACGGCCGAGATCTGGTCGCTGGAGGTGGCCTGGACGTAGATGCTCGAGATCATGCCGTCCTCGCCGGAGAGCGACTGGGCGAGGTCGAGGGGGATGTACGCGTTCGACGCGGTGGCCGCGTCGGCCGAGGTCGAGGTGACCGTGCCGACGACCTCGAAGTCGGTGCCGCCGATGTTCAGCGTGTCGCCGACGGCGAGCTCCGCGCTGGTCGCGTAGTCGGCGTCGAGCACGACGACGGCCTGGCCGGCGTCGGATGCCTCGAGCCCGCGTCCCTCGGCGAGCTCGACCGACGACAGCGGACCGACGGCGTCGCCCGACGGGTCGATGCCGAGCACCGAGAAGTTGTCGACGTCGAACGCGCTGCCGCCGGCGCCGTCGAAGCCGCCCTGCGGAGGTTGCTGCTGGGTCTCGTCGGTCGAGGGGCCGCCCTGCTGGTCGGTGGCGCCCCGCTGCTGGAAGTCGGGCAGCTCGCCGGAGAAGGAGATGTTGTTCAGCGAGAGCGCGGCGGACGCGGCCGAGACGCCGTCGACGCCCTGCACGGTGTCGAGCGCCGAGGCGTCGAACGTCGAGCTGCCGAAGCCGGCGGTGAGCCGGGACTGGCTGACCTCGGTCGAGCCGTCGGTCGTCGCCGTGCCGTCGTCGGCGCCGAACTCGAAGCGCTGCGGGCCGCCGCCGCCGTCGCCGCCCTCCTCGGGCGGGGTCGGGGTCTGGCTGACGGTGAGGTCGGTGCCGACGCCGTAGACCGACTGGAGCACGGACGCCTGCGCGTCGCGCACGCCGGCGCTCACGGAGTTCACGATCATGACGAGCGCGATGGCGAGCGCCATGCCGATCGCGATGATCGCGGTCTGCCTGCGGCGCCCGGCGAGTTCGCGCCGGAGGTAGGTGAAGAACATGGGGATCCTCGTGTCGGGGATGGGGGCACCGAACGATGCCGCCGGAGCCGACCGTACGGATCCGGCCTTTGGCGACCCTTTGCCGTTCCTATGGATGCGCCATGCTCCCCTCGCCAGCGGTCGAAGCACAGCATGGGCATAGGAAACGCATAGAGCGTGCACGGATACTGGGGGCATGACGAACGACCAGGCCGCCCGCGCCCCCCAGCTCCAGAAGCCCGACGGCTCGATGGTGCGCGTGCTCGTCGTCGACGACGAGGCATCCCTCACCGACCTGCTGAAGATGGCGCTCCGCTACGAGGGGTGGGACGTGC
The DNA here is from genome assembly GCF_043950245.1 of Agromyces sp. MMS24-K17. Lineage (GTDB taxonomy): Bacteria > Actinomycetota > Actinomycetes > Actinomycetales > Microbacteriaceae > Agromyces. The sequence continues at coordinate 137,576 of NZ_CP171640.1, read as the reverse complement.
GCACCGCCGCCGACGGCCTCTCCGCCGTGAAGGTGGCGCGCGAGTTCCGGCCCGACGCGATCGTGCTCGACATCATGCTCCCCGACATCGACGGGCTCGAGGTGCTGCAGCGCGTGCGCGCCGACGGCGCCGAGGTGCCCGTGCTCTTCCTCACCGCGAAGGACTCGCTCGACGACCGCATCGCCGGCCTCACCGCCGGCGGCGACGACTACGTCACCAAGCCGTTCAGCCTCGAGGAGGTCGTGGCGCGCGTGCGCGGACTCATCCGCCGCTCCACCCTGGCGCTCGCGCAGCAGCGCGACCCGGTGCTCCGGGTCGGCGACCTCAGCCTCGACGAGGACTCCTACGAGGTCGAGCGCGACGGCACCCCGATCGAGCTGACCGCGACCGAGTTCGAGCTGCTCCGCTTCCTCATGCGCAACCCGCGCCGCGTGCTGTCGAAGGCGCAGATCCTCGACCGGGTGTGGTCATACGACTTCGGCGGACGCGAGACCGTCGTCGAGCTCTACATCTCGTACCTGCGCAAGAAGGTCGACGCCGGGCGCGAGCCGATGATCCACACGGTGCGCGGCGCCGGCTACATGCTGAAGGCGGCGGGATGACCCGCCCCGGCGATCCCGGGCACGCGGCCGCGGCCCGCGCCTCGGCGAGCCCGTCGGCGACGGGAGTCGCCGCTCCGGCGACGGATGCCCCGCGCCGCGCCCCCTGGACCATCCGCCGCCGCCTGCTCGTGCTCGTCGCCGGCCTCCTCGTCGCGATGAGCGCCGTCATCGGCGTCGCGACGGTCGTGCTCTTCCACGCGACCAGCGTCTCCCGCCTCGACGCGACCCTGCGCGCCGCGACCTCCCGGGCGGGCGAGGCGACGGGCCCGGCCGCCCCGAACGACCCCCGCGCGACCGTCATCACGTTCCTGAGCATCCCGGGCCAGCCCGAGGGCACCCTCGGCGGCCTCGTCTACGCCGGCGAGGTGACCGCCGCGGTCATCGACGACGGGCAGATCGTGCCCGCCCCGCACGCCGCCGGCCTCGCACTCGCGACCGTGCCGCCCGACTCCGAGCCGCACACGATCAGCGCCGGTTCGCTCGGGGAGTACCGCGCGCTCGCGGTCGAGCCGCAGGGTGACGGGCGGGGTGGGGAGCAGGGCGACGTGCGCGTCGTGCTCGCGCTGCCCCTGGCCGACGTGACCGCGCAGACCATGCAGCTCGCGGTGACCGTCGCAGTCGTCGCGCTCGGCGGCCTGCTCGTCGCGCTGTGGGCGGGCTCCCTGCTCGTGCGACGGTCCCTCGAACCGCTGGAACGCGTGACCGCGACCGCCCAGGCCGTGTCGGAGCTCCCGCTCGACCGCGGCGATGTCGACCTCGACGAGCGCGTGCCCGTCGACGACCCGCGCACCGAGGTCGGCCGGCTCGGCACGGCGTTCAACAACATGCTGGGGCACGTCTCGTCGGCCCTGTCGGCGCGCGAGCAGTCGGAGCGCAAGGTGCGCCGGTTCGTGGCGGATGCCTCGCACGAGCTCCGCACCCCGCTCGCGTCGATCCGCGGCTACGCGGAGCTGACCCGCCTGCACGGCGGAGACCTGCCCGAGGACATCGTGCGCGCCATCGGCCGCATCGAGTCGGAGTCGCTGCGGATGACCGAGCTCGTCGAGGACCTGCTGCTGCTCGCCCGCCTCGACGAGGGCCGCGAGCTCGTGCTGCACCCGGTCGACCTGCGCGCGCTCGCCGCGGACGCGGTGGGTGACGCCCAGGTCGCCGGCCCCGACCACGAGTGGACCGTCGAGGCGCCCGACGAACCCGTCGAGGTGGTCGGCGACGAGCCGCGGCTGCGGCAGGTGCTCGGCAACCTCCTGGCGAACGCGCGGGTGCACACGCCGGCCGGCACGTCGGTGCTGCTGCGCCTCGAGGTCGACGGCGTCGTCGCGCGGGTCACCGTGCAGGACGACGGGCCGGGCATCGACCCCGAGATCCGCGGCACGCTCTTCGAGCGCTTCGTGCGCGCCGACAGCTCCCGGTCGCGGCGGGCCGGCAGCACCGGCCTCGGCCTCGCGATCGTGCAGGCCGTCGTCGCGGCGCACCACGGCGAGGTGTCGGTCGACGGCGAGCCGGGGCGCACGGCGTTCACGGTGACGCTGCCGCGGGCGCGCGCGGACGGCTGAGGCGGGCGGATGCCTCGCCCGCGCGCCGACGGCCCGGCAGGAGGCATCCAGCCGGGCCGTCGGGTGCGCTGCTCGCGCAGACGCGGAACGGCCCGCCCCCGGACGGGAGCGGGCCGTTCGTGGTCCGTCGGCGATGACCGCCGGGGTCAGGCCTCGCCGATGATGCGGAGCACGTCGGCGAGCACGAGCAGCTCCTCGACCCCGCGGCCCTCGAGCGCGCCGCGCAGCCGGGCCTGGTTGGTGGCCCGCACCTCGGCGATGCGGTCGCGGGCGAGCGGCGTCGCGACCAGCACGCGGGCACGGCCGTCGCGCTCGTCGGCGCGGCTCTCGACGAGGCCGAGCTCCTCGAGCTGGCGCACCTGGCGGCTCACCGCGCTCTTGTCCATGTCGAGGTGCTCGGCGAGCACGTGCGCGTTCGTCGTGCCGGCGCGCACGATGCTCGCGAGCAGCTTGTAGCCGGCCGGCTGCAGCTCCGGGTGGATCTGCTTCGCCGACTCCGACCACACGACGCGGGCCCGGTTGAACACGATGCCGAACTGCTCCTCGACGGCCGCGACGGCGGCATCGAGGGCGGGATCGGCGGTCACGAGGGACATGTTAGCGTCGCGCTCCCGAGCCGTCGCGGCCGTCGACCACGCCGACCGAACCGGTCGCCGCGCCCACCGGCTCGCGGCCGTCGGCCGCCGCACGGCGTTCCGCGTCGCCCTCCTCGAGCAGCTCGGCGGCGGAGGCCACCGGTGCGCCGATCTCGGCCTCGGCGAGGTCGATGACGGCGTCCTCGGCCTCCTCCTGCAGCGACTGGGCGGCCGTCTTGGTCGACAGCTTCTTGTTCGGCAGGAACACGATGGCGAGCAGGCTGAGCACCGCGAGCGGCACGGCGATCCAGAACACCTCGGCGATGCCCTGGCCGTACGCGCCCTCGATGACGACGCGGATGGTGTCGGGCAGCTCGTGCACGTTCGGCACGGTGCCGCCGGCGAGGCCCTTCAGCGCCTCGACCTCCTCCGGGGTCGACGGCACGAAGCCCTCGAAGCCGTTGGTGATGTGGGTGGTGACCTGGGTCGCGAGCAGCGAGCCCATGATCGTCACGCCGATGGTGCCGGCGATCGAGCGGAAGAAGTTCACGTTCGACGACGCGGCGCCGAGCTGCGACACCGGGGTGTCGTTCTGCACGACGAGCGTGAGGTTCTGCATGACCATGCCGAGGCCCGCGCCGAGCACGATCATGGCGACGCTCACCCAGAGGTAGTCGGTGTCGTAGCGGAGGGTGGTCATGAGGTAGCTGCCGGCGACGACGAGCGCCGCGCCGAGGACCATGAAGCCCTTCCACTTGCCGAAGCGGCTGATCAGGGCGCCCACGGTGATCGACGCGCCCATCTGGCCGACGATCATCGGGATCGTCATGAGGCCCGACTCGGTCGGGGTCGCGCCACGCGCCAGCTGGAAGTACTGCGCGAGGAACACGCTCGACGCGAACATCGCGACGCCGATCGAGATCGAGGCGACCACGGCGAGGGTGAAGGTGCGGTTCTTGAACAGCTCCATCGGCACGATCGGCTCGGCGACGAAGAACTCGACGATGACGAAGGCGATGATCGCCGCGGCGGAGATGCCGACCATCACGAGGCTGGTGACGGAGTCCCAGTCGAACTCCTTGCCGCCGAGGGTGAACCAGACGAGCAGGAGCGAGACGCCCACGGCCATGAGGATGGCGCCGACGTAGTCGATCTTCACGGGGCGCTTCGGCATCTTCGGCAGGTGCAGGGTCAGCTGGATCAGCACGAGCGCGATGATCGCGAGGGGGAGGGGCAGGAAGAAGTTCGCGCGCCAGCCCCACGCGTCGGTGATGACGCCGCCGAGCAGCGGGCCGCCGATGGTGGCGACGGCCATGATGCCGCCGACGAAGCCCATGTACTTGCCGCGCTCGCGCGGGGAGATGATGAGCGCGACGATGATCATGACCAGGGACATGAGGCCGCCGGCGCCGAGGCCCTGGATGACGCGGACGCCGATGAGGGTCGTCGTGTCCTGCGCGAAGCCCGCGATCGCGGTGCCGACGACGAAGAGGCCGATCGACAGCTGGAGCAGGACCTTGCGGTTGACGAGGTCGGCGAGCTTGCCCCAGATCGGGGTGGAGACGGCGGTGGCGAGCAGGCTCGCGGTGATGACCCACGTGTAGGCGGACTGGTCGCCGCCGAGGTCGCCGATGATGCGCGGCATCGACGTGGAGACCACGGTGCCGGAGAGGACGGCCACGAACATCGTGACGATGAGGCCGGAGAGCGCGACGAACACCTCGCGCGGGGTGCGCTCGGCCTGGGCCGGTGCGGACGTGTCGGAGACAGCAGACAAAGGGTGGATCCTCCGATTGGAAAGTTGATTTGGATCAACTATACGTAGATGGTTGCATTTGGTCAACTTTGGACATCGGTCAACTATTCCCTGTGGCTGCGGCTGCGATTCGACGCGCGGATGCCCCGCCTGAGCGTTTCCCGTGCGGATTTGGCCGTGGCCGGGGCATCCGGTAGCCTTGTCCGAGCCGAAGACCGCTGGTTGTCGTGTTCGCGTGCGATTCGCTCGTTCCGAACGTGACCGAAGTCCTGCAGATGCAGGGGCCCGCGCAGGTGTGACGAAGACTTCCGGGTTCTTGCCCGGCCGAGCTCCGCGCAACTGCGCCGGGGCTCTTTTCTTTTCCCAGGACGCCGGCGCTCCCAGGCCGTGCATCGCCTCCGCGATGCGCGTTGAGTACACAAGGAGTGGCCATGGCGAACAAGGAAGCCTCGGTTGCCGAACTCACGAACCTGTTCGAGAGCTCGGCCGCCGTTCTGCTGACCGAATACCGCGGCCTGACGGTTGCCCAGCTGAAGACGCTGCGCAACAACATCCGTCAGGACGCGTCCTACGCCGTGGTGAAGAACACGCTGACCAAGATCGCCGCCAACAAGGCCGGCATCTCGACGCTGGACGAGGACCTCACGGGCCCGTCCGCCGTCGCCTTCGTGCACGGTGACTTCGTCGCCACTGCCAAGGCCATGCGCGACTTCGCCAAGGCGAACCCGCAGCTCGTGATCAAGGGCGCCGTCTTCGAGGGCAAGGCCCTCGACGCCGACGCGGTCAACGTGTACGCCTCGCTCGAGAGCCGTGAGGTTCTGCTTGCGAAGGCCGCGGGCATGATGAAGGCGACGATGGGCAAGGCTGCCGCCACCATCGACGCGCTTCGCGAAAAGCTGGAGACCGCCGAGGCCGCGTAAGCGCCCGGAGATCTCAGAACGAACACCCAGGAAATCTAGGAGATACATCATGGCGAAGCTCACCACCGAAGAGCTGCTCGAGCAGTTCGCTGGTCTCACGCTCATCGAGCTCAGCGAGTTCGTGAAGGCGTTCGAGGAGAAGTTCGAGGTCACCGCTGCCGCTCCCGTCGCCGTTGCCGGCGCCGGCGGCGCTGGTGCGGCCGAAGAGGTCGAGGAGAAGGACTCCTTCGACGTCATCCTCGAGGCTGCCGGCGACAAGAAGATCCAGGTCATCAAGACCGTCCGCGAGCTCACCTCGCTCGGCCTCGGCGAGGCCAAGGCCGTCGTCGACGGTGCTCCCAAGGCCGTGCTCGAGGGCGCGAACAAGGAGGCCGCCGAGAAGGCGAAGGCCGCCCTCGAGGAGGCCGGCGCGACCGTCACCCTCAAGTAATCCGCTCCCGCGCGAGCGGGATCGCAACTTGAGGTGACCCGCGTCACCTGAACACACGGATGCCCCGTGCCGATTCGTTCGGCACGGGGCATCCGTCGTCTCCGGCCGCCCGGCCCCGCCCGTCGCCCCGCCCCGCCTCGCCCCGCCCCGCGAAGTCGCACGAATGGTCGGAATCGTGGCGGCGGTTTCAGGTGGTCAGTGCAGCACCTTCGTTCGGGAGGTTGTTGTGGGTGGGTCTCATTCGTCGTTGCAGGTTCGGGCCATGGCGTTGGGGTTGGTGCTGGATGGGCTGAGCGCTCGCGAGGTCGGCAAGCGGCTGGGCGTAGGGCAGCGCGCGGTCCATTGGTGGGCGATGCTGGCGGGCGTGGAATTGTCTCCTGGTCGTCATGGCGGCGCCCGCTACCGGGCACCCGTCCCGATGCCGGGTGCCGGTTCCGGTCACGGTCGACGGTTGTCGCCGCTTGATCGCGCACGGATCCAGGTCGGACTCGAGCAGGGCATGTCGCAGCGCAAGGTCGCGGCGATGATCGGGGTGCACGCGTCGACCGTGTCACGAGAACTGGCCAGGGCGAGCCTGACGTATCGCAATACCCGGTTGTATGACGCGCGGGTCGCTGACCATCGCGCCGCGCAGCAGCGCTCACGCCCGAAGACGAGGAAGCTGGATCAGGATCCGCGGCTGCGGCACGCCGTGATCGAGGGGTTGAGTCAACGGTTCTCACCGCAGCAGATCGCGGGACGACTGCCGGTGCTCTTCCCCGGGCGGGAGGATATGCGGGTGTCGCACGAGACGATCTACCAGGCCCTCTACGTACAAGGCCGTGGCGCCCTACGGCATGAGCTGACGGTCGAGAAGGCGTTGCGATCGGGCCGGGCCGACCGGAAACCGCAATCGAAGCTCCCCGCCCGGACGGGTCGTCCCTGGCTGGACGGCGCCCGCCTGACCGACCGCCCCGCCGAGGTCGCCGATCGTGCCGTGCCCGGGCATTGGGAAGGCGACCTCGTGGTCGGTCCGGACAACTCGGGCATCGTGACCCTGGTTGAACGCCAGACACGGTTCGTGTTGCTGGGCCGGCTGCCCGGTACCCGGGAGAGCCAGACCGTCACCGACGTGCTGGCCGGCATGATCGAACACCTCCCCGCCGTGCTGCGCAAGACCATCACCTGGGACCAGGGAACAGAGATGGCCCGGCACGCGACCTTCACCGTGGCGACCGGCTGCAAAGTCTTCTTCTGCGACCCCCACTCGCCCTGGCAACGCGGAAGCAACGAGAACACGAACGGGCTGATCCGGGACTTCTACCCCAAGGGCACCAACTTCAACAGCATCACCGACGACGAACTCGCCCAGACCCAACGGCTTCTGAACATCCGTCCCAGGCAAACGCTCCACTTCCATACACCCGCTGAGAGACTGGACGAACTCATCACCGGTGCTGCACTCACCGGCTGAAACCGCCGGCCCCGATTCGACCGTTTCCGCGACTTCGCGGGGCGATGTGCGCCAGATGGCGCACATCGGGTGCGGGCGCGGGCGCGGGCGCGGGGCGGGAGCCGGGCCGGGGCGGCGGCACGCGGGGATAGATAGATAGTTTGGCTATATACTTGTCGGATGCCCTCCACCGATGAACTCCGCACCCTCATCGGCGACCTCGTCTCGCTGAGCCACCGGCTCACCCGCCTGGCCGCCACCGCAACCGGCAGCGCCGAATCCCCCGCCGTCTGGCGCACCCTCAGCGTGCTCCGCGACCAGGGCCCGCTCCGCCTCGGCGAGCTCGCCAAGGCCAGCCGCGTCAGCCAGCCGACGATGACCAAGCTCATCCACACCCTCGACGAGCGCGACTGGATCCGCCGCATCGCCGACCGCGACGACGCCCGCGCCTGGCTCATCTCCGCGCACCCGAAGGGCCTCGCAGCACTCGAAGCCTGGCGCGACGAGCTCGCCGGCCAGCTCGCTCCGCGCTTCGCCGACCTCGAGCCCGACGAGGTGGCCGCCCTCGTGCGATCGACCGAGGTCATCCGCGAGCGCCTCGAGCGCGCCGACGCCGCCGAGTCGACCGGAGCCGTCGCATGACGACGACCCAGGACCGCCCCGACACCGCGTCGACCCCCGCGGTCGCCCACGCACCCCGCATGGCCGCCCCGCGCACGGCCGCCCCGCACACGGCCGCCCCGCACGCGGCGAAGCCCTCGATCCTCCGCCAGCCGATGGCCGTCTGGGCGGTGGCGTTCGCCGCCGTCGTCTCGTTCATGGGCATCGGCCTGGTGGACCCGATCCTCCCCGCGATCGCGCGCGACCTCGACGCCACGCCCGTGCAGACGGAGCTGCTGTTCACCACCTACCTCGCGATCACGGGCCTCGCCATGTTCTTCACGAGCTGGGTGTCGACCCGCATCGGCGCGAAGAAGACGCTCCTCATCGGCCTCGCCGTGGTCGTGGTGTTCGCGGCGCTGGCCGGCTTCTCCGGCACCGTCGACGAGATCATCGGGTTCCGCGCGGGCTGGGGCCTCGGCAACGCCCTGTTCATCTCGACCGCGCTCGCGACCATCGTGGGTGCCGCCTCCGGCGGGGCCGCCGCCGCGATCATCCTGTACGAGGCGGCCCTCGGCCTCGGCATCGCGATCGGCCCGCTCCTCGGCGGACTCCTCGGCAGCGTCTCGTGGCGCGCGCCGTTCTTCGGCACCGCCGCACTGATGGCGGTCGCGTTCGTCGTGATCACCGTGCTGCTCCGCAAGGAGCCCGAGCGCGGCACGCCGACGCGGCTCACCGCCCCGTTCCGCGCGCTCGCGACGCCGGGCCTCGGCGTGATGGCGTCGGCCGCGTTCTTCTACAACATGGGCTTCTTCGTGCTGCTCGCCTACACGCCGTTCGTGCTCGAGGCCGAGGGCATGGGCTCGGCGATCGCGCTCGGCCTCATCTTCTGCGGCTGGGGCATCGCGCTCGCGATCACCTCGGTGTGGGGCGCGCCGTTCCTCACCGCCCGGATGCGCCGCACCACCGTGCTGAAGGCGACCTTGCCGCTGCTCGCCGTCGTGCTGGTGCTGGCCGCCGTGTTCGCCACGTCGGTGCCCGGCCTGATCACGTGCGTGATCGTCGGCGGCCTGCTGCTCGGCATCCTGAACACCGTGCTCACCGAGTGCTCGATGGAAGCCACCGACCTGCCGCGCCCGGTCGCGTCGTCGGCCTACTCGGGCGTGCGCTTCCTCGGCGGCGCGATCGCCCCGCCCGTCGCGGCGCTCATCGGCGACTGGTTCGGCGCGGCGATCCCGTTCGTGTTCGCCGCCGTGGTGATCCTCATCGCCCTGGCGATCATCGCCCTCGGCCGGAAGGCGCTCGTCCGAGCCGACGCCGCCGAGGAGCACACGCAGGAGGTCGCCGAGGCGATCGCGCTCGGCGACGCCGACTGACGCGACGACCACGGCGGTCCCGGATGCCTCGTGCCGAGCCTCGGCACGGGGCATCCGCCGTCGTGGCCGCCTGGCTCAGATCGGGTCGATGCGGTGGATGAGCGTGGCGAGGCCGGCGTAGGTGTTCGGCCCCGGGACCCCGTCGATCGGGCCCGTGTAGCCGCCTCGGCGGGCGATGCGCTGCACCGCCTTCCAGGTCTCGGGTCCGGGGGCGCCGTCGGTCGGGCCCGCGTAGCCCGCTCCGGTGAGCACGGTCTGCACGCCGATCCACGACTGGGTGCCGAGCACGCCGTCGTACGGGCCGGGGTATCCGCCGAGGCTGCCGAGCGACTGGAGGGCGCGGTTCGTCGCGGGCCCCGGCACCCCGTCGACGGGGCCGGCGTAGCCGAACCAGCGGAGGACGGTCTGGACGCCCTTCCACGAGTTCGGGCCCATGACCCCGTCGTTCGGCCCCGTGTAGCCGCCCTTCGCGGCGAGGCGCTGGAGCGCGTCCCACGTCGCCGGGCCGGGGGCGCCGTCGAGGTGCCCCGCGTAGGCGTATCCCTTCGCCACCTGCTGGAGGCCGGTCCACGTGTTGGGCCCGGGGACCCCGTCGTCGGGGCCGGTGTAGCCGCCGGCGCGGGCGATGCGCTGGATGGTCCGTCCATCGGCCTTCGCGATGGAGTCCCGCGGTGGTGCGGTGATGCTGTCGGTCGTCATGGTTCCCCCTCGATTCCCGTCCCGGCCGGGGCGTCCGCCGGGAAGGCTACGACCTCGCGGGGTGCTCCGCGTGAGGGCGGGCACTGATTCCCGGCGGCGGCCCGTCCGTCAGGCCCAGGGCGCGCCGAGTTCGGCGAACGTGCGCCCCTCGGCCACGACCCGGTCGCACCACGCCTCGACGTCCGCGACGACCGCGTGCGCGTCGCCGTCGCCGGTGACCCGCCGGTCGACGAACGCGGGGTCGATCACGGCGGGGTCCGGCGCCGTCCGCACCGCCTCCAGCACCCGCATGAATCCGCCGGTCGACGCGATCGGCACGAGCAGCGGGCTGCCGGTCGTCGCGTGGTCGACGAGGTCGGCGAGGAGGTTCCGGCGCTCGTGCGCCGTCGTCCACGGGATGCCCCGCCCGGTGTCGACCTGCACGAGGTCGAGTGTGTACCAGAGGGTGATCCGGCCCGCCTCGCCCTGCACGACCACGCACGGCTCGCTGCGCCGGGGCGCGGTGAGCACGAGCGCGCCGGCGAGCGTCGCGCCGCCGGCGAGGTCGGCGACGTACGAGGAGGTGTCGTCCACCTCGATCGCCGCCGCGCGGTGCAGGTCGAGGCGCAGGCCCGTGACATCCGCTTCGCCCGTGGCGCCGGCGACCGCGAGTGCCGTCGCCGTCGCGTGCGCGAGCGGGTTGGCGACCGCGCCGTCGACCACCGGTGCGCCGTCGAGGGTGCGCCGTCCCGCCCAGCGGGCGCGACGCCAGTAGGCGTCGGTGCGCAGCCAGGTGCCCAGGGCGCCGTAGCGTTCGACCGCGCCGATCGCGCCGTCGGCGACGAGGTCGCGCACGAACGGCACCGCCGCCGAGCCGAGGCTCTGGAACCCCACCTGGACGCCGAGGCCGGTGCGCTCCGAGGCGGCGACCAGCTCGCGGAAGTCGGCGAGCGTCGGCGTCGGCGGCTTCTCGAGGAGTACGTGCGCACCCGCGTCGAGGGCGGCCAGCGCGAGCGGCAGGTGGGTGTGCATCGGCGTGGACAGCACGACGACGTCGAGGCCGCCGGCGCGGATCATCCGCTCGGCGTCCTCGAACCAGGCGACGCCGCCGCCGGCCGCGGGGTCGGCACCGGGTGGCGTCGGGTCGGCGACCGCCGCGAGCGTGGCCGCGCCCGTCCGCTCGAGCTCGCGGGCCGCGCGCACGTGCGTGGCGCCGTGCCCGTGGATGCCGGCGACGCCGACGCGGAGGGGGCGCCCGCCCGGCCGCGCGCCGCCGGCCTGCTCCCCGCTCGCGGCCGCGGCGGCGCCTCGGTCGCCGCTCATGCGCGCGGCGCCGGACGCGACGGCGGGACCGGCGAGCGGTCGCGGGTGGCGTCGAGGAAGGCTGCCGAGCGCTCGAGCTCGGCCGGGTCGAGCACGTCGCGGTCGAGCAGCAGCGCGTCGAGCCCGAGCACGAGGCGCTCGCCCTCCGCGAGGGTGCGCACGCGGTCCCACGCGACCGCCGGGCCGACGCCGAGGTACTCGGCGACGCGCGCGAACCAGGGCAGCGGGGCATCCGTGCCCGACTGGAGCAGCAGCACGGTGACGTTCCGCTCCGGGTCGACGACTGCGAGCCACGGCGAGGTCGAGCCGTGCGCCGCCGCCTCGCCGACGCCGTCGCGGGTGACCACCGTGGCATCCCAGGTCGGGAAGCGCCAGAACAGGCCGCCGTACCCGGCGCCCGCGCGTCCGTTGGTCGCGGGCGACCCGAACTCGAGGGCGCCGAAGTTGGCGTGCAGCGTCGAGCGCCACCCGAGCGCCCACCCGTCGTCGTCGCCGACGCGGACCGCGCGGCCGCTGAGCTCGCGGATCTCGCTGAGCTGCGCGATCTCGCGCTCGTCCGTCCAGGTGAGTCGCTCGACCAGCCGCTCGCCGTCGACGTGCAGGTCGTCGCGCCGCTGCCGGCCCTGGTTCTCGAGCATGATCGAGCCGACGTCCTGCACGTAGGTGCGGCCGCCCCAGTACGAGGTGCCGTTGACGTCGGGCAGGGCGACGCCGATGCCGAAGTGGTGCAGGTGGTCGGTGGGGTGGCTGTCGGTGACCCGCACGCCGCCGAGGGTCGTGACCGGGTGCAGGAACGGGCGCGGCGACAGCACGCTGTCGATCGTCGTGCCCTCCTCGTAGCGGGCGACGATGCCGGCGCCGATGCGCAGCACCGGGCGGCCCGGGCTGAGCCAGCCCGACGCCTCGGGCGCGGGCCCCGTGCTGCCGCGCACCTCGAGGATGGGCCGGTACGAGAGCGGGTGGGTCGCCGGATGCCCCGCCATCGCGTCGCGCAGCCGGCGCCACGCCTGCGCGCCGACCTCGATCCTCGGCACCGACATGGTCGTGAGGGCCGGCGCGGCGAACCGTGCCAGCGGGATGTCGTCGACGCCGGCGACGGAGACCTCGCCGGGCACGTCGACGCCGACCTCGCGGAGCCGGGCCATGAGGCCGAGCGCGACGAGGTCGTTGAAGGCGAGGGCGGCGGTCGCACCGGAGGCGATGAAGGCGTCGGCGGCGCGGTAGCCGTCCTCCACCTGGGAGCCGGCGGCGAGGTCGACGAGCTCCACGCCCGGATACCGCGTGACGAACTCGGCGAGCCCGCGACGTCGGAGCCGGTCGGCGTAGGCCTGGGGCGGCCCGGCGAGGTAGGCGATGCGGGTGTGGCCGAACGAGACGAGGTGCTCGCCGAGCGTGCGGGCGGCGCTCTCGTAGTCGACGGAGAGTTCGGCGGCCGGGTCGCTCGGCACGGGCCGGTTGACGACGACGGTGGGGCCGGAGCGGGCGATGAGGCTCTGCAGCCGCTCGGCGGGCATGCGCGGGGAGACGAGCACCAGGGCGTCGCAGCGGGAGCGCGCCTCGATGGCGATCTCCTCCTCCTCGCCGACGCGCTCCGAGGTGTCGGCGACGAGCACGCGGTAGCCGTCGTTCGCCGCCTCGCGGCTGAGGCCCTTGAGCACGCCCTGGAACATCGGGTTCTCGAGGTCGGGCACGACGAGCGCGACGGTGTTGCTGCGGCCGCGCACGAGGTTGCGGGCGGTCTGGCTCGGCGAGTAGTTGAGCTTCTCGACGGCTTCGCGCACCTTGGCCGCGATCGACGGGTCGACGGTCTGGTTGCGGTTCAGCACCCGCGAGACGGAGGCCTGCGAGACACCGGCGTACTCGGCCACCTGGGCGATGGTGACCTGACGGGGCGGCTTGGGCACTTGGACCTCCGGGTCTCGGTGATCGGGAAGGAACGTACGCGGGTGGGGCGCAGGCCGCACGCGGGAAACGCGGGTCGGCACGCGAAGTGGGGTGAGCGGCTGCCGCGAGGCAGGCGCGGCAGCCGCTCAGGGTGGCGGTGGGGGAGGCCGCCGGGTGGACGATCAGGGAGTCGCCCGGGGTGACGGTCCGGGAGGATCCGTCGGTGCGACGACGGGAGAGACGTCGCAGTCGGTGGAGGCGGGGGCTAGATCGCCGCGTCGTCGAGCGCGGTCTGCAGCTCGTCGATGAAGCTCTTCGCCGCATCCTCCGGGGTCAGCTCGCCGAACAGCACGCGCTGGGTGTGCTGGTCGATGATCGTCTCGATCGCGCCGCCGCCCGGGGGCGTGGCGGGCGGGGCGTCGCCCACGAGCGGCGCGAGGCCGTCGAGGAACTCGACCACGGTCTGGTTGACGTCGTCGAGCTTCGGCGTGACGTACTCGCGGATCTTCTCGTTCGCCGGCACGCCGCGCTCGGCGAGCAGCAGGTCCGCGGCGTCCTCGCTGTTGGCGAGCCAGTCGAGGAAGGTCGCGACCTCGGCGGGGTGCTCGGTCTTGGCCGACGCCGACCAGAACATCGACGGCTTGTAGTACGCCGAGCCCTCGGGGGCGTCGTCGAGCGTGGGCACGCGCAGGGCGACGAGGTCCTGGCCGCTCGCGTCGCGGAGCGCCTGCACCTGGTTCGACCACCACGGGCCGAAGGCCGACGCGTTCGTCGCGGTGAACGACTCGGCGAGGCCGCCCGACTCGCGCTCGATGGTCGCCGAGGGGTCGGGCGTGGCGCCCGCCTCGGTCGCGTCGAGCAGGAACTGCCACCACGAGGCGAGGTCCTCCTCGGTCGCGGCGACCTTGCCGTCGGTCGTGTAGAGGGCGCTGCCGCGCTGGCGGAGCCAGTTGTTCAGGCCGCCGTCCTCGAAGCCCCACGACTGCGAGCCGACCACGGCGCCGCCGGACGCCGCCGTGACCTCCTCGGCCGTCTCGACGAAGTCGTCCCAGGTCCAGCTCTCGTCGTCGGGCAGGTCGATGCCGTACTGGTCGAGGACCGTCTGGTTGGCGATGATCGTGTACGAGTTGATGCCGACCGGCACGCCGTACTGGGTGCCGTCGAGGGCGCCGGTGCCGAGCACGGCGGCCGGGAAGTCCTCGGTGCCGAGGATCGACGAGTAGCCGCCGAGGTCGGCGAGCACGCCGTTGGCGGCGTAGGTCGAGAGCTGCTTCTCGTCCATCTGGATGATGTCGGGGGTGTCGCCCGCCGCGATCGAGGTCGAGAGCTTGTCCCAGTACCCGGCCCAGTCGGTGTACTGCGGCTCGATGGTGATGTTGGGGTACTCCTCCTCGAAGGTCGCGATGAGCTCCTCGGTGATCGCGTGGCGGGTGTCGTTGCCCCACCAGGTGAAGGAGAGGGTCACGGGCTCGTCGGAGAGGGTGAGCTCGGGTTCCTCGGTGCCGCCGGCGTCGTTGCCGGCACAGGCGGTGAGGGCGAGCACGGTCACCGCGCCGATGGCGGCGACGGTGCCGGCGCGGCGGCGAGAGATGCCTCGCATGGTCAGTCCTTTCGTTGCGTGCGGAGGTGGTGCAGGGGAGGTTCGGTGGTGCAGTGGCGGGCGCGCGCTGGGCGACCCGGGAAGGGACCGGGGGAGCCGGTCACTTGATCCCCGTCGTCGCGATGCCCTTGATCAGGAATCGCTGGCCGAAGAGGAAGATCAGGAAGATCGGGATGAGCGAGACCACGCTCATCGCGAACATCTCGCCGAAGTCGGTGGCGCTCTGCGCGTCGATGAAGGCGCGCAGCGCCAGCGGCACGGTGTAGAGGTTCGGCTTCGTCAGGTAGATGAGCTGGCTGAAGAAGTCGTTCCAGGTCCAGATGAACGTGAAGATCGTGGTGGTCGCGAGGGCGGGCACCATGAGCGGCAGGATGATCTGGAAGAAGATGCGCGGATGCCCCGCCCCGTCGATGCGCGCGGCCTCGTCGAGCTCCTTCGGGATGCCGCGGATGAACTGCACCATCAGGAAGATGAAGAACGCGTCGGTCGCGAGCAGCTTCGGCAGGATCAGCGGGAGGAAGGTGTTCACCCAGCCGAGGTTCGAGAAGAGCACGTACTGCGGCACGATGATCACGTGGATCGGCAGCATGATGCTGACGAGCATGATCGCGAACCACCACTTCTTGCCGGCGAACTCGAGCCGGGCGAAGGCGTAGGCGGCGAGGGAGCACGAGGCGAGGTTGCCGATGATGCTGCCGAGCACGACGAGCGCCGAGTTCAGCAGGTACACGTTGAACGGGTACGACAGGGCGTTCCAGCCGTCGACGTAGTTCGAGAACTCGAAGCTGTCGAGGATGATGCCGGGCTCCCGGAAGATGACCTCGTTCGGGCGGAGCGAGCTCACCACCATCCAGATCACCGGGTAGAGCATGAGCAGCGCCGCGGCGATGAGGAACACGTGGCGGAGGAGGCTGCCGAGGGGCTTGCGGAGCCGGCTGCGCCGGCGGCGCTGCTCGCGGACGCGGTCCGCGGGGAGGCCGGTCACCACCGACTCGGTCAGCGGGGCGGGGTCGAGCACGGTGTCAGTCCTGGTCATCGTAGAAAACCCAATACTTCGAGGCCCAGAAGTTGATGGCCGTGAATGCGGCGATGATGAGGAGGAGGAGCCATGCCATCGCCGAGGCGTAGCCCATGTTCAGGTTCGCGAAGCCCTGCTGGTAGAGGTACAGCGTGTAGAAGAGCGTCGAGTCGACCGGTCCGCCGGTGCCGCCGGAGACGATGAACGCCTGCGTGAACGACTGGAACGAGTGGATGATCTGCAGCACCAGGTTGAAGAAGATGATCGGCGTGAGCATCGGCAGCGTGATCCGCCAGAACTGCTGGCGCCGGTTGGCGCCGTCGACGGCGGCGGCCTCGTAGTACATCGTCGGGATCTGGCGGAGGCCGGCGAGGAAGATCACCATGGGCGCCCCGAAGGTCCAGACGTTCAGCAGGATGAGCGTGCCGAGCGCCGTGTCGGGGCTGGAGATCCAGCCCTGGCCCTCGATGCCGAACCAGGCGAGCACCTCGTTGACGAGCCCGTCGACGCCGAAGATCTGCCGCCACAGCATCGCGATCGCGACGCTGGCGCCGAGCAGCGACGGCAGGTAGAAGGCCGACCGGTAGAAGGCGAGGCCGCGCAGGCCGCGGTCGAGCACGACGGCGAGCAGCAGTGCGAGCGCCAGCTGCAGCGGCACGGAGATGAGCACGTACTCGAACGTGACCGCGAGCGACTTGTGCAGGCGCTCGTCGCCGACCATCTTCTCGAAGTTGGCGAGGCCGTTGAACCGCGGCGGGCTCAGCAGGTTGTACTTCGTGAACGAGAGCACGAGCGAGGCGATCATCGGGCCGATGGTGATGACCACGAGGCCGACGAACCACGGCAGCAGGAACAGGAAGGCGGCCTTGTTCTGCCGCTTCTGCCGGGGGGCGGCCGCGCCCTTCATGCTGCGGAGCTCCCCGAGGGCGCTCATCGGGCGGCCCCGGGTTCGGGCGGCCCGGCGGGCGGCGGGGCGGATGGCGCGGGCGACGGTGCCACGTGCGTCCTCCAAGTCATCGTCGTCGATCACGGTCGGTCCGGGAAGCGGCTCAGAAAGCGCTATCTCGGGTTCGACGGGAATCCTCGCATCCGGAAACCGTATTCCGCAATACCCTCGCGAAAAGACGCAGGTCAAACGGGTGTTCGGTCTGAGAAAGGGCTTTCTGAACGCGCGCCGCGCGTGCATCGGCGCGACGGGCGGCCGGGCCGATGGCGGGCCGCTCGCGCTCAGCGCGCGGGGCGGGCGGTGCTCGCGCGCACCACCAGGCGCGTCGGCAGCGGCGCGCCCGAGTCGGGCAGGGGATCCGGGACGGATGCCTCGCCCAGGAGCCGCAGCACCACGTCGACGGCCAGGCGCCCCTGGTCGGCCGGATCCTGCTCGATCGTGGTGAGCCCGAACATCTCGGCGTACTCGTGCCCGTCGATGCCGATCACCGAGAGGTCGCCGGGTACCGAGATGCCGAGCCGCTCCGCGGCCCGGAGGATGCCGAAGGCCACCTCGTCGCAGGTCGCCACGACCGCCGTCGGGCGCGGTCCCGGCCGGCCGAGCAGCTGGAG
This sequence comes from Agromyces sp. MMS24-K17, assembly GCF_043950245.1. Taxonomy (GTDB): domain Bacteria; phylum Actinomycetota; class Actinomycetes; order Actinomycetales; family Microbacteriaceae; genus Agromyces. Next base: position 120,272 of record NZ_CP171640.1, on the reverse strand, counting down.
CGCGGCGACGTAGCCGCCCGGCATCGTCATGGCGCACTCCGAGACGTCGGCCCGTCCGCCCGGCGCGAGGCCGGCCGCGGCCAGGGCGTCGAGGAAGCCGTGCCGCCGCTCGCCCTGCACGCTGAGCGGCCTCGCCGCCGCGCCCGCGCCCGCGAGGTGCGCGATCCGGGTGTGCCCCAGGTGCAGCAGGTGCTCGGCCGCGAGCTGGCCGACCGCGCGGTCGTCGACCGAGATCCGCGCGACGCCGGCGGCCCGGCCGCCGAGGCAGACCACCGAGGTGTCGCGTCGATCGAGCTTCGCCAGCTCGCCGCCGTCGAGGTCGACGCCGACCGCGATCACGGCGTCGACGCGCGCCCTGGCGAGGAAGAAGTCGAAGACGCGCGCCCGCTCGGGCCCGCTCGGGGCGACGTTGTAGAGGGTGAGGTCGTAGCCGGCGGCGAGGAGCGCCCGCTCGATGCCCTCGAGCACCTCGCCGAAGAACCAGCCGTTCACGAACGGGATCACCACGCCGACGTTCTTGGTGCGCCCGGTGACCAGGCTGGCGGCGGCGGGCGAGGCGATGTACCCGATCTCGGAAGCCGCCCGCTCGACCCGTGACCGGGTCTCCTCGGCGACGTAGCCCCGGCCGGTGAGGGCCCGCGACGCGGTCGACTTCGAGACGCCGGCGAGGCGTGCGACGTCGCCGATGGCGGGCATCCGTGCCTCCCTCCGTCGGGTCCTCGATCGTGAGCATAGCTCGCGGAGCGGCTCCGATGTGGAACCGATCCCACAATTCCGGTGCGCCGCCGGCGGCCGGGATGCGGGCCGGTTGAGAGCGCTCTCGCCCTGATTCCGCGCAGCGCCGCGGGAGTGTCCGAAACGTGACCAGCGATCCCTTGCAGGCGATCCGCGTCCTGCCATAGCGTGGCCTCTGGAACCGATTCCGGCTTCGTCCTGCGCACTCAAAGAGGAGAAGACATGAGACTCACACGGCATCGCCGCTGGATGATCCCCGCGGTGGCGGCGGCAGCGGTCGGGCTCGCACTGACCGGTTGCACGGGCGACGTGGCGGAGGAAGACGCCGCCGACGTCGACTGCGGGCCCTACGAGGACTACGGCACGTTCGACGGCGCCGAGGTCACCATCGCCGGCACCATCCTCGACCTCGAGGCCGACCGCCTCGTCGAGTCGTGGAAGGACTTCGAGACCTGCACCGGCATCACGGTCGACTACCAGGGCTCCAGCGAGTTCGAGGCGCAGATCGCCGTCCTCGCCGAGGGCGGCAACGCCCCCGACATCGGCATCGTCCCGCAGCCCGGCCTGCTCCAGCGCCTCGTCGCCGGCGGCTGGGCCATCCCCGCTTCCGACCCGGTCATCGCGAACATCGACGAGTTCTGGGACCCGGTGTGGAAGGAGTACGCCACGGTCGACGGCACGACGTACGCCGCCCCGCTCATGGCCAGCATCAAGGGCTACGTCTGGTACTCGCCGGCCGAGTTCGAGGAGAAGGGCTACGAGATCCCGAAGACCCTCGACGAGCTCAAGGAGCTCTCCGAGACGATCGCGGCCGAGGGCGACCACAAGCCGTGGTGCGTCGGCCTCGAGTCGGGTGACGCCACGGGCTGGCCGGGCACCGACTGGGTGGAGGACTACGTGCTCCGCCTCTCCGGCCCCGACGTGTACGACCAGTGGGTCGCCCACGACATCCCGTTCAACGACCCGCAGATCGCGGAGGCGTTCGACGCCGTCGGCCAGTACCTGAAGAGCGACGACATGGTCAACGGCGGCATCGGCGACGTGTCGACCCAGATCACGGAGGCGTTCCAGACCGCCGGCCTGCCGATCCTCGACGGCCAGTGCTCGCTGCACCACCAGGCTTCGTTCTACGAGACCTTCTGGGACCCGGACGCCACGGGTGACATCACCGTCGCCTCCGACGGCGACGTCTTCGGCTTCCTGCTCCCGCCGGCCGACGCCGACAGCGGCCAGGCCGTGACCGGTGGCGGCGAGTTCCCCGTCGCGTTCCGCGACGCGGAAGAGGTCGAGGCGGTCCGTGCCTACCTCTCGAGCGACACCTGGGCGAACAACCGCGTCAGCCTCGGCGGCGTGATCAGCGCGAACAAGGGCCTCGACCCGGAGAACGCCTCGAGCGAGCTGCTGGTGCAGTCGATCGAGATCCTCCAGGACCCCGAGACCACGTTCCGCTTCGACGGATCCGACCTCATGCCCGGCGCCGTGGGTGCCGACTCCTTCTGGAAGGGCATCGTGGCCTGGGTCGGCGGCGAGAGCACCGCATCGGTGCTCGACACCATCGAGGCGAGCTGGCCGACCAGCTGAGTCACCGCGAGCCTCTTCCGGCCGATGGGTCGGACGGGGCATGATCGAGGGGCGGGGCCGAACACCCCGCCCCTCGGCTATCCAGCTCGACGATGAACCGGGAGGCACCATGACCACGGCCGATCTGCTCGGCAAGATCCTGCAGGTGGTGATGGCCCTCGTGATCTTCGCGGCCATCATCGGCCTGTTGATCTTCTTCATCGACAAGGCGCCGAAGAAGGGCCGCGACTACTGGCAGCTCGCGGGCTTCCTCCTCCCGGCGCTGATCCTCGTGGCGATCGGCCTGGTGTACCCGGCGATCCGCACGAGCCTCCTGGCGTTCCAGGACAAGTCGGGGGAGTGGACCTTCGACAACTTCGTGTGGATGTTCACGCAGCCCGCGGCGATCCGCACGTTGATCAACACGCTCGTCTGGGTGCTGCTCGTCCCGACGTTCGCCACCGCCGTCGGCCTCGCGTACGCCGTGTTCATCGACCGGTCGCGCGGTGAGCGCTACTACAAGGCGATCCTCTTCATGCCGATGGCGATCTCGTTCGTCGGCGCCGGCATCATCTGGCGGTTCGTCTACGAGTACAAGGGCGTCGGCGACCAGATCGGCATCCTCAACGCCATCGTCGTCGCCTTCGGCGGCGATCCGGTGCAGTGGATGCAGACCGATCCGATCAACACGATCCTCCTGATCGTGGTCATGATCTGGATCCAGACGGGCTTCGCGATGGTGCTGCTGAGCGCGTCGATCAAGGGCATCCCGACCGAGCAGATCGAGGCGGCGCAGCTCGACGGCACGAATGCCTGGCAGCGCTTCACGAACGTCACGCTCCCCGGCATCCGCCCGACGATCGTCGTGGTGCTCACCACGATCTCGATCGCGACCCTGAAGGTCTTCGACATCGTCCGCACGATGACCGCCGGAAACTTCAACACCAGCGTCGTCGCGAACGAGATGTACACCCAGGCGTTCCGCGCGAGCGAGATCGGGCGGGGCTCGGCCCTCGCGCTCATCCTGCTGATCTTCGTGCTGCCGATCATCGTCTACAACGTCAACACGCTGCGGAAGCAGAGGGAGATCCGATGAGCATCGCACCCGCCGACCTCCCGGCCCGCACGCCCGCCGGCGACGACGTCGCCGAGGCGATGCTCCTCGGCGAGACGAAGACCGCCCGCGTCAAGAAGCGGCTCACGTCGCGCACCGCGACGATCGTCTCGCTGATCATCGCCATCCTGTGGACCATCCCGACCTTCGGCCTGTTCCTGTCGTCGTTCCGCCCGGCGGAGCTCATCCGCACCACCGGCTGGTGGACGATCTTCCAGAACCCCGGGTTCACGCTCGACAACTACCGCGACGTGCTGTTCTCGGCGTCGTCCTCGTCGCCGCAGCTCGGGTCGTACCTGGTGAACTCGATCGCGATCGCGCTGCTGGCGACGCTGTTCCCGATCGTGCTGGCGTCGATGGCCGCGTACGCGTTCGCGTGGATCAAGTTCCGCGGCTCGAGCGTGCTGTTCATCTTCATCTTCGCGCTCCAGATCGTGCCGCTGCAGATGGCGCTGGTGCCGGTGCTCCAGATCTTCTCGACCTGGCTGCGCCCGGCGCAGGCCTGGCTGCACGACGTGGTGCCGATCATCCCGGAGCAGAACTACCTCCCGCTGTGGCTCGCGCACACGATGTTCGGCCTGCCGCTGGCGATCTTCCTGCTGCACAACTTCATCTCGGAGATCCCGAGCGACGTGATCGAGGCCGCTCGCGTCGACGGCGCCACGCACGGGCAGATCTTCTTCCGGATCGTGCTGCCGCTGTCGGTGCCCGCGCTCGCGTCGATCGCGATCTTCCAGTTCCTGTGGACCTGGAACGACCTGCTCGTCGCGCTGATCTTCTCCGGCGGCACGCAGGACGTCGCACCACTGACGCAACGATTGGCCGAGATGGTCGGCACGAGAGGTCAGGACTGGCAGCGGCTCACCGCGGGTGCGTTCGTGTCGCTGGTCATCCCGCTGATCGTGTTCTTCAGTCTCCAGCGCTACTTCGTCCGAGGCCTGCTGGCGGGTTCGACGAAGGGGTAGGCCCCTCATCGGGCTGGGGGAGCGGATGCCGCGCGTGGGGGCGCGCGGCATCCTGCTGCCCCGGCCGGTGCGGCCCCGGCCGGTGCGGCCTCGGCCGGTGCTGCCCCGGCCGAGGTGAACGCGCAACCCGGATGCCCCGTCCGATGCCCGACGTAGGGTTGGGGAATGAGCATGCACGGCGCGCCCGGGGGCAGACGGGCACGTACGGCAAGCCCCGTACCCGCATCGGGCGCATGGACGAGGAGGCGCAACGCGCCGCCAACGCCGACGCGCCGAAGATCCCGCACCTGTTCCGGCGCATCGTCGGCCTCTTCGCGCCGCACAAGGCCGCGCTCGTGACGACGGTCGTGCTCGTGCTCGTCGGCGCCGCGCTCAGCGTGGTGCCGCCGCTGCTCACCCAGCGCGCCTTCGACGACGGGCTCTTCCCCGTCGACGCGTCGGGGGAGTCCGCGCCGCCGAACCTGCCGGTGCTCAGCTGGATCGTGGCCGCCATGATCGCGGTATTCGTGGTCTCGGCGCTGCTCGGCGTCTGGCAGACGTGGCTCACCGCGACCGTCGGCAACCAGGTGATGGGCGCGCTCCGCGTGCGCCTCTTCCGGCACCTCCAGTCGATGGAGCTCAGCTTCTTCACCCGCACCAAGACCGGCGTGATCCAATCGCGCCTCCAGAACGACGTCGGCGGCGTGGCATCCGTGCTGACCAACACCGTGTCGAGCGTGCTCGGCAACACCGTGACCGTGGTGTCGGCGTTCGTCGCGATGCTGCTGCTCAGCTGGCAGCTCACCGTGATCGCGCTGCTGCTGCTGCCGGTGATGGTGATCGCGCAGCGGCGCGTCGGGCAGGTGCGTGCCCGGATCGCGGCGAAGACGCAGGAGTCGCTGTCGGAGATGACCGCGATCACGCAGGAGACGCTGAGCGTGTCGGGCATCCTGCTGGCGAAGACCTTCACCCGGCAGCAGAGCGAGATCGAGCGCTACCGCGCCGAGAACGGCAACCAGATCGAGCTGCAGGTGCGTCAGCAGATGACGGGCCAGTGGTTCTTCGCGATGGTCAACATCTTCATGTCGGCGGTGCCGGCGATCGTCTACCTGCTCGCCGGCTGGCTGATCGCGGGCGGCGTGGGCGGCATGACGGCCGGCACGATCGTCGCCTTCACGACGGTGCAGGCCCGGCTGCTCTTCCCGCTGATGGGGCTCATGCGCGTCGCCCTCGACCTGCAGACCTCGAGCGCGCTGTTCGCCCGCATCTTCGAGTACCTCGACCTGCGCCCCTCGATCAGCGACGCCCCCGAGCCGGTCGACGTGCCCGAGGGGCCGGCGCTCGGCCGGGTCGAGTTCGACCACGTCTCGTTCCGCTACCCCGACGCCGACGAGCAGACGCCGCCCACGCTCGACGACGTGTCGTTCACGATCGAGCCCGGCCAGTACGCCGCGTTCGTCGGGCCGTCGGGGGCCGGCAAGACGACGGTGTCCTACCTGCTGCCGAGGCTGTACGAGGCATCCGACGGCGCCGTGCGCTTCGCGGGCGTCGACGTGCGCGACCTGCGGCAGGAGTCGCTCATCTCGCGGATCGGCATCGTGAGCCAGGAGACGTACCTGTTCCACGCGTCCATCGCCGAGAACCTCCGCTACGCGAAGCCGGATGCCACGGACGCGGAGCTCGAGGCCGCGGCTCGCGCCGCGAACATCCACGAGACCATCGCGTCGTTCCCCGAGGGGTACGACACCGTCGTGGGCGAGCGGGGGTACCGGTTGTCGGGCGGCGAGAAGCAGCGCATCGCGATCGCGAGGGTGTTGCTGAAGGACCCGCCCGTGCTGCTCCTCGACGAGGCGACGAGCGCGCTCGACACCATCTCGGAGCGGGTCGTGCAGGCCGCGCTCGACGACGCCTCCCGCGGGCGCACGACGATCGCGATCGCACACCGGCTGTCGACGGTCGCGTCGGCCGACGTGATCTTCGTGGTCGTCGCCGGCCGGATCGCCGAGCACGGCACGCACGCGCAGCTCGTCGCTGCCGACGGGGTCTACGCGGCCCTGCACCGCCAGCAGTCCGAGCGGCCCGAGTTGCCGGTCGGCTGAGCCGGGCCGATAGAGTGGGAGGCGTGATCCGTCTCTCGTGTTGTCGCCGCTGAACATCCCCTCAGCCACCACTTCACCGAGCGACGCAATGGCGCGCGCGAACCCAAAAGGACGAATCCTCATGCGCTACGCAGAGAACATCGCCGACCTCGTCGGCAACACCCCGCTCGTCAAGCTCAACCACGTCACGCAAGGCGTCACCGACGCCACCGTGCTCGCGAAGGTCGAGTACCTGAACCCCGGCGGGTCCGTGAAGGACCGCATCGCGTCGCGCATGATCGACGCCGCCGAGCGCGAGGGGCTCCTGAAGCCCGGCGGCACGATCGTGGAGCCGACGAGCGGCAACACGGGCGTGGGCCTCGCGCTCGTCGCCCAGCAGCGCGGGTACCGGTGCATCTTCGTCGTGCCCGACAAGTTCGGCGAGGAGAAGCGCAACGTGCTCGCCGCCTACGGCGCCGAGGTCGTGGTGACGCCGACGTCGGTCGCTCCCGACAGCCCCGAGTCGTACTACAGCGTGTCCGACCGGCTGGTGCGCGAGATCCCCGGGGCGTTCAAGCCGAACCAGTTCGCGAACCCGAACGGCCCGCGCGCGCACTACGAGACCACCGGTCCCGAGATCTGGCGCGATACCGACGGCCGGGTCACGCACTTCGTGGCCGGCATCGGCACCGGCGGCACCATCACGGGCACCGGCCGGTACCTGCGCGACGTCTCCGAAGACCGGGTGCGCATCATCGGCGCCGACCCCGAGGGCTCGGTCTACTCCGGCGGCACCGGCCGCCCGTACTTCGTCGAGGGCGTCGGCGAGGACATGTGGCCCGACACGTACGACCCGACGGTGCCGCACGAGGTGCTCGCGGTGAGCGACAGCGACGCGTTCCACATGACCCGGCGCCTGGCGCTCGAGGAGGGCCTCCTCGTCGGCGGGTCGAGCGGCATGGCCGTGTCGGCCGCGCTCCGCGCCGCGCAGGGCGCCTCGCCCGACGACGTGTTCGTCGTGCTGCTGCCCGACGGCGGCCGCGGCTACCTCGGCAAGATCTTCAACGACAAGTGGATGCGCGCCTACGGCTTCGGCAACGCCCCGGAGGGCCACACCATCGCCGACCTGCTCGCCGCGAAGGCCGATCGCACGGCCCCGCTCGTGTACGTGCACCCGAACGAGACGGTCCGCGAGGCGATCGACCGGATGACCGAGACCGGCGTCTCGCAGCTGCTCGTGCTGTCGGCCGAACCGCCCGTGGTGCTCGGCGAGGTCGTCGGCGCGCTGCACGAGGAGGAGCTGCTCGAGCAGGTCTTCTCGGGGCGCGTGAAGCTCACCGACAAGGTGACCCGGGTGATCGGGCTCCCGCTGCCGCTCATCGGCGTCAACGAACCGGTCGCCGCCGTGCGGCAGGCGTTCGCCGACCAGCCCGCCCTGCTCGTCGCCGACGGCGGCAAGGCGCTCGGCGTGGTGACCCGCTCGGACCTGCTCAGCTACCTCTCGGCCTAGGACGGACCAGCTCATGACGATTCCCGGGAACGGCGGGTTCGACACCCGCGCCATCCACGCCGGCCAGGCGTTCGACCCGACGACCGGTGCGGTGATCCCGCCGGTCCACCTCACCTCGACCTACGTGCAGGACGGCATCGGAGGCCTCCGCAACGGCTACGAGTACTCGCGCGGCGGCAACCCGACGCGCACCGCGCTCGAGTCCCAGCTCGCCGCGATCGAGGGCGGCGCCGTCGGCCTGTCGTTCGCCTCCGGCCTCGCCGCCGAGGACGCGCTGCTGCGCACGGTGCTCGCGCCGGGCGACCACGTGGTCATCGGCAACGACGTGTACGGCGGCACCCACCGGCTGATCCGCCGCATCCACGGCGCGTGGGGCGTGCGCCACTCGACGGTCGACACGAGCGACCTCGACCAGGTGCGCGCGGCGATCGAGCCGGGCGCGACCAAGGTGCTCTGGGTCGAGACGCCGTCGAACCCGCTGATGAAGATCTCCGACATCGCGGCGCTCGCCGAGATCGGCCGCGAGGCCGGCGCGCTCGTCGTGGTCGACAACACGTTCGCGAGCCCGGCGCTCCAGCAGCCGATCGCGCTCGGCGCCCAGGTCGTCGTGCACTCGACGACGAAGTACCTGGGCGGGCACTCCGACGTCGTCGGCGGTGCGCTGGTGTTCGCCGCCGCCGGCGACGACGACCTCGTCGAGCGCACGACGTTCACGCAGTTCGCGGCCGGTGCGGTCTCGAGCCCGTTCGACGCGTTCCTCACGACCCGCGGCATCAAGACGCTGGGCGTGCGGATGCAGCGCCACAGCGAGAACGCCCAGGCCATCGCCGAGCGCCTGCTCGGACACCCGGCCGTCGCGCGCGTGCTCTACCCGGGGCTGCCGTCGCACCCGGGCCACGCGCTCGCGGCGCGGCAGATGTCGGGCTTCGGCGGCATGGTGTCGATCGACCTCGCCGGAGGCGGGGCGGCGGCGCGGCGGTTCGCGGAGTCGACGGAGCTGTTCCAGCTCGCCGAGTCGCTCGGCGGCGTCGAGTCGCTCGTGAACTACCCGTCGGAGATGACGCACGCCTCGGTGAAGGGCACGCCCGCCGAGGTGCCCGAGTCGATCGTGCGCCTCTCGGTCGGCATCGAGGACGTCGGCGACCTGCTGGCCGACATCGACCAGGCGCTCGCGCGCCTGTAGCGCGGGTCGATTCCCTCCTGCGTTTCGTCCCGGTTACACCTCGGGGCCGCGACGCCGTGCGTGCCCTAGGGTCGCTGACAGGTGCGCCGCGGGCGATCGCGGATGCGCCGGCTCGATGTCGTTCCAGGGGGAGGAAGATCATGAGCGCTCTCATCCGTCGTGCCGTCGGGGTCCTGTCGGGCCTCGCCGTCGCCGTGTCGGTGACGGTCGTCGCGGGGCCGGCAGCGGCCGCCGGCCCGGCTGCGTCCGCCTCGACGGCTGCGGCAGCATCGGACGCTGCCGCGGCCGGAGCGGCGACCAGTCACGTCGTGTTCCTAAGGGCGGGCACGCGCGTCGATGCCGCGGTGGAGGCGCTCGGGAGGGTCTTCCCGCCGAGCGCCGTGCTGCGCGTGTACGACGCGCTCGGCGGCCTGAACGTGTCGTTGACCCAGGCGCAGGCCGACCTCCTGCGCCGGTTGCCGATCGTGGAGTCGGTGGAACCGGACTTCGAGGTGTCGGCGACCGACGTGGCATCCTGGGGCCTCGATCGCATCGACCAGCCCGCGTTGCCGCTCGACGGTGCGTACGAGCCGGCGCAGACGGGCGCGGGGGTCACGGCGTACGTCATCGACACCGGGATCTCGACGTTCCATCCGGCCCTGGCGGGCCGCGTGGCGAGCGGCTACACCGCGGTCGCCGACGGCAAGGGCACCCGGGACTGCAACGGACACGGCACGCATGTCGCGGGCACGATCGGCGGCACGACGTACGGCGTGGCCACTGACGTGACGCTGGTGCCGGTGCGCGTGCTCGACTGCGCGGGCAGTGCGCCGAACTCGGCCGTGATCGCCGGCATGAACTGGGTGGCGAAGAACGCGCAGCTTCCGGCGGTGGCGAACCTGAGCCTCGGCGGCCTCGCCATCGGCAGTTCCTCGAACACGACCGCGGTGAACCGGATGGTCGCGGCGGGCGTGACGGTCGTCGTCGCGGCCGGCAACTCGAACGCCTCGGCGTCCTGGTACTCGCCGGCGAACGTTCCGGCCGCGATCACCGTGGCGGCCAGCTCGAAGGCCGACGCCCGGGCGTCGTTCTCGAACTACGGCTCGAGCGTCGACCTCTTCGCGCCCGGCGTCGACATCACGTCGACCTGGCTGAACGGTGCGGTGAAGACGATTTCGGGCACGTCGATGGCGAGCCCGCACGTCGCGGGCATCGCGGCGCTGGTGCTCGAGGCCGATCCCGGCGCGACGCCTGCGGAGGTCTGGGCGACGATCAAGGCGGATGCCGCGACCGGGCGCATCTCGGACGTGAAGGGATCGCCGAACCTTCTGGCCCAGGTGCCCTGACGCGACCCGCCGAGACGAATGGCAGGATGTCGATGATCCTCGTCATCCCTGCCATCGTCATGCGCCGTGCGGATGCCCCAGACTGAACGGGTGACCTCGCAGCGAACCGCCGTCCAGGGCCCGCCGGCCACCGTCGGCGACCCCGGCGCCGCCGCCGATCCCGCCGTCCGCCGCGGCGGCCTGGGCCTCGGGCAGGGCACGGCGCTCTACGTCGCCAGCGTGCTCGGCACCGGCATCCTCGCGCTGCCGGGCCTCGCGGCCGCGGCGGCCGGCCCGGCCTCGATCGTCGCGGTGGCGGCCGTCCTGCTGCTCTCGATCCCGCTCGCCGGCACGTTCGCGGCGCTCGCCTCGCGGTACCCCGACCCGGGCGGCGTCGCCAGCTACGTGCGGCGCGCCCTCGGCGACACCATGGCCCGCATGGCGGGGTACTGGTTCTACTTCGGCGTGTGCGTCGGGGCGCCCGTCGTCGCGGTCCTCGGCGGCGAGTACGTCGTCGCCGTGCTGGGCGTCGACCGGGCCGCCGTGCCGGTCGTCGGCTTCGCGATCTTCGTCGCCCCGTACGTCGCGAACTGGTTCGGCGTACGCGTCGCCGGCTGGGTGCAGTTCGTGCTCACCGGGCTGCTCCTCGCGGTCGTGATCGGCGTGGTGGCGGTGACGTTCCCGTCGGTCGAGGCATCCAGCTTCGAGCCCTTCCTGCCGCACGGCTGGGCGGGCGTCGGCACCGCGATCAGCCTGTTCGTGTGGGCGTTCGCCGGTTGGGAGGTCGGCACGCACATCGCCGGCGAGTTCGCGAACCCGCGGCGCACCATCCCGATCGCCACCGCCATCGCGATCGTCGTCGTGGGCCTCGGGTACCTCGCCCTCCAGGTGGTGACCGTCGGCGTGCTCGGCGACCGCGCCGGGGAGGGCGTGGTGCCGCTGCTCTCGCTCGTCGAGGCGACCGCACCCGGCATCGGGCCCGCGCTCGTCGCCATCGTCGCCGCGATCGTGACCACCGGCGTGCTGAACGCCTACCTCGCCGCCTTCGGCAAGCTCGGCGCCGCGCTCGGCCGCGACGGCGACCTGCCGCGCTGGTTCGCGAAGGGCGCCGAGGACGGCGCCGTGCCGCGCCGGGCGCTGCTGCTCACGGGAGCGCTCATCGTCGTGTACTTCGGCCTGATGCTGTGGAACGGCCTCGACCTGACCTCGTTCATCCTCATCCACACCTCGAACATGGTCGCGATCTACGCGGCCGGCATGCTCGCCGCGACCCTGCTGCTGCGCCGGTGGTCGATGGGCTGGTGGCTGGCGGTCGTGGCCACCGTGCTCACCGCGGGACTCCTCGTGCTCGCCTGGCAGAACCTGGTCGTGCCGCTCGTGCTGGCGGTCGCCGCGATCGCGGTCACCGTGATCCGGCGCATCCGCTCGTCCCGCGCGACGGCGCGTGCGACCGGCCGAGCCGAACGCGCCGCCACCCCCGCCCCCGTCCCCGACCCCAGCCAGGAGCCCGTCACGTGACCGAGTACCGCGCCGTCTTCGATGCCGACATCGCCTTCCTGAACGGAGGCGGGCTGCGCGCCGAGGGCTTCCGCCTCGACCTGCCCGCCGCCGACCTCGACGAGGCCCGCATCGCCGAGCTCCTGGTGCGCCACCTCGGCCTCGCCCTCGTCGGCCGGGTCGAGCTCTCCAACCTCGAGATCGTGGAGGAGGGCCACAAGGGCTCGCGCGGCATCGACCCGGCGACCCCGTCGGATGCCCCGGCCCGCGAGCTCGTCGACCTGAGCCACCCGATCCGCGAGGGGCTCGTGACCTACCCGGGCATCCCCGCGCCGACGATCACGCCGCACCTGACCCGCGAGGCCTCGCGATCGGTCTACGCGCCCGGCACCGAGTTCCGGATGGACGTCATCCACCTCGCCGGCAACACCGGCACCTACCTCGACAGCCCGTTCCACCGGTACGACCGCGGCGGCGACCTCGCCTCGCTCCCGCTCGAGACGCTCGTCGGCCTCCGCGCCGAGGTCTTCCACCTCGCGGATGCCACGGAGCGGGGCATCCCGGCCGAGGCCTTCTACGACCGGGCCGACGACCTCGCCGGCGCTGCCGTGCTGCTGCACACCGGCTGGGACCGCTGGTTCGGGCAGCCGGAGTACGCCGTCGACTCGCCGTTCCTCACCGGCGCGGGCGCGCGGTACCTCGCGGACGCCGGGGTCGCGCTCGTCGGCATCGACGCCCTCAACATCGACGACACCCAGTCGGGCGGCGAGCGGCCGGCGCACTCGATCCTGCTCGACGCGGGCATCCACGTCGTCGAGCACCTCACCGCGCTCGACCGGCTGCCGGCCCGCGGCGCCCGGTTCACCGCGGTGCCGCCACGGGTCGAGGGCTTCGGGACGTTCCCGGTGCGGGCGTTCGCCGAGATCGGCTGAGCGACGCGGCGGGGTCCGGACGCGCGCCGGCGCCGGCTTTCACCCGCGCGCCGGCCCGACTGGCATCCGCCGCCCGACCGCGGGAGGATGGAGCCATGATCGCCCCCGAGTACGCGCTCCGCGACGGCAATCGGATCCCCGCCCTCGGGCTCGGCACCTACGGACTCGACGGCCAACCGGGGATCGACGCGATCCTCTCGGCCATCGACGTCGGCTACCGCCTCCTCGACACGGCCTACAACTACGAGAACGAGCACATCGTCGGCGAGGCGCTGCGGCGCACCGCGGTCGACCGCAGCGACCTCATCGTCACCACGAAGCTGCCCGGCCGTCACCACGGCTACGACGAGACGCTGCGGAGCTTCGACGAGTCGCGGCACCGACTCGGCGTCGAGTGGGTCGACCTGTACCTCATCCACTGGCCGAACCCGAGCGTCGACCGGTACGTCGACAGCTGGCGCGCGATGATCTCGCTCCGCGAGAAGGGCCTCGTGCGCTCCATCGGCGTCTCGAACTTCACCGAGGCCATGCTCACCCGCCTCGGCGAGGAGACCGGGCTCCTGCCGGTCGTGAACCAGGTCGAGCTGCACCCGTACTTCCCGCAGGCCGAGCTGCGCGCCTTCCACGAGGCGAACGGCATCCGCACCGAGAGCTGGAGCCCCCTCGGCCGCAAGAGCGAACTCCTCTCCGAGCCGCTGCTCGCCGAGCTCGCGCAGGCGAAGGGCGTCACCGTGCCGCAGCTGGTGCTGCGCTGGCACGTCGCGCTCGGAGCCATCCCCATCCCGAAGTCGTCGCAGCCCGAGCGGCGCGCGCAGAACCTCGACGTGTTCGGCTTCGACCTCGCCCCCGAGGAGGTCGAGGCGATCTCGGCGCTCTCCCGCGGGCGCATCTGGGGTGCCGACCCGAACACGCACGAGGAGCAGTGACCTGACCACCCCGCACGACCTCCCGCCCGCGCGCGGACCGCTCTCGCGCCCGTACCGGTGGCTCTCCATCGGCATGTTCTCGCTCATCTTCATCGCCGCGTTCGAGGCGATGGCGGTCACCACGATCATGCCGATCGTCGCCCGCGACCTCGGCGGCGAGTCGCTCTACGCGCTCGCCTTCGCCGTGCCCCTCGCCGCCGGCATCGTCGGCATGGTCATCGCGGGCAACTGGACCGACCGCTCGGGCCCGTTGCCGTCGCTCCTGACGTCGGCGGCGCTCTTCGTCGTCGGATTGGTGATCGCGGGCACCGCGACCGACATGGGCGTGTTCATCGTCGGCCGGTTCGTGCACGGGCTCAGCGGCGCCGCCGTGATCGTGCCGCTCTACGTCATCGTCGCCCGCGCCTACCCCGAGGCGCTGCGCGCCCGGGTGTTCGCCGGCTTCGCGGCCGCGTGGGTCATCCCGTCGATCGTCGGGCCGGCGCTCGCCGGCGCGGCCGTCGAGGCGGTCACGTGGCACTGGGTGTTCCTCGGCGTCATCGCGCTCGTGCTGCCGGCCGCGGCGATGATGCTGCCGCCGCTGCTGCGCGTGCGGCACCTCGTGCACGGCGACCGGTCGGTCAGGTGGAGCCCCGGGCGCATGGCGTGGGCGGCGCTCGCCGCCGTCGCGGCGCTGGGGGTGTCGCTCGCCGCCGAGCTCGACGGGCCGTGGCCGTGGCCCGTGGCGATCGCCGCGATCGCGGTGGTCGCGTTCGCGTCGCGGCCGCTCATGCCGCGCGGCACGCTGCGCTCGGCCCGCGGCATGCCCGCGACGGTGCTGCAGAAGCTCATCGTCGCCGGCGCGTTCTTCGGCTCGGAGATCTACCTGCCGTACCTGCTCATGGAGCGCTACGGCTTCAGCCCGGGCCTCGCCGGCGCGGTGCTGACGGGCGCCGGCGTGGCGTGGGCTGCGGCCTCGTGGCTGCAGGGCCGGCTCGGCGAGGCGCGCGTGTCGAACACGCGGGCCGTCGTGATCGCCTCCGCCTCGCTCGCGGTCGCGCTCGTCGTCGTCTTCCTCGTCGCGCTCCTGGGCCTCGCGCCGTGGATCGCGTTCGTCGCGTGGACGCTCGCGGGTGGGGCGATGGGCTTCATGTACCCGCGCTTCAACGTGGAGGTGCTGTCGCTGTCGGCACGCGCCGAGCAGGGCTTCAACAGTGCGGCACTCACCATCGCCGAGTCGCTCGGTGCGACGGTCGCGCTCGCGATCACGGCGCTCGTCGCGAGCACGATCGGCGGCGGGTCGTTCGCGCCCGAGTTCGCGGTGACCCTCGCGATCGCCGCGGTCGCGGTGCTGCTCGCGCCGCGGGTGCGGCCGCCGGGCGCGGCGGCCCGGTCGGATGCCTCGGGCGGCACGGATGCCTCGGGCGGAGCGGATGCCGCGAGCGAGCCGGCTTCCCGGCAGCCCGCGGGTGCTCCGGCGACCGTCAGCGAGCGGCCGGTCGCGGGGGAGTGAGGCTCCGGCCGCCGAGGAACTCGACCATCTCGACGGCCGTCGACTCGAGCACCCGCCCGCGCCCGAACTCCCAGCCGGCGTCCGTCGCGCGGAGCGCGTGCTCCTTGATGACGGCACGGATCTCGGTCGGCGCGGCGGTGGCGAGGTAGAGGGCGACCGCACCGCTCGTGAGCGGCGCGAGGGTCGGCGCCACCTCGGCCTCGCGCGCCAGCGCGAGGTACAGCAGCACGGCGCGGCTGAGGAACCGCACGGGCACCTTCCGCCCCGAGCGGGCGTCGTGGGCGAAGGTGCGCAGGCGCGTCGGCAGGTCGGCACCGGGGGCGTCCTCGCCCTTGCGGACGCGCAGGCGGCCGACGTCGGTCTCGCGCACGGATGCCCCGGCCCCCGTGTCGGCGATGGCGGCGGCCTGCTCGAGCACCTCGGCGTACTCGAGCCGTCGGTCGCTGTGCACGCCCGACTCGTCGACCTGCTCCTTCCAGGAGAGGGGGAGGTTCCGCATGAAGTCGCTCATCCCCTCCATTGTGACCCCGGATCGCGCGCGCGGCGCCGGGGGCGAGACATCCGCTCGCCCGTCGCCCTACGATGGCCTCCGAACGTCCCCCGGCCGGGGGACGGCCCGCGCCGTGTGACGTCACACATGTGACCGTCACATTCCGTGCGGGTGTGGGGCATACTGGTCCGCAGGTGCGTGTGACCGTGCACATGCCGCAACGCGAACGAAGGTGCCGTGTCCGAGGAAGTCGCACGGGGCAGAGCCCCCAGCATCCGCGATGTCGCGCGTGAAGCCGGGGTCTCGCACCAGACGGTGAGCCGGGTGCTCAACCACCACCCGAGCATCCGTCCCGAGACGAAGCAGCGCGTGCTCGACGTCATGGCCGAGCTCCAGTACAAGCCCAACCGCGCCGCACGCGCGTTGGTCACGAGCCGGTCGCGCACCCTCGGCATCCTGTCGGCGTCGACCACGCAGTACGGGCCGGCGCGGGCGATCACCGCGATCGAGTCGGCCGCCAGGCAGGCCGGGTACTGGGTCAGCATGGCGAACATCGAGGCCTCCGACTCCGCGTCGATCGCCGACGGGCTCGCGCACCTGAACGCCCAGGGCGTCGAGGGGCTCGTCGTGATCGCGCCCCAGCAGCGGGTGTTCGACACCCTCGCGCAATCGCAGCTCGACGTGCCGTATGTGACGATGCACACGCTCGACACCCCGGGTCACGCCGTCTCGGTCGACCAGGTCACGGGCGGGCGACTGGCCACGCGGCACCTCATCGAGCTCGGCCATCGCAGCATCTACCACCTCGCCGGCCCGCAGGACTGGATCGAGGCGGAGGCGCGCATGCGCGGATTCCTCGAGGAGATGAGCGCACAGGACGTGCCGACCACGGCCCCGATCCTCGGCGACTGGACGGCGAACTTCGGCTACCACGCGGGGCGCGAGCTGCTGCGGTTCCGCGACTTCACGGCGATCTTCGCCTCGAACGACCAGATGGCGCTCGGACTCATGCACGCCGTGCGCGACGCCGGGCTCGAGATGCCGCGCGACGTGTCGATCGTCGGGTTCGACGACATCCCGGAGGCAGCGCACTTCTGGCCGCCGCTCACGACGGTGCGGCAGGACTTCGCCGAGCTCGGCCGTCGCTGCGTGGCGGCGCTGCTCGGCGAGTACGACGGGTCGGACGCCGAGCGGTTCGGGCCGATCGCCCCTGAGCTCATCGTGCGCGGCACGACCGGTCGGCCCGCGTTCTAGGTCGACCCGGTCCCGCTCCGAGGGACGTCCGGCACCGGCTCGAGGCATCCGCTCGCCCGGAATCTCGCGGCACGACGGCCGTTACCGAGCCGTGACCATCTCGCATTTGACAGCCGAGGCCTCCGCAGGTCTACCATGTGAACGGTCACATGGCCGGTCGCATCCCGACCGGCGCCGGCCGCGATCCACGCCCCATCCCTCAGACGAAGGAGTCTCCGTGCAGACTGCGCTCGCATCCCAGCCCCACGCCCCGGCGTGCGCTGGCCGCCGCGTCGGCACCGGAGCGGGCACCCGGCCGGTGACCGCATGAGCGTCTACGAGCCGCAGGTCGAGGTCGCCATCGCGCGTGTCCGCACCGAGGTCGCGAAGCTCCACGCCGAGCTCACCCGCTACGGCCTCGTCGTCTGGACGGGCGGCAACGTCTCGGGTCGTGTGCCCGGCGCCGACCTGTTCGTGATCAAGCCGTCGGGCGTCTCGTACGACGACCTGGCGCCCGAGAACATGATCCTCTGCGACCTCGACGGCAACGTGATCGAGGGCACCCCGGGCGCCGACCGGGCGCCGTCGTCCGACACCGCCGCGCACGCGTACGTGTACCGGAACATGCCGGAGGTCGGCGGGGTCGTGCACACGCACTCAACCTACGCGGTGGCCTGGGCGGCGCGCGGCGAGGAGATCCCGTGCGTGATCACCGCGATGGCCGACGAGTTCGGCGGCCCGATCCCGGTCGGCCCGTTCGCGATCATCGGCGACGACTCGATCGGCCGCGGCATCGTCGAGACCCTGTCGGGCCACCGGTCGCGCGCGGTGCTGATGCGGAACCACGGCCCGTTCACCATCGGCGTGAACGCGAAGGACGCGGTGAAGGCCGCGGTCATGGTCGAGGACGTCGCGCGCACCGTGCACCTCGCTCGCGAGGCGGGGCCGCTGGTCCCGATCCCGCAGGAGGCGATCGACTCGCTCTACGACCGCTACCAGAACGTGTACGGCCAGGCGGCCGACACCCGCCGGCCCGAGGTCGGCGCGAGCCGGCCCGAGGTCGGCGCACGCCGGTCGGGGGCCGGCGCATGAGAAGGCTTACGACCTCCGCCACCCGGCGGACGACGTGAGGGAGGCGGCCGAAATGGACGAGGCCGCATCCACTGTCACCAAGACAACGACGTCCATGAATGACACAGTGAAAGGACACACCGTGAAGAACACGAAGAAGGTGCTCCTCGCCACGCTGGCCGCGGGTTCCATGCTCGCGCTGGCCGCGTGCTCGGGCGGTTCGGGCGACAACGGCGACGGCGGCGGCGACGGCGGCCTCATCGGCGTCGCGATGCCGACGAAGTCGTCGGAGCGTTGGATCCAGGACGGCGACGCCGTCAAGGAGCAGCTCGAGGCCGAGGGCTTCAAGGTCGACCTGCAGTACGCCGAGGACGACATCCCCACGCAGGTCTCGCAGATCGAGAACATGATCACCAAGGGCGCCGAGGCGCTGATCATCGCCTCGATCGACGGCACCACCCTGTCGGAGGTCCTCCAGACCGCCGCCGACTCGGACATCCCGGTCATCGCGTACGACCGCCTCATCCGCGACTCGGAGAACGTCGACTACTACGCGTCGTTCGACAACTACAAGGTCGGCGTGCAGCAGGCGACCTCGCTCCTCGCGGGCCTCGGCCTCACCGACCTCGAGGGCAACCCGGTCGACGGCGCGCCCGCCGGTCCGTTCAACATCGAGCTGTTCGCCGGTTCGCCCGACGACAACAACGCCACGTTCTTCTGGAACGGTGCGATCGACACGCTGCAGCCGCTGATCGACGAGGGCACCCTCGTCGTGAAGTCGGGCCAGACCGACTTCGAGCAGGCCGCCACCCTCCGCTGGGACGGCGAGGTCGCGCAGGAGCGCATGGAGAACCTCCTCACCTCGACCTACTCGGACGGCTCGAAGGTCAACGCGGTGCTGTCGCCCTACGACGGCCTCTCGCGCGGCATCATCTCGGCCCTCACCGACGCCGGCTACAGCGTCGGCGCCGAGTGGCCGATCATCTCCGGCCAGGACGCCGAGCTCGACTCGGTCAAGGCCATCAACGCCGGTGAGCAGTACTCGACCATCTTCAAGGACACCCGCAACCTCGCCGAGGTCGCAGTCAAGATGGCGACCGCCCTGCTGAACGGCGAGGAGCCCGAGGTCAACAACACCGAGGACTACGACAACGGCGTGAAGGTCGTTCCCTCGTACCTCCTCGAGTCGCAGATCGTCGTCAAGGACAACATCACCGAGGTCCTGGTCGACAGCGGCTACTGGACCGAAGAGGAGATCAACGGCTGAATCAGCCGTTCCTCGTGACCGGCCGGTGGGGGAGTACTACGCTTCCCCCACCGGCAGGTCTCGTCACTCGGCAACGAAGCAGGAGCAAGGATGACAGACAACATTCTCGAGATGCGCGGCATCACGAAGACCTTCCCCGGCGTGAAGGCGCTCTCGAACGTGAACCTCGAAGTGGAACGCGGCGAAGTGCACGCGATCTGCGGCGAGAACGGCGCCGGCAAGTCGACGCTGATGAAGGTGCTCTCGGGGGTGTACGGCCACGGGACCTACGAGGGCGACATCGTCTTCGAGGGCGAGGTGGTCGAGTTCCGCGATCTCTCCGACTCGGAGGCCAAGGGCATCGTCATCATCCACCAGGAGCTGGCCCTCAGCCCCTACCTCTCGATCGCCGAGAACATCTTCCTCAACAACGAGCAGAAGACCCGCGGCCTCATCGACTGGAACCGCACGAACTTCGAGGCCGCCAAGCTGCTCAAGCGCGTCGGCCTCCGCGAGAACCCGACGACGAAGATCATGGACATCGGCGTCGGCAAGCAGCAGCTGGTCGAGATCGCGAAGGCCCTGTCGAAGGAGGTCAAGCTCCTCATCCTCGACGAGCCGACGGCCGCCCTCAACGACGAGGACTCCG
Organism: Agromyces sp. MMS24-K17; assembly: GCF_043950245.1. Lineage (GTDB taxonomy): Bacteria > Actinomycetota > Actinomycetes > Actinomycetales > Microbacteriaceae > Agromyces. The sequence goes on along the minus strand of NZ_CP171640.1, from coordinate 100,308 downwards.
ATCACCTGCTCGACCTGATCCTCAGCCTGAAGGACGAGGGGATCACGTCGATCATCATCAGCCACAAGCTGAACGAGATCAAGAAGGTCTCCGACACGGTCACGGTCATCCGCGACGGCAAGACGATCGAGACGATCGCCAAGCAGGACGTCACCGAGGACCGCATCATCAAGGACATGGTGGGCCGCGACCTCGAGCACCGGTACCCCGACCACACGCCGAACATCGGCGAGGAGCTCCTCCGGGTCGAGGACTGGACCGCGCACCACCCGCAGGACGTCGCGCGCGTCGTCGTCGACGCCGTGAACCTCAACGTGCGCGCCGGCGAGATCGTCGGCATCGCCGGGCTCATGGGCGCTGGCCGCACCGAGTTCGCGATGAGCCTGTTCGGCCACTCGTACGGCACGAAGATCTCCGGCAAGGTTTTCCTCCGCGGCGAGGAGATCAAGACCCGCACCGTCGCCGAGGCGATCGAGAACGGCATCGCCTACGCGACCGAGGACCGCAAGACCTACGGCCTCAACCTCATCGAGGACATCAAGCGGAACATCTCGATGGCGTCGCTGAAGAAGCTCGAGAAGGGCGGCCTCGTCAACGACAACGAGGAGTACCAGGTCGCGAACGAGTTCCGGAAGTCGATGAACATCAAGGCGCCCAACGTCCTGGTGAAGACCGGCAAGCTCTCCGGCGGCAACCAGCAGAAGGTCGTGCTGTCGAAGTGGATCTACTCGAACCCCGACGTGCTGATCCTCGACGAGCCGACCCGCGGCATCGACGTCGGTGCGAAGTACGAGATCTACACGATCATCAACCGGCTCGCGGCGGAGGGGAAGGGCATCATCGTGATCTCCTCCGAGCTGCCCGAGCTCCTCGGCATCTGCGACCGGATCTACGCCCTCTCCGAGGGGCGGATCACGGGCGAGCTCCCCGTCGCCGAGGCGACGCCCGAGTCGATGCTCAAGCTCATGACCATGGAAAAGCCCCGCTGACCCGCGGACCCATCAGGAGAATCCGATGACCAACACCCCAACGCAGACCCCGACCGGCCCGGCCGGCGAGTCGCAGGCCGTCGGCGGGAACATCAACCCGTCCGACAACAAGTTCACCAACTGGCTCACGCACGTCCTCAGCGACCTCGGCAAGAACGGCATCTTCATCGCGCTCGTCGCGGTGGTCGTGCTGTTCGCCATCCTGACCGACGGCATCCTGCTGCGCCCGCAGAACATCTCCAACCTGATCGTGCAGAACGGCTACGTGCTCGTGCTCGCGATCGGCATGGTGATGGTCATCATCGCCGGCCACATCGACCTGTCGGTCGGCTCGGTCGCCGCCTTCGTCGGCGCGTGCTCGGGCGTCTTCGCGGTGCACTGGGGCCTGCCCTGGTGGCTCTCGGTGATCCTCTCGCTCGGCATCGGCGCCCTCGTCGGCGTCTGGCAGGGCTTCTGGGTCGCGTTCGTCGGGATCCCGGCGTTCATCGTGACGCTGGCGGGCATGCTCATCTTCCGCGGCCTCGCGCTCGTGGTGCTCGGCAACGCGAACATCGGCTCGTTCCCGACCGAGTACCGCGCTCTCGGCAACGGCTTCGTCTCGAACGTCTTCGGGCTCTCGGAAGAGGTCGACATCTTCACGCTCGGCATCGGCGCGATCGCGATCGTGCTGCTGATCGTGCAGCAGCTGCGCACCCGCACCGGCCGCCAGAAGTACGGCCAGGAGGTCGAGCCCATGGTGTGGTTCGTCACCAAGCTCGTGCTGGTGTCGGCCGCCATCGGCTGGTTCGCCTGGTCGCTCGCGCAGTACAAGGGCATCCCGGTGACGCTGATCATCCTCGGCGCGCTCGTGCTGATCTACAGCATCGTCATGAACCGCACCGTGTTCGGTCGCCACATCTACGCGATCGGCGGCAACCGCCACGCGGCCGAGCTGTCGGGCATCAAGACCCGCCGGGTTGACTTCTGGCTGTTCGTCAACATGGGCGTGCTCGCCGCGCTCGCCGGCCTCATCTTCACCGCGCGCCTCAACCTCGCCGGCCCGAAGGCCGGTGACGGCTTCGAGCTCGAGGCGATCTCCGCCGCGTTCATCGGCGGCGCGGCCGTCCAGGGCGGCGTCGGCACGATCGGCGGCGCGATCATCGGTGGTCTGATCATCGGCGTCCTGAACAACGGCATGTCGATCATGGGCATCGGCATCGAATGGCAGCAGGCCGTGAAGGGCCTCGTGCTGCTGCTGGCCGTCGCCTTCGACGTGTACAACAAGCGTCGCTCCGGCGGTCGCTGACCCGGGGCATCCGACCGATCTCGAAGGGCCCTCGCCAGTTGGCGGGGGCCCTTCGGCGTGCGTGGCCGCGCGGTCCGCACGGTTCGCGCGGAGCGCGCGGCTCGCACGGTCCGCGCGGTCCGCGCGGTCCGCAACGGTGTCGCGGATGAGGAGAAACGCGGCCGACCGCGGCGTGTCGCGGCGCGCCGCGCCGCGGAGTCCCGGATTCCTCCTCATCCGCGGGCGGGAGGCGGGAGGCGGGAGGCGGGACGCTGGTTCAGCCGGGTTCAGCCGGGTTCAGCCGGGTTCAGCCGGGTTCAGGCGGGCGGATGCGTCGCCGCGAACGGGTGGCGGACGGGTGGCCGCAGCGGCTTGGCATTGGGATTCGTTAGCGCTAACATCGTCGTTTGTTAGCGCTAACGAACGAGCGACGAAGGAGTCCGGACCCATGCCGGCAGGCCACGAGCAGTACGTCACCGGTGTCGATCGAGACACCCTGTCCGGCAGGGCCGCCGCAGGCCGCGTCGCCGATCGGGCGCCCCAGAACCCGGGGGAACGCGTGAGCGTCCTTCGCGAGGCGGTGCCCGCCGTTGTGGAGGCGGCGGGCACCGGCCCCGGGAGCCGCGCCGGCCGCCCAGTGCGCCACATCGCCGCCGTCGAGGCGGTCGCCGCGTGAGCGCCGCAGTCGAGTTCGGTCCCGAGGTCGAGGCCGCGATCGCCCAGGTCCGCGACGACGTCGCCCGCCTGCACGGCGAGCTGACCCGCTACGGCCTCGTCGTCTGGACGGGCGGCAACGTCTCGGGTCGTGTGCCCGGCGCCGACCTGTTCGTGATCAAGCCGTCGGGCGTCTCGTACGACGACCTGGCGCCCGAGAACATGATCCTCTGCGACCTCGACGGCAACGTGATCGAGGGCACCCCGGGCGCCGACCGGGCGCCGTCGTCCGACACCGCCGCGCACGCGTACGTGTACCGGAACATGCCGGAGGTCGGCGGGGTCGTGCACACGCACTCGACCTACGCGGTGGCCTGGGCGGCGCGCGGCGAGGAGATCCCGTGCGTGATCACCGCGATGGCCGACGAGTTCGGCGGCCCGATCCCGGTCGGCCCGTTCGCGATCATCGGCGACGACTCGATCGGCCGCGGCATCGTCGAGACCCTGTCGGGCCACCGGTCGCGCGCGGTGCTGATGCGGAACCACGGCCCGTTCACCATCGGCGTGAACGCGAAGGACGCGGTGAAGGCCGCGGTCATGGTGGAGGACGTCGCGCGCACCGTGCACTTCGCTCGCGAGGCGGGGCCGCTGGTCCCGATCCCGCAGGAGGCGATCGACTCGCTCTACGACCGCTACCAGAACGTGTACGGCCAGTCGAGCGACGCGCGACGCGACGACAGCGACGGCGAGAGCAGCGACGCCGCGCCGGCAGAGAACGAAGGGACCACCCGATGACCGACCCCACCACCACCGCCGCGCAGGTCGTCCGTGACGGCCGCACCGCCCTCGGCATCGAGCTCGGCTCGACCCGCATCAAGGCCTGCCTCGTCGACGCCGACGACCCCACCCGCGTGCTCGCCGTGGGCAGCCACGAGTGGGAGAACCGCTACGAGGACCGCGTGTGGACCTACTCGCTCGAGGACGTGTGGGGCGGCCTCCAGGCGGCGTACGCCGACCTCGTGGCCGACCTCCGCCGCCGCTACGACGTCGTGCCCGAGACCTTCGGCGCCATCGGCGTCTCCGCGATGATGCACGGCTACCTCGCGTTCGACGCCGCCGGCGAGCTGCTCGTGCCGTTCCGCACCTGGCGGAACACCTCGACCGGTCCGGCCGCCGCCGAGCTGAGCGAGCGCTTCGGCGTGAACATCCCGCTGCGCTGGTCGATCGCGCACCTGCACCAGGCGATCCTCGACGAGGAGCCGCACGTGCCGCGGATCGACTCGTTCACGACCCTCGCCGGCTACGTGCACTGGAAGCTCACCGGCCGCAACGTGCTCGGCGTCGGCGACGCATCCGGCATGTTCCCCATCGACTCGGCGACGAACGACTACGACGCGGCGCTCGTCGCGAGCTACGACGAACTCGTCGCCGGCCGCGCGCCCCGCGCGCTGGCCGACCTGCTGCCCGAGTCGCTCCCGGCCGGCGCGGCCGCCGGCGAGCTGACCGCCGAGGGCGCGGCGCTCCTCGACCCGACCGGCGCGCTCCGCCCGGGCGTCCCGCTCTGTCCGCCCGAGGGCGACGCCGGCACCGGCATGGTCGCGACGAACTCGGTCGCCCCGCGCACCGGCAACGTCAGCGCCGGCACCAGCATCTTCGCGATGGTCGTGCTCGAGCGCCCGCTCGCGCACGCCCACCACGAGCTCGACCTCGTCACGACCCCCGCCGGCGACCCGGTCGCCATGGTGCACTGCAACAACGGCGCGAGCGAGCTCGCCGCATGGGCGGGCGTGTTCGGCCAGTTCGCCGCGGCCGCGGGGACGCCCCTCGGCTCCGACGCCGTCTTCGAGGCGCTGTTCCGCACCGCGCTCGAGGGCGAGGCCGACGCCGGCGGCCTGCTCGCCTACAACCACCTCGCGGGCGAGCCGATCGCCGGCCTCGACGAGGGTCGCCCGCTCGTCGTGCGCACGCCCGACAGCCGGCTCAACCTGGCGAATTTCGTCCGTGCCCAGCTCTACGGCGTGTACGGCACGCTCGCGCTCGGCATGCGCGTCCTCGCCGGCGAGGGCGTCGAGCTCGACCGCATGTTCGCCCACGGCGGCATGTTCCGCACCGCGGGCGTGGCGCAGCGCTTCCTCGCGGGCGCGCTGGACGCACCCGTCGCGGTCGGCGAGACCGCCTCGGAGGGCGGCGCGTGGGGCATCGCCGTGCTGGCGTCGTACCTCGCGTCGGCCGACGCATCCGACCTCGGCACCTACCTCGACGAGCGCGTCTTCGCCGACGCGGGCTTCGACACCGTCGAGCCCGATGCGGCGGACGTCGCCGGCTTCGCCGCCTACCTCGACCGCTACCGCGCCGGCCTCGCCGCCGAGGCGGCCGCCGTCGAGGCCCTCTGACCGGGCGCCCCGAGCACCCGGCCGACCCCGACCTCATATCACGCACCACCCTCGCCCTGAAGGAGACCCCCATGGCACGCACCCCGCTCACCACCTCGCTCGACCAGTACGAGGTCTGGTTCCTCACCGGGAGCCAGCACCTCTACGGCCCCGAGACCCTGACCCAGGTCGCCGAGCAGTCGAAGGCGATCGCCGAGACGCTCGACGCGGCATCCGACGTGCCCGTGAAGATCGTCTGGCTGCCGGTGCTCACCGACTCCGCCGCCATCAAGCAGGTCGCCCTCGAGGCGAACGCGGCGAAGAACGTCATCGGCGTCGTCGCCTGGATGCACACGTTCAGCCCCGCGAAGATGTGGATCGCCGGCCTCGACGCGCTCCAGAAGCCGCTCGCGCACCTGCACACGCAGGCCAACGTCGAGCTGCCGTGGGCCGACATCGACTTCGACTTCATGAACCTGAACCAGGCCGCGCACGGCGACCGCGAGTTCGGCTACATCCAGACCCGCCTCGGCGTGCCGCGCAAGACGATCGTCGGCCACGCGTCCGACCCGGTCGTGCAGCAGCAGCTCGGCACCTGGCAGCGCGCCGCCGCCGGCCTCGCCGCGTCGCGCGACCTGAAGCTCGCCCGCTTCGGCGACAACATGCGCTTCGTCGCCGTCACGGAGGGCGACAAGACCGAGGCCGAGCTGCGGTTCGGCGTCCAGGTCAACACCTGGGGCGTGAACGAGCTCGCCGAGGCGGTCGCCGCGGCCTCCGAGGCCGAGATCGACCAGCTCGTCGCGGTCTACGAGGACGAGTACGACGTCGTGCCCGAGCTCCGCAAGGGCGGCGAGCGCCACCAGTCGCTGCGCGACGGCGCCGCGATCGAGATCGGCCTGCGCTCGTTCCTCGAGGAGGGCGGCTTCGGCGCCTTCACCACGTCGTTCGAGGACCTCGGCGAGCTCAAGCAGCTCCCGGGCCTCGCGGTGCAGCGCCTCATGGCCGAGGGCTATGGCTTCGGCGCCGAGGGCGACTGGAAGACCGCCGTGCTCGTGCGCATCGCGAACGTCATGGGTGCGGGCCTGCCCGGCGGCGCTTCGCTGATGGAGGACTACACGTACGACATGACCCCGGGCGACGAGCTGATCCTCGGCGCGCACATGCTCGAGGTCTCGCCGTCGCTGAGCTCGGCGAAGCCGACCCTCGAGGTGCACCCGCTCGGCATCGGCGGCAAGGACGACCCGGTGCGCCTGGTCTTCACCGCCGACCCCGGCCCCGCCGTCGTCGTCGCGATGAGCGACATGCGCGACCGGTTCCGCCTCACCGCGAACGTCGTCGAGAACGTGGCGCCGCGCGAGTCGCTGCCGAAGCTGCCCGTCGGCCGTGCCGTCTGGAAGCCGGCGCCCGACTTCCGCACGTCGGCCGCGGCGTGGCTCACCGCCGGTGCCGCCCACCACACGGTCATGTCGACCGCGGTCGGCATCGAGGTGTTCCGCGACTTCGCCGAGATGGCCGAGGTCGAGCTGCTCGTCATCGACGAGGACACCACCCTGCCCGGTTTCAAGCACGAGGTGCGCTGGAACCAGGCCTACTACCGGCTCGCCCAGGGCCTCTGAGCGACGGGCGCGGGGGCGGAGCGACCATGACGACGACGGATGCCTCGGGCCCGGCGGATGCCTCGCCCGGGGCATCCGCCGTGCCCACGATGTTCGACGTCGCCCGCCTCGCGGGCGTGTCGCACCAGACCGTCTCCCGCGTCGTCAACGGGCTCACCGGGGTCGCCGCCTCGACTCGGGAACGCGTCGAGGCGGCGATCGCGGAGCTGAACTACACGCCGTCGCCGGCCGCCCGGGCGATGGCGCGCCGTCGCAGCGGGTCGATCGGCCTCATCCAGGCTGGACGCCCCGACTTCGGGCCCTCCAACGCGGCGCTCGGCTTCAACGAGGCCGCCCGCGACGCCGGGTACACCGTCAGCCAGGCGAGCATGCGCTCGGTCGACGCCGACGCGATCACGCAGGCCGTGCACCGGCTCGTGCTGCAGCGCGTCGAGGCGATCGTCGTCATCTCGGGTGAGCGCGAGGGCGTCGAGGTGCTGCGCGGCATCGACGCCGGCGTGCCCGTGGTCGCCGTGGCCTCCGAGGAGGAGCCGGGCCTGCACCGCGTCTCGATCGACCAGTACGCCGGCGCGCGCCTCGCGACCGAGCACCTGATCGGGCTCGGCCACCGCGAGATCCGGCACGTCACCGGCCCCGCCGACTCGATGGATGCCTCGGAGCGCCGCCGCGGCTGGGCCGACACGATGCGTGCGCAGGGGCTGCACGTCGCCGAGCCGATCTCGGGGGACTGGCTGCCGGCCTCCGGCTACGCGGCCGGCCGGGTGCTGCTCTCCGACCGTGCGGCGACGGCCGTGTTCGTCGCCAATGACCACATGACCCTCGGCCTGCTGCACGCCTGCCGCGAGGCCGGCGTCGCCGTGCCCGACGCGCTGAGCGTCGTCGGCTTCGACGACATCCCCGAGGCGGCGTTCTTCGCCCCGCCGCTCACGACCGTGCGGCAGGACTTCGAGGAACTCGGCCGCGACGTCATGGCGACCGTGCTCGACGTGCTCGGGGCCGGTGCCGGCGCCGGCGGTGCCGGCCTCCCCGACCGCCCCGCCCGGGTGCCCGCGCTCATCCCGCGCGCCTCGACCGCCGCACCGCGCGCGTAGCGCCGCACCTGCCCGGTCGGGCGGCACTCCCGCGGTCGGGCGCGTCGACGTCGTGCCGCCTGACCGCGCGGGTGCCGCCAGACCGGCGCCGCGACCGCTCCTCCCCGGCGGGGTGGGCGGGACGGGTTCCCAGTCCGTTCCGCCGTGCGGGCACCGGGGAGTGCGGGTGCGGCGGCACGGTGGGGGCATGATCGACGCGCTCGACGTCCTCGCCGCGATGCGGCCGACTGGGCTGATTCTCGCGGCGGATCTCCGCCGGGGCGGCCTCCACTCGTCCGGCGTGCGCCGGCTGGTCGGCCTCGGCCGGCTCGTCGAGGTGCGCCGGGGTTGCTACGCGGCCCCCGACCGTTGGGAGGCGGCGACCCCGGACGAACGGTACCGCCTGCGCATCCACGCCGCGGCGATGGCCGGCGACGAGCCGTTCGTCGTGTCGCACCAGTCCGCCGCGGCACTCCACCGGCTGCCCTCGATCGGCCGGTGGCCCGAGGCCGTCCACACCACCGACACGGATGCCACGGGCGGCCGCCGCGGCACCGGGCGCATCGTCCACCGCGCCGGCCCGGAGCCCGAGACCGTGGTCATCGACGGGCTCGTCGTGACGTCGCTCGCCCGCACGCTCGCCGACCTCGCGATCTCGACCCCGATGGCCGGCGCCGTGACGTTCCTCGACGCCGCCCTCCACCGGGTCGCCACATCGCCGGCGGTATCGGCCGGGGCGGTCGGCGAGGCTCGCGGCGCCCGAGCCGAACGCGCCGCGGAGTCGATGCGCGAGGCGATCTCCGCGGAGTTGGCGGCGATCGGCCCCTTCCACGGTCGGAGGCGCGCCGACGCATCCGTCGTGTTCGCGGACCATCGCGCGGAGACACCGGGGGAGTCGCTGAGTCGCGTGCGGATGTTCGAGCTCGGGTTCGAGATCCCCGAGCTTCAGGTGCGGGTCGACGGCGTGCTCGGGTCGTACGCGGTGCTCGACTTCCTCTGGCGGGGCATCCGCCGGCTCGGGGAGTTCGACGGCCGCATGAAGTACACGCGGAGCCGCGAGGTCTCGGGGCTCGAGGCATCCGATGTCGTATACCGCGAGAAGCTGCGGGAGGATGCGCTGCGCCGCAAGGGCTTCTCCGTCACCCGCTGGAATTGGTCCGTCCTCCAGCAGCCGGCCGCCTTCGCCGCGCTCCTCCGGGAGGCCGGCGTGCCCCAGCGCGGGTGAGGCGGCACTCCGTCGCTCGGGCGGCACGACGTCGCCCCGCCCGAGCGACGGAGTGCCGCCCGACCAGCCAGGCCCGGCCCTAACGCCAGTCGGGGAGCTGCTGCAGGGTCCAGCGGTTGCCGTCGGGGTCGGCGAACGTCACGAACCGGCCCCACGCCTGCTCGTCGACCCCCTCGGCCTCCACGCCCTTCGCCCGCAGTTCGGCCAGGGCGGCGTCGGCGTCGGGGATGACCACCTGGATCACGTCGAGGGAACCGGGGGCGAGCGTCGCGCCGAGCCCATCGCCGATGGCGATCGAGCAGGCCGACCCGGGCGGCGTGAGCTGCACGAACCGCAGCTCGGGGGAGACGCGCTGGTCGTGGTCGGCGTTGAACCCGATCTTGACGTAGAAGTCCTTCGCCCGGTCGACGTCGCTGACGGGCACGTGGATGAGTTCGATCTTCCAGTCCATGGTGGGCATCCTCTCGCTTCGGTCACCAGTCTGGCGAGGCATCCGGACGGTTCCTGTCCGCAATGGCGGAGCGGATGCCTCGCGCTGGGAAGATGGGACGCATGGCACTGCACATCACGGGTGAGGCTGCGGCCGACGAGCTCCTGAGCAGCGACGCATTCGCGCTGCTCGTTGGCATGCTCCTCGACCAGCAGGTGGCGATGGAGACGGCGTTCGCCGGCCCCGAGAAGATCCGCGAGCGGCTCGGCAGCATCGAGCCGGGCGCGATCGCGCAGGCCGATCCCGACCGGCTCGTCGACGTGTTCCGGCAGACCCCGGCGGTGCACCGGTACCCCGGGTCGATGGCCGGGCGCGTGCAGGCGCTCGCCGCCGCCGTGAACGACGACTGGGGCGGCGACGCCTCCGCGATCTGGACCCGCGACGAGCCGAACGGCGCCGAGGTGCTGAAGCGCCTGAAGGCCCTGCCCGGATTCGGCGACCAGAAGGCCCGCATCTTCCTCGCGCTGCTCGGCAAGCAGTGCGGCCTCGAGGCCGCGGGATGGCGCGAGGCGGCGGGCGCGTACGGCGAGGCGGGATCGTTCCGCTCGGTCGCCGACATCACCAGCCCCGAGACGCTCGCCAAGGTGCGCGCGACGAAGCAGGCCGCGAAGGCCGCGGCGAAGGCCGCGAAGGGCTGACGGATGCCTCGCCAGGGCGAGGTCCGCGAGGCTGACGCCGGGCGTGCCCGGCGCGCAGCGCGGGCGGGGCGGGCAGGGCAGGCCGGTCGGCGCGTCCGGTCGGGCCGGCCGTGCGTCGACCCGGTACGACGGTAGGGGGAGCGGATGGCTCCGCGGGGGGATGTGCCGCCGGCACGCGATGGGGAGGCTGGGGACATGATCGCCACCACCGCGCCCGAGCCGCCGCTGCCGCCGCTGCCGCCGCTCCCGCCCGAGCCTCCGCTCCCGCCCGAGCCTCCGCTCCCGCCCGAGCCGCCGCTGCCGCCCGCACCCCCTGCCGCCGCACGGGCGAAGCGCCCCGCGTCGCGACGGCTCATCGACGGCGATGCCTGGCCGTCGGCCATCCTCACCTGGTTCGTCGTCGTGGCGGCCTCGGTCGCCCTGTTCGCCGTGTCGGTGCCGCTCGACGCGACGATCTACGGGGTGCACGTCGCGATCGCGTTCGGCATCGCGCTCCTCCAGGCGGGCAGCCTGCCACTCGCGCTCAAGTGGCCGTGGGCCGCCGTCGCCGCGTTCCTGGTCGGCCAGGCCCTGTTCGGCCTGTTCGGTGCGGCGGTGCCGGGTGCGCCGTGGCCGGTGAGCGTGCCGCAGATCATCATCGCGTCGCTCCTCGCGGGCCTCCTCGCCTGGCGCGGGCGCGACCTCGCCGCGCTCGTGCTCTGGGCCGGGTCGATCGCGGTGCCGCTCGGTGCCGCGTTCCTGCCCGACCGTGGCGCGACGCCGGGCGGGGTGGTCGCGAGCCTCGTGACGAGCGCCGCGGTCAGCGCCGTCGTGCTGGGACTCGGCCGGGCCGCCGCCGTGACGCAGCGCCGCTTCGCCGTCGCGCTCGACGAGGAACGGCGGGTGGGCGCGGCCGAGCACGAGCGCCGGCTGGTCGCCGAGGAGCGTACCCGCATCGCCCGCGACCTGCACGACGTGGTGGCGCACCGGATGTCGGTGATCCAGGTGCAGGCGACGAGCGCGCCGTACCGGCTGCCCGGCCTCGACGACGCCGTGGCCGCGGAGTTCGGCGAGATCGCCCAGGCCGCCCGCGACGCGATGAGCGAGATGCGCGAGCTGCTCGCCGTGCTGCGCGACCCCGACGCCGAGGCGCAGACCGCGCCGCAGCCCGGGTTCGACGAGCTCGCCGCACTCGTCGCGAGCGTCCGCCACGCCGGCCTGCCGGTGACCGACCGGATCGACGCCGGGCTCCCCGGCGGCACGGTCGTCGGCCAGGCGGCGTACCGCATCGTGCAGGAGGCGCTGAGCAACGTGCTGCGGCACGCCCCCGGCGCGACGACGACGGTGACGGTCGCGCGCGAGCGCGACGCGGTGGTCGTCGAGGTCATCAACGGTCCGGCGGATGCCTCGCCCGGGGCATCCGGCCCGCTCGACGTGCAGCCCGGCCACGTGCAGCCCGGCCACGGGCTCGTGGGCATGCGCGAGCGCGCGCGGCTCGCGGGCGGCGAGCTCGAAGCCGGGCCGGTCGCCGGCGGCGGCTTCCGCGTGCGCGCCCTGATCCCCGGCACGGCCGCAACCGCGACTCCGCAGGAGGCCCCGTGACGATCACCGTGCTCGTCGCCGACGACCAGGCGATGGTGCGTGCCGGGTTCAGCGCGGTGCTCGACGCGCAGGACGGCATCCGCGTCGTCGGCCAGGCCGCCGACGGCGCCGAGGCGGTGCGCCTCGCGCACGAGCTCCGGCCCGACGTCGTGGTCATGGACGTGCGCATGCCCGGCATGAACGGCATCGAGGCGACCGCCGCCCTGCAGGTGCCGCCGCGGTCGAGCGACTACCGCCCGAAGGTGCTCATGCTCACCACGTTCGACATCGACGAGTACGTGCACGCGGCGCTCCGCGCCGGGGCGAGCGGGTTCCTCCTGAAGGACGCATTGCCCGACGAGGTCGCCCGCGCCGTGCGCGTGATCGCCGCCGGGGAGGCCCTGCTCGCGCCGAGCGTGACCCGCCGGCTCATCGAGGAGGTCGCCCGCCGCGAGCCGGCCCGGGTCGTCGACGACCACCTGCTCGCCGACCTGACGGCGCGCGAGCGCGAGGTGCTCGAGCTCGTGGCGCGCGGCCGCTCGAACCAGGAGATCGCCGGCGACCTCTTCATCGCCGAGCAGACGGTCAAGACGCACGTGAGCAAGATCCTCCAGAAGCTCGGGCTGCGCGACCGCGTGCACGCCGTCGTGTTCGCGTACGACACCGGGCTCGTGCGGCCGGGTGCCTGACCGGCGCGGCGTCGGCCCGGGCGCGGCGCCGGCCCGGGCGCGGCGCCGCCCCCGCGCCGGACCCCCTACCGGCGTAGGGGCCGGGAACCGCTCGCCGGGGTGATGCCCCGCCGGGTACCGCGTTCCTAGCCTGCCGGGGCGGGCGGAGACGCCGCCCGGGCAGGAGCCTCCAGTGACCACCATCGATCGGATCGCCCCGCGCACGACGGCGCCGACCCGCTCCGCCCACCGGATGCCCCGGGCCGCGTCCGAGCGGCCGGCCACGGCGAACGCCGCCCGCGACGCCGGCATCGACGCCGCCCGCGCCGCCTGCCTCGTCGTCGTGTTCGCCCTGCACGCCATGATGGTCGGCGTGAGCGTCGGCCCCGACGGCCCGGTGCTCGAGAACGCGATGACCGGCTGGGGCGGGTTCGCCGCGGCGACCTGGTTGGTGCAGGTCATGCCCCTCTTCTTCGTCATCGGCGGCTTCGCCGGCCGCACCGCGTGGCTGCGTCATCGCGAGCGCGGCGGCACGGCGGCCGGGTTCGTGCGGCGCCGGCTGGAACGGCTCGTGCGCCCGGCGATCGTGCTCGTCGCCGTGGTCGGCGCCGCCCTCGGCCTGCTCGCGCTCGCCGGCGTCCCGCCCGAGATCGTCGCGACGGCCGGGCACCGCATCGGCCAGCCGCTGTGGTTCCTCGCGGTCTACCTCGGCTGCTCGGCGCTCGTGCCGGCGATGTCGTGGCTGCACGGGCGCCTGCCGGTCGCGGCGCCGGCCCTGCTCGCCGCGGCCGTCGTCGCGGTCGACGCGCTGCGCGGCGCGTCCGGCGTCGACGCGATCGGCTTCCTGAACCTCGCGTTCGTCTGGCTCCTCATGCAGCAGCTCGGCTTCCTCCTCGCCGACGGCACGATCGACCGGATGCCCCGCGCCCGGCGCCTGCTCGTCGCCGCGGGCGCCCTCGGGGTGCTGGCGCTCGCCGTGGCATCCGGCGCGTACTCGCCCGACCTCCTCGAAAACCTGAACCCGCCGACGGCGGCGCTCGTGCTGCTCGGCGTCACCCAGCTCATGCTGTTCTCGCTCGTGCGGGGCCGGCTGCGGCGGTGGGCCGAGCGTCCGCGCCCGGCGCGGCTCGTCGACCGGTTCGGCGAGTGGGGGATGACCCTCTACCTCTGGCACCTGCCGGCGTTCGTCGGGCTGGCGGGCCTGCTGCTCGTCGCGCACGAGGTCGCCGGGCTCTCGCTGCCGGTGCCGCTCACGGGGGACTGGTGGGCGACGCGGCCGGTGTGGCTCGTGGTCGCGGCCGTCGCGACGGGGCTGCTGGTCGCACGGTTCGCGCGGTACGAGCGCGGGCGGGGCGGCACCGGGTCGTCGTTGGGGGCCCAGTCGGTGCGGGGCATCCGATCGGCGTGGGGCATCCGCTGGGTGCGGGGCATCCGCGTTCCCGCGTGGCTCGGCGCGCTCGCCGCGATCGCCGGCGTCGGCGTCGCGCTCGTGGTGGGCTTCGGCCCGATCCCTGCGCTCGTGTCGGTCGCCCTGCTCGCGGTCGCGCTCGCCGCCGCTGCCGAGCCGTCCGCCGTCGAGCCGCAGGCCGTCGAGCCGCCCGCCGTCGTGCCGCCCGCCGCGGGGGCGCGGGCGGCCGCCGCGCGGGCCTAGCCGACGAGGAAGCCGGCGATCACGAGCGCCAGGGCGTGCGGGTCCCAGCGGTGGTCGGATGCCTCGATGTCGCGCCGCTCGGCGTGCACGAGGTTCGCCACGATCGAGTCCGCGGCGGCGCCCATGAGGTCGGGCGAGCCGGAGCCGACGAGGGCGAGGGTGGGCTGGTCGACGTCGGCCCAGAGCTCGCGGCGGGGCGCGGACTGCGTCCAGGCGAGCGACTCGGCGTCGGCCTCGAGGCTGGGCCCGAGCCGGGTCAGCGCCGGCCACTCGGGGCTCGCCTTCGCCGCGGCCAGCCACTCGGGCGGCATGTCGCGCATGAAGTAGGAGATGGTCGCGTCGCCGTCGCGGGCGTCGATGTGCTCGCGGAGTCCGGCGAGGAAGTCGGCGCCCTCGGTGCCCAGCTCGCGGTCGAGCGGCACCTCGAAGAGCACGAGCTTCGAGATCGGCAGGCCCTGGGCCGCGGCGGCGAGGGCGATGGCCCCGCCGGAGGAGTTGCCGAACAGGGCGACCCGGTCGTCGGCGCCCTCGGTGATGAGGTCGGTGAGGGCGCGCAGGTCGTCGATGGTGTTCGCGAGCGTGATCGGGGGGTCGGCCGGGCTGTCGCCGCGGCCGCGCCGGTCGTAGTGCACGACGTCGAAGCCGTGGCCCGCGAGCTGGTGCGCGAGCTCGCGGGTGGCGGCGTCGCCGGCGCGCTGCTGCATGGCTCCGGCGACGAGCACGACGGGCGGCCCGGAGCCCTCGCGCTCGTACCCGATGCGGGTGCCGTCGGCGCTGGTCACGTAGTCGGTCATCGTCGCCCCCTGCCTGCCAGCGTAGGCCGATCGGATGCCCCGCGGCAGGGGGCGGAGCGACACGCGCGCGGGGGCGCGGCGATGTCGGTGGGTGGTGGCAGCATGGGGGTCACAACACCAGATGTAGGGGTCGGGTGGGGTCGGGCCCCCTAGGTGTCGTTCGCGACACGCCAGGGCGTCCGTCCACAGGAGAACTTCCGAAGTTGTTCCACCACTGTGGAGAACCCACTCGGCCACCGCAGGAATCCGCGGGTCACCGGGGCATCCGGCTGGGGATGGATCGTGGATGAACCTGTGGAAAACTACACGAATGTAACTACAGCATCTTGGGGTCGTTCAGTTCGGTGAACACAAGATGTAGTATTGAAGACACCAAGCAACACCGGGGGAACGGCTCCTCCAGGAGCCAGAATCGACGAGGGGAACTCATGACGGTCACGGTCTACACCAAGCCTTCCTGCGTGCAGTGCAACGCCACCTACCGCGCCCTCGACAGCAAGGGCATCGAATACGAGGTGGTCGACCTCACGCTGGAGGAGACCGCGCTCGCGCAGGTCAAGGAGCTCGGCTACCAGCAGGCTCCGGTCGTCATCACCGACGAAGACCACTGGTCGGGCTTCCGCCCCGACAAGATCGCCGAGCTGGCCTCGCGCCTGGCGTAGATCCGATCCCGACCGGGGGGCCCGATGCGGCCGCGGACGGCTGCTCGACCACCGGTCACCGAAAGCCCGTGACATCCGTCTGACGGAGTGATGATGACGAACCTCGTCTACTTCTCGAGCGTCTCGGGGAACACGCACCGCTTCGTCGAGAAGCTGGGTCGCCCGGCGACCCGCATCCCGCTGTTCACGCGCGACGAACCGCTCCAGGCCGACGAGCCGTACGTGCTCATCGTGCCGACCTACGGCGGCGGCGACGGCAAGGGCGCCGTGCCGAAGCAGGTCATCCGGTTCCTCAACGACGAGGGGAACCGCGCACTCCTCCGCGGCGTCATCAGCGCCGGCAACACCAACTTCGGCACCGCCTTCGGCCTGGCCGGCGACATCATCGCCGCCAAGACGGGCGTGCCACACCTGTATCGATTCGAAGTATTCGGAACACCCGACGACGTCAAGGTCGTCACCGAGGGATTGGACGCATTTTGGCGAACGCAACGACAACTGACGGCGTGACCTTGATCGAGGCACCGCGGAAGAGCAGCAGCGGCATGGACTACCACTCCCTGAACGCGATGCTCAACCTGTACGACGCCGACGGGAAGATCCAGTTCGACAAGGACCGCGAGGCGGCGCGCGAGTACTTCCTCCAGCACGTCAACCAGAACACGGTCTTCTTCCACTCCCTCAAGGAGCGGCTCGACTACCTCGTCGAGAAGGAGTACTACGAGCAGGCCGTGCTCGACCAGTACCCGTTCGAGTTCATCCAGAAGCTCAACGACCTCGCCTACTCGAAGAAGTTCCGCTTCGAGACCTTCCTCGGCGCGTTCAAGTACTACACGAGCTACACGCTGAAGACCTTCGACGGCAAGCGCTACCTCGAGCGCTTCGAGGACCGCGTCGTCATGACCGCCCTCGGCCTCGCGCAGGGCGACGAGCAGCTCGCGATCGACCTCGTCGAGGAGATCATCGCCGGCCGCTTCCAGCCCGCCACCCCGACCTTCCTCAACACGGGCAAGGCCCAGCGCGGCGAGCTCGTCTCCTGCTTCCTCCTCCGCATCGAGGACAACATGGAGTCGATCGCGCGCGGCATCAACTCGGCGCTGCAGCTCTCGAAGCGCGGCGGCGGCGTGGCGCTGCTCCTCTCGAACATCCGCGAGTCGGGTGCCCCGATCAAGCAGATCGAGAACCAGTCCAGCGGCATCATCCCCGTGATGAAGCTCCTCGAGGACTCGTTCAGCTACGCGAACCAGCTCGGCGCGCGCCAGGGCGCGGGTGCCGTGTACCTGTCGGCGCACCACCCCGACATCATGCGGTTCCTCGACACCAAGCGCGAGAACGCCGACGAGAAGATCCGCATCAAGACGCTGTCCCTCGGCGTCGTCGTGCCCGACATCACGTTCGAGCTCGCGAAGAACAACGAGGACATGTACCTCTTCTCCCCGTACGACGTCGAGCGCGTCTACGGCAAGCCGTTCGGCGACGTCTCGATCACCGAGAACTACCGCGCCATGGTCGACGACCCGCGCATCAAGAAGACGAAGATCAACGCGCGCGAGTTCTTCCAGACGCTCGCCGAGATCCAGTTCGAGTCGGGCTACCCCTACATCGTGTTCGAGGACACGGTGAACGCGGCGAACCCGATCAAGGGCCGCATCAACATGTCGAACCTGTGCAGCGAGATCCTGCAGGTGAACACGCCGACGACGTACAACGAAGACCTGTCGTACGACCAGATCGGCAAGGACATCTCCTGCAACCTGGGCTCGCTGAACATCGCCCTCACGATGGACGCGCCCGACTTCGGCAAGACCGTCGAGACCGCGATCCGCGGCCTCACGTCGGTGTCGAACCAGAGCCACATCACGTCGGTGCGCTCGATCGAGGACGGCAACGACAAGTCGCACGCCATCGGCCTCGGCCAGATGAACCTGCACGGCTACCTCGCCCGCGAGCGCATCTTCTACGGCTCGGAGGAGGGTGTCGACTTCACGAACATCTACTTCTACACCGTGCTGTTCCACGCGCTGCGCGCCTCGAACCGCATCTCGATCGAGCGCGGCGAGGTCTTCGACGGCTTCGCCGACTCGAAGTACGCGTCGGGCGAGTTCTTCGACAAGTACACGGATGCCCCGTGGGTGCCGGCGACCGCGAAGGTCACGCAGCTCTTCGCCGACGCGAACGTGCACATCCCGACGCAGCAGGACTGGCTCGAGCTGAAGGCCTCCATCCAGGAGCACGGCATCTACAACCAGAACCTGCAGGCGGTGCCGCCGACCGGCTCGATCTCGTACATCAACAACTCGACGGCCTCGATCCACCCGATCGCGTCGAAGATCGAGATCCGCAAAGAAGGCAAGCTCGGCCGCGTCTACTACCCGGCCGCGTTCATGACGAACGACAACCTGGAGTACTACCAGGACGCGTATGAGATCGGCTACGAGAAGGTCATCGACACCTACGCCGCCGCGACGCAGCACGTCGACCAGGGCCTCTCGCTGACCCTCTTCTTCAAGGACACCGCGACGACGCGCGACATCAACAAGGCGCAGATCTACGCGTGGAAGAAGGGCATCAAGACCATCTACTACATCCGCCTGCGGCAGATGGCGCTCGAGGGCACGGAGCTCGACATGTGCGTCTCGTGCACGCTTTGATGGTCTGATCAGGGATTCTAGGAACAGGAAAAGACGGATGACCCTCACCGACCCCGTGAACGCGGCGAGCAACGACCCCGCCCACACCGGCGGCAAGCTGAAGCTGATCAGCCACGTCAACGCGATCAACTGGAACCGCATCCAGGACGACAAGGACCTCGAGGTCTGGAACCGCCTGGTGAACAACTTCTGGCTGCCCGAGAAGGTGCCGCTGTCGAACGACATCCAGTCGTGGAACACGCTCACGCCCCAGGAGCAGACGCTCACGATGCGGGTGTTCACCGGTCTCACGCTCCTCGACACCATCCAGGGCACCGTCGGCGCGGTCTCGCTCATCCCCGACTCGCTGACCCCCCACGAGGAGGCGGTGTACACCAACATCGCGTTCATGGAGTCGGTGCACGCGAAGAGCTACTCGTCGATCTTCTCGACGCTGTGCTCGACGAAGGAGATCGACGACGCGTTCCGCTGGAGCGTCGAGAACGAGAACCTGCAGCGCAAGGCCGAGATCGTCATGGAGTACTACCGTGGCGACTCGCCGCTGAAGCGCAAGGTCGCCTCGACGCTGCTCGAGTCCTTCCTGTTCTACTCGGGCTTCTACCTGCCCATGTACTGGTCGTCGCGGGCGAAGCTCACCAACACCGCCGACCTGATCCGCCTCATCATCCGCGACGAGGCCGTGCACGGCTACTACATCGGCTACAAGTTCCAGCGTGGACTCGAGCTGATCACCGAGGCCGAGCGCGAGGAGCTGAAGGACTACACGTTCTCGCTGCTGTACGAGCTCTACGACAACGAGGTGCAGTACACGCAGGACCTCTACGACGAGGTCGGCCTCACCGAGGACGTCAAGAAGTTCCTGCACTACAACGCGAACAAGGCCCTCATGAACCTCGGCTACGAGCCGATGTTTCCCAAGACGGTCACCGACGTGAACCCCGCCATCCTCTCGGCGCTCTCCCCGAACGCGGACGAGAACCACGACTTCTTCTCGGGGTCTGGTTCGTCGTACGTGATCGGCAAGGCGGTCAACACCGAGGACGAGGACTGGGACTTCTGATCGTGGCGTCGGCAGAGGGAGCCAACGATTTCTCGAACCATGAAACCAAGCGACTCGCTGACTACGACTTCGGCGAGCTCGCGGCGGAGAGCGACAAGAAACTCTTTGACTACTTCGTCGTGACTCCGATCGCCGAGACTGTGGTGAAGAAGAATATCGGTCTTGTTCTGGGGCGAAAGGGCTCGGGCAAGACAGCGCTATTTCGTCAGGCGGAAGAGCTGCTTGGTCGCTTCGGGCGGTCAAACGTCAGCGTCATACGTCTGAACATGGACGACCTCGCGTGGGCCGCGTTCACCGATTTCAAGAAGCTCGGGCTCTCGGTCGAACATGCTGCAACCGTCGCGTGGCAACTGGCGCTGCTTCTGCAACTGTCCGCGCACATAGCCGCGGCGCCCGCTTCGCGTTGGTCGGCCGCTGCCTCGCGCGACGCCCAAATTCTGCGGGCATTCGTCAAGGACAACTTCGGGGAAATAACCCCGGACCTAACCAAGAGCTCAAAGCTCATTGGGCAAGTTCAGTCACTGAAGGTCGGTGCGTTCGGCGCCTCCATTGAGTCCTCATTTTCGAAGGATGCCTCGAGCCGGGAACTTGCTCCAGCTCTTACCGAAGCGATTTCGGGCCATTTGGTCGCGCCGCTCAAAGACTCGGCTTGGCTCATTGTGTTGGATCAGCTCGATGAATCCTGGGATGGGTCGGATGAGAAGCGTGAGCTGCTTGTTGGGCTTCTCAAGGCTGTAAAGCGTATTAATGATGATTTCGGTTGGGACGACGACCCGCTCCGTGGCGTTCGTGCCATCGCCTTCCTGCGGACCGATATTCACGACACGCTTTCGTTCGACGATAAAGACAAACATCGGGGTAGTCGCCTCGAGATTAAGTGGACGCACGAACAGTTGCGCGAAATGGTGCAGAACCGTATCGGCGAAGACGGCCTTGAATCATTGTTTGAGTCGCGTACGAGTCAGAGGAAGGGGCGCATTCCTAAGGGCTCGTTCAACTACTTGGCAAGCAGAACTTTCATGCGTCCCCGGGACTTGATTCAGTTCCTGATTGAAATCCAGAACGCATTTCCCGACGAGACGGTGATCGGCAAGCGTGTTGTTGTTGACTCCGAGCAAACCTATAGCCGAGACAAGGTTGACGACCTTGGAAACGAGTATCGCAAGGCGGCGCCCTGGGTGGATCCGGCGCTTTCGGCGTTGAAGCAAGGACCCAACAAGTTTGAATCCCGCGCCGACCTGGAGGCACACTTGGCGAAGAAGATCTCCGCTGAGCAGCTCGCGGGCCTCGCCATTGGCGACGTCCATAACCTGGTTGACTGGATGATCGAGACGAGCATTCTCGGCGCCGCATTGCGGAAGACTGCAACGGAGACGATTCGGTTTCGTTGCGAGGGCGATTCCGTCTCCCTCGAGGGTGACAGTACGGCTTGGGTTCACCCCGGGCTATTCCTAGGACTCGCGCTCTACGAGCCGAGAACCTCACGTGCGGCGTGATCGCGTTTCGACATGACCTCTCGGCGCTTTCCCCGAACGCGGACGAGAACCACGACTTCTTCTCGGGGTCGGGTTCGTCGTACGTGATCGGCAAGGCGGTCAACACCGAGGACGAGGACTGGGACTTCTAGGAGGTTCCCGACTCGACGACGAAGGGGCGGATGCTGCGGCATCCGCCCCTTCGTCGTCCTCCACCGTCGGCGATCAGTTGGTGAGGAAGAGCACGCTGATGAGCATGGCGATGATGAACGTGCTGAACGCGAACCCGACGTACGTCTGCCCGGTGACGACGGAACGCGCACGGGTCGTGAGGATGCTGACGTCCGAGGACGAGAACGTCGTCGCGAGCTGGGCGGCGAGGTAGTAGTAGTCGGCGAAGACGGGTTGGGCGCCCTGTTTGCCGGGGAATTCCAGGGACTCCTCCTGCGTGTTCAATCGCGCGTAGTGCACCGCGTACGCGGTGACGGTGACCAGCCACGCGGTGATGACGACCGCGAAGCTCAAGGCGTTCGCGAGCGGACTGTCCAGCAGGCCCGGAAGCACCAGCACGAGGGCGACGGCGACGACCGCGATGATCGCCCACTGGGCGGCGCTGGCGGGGATGGCGAGGCTGCGGCTCGGTGAGTTCGTTGCGGCGAGCCAGGCTCTGAGCGTCCCGGCATCCGCGTTGCCGAAGGTGACCTGCGTGAGGATCAGGAATCCCAAGGAGTACGCGATCCAGAACACGAAGACGGTGAGGGCGACCGCGTCGACCGAGAACGGAAGGGGCGCGAACAGCGCGTACCCGACGAGGGCGATGACGGAGACCACGGCGGCGACGGCGAGGGAGACGAGATTCCGCGTCCCCTCCCGGGCCAGGAGTGGTGTGGGTCGAGCATCCGACGCCATGACCGCATGCTAGCGAGGTGCTCGGCCAACGCCCAGATCCGGGGCGTTGGATGAAGGACGCACCGCCCGAGGACCGGCGGAGCAGAGGGAGCACACGATGGATCGGATGCGGGCACTCGTCCACGACGAATTCGGAGACCCGGCAGAGGTCCTGTCGGTGCGGGAGGTCCCGGTGCCGGAACCCGGGCCCGGGCAGGTGCGCGTGCGGTTGGTGCTCTCACCGATCCACAACCACGACCTCTGGACCGTGCGCGGAACCTACGGCTACAAGCCCGAGCTGCCCGCCACCGGCGGCACCGAGGCGCTCGGCGTCGTCGACGCGTTGGGCGAGGGCGTGCAGCATCTCTCGGTCGGCCAGCGGGTCGTCACCGGCGGCACCCCCGGCGTCTGGGCGGAGTACTTCCTCGCACCGGCAGCCGCACTCATCCCACTGCCCGACGGCGTTCCCGACCAGGTCGCCGCGCAGGTCGTGGCGATGCCGTTCAGCGCGGTCAGCCTGCTCGACTCGCTCGGCCTCGAGCCCGGTGACTGGCTGGTGCAGAACGCCGCGAACGGCGCCGTCGGGCGGCTGCTCGCCCAGCTCGGGCCCGCACGCGGCGTCAACGTCGTCGGGCTCGTGCGCCGCGGCGCGGGCGTCGACGAGCTCGCCGGGCAGGGCATCGGGAACATCGTCGCCACCGACGACGAGGGGTGGCGCGAGCGCGTCGCCGAGATCACCGGCGGGGCGCCGATCCGCGTCGGGGTCGACGCGGTCGGCGGTGTCGCGAGTGGTCAGGTGCTCTCGCTGCTGGCCGAGAACGGCACGCTCGTGGTGTTCGGCGCCATGGCCTCGCCGATCATGGAGATCCCCTCGGGTGACGTGATCTTCAAGCAGGCCACGGTCAAGGGATTCTGGGGTAGCCGCGTCAGCGCGACCATGGCGCCCGAGGAGCGCGCGCGCCTGATGGGCGAGGTCTTCACGCGCCTCCGCGACGGCGCCATCACGCTGCCGGTCGAGGCTGTCTACGGGTTCGATGAGATCGCTGTGGCGAGCCGTGCGAACTTCGACGCCGGGCGCATCGGCAAGGTCATGCTGCGGCCCTGAGGCTCCGGCCCGCGTCGCGTGGAGTCGCGACGCGTGGACTACAGCTCCGTTCGGCCACTGCCCAGGCCCGGGCCCCGGTCGACGTCGGACTGCACCTCGCGGATACCCTTCGCCGCATCCGCGTCGAGCCTGTCAACTGGGGCGCTGCGCCGAACGAACCGATTCCACAGGCCCACGCCGACTGCGGCAAGCACGATGACCGCGGCCAGAACGACCCACGAGACGACGTCCATCCCGCCCTCCGATCCGCCGGACGACACACCTGCCGAGAGGCTCGAGTCGCACCGTACACCTCGCGGAGTCCGGCCGACAGTGCCGGGATCCAACCCAGCCCGCGTATATCCCCAGGCGTCCTCAGGCGTAGGCGAGCGAGACCGCGCCGAGCGGTGACACGGTCAGACTTTCGCCGCGGGCTCCCGCGGCGGGTTGAACATGAATTCGAGGCGGATGCCGTTGTCGTCCTCGACGAACGACGCGTAGTAGCGGTCGTTGAAGCGCGGGTAGGGCTTCGGGTCGCGCACGGCCGTCCAGCCGGCGTCGAGTGCGATCGCGTGCAGGCGGTCGACGTCGTCGCGCGAGTCGACGGCGAAGGCGAGATGCTGCCAACCGACGCGGCCGTGGCGGTGCGGGCCGGTGCCGGGCTCGCGGGCGGGGAACAGGATCAGCTCCTCGGGGCCCCTCGACCAGGACACGCCGGTGTCGGCGTCGAGCCGGGTGCAGCCGAGGGCCGACATCACGGGGTCGAACTGGGCGACGGAACGGGGGATGTCCTCGACGCTGATGCCGAGGTGATCGAAGAGCGCCATCGCGCCATCCTATGGAGCAGGCGTCGGCTCGGACCATCCGATTCGCACGGGACATCCGTTCTCGCGGGTCCGAGGCGAAACGAGTGGTCCCGGCAACGGCAGAGGGCCGGATGCCTCGTGGCATCCGGCCCTCGCGAGGGGCCCGCCGATCAGACCGCCGCGGTGATGACGAACTCGACGAGGTAGTCGGGGGTGGCGAGCTTCGCCTCGACCGTGGCGCGGGCGGGCGGGTTCGCGGGGTCGACCCACGCGTCCCAGACCGAGTTCATCTCGCCGAAGGTGGCGATGTCGGCGAGGTAGATCGTGACGCTGAGCAGCTTCGACTTGTCGCTGCCGACGGTCGCGAGGAGCTCGTCGACGCGCTGCAGGACGGCGCGACTCTGCTCCTCGACGGAGGCGCCCTCGGCGACCTGACCGGCGAGGTAGACCGTGTCGCCGTGGACGACCGCGTGGCTCATGCGGGGGCCGGGCTGGATGCGCTGGATGGTCACGGAGTGCTCCTCTTGCAGGGGGTGGGGATGCTGCCCAGGGTACCGGGCAGGCAGCGCGACACCGTCCGTGTGACGCCGGGGTCGGATGCGCCCCGGCTCACCGCCAGCCGAGCGCGGGCGCGACGTGCGTCAGGATCGCGTCGAGCACGTGCGCGTTGTAGTCCACACCCAACTGGTTGGGCACAGTCAGCAGCAGGGTGTCGGCCGCGGCGATCGCCTCGTCCTCGCGCAGCTGCTCGATGAGGGCATCCGGCTCGGCCGCGTAGCTCCGGCCGAACACGGCGCGGTAGTCGTCGATGACGCCGAACTGGTCGGACTCGTCGCGCTGGCCGCCGCCGAAGTACGCGCGATCCATGTCGTTCACCAGGGCGAAGATCGACCGGCTCACCGAGACGCGCGGCTCGCGCTCGTGCCCGGCCTCCGCCCAGGCGGCGCGGAACGCGTCGATCTGCTTGCGCTGCTGCACGTGGAAGGGCTCGCCCGACTCGTCCTCCTTCAGGGTCGAGCTCATCAGGTTCATGCCCTGCTCCGCCGCCCACACGGCCGTCGAATCCGAGCCCGCGCCCCACCAGATGCGGTCGCGGAGCCCCGGCGACAGCGGCTGGATGCCGAGCGGCCCCGGGTGCGGGTTCGCGAACATCGGCCGGGGGTTCGGCTCCGCGAAGCGGGCGCCCTCGATGACGTTCAGGAACACCGTCGTGTTGTTGCGGGCCACGTCGGCCATCGTCGAGCCCTCCGGCGCGTCGTAGCCGAAGTAGCGGTAGCCGTCGATGACGGACTCGGGTGACCCCCGCGAGACGCCGAGTTGGAGCCGGCCGCCGGCGATGAGGTCGGCCGCGCCGGCGTCCTCGGCCATGTA
The DNA here is from genome assembly GCF_043950245.1 of Agromyces sp. MMS24-K17. Lineage (GTDB taxonomy): Bacteria > Actinomycetota > Actinomycetes > Actinomycetales > Microbacteriaceae > Agromyces. The sequence continues at coordinate 75,320 of NZ_CP171640.1, read as the reverse complement.
GAGCGGGTTCTCGTACCGCATGTCGATCACGCCCGTGCCGAGTTCGATGCGGCTCGTCTTCGCGCCGGCGGCGGCGAGCAGCGGGAACGGGCTCGCGAGCTGGTTCGCGTAGTGGTGCACGCGGAAGTAGGCGCCGTCGGCGCCGAGCTCCTCCGCGGCGACCGCGAGGTCGATCGACTGGAGCAGCACGTCCGACGCGGTCCGCGTCTTCGAGCCGGGGGAGTTCGACCAGTGGCCGAACGACAGGAATCCGATGCGCTTCACGATGACCTCCAACGTCGGTGGCCGTGGAACATTCCGTTGCCGGACGCACGGTCCCGGCACCCAGCCTGCCACCGATGCGCTGTGCGACAGTGAAGTCATGGATCCGCTGCTGAAGAAGCTCAACGTGTCCGCCCCGGTCATCCGCGTGTTCGATGCGCCGGATTCGTTCCGCGAGCACGTCGCCGGGGTCGACGGCGCGAGCCTCGACGAGTCGCGCGCCGGGCTCGATTCGGTGAACTGGGTGCTCGGCTTCGCGCAGACCCAGGCGCAGGTGGATGCCTTCGCGGAGTCGGTCGCCGCGCGCACGACCGGCGACGCCGTGGTCTGGATCGCCTACCCGAAGGCATCGTCGAAGCGGTACCGGTGCGAGTTCAACCGCGACACGGGATGGTTCAGCATGGGGGCGGCCGGGTTCGAGCCCGTTCGGCAGGTCGCCGTGGACGAGGACTGGTCGGCGCTCCGCTTCCGCCGGGTCGAGTACATCAAGAACCTCACTCGCCGGTTCTCGGTGACCGAGGAGGGCAAGCGCCGGCAGGGCGGCGGGGCGTGAGCCCCGAGCCGACCGGCCGTGAGCCCACCGGCCGCGAACCCACCGGCCGCGCCGGCGAGCCAACGGCCGCCGACCGCGCGTCGTACGTCGAGATCCTCGTGCAGCAGGCCATCCGCCGGGGCGACTTCGACGACCTGCCCGGCGCGGGCAAGCCGCTCGAGGGGCTCGGCGGCACCGACCCGGACTGGTGGATCCGCCGGAAGATCGAGCGGGAGCAGCTCACCGGCCTCGGCCCGCCGGCGCTGCTGCTCCGCGTGGAAGCGGCGGGCCTCGACGACCGACTCGACGGGATGCACCGCGAACAGGACGTGCGCGACGCGCTCGCCGACTTCAACGCCCGCGTCGTCGCGGCGCGCCGCCAACTGCTCGGCGGTCCGCCGGTCGTGACGCCGACGCGCGACGTCGATGCGGAGGTCGCGGCGTGGCGCGACCGGCGCGATGCGCGGACGCGGGCGCTGGCCGAGGAGGGAGCGCGCCGCCGCGCGGCCGAGGAGGCGGAACGTCGTCGGCGGCGCTGGTGGCGTCGCGGCTGAGCCCCGCCCGGCACCCGACGCGCGTACGATTGAAGCGTCATGAGCGGCATCCCCCATGCGCGGATCGTGACGATCTCGCTCGCGGCGTCGGCCGCGGTGACGTTCGCCGGATGCACCGCCGCCTCGTCGCCGGTCGGCGGAAGTCCGCTGCCGGTCGAGGACGACCCGGTCCGACTCGATCCTGACCGATTCACCGCCGACATCGACCACCCCTACTGGCCGATGAAGCCGGGCACGCGCTGGACCTACCGGGAGACCGACCCCGACGGCGATCTCACCGTCGTGGTGACGGTCACCTCGGAGACGCGCATGATCGCCAACGGCATCGAGGCGCGCGTCGTGCGCGACGCCGTCTGGCGCGGCGACGAACTCGTGGAGGACACGTTCGACTGGTACGCACAGGACTCCGCCGGAACGGTCTGGTACCTCGGCGAGGACACGGCCGAGTTCGAGGACGGCGCCGTCGTCTCGCGGGAGGGGAGCTTCGAGTCAGGGGTCGATGGCGCCCTTCCCGGGATCATCCTGCCCGCCCATCCCCGCCCGGGTATGGAGTATCGGCAGGAGTACCTGGAAGGCGAGGCCGAGGACCAGGGCGCCGTGCTCGGCACGGAGGAACTCGTCGAGGTGCCGTACGGTGCGTTCGACGGTGCCCTCCTGACCCGCGACACGACCCCGCTCGAGCCCACCGTGGAGGAGCTCAAGTTCTACGCCCCCGAGGTCGGACCGGTGCTGACCGTGAGCGTCTCCGGCGGGTCGGGTCGCGAGGAGCTGCTCTCGGTCACCACGGTGCCCGACGGCACCGCGACCGGCCCGCTCGGATCGCCGGACTGACCGGTCACGAAGCGCTGCTGACGGGCCGAGCGCGCCGGCGGCATCTGCCGACGAACGAAGGGTGGATGCCCCGAGGCATCCACCCTTCGCCGTTCCTCACCGGGGCGTGCGCGCGGGGATCAGCCGCAGCTCCTGGCGTCGACCGACACCTCGACGGAGTCCGTCGCGCCGGAGGCATCCGTCGCCGTGGCCGTCACGGTCGCGTGGCCGGCCGGCAGCGCGGCGAGCCGGGTCGCGAACGACGCGCTCGTCGAGACGCCGGCGGCGAGCGCCGCGACCTGCTTCGACCCGTACGCCGTCTCGACGCGCACGTCGACCGCGTCATCCGACGCGTTCGTCGCGGTGACGACCAGCACCGCCTTGCCGGCGACGCAGCGGCTGGTCGCGACCGCCGTGACCTCGACGCCGCCGCCGATGCGCTGCGGGGCGATGCTCGTGAGCGTCGGCTGCACCGCCTGGAACAACCCGTTCGCGCCGATCGTCAGCTTGTCGATCGTCGTCTCGCGGTGGGTGCCGTCGCCGTTCGGCATGGCGAAGCGGTGGTAGGCGATGAACCAGTCGTCGGTGCCGGGCACGTTGATGATCGAGCTGTGCCCGGTGCCCTTGATGCCGAGCGAGAGGTCCTTCTGCAGGATCACGCCGCGGTACGTCCACGGGCCGGTGACGCTCGTCGACGTGGCGTAGCCGACGCGGTAGTTCTCCGAGCCGGTGTCGTCGATCGAATACGTCAGGTGGTACAGCCCGTCGCGGTAGTTCACGAACGTGCCCTCGCGGAACGAGGTGAGCCCGCTGATCGCGGCGATCGTGCCGGGCTTCAGCGCCAGCATGTCGTCGCTCAGCTCGGCGTAGACGGGGCTGCCGTTGCCCCAGAAGAGGTAGTACTTTCCGGTCACCGGGTCCTGGAATGCGGCCGGGTCGATCGCCTGACCGGAGGTGACGGCCTCGTTGTTCAGGATCATCGCGGCCGGTTGCGCCGTGAAGGGCCCCTCCGGGCTGTCGGCGACGGCCACGCCGATCGTCTTGCGGTTGAGCGCCGCGTTGTGGCCGCTGAAGTAGAAGTAGTACTTGCCGCCGCGTTCGATGATGGTCGGCGCCCACGCGTTGCCCGTCGCCCACGGCACGTTGCCGTTCGCGCCGTCGAGGGTGAGGAACGGCTGCGCGGAGCGCGTCCAGTTCACGAGGTCGGCCGACTTCCACACGTAGAAGTCCTTGCCGCCCCAGCCGGCGGTGCCGTCGGTGGTCGCGTAGAGGTAGTACGTGTCACCGAAGACCGCGATGTTCGGGTCGGCGTACAGGCCCGGCAGCACCGGGCTGTGCACGACCTGCGCCGAGAGCGTCCAGGTCGCGGTCGCGCCGCCCGGTGCCGTCAGCGTGTAGGTCACCGGCGAGCGGAGGTCGACCGTCGAGCCGGACGCGGGGGAGACGGTGACGCCCGCGGCTGCGGTGAAGGTCGGCGCGAGCGCCGAAACATCCGTGCCGGGCTTCACCGGCAGGACCGCGGTGCGGGCTGCACCGGTGACGATCGGCGCGAGCTTCAGCACCGACGCGTCGGCGAGCGACACGTCGATGAGCTGGTCGGTCGCCCCCGCGTTGGTGAGCACCTCGGAGGCGGTCAGTGCCCGGTCGAACACCTGCACGTCGTCGAACGAGCCGGAGAAGAACTCGTCGGCCGCGTACAGCGACTTGCCCAGGTACCCGAGCAGGTTCGAGCCGAGGCCCGCCACGGTCGTGCTGAGCGCGGCGTTCTCGCCGAGCTTCGCGCCGTCGACGTAGACGGTCATCTTCGTGCCGTCGAACACCAGGTCGTAGTGGTGCCAGGCGCCGCTCGTCACGCTGCCGGTGACGGCCGACTCGTTCTGCCACGAGGCCTGGGTGATCGCGCTGCGCACGTCGCCGCCGCGGACGCGCAGGAAATAGTACCGATTCGAGTCGGTGCCGAAGGCGAAGGTGAAGAAGTTGCCGCTCGTCTTCTGGCTCTTCACGTCCATCGACACGGTCATGGCGCTGCGGCCGTCGAAGAAGCCCTGCGGGAACGCCGCGAACCCGTTCGCGGAGCCGTCGAGGCGGAGCACCTTGCCTCGGTCCGCGTCGGTCACCACGGCGGCGGTGCCCGACGCGGTCAGGTCGGCGGTGCCGACGCCGTCGTGCAGGGTGCCGTCGTCGAACGCGTACGACGCGATCGGCTGGGGCGGCGGTGCGTCGGCGGCCGCGGCGGGCAGCGCCACCAGGGTCGAGGCCAGCGCGGCGCCGGCGATGACGGATGCCACGGCGGTACGCCGGGCCCTCGAGCGATGCCGCGACGGGCGGCGGGTGGGATCGCTGGGTACGGAAGAGCGCATCATCGGTCCTTCGGTTCAGTCGGTTCGGTTCGGTTCGGTCGTGGTGCGGGTCGTTCGGATCGTCGGTTCGTTCCGATCGTCGTTCGGTCGTCGGTTCGGTCGGGCCCCCTCCCGTTCGGTCCGAGATGCGGAAGGCGCCGCCGCCCGGGCGGGCGGCGGCGCCTCCGTCGTCGCGCTCGGTCCGGATGCCTCAGCAGCTCGTCGCCGCGAAGGCGGCCGTGACCGTCGCCGCCCGGCCCGCCTGCGCGGGGTCGGTCGCCGCGACCGTCACCGCGCCCGCGGCGATCGACTTCGCCCGCGTCGAGAACGTCGCGCTCGCCGAGTCGCCGGCCTCGAGTGCGACCGTCTTCGCGCCGTAGGCGTTCGTCGTCGTCACGTCGAGCGCGACCTCGTCGGCGTTGCGCACCGTCGTCACCACGACCGCCTTGCCGGCGACGCAGCGTGTCGTCGCGGTGGCCTCGACGGCCGCGGGCGCGGCCGGATCGGCCGCTACCGAGGCGAAGCGGTACCGCTGGCAGTCGTTGTTCAGCACGCTGTACTGGTGCACGCGGGTGGCGTCGGCGGTCGCGCAGAACGACAGGTCGAGCGCCTTCAGGCTGGTGCCGTTGCGGAACTCGACGACCCCGTCGTTGCCGACGAGGACCCGCCAGGTGCTGCCCGCGATGCCGCACGCGCCCTGCGTGACCGTGGCGGAGTCCGCCGAGGATCCGCCGGTCACGGAGAGGCACTTCGCGGGCGCCGAGCCGAGGTGGATCTCGGACTCGCCGTTCGCCGCCGCCGTGAACGTCACGCCCTGGCAGGCCGTGCCGGTGTACTCGCGCTGCTGCAGGATCGCCCCGTCGGCGGTCGTGCAGCCCGGCACCTCGATGGCCTTACCCGACGCGATCGAGGTCACGACGACCGAGCCGGCCGGGCGGAGCACCCAGTCCTGCCCGGTCGCGGCGTTCGCGGTCGACTGCACGACCGCGGCGCCGGCACCCGCGGCACCCGCGGCGGCGTTCGCCGAGTCGAGCACCTTGCCGCTCGTGCGGTTCGTGAGCGTCGACCAGCCGCCGGTCGTCGGCGCGACGGTCCACTGCTGGCAACCCGTCGTGGTGAACGGCGACTGCCGCACCGCGGTGCCGGCCGACGTGGCGCACTCGGCCGGGCCGAGGGCGAGCCCGCTCACCGCGTTCACGACGCGAAGGTACCCGTCACCGGTGGTGTCGAGCACGAAGCGCGAGCGCGACGAGGCGCAGTCGCCCTGCACGAGCCCCGCGCCGTCGGCGGCCGACGGCACCGTGGCGCACAGCCCGGTGGTGCGGCTGACGAGGTTCCAGCGAGCGCCCTCCACCTGGGCGGTGATCGGCGCGTTCTCGCCGCTCGGCACCTGCACCGGCGTGCCGGCGGCCTGCGGGATGCCGAAGTCGGGCTCACCCGCATCCGTCCAGTCCACGACCTGCGCGCGCGCCGAGCGCTCGCGTCCGCAGCCGCCGTCCGCCCGGGCGTTGGCGTGGTACAGGTTCCACGTCTCGGTGCCGTCGGGCGAGGTGAAGAAGTCGTTGTGACCGGTGCCGTAGGCGCCGTTCGCCTTCGAGAAGACCGGCCCGTCGCTCTTCTGCCACGACCCCGAGAGCACGGGGTCGCCGCCGCGGTACTCGAGCGTGCCGAGCTGGTAGTCCTCGGTGCCGCAGAAGCTCGCCGAGTACACGATCCAGGTCTTCCCGTCCTTCTGCAGCGGGATCGGACCCTCGTTCACCGGCTGCCCGATGACCTCCCACGCCTCGGTCGGCTGCGACAGGATGTTCAGCGGCCCGGTCGCGGTCCACGGGTTCTGCATGCGCGCGATGTAGTTGCTCTGCAGCCCGTCGGGCGCGAACGCCGACCACGTCACGAAGAGCTCGCCGTTCAGCTGCAGGTACGCGCCGTCGATGTTCCAGTCGTCGGTCGGGATCGGCCGGCCCTTGTAGGTGTACGGCCCCATCGGGTCGTCCGCGGCGCTCTCGATCACCTGCAGGTGCTGGGTGCCGAAGTTCCCCGAGACGCCCATCGTGTACATGAGGTACCAGCGCCAGCCGTTCGGGCCCTCGAGGCGCTGGAGCTCCGGCGCCCACATGTTGCCGTTGCGGCCGGCGTTCGTGTCGGAGTACACCGTGACCGACTTGGTGGTGCCGAGCCCGGCGAGGGTCGGCGCCTTCCGCATGACGACGCGGTTGTCCCAGGTCGTCGACACGAGGTAGTAGTTGCCGTCGTGGAACTCGATCGTCGGGTCGGCCGTGTCGGGGGCGAGCGGGTTCGTGAACGTGTCCTCGCCGATCGCCTGCGCGGCCGGCACCTGGGCGGCGTCGACGGCGGTGAGGCCGACGACACCTCCCAGGGCCAGCGCGGCGACGACCGTCAGCCGCAGGGCGGTGCGCAGCGGCGTCAGCACGTCTTGCCCCCGTACGAGGCCGTGGTGGCCACGCCGTCGACCGTCGCCGAGACCTGCCCGGCGGGCACGGTCGCGAGGCGGCTCGCGAACGTCACCGACAGCGTCGCCCCGGCGCCGATCGTCACGACGCGGTCGCCGTAGGCGGTCGAGAGGGTGACGTCGGTCGCCTGCGCGGAGCGGTTCGTCGACTTCGCGACGAGGCTGACCTTGCCCGCGACGCAGCGGGTCTCGGCCGCGACCTCGATGCCCGGGGTGACGGTCACCGTCGCCGTGACGGGCATCCGCGAGTCGTCCTGCGCGATGCCGGCGACCGTTAAGCTGCCGGGGGTCGCGTAGTCGGCGGCGTCGACCTCGTCCCAGACCACGTCGGCCTGGGTCGTCGCGCCGGCGGCCGTCGTGAGCGAGGCATCCGGCAGCACCGGCGCGACGCCGGCCCGCGTGGTGACCGTGATCGGGGCGACCGACGCCACCGCGACGGCGGGCGCGTACGCCTCGAGCACCTTCTGGTACTCGGCGCGGGTCACCGGGATGACGGTGCCGTGGCGGGGCTTCCCGCCGTCGCTGTTCTGCGGCAGGTTGGCGCGCAGCGTCGCGCCGAGCGGCTGCCACGAGTTCCCGTCGGTCAGGTCGGTCGATCCGAAGGGGATGTAGTAGTTCGGGCCGCCGTGGTAGTTGGGCTGGTCGATGAAGAGGTACCAGTCGAAGCCGTTGACGTCACCCGGGTTCGACGGGAAGATGCTCGGCCCCTCGCCGCTCGAGAAGGTGCCGCCGGGCTCGCCGTTCGGCAGGCCGGTGGCGACCTTCTCCTTCACGAGCGTCCACTGGTCGGCCGCGCCGGTCGTGCCGGGCAGCGTCCCGGTGATCGTGGCCAGCAGGTTCGTCGACTTCTCCTGGCGGATCGTCATCGACGCCTCGTCCTTGGTGAAGCGGTAGAAGATGCCGTCCTGCTCGGCGACGGTCGAGTCGATCAGGCCGAGGCCGGTGCCGCGCTTGACGTCCGACCAGACCTGCGCGTCCGAGAACGTGATGAAGTCGTCGGTCGTGGCGTACATCATGCGGTTGTAGGTGACGGCCGTGCGCGACGCCGGGGTGGTGTCGGGGTACAGGTTCGACGCCCAGAAGACCACGTAGCGGCCGAGCTCGTCGTCCCAGTACGCCTCGGGTGCCCAGGTGTTGCCCGCGTACGGGGTGGAGACCTGGATGTGGCGCTGGTTCGACCAGTTCACGAGGTCGGTCGACTCCCACACCTCGATGGCGAGCGAGCCCGACAGCTGCGCCGTCGTGAAGCCGCCGGCGAGGCCGGCGACCTTCAGGTCGGTGGCGAGCATGTAGAACTTGTCGCCCTCGTGCGAGCGGATGATGAACGGGTCGCGGAGCCCGGTGGTGCCCTGCGTCGAGGTGAAGATGGGCTCGCCGCCGTTCAGCGTGTTCCAGCGCAGCGCGTCGTTGCCCTTGGATGCCGCGAGGCTGACGCGCTCGGCGCCGGCGCCCTCACCCGTGAAGAAGGCCCACACGTAGGCCTCGGGGTCGTCGGCGGTGGCGGGCTTCGCGGGCACGGCCAGGGTGAAGGTGCGGGTCGCGGTGGCGGCGCCGCTCGTGACGGTCGCGGTGAGCACGACCTGGGCGTTCGCGGCGGGTCGGGTGATCGCCACGCTCGCGGTGCCGGCCTTCACGCCGGTGCGGAGCGCGGCGACGTCGCCGCCCGAGGTCACGGCCCAGGCGATCGTCGAGCCGTTGGCGCCGACGGTCGGCACCGAGAAGCTCGTGCGCACGTCGGCCGTGTCGACCGGGAGGGCGAGGGCCGCCGCGTCGGCGTCGACCTTGGCCTGGTCGGAGAGCTGCGCGGGCACGGTCACGGCGTAGGTGCGGGTCGCCGTGGCCGTGCCGGCCGTGAAGGTCGCGGTCAGCGTGACGGCCGCATCGGGCGAGCCGCCCGCGGGACGGGTCACGGTCGCAGCTCCCCCGAGACGGCGATCGCCGGGCTGTTCGAGGCCCACGAGATCGTCGCGCCGCGGTTCGACGTCGGCAGCGCGAAGTCGGCCGTCGCGGTCGGGGCGACGGTGACGGCGGCGGTGGCGCCGGCGATCGCCTGGTCGGCGAAGACCTGCTGCACGGTGGCGGCGTCGAGCGCCGCGCCGTAGACCGCGTAGTCGTCGACGGAACCGGCCCAGTTCGCGTCGTTGTAGGTCGAGCGGCCGAGGTACGACACGAGGCTCGAGCCGAACGACGACACGTTGCGCGCGATCGTCACCTGGTTGATCTGGGCGCCGTTGACGTAGGTGGTCAGCTTGCCGGCCACCCCGTCGATGACGGTCGTGTAGAGCGCCATGCCCGACGGCGTGCGCGCGCCGGTGGTCGCCGCGTTCGTCGCACCTGCGCCGACCTCGGTGCCCCACGGCGCGGTCGCGCTCACGGTGTTCGTCACGACCGACTTCACGTAGCCGCTCGGGTTGCCCGGGTTGAGCAGCCAGTAGGCGCTCGAGTACGAGGCGCCGGATGCCACGGGCGCGCCGATGAACGCGGCCGCGACGTTCGCCGGGCCGGTGCGGGTCTCGAGCCAGGTCGAGACCGTGAGCTGCGTCTTGCCGACGAGCCCGGCGGTCGGGATGTCGAGGTACCCGGCGGTGGCGCGGGCGCCGCCCGGGAGCGACAGCTGGCCGCCGTCGACCGTCGCGCCGGTCTGCTTGATGGTGGCGTCGTAGCCGTTGCCCGACGCGTCCGCGACGACGCCGGCATTCGCGGCATCGAAGGTGTAGTGGATCAGCGGGGCCGGCGCCTCCGCGGCGCCCGCGGCCTGCGGGGCGATGGCCCCGGCGGCGGCGAGTGCGGCGGTGGTCGCGACCGCGACCGCTCCCGTCCGCAGCTTCCGCACGAGTGTGTCGCGCATGTCACTCCTTTGTGGTGGGTCGACCGGGAGTCCGGTCGATTCGGTGGTCCGGTCGGTTCGGTGGTGCGGTCGGTTTCGGTGGTGCGAAGGGGCGGCTCGGATGCCCCGGCGCGCGCCGGGGCATCCGAGCCGTGCCCGGGTCAGCCGCAGACGGCCGCGGGGGCGGGGAAGGTTCCCTCGAAGGCGGCGCCGTCCGCGGCGCTGCCGGTGAGGGTGAACGTGCCGGCCGCGATCGAGGCGGCTCGGGTCGTGAAGGCCGACGTGACCGAGGCGCCTGCCGCGAGGGAGACGACCTTGCTGCCGTAGGCGGTCTGGATCGTGACGTCGGCGCGCTGGTCGTCGGCGTTGTGGGCGACGACCAGGAGCTGCGCCTTGCCGGCGATGCAGCGCGTGCTCGCCGACGCCTCGAGCTCGAGGCCCCCGTGCAGTTCGACGGCCGACGAGGTCGAGGTCGCGACGAGGCCGTCGCGGTAGCCGTCGTAGGTCGCCGTCACCGAGCCGATGCCGGCGGGCACCGTCGCGCTCGCCGAGCCGCCGTCGAGCGGCACGGTCGTGGTCCAGCCGTCGCCCGCGAAGGTGACGGTGCCCGCCACGTCGCCGCCGTCGGCCGCGGTCACCTCGGCGGTGACGTCGCGTCCGTCGGCCTCGAGCGCCGTCGTCGACGCGACGGCCGTGATGGCGGTCCAGTCGTGCATCGCGGTGAGCACGGTCTGGGGCACGCTGACGAACGCGCCGTGGCGCGGGCTCGTCGGCAGGCCGCCGACCGGGCGGACGTTCCAGCTCGAACGCTGCGAGAGCCGGTCGGCCTGCGTGCTCGAGGCGATCTCGGCACCCGTGGTGACGAAGGCCCGGTAGCCGCCCGCGCTGTAGTTGTCGACGAGGAAGACGTAGCCGTCGCCCGAGGCGTTGTTCGGGTCGCCCGCGTTGAGCTTCACGATCTCGGGGCCCTCACCCGACTGGCCGGTCTCGAGGCTGGTCATGCGGGTGTCGGTGAGCTGCCAGGTGGCGGCGGGGTCGGCGGTCCAGCTCGACGAGGTCGTCGGCGCGGTGAGCACCTTCGAGCGCTCGAGGAAGATGTCCTTGCCGGCCTCGAGCGTGCCGGCCGCGCCGCTCTCCTCGTTCTTCGTGAAGCGGTAGTAGTACTCGCCGATCTTCGTGACCGTCGAGTCGATGCGGGCGTAGCCGGTGTCCTGCCAGGTCGCCGGGGGCGACGTGAAGGTCTGGAAGTCGCGCGTCAGCACCGAGAACATGCGGGCGTAGAGCTTGTCGGAGTTCGAGTGCGAGGCATCCGAGTACAGGCGCGACGCGAAGAACACGACGTACGACTGCAGCTCGTCGTCCCAGTACGCCTCGGGCGCCCAGGTCATGCCGGCGGCCGGCTGGTTGACCGTGATGCCCGTGTCGGCGCCGTTCGTGCGCGTCCAGTGCACGAGGTCGACGGACTCCCAGACCTCGATCTTGAGGCTGCCCGCCGACTGCGCCGGGCCCCAGCCCGTGCCGCAGCTGATGCACAGGTCGGTGGCGAGCATGTAGTACTTGTCGCCGTCGTGCGACCGCAGGATGTACGGGTCGCGGAGGCCCTTGGTGTCGGTCGTCGAGGTGATGACCGCGGCGCCGCCGTTGACCGGCGAGAACGTGAAGAAGTCGTTGCCCGAGGTCGCGGCCTGGTAGATCTTCTCGTCGCCGTCGGACTTGAAGTACGCGGCGGCGTAGCCGGCGTCGGGCGCCGAGCGGGCGTGCTCGGCGACGGTGACGGTGAACGACTTCTCGACCGTGGTCGAGCCGAGCACCGCGTGCGCCGTGAGGGTGACCTCGCGGTCGCCGGCGCCGTAGGCGGGGCGCTCGACGATGCCGCCGCCCGCGAAGGGGTCGGCCGCGCCGACGGCGGGCGCCGTGTAGCCGGCCGTCGTCGGGGTGACCAGGGCCGGGTCGGACGAGGTCCAGGTGATCGCGGCGCCGTTGATCGACCCCGTGGTGACGAGCGGCAGGTTCTCGGTGGTGCGCGTCGCGAGCGAGATCGCGTCGAGGTCGGCCGAGGGGTTCGGCGCGAGCACGGTGAACGTGAACGTGATGACGGTGCCGGTCGGCGTGGTGGCGGTCACCGTCACCGGGGTGTCGGCGGCGATGGTGCGCGAGACGACGCCGGTGTTCGAGATCACCGACGTGTCCTGCGACGCCCAGGTCAGCGCGACGCCGTTCGACGACGCGGGGAACGTCAGGTTGCGCGAGACCTGTGCGGCCGAGGGGTTCGCCCCGAGCACGGTCGGCAGCAGGTCGGCGCGGAGCAGCGCCTCGTTCGAGGCCGTCTTGGCGGCGGCGGTGGGCATGCTGGCGGCGACGTCGGCCTGGCTCAGCGCGACGTCCCAGAACTTCACGTCGGTGACGTCGGCCTTGAGCAGCGCGTCGCCGGTGTAGAGCGAGCGGCCGAGGTAGCCGAGGGTCGATCCGGTGGGGATGATCGAGCTCATGGCGGAGGTGTGCGTGACCGTCGAGACCTGCACGCCGTCGCGGTAGAGCGTGAGCGCGTTGCCGTTGCCGACGAGGGTCAGGGTCGTGAAGCCGGCGTTGAGGCCGCCGCCGTTGGGCAGGCGGACCTCGCCGTTGGCGGTGCCGGTCTTCACGCGGATGCCGGAGAGCACCGCGTTGCTGTACGCCGACTCGCCCGAGCGCGGGTTGACGAAGACGTGGTTGCCGAGCGCGGTGGTGTTCCACGCGCCGACGCCGTCGCCGATCACCCAGCCGAACTGGTTGGCGGCGGTGGTGGTCGCGACGGTGTACTCGACGGTGAAGGCATTGTCGGTGCCGGTGACGAGGCCCTTGGGGAGCGAGGCGTAGCCGTCGCCCTTGAAGCGCAGCACGGCGTCGCCGCCCGCGTCGGCGAAGGAGGCGTCGGTGAGGCCGGTGAGGGTCGCGTTGCGCCCGTTGCCCGAGATGTCGAGCAACTGGTTGCCGGCGTGCGTCATGTCGTAGTGCGCGGTCGGCGCGGGCAGGTCGGCGGCGGAGGCCGAGAGCGGCGCGGCGGCGCAGGCGCCTGCCCCTAGGAGGCCGGTGACGCCGGCCGCGAGCCATCGCCGCGGTCGGGATCTTGGGTGGAGGGCAGACGCTCGCATACGGCTCCTTGCAGTCGCCATTGACGGATGAATCCGGCGGGAGTCGGCCGGATCGCTCGAATGTTACCGGACACAATCCGCGGAATCCAAGGGTGGGAAGCGGAGGGAATCCCCCTCCGAAAGTTTCTGGCGCGTCGTCTCGGGGCTGTGCTACGGTCTGCCGTTACCGGTAACAATCAGGGTTCCCGGGGTTCCGCTCGCCACCGACGTCGCAGCTCGAGGAGCGCTCAATGACGAAGCCCGCCGCCATCACCCGTGCGTTCCGCGCAGGTGGACTCGCCCTCGGGGCGGCCATCCTGGCCACGTTCGCCGTGGCCGGTCCGATCCTCCCCGTCGCCGCGGCGGACGCCGCGCCCGCGGCCGCACCCCGCACCGGCCTCCTGGCCGAGTACCTGTTCACCCAGACCACCGGCGCCACCGTGCCCAACACGGCCGGCGGGTCGTCGACGGTCGGCGCGGCCACCGTCGTCAACGGCACCGACGCCCTCTGGACCGGCTCGTCGCTGAAGTTCACCGGCGGCGCGAAGACGAGCACCACCGCCGACTGGGTGCGGCTGCCCGACGCCCTGCTCGCCGGCAAGCAGTCGGCGACCATCACCGTCGAGACCAGGTTCGACGCCTCGATGCTCACGAGCTTCAACTTCCTCTGGAACGTCGGCAGCGACAGCACGACGTCGTACTTCTTCGCCTCGATGCGCGACAAGGCGCGCACCGCGATCACCACCGCGAGCAACGGCGGCGAGGCGAACGCCAGGGCCACCGCCTCGCTCGCCGCCGACCGCTGGTACAGCGTCACGACCGTGCTCGACGGCGCGGCCGACACGCTCGCCTTCTACGTCGACGGCGTCAAGGTCGGCCAGACCACGACGACCCTCGAGCCGTCGTCGATCACGACGCAGACCGTCAACGCCATCGGGCGCTCGCCCTGGCCCGACCCGTTCTACAAGGGCGAAGTGTCGGCGTTCCGGGCGTACGACCGTGCGCTCACCGACGCCGAGGTCGCCGCCGTGTCGGACGCCGACGCCGGCTCGCACGCCTCGACCTTCCAGGCGAGCGCCCAGGCCGCGCTCGACGCGATCCAGCCCATCGCGATGACCGACTCCTCGATCACGCTGCCCACGTCCTCGGCCGCCCGGCTCAGCTGGTCGGCCCCCTCAGCGGGCCTCGCGCTCGGCGCGAGCGGCGCCACGCTGCAGGCCGTGCAGCCCGCACCCGGCTCGCCCGCAGCGACCGGCACCGTGACCGCTACGGCGAACGTGCGCGGCGTGACCGTCTCGAAGCAGATCCCGGTGAGCGTCGCCCCGGCGGCGTCGGCGACCGACGACTACGGCTACCTGATGGTGCACTTCATCGAGGACTCGGCCGGCTACGCGGAGAAGATCTACCTGGATGTCTCGCGCGGCGACGACCCCGAGCAGTGGGACCCGCTGAACGGCGGCAAGCCGATCCTCGCGTCGCAGCTCGGCACCACCGGCGTGCGCGACCCGTACCTCACCTACAACCCCGAGACCGGCACGTACTACATCATCGCCACCGACCTGCGGGTCTTCGGCGGCGACGGCGGCTCGGGCTCGTGCACCAGCTGGTGCTACTGGACCAAGAGCGCCAGCACGAAGCTGCTCGTCTGGGAGTCGACCGACCTCGTCGAGTGGGGCGCACCGCGCACCATCGACGTCTCGCTCGACGCCACCGGCACCGAGGTCGCCGAGCTCGGCATGGCCTGGGCCCCCGAGGCGACCTGGGTCGACGACTACTACCCCGACGGCCGCGGCGCCTTCGTCCTCTACTGGTCGTCCAACCTCTACACGAACCCCGAGCACACCAGCGCGAGCTACAACCAGGTGCTCTGGGGCGCCACGACCGACTTCACGCAGGGCACCTACGCCTACGGCGGCTCCTTCGTGAACGCCGGCGCCAACACCATCGACACCACGATGATCCAGGACGGCGGCACCACCTACCGCATCACGAAGGACAACGGCCTCGGCAAGGGCATCTACATGGAGTCCACCACCGCCGCCCGCTGGTGGGAGCCGGGCACAGCGTGGACCCAGCTCCAGACGAAGATCGGCGCGGCCTGGGCCGGCGGCAACGCCGGCGGTGTCGAGGGCCCGGCCGTCTTCAAGAGCCACGGCGAGGAGCGCTGGTACCTGTACGTCGACGTCATCCCGTCGACCGGCTACCGCCCGATGACCACCACCGACCTCGACGCGGGCTGGACCCAGCTCACCGACCCCGGCTTCTTCATGGCCCCGAGCACCAAGCACGGCGGCGTGGTCTCGCTCACGAAGGCGCAGTACGACACCGTGCGCTCGGCGGACTCGCGCGCGGCGGCGACGACCGCGCTCGGCGACGTCGAGGTCGAGGCCGGCAGCACCGCGGGCGACCTCGCCGACGCGCTGCCGGCGACCGCCGACGTCGTGCTCGCGTACGACCGCGGCACGGCCGCGCGCTCGATCGCGTGGAACACGGCCGGCGTCGACCTCGCCACCCCGGGCAGCTACCCGGTCAGCGGCACGGTCAGCACGTACAGCGCCAACCTCGACACCTGGGCCGGCGCGGGCGGGTCCACCGCCTGGAACGCGCCCGACCGGGTGCTCGCGAGCAGCGCCGCCGTCACGGTCACCGCGACGGTCGTCGTGACGCCCGCACCCGCGGGCCCGCCCATCACGGTGACGGCCGAGACGCGCTGCATCGCGGGCAAGGTGACCCTCGTCACCCAGCTCACGAACACCGGCGACGCGCCGGCCGCGATCACCGTCACCACCTCCTACGGCTCGAAGGTCGTGCAGCTCGCGGCGGGCAAGTCGGCCAGCCAGACCTTCGCCTCGCGCCTCGCCGCGACCCCGGCGGGCAGCGTCCAGGCGGCCACGGCCGCCGGGGCGAAGACCGCCGCGTACGACGCGCGCAGCTGCGGCTGACCCGCGCAGCCCGACACGCTCCACCCCGACCGCTCCTCAGCACGGACCGAAAGGACCCCATGTCGACCCTGGCTCGCACCGCTGCGATCGCCACCATCGGCGCCCTCCTCGGCGGGCTCATCACCGCGACGGCCGCCCCGGCGGCGTTCGCCGCGACCGACGACCTCAGCATCGAGGCATCCAAGGTGCTCGACCTGCCGCTCGACGGCACGCTCGCCGACGCCAGCGCGAACGCCGCGACCGTGACCCTGCAGAAGGGCGCCGCCGCGTACGCGGGCGGCGTCCGCGGACAGGCGTTCTCGTTCAACGGCTCGACGGCGCTGAAGCTCGGTACGGCCGCATACCTGCAGCCGCAGGACCTCACCGTCTCGTTCTGGTTCAACCCGAGCGCGACGATGACGGCGGAGCAGGTCTTCGCCTGGAGCAAGACGACCTACAACTCCGACGGCTGGTACCTCACGAGCGAAGCCGACGGCACCCCGCTCGCGCTGTCGATCGGCCCGTCGAGCGGGCAGCCGTACAAGGTCGCCGTCGACGCGACCCGGTCGACGTTCTTCCCCGCGGGCCAGTGGACCCACATCGTCGCGACCTACGACCACACGACGAAGGCCGTCGCGTTCTACCGCAACGGCGTCCGCCAGGTCTCGACCGTCAAGTATCCCGTCAGCGAGACCGCCTCCGGCGTGCTCGGCTCTGAGGCGACGAGCACGAAGACCATCGGCTACAACGGCCCGAACTACAACGGCTCGCACCTCAAGGGCCTGCTCGACGACTACACGCTCTACAACGGCGTCGCGACCGTGGCCGACGTGGTGAAGCTCACCCAGCGCGGCGCCCCCGGCTTCGACCCGGCCTCCGTCGCCCAGGCCGACCTCGCCGCGATCTCCCTGCCGACGACGGCGACCGTCGACTTCGCGGTGCCCACCTCGGGCGCGAGCGGCAGCGAGATCACCTGGGCGACCTCCGACGCGGGCGTCATCTCGATCGACGGCGGCACCGCGCACGTGACCCGCCCCGCCTCGACCGAGACGACCGTGCACCTCACCGCGACCGCCGCCTACGGCGGCAGCACCACGGTCACCCGGGCGTTCGACGTCTCGGTGCAGCCGAAGGGCGAGGCATCCACCCAGTACCTGTCCGATGCCGGCCTCGAGAACGTTACGATCGGCGACGACTACCTCGAGAACGCGAACCAGAAGACGATCGACTACCTGCTGAGCCTCGACCCGGAGAAGTTCCTCTACTCCTGGTACGTGCAGGCCGGGCTCACGCCCACCACGTCGAGCGGCTACGGCGGCTGGGAGCGCTCGACCGGCACCCGGTTCCAGGGCCACTTCTTCGGCCACTACCTCTCCGCGCTCTCGCAGGCCTACGCGACGACGACGGATGCGTCGGTCAAGGCGCAGCTGCTCGCGAAGCTCACGGCCGGCGTCGACGGGCTGAAGCGGTGCCAGGACGCCTGGGCGGCCGCCAACCCGTCGAGCGCGGGCTACGTCGCCCCGTTCGCGCTGAGCGCGCTGCCGAGCGGCAAGGACGGCCTGCTCGTGCCGTTCTACAACCTGCACAAGGTGCTCGCCGGCCTCCTCGACGCGCACGAGTACGCGCCCGCCGGGGTCTCGGCGAAGGCCCTCGCCGTGGCATCCGGATTCGGCACCTGGGTGCGCGGCTACGCGGCGTCGCTGGCGAACCCGGCCACGATCCTGAACACCGAGTACGGCGGCATGAACGAGGCGCTCTACGAGCTGTACTCCATCACCGAGAACCCCGTGCACAAGCGCGCGGCCGAGTACTTCGACGAGACCACGCTGTTCCAGCAGCTCGCCAACGGCCAGGACGTGCTGAACGGCAAGCACGCGAACACCACCATCCCGAAGCTCGTCGGCGCCCTCAAGCGCTACACGGTGTTCATGGACCACCCCGACCTGTACGCGACGCTCACGCAGGCCGAGAAGGACGCCCTGCCGATGTACCGAGCGGCGGCCGAGAACTTCTGGCAGATCGTGGTGCGCGACCACACGTACGCGAACGGCGCGAACAGCCAGTCGGAGCACTTCCACGGCGCCGACACGCTCTACCAGTTCGCGACCAACGGCGTCACGACCGGGTACGGCGAGAACTCGACGGCCGAGGGCTGCAACGAGTACAACATGCTGAAGCTGAGCCGCGCCCTCTTCGAGGTGACGAAGGACGTGAAGTACGCCGACTACTCCGAGTCGACGTTCATCAACACGATCCTCGCGTCGCAGAACCCCGAGACCGGCATGGTCACGTACTTCCAGCCGCAGGCGCCCGGGTACGCGAAGGTGTTCGGCACGCCGCTCGACCAGTTCTGGTGCGACCACGGCACGGGCATCGAGAGCTTCACGAAGCTCGGCGACTCGATCTACTTCACCGATCCGAAGGCGGTCTACGTCACCCAGTTCCGCAGCTCCGAGCTGCGCTCGGCGGCCCAGAACCTGCGACTCGTGCAGACGGCCGACGTGCCCGCGAGCCCCGACGTGCACCTCGAGGTGAGCGCCCTCGACGGCGGCGCCGTCGCGGCCGGCACGGTCGTGAAGCTGCGCGTGCCGAGCTGGGTGGCCTCCGCCCCGACCCTGGAGGTCAACGGCCAGGCGGTGGATGCCGCTGCGCTGACCTCCGGCGGCTACGTCACGGTGCCCGTCTCGGCCGGTGACGAGCTCGACTACACGCTGCCCGCGAAGGTCACCGTCGACGCCGGCACCGAGAACCCGAACTGGGTCGCCCTGAAGTACGGCCCCGTGCTGCTCGCGACCGAGCTCAGCCGCCGCAACGTGAACGCGAGCTACACCGCCGGCGTGCTCGTGCAGATGGGTGTCGCCGACAAGTCGCTCGGCTCCGACGTCGTCGTGGCCGACGCCGCGGCGTGGAAGGCCGACCCGGCGAGCGTCGAGCGCATCGCCGACGGCGAGAACGCGAACGGCCTGACCACGATGCGGTTCAAGCTGCACGGCGTCGACCAGGCATCGGCCGCGCTCACCTTCGAGCCGTACTACAGCCTGTACGACGCGCGCTACGCGACGTACCTGACCCTCGTGCAGCCCGACTCGGCCGAGGCGCAGGCGCTGATCCTCAAGGACAAGCAGCAGCTGCGCACCGACGAGACCACGATCGACTCGCTCACGTCGTTCGACGACAACAACAGCGAGGCCGACAAGAACGTCAAGTTCAGCAACTCGACCGTGGGCGTGTTCAACGGCCAGAGCTTCCGGCACGCGCCGCCCGCCGTCGGGGCGTACTTCCAGTACGACCTGATCGTCGACCCGTCGCAGCCGAAGAACTTCCTGGCCGTGCGGTACTACGGCGGCGACAACGGGCGCACGTTCGACGTCTACCTGAACGACGCGCTCCTCAAGCGCGAGGTCGTGACGAACGCGAACGGCGCGACGAGCTGGTACCTCCAATACGACCGGATCCCGCAGGCGATCCTCGACGGCATCGCCGCGAAGGACAGCTACAAGCGCGACCAGGCCGGCCAGTACGTGCTCGAACGCCCACGGTGCGAAGATCCCGGTGGTGACGGTGCGCTTCCAGAGCACCGGTACGAGCTACGTCGGCGGCGTGTTCGGCGTCTCGACCTCGTCGACCGACCGCTACGCGACGAACGCCGAGCTCTCGAAGCTCGCGGTCGACGGCGGCACCCTGTCGCCGGCGCTCGTGCCGGGGACGACCGCGTACACCGTCACCGTGGCCCGGGAGGCGACGAGCGTGAAGCTCGACCTCGACCCGGCCGCGCCGAGCGGACTCGTCTACGTCGACGGCATCCTCATCGACGACACGGCGCCGCGCACGGTGGCGGTCGCGGCCGGTGACACGCCGACCACGACGACGGTCAAGGCCTACGCGCAGGACCACACGACGAACGTCACGTACACGCTGCAGATCGTGCGGGCCGCCCCGCAGCCGCAACTCGCGGTGACCGCGACGGCGAGCGCGCGCTGCATCGCGGGCAAGGTGACGCTCGTCGTGCAGACGACGAACGGCGCGGCGGTGCCGGTCGACTTCGCGGTGACCACAGCCTGGGGCACCGCCACGGGCACCCTCGCCGCGGGCAAGTCGCTGTCGAAGACCTTCGCGACCCGCGCCGGCTCGATCGCCGCGGGCTCGGCGACCGTCACTGCTGCGGGAACGGTCGGCGGAGCGGCGGCATCGGCCGAGGTCGCCGCCGCGTACCCCGCACTGAGCTGCGGATGAGCCCGAGGAGGACTCCCACGATGCGACGAGCGAGACGATGGCTGGGCGGGGTCGCCACGGCGGCCCTCTGCGCGGCCGTGCTCACCCCGACCGCCGCGATGGCGGCCGGCACCGATGACGCGCTGCTCGCCGACCTCGCGTTCGAGAGCGGCACGACCGCCTTCGAGGGCGGCGGCGCCCGCGCCGCGGTGCAGGGCACCGCGACGCTCGTCGACGGGCCGACCGGCAAGGCAGCGAAGCTCGGCAGCGGCTTCTGGCTGAACGTGACGAAGGCCGACGGCACGCCGCTCCTCGCGGGGCGCGACGACGTCACGATCTCCTACGACAGCAAGCCGGATGCCTCGGGCAACACGGGCTGGTCGGTGTTCGCCGCGCGCAGCACGGCGACCCAGACCTACCAGCAGGAGCACTACCTCGGGTTCCTCGACAAGACGACCGGCATCACGGTCGAGCGGTACGACAACGCCGGCACCCGCGACTCGAGCGGCAACCTCGTGACGACCACGGCGAACACCGCGTGGAAGCACGTCGACCTGGTGCTCTCGGGCACGACCGCGCGGCTGTTCGTCGACCGGAAGCTCGTCGCGACGAACACCACGGGCAAGGCGCTCTCGACGATCCTCGGGGCGACCGGCGGCGTGCTGCAGGTGGGCAAGGCGAACTGGGGGAGCGGCGAGTACTTCGGCGGCCTCGTCGACAACGTCCGCGTGTACTCGCGGGCGCTCACCCCGACCGAGCTCGGCGTGCCGTCGGCCGCGAGCGATCCGGCCGCCGCGCTCGCCATCCCGGCCCGCATCACGGGCGACCTGCCGTCGAGCGTCCTCGGCCGGGCCGTCACCTGGTCGGCCTCCGGCGACGGGGCCTCGCTCGTGGCATCCGACGGCGCCGTCACCCGGCCGGCCGACGGAGCGGTCGCGGTCACGCTGACCGCGACGATCGACGGGGTCGCGGCGCCGGTCACTGGCTCCGCGCAGATCCTCGACGCGGGCGGCGACATCGCGAGCTACGTGAAGCACGTCACCACCGTGAACGGCGTGAAGGACGACCCGCTCGCCTACGACGAGGACCGCCGCGCCGACTCGCTCTTCGTGGCCGCCCGCCCGGCGGGCGCGGCGACCTGGGAGCCGCTGAACCGATCGCAGGCGATCCTCTCCGTGCTGTGGGACGGCACGCAGGCGGCCAAGCCGAACGCGCAGGTGGGCTCGCCCACGCTGCTGCGGTTCGCCGACGGCACGCTCGGGGCGGTCGCGTCGCAGAACAACGCGACCGACTCGGTGTACGTGTGGGATGCCGCCGACGGCGCGACGTTCCGCAACCAGCGCACGGTGAAGGTGTCGTCCGACGGCTCGATCGTCGCCGACCCGCGCATCGTGTTCGACGCCGCGTCGCAGAAGTACCAGGCGACGTGGACCGACCCGCTGACCGGCGAGGGGCGGGTCGCGCGGCTCGACGGGCTCACCGGCGCCAGCGTGCCGACCGCGGCCACGAAGGCCGACGCCGTCGCGCTGGGCGTCGCCGGCGCGGCCACGGGCCTGCCCGGCTTCGCCGCCGAGGCCCGTTCGTTCGCGCTGTCGAAGGCCGAGTTCGCGGCGTTCTCCGCGCGCTACGTCGACCTGCGGAACACGGGCGTCGGCGCCTTCGCCGACGTCGAGGTCGAGCACGGGGCGACGGTCGACGCCGGCGACCTGCCGGCGACGGCGACCCTCGAGTACAACGACGGGTCGACGAAGCAGCTGCCGGTCGCGTGGAGCGAGACGGACCTCGCCGACGTCGACACGGACACGCCCGGCACCTACGACGTCTCGGGCACCGTGCAGCAGACGGCGGAGGAGCTGGTCAACGACGCGCGCGCCGATCCCGACCTCTTCTTCAACGAGGACGACGGCTACTGGTACCTCACCGGGTCGCACTACTCGATCCCGTCGGATGCCCCGAACAGCGCCCTCATCGACGCCAACGCGTACCGCAAGATCGGGCTCAAGCGCGCGACGACGATCGCGGGCCTGGCGGATGCCCCGGAGCAGATCGTCATCGACCCCGATGCCGGCACGCCCGGCAGGCAGGCGCAGTACCCCAACACGTTCTACGGCTGGGGCGGGTACATCTGGGCGCAGGAGTTCCACAAGATCAACGGCCAGTGGTGGATCGTCGCGGGCATGAACCGCGGCTACGCGCCGACGGGCGGCTGGTGCGACAACACCGTGCTGATCCCGTACATCGGCTCCGACGCGTCGCTGCGGGCCGGCGGACTCGTCGACCAGGCCAACTGGGGCGAGCCGACGATCCTCGAGGGGGCCGCGTTCGACGTGTCGTACCTCGAGCGCGAGGAGCACGGCACGACCCAGGGCTACTGGGTCATGCCGAGTGGGGCCAAGCTCTTCGTCGGCAAGGCGAAGGCGGGCCCGAAGGGCACCGTGCCGCTCATCGACGGCACGCTCAGCCAGATCTACGCGCTCAGCCAGCCGTGGGAGTACGGCAAGTCGGCGCCGACCCCGTCGGACGTGAACGAGGGCGGCGACCAGGGCATCGTCGAGGCGCCCTTCATGGTGACGTACGGCGACTTCGTCTACCTCACCTACTCGGGCGGCACGGTCGACAAGTACTACGACCTCGGCTTGCTGCGCGCCGCGAAGGACGCCGACCTGCGGAACCCGGCCAGCTGGACCCAGGTGCCGTTCCCGGTGCTCACGACGAACGACACCGCGTCGGGGCGCATCGGCGGCGTCGGCCAGGGTGGCCCGGGGCACAACTCGTTCGCGATCGACGAGGCGGGCAACCTCGTGCTGGCGTACCACGCGCGGCCGTATCCCGAGCCGCACACGAACTCGGCGGCCGGCGGCCTGTTCGACCCCGACCGGAACACCTGGTTCAAGGCGGTGAACGTGCGGGCGAACGGCGACCTCGACCTGTCGCTCTCGAGCGCCCAGGAGGTCGCGCCGGCGAACCGCACGGTGACCGTGCGCGTCGTGGTCGGCGATCCGCCGCCCGTTGCGCTGCGGGTCTCGGCGACCACGCGGTGCGTCGCGGGCAAGGTCGTGCTGGTCGCGACGCTCGCGAACGACGGGGCGGCGGCCGAGTCGGCCCACGTCACCACCGGGTCCGGGGAGAAGGCCGTCGAACTGCCGGCCGGCAAGGCCGTCGCGATCTCCTTCACCACGCGCCAGAAGGCGCTCGAGGCGGGCACGATCACGGTCGTGACGAGCGCTTCGGATGCCCCGATCCAGGCCGCCTACGCCGCGGCCGAGTGCAGGTGAGGCGAGGACATGCGCGAATCGCAGCGTCGTCTTGACGGCACAGGAACCGGCCAATACGCTGGAAATGTTCCCGGTAACAAACCGGAGACCCGGCTCCCTCGTTGGGCCGCCCCAGGCAAGGACGCCGACCTCGGTCGCACCCCGAGCCGCACGTACGCACGTGTCAGCCACCCTGCTGCACGACGATTCGGCTCGGCTGCCGCCGACCGAGGAACTGGAGGAAACATGATCAGCAAAGGTGCTGCCGTGCGTTGCGCAGCCGGCATCGTGGGCGGGCTCATGCTCGCGGGCGTGGGCACCCTCGCGTTCGCGGCCGACCCCGGCGACAGCTCGGGTGTCGACGTCAAGGTCGACATCGCGGCGGTCGAGAACGGGGCGCTGAGCCTGACGGTGGCGAACACCCAGACGACCCTGACCGAGACCGGCTCGACCGCCGAGTACCGGCAGTTCACCGGCACGCTCCCGACCGTCACGGTCACCGACACCCGCACCGACGTCCCCGCGGGCGCGTTCTGGTACGTGGTCGGCCAGGCCGGCGACTTCGTCGGCACCGCGGGCCAGCCGAACATCCCGGCGAGCCAGCTCGGCTGGACCCCGGCCGACGTCCTCGACGGCAGCGGCGAGGTGGGCTCGGGCAGCGAGGTCGTCCCGGCCTCCGACACCCCGACCCAGCCCGGCAACAACACCGGCCTGGTCAGCGGCGAGGACCTGCTCTTCCTCTCGCTCGACTCGGCCGAGGCGCAGGCCGCGCAGGGCTCGTGGTCGACCACCGCGGCGCTCAAGCTGAAGACCCCCGCGAACGTCGCGGCGGGCAGCTACTCGTCGCTGCTCACCCTGTCGCTCTTCGAGGACACCTACTGATCCACCCGCGGCCGGGTCGGCGCGACACCGCCGACCCGGCCGCACCCCTTCGCCCCGGATCCGACCGGACCGGGGCCCGCTCCACCCAGGACTCGCCATGACCCGCTTCCGCTCCACCACCGCACTCGCGGCGCTCGTCGCCGTCGCCGGCCTCGCCGCAGGGCTGGCCGGCGCCGCCCCCGCGGTCGCGGAGGAGGCGGCGCCGGTGTCGTGGTCGGTCACGCCGGCCGACGCCTCGGGACCCGACGGCCGCGTCGCCGTCGAGCACGAGATCGACCCGGCCGCGAGCGTCGACGACCAGTTCGCCGTGCGCAACCTCGGTGCCGAGGAGGTCACGTTCCGCCTCGCCGCCGCCGACGGCTTCACCAACGACAACGGCCGGTTCGACATCCTGCCGTCCGACCAGGAGTCGGTCGACTCCGGCACCTGGATCACCCTGCCCGAGAGCGTGACCGTCGCCCCCGGCGGCACGGCGGTCGTGCCGTTCACGATCACCGTGCCCGAGGACGCGCAGCCGGGCGACCACGCCGCCGGCATCACCGCCTCGATCCTGTCGACGCAGCAGGCCGACGGCACCGGCGTCGGCGTCGAGAGCCGGGTCGGCTTCCGGGTCATGACCCGGGTCGCCGGCGAACTCGCGCCGGCCTTCTCGGTGCAGGACGTGCATGCCGACTACCGCCTGTCGTGGAACCCGCTCCGCCCGGGCAGCATCGACGTCGTCTTCGACGTGGCGAACGAGGGCAACGCCCGGCTCGCCGTCGCCGGCGTGCTGACCGTCGCCGGCCGCAGCATCGCGTTCCCGGCCGAGGGCGAGACGCCCCAGGAGATCCTCCCCGGCGAGTCCCGCACCATCTCGCTCACGGTCCCGAGGGTCTGGCCGCTGTTCGCCTTCCCCGGCGAGATCGCGCTCGCCCCGACCGTCATCGACGCCAACGGCGAGCCGGCCGACGCCGTGCCCGCCGAGGTCGCGCCGTCGTCGACCGACGTGCTCGTCTGGGCGGTGCCGTGGCCGCAGCTCCTCGTGGTCGCAGGGCTCGCCCTCCTCGTCCTCGCGCTGCTCTGGCGCCGGGGCCGCTCGAAGCGCCGCATCGAGGCGCTGCTCACCGAGGCCCGCGAAGAGGGCCGCCGATCCATGGCCGGCGTCGGCCAGGGGTGACCCTCCGGGCCGCCCGCCGAGCGCGCGGCCCCATCGACCTGCAGTACGACCAGCACCACCGCGCCGGGGCGGATGCCTCATGGCGCTCGTTCCGCACGCCCTCGAGGCGTGCCCATCCGGAATGGGGAAATCGATGGTCCGAGAAGCAACACCCGTCGCGCGACGCGCGCGGCGATGGATCGCAGGCGCCACCGGCGCACTGCTCGCGGCGGGCAGCCTGGCGTTGGCCGGCCCCGGTGCGGCGACGGCGGTGACGCCCGGCTCGCTGCTGGTGTCGTACGACTTCTCGGAGTCGTCGGGCACCGTGGCGCACGACCTGTCGGGCGGCGGCCGCGACGGCGCGGTCGTCGGCGGCGCGGCCTGGCGTGGCGGCTTCATGCAGCTCAACGGCTCGAACTACGTGAAGCTGCCCGACAACCTGCTCGCCGGCCGCTCGGCGGCCACCATCGTCGTGGAGACGAACCCGACCGCCCTGACCGGCGCGAAGTTCCTCTGGAACATCGGCGGCTCGGGCGAGGGCGCGACCGGCCAGTTCTTCATCCAGCCGGTCGCGCCTCGCGTGGCCATCTCGAAGACGAACTGGTCGGCGGAGCAGTCCGTGACCTCGGCGACGAAGCTGGCCGAGGGCCGGTGGCAGTCGGTGGCCGCCACGATCGCGAAGAACGCGAACGGCACGACCTCGACGCTCCGGCTCTTCATCGACGGGGTGCAGGTCGCGGAGAAGACCGACTCGACGACGAACCTCAGCGACCTCACCACGCACACGCTGAACTTCCTCGGCAAGAGCGCCTACACCGCCGACTCGCTCTACCAGGGCGGGGTGTCGTCGTTCCGCGTCTACACCGAGGCGCTCTCGGCGCAGGACCTCGCCGGCCTCGCCGAGACGGATGCCTCGGCCGCAGCCGCCGAGACGGCGGCCGCGCTCGACCTCGACGCCGCCAACACGCAGGACCTCGACGCGGTCGAGACCAAGCTGGTGCTGCCGACGACCGGCGGAGTGACCTGGTCGTCGTCGCCCGCGGGCGTGATCGCCGCCGACGGCACCGTCACGCGCCAGGCATCCGACACCGTGGTGACCGTGACCGGCACCGCGACGGTGCGCGGGAAGACCGCGACGAAGGACTTCACCGTGACGGTGCTCGCCGCGCCGACCCCGGCCGAGGCCGCCCAGCGCGACCTCGACGCGATCGCCCTCGCGAACGCCGACGACGTGCGCAGCGACCTGACGCTGCCGACGACCGGCGCCCGCTTCGGCTCGACCCTCAGCTGGAGCTCGTCGGCGCCGGCGGTCGTCGACGTCGCGGGCACCGCGACGGTCGCACCCGGCGTCGTCACCCGGCCCGCCGAGCGCGACACGACCGTCGTGCTCACGGTCACGGCGACGAACGGCGGGGCGACCGCGACCCGCGAGATCCCGCTCACCGTGCGCAGGGCGCCGGCGCAGGCTGCGACGACCGACTACCTCTTCGCCCACTTCACCGGCACCGAGGGCAGCGCGAGCGACGAGCAGATCTACTTCGCCACCAGTCGCGACGCGGTGACCTTCACCGACACCCGCACGAGCGGCAACCCGGTGCTGTCGCTGGCCCGGAACCAGGGCGACGGCGGCGTGCGCGACCCGTTCCTGGTGCGTTCGCCCGAGGGTGACCGCTTCTTCCTGATCGCGACCGACCTGAGCATCTTCTACCGCGGCGGCTGGGGCAACGCGAACGCGACCGTCACCGGTTCGAAGTTCCTCGTCGTGTGGGAGTCCACCGACCTGGTCGACTGGAGCGAGCCGCGCTTCGTCGACGTCGCGAGCGGCATCCCGAACGCCGGCATGGCCTGGGCGCCCGAGGCGATCTGGGACGAGGTGACGCAGCAGTACTACGTGTACTGGGCGACCCGCGCCGACGGCAACACGGAGCTGGGCGACAGCGTCGACGTGTACCTGTCGACCACGCGCGACTTCCAGACGTTCTCGACCCCGGTCAAGTGGATCGACCGCCAGGGCTCGATCATCGACACCACGGTGATCAAGGTCGGCGACTGGTTCTACCGCGCCTCTGGTGACGGCCAGATCACGATCGAGCGCTCGAAGAAGCTCGACGCGATCACGACCTCGGCGACGGCGAAGACGACCGGCACCGACCAGGAGTGGGTGCTCGTCGGCACGCTGCAGTCGATCCTGAGCGGCAGCGGCACCTGCGCGGCCGGCACCAACTACACGGGCGCCTGCCTCGAGGGCCCGGAGTTCTTCCAGTACAACGACGACGACCGCGGTGCCGCGACGCAGCTCTGGGGGCTCCTCGCCGACCAGTACGGCGCGGGCAAGGGCTACCTGCCGTTCCGCACCACCGACATCGGGTCGACCTCGGCGTCGGCCTGGTCGAAGGCGACCAACGTCAACCTCGGCACCCTGAAGAAGCGGCACGGCGGCATCCTGCCGATCACCGCGCAGGAGTACCAGCGCGTGATGTTCCACTACGCCGGCGTCGGCACGAACCCCGACCTCGCGGTCGAGGCCACCGCCACGACGCGCTGCATCGCGGGCAAGGCGACGCTGGTCGTCTCGGCGAAGAACGCCGACACCCGCGCCGCCGACGTCACCGTCCGCACCGCCTTCGGCGAGAAGACCTTCACCGGCGTGCAGCCGGGCAAGACCGTCTCGCAGGCGTTCGCGACCAAGCTCGCGTCCATCGGCGCCGACTTCGTCGACGTCGGCGCGACCGCGAGCGGCGCGAGCTTCCAGGGCAGCGCCGCGTACGAGGCACGGACGTGCTGAGGCGGCGGCGGAGCCGGCTGCTCGCCGGCGTGATCGGCGCCGCCATGGTCGGCGGCCTCGGGGTGATGGCGCCCGCCGCGGCGACCGCCGCGGTGACGCCGGGCTCGCTGCTCGCCTCGTACGACTTCTCGGAGTCGTCGGGAACGGTCGCGCACGACCTGTCGGGCGGCGGGCGCGATGCCACGGTGGTGGGCGGCGCCGCATGGCGCGGCGGGTCGATGCAGTTCACCGGAGCGAACCACGTGAAGCTGCCCGACGGACTGCTCGCCGGGCGCTCGGCGGCGACGATCGTGATCGAGACGAGCCCGACCGCGCTGAGCGGCGCGAAGTTCCTCTGGAACATCGGCGGCTCCGGCGACGCGTCGACCGGGCAGTTCTTCATCCAGCCGGTCGCCCCGCGCGTGGCGATCTCGAAGACGAACTGGTCGGGCGAGCAGACGGTGACGTCGGCGACGAAGCTCGCGCAGGGACGCTGGCAGTCGGTGGCGGCGACCATCGCGAAGAACGCCGATGGCGTCACCTCGACGCTGCGCCTGTTCATCGACGGGGTGCAGGTCGCCGAGAAGGCGAACTCGACGACGAACCTGAGCGACCTCACGACGCACACGATGAACTTCATCGGGAAGAGCGCGTACGCGGGCGACACCCTCTACCAGGGCGGGGTCTCGTCGTTCCGGGTGTACTCCGAGGCGCTGACGGCGGCGGACCTCGCCGACGTCGCCGCCACGGACGCCACCGCGGTGGCCGGCGAGGTCGTCGCGGGCATCGACCTCGCCGCGGCGAACGCACAGGACCTCGACGCCGTCGAGACCGACCTCGTGCTGCCGACCGCCGGCGGGGTCACCTGGTCGTCGTCGCCCGCGGGCGTCGTGGGCGCCGACGGCAAGGTGACGCGCGGGGCATCCGACACCGAGGTGACGTTGACCGCGACCGCGACGGTGCGCGGCAAGACCGCGACCAAGGCGTTCACCGTGCGGGTGCTCGCCGCGCCGACCGCCGCCGAGGCGGCGCAGCGCGCGGCCGACGCGATCCTGCTGCCGTCGGTGCTCGAGCAGGGCTACGCCCTGCCGGCGACCGCGCTCGGCCTGCCCGTGACGTGGTCGCACGTCTCGGGTGCGGGGTCGGTCGCCGGCGGCGCGATCGCCTCGGCTCCGGCGTCCGGCCTCGCCGACGCGACGCTCGAGGCCGTCGTCGGCACCGCGCCCGACACCGCGACCGCGCGGTTCGACGTGCGCATCGCCGAGGCCACGGCGCAGCGCATCGCGTCGTACACCACGTCGAAGAACACGCGCGGCGGCGACGACCCCGAGGTCACGAGAACCGCGCACCTCGCGCTGAGCGCCGACGGCACCGCGTACACGGCGCTCAACTCGGGCACCGGCGTGGTGTTCCCGAAGGTCACGGGCATGACCGAGGTCGACAACGGCATCAAGCGCTACCTCGCCAACCCGTACCTGTTCCGCCTCCGCGGCGACGAGGGCTTCGGCCTCATCGCCCGCCGGGTGGATGCCTCGGGTGCGGCGGATGCCTCGGGCGCGCTGGTGTTCACCTCGCCCGACCTGGTGCACTGGACCGAACTCGACTACCTGGCCCTCCCGGGCCAGGGCGCGACCGGACCGGTCTCGGCCGAGTGGGACGCCCGCCTCGGCGCCTACCGGGTGGTGTGGACGGGCCCGACCGGCTCGGCCCTCACCGGCAGCACCGACGCGTTCGACGCGGTCGAGTTCCTCGGGGCCGGTCAGCAGCCCGCCGGTCGCACCGGCGCCATCGGCGTCACGTACGCGGAGACCGCCTCGATCGTCCCGGTGACCGCCGCCGAGGCGCGCACGACCGAGCAGCTGCTCGGCCGGGTGCACAACACCGGGGTGCGCGCGCCCGAGCCGATCACGATCGAGGCCGGCGACGACCTCGACCTGCCCGAGCAGGTCACGGCGGACTATTCCGACGGCGGCACCCACGACTTCCGGGTCGACTGGGATGCCTCGGGCGTCGACGCCGACACCCCGGGGGAGTACACGGTGACGGGCACGCTGCAGCGCACCGACGCGATCTTCCCGCTCATCCCGGTCCGCGCCGACCCGCACATGCTGCGGTACACGCTGCCGAACGGCGAGAAGACGTGGCTGTTCATCTCGACCGACGACAACGGGCAGGACGAGTTCTTCATCCGCAGCTCCGCGACGATCGCCGGGCTCTCGACGGCGGCCGACAACAAGATCCTCGGCATCGGGCTCTCGGGCTCGGGCCAGGTCGGCTCGCAGCTCTGGGCTCCCGAGCTGCACGTCGTCGACGGCGAGCTGTACCTCCTGTTCGCCGCGAACCCGAACAACGTGAACGCGTGGAACGGCGTGCAGTCGTACACGATGCACCTGAAGTCCGGCGGGAACCCGCTGGTGCGCGCCGACTGGGAGGCCCCGCAGCGGGTCGTCGACGCGCAGGGGCAGCCGCTCACGACGTACGGCACCGGCATCACCCTCGACATGACCCACTTCGAGGACGCCGGCACCGACTACGTCGTGTGGTCGGAGCGGGCGATCACGCCGGTGACCGGCCCCGCGGTGCTGAAGATCGCGAAGGTGGAGCCGTCGGCGACCGGCCCGTGGAAGCTGGTCGGCGACCGGTCGACGATCGTCTTCCCGGACGACGGCTGGTCGGACAACACGTCGGCCGTGGTCGAGGGGCCGTTCGTCATCCAGCGCGACGGGAAGGTCATGATCACCTTCTCGGGCTCGGGCGTCGACTGGACCTACGCGGTCGGCCTCGCCACCGCGCAGTCCGGCGCCGACCTGCTCGACGCCGCGTCGTGGGGCGTCCGCCAGTACCCGCTGTGGAGCTACGAGGGCCCGAACGCGAACAACTGGGGGCCGGGCCACAACTCGTACACGTACGACGACGACGGCAACCTGCTGAACGTGTTCCACGCGAAGCTGACGCAGAACGGCTCCCGTGACTCGGGCGTCCGCATGGTCTACTTCCGCCAGGACGACAGCCCGATCCTCGACATGACCGACACCGAGTGGCTCGCCGTGGCGAACCGCACGGTGACCGCCACGGTCATCGTCGAGAAGCCGGCGCAGCCGGCGTTCACGGTCACGGCGCAGACCCGCTGCGTGGCCGGGAAGGCGACCCTCGTCGCCACGCTCGGCAACGCGGGCGACGGCTCGGTCGACGTGCTCGTCGAGTCGGCGTACGGCTCGAAGCAGGTCGCGCTGGCGGCGGGCAAGAGCGCGTCGGCGACGTTCACCACCCGCACCGCCGACCTCGGCGCCGGGCAGCTGACGGCGAAGGTCACCTCGACCGCCGGCGGCCAGCAGGTCGTGAAGACGTACACGGCCGCCTACACCGCGCGGAGCTGCGGCTGACCGAGCGGCATCCCGCGACGTGCCCGCGCGAGCGATCGCGCGGGCACGTCGCGCCCTCCGGTCGGGCCGCCGTCGGCCGGGGCAGCCGTCGGCCGGGGGCTGAACGAATAGGCTGGTGGCGACGGCGCGCAGGTGCGCCGTCCGGTCCGGCGCGTCCGCGTCGGGACGGCATCGGCGGCGGGATCGCAGGGCAGGAGATCGGTGGTGAGTGACATCGAGACGGGGGTTCGCCCCGAGAAGCTCGGCATCCGCGAGGTCG
Organism: Agromyces sp. MMS24-K17; assembly: GCF_043950245.1. Lineage (GTDB taxonomy): Bacteria > Actinomycetota > Actinomycetes > Actinomycetales > Microbacteriaceae > Agromyces. The sequence goes on along the minus strand of NZ_CP171640.1, from coordinate 43,607 downwards.
CCGCGCTCGCCGGCGTGTCCCACATGACCGTCTCCCGGGTGCTCAACGGGCACCCGAACATCCGCCCCGCCACCCGGCAGCGCGTCCTCGACGTCATCCAGGAACTCGACTTCAAGCCGAACAGCGCCGCCCGGGCGCTCGCGACGCAGCGCACCCAGCGTATCGGCGTCATCGTCGACAGCTCGGTCGAGTTCGGGCCGACGAGCACGCTGCGCGGCTTCGAGCTCGCGGCGCGCTCGAGCGGCTACTCCGTGGCCTCCGTCGCCATGCAGGACGATGCGAGCCTCACGCCCGAGGGCGCGGTGAGCCACCTCATCGCCGAGGGCGTCGACGCGCTCTGCATCGTCGCCCCGCGCTCGTCGTCGGTGTCGGCGCTCCGGCGCATCTCGATCGACGTGCCCGTGCTCGTGGTCAAGGCCGCGAAGGATCCGAACTTCCTCACCGTGAGCGTCGACCAGCAGCTCGGCACGACGCTCGCCGTCGACCACCTGGTCTCCCTCGGCCACCGGGACATCCTGCACCTGGCGGGGCCGCTCGACTGGCTCGACGCCCGCGGCCGCGAGCGCGCGTTCCACACGCGCATCGAGCAGTGGGGGCTGAAGGCCCGGCCGATCGTCGTGGGCGACTGGACCGCCGACTTCGGCTACGACTACGCGGTCGGCCTCAAGGGCGTGCCCGAGTACACCGCGATGTTCGTGGCGAACGACGAGATGGCGTTCGGCGTGGTGCACGGCTTCCACGACCGGGGCATCCGCGTGCCCGAGGACGTCAGCGTGATCGGGTTCGACGACCTGCCGCTGTCGCGGCACTTCATCCCGCCGCTCACGACCGTCCGGCAGGACTTCCACGCGCTCGGCATCAAGGCCATGGAGGTGCTGCACGCGGCCCTCGAGGGGCGGGAGATCCCGCAGCGCTCCAAGATCCCGAGCCAGCTCGTGATCCGCTCGTCGACCGCGGCGCCGAGGGCGTCATGACCACGGCGGATGCCACGGAGCAGCCGGTCGTCGAGATGACCGGCATCACCGTCACGATCGACGAGACGACCGTCCTGCGCGAGGTCGACCTGCGGCTGTTCCCGGGCGAGATCCACGCGCTCATGGGCGGCAACGGCGCGGGCAAGTCCTCGCTGGTGAAGGCGCTGACCGGCGCCTACCGGATCGACGAGGGCGAGGTGCGGATCGCGGGGGAGCCGGTCGTGCTCTCCGGGCCCGCCGCGGCGGAGGCCGCCGGCATCGCGGCCGCCTTCCAGGACGTCGACCTGTGCGGCAACCTCTCGATCGCCGAGAACGTGATGATCGGCCACGAGGAGCGGCACTGGTACGGCATCTCGTGGCGCCGCACCCGGCGCCGGGCCGTCGCCGTGCTCGACGAGCTCGGCCTCGGCGACCTCGATCCGAAGCGCGCCGTGTCGACGCTGCCGCCCGCGATCCAGCAGCTCGTCGCCATCGCGCGGGCGATGGTGACGCACCCCAAGGTGCTCGTCCTCGACGAGCCGACGTCGAGCCTCGACGCCGACGAGGTCGCGACGCTCTTCCGCGCACTGCGGAAGCTCCGCGACCACGGCGTCGCCATCCTCTTCGTGTCGCACTTCCTCGAGCAGGTCTACGCGATCAGCGACCGCATCACGGTGCTCCGCGACGCCGTCGGCCAGGGCGAGTACCGCACCCGCGAGCTCGACCGGGCCGTGCTCATCTCGAAGATGATCGGCAAGGACCTGACCGAGCTGCGGCGCATCGGGTCGGAGCGGCGGGCGCATCGCGCCGAGCCGACCGGCGTGCCCGTGTACCAGGCGACGCACGTCGGCCGCCGCGGCGAGTTCGAGGCGACCGACCTCGAGCTGCACCGCGGCGAGGTGGTCGGCCTCGGCGGCCTCCGCGGGTCGGGACGGAGCGAGCTCGGGCAGCTGCTCACCGGCGTCGCCCGCCGCGACTCGGGCACGATCCGCCTCGACGGCCGCGAGGTCGTCCTCCCGAACCCGGCGGCGGCGCTGCGCCGGCGCGTCGCCTTCGCGAGCGAGGACCGCCGCGACGGCGGCATCATCGAGGAGCTGAGCGTCAGCGACAACATCATCCTGGCGCTCCAGGGCATCCGCGGCTGGGCGCGGCCCATCTCCCGCGCCGAGCGCGATGCGCTGGTCGAGCGGTTCATGGAGTCGCTGCTGATCGTCGCGCCCGGGCCGGATGCCCCGGCGAGCAAGCTCTCCGGGGGCAACCAGCAGAAGGTGCTCCTCGCACGGTGGCTCGCGACGCGGCCGCACGTGCTCGTGCTCGACGAGCCGACGCGCGGCGTCGACATCGCCGCGAAGGTGGAGATCCAGGCGCGGGTGGCCGAGCTCGCCCGCGACGGCATGGCGGTGGTCTTCATCTCCTCCGAGCTCGACGAGGTGGTGCGGCTCAGCGACCGCATCGCGATCCTCAAGGACCGCCGCAAGATCGGCGAGGTGAGCAACGGTCCGGGGCTCTCCGTCGACACCATCATCGAGATGATCGCGGCCGACGACGAGGACGACGCCTAGCCCCTGAACGGGGCTTCTGGCGCGGTTTCCGGAATGTTATGTTTCCGGGAACACTTTCGCTTGCGCTCCTCGTTTTGTTCCCGGTAACATCTAGCCAAGCGGCACGCACCAAGCGTCTGCAATCACCCGAATGTCCGCACCCCGGCGGACGTACGCAGCCGGCGCATCGCGCCGGATCTCAAGGAGGAGATCTCATGTCAGTTCAGAGGCGTTACGCGAAGTTCCTCGGCCTGGCGGCCGTCGGCGCTCTCACCATCGGCCTCGCCGCGTGCTCCAGCAGCAGCAGCGGCGGCGACGACGCGGCCGCGGGCGAGGGCGACCTCACCACCGTCGGCTTCGTCGCGGTCGGCCCCGAGGGCGCCTGGCGCGAGGCGAACGAGACGAACATCCAGGACACCTTCACGAAGGAGGCCGGGTTCGACCTCAAGTACGCGCCGGCCACCAACCTCGACCAGAAGTCGCAGATCGACGCGTTCACGTCGTTCGTCGACGAGGGCGTCGACGTGATCCTGCTCTCGGCCACCGAGGCATCCGGCTGGGAGGACTCGCTCGAGCGTGCCCAGGAGGCGGAGATCCCCGTGATCCTCCTCGACCGCGGCATCGAGCCGAACGACACCAGCCTCTACGTCACCCGCATCGCCCCCGACAACGTCGAGGTCGCGTCGGAGGTCGGCGCGTGGGCCGTCGAGCAGTTCCCCGAGGGCGGCAACTACATCACCCTCGAGGGCCCCGCCGGCGTCGGCGTCGTCAACGAGCGCAACGAGGGCTGGGACTCGGCCGTCGACGGCTCGAAGCTCGTCGAGGTCGCCGCGCAGACGGCGAACTGGTCGGCCGAAGAGGGCAAGAGCGTCACCGAGACGCTGCTCAAGGCGAACAACAACAACGTGCAGCTGATCTTCGCCCAGAACGACGAGATGGGCCTCGGCGCGGCGCAGGCGGTCGAGGAGGCCGGCCTCACCCCGGGCGTCGACGTCAAGATCGCGACCATCGACGGCACCAAGGCCGCCATGGAGGCCCTGGCCGCCGGCCAGCTCAGCTACGTGCACGAGTACAACCCGCTGTTCGGCGAGACCGCCCTCGACGTCGTGAAGAAGACGCTCGCCGGCGAGTCGGTCGAGTCGTACATCATCGTCCCGAGCGAGGCCTTCGACTCGGCCGAGGCCGCGCAGGCCGTGCTCGCCGACCGCAAGTACTGACGCGCACGACGCCGCAGCACGCTGCGGCGCACAGCACCTAGCGTGCGGGGCCGGCTCCCACAGCGGCCCCGCACCGTCATCTCGAACGGCCGATCGCCCCGCGCGGTCGGAGCACAGAATGCGATTGTCATGAGCGAACCACTGCCCATCGTGGAGATGCGCGACATCTCCATCGAGTTCCCGGGCGTCAAGGCCCTGGACGGGGTCGACTTCCGGCTCTTCCAGGGCGAGGTCCATGCGCTGATGGGTGAGAACGGCGCGGGCAAGTCGACGCTGATCAAGGCCCTCACCGGCGTCTACAAGATCGACGGCGGCTCGATCGTCGTCGCCGGCCAGGAGCGGCAGTTCCACGGCACCGGCGACGCGCAGGGCGCCGGCATCTCGACCGTGTACCAGGAGGTCAACCTAGTCACGAACCTCTCGATCGGCGAGAACGTGATGCTCGGCCACGAGGTGCGCGGCCCGCTCGGCGTCAACTGGCGCGCCACCCACGCCGCGGCCACCGAGGCGCTCTCCCGGCTCGGCCTCGACTACCTCGACACCCACCGTCCGCTGTCGACCCTGTCGATCGCGATGCAGCAGCTCGTGGCGATCAGCCGCGCGATGGCGATCAAGGCGAAGGTGCTCATCCTCGACGAGCCGACGTCCAGCCTCGACGCCGCCGAGGTCGAGGGCCTGTTCCGGGTCATGCGGTCGCTGCGCGACCAGGGCGTCGCGATCCTGTTCGTCTCGCACTTCCTCGACCAGATCTACGCGATCAGCGACCGCCTGACGATCCTGCGCAACGGCCGGTACGAGGGCGAGTACCTCACCCGCGACCTCGACCGGCACGCGCTCATCTCCAAGATGATCGGCAAGGACCTCAACGCGCTCTCCTCGCTCGGCGGCAACCGCCGCGTCGACGAGCGCGACTACGCCGGCGAGGCGCCGCTGCTCGCGGCGAAGGGCCTCGGCCGCCGCGGCTCCATCGAGCCCACCGACCTCGACATCCACCGCGGCGAGGTGATCGGCTTCGCGGGCCTCCTCGGCTCGGGCCGCACCGAGCTCGCCCGCCTGCTCTACGGCGCCGACCGCGCCGACGAGGGCGAGGTGACGCTGCACGGCAAGCGCGTGGAGATCAAGAACCCCGCCGACGGGCTCGGCAAGCGCATCGCGTTCTCGACCGAGAACCGGCGCGACGAGGGCATCATCGCCGACCTCACGGTCCGCGAGAACATGATCCTCGCCATGCAGGCCGAGCGCGGCTGGGCCCGGCCCATCCCGCGCAAGGAGCAGGACGAGCTCGTCGAGAAGTACATCGCCGCGCTCAACGTGCGGCCGGCCGACCCCAACCGGCCCATCAAGAACCTCTCGGGCGGCAACCAGCAGAAGGTGCTGCTCGGTCGCTGGCTCGCGACGAAGCCCGAGCTGCTGATCCTCGACGAGCCCACCCGCGGTATCGACGTCGGCGCGAAGGCCGAGATCCAGGAGGCGGTCGCGGAACTCGCGGAGGAGGGCGTCTCGGTCGTCTTCATCTCCTCGGAGCTCGAGGAGGTCGTGCGGCTCAGCGAGCGCATCATCGTCCTCAAGGACCACCAGAAGATCGGCGAGATCGTCAACGGTCCCGAGGTCACCGCCCAGCAGGTCGTCGACGTCATCGCGGCGCACGGCGTGGAGGCGGCCGCCGAGAGTGGCATCATCGATGCTGAGGCGGGCCCCCACCCCGTCGAGGCTCCGCACGCGACCGTTCCCGCGGCCGCTGCGACGGAGGAGGAAGCATGAGCAACGCTGCTCGAACGACGTGGCTGCGCGACCTCGTGCGCAAGCCGTTCTTCTGGGGGCTGATCGCGATCGTCGCGCTCCTCGCCCTCAACGTCCTCAAGGACCCGAACTACCTCGCGTTCTCGATCAACCCGGTCAACGGCAACCTCGTCGGCAACGTGATCGACATCCTGCGGGCGTCGGCGCCGATCCTGATGATCGCCGTCGGCATGTCGCTCGTCATCGCGACCGGCGGCATCGACCTCTCGGTCGGCTCGGTGATGGCGGTCTCGGGCGCGGTCGCGATGGTGGTCATGAAGGAGGCCGGCCAGTCCGAGTCGGTCGGCGTCGCGCTCGGCGCGATCGGCCTCGCCCTGCTGGTCAGCGCGGTGCTCGGCGCCGTGAACGGCGTGCTGGTCGCGTACGTCGGACTCCAGCCCTTCATCAGCACGCTGATCATGATGCTCGCGGGCCGCGGCATCGCGAAGGTGATCACCGAGGGCCAGAACACGTCCGCGTCGAACGAGCCGTTCCGGTGGATCGCCAACGGCTTCGTCCTCGGCCTCCCGGTGGTGTTCCTGTTCGCGATCGTCATCGTGATCATCGTGGGCCTGGTCGTGCGCCGCAGCGCGCTCGGCCTCATGATCGAGGCGATCGGCATCAACCCGAAGGCCAGCCGCATGGCCGGCATCAAGCCGAGCGGCCTGCTGCTCACGGTCTACATCCTGAGCGCCGTGCTCGCGGGCATCGCGGGCATCATGTCGGTCGGCACCGTGATGACGGTCGACGTCTCGCGCACCGGCTACCAGATGGAGCTCGACGCGATCCTCGCGGTCGTCATCGGCGGCACGTCGCTGTCGGGCGGCAAGTTCTCGATCGGCGGCGCCGTGGTCGGCGCGCTCCTCATCGCGACGCTCGACAAGACCATCGTGTTCCTCGGCATCTCCTCGTCGGCCACCCCGGCCTTCAAGGCGATCGTCATCGTCGTGCTGTGCCTGCTGCAGTCGCAGCGCGTGCGCAGCTGGTTCGTGCAGCGACGCAAGCCACCGCGGCTGCAACCCGAACCGCAGTCCGTTCCGTCGAAGCAGGAGAAGCAGGAGGTGACGGCATGACCGCCGTGCAGACCCCTCGCGTCGACGCGCCCGTCGAGGCCTCCACGGCGTCGAAGTTCGTCGACCGCATCAAGCGAGTCGTCTCGTCCAACCCGTCGGTGCTCCCGACCGTCGCGGCGATCGTGATCTTCATCGCCATGGTGATCTACGGCGAGGTGGCCTACGGCCGCATCGTGCAGTACAACACCCTGTCGAACCTGCTGATCAACAACGCGCACCTGATCATCCTCGCCGTGGCGATGACGTTCGTGATCCTCACGGGCGGCATCGACCTCTCGGTGGGCTCGGTCATCGCCCTGTCGAGCGTCGCCGGCGTGATGCTGGCGAACGCGGGCTGGAACCCCTGGCTCGTGATCCTCCTGATGATCCTCATCGGCACGACGTTCGGCCTGGCGAGCGGCATCCTGATCCAGTACTTCAACGTGCAGCCGTTCATCGCGACGCTCGCGATGATGTTCCTCGGCCGCGGCCTCGCGTCGCTGCTCAGCACGCAGCCCGAGCGCCTCGCCGACGACTCGCCCATCCTCTGGCTCGGCGAGCAGTTCAAGCTGATCGACGGCGAGAAGGTCAACGACGTGGTCGTCACGCCGGGCGTGATCATCGCCCTGCTCGTGGTGCTCGTCGCGTTCTTCGTGCTGCACCGCACTCGCACCGGCCGCACGGTGTACGCGATCGGCGGCTCCGAGGGCTCGGCGGCCCTCATGGGCCTCGCGGTGCCCCGCACGAAGGTGCTGGTCTACGTCATCAGCGGCACCCTCTCGGGGATCGCGGCCGTGGTCTACACCTCGCGCCTCGGCATCGCGCAGAACATCACCGGCATCGGCTGGGAGCTCGACGCGATCGCCGCGACGGTCATCGGCGGCACCCTGCTGACCGGCGGCTACGGCTACGTGCTGGGCTCGGTCGTGGGCGCCCTCGTGCTCGGCCTCATGAACGTGCTGATCACCCGCGACGGCGGCATCCCGCCCGAGATGACGACGATCATCACCGGCGGCATCCTGCTCGTGTTCGTGCTGCTGCAGCGCGTGGTGACGTCCAAGCGCCATACCTGACGCCGGGTCCTCCCGGCTCGTCCACGGAGGGGCGGATGCTTCGGCATCCGCCCCTCTCGCGTGCGCCGTCGGACCGAGCGCCCAGGTTCCGCGGCAGGATCGGAGGATGACGTCGCCGGCCGCCGAGTTCATCGACCGCACGCTCCAGGCCGAGGGCTCCGAGTTCCGCGCCGAGGAGGAAGCCGAACGCATCGGCGGCGGCCTGCGCTTCTACGGCGCCTCGGTCGGCGCCGTACGCGGCACGGTGCGCGACGCGGGGCGGCGGTACCGCGGGTTGGCCCACGACGAGGTCACCGCGCTCGCCGCGGAGCTCTGGTCGGTGCCCGTGTTCGAGCGCCGCCTCGCCGCCATCGTGCTGCTGCAGGGCCAGGTGCGGATGCTCCGCGCCCACGACCTCACCCGGCTCGAGCAGTTCCTCCGCGACGCGGGCGCCGTCGAGCTCGTCGATCCGCTCGCGACCGACGTCATCCGCCCGTTGCTCGACCGGCTCGACGGCGTCGAGGCGTCGCGCGCAGCGCGCATCGTGGCGCGGTGGGGTGCGGATCCCGATCCGAACCTGCGACGGGCCGCCTCGCGATCGCGTTGAGCCCGGCCACGCGACGCGATGGGACCCGTTCGCTCAGGCCGGGTTCGCGCACAGGCTCGTGCTGCTGTAGACCGTGCCGTCCTCGAATCGGCAGAGGTACGTGGGCTGAGGCGGTGGTGTCGGGGTGATGAACACCGGGGGCCGGTTCGCGAGTTCCCGCGCCATGGCGTCGAAGGCTGCTTGGACGTCCGCCGGCAGCCTGCCGGGCCCTCCGGATGCCGCCGATGCATCGGACGACTCCGCCTCCGCGGCGGCCGCCTCCGCCGCGAGCCGAGCGGCTCGCTCGTCCTCGGCCGCCTGCCACGCGTCGACCGAAGCCGTCACGCCGTCGCTGAGCGATCGGACTCCGATGAGCCGGCCGGCGAATCGATGACCGGGCACGGCAGCCTCGGCCTCGGCGATGAGGTGTGCTGCGGCCGCGCGCAATGCGGCGACCTGCTCGGCGGTCGCCTTGCCTTCCGCGCCGTCGGCGACGGCGATCGCGGCCTTCGCCTCGCGGTGGGCGATCGCGACCTCCGTCGCCAGTCGAGCGAGGTTGGGATCGAATGCGGCGGCGCCGAGGCCGACCCGGCCGTGCCACTGCTCGACGGCGGCGGCGCGGGCCTGCAGTTCGGCCGCGGTGTCGGCGGCCGCACGCGTGGCGCCGAGCCCGGTCGCGGCGACCAGCGCGGCGGAGAACGACAGCCCGAGCGCGGCCGCGAGCAGGACGGGTCGTCGGCTCGGATGCTCGGTCAGCGCGGCGGATTCACCGCTCACCCCTCGGCTCATGGCTGCACCGTAGCGACGGGATGTTTCGGGTGGATGAACAAACGGAGGCAGTGCCCCGGATGAGTCGCCGGCCCCCGAGATGTCTGCCGTTCGGGCCATGCTGGTCGTATGGCGATCTCCGACCTCGACCTCATCCACCTCCGCCGCGCGGTCGCCCTCGCCCGCGAGGCGTTCGACGCGGGCGACGGCCCGTTCGGCTCGGTGCTGGTCGACGGCGCCGGCGTCGAGCGGTTCGCCGACCGCAATCGCGAGGCGAGCCTGGGCGACGAGACCAGGCATCCGGAGTTCGAGATCGCGCGCTGGGCGGCGACGAACCTGAGCGCCGAGGAGCGCGCCGCGGCGACGGTCTACACGTCGGGGGAGCACTGCCCGATGTGCTCGGCGGCGCACGCCTGGGTCGGGCTCGGCCGCATCGCGTACGTCGCGTCGTCGGCGCAGGTCGCCGCCTGGCGAAGCGGCGTCGGCGCGGCGCCGGGGCCGGTCGCCGCGCTGCCGATCGAGGTCGTGGCGCCGGGGCTGGCCGTCGACGGCCCGGTCGACGTGCTCGTCCCCGAGGTGCGCGACCTCATCGAGCGCGCGGCCCGCGGCACGTCCGGGCTGCCCGGATGACCGACATCGAGCTCGCCCGCATCGACGGCGGCTCGGTCACGCTGCACGACGCCCGCCGCAAGGAGCGCCGCACCGTCGAGCTCGAGCCCTTCGAGATCGGGGTCTTCGCCGTCACCGAGGAGCAGGTCGCCGAACTGCTGGGGGAGGGGGCGAGGCATCCGCTGCGGCCCGCGACCGGCGTGAGCTGGCTGCGAGCCATCCGCTTCTGCAACGCGGCGTCGGAGTGGGAGGGGCTCGACCCGGCGTACACGTTCGACGGCGAGGACGTCACCTGGCACGTCGACGCCGACGGGTACCGGCTGCCGACCGAGGCCGAGTGGGAGTTCGCGTGCCGCGCCGGCTCGACCGGGCCGCACTACGGGCCGCTCGCCGAGGTGGCCTGGTCGGCGGCCGACGGCGTGACGCATCCCCAGCGCGTCGGCCTCAAGCTGCCGAACCTGAACGGCCTGTTCGACACGCTCGGCAACGTGTGGGAGTGGTGCTGGGACCTCCTCGACCCCGCGCGGTACGACGCGTACCGCGTCTTCCGCGGCGGCGGGTTCGCCGACGACGCGTGGAGCGTGCGGGCGTCGACCCGGCGCGGGGGCGCGCCGCGGATGCACCACGAGGACGTCGGCTTCCGGGTGGCGCGCGGCGGCTTCGATGGGGCGGATGCCGCGCAGGGATGGTCGGCGCTGGCCGACCTCGAGCGCGCCGACGTCGACGGGCCGCTGCCGTCGGGGTGGACGCCGCGGCGCCGGCCCTGACCCGCCCGAGGCTGCCGGCCCGGCGCCCGGCGCCGGCGCGCGTCACGCCCGGACGAGCAGGAACACCCCCGACGTGAACGTGAGCGCGAGCACGATCCGCTCGAACCAGACCGGCGAGATGCGGCGGGCGACGGCCCGTCCGCCGAGCGCGCCGAGCAGCAGCGCGGGCACGAGCACCAGGTCGAGCAGGAGCGACTGCGGGGTCATGAGCCCGAGCCCGACCGAGAACGGCACCTTGAACGCGTTGACGATCAGGAAGAACCACGCCGCCGTGCCGAGCACCGCCTGCACGGGCAGTCGCGACGCCACGAAGTAGAGCGTCATCACGGGGCCGGCGGCGTTCGCGATCATCGTCGTGAACCCACCGAGGGGGCCGAACACGTACGCGAGCCCGGGCGGCACCGGTCGGGGCGCGACGCCCGAGCGGTGCTCTCGGAGGAGCAGGCCGACGCGGAGTGCGACGAGCAGCACGAGCGTCGCCCCGATGATGCGCCGCACGCCCGCGTCGTCCGCGAACCAGAGCACGACCACGCCGAGCAGCACGCCGACGACGACCGACGGGAGGAGCTTGCGCAGCAGTGCCCAGTCGGCGTGCGCGTGGTACATCCTGACCGCGATCAGGTCGCCGACGAGGAGGAGGCCCAGCACCGCGCCGGTCGACGCCTTCGCCGGGAGCACCGCGGCGAACAGCGCCGCCGGGATGGTGCCGAACGCCGGCATGCCGCTCTTGCCGGCGCCGACCGCGAAGGCCGCGAGGGCGAGCACGAGCCACTCGAGCGGGGTGAAGATCGGCACCCTGACATCCTCATACGCCGGCGTGGGCGGCGACGCCGGATGACGGCTTGACGATTAGAACTCTAACGATTAGAGTTCTAACCATGACCTCGAACGTGGAGCGGCTGACGACCCTCGTCTTCACCGTCGCCTTCGCCGACCGCGCGGCAGCGATGGAGTGGGTGCAGGGCAGCGGCCTCACGCTCCAGCAGTCCATGGCGCTCGGCTACATCGAGGAGCACCAGGCACGCGGCGTCATCGCCCGCGAGCTCGCCGAGGTCTCCCGCACCACGCCCGCCAGCGTCACGAGCCTCCTGCAGGGGCTCGAGGCGCGCGGACTCATCGTCCGCACCCCCTCGCCCGACGACTCGCGCGTCAAGCTCGTGAGCGTCACCGACCAGGGCGCCGCCGTCATCGCCGGCTTCGACGACGCGGTGGCCGCCGCCCGCGAACGGCTCTACGCCGTGCTCGACGACGATGAGCAGCGCGCCCTCATCGCCCTCCTCGAACGCGTCGCCGGCGACCTCGAACCGGTCGGTCGCGGCGGCCCGCCCGACGGGCGCTCGCCCTTCTAGCCGACCGACCCCGCTGGTCGAGTAGGCGCGCCAGCGCCGTATCGAGACCCCGTGCCGCGCGCGCGGTCTCGATACGCTCCTGCGTCGCCACTCGACCACCGGAGGCGTACACCTCAACCGACGTCGGTCGACCCATCCTTCCCAGACCCGGGCGCCCGCCCGAGCCGTTCACCGCAACGGAGGCACAGCCATGTCCACGTCCAACCGCAACATCCTCGCGTCGGCGCCCATCTGGCGCTCGCTCGCGCAGCTCTGCATCCCCATGATCGCCGGCCTCTCGGTCGGCGCCGTCTACAACATCGTCAACGGGGCCTTCGTCGGCTCCCTGCACTCGACGCCGCTGCTCGCCGCGCTCACCTTCTCCATGCCGGTCTTCGCGCTCGTCATGGCGCTCGGCGGCGTGTTCGGCGTCGGCGGCGGCACCTTCGTCACTCGGCTCCTCGGCTCCCTCGAGGACCCGGCGACGGATGCCACGGCCACGGCCCGGCGTATCCGCCAGGTCTCCTCGTTCACCATGTGGGGCGCCGTCGCCGCCGGCCTCGTCGTCGCCGCGGCGGGGCTCGCGTTCGCGACGCCCATCGCCGCGGCGGTGGGCGCGAGCGGCGCATCGCTCGCGCCCACGGCCATCTACATCGGGGCCATGGCCGCCTTCGCGCCCGTGTACGTCGCGATGTTCGCGCTCGAGCAGCTCGTGCGGGCGGAGGGAGCGGCGGTCGCCTCCATGACCGGCCTCATCGCCTCGACCGTCGCGAACCTCGTGCTCGACGTGCTGTTCATCCTGGTGCTCGGCTGGGGCGTGCTCGGCGCCGGCCTCGCGCTCGGCCTGGCGAACCTCGTGGCGGTCGGCTACTACGCCTGGTGGCTCACCACGCGCGCGTCGGCTGCGTCGATCGCGCCGCGCTGGTTCCGCGCCGACCGCGAGCTCGTGCGGTCGGTCTTCGGCGTCGGTGCCTCCGAGCTGTTGCAGTCGTCGTTCCTCATCGTCACGACCCTCGTCATGAACTGGATCGCGATCGCCTACGGCGACGCGCTGATCGCCGCGATGGGCGTCGCGCTGCGCATCTCGCAGCTGCCGGAGATGATCGTGATGGGCGTGTCCATGGGGGCGATCCCGCTGTTCGCCTACGCGTTCGGCGCCCGCAACCGAGCGCGGCTCGCGGCGGGCATCCGCGGGGCGGCCCTCGCCATCGCCGGCATCGTCGCGATCTTCTCGACCGTGGTGTTCCTGTTCCGCGACCAGGTGTTCGCCCTGTTCTCGGCCGACCCGACGGTGCTCGACGACGGCACCCGCATCCTCACCGCCATGCTCGTCGCGACCGTGTTCAACGGCTTCACGGGCCTCATGATCGCCGTGTTCCAGGCGACCGAGCAGATGCGCAACGCCACGATCATGGCGGTCGCGCAGGGCGTGCTGTTCATCCCGGTGCTGCTCGGCTTCGACGCCGCCTTCGGGCTCGACGGCGTGATCTGGGCGATGACGGCGACCGAGCTGCTCGTGTTCGCGCTGGGGCTCGTGCTGTTCGTCACCTCGCGGAAGGCGCTCGGCGCCGAGCCCTCGGCGGAGGCTGCGGAGGCTGCCGAAGCGGCGCTCGCGGAGGAGGAGGTGCTCGCCGACGCCGAGGCGTCGCTCGGGGCATCCGCCCGCTGACCGGCCGACCCTCGCCGACGCGGCGCTGCCGGTCCTACTCCTCGGCCAGCCGCTCGAGGAGGGGGATGGCGGCGGCGAGCGTCCGCTGCTCGGCGGGGGAGAGGCGCGCCTCGATCGCCCGGGCGAGGTGCGTCGAACGCAGGCTGCGCTGCTCGCGCAGCGTGGCCGCCCCGGCGTCGGTCAGCTCGAGGGGCTTCCGGCGCCGGTCGGCTCCCGGGGTCGCCGCGGCCGCCGCGGCGAGGCCGGCGTCGACCAGGCCGCCGACGCGGCGGGTCATCGCCTGGTGGCTCACCCGCTCGGCCGTGGCGAGGTCGGCGACGGTCTGCGGGCCGTCGCGGTCGAGGCGCCCGAGGACGGCCATGGTCGAGGGCGGCAGGGTGGATGCCTCGCGCCGCCGCACGAGACGCCCGACGGTGAGGCGCAGGTCGGCGGCGGTCTGCTCGGCATCCGGTGGCATGGGGAAAATCCTACACCCGAGGTGTATATTCGCCGCCATGACCCAGCTCCTCCCGGGCGCCCGCCCGGCCCTCGTCCTGATCGACCTCCAGCACGGCATCGCGCGGATGCCGATCGTGCATCCGGCGGCCGACGTGCTCGCCGCGTCCGCCCGCCTCGCCCGGGCGTTCCGCGCGGCGGGGTCGCCGGTCGTGCGCGTGCGCGTCGCGTTCTCGCCCGACGGCGGCGACGCCCTCACCGCGCCGGTCGACGCGCCGCCGCCGGCGGCGGCACCCGGCCCGGACTTCGCGACGCTCTGCGAGGAGATCGGCGACGGCCCGACCGACCTGCACGTCACGAAGCGCGGCTGGGACGCGTTCCACGGCACCGAGCTCGACCTCCAGCTCCGGCGTCGCGGGATCGACACGATCGTCTACGCGGGCATCTCGACCTCGATCGGCGTCGAGTCGACGGCGCGTCACGGGCGCGAACTCGGCTACGCCCAGGTGTTCGCGCGCGACGCGATGAGCGACCTCGTCGCCTCGGCGCACGACCGCGCGCTGACGGTGATCTTCCCCCGCATCGGTCGAGTGACGACCGCCGACGAGATCATCGGCGGGTCGGCCGTCGGCGAGGCATCCGCCGCCTGACGTGCGCTCGGCGTACCGCACCCGCGGTACGCCGAGATCGCCCGTCCGGAGGACGCGCCGCGAGGCCGCCCCGCGTTGACTGGGGTCATGGTTGCCCGCCGTGTCCGGCGGCGGCCGCGAAAGGAAGAGACTCCGATGACCGTCCCCGTGTTGGAAGCGCGCGACCTGCGCAAGAGCTACGGTCGGGGCGCCACGCGCTTCGACGCCCTCAAGGGGGTGAGCTTCGAGGTGCGCGCGGGCGAGTCGCTCGCGATCGTCGGCAAGTCCGGCTCGGGCAAGTCGACCCTGATGCACCTGCTCGCCCTCCTCGACCAGCCGACCTCCGGCGAGATCCTGCTGAACGGGCAGCCCGCCGAGCAGCTCCGCGGCGGCGAGCTGAACCGCACCCGCAACCGCACGTTCGGGTTCGTCTTCCAGCAGTTCTTCCTCACCGCGAACGCGACGGTGCTCGAGAACGTGATCCTCCCGCTGAAGATCGCCGGCGTCGGCCGTGCCGAGCGCAAGCGCCGGGGGCTCGCCGCCCTCGCGCAGCTCGGCCTCGAGGACAAGGCGCGCAACAAGGCCGCCGACCTCTCCGGCGGGCAGAAGCAGCGCGTCGTGATCGCCCGCGCCCTCGTCAACGCCCCGCAGCTCATCTTCGCCGACGAGCCGACGGGCAACCTCGACTCCGCCACCGGCGCCGTCGTCGAGGACATCCTCTTCGGCCTGAACCGCGAGCAGGGCATCACCCTCATCGTCGTCACCCACGACGAGGAGCTCGCCGCCCGGTGCGACCGGCGCATCTTCGTGCGCGACGGGCTGCTGTTCGACCCAGAGCAGCCCGAGCCCGAGGCATCCGCGCAGCCCGAGGCATCCGCCGCCGGAGCCGCCGGAGCCGCCGGAGCCGCCGGAGCCGCCGCCGAAGCCGGCGACGCCGACGACGAGGAGGTGGCCGCGTGAAGACCTCCGACGTGATCGGCTCCGCCGTCGCCAACACCTTCCGCTCGAAGACCCGCACGATCCTCACGATCGTCGCGATCTTCATCGGCGCGTTCACCCTCACCATCACCACCGGCCTCGGCACGGGCATCAACCAGTACATCGACCAGACGGTCGCCGAGATCGGCGCCGACGACGTGATGACCGTCGCCCACCGCGCGGAGCAGGCCGCGACCGACGACGGCCCGCGCGAGTACGACCCCGACGCCGTCACCTCGGGCCAGGGCCCGCTGACGCAGACCGTTGACCCGATCACGCAGGACGACCTCGACGCCATCGCCGCGATCGACGGCGTCGAGTCGGTCGAGCCGGTCAAGCGGCTCAGCGTCGACTACGTCGAGGCGGCCGACGGCGGCACGGCGTACGCGATCTCGGTCGGCTCGTTCATCCCCGGCATGGAGGTGCAGCTCGCCGCGGGCGCCCAGCCCGACGCGGGCGCCGACGAGGCGCAGGTCGCCATCCCCGTCGACTTCGTCGAGGCGCTCGGCTTCGCGTCGAACGAGGACGCGATCGGCCAGGACGTCGTGTTCGGGCTCACGGATGCCTCGGGCACGGCGCAGACCGTCACCGCCACGGTCGTCGGCGTCTCCGAGGCGGGGCTCGGCGGCGCGGGCGCCCAGGCGTCGCCGAACACCGCCCTCACCGACGAGCTCTTCGCCGCGCAGACCACCGGCGCCCCCGAGGGGCAGGCCGACGTGTACGCGTCGGCGACCGTGCGGTTCGACCCGACCGCCGGCGACGACGCGACGCAGGCGCTGAAGGACGACCTCGCCGACGCCGGCTTCACGGCGACGACCGTCGAGGACCAGATCGGCGCGTTCAAGACCGTCATCGACGCGATCGTGCTCGTGCTGAACGCCTTCGCCGTGATCGCGCTGCTCGCCGCCGGCTTCGGCATCGTGAACACGCTGCTCATGTCGGTGCAGGAGCGCACCCGCGAGATCGGCCTGATGAAGGCGATGGGCATGGGCTCCGGCAAGGTGTTCGGCCTGTTCTCGACCGAGGCGACGTTCATCGGCTTCCTCGGCTCGGCGATCGGCGTCGGCCTCGGCATGCTCGCCGGCACCGCCGTGGGCGGCGCGCTCGCCACGTCGATGTTCGCCGACCTGCCCGGCCTCACGCTCATCGCGTTCGACCCGGTGTCGGTGGCGTCGATCATCGTGCTGGTCATGGCGATCGCGTTCCTCGCGGGCACGCTGCCGGCGGCACGCGCCGCCCGGCAGGACCCGATCGAGTCGCTCCGGTACGAGTGACCGAGAGGAGCGGGCGATGACTCGGGCGGCCCGGGCGCGTACGGCGTCCGGGCCGCCCGGCGCGTCCGGGCGCGGCCGCTCCGGGCGCGGCCGTCGCCCCGGTACGGCCGGCGTGGGCGATGATCGGAGCATGCGGACGCAGTCGGATGCCCCGGCGACGCCCACGCCCTTCGGCCGGCGCGTGCCGACGTGGGCGTGGGACGTGCTCGTCGTCGGCGCCTGCCTCCTGGCCGCGCTCGCACCGTACCGCGACGGCGACGGCACGCCAGAGCCCTCGGTCGTGGTGCAAGTGCCCGTCGCGCTCGCGGTCGCGGTCCTGCAGGCGGGCGCGCTGCTGCTGCGCCGCCGCCTCCCGCTCGCGGTGTTCATCGCCGAGGGGGTGCTGCTCGCGATCGGCCTGGTCGTCACCACGGCGGCGCTGCCGTTCGTGCTGCCCGTCGCGCTCGCCGCGTACGGCCTGGCGAAACGGGTCGCGCGTCGCACGGCGTTCCTCGCGATCGTGGTGGCGATCGTCGTGTTCATCGGCTTCGAGCTGGCGGCCGGCCACGCGAGCGGGTTCGACCCGCGGCTGCTGCCGAGCCCGCTGATCCTGGCGTTCGCGGGGGCGGCGGGGGATGCCACGCGCTCGCGCCGGGCGTACATCACGGCGCTCGCCGAGCGGGCCGAGCGCGCCGAGGCGACCCGCGAGTCGGAGGCCCGTCGCCGAGTCGCCGAGGAACGGCTGCGCATCGCCCGCGACCTGCACGACGCCGTCGCGCACCAGATCGCGGTGATCAACCTGCAGTCGGGCGTCGCCTCCCGGGCCGTGGCGCACGGGCGGGAGCCCGACCTGCCGCTCGCGCGGGAGTCGCTCGACACCGTCAGCCGGGCCGCGCGCGAGGTGCTCGGCGAGATCGGGGAACTGCTCTCGATGCTGCGGGCCGAGTCGGATGCGGAGGCCGGCGGCGAGGAGCCGACGACGGCGCCGCAGGCCGGACTCGACCGGCTCGACGACCTGCTCGCCCGCTTCGAGGAGGCCGGGCTCACGACCACCGTCCGCCGGGAGGGGAACGGCGAACCGCTCCCCGCCGCGGTCGACCGGGTCGCCTTCCTCGTGCTCCGCGAGGCGCTGACGAACGCCCACAAGCACGGTGCCGAGCACCGCGCGCACGTGCTGCTCGAGCAGGACGCGACGCGGCTCGCGATCACGGTCACCAACCCGACGGATGCCGCGGCCGCACGGGTTCCCCGCACCGGCGGCTCGCCCGCCGAGCCGACCCGGCCGACCGGACCGGCCGGCGGGCACGGCCTGCTGGGCCTGCGCGAACGGGTCGCCGCGGTGCGCGGCACGGTCGACGCGGACGACGTCGGCGGGGTGTTCCGATTGCACGCCGAGCTGCCCCTCGGCGGGCGCGGGGCGTCCGGCAGCGCGGCGCGCGACGGCGGGGCATCCGACGGCGGGGCATCCGACCGCGCCGCGACCGACCGGGAGGAGGGCGCATGAGCGCGCGCGTGCTCGTCGTCGACGACCAGCCGCTGATCCGGCAGGCGGTGCGGGCGCTCGTCGCCGCCGAGCCCGACCTCGAGGTCGTCGGCGAGGCCGCCGACGGGTTGCAGGCCGTCGAGCTCGCCCGCGAGCTCGCGCCCGACGTCGTGCTCATGGACATCCGGATGCCCGGGGTCGACGGCATCGAGGCCACCCGGCGCATCGCCGCCGATCCCGCGCTCGCCGCGGTGCGCGTGCTGATCCTCACGACGTTCGAGGAGGACGAGAACGTCGCGTGGGCCCTGCAGGCGGGCGCCTCGGGGTTCATCGGCAAGGGCACCGACCCCGACGCCCTCGTCGACGCCGTGCGCACGGTGCACGCGGGGGAGTCGCTGCTGTCGCCGCACGCGACACGCGTGCTCATCGAGCGGTACGTGCGCGGGGCGGGCGGCGGCGCGCCGCCCGGCGGGGGCACGGGGTCGCCGACGGAGGCCGCGGCCCGCGCGGCGCTCGCCGCCCTCACCGACCGCGAGCGTGAGGTGCTCGGCCTCGTCGCCACGGGCCGGTCGAACGACGAGATCGCCGCCGGGCTCGTGATCTCGCCGCATACCGCGAAGACCCACGTGAACCGCATCATGGCGAAGCTGGGCGCGCACGATCGCGCGCAGCTCGTGATCGCGGCGTACGAGGCGGGCGTCGTGCGGCCCGGATCGGCCTGAGTCCGCGCCTTCCGCTATCTTGCGTCGCAAGGTAGCATGCGACGCATGGCAGTGGACCCGACCGCGCAGCTCCGACGGGGCGTGGTCGAGCCGTGCGTGCTCGGGCTGCTCGGCGAACGCCCCCACTACGGCTGGGAGCTCGCCGAGACGCTGACCGAGCGCGACCTCGTCGCGAGCGTCGGCACCCTCTACCCGCTCCTCGCGCGGCTGCGGGGCCGCGGACTCGTCGAGACCTTCGCCCGGGACTCCGACGCCGGGCCCACCCGCAAGTACTACCGGCTCACGCCCGCAGGCGAGCGGGAGCTCGCCGCGTTCCGCGACCAGTGGGCCGCGTTCAGCGACACCGTCGACGACCTCCTCGGAAGGGGACCCGAACGATGAACGACACCAGGCCGCAGGTCGTCCGCGGCTACCTGCGCGAACTCGACGGCGCGCTCGCCGGCGCCCCCGCCGACCTGCGGCGCGACATCCTCGACGGGGTCGCCGCCGACCTCGACGGCCTCGAGCCGGCCGCCGCGGCCGAGCGGATCGAGCAGCTCGGCGACCCCGCGCTGATCGCCGCCGAGGCGGGGGAGCGGATGCCCCGGGCCGCAGCACACGCCGGCGCCGGCGCCGGCGCCGACGCGCACGAGGCATCCGCCCCGCCCGTGAGCCCGCGCTGGTACGTCGTCGTCACCGCCGTGGTCGTCGCGTTCGGCGGCTTCGTCGTGCCGGTCGTCGGCTGGGTCGTCGGCATCGCGATGATGTGGCTCTCGAACGCGTGGCTGCGCTGGGAGAAGTGGGTCGCGACGCTCCTGCCCGTCGCGCTCGCCGCGGTGCTCCTCCTCGTCGACCTCGTCGCGGCCTGGGTCGGGTCGTGGACGACGGCGACGCCGCCCGGAGCGGCGGCGACCGACCCGGTCCTGCCGGCCGGGCTCCTCGGCTGGCATGCGAGCCTGCTCGTGGTGCTGGTGAGCCCGGTGATCGCGGGCGTCTGGCTGCTCGTGCGCGGGCTGCGCCGCCCCTGACCTGCTCGCCCGACCGGCGGGTCTCGACGCGCGAGGCCGCCGCGATGCCACACTGGTCGGGATCGCGTCATCGGGGGGTCGATGTCGCGATCGCGGGGGAGGAACGATCCGGATTCGCGCGAGCGCGGGCGACGACGGGCGCAGGGGGCGTCCGACGAGTCGCCGGCGCGCCACCGCGCAGGCCGCGTCCCTGGCCGCCGGGATCATCGCATCCGCCCTCGCGGCCGACCCGGTGGCGGCTGCTCCGGCAGACGCCGCCGGGCCGGCGTCGCCCCGCGCCCGCGCCTGACGGCGTCGACGCCCGCGACCTGGCTCTCCGGATTGCCCCGGGCTACGCCCCGTGTCCGACTGTTGCACAATCCTTGAGTCGACCCTCGCCCCCTCCCTACCGTGACGGAAAGCGCCCTCCCGGGGCGCCCCGACCGAAACGAAGGGACCCGAACACATGTCACGCAGATCCACCCGTGCCGCCGCACTCGCGGTCACGGCCGCCGTCGCCCTCGGCGGGCTGATCGTCGCGCCCGGCGCGGCGTACTCCGCCGAAGACGACGACGTCCGTCTCATCACGCTCGACGCCGCCGATGCCGCGGCCGTCGCCGACCTCGACGTCGTCGAGTCCGGCGAGCACGGCCTCGTCGTGCTCGGCGACGCGAGCACCGAGGACCTCCTCGCCGACCGCGGGGTGACCCCGCTCGCCGTCGAGCCCTACGCCGAGGCGATCGGCGGGGAGGCCGCCGCCGCGCCGCGCGCGGCGCGCTCGGCCCTCGCCGCGACCGCCTACCCGGTGCCCGAGCGCCTCGCCGGCCACGAGTACGAGACGTACTTCGGCGGCTACCGCACCGTCGACGCCTACGCCGCGTTCGCCGAGGACATCGCCGGCGCCTACCCCGACATCGCCCAGCTCGTCGACTTCGGCGACTCGTGGCTGAAGACCCAGGGCCGCGGCGGCAGCGACCTGCTCGCCGTCCGCCTCACCGCGGACGTCGCCGACCAGCCCGCGCCGACCGACGGCCAGGAGGGCCGGCCGCGCTTCGTGCTCGTCGCCCAGGCCCACGCCCGCGAGGTCATCACGAGCGAGCTCGCGTGGCGCTACGCCACCGAGCTGCTCGACGGCTACGGCACCGACCCGCAGGTCACCGCCCTGCTCGACAGCACCGAGGTCTGGATCAACTTCCAGAACAACCCCGACGGCATCGAGCTCGTCGAGCAGGCGCTGGCGACCTCGCCGGTGAACGCGAGCGGCGACGCGACGCCGCCCAGCTCGTCGAAGGCCTGGCAGCGCAAGAACGCGAACGACTCGCTGTTCTCGCCGACCAGCGGCAACTGGAGCAGCCAGCAGGCCGGCGTCGACCTCAACCGCAACTGGGGCTTCCACTGGGGCGAGGCATCCACCAGCTCGAACCCGACCTCGGCGACCTACAAGGGCACCGCGCCCCACTCCGAGCCCGAGATCGCGGCGCTGTCGGGCCTGCTCACCGACCTGTTCGGCTCGTTCCCGGCCGAGAACGCGCAGGCGGCCCCGGCCGACCGCGCCGGCACGTACGTGAACCTGCACTCGTACGCCGACTACGTCATCTACCCGTACGCGTACTCCGCGCCGGCGCTGGTGCCCAACCTCGAGCCGATCAAGGCGAACGCGTTCCGCCAGTCGTACGCGAGCGGCTTCGCCACCGGCAAGGCCGGCGAGATCCTCTACGACAACTCGGGCAACGACATCGACTGGATCTACTCGCAGCTCGGCGTGCCGGCGTACACGTACGAGATCGGCACGGCGCGCACCGGCGGCTTCTTCCCGGCGTACAGCCGCGTGGCCGCGTTCTGGAACAGCGTGGCGCCGGGCATCCGCTTCGCCGCCGAGGCCGCGTACGAGCCGTACACCGCCGGGCTCGGCGGCGTGGTCGACGAGGTCGCGGCGGCCCGCACCGCGGGCGGGGCGATCGCCGTCTCCGGCATCGCGAGCGACGACCGGTACGGCGCCGAGCCGAGCTCGGCGGCGCGCCGGCCCGCGGTGACCGACATCGTGGCCGTCGAGGCCGCGCTGGCGGCCGGCCGCGAGTCGATCGGGCAGACCGTGCCGCTCGCGCTCGACGGCTCGGGCAGCACCGTCGGGTTCTCGGGCTCCATCCCGGTGACCACGGCGAACGCCGACCAGCGCGCCGTGTTCGTGCGGGCGAAGAACGGCAGCGGCCAGTGGGGCCCGTGGCAGGCGGCGACCGTCGACCTGGTCGGCACGACCACGACGGTGACGCACACCGGTCGCGCGTTCACCGCGACCGTCTCGCCCGAGCTGACCGGCCCCGCGGCGCCGACCGGCACGGTGCAGTTCGCGCTGAACGGCGCGCCCGTCGGCCAGCCCGTCGCCCTCAAGAAGGGCGCGGCGAAGACCGCCGTCCCGGCGAACCTGGGCGACGGCGTCGTGACCGCGGTGTTCACCGGCGACGCGTTCTACGCCGGCAGCGAGGGGGCCGGGTCGACCGGCCGCTGATCCCCTGAGCGGCTCGGCCGCCCGGAGGACGGACGGAACGGGGCGGATGCGCGGCATCCGCCCCGTTTCCGCATGCAACCTGCGAATCCGGTTGCGACCCTCCCGGCTTCGGACGATCGGGGTATGTTGTCCGAACACGCGTTATATCGCGTTTGCGATGACGCTGGCGAACGAGATGTCGACGAGGGGTGGTGCTCGTGGAAGCGGTGCTGGTGGGGCTCGGAGTGCTGCTGCTGTGCTCGGCCGCGGCCTGGATCGCGTTCGCGCTCGTCGTGCGGTCGGTCTACCGGAGGGTCCGGCGCAGCCGGGCCGTCGGCGGGGCCGCGCTCCGCACCCGCGCGCGCGTCGCGCACGGCCCGCAACGCACGGTCCTGGGCCTGCGCGTGCGCCTCGACGACGCGGTGCGCAGCGGCCAGGCCGCCGTCGACCTCGCCGGCAGCGGCAGCGGCCCGCGCGGCGAGCTGCCGCGGCTCTACCGACGCATGGCGGAGGAGGCGGCCACGCTCGACCTGCAGCTCCGCCTGATGGAGAGCGAGACGGATGCCTCGGTGCTGGCCGCCGAGCTCCCCGCGGGCCGGCGCCGCGTCGAACAGGTCGAGGGACTCGTGCGGCGCGTCCGCTCGGCCGTGGCATCCGGCCTCTCCGGCACGACCGACGACGCCCTCGCCGTGCTCGACGCCGACGTGGAGCGGGAGGTGGCGGCGCTGCGCGCCGGCATCGAGGAGCTCCGCGCACTCAACCGGCGCGATGTCGCCGCAGACCCCGCGGCCGCCTACCCGGCCGCCGCCCGACCGCAGGCCTCCGCCGTTCGAACTGAGGGGAACCGACCATGAGCAACAGCAACTCCCAGCGGGTGCGCACGATCTTCCGGGCGAAGACGTCGAAGGCGCTCGACAAGATCGAGGATCCGCGCGAGACGCTCGACGACAGCTACGACCAGCAGGTGAAGCTCCTGCAGCAGGTGCGCCGGGCCGTCGCCGAGGTCGCGACGGCGAAGAAGCGCATCGAACTGCAGGGCGAGGAGATGGGCGCCCGCTACCAGCGGCTCGGCGCGCAGGCCGGCGAGGCGCTCGCGCAGGGTCGGGAAGACCTGGCCCGGGCCGCACTCGAGCGCCGCGCCATGCTCGAGGGGCAGGTCGCGAACCTCCAGCAGCAGTACGCGTCGCTCGACCGGCAGACCGCGCAACTCCAGGACCGGGAGCGCCGGCTCACCGACCAGGTCGCCGCGTTCCGCATCGAGAAGGAGACCATCAAGGCCACCTACACCGCGTCCGAGGCGCAGGTGAAGGCCAACGAGGCGGTCTCGGGGCTCAGCTCCTCGATCGAGGACATCGGCTCGAGCCTCGACCGGGCCCGCGACCGGGTCGCGCAGATGCAGGCGCGCGCGGCGGCCACCGACGAGCTGCTCGCGAGCGGCGCGCTGACCGACCTCACCGCGGCGCCCGACGCCGACATCGAGCGCCAACTCGCGGTCATCTCGGCGCAGGCCGAGATCGAGCGGCAGCTGCAGGCGTTGCAGCAGGGCGGTCCGGCCGCTGCCGCCCCGAACGCCGCCGACGGCGGCTGGCTGGGCATCGGCCAGGGCGGCGCCCGCTGAGCCGCCCGCGCCGTGGGGCGCCCGCCGAGCCGCGGGTGGCCGACCCGGCGGCGGGCCGCAGGGCCCTGCGGGAGGGAGACGGGCGCGAGCGGCCGAGCGGCGACGACGTGCGCCTCCCAGAGGAGGAGCGGGTCGACGGGCAGACCGTCGAGGCCGACACCGCCTCCGGGGGTGCACCCGACCCGGCGTGACGCCATACGAACGCGTGGTGCTCCGGGTCCACCGCGGACGCGCCCGGCGCGTAGGCTCACGCCATGACCGTTGCGGTCCGCGTGCTCGGCATCGCGCTCGATCCGGCCCAGCAGCACATCGTGCTGCTGAAGCCGGTCGGCGAGGAGTCCGGCTCCGGGCTCGTGCTGCCGATCTGGATCGGCGCGCAGGAGGCGACGTCGATCCTCATCGCCATCTCGGGTGAGCACGCGCCGAGGCCGCTCTCGCACGACCTCATGAAGCTCCTGCTCGACACCCTCGGCGCGGAGGTGCGTCGCGTCCACGTGACCCGCATCGAGGACGGCACGTTCTACGCCGAGATCGCGCTCCAGTCCGCGACGGGCGAGTACGTCGTCGACTCGCGGCCGAGCGACGCCATCGCGCTGGCGGTGCGGGCCGGGGCGCCGATCCTCGTCGCCGACGCGGTGTTCGCGGATGCCGGCATCCCGGCCGAGCTCGCCGAGGGGGCGGGCGGCGCCGAGGACCGGGCGGACGACGAGGTCCCGGCCGAAGGGGAGGAGGCCGCCGTCGACGAGTTCAAGCGGTTCCTCGACGACGTCGACCCTGAGGACTTCGAGGGCTAGGCCGGATCATCCGCCAGGCCGCCGGCCGCTCGCGCCGCCGCCGCCGCACGCTCGACCCACTTCGGCACGTCGCCGTAGCGCTGGAACGACACCAGCCGGCCGGCCGCGCTGTCGTCGACGAGCTGCCCCATCCGCCGATCGCGGGTCGCCTCCTGCTTCGCCTGCAGCACCCAGTGCACGACCGTCCGGCGGTACGTCGCCGTGGCCTCCTCGAGGAATGCCGTCGCCGCGGGCGAGGCCGCGAGCCGGGCCGCGTACGCGGGCGGCAGCTCCTCGTCGCGGTTCTCGTGCGAGTAGATGCCCGAGCGGTCGGCGCGCCGCCGCTCGTACGCCGCGAGGCCCGCGGGTCGCATCCGCCCGTCGGCGATGAGTCCCTCGACCAGCGCGATGTTCACGTTCGACCAGGTGCTCGTCGACTTGCGGGGGCTCCACCGCTGGCGCACCGCGTCGTCGTCGATGCGCTGGGCGACCGAGTCGATCCAGCCGAAGCAGAGCGCCTCGGGCACCGCCTGCTCCCAGGTGAGCCCGCGATGGGGCACGTGCTTCTTGTAGATGCCCATCCAGAGCTCGGGCGCCGTCTCGTGGTTCTGCTCGAGCCACGCGCGGAACTCCGCGGCGTCGACGAAGAACGTCGCGGGCCGCTCCGGCGTGCCGCCGGGCGTGCCGATCGGGGTCGTCATGGATCGAGTCTGCCGCGAGGCGGGGACATCCGCCCCGATCCGCGCCTCACGCCTTCGCGCGGTCGCGCCGCGCGAGGAACACCGTGAACCCGAGCGCGATCACGGCGGTCAGGCACAGCAGCGCCAGCCCGATCGTGTAGCTCCCGGTCGCGCCGTAGGTCGAGCCCATGACGAGCGGTGGGAAGTACCCGCCGAGACCGCCCGCCGCGCCCACGATGCCGGTCACCGTGCCGACCCGTTCGGCGGGCGAACGCTGCGCGACCCACGTGAACACCGCGCCCGTGCCGAGCCCGAGGAAGCCGGCCATGAGGACGAACGAGGTGCCCGCGAGCAGCTCGGGCGGCGGCACGAGGGCGATGACGACCGCCATCGCGGCCGCGCCGGCGAGCGAGATCATGAGCACCCGCGCGGGACCGATCCGATCGCTGAGCACCCCGCCCAGCGGGCGGGCGATCACCGCGGCGATCGCGAACCCGGCGGTGCGCGCCCCGGCATCGGCGAGGTCGTATCCGTACACGGTGTTCAGGTAGGTGGGCAGGTAGGTCGAGAACGCGACGAACCCGCCGAACGTCACCGCGTAGAGGAAGGCCATCTGCCAGGTCACCGCGAGCTTCGCCGCGGCGGCGAGCTTGGGCATCACGCGGTCGGTGTTCGGCTTCCAGGTCGGGGCGTCCCGCATGAAGAGCCAGACGATCGCGGCGACCGCCACGAGCGCGATCGCGATGATCCAGTGGGTCGCGTCGTAGCCGAACCACTGCACGAACCGCGGCGTGAAGAACGCGGAGAGCGCCGTGCCGCCCATCCCGGCACCGAAGAGCCCGGTCGCGAAGCCCCGTCGGCTCGGGTCGTACCAGGCGTTCACGAACGGGATGCCGACCGCGAACGTCGTTCCCGCGATGCCGAGCAGGAACCCGAACGCGATGAGCAACCCGTACGAGGCGGCGTCGCCGGCCCACATCACCAGGAGCACGGGGATCGCCGAGAACGCGGTGAGCACCGTGAACATGAGCCGGCCGCCGAAGCGGTCGGTCAGGGCGCCGGTCACGATGCGGCCGAGCGATCCGACGATCACCGGTGTCGCGACGAGCAGCGACTGCTGCGTGGCATCCAGCCCGAGTTCCTCCGCGTACCGCACGCCGAGCGGAGCGATCATGTTCCATGCCCAGAACGTGATCGTGAACGCGAGCAGCGCGAGGCCGAGGTTCCGGCCGCGCCCGGCGAGCACGGGCGGCGCGGCGGCCTTGCTGGTGTCCGTCATCTGGGTCTCCCTTCCGTGCGACGCACGGTGTCACGCTCCCGGTCGGGCGTGCCGACCGGCGCCCAGCCGCGGCGGATGCCGCCCGCCGGGCTCGGCCGCTGGTCGCGCGACCGGTAGACGATGTACGGCCGGAACAGGTAGTGCACGGGTGCGGTGAACGCGTGCACGAGCCTCGTGAACGGCCAGATCATGAAGAGCAGCATCCCGATGAGGGTGTGCAGCTGGAACGCGAACGAGGCCTCCGACATCGACGCGATGTCGGGCTGGAAGACGAACAGCGACCGGAACCAGGGCGACACGGTGTCGCGGTAGGTGACCTCCTCGTGCGGCCCGAACACGCTGATCACGGTGGTCGCGAGCCCGGCGACGATCGCCGCGACGAGCACGACGTACATGGTCTTGTCGTTCTTCGTGGTCGCCATGAACACGGGCCCGGTGGTGCGCCGCCGGTAGATCAGGATGCCGACGCCGACGAGCGTCGCGACCCCGGCGACCGTGCCGAGCCCGAGGGCCATCACGTGGTACAGGTCCTCCGAGACGCCGACCGCCTCGGTCCAGGCCTTGGGGATGAGCAGGCCCACGACGTGCCCGACGATGACGACGAGGATGCCGAAGTGGAACAGCGGCGACCCGATGCGCAGCAGCCGCGACTCGTAGAGCTGCGACGAGCGGGTGGTCCAGCCGAACTGGTCGTACCGGTACCGCCAGACGAGCCCGCCGACGAGCACGACGACCATGACGTAGGGCAGCACACCCCAGAGGAGCAGGTCCCAGACGGTCATCGCCGGCCTCCCGTCGTGATCACGCCCGTCGGCTCGAGCGGCAGGAGCCGCGGATCGTACGGGTCGAGCCCGACCGACTCGGTCGGCGGCCCCGCGGCGGCCATCGCCATCGCCTGCTGCCGGTCCTCTGGCGAACGGCCGGGCAGCGTGTCGCAGACCGCCGCCACGACGCCGGCGTACGGCGACCCGCGCTCTGAGAGCGCGAGCCGGATGAGCTCGAGGCTCGCCCGGTACTCCTGCAGCAGGCCGGCGCCGTCGTCGGGCCGGTGGCGGGCGTACTCGAGCACGAGCGGCAGGTGGTCGGGCAGCTCGCCGGTCGCGCCGAGCTCGAGCCCGGCCTCCCGGTAGCGCCGCTTGAAGTCGGTCAGCACGGGCCCGCGGCGGCGGGTGTCGCCGTCGGTCCAGTACGAGAGGTAGAGCGCGTGCCGCTTCGACAGGTCGAACATCTCGACGTACGCGCGCTGCACGTCGGCGGCGGGCGTCGCCGCCCACCAGTCGAGCAGGGGCGCGAAGGATGCCCCGGCCCGCGGCGCCGACTCGGCGAGCGCACCCCGCACCACGCCGGCGAGCCCGAGCACCGCGTCGTCGGGGTAGCTCAGGCAGACCGACGCGGCCTGGTAGACGATCGCGCGGTTCACGGCCGCTCCTCCGGAGCCGTCTGGCCCGAGGCATCCGCCGGGCCCGAGGCATCCGACCGCTTCGGGAACAGCCCCGACGGGGCGCCGTTGCCGTCCCAGTTCAGCAGGTTCACCCGGCCGCGCAGCGACTCGCCGCTCGCGGCCCCGTCGGAGGTCTGCCGCTCCCGGAGCGCCTGGAACGTCTCGACCGCGACCGGCGCCGGACGACCGCTCGCCTCGCCGAACGGCCCCGACTCGCCGCCGAGCTCGTACGGCCCGCCGTCGAAGTCGAGCGAGCAGCCCAGCTCCTCGAGCTCGTGCGCCCGCTCGTAATGCGCGGTCGGGATGACGTAGCGCTCCTCGTACTTCGCGATCGCCAGCAGCCGGTACATCTCGTACAGCGTCGACCCGTCCATGCCGACCGCCTGCGCGATCGACTCGTCGCGCTCGCGGTCGAGGGTGATGTCGCGCAGGTACGCCCGCATCGCGGCGAGCTTGCGCAGGGTCCCGGTGATGAGGTCGGTGTCCCCGGCGGTGAACAGCTCGGCGAGGTACTCGACGGGGATGCGCAGC
Source organism: Agromyces sp. MMS24-K17 (assembly GCF_043950245.1). GTDB lineage: Bacteria > Actinomycetota > Actinomycetes > Actinomycetales > Microbacteriaceae > Agromyces. Next base: position 14,993 of record NZ_CP171640.1, on the reverse strand, counting down.
GCCTCGATCGCCCCGAACAGGGTGCCGGCCGACTCGGCGTCGTGGCCCTGGTCGCGCAGCAGGTCGACGATGGGCGACAGCGGCGGGATGTACCAGACCATCGGCATGGTGCGGTACTCGGGGTGCAGCGGCAGGGCGACCCGGTACTTCTTCGCGAGCGCGTAGACGGGGGAGCGGCGGGCCGCGTCCATCCAGTCGTCGGGGATGCCCTGCTCGCGCGCCGCGGCGATCACCTCGGGGTCGTCGGGGTCGAGCATGAGGTCGAGCTGCGCCTCGTAGAGGTCCTGCTCGTCGGGCGTCGACGCCGCCTCGGTCACCTTGTCGGCGTCGTAGAGGAACAGGCCGAGGTAGCGGAGCCGTCCGACGCAGGTCTCGGAGCACACCGTCGGGATCCCGACCTCGAGCCGCGGGTAGCAGAGCGTGCACTTCTCGGCCTTGCCGGTCTTGTGGTTGAAGTAGATCTTCTTGTACGGGCACCCGGTGATGCACTGCCGCCAGCCGCGGCAGCGGTCCTGGTCGACGAGGACGATGCCGTCCTCCTCGCGCTTGTAGATCGCGCCCGACGGGCACGACGCCATGCACGACGGGTTGAGGCAGTGCTCGCAGATGCGCGGCAGGTAGAACATGAACGTCTGCTCGAACTGGAACTTGATCGCGTCCTCGCTCTCGCGGCGGACCTTCTCGACGATCGGGTCGAGGTGGCCGAGCTCCGAGGTGCCGCCGAGGTCGTCGTCCCAGTTCGCCGACCACGTGATCTGCGTGTCCTCGCCGGTGATGAGCGACTTCGGGCGGGCCACGGGGAAGTCGTCGCCGAGCGGCGCGTCGATCAGGGTCTGGTAGTCGTACGTCCACGGCTCGTAGTAGTCCTCGAGCTTCGGCTGCACGGGCGAGGAGAAGATCGTGAGCAGCCGCTTCAGCCTGCTGCCGGTGCGCAGCTTCAGGCGGCCGCGGCCGTTCAGCGTCCAGCCGCCGCGCCACTGCTCCTGGTCCTCGTAGCGCCGCGGGTAGCCCTGGCCGGGCCGGGTCTCGACGTTGTTGAACCACACGTACTCGGTGCCGGCGCGGTTCGTCCACGCCTGCTTGCAGGTGACCGAGCAGGTGTGGCACCCGATGCACTTGTCGAGGTTCATCACCATGCCCATCTGAGCCATGACGCGCATCAGAACGTCACCTCCCAGCCCTCGGACGAGGAGCCGTACTGCGCCGATGAACTGCGTGCATCAGAACACCACCTCCTGCGAGCGGCGCCGGATCGTCGCCGTCATGTCGCGCTGGTTCCCCGTCGGGCCGAGGTAGTTGAACGTGTACGACAGCTGCGCGTACCCGCCGATGAGGTGGGTGGGTTTCACGAGCAGCCGGGTGACCGAGTTGTGGATGCCGCCGCGACGCCCCGTCGCCTCCGACTTCGGGACGTCGATGGTGCGCTCCTGCGCGTGGTGCACGTAGACGACCCCCTCGGGCATGCGGTGCGAGACGATCGCGCGGGCGACGAGCACGCCGTTCGAGTTCACGCACTCGACCCAGTCGTTGTCGGATGCCCCGATGGCCGAGGCATCCGCCGGGCTCATCCACACCGTCGGCCCGCCGCGCGAGAGCGAGAGCATGAACAGGTTGTCCTGGTACTCGGAGTGGATCGACCACTTCGAGTGCGGCGTCAGGTAGCGCACGACGACCTGCTGCGAGCCGTCCGGCCCGAGCTTGGGCTCGCCGAACAGCCGGTGCATGTCGAGCGGCGGCCGGTAGATCGGCATCGCCTCGCCGAGGTCGCGCATCCAGTCGTGGTCGAGGTAGAAGTGCATGCGGCCGGTGAGCGTGTGGAACGGCTTCAGCCGCTCGATGTTCACCGTGAACGGCGCGTAGCGCCGCCCGCCGGTCTCCGAACCCGACCACTCGGGCGAGGTGATCACCGGCACCGGCGCGGCCTGCGTCATCGCGAACGTGATGCGCTTCTCCTCCGAGCCCTCGGCGAGGTCGGCGAGCGGCTTGCCGACCCGTTTCTCGAGGCTGCGGAACCCCTGCACCGCGAGTTCGCCGTTCGTCGTGCCCGAGAACGACAGGATCGCCTCGGCGAGCTTCACGTCGGTGTCGATCGCGGGGCGCCCGGCGGCGGGGCCGCTCGGCAGCACGCCGTTCTGCTTGGCCAGCCGGTCGACCTCGTGCGACACGTCGTAGGTGACGTTCTTGATCGTGAAGCCGAGCTTCTCGGCGAGCGGGCCGACGGTGGCGAGCTTGTCGGCGATGGCCGTGTAGTCGCGCTCGACGACGGCGAACACGGGCATCGTCGTGCCGGGCAGCGGCGCGACGTCGCCGCGCGCCCAGTCGCGCACGACTCCGCCCGGCTGCGCAGTCTCGCCGGCGGTGTCGTGCTGCATCGGTACCGAGACGAGGTCCTTGCGGGTGCCGAGGTGGGTCGCCGCCATCCGCGACAGCTCCTGGGCGATGGCGTGGAACAGGTCGAAGTCGCTCTTCGCCTCCCACGGCGGGTCGATGGCCGGGGTGAACGCGTGCACGAACGGGTGCATGTCGGTCGACGACAGGTCGTGCTTCTCGTACCAGGTCGCCGCGGGGAAGACGACGTCGCTGAGGAGCGTCGTCGACGTCATCCGGAAGTCCGCGGAGACGAGCAGGTCGAGCTTGCCCTCCGGGATCTCGTCGCGCCACACGACGTCGCGCGGCCGCACGGAGGCCTCGTCGGTGGCCATCACGTTCGAGTGCGTGCCGAGCAGGTACTTCAGGAAGTACTCGTTGCCCTTCGCCGACGACCCCATCAGGTTCGACCGCCACAGCGTGAGCAGCCGCGGCCAGTTCTCGGGCGCGTCGACGTCGCCGATCGCGGGCTTCAGCGACCCGTCGGCGAGCGCGCCCGCCACGTAGGAGGCGGGGTCGGATGCCTCGCCGGCGGCGACGGCCGCCGCCGCCTCGTCGGCCACCTCGAGCGGGTTGCGGTCGAACTGCGGGTAGAACGGCATCCACCCGAGCCGCGCCGACTGCGCGATCGTGTCGGCCGTGTGCATGCCGTCGAGGTTGCCCTCGGCGAGCGGCGAGGCGAGCGCGTCGGCCGCGTAGCCGTCGAACCGCCACTGGTCGGTGTGCATGTACCAGTACGCCGTGCCGATCATGGTGCGCGGCGGCCGCACCCAGTCGAGGGCGTTCGCGAGCGAGAGCCAGCCGGTGATCGGGCGGCACTTCTCCTGGCCGACGTAGTGCGCCCAGCCGCCGCCGTTGCGCCCCATCGCGCCGGTGAGGATGAGCAGCGACAGGATGGCCCGGTAGGTCGCGTCGCCGTGGAACCACTGGCAGATCCCGGCGCCCATGATGATCATCGACCGGCCGTTCGAGTCGATCGAGTTCTGCGCGAACTCGCGGGCGATGCGGATGCAGGCCTCGGCCGGGACGCCGGTGACCTCCTCCTGCCAGGCCGGCGTGTAGGGGGTGTCGCGGTCGTCGTAGCCGGTCGGCCACTCGCCGGGCAGGCCCTCGCGGGCGACGCCGTACTGCGCGAGCAGCAGGTCGAACACGGTGGTGACGAGCCGCCCGTTCACCCGCGTCGCCGGCACGCCGCGCCGCAGCACCGAGCCCGAGCCGTCCGGGGCGTCGAAGCGGGGCAGCAGCACCTCGACGTCGTCCGCGGCGACCTTCGCGTCGCGCACCGACAGCGCCGGCTGCACCTGCCCGAGGTCGAGGTTCCAGCGGCCTTCGCCCGACTCGGCGTAGCGGAAGCCCATCGACCCGTTCGGCACGACCGGCTCGCCGGTCGCGGCCTCGAGCACGACGGTCTTCCACGCGTCCTCGGGCGCGGCGGAACCGGTCGGGCCGGTGTCGGATGCCCCGCGCTCGCCGGATGCCCCGCCCGCGAGCTCGGCCGCCGTCAGGAACTTCCCCGGCACCAGGCCGCCGTCGGCGTGCTCGACGAGGGTGACCAGGTGCGGCAGGTCGGTGTACTTCCGCGAGAAGTCGACGAAGAACGGCACCCGCCGGTCGACGTACTGCTCCTTGAGCATGACGTGGCCCATGGCCATCGCGAGCGCCGCGTCGGTGCCGGCCTGGCACGGCAGCCACTCGTCGGCGAACTTCGTGTTGTCGGCGTAGTCGGGGCTGACGGTGACGACCTTGGTGCCGCGGTAGCGGACCTCGGCCATCCAGTGCGCGTCGGGCGTGCGCGTGACGGGCACGTTCGAGCCCCACATCATCAGGTACGTGGCATCCCACCAGTCGCCCGACTCCGGGACATCCGTCTGGTCGCCGAAGACCTGCGGGCTCGCGACCGGCAGGTCGGCGTACCAGTCGTAGAAGCTCGTCATCACGCCGCCGACGAGCTGAGTGAACCGCGTGCCGACGCAGTGCGACACCATCGACATCGCCGGGATGGGGCTGAAGCCGGCCACCCGGTCGGGCCCGTACTCCTTGATCGTGTGCACGTAGCCGGCGGCGACGAGCTCGACCGCCTCCTTCCAGGTGGCCCGCACGAGCCCGCCCTTGCCGCGGGCCTGCTGGTACCGGCGGCGCGTCTCCCGGTTCGTCGACACCTCTCCGAAGGCGAGCACCGGGTCGCCGAGCCGGGCCTTCGCCTCGCGGTAGGCGTCGAGCAGCACGCCCCGCACGTAGGGGTAGCGCACCCGCGTGGGCGAGTAGGTGTACCACGAGAACGCGGCCCCGCGGGGGCATCCGCGGGGCTCGTACTCGGGGCGGTCGGGGCCGACGCTCGGATAGTCGGTCTCCTGCGCCTCCCACGTGATGATGCCGTCCTTGACGTACACCTTCCACGAGCAGGAGCCCGTGCAGTTCACCCCGTGCGTGGAGCGGACCACCTTGTCGTGGCTCCAGCGTTCTCGGTAGAAGCTGTCGCCCTGACGACCTCCCTCCAGGAAGGCCGCGCGGTGGTCGGGCGTCTCGTCCCACCGCGTGAAGAATCGCCCGACCGCAAGCAATGCGTCGGACGCCGGACCATCGACTCCGATGGAGGGGGTCATGCCTGCACCCTAACGAAGGCGTCGCGCGACACGCTAGGGTCCGATCGGCGTGCCGCGGCAGGCGAGAATGGCGGCATGAGCCCGTCGTTGCCCGCCCTCACCGAGATGCCCCACCCGCAGTTCGTGATGTCGGGGGAAGGCCGCCGCATCGCGACGTACACCTGGGGCGACGAGGATGCCCCGACCGTCCTCTGCGTGCACGGCTTCGCCTCGAGCTGCCGCGACAACTGGGTGAACACCGGCTGGGTGCGCGATCTCACGCGGGCGGGCTACCGCGTGCTCGGCGTCGACCAACTCGGCCACGGCGCGAGCGAGAAGCCCGACGAGCCGGCTGCGTACGCGATGGACGCGCTCGTCGCCGACCTCGTGACGGTGCTCGACACGTACCTGATCGACACCGTGCACTACGCCGGGTACTCGCTCGGCGCCCGCGTCGGCTGGCAGGTCGCCGTGCAGGCCGCCGACCGGATCGATCGCGCCGTGCTCGGCGGCATCCCCGACGGCCGGCCGCTGGCCCGGCTCCAGATCGACCAGGCCCGCGCGTACGTCGAGCACGGCACGCCGGTCGCCGACCGGGTCACCCAGAACTACGTCACGCTCGCCGAGCGCGTGCCCGGCAACGAGTTGCGGGCGCTCATCGCGCTCGCCGAGGGGATGCGCACCGGCGATGCCGACCCCGATCCGACGCATCCGCCGACCCAGCCGATCCTCTTCGCCACCGGCTCCGAGGACGCGATCCTCGAGCGCTCCCGCATCCTCGCCGACGCGACGCCGAACGGCACGTTCCTCGAGATCCCCGACCGCCACCACTTCAACGCCCCCGGCTCCCGCGTCCTCCGGCAGGCCGCCGTCGCGTTCCTCGGCGCGGCGTGACCGGGGACGCGACCAGCCCCGAGGCCGGCCGCTCCGGGGCCGGCTCCGCGCCCCGTCGCGCGGTCGTCGCCGGCTGGGACGGCTTCATCGGCCGCCGCGTCGTCGACGCGCTCGCCGCGGACGGCTACGCGGTCGCGCGGGTCGGCCGCCGCGGCCCCGACGCCACCTGGTCGGATGCCCCGGCCCTCGCGCGCGCGATCGACGGCGCCGACCTCGTCGTGAACCTCGCCGGCAAGCGCGTCGACTGCCGGTACGTCGACCGCAACCGCGACGAGATCCTCCGGTCGCGGCTCGTCACGACGCGGGCGCTCCGCGAGGCGATCGCCGGGGCATCCGCACCGCCTCGCACCTGGCTGAACGCGAGCACCGCGACCATCTACCGGCACGCGACCGACCGCCCGATGACCGAGGCCGACGGCGAGCTCGGCACGGGCTTCTCGGTCGACGTGGCCCGCGCGTGGGAGGCGGAGTTCCTCGCCGGCGACCTCCCCGGCACCCGCCGCGTCGCGCTCCGCATGGCGATCGTGCTCGGCGGGCCGGCGACCGACAAGCTCGCCGCGCTCGCGCGGTTCGGCCTGGGCGGCCCGCAGGTCGACGGCCCGTGGTTCCGGCACCGCCGCTACCGCGGCATCGGCCCGCACCCGACGCCGGCGCCCGAGCCGTGGCACCGCACCCGCGGTCGGCAGCGGTTCAGCTGGATCCACGTCGACGACGTGATCGGCGCGATCCGCTTCCTCGTCGACGAGCGGCCGGATGCCCCGGGCGCGACCCTCACCGGTCCGGTCAACCTGGCAGCCCCGAACCCGTCGGACGACCGGCGCCTGATGGCGGCGTTCCGCCGCGCGGTCGGCGCGCCGATCGGACTGCCCGCGTACCGATGGATGCTCGAACCGGCGATGTGGGCGCTCCGCAACGAGCCCGAGCTGCTGCTGAAGAGCCGCTGGGTGCTGCCCGGCCGCCTCGAGGCCGCGGGCTACGCGTTCCGCTGGCCGGAGCTCGAACCGGCGGTGCGCGACGTGATCCGGCGCGGCCGCGCGGCGGCCCGAAGCGGGGGCGAAGGTCGCGCCGACGCGGACTCACAGGCGGACGGGATACCGTTGACGGCATGAGCGCAACGGATGCCACGGCGCAGGACGAGGCGGACGCGCCCCTCACGCCCACCTTCGCCGACCTCGGCCTCGACGACCACGTACTGAAGGCGTTGAAGGACGTCGGCTACGAGACGCCCTCGGCGATCCAGGCGGCGACGATCCCGCCGCTGCTCGCCGGACGCGACGTGCTCGGCACCGCGCAGACCGGCACGGGCAAGACCGCGGCGTTCGCGCTGCCGATCCTCTCGCGGCTGGATGTCTCGCAGAAGACGCCGCAGGCGCTCGTGCTGGCACCGACCCGCGAGCTGGCCCTGCAGGTCTGCGAGGCGTTCGAGCGGTACGCGGCGCACCTGCGCGGCGTGCACGTGCTGCCCGTCTACGGCGGGCAGGGCTACGGCGTGCAGCTCTCGGCCCTCCGCCGCGGCGTCCACATCGTGGTCGGCACCCCGGGTCGCATCATGGACCACCTCGACAAGGGCACCCTCGACCTCTCCGAGTTGAAGTACCTCGTGCTCGACGAGGCGGACGAGATGCTGAAGATGGGCTTCGCCGAGGACGTCGAGTCGATCCTCGCCGACACCCCCGACGACAAGCAGGTCGCGCTCTTCTCGGCGACCATGCCGGCGCCGATCCGGCGCATCTCCGGCCAGTACCTCCGCGACCCGGAGGAGATCAACGTCAAGGCGAAGACGACGACGTCGGCGAACATCACGCAGCGCTACCTCGTGGTCTCGTACGCCCAGAAGGTCGACGCCCTCACCCGCATCCTCGAGGTCGAGGCGTTCGAGGGCATCATCGTGTTCGTCCGCACGAAGAACGAGACGGAGACGCTCGCCGAGAAGCTGCGCGCCCGCGGGTTCTCGGCGGCCGCGATCAACGGCGACCTGTCGCAGGTGCAGCGCGAGCGCACCGTGAACCAGTTGAAGGACGGCAAGCTCGACGTGCTGGTCGCCACGGATGTCGCGGCCCGTGGCCTCGACGTCGAGCGCATCAGCCACGTGGTGAACTTCGACATCCCGACCGACACCGAGTCCTACGTGCACCGCATCGGGCGCACGGGTCGCGCCGGTCGCACCGGCGACGCGATCAGCTTCGTGACGCCGCGCGAGCAGCGCCTGCTCACCTCGATCGAGCGCGCGACGCGCCAGCCGCTGACGCGGATGCAGCTGCCCAGCGTCGACGAGGTGAACGCGACCCGCCTGACCCGCTTCGACGACGCGATCACCGAGGCGCTCGGCCAGACGTCGCGCATCGAGGCGTTCCGCGACATCATCGCCCACTACGTCGAGCACCACGACGTGCCCGAGGCGGATGTCGCGTCGGCGCTCGCGGTGCTCGCCCAGGGCGAGACGCCGCTGCTGCTGCCGCCCGAGGAGGAGCGCCCGCAGCGCGACTTCGGCGACCGGGGCGACCGGCGCGGGCGCGACCGCTTCGATCGTGACGACCGGTACGACCGCGACGACCGGCGCGGCCGCGGGGACCGAGGCGACCGCCGGGATCGGTTCGACCGGGACGACCGCGGCGACCGCGGCGATCGACGTGGCAGCTCGGGGCTGGCCTCGTACCGCATCGCGGTGGGACGCCGGCAGCGGGTCGACCCGCGCCAGATCGTCGGCGCGCTCGCGAACGAGGGCGGGCTGCGCCGCCAGGACTTCGGCCACATCGACATCCGCGGCGACTTCTCGCTCGTGGAACTGCCGGCCGACCTGTCGCAGGACGTGTTCGACCGCCTCGCCGACACCCGGATCAGCGGGCAGCTCATCGAACTGCGTCCCGACCGCGGCGGCTCGTCGGGCCGTCGTCGCGACGCCGGCGGTGGCCGTGGCGGGTACGACCGTGGTGGCTCCGGGCGCGACGACCGCACGCGCGGCCGGTACGACCGCGACGACCGCGGTTCGCGCGACGACCGTCGTGCGTACGGAGACCGTGACGATCGTTCGCCCGCCTCCGGTGACGACGCGCCGGCCGACGGCGACCGCCCCGCGCGGAAGCCGCGGCACAAGACCACCCCAGACGCCTGACGCGTGTCCTGCCGCCATGCGGCGACGAGCCTTCCGGAGCCGGCCCCACGAGGGGCCGGCTCCGTTCGGTTTCCGGGGACCTGGACGCCCGCGACGCCCCGCTGTTCGGGCCGTCGGGGGCGGGTGCGTGGGGTCGCGACACGCCCGGGATGCGTGGTTGATTTGGTGGGTGGGGTGGGGGGCGCGTAGGTTTCTATCTGTCGCCACGGCGGCCCGGAGCGCGAGACAGCGAGTCGGGTCGGGTGAGGCGGCTTGGTCTTAGCCAAATAACCTCGTAGTCGCGTTGCGACTCGGTGATTTCAAGCCTAAGATTCTTCCACCTCAACCAGTGAGTCCGGTGCTTCGGTGCGGACGGGGCTGGGAGTGTCCCGCGTGGAGCCCGGTTCGGTGCTCTGGTGGTCGGGGTGTGGTGGTACATTGGATAGGTTGCCCTGGGGGCTGGTCGTTGTGGCTGTAACCCTGGTGCGTCCGTTTCTTGAGAACTCAACAGCGTGCACTATGTTCAATGCCAATTTTTTGAACCCCGACCTGCTCTTCGGAGTGGGTGGGATTCCTTTGATTGATGGACAATTTGATTTTTGAGTCAGTTGTTTCTCTGTCAGTGATTTGAACTCCCTGATGGCCTTCGGGTTGTTGGGAACCATTTTTTTTGGAGAGTTTGATCCTGGCTCAGGACGAACGCTGGCGGCGTGCTTAACACATGCAAGTCGAACGATGATCTCCAGCTTGCTGGGGGGATTAGTGGCGAACGGGTGAGTAACACGTGAGTAACCTGCCCTGGACTCTGGGATAACCCCGAGAAATCGGAGCTAATACCGGATATGACCTTTCACCGCATGGTGGGGGGTGGAAAGTTTTTTCGGTCTGGGATGGACTCGCGGCCTATCAGCTTGTTGGTGAGGTAATGGCTCACCAAGGCGTCGACGGGTAGCCGGCCTGAGAGGGTGACCGGCCACACTGGGACTGAGACACGGCCCAGACTCCTACGGGAGGCAGCAGTGGGGAATATTGCACAATGGGCGCAAGCCTGATGCAGCAACGCCGCGTGCGGGATGACGGCCTTCGGGTTGTAAACCGCTTTTAGTAAGGAAGAAGGGGCTCTTCGGGGTCTTGACGGTACTTGCAGAAAAAGGACCGGCTAACTACGTGCCAGCAGCCGCGGTAATACGTAGGGTCCGAGCGTTGTCCGGAATTATTGGGCGTAAAGAGCTCGTAGGCGGTTTGTCGCGTCTGCTGTGAAATCTAGAGGCTCAACCTCTAGCCTGCAGTGGGTACGGGCAGACTTGAGTGGTGTAGGGGAGACTGGAATTCCTGGTGTAGCGGTGGAATGCGCAGATATCAGGAGGAACACCGATGGCGAAGGCAGGTCTCTGGGCACTTACTGACGCTGAGGAGCGAAAGCGTGGGGAGCGAACAGGATTAGATACCCTGGTAGTCCACGCCGTAAACGTTGGGCGCTAGATGTGGGGACCTTTCCACGGTTTCCGTGTCGTAGCTAACGCATTAAGCGCCCCGCCTGGGGAGTACGGCCGCAAGGCTAAAACTCAAAGGAATTGACGGGGGCCCGCACAAGCGGCGGAGCATGCGGATTAATTCGATGCAACGCGAAGAACCTTACCAAGGCTTGACATGACCGAGAACGCCGCAGAAATGTGGAACTCTTTGGACACTCGGTTACAGGTGGTGCATGGTTGTCGTCAGCTCGTGTCGTGAGATGTTGGGTTAAGTCCCGCAACGAGCGCAACCCTCGTCGCATGTTGCCAGCACGTTATGGTGGGGACTCATGTGAGACTGCCGGGGTCAACTCGGAGGAAGGTGGGGATGACGTCAAATCATCATGCCCCTTATGTCTTGGGCTTCACGCATGCTACAATGGCCGGTACAAAGGGCTGCGATGTCGTAAGGCGGAGCGAATCCCAAAAAGCCGGTCTCAGTTCGGATTGAGGTCTGCAACTCGACCTCATGAAGTCGGAGTCGCTAGTAATCGCAGATCAGCAACGCTGCGGTGAATACGTTCCCGGGCCTTGTACACACCGCCCGTCAAGTCATGAAAGTCGGTAACACCCGAAGCCGGTGGCCTAACCCCTTGTGGGAGGGAGCCGTCGAAGGTGGGATCGGTGATTAGGACTAAGTCGTAACAAGGTAGCCGTACCGGAAGGTGCGGCTGGATCACCTCCTTTCTAAGGAGCACTGGACCAGCTTGCTGGTTCCAGGTGCCCAGATCAGGACCGAATGTGTTCTGCTGGGTGCTCATGGGTGGAACATTGACATAGGTGCCGGTTCGAGTTGATTCGGGTTTAGTACGCCTCTTCGGGGGTTGGAACGGTTCGGGTTGGTGAGGCCGGCACGTGCACGCTGTTGGGTCCTGAGGGACCGGGCGCGGCTCTTCGGAGTCGGGTGTTGGACTCTTGCAGGCCTTCATGACTGCTGACCGGTTGGTTGGTGGGGGTGGGGGTGCTGTTCGTCTGTTGAGAACTACATAGTGGACGCGAGCATCTTAGAAACTCGCATCGTCGTCGCCTTTCGGGGTGGTGGTGGTGTGTGGTTTCACAAAGATTTGTTCTGGACATCACCTTCGGGTGGTGTTCTGACTAATCATTGGTCACCGCCGCCCTTTGGGGTGGTGGTTTCTGAAACTCATGTGATTTCAAGTTTTTAAGAGCAAACGGTGGATGCCTTGGCATCTGGAGCCGAAGAAGGACGTCGTAATCTGCGATAAGCCTCGGGGAGCTGATAAACGAGCTGTGATCCGAGGATTTCCGAATGGGGAAACCCCGCCAGGCCCTTTGGGTGACCTGGTGACTCCCGCCTGAATATATAGGGCGGGTAGAGGGAACGTGGGGAAGTGAAACATCTCAGTACCCACAGGAAGAGAAAACAACCGTGATTCCGTGAGTAGTGGCGAGCGAAAGCGGAAGAGGCTAAACCGGTCATGTGTGATACCCGGCAGGGGTTGCATGGTCGGGGTTGTGGGACCTTTCAGGCAGTTCTGCCGGACTGCCGCGGTGACGTGTCAGGTATAGACGAAACGGATTGAAAGCCGTACCGGAGTGGGTGTGAGTCCCGTAGTCGAAATGTCTGGCCGGCCGGAGAGGTATCCCAAGTAGCACGGGGCCCGAGAAATCCCGTGTGAATCTGTCAGGACCACCTGATAAGCCTAAATACTCCCAGATGACCGATAGCGGACAAGTACCGTGAGGGAAAGGTGAAAAGTACCCCGGGAGGGGAGTGAAATAGTACCTGAAACCGTTTGCTTACAAACCGTCGGAGCAGTCTTGTTACTGTGACGGCGTGCCTTTTGAAGAATGAGCCTGCGAGTTAGTGATCTGTGGCGAGGTTAACCCGTGTGGGGGAGCCGTAGCGAAAGCGAGTCTGAATAGGGCGATTCAGTCGCAGGTCCTAGACCCGAAGCGAAGTGATCTATCCATGGCCAGGTTGAAGCGACGGTAAGACGTCGTGGAGGACCGAACCCACTTCAGTTGAAAATGGAGGGGATGAGCTGTGGATAGGGGTGAAAGGCCAATCAAACTTCGTGATAGCTGGTTCTCTCCGAAATGCATTTAGGTGCAGCGTTGCGTGTTTCTTGCCGGAGGTAGAGCTACTGGATGGCCGATGGGCCTCAACGGGTTACTGACGTCAGCCAAACTCCGAATGCCGGTAAGTGAGAGCGCAGCAGTGAGACGGTGGGGGATAAGCTTCATCGTCGAGAGGGAAACAACCCAGACCACCGACTAAGGTCCCTAAGCGCGTGCTAAGTGGGAAAGGATGTGGAGTTGCACAGACAACCAGGAGGTTGGCTTAGAAGCAGCCACCCTTGAAAGAGTGCGTAATAGCTCACTGGTCAAGTGATTCCGCGCCGACAATGTAACGGGGCTCAAGCACGCCACCGAAGTCGTGGCATTCATACAATCGATAGGCCTTCGTGGTCCAGTCGTGTGGATGGGTAGGAGAGCGTCGTGTGCCGGGTGAAGCGGCGGTGGAAACCAGCCGTGGACGGCACACGAGTGAGAATGCAGGCATGAGTAGCGAAAGACGGGTGAGAAACCCGTCCTCCGGAAGACCAAGGGTTCCAGGGTCAAGCTAATCTTCCCTGGGTAAGTCGGGACCTAAGGCGAGGCCGACAGGCGTAGTCGATGGACAACGGGTTGATATTCCCGTACCGGCGAAGAACCGCCCACACCAATCCAGTAATGCTAACCATCCGAACCATTCCATCGTCCCTTCGGGGGCACCGGGATGGGGAGCGTGGGACCCGGTCTGGTGCGGTGAGCGTGATAACAGGTGTGACGCAGGAAGGTAGCCCAACCCGGGCGATGGTTGACCCGGGGCAAGCGTGTAGGCCGAGTCGTAGGCAAATCCGCGACTCGTGATGGCTGAGACGCGATGCGGATGAAAAGTGGGTGATCCTATGCTGCCGAGAAAAGCATCGACGCGAGGTTCCAGCCGCCCGTACCCCAAACCGACTCAGGTGGTCAGGTAGAGAATACTAAGGAGATCGAGAGAATCGTGGTTAAGGAACTCGGCAAAATGCCCCCGTAACTTCGGGAGAAGGGGGGCCTGAGGCGTGAATGGACTTGCTCCAGGAAGCGCTGCAGGGCCGCAGAGACCAGTGGGAAGCGACTGTTTACTAAAAACACAGGTCCGTGCCAAGTCGCAAGACGATGTATACGGACTGACGCCTGCCCGGTGCTGGAAGGTTAAGAGGACCGGTTAGCCGCAAGGCGAAGCTGAGAATTTAAGCCCCAGTAAACGGCGGTGGTAACTATAACCATCCTAAGGTAGCGAAATTCCTTGTCGGGTAAGTTCCGACCTGCACGAATGGCGTAACGACTTCCCAGCTGTCTCAACCGCGAACTCGGCGAAATTGCAGTACGAGTAAAGATGCTCGTTACGCGCAGAAGGACGGAAAGACCCCGTGACCTTTACTACAGCTTGGTATTGGTGTTCGGTGTGGCTTGTGTAGGATAGGTGGGAGACTTTGAAGCGGGCACGCCAGTGTTCGTGGAGTCATTGTTGAAATACCACTCTGGTCACTCTGGATATCTAACTTCGAACCGTGATCCGGTTCAGGGACAGTGCCTGGTGGGTAGTTTAACTGGGGCGGTTGCCTCCCAAAGAGTAACGGAGGCGCCCAAAGGTTCCCTCAACCTGGTTGGCAATCAGGTGGCGAGTGTAAGTGCACAAGGGAGCTTGACTGTGAGACTGACAGGTCGAGCAGGGACGAAAGTCGGGACTAGTGATCCGGCAGTGGCTTGTGGAAGCGCTGTCGCTCAACGGATAAAAGGTACCTCGGGGATAACAGGCTGATCTTGCCCAAGAGTCCATATCGACGGCATGGTTTGGCACCTCGATGTCGGCTCGTCGCATCCTGGGGCTGGAGTAGGTCCCAAGGGTTGGGCTGTTCGCCCATTAAAGCGGTACGCGAGCTGGGTTTAGAACGTCGTGAGACAGTTCGGTCCCTATCCTCTGCGCGCGCAGGAAATTTGAGAGGATCTGACCCTAGTACGAGAGGACCGGGTTGGACGAACCTCTGGTGTGCCAGTTGTTCCGCCAGGAGCACCGCTGGTTAGCTACGTTCGGGATGGATAACCGCTGAAAGCATCTAAGCGGGAAGCCGGCCTCGAGATGAGATTTCCATCCCTTCGGGGGAGAGGCTCCCAGTAGACGACTGGGTTGATAGGCCGGATGTGGAAGCAAGGACTAACGACTTGTGCAGCTGACCGGTACTAATAAGCCGATAACTTGAAAACTCACTACATACACACCGTTTGTAAAGGCTGGTGTGTATGGCCTGATGACTCGCGTCCACCATGTGGTTCCCGACAGACGAACCCAACAACACAACACAGACTTCCCACCCCACGTGGCAACACGGACCGGGGTGGTGACCGAAACCACCCACACCAACCCCAGCGTTGGTGTGCGAGTGACAGAGTTTCGGCGGCCATAGCGCGAGGGAAACGCCCGGACACATTCCGAACCCGGAAGCTAAGACTCGCAGCGCCGATGGTACTGCAGGGGCGACCCTGTGGGAGAGT